>CAWHOI010000001.1:0-6140 GCA_963830975.1 uncultured Solirubrobacterales bacterium
TACCTCACCTACGGCCCCGAGCCGGAGGAGCTGGCGAAGATCGATCGCGCGACGCACGATCCGCGGCCGCACGTCTTCCGCACCGCGCAGGAGGCCGAGCTCTCCTACGAGGCGCGGGTCGTGAAGCTGCACGATTTGGCGGAGTACCGCCCGTCGCGCACCGGCGGCGGGCACATCCTCACGACGGTCGGGCGGATCATCTACAACGACCACATCGAGCGGGCGCTGGAGCAGGCGCTGAAGGGCGAGTTCGATCCGGCGGGGTACGTGTTCGTCAACCAGTCGATGAAGAAGCGCGACACGACCAGGTTGATCGACGCGCTGGTCCAGCGCTACGGCGCGACGACGATCTCGCTCGTGCTCGACGCGTTCAAGGACCTGGGCTTCAAGTACGCGACCCAGGCCGGGATCACGATCTCCAAGAACGACGTCGTCGTGCCGCCGAGCAAGGGCGCGATCCTCCACAAGTACGAGGAGGAGGTCGCGACCGTCCAGGACCAGTACGACCAGGGCCTGATCACGCAGGAGGAGCGCCACGAGGCCGTCGTCGACCTGTGGAACGCGTGCACCGACGAGGTCGCCGACGCGATGATCGAGAACCTCGACGAGCTGAACCCCATCTTCATGATGGCCAACTCGGGCGCGCGCGGCTCGTTCAAGCAGATCCGCCAGCTGGCGGGGATGCGCGGGCTGATGGCGAACCCGAAGGGCGAGATCATCGAGCGTCCGATCAAGGCGAACTTCGTCGAAGGGCTCTCGGTGCTCGAGTACTTCATCTCGACGCACGGTGCGCGCAAGGGTCTCGCCGACACGGCGCTGCGCACCGCGGACTCCGGCTACCTGACGCGCCGTCTGGTCGACGTCGCCCAGGACGTGATCATCCGCGAGGTCGACTGCGGCACCGAGGAGTACATCGAGATCCCGGTGTTCAAGGACGGCGGCGAGCCCAACGACAACCTGATCGGCCGGATCGCCGCGCGCGAGTTCTCAACCAAGCGCGGGCGCACGCTCGTCGAGCAGGGCGCCCAGATCGACCGGGCGGAGTTCGCCGACATCGTCGAGAGCTACCGCGAGGACTACGAGAAGGGCCACAACGCGATGGTCGCGGTGCGCTCGGTGCTGAAGTGCGAGGCGCCCTCCGGGGTCTGCCAGGCCTGCTACGGGCGGGCGATGGCGACCGGCCAGATCGCCCAGATCGGCGACGCGGTCGGCATCATCGCGGCGCAGTCGATCGGCGAGCCGGGCACCCAGCTGACGATGCGGACGTTCCACACCGGCGGCGTCGCCGGCGCGGACATCACGCACGGCCTGCCGCGCGTCGTGGAGCTGTTCGAGGCGCGCAAGCCGAAGGGCCTCGCCAAGATCGCGGAGCAGGACGGCGTGATCTCGATCGAGGAGTCCGACAAGGCGCTGACGGTCGTGATCACCGACGCGGCGGGTGAGGAGCACCGCCACACCTTCCCGCGCCGCACCCGCCTGTACGTGACCTCCGGGGAGAAGATCTCCGCCGGGCGCCAGCTCAACGAGGGCTCGCTCTACCCGCACGAGCTGCTCGCCGTGCGCGGGCGGACCGAGACCGAGCAGTACCTCGTCAAGGAGGTGCAGGCGGTCTACAAGTCCCAGGGCGTGGACATCAACGACAAGCACATCGAGCTGATCGTGCGCCAGATGCTGAAGAAGGTGCGCGTCGACCAGAAGGGCGACACCGACTACCTGCCGGGCCAGTTCGTGGACCGCTTCGAGTTCGCGCGGGCGGCCGAGCAGGTCGCCAAGGACGGCGGCGAGTCGGCGGAGTTCGAGGACATCATCCTCGGCATCACGAAGGCGTCGCTCAACACCGACTCGTTCCTCTCGGCGGCCTCCTTCCAGGAGACCACCAAGGTGCTGACCGACGCCGCGCTCGAGGGCAAGATCGACCGGCTCAACGGGCTCAAGGAGAACGTGATCATCGGCAAGCTGATCCCGGCCGCGACCGGGCTCAAGCGCTACCGGCGGATCGAGATCGAGCCGGCCAAGCCGCTGCCGCGCGCGGTCGACGAGCTCGGCCTGCTGGGCGACGACGACCTCGCCGGCGAGCTCGGGATGAGCGGCTTCGCCGACTTCGCGGCCGACCTCGCGTCGCTCGAGGAGATCGGGCTCGGCTCCGACCCCGGGTTCGCGGACGAGCTGCGCGAGCTGGACATCAACGAGTAGGGGCGCGGAGGGAGGCGCCTGCGCGCCTCCCTCGCTCGCCGCCGTCAGCTCGACAGCGCGACCGTCACACGCCGGCCGTTGGCGCCGCCCTCCTGCCAGCTCAGTCGGCGGCGGTCCACCCGCAGGCCCGACAGCGGGATCGTGCCCGACGAGACCACGCCGTCGCCCCCGAACATGCCGCCGTGGACGTGCAGCTCATACGTCGGCTGGCGCACGTCAACCGCGCTGCGCTCGCCGATCCAGGCCATGACGCCCGTGGCGTTGACGGCGATCGCCGCGACCGTGACGAAGGACTCGGCGGCGCGCTCCGGCGTGGTGGCGGGGGCCGAGAAGAGCGTCCTGCCGGTCCGCAGGTCGATCAGGGCGACCGTCGAGGCGAACGTGTCGACGCCCATCTCGACCGCGTCGGTGGCGGCGAAGCGGGGGCTGAGGGCGTAGCGGGCGATGCGCCGGGCCGGGAAGGGGACGGTTCCGCGCAGCGGGCCGAGCGGCGTGCGGCGGCTCCCCAGGCACGCGAAGAGCTGATCGCCGCGTGAGTAGATCCGCGCAGCGCCGGAGGCGCGGAGCGACTGAAGAGAAGGCGGGACGCAGCTCGGGGCGCCCGCGGCGGCCGAGGCGGCGAACGCCAGTGGCGCGAGTGCGAGGGCCGCTGCGATACGGTGTGAGGGCATCCCTGGACGTTACCCGCCTCCTGTACGCGGCAAGTCAAGCGCAGGCATTGGCCGGTCGATAGGGAATAGAGGCGTTCGTTGCAGGACGCCGCACGCTCTTCATGGAGGCCTGACCATCCAACTCGGAATCCTGTTCGCGCTCTGCTGCGCCGTCGTCACGAACCTCGCGTTCTTCTTCAAGCAACGTGGCGCGCGGAGCGCGCCGCGCGTGCTCGCGCGCCATCCGCTGCGCTCCGGGCGCGGCCTGTTTCGCGCCCGCTGGTTCGCGCTGGGGATGCTCGTGGCGGCGTTCGCGTGGGGGCTGCACGTCGCGGCGATGGCGCTCGCACCGCTCAGCATGGTGCAGGTCGTGCTGGCCGGCGGGGTCGTGCTGATCGGCGTGATGGCCGAGCGCGTGTTCGGCTTCCCGGTCGGGCGGCGCCAATGGCTCGGCCTGGCGCTGACCGCCAGCGGCCTGGTCGCCTTCGCGCTGACGGTGCCGACCGTTCATGGCGCGCACGCGAGCTTCTCGCCGGCCGCGATGATCGCCTTCGAGGCCGGCCTGTGCACCGTCGGGGCGCTGCTGATCGTCGGGCCGCGCGCCGGCGCGCCGCGCCGCCACCACGGCACGATGCTCGGCGCCGCGAGCGGCATCCTGTTCGGCGTCTCCGACGTCTCGATCAAGGCGCTGACCGGGATCATCGGCGCGCACGGCGTGCTCGGGATCCTCAGCCCCTGGCTCGCGCTGACGCTGATGGCGTCGGTGGTCGCGTTCTTCGCCTCGGCGAAGTCATTCCAGGACGGCGACGCGGTGCCCGTGATCGCGATCACCAGCGCGACCGCCAACATCTCCTCGATCGCCGGCGGGATCCTCGTGTTCGGCGACCCGATGCCGGGCGGCGCGTTCGGGATCGTCGCGCAGAGCCTCGGCCTGGTCGCGATCATGCTCGCGGCGGCACTGATGCCGTCGCTCGGCGCCCGGCACACGCTGGGCGCGACGGCCTGAGCGGCCCCTCGCGGCGGCCGCCAGCTCGCCGCCGCGCTCGCCGCCGCGCGGGCGTGATCGCCGCCTCTGGTACCATCCCGGGCCGCATGCCGACCACCTCCCAGCTCGTCCGGATCGGGCGCAAGCCACCGAAGAAGAAGCTCGCGACCCCCGGACTGAAGTCGGGCAAGGGCCGCAAGCGCAAGGTCGCCGCGCCGCAGCGACGCGGAGTCTGCACGCGCGTCTACACGACGACTCCGAAGAAGCCGAACTCGGCGCTGCGCAAGGTCGCGCGCGTGCGGATCACCGGCTCGATCGAGGTCACGGCCTACATCCCCGGCGAGGGGCACAACCTGCAGGAGCACTCCGTCGTGCTGGTGCGCGGCGGTCGCGTCAAGGACCTGCCGGGGGTGCGCTACAAGGTGGTTCGCGGAGCGCTCGACGCCGCCGGCGTGAGTGACCGCAAGAAGGCGCGCTCGCAGTACGGGGTCAAGAAGCCCTAACGCTCGATGCCCCGTCGCGCCGCCGCCCAGATCCGCCCGCTCGAGCCCGACCCCGTGCACCGCTCACGGCTCGTGCAGCAGGTCGTCAACAAGGTGATGCTCGACGGCAAGAAGTCGACAGCCGAGCGGATCGTCTACGACGCTTTGGCGATCCTCGCCGAGAAGACCGGAAAGGACCCGGTCGAGGCGCTCGAGGAGTCGATCAAGATCCTCACGCCCGCGCTCGAGGTCCGCTCCCGCCGTGTCGGGGGCGCCACCTACCAGGTGCCCGTCGAGGTTCCGGCGCGGCGCGCCCGCACCCTCGCGGTGCGCTGGCTGGTCGAGTTCGCGCGCAACCGCCGCGAGAAGCAGATGTCGGCGCGGCTCGCCGGCGAGCTGCTGGACGCCCAGTCGCAGCAGGGCGGCGCCTACAAGCGCAAGGACGACATCTTCCGCATGGCCCAGGCGAACAAGGCGTTCGCGCACTACCGCTGGTAGCGGGACGGGCCTCGGACATGCGGCTGCAAGCGGCCGGGCAGACGCCGGCGCTCGGGCACCCCTCTGCTATGATCGCCCGGCGCTGAAGGCGACCTCGCTCGTCTGCGAACAGCCCGCCACGCGCAGGATCACGAAGATGGAGACCGCGACCACATAGCGACGCAGACGAGGCCTCGAGCAGCACTCTGCGTGGGCCTCCCGGCCCTATTTTTTTGCCCGCTCCCGGCGCGTGCCGCCGGCCGCGGTGCGCCCATCCAGCCGCGATAGCGAAAAACCACCATGCCAAGAGCCTTCACACTCGAAAAGACCCGCAACATCGGGATCATGGCGCACATCGACGCCGGCAAGACGACGACGACGGAGCGCATCCTCTACTACACCGGTCGCACCTACAAGATCGGCGAGGTGCACGAGGGCGCGGCGACGATGGACTGGATGGAGCAGGAGCAGGAGCGCGGCATCACGATCACCTCCGCCGCCACGACCTGCGAGTGGAACCACCACCGGATCAACATCATCGACACGCCCGGGCACGTCGACTTCACCGTCGAGGTCGAGCGCTCGCTGCGCGTGCTGGACGGCGCGATCGCGCTGTTCGACTCGGTCGCCGGGGTCGAGCCGCAGTCGGAGACGGTCTGGCGACAGGCTGACAAGTACTCGGTCCCGCGGATCGCCTACATCAACAAGATGGACCGCATCGGCGCCGACTTCGAGCGCGGCGTGCAGACGATGGTCGACCGCCTCGGTGCGCATCCCGTTCCGATCCAGCTGCCGATCGGCGCCGAGGGCGACTTCGCCGGCGTGATCGACCTCGTGCGCATGTGCGCGATCTACTACCTCGACGATCTCGGCACCGAGCAGGAGTCGCGCGAGATCCCCGCCGAGCTGGCCGACGCCGCGGCCGCCGCGCGCGAGCACCTGCTGGAGGAGGTGTCGCACTTCGACGACGAGCTGGTCGAGCTGATCCTCGAGGAGGCCGAGGTGCCGGAGGCGCTGCTGAAGGCGGCGATTCGCAAGGCCACGCTCGCGATCGCGATGACGCCCGTGCTGTGCGGGTCCTCGTTCAAGAACAAGGGCGTGCAGCCGCTGCTCGACGCCGTCGTCGACTACCTGCCCTCGCCGCTCGACGTCCCGCCGGTGCATGGCATCGAGCCGGTGCGCGGCGAGCCCGAAGGGCGCGACGCGACGCGCTCGGCCGACGAGTCCCAGCCGTTCGCGGCGCTCGCGTTCAAGATCATGGCCGACCCGTTCGTCGGCAAGCTGACCTACTTCCGCGTCTACTCGGGCAAGCTCGAGGCCGGCGCCCGCGTGCTCAACGTCTCGACCGGCAAG
>CAWHOI010000002.1:0-134136 GCA_963830975.1 uncultured Solirubrobacterales bacterium
CACGTGTGTCGTCGTACCCCTCGACTCTAGGCAGATCGGCGTAAACGAGCTTGATGCGGTCCCCCATGGTCAGTCGGAGAGTGCTCAAGGCGTCGAGGCGATCGCCCACAACGACAAGCGAATCGCGGGGCCGCTCGCCGAATGCCGTCTCGACTGTGAGTGGGTAAGCGCAAACAGTCGCCGGCCTGAGTTCGACAGTGCCCCAGGATCCGGACTTCATTTGCTCGGGCAGGAGGCCTTTCCCAGGCCAGCCCAACTCGATGTGTTGGGTCACGGCGGCGGGAGTCCTCGGACGGCCTCGCTTGCACCGACCCATCGGCGCCAACCCCCTGGATCGTGCCGCTCAGCGAAAGCGTCTGCGACCGTCCGCCACGGTTGCCGAGATGCATCGGCAACTGTCGGCGCTCGATGCGACCGGCGCGAGTATGCGTCGTCAAGAACTCGGTGGGCAAACGCCAGAGGCATTTCGCGGAAGCCGAGGAGGAACAAGCGCCGACGAATCTGCGGAACCCCAAAGTCGGCGGCGTTAAGAATCGCCGCCATGACTCCGTAGCGCAAGCCGCTTGGAAGGTCGCCTGAGACGTTGAAGGATCGTCCTGAAGTAGGACGCCCCCCCCAGACTGACGAGGCCTGGCACGTCCAGCAGAGGAATACCTCAGGCTCGATGGTAGCCACGGTCTCGTGGATCGCGTCGAGGAGGTCGCGAGAGTCCTCGACCCCTTGCCGTCGGCCGCCCTGCGACCAGGGCTGACATGGCGGCCCGCCCGAGAGCAGCAGCGAACCCTGCCTCGAAAGGCCGTCCAATCCTGCTCTAGAACCCCGCCGGAAACGACAACGTTTGGTGACCACGGCTTCCCGTCGCGGAGGATCTGACACGCGACGTCCCAGTGGTCTACGAGCGCGAGGTGTCGAGGGTGCGGCGCCGGCCGCCGACGCAAGACCGCCGGCGCCAGCGCAGATTTCGACGGCTGTTCGCTCTGCCCAATGCCAGTGCGTCGAGACCGCATCCAACAGCGCTGCGGCGAGCGGCGGAGGAACCGAATCGCCGATCGCGCTGACGGTGACCCTCCGTCAGCCCAGGAGAGGCGAACCACCCTGGATCGAAGCCTTGCAGGATCGCCATTTCCTCCCACTGCAACTTGCGATAGCGGTTGGGCTCGTCGAGGAGGTGCGCCTCTTGCGGCGCACGCCACCAGTCGCGACGAACCGTGCTGGCTGGACGGTGTCGCGTCTGAGGGCGGTGGCGCGGGTCGAGCGCGACCTCCCGCGTCCAGCCAGACTCGTCAG
Source organism: uncultured Solirubrobacterales bacterium (assembly GCA_963830975.1). Classification (GTDB taxonomy): domain Bacteria; phylum Actinomycetota; class Thermoleophilia; order Solirubrobacterales; family Solirubrobacteraceae; genus Palsa-513. Next base: position 1,288 of record CAWHOI010000002.1, read on the forward strand.
CAGCAGCATTCCGGCCGCGTTCCGGCTCCTCGTCGGTCGGCGGACGTTCGACCTCTGGCCAGAGGCCTAGTTGGACAGCGGCAGCCATACCTGAGCAGTATTGCCGAGCTTCAAGACGACTCATGAGTTCGTGGACGTGTCACCGCGCGCAAAGCCAAAACGGACCCGAACGGAGTCGTCGGAGTGCACGACACCTCGACCCAAGGCTATAGGCCGGCAAGCCATTCCTCGAGCATTGGACGCGTGAATCGGATGTGCCGGCCAATGCGGAAGCAGGGTAGGCGGCCTGCTTTGTACGGCGTCGTAGATCCAGCTCGTTTTGACTGCCAAGAGTTCGGCCGCATCCTCCGGTCGCAGAAGGGGCGCTCGAGTCTCCGCGGCTCGGCCCAATGGCTCGCGGCGCGCTCGTCGTGGTTCTCATGACGGGGCTTCCACCGGGTGATGGATGCGGGTAGTGCGGGCGGCACCGTCTCCCGAGTTGCCACGGCAGCCCATCCGGTCGTAAGAGTTTTCAATGCTCCTGGATGGATGACGTATTCGTAGCCGCGTGTGCGAGCGCCGGCATCGGAGCGGCTCGCTCTGAGTGGTCCGCAGTCGACGCGTTGGGTGTGTACCCAGGTCGGTCGGGTGCCGGCGAGTCCGGCGATGAGCTCGGCTGACTCAGGGACATCGAGGTCCCCGTCACGCCCCGTCAACACGACCCGTCTAACGCCTGCATCCCCCATTACTTCTTTCTTCCGCCCCAGCCGCCGACAACGGGACACCACAGCCACCAACTCACACCACCAGTTGGGAGCTATACCCAGATGTTGTGGATGCGCGTGAAGAGGAAGGCGGCGTACCTTCCCGGTTGATCAAGACCGACCGCCGTGAGGCGGGAAAGGAAGGCACGCCATGGAGGATGTTCGCAGGCTCCCGATCGGGGAGGGCAATCGAGGGCAGGATCTCGCTGGATGATCTCGCGCGGGAGGGCGCGCTGCGGATGATCGCCGCGGCGCTGGAGGCCGAGGTCGAGGAGTACGTCGCGTCGTTCGCGGAGGAGCGTGACGAGGACGGCAGGCGGCTGGTGGTCCGCAACGGGAAGGCGCAGGGAGCGCAAGCTGACGGTCGGCTCGGGGACGCTGGCGATCAGCGCGCCGCGGGTCAACGACAAGCGCGTCGATGAGGAGACGGCGAGCGGCAGCAGTTCAGCTCGCGGATCCTGCCGGCGTACGCCGGCGGTCGCCGAAGGTGACCGAGGTGCTGCCGATCCTGTACTTGCACGGCCTCTCGACCGGGGACTTCGGGCCCGCGCTGCGGGATCTGCTCGGCGAGGACGCCTCGGGGCTGTCGGCGAGCTCGATCGCGCGGCTGACGGAGGCGTGGCAGGCCGAGCACGCCGCGTTCTCGCACCCGCGAGCTGCGCTTTCACCGCTACGCGTACCTGTTCGTCGACGGCGTCAACGTGGCTGTCCGTCTCGGCGAGGATTCCAAGCTGTGTCTGCTGGTCGTGATCGGTGTCCGTGAGGACGGCTGCAAGGAGCTGCTCGCGGTCGAGGACGGCTACCGCGAGAGCGAGGACTCCTGGGCGCGGTGTTCCGCGATCTGCGCGACCGCGGCTGAACGAACCGAAGCTCGTGACCGGTGACGGCGCGCTCGGCGCGTGGGCTGCGCTGCGCAACGTGTTCCCCGCCACCAGGGAGCAGCGCTGCTGGGTCCACAAGACAGCGAACGTATTGGACGCGCTCCCCAAGCGGCTGCAGCCACGCGCGAAGAGCCTGCTGCACGAGATGGCCGAGGCGCCCACCCGCGCGGACGCCCGCAACGCGCTGGAGCGGTTCCGCGGCGAGTTCGAAGCGAAGTACCCGAAGGCGGTCGCGAAGCTCGACACGCGACTGGGACGCGCTCACCGCGTTCTACGACTTCCCCGCCGAGCACTGGCGCCACCTACGGACCACGAACCCGATCGAGAGCAGCTTCGCGACGGTCAAGCTGCGCACCAAAGTCACCAAGGGCGCCGGCTCCAAGAAGGCCGCGCTCGCGATGGCCTACAAGCTCTTGGACGCCGCCGAGGAACGCTGGCGGCGCCTCAACGGCCACGAACTCGTCAGCGACGTGCTCGACGGAGCGAAGTTCAAGGACGGAGATCAAAGATCACAGACGACGAAACGACGACAGACGAGAGGGTCGCCGCCTGATCACTCTTCACTGCCGAATCCACAACATTTGACAATTGCTCCACCAGTTGGTGGTTCGAGCCCCTCTTCCGGCGTCGTCGAAGTGACTGCAACCCGCATGATCCGTGATCTCGCGATCTCGCCGCCGGCGTCACCGGTCGATGTCCAGCTCGCGTCCGGGTGTCTCGCGTCCGAGTTCTTGCTCGAGCTGTTCGCGCGCACGCTCAGCACGCTCGTAGTCGTGGCGCTGTTCGGCAGCGGCGGGCCGGTCACCGAGCGGGTCCCGGGTAGCAGATATCTCGTACTCGATCCGGTACCGCGCGAGTGTTCGTGCCGCTTGGTCCCAGCGCTCTGCGTCGTGGCTGCGGTCGGGTCGTTCGCCGAGCGCGTCGCGCGCCCACAGGGGGCGGCGCTCGACTTCTCGTTCGGCGAGCTCGTTGCGCAGGTCGGTGCGTTGGCGGGCGAGCGTGTCGATCGCGCTGGTGAGGCCGTCGCGGTCTTCGTGGATCGCGGCGGGGTCGCCGAGTTCGCGGGCGAGCGTCGCGCGTTGTGTGAGGGTGCGTTCGAGTTGGTCCTCGGTGCCGGCGAGCGCTGAGCCGAGCCGGGTTCGATCGACGAGGTAAGGATCTTCGTTTCGGTCGAGGCGGCGCTCGCGGGGCTCCGGGAGTCGGTCGAGGTCTCGGCGCAGCGCGTCGCGGCGTTCGGTCAACTCGCGTGTGCGCGCGTCGAGTGCGTCGAGCTTTCCGAGTTCCACGGTTGGAAGTGCGGCGAGTTGCGCGCGGAGCCGTTCGAGTTGACGGCGCAGTTCGCCGAGCGTGCCGCTGACGGGCGCCACGATCAGCGGTTCGGCGCGATTGGCTTGCTGGTCCTGTAGGGGTTCGACCGCCGGGTGGGTCAGCTGCGGGTCGTCGAATCGTCCTGCGATGGTGAGCTGGTCGATCGCGAGGTCTTCGTCGTCACGGACGAGCATCTGCCGCCCTACGCGCGCCAGCACCTCACGGTGCTGTGACGTCGACAGGCGCGTCGTCGGGGCGTATTCCTCGCGCCCAGCCGCGCCGGCCTCGCTGTCGCGCACGAGGAGCCGGGTGTCGCCGCGGGCGCGTGAGAGCGCGGTGTAGGACCAGCCGCGCGAGAGATCGTGCGGGCTCGCGACGACCGTCGCGCGCTCGACGGTGGCGCCCTGCATTCCGTGGCCGGTCAGCGCGTAGGCGTGCTCGACGTGTTCGGCGACGTACCCCGCCGGCAGCTCGCGTACAAGGTGTGCGTCGGTCTCGATCACGATCCTTCGCTCGTCGACGTGGCGGATGGTGCCGCGAGTTCCGTTGTCGATGTCGAGGTCGCGCTCGTTGTTACGGCAGATAACCCTGTCGCCGACCGCGACTGTCACCGGCCCGTAGGAGCGCTCCTCGCCCAGCTCACCAGCGTCGCGGCGGTGCTCGCGAGCGAGCGTGTTCAGGGCGCGGCGGGTCTCGTTGTCGCGAGAGATCAGCACGCTCTGCTCTACGCCGTGACGCGCGGCACCGGCGCGCCCACTCGCGCGACGGCCTGCTCGAGCACGCCGCGACCGTCCCGGACGACGTCGACGCGTCCGGCGTCTGTTGCCCATTCGATCCACCGGGCCGGGGCGCCGTCGTGCAGCGCGGCGAGCGCGAGCCGCTCGGTCGGGTCGCGTTGACGCATCACCTCTGTCAGGCGCACCGCGCCGAGCCGCTCGCCGATCGCGCGCAGCCACCCGCCTGCTTGCACGGACGCGAGCTGTCCGGGGTCACCGATCGCGATCACCTTCGCCCCCACCTCAGCGGCGTGCGCGAGCAGCTGCTCGCTCAGACGCGTCGATGCCATCCCCGCCTCGTCGAACACGACCACGCTGTGCGGCGGTAGCTCGCGGCCGGCGTTGATCGCGAGCACGCGGCTGTCGAGCGTCCGCGACGGAGATGCCGGCCTGCTCGGCGAGCTCGCGCGCTGCCCGCGCCGTCGGTGCGACCCCGACCACCGCATAGCCGGCGTCCTCGTAGAGCTCGCGCAGCACACCGGCGGTGTAGGTCTTGCCGGTTCCCGCCAGCGCCTCGATCACGTCGACGCCGTTGCCGGACCCGGCGACGGCACGCACGGCCGCGGCCTGGTCCGCGTTCAGCACGCGGTCGCTGCGCTCGATCGCCCGGTCGATCGCGCCCTCGTCGAGCTGCGCGACGCCTTCGCCTCGCCGTCCGACGGCCGCGTCGATCAGCGCGGCTTCGCGTGCGACGAGCTCCGCGCTCGTGAACGTCCTGCCGCGCGTGGCGAGCACGTCGTCGCGGCCGATGAACCGACCGACCTGCGCGCGCACCGTGTCTACCCGCGAGCCCTGCGCTGCTGCCGCCGCGAACTCGCGCAGCACCGCGCCCTGATCGAACGTGTTGGCGCGCTCGGTCAGACCCGTCGGCCCCGTCAGCACTTCCGCGAGCTCGCTCTCCCCCACTCGCGCACCGCCCTGCTCGAGCGTCGCCGTCGCCGGTTAGCTCCCCGCGATCGCGGCGCTCGAGCGCGCCAGCCACGATCTCCTCGACGAGCTCGCGGTCGAGGCCGTGCTCCGCCGCCCTGGCGCTGACCTCTTCGCGCCAGCTGTGCGTGTCGATCCCGTACTGCTTGCGATCACGGGTCGCGATCGCGCCCCACGCCTCACGCTCCGCCCGCGTCGACGGACGCCCCAACTCTGCCTCGCGATTGGCGACCGCTGCCTCGACCTGCGCCCGGCGCTGCGAGAACACGCGCAGCACATCCGCAGGGACCTCGGTCAGTTCGGCCGCACCCTTGTGGACCGGCCCCCACTCCAACCCCAGCCGATCGCGCACCAGCGAACGCAGATGCGACTGGTAGAGATAGCCCGCGGTCCTGGCGGCCCGGTACAGCGACGGGTGATGCAACGCCGTGTAGCGGCCGTCCTCGCCGCGCGCCAGGTTCGCCGCGACGACATGCGTGTGCAGCTGCGGATCGAGCGCACGACTCATCCGATGGCGGTAGGCCGCCGCGATCAGACCGCCGGCGTGCTCGAAGCGCACGCCGCCCGCTCCGCGGCGCACGAACACCGCCGTCTCCTCGAGGTAGCCGAGCGCGGCACGAACCGCCTCCTCATGGGCTTCCACGAGCGCCGCGGACACCTCGGCCGGCGCGACCGCGAACAGCACGCTGACCGACTTCGGCGCCGAGAACGTCAAGTCAAACGCGGCGATCGTCGGCTCGCTGTTGCCGGCTCGAAGCCGCATTCCCGGCGCCCGCGGATCGCGTCCCTCGAGCAGCGCGTTGAACTGCGCTGCGCTCACCTCACCGGCGAGGCCGAGCTCTTCAGCGCCGCCGCCGGCCCACTCGCCGGGCGCCTCGCCGCGACCCGAGTAGTAGTCGTCCCCGCCCTGGGCGACCTGCTGCTCGTAGTAGCGCTGCTGGCCCAGTACGAGCTTTCCAATCGACAACACGAGAGCAAGTTAGCAAAATCATCATCGTTAGGTGATACTGTGTGCTGCTAGCAGCTGCCTTGCCTCTTTGTCGTTCTCGTTGTCCTCTTCGTTCTCGTTGTCCTCTTCGTTCTCGTCGTCCTCTTCGTTCTCGTCGTCCTCTTCGTTCTCGTCGTCCTCTTCGTTCTCGTCGTCCTCTTCGTTCTCGTCGTCCTCTTCGTTCTCGTCGTCCTCTTCGTTCTCGTCGTCCTCTTCGTCTCCCCTCGTCCGCTGTCGCTCGTCGTCGTAGTCTCGTCGCTCAGATCGTCTGTGAACTCGTGTCGCTCAGATCGCGCGCGCAGCCCGCTGCCTCGCGACCGCTGTGGTCCGATGCGTGGCGGCCATGCCTGTGGAGCGCGGGCTACCCTCAGCTCGGCGTCAGGGGCGATGTGAGCCGCGCAGATCCCGTGGCGGGCTCGTCTGTGGTCGGAGGTCCAGAGGCCCTGCGTCGACGCGGCGGCCTCTGTGGCGCGCGACCGGCGCGGGGATCTGCGCGTGGCGCTCAGCGAACCCGGTAGCGGGTGCGGGAGCTCGCGGGGTCAGGCGTGTGCGCGTCGGACCTGCGGGTGAAGATGCGCTGGGAGAGTCGTGACGGCCAGTAGCCGCGGCGCGCGTGGTACCAGAGCGTTCCGACGCTCCACGCCGCGGTGCCGAAGAGGAGGAAGAAGATCATGTAGCCGTAGCCGCCCTGGCTGCCGCACGCCCAGGCGATCCACCATGCTGCTATGCCGCAGCAGCGGGTGAGCGTTGGACCGAAGCGCCACGCAAGCCACGCGACTAGGAGGAGCAGTCCGCCGACCGCAATGATCGCGCCGAGTGCGCCCGGGTGCCCGCCGACGCTGCTAACGACGAGCCCGGGCACGTGCGCGACGTAGGCGCCGATCGGCATGCCCGACAGTGCAGCACCCGCTTGGGACATTACGCGCGAACCGCCGCGGGACCAGGATCTGCCATCGGTCGCTAGTCGTCGGAGTGCCCGTCGAGGGCGGTCTCGATGCGACGAGCGAGCGTGTCGATGAGCTGCGCGAAGTTGGTCACCGCTTCGAGTGCTCCGTCTTCGCCCCAGCCCGCGACGTACGGCACGGTCTCGCCGGAAACGTCGAGTCCTGCAGAGCCGAGGACGATCAGCGTGACGGTGTCGACGATGACTTCGGCCTGCTCCCGGGAGTAGTGCTGGTAGTCGACTCCGAGGGCGTGGACGCTCTCGTGGACCAGGGTCCGCACCTGGGCGTTCGACGGCGCGTCCGCGTCGATCGCGATCCGCCGCGCTCTCGGGTCGCACCAGCCGCCGGCTGATCCCGGAATCGCTGCGAACGAGACTCCGTAGCCGAGCGACTCTGCGAACGCCTGGAGCGGCGCGAGCAGGTGTGCGTGGGAATCGCCGGTCAGCGGCTCGCGCGGCGGCTCGAGCGCCACCGGCTCGACACCCGGCAGCGGCTCGGTCTGCGAGAGCTCGAACACGAACGCGGTCTTGAAGAACACCTGCCGCTGGTCGGCCTCCGCGCTCTGCTCGGCGCGCCGCTTGACCGTGACCGGAGCAAGGATCCGAAGCGCGGTCTCGCCCTTGCGCACACAGCGCCCAAGCGTGAGCCACGCACGAAACCCCGCGATCCGCTCAGGCACGATCCCGCGCGCATGGCACTGCGCCGCTAACAGCATGCAGTTCGCCACGGAGTACGAATGGAATGTGGCTCGCACGCGAACCCAGCGCGCCCAACCCTCCGAGCTGAGCAACTCCTCAGCAGACCGCGCCAACCGGTTGCGGTCGGCACGCCGACGCTCCGCACGCTCGTGCTCCGACAGTCGCGGGAGTGACTTTGTGGGCATGGTCGTCTTCCTTTCCGACAGGCCCGCCCGCTGCGGGCCAGGGCCGTCCCAAACGCACCCGAAACGGGTGCGAAAATCAGACGGCCGGCCAGCGCGGGCAGTCGACTGAGCAACCCTGACAGCACAGCCAACATGCGGCCCGTGACCGCCGCCGACAGCGAACCCAGAAGATCGTCCACGCCGCCACCTCGGGCGAAAGCGAGCGTTGCGCGTCGACAATCCTTCGCGAACAGGTTTTTCGCCCCTCCCGTATGCATCTCGCCTCCGAAAGTGGGCGACGAGACATCAGCGCACCGCCTGGAACCGGCTCGACGACTCGGACGCCCACCGCCCTTATTCACCTCCGGCAGTGCGAGGGGCCGCCCGCCGTGCTTCACTCTTCTGGATGGCCGATCCGCATCTGGACACCTCGGCGCAGCGACCCGCCACCGGCCTTGATGCTGGTGCCAGGGAGCTCATTCCCAGGTCGGTCACCGACCAGCCCGGCGCACTCCTCGTCGAGTTCTTCCACGTCCGGTTCTATGCGCGGTACGACGACTACATCGCCGCCGTCAACGCCGTGTGGGGTGGGATCGCGAGTGCGCAGTGCACGATCGCGATCGCCCGCGGGGCTGAACTCGCGCGGCAGCGCGGCGTCAACGAAGGAGACGGCGCTGCAACAGAGCTGCTTCTGGCTATGCCGGAGCCCGACTTTCGTTCCGCGATTCACACGCACGTCCCAAAACAGGTGCTGTACCTCTCGATGTCGGACCGAATCACGGAGGTCTGTAGGGGGCGAGGAGCGCCGTGGCGATACAGCTCCCATAGCGGGTGGGAGTGGACGGGGGACGAGGAGATCGAGAAGGCGGCTCTTCGTCCTGCGCTGAGCGCGATCGGCGATGCGCGGTTCGCAGGCGGCGTGAAAAGCGACTTCGAGTCGGCCCGATCCGAACTTGCCCTGGGGACGCCAAAGGCGCTCAGCCAGAGCGTGCATCAGTCTGGTTGCGCGGTTGAGAGCGCCATGAAGGTCCTGCTCGACGAACACAAGGTGCCATACGACCGGATCCGCGACACGATGAACCCTCTGCTCGACCATCTCGTCGATGCCGACGTCGTGCCGCGAGAGATGCAGGATGTCGTGCTCGGGCCAATGACGCCGCGCAACCGGTGGGGCGGACACGGAGCCGGGGCGGCGCCGCACGACGTCTCGGTCGAGGAGGCCGAGTCGGTCTTCGCGTCAGCGGCGGTCGCGATCGCGTTTCTGCATACGCGCCTTCCGCATTACCGGCCAGGCATTCCGGCGAACAGTGGCGTGGGCTCACCGACCGGAGCAGAGAAATCCTTGGAACCGCAATAGCCGGCGTCCTGAAGCGGATCGCGATGTCCTCGCCGCCCGGAACTGGGCGAAACGAGGCGCGGGATCTCAATGGCAGTGCGACGGGCTCAGGTAGGAGCGCGGCGAATCCGGCAACGCGCCCGACCGCAGCTCAGAAAGCGGTTCGAGCGCGATCCACGACGTCGCGCAGCGATCTCTCAATGACCGTCTCGCTCGGCTCAGCTTTGCAGGCCCCGACTTTGGGCGCAACCGGACGGCCCGCCGCTTGTGCGCGCTGCGTTTCGGTGGAACCCCCAGACGTCGTCAATGAAGGCCGACCACGGCGACGGGCAATCGGAGTCGGGGCCGTCGTCTCCTAACGCGCTGAACGAGTCGTCGCCCCAGCAGTCGATGCTGCCGGTAGCAAGTCGCGCACACATGTAACCATAGTTGACCCAAGTAACTTGCGTGCCTGCAACCTGGGTGGCGTTGGTGATGCCGCTGACCGTGACCGGCGTAGCGCTGGAAATGGTCGTGCCATTCCCGAGTTGCCCGACGGTGTTATTGCCCCAACAGGCCACGCTCCCCGTTGCAAGAAGCGCACAAGTCGCCGTGTAACCACTGGTCACCTGCGTGGCGTTGGTGATTCCGCTGACCGCAACGGGCGTCGAGCTGGAACTGGTCGTGCCATTGCCCAGTTGCCCGTATGTGCCAATACCCCAACAGTCGACGCTCCCCGTTGCAAGGACTGCACACGTCTGCGCGTCTCCGGCGCTCACCTGTGTAGCGTCGGTGATTCCGCTGACCGTGACCGGCGTAGCGCTGGAAATGGTCGTTCGATTCCCGAGTTGCCCGATGGTGTTATTGCCCCAGCAGTCGATCCTTCGGTAGTGGGTCAGTTTGAATCTGCGCTCGTTTTTGCAGGGGCTTCTCCCTCTGCGCGCTACGTTGGGGGCACCGCGATGAGTTCTGCGTCTTTGGAGGGCTTTGCGATCTTGACGGCTGCCTATTGCCGCACGCTGCCCGAGTCGAACCCGTTTAGGCAGTTCGTGTGCGCGTGCGGCGGGTTGCCGTCGCACGACGACCCTTCGGGCGCCCCGGGTTCTTGTGCGGAACCAGCTTCTTTGCGTCCGCGACTCGACGATCCAGCTCGTCGAATGCTGTGCGCGCCCCGTCCTTCGCGCCCTGCCGGTACATCGCTTCAAGGATTTGCTCGACCTTGACACCTTCGTACAGCGGCATGTTGGCCGTGAGGTCGTCAAGGGCTTTCGCGACGCGCGGACTCGCGTAGACGACTACATCGGTGGTGCGCAGCTTTACTCGGATTGCTTGATACGTGCCGGCCATTTGGTTTCCCCCTTCGGGTGCGTGTAGGTTCTCTATTCGGCCCAAGTCTGGGTCGTGCCGCACTTGCGGCATAGCGGCATGTAGCGCCCGTTGACGGCCTTTAGGCGCGACCCGCAGGCTTGGCAGCGGTTTTTGCCGCTCATCTTCTGCGTGCTCTTGCTGATCGAGTTCATAGCCTTCGTGAGCACCCATAGGACCATGATCACGATGACGACGATGACGATGACGGTAGCCACGAATACCCTCCCCGTGTAGGTTTCCGCTGGAGGCTATCGCGGGTCGCCGCCGCAATCGCTACGATGGGGGCGCAATGGCCGACCTAAACACGATGGCGTTCCGCGTGATCCAAGCGACGACTGACCCTCAGCCGGCGCCGGTTGAGACTGCGGCGCAGCAGAACGGGCGCCAGGGCGGTTTGAAGGGCGGTCCTGCGCGCGCTGCGAAGCTGACGACGATGCAGCGCCGTGAGCATGCTCGTAAGGCCGCTCGCGCCCGCTGGGCGAAGCAGAAAGACTCCTAGGACTGGTTGACGGCGACCTGGGATTGCGCCCAGATCGCCGTCGGTACTGGCCTCGCTGCGCTATCGCCTCGCCATAAAGACGAGAACGATAAGGAGCGCAAGGAATACGCTTGCGCTAGCCATAGGGCCGACCCTCCCCGTTCCTGCGGTGCGGTGTACCCGCCGCCCCTCGGGGTTCTCCATTGGCGTCCGCTTTCCCGACGCCTCAGGTTTGGTGGTTGGGAGGCGTCAGTCGAGCCGTCGGACAGCCTAGCGCAGCGGTTCCGTCCGATGGGTCAAGCATAATGGTCAGTATGAACAGGCTGACTACAGAGGAACGCGCCCGGATCATCGGGTGCTTGGTCGAGGGGAACTCGATCCGCGCGACGGTTCGGATGACCGGCGCCGCGAAGAACACGATCACGAAGCTGCTGACGGACCTTGGCGCCGCGTGTGCCGACTTCCAGAGCAACGCGCTACGTGATCTGTCGTGCTCGACGATTGAGTGCGATGAGATTTGGAACTTCTGCTACTCCAAGCAGAAGAACGTCCCGCAGGACTTCGCAGGCACGTTCGGCTATGGCGATGTGTGGACGTGGATCGCTATTGACGCGGACACGAAGCTTGTCCCGTCGTGGCTCGTTGGGGAGCGCACGGTGGATGATGCGTGGGCGTTCCTTAGTGACTTGCAGGAGCGGCTAGCGAATCGCGTTCAGATCACGAGTGACGGCTTGAAGATGTATGTCCAGGCGGTTGACCTCGCGTTCGGTGAGGAAGTGGACTTCGCTCAGCTTCACAAGATTTACGGGACCGATCCGGGCAAGGAATCCGCTCGCCGTTATAGCCCTGCGGTTTGCACGGGCGCGGATGTGAAGATCGTTCGCGGCGATCCTGATCCGTCGCGTATCTCAACGAGCTATGTGGAGAGACAGAACCTCACGATGCGGATGGGGATGCGGCGTTTCACACGCCTTACGAACGCCTTTTCTAAGAAGGTCGAGAACCTCGCTCACGCGGTGAGTCTGCATTACATGCATTACAACTTTGCGCGGGTCCATTCGTCGCTGACGATCAAGCATGACGATGGCTCGACCACAAGGCAAACGCCGGCTATGGCTGCTGGCATTGCCGATCATGTTTGGTCGCTGCAAGAGATTGCAGCGCTACTCGACTAGCCTCAAAGGGGGAGTATCCTTGGCCGCATGTCCCTCCCTATCGCATATCTCCACGCTGACTCGGAATACCGCTTCGTCGATACCGTCCAGGCTGAGCAGCGCGGCGATCTCTTCTTTGTCGAGCTTGCTCAGCAGGGCACAAAGGACGCTGCCCGAATCGGGGAACTCAACCCGATCCACGGGGTTGCGCGACTCGTCATGGCTCCCGCCTTCTTTGACACTCTCATTGAGCAGTTGTCCAGCCTGCGGGAATCCGCGCTGTAGCGGCTACGTCATGGATTGGCCGCGCGAAGGGAACGTCGTAAGCGCGACCGTTTCAAACTGACCCACTACCGCCTCGCGCGACGAAGGCGATCGTCCTCGACGCGCCCACTTGTACGCGAGCGCGTCGTTGCGCACGGACGGGTTGGGTGACGTTTGGGCTTCACGGCTCCGCACGCGTACACGTTCCACTGCACTGGCCGCCCCGTCCCGGGTCGGTCGGCGTGTCCATCGATGGAGTCCAGTAGCCTGGCGTCATGGGCACGGGTCATGCCGCACAAGTCGGAAGTCGCGGCGGCTCGACGGCCGAGATCCGCGCCGCCGCACTAAATCACGCCAGTCCTCGTCCCGGACTTAGCTGGGCCGACATCGGCTGTGGGGCGGGCGACATGCTTAGAGAGATCCGGGATCTCTGGCAGCCGGCCGCGCTTGTTGGCTCGGACCTCCTGCCGTGGCTCTCTCGAGACTTGTGCGATAGCGTCGACTTCGTTGAGGCTGATGCGCTCGACGCACTGGCGCAGATCCAGCCCGTTGACCGACTTCTCATGGTGGAGGTCCTCGAGCACGTCGAAGCTCCATGGCTTGTGCTGCGCGGCGCCGCACGAAAGGTCGCTCCGCAGGGGATCCTGGTGCTTACCACACCCAACGTGCGAACGGCACGTCATCGCCTGGAACTTCTCACCCGCGGTAGCCTCACTGGATTCAGGCCGGACAACCAATCGCATCTGACGCCGGTGCTCGACCACGTTGTCACACGCGTTCTCGCCGAAGAGGGGATGACTTGCCAGACGTTCTACGCCGGACGCGACGTAGTATCGCTGACCAGGGGGCTGCTGTGGCCACAGACGATCGCCGCGAAGGCTCCCAGTCTTCTGCACGTCAGCCTTGGTTTCGTGGCTACTCGCCAAGACGTGCGCGTAACGCCCGGGCGACTGGTTCGGCCAATGGAGCATCAGCGATCTCCACCTAACCCCCAGGTAGGCGCTCAGCCGACACCGGAGGGCGGCTCGCGTGGCGCCGACGCAACGTCGTCCATAACCATCGAAGATCTGTCGGCGTGACCATAAGCAGCTTTCCGTAGGGCAGGCCAAACTCCTGTGCGGCTGCTCTTAGGATGACCGCAAACGTCGCCGCGTAAGCCGCCAAGCTGACCCAGGACGCACCGATTCCCCCGGCTAACGGAAGGACGACAACCAACGCGGGCACTGTAATCACGAGCCCTACGAGTTGACCGCGGGCGGTCGCGGACGGGTTGCCTGCGGCGACCAGCGCAGATCCAAGCACTTGACCGGGTACGTAGAAGAGACTCGCGCCGAGAAGCACTACAACCATGGGAACGGCGCCCGCGAACGCATGTCCCCACACAAAGGGAACCAAAATCGGGCTGCTCGCCGCAAACAACGCGCTCGGCACAACAACCAGCAAAAGAGTGACCCGGCACGCGCGAGCGGCCAGCTCCGAGTCGCCCGCCGCCACACGGGGGAACACCGCGGCCGCCGTCGCACTGACCAGCGAGCCAGACCCCGTGGATACCGTTACTGCTAGCGAGTAGAGACCGAGTTGGCGCGAGCTGACGAGTCCTGCCATCAGCACCTGATCCAGGTAGGAGTTTCCGGTGCTTGCCAGCGTAGATAGCCAGCTACGCGCACCAAACGCGATGCCCCTCCGCGCAACCGGACCGACAAAATGCCAAGGCCAGGAGCCGCGAAGCACAAGCAAAAGGGGAATGTTGGCGACGAGCCCAGCTACCAGGTAGGTGACTGCCACGCTCGTCACCGTAAGTGCGCCGCACAACCAAAGCGTGACGATCGCGATGGTGGTGCCCCCTGAGGACAGAAGCTTTGGCAGCATGATCAGCCACCACCTTTGGTCACCCATCGCAATTCCGCTGAGCATTTGCACGGAGGCACTCAGCGGGAGCGCAAAAAGTCCGATTTCGATGAAATCGACCACCACTGGGCGCCCGCGCCCGAGTAAATGCGCAAGCGGCACCGCAAAGGCGACACCCACGAGTGACGCGACCAACGTGATCGGTACCGACGACCCGACCAAAACACCAAACGAGCAAGAACGGCGCGCGCGTTCGCGGGCCAGAAAGGCAGCTACACCCAGTTCGCTTACCCAGGGAGCGATGCCCAGCACGGCGAAGATGGCGGCAACTTCCCCGCGGCCGGCCGGGCCGAGCGCACGGGCGAGGATCGGAGACGTAATGAACGCAAACACGACGTTGAGCAAGCTCACCCCGGTAAGACGGCTAACCACTGCCCCCAACCGGTTGGGCAATCGCGCGTGCGGCGTGGTCTCGGTCACGAGCGACACAATAAGGGACGGCCGACGGCCATTCCCTCGTAGTAGCTGCGTCTAACGCGTGCCGTGCGGACTCACGGAACGGGCTCTAGCTGAGGTTGGCAGGCACACCAGTCCGCGGCGCACGCACATCGCTGTGCGCCTTCACCTTCATTGTGACCAAGTAGAGTCTGGTGACTCTGGTCACCGTACCAGCCTAGTCGCGGGCGCCACCGCCCGCCCGATGTGCCTTTTGGTATCGCGCTGCGAGCCATATTGCCTTGACTGCGTCGCGTACTCCGCGAACGCCACCCGCCTTCGCAGCAGCACCAACCGCGTGGAGCGGAGCGATCATGGCAAACGCGGTCGCACGCCCATAGCGATGTTCGGTTTCTGCGTAACGCTTGAACGTAATGAAAAGGCGTGAAGCAACGATGACGCTTGCGTAGTCGTCGCGGCCGCGCGGCGATGGGCGGTGATCGTTAACTGCCTCGCCACAGCTGACGATCCGATAGCCGCTAAAGGCTGCGCGAGACGCCAGGTCCACCTCCTCGTAGCCGTATTGGATCCGCTCGTCGAAGCGCATTTCGTCAAAGAGGTGCCGCGGAAAAAGTGTCGCGTTGATCACCACGGAGGTCATGATCTCGTCGGGCTTGTACGGCCGCGCCTGAAACCCGAGAAACGTCTGCGCAGCCGCGCGGACGATCGCGCCGTTGTTGGTCTCGGCACCTGTGACGATAACACGGCCCCGGCCCACCGACAGCTCATGCTCCGACATGCACGCCATCGCCGACTGAAGAAAAGTCGGGCCCAAGCGACAATCATCATCGAGAAAGAGAACGAAATCCTCTTTGATGAGGCTAAGCGCATGGTTACGGTTTGGGCCAAGCCCGCTCCGTGGTCCAATCGAGTACTCGACCTCGACTCTGGCGGCTTCACAAATCTCAGGCGTGCGAGCGTCGGTTCCGTCGTCGGATACCACGACGTGGTCGACTTGGGTGCGCACGCTAGCGATCGAGGCCAGGGTTTCGGCAAGCTCCGCGGGCCGGTCGCGTGTGCAGATGGCGATTGCCACCGACGCCATCAGCGAAAACGTAACATATGCCCGCTGCGCGCTGTACGCCGCGTAGCGGGCACGCCAGCCTGCGCTGTGCGACCGCACAGACGCTGGAAGAGCGCTTCAGAGCCGTGCCAGCGAAGCGGTCGGGACATATGATGGTTGGGGATCTGTGAGGGTGACGGACGAACGAGCCGACATGTCCGGGCGCGAAACGAGGGCGCAGACGAGTTCCGACGCGGCGATGGCGACCGGGGAATTCTCGGTTGTCGTGCCGAGCTACCGCCGTCCGCACGCCTTGCTCGCATGTTTGCGCGGCCTCGCCGCGCAAACGCTCCCTCCGTTGGAGGTGCTAGTGGTCCTGCGGGAGGGCGACAGCGAAAGCCGGGCCGTTGTCGCTGGCACCGCGGGGCGGACACGGTTTCTGACGGTGGACCGTCCCGGAACGGTAGCGGCGCTCAACTGCGGATGCGATGCCGCGCGCGGCGAGTTCATCGTCGTCACTGATGACGATGCGGTGCCCAGGGCTGACTGGTTGCAGATGATGGCCCGCCGCTTTGCCACCGATTCTGCGATCGGAGCGGTGGGTGGACGAGACATCGTTCATCACGAAGACGTCATCGACGACGGTGATGCCGCCAGGGTAGGGCGAGTGATGTGGTGGGGACGTCAAATCGGCAACCATCATTTGCGGTCGACTCTGCAGGACGTTGACTTCTTGAAAGGTGTAAACATGGCGTTCCGCAGGTCAGCCTTGCAGCCCTTCGA
Source organism: uncultured Solirubrobacterales bacterium (assembly GCA_963830975.1). Classification (GTDB taxonomy): domain Bacteria; phylum Actinomycetota; class Thermoleophilia; order Solirubrobacterales; family Solirubrobacteraceae; genus Palsa-513. The sequence goes on from CAWHOI010000002.1 coordinate 17,425, forward strand.
CGCGCGGCTGCGCGGAGAAGGGGCGCAGGTGTGTCTGGAGCTCGAGGCCACCTGGTCGGTCCGGCGCCGCGGCTGGCGAGTCGTCTACGACCCGGAAGTAGTCGTGGACCACTACCCGGCGCCGCGGCATGATGAGGACGGACGCCAACAGCGATCGCTGCGCGCCGAATTGAACGAAGCCCACAACGAGGTCTACGCCCTGTTGCTTCATGCATCGTGGTGGCACCGACCGATCCTGCTGGGGTATCGAGTGCTCATCGGTACACGCAAGGCTCCGGGGGTCCTACTCGTCGCCTACCCCGGCATTTCGGCGGCGCGTCGTACTCGGATACCCAGCCTTGCATCGGCTCGGCTCTCTGCGCTACGTACGCTGCGCGCACGGCCGCGCGCGTGACGCTCCGGCCGCCTCTCGGGCGGCGCTCGGCCGGTCCGGGATCTCACACGAGGGGGCAGATCCCACCCCTCCGCGTCAGACCGACCGCTTAGGCTCTATCCAGTATGCCTCGCCGTTCCGCCGCAACCGCACCACCTTCATTTGCCGCCCAGCGAGCTGGCGCCGGTGCGGCCCGACGCGGCTCGTTGCTCGAAATGCACGACGTCTACCACCGATGGCGCTCGGCCAGCGCACCGGTTCTCGACGACGTTTCGCTGACCGCGGCGCGCGGCGAGGTGATCTGGATCGGCGGACGCAACGGCGTCGGAAAGACGACGCTCCTGCGCATCGCCGGCGGCATCCTGCTGCCTCAGCGTGGCTCGGTGAGCATCGATGGCTGCACGCCAAGCACACGCGGCCGCGCCTATCAGCGGCGGCTGGGCTACCTCAGCGCCGGCGACCGAGGCCTGTACGCTCGGCTCAACGTCACCCAGCAGCTCGACTACTGGGCCCGGTTGGCGTACGTGCCGCGCCGCGATCGGCACCGAGCGGTAGCCGCAGCCATCGCTGCCTTCGGCCTGGACGAGTACGCCCAGCACCGCGCTGATCGCCTCTCGCAGGGATGGCGCCAGCGCGTGCGCCTGGCGATGGCCTTCCTCCACCGGCCAGATGTGCTGCTGCTCGACGAGCCACGGAACTCGCTCGACGACGATGGCTACGCCGTGCTGAACGAGCAGGTCCGTGCTGCCGCCGCGCGCGGCGGCGCCGTTCTGTGGTGCTCTCCGCGCGGCGAGGACCGCGTCATCGAGTTCGATCGCTCCTACACGCTCGAGACCGGACGGCTGGTGCAGACGGCATGACGCTGTGGTGGGACGCCGCCTGGGCCGTCGTCCGACGCGACGCGATCCTCTTCTTCAGCTATCGCACCCAGGCTGCGTCACAGATCCTCGCGCTGCTTTTCAGCCTGACGCTCTTCCACTTCATCGCCGAGCTCCTGCACGTGGGGACGGTCGGAACCGCACACGACTACTTTGCGTTCGTCGTAATCGGCCTGGTGATCATGCAGTCGCTCATCACCACTCTCGGGACGATCCCGGGTGTCGCGCGTCAGGAAATGGTGGCCGGGACACTCGAGCGGTTCTTGGTGAGCCGCTTTGGAGCACTGAACGGCATCGTTGCCATGCTGATCTTCCCGAGCATCACGGCAATGGCCACGGGCATCATCATGCTGGCGATCGCAGGCATCGTCTTCGGGCTGCACCTGGCCTCGACCGCACCGCTGGCGATTCCCGTCGCCCTGCTCGGCAGTTTGGCGTTTGCGCCGCTCACGTTCCTGCTCGTGGCCACCGTGATAGTCGTCAAGCAGGCGGCCGTTGGATCGCAGTTCGTGATCGCAGGCATCTCGATCATCGGCGGCCTGTATTTCCCGATCTCGTTGCTGCCGGGCTGGATACGCTGGGCCGCCGACGTTCAGCCATTCACGCCGGCCACCGACCTCCTGCGTCATCTGCTCGTCGGCTCCAAGGCGCAGTACTCGGCGGCGGTCGACCTCGGGAGGCTTGCCGGCTTCGCGCTCGTCCTGCTCCCCGTATCACTTTGGCTTCTGCACCACGCGATCGCGTACGCTCAGCGGCGCGGCACGATCATCGAGTACTGAGCGCAAGGAGAGACGAGCGATGCCCGATCCAAACACTTCCGACGACCTGCTCGATGCTCGCATGCGGCTGCCCCAGCATGTCGTCCATCGCAGCTTCGTGGCCGAAACGGTCGTCCTCAACCTCAAGACGGGCAAGTATCACGGGCTCAATGCCACGGCCGGCCAGATGCTGGATGGCCTCGAGCAGGGGCGCACCCCCCGCGAGGTTGCGGCTACGATCGCCGAGGAATACGGTCGCGGCGAGGACGAGGTTCAGGCCGACCTGATCGCGTTGTGTCGCGGGCTGCTCGAGCGACAGCTCATCGAGATCGCGGGCACGATTGACGACAGCCGGTGACGTGCCGGAAGCCGCCGGTCGCCTGCCGGTGGTTGCAGCCGAGGCGTTTGGCGTACCGGTAGCGCTCCCCGCCGACCTGCTGGCCGAGGCGCTGCGACCTCCGACCGTCGGCGACTCGCGACCGCCCACCGTCGTCAGCGTTGAACCGTGCGCGACCGACTACTGGCATGCGAGTGGCGCCGAGCGCATCCGGGAGCAGCTCCACGATGGCCGCGTGGTCTGGAGCATCGACGTGGACCGCGAACGCGGGTTTCTGATGGACGCGCCCGGTTTCGTGACGATGGTAGTGACCCACGACGGGCTCGCAGTACGCTGCACGCCCGCGAGCAGCACCGCCGATACGGCGTGGTCGTCGCTGATCACCTCGCAGGCGCTGCCGTTGGTCGCCACCCTCCGACACCTGGAGGTTCTGCACGCAAGCGCGGTAACGGTCGACGGCCGGGCGCTTGCATTCTGCGCCGGCCCGGGAACCGGCAAGTCGTCGCTTGCCGTGCAGCTCGTGCTCAGGGGCGCCGGCCTGCTCAGCGACGATGCCGTTGCCATCGACGGTGATCTCGTCGCGCATCCGTCCACGGGGGCCGTGCATCTACGCGCAGCCGAGCTCTCGCGCCTGAGAAAGGCAGCCCGCGCCCGGCTCGGCATTGGGACGGTCACGCGGATGGACGGGCGTGCCGTCGGTTCGGTCCAACCGGCCGCGCCCCAGCCGCTCGGCGCCGTCTATCTGCTGGAACGCACGCACGGAGGGCCTACGATCGAAGCGGTGGAGCCCGTCGATCCCCCGCTCTTGCTCCGCTCGACCTTCACGGTGTCCATGCGCTCTCCTGAGCGGCTGCTCCGACACCTCGACCTGTGCGCCAAGATCGCCGAGCGCGTCGCGGTGTTCCGCGTACGGATCACCCCGGATGTCGACGCCGGCACGCTGGCCGAACGGATACTCGCATGCCGGTGACCCCTGTTGACCTGACGCGCCACAGCCCGCGCAATCGGCTGACGCTCGCCGCCGAGATCCTTGCCGCCTACGCGCGGGTGCGGTGGATCATGCGGACCAACGAGCCGCCCGAAGCGGTCGCGAAGCTGCGCGGATACGCTCACCGCCATCCGGTCGTGGCCGACCAGGACAGCGAGGTTGTCGCCGGCTGGCGCCTCGGCCAGGCGGTGATGAAGACGCTCAGGCCGCTGCCGACCGACTCACGCTGCCTGATGCGGTCACTCACGTTGCTCACCGTCATGGAACGACGGAACCTATCGCCCACGCTTGTGATCGCGGTGAAGCCAGAGCCCTTCCAAGCTCACGCGTGGGTTGAACTGCACGGACAGCCGTTGTTGCCGGCCGGCGAACCCGACTACGAGCGTCTCACGGAGCTTTAGGTGCTGCGCGCCACTTGGGGAGAGAGTCGGCGTGGCGCCGTGCGCCGAATCGCTGTGGATCGTGACCTGCGCATCGTTGAACACGGTCCGCTGGCGGTCGCGGGAGACGGGTTCGAGGTGGCAAGCGGTGGCGGAATCCTGTGCGTGTTCTACGGGCGACTCTCAGGCATCGACCGCGGAGCGTGCGCTCAACACCTTCTCGATCGCCACGCCCAGCAAGGTCTCGCCGTGCTGAGCGAGCTCCACGGCGCCTATGTCGCGTTCATCAGCGCCGGAGCGCGGGCATGGGCGCTCCGCGACCGCCTCGGCGCATACACCCTGTCCTACTCCAGCGACGGCGGCGACGTGGCGCTGGGCGAGCACGACGCTGACGTGCTCGAATTGCTGCCGGCCACGCCTAACCCGGACCGACTGGCTGTGGTTCAGTGGCTCGATCGGCGCACGTTGCCGGCCGGAAGATCGCTGTTCGCGGGCGTGCGTCGGCTGCCGACCGGCCACTTGCTCGAGCTCACCTCGCGTGGAGCTGTCACACGTGAATACTGGAAGCCGACCTTTGACGGTGTGGACCGCGCCCCGCGGGATGATCTCGCGGCCGCGTTACGCGACGAGACCTTCGGCGCGGTCGACCGCGCCCGCTTCGGTGCCCACAATGTCGGCGTGCGACTCAGCGGCGGCCTCGATTCCGCCTGCATCGCCGCCGGGTTGGCGCAGTCCAAGGAGCCGTCGGCGCAGGCTTTCGCCGTGACGTTCCCGGTCGACCACGAAATCGACGAGAGTGCGTTGATCGCTGCTGCCGCCCGCTTCAGCGGTTTGCCGTTGAACACCGTGCCGTTCCGCGACAGCGACCTGCTGGACCCGCTCTTGCGTCATCTGCGGCGCTGGAGGGTGCCGCCGTGGTCGCCGAACCTGCTGGTATGGGAACAGCTCTGGGCGGTCGCGCGCGACATGGGCATCGACGTGATGATCGACGGTGAGGGCGGAGACGAAACCTTCGGCGCGCAGAAGTATCTGATCAGCGACCGCCTGCGCGCCGGTCGGCTCGTTCAGGCGTGGCGGCTGACCGGCTCGCTGCCGGAATGGGGAGACCCGGTCCCGTGGCGCATACGGCTTCGCGTTCTTCGAGCGATCGGGCTGTCTGGTGCGCTGCCGCCGAGACTGCAGGGCGCTCGGCGCAGGCGTCGCCCACGGGAGCATCTCGTAAGTCGGCTCGTGCGCACGGCAGACGTCCAGGACCTCGTGGCGCAGGATGACCCGTGGAGCTTCAAGCGCAGGTCGGGTCCGCTGTGGTGGCGAGACATGGTCGCGTCGTCCATGGACGCGAAGGACGCCATGGACGTGAGCGGGTTCTTTCGACGCCAGGGGGCTGACGCGGGCTTCGAACAGCGCCATCCGTTCCTGCACGACGTCGGGCTGTTCGAACGCATCCTCCGAACGCCTCCGGATACGGCGTTCGACGCCACCCGAGATCGTGCCCTGCTTCGTGACGCGCTCGCCGGCTACGTCGCCGAGGAGATCCGAACGCGTCATGCGAAAAGTCACTTCACGCCGATCTCCGTGTCGCGGCTGTCCGGCGACGACGGTCAGCGTCTGGCCGCGGCGCTGCGCAAGCCCGACGCACCGGTGCGCGAGTACGTTGACAGCTCGGGTCTTGAGCTGCTGATCGATCCGTGGCCGCCTGAGCCGAAGGCGCTGAACGCCCGGTCGATCCAGCTGCTCACCGTCGGCATGGTCAACTGCTGGCTCCTGCTGCTGCAGGACTCCGATCACCACGCAGGAGCTGGTGACGTTCTTCCCTAGCAGACTTTTTCTGGCCTTCCGCCGCCCGCGGACAACGGCTACCCTGGCTCCCAGTCATTCAAACTCTGGGAGCGACATGGAACGTCACACCGAAGACATCAAGGAGTATGAGGCGCCGCGGATCACCGATCACGGTGACCTTACGGAGCTCACCGCCACCACGAACACGGGCCTGTACTACGACGCCAACTACGGCATCGGCAAGCTCGTCGTGCCTGACCAGACCAACAGCCTCTAGTCAGCGGCGTTAGCTGGACAAGAGCCGGTGCTTCTCGAAGCACCGGCTCTTTTTTGTGCCAGAGCGAGTGCCACCGTCATGGCATGCTCGACAACCCGGGCCGGCTGGCTATTAGCACCTCGTCGGCGAGTCGGATCGCTCGCTCGAGGTCACCGAGAGCAAACGACGACGACGCCATGATCGCCTTCGGATGAAGCACGTAGTCGGACGGGTTGACGGACAGCATCGTGTCGGGCTTCCCCAGCCCCAACGCACGTTCCGCATGGTCATAGGCGCGCTGCCAATCCCGCGCGCTGTGCGCGCACTCCGCCAACGTCAGGTGCGCGTCGGCCGACAGCGGGTCGTCGTTGAGCGCGGCGAGAGCGACCTCCCTGGCGCCCCCTACGTCGCCGAGCTTCAGCAGGCCCGTGCCCAGGTGTCGCGAGACCCGCGCGCGAACCTCGGGGACGTCGCTGGGCAAAGCGAGGAACTCGCGGAAGACCGCCACCGCGTCCGCGGTACGCCCGAGACCGAGCAGCTCAATGCCGATGTTGGCAACGACCAACGGATCGCCAGGCTCGCGCTCGTTGCGGGCCCGCAGGATCCGCAGATTGCGTTCCGACACGAGAGCGTCGCCGCGATGCAACCACTCGCAGACGGTCGGATCGACATTGATGACCTTGCCGCCGCCGATACGCAGGGTCTCGTGAACCGGGTAGTGCCATTTGCCGACCCCTGCTCTGACAAGACGCGCGCGCCACATCTCTGAGAGCACGTTCCCGTGCTCGTCGGCGGCACAGCGGTAGCGCACGAAGAAGCCCTGTACCTCAGAGTCAGCGTCTATGGCCGCCTCGCGAAGCTGATCCATCCCGCGCACCTCATCGTCGAGATCCACCCAGCTGACCCATTGGCCCGTAGCAAACGTGTCGGCATACGCACGAGCCGCACCGAAGTCATCCGCCCACTCATAGCGCGTGACCTTCAACTTGTGCGGCGTGCCGTGACGCTCGGCATATGCGACCGCCTCTTCGATCGTCCGATCGGTTGAGCCGGTGTCACACAGCACCACTTCGTCAACGGCATCCCACCATGACGAAAAGCAGCGCTCGACGTTGCGTGCCTCGTCGCGCGCGATCATGACCATGCTGATCAAGGGACGGGTCACGTGACGCAATGGGCCCTGACGACCGACCTGAGCTCCAAAGGGCTGCTCGACTCACTATGTCGCGAACAGACGCCCAGCAGACTGAAGTCTGAACACCACTCTACAGGCTGCTTCGGAGCAGCAGCGGCGTCGTTCCTGCGTATACGCTGGTTCGATGCTCGGGTTCCGCATTCGCACCTTGGACGCTCCGGTGCTAGCACCGGAGATCGAGACGGTGCTACGCGCTGCCGGCTGGGACCCCCACGAGACCGGTCCGCAAGAGCACGAACTCGGACTGCTCATATGGCGGCGGGCCACGCGACGCGAGGTCTCTGAGCTCGAGCAGCATCGAGCCGCACATACGGGCCCGCTGGTGGCAATCCTGGCGGAACTGCCATCGGTGCGTGGGGCTAGAGCCGTCGCCGCCAAACTCGAAGGCACGGTGCTCCTGTCCGAGCTCGAGCACACGCTGGTACCCACACTCATCGCCGTCTCTGCCGGATGCTGCGTGGTCCCCCGGGCCGTTCGTCAGCTCGTCGACCGTCCGGCGCTGTCGCCGCGTGAGCGGCAGATCCTTGCCATGGTGGTCCTGGACTTCTCCAACGGAGAGATCGCCCGCAAGCTCTACCTGACGGAGAGCGCCGTCAAGAACCACCTCTCGTCGGCGTTCTCGAAGCTCGGCGTGACCTCGAGGAACGCAGCAGCTGAGCTGATCCTCGACAACGAAAGCGGGCTCGGGCCCGGGATTCTGCGGATATCACCAGAGGAGGAGCTTCCACAGATCGGCTGCTGAACCAAGGAAGGACAGGCTCACCCCATCACCCGAACTTCCGATCACCCGAGGAGCGATGTGGGCGCCGGGTGAAAACTGTGCCACCTGCGCCGGTTGAAATGTAGGCCACTTCGGCGTTGAGCCGGCTTGTCCGGCTGGCCTTTGACCCTCGCTTGATCGGGTTGCGATCGGCGAGGAGGAAGGATTGGTCGGCGTGGAGCAGTGGGCAGAGGTGCGGCGGATGCGCCGCGTCGAGGGGTTGTCGGGGCGGGAGATCAGTCGTCGGACGGGGTTGCATCGCAAGACGGTCGCGCGGTTGTTGGCGGCGGCGGTGCCGCCGAAGTATTCGCGGCCGGTGAGCGGGTCGAAGCTCGATCCGTTCCGGGACTGGATCTGCGAGCAGCTCGCGGCGGACCCTCGGATCCAGTCGCAGCGGCTGCGCGAGCGGGCGGCGGAGTTGGGCTATGAGGGCGGCAAGTCGATCTTCGACGACTTCGTCCGCGAGGTCCGTCCGCGGTTCCTGGTGGCGCGGACGTTCCAGCGGACGGTGTATCGGCCTGGCGAGCTGGTTCAGTGCGATCTGTGGGAGCCGAGCGAGCAGATTCCCGTTGGTCATGGTCAGCGCCGTCGCGGCTGGGTCGTGACCTGCGAGGTGTGCTGGTCGCGCGTGATCGCCGGCACGCTGGTGTTCAGCAAGGAAGCGCCGGACATCCTCTGGGGCCTTGCTCGCAACCTCGGTCGGCTGGGGGTGCTGCCGGAGAAGCTGGTCTGGGACCGCGAGTCCGCGATCGCTGCGGGCGGCCGTCCGACCGAGGCGTTTGCCGCGTTCTGTGGCCAGCTCGAGCTCGGTTGGGTGATCTTGGAGGCGCGCGATCCGCAGGCGAAGGGATTGTTGGAGCGCTCGCACAGGTTCATGCGTTCGAACTTCGAGCCGGGCCGTGTGTTCGCTAACCAGCTCGACTATCAGGATCGCCTCGACGCCTGGACCGACAAGGTGAACCAGCGCCAGCATCGGACGGTCAGGGCGGTTCCCGCGCAGCGGCTGATCGAGGAGAAGACGCGGATGCGCGCGCTGCCCGCGAGGCTTCCGGACGTGGACCGTCGAGCGGTCGTCAGGGTCCCGACGCAGCCGTTCATCCGGGTTGATCGCAACGACTACTCGATCGACCCCGCGTTCGCCGGGCGCCGCGTCGAGGTCCGCGTCTCCCAGACCGAGATCACAGCGATCGTGCTGGACACCGGCGAGCTGGCGGCCCGTCATCGCCGAGTGTTCGCCGGCGGCCTGACGCTGGTCGATCCGGCGCATCAGACCCGGCTCGAACGCCAGCGAGATGAGCGCCGAGGGCGCCACCAGGTCGAGGTCGAGATCCGCCCCCTGGCCCGCTATGACCGGCTGATCCCGGCATGACCAAACAAGCCGAGCTCGCGCACCTGTTCCGCGCCCTGAAAGCACCAGCCGCCGCTCACGCGCTCCCGGCGCTGGCGGAGCGGGCCCGCGAGGAATCCTGGAGCTATGAGCGGTTCGCGGAGATCCTGTTGGGCACCGAGGTCTCAGCTCGCGACAGCCACGGCGGCGAGGGCCGGATCAAGACCGCGCGGTTCCCGTCGCGAAAGACGCTGGAGGAGTTCGACTTCGCCTTCCAACGCTCGGTGAAGAAGACGGTGATCGAGCACCTCGGCCAGCTCGACTTCCTCCACGGCCGCGAGAACGTGATCCTGCTCGGCCCACCCGGCACCGGCAAAACCCACATCGCCACCGCGCTCGGCATCCGCGCGTGCCTCGCCGGTCAACGCGTGCTGTTCGCGACCGCGACACAGTGGGTCGCCCGGCTCGGCGAAGCGAAAAGGCAGGGCCAGCTCGAAGCCGAGCTGCGCAGGCTCTCGTTCGTCCCGCTGATCATCGTCGATGAGATCGGCTACATCCCATTCGACCCCGAAGCCGCGAACCTCATGTTCAGCCTCGTCAGCAACCGCTACGAGCGCGCCTCGATGATCGTCACCAGCAACAAGCCGTTCTCGGCCTGGGGCGAGATCTTCGGCGACGACATGGCCGCAACCGCGATGATCGACCGCCTCATCCACCACAGCGAGATCCTCTCGCTCAAAGGCGACAGCTACCGGCTACGCGGCAAAGACCTCGAAGCCCGCCCCGCCCGCACCGCCGACCTCGCCTGACCCCCTCGCGCACGACGCGCCGGCGGTATTTCGCTCCGCTCGCCTACGGCTCACTCCGCGAAACACCGCCGCACACCAGCCCAGGTGGCACACTTTTCAACCGGCGCAACTGGACCACTTTTCAACCGGCGTTGACAGAGCGACGATCTCACCTTGAGGCGTCGCTCGATCGTCCCGTGGTTGCGCGAGCCGTCGATCGTGAGCACGACACTTCCGTTCTGCGTCGGCAGACGAGGGGTTGCGGACACCTTGGCGATTCGGATGCTCGTTCGGCGGTTGGCCTGCAACTGTCGAGAATCGACACGATCGCCGGCGACACCTGGCAGCCGTACCGTCCAGAACACGCGGCACGCCACCGTGCATTGCAACCGCAGATAGACGGCGTCGCCAACCCGCACGACGCTTGACACGGCGGCGAACCGCGGCGGGCTCTTTCGCTGTCCGGAGTGGCCTCGCGTGCCAACCGACGACACCAGCTTTGGCGTGCTCGGGCCCACCGGCAGGACGGGCGTCGGCTCGTTCGATGGCGAACCCGGACTGCTCGGCGCGACGTTCGGGCTTGTGCCCGCGTCGTCGAGCGTGATCATCTCGGGGGAGTCGGTGACCGGCAGTTGCAACGTCGCCGTATCGCCATCGCGCTCAACGATGTCGACTGGCACGCCATCTCCGCTGAGCGGATTCGTAGCCGAGGCGGTCAGGCTGGCGGCGTCGACGCCGCCGATCGTGATCTGGAAGTTCTCGGGCGGCAGATCGGTACGCGTCGGGTCCGTACTGGGGAGCGCCTCGTTGTAGACCGTTGCGATGTCGCGGGTCATGACGTACGCGGCGGCCACCCAACTGTTGTCGGTGAGCTGGAAGGGCTGGAAGAACAGGACGTCGCGGTCATAGAGCGTGGGATGCGCGGCGGTCCCGTCGCCGAGCCACTGGTACGCGTTGCTGTCGCTGGCTATTCCGAGCAGACTCAATGGACGCGGCGTGGTGATGGTCTGAGCGCTCGCCAGCGTCGCTGCGAGGCGGCGCGTCGCGTCCATGACCGGGCCCCCGAGCGCAGTCCCAGGGTAGGTGTAGGTGTTGGTGTTCCCAACCTGTGCCGCGGTGAAGAACGCGGGATCGACGAGATTCCATTGGGCATAACCATCGATGGCGTAGAGGTCGACGGCCTGCACGCCCTTGCCTATGTCAGACACGTAGGTGCGCAGCGCGGCCTTTGCGTGAATGTGGTCGTAGTCCGACTGGGTGAGAGCGTCGGGAAGGTTGTTCATCACCGTCGGATCCATGTTGTCCTCGGTCACCCACATGGCTAACGGGTCGCCTCCCAATGGGGCGGTGTCTCGACCAAGCGGTGCAAGAGCGCCACCGGCGCCTCCGGTGAAGAACGCGTTGGTGGTTGTCGCGATCGGAGCGATGTCGCGAATCAACGTGGCGCCACTGAGTCCGGTTAGCCAGTACTCGGGAAAGAAGGAGTAGTACGTCGGAACGAAATCAGGCGTGATCTTGCCGTTTACATACGTGTAGTCCGGCAGGCCGAGGGCGTTAAGCGGAGGGTTTCCCGGCTCCTGCTCCGGAAACGCCGTGAACTGCGTGTACGGGTGCTTGTCGATCGCGTCGAGACCCAGTGGCTGCTCTACACCCGAATCAACCCCGGTTTGATTCGTGAACCCGTTACCAATTCTGACATCGGGCCAGCCGTTGGCCGGGTCCTTGAGGAACGCCACGGTCGCGTCCAGGATTGCGTCGTCCGTATTTCCCTGCGTCGCGTCCGGCAACGGATCATAGTATTTGCCCAGATTCAAGAAGTCGGAACCAAAGCCGAGTTCGTTCCAGATCTCCACGTCGAAGTCGTCTGAGCCATACGCGCTGGTCACTAGGTTCATAGTCATGCGGACATAGCCGAGCCAGCCGTTGAGCGTGGCTTCGAACTGCGGGTTTGGCGAGCCGTCGGCAAGCTCCGGTTGTGCGAACGGTTGATAGAGCAATGTTGATGCTGGGTAGGCTCCGGCGGCAAGGGCTGTCGGGAGCGGGCGCGAAAGCGACGCCACATCGTTGGCGTCGACCCCGGTGAAGATGACGCCCGCCGCATCCCCGGCGCTGTTGAGGCCGCTGAACCCCGGCACGATCTGCGACGCCGTCGCGGCGTCGAGTTGGACCGTGGTTGCCCCGGCGGGAGCGGCCGCGGTCAGCTCTGCCGTAAAGCTTTTGGTTGGTCCGGGCGTCCCGGCGTTGGCGTTGAGCAAGATGAGCGGGCGGATTCCGTTGTTGCGCAACGCCGTGATGACCTCGACCAAACCAGCTGCGTTGGCAAACTCCGTCGGATCGGCATACGAAACCCCCGACCAGGAGATCTCATAGCGAGCGCGTTTGATGCCGCTGGCTGCTAGGAGCTGAGCAGCGACCTGTGCCTGCGCTGGAGGCACGTTGAAGTTGATGCCCATGCCGTCCGCCAACGCGGTCGCTGGCGGCGTGTCGAGATACGCACGCCACTGCTGGATCCATTGCGACTGGGTTGCGTAGGGCATCTCCGTCAGATAGACAGGATCGATGGGATCGTTCACCGAGTACCACGTGTCGGCCGCCGCCGAACCCACACCGCAGAGAAGCGTCAGGCCGACTGTAAGCAGGGGAACAAGGCGAAAGCCGCGCACATGTAATGCATCGGGCGTCGCCGCTACGAAAACGACATCCACCGCTGGCGATCGATCAGACGTCCGCTAAAAACGTCGAGGGCCAGCCTTTCTGTTTACGGCGGCTGGCCATGAATGGCTGCGCATTGACTTTTGGCTCGGGCTGGCAGGGCGCCGAGGCGCCGATTGCGCTATCTCGAGCGGTAGTCAGGACGCGACGTCCGGCCGCCCGGTGCGGCCCAGCGAAACCTCAACCCGCTGCCGTGCCGTCGAGGCGCCGCTCCCCAAACGGCGTCCGCGATAATGGGACGCATCGATGTGCTGACAGTACCCGCGTCACCAGTCTTCGTCGCCGCGACGGGTTCGCGTGCGAGCGACCGCCACCTGGACGGCTGACCCCGGTGTGCGGTATCTGCGGTTCGACCGCAAGCGACTCGCGCGCCGCCGTGCGCGTGATGAACGCTGCGCAGGTCCATCGCGGCCCCGACGACGAGGGGACGTATGAGGATCCGCAGGGTCGGATCTCGCTAGGCGCGCGCCGCCTCAGCATCATCGACGTAGCCGGGGGTCATCAGCCGCTCAGCAACGAGGACGGGACGGTCTGGGCCGTCCTCAACGGCGAGATCTACAACAGCCCGATCCTCCAGCAACGCCTGCGGGCACGTGGACACGAGTTCCGCTCCCGAACCGACACCGAGACCCTGGTTCACCTCTACGAGGACTACGGAGACGATCTCGTGCACGCGCTCAAGGGCATGTTCGCGTTCGCGATCTGGGACGAGCGGCGCGGTCGCCTGCTGATCGGGCGCGACCGCTTTGGGCAGAAGCCGCTGTTCACGCATCTCCGCGATCGAAGCTTCGCGTTCGCCTCAGAGCTGTCGGCCCTCATACGCCCACTCGAACGCAAGCCCGATCTCGATCTCGACGCAATGGACACCTACCTGGTCCTGGGGTACGTGCCCGGACCGGGAACAATCGCCCACGGCATCCGCCAGCTCCCGCCCGCCACGATCATGACTTGGGACGCCAGTGCGAACGCCGTTGAGACCTCGAGTTACTGGTCGCCAAGGCGCTCGGTTCACGCCAACCGCGAACCCGAGAGGGAACTGACCGCGGAAACGCTGAGGTTGTTCGAACGCGCCGTCGCCGAGACGCTCATCTCCGACGTACCGATCGGGGTCTTTCTCAGCGGTGGCGTCGACTCCACGCTGATTGCCGCGACGGTCGCCTCGATGACCACCGAGCCGCCGCAGACGTTCACCGTTGGCTACGACGTAGGTGCGGTCTCCGAGTTGGCCGAGGCGCGCGCCACGGCAGAGCGGCTGGGCACCGTGCACCACGAACTCGTTATCGACTCGGCCGATGTGGGCCACCGGGTCCCCGAGGTCCTGGCCGCGCTCGACCAGCCGCTCGCCGACCAGGCGATCATCCCGCTGCATGCCGTATCCGAACTAGCCCGCCGGCATGTGACGGTCGCCATCGCCGGCGAGGGCGCGGACGAGCTGTTTGGCGGTTATCCCCGTTACCGATGGCTCATCCGTTCGATCCAGATAAACCGTGTCGTGCCGAGGCGCTACGCGGCGCTCGGGTCACGGACGCTCGCGTCGGCGCCGTTTGGGCCCCGCGTACGCCGCCTGGCCGACGTCGTCTCTCCCCAGACGACACTCGAGCGCCATCTGGACTGGGTGACCGCGAATCGGCGGCGCTTGCGGCCCGACCTCTACGGACCGCGGCTCACCAGTCGCTCGCGTTCCGACGGTGCCCTCGACAGCCTGGCGTCTCATCTGGATGGCTTCAGCGATGAGATCGGGGCCGACGCCTTCATGCAGCTTGACCAGAGGCACTGGCTTCCCGATGACGTGCTGTTCAAGGTCGACCGCGCCGGGATGCTGAACTCGCAGGAGATTCGCGCGCCCTATCTCGAGCGAAGCCTCGCGGAGTTCGCCAACAGCGTTGCGGCCGCGACGCACCTTGCAGGCAGCGGAAAGAAGTTGCTGCGCCGCGCGCTCGGCGCGCGGTTCCCCGAGGTCGCGACGCGCCGGCCAAAGACGGCGTTCCGTGTGCCGGGCGAGGAATGGCTGCGTGGGCCACTTCGATCCGTGCTCGACGACCAGCTCGCCCACGGAACGCTGGTTCGTGAGGGATTCATCGATCGCGATGCACTTCAAGCAGTCATCGGCGAACACGTGAGCGGCTCGGACCGGGCGTCGACGCTATGGCCGATTCTCGCCCTGGGCCTGTGGCTCGATCGCTACGCGGGACGCTCGACGACATGAGCACACGGCCGACGGTGCTGGTCATCACACCGGATTTTCCTCCGGCGAAAGGCGGCATCCAGATTCTGAGCTGGCGGATCGTGTCGTCCTTCACGGCGCTCGAGCCGACGGTGGTGACGCTGGCGCATGCCGAAGCGGAGGCCTTTGACGCGCGGGAGGGCTACCGAGTGGTGCGGGTGCACACCCCCCGCGGACTGCGCACACTGGCCATCGCCGCGCTCAACGCAACCGCGGTCGCGCTGGCCCTGGACGAACGCCCGGACCTCGTGTTGAGCACGCACATCATCGCCGGCCCAGCAGCCGCGCTGATCCATCATCAGCTGGGCATTCCGTTCGTGCAGTATGTCCACGCGAAGGAGATAGGAGCGAGGCCCGATCTTGCCCGGTTCGTCCTCACGCGCGCCGACCAAGTGGTGACAGTCAGCCGTTACGCGCGCGGACTTGCGCTGGCGGCCGGAGTCTCGCCGAGCCGGATCGCGTTGATCAACCCTGGCGTCGACTGTCCCACCCCCGCTGGCGAGGATGACCGACGCAGCGCGCGACCGACGCTCATCACCGTCGCTCGCTTGGAGGACCGCTACAAGGGCCACGACGTCGTGCTCCGAGCACTGCCGCTCGTACGGGCGCAGTTCCCCGATGTCATTTGGCGCGTCGTCGGCGACGGCCCGCTGCGCCCGACCCTCGAGGATCGCGTGGCGGCTCTGGGACTCGACGACACCGTCCTGTTCCTGGGTTCGGTCAGCGACGAGCAGCGCGATCGGGAACTCGACAACGCCCACGTCTTCTGCATGGTGAGTCGCCTGCCGGCAGGCGGATTCGCGGGCGAGGGGTTCGGCATCGTCTACCTCGAGGCAAACTCCCATGGCCTCCCCGTCATCGCCGGAGCCGTGGCCGGGGCCACGGACGCCGTCGTGCACGGCAAGACGGGGCTGCTCGTCGATCCAGAGGATCACGTGGCCGTGGCCGACGCGATCGTGAACCTGTTGCGTGACCGCGTGACCGCCGAGCGGATGGGCCGCGCAGGACGGGCGCGGGCCGAGGAGCTGAGCTGGGAGACGGCCGGAAAGCGGGTCGAGGCAGAGCTTTTGCGGCTGCTGACGTGAAGGTTCTCTGCGTCAACCACACCGGCACGGTGAGCGGGGCCGAGCGCTCCCTTCTTGATCTGCTCGGGGGCCTGCCGAGCGACATCGAGGCCCGCCTTGCATGTCCAAGCGAGGGTCAGCTGGCCCAGGCGGCCCGAACCGCCGGCATCGGCATCGACGCAATACCAGGCACCGACGGTAGCCTCAGGTTGCACCCGTTGAGAACACCAATTGCGATCGGAACGCTGTCCCTTGCGGGCCTTCGAACCGCAGCGCATGCGCGACGCATGAACGCAGATGTCATCCACGCGAACTCGATCCGGGCAGGCCTGATCAGCGTCCCCGCCGGCCGTCTGGTGGGCCTGCCCGTCGTCGTGCACGTCCGCGATCGCCTGCCACGCTCAGCGGCGGCAGACGCTTCCCTGCGGATGATCGCGCTGGGCGCGCAGACGGTCGTCGCCAACTCCCGCTACACCGCCGACGGCCTGCGCGCGGTGACCGCGCACGGTCATGTGCGGGTCGTCTACAACCCGGTCGACCCCGGTCGCTTCGTGGGATCCGAGCTCGACCGAGACGCGATCCGCGCCACGCTCGGGCTTTCCCGAGACGCGGTGGTCCTAGCGGTGATCGGGCAGATCACGCCATGGAAGGCGCAGGACGACGCGGTTCGTGCGACCGGCCTGCTTCGGCGTGCTGGCGTGGACGCGAGACTGCTGATCGTAGGGGAGCCCAAGTTTGTCTCGTCGGCGACGCGCTACGACAACCTCGGCTACTACGCGGACCTGCAGAGGCTGATTTCCTCGGAAGCACTCGGCGATCGCGTGCACCTTCTGGGGGAGCGCTCCGACATTCCGGCACTGATGGCAGCGCTCGACGTTCTGCTCGTCCCGTCGTGGGAGGAGCCGTTCGGCCGAGTCGTCATCGAGGCGATGGCAGCTCGCCTACCGGTGCTGGCGACGAGCGTGGGTGGGCCTGCCGAGATCATCACCGACGGGATCGACGGCATGCTGCTCGCGCCACACGATCCCGGGCGCTGGGCCGACACCATCGTGCGACTGGCGGCCTCCCCCGAGTTGCGCGAGAGGCTGGGTGAAGCAGGCAGGAAGCGGGCGAACGACTTTGCGCTCGTCAACCACGTCGCCGCAATGCGCGAGATCTATGACCAGGCGATCCGGTCGCGGTCGCGCTGACACGCAGCCGCTCGAGACGACCACCATGGATACGCTAGGGCGGTGTCGTTGACGAACGCTCCGGACGAGCCGGGCAGTGTCGTCCTGGTGCATGACTATCTCCTCGTCATGCGCGGAGCGGAACGGTCGTTTGCCGCGCTATGCGATCTGTGGCCGGGAGCCCCGGTTGCCAGCCTGCTTTACGACCGCACGGTCTTTGGCGAGCGCTTGGCCGGTCACAGTGTGCGCACCTCGCCGTTGCAGCACCTCGGGGCCAGGCAGACAACCTTCAAGATGTTGCTTCCGCTCATGCCGTGGGCGACGGAGCAGCTGGACGTCTCGGGTCACGATCTCGTCCTCTCATCTTCGAGCGCGTTCGCCCATGGCGTCCGCCCGGATCCTGGCGCCGTGCACGTCTGCTACTGCTACACGCCGTTCCGCTACGCGTGGTATGAGCAGGACGCCGGCATCGCCCAGGCTCCACGCCTTGCTCGACCGTTCGTAGCGGCCAGCCTGAGACGGATCCGCAGGTGGGACCGGAGCGCCGCAAGCCGAGACACCTACTACATCGCGATTTCGCGCATCTCACAGGAGCGCCTGGCGGAGTACTGGGACGTCGCCGCGCCGATCGTTCATCCGCCGGTCGAGCTCGCAAGGTTTGCGCCGGGTGAGCCCGAGGACTTCCTGCTCGTCGTCTGCGAGCTCGTCCGCCACAAGCGCGTCGAAGTAGCACTCGAGGCGGCCCGCAGAGCCGGCGTTCCGGTCAAGGTCGTGGGCGGCGGTGCCGACGAGCAGCGCCTACGTTCGCTCTACGGCGCGCATGCCGAGTTCCTCGGACGCATCGATGACCGGGCGCTTGCCGCCCTTTACCCGCATGCCCGAGCACTCGTGATGCCGAACGTTGAGGAGTTTGGCATCGCCGCCGTGGAGGCCCAGGCGGCGGGCCGCCCGGTGGTCGCAGCTGCCGCCGGGGGCGCTCTCGAGACCGTCGTCGACGGGGAAACTGGAGTGCTCGTACCGCCCGGAGACGTCGCGGCCCTCGCCGCCGTTCTCGGTGACGAGCAACTGACGCGGTTCGACCCGGCGCGCGCCGTCGCCAACGCGCAGCGCTTCTCGGTCGCTGCGTTCGGAACACAGATTCGACGGCATGTGGCCGCCGCGCTTGCCCAGCACCGTGGCCTGCCGAGCGCCTGACGGTCCGTTAGGCCGCGGGAGAGGTGCGCGCCGAGATCGAGCACCTGAGTTGGCGACGCCATCGGCGCGAAGCGCGTCGGCGGTCGCCCGTCAGCCCCGTGCCGATGTCCAACTCACGTCGGCCGAGGCTCGCCGGTGAGCGTCCTGAGAAGCCGTAGGGTAAGGGTCTGTGATCGATCTCCATAGCCACGTCCTGCCTGGAATCGACGATGGTCCCCACACCATCGAGGACTCGCTCGCGCTTGCACGCGCCGCCGCCAGCGCCGGCACAACCGTTCTGGTCGCCACCCCGCACGTCAGCTGGGAGTATTCGAACCGGGCCGAGACGATCGCGGCGCAGGTCGATGAGCTCAACCGGCGACTCGGCAGTGAGGGCGTTGCGCTCGAGGTGCGTGGCGGCGCCGAGATTGCGATGACGCGCGCCGCCGACATCGAGGCCAAGGAGCTTTCGCGCCTGACGCTCGGCGGCGGCGGGTGGCTGCTCGTGGAACCGCCGTTCACGCTCGTGGCCAGCGGGCTCGACCTGCTGATCGCCGACCTCCAACAGCGCGGATACGGCGTCGTGCTCGCCCACCCAGAGCGCTGCCCCGCGCTTCACCGCGACCGCTCGATGCTCGAGCGACTCGTCGCCTCGGGTGTCCTCGGCTCGCTTACCGCCGGATCGCTTGACGGAAGGTTCGGAGCCGCCGTCCGCCGCTTCTCCCTCGAGCTCGTCGCAGACCGGCTGGTTCACAACGTCGCATCGGACGCCCACGACAACAGCAACCGCCCGCCGACGATCGCCGGGGAGCTGGAGCGGGCGGGGATGGCTCCGCTCGCGCCGTGGCTCACGCAGGCGGTGCCGGCGGCCATCCTCTCCGGCGAGGAGATTCCTGCGCGGCCTAAGGTCGACGTCCCGGCGCCGAGGGGTCGTCGTTGGCGTCTGCCGGGTCGTCGCTGAGCGCCGGCTCGAGCTGGCCTAGGCGAGTTGCGCGATCACTGCCCGCGGCGGCGAGCGAGGTAGCCGACCGTCTCGACGATGATCTTGATGTCGGCCCAAACCGACCAGTTCGCGATGTAGAGGTAGTCGATCTTGACCATCTCGTCGAGCGGGATGCGGGCGGCGCCGAGCGTCTGCCAACGTCCGGTGATCCCCGGCGTCAGATGCAGACGGTGACGATCGAACCCGGTGACGCGACTGTCCTCGTCGACCACGAGCGGGCGCGGGCCGACGAGACTCATGTCGCCGGCCAGCACGTTGAAGAGCTGTGGCAGCTCGTCCAGCCCGGTGCGCCGTAGCAGCCTGCCGATGCGGGTGATGCGCGGATCGGCTTCGATCTTGAACAGGCCTTCGGCCTCGTTGTGTTCGCGCAGCGACTCCTTCAAAGCGTCGGCGCCGTCGATCATGCTGCGGTACTTGAGCACCTGAAATGGCGCTCCGTCGCGCCCAACGCGTGTCTGGCGGAAGAGCGCCGGGCCGCGGGAGTCGAGCTTCACCGCGATCGCGAGAAGCAGCATCACCGGCCACGCGAGCAAGAGCATTACGGTCGCGCCGGCGAGGTCGAACGCGCGCTTGAGCACCAGCGAGGAGTGGGTGAGTCCAAAACGCGGAACGCCCATCAACACCAGGCCGCCGACATCGTCAAACGCCACCGAGCCGCCGACCGCGGTCAGCATGCTCGGCAGCAGGCTGACCTGCAGGCCCGTGGCATTTGCCGCGCGCACGATCCCGAATGTGGCCGCGGGACTCGCGGCGTCGGTGTCGACGATGATCCGGTGGATGCGGTCGTGCTCGGCGATCTCACGCAGTCTCACGTGATCGCTCGCGATCTCCTCGGTCTTGACGACGCCGACCAGACTGACGCGCGGATAGCCGGAGAACTTCGACCCGAGCTGCTCGAAGACGCTGGCGCGCCCGACCAGCAGGCAGCGTTCCACCGGAGAGGCCCGCCTGGCCAGCTCCCTGGCGCTCGAACGCCCCGCGACCAACCCGCCGGTCAGCAGCAGCCAGAGCATGAAGAGGTCTGCCGTACGCGGAGCGCCGTTCACCAGGAAGTGCCGCGAGAGCCAGAACAGCAGCGCGCCCATCGCCGCGAGGTTGACCAGACGCGGCAGCTCATTGAGCGTCGAATGCTCGATCACGAGCTCGTCCTTGTCGTACAGCCCGCCGACCTTGGCCGCCAACACCATCAACGGTGCGACAAGGAGATAGAGCGGGCGCAGCGTGTCACCGCCAAACGCGTCGATGGCGACGAAGACGGCGACCACACCGACGAGCGCGTCGGCGACGGCGAGGAAACGCCGGTAGATTCGCTCTCGCCGTCGCACCTCGCGCACGGCCTCCGACTGCACGTCGACCGCGACTCGGTGCGCCGCCCGGTGGCGGCGCCGAAGATCGATCAGCTCGCCGAACGGGTCGCCACCGTTCGATGCGGGCAGGGCGATGCTCGTCTCGGCTGACGCCGACGTCGCCAGTGCGCGTTCCAGACGCGGGAACGGGCTCCGCGGCGAAGCTGCTTCCTCGACGAGCGTCTCCTCCACCGCCAGCCGAAGCGGACGGACGGGCGCACCGAGCTCGGGACGGCGGTGCTGCTGCGGCCGGTTCGTGGCCGATTCGGCGGTATTTTCTCCGAAATCGAGAATCGTTCTCACGTCTTTCGTAGTCGCCGCGATTGTTCGCGGCCCTCGCGTACCCCGATCCGCGCTGCCTTTCCTATTACAACCGGCCTTGTTCTACAGTCGCGTTGCCGCAATTTGCGGTCCCAATGCCTCCGGCACCCCCGCAGCGTAACGGGCGTGTGGAGCTTCGGCCTAAGCCGTGTGTACAAAATTAACGTCGAACTCGCACCGCATCCGGCGGCACGCGCCCCACGGCACGATCGTTGCACCCGCGAAAGCGCATCGTACGGGGAACGATTCGGCGTGCGTCCGACGAATTTCACCCAAAAGGGGGATGGGGATACCACCCTATTGCCGGGTAGAAAACACCCCAAAATGGGATGGGTGAGTCAGAAACGTGACACGCCCGCCGGGAGCGGCCCCCCGAACCGGCGCAGCGCGACGAGATGGGCGCCCCTGGCGCGCCCTCAGGACGCCAGGACCGGCAGCTCGAGCGCGTTCTTGCCGAGCGCGTCCTCGCTGCCCGCGAGCGGGTAGGAGCCGCTGAAGCAGGCGTCGCAGTGGCGCTCGGGTGCGCCGCCGACCGCCTCGTAGACGCCGGCGAGCGAGAGATAGGCGAGCGAGTCGCAGTGCAGCTCGGCGGCGACCTCCTCGACCGTGCGCCCGTGGGCGATCATCTCCTCGCGCGTGGACATGTCGATGCCGTAGTGGCAGGGGTGCTTGATCGGCGGCGCGGTGATCCGCAGATGGATCTCGGCGGCGCCGGCGTCGCGCAGCATCCGCACGATCTGGCGCGTCGTGTTGCCGCGCACGATCGAGTCGTCGACGACGACCAGGCGCTTGCCGGCGACGACCTCGGGCAGCGGGTTGAACTTGAGCCGCAGGCCGTGCTTGCGCAGCTCCTGGCCGGGCTGGATGAAGGTGCGCTGGACGTAGCGGTTCTTGACGAAGCCGTCGTCCTGCGGCAGCCCGCTGAAGCGGGCGTAGCCGCGCGCGGCGGGGTTGCCGGAGTCGG
Source organism: uncultured Solirubrobacterales bacterium (assembly GCA_963830975.1). Classification (GTDB taxonomy): domain Bacteria; phylum Actinomycetota; class Thermoleophilia; order Solirubrobacterales; family Solirubrobacteraceae; genus Palsa-513. Next base: position 39,220 of record CAWHOI010000002.1, read on the forward strand.
GAACGGGGATCACCAGGTCGGCGTCCGCGGGCGCCTCGCGGGCGAGGATCTCCCCCATCCGCCCGCGCACGACCTGCAGCGTGCTGCCGGCCATGCGCGAGTCCGGCCGCGCGAAGTAGATGTACTCGAAAATGCAGAACGCCTCGCGCTCGCCGGAGATCACCTGCACGGACTCCAGGCCGTTCTCGCCGAGCGAGACCATCTCGCCGGGGCGCACGTCGCGCTCGAGGGTGGCGCCGATGATGTCCAGAGCGCACGACTCGCTCGCCACGCAGTAGCGCGGCACGGTGGCGCCCGGCAGCGGCGAGAGCCGGCCGATCACCAACGGGCGAAGCCCGGCGGGGTCGCGGAAGGCGATCACGCGATACTTGGTCATCAGCACGGTCGAGAAGGCGCCGTGCATGCGCGGCATGACCGAGGCGACGGCGTCCTCTACCCGCTCGGTGGGCGCGCTGGCGACCAGCGCGGCGATGATCTCGGAGTCGGAGGTCGAGCCGAACTGCACCCCGGCGGCGCTCAGCTCGGCGTGCAGCTCGACGGCGTTGATCAGGTTGCCGTTGTGACCGAGCGCCAGCTCGCGGCGGTTGCCGCCGGTGCCCGCCGCGCGCTGGACGGGCTGCGAGTTCGCCCAGGCGTTTGAGCCGGTCGTCGAATACCGGACATGGCCGATCGCAAGCTCGCCGCCGAGCGACTTGATCGAGGGCTCGGTGAAGACCTGGCTGACGAGGCCCAGGTCGCGCAGCGTCATGATGTTGCCGCCGCGGTCTGCGGCGGCGATTCCCGCCGACTCCTGGCCGCGGTGCTGCAGCGCGTAGAGCGCGAAGAACGCGAGGCGCGAAACCTCCTGCCCCGGGGCGTAGACCCCGAAGACGCCGCATTCATCGCGCGGACCGTCGCGCGGATCTGGGCTGCTTGACGATGAGAGCATCTGAGGATCGCCGACGCGGCCCGACCGCGATCGCGATAGGCAAAGCCTACCAGCGGCGCTGGAGGTCACGCCGGGCTATACGAGCGAGCTCGACGCGCCAAGCGCCGCTCAGCCAAACAGCGCGGCCAGCGCCCCGTGCGCCTCGCGCATCAGCTCGAGCGCCAGCTCGATCCGCGCCTCGCCGGCGACGATCGTCAGCTGGCTCGCCGCTGACCGAGCCGACGACCTGCAGCTGGACGTGCTCGGCGAGGGCCCGCAGCTCGGCGTCGCCGCCGCTGACGATGAAGCCGCCCGGCGCTTCGCCGAACAGCGCGCGAAGCGGCTTGACGGTCTCCGCGAGCACGACCTCCGCGCCCAGGCCGCCCGCCAGGCAGCACTCAGCGAGCGCGGTCGCTAGCCCGCCCTCGGCGATGTCGTGAGCGCTGGCCAGCGCGCCGCTGCGCACCGCCTCACGGACCGCCCGGTGGGTTGCCGCGATGCGCGCGATGTCGATCTCCGGCAGCGCGCTGGGAAGCTCCGTGCCGCCGAGCCGCGCCAGCTCGGAGCCGCGGATCTCGGGCGCGAAGACGCCGACCAGGGCGATGCGGTCGCCCTCGGCGAGGAAGCCGAGGCGCCCGGCGCGGTGGACGTCGGGCAGCTCGCCGACAAGCCCGACGACGGGCGTCGGGTAGATCGGTCCGTCGGCGCCCTCGTTGTAGAGCGAGACGTTGCCGCCGACGACGGGGATTCGCAGCGCGCGGCAGGCGTCGCCGAGGCCGCGCACGCTCTCGGTCAGCTGCCAGGCGACGTGCGGCTTCTCGGGGTTGCCGAAGTTCAGGCAGTTGGTCAGCCCGAGCGGCTCGGCGCCGACGCAGGCGAGGTTGGCGGCGCACTCGAGCACCGCCTCGACGGTGCCGCGGTAGGGGTCGGCGGCGACGCGGCGACCGTTGCCGTCGATCGCGATCGCGATCGCGGGGGTCTCGCCGTCGCGGGCCGGCAGCGCGAGCACCGCGGCGTCGGCGGCGCCGGGGCGGCGCACGGTGCGCGACTGCACGACGCTGTCGTACTGCTCGAACAGCGGTCGGCGGTCGGAGATGTTGGGTGAGCGCAGCAGCGCCAGCAGCGCCTCGCCAGGATCCTCGGAAGTGATCGTGCGCGCGGGCGCGGGATAGAGCGGTTCGCTCGGTCGCTGCGGATCCAGCTCATAGACCGGGCATTCGTCGACCAGCGCCGTGACCGGCATCTCGCCGAGCACGCGCTCGCCCTCGAGCACGCGCACAAGGCCGCCGTCGGTGACGACGCCGATCGTCGCGCGAGGAGACCTCCCAGTGGTCGCACACGGCGGTCACGGCGTCGAGCTGGGCGGGCTCGATCACGCAGAGCATGCGCTCCTGGGACTCCGAGACCATGATCTCGAACGGCTCCATACCGGCCTCGCGCAGCGGGATGGCGGAGATGTCGATGTCGATTCCGACCCTGCCCTTGCTCGCCATCTCGCATGCCGCGGAGGTCAGCCCGGCGGCGCCCAGATCCTGCAGCGCGACGAGCAGGCCGCGCTCGAGCAGGTCGAGCGAGCACTCCATCAGCTTCTTCTCGGCGAACGGGTCGCCCACCTGCACGCTCGGCCGTTTGGCCTCGTCGGCCTCGCCGAGCTCCGCGGAGGCGAGCACGGAGGCGCCGCCGATGCCGTCGCGCCCGGTGCTCGCCCCGAACAGGACGAGCAGGTTGCCCGGGCCGGAGGCGGCCGAGCGGATCAGCCGCTCGGTCTCGATCAGCCCGACGCACATCGCGTTGATCAGGCAGTTCTGCTCGTAGGGGGCCTCGAAGTAGAGCTCGCCGCCGACCGTCGGCACGCCGATCGAGTTGCCGTAGTGGCCGATCCCGGCGACCGAGCGGTCGAGCAGGTAGCGCGAGCGCTCGCTGGTCGGCTCGCCGAAGCGCAGCGAGTCGAGGATCGCGATCGGGCGCGCGCCGACGGCGAAGATGTCGCGCAGGATCCCGCCGACGCCGGTCGCCGCGCCCTGGAAGGGCTCGACGGCGCTCGGGTGGTTGTGAGACTCGACCTTGAAGGCGACCGACAGGCCGCCGCCGACATCCACCGCGCCGGCGTTCTCGCCCGGCCCGAGCACGAGCCGCGGGCCCTCCGTCGGCAGCGTTCGCAGCAGCGGCTTGGAGTGCTTGTAGGAGCAGTGCTCGGACCACAGCAGGCTGAACATCGCGAGCTCGACCTCGGTCGGCTCGCGCCCGAGGCGCTCGACGATCAGCTCGTACTCATACGCCGTCAGCCCGAGCGCCAGCGCGCGCTCCAGCCCGCCGGTGGTGGCGGGGCTCATGTGAGCGCCGCCGACGCGGCGAGCGAGGCGAACACGCAGAGCCCGTCGATCGAGCCGCGTCAGCGCGTCGACGGCGTGCTCGGGGTGGGGCATCAGGCCGAACACGTTGCCCTGTTCGTTGATGACGCCGGCGATGTCGTCGAGTGAGCCGTTGGGGTTCTCGCCCGGGGCGTAGCGCAGGACGATCTGGTCCTGCGCCCGCAGCCGCTCGAGCAGCTCCGGCGGCGCGTAGTAGCGGCCGGTCGTGTGCTTGACGGGGATCGAGAGCCGGTCGCCAGGGGTGAAGGCGGAGGTGAACGCCGTGTCGGCGTTGACGAGATCGAGGGAGACCTGGCGGCACACGAAGCGAAGCCCGACGTTCGGCAGCAGCGCCCCGGGCAGCAGCCCGGCCTCGCAGCAGACCTGGAAGCCGTTGCAGATCCCGATCACGTAGCCGCCCTCACGGGCGAACTCGATCACCTCGGTCATGATCGGCGCGAAGCGGGCGATCGCACCGGCGCGCAGGTAGTCGCCGTAGGAGAAGCCGCCGGGGACGACGACGACATCGACGCCGGCGAGGTCGTGGTCGGCGTGCCAGAGGGCGACCGCCTCACCCACGCGCGCGCAGGCCATTCGTGCGTCTACATCGTCACAGCTCCCGGGGAAGGAGATGACGCCGAACTTCATCCGCCGGCGCGCTCGACCAGGACCTCGTAGTCCTCGATCAGCGGATTGGCGAGCAGCCGCTCGCACATCTCCCCCAGCCGCGCCGGGTCGGCGACCTCGAGCTCGATCAGCCGCCCCACGCGCACATCGCGGACACCCTCGAAGCCGAGCGCCGGCAGCGCGCGCTCGACTGCGGCTCCCTGAGGGTCGAGGATCCCTGCTTTGGGGCGCACCAGCACGCGGGCTTTCACGACACGCATGCTAGTCGCGAGGCCGGGCGGCGCGGGCTGCGGTCGCTCGCCGGCGCGTTCAGGCGCCCGCGCCGGAGCGCTCCAGCCAGGCGTCGAACGGCTCGCCGACGATTCGCTCGTAGGCGTCGCGGTAGCGCGCCCGCGTGCCCGCGACGACATCCGCGGGAATCGCGGGCGCGGGCGGCGTCCGATCCCAGCCGCTCGCCGTCGCCCAGTCGCGGACCGGCTGCTTGTCGAAGCTGGGCTGCGAGCGTCCGGGCTCGTAGCCCTCGACGGGCCAGAAGCGGGAGGAGTCGGGCGTCAGGACCTCGTCGCCGAGCACCAGCGTGCCGTCGGGCGCCAGCCCGAACTCGAACTTGGTGTCGGCGAGGATGATCCCGCGCTCGCGCGCGTGCTCGGCGGCGCGGCGGTAGACGGCGATCGAAGCGTCGCGCACGCGCTCGGCCAGCGCACGGTCGCCGAGCGCCCGCACGGCGCCCTCGAAGTCGATGTTCTCGTCGTGGTCGCCGATCTCCGCCTTGGTCGCGGGCGTGAAGAGCGGTTCGGGCAGCTGATCTGACTCGCGCAGGCCGGCGGGCAGCGCGATCCCGCAGACCGCGCCGCTGCTTTGGTAGTCCTTCCAGCCGGAGCCCGAGAGGTAGCCGCGCACGACGCACTCGACCGGCAGCATCTCCAGGCGGCGCACGACGAGAGCGCGGCCGCGGACCTCCTGCGGCACCCCGTCCGTGTAAGAGATGAGGTGGTTGGGGACGATCTCGCTCGTCAGCCCGAACCAGAACACCGACATGCCCGCCAGCACCTGCCCCTTGCCCGGGATCGGCGTCGGGTGCACGGCGTCGTAGGTGGAGATCCGGTCGGAGGCGACCATCAGGATCCGCCCCTCGCCGAGGTCGTAGTTGTCGCGGACCTTGCCGGCGCCGAGCAGCGGGAGGTCGGCGAGTGCGCTCATTGGACGCAATCTAGCGGCTTGCGGGTGCGGCGTGCGGCGGCGCGCGGCACTGGTGGGCGTGGGCGAGAGGCGGGCCGCGCCGGCTTGTCGAGACCGTCACGGGGGGCGAACCTCACCCGAGCGCCCTGGGTGGCATCACCAGCGATGGGGCGAAAACCGCCGTCTCGTGCGGCCATGGGTCGGCAATGATCCTCCCAAGCATGCCGGCCGCCCCTAGCAGCGCCGCGAGCCTCCTCGAGGGGCGGGCCGCGCGGACCCGCAAGCACATTGGGGTACGCCAATGGACTATGACAGCGAGATTCATTCCGCCGGGCTCGGCGTCGCCACGATCGGGGTGCTCGCCTGGCAGCAGCTCTGGCTGCCGCTCGTCGCGCTGGCGGTCGTGGTGGGCGCCGCGGTCTTGATTCGGTTCACGTTCCGACGCGGCAAGCGCCCCACGGATGTCTGAGATTCCCGCGGCGTGGCTGCGGCCGAAGATCAAGCTGGCGATCGTTCCGCCGATCCTGTTGGTCGCCCTGGTCTGGAGCGGCCGCCACGTCTACGAGAGCTACTTCGCGTTCATCGGCAGCGACGACCACGGATTCGCTTTCCTCTGGACGCTCACGTTCCTGTCGCTGGTTTGGCACCTGGCGCTCTCGTGGTGTGAGCGACCGTTCAAGACGACACCGGAGCAGGCAGGTTGAGCTGGATCGCCTGCGGATCACGCTGAACGTTCCGATGTACAACGAGGATCCCGTCGCGCTGAAGACCGCGCTGCAATCGATCCTCAACCAGACCAGACCGCTCCAGCGCGTCCAGGTCGTCAACGACGGCTCGACCGAGCACATCGAGGAGCTGAAGGCCGTGCGCAGTGGTGGCTGGCGCAGGGACAGCTCGACGGCACGCCGCAACTCGAATGGGTCGACATACCCAACGGCGGCAAGCGCCATGCCCAGGTCACCACCTTCGCCGCCGACGACGCCGACCTCTTTGCGACGATGGACTCCGACACCGTGCTCGACGCCCGCTGCGTGGAAGAGGGGATCAAGCCGTTCGTGCGCGAGGACATCACCTCGGTCGCCTCGGTGATCCTCGCCTACAACAACCGCAGCTGGTTCGTGCGCCTCACAGATACTTGGCTGCTGGCCTTCCAGCTCACGGTGCGCGGAGCGATGAGCAAGCTGGGATGCGTCCTGGTCAACAGCGGCAACTTTTCGCTCTACCGCGCCGAGCTCGTCCGGGAGGCGATCCCCGGCTACCGAGCGAGTACTTCCGTGGCAATCCCGTGCAGTTCTCCGACGACTCGCTGCTGACACTGTTTGCCCACCTGAAGGGTCGGACCGTGCAGCAGCCGTCCAGCTTCGCCTTCACCGTGCTGCCCAGCACCGTCTCACACCACCTGCGTCAGCAACTGCGTTGGATGCGCGGCTCCACGATTCGCTCGATCTGGCGCTTCCGCTACCTGCCGATCCGTGGCTTCGCCTACTGGGAGCACCTGCTTTCGTGGATGAACTTCCTGCTCATCTCGTGCGCCTTCGGGATGATCCTCGTGCTCGGCGTGCTCGGGGATCTTCGCGTGACGCTGCTGATGCTGTCGTTCTCGCTGCTGGTGTCCTACACGGTCGGGCTGAAGTACCTGACGGTCGCCCGCAGCGATCAAGGCTTGGGGTTTCAGCTGTGCACGCTGCTGATGGCTCCGGCGATGCTTGCCTGGACCGCGTTCGTGCTGAGGCCGCTGCGCGTTCTTCGCGATCCTCACCTGCCATCGCACAGGATGGGGCACGCGCTCGAAGGTGGAAGTCCAGTTATAAAGGCGATCGCCGCTGCACTCGTCGCGTTCGCGCTGGTCGCCTCGACGGCCCAGGCGCGCGTGTTTGGAATCGCCGGGACATCCGCGCAATACCGGGCACTCACGTCCATGCACCCCACCGTGCGCGCCGACTACGTGCCGTTCGGCGCAGATCCGGTCTCGACGCTGCGCACCGACCTGGCGCTCAAGGCGACTGCGATGTTCACCTGGACCTCGGTGCCGACGCTCACGCTGTCGCAGATCGCGGCCGGCGACGCCGACGCCTACCTGAACCGCACCGCAAGGGCGCTGCGCGCCTACCGCGCACCCGTCTACATCCGCTTCGACCAGGAGTTCAACGGCAACTGGTTCCCGTGGTCGGGCGACCCGACCGAGTTCGTCGCCGCCTGGCGGCACATCTGGAACGTCTTCCACGCCGCCGGTGCCAACAACGTGCGCTGGATCTGGGGACCGGACATGCTGACCTATCTCACGCTGCCCCAGTGGGAGGCGGTCGGCGCCTACTGGCCGGGGGCGCGCTACGTCAACGTGGTCGGCCCCACGCTCGTCGAGTTCGCCTACGAGAACAACTGCGAGCTTGCCTGCCGGTTCGGGCGCATCGATTGGCTCCGGGCGACCTACCACAAGCCGGTCTGGCTGCCCGAGTCCAAGGTGGACGCCGCCGAGCGCTACGCCTGGCTGATGAGCCTGCGGACGCAGCTCGCCACCCGACCCTGGGTCCAGGCGGTCGTCTGGTCCGAGACGACCTCGCGCGGTCAGGACAGCGGTGAGACCGACACCGGCGACATGAACTGGTCGCTGACCAGCGACCCGTTCGCCCGCAGCCTGCTGCGCGCCGCCGTGGCGGCGCGATAGCGCCAGCGGATTACCGAGAACTAATCGCGGCGGCGGCCGCGTGGCGGCGATCGTCGTCTAGGGTTCGGGCCGCATGATCCTCGCGAGCGCCATCTCGACCTTCCAGGCAATCGTGCTCGGCGTGCTGCAGGGCGTGACCGAGCTCTTCCCGGTCTCGAGCCTCGGTCACACGGTGCTCTTCCCGACGCTGTTCGGCTGGCACAACATCGTCATCTGGCAGTCGGAGCCCGAGTCGCCGTGGCTCGCGTTCGTGGTCATGCTCCACGTCGGCAGCGCGGTCGGGACTGCTGATCTACTTCTGGCGCGACTGGGTCGCGATCATCCGCGCCTTCTTCGCGACGCTCGGCAAGCGGGCGATCGAGACGCCGACCGAGCGGCTCGCCTGGCTGATCATCACGGCGACGATCCCGGTCGGGATCCTCGGCCTCGTGCTCGAGCACCCGGTCCGCGTGGCGCTCGCGAAGCCGATCTACGCCTCGATCTTCCTCGTCGTCAACGGCGTGATCCTGCTCTCGGCCGAGCGCTTCCGCCGCCGCTCCGAGGTGCGCGCGCTCGCGATCCGCGAGGGCCTGAACCCCGAGGGCGCCCGCGATCTGGACACGATGGACTACCGCGAGGCCGCCGTGATCGGCGTCGCGCAGACCTCGGCGCTGATCGCCGGGATCAGCCGCGACGGCGTGGTGATGACGGCCGGTCTCGTGCGCGGGCTCGACAACAGCGACGCCGCGCGCTTCGCATTCCTGCTCGCCACGCCGCCGATCCTCGCCGCTGGCCTGCTGAAGATCGGCGACCTGACCGGCCCCCACGGCAACGGGATCCGCGGCGCGGCGCTGATCGCGGCGGTGTTCGCCGCGGTGACGGCGGTCGGCACGGTCCATTTCCTGACGCGGTTCTTCAAGACGCGCAACCTGACGCCGTTCGGGATCTACTGCCTCGTGTTCGGCGCGGCGATGGTCATCTACAACGCCTGAGCCGCGGGGCACGCGGGCGAACTCAGGGCAGCCAGCGCACCTGATCGCCGAGCGCGCGGTCGCCACGGTTGTCGTCCATAAGCGCGTGCAGGCGCTCGACGTAGAGCCCGATGCTGTTCCTGCCTCGCGGCCGGTCGTCACACAGGACGCGGATTACGACGAGATGGCGCGCGCGCACGCGCCGCTGCGCGTCCTGCGGGTGTAGGCGACGCTCGCGTCAGGCGATCGCGTCGAGCCGCGCGATCAGCGCGCCGGCGTGGCGGGTGAGCGTCGCGTAGTCGAAGATCGCGTCGAGATCGAGGCCAGCGGTACGCGGGTCGCCGGCGAGCAGCTCGCGCAGCGGCGTGCGCGTGGCCCAGGCCTTCTGCGCGTGCTCCTGGGCGATCCGGTAGGCCTCGTCGCGCTCGAGGCCGCTTGCGACGAGCGCCAGCAGCACGTGCTGGGAGAAGAGCGCGCCGTGGGTCAGCTCGAGGTTCTCGCGCATGCGGTCGGCGTCGACGACCAGGCCGCGCACGACGCGGATCGCGAGGTGCTGCATGTAGTCGAGCAGGATCGTCGAGTCGGGCAGGATCACGCGCTCTGCGCCGGAGTGCGAGATGTCGCGCTCGTGCCAGAGGGCGACGTTCTCGATCGCGGCGGAGGCGTTGCCGCGCAGCACCCGCGCGAGGCCGGTGATCCGCTCGGTCGTGATCGGGTTGCGCTTGTGCGGCATCGCGGAGGAGCCCTTCTGCTCTCCGGCGCGAAACGGCTCGGCCGCCTCGAGCACCTCGGTGCGCTGGAGGTGGCGGATCTCGGTTGCGAGACGCTCGAGGCCGGCGCCGGCGATGAGCGATCGCGGAAAGCAATGCGGCGTGGCGGTCGCGCGCGACGACCTGCGTGGAGACGTCCTCGCGGCGGAGTCCAACGCGGTCAAGGACGCGCTGCTCGAACTCGGGCGAGCCGGCCGAGTAGCTGCCGACCGCGCCGGAGAGCTTGCCGACGGCGACGCCGTCGAAGGCGGCGGCCAGGCGTTCCGCGTTGCGGTGGGCCTCGAAGGCGAAGCCGGCGAGCTTGATTCCGAAGGTGGTCGGCTCGGCGTGGACTCCGTGGGTGCGCCCGACGCACAGCGTGTCGGCGTGCTCGCGCGCGGCGCTGACGAGGGCTTGCACCAGCTCGCGGGCGCCCGTGACGACGATCTCTCCGACCGCGCGCAACTGCAGCGCGAGCGCTGTGTCGAGCACGTCGGAGGAGGTCAGGCCGTAGTGGATCCAGCGCCCGCCCGGGCCGGCAGAGGCCGAGAGCACGTCGACGAAGGCGGCGACGTCGTGGTCGGTGACCTTCTCGCGCTCCGCGACCGCCTCGACGGTGAAGGTGGCCGCACGGATCGCCTGCAGGTCGGCGGCGGTGGGACCGTCCATCTCCTCGGCGGCGGCGACCTCGACGACTCGCCAGAACTCCATCCGCGCCGCGTCGGTCCACAGGGCGCCGATCTGCGGACGGGTGTAGCGGGCGATCACGCCCCGATTATCGCGCGCTCAGGCGACCGACAGCGGCCAGCCGCCGCCGGAGTCGATGATCCGCACCGCGAGCAGCGCCGCATTGCGCGCGTTGTCGAGGCCGACAGCCGCGACCGGCACGCCCGGCGGCATCTGGATCACCGAGAGGATCGCGTCGAGGCCGCCGGCGGCCGACAGGCGGCTCGAGAGCGGCACGCCGATCACCGGCAGGTCCGTGTGGGCCGCGAGCACGCCCGGCAGCGCGGCCGAGAGGCCGGCGCCGGCGATCAGCACGCGCAGGCCGCGCGAGCGCGCGTCCTTGGCGTAGGCGGCGACCTCGTCGGGCTGGCGGTGAGCTGAGAGCACGCGCACCTCGTGGCCGACGCCGCGCTCGCCGAGCTCGTTCGCCGCGCCCTGCATCGTGTCCATGTCGCTGGCCGAGCCCATCACGATGCCGACCAGCACGGGGCCGTCGCCGGTCTGCTCAGCCACCACGGCGAGCTGCGGCTCGGCGGTCATCGGGCGCGCTCCGCATCGCGCGCTCCGATGTCGCGGCGCAGCTGGCGTCCACGGAACTCGACCATGTCCGCGGCAGCATACGCGGCATTTCGCGCGGTTTGCACGTCGGCGCCGAGGGCGGTGACGTTGAGCACCCGACCGCCGGCGGTGACGAGCTGGCCGTTGCGGCGGGCGGTGCCCGCGTGGGTCACCTCGACGCCCGCCGGCAGGCGGTCGAGGCCACTGATCGGATCGCCACCGGAACTCGACTGCGGGTAGCCGGCGCTCGCCAGCGCGACGCTGACGGCCCACTCCGGCGACCACTCGAGCTCGTGGCCGGCCAGTCCGCCCGGGCGCGTGGCTGCCAGCAGCGCCTCGAGCAGATCCGAGCGCAGCCGCGGGAGCAGGGCCTGCGTCTCGGGGTCGCCGAAGCGCACGTTGAACTCGATCACGCGGGGGCCTTCGGCGGTCAGCATCAGGCCGCCGTAGAGGACGCCGTGAAACGGCGTTCCTCGCGCGCGCATCAGATCGACGATCGGCTGGTGGATCGTCGCGACCAGCCGCGCCGCGGCGTGCGCGTCGACCTCGGCGACGGGCGAATAGGAGCCCATGCCGCCGGTGTTGGGTCCCTGGTCGCCGTCGAAGATCCGCTTGTAGTCGCGAGCCGGTGCCATCGCGATCGCCCGCTCGCCATCGCAGAGAGCGAGCATCGATAGCTCCTCCCCCTCGAGGTGCTCCTCGACGACGACGGCCTCGGTGCCGAAGCGGTGCTCGACCAGCAGTGCCTCCAGTGCGGCGCGCGCCTCGGATTCGTTCGCGGCGATCAGGACCCCCTTGCCCGCAGCAAGTCCGTCGGCCTTCAGCACCGCCGGGTAGCGCTCGATCGCGGCGAGCCCGTCGGCGACGGTCGTGGCGCGGCTCCACGCCGCCGTCGCCACGCCGGCCTCGGCCATCGCCTGCTTGGCAAACTCCTTGGAGCCCTCCAAGCGCGCGGCCGCGGCGCTCGGACCAAAGGCGGTGATCCCGCGCTCCTGCAGGCGATCGACGAGACCGGCGACAAGCGGCGCCTCCGGGCCGACCACGACCAGATCGACGCGCTCGCGCTCGGCGACGCCGAGCAGCTCCTCGAAGTCCTCTACGGCGATATCGAGCAGGCGCGCGTCGGCGGCGATGCCGGCGTTACCCGGGGCGCACAGCAGCTCCGGGTGCTGGGGCGAACGCGACAGGGCGCGCACGATCGCGTGCTCGCGCCCGCCGGAGCCGACGACGAGGACCTTGGGCGAGCCGGGCGGGACGCTCATCAAAGGCGTTCTATCGGATCGCGAGGAAAGCCATCCGACATGCGGTATCGCGGTGGTTCGTCTGCTATAACATACGCGCCCATGGCGCCGCGCGAATGGAACGCCAAGAGCTACGACAGCGTCTCGACGCCCCAGCAGGAGTGGGGTGCGGCGGTCGTCGCGCGCCTGGCCCTGCGCGGCGATGAGACCGTGCTCGACGCCGGCGCCGGCACCGGGCGCGTCACCGAGATGGTGCTCGAGCGCCTCCCGCGCGGGCACGTGATCGCCGTCGACGGCTCGCAGGCGATGGCGCAGCGGGCGCGCGAGCGCCTGCCGGCCGACCGCGTGAGCGTGATCTGCTCGGATCTGCTCGAGCTCGAGCTTCCGTCTCCGGTGGACGCCGTGATCTCGACCGCCACCTTCCACTGGATCGACGACCACGACGCGCTGTTCGCGAGGATGCGCGCGGCGCTGCGCGACGGCGGCCAATTCGTGGCGCAGTGCGGCGGTGAGGGCAACATCGACCGCGTGCGAGCGATCGGCAGGGCCATCGCCGGCCGGGCGCCCTTTGCGGAGCACCTCGCCACGATGGGCGAGATCTGGCACTACGCGACGGTCGCGCAGACGCGCGAGCGGCTGGGGCGCGCCGGCTTCGACGTCGCCGAGTGCTGGATCGCGCCGGCGCCGACCACCCCACCGCACCCGCGCGAGTTCCTCGAGACGGTGATCCTTGCGCCCTACCTCGACCGTCTTCCGGGTGAGCTGCACGCCGCGTTCTTGGATGCCGTGCTGGGGGAGCTTGGCGAACCCGTGGTGCTCGACTACCAGCGGCTCAACTGGGTCGCGACAGCGACCTGAGCTCGACTGGGGGTTTTTCCCCACTACGAAGTCGGACGCGTCTGGCGTACTCTGCGCTAATGAAACCGAATCGTCCGGTGGGGCCGGGCTCCACCGAGGGGGCTGAGAGGTGAGCGTCCTCGCGGAGCGTTTCCCGTCCTGGGCGGAAAGCATCGAGCTGCTGCCAGCCTCGCAGCGCTTCGCGGCGCTGCGAGGCGGCGCCGAGTCGATCGGCAGCAAGCTCGAGCCCGGCGCGGTGCTTGCACTGGTCGCCTACGCGGTCGGCGCCCACGGCGGCACGAGCTTCCAGCTGGTGCGCGAGGCGGTGCTCGCCGGAGACCCGAGCTTCGCGGCCGACCCGGTGGACCTCGAGCCCCATCTGGTCGCGACCGCCGCGCTCGCGCGCGCGCTGGAACGCGACGACGACACCGCCGCGGTCGTCGCCGGCGCCATCCTGTCCGCGGAGTTCGCCGGCCTCTCCTCGCCTGTCGCGGAGCTGCCGCAGCTGGCGCGAGCTGCACAGTCGAGGCTCTTCTCGCGCCTGCGCGATCGCGTCACGATGCCGCAGCTGAGCGTCGATCACCTGTTCGCGAACCTGCCTAACGCATTCGCCGAGGGTGCGCGTTCGGCGGAGGTCATCGACCGCCTGACGAGCGCCACGAAGGCGCTCGCCGAGCAGGTCTCGGGACGCTTCCTGGAGTTGAGCCTGCGCTTCGAGACGCGCCTGAACGCCGCGGACGAGGAGCTAGACGTGCTGTGGTGGGCGTTTGCGGCAAACGGCGCACGCGCCTCGGCCGACGGCTTCACGCCCGACACGCTGCTGCGGGCCGGGCGCGAGCTCGCCGACCGCCACCGCTTTCGCGCCGAGATCCCAACCGCTCGAGAGATCCTGCGGCGCGTGCTCGGCGCGCAAGCCGACGAGGAGTTCGTCCTCGCCGACGCCGTAGCCGCGGCGATGGGGCGCGTTCACCTCGACTCGGCGCCGCCCGGACCGCTGCTGCCGATCCTGACCGCCAATGCCGCGTGCGTGGCGCTGGGGGGCGAGAAGGAGTGGCTCGCGAACGCGGAGGCCCACGGCGTCGACCCGACGATCCGCCGGCGCGGCGACGAGATCGCACTGCAGACGTTGCGTGAGCTGCTGCTCGCACGGGCGGTGCGCACATGAGCGAGATCGACGATGCGGTTCGCAACGAGGTGGAGCCGGCACCGCCGGCGCCGGAACCGCCGCAGCCACCGCTGCGCCGCCACCGTGATCAGGCGCCACCCGCCACGAGGCAGCCCCTGATCACCGTCGAGGACGCGATGACGCTCGAGCAGGCGCGCGAACTGAGCGGTCGTCGCGGCGCGCGGCTCGCGCTGGTCATGGGCGAAGTCGAGACCGGGAAGACCGCGCTGACGGCAATGCTGTGGCAGCAGTTCCTCGAACGCGACGGTCTCGCGGAGCACCGCCTCGCCGGCAGCCGAAGCGTTCTCGGCCTCGAGCGTCGCGCGCACTGGGCGCGCCTCTACGCCGCCCAGCCGCGCGCAGAGTTCTTGCCCACCCGGGAGGAGGACGGAGGTGTGCTGCACCTGCGCGTCCGCCGACCGGATGGTCGGCGCGTCGAGCTGCTGCTGGCGGACCTCGCCGGCCGGCAATTCGAACGCGTGCGCGAGGGACGCCCGCTGCTCGAAGAGCTGCCGTGGGCCCGGCGCGCCGATCGCTTCGTCGTCCTGCTCGACGCCCAGGCGCTTTCGATCCCGGGCGAGTCCGAGATCGCGGCCACGCGGGCGCGGCGCCTGCTCGCGGCACTGCAGGCCTCGCGGCGCCGTGCGCGAGAGCGCACGCGTTGCGTTGGTGGTTACCAAGAGCGACGCACTGGACCAGCATGGAGCGGCGGCGCTCGCCCGCCACGAGCCGGACCTGCTGGAGTTGGCACGCGGCTCGGACCCGGAGGCGATCTGCATTCGAACAGCGGCCGTGGCGGTCTCGCGAGCCGAGCGCCAAGGGCTGGGCGAGCTTGTCCGCTGGCTGTGCCTGAACGACCGCCCGCACACTTCGGCGCCGATTTCCGCGGTCACCGCCCGGCGGAGCATCGCGGCCTTTCGCGCATGAGCGAGCCGGCGCGGCCGCGGCTCGTCTTCCTGGGTCTACCGCGGACCGGCAAGTCGACCTTCCTCGGCGCCTTCTGGGCGCTCGTGCAGTCTCCGGTCGAGACCTCGGTGCGCGAGACACGCTTCAGCGGCGACCGCTCCTACGTGCAGACGCTGTCGGATCAGGTGGCCCGCGGCGTCGAGCTTGACCGCACCGCGCTCGATGCCGAGGAGGGACTGGCGGTCGAGGTCAGCTTCCAGTCCGGCGGCGTCGCTGACCTGCTGATCCCGGACACCTCGGGCGAGGCGCTGCGGGTACTCGTCGAACGTCGCGCCTGGTATCCGCGGCTGCTCGATGTCTGCTCGCAGGCGACGGCGATCCTGTTGTTCGTACATCCGGAGCGCCTGCGCCTGCCGCAGCGGATCGCGGCGGCCGAGCTTCCCGAGCGGCCGGCCGCGGCGGAACAGGCCGGCGCGGCCGAGGGGCGAGGATGGGCGAGGGGAGCGCGGCGCCAGCGAGCAGGCGGTTGCAGTGGTCGAGTTCCACCCGTCCGACGCCATCCGGTTCCGCGCCGACGACCACAGCTCCACCGCCGCCGAGCTGATCGACATCTTCGAGAACCTGGCAGAGCTGTGGCGGGAGCGGCGGCCGATACGCGTCGGCGTCGTCGTGTCCGCCTGGGACCGCGTCTCAGGCAATCCGCGGCCGACGCCGCACGAATGGATGCAGGCGCAGCTACCGGGCCTGCTGGCAACGATCGAGTGCAACCGCGACCTCGCTCAGTTCGAGGTCTTCGGCGTGTCGGCGCAGGGCGGGTCGCTGGACGCGCGCGAGGAGCTGCTCGCCAGGGGCGAGATCTGCGACCGCGTGTTCGCCGAGGATCGCAACGGGCAGCGAATCTCGCTGATCGAGCCGGTCCGCTGGGCGATCTGGGGCACGTGAGGACCGCCGACCAGTTCCTGTTCGGCTACCACGACGGACACCGTCTGCTGTGCGGCTCGCGCGCGCTGTCATCGGACACAGCGGTCGCACTGCTCGGCGCCACCGACCCGGCGCTCGGCGAGGACGGCGCGCCGCTCGTCACCGGCCTCGCGCTGACGGAGGCTCGGGAATTCGCCCTGTGCGTCAGCTGGAGTGCGCCCGAGATCCCACGCCCGGGGGCTGTGTGGGCGCATGCGCTCATCGTCGAAGAGGCCACCTTGTCCGCCCCCCACGCCCTCGACGTGCTGCTCGGGCTCCCGCGACGACCCGCAGGTGACGGGCGCGACCTCGACAGCTATCGCACGCCGATCGCGCTGGACGGCGTGGCGCCGGCGGCGGCGAGCTACCTCCCGCCGCAGCCGGTCGACCGGGAGCTGGTCGGCCGCCTCGTACGTGCGGCGTATGACCCGGCCGTGGACCGGACCGTGGCCGAAGCCGAGCTGCCCGCCGCCGCGACGGGACTGGTGGCGCTGTGGCGCGCACAGTGGCCGCAGATGCGAGCACGCTTCTCCTTCCGCACCCGCGACTCGGTGCGCGAAGGGCGCGTCGGACTTCGACGTGACGGTCGCGCGACGGATCCGCAGCGACAGCGGCGGTGATGCCGCGCCAGCGCCACCCGCCGTCGCGGCGGCGTGGCTCGATGCGCTGGCGGACGACGCGGCGGCGTCAACGCGAACGCCGCTGCGGGAGTTCCTCTGGGCGTTCGGGCCGCTCGAGCCGCCGCAGGCCGGGCGTGTTGCGGCTCTGGCCGAGCTGTGGTGCGCGCTCGGCACGGGAGACCGTGAGCGGGTGCGAGAGCAGCTCGACCGCGACTGGCCGGATCCGCGCGCCGGAGCCGCGCTCAAGCAGGCGCTGCTCGGCCACCACCACGAGTACTGGTGGTCGGCGGCGAGCCGACACGGCTGATCGAGCCGGACGTACGGGCGCCATAAGAGCCTCCGTACCGGCACGTAAGAGCTTCCTCAACAGCCGCAACCCGCGTGCAGGTGCCGAGTTGCCTCCTGTGAAGGCCAAACGATTGGAGGCACATTGATGCGACGCACGATTGGGGTCCGGCCGCTGGCGGCCAAGCTGGCGCTCGGCGGTGCGCTGTTCGCGGCGCTTGGCGGGGTCGCCTACGCGGCGAGTGGCGGCGCGCTTGTCGCGCCGGACGGCAGCATCGGCGGTTGCGCGCCACCGAACGGGGGGCCGGTGCACATCTGGAAGCCCGGACACCGCTGCTCCGGCGGCTGGGCGAGCGTGACATTCGCCCCGCGGGGCCAGAGCGGCCCGGCCGGGTCGACGGGCGCGACCGGGGCGACCGGGGCGACCGGCCCCTCGAACCCCTCCGCGACAACCGTCGACGGCGAGACCGTGACGAAGCTGTCGCTGCGGGTTGCGACTCCAGGTTCGAGCACCACGACCGACACGCTCTACAGCGGCGGCGGCCTGACGATCCTGGCCGAGTGCGACAGCTCCGGCAACGCGATCCTGCAGGCGAACGGGCCGGCGAGCGCCGACTCCGAGCTGACGGTGAACGGCTATGACAGCGGCGGCACGCCGAATTTCGGCAGCCAGACCAACACGCTCGGGCCGGCGAGCCTCGCCGCGCTCGGGCCGGCCGGCTCGGGTGAGACGTCGTTCTCCTACGCGAGCAGCTCCGGCGTCGTGATCACCGGCACGCTCGGCTACCAGAAGGCGCCGTCCTTCGGCAGCTACGGCGGCTGCGGCTTCTTCGGGACGCTCGTCTCGGGCTAGCGGGAGGGCGCGAAGACGGGCGGGCGTCGCCGCGCGGAGCGCGCGGCGCCCGCCCGTTCAGCCTGGACGGTGACGCCGGATCGCCATCCGGCCGCGAACGCCGGGCCGAGGGCCGGAGACGGCCCTCGGACGGTCGGCGGCCGCACCCCGAACGTGGATCGTCGCGCTGACGCGCCCATCCTCGAGCGACCACTCGTCGCAGAGCGCGTCGAGCACCCTGAAGCCGAGGCCGCCGGCGCGGTGACGCGGACGCGAGAACCCGCCGTGATCGTCGACGACGATCGAGACGCGCTCTGCGTCGTGTTGCAGCGTCACGTCGATCCGGGCTTCTGGGCCGAGGCCGGCGTGCAGCAGCGAGTTGGCGATCAGCTCCGAGACGACGAGCTCGAGATCGGCGGTCGTCTGGCGTGGCAGGCCGTTCAGCCCGCGCACACGCAGCCGCGCGTCGCGGACCGCGAGCTTGTGCGCTGCCACCGTGAAGTGCTCGCATCCACTCATCGCGAATCCTGGTACCCGCCCTGACGGATCCGACGCCTCCTCGCGTGCCCGGCGGCCGCTCGGTTGAGACGCCGCGATCGAGGGGTGGCCCGCGGCCGGCGCGTCGCCACGGCGCGATGGGGGTAGCCTCTCGCGCGTGGGACTGCGCACGACCCTCAAGCGGATCGGGCCGCTCGG
Organism: uncultured Solirubrobacterales bacterium; assembly: GCA_963830975.1. Taxonomy (GTDB): domain Bacteria; phylum Actinomycetota; class Thermoleophilia; order Solirubrobacterales; family Solirubrobacteraceae; genus Palsa-513. The sequence continues at coordinate 57,474 of CAWHOI010000002.1, forward strand.
CACGGCGTTGACGCTGGCGCAACTCAGCCTGCTCCTGCATCGCCACTGGCTGACGATCCCGGCCGAGCAGCGCTCGCGGCTGCAGGAGCTTCTGCGCAAGTCCAGGGGGCGGCCGTCGAGGCTCACGCGCGCGGAACGCGGGGAGCTGCGAGAGCTCGTGCGCAACCTAGATCTGGCTCGCCTGCTGCGCACGGGCGCGGTCGATGCGGCGATGTTCCGCCGCCAGCTCCGTTCCTGACCTGCCCGCCTACCTTCCGGGCCCGCCGACCTGCTGCGCCTGGATCGCGGTGATCGCGACCGTGTTGACGATGTCCTGCACGAGCGCGCCCCGGGAGAGGTCGTTGACCGGCTTGTTGAGGCCCTGGAGCACCGGCCCGATCGCCACCGCTCCGCTGCTGCGCTGGACGGCCTTGTAGGTGTTGTTGCCGGTGTTGAGGTCGGGGAAGATGAACACCGTCGCGCGCCCGGCGACGTCCGAGTCGGGCAGCTTGGTGCGCGCGACGCTGGCATCGACAGCCGCGTCGTACTGGATCGGCCCGTCGACCGGAAGGTCGGGCCGCCGTTCGCGGATCAACGCCGTCGCGGCGCGGACCTTGTCAACCTCGAGACCGCCGGCCGAGTCCCCGGTCGAGTACGACAGCATCGCGACCCGCGGCTCGATGCCGAACTGCGCCGCCGTCTGCGCCGAGGAGATCGCGATGTCCGCCAGCTGCTCGGCCGTCGGGTCGGGGTTGATCGCACAGTCGCCGTACACGAGCACGCGGTCGCGCAGGCACATGAAGAAGACGCTCGACACAAGCGACAGGCCCGGCCGGGGCTTGATCAGCTCGAACGCCGGGCGGATCGTCGCCGCCGTGGTGTGCACGGCGCCCGAGACCATCCCGTCCGCGAGCCCGAGCACGACCATCATCGTCGCGAAGTAGGAGACGTCGGCGACGACATCGTGCGCGCCGTCGGCCGTCACGCCCTTGTGCGTGCGCAGGCGCGCGTACTCGGCGGCGAACCGCTGCAGCAGATCCTCGTCGTGGGGATCGACCAGCTCGGCCCCCGCAATGTCGAGCTGCAGCTGGGCGGCGCGGGCGCGCAGGGCCGCCGGCTCGCCCAGCAGCGTCAGCTCGACGACACCGTGGCGCAGCAGCGCGTCGGCCGCCATCAGCACGCGGTCCTCCCCTCCCTCCGCGAGCACGATGCGCTTGCGGTCGGCCCGCGCGCGCTCGAACAGCTCGTACTGGAACATCAGCGGCGTGACGACGGCGGGATCCGCGCGCGCGATCCGCTCCAGCAGCTGCGCGCCGTTCACGTGACGCTCGAACAGCGCCTGCGCCGTGTCGATCTTGCGCTTGGTCTCGGATGTGATCCGCCCGAAGGTCGTGCCGACGAGATGGGCGGTGCTGTAGGTGTCGTGCTCGGTCAGCACGATCGGGAGCGTGGAGTCGAGTCCCTCGATCAGGCGCATCACCTGGCTCGGTGGGCGCATGCCCCCGGTCAGGATCAGTCCGGAGAGCGCGGGCGAGGTGCCCGCCACGTGCGCCATCAGGACCCCGAGTACGACATCGGCGCGGTCCCCGCCGCTGATCACGACCGCGCCGTCGGAGAGGCGGTCGAGCAGGTGCGGCAGCGTCATCGACGCAACCAGGAACGCCGTCGCCTCGAGCCCGAGCCCCGAGCGGCCGCCGCCGATCAGCTCTCCCGAGCACGATGCCATCAGATCGCCCATCGTGGGCGCCACCAGCAGGCCGACCTCCGGCAGCACGTAGACCGGCGGCTCGTGCGCGGCCATCCGAACCGAGACCTCGGAGGCGACCGTCGGGTCGACGCGGTTGGCAACCAGCGCGACGGTGTCGCAGTCGGCGGCGTGCAGCGACTCGATCGCGAGCTCGACCGCTGCGATCACCTGATCGGCGCTGCGCTCGACGCCGGAGACGACGCACAGCACCGGCAGGCCGAGGTTCGCCGCGACGCGGGCGTTGAGCGCGAACTCCCCCGACGCGCCGACGTCCATGAAGTCGGTGCCGACCGCCAGCACGGCATCGCAGTCGTGAGCGAGCGCGCGATAGCGGGCGACGATCTCCGCCAGCGCGGCCGACTCGTCGGCGTGCAGGTCGGCGAAGGTGACGCCGATCGAGGAGTCCTCGATCGCATCCGCTCCGCGACGCGAGCACAGCAGCGAGACCAGCGGGTCGGGCAGCTCCGCATCCACCACCGGCCGGAACACGCCGATCCGTCCGGACCGCCGCGCCATCAGCTCGTGCACGCCGAGCGCGATCGCCGACTTTCCCGTCCCGCGTTCAGCCCCGACGATGCACAGACCGTTCACGGGGCGTTCGCCGGCCTACGCCGCCGCCGCGGCGGCGGCGCCCTGCGTGAAGACGAGCGCCCCGTCGTGGGCGTCGACGCTGACGGTGTCGCCGTCGCGGATCGAGCCATCCAGCAGGCCGCTCGCCAGCCGGTCGACGAGCTGCTTCTGCACGACGCGCTTGAGCGGGCGTGCGCCGTATACGGGGTCGTAGCCGAGGTCGCCCAGCAGCGTGCGAGCCGCCTCCGAGATCTCGAGCGCGATGTTGCGGGCCGCGAGTCGTTCGATCACGCGGCGCAGCTGCAGCGTCACGATCTCGCCGAGCTGCTCGCGCGAGAGCGGCTCGAACTCGACGATGTCGTCGAGGCGGTTGATGAACTCGGGCTTGAAGTACTCGAGCAGCGCCTCGCGGAGCTCCCCGCCGGCGGGGCGGATGTTCGAGGTCATGATCAGCACGGTGTTCTTGAAGTCGACGGTGCGGCCCTGACCGTCGGTCAGGCGCCCGTCGTCGAGCACCGCCAGCAGCGTGTTGAAGACGTCGGCGTGCGCCTTCTCGATCTCGTCGAGCAGCACCACGCAGTATGGCCGCCGGCGCACGGCCTCGGTCAGCTGGCCGCCCTCGTCGTAGCCGATGTAGCCGGGCGGCGCGCCGAGGAGCCGCGAGACGGTGTGGCGTTCCATGTACTCCGACATGTCGATGCGCACGATCGCGTCCTCGGTGTCGAACAGGAACTCGGCCAGTGCGCGCGCCAGCTCGGTCTTGCCGACGCCGGTCGGACCGAGGAAGAGGAACGAGCCGATCGGGCGGCCGGGGTCCGAAAGACCGGCGCGGGAGCGCCGGATCGCGGTCGAGACGGCCTCGACCGCCTCGTCCTGCCCGATCACCCGCTCGTGCAGGCGCTCCTCCATGTGGACGAGTTTGGCCACCTCGCCCTCGAGCAGCCGCGTGACGGGGATCCCGGTCCAACTCGCCACCACCTCGGCGACGTCGTCTGCGTCGACCTCCTCCTTGAGAAAGACCGTCTCGCCGGGCTCGGCGACGGCCTCCTCGAGCGAGGCGAGCTGCTTCTCGAGCTCGGGGATGATGCCGTAGCGCAGCTCCGCGGCGCGCTGCAGGTCGGCGGCGCGCTCCGCGCGCTCAACCTCGCCGCGTGCGGCCTCGAGCTGCTTCTTGCACTCGGAGATCGCGCTGATCGCGTCCTTCTCGGACTGCCACTGCGCCTTCATCGCCGTCGAGCGCTCGCGCTGCTCGGCCAGCTCGCGCTCGAGCGCGGTGCGACGCTGGGCCGATGCGTCGTCGGTCTCCTTGGCAAGCGAGGTCAGCTCGATCTCCAGCTGCATCACACGACGGTCGACCTGGTCGATCTCCGTCGGTAGCGAGTCGATCTCGATACGCAGCCGCGAGGCAGCCTCGTCGACGAGGTCGATTGCCTTGTCCGGCAGGAAGCGGTCGGCGATGTAGCGGTCGGAGAGCTCGGCCGCGGCTATCAGCGCACTGTCCTGGATGCGCACGCCGTGATGGTTCTCGTAGCGCTCCTTCAGTCCGCGCAGGATCGCGATCGTGTCCTCGACGCTCGGCTCGTCAACCAGCACCGGCTGGAAGCGGCGCTCCAGTGCGGCGTCCTTCTCGATGTGCTTGCGGTACTCGTCGAGCGTCGTCGCGCCGACCGCGCGCAGCTCGCCGCGGGCGAGCATCGGCTTCAGCAGGTTGGCGGCGTCGACGGCTCCCTCGGCGGCGCCGGCGCCGACAATCGTGTGCAGCTCGTCGATGAAGAGGATCACGGTGCCGGCGGCGTCGGCGATCTCCTTGAGCACAGCCTTGAGGCGGTCCTCGAACTCCCCGCGGTATTTGGCGCCCGCCAGCAGGGACCCGAGGTCCAGCGCCACGACGCGTCGGTCGCGAAGCGTCTCGGGCACATCGCCGGAGACGATCCGCTGGGCGAGACCCTCGACGATCGCGGTCTTGCCGACGCCCGGTTCCCCGATCAGCACCGGGTTGTTCTTCGTGCGCCGGGCGAGGATCTGCACGACTCGGCGGATCGCGGCGTCGCGCCCGATGACCGGGTCGAGCTTGCCCTCGGCGGCCTCGGCGGTGAGGTCACGGCCGAAGCGCTCGAGCGCCTGGTATCGCTCCTCGGGGTTCTGGTCGGTCACGCGGTGGGACCCGCGCACCTCCTCCAGCGCGGCGATCAGCCGCTCGTGCGTGGCGCCCGCAGCGCGCAGCGCGTCGCCGGCGCGTCCGGGATGCGCACTCAGCGCGAGCAGCAGGTGCTCGGTCGAGACGTAGTCGTCGGAGAGCCGGCGCGCCTCGCCGTCGGCGGCGTTCAGCACGGCGGCGAGCTCGGAGGCGATCGGCGGCGCCTCGGCGGCGGCGCTGCCGAGCACCGGCAGCGCCTCGATCGAAGCGCTCAGCGCGCGGCTGATCGACCCGGTGTCGGCGCCCAGCTTGCGCAGCAGCGAAAGTGCGATGCCCTCGGGGTCGACGAGCAGCGCCTGCAGCGCGTGAGCCGCCGTGACCTGCGGGTTGCCGGCGGCCTGGGCAAGGCGAACAGCCTCGGCGAGGGCCTCCTGGGCGCGAATCGTGAAGCGATCTGGTTGCACGGAAATCTAAGTGCGATCATAGCAGATTTGGTGGCAATGTCGAGCCAGGACCGGCAAATCCCGGGCGAGCGCACCCGTCGTTCGATCGGGAACGGCGATCCGCCCTGCTATCATGACACCGTATGCGGTGTGAACAGACGGCAGGTGCGTTGCTGCGCGACGCGCGACTGCGGCACGGCGTCAGCCAGCGACGACTCGCGCTGCGCGCGAGGACCAGCCAGGACGCGATCAGCCGCATCGAACGGGGCGCAGAGTCGCCGACGCTCGAGCGGCTCAGCAATCTGCTGATGGCGCTCGGCGAGCGGCTCGAGCTGGCCAGCGCCCCGTCGGCTGGGACGGACCTCTCGTCGGTGCCGCTCTCGGCGGCCGAGCGCCTGCGCGAGGCGGCGTCGTGGAACCTGATGGCGACGACCTTCGAGATAGAGGGCGCCGCGGCGCGGCACGCCGGACATTCCGCGACTCGCCTGGATCGCTCGTGAACGACGCTCCCGAGCGCCCGCTGGACGTGCGAGAGCTGTTTCGCGTTCTCACCGCATTCCGCGTCGACTACATCGTCGTCGGCGGCGTAGCCGCACAGGTGCACGGCCGGCGGCGCACAACCAAGGACCTGGACGTCGTGCCGGCCCCCGACGCGGCGAACGTCGAGCGACTGGCGGCTGCGCTCCTGGAACTCGACGCCCACCCGGTGGAGCTGCCAACAGCCCCGACTCCCACCGCCAGCCAGCTTCGCGTCCCCCGTGTGCCGCCATTGACGACACGCCACGGCGAGCTCCACATCCTCAACGAGATTCCCGGCGCAGCCGCCTACGCCGACATGCGCGCGCGCTCTCTGACCACGGGCCTCGACGGCAACGCCGTTGCGATCGTCGGCGTCGATGACCTCATTCGGATGAAGCAGACCGCCGGGAGGCTGATCGACATCGAGGACATCGAGGCCATCGCGGCCGTGGCGCGGCGCGAGCGCCCCGAAGCCGACGCCGCATAGCGCTGGCGGCGACGGCGACGCTCCGCATGCCACGCGCGAAGTCGATGTCGATCTGCGCCCGAGCCGTTCGTCGTCCGTGTAGATGAGCCGGAGCGTCCGCCGGTGTCAGCCGCGGGAGGGCCGCTCCCCCACCCAGCCACGATCGACCACCACGAACACGAGAGCGAGGAACGGATGAGGTACATGATGCTGGTCTGCGTTGAGCAGCCGGTCGAGCTCGATCCCGAGGAGCTGGCCGCGATCGGCCCCGCCACCGAGGCCTGGGTCGAGGAGATGGAGGCCCGCCACGTTCGCGTGCAGGGTCATCGGCTCGCCGACGTGGGCGACGCGGCCACGGTGCGTGTGCGCCAGGGCGAGACGCTCGTCACCGACGGCGCCTTCGCGGAGACCAAGGAGTGCATCGCCGGCTTCGACATCCTCGAATGCGCCAGTCGCGAGGAGGCGATCGAGGTCGCCTCCAAGCACCCGGTCGCTCGCTTCGGGGCGATCGAGGTGCGAGCCTTCTGGGAGGGCTGAGCCGACGCGAGCGCCACCCGCGGAGTCCACGGGGTACTGGCCGGATGTCGCAATCCCGACCGTTCGCCGACGCCGCCGGCCGTGACGACGTGCCACGATTCGGCGGTGACGGCACTCGTCTTCGACACGGGCGGCGCACGACTCGCCGGCGAACGCCACGACGGTGGCGAGGCCGTGGTCGTCGCGCTGCACGCCGGCGTCTGCGACCGCCGCAGCTGGCGGGCGGCGATCGCACATCTGGCCGGTGCGGTGACGGTCGTCAGCTATGACCGCCGCGGCTACGGCGACACGCCGCCATCGAGCGCGTCGTTCTCCCATCTGCAGGACCTCGTGACGGTCCTTGACGAGCTCGGCGAGAAGTCGGTCTGGCTGCTCGGCAACTCGATGGGCGGACGGTTGGCGCTGGACTTCGCGCTGCTCGATCCGGGCCGCGTCGCCGGGCTGATCCTGATCGCGCCTGCGATCTCGGGCGCCCCCGAGGAGCCTCTCGACGAGGCCACCCAGCGCCTCGTCGCGGCGATCGAGCACGCCTACGACGCGCACCGGATGGACGAGGTCAACCAGCTGGAGGCGCGGTTGTGGCTCGACGGTCCGACCAGCGCGGAGGGCCGCGTCGGCGGCGCGCCGCGGGCGCTCGCGCTGGAGATGAACGCGGTCGCCCTGGCGCATGAGGCCGAGCAGGAGGGGTTCGAATCCGCGTCGGAGATCAACGCCTGGGAGCGACTCGGACAGATCATGGTTCCGGCCGTCATCGCGTGCGGGGAGCTCGACGTCCCCGCCTGCCTGAACCGTGCCCGTGTGATCGCGGCCGGCCTGCCGAACGGGGAGCTGGCGGTGTTGCCCGGGATCGCCCACCTCCCATCACTCGAGGCGCCGGCGCTCGTCGCCGACCTCATCCTGCGGACCGTCGCCCCGTAGAGGCCGCGGCTGCAGCGTCACCCACGGCGCCTACGGCGCCTGACCCGCCCTGACCCGCTCCACCCAAGCGGCGATCGCGGCGATCACCTTCGGGTCCACGTGTCCCGGCTTGGCGTAGTCGGCCGGTGACGGCGGCCCGCTCCCGTCGAGCATGAGGTGGTCGACGTCGGGGAACTGGACGACCGTCACACCCCTGCGTCCGCGCAGTCCCCGCAGCCAGACGTCGAGATCGTCGGCGACGGTGACCTGGTAGTCGCGGTCGCCCTGCAGCAGCAGCAGCGGCTGGGGGATCGAGCGGGCGGTGGCGACCTCGTCGTAGCCGAACCCGCTCAGGTAGTAGGCGGGCCCGACCCCGCCGTAGAGGACGGTTCCCGACTTGTCCTTCGCCAGCGCGGCGGGACTTGCGATCGCCGCAGCCTCGGCGGTGATCGCTGGCAGCTCCGCCTTCGCGGCGCCCCCACCCGGGAGCGTCGCGAGGTAGCGCACCTGCCGCAGGAGCGCGGCGGCGGTTGATTCGGTGGATGCGGCCATCAGGATCACCCCGGCCAGCTCCGGCGCGCGCCTGGCGATCAGCGGCGCATAGGTTCCGCCCTGCGAGTGACCCAACACGAAGATCAGGCGCGGATCGATTTCGGGCCGGCGCTGCAGGACACCGATCGCCGCGAGGGCGTCGGGCACGTACTCCTGGGTGAGCGTGAAGGTTCGCGGATCGACGCTCTGCGGGTAGTCGTGAGTGCGCTTGTCGTAGCGAATGCTGGCGATTCCACGCGCGGCCAGCCCGAGCGCGATGTCGAGGAACGGGTGGTTCGCCTCGACCGTCTCGTTCTGGTCGGAGGGCCCGGAGCCGGAGACGAGCACGACCGCGGGGAACGGTCCCCTGCCGGCCGGGAGCGTCAGCGTTCCGGTGAGCGGCGGCGACCCCACGCTGACCGGTATCTGACGCACCCCCGCAGCGCCCGGTGTCGACGCGCTCGCCGAGGAGGATGCGTGCGGTGATCCCGACGATCCGCAAGCCGCGAGCGACAGCGCGATCGCCGCGCTGAGCAGCCCAGCCACCCATCGACCGCGCGCCGGGGACCGTCGCGCTCGCGCGGGCCTGCAACACGATCGGCTCAGCACTGTGACACCGCGGTCAGGGGAGCAGGACGATCTTCCCGTGCGTCCTGCGCTGCGCCAGCTCCTCGTAGGCCTCGCGCACCTGAGCGAGCGGGTAGCTCCGCGCGATCGGGAGCTCGACGCTGCCGCCGGCGACGAGCGCCGCCATCTGCGCCAGCGCCTCGGCCGTCGCGATCGCGTGGGTGCCCTCGCCCTTGACGCCCAGCCGCTGCACGGCGCCGAAGTCGGCGATCGTGTTGATCCGATCGACCGCGACGCCGAGCTCGATCGCGAGGTCAACGTAGCCGCCTCCGAACGTGTCAATGAAGGCGTCGACGTGACCGCCCGCCGCCGCGCGAATGCGCTCCGCCTGCCCCTCGCCGTAGCTGACGGCCACCGCGCCGCGCCCGCGGAGCCAGGCGTGGTTGCGTTCGCTCGCAAGTCCGATCGCGGTGGCCCCGGTGAGCACCACCAGCTGCACCGCGAACGAGCCGACCCCGCCGGCGGCGCCGGAGACGACGACGACCTCGCCCGGCTGCGGAGCGACGGCGTCGACGCACGCGTAGGCAGCCATCGAGACGACGAAGAGCGAACCGGCAACCTCCCACGAGAGCTCGGCGGGCTTCGCGGTCAGCCACGCCGTGGGCACGGCGACGAACTCGGCGTGGCTTGCCCGACGCTCCGTCCAGCCGCACACCGCGTCCCCGACCGCGAACGCGGTGACTGCCTCGCCGAGCTCCTCGACCACGCCCGCGAAATCGGTCCCCTCGCCGGAGGGGAAGGTCGCCGGCCAGCGGCCATGGAGCAGGCCCTCGCGAATGGAGATCTCGCCCGGGTTGATCGACGCCGCCTTCACGGCGACGAGCACCTCTCCGGGACCCGGGACCGGGCGATCGACCTCCCGGACCTCCAGCACCTCGATCCCGCCGTAGTGATCGAATCTGACTGCCTTCACAGCTCACCTCGCGATGTCGACGGCCGGCGGGGGCGACGCCCCCGAGCAGAGACTAACCAGCGCGACGGCCCGGCCCTCGACCCTCGCGCGCGCGATCCGCGCCGTCAGTCGACGTCGCGTCGCGCCGCGACGGCGGCGCCGATGCCTGCGAGCGCGACGGCCCACGCGACGAGAACGATCCCGCCGAGCGCCGGTGAGACCAGGTGATTGGCGGTGAGACCGATCAGCGCGTCCTGCGCCCGCGTCGGCATGTAGCGGCCGACCGACGGCACTAGCCCGAACAGCAGGTTGTCGACGACGAACCCCCACGCGAGCAGCGTGATCACGGCGCCGACCTGGCTGCGGATGATCGCTCCGAGCCCGACTCCCATCGCGCCCCAGAGAGCGACACCACCGAGCCCCCCGAACAGGAGCAGCATCACGTCGCGGCCGGTCAGCACCACGGTGATGCCGCGCGCCGAGAGGATCGCGAAGCTCAGGCCCCAGCCGATCGCCACGCCGACGAGCCCGAAGGCGAGTCCGGCGAGGAGCCCCGCCGCGACCTTGGCGCCGAGTACCTCCGAACGCCTCGGCGTGAACAGGATCGTCGGGCGAATCGTGCCGTAGCGGTACTCACTGGCGATCAGCAGCACGCCCGCCAGGGCCGAGAAGACGCCCGCCAGGCTGCCGATGCTGAGCAGCGAGCGCTGCTGCTCGCGCGTCGAGAGCGCGTCGGGCTGGGTGAGCAGACCGGTCAACAGGATGAAGAGCAACAGGAGCGCGACCATGCCGAGCAGCAGCCCGACGGTCGTCCGCGTCGAGCGCACCTTCAGCAGCTCGGCCCTGATCTGCGCGATCACGGCGCCGCCTCCGGGCTGGACGTGTCCGCGTTGGTCAGCTCGAGGAAGACCTCCTCGAGCGACGTCCCTTCGGTCACCAGCTCGTGCAGCCGCACGCCGGCGGCGAACGCGATCTCCCCGACACGCTCGCTCGTCGCGCCGGAGACGAGCAGTGTGGAGTCCTCGGTCGGCGCCGACGTGAGCTGCGCGCTGCGCAGCGCCTCCTGGAGCGCGGCGACGTCGGGCGTCCGCACGCGCACCGCGCCGCCGACGCGCGCCGTCAGCTGATCGAGCGGAGACTCGATCACGAGCCGTCCACGGTTGATGATCAGGACGCCGTCAACCGTCTGCGCGACCTCGGCGAGCACGTGGCTCGAGATCAGCACGGTCCGTCCGTCGGACGCGAACGCGCGCAGGAAGTCACGCAGCCAGCGCACGCCCTCCGGATCGAGGCCGTTCGCCGGCTCGTCGAGCACGAGCAGCTCGGGGTCGCCGAGCAGCGCGCTGGCGAGGCCGAGGCGCTGGCGCATGCCGAGCGAATACCCCTTCACGCGACGGCGTGCCGCGTCCTGCAGCTCGACGAGGCGCAGGACCTCGTCGGCACGCGAGTCGGGCAAGCCCACAGCGAGGCTGAGCGTCCGCAGATGGTCGCGGCCCGAGCGGCCCGGATGGAAGTCGGTGGCCTCGAGCACGGCGCCGATCCGCAGCGACGGAGCCGCGAGCTCGGCGTAGGGATGGTCGAAGACGAGCGCGCGTCCGCTCGTCGGCGCGGCCAGGCCGAGCATCATCCGCAGAGTGGTCGTCTTTCCGGCGCCGTTGGGGCCGAGGAAGCCGGTGATCGTCCCGCGCTCGAGCTCGAACGAGAGGTCGTCGACGGCCAGCAGGCTGCCGAAGCGCTTGGTCAGTGATTCGGCTACGACGACGGCGCCCACGAGCTACGCCGATTCCGAGGGAAGGATGAAGAACCCCGCGACGAAGCCGTCCGCGTTCAGCGCCACGCGGCCCGTCGCGTCGGCCTGCTCGAACGCCATCGGCACGTCGACCACGGTGTAGCCGGAGCGCACAGTCACGACCGGCGCTCCGAGCTCGACGAACTCCCCGCCGGTCTGCGCCGCCTGTCGGCGCACCGACTCGAGCAGCCCTGCCGGGGCCTGCTCCTTCATGCGCTCGTCGAACTCGCCGCGAATCTCCTCCCAGCGCTCGTTCAGCCAACCGTCGAGCACCGCAACCGCCTTCTCGGACGCTCCCTCGATCGGCGTCATCACGCCCTCCTCCGCGGCACCGACGGCTGTCATGCTCGCCCCGAACCTCTGAAACGCCGCCTGGCGCGTGACGTGCAGGACCTCGCCGATCTCCGCCCACGTGCGGCCCTCGGCTCGAGCCTGGCGGACGAGTGTATGGAGGATGTCGTTGACGATCCGGTCGAGGTTCCGCGTCGCGGCGACGGCCGCCAACACGGAACCGTCCTCGCCCGCGCCGCGGAGCACGCCGCTGACCAACTCGGCGTTGGTCGTGAGGACGAGGCCCATGACCTCACGTTCGGCGTCGCTCGTCATCGGTACGCGGGCCAGGGGGCGACGTCACGCTGTAAACATAGGATTGACAACCCCTCCTGTCAAGGCAAGGTTTACGCAATTCATCGAGTTGCCTTCTTCGCCGCATTTCAGGGGCCGTCCGCACGGTCGCGCCGACTCTCGATCACGAAGTCGGCGCGCTCGGCCGGGCGCTCGCGGTCCAGGTAGCGCTCCTCCTGCGCCGCCCAGCGCTCCCACTGCTCCGCGTCGCACCCCCGCCGCGAGCGCACCCGTTCACGGCGCGCCGCCTCGTCCAACTCGACCCACACCAGCACGCTGGTGAACGGCGCCACGGCCCGCGCGCCGGCCCCGACCCCCTCCACGACCAGCCACGGCGGCGGCTCGAGCGTCCACGGCTCGCCCCACCCGCCGGCCTGCCAGTCGTAGCGCGGCACGCTCGCGGCACGGCCCGCGCTGAGCGGTTCGAGCACCGCGCTGCGCAGCAGTGCGATTCCGTCCTCGAGCCCGTCCCAGCCGCCGTAGAGGTCCTCGAGCGAGACCAGCGCCGCGCCCAGACCGCCCGCCAGCGCCAGCGCCAGCGTCGACTTGCCGGCGCCCGAGCGTCCGTCGATAGCGACCACGCGCGTCGCCCCGGCGCGCGGCGGCGCCGCGGCGATCGCGGCGAGCAGAACCTCCATGGCGCCATCGTGCCAGCGCGCGCGGCGCGTCGACCCTCCGGGCGCGCAGGCGGTATCTTCCGGCCCGGTCCATATCCGCAATCCGGGGAGTCCCGCGAGGGGCTGAGAGGGCGCGTAATCGCGCCGACCCGACGAACCTGATCTGGCTCATACCAGCGAAGGGAGATCGATGTTCAACCTCACCATCCGCTCCTTTGCCGGCCGCCCGGCCCCTCGCGCGCCGCGCGGACGCCGTGCGCTGATCGGCGCAACCCTGGCGCTCGCCGCCGCCGCCGCGACAGCGACGGCCGGCTACGCCGCGAGCTCCTCCGGCGCGCCGGCCGCGCGCACCGCCGCGACGCCGCTCGCGACCGTCAAGATCGCGCTCGACTACACGGCCAACGTCAACTACCTCGGCATCTACGTGGCCGAGGCGAAGGGCTACTTCGCCGCCGAGCACATCAACCCGGTGATCCTGCCCTACGCGAACGCCTCCGCCGAGCAGCTCATCCAGGCCGGCCAGACCGACCTCGGCATCAGCTATCCCCCGGACGTGATCATCAACAACTCGACCGGACTGAAGTACAAGGCGGTGGGCGCGCTGGTGACCGACAACACGACCGCACTCGCCGTGCTCGCCTCCTCCAGCTACACGCGGCCCGCGCAGCTGAGCGGCAAGCTCTACGGGGGCTTCGGGATCGCCAGCGACCCGCCGCTGGTGACCGCGATCCTGCGCGCCGACGGCGTCGCCCACCCCGTCTTCAAGCAGGTCGTGCTGGACGCCAGCGTGATCACCGCGCTGGCCGCTCACCGCATCGACTACACCGCCGTGTTCGGCGGCATCGACGACGTCACCGCCGCACTGCAGGGGATCAAGCTGCGCACCTTCCCCTACAGCCGCTACCTCGGCGCGGCCGGCAATTACCCCAACGCCGTCTACGTCGCCAGCGACAGGGACATCGCGGCGCGCGGGCCGATCCTCGCGCGGGCCCTGCGAGCGCTGGCCGAGGGCTACGAGTTCGCCGCACGCCACCCCGCCGAGGCCGAGCGGATCCTGATCGCCGACAACGAGACGGCACTGCACAACGCCAGGCGGATCATCGACGCCACCGGCAACGCGACGGCGCCCCACTTCGACGACTCCGCGGGTGTGTGGGGGCCGGAGAGCGACACCGACTACGCCGGACTGGAGCGGATCCTCGCGAACGCCCACGTGATCAAGAGCTCGCCGCCGATGAGCGCGCTGTACACGAACGCGCTGCTGCCGGCCGGTTGAGATGAGCGCGGCCGTCCGGCGGCTCCTGCGCGGCGCCTGGCCACCGGCGCTGGTGTTCGCAGCGCTCGTGCTCGCCTGGGACCTCGTCGCGAACGCGGTGCACGCCAGCCTGTCCCTGCCGGGCCCGTGGTACGTCGTCACGAACACCTGGCGCGACCGCGCGGACCTCGCTCCGGCGATGTGGGCGACGAGCAAGGAGGCGCTGCTCGGGATCGCCCTGGCGATCGTCTGCGCGGTCGTGCTGGCGATCGCCGTCGACTGGTCGCGCACGGTGCGGCGCAGCATCTACCCGCTGATGGTGGCCTCGCAGACGATCCCGCTGATCGCGCTCGCGCCGGTCGTGATCATCTGGTTCGGCCTCGGCCCGGCGCCGAAGGTCGCGCTGGTCGCGCTGTTCACGTTCTTCGCGATCGCGGTCGGGATGATCCAGGGGCTCGGCTCGGCCGACGCCGACACGATGAGCCTCCTGCGCACCATGGGCGCGAGCCGGGCGCAGATCCTCTGGCACGTGCGCCTGCCGAGCGCGCTGCCCCAGTTCTTCACCGGCCTGAAGGTGGGCGTCACCTTCTCCTACGTGGCCGCGATCTTCGCCGAGTACGTCGGCGCCACGCAGGGGCTCGGCTACTACATGAGCACCGCGAACCAGTACTTCAACACCGATCTCGTGTTCGGCGCGGTGATCGTCAGCGCGCTGCTGACCCTCGCCCTGTTCGGCATCGTCTCAGCGGTCGAGCGCGCAGTGATCCGCTGGCGCCCGCCGGCGCACACCGACGCGGCATGGTGACCGCGCGCGAGCCCGGGGCGCAGCTCGAGGTCCGCGGCCTCACGAAGACGTTCGAGCTCGAGAGGCAGGAGCCGCTCGTGACCCTCGACGGGGTCGACCTGCACGCGCGGCCCGGCGAGTTCGTGGCCGTGATCGGGCCGAGCGGGTGCGGCAAGACGACGCTCTTCCAGATCCTCGCGGGGCTGGAGACCCCCACCTCCGGCGAGGTCCTGATCGACGGCCGAGCGGCCGAGAACAGGCTCGGGGCGTGCGCGTTCATGCCCCAGCGCGACGGGCTGCTGCCGTGGCGGCGCACGATCGACAACGTCACGATCGGGCTCGAGCTCGCCGGCGTGGGCCGGGCTCAGGCGCGCGAGCGCGCCGCCCCGCTGCTCGAGCGCTTCGGCCTCGGCGGCTTCGAGGCCGCGTGGCCGTGGCAGCTGTCCGGCGGCATGCGCCAGCGCGCGGCGTTCCTGCGCACCGTGCTGCTCGGCAAGCCGGCGATGCTCCTCGATGAGCCGTTCGGGGCGCTGGACGGGATCACGCGCGCGGAGCTGCAGCAGTGGCTGCTCGAGGTCTGGAGCGAGGTCGGCTCGACCGTGCTGCTGATCACCCACGACGTCGCCGAGGCCGTCTTCCTCGCCGACCGCGTCTACGTGCTGACGCCGCGGCCCGGACGGGTGGCGGCGACGCTCACGATCGAGCTGCCGCGACCACGCACGCTGGAGCTGGCGGAGTCGCCGACGTTCGGCGCGCTCGAGGCCCGCCTGCGCGAGCTGCTGCGCGCGCAGGCGTGGCCCGCCCCCTCCGCGAGGGCGACGCGGCGGCCGTGATCGCCGCGTCCTAGACGCCGACGGCCGCCGGCGCGGGCGCTCGGCCGATGTCGTAATTCGCTTCAGCGGGCCGCGCTCCGGGGCCGAATACGCAGCAGTGCTAGCCACCGCTCCGAGGAGAGGCACGCGTCGCCCTGCTTCGACGCCGGGCTCCCTGCCGGTCTACCGCGGCCGCTTCGCCGCCGAGCAGGCCGAGCGGCTGCTCTGGCGCGCCGGCTTCGGACCCAGACCCGGGCAGGCCCAGGAGCTCGCGCAGCTCGGCATGCGCGGCGCCGTGCTGTCGCTCACCCGGCCGGCGCGGCGCGGTCTGAAGGGTCCCCCGCCGGTGCTCGAGACCGGCAAGCCGCTCGCCCCCTACGACGTCTGGGGCAACGACGTGCTGTGGTGGCTTGACCGGATGGTGCGGACCGAGGCGCCGCTGATCGAACGGATGACGCTGAGCTGGCACGACTGGTTCGCCACCAGCAACGAGGGCGTCGACTCGCAGCGGCTGATGATCAACCAGAACCGGACGATGCGCCGCCTGTGCCTGGCGGACTTCCCGGCGATGCTGACGGCGATCACGATCGACCCGGCGATGATGCTGTGGCTCTCGCTTTCGGGCAGCACCAAGCAGGCGCCGAACGAGAACTACGCGCGCGAGATGCAGGAGCTGTTCACCCTCGGCGCCGGCGACGGCTACACCGAGATGGATGTCCGCGAGCACGCCCGCGCCCTGTCGGGCTGGACCAACAGCTGGAACCAGGCGACCGGCGAGCCCGACGACTTCCATTTCGACCCGACGCTGCACGACGACGGCGTGAAGGTGATCTACCACCAGCGCGGGCGATTCGGCTGGCGCGACAGCCTGCGGCTCGTGCTCGCGCACCCGGCGCACCCCGGGTACTTCGTCAAGAAGCTTTGGTCCTACTTCTCGCCCGAGCCGCTGCCGGCGGCCGACACGCGCGCCGCCGCGGCGCTCTATGTGTCCTCCGGCAAGCGGATCCGGCCGCTCGTCGAGGCGATGCTGATGCACCCGCTCGTCCACGCCGGGGAGCGCATGGTCAAGCCGCCGATCGTGCAGATCGCCGGGATGCTGCGCGGGATCGACCGCTACATCGACACCGACGCCTGGGTGTGGGAGGCGGGGCTCGTCGGCCAGACGCCGTTCTATCCGCCGAACGTCGGCGGCTGGGACGCGACGCAGTGGCTCAACACGGCGACCTGGCTGGGCCGCTTCAACCTCACCTCGCAGATGATCGAGCCCAAGCACGTGCTCGATCCCTCCAAGACCAAGATCCACGACGCCGACCCGCGAAAGCTGACCGAGCACGCGATCGCCTTCTGGGGCGGGCCGGCGCTCAGCAAGCCGACGGTCGCCGCGCTTCGCTCCTACGCGCAGGCCGCGGGCTTCAACGCCGTCACCGCAAAGTGGGAGTACGACCAGTACCCCGTGCTCGCGCTGAACGCGCTGCGCGCGCTCGTCGTCGCCAGCCCCGACTACCAGACCTGCTGAGTTGAGCGCCCACCCGACACAGCCGGCCCCCTGCGCCTGCGCGGACTTCAGCCGCTCCGAGCTGCTGCGCCGCGGGGTGGTCGCAGCCGGACGCGGGCTGCCGGCGATCGAACGCGGCATGCCGACGCCGGCCGGAACCGGGCTGTCGCGACGCGGCTTCGTGCTGGCCTCGGCGGGACTGGCGCTGACGGTCTACGGCGGTCGCCTGCTGCGCTCCTCGGCCGCCTACGCCGACGGGATCGCCCAGGCCGCCACGGCAACGAACCAGCGGGTGCTGGTGAGCGTCTACCTGCAGGGTGGGATCGACTCGATGTCCGTGCTCTATCCGGGCGCCGACCCGCTCTACGCCCAGATGCGCGCGAGCCTCGCCGTGCCGGTCGGCGCCGGACCCGCCTTCACCGAGGACCCGACGCTGAGCTGGAACCCGCTGGCGGCGCCGCTCGCGCAGCTTCACGGGGAGGGCAAGGTCAGCGTGATGCCGACGGTCGGCTACACCGACCCCAACCAGTCGCACTTCACGAGCCGTCACTACTGGGAGGTCGGCGCCACGCAGGCCGACCTGCAGACAGGCTGGATGGGCCGCTACCTCGACCTGACCGGCAGCGCCGACAACCCGCTCCAGGGCCTCTGTCTCGACTACTCCCTGCAGCCGTCGCTGGCGAGCGCCCGGATGCCGGTCGCGACGATCGCCTCGCCGAGCTCCTACTCCTTCTACGCGCCCGGGGTCTGGGGGCCGGCGCAGACGCTGATGTACGACGCCTTCGACTCGCTGGGGCGCGTCGGCGCCGACTCCGGCGACGGCGGGCTGGCGCAGTCGGGGCAGGCCGCGCTGATGTCAAACAAGCTGCGCCAGCAGCTGCTGCCGTTCCAGCCGGCGGCCGGGTCCACCACCACGCCGGCGCTGCCGAACGGCTACCCGAGCACCAGCGACTCGTTCCCGACACGGATGGCGGCGGTTCCCGCGATGCTCGCAGCCGGGTTGCCGCTGTCGTGCGTCAGCGTCTCGACCGACTCGGTCTTCGACACGCACGAGAGCCAGGCGGCGCCGTTTGCCGCCTCGCTCGGGGAGGTCGCGCAGACGCTGTACGCGTTCCAGCGCGACCTCGAGGCGCGTGGCCTCGACGACCGCGTCCTGACCGTGGTGTGGTCGGAGTTCGGACGCCGGCCGCAGGCGAACGCCTCGGCCGGCACCGACCATGGCGCCGCCGGGTGCGCGTTCGTGATCGGCACGCACGCCGCGGGCACGATGATCGGCGAGTGGATCGGCCTGTCGGGCGGTCTCGACCCGCTGGGAAACCTGAAGGAGACGGCCGACTTCCGCTCCCTGTACTGCTCGCTGCTCGAGCAGTGGCTCGGCCAGGAGGCGGCGCCGATCATCCCCGGCGCCGGGACGCTGCCACGTTTCACGGTGGTCAAGTAGCGGGCCGGCGCGCACTGGGCGCCGTGAGCCTGCTCGCCTGCGTGGGCGCGTTCACCGGCGCGGTCGCGCAGGCGAGCTCGCCGGCGCGGCGCGCGAGCCCGGCCGCAACCCACCTGCAGGTGACCGAGGTCGAGTACCGCCTGATGCTGTCCGAGGCGGGCGTCAAGGCCGGCCCGGTCAGCCTCGAGGCGATCGACGCCGGCATGGATCCGCATGACCTGCGACTGCGTCGCGGCCGCTCGCCGGCGGCTTTCGGCGTCGGCGTGCTCGCGTCCGGCCAGCGCTGGGACGGCGTCGTCGACCTGCGGCCCGGCACCTATCACCTCTGGTGCTCGCTCCCCGGCCACTGGAAGCTCGGGATGCACGCGACGCTCAGGGTCGTGCCGTGAGCTGACCGGCCGCGGACCGCGCACGCGAGCGCACGCGCGCGCCGTCACGCGAAGCGCGACAATCCGCCCATGAGCGAGGCGCAGACCGCGGCCGGTGCGGGTGAGCAGCCGCCGGCGCCGCTCAACGTCCTGCTGCGCGAGCGCATCGCGATCGACGACGCCGGCCTGGGCAACATGTGGCCGGTGTTCTACGACCGCGAGCTGTTCGCGCGCGTGATCGAGGAGATGGCGGCGCCGTTCGCCGGCGCGGTCGACAAGATCGCCGGGATCGAGTCGCGCGGCTTCCTGCTCGGCGCGGCGGTCGCGACGCGGCTGGGCGTCGGCTTCGTCGGGATTCGCAAGAGCGAGGGGCTCTACCCCGGGGAGACGCTGAGCGCGTTCACCCCGGTCGACTACCGCGGTCGCCGCCACACCTTCCGCCTGCAGCGCGCCGCGATCTCCAGCGGCGAGCGCGTCGGCCTGGTGGACGACTGGTTCGAGACCGGCAGCCAGGGTCTGATCGCGCGGCGGCTGGTCGAGGAGGCGGGGGCGAGCTACGTCGGCTCGAGCATCATCGTCAACCAGCTCACCCAGGAGCTGCGCGACGCACTCGCGCCCTGCCACTGGCTGATCGACGCCCGCGAGCTGAACTTCCCCGCGGCTGAAGGCTGACGGCTGACGCCCTACAGCTCCCGCGACATGACGACCGTCACCAGCGACGGGTGCGAGCCGAGCTGCTCCTGCTGGCCGACGTCGACGAAGCCGAGCCGGCGGTAGAGGCTGGCGGCGGGGAGCGTCGCCCGGGTGTCCGTCACGCGCAGGCGCAACTGCTCGGCGCCGCGCTCGCGCGCCCACTCGGCGACGGCGTCCACCAGCGCGTGGCCGAGACCCTGGCGCCGCGCGGCGGGGTCGACCCACATGCCCCACATCGTCACGGTGCCCGGGTCCTCCTGGCGGACGTAGCCGCCCGCCATGCCGACGGCGCGCTCGCCCTCGAGGGCGGCGAAGACGGCGGCGGTCCGTCCGGCGTCGCTCTCGGCGACGCGGTCGTCCCAGACCTCGTCGGCGAAGTCGGCCTCGCGCGCAAACCACGAGCTGTAGGCGTAGGGGGCGTCCTTCAGTGCGCGCAGGCGAACGTCGCGCAGCAGCGCGCCGTCGTCCTTCCCCAGGCGGCGGATGTCAGCCATCGCGGCAGCGTAGCGAGCGCCGCCGCCCGCCTAGCGCTCGCGCTTGCCCGCCCCCGGCGGGGGCTTGAACTTCGCCCGCGCGTCGACCGCCCGCACGAGCGCGGTCGAGCCGCTGTAGCGGACGATGTTCGCGCTCATCGAGCGCCGCAGCGCGTCGAGCTCCAACTCCAGCTCCCGGCGGGCCTCCTCGGCCGCCAGCGCGGTGGCGGCGAGCTGCGCGTTCAGTTCGGCGAGCTGCGCCTCGAGCGCCAGCACGCGCTCGACGCCGGCCAGGTTCAGGCCCAGCTCGGCGGTCATCTGCTGGATTCGCCGCAGGCGCTCGACGTCGGCCTGCGAGTACAGGCGCGTCCCCTTCGGCGAGCGGCTCGGCTCGATCAGGCCGCGCGCCTCATACATCCGCAGAGTCTGCGGGTGCATCTCGGCCAGCTCGGCGGCGACCGAGATCATGAACACGCCGCGGTCGAGCGCGACGTCGATCCGCGTCGAGCGCGTCGGGCGGGGCGGGCGCTCGCTCATCTGAGCGCCTCGAACAGCTTGCCGCGCGGGTCGCCGTTGATCGTCTTGGCGAGCGCGTCGACGGCCTTGGCCTGGGCGTCGCTCAGCTCCTGCGGCAGCTCGATCACGAAGCGGTAGTGGATGTCGCCGTTGCCCTTGCCGCCAGGTCGCGGCGGGCCCTCGCCGCGCAGCCGCTGGACGGTGCCGTGGCGGGTGCCGGGGGCGACTCGCAGCGTCTTTCGCCCGGACAGGGTCGGCACCTCGATCTCGCCGCCGCGCAGCGCTTCGACGACGCTCAGCGGCACCTCGACCTCGAGGTGGGCGCCCTTCTGGTGAAAGACCGGTGAGGGGGTGACGTGGGTGATCACGTAGAGGTCGCCGTTCGGCCCGCCGCGCGGGCCGGCCTCGCCCTTGCCGGCCAGGCGGATGCGGCTGCCGTCGTGCACGCCGGCGGGGATGTTGACGCGCAGCCGCTTCACGGTGCGCGTCGCGCCCGTGCCGTTGCAGGTCGGGCAGGGCGACTCGATCACGGTCCCGCTGCCGCCGCAGCGCGAGCAGGGCACCGAGATCGAGAACATGCCCTGGCCCTGGGACTCGATGCCGCGGCCATCGCAGCGCGGGCAGACGGTCGGCTTGGTGCCGGGCCGCGCGCCGGTCCCGTTGCAGGTCGGGCAGCGCTCAGACAGCGGGATCGTGAGCGGCACCTGGGCGCCGTGCACGGCCTGGTCGAAGCCGATCTGGATCTCCGCCTCGAGGTCTCGCCCGCGCTCGGGCCCGCCGCGCGAGCGCCGGCCGGCTCCCGTCGCGCCGCCGCCGGCGGCGCCGCCGAACAGGTTCGAGAGGATGTCGCTGAAGCCGCCGTCGAAGCCGCCCGCGAACGGGTTCGCGCCGCCGGGGCCGCCGCCGAACACGCCCTCGCCGCGGTCGAAGGCGGCGCGCTTGTCGGGGTCGGAGAGGATGTCGTTGGCCTCGCTGATCTCCTTGAAGCGCTCCTCGGCCTTCGCGTCGCCGGCGTTTCGGTCGGGGTGATGCTGGCGCGCGAGCTTGCGGTAGGCCTTCTTGATCTCGGCCGCCGAGGCCTTCTTGTCGACGCCGAGCACCTTGTAGGGGTCCTTGCGCGCAGCCATGCTCCCGGCGCCCCTATCCCGCCACGAGCACGCGCGCCGGGCGCACCAGTCCGCCCGCCAGGCGGTAGCCGTGCTGGAAGACCTCGGCGACCTCGCCGGCGGCGCGGCCCTCGTAGGGCTGCTGGGCGACGGCCTCGTGCAACTCGGGGTCGAACGGCTCGCCCGGCTCGCCGAAGGACTCGATGCCGACGCGCTCGAGCGCGCCGAGCAGCTCGCGCTGGACGAGCCGCAGACCCTCGATCAGGGCCGCGTCGGCGTCGGCGTCATCGGCGTGCGCGAGCGCGCGATCGAGGTTGTCGAGCGAGGGCAGAAGCTCGCGCGCCAGGCGCACGAGCCCGCGGTTCTCCGCCGCCGCGCCCTCGCGCGCGACGCGCTTGCGGTAGTTCTCGAAGTCGGCCTGCGTGCGCTGGGCGAGCGCGAGGTACTCGTCGCGCTGGGCCGCCGTCGCGGCCAGCTCGTCGGTGCTCACGCCCTCGCCCGCGTCCGCGCCGCCGTCCGGCTCGGCGGGGGCGGCTGCGCCGCCGTCCGCCGGCTCGGTCAGATCGAGCGCCTGCTCCTCAGCCTCGGCCATGGTCTACGCGCTCGGCTCGTCGACGACCTCGGCGTCGACGACGTCCTCCTCGCTGGAGGAGGCTCCGTCGGCGTCCGACCCGTTGGCGGCGCTGTGCGCCTGGTCCTGCTGCGCGCGCTCGTACATCGCCTCCGAGACCTTGTGGAAGGCCTCGTTCAGCGCGTCGGTGCGCGTGCGGATCGCCGCCGGGTCATCGCCGTCGAGCACCTCGCGCAGCTCCTTGACGGCCGCCTCGATCGCCTCGCGCGAGGAGGCGTCGACGGCCTCGCCGAGCTCCTTCAGCTGGCGCTCGGCCTGGTAGGCGGCGTTCTCGCCGTTGTTGCGCGCCTCCGCGAGCTCGCGCGCGCGGCGGTCGTCGTCGGCGTGCGCCTCGGCGTCCTGCACCATGTTCTTGATCTCGGCGTCCGAGAGGCCCGAGCCGGCGCGGATCTCGATCTTCTGCTCCTTGCCGGTGCCGAGGTCCTTCGCCGACACGCTGAGGATGCCGTTGGCGTCGATGTCGAAGCCGACCTCGATCTGGGGGATGCCGCGCGGCGCCGGCGGGATGCCGGTCAGCTGGAACTTGCCGAGCGACTTGTTGTAGGTCGCCATCTCGCGCTCGCCCTGCAGCACGTGGATCTCGACCGACGGCTGGTTGTCCTCGGCCGTCGAGAAGATCTCCGCCTTGCGGGTCGGGATCGTCGTGTTGCGCTCGATCAGCTTGGTGAAGACGCCGCCCTTGGTCTCGATGCCGAGCGTCAGCGGCGTGACGTCGAGCAGCAGCACGTCCTTGACGTCGCCGGCGAGCACGCCCGCCTGGATCGCCGCGCCGACCGCCACGACCTCGTCGGGGTTGACGCCGCGGTGGGGATCCTTGCCGGTCAACTCCTTGACCTTCTCCTGCACGGCCGGCATGCGCGTCATGCCGCCGACCAGCACGACGTGGTCGATCGCGGCTGCGCCCTTGTCCTTGGCGTCGGCCAGCGCCTGGCGCACCGGCGCGACGACGCGGTCCAGCAGCGAGCCGGTCAGCTCGGCCATCTTGGCGCGCGTCAGGCGCGTGTCGAGGTGCTTGGGCCCGCTCTGGTCGGCGGTCACGAACGGCAGGTTGATCTGCGTCTCCTGGGTCGTGGAGAGCTCGATCTTCGCCTTCTCGGCCGCCTCGTAGAGGCGCTGCAGCGCCATCGGGTCGCTCTGCAGGTCGATCCCCTGGGCCTTCTTGAACTCGGAGACCAGCCAGTCGACGATCGCCTTGTCGAAGTTGTCGCCGCCGAGGTGGTTGTCGCCGGCGGTGGATTTGACCTCGAACACGCCGTCGCCGATCTCGAGCACGGAGACGTCGAAGGTGCCGCCGCCGAGGTCGAAGACGAGGATCGTCTGGTCGGACTCCTTGTCGAGGCCGTAGGCGAGCGACGCGGCGGTCGGCTCGTTGATGATGCGCTTGACGTCGAGGCCGGCGATCTTGCCGGCGTCCTTGGTCGCCTGGCGCTGGTCGTCGTTGAAGTAGGCGGGGACGGTGATCACCGCCGAGTCGACGCTCTCGCCGAGGTAGGCCTCGGCGTCGGCCTTCAGCTTCTGCAGGATCATCGCGGAGATCTCCGGCGGCGAGTACTCCTGGCCGGCGACCTCGACGCGCGCGTCGCCGTTCTTGCCGGCGATCACCTTGTAGGGGACGATCGACTCCTCCTCGCCGACCTCGCTCTCCTTGCGCCCCATGAAGCGCTTGATCGAGAAGACGGTGTTCTGCGGGTTGGTCACCGCCTGGCGCTTGGCGATCGTGCCGACCAGCCGCTCACCGGAAGCCGTGAAGGCCACCACCGACGGCGTCGTCCGACCCCCTTCCGCGTTCTCGATGACGGTTGGCTCCCCGCCCTCCAGGACGGCCATGCACGAGTTCGTCGTGCCGAGGTCGATACCGATCGTCTTGCCCATGTGCTCGTCAATCTCCTTTATCGCCGCAACAAATCTGAGTGTGAGTATAGAAGATTTCTCTCACCCGGTCAAATCCCCCTGGTTGTTCGGGTCGGCGCATGCGCCGACCCGCGGGAGGG
Source organism: uncultured Solirubrobacterales bacterium (assembly GCA_963830975.1). Classification (GTDB taxonomy): domain Bacteria; phylum Actinomycetota; class Thermoleophilia; order Solirubrobacterales; family Solirubrobacteraceae; genus Palsa-513. Next base: position 81,414 of record CAWHOI010000002.1, read on the forward strand.
CGCATGCGCCCTCCCGACGGCTGGGTGCATGCACCCAGCCGCACAGCATCCTGGTTCCTCAGCTCGCGCCGGTGGCGCCGGTCGAGCCGCTCGGGCCGGTCGGGCCCGTTGCGCCGCTCGCCAGGACGGAGGTGACGTGGCCGGCGACCGTGGTCGCCAGCGCGGTCGGGACCGAGGCCGCCAGCTTCGGCGCCGCGGCGACGATCGAGAGGTTCGCGACCACGCCACCGACGCGCAGCGCTACGACGTCCTCGACCAGCCGTCGCGTCCTGGTCCGCACGGTGATCGTGATCAGCAGCGACTGATCGCCGACGTCGATCGCGCGGAGCGTGCCGAAGCGGATCTGCTTGCGCGTGAGCCGGCCGGGGCCGGCCGCCTTCTCGATGTCGGCGGCGAGCAGGTTGTGGCCGAACTTGCTGCCGTAGAGGGTGCGCAGCTCCTTGAAGAAGCTCTTCGCGTAGGCGCTCGTGTGGGCCAGCAGGATCTCGGTGTCGATCGCGTCGAGCGCCACGCCGGCGCTCGTCGAGGTGAGGGTGAAGTTGCGGTCGTACTGGGCGACGATCTTCGACGGCGGCTTGACGTAGGCGCTCGAGACGCCGGCCGCGGGGCCGAGGTCGGCGGACTGCAGCGTCATCTGCGAGAGGTCGGGGGTGCCGGCCGGCGGGGTCAGCGCCTGCGCGGCGGCGACGGTGGCGCCGAGGACGAGGATCACGGCGACTGCCGCGAGGCTGCGTGCGCGGCGGGTCATCGCGACTCCTCGGTGGTGTGCGGGCGCGTCAGAACAGTATGGCGGTCCGCTCACGCCGGGTCGGCCATGCGGCCAGCGCGCAGGGCGAGCTCGAGCTCGAAGCGCGCGTCGGGATCGTCGAGCGTCGAGCCGAAGCGCTCGCGCAGGCGCGCGAGGCGGTAGCGGACGGTCTGGGGGTGGACGTGCAGCTCCTCCGCGATCGCGGCGACGGTGCCCTGTCGGCGAAGCCAGGCGAGCAGCGTCGCCTCCAGGCGCGCGCGGGCGGCGGCGGTGAGGCCGTCGAGCGGCTCGAGCCGCGATTGCGCGAGCTCGCGCAGCAGCGGCGGGTCGGCGTGCAGGGCGAGCGCGCCGAGCTGATCGCGGGCGACGATCAGGCCGCCGGAGGGCAGCACGCCCCGCTGCGCCAGGCGCACGCAGGCGACGGCGCGGGCAAAGCTCTGCGCGGCCGCGGGCCAGGGGGTGGTCGGGCCGAGCGCGGCGAGGCGGGTGTCGAGCGCGCGGCGGATCCGCTCGAGCCGGCCGGGGGCGTCCGGGTCGCCGACCAGCACGCAGACGAGCCCGTCGATCCGCGCGCCGAGCGCGCCCTCGCCGACGATCGTGGCGACGCGCTCGGCGTCGCGGTGATCGGCGGCCAGCGCCGCCAGCCGGCGCGGCAGCGGCCACTCGGCGGCGGCCGCGCGGGCCTGCGCCTCGGTCTCGTCAAGCTCGCCGGCGATCAGCGCGCGCACGAGGCCCTGGCGCTCGCGCGAGCGCTCGCCGGCGCTCGCCGCCTGCGCGCTGGCGTAGCCGTCGACCGACTCGGCCGAGATCTCGTCGATGTAGGCGAAGATCGACTCCGCCAGCAGCGCGAGCGTCGCGCTGTCGAGGCCGCCGGCGATCGCCGCCGCCGAGATCCGCCGCCAGGCGATGCGGGCGCCGACGCGGTAGGCGCCCTGCAGCGCGTCCAGGCCGCGGCCGGCGCGGTACTCGCCGCGGCCGAGCGCGATGTAGACCTCGCGGCCCGGGCGCTCGCCGGTCGCCGGGCGGCCGAGCTGCTCGAGGAACTGGCGCAGCGTCTCCTCGATCGCGTCGCGCACGCCGCGGCCGAACGAGCCGCCCATCGGCTGGCGGTACTCGGGGATCGCCTCGGCGATCGCGGCGGTGATCTCGTCCGCGACCGCGCCGAGCGCCGGCGAGATCGCCGCGCTGACCGCCGGGTCGACCGCCTGCCAGGGGCGCTCGAGCGGGAGTTTTTGTGCATCCATGCTAAATCTATGCGCGATGCTTGGGTTGGTGTGCAAGAAACATGTTGCCGGGGAGCGTACTCTTTCGGGTCGATGACGCGAGCCGAGCGAACCGCGAACATCGCCGCGGTGCTGATCCCGTTCCTCGGCGCCGTGGCCGGCGCGATCCTCGCCTGGGGCTCGTTCCTGCACGCGCGCGACCTGGTGATCTTCGCCGTCATGTACTTCGTCAGCGCCTTCGGCGTGACGGTCGGCTTCCACCGCCTGCTCACCCACCGCGCGTTCGAGACCTACCGCCCGATCCGCTACGCGTTCGCGATCATGGGCTCCTACGCCGTCGAGGGACCGGTGCTCGACTGGGTCGCCGACCACCGCAAGCACCACACCTTCTCCGACGAGGAGGGCGACCCGCACTCGCCGCACGTCGGCCACGGCTCGGGCTTCGGCGGCGTCGTGCGCGGCCTCTGGCACGCGCACATCGGCTGGCTGTTCGAGACCAACGGGCAGGCCGAGAAGCGCCGCTACTGCCCCGACCTGGCAGGCGACCCGGTGATGCGCCGGCTCAACCGCGCCTTCCCGTTCTTCGTCCTCGGGACGCTGGCGATCCCGTTCTTCGCAGGGTGGGCCTGGGGCGGCACCCTCGACGCCGGCCTCGAGGCGCTGCTGTGGGCGGGCCTCGTGCGGATCTTCCTCGTGCACCACATCACCTGGAGCATCAACTCGATCTGCCACTTCTTCGGCGCGCGGCGCTTCGAGACCGGCGACCATTCGACCAACGTGTTCTGGCTCGCGCTGCCGAGCCTCGGCGAGGCCTGGCACCACAACCACCACGCGTTCCCGCGCTCCGCGTTCCACGGCCTGCGCTGGTATGAGCTCGACCCGTCCGGCTGGCTGATCCTCGCGATGGCCAAGGTTGGGCTCGCCTGGGACGTCGTGCTCATCGACCGCGAGCAGCAGCGCGCGAAGTTCGCCGCGGGCGCCGCGAGTCCTAGCGTTGGTGGCGCGAACGCCTGACCGGCGCACAGCGAGCGCGAACGCGCGAGCATCCAGGGCGCGATGAGCACCGCCCCGAGCCCCGGCAAGCCGCGCCTGCGCGGCGTCTCCCATCAGTGGGGCTTCCTCGTCTCGCTCGGCTGCGGCGCGGCGCTGATCGCCTACGCGCCGCGCGGGCGTGCGGTCGTCGCGGCCGTGATCTACGCCGCCGCGGTCTCGGCGCTGCTCGGCACGAGCACGCTCTACCACCGCGTCAACTGGCGGCGGCCGCACATCCGCCGCTGGATGCGCCGCCTGGACCGCTCGATGATCTACGTGCTGATCGCGGCGAGCTACACGCCGTTCGCGCTGCTGGCCCTGCACGGCGCGCTCGCGACGGTCGTGCTGGTGGTCGTCTGGACCGGTGCGCTCGGCGGCATCGGCCTGCAGCTCGTGTGGCCCGATCACCCGAAGTGGGTGGCGGTCGTCGTCTCGGTCGCGCTCGGCTGGGTCGCGGTGATCACGCTGACGCAGCTGCCCGGCGCGATCGGCTGGTGGGCGATGGGCGCGCTCGTCGCCAGCGGCGCGCTCTACACCGTGGGCGGCGTGATCTACGCGCGCGAGCGGCCCAACCCCAAGCCGGGCGTGTTCGGCTACCACGAGCTGTTCCACGCCTTCGTGCTCGCCGCGGCGGCGATCCACTACGCCGTGGTGGCGTTCGTCGTGCTGCCGCTCGGGTGAGGGGCGGGGCGGCTGGCGCCGCCCGCCCGAGGTCGGGTTCGCGAACGGCCGCGCGTCGGCCGCTCCGGCGCTAGCCGCCCCGCGGACCGTCGGCCAGACCGACGCGCGGGCACATCCGCGCGAGCGCGCACTCGCCGCAGGCGGGCGAGCGCGCGAAGCAGGTCCGCCGGCCGTGGCGCAGCAGGTTGAGGTGGAACTCGAGCTCCTCGCCGGGCGGCGTGATCGCGAGCATCGTGTCGTGCAGCTCCTCGAACGGCGCGCGCGGGCGCAGCAGGCCGAGCCGCGTGCCGACCCGGGCGACGTGCGTGTCGACCGGGATCTCGCGCAGCCCGTAGCTGAAGAGCAGGACGCAGGCCGCGGTCTTGCGTCCGACGCCCGGCAGCGCGCAGAGCGCGGCGCGGCTCTCCGCCACCTGCGCCTCGCGCATCCAGTCGAGGCTCAGCGGCTCGCCGATCGCGCGCAGGATCGCCTGGATCCGCGCCGACTTGACCTTCGAGATGCCGCCCGGGCGGATCGCCTCCTCGACCTCCGCCAGCGGCGCGTCGCGGACCGCGCGCCAGTCGAGTTGCGAGGCGTCCTCGCCAAAGCGCTCGCGCAGGCGCAGGAAGGCGATGTCGCGGTTGCGGTCGTTGGTGCTCTGCGAGAGCACGGTCAGGATCAGCTCGTCCAGCGGGCGGCCGTGCGGCGGCGCGCTCGGGATGCCGTAGATCGCGCGCAGGCGGTCGCGCAGCCGTCGCACGCGGGCGGGGGTCGGCCGCGTGTGGGCGTCTTCCTTCACGCCGCTATCCTCGCGGTTTGCCGATGGCCGAGGTGGCGCAGCACACCGACGAGATCGACGGCGAGCCCGTCGGCTGGCGCTCCGCGCCCGGGGAGGGCACGCCCACGCTCTACGTTCACGGCGTCCCGAACAGCTCGCTCGCGTGGACGGCGTTCCTCGAGCGCACCGGCGGCGTCGCGCTCGATCTGCCCGGCTTCGGCGAGTCGGTCAAGGCCGGCACCTTTCCCTACTCGATCGCCGGCTTCGAAGGTTTCATCGAACGCTTCCTGGACTGGCGCGGGCTCGAGCGCGTCAACCTCGTGATGCACGACTGGGGCGCCGCCGCGCTCGCGTTCGCCGAGCGCGCCCCGGGGCGCGTGGAGCGGATCGTGCTGATCAACGCGCTGCCGCTGTTCGACGGCTACGAGTGGCACCGGGCGGCGCGGGTGTGGCGCACCCCGGTGCTCGGCGAGCTGGCGATGGGCAGTCTCACGCCGCGCCTGCTGCGACGGGCGCTGCGCGGCGCCAACGCCGAGCCGATCCCCGAGTCGGAGCTGCGCGCGATGTACGTGGGGATGGACTTCGGCACGCAGCGGGCGATCCTGCGCCTGTACCGCTCGGTCAAGACGGGGACCCTGGCGGCGGCCGGGGCCGGGCTGCGCGAGCTCGACGCGCCGGCGCTGATCGTGTGGGGCGAGCTCGACCCCTACATCCCGGCGCGCGCCGCCGCGCAGTACGCCGAAGCGCTCGGCGGTGAGAGCCGCGTCGAGCTGTTGTCCGATGCCGGACACTGGCCCTGGCTGGATCGCCCCGACGTGGTCGAGACCGTCGCGAGATTTCTCGCGCAAAGCTGAGCGGGTCGATACGATCAGGCGCGGATGACGGCTCGCCTCGCTCTCGTGCGGGGACGCGTCCTGCCGAACGGACCGCTCGACCTGCTCCGCCAGTGTTGCCTGTTCGGTACCGCGTACCTGCTTTACCGCCTCGTCGAAGGGGCCGTGGCCGGCAACACGGCCGTCGCCTTCACGCACGCGCGCGAGCTGATCTCGCTGGAGCGCTCGCTGCACATCTTCGTCGAGCAGTCGGTGCAGAGCTGGGCGATGAGCAGCCACCTGCTGGTCGTCATCTCGGCCTACATCTACATCAACGCGCAGACGACGATCCTGATCGCGCTGCTCTTCTACCTCTACATCGCGCACAATCGCAGCTACTACTTCGTGCGCAACATGCTGTTCGTCGGCATGGCGATCGGCCTGATCGGCTACGGCGTCTTCCCGACCGCGCCGCCGCGTTTCTTCCCGGAGTGGGGCTTCATCGACAGCATCAACCAGGTCACCGGCGTCTCGGGCAACAACACGATCGCCAAGTTCTTCTTCAACCCCTACGCGGCGGTTCCCTCGATGCACGTGGCCTGCGCGGTGATGCTCGGCTGGACCCTGGTGCGCCTGGTGCGCAACCGGGCCGCGAAGGTGTTCTGGGCGCTGTGGCCGCTGTTCATCACGTTCATGACCGTGATCACCGGCAACCACTTCCTGATCGACGCGGTGCTCGGGCTGCTGGTGGCGGGGATCTCGCTGGTCGTGGCGCTCGGGCTCGCGGCGCTGCGGCCGCACGTGTGGACCTTCCGCTCCCCGGCGCACGCCCCGGCGCCGCACACCGCGCCGCAGCACGCACCCGTCCCGGTCACGTGAGCGCTCCCGGCACCACTCAGCGTCCGCCGCGGCGCGAGCGCCGCCTGATCCTGGGTTCGCACGAGGGACGCACGACGATGCGCAACCGGCTGATCGACTCGCGGCTGACGCCGAACGCGATCTCGCTGACCGGCCTCGCGCTCAACGTGCTCGCCGCCGTGCTCGTCTGGCGCCAGTTCTACTTCCTCGGCGGCGTCGCGTTCATCGTCGGCTCGATCATGGACACCCTCGACGGCCGCTACTCGCGCATGTCGGGCAAGGGCACGGCGTTCGGCGCGTTCCTTGACTCGACGCTCGACCGCTGCGAGGAGGGGATCGTGCTGACCGCGGTCGCCGTCAGCTTCGCCCGCGCGCACAACGAGCTCGCGGTGGCCGCCGTGGTCGTCGCGGTGCTCGCCTCGCTGATGGTCTCCTACACCCGCGCGCGCGCGGAGGCGCTCGGCGTCGAGTGCAAGGTCGGCGTCGCCACCCGGGCGGTCCGCGTCGTGATCCTCTCGGTCGGCCTCGTGTTCGCCCGCGGCGCCTCGCTCGGGCACTTCGACCTGCTGGCCGCCGCGGTCTACGTGCTGGCGGTGCTGAGCGCGTTCACGGTGCTGCAGCGCATCGTCCACGTGCACAGCGCGCTGCGCGAGGCGTAGCGGGCGCGGCGCGAGCGGTGGCGGGGCCGCGCGGGCTGACCGCTCGGTCTTCGGCCGGCGTGCGGCAAGGCGCGGGCGGCGTCGGCCCGTATGCTGGCGGCGTGCCATTCGCGATCGCCCAGGTGTCGCCGCACCCGTGGGAGGCCCGAACGGAGCTCGGGGTCTACATCGAGCGGGTCGCCGCCGAGCTGGCGGCGCGGGGCCATCGGGTCCTCGTCGTCGCGCCGTCGCAGTCGTCCCGCAGCGCCGCCGCGTCGCGGCGCGCGCTGCGCGAGGCGCGGGAGGACCCCTCGTCGCTGCTCGGAGACGACGGCGCTCCCGGGCTGTTCTTCTCCGGCGAGGTGCTCTCCGCCAGCCGGCGCGGCCCGGGCCTGCCGGTCGACGTGGCGCGCACGGTCGAGGAGCTGCTGGGTGTGCTGCCGCTCGACTTCGTCCACGTGCACGAGCCGTTCGCGCCGAGCACGGCCAGCGTCGCGCTGCGCCACTCGCGCACGCTGAACATCGGCAGCTTCCACGAGCCGACCGAGCGGCTGTTCGCGACGCAGGTGGGCCGGCGCTTCGTCGAGCTGTTCTTCGGCCGCCTGGACGCGCGGATCGCGAGCTACGACGCGACCGCCGCGCTGATGGGCTCGCACTTCCCCGCCGACTACCACGTGATCAGGCCGATCGTGACGAGCGCCCCGCCGCGCCCGCAGAGGTCCGGGCCGCTGCGCATCGCCTTCGTCGCGGCCGAGGAGCGGGCCGCGCTGCGCGCGTTCCTGCGGGCGCTGCGCCGGCTCGGCACCGATCTGGACTGGGAGGCGACCGTGCTCGGCAACGGAAGCGCGACCGCGCAGGTCGGGCTGCGGGCTGAGCTGCGGGCGCGCGTGCGGTTCCTCGAAGGCGTCGACGGTGAGCGCGAGCGGCTGCTCGAGAGCGCCGACGTGGTGGTGCTCGCCTCCGCCGGGCCGCAGCCTGCGCCGGGAGTCGCGCTGGAGGCGATCGGCGCCCGGGCAGCGTTGCTCGCCTCGCGCCTGGAGGTCTATGAGGAGCTGCTCGGCGACGGCGACCGCGGGCTGCTGTTCGAGCCCGGGGACGTCGACACGCTCGCCGCTCAGCTGCGACGGCTGATCGGCGAGCACGGGCTCCGCGAGCGGCTCGTGGACGCCGCCGAGGACTTTCGCGCGTCTCTGAGCGCCCAGCGCGTCGTCGATCAGCTCGAGGAGGTCTACGACGAGGTCGCCCAGCGCCGGCGCGAACCGCGCGGGCCGCGCCGCGCCGCCGGCGCGCGGCGATCGACGATCGACGTCGACCTGCACATGCACACCGACCATTCCTCCGACTGCGCCACGCCGGTCGAGGTGCTGCTCGCCACGGCCCGGGAACAGGGCCTCGGGGCGATCGCGATCACCGACCACAACGAGATCTCGGGCGCGCTGGAGGCGGTCGCCAAAGCCGAGGGAATCAAGGTGATCGTCGGGGAGGAGGTCAAGACCGCGACGCAGGGCGAGGTGATCGGCCTGTTCCTGAGCGAGCGGATCGAGCGTGGACTGACCCTCGCGGAGACGGTCGCCGAGATCCGCCGCCAGGGTGGGCTCGTCTACGTCCCGCACCCGTTCGACCGCATGCACGCCGTCCCCGGCTACGAGCACCTGCTCGCGATCCTCGATGAGATCGACGCGATCGAGATCTTCAACCCGCGCGTCGCGATCGGCTCGTTCAACGAGGAGGCCGCGCGCTTCGCCGCCAAGTACCGCATCACCGCCGCGGCCGGCTCCGACGCCCACGTCGCCGCCGGCCTTGGCTCGGTGCGCGTGCGCATGCGCGACTTCGACGGTCCCGAGGAGTTCCTCGCGTCGCTGCGCGACGCCGAGATCCTGACCAAGCCGACGAGCCTGCTCTACGTCCAGGCGCTGAAGTTCCTCGAGACGAAGGCGACGCCGCAGGGTGCGCGACGGGCGCGACGGGCGCGACGCGTGAGACGCGCCATGCGCAAGTCCTGATGCACCCCCAAGGACAACCATCGGCCCCGCGGAAGTTGATCCGGCCGATGCCTGCAACCGACGACGAGATCCGTGAGAAGTACCTGGAGCGCGCGATCCGCGAGCTCAACCTGCTCACGCGAGACATCCAGAGCTGCACCCAGTGCCCGCGCGGCTCGCTGATGCCCGTGCTCGGCTCCGGCCACCCCCAGGCCGACGTCATGATGGTCAAGTACGCGCCGCGGCCGTCGGAGATCGAGGAGGGGGTCGCGTTCTACGGCCGCTCGGGCAGCGCGCTGATGAAGTCGCTGCGGCGGCTGCAGATCGACCCGCTCGCGGTCTACGGCACGCTGTTCGTCAAGTGCCCGGTCGCCGACACCTCGCTCGCCGACCCGGCCTGCATCGCGCGCGTCGCCGAGGAGATCGCGATCGTCGCACCGAAGATCATCGTCACGATGGGCGAGGACGCGCTCTACGCGCTCGACGAGCTGATGCTCCCGCTCGCCCACCCGCTCTCGCCGCGGATCGGCGAGATCCAGCAGCTGACGCCGCAGATCGCAGTCCTGCACGTTCCGAACATCGACCAGGCCCTCGACGATGAGCGCGCGAAGCGCGCCTTCTGGGCCTCCTTCCGCGTGCTCGGCGACTGGTACGCGGAGCTGCCGCCGTATTAGAGGGCGCTCGCCCGCTCGCGGTCACGAGTGGGCGCAGGTCGAGTGGGCGCGGGCCGACCAGCTGCGTCGGGCGCGATCGGGCCGAATGAGTTGTCCGAATCCGGCCGCATATAGTGCCGCTGACCAAACCGGCCAGGAGAGGGGGCGCAGCATGTACGTACGGATCGCGCGGTTCGAAGGCGGCGAGCGCAACTGGGACGACTTCGCCGCAGACCTTCGCGAGACAGTTCGCAGCGGCGGAGCGGGCACGCCGTTCGAGAGAGTGGGCGAGGCAGCCCAGAGGCTGATGCTGCTTGTCGATCGTGAGGGCAACCGGGGCGCGAACCTGATCCTCTGTGAGACGGAAGACGACCTGCGGCGCGTCGACGCTGCACTGAACGAGATCACGCCCGCGGCGGGACGCGGCGCCCGAACCTCGGTGGAGATGTACGAAGTGCTGCTGGACGAGGAGCCTGGCAAGTAACCGGGGGGCTCGACCACGAGCGCGGGGCGCTCAGCATCCGTGCGCGAAGATATGCGCGTGAGCGATCTTCGCATCGAGCGGTTCAGCGACCCGTCCTGCCTGACCCGTGTTGCCGAAGGCGAGAAGGTACCTCGCAGCGGCTGGGCGATCAGGTTCGACGGAGGCGTGTTCTTCGACGGCGTTCAGATCGGCCGCTCGGGGAAGCACGTATTCAACCGCGTGAGCGGCACACCGTACGCGCAGATCTCATACGAGGCGCTCGACCCCGACGCTCCGTGAGCACGTGGACGTCGTGCGGCTCGCTGACGCGCGCGCCGCACGCAGCCGCACGGCCGCAAGAGCCGGGAGCGCGGGGGAGGTCGCTCTTGGCGCTGTGCCCGGCATCGCGCGTGGCGACACCCGCGGTGTGAGCCGGCGGATGCCGTAGACTGAGCTGGTCAGACTGAGAAGGCAACCGCAGGGCGAGAACCTTCAGTACGAACTTCCCCCGGCACACATCGCCTGACTTCTGATGCCCTGAGGCCCGCGCGAGCGGGCCTTCGGCTTTTCTTGACCCACCCTCGCGCCAACGCAGAAGCGATCAGTCGAGGCCGAACGCTGAGCCGCATGCCCACCCCTGCGCGTCGCGCAGCCGGCAGACTCAGATCAGCCCGAAGGGCGGCTGGAATCGGCCCTTCGGCAGGAGCGGTGCGACCTCGGCGCAGAGGCCTGCGGGCCGCGCCGGACGCGGAGACCACAGCGCGATGCCGCGCAGCCCGCGGTAGGTGACGTCGGTGGCGGTCGCGACGTCCCAGACGGGGTCGAGCAGCCGCTCGATCGTCTCAGCCGTCTGCGGCGCATCGTCGGGGACGGCGGTCTGGTCGGAGTACGGGACGAACGCGCAGATGGACATCGAACTCGGGTCAAGGTACGTCGCGGGCGCGGCCGTTCCTTCAGCGGCAAGCCGCCGACCGCCACGACCGATCGGCGGGCGAAGCCGGGAGGCGCCCTGGCCGGCCTACTCCATCACGAGCACGATCTTGCCGAGCTTGCCGCCCGCGGCGAAGCGCTCGTAGGCGTCGGCCACCTGAGCGAGTGGGAAGGTCGCGGCGATCGGAACGCTCACCGCGCCCGACGCCAGCAGGGGCAGGACGCTGCGCTCGAGGCGGCGCGCCGTCAGCGCCTTCTCCTCGAGCGGACGGCCGCGGAGCGTCGAGCCGGTGATCGTCGCGCGCTTGAACATCACCGCGCGCAGATCCAACTTCGCGGTTGACCCGGCGCCGGTGCCGATCACGACGATCCGTCCACCGAACGCGAGCGCGTCGAGGTTCTCGGCGAGGTTCGGAGCGCCGACGAGCTCGAGGATCACGTCGAACGGACCGTGCTCGGCGAAGCCGTCCGGCGCGATCGCGGTCGCGCCGAGCGCCGCCACGCCGTCGCGCAGCTTGACATCGCGGACAGTGGCGTGGACGCGCGCGCCGGCCGCCGCCCCGAGCCCGACCGCCGCCGTGCCGACGCCGCCCGCGCCGCCGTGGACCAGCAGGCGCTCACCGGCGAGCAGGCCGGCCTGGGTGAAGAGCGCGTCGTGGGCGGTCGTGAAGGCCTCCGGCACGCCACCGGCGCAAGCCCAGTCGAGCCGCTCCGGCACCGCCATCAGGATGCGCTCGTGCACGACGGCGAACTCGGCCTGCGCGCCACCGCCGAGGAGTCCCATCACACGATCGCCGACCGCGAAGCGCGCGGCGCCGGGGCCGAGCTCCGCGACCTCGCCGGCCAGCTCCAGTCCGGGGATGTCCGGCGGCGATCCCGCCGGCGCAGGGTAGTGGCCCGCGCACTGGATCAGATCGGCGTTGTTGAGCCCGGCGGCGCGCACGCGCACGAGCACCTCGCCGGCGCCCGGCTGCGGGGCCGGGTGCTCGCGCGGCGCGACCGCACCGTCTGCGATCGTCGCCGCGATCACCGGGCCAGCACCGCGACGCACTCGATGTGCGGGGTCTGCGGGAACATGTCCACCGGAGTCACCCGCTCCAGCCGCCAGCCGGCCTCGACCAGCTGCGCCGCGTTTGGCGCCAGCGTCGTCGGGTTGCACGAGACGTACACGATCCGCTTCGGCGCCGCCTCGATCACGCGCCGGACGATCTTCTGCGAGAGCCCGGCGCGCGGAGGATCGACCACGAGCACGTCCGGGCGCCCGGCGCGCTCGACCAGCTCGCCGAGCGCCAGCCGCACGTCACCGGCGTAGAAGGAGGCGTTGGTGATCTCGTTGTGGCGGGCGTTGCCGATCGCGTCGGCGACCGCCTCCTCGACGACCTCGAGGCCGTGGACCGTTCCGGCCCGGGGAGCGAGCGTCAGCGCGATCGAGCCGATCCCGCTGTACAGGTCGAACACCCGCTCCCAGCCGCGCAGCTCCGCCGCCTCCACGATCAGCCCGTACAGGCGCTCGGCCATCTCGGTGTTCGTCTGGAAGAAGGCCTCGGGCGAGATTCGCAGCTCGAGCCCGCCGATCCGCTCGTCGAGCGTCGCGACACCGGCGAGCAGCTCGGTGCGCCCTCCCGCGGTGGTTTCGGCGCGCGCGTCGGTGTGCGTCCACAGAAGTCCATGGCAACTCACCGCGGTCGACAGCGCATCGGCATCGAGCCTGCCGGGGCTCGTCACAAGGCGGACCTGCAGCTGCCCGGAGCGGCGTCCCTCGCGGACGACGAGGTTGCGCAGGAAACCCTCGCCCGAGCGGCGGTCGAACGCCTTGAGACCCTGCGCACGGCAGAACTCGAGCACCTCGCGCCGTGCCTGGTTGGCCGGCTCGGAGGCGAGCAGGCAGTCCTCGATGTGGTGTATCCGCTCCCATGAACCGGGCGCGTGGAAGCCGCACTCCAGCGTGCCGTCCGCCGCCGTGCCGAACGAGTACTCGAGCTTGTTGCGGTAGCGCCACTGCTGCTCGGCGGCGACGATCGGCTCGAGCGCGAAGCCGTCGAGCTTGCCGATGCGCCGCAGCGCGTCGTCGACCTGCTCCTGCTTGACCTCGAGCTGGCGCTCGTAGCGGAGGACCTGCCAGGGAGCGCCGGGATGATCGGCGAGCGGCGCGACCTGGTCGAGCCCGGGCTCCAGCAGCGCGCTCACGCGGGCCTGTGCGTAGGAGCGCTTGCGCTGATGCACGCGCGCACGCACGAGATCGCCCGGAAAGCCGCCCTCGACGAAGACGACGTAGCCGCCTGCGGCGCGCGCTACGCCGGCGCCGCCGAAGGCGAGCGACTCGACGCGCAGCGTCAGCTCGTCGCCGACGGACGGGCGGGGGGCGCTGGGCGGCTGGCTCACCCCAGCAGCCACTCGAGCAGCGCCTTCTGGGCGTGGCGGCGATTCTCCGCCTGGTCCCAGATCCGCTGGCGCGGACCGTAGAGGACCTCCGCGGTGATCTCCTCGCCGGCGTGGGCGGGCAGGTCGTGCAGGGCGATCGCGTCGGGCCGCGCGAGGTCGAGCAGCGCGTCGTCGAGGCGATAGGTGGCGAAAGCCGAGCGCCTCGCGGCGGCGGTCTGCTCGTCGCCCATCGAGACCCACACGTCGGTGTAGAGGGCGTGCGCGCCGCGCGCCGCCTCGGCCGGGTCGCGCACGAGCGTCGCGCCGGTGCCCGGCTCCAGCTCGTATCCCTCGGGCGAGGCGACCACCACCTCGAGCCCCGCGCGGGTGCCGATCAGCGCCAGCGAACGCGCGACGTTGTTGCCGTCGCCGATGTAGGCCACCCGCAGGCCGGACAGGGTGCCGAAGGTCTCGCGCAGCGTCAGCAGGTCGGCCAGCACCTGGCAGGGGTGGTGCTCGGCGGTGAGCATGTTGAAGACGGGGATCGAGCCGGCGCTCGCCAGCTCCTCGATCACCGCCTGGGGCCCGGTTCGCACCCCGACCGCGTCGAGATGGCGGGAGAGCACCAGGGCGGTGTCGCGCAGCGGCTCACCGCGCGAGAGCTGCAGCTCGTCGGGGCGCAGGATCAGCGGGTGTCCGCCGAGCTCGACGACCCCGACCTCGAAGGACACGCGCGTGCGCGTCGAGGGCCGCTCGAAGACCAGGCCGATGCAGCGCTCGGCCAGCGCCCGCGAGCTGTGCGGCGCCGCCTTGAGCTCGAGCGCGCGCTCGATCAGCGCCGCGAGCTCGGCTCCGTCGAGCTCTGTACCTGTGAGGAAGTGGCGGGGCATCGGCGAACCGCTTAGCTTATTGGGCGTCCTCGGTCTTCGCCGGCGGCTCGGGCGGCGGCGAGCCAGCGGGCGGACCCGCCTGCGGGCGGGCGGGCCGGAGGAGCGCGGCGAGCGCAGGCTGGCGCTACAGCCGCACGCCGTAGCCCTGCAGAGCCAGCACGGCGCGGTGGCGCAGTGTGCCCGGGCGCGGGATCAGGCCGAGTGCGATCGCGGCGCCGTAGGAGTCGAAGACGGTGCGGACGCGCCACAGGCGGGTGCGGCCGAGATCCAGCTCGCACCAGAAGACGGCGTGCAGCTCGATCTCGCGGTGGCTTGCGGGAAGGCCGTCGAGAGCGCCCGTGTTGCGGCCGAACGCGCGCACCGGCAGAGCGACGTAACGCCCGTCGCTCAGCCGCTCGCCGGCGCGCTCGAGCCGCACATCCGGAAACGCCCGCCAAAGGCGCTCGGCGTGCTCCGCGAGCGCGGGGACGCCGTGCAGCGGGCTGCGCGTCAGCGGATCCTCGTAGTGGAGGTCGGGCGCGCAGAGCGCCATGAACGCTCCCGGGACGCCGCCCGACCAGGCGGCCTCCCAAGCATCCGCGAGCTGATCGACGCTCGAACCAGGACCGGCCATCGCGATCATGCTGGCACACTCCGGCCGGGCCGTAGCGTGACAGCGCGCCGCTCAGCTGAGCGTCTGGCCGCCCCGCAGCATCTCGAGCGCCTTGCTCACCCGGCGCTCGCGCGTCTCATCGCGCTTGGCCTCCGCTATCCAACGCGCGTACTCCTTGCGATGGGTGTATGCGAGCGCGTCGAAGGCGTCGCGCGCCGCCGGGTTCGCGGCGAGCGCCGCCGCCAGCTCCGTGGGCACCTCCACCTCGCGCGGAGCGGCGTCGAGCTCGACGTCGACCTCGACGGTGTCGCCGGCCTGCACACCCGCCGCCTCGCGCACGGCGCGGTTGAGGCCCAGCAGGAACTCCCCGCCCATGCGAGTCACCGTCGTGCGCCAGGAGTAGCCGTTGATCGTCGCGCGGACCGGGAAGCGCTTGGCTCCCTCGCCGATGGCGGCCACCTGATCGTCGTCGAGAACGACCGCCGCCGCGGGTCCCCGGGGCAGCAGAGTCGTCGTCCAGCGCAGCGTGCCCACGCCGCCGGATCTTGCCACGATCGTCGCGCGGCGGTCGCTGGATCGCCGAGGCCCGCCTCGACCGGCACGCCGGAAAGCCGGCGGTAGGGTTCGGCCATGCCCGACCGCGCCGATCAAGCGGACTCCTCGCGCGCTGCCGAGCCCGCTCCGCCGGCCGGCTCCGATCGAGCTCCACGGCGCCGCAAGCAGCGCCCTGGCCCGGGCGAGCGCGCCGAGCCGAGCCGCTCGCAGCGCCGCGACGAGGCGGTCCGTGAGACGCTCGCGCCGCTCGCGCCCGGCGAGCGTCCGGGAGCCCTGATCGCGGGCGTGATCGTGACCGGGCTGCTCGGGGCCGGGAATGCGATCGCCTACGTCGCGGGCGCGAAGATCGCGAGCAAGCACCCAAACGCCGGGGTGCTCGCGTTCAGCGGCCTGATGGCGCTGCTGTGCGGGGGGATGTGGACGCGGCGCTACCTCGCCGTGCTCGCCTTCGAAGCGCTGCTCGCGCTGGCGGTGCTGCTGTTCTCGCTGTTCCTGGTCGAGGCGTCGAACCTCGAGGGCGTGCTGCTGTGCGTTGGTGTGATCTGCGGCGGCGGCTGGCTGTTCTGGAAGCTCGTGCGCGTGATGGGGCGGCTCGCCGCCCCGCGTCACTCCTCAGGCTGAGGCGGACGCCGCGCCTGCTTGCGCTCGGCGTCGACGCGCTTGCCGCGCAGCCGACGCTCGCGTGCGGCGGCGGTCGGCCTGGTGGGACGTCGCGGGCGGCGCACGCGCAGTGCCTCCTCGAGCTTCACGCGCAGGCGCTCGAGCGCGAGCTCGCGGTTGCGCAGCTGGCTGCGCGCGTCCTGCGCCACCGCGGTGACGCGCGGACCGAGGCGCTCGATCACGCGCGCGCGCTGCGCCTCGCTGAGCGCCTGGGAGGCGGCGACGTCGAATACCGCCTCGACTCGCGAGGCGGTCACGTTGGCGTGCTGGCCACCGGGGCCGGAGGAGCGGCTCGTGCGCAGCTCGACCTCCTCGAGCGGGATCGAGAGGCCGTGGCCGACGCGCAGACCGTCTGGCTGTTCCATCGTTCAAGGATCCCCGATCCCCCAGTCGTATAGATTCCGCACCCGAATGGCCGCACGCACCTTCGACTGCGTCGTGATCGGCGCCGGCCCTGGTGGCTATGTGGCGGCGATCAGGGCCGCACAGCTCGGCATGTCCACCGCCGTGGTCGAACGCGGTCCGGTCGGCGGACGCTGCCTGAACGTGGCGTGCATCCCGGCGAAGGCCGTGCTGCGCGCCGCCGACATCCTCAGCGAGGTGCGCGAGGCCGCCGAGTTCGGGATCGTCGTCGCCGAGCCGAGCGTCGACTTCGCCGCCGTCATGGCGCGCCGCGAGAAGGTCGTCGCGACGCTCACCGGCGGCGTCTCCGGGCTGTTCAAGAAGAACAAGATCGAGCTGATCGCAGGCGTTGCGACGCTGACCGAGGCGGGGACCGTGCGCGTGGGCGATGACGAGCTGAGCGCCGCCGCGATCGTCCTCGCAACCGGCTCGGCGCCGCGTGCGGTGCCGGGCATCGAGTTCGGCGGCCGCGTCGTCGGGACCGAGGAGGCGTGGGCGTTCACGGAGCTTCCCGGCCGCCTGGCGGTGCTCGGCGCGGGACCGTCGGGCAGCGAGATCGCCTCCGCCTACGCGAGGCTGGGCTCGGAGACATACCTCTTCGAGGTGCTCGACCGCGTGCTGCCGACCGAGGATGAGGACATCTCGAAGATCGTCGGTCGCGGGCTGTCGCGGCAGGGGATCAAGGTGCACACGGGCACGGCGATCGAGAACGTCAAGAGCGGCAAGGACTCGGTGAGCTTCAGCGCCGCGGGCGAGCAGATCGAGGTCGACTGGCTGGTGCTCGCGGTCGGCCGCGGACCGGACGTGGCGGCCCTCGGCCTGGACGCCGCCGGGATCAAGCTGAGCGACCGCGGGCTGGTCGAGGTCGACGGCGCGCAGCGCACCTCGCGCGAGGGGATCTACGCGATCGGCGACCTGACGGCCGGGCCGGCGCTCGCGCACAAGGCCTCCGAGGAGGGGATCATCGCGGTCGAGGCCGCGGCGGGGCTGACGACGCACCCGCTCGTGCACGTCGACATCCCGCGCGCGACCTTCTGCGCGCCCAACGTCGCGAGCTTCGGCCTGACGGAGGCGCAGGCACGCGAAGGCGGTCACGAGGTGGTGGTCGGCAAGGTGCCCTACGGCGCGGTCGGCGCCGGCACGATCTACGGCGACCGCAGCGGGATCGTCAAGATCGTCGGCGAGTCGCGCTACGGCGAGCTGCTCGGCGCGCACATCGTCGGCACGCGGGCCACCGAGCTGATCCAGGAGCTGGTCAACGTGCGCGCGCTGGAGGGCGGATACGCCGAGGTCGCCCGCATCGTGCACGGCCACCCGACGCTGTCCGAAGCGGTGCTCGAGGCCGCTCGCGACGCCGACGGCTGGCTGATTCACGGTTAGGGGCGGCGTGGACGTCCAGGCGGCGTTCTACTTCGACCTGGGCAGCGTGCAGTCATACCTCGCCGCCGAACGCGCGCTGGAAGTGCTGCCGGCGCCGTGCGAATGGCAGCCGATCCTCGCCGCGATGCTGCCAGGGACCGAGGCCGACGCATCCGCGGAGCAGGCGGCCACCGCGCTGCGCGAGTCCGTCGAGCGCCGCGCCGCCGAGCTCGAGCTGCTGCCGCTGCGCTGGCCGACGCCGTACCCGTTCGACAGCCGCTTCGCGATGGCCGCCGCGACCTACGCGAAGCGGATCGGCAAGACGGTCGCGTTCGCGCTGGCCGCGTTCCGCCAGGCCTACGCGGGCGGCCGCGCGCTCAGTGACCCCGACAACGTGCTGATCGCCGCGGCGGCGTGCGAGATCCACCCCGCGGCGATCCTGCGGGCGACCACCACGCGAGGCGTCTCGTCCGAGCTCGAACGCGCGAGCGCCACCGCGCTCGCGCTCGGGGTCGCCGAGGTCCCGGCGGTGCGCGTCGGCGAGCGCATCCTGGTCGGCGAGCGCGCGCTGGAGGAGGCGGGGGCGCTGCTCGCCGCCGCGCGCCGATGAGGGCCGGGCTCGCCTACCGGCTGCTCGTGCGGCGCGGCAACGCGACCCCGGCGTGGATCGCCTCGCCCGACCGTCTCGACGTCGTCGAGATCGTCGAGGTCAGCTCGGGCGAGGTGGTGCTGTTCTGGGACTGCAGCCCGCGCGAGGCATCACGCCTCGCGCGACGGCTGCGCACCGACCTGGCCGGCCTCGAGGCCGAGGAGTTCCTCGAACGCTGGTCGGCGCTGCCGGGGGAGTAGCGCGGGCCCGCCCTACTGCTCCCAGTAGCCCGCCACCATGTCGCCGTCGCCCGCGTGGCGCGCACCGAACGCGAGCACCTCGAGGCCGTCGGGCCCGGCGCGCAGCGAGCGCGTCACGGCGGGGGCGAGGCGGACGATGTCGTGCGTCCGCAGCTCGTGAACACCGTCGTCGAGCTTGATCTGACCGGAGCCGGAGATGACGAAGTAGACCTCCTCGGCGTTCTCGTGGCGGTGGCCGAACGGCTGCTCCCGGTCGGGGAGCAGCGCGAGATGCGCGAACCCGGTCCGCTCGGCGCCGACGGCCTCGCGCGGGAAACGGGCTGAGCCGAAATCTAGGCCGTGCGCGGTGGCGCTGTCCTCGACGTCGGCGAGGTTGACGATCGTGTAGTCGCTCATGCACACGATCCTAGAGGTGCGCCGGTGCGGGCCGGCCGAGCCGCGCCCGTCGCGCGCGCGAAACCCGGCGCCGAAAGGCGCCGAATAAACCTCTGTCATCCTGAAGGCAATGGAAACGCTGTGGATCTGCGATCTTGGGCTCGTTCCCTACGCCGAGGCGCTCGCGCTGCAGGGGCGGGTGCGCGAGGCGCGACAGGCCGACGAGATCCCCGACACGCTGCTGCTGCTCGAGCACCCGCCGGTGTACACCCGCGGGCGGCGCTCGACGCCGCAGGAGCTGCCGCTCGGGGAGGCGTTCTACGGCGCGCAGGGGATCGAGATCGTCGATGTGGACCGCGGCGGCCGGGTGACCTACCACGGCCCGGGGCAGCTGGTCGGCTACCCGATCATGCGGATCGGCGACATCATCGGCTACCTGCGCACGATGGAGGGCGCGATCGTGGCGGCGCTGGCGGCGGAGGGGATCGACGCGCGGGGCGGCGGCGATCGCCCGACCGGGGTGTGGACCGCCGGGGCGAAGATCGCCTCGATCGGCGTGCACGTGTCGCGGCGCGTCACGACGCACGGCTTCGCCGTCAACGTGGACAACGACCTCGAGCCGTTCGAGTGGATCGTGCCGTGCGGCCTGGAGGGGGTTCGGATCACCTCCGTCGCGCGCGAGACCGGGCGGCCGGGCAGTCTCGAGCGCTTCCGCCCGCGGATGGCTGAGCAGTTCGCGCGCGCGTTCGAGCGCCGCGCGCATCCGGTCGCACCCGAGCAGCTGACGGCCGCGCTCGCGGCGGCGGTCGCGGGATAGGCTGAGCGCCACGATGGCTGCCACCACCACGCGCGCGCGCTCGAAGCCGGGCGGGATGGACGTGAGCCGGGTGCTCGGCTCGGACACCGTCTCGCTGCGCGAACGCAAGCCGCCGTGGTTCAAGGTGCCCGCCCCCGGCGGGCCGCGCTACCGCGAGCTGACGGCGATGATCGCGGAGGCCAACCTGCACACCGTCTGCCAGGAGGCCGCCTGCCCGAACGTCGGCGAGTGCTGGGAGCGGGGGACCGCGACGTTCATGATCCTCGGCGACACCTGCACCCGCCGCTGCGGCTTCTGCAACGTGAAAACCGGCCGGCCGAGCTGGCATGACCCGCTCGAACCGGCGCGCGTCGCGCGCTCGGTGGCGCGGATGGGGCTGCGCCACGCCGTGATCACCTCCGTCGACCGCGACGATCTGCCCGACCTCGGCTCGGGCGCGTTCGTCGGCGTGATCCGCGAGATCCGCCGCCAGGCGCCCGAATGCCAGATCGAGGTCCTGACACCCGACTTCCAGGGTCAGGAGATGCCCCTCGCGCGGGTGATCGCCGAGCGACCGGACGTCTTCAACCACAACGTCGAGGTCGTGCCGCGGCTCTACCCCCTCGCGCGGCGCGGCTCTCAGTTCCTGCGCTCGGCGCGCGTGCTGCGCAACGCAAAGGAGCTGGGCGGCGAGGAGGTGACGACCAAGTCCGGGCTGATGGTCGGACTCGGCGAGACCCACGAGGAGATGGTCGAGACCTTCGGCGTGCTGCGCGCGCACCACGTGCAGGTGCTGACGATCGGCCAGTACCTGCGGCCGTCGGAACAGCATTTGCCGATCGTGCGCTACTGGCACCCGGAGGAGTTCGCGGCGCTCGAGCGGGCCGCCTACGAGCTGGGGTTCGAGCACGTCGCGGCCGGGCCGCTGGTGCGCTCCTCCTACCACGCAGACCAGCACGTGCCGCAGCCGAGGCCCGGCGTCGGCCCGCTCGCCGCCGCTTCCGCGCAAGCCCGCTAGACGCTTGATCCCGTTGCGCGACAGCATCCGGCTGACGCGCTGGCCGCTCGCCACGATCGCGCTGATCACCGCGAACGTGGTCGTCTACTTGATCTCGATCTCCGCGCCCGGCGGGTCGTTCATCGACGGGCCGACCAGCGCGACGATCGTCGCGTGGGGCGCGATCCCCTACGAGTTCACCCACCTCTCGAGCCACTGCGCGCTCGCCGCGTCCGGCTTCTCGCAGACGGTGCTGTGCAGCGGGCAGGCCGGCGTCATCGGCACGCCCCCCAGCCAGGCGCCGACCTGGGCGACCGCCTTCAGCTCGATGTTCCTGCACGCCAACCTGCTGCACATCGGCGGCAACATGATCTTCCTCGCCGTGTTCGGCTCGACGCTCGAGGACACGATCGGACGCCTGCGCTTCCTCGCCTTCTACCTCCTCGGCGGCCTCGCCGCGCTCGGCCTCGCGATCGCAGTCAGCCCCGACTCGGTCGCGCCGACGCTGGGCGCCTCCGGTGCGATCGCGGGCGTGCTCGGCGGCTACATCCTGCTCTATCCGCGGGCGCGGATCCTGACGCTCGTGCTGCTGATCCTCTTCTTCACCGTGACCGAGCTGCCGGCGTGGCTGATGCTCGGGCTGTGGCTCCTGTTCGACGCGCTGCTGGGCGCGCTGGGTGTCTCGACGCCGTTCGGCGGCGGGGCGGGCGTGGCCTACTACGCGCATCTGGGCGGCTTCGCGTTCGGCCTGCTCGCGGTGCGAGCGTTCGCGCGCGGCGGCCCGCAGCGGCGCTACGGGCCGCTGAGCACGGCGTAGAGGGCGGTCCGCGTTTCGGCCCGCGTGAGCGCGCGTCGCGTGCCGCGTCGGCTTACGGACCGCCGCTTCGCAGCGCCCACGCCACGGCCGGCAGCCCGCCGGCGACCGTCTGCCAGGCCACCACCGCGCGGTCGCTGTCGGGGTCGATCGCGACCGACGGAGCGCTGTTCTGACCGGGCCCGGCCAGCTGCGCCGGCGCCTCGAACGCGACGCCGCCCGGACCGCCGGGGACGCTGCGCGCGGCGAGGATCGACTGCTGCGCGGCGTTGAAACCCGTGGAGCTGCGCGGCGCGCTCTCCAGGACCGCGACGAAGTCGTTGCGCGGGCCGGTGGCGAGGGCGGCGAGGCGCAGATCGGCACCCGGCTGCGCGATCGTCGCGGCCGGCAGCACCTGTTCGCTGGTCAGCCCCGCCGCCTGCACGACGAAGCTGCCGTCCTGCACGAGCGTCCAGGCGGCGAGCACGCCCTCCGAGGGTGTCACGCGCACGAGCGCCACGCTGCCCGGCGTGAGGCGCTGCGCGGCGGGCTCGGCGAACGCCGCCAGCAGGCGGGGCTGCGCCGGGAAGATGACGTTGTTCGCCGAGTGCTCGAGGTAGATACGCGCCTCGCCGCCGGCGCCGGGCGGCGGCTCGTCGGTCCAAATCACGAAGGCGTGGTTGTTGTCGCTCAGGACCGCCGCG
The DNA here is from genome assembly GCA_963830975.1 of uncultured Solirubrobacterales bacterium. Lineage (GTDB taxonomy): Bacteria > Actinomycetota > Thermoleophilia > Solirubrobacterales > Solirubrobacteraceae > Palsa-513. The sequence goes on from CAWHOI010000002.1 coordinate 103,524, forward strand.
AGCTGTGGAGCGTAGCCCGCCGGGCCGAGCACCTGGGCCGGGTGGACGCGCCCGTCGTTCGTCACCCACTGGGCGTGCACCTCACCGCCCTGCGCCCAAAGCACGATCGAGTCGGCGCGGAAGTCCATGCCCACGGCCAGCGCCGTGATCGGCGCGAAGCCCTCCTGGAGGGTGACCGGCGCGGCGAACGAGCGGGCGTAGTGGCGCTGCTCGCGGAGCAGGATCAGCTGGGCGCCGCCGAGCGCGGTCGCGGTGGTGGCGATGTCGGCGTCCCCGATGTAGCCGTCCGCCGTCGCGACGGGAGAGTCGGGCCCGCCGAGCGGGGAGAGGACGTGCAGCGGGCCGCCCGCGAGACCCTCGGCGAGCAGCGCCCCGGGGCGCCCGCCGGACGCGATGCCCGCATCGCCGGCGACCGCCACCAGCTGGCCGGCGCTCGTGCCCGCGCTTTCGATCGGCCCGACCAGCTGGTGGCCGGAGACGACCGCGCGCGGCACGCTCGGGCTGTCGTCGGAGTGCAGGGTCGCCGCGTCGAGCGTCGCCCCCGCCGCGGCTGCCCCACCCGAGCAGGACGGCGAGCCGCCGAGCCAGAGGATCGCGCCGCGGCCGCTGCGGGTGGAGGGTTGGCTGAACGGGAATACGACCCGGGGGTCGCTGGCCGGCGCGCACGTCGCCAGCGTGCTCGCGGCCGTCCAGTTCGCCGCGCGCGCGCCCGTGGCGGCGAGGAGTGTGAGCGCGACCGCGAGGGTCGCAAGGCGCGCCAACCGCATCGACGGGAAACGTAGCGGCCCGCCCGCCGCCGTGCGCCGAGCGCCCGAGGCGCTATTCGGTAGCCTGATATGCGAGACTCACGCGTCCGCGGACGCGAGGAGAATCGAGGTCAGATGAATGCCGACGTGCCGTCCAGCGAAGCGCGCCTGACGAGCGAGTTGGCAGGCCTGCCCGCGCTGGTTGGCGCGGAGCTCGCGCCCAGCGAATGGAGCCTGCTGACGCAGCCGCAGGTGGACGCGTTCGCCGAGCTGACGGGGGATCACAACTTCATCCACGTCGATCCGTCGCGCGCACGCGAGACGCCGTTCGGCGGCACGATCGCGCACGGCTTCCTGACCCTGTCGCTGCTCGCGCCGTTCACCCAGCGGCTGAGCGTCACCGACGCCACGCTCTCGATCAACTACGGCCTCGACCGGCTGCGCTTCCCCGCCCCGCTGCCGGTCGGCGCACGCTTCCGCAGTGCCGCTACGATCAGCGAGGTGACGCCGATCGAGGGCGGAGCGCAGGTGAAGCTGGCGGCCCGCGTCGAGGTCGAGGGGCAACCCAAGCCGGCGCTCGTGGCCGACTGCCTGCTGCGGTTCTACGCATGAGCGCGACGAGCCGAGAACACGCGGATGAGCGCTGAGATCGCCCGCGAGGCGCTTCGTCTGGACGGGCGCGTCGCCGTCGTGACCGGCGCCGGCCGGGGACTCGGCCGCGCCTACGCGGTGGCCCTCGCGGCCGCCGGCGCCGCCGTGATCGTCAACGACCTCGACGAGTCCGCCGCCCGCGAGACGGCGCACACGATCGCCGCCGCGGGCGGCCAGGCCGCGGCCGAGATCTCCGCGGTCGGCCCCAGCGACGTCGCCGACCAGCTCGTCGCGCGCGCGCTCGAGGAGTTCGGGCGCCTCGACGTGATGTGCACCAACGCCGGCGTGTTGCGCGACGCGGTGCTCTGGAAGATGACCGACGAGGACTTCGACGCGGTGATCGAGACGCACCTGCGCGGCACGTTCACGTGTGCGCGCGCGGCGGCCGTGGTGATGCGCGAGCAGGGCGAGGGCGGGCGGATCATCGTCGTCGGCTCGCCGGCCGGCCAGCGCGGCAACTTCGGCCAGACCAACTACGCGGCGGCGAAGGCCGGCATCGCCGCATTCGCTCGCACCTGGGCGATGGAGCTGGCGCGAGCGCAGATCACGGTCAACGCGATCGTGCCGACCGCCTGGACGGCGATGACCGCGAGCATCCCCGCCTACGCGCCGCTCGTGGAGCGCGTGGCTCGCGGCGAGGGCCTGCCGCGGGCGCTGCGCCAGCAGCACGGCGTCGGCATGCCCGAGGACTGCGCCGCGCTCGTGGTGTTCCTCGCGTCGGCCGCCGCCGACACGGTCAGCGGCCAGTGCATCGGCGTCGGCGGCGACCGCCTCACCCTCTGGTCGCACCCCGACGAGATCGTCGTCGAGCTGCGCGAGGGCGGCTGGAGCGCGGAGCAGATCGCGGAGCGCTGGCCCGCGGCGTTCGCGCCGGCGCTGCAGCGCTACGGCATCGAATTCGCCGAGATCGACCTCGACACCCCGTGACCGACGCCCGGATCCTCGACCTCGACACGATCGTCGCGATCGACGTGCACACGCACGCCGAGCGCTCCGCGCACGCCCCCCAGGACCCCGTGACAGGGGAGATCCTCGCCGCCGCTGCGCGCTACTTCGGCGGCACACCGCCGCAGCCGACGACCCAGGAGGTCGCCGACTACTACCGCGAGCGCTCGCTGCTGGCGGTCGTCTTCACCGTCGACGATGAGGCCGGCATGGGGCGCGGGCGGATCTCCAACGACGAGGTCCTCGAGGTCGCCTCCGCCAACGCCGACGCGCTGATCCCGTTCGCCTCGATCGACCCGCACAAGGGCAAGCTCGGCGTGCGCGAGGCGCGGCGGCTGATCGCCGAGCACCCGGCGCTGCGCGGCTTCAAGTTCCACCCCAACACGCAGGCCTTCTGGCCGAACGATCGCGCCTTCTACCCGCTCTATGAGGTGATCGCGTCGGCCGGCAAGATCGCGCTCTTCCACTCCGGCCAGACCGGCATCGGCGCCGGCATGCCGGGCGGTGGCGGCGTGCGACTGAAGTACTCCAACCCGATGGCCGTCGACGACGTCGCCGCGGACTTCCCCGAGCTCGACATCATCCTCGCCCACCCCTCGTTTCCCTGGCAGGAGGAGGCGCTGGCCGTCGCGACGCACAAGCCGAACGTGTACATCGACCTCTCCGGCTGGTCGCCGAAGTACTTCCCCGAGATCCTCGTGCGCTACACCAACACTCTGCTGCGGGAGAAGATGCTGTTCGGCTCGGACTTCCCGCTGATCACCCCGGACCGCTGGCTCGCGGACTTCGAGCGCCTCGAGATCCGCGACGAGGTCCGCCCCCTCGTGCTCAAGCAGAACGCCGCGCGCCTGCTGCGTCTCTGAGCGCGTCCGAGAGCACGCCCATCGCCGAGAGCAGCGCCGAGCGCGCCTGCGCGCGCTGCGCGGGCTCGAGCTCGGCGAGCAGCTCCTGCTCGAGCCGGGCGATCACGCGGTCGGCGGACGCGAGCAGGCGCCGTCCGGCCGCCGTCAGCTCCGCCCGGCGGATCCGCGCGTTGACCGCGTCGGGGCGCCGCAGCACCAGCCCGCGGCGCTCCAGCGACGCCAGCACCTCGAGCATCGACTGCGGCGTGATCAGCGCCCGGCGCGCGAGCTGGGCGTTGGAGAGGCCGCTGCGCGCGCGCAGAACCGAGAGCGTCGTGACGTCGGGCACGCTCAGCGCGAGCGGCGCGAGGCGCGCCGTGAGCTCGCGCCGCACGCCCTGGCCGACGCGCCCGATGACGTATACAAGCGACGGCTGCGGCTGCGTGCTCTTCACTTCGCCTGACGCTAGCGGGGTTCTTCTCTTGGGGTGGCGCGGGCCGCGCAACGCTCGCGATATTGAGACGACGTCTCGGCGTCGGGGGTCGCGCTACGCGAGCGGTATCGACTGCGCGAAGCTGAACACGCCGTCGGGGTCGTAGGCGCCGCGGATCGACTCCAGTCGCGGCAGGTTCGAGCCGTAGTAGGCCTGCTGCCAGTCGGCGAGCGTCGGATCGATGTAGTTCTGGTAGGCCTCGCCGTTGGTGTGCGGCGCAAGCGCCGCCGCCGTCTCGGCGAGCCAGGCTTCGGCCGCGGCGGTGGTGGCGCTCGACGCCCCGGATCCCCATGACGCGCTCATCTGCAGCTGGCAGAGCGCATCGCGGTGCACGAACGCCGTGGCGTCGGCGGCGACGGCGTTGATCGCGCCGCCGTAGGCGTCGAACGCCAGCCCGCCGCCGAGGCCCGGAAGCTCGCGCTGGAAGCTCTCGACGGCGCCGGTGATCGCGGCGAGCGCCGCGGGCGAGGGCGGCGCCGCGAAGTACGCCGACTTCGCCGCGAACGCGGATCGGGCGAGCGTGCCGGCGGATCCCGGCGCGCTCAGGTGGCACTGGGCGAGCGTGATCTCGGCGCAGCCGGCCTCGACCAGCATCGCCGTCGGGTAGCTGTCTGCGCGCACGTAGTCGGTGCTCGGCGTCGCCGCGATCGCACGCTGCAGCCCACCCAGCAGGTCGCTCAGCGCCGCGACCTCACCGACGTAGACGCCCGTCGCGCGGGCGATCAGGCCGCTCGGCCCGGCGCTCAGCAGCAGGCAGTTGGACCACAGCTCGTCGGGCGCGCCGGCGACCCACTGCGCCCAGGCGCCCAGCAGATCGGCGGCCGCGGCCCACGGGTATTCGAGCGTGAACAGCGCGAGCGGCGGGATCGGCGCGGTGGCGAACTCGAACGCGGTGACGACGCCGAAGTTGCGCCCGCCGCCGCCGCGGCTGGCCCAGTAGAGGTCCGGCTCGCTCGAAGCGTTCGCGGTCAGCACGCGCGCGTCAGCGCTCACCACCCTGGCGCTCCGCATCGCGTCCGCGGTCAGGCCGTACCTGCGCCCGAGCACGCCGACTCCCCCGCCAAGCGCGAGCCCCGCGATGCCGACCGTCGGACAGCTGCCGCCCGGCACCAGGACGCCCGCCCCTGCGCAGGCGCTGTAGAGGTCGACCAGGCGCGTGCCGGCCCCGACCGTCGCCACCGAGCCGGCGACGCTCACGCCGTTGAGCGGGCTCACGTCGACGATCAGCCCCGACCCCGTCGAGTAGCCGGCGTAGCTGTGACCGCCGCAGCGCGGGATCGGCGCGAGCTGGTGGGTGCGGGCGAAGTCGATCAGGCGCTGCACGTCGGCGTCCGAGGCGGCGTAGGCGATCGCCGCCGGCGCGGCGTCCTCGAAGCGCAGGTCGTACACGAGCCGCGCATCGGCGTAGGCCGGCTGCGCCGGCAGGATGAGCTGCCCGGTGAGCGACCTCCGCAGCGCCGCCCACTGCGCGGCGCTCGGCGGCCCCGCCTCCGCGGTGCTCGTCGTGGTGGTGCTCGTCGTGGCGGTCGAGCTCGAGCTGCTCGTGCTGGACGCGCCGCTCGCGCAACCGGCGAGCGCGCTCGCCCCCAGCACCCCCGCCGCGCCTGCGCGCAGGAACGCGCGGCGACTGATTGTCGGCTCCTCCACGCCCGACAAGGTAACCAGGGTTGAAGCGGGGCGGCGGCCGGGGCCCAGCCCCGCACCGCCGCCCCATCCCGAAGCCTCAGCGCGTCACTGAACGGCGGGCAACAGGACGATCTCGGAGAACAGAACGCCGTCGGGCGTGATCTCCACCTCAGCTGTCGAGACGGCCGCGCCGCTCACCAGCAGAGAGCTGTCACACGGCGGGGGCGGCGTCCAGCGCCCCGTGCCGGTGGAACCAGTCGAGCCCGTGGGACCGGTCCAACCCGTGGAACCGGTCGAACCGGTCGAACCCGTCGAGCCGGTCGAGCCGGTCGAACCCGTCGAACCTTCACCGGGCTCGCGATGCCAGTCGCGGCGTCCCCAGCCCTGGCCGGACCGACCGTGCCCGCGATCGCCCCAGCCATCGCCCGGGCAGTCAAAGCGGGTTGCGTCGGTGACCGAGCCGGTGAGCGAATTGCCGTTCGCGAGGGCCAGCACCAGCGTGCCGGTGCCGCTGTCATACGAGGTCACGCTGTTTCCGCCCGTCCCCGTGTTGCCGGTGGCGCCGTAATGAACGTGGGCATGGCCGTGACCGCGGTGGTGACGGTAGTAATGCGAGTTGTGATGGTGGGTCGCCAGCGCAGCCGCCGGCACCGCGAGTGCGACGACGACGACGCAGAGCGCCGCCCAGATCGATCTTCTCATGCAACCTCCCCGTGAGGGCACGCGACAAATGTCAGGCGTTGCCAGGTCATTCGTTCCGATGATCGACGGCCGGCGGCGGCAAGACCACGACGTTCGACAAACGGGCGGCGTCGGCGGAACGGGGTGGGATATATGTCGAGCGCCTCGCCGCGACGCAGCGGCGGCCGCGAGCGAGCAGAATCGAGCGCACGCCGATCCCCCGCCCCTCGATCCCCGATCACGAGCTGGCCTCCCGGCCCGCCGCGCTCGGACGCGCGCTCGCCGAAGCCGGCTTCGACGCCTGGATCGCGTTCGGCGACGACCGCGCCGTCGCCGGCCCGGACCACATTCGCTTCCTCGCCGACTTCGAGCCGCATTTCGAGCCGGTTCTGATCGCGGCGCGCACCGGCGACGCCGAGGCCCTGATGCTGACCGGACCGGAGTCGGTCGGCTACGCGTCGGTCGTGACCAGGCGGGCCGCGATCGCGGAGATCATCGCGATCGACGAGCTGGTGCACCCAGACGAGGAGTACCCGACGATCGCGATCGTCAGTGGCGTGGCGAGGCTGCGCGGCCTGTTCGCGGGAGCGAAGCGAATCGCCCTGCTCGGCGGCGGAGCCGTCCCGTCCCCGGTCTGGCAGCGCGCCCTCGCGCCGCTCACCGACGATGGTGGCGAGATCGCCGCCGCGGACTCCGTCGCGTACGGCCTGCGGGCGGTCAAGACCCCGGCCGAGCAGGCCGTCATCGACGAGGCCTACCGGATCGCCCGCGTCGGCCTCGAGACGGCCGCCCGCGTGGCGCGCCCCGGCGTCAGCGAGCGCGAGGTCGCGGCCGCGGCGGAGGCGGAGATGCGCCACGCCGGCGCCGAGGGATTCGGCATCGACACGATGGTCGCCTCGGGCGTCGCCAACACCGCTCCCATTCTCGCTCGCACGAGCTTTCGGACGATCGAGCCCGACGACCTCGTCACCGTGACCCTCGCCCCCCGCTACGAGGGCTACCACGCCGCGCTCGCGCGAGCCTTCCTTTTCCGGCCCAATCCGGCGGTCGAGGCGGCGATCGACGTTGCACGCCGCGGACAGCGCGCCGCGCTCGAACTGCTGGTCGCCGGGCGCGAGGGCCGTGAGGCGGCGCAGGCGCTGCGCGAGGTGGTCGATGCGGCGGCGACCGGCGCGGACGTTCCCTACGTGCCCGTGCACAGCATGGGCCTGATCGAGTTCGAGCCGCCGATCTTCCTCTCATCATCGCCGGCCGAGATCCAGCCGGGCATGGCGCTGTCGATCGACTCCCCCCTCTTTCACGCCCCGTGGGGCGGGCTGAGATTGGAGGACGGGTTCGCGATCGCGGCGAGCGGAAGGGCGCAGCCGCGCTTCGGCGACTACGAGGACATGGTGGCGGTGATGCTCGCCTGACGCGGCCCGCGCGCTCCGGGCCGGGTCTGGTGCCGATCCCGACCGCCGCTCAGCTCTTGGTCAGGCGGAACACCGGGTGATCCGGCGCGATCCGGCGCAGCTCGTCGTCCGCCGAGTCCGGTCCGACCCCGTCGAAGAACGCGCCGACCTCGAACTTCCACTTCCTCAGATAGGCGCGCAGGAGCGGCGCCTTCTCCTCGTCGGGGATCTCCTCGGCCGTGAAGGGCTCGGTGCGCCGGCCGACGCGCAGCCTCCCGTTCCCGCTCGCGCGCAGGTTCCTCACCCACTGCGTGTGGCCGCGCGGGGAGACCAGGTACTCGCCGCCCTCCCAGCCCAGCAGGTTCACCGGCGTGCTGCGCCATTCGCCCGACCTGCGCCCCTGCACCTCGAGCACGCGAGCGCCGTACACGCTCACGCCCGTCCGCGTGAGGGCGGCCACAACCCGGTTGAAGACGTTGGCCGTGAACCAGCCGGGCCGCTGGAAATGCTCGGTCACCAACCCATTGTTCCATGCCGGTTTGGAGGGTCTTGATGCAGGGTTGTGGACTGCCGCGGGCAGGGCCTCAACTCGGACAGACGACGGCCCGCGAGCGCGCGATCACACGCCCGTCGGCGCCGAGCGCCGCGACGGCGACATACCGGGCCGAGGCCGGGGCCGCCACGACCGTCTGGAATCCCGTCGGCCCGACGCTGCCGAGCGTCTGCAGATCAGACGGCGAGTCTCCGACCTCCAGGCGCCAGCGTGCCACGTCCGTGGCGCCGTTCCAGCTGACGTAGACACGCCTGACGCCGCGGCGGGCGGCGCTCACCGCGACCGAGGGGCGCGTCGCCGGCTGTGCGCTCCAGGCGAAGCGCAGCGAGCGATAGCTCTCAGATCCGAGGGGCGTGTGCGCCTCGAAGAGCAGCGTGCCGTCCGGCGCGACCTCCGAGGACTGGTCGACGTCACCCCAGCCGATCCACCAGTTGCCGTCGGGCAGCAGTTGCAGATCGCCCTGGGTCTGCGCAAAGACCGGCGTCGGCGCGGTGACGGACGCCACCAGGCTCGCCGTGCGCGTCTGGGGGTCGATTTGGACGACCTCACCGCGGGAGCTCGTCTCGGCGGAAGGCGGGCCGCCGTTGTCGAACACGCTGTAGGTGTCCGCGCCGAGCGGCTCGGCGTCGTGCTGCCAGGCGCTCATCGTGCCCGGCCCCATCGTGAAGCTGGGCTGGCGGCCGCCCGCCTGCCAGCGGACCTGGCCGGTGACCGGGTCGATGTCGTACACCGTCCAGGTCGAGCGCGAGGAGATCAGGATGCTCCCGTCGTGCTCCAGCGCGATCGAGTTGAGGTGGAACCAGTCGTAGGGCCAGGCGACCTTGGCACCGCTCACCGGCATGTAGGAGTCGCTCAGGGGGACGTGCTCGAGCGAGTCCCACTCGTACATGACCAGGCCGGTGGCGATGTCGATCTCCTGGAACACGGCGTCGTAGACCGCGGAGAGCGAGCGGCCGCCGTCGCTCGAGAGGTCGCAGTAGAGCGGCTTCCAGGCCGTGATGAGCGCCGTCCCGCTGGGCGTGATCGTCAGCTCGTGCAGATCCTCCGAGAGGCCGTCGCCGGCCCTCACCGTCGCGATCCGCCGGTAGGAGCGGGAATAGATCTCCCCGACGCCGTAGCCGAAGCCGTGGTTGCTGATCACGCCCTGCCACCAGGTCAGCACGGGGTGGCCGTGGTAGCTCTGGACGCGGACGTCCGTGGCGAACGTGTTCGCGGGCAGCGGCTTGAAGTAGACGAGCTGGCCGGTTGGGGAGTAGATGGTCGGGCCCATCGATCCGGGGCCCGGGTAGGCGGCGAGGAAGATGTCGCCGTCGCGCTGCGCGGCCGGCGAGGTGGTGGTCACCGTCAGCACCGCCGGGTCGACCGCCGGCGCTGAGCGAAAATGCCAGACCGTGCCGCGCCTGCCGTGCGGGCTGCCGGAGCGTGGCAGCTTCGCGATCGGGTCCGGCTCGCCGATCGTGAAGCTGTAGGAGAACGGCTGCACGACCGTTCCGGACGTCCAGGTGCCGCTCACGGTCACGGACTCGCCGGCCACGAACGGGTAGTCGGGCAGGAAGCTCGCGCCGTCGCCCTGCGAGTACGCCTCCCAGCGTCCTTTGTGCACCCCGGTCACGCTGCCGCTGACGACGAGCGCTCCCAGCTGCGAGGCCGGCGCGCCGAGGAAGCTCAGCTGCGTCTGTGGCATCGCGTCGAGTCCACCCGGAGCCGGCGTGACGGTCAAGGGCGTCCCGGGAAGCTGCGCCGAGCCGTCCACGGTGGCGGGCACGCAGATCGGCGCGCTCGCCGGCGCTTCGGCCCGCACGCTGCTCACCCCGCCTGACGCCAGGGCGAGTGCGCATGCGCCGCAAACCACCGCCAGACCGCGCACCCATCGACGCATGGCAAACGCTCAGAGGAACACGATCAGGCCCAAGATTGGCGCACGATAGCGCGAAGGCCGACCTCGATCTCCTGCGCTGAAGCACGCGGCGCGCTGTGGGCGGCGGCGCGTCACGCCGCGCGGACGGCGCCTCCACACGCCCCGCGGTCGGCCGACGACAGGCGCCTTGTAGTGTCCGGGGCGCAACGGTGCCCGCGGCCTGATGACCCACCTCCGGCGGACGCGGTCGCTGGTGACCGGCTTCTTCGCGCTGGACGGCTTCCTCTTCGCGAACTGGGTGGTGCGCGTGCCGGCCGTCAAGGCGCACGTCGGGGCGTCCTCCGGCAGCCTGGGGCTGGCGCTGCTGGGCATCTCCGCCGGAGCCGTCGTGACGATGCTGCTGGCCGGGCAGCTCTGCGCGCGTTTTGGCAGCCGCCCGATGATCGTCATCTCCGCGGCCCTGATGTCGGTGGCGATCGTGCTGCCTGCCCGCGTCACGAGCGTCGCCGCGCTCGGCGGCGTGCTGGTCGCCTTCGGCGCCGGCTTCGGCGGGCTGAACGTCGCGATGAACAGCAGCGCGGTCGAGCTGACCGCGCAGCTGCGCCGGCCGATCATGCCGAGCTTCCACGCCGCCTACAGCCTCGGCGGGCTGGCCGGGGCGCTGATCGGCGGCGCGCTGGCCGGCGCGCTGAGCGCCTCCGTGCACCTCACCGTCGTCGGCGTGTTCGGCCTGCTCGTGACAGCCTGCTTCGGTCCGGTCCTGCTGCGTGGGCCGGACCCGGCCGCCACGCCGCGGGTCGAGGAAGCGCCCGCGGTCACGCCCGCCGCACAGACCGCACCGCGTCCGCAGCCAGCCGGGCCCGCACAGCCCGGTCGTCCCCACGCCCGGCGGCTCGGCCGCTCGCTGATGATCGCCGTGAGCGTGTTCGGCCTGATCGCGCTGTGCGACTCCTACGGAGAGGGGGCGATGGGGGACTGGGCGGCGCTGCACCTGCGCACCGACCTCCACACCAGCGCCGGGCTGGCGGCTGCCGGATATGCCAGCTTCGCCGCGGCGATGGTGATCGGGAGGCTGTCGGGCAGCTGGATGCTCCGCCGCGCCGGGCGCACGTTCGTGCTCGCCGCCGGCGCGCTGGCGGCCTCGGCCGGCATGCTGGTGGCGGCGCTCGCGCCGGTCCTCGTGCTCGTGATCGCCGGCTTCGCGCTCGTCGGCCTCGGACTGGCGAACATCTTCCCCGCCGCGGTCGGCGAGGCCGGGGCGCTCGGCGGCCCGCGCGGCGTGGCCGTGGCATCGACGGTCGGCTACACCGGCTTCCTCGCCGGCCCGCCGCTGATCGGCTTCCTCGCCGAGCGGGTCGGCCTGCCGGCCGCGCTGACCAGCATCTCCGCGCTGGCCGCGCTCGCCGCGCTCGTCGCGGTCCTGACCCGCCGCATCACCGCTGATCGGTAGCTACGCCCGCGCGCTCGTCGCCGGGTCGAGGCGCGTCATCACGACGTTCGCCGAGAGCTCGGCGGCCCCGCCGCGGTAGACGCCCTTGATCGGGGGCACGTCGTCGTAGTGGCGGCCGTGACCGATCTTGACGTAGCGCTCGCCGGCGCGCGAGCGGTTGGTGGGGTCGACTCCCACCCAGACCGGCTCGCCGCGCTCGCCGCCGTCGGGCAGCAGCGCCTCGAGCCAGGCGTGGGTCTCGACCTCGACCGAGTCGCGGCCGCCATCGGGCGGCGCGGCGAACAGGTAGCCGGAGACGTAGCGGGCGGCGATGCCGTGGCGGCGCAGGATGATCAGCGCGAGGTGAACGAAGTCCTGGCAGACGCCGGCGCCCGCCTCCAGCAGGTGCTCGACCGTCGAGCCGACGTAGGTGACGCCGGTGCGGTACTCGAAGCGATCTGGGATCAGCTCGCACAGGCCCTCCACCGCCTCCAGCGGCGTCGCGAGGTCGCTCTGCGCGACCAGCTCGTCGAGCGCTCCGTTGGGCGGCTCGGCGATGCTCGCCAGGAGGTACTCGCCGGCCGCCTCGAGGTAGGCGGGTGCGGCGAGCGAATCCCAAGCGGGCGTCGGCGGGTCCGGCGGATCGGCCGTCACGACGCGCGCTCTAACGTCGATCGTGAGCGAGCTGTGCGGGCGTGAGATGCCGAACTCGATCACCTCCGTGCCGAAGTAGTCGGTGTGGCGCCCCAGTCGCGTCTCGGGGTCGACGCGCACGTGGAACTCGTCGCAGCGCTGCGTCGCAGTCGTCGCGGGACGTACGCGCAGCGCGTTGAGGTTGTCCGTCACCGGCTCGGCGTAGTCGTAAACGGTGACGTAGTGGATCGCGAACAGCATCGGCGTGGCTCAGCTCACGTGCGTCGGTGACAGGACCCCGCCAAAGTAGCGCTCCGTGATGTCGCCGTCGGCCGCCGCCAGCTCACGGCCGACGATCTCGCAGACCTCGAGCAGGCTCCCGCCATCTCTCCCCCCGATCCGCCCGCGAAAGTCGAGATCGGCGAGCACACGCGAGAGGCGGAGAACCGGCTCGGAGGCGCGCGGGTTTGCGTCGGCCAGCTCGAGCGAGGCCCGGACGGCGTCGATCGACGCCGCCACGGAGTCCGGGTAGCTGCGCGTGTAGAGCAGGAAGCTCGCGACCGCAGGCGCGGTCGGCGCGGCCACCCCGGCGCGGCGGAAGGCCTGCAGCCCGCCCACCGCGGCCAGTAGCGCAAGCGCCTGCCCGTCGCGTGGCGAGGAGCCGTTGCCCTCACCCGGTGCCGGCAGCGCGACTCGCAGCATCCGCAGCACCATGTCCGCCGACTCGAAGCGACCGCCCGCGTCGAGGAACGCGTAGGCGTCGTCGCGCAGCATCGTGCGCGAGGCGACGCCCCAGAACAGCGCCGTGCGGCTCTTGACGTAGCTGACGAACGAGTACGGGCCGGCGTAGCCGGTGACGCCGATCGCCGCGTCGGCGAGTCCGAGGTGCACGGCGTTGATCGCCTCCCACATCTCCGCGCTGATCACGTCACGGACCGTGCGCGCACCCTCCCGCGCACGCTCCAGGCTCGCCACGACCGAGTACTCGTTGCCGGGGTCGGTGCTCAGCCGGGCGACGATCTGCTGGCGTGACGGGCGCTCCGCGCCACCGACGACGGCATCCGTGGCGCCCATGATCGCGAGCACCGCCTCCCAGGACAGCGTCACGCCGGCGGGCCCGTCGGGGCGGCCCTGCAGGTCGGCCTGGAAGACGCCGTCGATCATCCGCGCCGTCAGCTCGGCGCGCGAGACGTTGCGCCCCAGCCAGTACAGCTCGTGTGCGATCCGGGCAAGCATCAGCCCGCGGGCGGCAGGCGGTCCTGCTGCTGCTGCTGGGCCTGCCCGGTCCAGGACGCGAGGCGCAGGTTCGGCAGCGCCGGCGGCTCGAACGGCGTCGTCGCGGCTGGATCGCCCTCCGGCTCGTCGCTGTCCTGGAGCACCCAGGTGTCCTTCGAGCCGCCGCCGCGGGAGGAGTTGACGATCAACGAGCCCGGCTCGAGTGCCACGCGCGTCAGCCCGCCCGGCACGATGCGGATCTCCTCACCGAAGATCGCGAACGGGCGCAGGTCCACGTGGCGGGGCGCGAGCGTGCCGTCCGCGCACACGGTCGGCACCGTCGATAGCCGGACGACCTCCTGGGCGATCCACTGCGAGGGCTCGCTGCGAACAGTCGCAGCGAGCTCGCTCAGCCGTCGCTCGTCGGTGGTCGGTCCGATCACGACGCCCTTTCCGCCGGACTCGCCGGTGGGCTTGAAGACCAGCTCGTCGATTCGCGCGAGCGCCGCCTCGAGATGCTCGGGGTCGTCCAGCAGGTAGGTGCGGACGTTCTCGAGCAGCGGCTCCTCCCCCAGGTAGAAGCGGATCATCTCCGGCACGTAGCAGTAGACCGCCTTGTCGTCGGCGACGCCGGTGCCGATCGCGTTGGCGATCGCGACGTTTCCAGCGCGGTAGGCGCGGATCAGCCCGGGCACGCCGAGCAGCGAGTCGGGGCGGAACTCGAGCGGGTCGATGAAGGCGTCGTCGAGGCGCCGGTAGATCGCGTTGACGCGCGCAAGGCCGCTGGTGGTGCGCATGTAGCAGACGTCGTCGCGGACGACGAGGTCGGAGGCCTCGACCAGCTCGACGCCCATCTGGCGGGCGAGGAAGGTGTGCTCGAAGTAGGCGCTGTTGGCCGGCCCCGGCGTCCAGACGACGATCGTGGCGTCCCCGTCGGCGACCGGAGCGACCGAGCGCAGCGCGGCGTGAAGGAGCGCCGGGTAATGATCGATCGGGCGCACGCGGAAGTGGGCGAACAGCGTCGGGATCAGCCGCGTCATCGCGAGGCGGTTCTCGAGCATGTAGGAGATCCCCGACGGCGTGCGGACGTTGTCCTCGAGCACCTTCCAGGCGCCGTCGGCGTCGCGCACCAGATCGCAGCCGGCGATGTGGGTGTAGACGCCGTGCGGCGGGCGGATGCCGTGCGCGGCGCGGGCGAAGTGCGAGCGGCTGGCGACCAGAGTCCAGGGAACGATCCCCGCCTTGACGATCTCGCGCCCGTGGTAGACGTCGTCGACGAAGTGGTTGAGCGCACGGATCCGCTGCGCGAGACCGCGCTTGATCGACCGCCACTCGCCCGCGGGAATGATCCGCGGGATCAGATCGAGCGGGAAAGGCCGGTCGCCGCCGACGCCCTCGGCGCCCGTCAGATCGAACGTGATCCCCTGGCGCATGAAGATCGCGTCGCGCACCGCGCCGGCCGCAACGAGGCTGTCCGCGCCGAGTCGCTCCAGCTCGGCGACGAGCGGCTGCGCGTGGGGCCGCGCCACCCCATCAGCGGCGAACACCTCGTCGAAGGTCGTGATCGACCCGGCCGTGCTCATCGTCACATTCTCTGCGACGGCGCAAGCTCCGTGTGGAGCCACCGTGGACATGATCGGACGCAGGCGTTTGTCCGCGACGGCGAACCGCGGGCGACCGCCGTCCCGTTTGCCCGCCCGTGGTCGGAACAGTCTTCGTGGCACCCAACCAGGTCTCCTCTGATTTATCGGATAGACTCCCGGCGGTGGCTTCCATGACCGCCACCGAAGCCGCCCGCAACTTCTCCGAGGTCCTGAACCGCGCGGCCACGGGCGAACGAATCGAGCTGACGCGCAGCGGCGCCCCCGTTGCGGAGATCGGCCCGCCTCAAACGCAGTTCGTGTCGGCTGCGCGGTTCCGGGAGATCCTCGCGTCCGCTCCCAGCCCCGACGCCGGGTTCGGCGAGGATCTGCGCGCGGTGCGCGCCAGCGCGGGGCCGCCGGGTGATCCGTGGCCGTCCTGATCGACACGGATGTGCTGATCGACCTCGAGCATGGGGACGCCGCGATCGAGGTCCTCCTCGGTGAGGAGGAGCGGGCGATCAGCGTGATCACAGTCAGCGAGCTGCTGCACGGAGCCCTGCGCGCACGCGGCGACGCGCGGGCCCGCCGGCTGGCCTTCGTCGAGCATCTGCTCGCCGGCCTTCAGGCGATCCCCATCACCGAGCCGGTGGCACGGATCCACGCCGACATGTGGTCGGGACTGACCGAGCGCGGCGAGCCGATTGGCGCCCACGACCTCTGGATCGCGGCCACGGCGGTCGCACACGGACTCGCGATCGCCACGCGCAACGACAACCACTTCCGCCGAATTCCGGGACTCCGCGTGCTGAGCGCGACGGCCTGAGACCAGACGCCCGAGGCCGATGCTGCAACGCTCGCGAGGCGATCTCGTACCCTTCGCAAGGCGAGCGATCACCCCAGCCAGATGACCGTCCTATCCCCCACCAAGCGCCCCGCCACGATCGACGACGCCGGCGACGCGTTCGGAAACGCTCCGGCGGGCGCGCGAGCGCCGGCGCGGGTGCTCGTGCTGTTCGAGGCGAGCGCCGGCGGCGCCGCGGCGCTGCGCGAAGCTGCCGCGCTCGGCGGCGCCGACACCAAGCTGACGGTGGTGACGGTCGCGCCCCAGAGCGTTCAGCCGCGCTGCTGCAACCGCGGGCCGGGCGTTGAGGTCGTCAACTGCGTGGTCCGCGACGAGGCCGAGCGCGACCTGGAGCTGGCGCGCGAGATCCTCGGTGAGGCGGCCGGGCGGGCGACGTTCGAGAGCCTCGTCGGCGGGCAGGATCCGCCGCTGCACGCGTGGGCCGCGACGCGCGCGTTCGATGTGATCGTCGTGCCGCGGCGGCGGCTCTCCGTCGCCGGCCACCCGTTCGCGCGAAGGCTGCGACGGGCGAGCGCGGGAGAGCTTCGGCTGGTCCGCTAGCCCCGCGCCCTGCGCCTACCGGGCGCGCGTGCTAGTCGTGGCGGCGGTCGGCCGTGAGCGTCAGCGAGAGGCCGGTTTCGGGCACCGGGTTCTCGCGGTCCCGCGCGCTGCTCAGTCGAGCAGCTCGTACGCCGGCAGCGTGAGGAACTCGACGAACTCCTCGCCGGTCGCGACCTGGTCGAACAGCTCGCGCGCGCGCTCGTAGCCGTCGCCCAGCTTCGCCTGCTCCTCGTCGGTGACGCGCGCCACCTGCTCGCGCGTGAAACGGCCGTCGTGCAGCCACTGCCAGACCTGCGCGCGCGAGATCTCCGAGGTGGCAGCGTCCTCCATCAGGTTGAAGATCGCGACCGCGCCTGAGCCGTTCAGCCACGCGGCGAGGTACTGGATGCCGACGGAGACGTTGTTGCGCAGCCCGTCGAGAGTGACCTCGCCGGGCGTCGCGGCGACATCGAGCAGCGCCGCCGCGTCCGCGACGACGTCCTCGCGCAGGACCTCGAGCTGGTTGGGCCGCTCGCCCAGCACGCGGTCGAAGACCTCGAGCGCCACCGGCACGAGGTCGGGGTGGGCGACCCATGTCCCGTCGTAGCCCTGCGAGGCCTCGCGCTCCTTGTCCTCGCGGACCTTCGCCAGGGCGACGGCGTTGACCTCGGCGTCGCGGCGCGAGGGGATGAACGCCGCCATCCCTCCGATCGCGTGCGCGCCGCGGCGGTGGCAGGTCGCAACCAGGAGCTCCGCGTAGGCGCGCATGAACGGCACCCCCATCCCGACCGCGTTCCGGTCGGGCAGCACGAACTCGGGCCGGTGACCGAGCTTCTTGATCACGCTGAACAGGTAGTCCCAGCGGCCGGCGTTCAGCGCCGTCGCGTGCGGCCCCAGCTCGTAAAGGATCTCGTCCATCTCGAACGCCGCGAGGATCGTCTCGACCAGCACCGTCGCGCGCACCGTGCCGCGCGCGAGACCCAGCTCGTCCTGAGCGCGCTCGAACACGCGGTTCCACAGCCGCGCCTCCAGATGGGACTCGAGCTTCGGCAGATACAGATACGGCCCGCTGCCGGCCGCCGCGAGCGCGGCGTGGTTGCGCAGCAGGTAGAGCCCGAAGTCGAACAGCGCGCCCGGGATCGGCTCGCCGTCGACCTCGAAGTGGCGCTCCGCCAGATGCCAGCCGCGCGGGCGCACCAGCAGCGTCGCGACCTCGTCGTTCAGCTCGTACACCTTCTCCGCTGTCTCCAGGCGGATCGTGCGGGCGATCGCGTCCGACAGGTTGCGCTGCCCGTCGACCATGTTCTCCCAGGTGGGCGAGTTGGAGTCCTCGAAGTCCGCCATGAAAACGCGCGCACCCGAATTCAGCGCGTTGATCACCATCTTGCGGTCGGTCGGGCCGGTGATCTCGACGCGGCGGTCGGCCAGGTCGGCGGGCGCCGGGCGAACGCGCCAGTCGCCCGCGCGCACCGCCGCGGTCTCCTCGAGGAAGTCCGGCAGCTCGCCGGCCCGCAGGGCGGCCGCGCGCACATGGCGGCGCTCCAGCAGCTCGTCCCGCTCGCCGCCAAACTCGCGCGCGAGCAGATGCAGGAACTCGACCGCCTCCCCCGTCAACACATCTTCTGTTGACCCCATCGCCCGCCAGTCTATTCGTCGCCGCGTCCGCGGATCGCGGTTGCGGACAATCCCGCGGCCATTAGACGGCCGTTACCCGGGTGTGTACGCTTCTGCGGACGCCCCACCGGCGTCGCCGCTCTGGCCGGCCGCAGCCAGCGAGGGAAAGGGGCCGATGGTCCTGGCAGAGACGACCGTGCCCGTGCAGGACCATGCCGCCGACGGAGAGCGCCGCGACCCGGCGGCGCCCTGGATCGCCGCACTCGCACCCTACGCGCGCCCCAGCATGACGCGCAGCATCGGCGGCCTGTTCACCTCCGTCGTGCCGTACTTCGGCCTGCTGGTCGCGATGTACTACTCGCTGCGGGTGTCCTACCTGCTGACGCTCGCGATCGGCGTGCTCGCGGCGGGCTTCCTGCTGCGCACCTACATCGTCTTCCACGACTGCTCGCACGGCTCCTACATGCCCTCCAAGCGGGCGAACGCCTGGCTCGGCAGCGCGCTCGGCGTGCTCGTGTTCGCGCCGTTCGCCAACTGGCGCCACAACCACGCCGTCCATCACGCCACCGCCGCCGACCTCGATCGCCGCGGGCAGGGCGACGTGCCGACGCTGACGGTCGCCGAGTACAACGCCCGCGACTGGCGCGGACGGCTCGGCTACCGCCTGTTCCGCAACCCGCTGATCATGTTCGGTCTCGGGCCGCTCGGCGCGATGATCCTCGCCCCGCGGATCGTCCCGCGCACGGCGCGCCCGCGGATCCGCCGCAGCGTACACCTCACCAACCTCGCGCTCGCGGTGCTGATCGCCGGCGCCTGCCTGCTGGTCGGCTGGCGCGACTACCTGCTGATCCAGATGCCGCCGGCGCTGCTGGCCGGCGCCGCGGGGATCTGGCTGTTCTACGTCCAGCACCAGTTCGAGGACACCTACTGGGAGCGCAACACCGGCTGGACCTACGCCGACGCGGCGCTGCGCGGCAGCTCCTACCTGAAGCTGCCGAAGGTGCTGCAGTTCTTCACCGGCAACATCGGCCTGCACCACGTGCACCACCTCAACTCGCGCATCCCCAACTACAACCTGCAGGCCGCGCACGACTCCAACCCGGTCTTCTCGAGCGTGCCGACGCTTTCGATCTGGGACGGCCTGCGCGCCACGCGGCTGAAGCTGTGGGACGAGGACTCCCGCCGCCTGGTGACGTTCCCGCAGGCGCGCGCGGCGAGCGCCGCACGCCTCGCGGCGGGCCCGCCGCACCCCTCGTCGGCCTGACGTCGCCTCAGAGCGCGACGACGCTGTGCGTGTTCGCCGAGGCGTACAGCGCCTCGATCGCGCGCGCCTGGCCGAGCGCGTCCTCACGGCCGAGCAGCGGCGCGCCGGCGCCGCGGATCGCGGCCGAGAAGTTCTCGAGCTGGAGCTGGTAGGAGTTCGCCGGCTCGAGGGCGATCGACTCGGACTCGCCGCTGAGCGAGCGCAGCTCGATGCCCGGGCGGCGGGCGTGCCAGGGGTCGGCGAGGTGCAGGCTGCCGCGCTCGCCGAGCACGACCAGCTCCTCGCTCTTGGTGTAGGCGAAGCCGCAGTCGAAGTGCGCGACGACGTCGCCGTCGAAGCCGAGCACGCCGGCGAACGCGACGTCGACGTCCCGCCCGCCGACGATCTGCTCGCCGCTCACGCGCGCGGGCTCGCCGCACAGCAGGCGGATCGCGCTCAGGCAGTAGCAGCCGACGTCCAGCAGCGCCCCGCCCTCCATCTCGCCGCCGATCATGCGCGGGTCGCTCTCGTTCTCGAGGTGGAAGGCGAAGGTCGCGCGAACCATCAGCAGGCGGCCGATCGCGCCCTCCTCGATCAGCGCGCGCAGGCGCAGCGTCTGCGGGTTGTGGCGCCACATGAACGCCTCCATCAGCAGCCGCCCGTGGGCGTCCGCGGCGTCGAACGCGCCTGCGACCGCGGCGGCCGAGGGGCTCAGCGGCTTCTCGCACAGCACGTGCTTGCCGGCCGCCAGCGCGCGGATCGACCAGTCGATGTGCATCCCGTTGGGCAGCGAGATGTAGACGGCCTCGATCTCGGGGTCGGCGAGCAGCTCCTCGTAGGACCCGTAGCCCCGCGCGATCCCGTGCTCGCGCGCGTAGGCGTCCGCGCGCGCCTGGTCGCGGCTGGCGACGGCGACGACATCCACGCGCTCGCTGAGCCGCGCCCCGGCGAGCAGCTTGTCGTTGATGCGGGCGGTCGAGAGGATCCCCCAGCGGACCGGCTCGGGCATGGGCGGAATCCTATTTGCTTGACGAGTCGGCGCATGCGCCGACTCGTGGGGAAGGCGCATGCGCCTTCCCCCGGGTGGGTGCATGCACCCACCCGTCCCCAAAGGGGGATATACCTCAGGAGTGCCGTCCGCCCCGCAAGAGGAGCCGCCCGCGCCAACGGAGGAGCGTTACGGGCCGTTGCTGGTGCGGCGGATGGTGAAGGAGGACGGCCGCGCGCTGATCCGCTTCGACCGCGCGCAGGAGCCCGCGTGAGCCTGCGGCGCTTCAACGAGCTGCGCGGCGAGGAGGTCGTCTACGCCGTCCACCGCCAGGACCGCACCTTCCTCCCGCCCGAGGACCACTGCCCGCTGTGCCCGACGCGCCCGGGCGGGCCGCCGACGGAGATCCCGTTCCCGGAGTATGAGATCGTCGTCTTCGACAACCTCTTCCCGAGCTTCGAGGCGCCGGAGGGGGCGGCCGAGGTCGTCGTCTACACCGACGACCATCACGGCTCCTTCGCGCGGCTTGCGCCGCAGCGGGCGGAGGCGCTGATGTGGGCGTGGCGCCAGCGCTACGAGGAGCTGGGCGCTCGGCCGGACGTCGAATACGTGCTGATCTTCGAGAACCGCGGCGTCGAGGTGGGCACGACGCTGCACCACCCGCACGGGCAGATCTACGCGTTCCCGTTCGTGCCGCCGGTGCCAGGGCTCGAGCTGGCCGCCGACGCGCGGCTCGGCGGCTGCGCCGCCTGCACGTTGCTCGCGCGCGAGCTGAGCGACGGCCAGCGCGTCGTGCACGCCGACGCAGACGTCGTCGCCTACGTCCCGTTCGCCGCGCGCTGGCCGTATGAGACCCACGTCGTGATGCGCGAGCACCGCGCGAGCCTCGTCGACTGCAGCGCCGGGGAGCTGCGTTCGCTGGCGGGTGGCCTGCAGACCGTGACGCGCGCGTTCGACCGTCTGTTCGACCGGCCCTTCCCCTACATGATGGTGGTGCACCAGGCGCCGACGACGGGGGCGCGCCAGGGTCACCTGCACGTCGAGTTCTACCCGCCGCTGCGCACCGCGACCAAGCTCAAGTACCTCGCCGGCTGCGAGCAGGGGGCGGGCACCTTCATCATGGACGTGATGCCGGAGAGCTCGGCGAGCGCGCTGAGGGAGGCGATCGCCGATGTCGATGCTGCCTAGTCACGCCGTCGCGTTCGCGCCGGGGCGCGTGAACCTGATCGGCGAGCACACCGACTACAACGACGGCCTCTCGCTGCCGTTCGCGATCGACGTCGGCGTGACCGTGCGGGCGCGGGCCAGCGGCGACCGGACGATCCGCGCGACGGCGCTCGACGTCGGCGGGCAGCAGGACAGCTACGAGCTGGGCGGCGAGGCGCCCCCGCCGGGCAGCTGGCGCGACTTCGTGCGCGGCGTGACCGCGGAGCTGGCGGCCGCCGGGCTGCCGGTGCGCGGCGCGGAGCTCGAGATCTCCGGCACGATCCCGCGCGGCGCCGGGCTGTCGTCCTCGGCCGCGCTCGAGGTCGCGCTCTGCCTCGCCCTGCTGGCGCTCGCCGACGCGGACGTCGTGCCGCCGTGGCCGCTGGCGCGGATCTGCTCGCGCGTCGAGAACGAGTGGGTCGGCGCGCAGACCGGCCTGCTCGACCAGCTCGCGTCGCTGTGCGGACGCGAGCACGCCGCGATCCGCATCGACTTCCGCTCCGGCGTGATCGAGGCGGTGCCGCTGGAGCTCGACGGCTGGCGCCTCGTCACGCTCGACTCGGGCGTCGGGCACGCACACGCGCGCTCCGGCTACAACGAGCGCCGCAGCGAATGCGAGCAGGCCTGCGCCGAGCTCGGGATCTCGAGCCTGCGCGAGCTCGAACCGGAGATGATCGAGCGGCTGCCGGCGGTGCTGGCGCGGCGGGCGCGGCACGTCTACGAGGAGAACGCGCGCGTCGACGCGTGCGTCGAGGCGCTCTCGCGCGGCGACCTGCCGGCGGTCGGGGCGCTGCTCGACGCGTCGCACGCGAGCCTGCGCGACCTCTACGAGGTCTCGGTGCCGGAGCTCGACGCGGCCGTCGAGGCGCTGCGCGCGGCCGGCGCCGCGGGGGCGCGGCTGATGGGCGGCGGCTTCGGCGGGAACGCGCTCGGGCTGATGCCCCCCGACGCCGTCGCGCCGGAGGGAGCGCACGAGGTGCGGCCCGGGCCGGGCGCGCGGGTGATCGAGCGGTAGGGCGACGGTGCGGCGGCCCGTGGCGCCGGCGCCGCGGGCCGGGGTCGCGGCGGGCGGTAGGCGATGATGTCGCCGTGGCTCGCGCCCTGCCCGACTCGCTGATCTTCGACTTCGACGGCGTCGTCGTCGACTCCTACGCGGCGGTGACGGGGTCGATCAACGCGGCGCTCGCCGAGCACGGCCTGCCCACGCGGCCACAGGAGGAGCTGCGCTGGTGCATCGGCCCACCCACGTTCGCCGCGTTCAGCGAGCTGACCGGCTGGCCCGGCGACTCCGCGGAGCTCGCCGCGATCATCGCCACCTACCGCCGCCTCTACGGCGAGGTCTACCTGGCGAAGACGACCGCGATCGACGGGATCGTGCCCGTGCTGGCCGAGCTCTCGACGCGGGCGCCGCTGGCGATCGCGACCTCGAAGTCGGTCACCTTCACCGCGCCCCTGCTGGCGGAGCTCGGGCTCGACGGCTTCTTCGCCTTCGTGGCGGCCGCGGCGCCCAACGACGCGAGCGACGACAAGACGGCGATCGTCGGGCGCGCGATCGAGGCGCTCGACGTGCGGGGCCGCCACGCGCCCGCGATGATCGGCGACCGCTCCTTCGACGTCGTCGCCGCCCACGCCCACGGCCTGCGGGCGATCGGGGTAACGTGGGGCATCGGCAGCGTCGAAGAGCTGCGGGACGCGGGCGCCGACATGCTGCTGATGGCGCCGAGCGAGCTGCTCGGGCTGCTCGCGGCGGAGGGCGACGGCCGCGGCGAGGGCCATTGAAACGATATACATCAGCACGCGTGGCGCCGCCCGGCGGGCGCCTGGAAACAGACTTCAAGCCACCTCCCACCAGATCAGAGGAACGTGATGGACGACCCCTACGCAGCAACGTCTAGCGACCGCTTCAGCTTCGGCCTGTGGACGGTCGGGCACCGCGGCGGAGACCCGTTCGGCACGACCACGCGCCCGCCGATCGAGCCGGAGGCGATCCTCACCCGCCTCGCCGAGGTCGGCGCGTGGGGCGTCTGCTTCCACGACGACGACCTCGTGCCGTTCGGCTCCTCGGCGGCCGACCGCGACCGGATCGTCGCGAGCTTCGGCAAGGCGGTCGCGAACGCCGGCATGTGCGTGTCGATGGCGACCGTGAACCTGTTCTTCCAGCCGGTCTTCCGCGACGGTGCGCTGACCGCCGCCGATCCGGCCGTGCGCCGCTACGCGCTGGCGAAGACCTGCGCCGCGATCGACATCGCCGCCGAGCTGGGCGCGCCGACGTTCGTGCTGTGGGGCGGGCGCGAGGGCGTCGAGTCCGCGGCCGCGCGCGATCCGCGCGTCGCGCTCGAGCGCTACCGCGAGGGCGTCGAGTTCCTGTGCGAGTACGTGCGCGCGCAGGCTTACGACATCCGCTTCGCGCTGGAGGCCAAGCCGAACGAACCCCGCGGGCACATCTACCTGCCGACGACCGGCCACATGCTGCACTTCATCGAGACGCTGTCGCACCCCTCCATGGTGGGCGTGAACCCGGAGATGGCGCACGAGGCGATGGCCGGGCTGTCGTTCTCCGCCGCCGTCGGCCAGGCGCTGTGGGCCGGCAAGCTCTTCCACGTCGACCTCAACTCCCAGAACGGCCCGCGCTTCGACCAGGACTTCCGCTTCGGCGTGGAGGACCTCAAGGAGTGCTTCCTGACCGTGCGGCTGCTGGAGCGAGCCGGCTATGACGGCCCGCGCCACTTCGACGCGCGCGCGTTCCGCAGCGAGGACGACGTCGACGTCTACGCCGCCTTCGCCCGCGGCTGCATCCGCAACTACAAGATCCTCGCGGCCAAGGCGGCGGCGTTCGACTCCGACGAGAAGATCCTCGCGGCGTGCGCGGCGGCCGGCGCGGGGCAGCTGGCCGAGCCGACGCCCGCCTTCTCGGCGGCGGCGCTCGAGGCGATCCGCGGCGAGGACTTCGCGGCGCTGATCGCCAGCCGCGAGGGACGCCATCACGAGCCTGCCGACCAGCTGATGCTCGAGCTGCTGATGGGGGCGTAGGAGGTCGCGGTCCGGGCCGGCCGCCGCTGGGGAGGCGGCGCCGGACCGCATGCCGCCGTGGTTTGCGGGCGGCGGGTTCGAGGGCGGCGCCGCGGGGCGGGGACGCCGCCCGCCCGCGGTGTTCGGTTGTGGGCGGTAGTGTGCGAAGGCGAGATGGCGGATCCTGAGCGCTACGTCGTCGGAGTGGACTTCGGGACGCTGTCCGGACGGGCGCTGGTCGTTCGCGCGGCCGACGGGGCGGAGCTGGGCAGCGCGGAGCACGTCTTCGCCCACGCCGTGATGAGCGAACAGCTCGACGCGACCGGCGCGCCGCTCGGTCTGGGCTGGGCGCTCCAGGATCCCGACGACTACATCGACGTGCTGCGCGAGGCGGTGCCCGCCGCCGTCGCGGCGGCCGGTGTGGACCCGTCGGCCGTGGTCGGGATCGGCACCGACTTCACCGCCTGCACCGTTCTGCCGGTGCTCGCCGACGGCACGCCGCTGTGCCGCGTCGAGCAGTGGCGCTCGCATCCGCACGCCTGGGTGAAGCTCTGGCGCCACCACGCCGCGCAGCCGCAGGCCGACCGCATCAACGAGCTGGCTGCCGCGCGCGGGGAGCCGTGGCTGGGGCGCTACGGCGGGCGGATCTCCTCCGAATGGGAGTTCGCCAAGGCGCTGCAGATCCTCGAGGAGGACCCCGACGCCTACGCCGCGATGGACCGCCTGGTCGAGGCCGCCGACTGGATCGTCTGGCAGCTCTGCGGCGTCGAGCTGCGCAACGCGTGCACCGCCGGCTACAAGGGCATCTTCCAGGACGGGCACTACCCGACCGAGGACTACCTGGCGGCGCTGAACCCTCACTTCGGCCGCTTCGCCGCCGAAAAGCTGAGCACGACGATCGCGCAGCTCGGCGCGCGCGCCGGCTCGCTGACCGCGCAGGCGGCGGCCTGGACCGGGCTGCGCGAGGGGATCGCCGTGGCGGTCGGCAACGTCGACGCGCACGTCACCGCGCCGGCGGCCGGCGTGACCGAGCCTGGCCGGATGGTCGCGATCATGGGCACATCGACCTGCCATGTGATGGTCGGCGAGCGCCTCGCCGAGGTGCCGGGGATGTGCGGCGTGGTGGCGGGCGGCATCGTGCCCGGCAGCTGGGGCTACGAGGCGGGGCAGAGCGGCGTCGGCGACATCTTCGCCTGGTATGTGAACAACGGCGTGCCGCCCTCCTACCACGAGCGGGCGCGGGAGCAGGGGATCAGCGTGCACGAGCTCCTGAGCGCGTTGGGCGCGGTGGCCCCCGTCGGCGAGCACGGCCTGGTCGCGCTGGACTGGTGGAGCGGCAACCGCTCGGTGCTGGTCGACCACGAACTGACAGGCGTGCTCGTCGGCATGACGCTCTCGACGCGCCCGCAGGAGATCTACCGCGCGCTGATCGAGGCGACCGCGTTCGGCACGCGCAGGATCATCGACGCCTTCGCGGACTCGGGCGTGCCGGTGCGCGAGTTCATCGCCGCCGGCGGGCTGCTGAAGAACGCGCCGCTGATGCAGTGCTACGCCGACGTGATCGGCCAGCCGATCAGCGTGATCGACTCAGACCAGGGACCCGCGCTCGGCTCGGCGCTGCACGCCGCGGTGGCCGCCGGCGTGCACGCCGACATCTACGCGGCGGCCGCCGCGATGGGCAAGCTGACGCGCGACGTCTACGAGCCCGACGCGGCGCGCGCCCGCGCTTACGACGAGCTGTACTCGCTCTACCTGCGCCTGCACGACTACTTCGGCCGCGAGCAGCGCGGGTTGATGCGCGAGCTGGCCGCGCTGCGCGAACGCGCCGGGCGCGATGGTGAGGGTTCGTGAGCTGCGTGGTCCGTTCGGGGCGCCGCCGCCCGCCGCGGGAGCGCGGGCGTTGAGCGCCACGATCGCGGATCTGCGCCGGACCGTCGCCGCCCTGCACGGCGAGCTGACGCGCAGCGGACTGGTCGCCTGGACGGCCGGCAACATCTCGGCGCGCGTGCCCGGCCGCGAGCTGATCGTGATCAAGCCGAGCGGGATCGGCTACGACGAGCTGACGGCGGAGTCGATGGTCGTCGTCGATCTGCATGGCAACGTCGTCGAGGGGGAGCTGACGCCGTCGAGTGACACCGCGACGCACGCGTACGTGTACCGCGCGATGCCCGAGGTCGGCGGCGTCGCGCACACCCACAGCCCCTACGCGACCGCGTGGGCCGCGCACGGCCTGGCGATCCCGTGCGCGCTGACCGCGCTCGCCGACGAGTTCGGCGGCGACATCCCGGTCGGGCCGTTCGCGCGGATCGGCGGCGAGGAGATCGGCGTCGGGATCGTCGAGACGCTGCGCGGCAGCCGCTCGCCGGCGGTGCTGATGCGCAGCCACGGCGTCTTCACGGTCGGGGCGAGCGCGCGCGACGCGGTCAAGGCGGCGGTGATGTGCGAGGACGTCGCGCGGACGCTGCTGCTGGCACGCTCGCTCGGCGAGTTGACGCGCCTGCCGCAGGACGACATCGACGCGCTGCACGACCGCTACCGGAACGTCTACGGGCAACGACCCGCGGGCGCGGATGCCGCAGCGGATGCCGGTGCGGGTGCGGGTGCGGGGGGCGGCACGGGTTCGGGGGACACCACGACGGAGCAGGAGGTGCGCTGATGGGCGCCAAGGCACTGGGTCAGTACGAGGTCTGGCTGCTCGCCGGCAGCCAGGAGATGTACGGAGAGCAGGTCCTCGCGACCGTCGCCGCCGATGCCCGCGAGATCGCGGCGGCGCTCGAGGAGGCCGACGAGCTGCCGGTGCGCGTCGTGCTGAAGGAGCTCGCCACGACGCCCGAGGCGATCCGGCGCATGTGCCTCGAGGCCAATGCGGCCGACGAGTGCGTCGGCCTGATCCTCTGGATGCACACCTTCTCCCCGGCCAAGATGTGGATCGCCGGACTGGGCGCACTGCGCAAGCCGATCCTGCACCTGCACACGCAGTTTCACCGCGCGCTGCCATGGGCGGAGATCGACATGCACTACATGAACACGCACCAGTCCGCCCACGGCGACCGCGAGTTCGCCTTCATCGAGACGCGCATGCGCCTGGCGCGCAAGACGGTCGTCGGGCACTGGCAGGACGAGTCGACGCTCGCGCGGATCGGAGGCTGGTCGCGAGCGGCCTGCGGGTGGTGCGAGGCCGGCCGGCTGACGGTCGCACGCTTCGGCGACAACATGCGCGCGGTGGCCGTCACCGAAGGCGACAAGGTGGAGGCGGAACTGCGACTCGGGATCACCGTCAGCGGCTTCGGCATCTGCGACCTCGTCGACGTCATGAACGAGGTGCCGCAGACCGAGGTCGAGCGGCTCGTGGCCGAGTATGAGGAGCGCTACGACCTCGTGGCGGAGCTGCGCGGCGGTGGCGCGCGGCGCGAGTCGCTGCTGGACGCGGCGCGGATCGAGGCGGGCCTGCGCGAGTTCCTGAGAGCCGGCGGATACGGCGCGTTCACCGACACCTTCGAGGACCTGCACGGCATGAAGCAGCTGCCGGGGATCGCGGTGCAGCGGCTGATGGCCGACGGCTACGGCTTCGGCGGCGAGGGCGACTGGAAGGTCGCGGCGCTGGTGCGGATCGTCAAGGTGATGGCCACCGGACTGCCGGGTGGGACGTCGTTCATGGAGGACTACACCTACGACTTCGCCGGCGAGGTGCCGCTGGTGCTCGGCTCGCACATGCTCGAGGTCTGCCCCTCGATCGCCGCCGGGCGGCCGAGCTGCGAGATCCACCCGCTCTCGATCGGCGCGCGGGAGGACCCGGTGCGACTCGTGTTCGACGCTGCGGCCGGCCCGGCGGTGATGTTCGCGATGCTCGACATGGGCGACCGCTTCCGGATGCTCGCCAACGAGGTCGACGTGATCGACCCACCGCATGCGCTGCCGAAGCTCCCGGTGGCGCGGGCGGTCTGGAAGCCGAGGCCGGACTTCGCCACCGCGGCGGAGGCTTGGCTAGCGGCCGGCGGCCCGCACCACTCGGCGTTCACGGCGGCGCTCGACAGCGAGACGCTCGCGGATTTCGCCCGGATCGCCGGGATCGAGCTGCTGCTGATCGACGAGCACACGCGGATGCGGGACTTCGCCAACGAGCTGCGCTGGAACCAGGCGTATCACCGTTTGGCGGGCGGCCTCTGAGCAGCGGCGCGCCCTGGCGGGAACGAGCTGGCGGGCCGGGGCGGGTGCGTCCGCCGGCGACCCTAGAGTCGGCGGGCTGAAGCTGCCCGTTCGGGCTGCTCGTGAACTCGGAGGTCGCATGATGCAGGTACCTCGGCGGTGGCGACGGCGTGTCGATGCGCCCGCGGGTCGGGCGAGCTGGCGCGGACGCTGGATCGCGGTCGCGGGCGTCCTGACCATGACGGCAGCCGTCTCCTGGGCGGTCGCGGTGCCGACCGCCGGCCTGGCGACCGGCTGCACCGCCGGCTCCTCGAGCAGCGCCACCACCTTCAGCTCGACCGGCGCGGAGCAGTGCTACACCGTGGCCGCAGGGGTGTCCGAGGTCGCGATCACGGCGATCGGCGGCAACGGCGGCGACGGGTATGGCTTCGGCGGCGGCGTGGGCGCGGCCGGCGCCGTGGTCACGGGCGATCTGCCCGTGATCCCCGGCGAGGTGCTCTACGTCGAGGTCGGAGTCAACGGGGTCGACGAAGGCTCGGCGAACTTCGGCGGCGGGGGCGCCGGCGCATATCTGTCCGGCAGCGGCGGCGGCGCGTCGGACGTGCGCACCTGCTCGGAGACCGCCGGCTCGTGCGCCGGCGGCGTCAGCAGCCTGGTGACGAGGGTGCTCGTCGCAGGCGCTGGAGGAGGCGGCGGCAACTACGGGGACAACTCCGGAGGCGAGCTGGACGGCGCCGCGGGCGGCTCGGCCGGGACCGGCGGCCTCGCGAACGGAAGCACCGGAGCGACCGGCGCAAACGCCGACGCAAACGCGACAGGGGGCGGCGGGGGCGGCGGCGGGACACTCGCCGGAGGTGGCAGCGCGGGCGCCGCCGGGACCGGCAACCTATCCAACGGCGGGGCCGGCGTCGCAGGCGGCTACGGCACCGGCGGCGGCGGCTCGGGCGCCGGGACCGGAGGAAGCGGCGGCGGCGGGGGCGGCTATTACGGCGGTGGCGGCGGCGGGAGTCAGGGTGCCGACGCGTCAAACCTCTACGAGGGCGCCGGGGGCGGGGGCGGGGGCGGTTCGAGCTATGCAGGCCCGTTCGTGCTGAACGCCACCGTCGCGGTGTCCGGCGCGTCGCCCGAGATCACGATCGCTCCGACGAACATGCCGACGGGGCCGACCGGACCGACCGGACCAGCCGGTTCGAGCGGATCCACGGGATCGACGGGCGCGGCCGGCTCGACAGGCTCGGCGGGGGCGACCGGCGCGACCGGGCCGTCCGGATCGGCGGGGGCGACCGGATCGGCGGGGGCGAACGGCGCGACGGGCGCTACAGGGCCAGCCGGCTCGAACGGGGCGAACGGCGCGAACGGCTCCCCGGGGACGGCCGGGCCCCAGGGAGCGGCCGGCAACATCGGACCGCAGGGGTCAACGGGTACCACGGGCGCCGCCGGTCCCGCCGGCGAGATCGAACTGGTCGTCTGCAAGACGGTCACGGTGACGGCGGGTTCAGGCGCCCACAAGCACCGCGCCAAGCGCCGGGAGTGCCAGACCACGCTCGAGTCGGGCCCCGTCAGCTTCACCGCATCGGGTTCCGTGAAGGCGTCGCTGCGACGCGGCGGCCACATCTTCGCGACCGGCACGCTGAAGGGCGGACGGCTCGTGCTCAGTGCGCGAGCGAGCCTGCGTCCCGGCACCTACACGCTGGTGCTGACCCGGGGCCGCCGCAGCGTGCGCGAGTCGGTGAGAATCGACTAGCGCGGCGCTGGGGCCGGCGCGGGGCTAGAAGAGCTCGCGCCAGCTGAAGGCCGGGTCGTAGCCGAGCGCGCTTCGCGCCGCGCCGATGTCGAGCAGCGTGCCGTGCTCGGCGACGTGCTCGCGGACCGGCACGCCCGGGTAGACCTCCGCCATCAGCTCGCGGCTCGGGCGGCGCATGACGGTGTCGGCGGCGGCGACGATGAACGCGTGCGCGCCCTGGAGGTCGGCCTCCAGGGCGCCGCGCACGCTCTGCGCGGCGTGGCTCTCGTCGACGTAGCTCCAGAGGTTCCAGCTGCGGATCCGCGCGTCGTCCCACCACGACGGGAACTCGTCGTAGTCGGCGCGCTCCATGACGTTGGAGAAGCGCAACCCGATGAAGGGGATCCCGCTCCAGCGCGCGAACTGGCGCGCCATCTCCTCGCCGAGAACCTTCGAGAGCGCGTAGGAGGACTCCGGGCGCAGCGGATGGAGCTCGTCGATCGGCGCGTAGTCCGGCGGCTGCGGGAACGGCGTGCCAAGCGTCGTCTCGCTCGACGCCCACACCACGCGGCGCAGGCCGAGCCGCACAGCCGCGGCGAAGACCGTGTGCGTGCTGCGGATGTTGGTCGAGAAGACCACGTCGGGGGTCGCGTGGGT
>CAWHOI010000003.1:0-44917 GCA_963830975.1 uncultured Solirubrobacterales bacterium
GAGCACCGAGATGCCCTTGAGCTCGTCGATCCATGCCTCTGTGCTGGTAGCCATCTGGTTCTCCTTGTCGTTCAGTCGGTTTCGGGAGCGGGCTCGCCGTCTCCCGCAAGTTCGTCGTCGGCGCCCTCGGCCTCCGCCGCGCCCGACGCCTCCGCCTCAGCCTCAGGCGCGGCCTCCGCCTCGCCAGCAGCCTCACCCTCGGCTCCGCCGGCGGCTTCAGCGTCCGGCTCGCCGGTCGCATCGGCCTCGCCGCCCGCGAGGGCGGGCGCGTCCTCAGCGACCGGGGAAGCGGCGCCAGCCGGTGCCCCGCCCCTCTGCTCGAGCACCCCGCCGAGCGCCACGGCGAGTCCGCCGATCAGCGCGTTCAGCGTGCGCGCGAGCCCGGCGATCGGGCTTGCGACGAGGCCGACCAGCTGGCCGTAGAGGACGTCGCGCGAGGGCAGGCGCGAGATCGAGGTCACGTCGGCCGAGGACAGCGCCGCGCCGTCCATCATGCCGCCCTTGAAGGCGAGCAGCTGGGTGGTGCGGGCGAAGTCGGCGATCGCCTTGGCGGCCGCGGCGGCGTCGCCGCGCACGAACGTCAGCGCGGTCGGTCCGCTCAGCAGCGGCTTCAGCTCCTCGGCGCCGGCGCGGTCGGCGGCGCGCTCGGTCAGGGAGTTCTTGACCACGCGGAAGCTCGCGTCGGTCTCGCGCAGGCGCTGGCGCAGCGCGTCGGCCTGCGCGACGGTGATCCCGCGGTAGTCGATCGCGAAAACCGCCTGCGATCCTGTGATGTCGGCGGCGATCTGCTCGATCACCGCGGCCTTCTGGTCTCGGTTCATGAAGCTCCTATCCCGGACTTACGGGTCCGCCGGGGGTCTTCGGAGTAGGCGTCACGCAGCGACTGCGGGCGCCTCCTCGACGATGTCACGGGTGCGCGTGGGATCGACCTTGATCCCCGGCCCCTGGGTGGAGGCGATCGTGATCGAGCGCAGGTAGCGCCCCTTCGCCACCGACGGCTTGGCGCGGATGACCTCCTCGATCACCGCGGCGTAGTTCTCCAGCAGCGCGCGCGGCTCGAAGCTGCGCTTGCCGATCACCAGGTGCACGATCGCCGTGCGGTCGGTGCGGTACTCGACCTTGCCGGATTTGGACTCCTCGACCGCCTTGCGCACGTCGGTCGTGACGGTCCCGACCTTCGGGTTGGGCATCTTGCCCGACGGCCCGAGGATCCGCCCGAGGCGACCGACGATCGGCATCATGTCGGGCGTCGCGATCGCGACGTCGAAGTCGGTGAAGCCCTCCTCGACGCGCTTGGCGAGGTCCTCGGCGCCGACGAAGTCGGCCCCGGCCTCCTGCGCCTCGCGGGCGGCGTCGCCCTGGGCGAAGACTGCGATCGTGACGTCGCGGCCGAGGCCGTTGGGCAGCGCGATCGTGCCGCGCAGCTGCTCGTCGGCGTGGCGCACGTTCAGCCCGGTGCGGATGTGCACCTCGATCGACTCGTCGAACTTGGCGTTCGCGAGCGACTTGATCTTGGCGATCGCCTCGGCGGGCGAGTGCTCGCGTTCGCGCTCGACTGCGCCGCGCGCCTCCAGGATGCGCTTTCCGCGGGGCGCCATCAGACCACGTCCACGCCCATCGAGCGGGCGGTTCCCGCGACGATCTTGGCCGCCGCGTCGAGGTCGTTGGCGTTGAGGTCGGCGAACTTCTGCTCGGCGATCGCGCGCAGCTGCGCCTGGGTGATCTTGCCGACCTTGTTGCGGTGCGGCTCGGCCGAGCCCTTGTCGAGCGACAGCGCCTTGCGGATCAGGTCGGCCGCCGGCGGCGTCTTGGTGATGAAGGTGAACGAGCGATCCTCGTAGACCGTGATGACGACCGGGATCACGGTGCCGGCGTCCTGCTGGGTCTGCGCGTTGAACGCCTTGCAGAACTCCATGATGTTGATGCCGTGCTGGCCCAGCGCAGGGCCGACCGGCGGGGCCGGCGAAGCGGCGCCGCCCACGGCCTGCAGCTTGATCTTGGTGAGGACTTTCTTGGCCATCGGTGTTCCTAGAGCTTCTTGACCTGGTCGAAGCCGACCTCGACCGGCGTCTCGCGCCCAAAGATTGATACCAGCACCTTGAGGCGGGCGGCGTCCTCGTTGATCTCGGAGATCTCGCCGGAGAAGTCCGCGAGCGGGCCGGAGATCACCTTGACGGACTCGCCGATCGCGAAGCTGGCGCGCGTGCGCTCGCGCACCGCGATCTCCTTCTTCAGCAGCCGGTCGACCTCCATCTGGGTCAGCGGGACCGGCTCGTTGGAGGCGCCGACGAAGCCGGTCACCCCCGGGGTCCCCTTGACGAGGCTCCAGGAGTCCTCGTCCAGCTCCATGTTGACGAGCACATAGCCGGGCATCGTGCGCTTCTCGACCGTGACCTTCTGGTTGTCCTTCATCTCGGAGACCGCCTCGGTCGGCACCACGACCGAGCGCACGGCGCGCTGCTGGCCGAGCGAGACGATGCGGTGCTCGAGGTTCTGCTTGACCTTGTTCTCGTGACCCGAGTATGTGTTGACGACGTACCAGCGAAACATTCCGCGTCCTAGACGATCCAGTTGATGAGCTTGCCGGCGACGAAGTCGGCGACGCCGAGGAAGACGCCGGTGATCACGACGAAGCCGAGCACGACGCCGGTCGCCTGGGCGACCTGCTGGCGGTCCGGCCACTGGACTCGCTGCAGCTCCGCCCAGCTGGCGCGCAGGAAGCCGATGATCCGGTTGCCCGACGGGCGCTGCAGCTCGGCGGCGACCACGGGGTCGGCCTTGCCGAACGCCTGGCTGGCGGCGTCGTCGTCGCCGCCGTCGGCGAAGGCGGTGACGGCGTCATCCTGGATCGGCGGCTCGCCGCCCCCGGCCTGCGGGAAGAGGGGGTCCTCCCCGATCCCGGGACCGAGTCCACCGGGGGCGGGGCGAGGCGTACGCCTGCGTTGACGGTTACGCGCCACGGCACGACGAGCTAGCGGGTTTCCCGGTGGCTCGTATGCCGCCGGCACCAGCGGCAGTACTTGGCCAGCGTGATGCGATCCGGGTTGTTGCGCTTGCTCTTGTTCGTCTGGTAGTTGCGGCGCTTGCACTCCTCGCACGCGAGGGTGACAGCGATCCGTACGTCTCCGCGGGCCATGAGCCTTCCAAGGTCGGTGATCCACCACTGGCGCCGGGCAAGGAAAAACCCCGCCACGGCGCGAGGTATGCGCAAGTGTAGTGGAACGTCTGTCCGGACGCCCGCACCCCGCGCTATCTTCAGCCGACATCATCGCCGAGCCTCGAGGGGAGCCGCCGGATGAACCTGCCGGAGCCGATCAAGACCAACATCACCGACGAGTCCTTCGCCGGCGTCACCTACCACGTCCGCGGCGCGCTGGTCCCGGAGCTGCAGATCGAGCTCTCCGGCGAGCCGGTGATGTTCGAGCACCACACGCTGCTGTGGAAGGAGACGGGCGTGAAGATCGAGCTGCGCAAGCTGCCCGGCGGCGTCAAGCGCAAGATCGCCGGGCTCGACTTCTTCGTCACCCGCGCGCTCGGCCCCGGACGGATCGCCTTCTCGCGCGACTGGCCGGGCCAGTGCATCCCGCTGCACCTCGCCCACGGCCAGTCGCTGAACGTCCGCGAGCACCACTTCCTCGCCGCGACCGACAACCTCGAGTACAGCTTCGAGCGCGTCAAGGGCGTGCGCAACATGCTGCTCGGCGGCTCCGGCATCTTCATCGACTGCTTCAAGGCGACCGGCGGCGACGCGGTCGTCTGGGTCAGCGGCCAGGGCAACGTGTTCGAGGTCCAGCTCGGCGACGGCGAGCAGCTCGACGTCGAGGCCACCGCCTGGCTCTACAAGGACACCTCCGTCAAGCTCGAGTCGGTCTCGCTCGGCCTGAAGACCGGCATGTTCGCGGGCGACCACAAGATGACCTTCAACCGCTTCACCGGCCCGGGCCGCCTCGCGATCCAGACGCTCTACCTCGAGCCGCTCGAATCCGAGGCCGGGGGCGGCAACGTCGGGGCCGCGGCCACCGGCGGCGTCGCCGGGGCCGTGATCGGCGGCCTGCTGCGCGGCTAGCCGAGGGGGCTTGGGCTGTTCCGAGGGTGCATGCACCCTCGGCGGAAGGGCGCATGCGCCCTTCCGCGGGGAGGCGCATGCGCCTCCCCGAAAAGCAGGTTCAAAGACCCGGGTAGTGGCGTACGGCGTAGCCGCGCAGCGACGGCGTCGCCGTCAGCCAGCGCGTGGAGTAGGGGCCGGCGCGCCCGGCGGTGTCGAACCAGACGCCGTCGACCCACATGAAGGTGTGGCCGGCGTTGGCGAAGACGGTCAGGTAGCGGCCAGGCCCGGGCGCGCCCCAGTGCTCGAGCTGGCCGGAGGTCTCGGGCGCGCCGATCAGCCCGGCGGCCGCGAGCGCGTAGCTGACCGAGCCCGAGCAGTCGTAGGCGCGGTCGATGAACGACGCGTGCCCGCCGCCGTAGACGTAGGGGAAGTCGGCGATCGCGTTGCCGCCGGCGATCACCTGGCTGATCGCCAGCGGGATCACGTTGGCGGGCGAGAAGGCGCCGCTGAGCGGGTCGATGTAGCCCGCGCTGGGGTGGCGGGCCTCGGCGCGCTCGATCGCCTGCTCGCGCTTCAGCTCGCGCCTCACCTCGGCCAGGCTCGGCGCCCCCGGGCTGAGCACGGCGGCCGCCGCGACGCTCGGGGCGGCGGCGCGCGCGTGGTGCGCGGCGCCGGCCGGGTCGGGGTAGCTCTGAGCGGCGAGCGGGTCGGGCGCCTCCGCAACCAGCGCGGCGGGACGGCGCGTCGCGTGCGCGCCGCCGCTGAGCGCGAGCACGAGCGTGACCGCGGCGATCGCCAGCGTCGCGGCGGCGGCGAGGGCGGTCGCCGGGAGGCCGCGCAGGGGGCGGTGGGCGAGGCTAGTCATAGAAAGTGATGATCGCCAATACGGCGTAGGTCGCGACCAGCGCCCAGCCCTCGTAGGGGTGGCCCTCGCCGTCGTCGGTGACCTGCCAGACCATCACCGCGCTGAGCGCGAGCGCCCCGATGTAGAGCGGGTGCAGCGCGAAGGTCAGCGAGGTGTGCAGCGTGAGGGAGATCAGCACGAGCGCCGGGAACAGGAACGCAGCGATCTGCGCGACCGAGTTGACGACGACCGCGATCGCGAGGTCGCTGCGGCGGCGCGCCGCGAGCACGACGCCGACCGCCTGCTCGACGGCGTTGCCGGCGATCGCCACGATCACGAGGCCCGCAAAGGCCTGCGAGATGTGCAGGCTGCGGATCGCCGGGCCGAGCGCGTCGACGAACCAGTTGGAGACCAGCGCGGCCGCCACTCCGGCGCCGACGAGCAGCGCGATCGCCGCGACGATCCCGACGCGCGAGCTCGCCGCCGGGTTGCGAGCGCCGGCGTCGCGGCGCACGTAGGGGATCACCCACGCCAGGTAGACGAGCAGCAGCAGCACCGCGGCGATCGCCGAGATCGTCTTCACGTGGTGGCTGGCGCCGTTGCCCGCCGACAGCGACAGGCCGACGATCACGATGATGAACACGCACACGAGCAGCAGCGTCGAGGCGTCGCGCGGGGCGCGCGCCTCGAAGCGCATCACGCCGTCGTGGGCGCGCAGCGAGCCGACGATCACGACCAGGCCGAGGATCAGCAGCGAGGTCGCGAACAGCGAGCCGACGATCGCGCTCTGCGCCACCGCGAGCTCGCCTGCACGCAGCGCGAAGACGACCACGAACAGCTCCGGCAGGTTGCCGAGCGTCGCCTGCAGCAGGCCGGTCGCCGCCGGCCCGAGCCGCTCGCCGACCTGCTCGGTCGAGAACGACACGATCCAGGCCGTCCCGGCGAGCGCCGCCGTCGCGACCGCGAAGGCTGCGACAGCAGTCCAGTGGTCGTAGTGCGCGAGGGCGGCGAGGCCGGCGAGGGCCACGATCGCCGCGATCGCCACGCGCTCCAGTTTGCGCATGGGTTGCAGCGTACGGTCCGGCGCGGCTGGGTGCGCGCGGCGCGGCGCGCGCACAGGCGGCTAGTGCGGGGTCAGGACGCGGTCGATCAGGCCGTACTCGGCGGCCTGCTCGGCGGTGAAGAAGCGGTCGCGCTCCATCACGGTGTGGACCTCCTCGAGCGGGCGGCCGCACGCCTTGGCGTAGATCTCGTCGATGCGCTCGCGGATCTTCAGCACCTCGCGCGCCTGGATCTCGATCTCGGTGGCCTGCCCCTCGAACGCGGATGAGGGCTGGTGCAGGAGGATCCGGCTGTTGGGCAGCGCCGAGCGCTTGCCGTGGGTGCCGCCGGCGAGCAGCAGCGACCCCATCGACATCGCGACGCCGACGCACATCGTCGCGACGTCGGGCTTGATGAAGTTCATCGTGTCGTAGATCGCGAGGCCCGAGTAGATCGAGCCGCCCGGCGAGTTGATGTAGAGCGAGATGTCCTTGGAGGGGTCGACGGACTCCAGGTGCAGCAGTTGGGCGACGACGACGTTGGCGACCTGGTCGTCGATCGCGGTGCCCAGGAAGATGATGCGCTCGTTGAGCAGGCGCGAGTAGATGTCGTACTCGCGCTCGCCCCGGGCGCTGCGTTCGATCACGGTCGGGATCAGCGGCATCGGCTAACCCTATTCCTCGACGCTCTCCGGCGAGAGGGCCGGGCCCTGCCGGGGCGGCGGCTGATGCGCCAGCCAGGCGAGCACGGCGGCGCGCGCGAAGCGCCAGGCCTCGCCGATCCGCCGACCGGGCAGCTCACCCTCGCGCGCCAGCAGCTCGACCGCCGCCGGCTCGACGGCCAGCAGCTCAGCGACCTCCTCGAGCGTCAGCACGTCGGGCTCGTACGGCCGGAAGGCGTGGCGGCCGATCACGGTGTCGGGCTCGTTGATCGTCTCGATCGTCACGCGGCGTGCGTCGGGGACGTCGATGCCAGCGGCGTCGGGGGCTGCGATGCCGCGCGCGAGGAGCTCGGAGACGACCGCCTGCTTGGGTCTGCGGGACTCGAACGCGAGTCGGTCGAGGGCGCGCGCCTGCGCCTGCGGGAGTCTCACGAACAGCGCGGCCGTGGTCTTCTCGGGTTTCTCGGCCACGGCAGCGATGATATCACGATAGCTAGATATTGACGGCGCGCATCCCGTCCTCGGGATAGCGATCGCCGGTGGCGACGCCGACCAGCGCGCCGATCTGCGCCACCTCCTCGGCGGTCAGCTCGACCTCGAGCGCGCCGAGGTTCTCCTCGAGGTAGGTGCGCCGCCTGGTGCCCGGGATCGGCACGACGTCGTCGCCCTGCGCGAGGACCCAGGCCAGCGCCAGCTGCGCAGCCGTCACGCCGCGACCGGTCGCGAGCGCTCCGACCCGGCGCGCGAGCACGAGGTTGGCGTCGATGTTCTCGGCCCCGAAGCGCGGGCCGGATCGCCGCGTGTCGCTCGCGTCGAGCTCGATCGTGCTGGAGAAGCGCCCGGCCAGGAAGCCGCGCCCGAGCGGCGAGTAGGCGACCAGCGCGATCCCCAGCTCGCGCAGCGTCGGCAGGATCTCCTCCTCGACGTCGCGCGTCCACAGCGAGTACTCGGTCTGCAGGGCGGTGATCGGGTGCACGGCGTGCGCGCGGCGGATCGTCGCCGCGGAGGCCTCCGAGAGTCCGATGTGGCGGACTTTGCCGGCGGCGACCAGCTCCGCCATCGCGCCGACGGTCTCCTCGATCGCCGTCGCCGGGTCCACGCGGTGCTGGTAGTAGAGGTCGATGTGCTCCACGCGCAGGCGCTGCAGCGAGGCGTCGCATGCGGAGCGAACGTAGGCGGCGCTGCCGTCGATCACGCGCTGCGGCGGGTCGCCCTCGTGCCTCATGCCGAACTTCGTCGCGAGGAACACCTCGTCGCGACGGCCGGCGATCGCGGCGCCGACGAGGCGCTCGTTGGTGTGCGGGCCGTAGACATCGGAGGTGTCGAGGAACGTGCAGCCGAGGTCCAGCGCGCGGCGGATCGTCGCCGTCGACTCGGCGTCGTCACCGGGTCCGTAGAACGCCGACATCCCCATGCAGCCGAGCCCGAGCGCCGACACGGCCGGTCCGTTTGCTCCAAGCGTGCGGGTCTTCATTGGGTCTTGCTCCTCACCGGCTCCAGCACCGGACGATAATCAATCGATGGCGGCGCTCAACTGGCCTAATTCCCTGACGGTCCTGCGGATCCTCCTTGTGCCGGTGCTGGTCGTCGCGCTCCTCGGCCACCTCCACGACGGCGACGTGTTCGCCGCGATCGTATTCGTGCTCGCCTCGTTCACCGATTTCGTCGACGGCTACCTCGCGCGCTCGCGCGGATCCGTCACGACGTTCGGCAAGCTGATGGACCCGCTCGCCGACAAGCTGCTGATCGTCGCCGCCCTGATCTCGCTGGTCTCGCTGCACCGCCTCGCCGCCTGGGTGGCGATGGTGATCATCGCGCGCGAGCTCGCGGTCACGGTCCTGCGGATGGGCGCGACGCAGGCCGGCGTGATCATCCCTGCGAGCAACCTGGCCAAGCTGAAGACCTGCGTGCAGATCGCCGCGATCCTCGGCGTGATCGCCGACCACGGCCATCCCGCCTGGCTCGAGGCGCTCGTCTACGCCGCGGTCGTGATCACCGTCGCCTCGGGGCTCGACTACTTCTTCGGCCTGCGGCGGCGGATCGAGCAGGCGCAGCACTCGGGGGCGTAGGGCGACGGCGCGGGCTCGCCGCGCCGCGGGCTCAGGCGTCGAGCCACTCCCGCAGCGTCGTGTGTCGC
Organism: uncultured Solirubrobacterales bacterium; assembly: GCA_963830975.1. Taxonomy (GTDB): domain Bacteria; phylum Actinomycetota; class Thermoleophilia; order Solirubrobacterales; family Solirubrobacteraceae; genus Palsa-513. The sequence goes on from CAWHOI010000003.1 coordinate 8,732, forward strand.
TGCAGCGGCTCGCCGCTGGCGAGCTCGCCGCGGAGCTCGCCGAGCGTGCCGTGACGCTCCGCCGCCACGTTGTGCTGGTGGATCGTCTCGAGGTTCTCCTGGCGGGCCGAGACGAAGGTCTCGTCGGGGAGCGCGGGCAGCGTCTCGACGACGCCCCTGATCATCTCGCGCACGCAATCCTCGACGAAACGCGGCCGCCGATGCGCCTTCTCGACGACGGCCGCCTCGTCGGAGCGCTTCATCAGCTCGTAGATCTCCGAGGACATCGAGTTCTCGACGATCTCGAGCAGGGTGCGGGCGTCGATCTCGAGCGCCTCGGACTCGGTCGCGCCGATCTGCAGGGTGCCGAGTCCGCGCTGGTTGTGCGTCGCGACCGGCACCGCCTCGAGGATGCGCTCGATGTCCTGCTCGTCGAAGCCGTCCTGCGCGAGCCTCACCCGCGAGGCGGCGACCACGAGCTGCTGCGCGCACGGGCAGGCGGTCATCCCCTGCGCGGCGACGCCGACGACGCGGCGCGTGCCGCGCTCGGAGGCGATCGCCATGCCGTAGAGCGTGTAGATCTCCTGGGTCGGAACGCCGGAGACCGGCGCCGGCTTGTGCTCGGGGTAGCGCGCCGCGATCGTCACCTCGGCGCGGCGCGCACCCTGGCGCTCGCGCACGAGCTCGGCCACACGCTGGGCGAGATCCTCGGCGCGGAACGTCGCCTCCCCCAACACGACCTCGCCGATGGCCTCGTTGACGACCTCCTCGAAGCGCGACATGTGCGCGCCCTTCTGATCGGCGCCGAGGTCGACGTAGCACTCGAGCCGCGCGGAGAACAGCTGCTCGACGCCGTGCTGGCGAACGCGGATCACCTTCTCGACCCCGGTCACCCCGACGCGCGAGAGCCCGAGCGCGAGCGACGGCGGCTGGGACTGGACGTCCGGCGCGTGCAACGTGAGCGATCGATCGGGCATGCGGGTTCATCCGCAAGCCTAGCGAGCGCCCCGCGCGGTCTTCGCCGTCACGGCCTTCCCGAGACGCCTGCTTGTGCTATGACTCCGCGCGTCGAGGTGGGGAGACCCCGGCCACGGAGAGGAGCTACGAGGTGGAGATCGCGCTTGACGGTGAGCCTCAGTCCGATGCGTCGCTGACGCTCGGCGAGCCGGGGGTGACCGAGGTCGAGGAGCTCGCGTCGCTGATCGCCGAGGGGCACGAGCGCGGTGTGCTCACCTACGAGAGCGTCGCCGCGGCGCTCGAGGAGGCCGAGGCCTCGCGCGACCAGATCGCCGAGCTGTACACCTACCTCGACGAGCACGGGATCGAGCTGATCCCCCGCGAGGAGGCGGTCGAGGCGGACGTCACGCCGCCGCCGCCGGCGGCCACGGCGAAGCTCGAGCTGGACCTCACCGTCGAGCCGAGCCTCGACTCGCTGCGGCTCTACCTGCGCTCGATCGGCCGCGTGGCGCTGCTGACGGCCGCCGACGAGGTCGCGCTCGCCAAGCGGATCGAGCGCGGCGACATCGTCGCCAAGCAGCAGATGGTCGAGGCCAACCTGCGCCTCGTCGTGTCGATCGCCAAGGGCTACCTCGGCCGCGGCCTGTCCTTCCTCGACCTGATCCAGGAGGGCTCGCTCGGCCTGATCCGCGCGGTCGAGAAGTTCGACTACCGCCGCGGCTACAAGTTCTCGACCTACGCGACGTGGTGGATCCGCCAGGCCGTGACGCGCGCGATCGCCGACAAGGGCCGCACGATCCGCATTCCCGTGCACATGGTCGAGAAGCTCAACAAGGTGATCGGCGTCGAGCGCCAGCTCGTGCAGCAGCTCGGCCGCGAGCCGACACCCGAGGAGATCGCGGTCCAGCTCGACAGCACACCGAAGGAGGTGCGCGAGATCCTGCGCATGGCCCAGCACCCGGTCTCGCTCGAGAAGCCCGTCGGCGAGGAGGACGACTCCGCGCTGGGGGACTTCATCGAGGACCAGAGCGCCGAGTCGCCGTTCGAGCTGGCGGCGCGCACGATGCGCGACGAGCACGTCAACCGCGCGCTGTCGGTGCTGCCGCGCCGCGAGCGCGAGGTGATCGAGATGCGCTACGGGCTGACCGGCGAGCGCCCGCGCACGCTCGAGGAGGTCGGCCAGGCCTTCAACGTCACGCGCGAGCGCATCCGCCAGATCGAGAACCACACGCTCAAGAAGCTCGAGTCGCTGCCCGAGACGCAGCGACTGCGCGACGCGTCGTAGGGCGCCGGCGTCGCACGGGGCGCCGCGGCGCCGGGGTCCTCGCCCCCGCGCGGGGCGCGCGCCGCCGCTACACTCCGGACCGCCTCCGGCGGGGTTCCCGAGCGGTCAAAGGGGACGGACTGTAAATCCGTTGGCTCAGCCTTCGAAGGTTCGAATCCTTCCCCCGCCATTGCCGGCCGCTGGGCTCAGCCTCTGGTGGCTCGAAGCGGGGTCACTCGCGGGTGACGAGCAGCTATCGAGCATTCAGGGACGAACCTGCGGCGTGCCCCTCTCGGATTCGATAGTCGCGCCGGCGCCAGCCGCGTGGAATTGCGGCGAACGGCGGCGGCGGTTCGCTGCGTGTCTGCGCGTTCGCGCGCTCTTCCAGAAGCCGGGTTTGCAGCTCCGCGCCGATGCGCCGAAGACGTGAGCGTGTCCACAGCCGACCCTGCAGCGGTGTGCGTTACACTGTCTTACATGCCTCGCGCTCGCCAGTTCTCCGCTCGCCTGGACTCCGGCGTCGTCGACCGGCTCGAGCGCCGCGGCGTGCGGTTGGGCCTGAATCGCTCGCGCCTCGCCGAGCGCTACATCGACGAGGGGATGCGCATGGACGACCATCCAGGGGTGGTGTTCCGCGACGGTCCCAGCGGGCGCCGCGCCGGGCTTGCCGGTGGACCGGACGTGTGGGAGGTTGTCGCGTCGATCCGCGCGAGTGGGCTCAGTGGCGATGCCGCACTGCAGGCGGCGGCCGAGTGGGGCAACCTGACCGCAGCGCAGGTTCGCAGCGCGGTCGGCTACTACGCGGAATACCGCGATGAGATCGACGAGTGGATTCGCCGGAACGTCGAGGAGGCTGACGCGGCCGAGGAGCAGTGGCGTCGCGAGCAGAACGCCCTGGCGTGAAGCTCCTGCTCGACGAGATGCTGTCAGCCGTAATCGCCGAGCGCCTGCGCGGACGCGGCTACGACGTCAGCGCCGTGCAGGACCGCAGCGAGTTGCGGGGCTTGGCCGATCCCGACCTCTTCGAGCACGCTCAGCACGAGCAACGCGCGATCGTCACCTACAACCGTGACGACTTCCTCGCGCTGGACCGTGAATACCGGGCGCGCGGGCGCGCGCATCACGGGGTCATCGTCCTGAACCCAGGACGGTTCCCACAGTCCGCCGCCACGACCGGTCATCTGATCACCGCCCTCGAGTCCCTGCTCGGCACCGGCTCGCCCTACCCAGCTTTCGTCCACTGGCTTCAGTAGCCGATCCGGTCAACGCCGTCGGGAGCGCGGGGTCGTCGACGGCGTCTCGGCGCCCGTCGTCGCTGTGGAAAGTCGCGGTCAGGCGGCACCGAGCGATGCGCTGCCTCCGGTTGCGAGCAGCCGGCGCACAGCACCTGCGGAGTGGCTGACCGTGGAGCCACGATTCCGACGGCCGCGCCGCTGACTGTGATCTACCGGCCTGCGCCGGCCACCAAGATCCGCCGGATCAGGAACAAGTCGAGGAGGAGGGCGGCGATGAACACCAGCCCCCACCAGTGACCCGTCGCGCAAAGGACGACGACCACCACGACGATCCACACCGCCAGCAGCGAGCGAATCACGAGCGCTGGCTTGCGGTGTTGCAGATCCCAGTTCCCCAGTCGCGAGGTCACTGCGGTCAAATGTACCGCGACCCTTCTGCGTTCGTGCCTGTACCGACGTGACGCGGAGCGTTGCGCGCGTGGCGTGGCGCGTCAGTCGTGGTGATCGACTTCGGCACCCTCAAGCCGCTGCCCAGGCGCCTGTTGCATCTGCTTAGAGCTACGCATGCCACTCGAACGGGGGCGCGTCGCTTGTCGCGCGTTGCGGCAGCGCGCAGCGCGGCGCCCGACAGGAGTCGTTTCGGCCTACACGCTCACGGTCGATTGGGTGGAGCCAAGCGGCTCTGTGATGAGGATCACGTTCGGCACGCGCCCCACGAACCCGAGGGTCACGATCAGCAGTAGCAGGTTGCCGACAACCCTCCAGATGTTCCACCTGTCCGGAACGGCAGCAACAATCCGTCGTCCTGAGCCATTGAGTTCCGGGATGGCGCGCTCAAGCGCCTTACGCTGATTCTCGCCCGCGAACAGGCCAATCCAACCGCCCCGGTAGCTGACGGTGTGGATCTCGTTGTAGACAGGGCTTTGTAGGCCAGTCATCCATCCTCCTCGTGCGCTTGTGCGGAGCGTCGCAAACGCGTCGGACGTCGACAGATGTTGGCGTCGCGGCGCAGTTGCTCGCGTATCAGCGGCAGCGTCGCCGCTGTCGAGTTTCGCGCGTAGAACCACTCGCGCCGGTGCCGGGTCGCGACTGATCTTCAAGCTGATTGAAAGGACCGTGTACAGCTGCCATGCGGCGCCGATCGCGACGGCCCACCATGGCAGAAAAGGAGAGCCACGATCAGAGCGATCACCGTGATCGGCGTCATTAGGCACAGGTTGAAGCGCCTGATCCATCTCAGGTGTTCGACGCGCCCTGCTGCTTTGCAGGAGGTGAGTCCGTCACGCGATAGAAGAAGGCCGTCGGCACACCCAACGACTGGCGGATGTGCGCGATGTCTGCCACTTAGGCCGTGTTGCTCATCGCGCTGAGCGACAGCCCTGCGCTGTGGTAATCGGCGGGCTAGAGCAGCCTGCCGACCGCTCTTTCGGTCGCGCCATCGCGAAGCTTGAACGGGGCGCCCGCTGCCATGACCGGACGCCGCTCATCGACCGCGAACAACCCGAGGACTACCCGCCTCGGTCCGGCGGTCGGTTCGTGGCGCGCCTCACAGCCATAGATCAGCGGACGGCCGACCGGCAGCTCACCCCACTCCTCTCGCCAGAGCGCTGCGTCTGCATCGGCCCAGACCTCGCCGAAATCGATCGACCCGCGCCAGCCGTCGACGATGTCCGATGACCCAGGGACGGTCTCGATCTCCCCGTGGAGCTCGATCGCCATAAATCTCAACCGTACCGTCTGCTTCAGCGCTGCTGCCTGTCGCGCCCGAGGCGACAGGGGGCGGTTTCGCCGTCCGGACGACGTTGCCAAGCCTCGGTCTCCCGCCCGGTTCGGCGTGGGGTTACGGCGCGGTCCAGTAGACCGAGTCGACGGAGCCGTCGGTAAGCGAGAACGTGACCCGCTTCATGTCGACGCCGTCTGGAACTGCGAACGCTACGCAGCCGACCTCCGATTGCCCGAGCGCGAGCGTGAACGAGCCGAACGCGAAGTTCGTGCAGCCGGCAACAGTCTCCGACGCGGGCGTATAGACCTGACCGTTGGTGCCAACCAACGACGTGTCGATGTTCACGTCGCTCGAAACGGCGCCTGGACCATCGCCGGTGAGGGTCAGCTGAATCGCGACCAGACGTGACCCGCTTGGCGGGCGGTCAAACTGCGTCGCCGGTGTCGCGGGGTCTCCGAAGATCGACGCGCGGGCCGCAAGCTTGTTGCCGTTGAAGTCGTGCACGTATAGCGTGGAGCCCTTCGACGGAGGCGACGGCGCGGGCGCAGGCAAAGCCGGCGGCTTCGCGCCGTAGCGGGCGAGCACGTCGTTCAGGATGACGGTGCAAACCGAGTGCTCCGATGCCGGCAGCGTGCAGGTCGCCCGGTATACGGACGAGTTCTCGCTGGCATTGACGCCAGCTACCCCGTTCGCTGGGTCGCGACCGCCGCTCGGCCAGCCATCTCCGGGCACCCCGGGCGGATCCTCAAACGTCGTCTCAGCACTATTCAGTGGGTAGACGCGCTCGCCGCGCGGAATAGCAGTGGCCGAGCACGGGAACGACACGCTCGCCGCGAACGTCGGGAAGAACGGACAAGCGTCCGCAGCCCTACACGAGGCACACGCCGGATCAAGTCTGAGCGTGAGGCCGTCGTAGCGCGAGTGCTGTGACGGAGCGGCGTAGCCGGGAGGCCACACGAGGATCTCGCCGTTCCCGTCGGCGCCGACGCTGCCCGAGCACCTCATGCCGGCCGGCGCGACCAGGAACTCCTCGAAATTGGTGTAGGCAACGAGACCGCGAATGGACGACGGCGCGCCGAGCACTGCTACCCGCGACGGCGTCTTGCTCTTCGCACCGGGAGGCAGAAACCCACTCGTAGCGCATCGCACGACAGCCACAGTCGGCCCGCTGGCCGCGCTCACCGACCCCGCTCCGAGTGCGACCGAAACGGCGACCACCACTGCAAGTACGAGCCTTGCCGCGCGCCGCGCCACCCGGCGATCGTACGCTCTCTGGCCAGGCGCCGTCGCTTTGGTGCCGGCACGGTTGGCCCAGTTGGCCCACTTCCGAGCCGGTGCTTTCGCGGGGGCGCCGTGACTCGTTTCGCGCGCAGCGACAGCGTAGGTGCGGTCGCGGGTGCGTCTCCGGGTTGCGACGGCGCCGATCCCGCGGCGAACCTCACGGGAACTTGGGGACCTTCGCCAGGCCTTGGGTCAGGTCTCTGAAGAAGCCCTTGAGGTCCTGGCGTCGGGCACTGTCATCAGCTGCCAAGCAGTAGATATAGGCCACCGGCTGCTCCGAGCCGCCGCTGTAGACATCGGACTGGCTTTGGCAGTCAGCATCGCGGTAAGCGAGCCACTTCGTTTGGGCAACAACGAAGTCTTGGCGACCGGTCGCGCTCGTGAGGTTGAAAATGACCTTCACGTCGGCGTTGAGCAACTTGTCCGCGGAAAGCACCTTGTGCTCTCCACAGCCCTCCATGCCGACCGTGGTGTTCGGGTTGCAGGCAAGAATCGGCTTGAAATCCTCCGTGATGACGGGAGGGTTGGCAGCCGCGCTGGCGCCGCCACGGTCCCGCGTCGGAACGCCCGCGGCCGTCGCGGTCCCGACTATCAGGCCTACGATTAGGAGAACTGCCGCAGGAGTCGCACTCAGCCTTCTGCGTGAGACTCCCAGCCGGGCCCGGCCGGTGGTTGAGCGTTCTGTCGACTCAACTGACACCACTCGAGCAGCCTATCCGCACCAGCAAGCCACGTCGGGGACGATTCTGATCGGCGCCGTCGAGATCCATGAGGCGGACGACCATGCCGTCACGAAGCACGACTCGGCCATCGCCGAAGGCGTGCTTGTAGGTGGGCAGCGTCTCGGGACTCCCAGTCGCGATCGGGAGGTCCACGGCGTCAGCGGGAGCGAGGTAGACCTTCCCATAGCCTCCTGCGACTCCCCATTTGTTGTAGTCCACCCACACGCGCGGTGGCGACGATTCGGGTGCTCGGTCGACCGGGCCATCACCGCCCTGGAGTGTTGCATCCGCGTGATTCCGACAGCGCGCCAGGCGCGTTGTCGGCGACATCCGCTCTCGCTTCCCCGCCGCAGCCCGATGTAACGACCGGCGCTGTGGCGAACGCAGGCTGGAGCGGCGTGGGACGGCGCTTCGGTTCGCTAGCGCCAGCGCCAATCGCTGACGATCGTCGCCAATGAGGCACTTGCCTGGGTCGCCTTGGCCGGGTCGGCATCGGTCTCGAGGAAGATGACCGTTGTTCGGTGGCGGGCGACGAGGTCCACCTGCACGTTCGCGACGCCGCGGTAGGTGTAGGAGCACGCGAACGTTGCCGCCTGGACACCGTCGAGGCTCGAGATGGCCGGCCGCCGCAGCTCCGTCACCTGCTTGACGGGCGTTCCAGCGAGTTGCAGGAGCAGCTGTTCGGCGCTCTCGTTGCGGATCTTCGAAGGCGCGGGGATCTCCTCGACCGTCACACCGACGGTGCCGGCCGGACCGATCCCGAGGGCGCTGATCGCTGCTCCCGTGGAGCTCAGCAGGTATTGGGCCGCTCCGTCCTTCCGTCTCGTCGCGACCTTCCATCCGGTGGGGTAGCTTGTCGTGAACGAGGTCCCGCGGAGGGTCGTGGTGGCCGCTGTGGAAGATGTCGCGGCGAGTGCGCCGGCGGCGAGCGCGAACGAGACGAGCATCGACAGCACCGCGATCGACCAGCGCCGCCCGCGGCGTGGTGGGCTCGACGTCGGGACGGGCGCGTCGCCCTCGCCGCGTGGCGTGGAAGCCCCCCACGAAACGTAGGCGTCAGAAGCGATCGGCATGACCGCTACCTATCGGCGGCCTGGCGAGGGCTCTTGAGGGAGGGGTCGCTGCGACCGAGGCCCGGCTGGATGGGTGTCGCCCGGGGCCGGCTCCGGTGACGCCGCTGGGCCGCGGGCCATTCCGGCGGCCCTATCCTGTGCGTCGTGCGAGGGCCGGAGAGGAGTTGAGGTGAGCAAGCTCAGACTGACCATCACGATGTCGCTGGACGGCTATGTAGCGGGTCCGAACCAGAGCGAGGAGAACCCGCTCGGAGTGGGCGGAATGGAGCTGCACGAGTGGTTCTTTCCGCTGAAGGAGTTCCGCGAGATGCACGGCGAGCAGGGTGGCGAGACCAACGCGAGCTCCCCGGTGGTCGCCGAGCGCCGCGCGAACGTCGGCGCCACGATCATGGGACGCAACATGTTCGGCGGCGGCGGCGGACCGTGGGGCGACGATCCGTGGACCGGCTGGTGGGGTGAGGACCCGCCCTACCACCATCCGGTGTTCGTGCTCACCCACCACGCGCGCGAGCCGCTCGAGATGAAGGGCGGGACAACGTTCCACTTCGTCACCGGCGGGATCGAGTCGGCGCTCGAGCAGGCCCGGGACGCCGCTCACGGCCAGGACATCTGGCTCGCCGGCGGCGCGTCGGCGGTCAATCAGTACCTGGCTGCGGGGCTCGTCGACGAGATCGACATCTCGGTCGCCCCGGTGATCATGGCCGGCGGCGAGCGCCTGTTCGAGGGCCTCCAGCCCGGAGCTCTGAAAGTGACCCAGATCCGAGCGCTCGACGCGCCCGGGGTCACGCACATCAAATACGACGTCGGCTGAGCCGGGGAGCGTCATGCGCGCACGCAGCGCGCGCCGTTGCCGGTGTTCTCGCGAGGTCTCCGGCGCAGCCGAAGCTAGGATCCGCGCGTGCCGACCTTCCCGCTGCCCCCGGAAGCGCTTCAGCTGCGGGTCGGTTGGGACCTCCACAGCGACAACCCGGTCGAGGTCTACGAGCAGCGCGGGCGCGAGCAGTGGGGGCTGGTCAAGTCGCTGCTGCCCGAGGGCTGGACGTTCGCGGGCAAGCGGGTGCTGGACTTCGGCTGCGGCGCCGGGCGAGTCGTGCGCCATGCGCTGTCCGAGGATCCTGACGGCAGCTACTGGGGTTGCGACATCGACGAGCGCAGCGTCGAGTGGATGCGCGCCAACCTCGCCCCGCCGCTGCAGGTCTTCCGCAGCGAGGAGTGGCCGCCGACCCCTATGGCCGACGGTCATTTCGATCTGATCTACGCATTCTCGGTTTTCACGCACCTGCTGGACTCCTGGAGCGCCTGGCTGCTCGAGCTGCACCGGCTGCTCGCGCGGGACGGCGTGCTCATCGTCACGGTGTTCGGGCCAGGGATCAGCTCGCATGGCGAAGTCCCGGTCGGCGAGGACATCAACGGCATGAACGTGCTCGAGCCCGGCACCGAGTGGGAGGACGGCGGGCCGCTGATCGTGCACTCGGAGTGGTGGCTGCGAGCGCACTGGGGCCGCGCGTTCGAGGTCGTGCAGTTGCGCCACGGCGATCCGGCGGGCTCGCCGCCGCTGTTCGGGCAAGGGGTGATCGTGATGCGAAAGCGGCTCGGCAGCTTCACGCGGGAGGAGCTCGAGCGGGTGGTGCCGGATGAGCCGCGTGAGTTCGCGGCGGTGCTGGCGAATGTCGCGTCGCTGCGGGCCGAGGTGGAGCAGCAGGCCGCCGAGATCAGGGTCTTTGCGACCAGCCGCAGCTGGAGGCTCACACGGCCGCTGCGTACGATCGCGCGGCTCGTGCGCGGGAAAACCGAGTGACGACCGCGACAGCCGTCCCCTACACTCGGGAAGCCCCCCACGAGAGGAGTTCCAGAGTTTCATGTGCCTGGCGATACCGGGGCAGGTGGTCGAGATCGTGGACAGCGCCAACCAGCTCGCCACTGTGGACGTCGCCGGAGTGCGTCGCAACGTCAACGTCAGCCTGCTCGGGGACGACGAGGGGGGCGCCCGTCCCGGGGACTGGGTCCTGATCCACGTCGGCTTCGCGCTCTCGAAGGTCGACGAGCAGGAGGCTCTCGCGACGCTGCGCCTGCTCCAGCAGATGGGCGAGCAATATGAGCAGGAGCTCGATGACCTGAAGGCGAGCGCGATCGAGTGAGCGGCGAGCCCGTGAGCGCAGACTGCGAGATCGCCGCCGAGCGCTGCATCACGTGCGCCGACGAGGGGGTCCCGATGCGCGTCGTGGGACTGGATGACAATGGTGCGCTCTGCACCGACGGGGCCGGTGTTCTCCAGAGCGTCGCGGTCGAGCTGGTGGCGCCGGTCGGTCTCGGCGACGAGCTCCTCGTGCACGCCGGCGTCGCGATCGCCCGTTTGGGGGCGGCGACGTGAGGTACGTCGACGAGTTTCGCGACGCCCAGCTCGGCCCGGTGCTCGCCGCCGAGATCGTCGCCGCGCTGACCCCCGGACGCCACTACAAGGTGATGGAGATCTGTGGCGGGCACACCCATGCGATCTACAAGTACGGGCTCGACGACCTGCTCCCGCCGGAGGTCGAGCTGGTCCACGGCCCGGGCTGCCCGGTCTGCGTGATCCCGATGGGACGCGTCGACGACGGGATCGCGGTCGCCCGCCAGCCAGGCGTGATCTTCACCTGCTTCGGCGACATGCTGCGCGTGCCCGGCTCCGAGTACACGCTGCTCGAGGCCAAGGCGCAGGGCGCCGACGTGCGGATGGTCTACTCGCCCCTGGACGCTCTGCGGATCGCGCGCGAGAACCCCGACCGGGAGGTCGTCTTCTTCGCGATCGGGTTCGAGACGACGGCGCCCTCGACCGCGCTGACGCTGAAGCGGGCCAAAGCGGAGGGGATCACGAACTTCTCCTGCATCTGCAACCACGTGACGATCGTGCCGCCGTTGCGTGCGCTGCTCGACTCCCCGGACATGCGGCTGGACGGCTTCGTCGGCCCCGGTCACGTGTGCACGATCGTCGGCACCCGACCGTTCGAGTTCATCCCCGCGGACTACGGGCGCGCCGTGGTGATCTCCGGGTTCGAGCCGGTCGACATCCTGCAGTCGATCCTGATGATCGTGCGCCAGCTGCGCGACGGGCGCTGCCAGGTCGAGAACCAGTACACGCGCGTCGTCCCCAGGGAGGGCAACCTGCGCGCGCTCGAGGTGATGTCCGAGGTGTTCGCGCTGCGCCCGCACTTCGAGTGGCGCGGTCTGGGCTTCATCTCTCAGAGCGCCCTGCGCCTCTCGGACGCCTACCGCGAGTTCGACGCCGAGGAACGCTTCAGCGTCCCGAACGTGCGCGTCGCCGACCCCAAGGCGTGCCAGTGCGGCGAGGTGCTCAAGGGCGTGATCAAGCCGTGGGAGTGCAAGGTGTTCGGCACGGCCTGCACGCCGGAGCACGCGATCGGCACCTGCATGGTCTCCCCGGAAGGCGCGTGCGCCGCGTACTACAGCTACGGCCGCTTCGCCCGCGCCACCGAGGCCGTGTGAAGCCGCCTTCGGAATCGATCGCGGGCGGGCGCGAGCAGCGCGTGCTGAAGATCATCGAGACCGCCCGCGCCAAGCGCGCGCGCTTTCGCGACGCCCAGATCACACTCGCCCACGGAGCGGGCGGCAAGGCCACGCAGACGCTGATCGAGGGGCTCCTGGTTCCCGCGCTCGCGGGGCCGAGCGGCACGCTCGCGGCACTCGGCGACTCGGGCGCCGTCACGCTCGAGGGCTCGCGGCTTGCGATGAGCACCGACAGCTTCGTGGTCAAGCCGCTGCGCTTCCCCGGCGGCTCGATCGGCGAGCTCGCCGTCAACGGGACGGTCAACGACCTCGCGGTCAGCGGTGCGCGTCCGCTCGCGATGACGGTGTCGCTGATCCTCGAGGAGGGACTTGACTCCGACGTGCTGCGCGCCGAGATCGAGGCGATCGCAGTCGCCGCGGCCGCCGCCGGGGTCGAGATCGTCGCCGGCGACACGAAGGTCGTCGAGCGCGGCGCCGCCGACGGGATGTACATCTGCACGACGGGCGTCGGGGAAATCGACGCACGCGCGAGCGTGTCGAGCGACGCGATCGCGGTCGGCGACCGCATCCTCCTCTCGGGCCCGATCGCCGAGCACGGCACGGCGATCATGCTCGCCCGCAACGAGTTCGAGCTGGACGCCTCGATCGAGTCCGACACCTGCTCGCTGTGGCCGGCCGTCGACGCGCTGCTGGGCGAGCTCGGGGCGGAGCTTCACTGCATGCGCGACGCGACGCGCGGCGGCGTCGCCTCCGTGCTCAACGAGCTGGCCCGCGCCGCGGGAGTGTCCGTCACCGTTCGCGAGGCCGCGGTGCCCGTCGCCCCCACCGTCGCGGCGGCGGCCGAGCTACTCGGGATCGACCCGATGTATGTGGCCAACGAGGGGCGGCTCGTCGCGTTCGTGGCGGCCGGCGCGGCGGAACGGGCGCTCGATGCCCTGCGAGTGGTCGGCGGCTGCGAGCAGGCGGCGCTGATCGGCGAGGTGGCGGCGGAGCCGCCCGGACTGGTGCTGGTGGAGACGAGCTTCGGCGGCCGGCGAGTGATGGATCAGCTCGTCGGAGACCCGCTGCCGCGGATCTGCTGAGGCGCTGCCGATGCACGAGCTCTCGATCGCGAGCGCGATTCTCGACAGCGCGGTGAAGCACGCCGACGGGAAACCGGTCGCGGTCGTCAGCGTGCGCGTCGGGGCGCTGCGCCAGGTGGTGCCGGACTCGCTGCGCTTCTACTTCGAGATCGTCGCCCGCGAGGGCATCTGCGAGCACGCGACGCTCGAGCTGACCGAGGTTCCGCTGCGGCTGCGCTGCAGCGACTGCGGCCGGGAGTGGGAGCCGGACCAGCCCGAGTTTCGCTGCCCGGGGTGCGCCCCCGGTAGCGTTGAGGTCGCGGGCGGCGCGGAGCTCGAGGTTGACTACATAGAGGTCGAAGAGGAGGCCGCATGCATCGGACCAGGGTGAGGATCGTCGAGGACGCGCTCGACGCCAACAACACGATCGCGCGCGCCAACCGCGAGGACTTCGACCGCGCCGGCGTCCGCGTGGTCAACCTGATGTCGGCGCCCGGGGCGGGCAAGACGACGCTGCTCGAGGCGGCGCTGGCCGGCCTGGGCGGGATCCGTGCCGGGGTGCTCGAGGGCGACGTCCAGGGCAGCCTCGACGCCGACCGCATCGCCCACCTCCATGTTCCGGTGGTGCAGCTGAACACGGGCTCCGGCTTCGGCGGCGAATGCCACCTGGACGCGAACATGGTCCGCTCGGCGCTGCCTGCGCTGCCGCTCTCGGAGATCGACCTGTTGATCGTCGAAAACGTCGGCAACCTCGTGTGTCCGGCCGAGTTCCGGATCGGCGAGGACGTCCGCGTGATGATCTCCTCGGTCACCGAGGGTGAGGACAAGCCGCTGAAGTACCCGCTGATGTTCCGCGCGTGCGAGCTGGTCGTGATCAACAAGATCGACCTGCTCGCGCATCTCGACTACGACCTCGAGAAGTTCATCCACCACCTCGACGGCGTCCACCCCGGGGTGCCGCGGATGCTGCTGAGCGCGAAGACCGGCGAAGGGGTGGAGGACTTCCGGAGCTGGCTGCGCGAGGTCGCGACACGCGAGGCAGTGCCGGCGTGAGCGGGGCTCCGGCGCAGGATGCGCCGGCGGCCGGGGCGGCTGCGATCGACCGGCTGCTGGCGGAGCGGGTGACGGTCGGCGAGCGCTTCTTCGATTCTCAGGCGGAGAGGCTCGCGTGCCTCTGCCACCTGATGGCCCAGCGCTTCGCCCGCGGCGGCCGGCTGGTGGCGCTTGGGGACGGCCCGGCGGCCCGGTCGGACGCCCGCCACGTCGCCGTCGAGTTCGTGCATCCGGTGATCGTCGGCAAGCGCGCGCTGCCCGCGATCGCACTCACCGGCGAGGCGGAATTTCTGGCGGCTCAGACCTCGCTCTTCATCGAGGAAGCCGACATCGTGATCGCGTTCGGCGCCGAGGCCGGCGAGCGCGAGGGGGCTGCGGCGCTGCGGATCGCCGCCGAGCGAGGCTGCCTCGCGATCGCCTTCGCACCCGGCTGCGCCGAGTGGGAGTTCGTCGCGCCGACAGACGACCCGCTCGTAGCGCAGGAGCTCGTCGAGACGCTCTACCACGTGCTGTGGGAACTGGTTCACGTGTTCTTCGAGCATCGCGGCCTGCTCGCCGACCGCACGGCCGGGCCGCGCCGCGACGTCGGGGCGTCGGCGTTCCTGTATCCGTTCCTGGCCGAGGACGAGCGCGACCTCGACGCGGTGCTCGAGGACGTGGGCCGCTCGGTGCGGATGAAGGCGCAGGAGATCGGGGCGCTGCGGTCGCAGACGTTGACCGAGAACGCCGAGGTGCTGATCGCCGCGGCGGACACACTGCGAGCGAGCTTCGACACTGGCGGCAGGCTGCTCGCGATGGGAAACGGCGGATCCGCCACAGACGCCATGGACATCGTCGCCGACTTCCGCTCGCCGCCCCGTGGCGTCGGCTGGCGCCCGCGCGCGGCGATCGACCTGACCGAGGACCCCTCGATCCTGACGGCGATCGCCAACGACATCGGTCCCGCGTCGATCTTCTCCCGCCAGGTGATCGCGCACGGTCGCCCCACAGACACGCTGATCGCCTTCTCCACCAGCGGCGCCTCGACGAACCTGCTCGAAGCGCTCGCGCAGGCGCGCGCTCGCGGCCTGCGCACGATCGCGTTCGTGGGTTACGACGGCGGCGTGATCGCCTCCGACGGCCTCGCGGACCACGTCGTGATCACGCGCTCGCAGCACATCCCGCGGATCCAGGAAGCCCAGGCGAGCGCCTACCACGTGCTCGGCGAGCTGGTCGAGCGCGGCTCCGCGCCCGCGCGGTGAGTCCGATGGCGGAGCGCCCGCGCCGTCGCCGCGTGCGCGTGCGAGTCGAGGGAACGGTTCAGGGCGTCGGGTTCCGCCCCCACGCCCACCGGCTCGCGAGCGAACTCGGCTGCAGCGGCTGGGTGCTCAACGACGAGCTCGGCGTGCTGCTGGAGGTCGAGGCGGAGGAGTCCGCGGTACGCGCGTTCCTGGAGCGACTGCGGTCGGAGGCGCCACCGCTGGCGCTGATCGAGCGGCTCTCGCCGCAGGAGCTCGAGCCGACCGGGGAGCACGGCTTCGAAATACGCGTGTCGAGCGCCGGAGGCGAGGCGCGCGCGCCTGTCTCGCCCGACAGCGCGACCTGCGAGGCGTGCCTGCGCGAGCTGTTCGACCCCGATGACCGCCGCCACCGCTACCCGTTCATCAACTGCACCGACTGTGGGCCACGCTTCACGATCGTGCGGGCGGTCCCCTACGACCGCCCCCAGACGACGATGGCTGGCTTCGCGATGTGCGAGGCGTGCGCCGCGGAGTACCACGACCCGGCGAGTCGCCGCTTCCATGCCCAGCCGAACGCCTGTCCGCGCTGCGGGCCGCGCGCGCGGCTGACCTCGCTCGACGGTCGCGAGATCGCGATCGACGGAGCCAGCGACGCGGTCGCGGCCGCGGCGGGCGCGCTGCGCGACGGGGCGATCGTGGCGGTCAAGGGCCTCGGTGGCTATCACCTCGCCTGTCGCGCCGACGACGAGGCGACCGTCTCGGCGCTGCGCGCGCGAAAGCAGCGCGACGACAAGCCGTTCGCGTTGATGGCGCCGGATCTCGACGCGGCGGAGGCGCTCGTCGTGCTCAGCCAGGCGGATGCTTCGCTGCTGTGCTCGCGAGCGCGCCCGATCGTTCTGGCCCCTCGCCGCGAGGGCGCCGGGGTCGCGACGTCCGTGGCGCCGGGCTCGGCGGACCTCGGAGTGATGCTCCCCTACGCGCCGCTGCACCACCTGCTCGCGCGCGATTTCGCCGCCGCCGCCGGGGGAGGCGACGCGGCCGTGCTCGTGATGACAAGCGGGAATCGCTCGGATGAGCCGATCGCCTACCGCGACGAGGAGGCCCTCGAGCGGCTGGCGCCGATCGCGGACCTCGTGCTCGTCCACGATCGCCCGATCCACATCCGCACCGACGATTCGATCCAGCGTACGGCGGTTGTCGCCGGGCGCTCCGCCGCCGTGATGATGCGCCGCTCGCGTGGCCACGTGCCCGCGAGCATCCGCCTGCCGCTGGAGGCCGAGCGTCACGTGCTCGGCGTCGGCGCCGAGCTGAAGAGCACGTTCTGCGTGGCGAAGGCCGGCCGGGCGTGGGTCAGTCACCACATCGGCGACCTCCGAAACGACGAGACACTGCGTTCCTTTCGCGAGGGCGTCGCGCACTTCGAGCGGCTGTTCGACGTCGCGCCCGAGATCGTCGCCCACGACCTGCACCCCGACTACCTCTCGACCCGCTACGCGCAGGAGCACCCCGGCGCGGAGCTGGTGGCGGTCCAGCACCACCACGCCCATCTCGCCGCCGTCGCCGCCGAGCATGGCGTGCTCGAGCCGGTCGTCGGCGCCATCCTCGACGGGGCCGGGCTCGGGCCCGACGGGACGGTTTGGGGCGGCGAGATCCTCGTCGGCGACCTGCGTGGCTTCGAGCGCGCCGCGCACCTTTGGCCGGTTCGCCTGCCCGGCGGTGACGCCGCCGCGCGCGAGCCGTGGCGGATGGCGTGCTCCTGGCTGCTCGCCAGCGCGGAGGATGGGACGGAACGCTGCGAGCCGCCGCCGGCACTGCGCGCCGAGGTCGACCCGCTGCTCTGGCAACAGGTCGCCCAACTTGTTCGCACGGGCTTCAGGGCGCCCGTCACGACGAGCGCGGGGCGGCTGTTCGACGCGGTCGCCGCACTGTGCGGCCTGCGGGCGCGCGCCACCTACGAAGGCCAGACCGCGATGTTGTTGGAATCCAGCTGCGATCCGCACGAACGCGGCAGCTACGAGGCGGATCTGCTCGCGGGCGCCTCGGTGGGTGAGCCGGCGCTGCTCGACGCTCGGGCGCTGGTGCGCTCCGTCAGCGAGGATCTCGCCGCGGGCGTCAGTCCCGCCGTGGTGGCGACCCGCTTCCACAACGGGTTCGCCGACGCGGTCGCGCACGCCTGCCGCGCGATCGCCGATGCACGCGGCCTCGATACGGTCGCGCTCTCGGGCGGCGTGTTCCAGAACCGCCGCCTGCTGGAGCGCGCGGCCGGCTCGCTCGCGCGAAGCGGCTTGCGCGTGCTGCTCCCGAGCCTGCTCCCGCCCAACGACGGCGGGATCTCCTACGGGCAGGTCGCCGTGGCGATCGCGCGAACCCGAGGATGAGTCGCGCCCGCTCCGCACGCAACGGTTGGCGACGGCGCGCGCGAAGCGCGCTCCTAACCTGATGCTTCGTGCTCGCGCAGATCGGCTCGCCAGCGCTCCTCGATCCGCCCGAAGCGCCAGATCGCCAGCGCGATCAGCCAAGTCGCGACGAACACGCCGGCGATGATGAAGCCGAGCGTGTTGATGTCGACATGCTCGAGCCACGACCAGAACGAGCCGCGCGCGTCGAGGTGGGACGCGACGATGCCGCCCAGCTCGATCGTCCCGATGACGAACGCGACAGCCACCGACAGCCCGGTGATCGCGATGTTGTAGAAGACCTTCCGCACCGGCTGCGAGAGCGCCCAACCGTAGGCGAAGTTCATGAACGAGCCGTCGATCGTGTCGAGCAGGCTCATGCCGGCGGCGAACAGGATCGGCAGGCAGAGGATCGCGTAGAAGGGGAGCCCGGCCCCGGCCGCGCCGGCCGCGAGGAACAGCAGAGCCACCTCGGTCGCCGTGTCGAAGCCGAGCCCGAACAGCAGCCCGACCGGGTACATCTGCCATGACCTCGTGATCGTCCTGGTGAAGCGCCCGAACACCCGGTTCATCAGTCCGCGCGAGTCCAGGCGCTGCTCGAGCTCGCGTTCGTCGTAGGCGCCACCCCGCATCTCGCGAAAGACCTTGACGATGCCGAAGAGAATCACCACGTTGAGCGCTGCGATGACGTAGAGGAAGGTGCCGGAGACGCCGGTGCCGATCCAGCCGGTGACGCTGTGCAGCCGGCTCGAGCTGTCCGTGACCGGGCCGTTCAGCGCCTTCACGCCGAGGGCGAACACGAAGGCCAGCGCGAACACGATCGTCGAATGCCCGAGCGAGAAGAAGAAGCCGACGCTCATCGGCCGCTTGCCGTCGGACATCAGCTTGCGGGTGGTGTTGTCGATCGCCGCGATGTGGTCGGCGTCGAAGGCGTGGCGCATGCCGAGCGTGTAGGCGGTCACGCCGGTGCCGATCGCGAACGTTCCGGCACCGGCCAGGCGGTAGTGGTGGGGTACGACCAGCGCGAACAGCAGGAAGAAGCCGAGCGCGTGCAGGCCGAGCACGACGCCGGCCATCAGCGCGACCGTACGCCACTGCCCGCGATCCAGCGAGGTCCTCGGCCGACGCCGGGGGGCTGCGGTCCCGCCCCCTGCCTTCGCGTCCATCTCGCCTCTTTCTTGCGTGGGCGACCTCGAAGGCCGGCCATGACCCGAAGGACGCTAGGACGAAATGGCCGTCCCTGCAAGGTAACGGGAACGTCCGCGCGGTGCCCGCTCCTCCCCCGCGCGCGGACCGAGCACGACGCCGCTCGCTAGCGCAGGACTCCTCGCAGCGCCGCCCGTGCGGCGTTGAAGCCGCACATGCCGTGCACGCCCCCGCCGGGCGGCGTCGATGACGAGCAGAGAAGCAGCTTTGGGTTGGGCGTCGTGTAGGGATTCAGGCGAAGCGTCGGGCGGGCCAGCGTCTGGCGTAGGGTCGCGAGCCCGCCACCGATGTCGCCGCCGACGTAGTTGGGGTTCTCGGCCTCGAGCTGCGCCGGCCCGCGGGTCGCGCGGGCGAGCACGAGCTCGCGAAATCCCGGCGCGAAGCGCTCTATCTGGCTCTCGATCACCTCGGCCATGTCGACGGTCGAGCCGTTTGGCACGTGGCAGTAGGCCCACAGCGTGTGCGAGCCGGCCGGCGCGCGGGTGGCGTCGACCAGCGACTGCTGCGCGACGAGGACGAACGGCCGCTCGCTGGTCTTGCCGCGGGCCAGCGCGGCCTCGGAGGCCACGATCTCCTCGAACGTTCCGCCGAGATGGAGCGTGCCCGCGGTCCGGGCTGCCGGCGCCGTCCAGGGCACAGGGCCGGAGAGCGCGTAGTCGACCTTGAACACGCCCGGCCCGTAGCGGTAGCGCGCCAGAGCGGCGCGGTAGCGCTCCGGAAGCTCCTCGCCGCAGATGTCGAGCAGCTGGCGCGGTGTGACGTCGAACAGCACCGCCCGCGACGGCGGCAGATCCGCCAGCGACCCGACGGGCCTCCCCACTTCGACGGTGCCGCCGAGCGCCTCGAGGTGGGCGCGCATGGCGACGGCGATCGCCTGCGAGCCGCCGCGCGCGACGGGCCAGCCGCAGGCGTGCGCGAGGGCGAGCAGCACGAGGCCGAACGCCGTCGTGCCCGGCGCCCGAAGTGGGCGCATCGCGTGCGCCGAGACGCCGGCCAGCAGCGCGCGAGCGGCCGGTGTGCGAAACCGCCCGCGCGCGACCAGCTCGGCGGGCAGGACGCCCGCGACGGCGAAGCGAGCGGCGAGCAGCGGCGCGCTCGGTGGTCTGGGCGGGGCGAGGATGACCTCGGCGAGGCGGTCCCATTCGCGCGCGAAGACCCCCACGAGCGAGCGGTAGGCGTCGCCGTCCGCCCCCAGCCCCTCGGCGGTCGCGTCCAGTGAGCGGTACAGCGCGCCCGCGGTGCCGTCGTCGAGCGGATGGGCCGCCAGCGTCGCCGGCTCCAGCAACTCGAGCCCGTAGCGCTCAAGCGGCAGGCCTGACAGGAACGGCGAGCCGACCGCGAGCGGGTGCACGGCGGAGCAGACGTCGTGGCGGAAGCCGGGAAGCGTCAGCTCCGCGGTGCGCGTGCCGCCGCCGACGACGTCTGAGCCCTCGATCAGCTCGACCGAGCGGCCGTTGCGAGCGAGCTCAATCGCGGCGGCGAGCCCGTTGGGCCCGGCGCCGACGACAACGGCGTCCAGCAACCCCTACGCCCTGACGCCGCGACGGAACGGCCGCGCGATGGTTCGAAACGGTGTCCCGGCCATGTACATGCCTGAGCGTATACCGGCGTTGTGCCACACGTTGGCGGCCCGCGACCACTGGCGCTTGCGATCCACACACAGCGTCTGCACGTCGACCTCCTCGGCGGCCCCGAAGTGGGCGGCAAGCGAGCGCAGCGTGTGCACCCAGTGGGCGTCCTCCTGGCGGTGGCCGCCGAAGGTCATGCCGAGCTCGTACAGGGGATCCCCGGCGCGCATCAGCACCTGTGCCTGCGCGAACGTCGAGCCGTCCTCGACGAAGGCGCTGAAGGTGATCCAGCCGGCGAACATGTGACCCTCCGGCGTCATCAGCGTGAAGGACTCCTCGTCGGCGAACAGCACCAGCACGCCGGTCGAGAGCTTCAGCCCACCGGGCATCGTGAGGTCGAGCGCGGCGACCTCGCCCGGCGCGATCCCGGCCAGGGGCGCGAAGAAGCGGTTGCCTGCCGGCCAGAACTCTGAGAAGTGCTCTTTCCAGGCTGCGATCACCTCGGCGGGTGCGAGGTCGGCTGTGCCCACGGCCGTGCGGTAGGTCTTCTGCCACATGCGCCCGAAGCCGTTCATCGGCGCCGTCGGCCGGCGCCCCGTGACGTTGATGTGACCGTCGGTCGCGGTGAGGCGGTCGACCGGCTGCGCCCAGGCGCCAGCGTCCCGCTTCTCGGGTTGCGTACTCATGGTGGAGCCTTTCGGTTTGAGGTCAGACGGCCGCTGCCAACGCGGCCTGTTCGGTGTCGTGGATCGCGATCACCTCGTCGAGCCGTGTCAGCTCGAAGATCTGCCGGTAGTGATCGGTGAGACCGTAGGCGAGGATCTGCTGGCGGTTGCGCTGCGCGCGCACGAGCAGCGTGACCAGCAGTCCTATGCCGCTCGAGTTCATGTACTCCAGCGAATCGAACGCCAGGATGATCGTGCGCGAGCCCTCGGACGCGCGCTCGTAGGCCTCCTTCAGCGCCAGGTCCGAATCGCGCGTCACCTCGCCGGAGATCTCGATCACGGCCACTCCGTCGGCCGGCGCACGCACCTCGAGGGGTGTGGCGATTTCACTCATGTGGTTCTCCCTGCTCGTCGTGCGGCGCCGACGACTCGTCGGCGAGGATGGTCATGAAGTCCGAGAGCCGGGTGATCTCGAAGATGTCCCGGTAGTGCTCCGTGAGGCCGCGCGCCGCGACCGGGCGCTGGTCGGCGCGCGCGCGCGCGAGCAGGCCGACGATCAGCGCGATGCCGGTGGAGTTGATGTAGTCGACCGCCGCGAAGTCGAGGGTCACGCCGCTCGCACCCGCGCTCGCGTCGTAGGCGGCGCTCAGCGCTTCGCGCGCCGAGCCGTTGATGTCCCCGCGCAGCGCAATCAGCGCGCGGCCGTCGAGCGAGTGTGTCGTCGCCTCAAAGCTCGCCTGTGCCATCGCCAGCTCCTTCCAGGTGCATGACGAGCTCGACCACGTGGTCTTCGCCGTTGCTGCTCTGGCGCAGCTCGTCAACCATCTTCTCGATCAGGAAAAGCCCCCAGCCACGCGGCGACTGGCGGCCGTCAAGCTTCGCGTCGATGTCGGGGAGCGCCGCGGGAGCGATCTCGCGATCCCCCCCGTGATCGACGATGCGGACGACGAGAGTGCCGTCTGTCAGCGTCACCGCGAGGCGCACATCGAGGTCCTCGCTGTAGCCGTTGCCGTGCTCCATCGCGTTCATCGTCGCCTCGGCGGTGGCGGTCTTCAGCCGCTCGAGGCGAGCAGGAGCAAGCGCCAGGGGCGCCACCGCGGCGGCGACGCGACGCATCGCCTCGCGCTCGTTGCCGGGCGCGCTGGCGACGGCGAACTCGTCGAGCACGCCGACCGCGTCGGCTGCAAGCGCGCGCGCCGGACCGTCGTGGCGCAGGACGACAAGCGTGATGTCGTCCTCCTGCTCGAGCTCCTTGCCGGTGAAGCGGTCGAGAGCGCGGAGCAAGCCGTCGATCACGGTCTGCGAGTCGGTGTGACCCTCGAGCAGGTCGCCCACACGGTCGTTGCCGAACATCTCACGCTGCGGATCGTGCGCCTCGACCAGGCCGTCGCTGTAGAGCAGCACGCAGGCGCCGGTCGCCAGCGTCGTCTCGCGCTCCTCGTAGACCATGCCCGGCATCAGCCCGAGGGGCATGCCGGTCGCCCGCAGCTCCGAGCGTTCACCGGTCGCGTTCACGAGCGGGAGGTTGTGACCGGCGTTGGCGTAGCGCAAGCTGCCGCTGGCGGGGTCGAGCACGCCGTAGAAACAGGTGACGAACATGTTCTCCGGGATGTCGGGGCAGAGGTTGTCGTTGACGCGCGCGAGGACCGGGCCGGGCTCGAGCAGTCGCTGCGCGCTGGCCCGCAGCACGCTTCGGGTGGCGGCCATCACCATCGCTGCCGGGACGCCCTTGTCTGTGACGTCGCCGATCACCAGGCCGAGCCGGCCGTCGGCGAGCTCGATGAAGTCGTAGAAGTCGCCGCCGACCGCGCGCGCGGGCCGGTAGTAGGCGGCCACCTGCCAGCCCTCCAGTAGCGGGAGCTCCTTCGGCAGGAAGTTCTGCTGGATCAGCTGCGCGACCGCCAGCTCCTGCTCGAGGCGGCCGCGGGCGCGAATCTCGGCCTGCTGTTCGCGCACGAGCTGGCCGACGCGGACGGCGGGCGCGGCCTGCGCTGCGAGCGTCTCGAGCAGTCGCCGGTCGTCGGCCGAGAAGTCCTGATCGGAGAGGCGGCGGCCGACGCTGAGCAGTCCGATCAGCTCGCCGTTGGTGACCAGCGGCACGACCAGCGTGATCCCGGCGGCGCGCAGCTCGGCGAGCGCCGGTGAGTCCAGCTCGAGCTGCCCGATCTCGACCGCTCCGACGGCATCCTCGAAATACGCGACGAGCGGGTCGTTCGCGGCGATCTCGAACGTGTCGGCCGTGTCCAGCTGCGGCCGCACCGCCGGTGTGGGCCGGTCGTCGATCGGAGCCGCCGCCTCGTTCACCCGCCCGGCGCCGGCACGCCGCCAGACGACTCGCCGGATCGTTCGCTCGCTCACTGACATGCCCCCTTTCTACTCGTGCTCCGTTCCGAAACCGTTACGGCGCGCACGGACTGCGCTTCCCCGGGACGATCGCGGACGGTCCATCCATTTCGATCGCGGGAACGTTACGACGCGAACTCGCGCCGTCAAGTCGTTGCGCCTTCGTGGCATGCTGCCGGCGGTGAAGTCGCTGCGCATCGCACTGCTGGGGGCACCGCAGATCGAGGTCGACGCTGAGCCGATCGTCGTCGACACGCGCAAGGCGACCGCGGTGCTCGCGTTCCTCGCGGTGACGGGCCACACGCACACGCGCGCGGTGCTGGCGAACCTGTTGTGGCCCGACGCCGACCCGGAGCGCTCGCGCTCGGCGTTGAGGCGGACGCTCTCGACTCTGCGCGGCGCCCTCGGTGATGAGCGGTTGATCAGCGATCGCCTCACCGTCACGCTGAACCTCGATGACGCGTTCTTCGACCTCGCCGAGTTCAGAGCTGTCGCAGCCGACCCCACTGCCGGCATCGAAGCGCTCAGCGGCGCCGTCGCGCTGCACCGCGACGAGCTGCTCGCCGGCTTCTCGCTGCGCGACAGCGTGGAGTTCGACGACTGGCAGCGCGGAGCGCAGGAGACCGTTCGCCGGGAGCGCTGCGTGGCGCTTGACCGACTCGCCGACGCGCTGAGCAGCGAGGGGCGCTTCGACGAGGCGATCGCGGCCGCCCGCCAGCGGCTGGCGCTCGACTCGCTGCACGAGCCGACCCATCGTCGCCTGATCGATCTCTACGCCAGAGCCGGCCGCCGCGGCGACGCGCTCGTGCAGTACCGCGAGTGCGTGCGCGAACTGGACCGCGAGCTCGGCGTGGCGCCGCTGAGTGAGACCACCGACCTCTACAACGCGATCAACGGCGGCGCGGCGCCGCCGCCGATCGTCGCCGAGCCCGCCGCGCCGGCGGCGCAGCTCGCGCTCGTCGGGCGAGGCGACGAGCTCTCGCAGCTGCTCGACACCTACGCTCGCGCCGGCGAGCGCGGGGCCGTCCTCATGATCGAGGGCGAATCGGGCGTCGGCAAGACGCGGCTCGCCCAGGAGGGACTTGCGGCGATCGCTGCGCGCGGCGGACGGGTGCTCACCGCGCGGCCCCACCCTGGCGAGCAGGGCCTCGCCTACGGCGTGATCGCGGCCCTGCTGCGTGAGGCGATCGGCGCCGAGGCGACGATCGCCGACGAGCACCTGCGCTCGGACGCGGCCCGCCTGCTGCCCGAGCTGGGCACCCCGCCGCCGAACAGCCTCGACGACCCGGGGGCGCGGCTGCGCTTCCTCGAGTCGATCGCGGGCCTGGTGTTCGCAGCCTTCGAGCCGAGCCCGGGCGTCGTCTGGATCGACGATCTGCAGTGGTGCGACCCAGCCTCGCTGGACGCGCTCGCGTACGTTGCACGGCGCATCGCCGGCCAGTCGATGCTGCTGCTCGGAGCGAGGCGCACCGACGAGCCCGACCCCGAGCGCATCTATGCCCGCTTCGCGCAGCTCGGCGAGCGCATGGCGCTCGGCCGTCTGACGCGGGCCGAGGTGATCAGCCTCGCGCTGCAGTCCGGTCTCGACGAGCCCGCGGCGGACCGCGTGTTTCGCGACAGCGAGGGCCTGCCCCTGTTCGTGGCCGAGCTGCTGGCTCCCGGGAGCGGCACAACCGCCGGCAGCGGCGTGCGCGCCGCGTTCGAAGCGCGCCTTGACGCGATCGGCGAGACGAGCGCCCAGGTACTCAGCGCCGCGGCGTTGATCGGACGCACCTTCGACGCCGACACGCTGCGCCTGGCGAGCGGGCGCTCCGAGGAGGAGGTCGCCGGCGCGCTGGAGGAGCTGGCCGCCCGCGGCGTCATCCTCGAGCAGGAGGCGGCCTACGACTTCGGCCACGAGCGCCTGCGCGCGATCGCGGAGGAGCGCATTGGCCTCGCCCGCCGGCGACTGTTGCACCGGCGCATTGCGCAGGCCCTGACCGACCGCCGCGACGACCCGGCGATCGTGGCCCGCCACCTCGAACTGGCCGGCGACGACGCCGCCGCGGCTCGAGCGCACGTGGCCGCCGCGGACCACGCACGAAACCTGTCGGCGGCGCTCGAGGCGATCTCGCACCTCGAGGCGGCGATCGCGCTCGGCCATCCCGACGGCGCGGCGCTGCAGGAGACGATCGCCGACCTGCACACGCTTCGCGGGGCCTACGGCGACGCGCTGGCGGCGTATGCGGCCGCCGCGGCCCATGGCGATCCGGCCGCGGCGGGACGGCTCGAACACAAGCTCGGCGGCGTGCACGAACGCCGCGGGGAGTGGGAGCTGGCCGAGCACCACTACGAGCAGGCGCTCGCGCTCGGCGCCGAGGAGGCCGTGTTGCAGTGCGACCGCAGCCGCGTCGCCTGGCGGCGCGGCGAGATCGAGGAAGCGCGCGCGCTCGGGTTCGAGGCGCTGGCGCTCGCCGAACGCTCCGGCGCGAGCGCCGCGGCGGCTCAGGCCAACAACATCCTCGGCCTGCTCGGTTGCGGGCGCGACTACCTCGAGCGCAGCCTCGCGCTGGCGAGCGAGCTGCCCGACCCGGGCGTGCGGATCGCGGCCCTCAACAACCTCGCCCGCGACCACGCCGCCGCCGGTGAGCTCGCGCGCGCCGAGCAGCTGCTGCGCGAGGCGCTCGAACAGTGCGCGACCGAGCGCGACCTCCACCACGAGGCTGCCGTGCGCAACAACCTCGCGGACGTCCTGCACAAGGCCGGCCGCGCGGAGCAGTCGATGGAGGAGCTCAAGCTAGCCGTCAGCGCGTTCGCGACGATCGGCGCCGAAGGCGAGAACCTCTACCCGGGCGTGTGGAGCCTCGCCGAGTGGTGAGGGCGCCGGCGTCGCGGGGGCTCACAGGGGCGTCGTGTACGCCCCCGTCAGTCCGCCGTCGATCAGGAACGTGGTCGCGTTGACGTAGGTCGACTCGTCACTGGCTAGGAACAACGCTCCGCCCGCAATCTCCTCGGGGCGGGCAAAACGGCCCATCGGCAGGTGCACCAGCCTTCGCGCGGCGCGCTCCGGATCCTTGGCGAACAGCTCTCTCAGCAGCGGCGAGTCGACCGGGCCGGGACAGAGCGCGTTGACCCGCACGCCCTGGCGGGCGAACTCCACTCCCAGCTCGCGCGAGAGCGCCAGCACGCCGCCCTTCGACGCCGTGTAGGAGATCTGGGAGGTCGCCGCGCCCATCACGGCGACGAACGACGCGGTGTTGATCACCGACCCGCCGGAGGGGTTGTTGGCCAGCAGGTGAGGAATGCCGTGCTTGCAGCAGAAGAACACGCTCTTGAGATTCACGTCCTGCACGCGCTGCCATGTCTCGTAGGTGGTCTCGAGCACCGACGCGTCGTCGGTCGGCGAGATCCCGGCGTTGTTGAACAGCACGTCGATGCGCCCGAACCGCTCGCTCGCGCGCTCGTACATCTCGATCACCTGCTGCTCATCGGTGACGTCGACCTCGAGCGAGAGGTCGCCGGGCGAATCGCCCCGCAGATCGATGCCCACGACCTTGGCGCCCTCGCGGGCAAAGAGCTCGGCCGTCGCCGCGCCGATCGCGCCGCGCGCGCCGGTGATCACGCAGACCTTCCCCTGGAGCCTCATGACGTGGCGTAGAAGATCGACTTGACCTCGGTGTAGGCGTCGAGCGCATGCGGCCCGAGCTCGCGGCCGTAGCCGGATTGCTTGAAGCCGCCGAAGGGCGTCGTGACGCGGACCGAGCTGTTCGAGTTGATCGAGAGGACGCCCGTCTCGATCGCCCGCGCGACGCGCAGGGCACGCGCGCCGTCCCGGGTCCAGATCGAGCCCGAGAGCCCGTAGATCGTGTCGTTTGCGAGCTGCACTGCATCCTCCTCGTCTCGGAAGGGAACGACGGCGACTATCGGCCCGAAGACCTCCTCGCGCATGACCCGCGCGTCGCGGCTTGTCGGGGCGAGGATCGTCGGAGCAAACCAGAATCCGGGCCCGGCAGGCGCGCTTCCCCGGCAGACCACCGGATCGCCGTCGTCCAGGAACGAGGCGACCGCGTCGCGCTGGGCGGCCGAGATCAGCGGGCCCATCTCGGTCGCCGGGTCGAGCGGGTCGCCCACGCGGATCGCGCGCACGTGGCCCTCGAGCAAGGCCGTGAAGCGGTCGAACGCCGATTCCTCGACCAGCACCCGCGAGCGCGCGCAGCAATCCTGGCCGGCGTTGTCGAACACCGCCCAGGGCGCGGCGGCCGCGGCGGCCTCGAGGTCCGCGTCGGCGAAGATCACGTTCGCGGACTTGCCGCCGAGCTCGAGCGTGACGCGCTTGATCGTCGCGGCCGCTGCGGCCGCGATCGAGCAACCCACCTCCGTCGAGCCGGTGAAGGCGATCTTGGCTACGTCGGGATGCTCGACCAGACGCTGGCCGCAGGTGCGCCCCGGACCGACGACGACGTTGATCACGCCCTCCGGGATGCCGGCGTCGAGCGCCAGCTCGGCGAACCGAAGCGCGGAGAGCGGAGTCAGCTCGGCCGGCTTCAGCACGACCGTGTTGCCGGCCGCGAGTGCCGGACCGAGCTTCCACGCCGCGATGTTCAGCGGGAAGTTCCACGGCACGATCAGGCCGACCACGCCGAGCGGCTCGCGCACCGTGAAGGCCTGGCCGCCGGCGACGGGGATCGTGTCGCCCATCAGCCGCTCGGGCGCTCCGGAGTAGTAGCGGATCGTGTCCACGACCATCCCCATCTCGCCTCGAGCCGAGCCGATCGGCTTGCCGGCGTTGCGCGCCTCGAGCAGCGCGAGCTCCTCGAGGTGATCCTCGAGCGTCTGTGCGAGCGAGCGCAGCAGCGCGGCGCGGGCGCCCGGAGCGAGCGCCCGCCAGGCGGGAAGAGCCCCCCTCGCGCGGGCGACGGCCTCGTCGACGTCGGCCGCCCCCGCGCGGGGAACTTCGGCGAGCACGCCCTCCGTGGCGGGCTCGACGATTGTCAGCAGGTCAGGCAACCGCCGGCGCGGCGGGCGGCATGGTGTCCGTATCGGCCACCACGCTCGCGTCGTCGATCGTGCGGATCGGCCCCTTGAACGTCTTGTGGGCCCAGCCCGCGTACCAGATCGTCACCGCCAGGATGACGATGATCACGACCACCGGGGCGTAGTTGACGTCGTTGAGCGAGAACCCGGAGTTGCCCGGCACGCCCAGCGGCGAGAACGGCAGGCAGAAGATGATCGTGCACAGCGCGACCCAGACGCACGCGACCAGGTTCACCCACTTGTACTTGTTGCCAAGCGTCCAAGGGCCGGGCTCGAAGCGGCTGCCGGCGCGCCAGCGCAGGAAGACGGGGATCGTGTAGGCGATGTAGAGGCCGATGACCGACACCGACGTCACCGCGAGGAACGCCACGGGCGTGCCTGCGCTGTTGGGGAAGTAGGCCGGGATCGTGATCACGAAGGCGAACGTCGCGCCGAACAGCACAGCCCAGGTCGGCGTCCTGTTCGCGCCCAGGCGCCGCCAGAGGTTGTGGCCGGGGACGGCGCCGTCACGCGAGAACGCGAACACCATCCGCGAACAGCTGGTCAGGCAGGCGATGCCGCAGAACAGCTGGCCGATCGTCGAGATGAAGATGACGGCCTTGGCGCCGAGCACGCTGAGCGCGGCGGTGAGGATCGGGATCACGGTCGAGAAGCCGACCTCGTTCTTGGCGCCCGTCTTGGTCGTCGCGAAGGTCATCGCAAGGAGCACGATGTAGCCGACCACGGCCGAGTAGAAGACCGAGCGCCAGACGCCCTTCGCTGCCGAGTTGGCCGCGCCGTGGGTCTCCTCCGACACGTGTGCAGACGCGTCGTAGCCGGTGATCGTGTACATCGTCAACAGGAAGCCGAGCGGGAGCACGTAGTACCAGTACATGTGACCCCCGAAGCCGGAGTTGTTGATCCGGTGGCCGAACACGTAGCTGAAGCTGGCGTGATGGCTGGGGACGACGACCAGGATCACGACGATCACGGCCACGCCCACGACGTTCCACCACACCGAGATGCCGTTGAAGGTGGTCAGCAGGCGGTTCCAGAACACGTTGATCACGAGGCCGAGGATGAGGATGAGCACGAACAGCGCCATCACGACGTGCGCTTCGTACTTCACGTTGGTCGAGGTGAAGTTGAAGATGAAGTTCACGTTGAACAGGCCCAGCAGGTAGTAGATGAACTGGGCGCACACGTAGTCGACGGAGGCGACGACCGCAACGAGCCCGATCAGGTTGAACCAGCCGGTGAACCAACCCCAGCCGGGGCCGCCGAGCTTCGACGCCCAGTAGTAGATCCCGCCCGCGGTCGGCATCGCCGACGCCAGTTCGGACATCGAGAACGCGACGGCCAGGATCAGGATGCTGATCACCGGCCAGCCGATCGAGATCGCGATCGGACCGCCGTTGTTGAAGGCCTGCCCGTAGGTCGTGAAGCACCCGGCGAGCACGCAGATGATCGAAAACGAGATCGCGAAGTTGGAGAAGCCGCTCCAGCCGCGGTGCAGCTCCTGCTTGTAGCCCAGCTCGGCGAGGCGCTTCTCGTCTGCGCCAAGGCCTTCATACGTCCCCATTCGTCTCTCCCCTCAGAAGGAAATGGTGTGGTGGTCCGTCCTTAGCCGCGGTACTGTAGGGCCCCGGGGGGACCGAAGTCAACCCCGCGACGGTAGTAGTCCGCTGAGGATGTGCGCGGTGCCCTCGACGTGCTCGCTCATGATGCGCGCGGCGCGCGCTCCGTCGTGCGCGCGAAGCGCTCTCACGAGTCGCCTGTGCTGCTCGTTTGAAGCGCGCAAGACCGCAGCGGGATGGGAGATGTGCGAGATCAGGTCCGTCATCTCGCCCTGCGTCGCCGTCATCGCCGCGATCAGGCGCACACTCCCCGTGCACTCGGCGAGCGCGACGTGGAAGCGCACGTCGGCCAGGCGGTAGCTGGGGTATTCGCCGATCTGGCGGTCCATCTCCGACACCAGCGCGTCGAGCGCGTCGAGCGTCGGCGCGTCCGCGCGCTCAGCGGCGAGCGCGGCGACGCCGACCTCGAGCGCCATCCGGCTGTCGCAGACCTCGCTCAGCTGGGCGATCAGCTCCTCCGAAGGCAGGTCGGCCGGTGGCTGCGGGTCCGCCACGAAGGTTCCTCCCCGCCTTCCGCGGGTCGCCTGCAGATGGCCGGTCTGACCCAGCGCCAGCAGCGCCTGGCGCAACGTCGAGCGCGCGATGCCCAGTTTGCGGCAGAGCTCGCGCTCAGCCGGCAGCTGCGTGCCGGGCGGCAGCAGGCCGAGCTTGATCGCGGTTCCCAGCCGCTCAACGGTTTCTTCGAACGCCGTCTGCGAGCGGACCGGCGCGAACACCGCGTCCTCGCTGAGCGGCGGTGCGACGCTCACAGCCGCTCGAAGCCGCGGTAGCGCTCCCAGTCGGTGACCGCCGTGCCGAACGCAGCGAGCTCGACGTCGGCAGCGTTGACGTAATGCGCGACGACCTCCTCACCGAAGGCGTCGCGCGCTATCTGGGAGTTCGCGAACAGCTCGCGCGCGGCCGCCAGCGAGCTCGGCAGCCGCGGTAGATGCGGCGCGTTGTAGGCGTCGCCTTCGAACACCGCCTCGAGCTCGTGCCCCTGCTCGACGCCGTGCAGGCCGGCGGCGATCAGCGCCGAGAGCGCCATGTAGGGGTTCAGGTCGGCGCCGCCCGCACGGTTCTCGAAGCGCAGCGAGGGTCCGTGACCGACGACGCGCAGCGCGCACGTGCGGTTGTCGTGACCCCAGGCGATCGCCGTCGGCGCGAACGACCCCGCCGCGTATCGCTTGTAAGAGTTCACGTTCGGCGCCAACAGGAGCGTCAGCTCGCGCAAAGCGGCCAGCTGGCCCGCGAGAAACGCGTCGAAGGTGGCCTTGTCGCGCGCGAACAGCGGGCCGTCCTTGTCGGTCAGGGAGAAGTGGATGTGGCAGGAGTTGCCCTCGCGCTGGTCGTACTTCGCCATGTAGGTGATCGCCATCCCCATCTCGGCCGCGATCTCCTTGGCGCCGTTCTTGTAGATCACGTGCTGGTCGGCTGTGCGCAGCGCGTCGGCGTAATGGAAGTTGATCTCGTGCTGGCCGAGGTTGCACTCCCCCTTGGAGTCCTCGACCGCCATGCCGGCGCCCTCCATGCTGTTGCGGATCCGCCGGATCAGCGGCTCGACGCGCGCGGTCGCGAGCAGGGAGTAGTCGCTGTTGAACTGGTTGGCCGGCTCCAGCGATCGGTACGCCTTCTCGTGCGCCTGCTCGTAGGTGTCGCGGAACACCATGAACTCGAGCTCGGTGCCGGCGGCGGCGCCCCAGCCGCGTTCGGCAAGCCGCGCGAGCTGGCGGCGCAGCACCTGGCGCGGCGAGGCGACCACGTCGGTGCCGTCGTGCCAGACGACGTCGGCGATGCACATCGCGGTCGCCTCCTGCCACGGCACGAGCCGAAGGGTGTCGAGATCGGGCCGCATCACGAAATCGCCGTAGCCGCGCTCCCACGACGCCATCGCGAACCCCGCGACCGGGGTCATGTCGACGTCGACGGCCAGCAGGTAGTTGCAGCCCTCCGCGCCGTGCTCGGCGATCTCCTCGACGAAGTGGCGAGCGACGATGCGCTTGCCCATCAGGCGACCCTGCATATCGGTGATCGCAAGCAGGACCGTGTCGATCGTGCCCTCCGCGACCTTCTCCCTCAGCTCCTCGAGCTTCATCGCGGCTAGAAGGTACATGTTCCGGGCCATTTCACGCAAACGGATGTATCGTGCCGCGCGCCAACGTCGGCGACCCACCGAATCGAGGAGAGCACATGGCACGGCCGCGCGAGCTTCCGCAGAAAGCAAGGATCGTGATCATCGGCGGCGGCGTCGGCGGCGCCTCGATCGCCTACCACCTCGCCGCGCTGGGCGAGCGTGACGTCGTGCTGCTCGACCGCGACGAGCTGACCAGCGGGTCGACGTTCCACTCCGCCGGTCTCGTCGGCCAGCTGCGCAGCAGCGTCTCGCTGACCAAGATGATGATGTACAGCGTCGAGCTCTACGAGACACTCGACTGCGGCTGGGTGCAGTGCGGCGGTATCCGCCTCGCGTGCACGCCGGAGCGCGAGCAGGAGGTGTTGCGCCAGGTCGCGTGGGCGAAGACGTTCGGCCTGCCGCTCGAGTTGCTCAGCCCGCAGCAGGCTCAGGAGCTTTTCCCGCTGATGGTGACCGACGGCGTGCGCTGCGGCTCCTACCTCGCAACCGACGGTTACCTCGACCCCTCCCAGCTGACCTACGCGCTCGCCGCCGGCGCGCGCGAGGGTGGCGTCCAGATCTTCACCCATACGCGCGTGACAGGAATCGACGTGGTCGGCGGCCGGGTTCGCGGCGTGCAGACCGAGTGGGGTGCGATCGAGACGGAGATCGTCGTCAACGCGGGCGGGATGTTCGCGGCCGAGATCGGACGTCTGGCCGGGGTGCGCGTGCCGATCATCCCGTTCGCGCACGAGTACCTCGTGACGCAGCCGTTCCGCGAGCGCGCGGCGGGCGAGCACCTCCCGACGCTGCGCGACCCCGACCTGCTGGTCTACTTCCGCGAGGACGGGGGCGGCCTGGTGATGGGTGGCTACGAGCGCCACAGCGCGCCGTGGGCGCTCGACGAGCACTCGCTCGACGCGATCGCGCCCGACTTCAACGGCCGGCTGCTCGAGGAGGACTGGCCGCGCTTCGAGGAGATCACCGAGAACTCCCGCAAGCGGGTGCCGGCGATGGACGACATCACGGTCACCAGGCTGATCAACGGCCCCGAGGCGTTCACGCCGGACAACGAGTTCTGCCTCGGCGAGAGCGAGGTTCGCGGTTTCTTCGTCGCCGCCGGATTCTGCGCGCACGGCCTCGCGGGAGCCGGCGGGATCGGCAAGGTGATGGCGGAGTGGATCGTGGGCGGCGAGCCGACGCTCGATTTGTGGCACATGGACATCCGCCGCTTCGGCCCTCACTACCGCTCCCCGGCCTACACGCTCAAGCGGACCAAGGAGGTCTATGAGACCTACTACGACATCCGCTACCCCGGCCACGAGCGCGAGGCCGGCCGGCCGTTGCGCGTGTCCAGCGCCTATGAGTGGCACCGCGAGCATGGCGCGGCGTTCGGCGAGAAGTCCGGCTGGGAGCGCGTCAACTGGTACGAGGCCAACGCGGCGGCGGGCGAGGAGTCGCTGCGCCCGAAGGGTTGGGCGGGCATGCACTGGTCACCCGCGATCGGCGCCGAGCACCGCGCGACCCGCGAGGCCGCGGGCCTGTTCGACGAGTCCTCGTTCGCCAAGTTCGAGGTCTCCGGGCCGGGCGCCGCAGAGCTGCTGGAGCGTCTCTGTGACAACCGCGTCGCCCGCGACGTCGGCCAGATCACCTACACGCAGATGCTCAACACTCGTGGCGGGATCGAGTGCGACTTCACGGTGGCCCGGCTGGCCGAGAACCGCTTCGGCATCGTCACGGGCACGGCGTTCGGCAACCACGACTCGAGCTGGATCCGCAGGCACCTCCCCGACGACGGGTCGGTCTCGGTCACCGACGTGACGGCGCACTGGTCGTGCTTCGGCCTCTGGGGGCCGCGGGCCCGGGAGATCCTCGCGCCGCTTACGCCGGACCCGCTCGACTTCGGCTACATGCGCCTGCGCGAGATCACGATCGGCGACGTCCCGGTGCGAGCCCTGCGTGTCACCTTCGTCGGCGAGTTCGGCTGGGAGCTCTACTGCCCAGCCGAGTACGGCGCCGGCCTGTGGGCTGCGCTGTTCGAAGCCGGGCAGCCGCACGGCCTGCGGGCGTGCGGCTACCGGGCGATCGATTCGTTGCGGCTCGAGAAGGGCTATCGCGTGTGGGCTGCCGACATAACGCCGGACGAGACTCCGCTCGAGGCGGGGCTCGACTTCTGCGTGCGCCGCGACAAGCAGTTCATCGGCGCCGACGCACTCGTCGAGCCGTCGCGGCGGTTGCGCGCGATCACGCTCGAGGACCCGCTCGCCGTCGCGCTGGGGAACGAGCCCGTTCGAGTCGGCGGCGAGATCCTCGGGCGCGTCACAAGCGGCGGTTACGGTTACACGGTGGAGCGCTCGATCGCGTACGGCTACCTCCCCGCCGCAATCTCCGAGGGCGCCGCGGTCGAGATCGACATCTTCGGCGACTGGGTTCCCGGCGTGGTCGCGTCAGACCCGCTATTCGACCCAACCGGGGCGCGGATCCGCGGGTGACCTCCACCGTGATGCTCGCGAGCGCCGCCGGCGCGCTCGCGCTCGTGCTCGCGGTGTGGATCGCCAGCCTGCGGCTGCGCGACGCCTCGATCATCGACATCTTCTGGGGCGTCGGCTTCATCGTGATCGCATGGATCTGCTTCGCCGTCGGCCACGGCGATCGCGACCGCCGCGCGCTGCTCGCCATCCTCGTCACCGTCTGGGGTCTGCGGCTCGCGGCACACATCGCGCGGCGCAATCACGGCAAGGGTGAGGACCCGCGCTATGTCGCCATGCGCGAGCGCGACGGCGCACGGTTCTGGCTGACCAGCCTGTATCGCGTCTTTCTCGTCCAGGCCGTCACGATGTGGGTGATCTCGCTGCCGCTGCAGGCCGCCGGCTCGCTCGGCGGCCGTCGCGGGCTCGGCGTGCTCGACGTGCTCGGAGCGGGCGTTTGGCTCGTCGGTTTCGGCTTCGAGGCGCTGGGCGACCTCCAGCTAGACCGCTTCAAGGCCGAGCCCGACAGCCGCGGCAAGGTGATGGACCGCGGCCTGTGGCGCTACACGCGTCATCCCAACTACTTCGGTGACGCCACCGCCTGGTGGGGTATCGGCCTGATCGGCCTGGGCGCCGGGATCACGGCCGCGTGGGGGCTGATCGGGTCCGCGGCCGACACCCTGATCCTCACCCGTGTCTCGGGCAAGCCGATCCTCGAGCGCGACATCGAGACCCGCCGGCCCGGCTACCGCGAGTACATCCAGCGCACAAGCGGGTTCCTCCCGCTGCCGCCCAAGCGGGCCAGACAGCAGTAGCGCCGGGCGGTTCGGTAGGCCGGTCGAGATGGCGGCCGGGAGGCCGCAAATGCGGCCGCGGCGCTTAATAAACGCTTAGCGCCGCCTTAGCGGCCGCGACGCTCACCGCTCCGATAATCACCGTATGGACGAGAGCGAACAGCCGGGTCGCAGGGCTTCGGCGATGCGCCTGCTGGCGGCCGCGCTGGCCGGCGCGATCGGCGCGTTCGGCGTTCCCGCCACGGTCCACGCCGCGCAGCAGCCGGGAGCCACCGTCGCTCCAGCAGCCCCCGCCGCGACACCTGACGGCAAGCCCGAATAGGGCCGCCACACGCTGGCGGGGCCGCTAGGATCGCCACCCGATGCGCATCCGCTCGACGTCCCTGACAGTGGTTCTCGCCGCAACCGGCCTGCTGGCGGCCGGCTCGCCGGCGAGGCTTTCGGCGAACACGGTCCGCAGCGCGTCGGCGGGATGCCACGTGATCTCCGCCGCCAAGATCCCCTTCGGGCAGCTCGAGACGAGCTACCGGAAGCTGACCGGGCTCGGCTCGAAGACGCCACTCGCAAGGACGCAGCCCCAGCACTACGGCGCCTGCGGTGCCACCCACTACGCGTTCGTCCTGCTCGTCGTGGCCAAGGGCGTGAAGCTCACCTACCGCCAGCAGGTCGCCCAGCAGGACCACTCGCCAGTCTGGGTCGAGCGCTCCGGGGGCCAATGGGTCGACGAGGGCCTCGACACGCCGTGCCGGCTCGCTCCGGCAGCCCTCATAAACCTCTGGAAGATCGGCGTGAGATGCAAATAGCGCCGCGGCCCCCGCACCGAGTTCGCGGCGGCCGCACCCGCATGGACTCAGCGTCGGTCGGCTACGATTGCCGCGCCCGCCCTCTTAGCTCAGCTGGTAGAGCACTTCCATGGTAAGGAAGGGGTCAACGGTTCGAGTCCGTTAGAGGGC
>CAWHOI010000004.1:0-1953777 GCA_963830975.1 uncultured Solirubrobacterales bacterium
GCCTGTCCGGCTCGTGCTTTACCATCGACGGATGGTGTGCACTCATAGCGTCGCTCGAGAATGCGCCGTCGTCGACTGTCTGCATTGCAAGAGGCACGACGACGCTGCCCGTGCTCGACATCCGGCTGTGGAATGAGGATCGCGTGGCTTGGCCCAGAGCCGTCCGTGAGTGGCGGGGCGCACTATGCCGCCACCCAGGTTATTGTCGGATTATCCGAAATCGGTGTGGCCGTGGATGCATACGTTGCGACGTCAGACCTTGATGCCCGCGGGCCAGTCGACGATCTAGAAGGGGTACGAGTAGTCCGCGAACTCGTCCGCTGGCGGTGGAATCGGTGGTACAGCCATACCGCGCTGTCGGCGCTTACCACAAGCCAGGTGATGCGATTCCGGGCGCAACGGCGCTTGGTTGCTAGCCTGTCGAAAGCCCACCGAGAGCAACCCTACGACGTTGTATATCAGTTCTCTCAGATCGAAAGCCCGTGGTCGCGCACCTATGCTAGGTGCCTGCCGCCGGTGGTAGTGCATCCCGGAGTACACGCCGCAGGGGAGCTCAAGTGGCATCGGAAGGAAGCCGCTCTGAGCCACCGCTGTGAGGCCGTCCACGTACGGCTTGCTGTACGCACGATCCTCATAGCACGGACGTTGGTGCAGAGGCGTCGCGTGAGACACGTTGATGCTCTTGTGGCGCCAAGCGAAGTGTTCGCGGCCGACATCGAGCACGACTACGGCATCGGCAGAGAGCGGATGAGCGTCGTCGCGTATCCGATCGATCTGGAGCGTTTCGCGCCGCAGCCTGACAACGCACGTCGAGATGACGCGTCCGACCACCAGGCGCCCATCGAGTTGCTTTGTGTCTCACGCATAGCGTTGCGAAAGGGAGTCGAGCTCATTGTCGGTTTGAGCCATCGTCTCACTGACCTCGCTGGCGAGGTTCACATACGCGTCGTCGGTGATCGGGCGCTCTTTTCGAATTACCTACCGCTGCTTTCGGATCTCCATCCAGCCATAGCGACCTACACTGGCCCCGCGTCGCCGACGGAGCTCGTCGACATCTACCACTCGTCGGACGCGCTGATACAGCCGAGTCATTATGAACCCTTTGCGTTAACGGTGGGCGAGGCCCTTGCGAGTGGCCTGCTCGTCGTGGCTAGTGATCAAGTCGGGGCCGCAGAAAAGGTGGATCGGACCGTGTGTCGCGTGTTTCCGGCTGGGAGTCTCGATGCGCTGGAGCAGGAAGTGCGCGCCTTAGTCGCAGAGTTGCGGGCAGGTTATCAGCGGTCTCTGAGTAGCCGCGCGCGGGCCGAAGCGGAGCGGCTGTTTGATCGCCGCGCAGTTTCGACACAACTGCGCGGTGTGTTTGAGGCTCTTAAGACGCGCCCCCGCTGACTGTAAGGATCGAGATTTGCCCAGGGCGTTGGCACTAAGGGTGAGCGACGGGAGTCGCACTTGGGTACAGCCAGTATGCGAGTACGCCGGCCGCGAACCAGAAGTACGGAGACCCGGGAGACGTGACTAGCGGGGAGCCTGAGGCCCACTCGACAAAGAGGCCAGCCACGCCGGAGGCGACTCCTGCCAGCAAGATGCGCGTCTCATGCTCCAGACGACGGATGCGGCGTACCGATCCACCCAGCAGCTTTAGGTTGAACAGGAGCATCACAACGAGGCCAGGGATTCCGATGTCGCTGAGGTAGAACGTGAAGGATGTCTCGCCATTGAGAATCTGCGCCGCTCCGCCGGCGAATTTGCTCGCTGGTCCGACCGAGCCGAGGCCTCCGCCGAGCGGGTAGTCGACGATGAACGAGGGAATCTGAGCGAGCGATCCGCCCCGGGAAGCCTGTGTGGTTGTCAAGAGACTGCTCGGCGTGATCGTGGTGTATCGGGAGAACACGCCGGAGCTTGAGTTAGAGGCCACGGCGCTGATCACGCCTATGGTGATCAGGACGCCGAGCGCGAGCGCCGCTAGCGTGGGAATCATCCTGCGAGCCGATGTGGCGAGCACGATGAAAAAGGCCGTCGCGACCACCGCCGCCACAACTGATGATCGCAGTTGGCCTGTAAAGATCGCCAGTGGCGGCCCCAGGCACAGCAGCAGCACGAGCCAGCCCCGGATGCGACGGGCGCCGAGAACCAGCAGGGCCAGTGCGCCGCCGAGGGCGATCAAGCCCATCTGCGCGCCGCTCCCGGCGTCGGTGCCAAGACCAAATGGCCGGACCCTCACCTGGCCTGCACTGTCTGTAAATACGCGTCCGGACACATTGCCGGTACCTTCGATGTACGTCGCGTAGCCTGGCCCCCAACTCGCGAGCTGGCTCGGGGTGAGGTTGAACTGCACGAAGTTCACGATCCCGTTGGCCGTCGCGCAGAGCACAAGGATCAGAAAGAACCGTCGCAGCCGCGCGGACGTGCGTACGACTTGATAGCCGAGAAAGAAGAGGGGCATGAACTCGAGTTCCGGGCGCAGAGCCGCAAGCGTGTGCAAAACGCCGGCGTCCGCCGGGTTGAGCACCTGAACGAGCACGACGACGACAAACGCGATCACCCAGCCACCGAGTGGCGGCAGCACGAGACGCTCCTTTCGGAGTGCCGCTCGCACGAGTATCCCCAGCACGATGGCGTACAGGAGGACATCGCGGGCAATGGTGAGGGTCGCGACGCCGCTCGCGAGCTTGAGGTAGCCATCGAGGAGGCCGAGATACAGAGCCAAGATGGTGAGCGGCCACTCCGGCCGCTCGCTGAAGAACATCCAGACGGCGATGCCGGCGAACACCGCCCCCCCCACCACGTCGATCGTGGGCGGAGCTGACACACGGACAGCCACGGCCACGGCGATCGCTACGGTAAGCAGCATCGCCACGGCGACCGTGACCCCGCGACGCATGCCGCTCCCGCGGGCGGCCGCCACGGCCACGTCGATCGAGCTGTTCACGGCCTCCGCGGAGCCGGCTTGTCGAGTTCGTCGTACGGCGAACCCGGGTCGTACGGCGAACCCGGGTCGTAGGGCGAACCCGGGTCGTAGGGCGAACCCGGGTCGTACGGCGAAGTCGGTGGCGGCGGTGCGTCGGACGCGGAAGGTGGCTCGTAGGGCAAAGGCGCAGCGTCCGGCGACGGCGCGTCGTCCGCGATGGGCGCGTACGGCGACGAGACCGAGACTTCGCCATTCCTCCCGCCGGCGCTCGTCGCCACGTAACTCCCGCCTTCGTGGCTGTAGTACCTGTAGGCCTCGACGCCCAGGTCGTCCGCGAAGGCATTGGCGACGGCGCCCAGGAGCTTGACATCGGGCATCTGTTCGAAGGTGTCCCGCAGGCGCTTGACGGTCCCGACCGTCGACACTCCCGCGCGCACAACGACAAGCACTCCATCGACCTGGCCGGCCATCACGAGAGCGTCGCTGACGGCCAAGACCGGTGGCGTGTCGACCAGAACGACATCGTGGTCCGCCAGCAGCCCGTCCCGTACCGCTCGAAACGCGTCGGGGCGAAGCAGCGCCGTCGGGTTCTCGGGGACCCGACCGGCAGCAACGAGGTCGATCCGCTTGGAGCTCCCGTATCCTGCCACGGTGACGAGCACGGTTCTCACGTCTTCACGACTTCCCAGGATCTCGGACAGCCCTCGATCCGGCGAGATGTTGAAGAGCGTTGCGAGGATTGGTCGGCGCATGTCCCCCTCGATAACCGCAACGCTGAGGCCGGCCTCGCGATACGCCAGCGCAAGATTGCGGACGACGGTCGTCTTGCCCTCGGTGGGCACCGCGCTCGTGACCATTATCGTGCGCACGCCTTCCCGAATGCGAACCATGTCCAGGTTGACGCGCAGCGTCCGGTAGGGCTCCAGCAGTTCGGGCACCGTGCCAGGGTCCTCCCCGCTTCGGGGATTGGCCCTGCGAACGGGCGGGATCGACACCAGAACAGGCAAGCCAACGAGTCGTTCGACGTCGTCGAGCTTCCGCAGTCGAGTGTCGGACCGGTCGAACGCATAGCAGATGATGATGGCCAAGAGCAGGGCCAGCGCACCGGCGAATATCGCGTTTCGTACTGGACTCGTCGCGACCGGCGTGGCCCCAATCGCTGGGCTGAGCTGCTGGCCAACCTGCACCGGAAGGGCCGCCGCTGCTTCGAGCTCGGCCAGGCTGTTCGTCAACGCTTGGCGAGTGCTCCCGGTTGCCTTGTTCAGCTGCCGCGTGACTGCGGTGATTGCATCCTGCGCACTGGCCCTCTCGGCGTCGGCGCTGACCTCGAGGTACGCCCGCGCGAAGGCGTTGACAAGGGTCGTGGCCAACTGGGGTCGCGCGGCGACGGTAGCGAGCACGAGAGCATCCGAGGCGATGTCAGTCGTCGCTGACACACTGCCAACCAACGCAGCGGCGCTGGTCTTCAGATTTAGGTCCTGTACGACGCGCGCGGCGACCTGGGGCGACTCAACGAGCTGCGCATCCTCGGCGAGCGTGGCGGTCGACACCAAGGCGGAGCCTCCGAGCAGGCCGCTGAGCGAGGACGATCCGACGTACACCTCCGTCGATGCCGTGTAGGTCGTCGGCCTGTGCTTGTAATGCACATACGCCGCGCCAGCAGCAGCGACGACAACGACCAGCACCAGCCACTTGAAGCGCCAGACGGGCCTAAGGTAGTCGAGGGGCGATGGCTCGCCGGTTTCAGTCCTCACAGGGAGTGTTTCGGCAAGATGAGGCCGCTTCCTGAGCTGTGTTTGGGCTCTGTCGTGCCGGCTGAGGTCATGAACTCGATTGCGCTGACCCGTCGCGTTGACGGCCGCTAGAATGCTACGGCATTTGGCCGCGGGCAACTACGACTCCACCGGAGCTGTCGTCTGCTTCGCAACACAGGGCAGTGCAAGCGGTGATGAGCGGCGGATCGTGGAGCTGCTGGCTCCACTCGCCCCCCGGCTGCTGGCGTTTGATCGATCCGCAAAGCTCCGCATGCCGGTCCGTCTGCTGCGCGAGATCCGGCGCAGCCAGCCTGCCGTCGTCGTCATGGAGGGGACTGGATTGGCAGGAGGCATAGCGCTGCTGCTTGCACACGCGCGGTTTGGAACCCGCTACGTCGTGTCGTCCGGCGACGCTGTCACGCCGTTTCTCGCGGCCAGTCGTCCGTGGCTTCGCCCCATTGCCTACGTGTACGAGCACCTCCTATACGCGCGTAGCGCGGCGGTTATCGGCTGGTCGCCTTACATCGTCGGCCGGGCGATCTCGATGGGCGCTCCGCGGGCGGCGACCGCTGCTAACTGGTGCGGCGGCACAGCTGACCGCAATGCACGGGCGACGGTTCGGCGGCGACTGGGCATCCCGGACGATGCCGTCGTCTTCGGTCTCGTGGGGTCGCTCAACCTAACTCGTCGCCTGGACTGGTGCTACGGCATCGAGTTGGTGCGGGCGCTCCGCGCCACGAATCGGGAAGACCTCAGGGTGCTGATCGTCGGTGACGGCAGCGGTCGCGCGCGACTCGAAGAACTCGCCGGGGACGACCTTGGCCGACGAGTGCTGATGCCCGGACGGTGTGCTCCCGAAGACGTACTGAATCACCTTGCCGCGATGGATGTCGGAAGTTTGCCGCAGACTGTGGATGCGGTCGGGGCGCTGCGGTATACGACCAAACTCAGCGAGTACTTGACCGCCGGTCTTCCGGTCGTGACGGGTCAGCTCCCGCTTGCCTACGACTTAGATGACGGTTGGATGTGGCGCATGCCGGGCGATGCGCCGTGGCATCCTGAGTACGTGGCGGCGCTCGCGTCGCTCATGCGTACCGTGTCGCCCGAGGAACTCACTGTCCACCGCGCCAGGGTGCCGAGCGGTCTCGCACTCTTTGATCGGGCGGCTCAGCAGCGACGCGTCACCGACTTGGTTCGAGACATCATCGCGGCGCGCCCATGATGCTTCAGCTCGCGCTCGGATGCGTGCCGCATTCGACGGTCCGGCTGCCAATGCGGTCGCGGTTGGGCTTGCATGTCCTGAGCAAGAGGCCGCTCACGCCCAGCCTGGCTCCTGCGTGAACATCGCCCACTATCACTGCCGCCTTCCGCAGCGCGGCTCTAAGCCCGGCGGAGTGCAGGTCTTTGTCGATCGACTCGCGGTCGCGCTGCAAGACCGGGGCCACAACGTCACGGCGTTTACGTTTGCGCCGCCGAGTGAGACGAGGCAGTACAAGGTGGAGGTGCTGCGCCCCCGCAAGGCCGCGAACAGCAGGCTCCTGCGGCAGTACGTCACCCCATGGATGTTCAACTTCCGGCCGTTCGACTCGAGGTTCGACGTGGTCCATCTCCACGGTGACGACTGGTTCTACTTTCGCCGTCGGCTTCCGACGGTTCGCACGTTCTACGGCTCGGCGCTGATGGAAGCACTGACCGCGACCTCGCTCAAGCGCAAGCTGAACCAGTCGCTTCTCTTCGGCCTCGAGCAGCTGTCGCGGAGGCGGGCGGATGCCGTCTACGGAATCGGGCCAGACTCGCAGATGCTCTATCGGGCAGACGGCATCCTCGGCTGTGGCGTCGCAGTCCCTGCCGAACCGCCTTGCCCAGACGCTGAGCCGACGATCCTCTTCGTCGGCACCTGGGAGGGCCGCAAGCGCGGCTCGCTGCTCCATCGCGCCTTCCGCGATCAGGTCCGCCCGCTCGTCGGCAACGCGCGCCTGTGGATGGTCAGCGACTATGCGCCGGACGGAGAGGGTGTCACGTGGTTCCCACATCCCACAGATGCCGAGCTGGCTGACCTGTACCGTCGAGCGTGGGCATTCTGCTTGCCGAGCAGTTACGAGGGCTTGGGCATCCCCTACGTCGAGGCGCTGGCCAACGGTCTGCCGGTGGTCGCCACGCCGAACC
This sequence comes from uncultured Solirubrobacterales bacterium, assembly GCA_963830975.1. GTDB lineage: Bacteria > Actinomycetota > Thermoleophilia > Solirubrobacterales > Solirubrobacteraceae > Palsa-513. The sequence continues at coordinate 6,829 of CAWHOI010000004.1, forward strand.
CCGGCGCGAACGACGTGTTGGCCGGCGGCCGCTACGGGCTTATCGTCGACCCAGGGGCCCTGGGGGAAACCCTCGTGGGGGCGCTTACGGACGATGGACTCCGCGACCGGCTGATCGTCGCTGCCGCCGAGCGGGTGCGGGATTACGCATGGCACAGACTCATTGGGCGGTACGAGCGGGCATACGATCTTGCGATCAGGAGGTTCCGTGTGCGCCGCCCGTCCGCACTATGAAGCCCTCCAGGTGACTCATGCCGCGGCGGGGCACAGCCGCAGGTGCGCCACTTCGTAGCCAAGCACGCGCTGCATATGTTGTATGCCGGGGGGCAGCAGCAAAGCGCTCTCGGTCGTTGCGAAGAGAAATTGAACACCCATCGCGATGAGCTTCAAAACGAGCTCGGTGTGCAGCGCATACCGCCCGGAGGAGTGGAGCCCACAAGAATGGTGAACATCGCGCACTGGCGGTCGATTGTCACGAGAGAGCCGCCGACGGCCTCGTGCTGGTCGAACGCGAACAGCCAGTTGTCTGTGGCGCGCGCTGTTAGCACGGCCGGATTGATCAGTCGCGCCGTGCCGGTTAAGGGTTTGCACCGCATTCTGGGCGGCGACGGTGTCATACCAGCCGGCGCATGTGATGCCAAGGCTGACGGCATGCGACCGGTTCGTGCGCACGGCCCGCCGACTACGGCCGGCTAGGTAATCTTCGCCTGAGCGCGGGAGGGTGAGGATGCTCCGGGCGAGTAGATGTGAGCGTATCCCCCGTCGCCGCTTGCGCAGATAGTTGCGGATAACACGCCCGCTGGGGGCGTCGGTGAGGGGTACCTCATCCGGGGTAGTCGAGTCAGCAATCGCAGCAGGGCAACGCACCTCGCACCCACGCTTGCAGGTCGGGGTGGGTCCACGCTCCGCCGCGGCCCCGACGTGCCGCGCAAAGGCCGATGCCGCAAGAAATGTCTCGCCGCCGTACTGAAGAGTACCTCACCCGCCTGGTGCTCCCGCTTACGGTGCCTTTGGCGTTCGCGTGGGCGCTGCTGCTTTGTCTGCACCGTTCCCCACCGGTGTCGCGGCCAACCCCTCGGCTTTTAGTGCATGCCCGTCAGGAGGAGCGACTGCGAGCGACGCACGCGCGACGGCCACGAACAGCGCTCAAACGTTGACGCGGCGCGAACCGCACTCGCATCCCATTCAGACGCTCACGTGCGTGACGCGGCGCCCAGCAGGCCCGGGCCAACGGATAGGTTCTCCCGCGGGGAAGCATGTCTAGCCAGGCGACCGGTCGCTCGGAGTTTGCCAAACGTCGCTTGTATTCGAACCGCCCATGACCGAGGTCCACGACCTGCTCGGCGTGCAGAAAAGCGTCCTGTATGCCGGCGATAATGGTGGCGATGCCCGGGCCATATGGACGCCACGCATGGTCGTAGGCGGTGAGGAGGCAGCAGCTCTCGAGACCCGCGCAGAGGAACAACGTCGCGCCCACGACGCCTTGCTCGCCCTCGAGCACCCACAGCCGCAAGCCGCCCGAGTCGATCAACTGGCTGCCGGCTGTATCCAGCGCGGTCTCCATTGCCGGCGAGAGCCACGCTGAGTCGTCGCCCAAGCCAACATGGTGGAGTCGCGTGAGGGCAGCTAGGTCCTTCCGAAACTCGGTTGCGGTCGTACTCTTGCGCAGGATGACCTCTCGTTCGGCTAGGCGCCGCAGCATGCGCCAGTGTTCGGTCCATCGGTGCGCGGAGCGTAGCCAGTCATCGAAGTCTCCCCTCAGCGTCACCGTGCGGCTGGGGACGGGGGCGCGTGTGTGAAGCCACGCGCCCCGCGTGGGCCACAGCGCTGCCACTTGGTGTGGCCAGCCTTCTGCCACATCAACGGCTTGCAAACGCAGCACGACAGGCGCGGGAGAAGACGCGGCCATCACCTCCGTGAGCAGGCGTAAGGTTTCCGGCGAGGCATCACCCCGGAGCAGGGGGCCCTGACCCCAAAACCCGCCGGCACCCAGAAACTCGTGCACGGGAATGCGAGTTTCGGGGTCGTCAACGTACAACGGCAGTACACCGGCCAGTCCTCGATCGTCCAGGGCTAGCGCTATGCGCAACTCAGCCCGCACGCCGGATTGGCAGTTAGCGCGCCACCAAGCCAACAACAAAGCGGGGCGCATGAGCGGGCGCGCCGCACTCACGGCCAGCCGGTCCCAGTCGTCCAGGTACGGGTCGAGGTCAGATAGCGTTTGTGCCAGACGGCCTGTCGCCATGTGGGAAAGCTGCGCGGGGAGATGATGGCCGAGCGACAGGCTACGTGGTTTCGCGGCAGATGTTCCTGGCGACCTCCCCTGGACGTGTCAGCTGATGTCCAGCGTCTCGATGTCTCGCGCTGGAGGCGTTCAACGCGGTGGATCGCGCGTATCCAGTGTCTCGATGTAACCTACTCTCTCAAGACGCACGGACGGCGATGATTGTGGGCGCCGGGTGAAAACTGTGCCACCTGCGCCGGTTGAAATGTAGGCCACTTCGGCGTTGAGCCGGCTTGTCCGGCTGGCCTTTGACCCTCGCTTGATCGGGTTGCGATCGGCGAGGAGGAAGGATTGGTCGGCGTGGAGCAGTGGGCAGAGGTGCGGCGGATGCGCCGCGTCGAGGGGTTGTCGGGGCGGGAGATCAGTCGTCGGACGGGGTTGCATCGCAAGACGGTCGCGCGGTTGTTGGCGGCGGCGGTGCCGCCGAAGTATTCGCGGCCGGTGAGCGGGTCGAAGCTCGATCCGTTCCGGGACTGGATCTGCGAGCAGCTCGCGGCGGACCCTCGGATCCAGTCGCAGCGGCTGCGCGAGCGGGCGGCGGAGTTGGGCTATGAGGGCGGCAAGTCGATCTTCGACGACTTCGTCCGCGAGGTCCGTCCGCGGTTCCTGGTGGCGCGGACGTTCCAGCGGACGGTGTATCGGCCTGGCGAGCTGGTTCAGTGCGATCTGTGGGAGCCGAGCGAGCAGATTCCCGTTGGTCATGGTCAGCGCCGTCGCGGCTGGGTCGTGACCTGCGAGGTGTGCTGGTCGCGCGTGATCGCCGGCACGCTGGTGTTCAGCAAGGAAGCGCCGGACATCCTCTGGGGCCTTGCTCGCAACCTCGGTCGGCTGGGGGTGCTGCCGGAGAAGCTGGTCTGGGACCGCGAGTCCGCGATCGCTGCGGGCGGCCGTCCGACCGAGGCGTTTGCCGCGTTCTGTGGCCAGCTCGAGCTCGGTTGGGTGATCTTGGAGGCGCGCGATCCGCAGGCGAAGGGATTGTTGGAGCGCTCGCACAGGTTCATGCGTTCGAACTTCGAGCCGGGCCGTGTGTTCGCTAACCAGCTCGACTATCAGGATCGCCTCGACGCCTGGACCGACAAGGTGAACCAGCGCCAGCATCGGACGGTCAGGGCGGTTCCCGCGCAGCGGCTGATCGAGGAGAAGACGCGGATGCGCGCGCTGCCCGCGAGGCTTCCGGACGTGGACCGTCGAGCGGTCGTCAGGGTCCCGACGCAGCCGTTCATCCGGGTTGATCGCAACGACTACTCGATCGACCCCGCGTTCGCCGGGCGCCGCGTCGAGGTCCGCGTCTCCCAGACCGAGATCACAGCGATCGTGCTGGACACCGGCGAGCTGGCGGCCCGTCATCGCCGAGTGTTCGCCGGCGGCCTGACGCTGGTCGATCCGGCGCATCAGACCCGGCTCGAACGCCAGCGAGATGAGCGCCGAGGGCGCCACCAGGTCGAGGTCGAGATCCGCCCCCTGGCCCGCTATGACCGGCTGATCCCGGCATGACCAAACAAGCCGAGCTCGCGCACCTGTTCCGCGCCCTGAAAGCACCAGCCGCCGCTCACGCGCTCCCGGCGCTGGCGGAGCGGGCCCGCGAGGAATCCTGGAGCTATGAGCGGTTCGCGGAGATCCTGTTGGGCACCGAGGTCTCAGCTCGCGACAGCCACGGCGGCGAGGGCCGGATCAAGACCGCGCGGTTCCCGTCGCGAAAGACGCTGGAGGAGTTCGACTTCGCCTTCCAACGCTCGGTGAAGAAGACGGTGATCGAGCACCTCGGCCAGCTCGACTTCCTCCACGGCCGCGAGAACGTGATCCTGCTCGGCCCACCCGGCACCGGCAAAACCCACATCGCCACCGCGCTCGGCATCCGCGCGTGCCTCGCCGGTCAACGCGTGCTGTTCGCGACCGCGACACAGTGGGTCGCCCGGCTCGGCGAAGCGAAAAGGCAGGGCCAGCTCGAAGCCGAGCTGCGCAGGCTCTCGTTCGTCCCGCTGATCATCGTCGATGAGATCGGCTACATCCCATTCGACCCCGAAGCCGCGAACCTCATGTTCAGCCTCGTCAGCAACCGCTACGAGCGCGCCTCGATGATCGTCACCAGCAACAAGCCGTTCTCGGCCTGGGGCGAGATCTTCGGCGACGACATGGCCGCAACCGCGATGATCGACCGCCTCATCCACCACAGCGAGATCCTCTCGCTCAAAGGCGACAGCTACCGGCTACGCGGCAAAGACCTCGAAGCCCGCCCCGCCCGCACCGCCGACCTCGCCTGACCCCCTCGCGCACGACGCGCCGGCGGTATTTCGCTCCGCTCGCCTACGGCTCACTCCGCGAAACACCGCCGCACACCAGCCCAGGTGGCACACTTTTCAACCGGCGCAACTGGACCACTTTTCAACCGGCGTTGACAGATGATCGGAGGCTTCAAGCGTGGCGCTCTCGCCGGAAATGCTGCGGCAGGCGATGTGGTGCTTGGCAGTCGACACGCTCACGGCCGAGGTCATCGGGGTCTTTGAGGCAGCGGGAATCGATGTGCTGCTCGTAAAAGGGCCGGTCATCGGAAGATGGCTGTATCCGGGCGAGGTGCGCGGATACGGCGACGGGGATCTCGTGGTAGCGGCGACGGACTGGGACAGGGCCGTTGCTCTGCTCGAGGATATGGGGTTTCGGGATTACCTAGGTCCGCTCGAGCATCCGCGCATGGAGTCCGATGCGGGGACCGGGTTTCGGCGCGGCGCCCAAAGCATCGACCTACACAGCACGCTGCCCGGTCTCCGGGCGGATCCGGTGGCGGTGTGGCGGGCGCTGTGGGCGAGCGCAGAGACTCAGGCAGTCGGTGGGCGAGTCGTGCATGTTCCCGATCGTGCCGCAGTGCTGATGCACATCGCGCTGCACGCGACCCATCACGTTGAAGGCAAGCCGCTGGAGGATCTTGCGCGAGCGGTCGCTGCTGCCAGCGACAACGAGTGGCGAGCGGCTGCAGAGCTTGCAGCCCGGCTTGGCGGGCTCGAGTCCTTCGCGAGTGGAATGCGTCTTCTGCCGCAGGCCGAGGCCGTCGCCACTCGGCTTGGGCTCGTCGAGTTGGGATCGGTCGAGTCCGACCTACGTCAAGCGCAGGTGCCCTTGGCGGAGGGACTGAACCACCTGTTGTCCGCGCCCCTGTCGGCCAAGCAGCGGATCATCGCGCGAGAACTGTTTCCCAAGCCCGCATTCATGCGGTGGGCGATGCCCGTCGCCCGACGCGGTCGTCCTGGTCTGATCGCGAGCTATCCGCTGCGATGGCTGTCGCTCCTACGCCGGCTTCCTGCCGCTGCGGCGACCGTGCGCCGTGTGCGTCGCCGCCGCAGTGAGTAGACGCCGCCCACCTCCTACGCGGCCAGGACTGCCTGCTCAACCAATTCTGCGAGCTCGCCCGGGGTGGTGAGCGGGTCAGCCGTCAGAGTCAGGATTTCGCAGCGAGTTGCCAGAGTCGATGCGAGATCAAGGCGCGCTACCGCCCGCTCCGGGGTCCTCGGCAGCTTGAGCAGACCACCACCAAGCAGGACGGTCAGAGCATCGCGGCATGCGTCGATGCCTGTCGGAGCTCCCCCGCGTCGCTCGAGCTGAACGATCGTTCGAAGGGGTGCGGGCGTATCGCTGACCGCGACCGCCACCCATCGCTCACCGGGTAGCTCCATCAGCACCTCGCCTCGAGATGGATGATCACAGGCGTCCGGGAGCGTCATGACGGGTGGGCCCGGGAGGGCGCGCGGGCGGCCTTCGGCCGTCACCTCCAGCATGGTGATGTCGTCGGCCACGAGGGCGTGGCCTCGCCGCACGAGTTCCGCGACGAGGGTGGACTTGCCCCCACCCGAGCCGGCGGTGATAGCGACAGCGTCCTCCCCGACCATCACGCAACCGGCATGCAGGCCTTCGCGTCCACCCAGCAGCGCCACACAGGTCAGGACGGGATCAAGCAGAACACGGAACCACGCCGGCCGCTGGTCCGCGGCTGGGGCGCAGGCCAGGAAGTGTCCGTCCGGCGACAGCAGATGCCGTCCGCTCTCGTGTCGGAACAGCACCGCACCGTCACCGTCGCGTTCGACTGTGAAGACACCGCCGTCGATCCGGGCTGCCCAAATGGGGGACGCGGCTGGCAACACCTGAGGTACGGACGAGTCCCACGCGATCTCCAGCACCCGATCTGAGGCTGCGTCTGTCGTCCGCCACCGTCCCGGCAATGCGAGATCGGTGAGCAGGCACAAGCCGAACGCCTGATACGCATGGCGGCTCACTCCCAACAGCCTGGCTGCGACGGCGGTGCTGGCACCCCTGCAGCGTATGCGTAGCGCCGACGCATCGTTCGACCGGCACGATCGCATGATGCAATGCCCGCTGTCGAACTGCGTGCGGGTTGGGCATCAACCGGTCCAAGAGCGTTCGGCGAAACGATTGGCGAGATTCGGCTGGATGGTTCGCCGAGTGATCGCTGACCGCGGTGGGCCGGCTGGGAGTTGGCTTCGCACGATGCCTCATCCAGCACTCGCGCGTGGCGATGGCTGCAGAGTCGCACCAGGGCTCATGGCAGAACGCGCGGATACCTCTCCTGACGCAGATGCTCAGCGTCCGCATACTTCGGGTGATGGGTCCACGCAAGGCCGTGGCGTTCGGGCTGGTCGCGCTTTGCGTGTTCCTAGCTTCGGGGCGGATGAACACGTTCGACGGCAGCTCCCAGCTAGCACAGGCCGTCCATTTCTGCGTTACCGGCCACGTCGCGGCGAATCACGCGGTTGATGGCGAGTTCTCGCGCCAGGACTTTTCCAGCAGTTCCACAACGTTCTACGATGCGAACGACATCGGCGGAACGCTGCTCATGCTTCCCGCCGCATGCGCGAGTGCGCTACATGGTGCTCGCGACCCACGCAACTTGGCGCAGCTAACGACCGTTGCCAAGGCGGGCGCGTCAATGACTTTCTCGGTCGTTGGAGCGCTGGGCGTTGTGTTTGTGATGCTCGCCCTCGCGGAGCTGGTAGGGCTGCGGCGCGCGGCCTGGTGGGCCTTGGCATTCGTGTTCGCCACCGGCCTACTGGGCTACATCAAGGGCACCTGGGATGTTCTACCGGCAGCGACGGCGATGGCCATGCTGGTGTGGGTCGCGGTGCGTTGCAGGCTGGGTCGCGATGGTCCACGTCGGACGCTCCTACTCGCAGCGCTCGCTGTTGGACTCGCGGGCCTCTGCCGCTACACGCTGGCACCGTTTCTCGTCGTGGGAGCCGTTGCCGCTGTCTGGCCAGCTATCAGTGCCGCATCGATCAGGCAGCGGGTCGAAGGCGCCGCCGTGCTGACGGCGGTGCTCATGCCAGATTTCGTCTGGAATCAGGTCCGCACCGGTGCCTTCTGGAAGCCTGGAGAGGCCAACCCGGCATTTGGGCACCCGGACCTGACAGTCCACTACCTACTGGGCATGTTTGGCCTCTTCTTCGGCATTCGGGAGGGGTTGCTGTTCTACGCCCCCATCTGCCTTCTCGGGTATGCGTGCGTGCTCATCTACATCGCGAGGTCCCACGGGACAATGCGCGCCGCGTGGGCTGCGGGGCTGGTGATGGCCGTGGCATACGTCGTGACCATATGCCTGCTACATGCCTGGGAAGTGTTCGGGTGGGGACCTCGGTATCTAATCCCGCTGTTCCCAGCCTTGTTCGTCGTCGCAGTGCTCGCGACTGAGCGGCGCCTAATTCCCAAGATCCTCGGGTACGCGACCGTGGCTGGCGGTTTGCTAACCCAGTTTCCACTTGCGTTCGGCGACTGGCACGCAGTAGTCGCGGTTGTTGGCCTCGACCATCGGGCACCGGACGCGATTATTGGGCTGTGGCGCTCGATGCTTGACGGAATCGCGACTGGGCACGGCTTTGGATCGGTTTCGGACCCCAGAGCGCTTCAGGTACCCGACTCTTGGTGGTGGCATGCTGTTGCCAACCACGCGCCGCATCTTCTGGGCCCCGTCGTTCTGGTCGCCGGCGCAGTTGGGATTGTCTGGGCAACCGTGGCCGCGGCCGGCGCAGGCGATGCGCTACGCCCGCGCCCCTCGTCGTAACCGCGCACGCAAGGACTGCGGGGTTCGCCAGCCGTTCTGCCTGTGGCAGTGGACGATTGTTCGATTGTGGGCACACTGACCGCCGCCTACAGTGGACGGACGCATGACCTTTCGCCGCCTTTTCTCCATGGCGCTCGTGCGCCGCTGCAGCGTCATCCTTGCGGCAGCTGCCGTGATGGCGGCGCCGTCTGCGTCGGCGTCGGTGGCCCAGCCCGACATTGAAGGGGTCTGGAGCTTTGCCGGCGGGTCGGTCATCGTGGCTCCCGACGAATCCGGTCAGCTTGTCGGGACCGTGGCGTCGCCGATTCTCTTCGCGACCTGCGTTCACCCTGTGGGTCAGGCCATGTGGACCGGTCTGCAGATCACGCCCGACGGCATGTATACCGGCTTCCATCAGTGGTACCACGGCGCGGGAACGACCTGTGCCGAACTACCGCAACTTGGGCCGGTGGCGTTCCGAGTCCTCACCTCGAGCGACGGCTCGCGCGTCATGCGCGTGTGCTTCAACGAACCGGGGACGACCACGCCTAGCATCGCACCTGATGGAACCCGCAGCAACGTGAACGTGGGATGCGCCGACTCGGCGCCGCTGTCCGGTGTTCCGACGACGGCCCCGAGCTTCAGCCAGTCGATCTCGCTACCGGCCACCGGGCCGAAGCTGTGTCTGAGCCTCCGGCACTTCATCATCCACGTGCGCGAACCGAAGCGCGATCCCTTCGTGAAGATGAGGATCTTCCTCGGAACCAGGGTGTTCAAGACATTCCGCCATGGGGAGTACATCACCTCCACCATCGATCTTCGCGGACTCCCGAAGGGCACCTACACAATTACGATCCGCGCCACCACCGCGGCCGGCTTTCACATCAAGGGCTCGCGCACGTATCACACTTGCGTGCCCAAGATCTCGGCTGGCTGAGTCCAGACCACGTGAGCCGTGACCCTCGCGTCACGGGCGACGGAGTCGGGAGCGCGGGGTTGACGAGCGTCAAGCTGCCGCGGGCTGGTTTCTCAGTCTCTGCGTGCCACCCGCTTGGTGGGCGGCCGAGAGCGCGCTAGGTTGATCACCTTGCCCACCAGCACCACTCGACCCCTACGCGCGCTGCCGCTTGCGGTGGCAGCGATCCTCGGTGCGTACGGCCTGCTTCGAGGCGCTGGTCCACTCAGCGTGGCGCTGGTTGGCGTGATCGTGTTCTTCGCCGTGGCGCTCGCCGTCTGGGCGAAGCGGGCCGACGAGGCATCGCGGAACGTGATGGACCGCACGGCGAGCCTCGCCCTGCTGTGCGTTCCCGCGCTGCTGGTGGTGCTCTTCAGCTTTGATTCCGGCGGCTTCTTCCCGGATTCGGTGGCGCTGGGCGACATCGCCGTCGCCGTCGTGCTGCTGATCCGGTTGGCGCTTGCCGAGCGGCCTCTCGCTGCGTTCGGCGGTCGATCCCTGGTGCCGTTGATCGGCCTCGCCGGGCTGGCCGGGTGGGCGCTGCTCTCGCAGGTTTGGTCACACGCGCCCGGCCGGGCCACGATCGCGTTCGATCGTGACCTGCTGTACGTGCTGACCTTTGCCCTGTTCGCCTCGGTCGAAGGCACGCGTGAGCGGCTGAACTGGGCAGTGCGCGGCGTTGCTCTCGCCATGGCGGCCGTCGCGGCCGTTGCCCTGCTTTCACGTGTTGCACCCGACGTCCTGGCGACCACGCCGAATCCTGCTGCCGATGGGCGGCTCGCCTACCCGCTGACCTACTGGAACGCGCTTGGGGTCTTCTGCGCGGTCGCGGCGGTGCTGTGCCTGCATCTCGCGGCAAGCGACGGGCGTCGGCTCGTGCGCGTGCTCGGCGCGGGCGCGCTGCCCGTCATCGGCGCCGCCCTGCTGCTCACCTACTCCCGCGGTGGCCTGGTCGTGGCTGTGGTCGGCCTCGTCGCCTACGCGGTCCTGGCTCGACCCCGCGGACTCCTGTCGGCCCTCATCGCGACGGCGCCGACGACGGCGATCACGATCAAGTCCGCCTACGACGCCACGCTGCTGTCGGGCGCCGACCCGACCTCGCCAGCCGCCGTCCACCAGGGACACCGGCTCGGGCTGATCGTGCTGGCTTGTGTCGCGGCGGCGATGGTGCTGCGATTCGCTCTGCTCCGCCTCGATCGCACACTTGAGGGCGAGCGGTCGCCCATCGATCGTCATCGGGGCGTGCTGAAGGTGGTCGCCGTGTCGCTGCTCGCCGTCGGAGTTGCGGTCGCCCTGGCTCTCGGCGCCCCCTCCGCAGCCGCGAATCGATGGGACGAGTTCGTCGATCAACAGGCTCCCGCCTCGGGCCCGCTGGTGCGCAACCGCCTATCGAGCACGTCCAACGATGGCCGCATCCAACTCTGGACCGTCGCGTTCGACGCTTTCAAGGCCCATCCAATTGACGGTACAGGCGCCGACACCTTCGAGGTCCTCTACTTCGAGCATCGGCCGGGCACGAGCGTTGTGGTCAACGCGCATTCGCTCTACATCGAGACGCTCGGCGATCTCGGGGTCGTCGGTCTCGTCTTCGTGCTGCTGTTCGTGCTCGGCACGTTGGTCGGTGTGGCACCGGCGCGCCGCGGCCGTGATCGTGCGCTCTACGCCGCCCTGTTCAGCGCCGGCTTGGCATGGTCGCTCCACGCGGGAGTCGACTGGGACTGGCAGATGCCGGCGGCCTCGCTTTGGTTCGCCGCCCTCGGAGGACTGGCGCTCGGGCGGACCGACTCTGGCCGCATCGCCTCCGTTCGTGCTCTGTCGCTCCGAGCCTTTGTCGCCGGCGTCGCGGTGGTCGGCGTTTCCGTGTTTCCGGCGCTCGTGCTCGCGTCGCAGTTGCGCCTGAACGAGGCGACGGCCGCGTATGCCTCGGGAGACTGCACGCGTGCAGACAGGCTGGCGCGCAGTTCGATTGATGCGCTCGGGACGCGCGCGCCGCCGTGGCAGATCGAGGCGCTGTGCGCGGTGCAGGACGGACAGCTTCGCAGCGCACAGGCGGACATTCGGAGCGGACTCGCCGAGGACCCCAACGACTGGCAACTGCAGGCGGCGCTGGCGGCGACCACGGCAGCCCTCGGCAACGATGCGCGCACGCAGGCGGCGGCGGCGCTGCGGCTCAACCCCCTCGACCCCGGCGTCCAGGCGCTCGCCCGCGCGCTGGCCGGAGGTCCGTCGTCGAAGGCGCGCCAGGCCGCGCGAACCTACCTGTCCCAGCAACCCCTGATCACGTCGGGCTGATGGCTGGATTGAGCGCCGAGGCATTCGACCGCCTCTACAGCGAGCACGCCGCCGGGCTGCTGGGCTTCCTCACCTACCAGACCGGCGACCGAACATTCGCGGAGGACATCGTCGCCGACACGTTCGAGCGCGTGCTGACCTCGCGCAGCGGCTGGCGCGGGCGCTCCGGCGAGAAGACCTGGCTGTACGCGATCGCCATGAACCGTCTGCGGGATCTGGCGCGCCGGCGCGGGGCCGAGTCGCGGGCGCTCGAGCGCGTCGCGGCGATACACACCGGAGCCGATGAGCTCGGGGCCGTGAGCGACCGAGACCTGCTGCAGCGCGGGCTCCAAACGCTCTCAGAGGAGGAGCGCGAGGTCATCGCCCTGCGCTTCGGCGCGGACCTGACACTCAGCGAGATCGCGGAGCTGTTGAAGGAGCGCCAGACCACCGTGGAGGGCCGGCTCTACCGTGGGCTGCGGCGGCTGCGCGACGCCACGATGTAGAGCGGCGGAAAAGAGACGCCGCGGCGGAAGAGAATTTCGCCGAGCCGGTCAAGAAACGTTCCGCTCGTGCGTCTAATGGTTGATGAGCCAGTACGACGAGCACCTCCCCGAGGACCTTCGTGACATAGCCGCACGGCTGTCCGCGGCGCGTGTCACGCCGACGCCGCTCGAGCTCGACGAGCTTCGGCGCCGCGTCCAGGGGCGTGTCGGGCGCGCCGCCCGGGCGCCGCAGCGACGCGGCCTGGCCCGCGTGCTGCGGATGAACTTTGTAGCAGTGGCGCTCACGCTGGGACTGACGCTGTCATCGGGCGTCGGGGTCGTGCTTGCCTGCGCGTCGCTGAGCGGGGGCGGAGGCGGCAGCTGGAGCTGGCCGAGCCCGCCGCAGAACGCCTCGTGGTGTCAATACCACGGCCCGTGGACCTGGACCTACAGCTGGAAGACCAAGCACTCGACCCTCACCTTGGTCTGGCTCTGGGATTGCAAGCACCTCACGGTCCATATCGGTTGCGGCGAGCCGTACGGCTTCAAGTGGGACACGGGCGGGTGGTACGACGTCGATCTCACGTCTTACACGTCGACCGCTCCTAACCTCAACTCCGGGCTGACCATCGATACCGACGGCTCGACATTCGTCCTCACCAGCGACGGGACGACGGTCCACGCGACCGCGACCAACAGTCCCACCACCGCCGTCACCTTCAACGCCAACGGTGGGACGGGCAGCATGGCCGCGGAAACGGCCAATTCGCCGACGGCGCTGACTAGCGATGCCTTCACCCGCAGCGGGTACACGTTCACCGGCTGGAACACCGCCGCGAACGGCAGCGGCACCGCCTACGCCAACGGCGCGATCTACGGCTTCACAGCGAACACGACGCTCTACGCGCAGTGGAAGGCGAACCCGAGCTTCGCCGTCACGTTCAACGCCAACGGCGGGACCGGCAGCATGGCCGCGGAGACGAAGAACGTGCCGACCGCGCTGACCGGCGATGCCTTCTCCCGCAGCGGGTACACGTTCACGGGTTGGAACACCGCCGCGAACGGCAGCGGCACCGCCTACGCCAACAACGCCACGTACTCGTTCACCGCGAACACGACGCTGTACGCGCAATGGAAGGCGAACCCGAGCTTCACCGTCACGTTCAACGCGAACGGCGGAACGGGCAGCGATGGCCGCGGAGACGAAGAACGTGCCGACGGCACTGACCAGCGATGCCTTCTCCCGCAGCGGGTACACGTTCACGGGTTGGAACACCGCCGCGAACGGCAGCGGCACCGCCTACGCCAACGGCGCGACGTACGCGTTCACGGCGAACGCAACGCTCTACGCTCAGTGGCATCACTGACCTCCGGGACCTCCAGCGTCCTCTGAGGCAGGTGCCGGGAGACGGCTGGCGGATACGTCGCGAGCAGCGCCGCTGCGTTGATACCTGGCGTTCGTGACCCGTCTCGTGCTGCTGCGTGGTATCAAGCAACGTGGTGGGCCCGACGATAAGCACAACAGTGCCGCGGAGCTCGCCACAAGCTCGGGTTGACCTCGATCCACGCCGGTCCACGCAACCGGCGTATGTTCCGCATCCTCTCCGCCCGTATCCGCCGCTGATCATCAACGCCGCCCTGACCGGCATGGTGCCCCGCCGCGACCGTGTCCCGAACGTCCCCGTAACCGCTGCGCAGATCATCGCCGACGCTCACGCGTGCTTCGAGGCGGGTGCGACCATCGTCCATCTACACGCGCGCGCGGCCGACGAGTCACCCGAGTGGCGCCGTGAAGCGTACGAGGCCTTCATCCCCGACATCCGCAAGCTCTGTGCTGGGGTGGTCGTGTGCGCCAGCACGAGCGGGCGCACCTTCAGCGAGCTCGACAAGCGCGCCGACGTCCTCGCTTTGGAAGGCGCGGCGAAGCCCGACATGGCGAGCCTGACGCTCGGCTCTCTGAACTTCCGCGACGTCGCCAGCGTCAACTCTCCGCAGACGATTCGTGCGCTGGCGGAGCGGATGGCCACGGCAGCCATTCGTCCCGAGCTGGAGGTCTTCGACAGCGGCATGGCGTACTTCGCCCACGTCCTGCATGCCGAGGGACTTCTGCCGGAGCCGATGTACGCAAACGTCCTGCTCGGCTCGCCAAACACCGCGCCCGCGCGGATGGGCGATCTCGCCTCGCTCGTGGACGCGCTGCCGAGCAATGTTGTGTGGGCGGCGGCGGGGATCGGCGCCTTCCAGCTGCCGATGAATGCGATGGCTGTCTTCGCCGGCGGTCACGTGCGAACCGGACTCGAGGACAACTCCCACCTGGATCATTTGACGCGCACCTCTGCGACCAACGTTGAGCTTGTGAGTCGCGTGGCTGCTCTGGCACGCATTGCGGGCCGTCCATTGAGCACCATCGCGCAGACGCGCGCGGCGCTTGGACTGCCCGAGGCGCCGCCAGGCGAGTGACACCCGCAGCGCCCACCTTCGCCTGCGCGCCGATGCAGGCTGGTCTCCTCTACGAGACGCTCAGCGGACGCAGTGGGAGCTACCTGCAGCAGGTCGTCATCACCTGCCGCGAGACCCTCGATGACGACGCCCTGCGGCTCGCCTGGCTGGCGCTCGTGCAGCGTCATGGGGCGCTGCGCACGAGCTTCGTGATCGGCGAGTCGGCGCTGCCGCGCCAGCGCGTGCACGAGCAGGTCGACCTCGGCGTCACGATCGCCGACTGGCGTCGCTCGAGCGGCGATGAGCGCGAAAGCCGCTGGCGCGAGCTGCTCGTTGCAGACAGACATGCAGGTTTCGAGCTGGCGTACCCGCCGTTGATGCGTGTCGCGATTCGTCGGTTCGCGGATGCCGAGTTGCGAATGGTGTGGACGTATCACCACGCAATCCTCGATGGACGCTCACGTCTCGCGCTGTTGCGCGAGCTGTTCGAGCTCTACGCCGAGCAGACATCCGGTCAGGCCGCGAACCGGCCTGTGCCGCCGCCGTTCGAGCAGTTCGCGGAGTGGGCGGCTCGCCGCGGGGGCGATTCGGCGACGGAGGCATTCTGGCGCGAAGCTCTGGCAGGGATCGACACGCCAACCCCGGCGCCGGGTTCCGGGCCGACGGACGGCAAGACGGATTCGGGCGAGTTCGGACCAGCCACGATTTCGCATCGACTCGATGTGCAGCTGTCAGAGGCCCTGCGAAGCGTCGCGTCGGCGCATGATCTGACGCTCGCCACGGTCCTCCAGGGTGTCTACGCGATGTTGCTCTCGCAGGAGGCTGACACTGACGATCTGCTGTTCGCCACCACGCGGGCCGGCCGGCGATCGGCGCCCTTCGACACCGAGACCATGGTCGGGCTGCTGATGGTCACCTCGCCGGTCCGCTTGCAGCTGCAACCGGACGAGACCTTCACGCAGTGGTGCTCCAGGGTCCGCGAGTTCAACCTCGCGGTGCGCGATTTCGAGCACGTGCCGCTCGCCAACCTACGCGCCTGGAGTGAGATACCGCGCCCGGCGCCGCTCGCTGAAACGGTGTTCTCCTTCGAGACCGCCTCGATGAACACTCGTCTGCGTGCCGGCGATCCGGCTTGGGAGCGCCGTGACGTTCAGCTGATCGAGCAGCTCGACTTTCCGCTCGCCCTGGAGGTGCTTGGCGACGCGGAGATCCACGTGAACATCTTCTATGACGAGGCCCGCGTTTCACCAGGCGAGGCCGCGCGCATCATGAGCCGCTACAAGACACTCGTGCGGGCATGTATGGAAGCGCCCGGCGCCACGGTAGCGTCGGTATGCGAGCTCGACCCGGTCCGGCGGCGGGCCCTCTCGGGTGAGACGAGCCACGCCCGCCCGCCCACGATCACCGAGCTCGTGCCCGTGCGAATCCGGGAGCAGATCCTTCGCCATCCGGACCGCATCGCGGTGGAGCACACCGACGAGCGGCTCAGCTACGCGGAGGTCGGCCGCCGAGTTGACGAACTCGCGGCTCGCCTTGCGCAGGTCGGTGCGGGGCCAGGCGTGCTCGTTGGCGTCGCAATGGGGCGCTCACCCGACCTGATCTGCGCCGTGCTCGCCGTGCACCGCGTGGGCGCAGCGTATCTGCCGCTGGATCCGCGCTATCCGGCCGAGCGGCTGGCTTTCATGCTCGGCGACAGCGGCGCGCAGATTGTCGTAACGGACGCCAGCTCGCAAGCTGCGCTGCCGACACCCCAAAGTTGCGCCGTGCTCGTGGTTGACGCGGTCTCCGCGGCGCATGCGGCGTCAACGCCAGCCAGTCCGGTGGCGCCGCACGATCTCGCGTACCTGATCTACACCTCCGGATCAACCGGGACGCCAAAGGCCGTGATGGTCGAGCACGGATCGCTGGCCCATCTGACTTGGTGGGCGGAGCAGACCTTCACCGACGACGAGCGCGACGGGATTCTCGCATCCACCTCGCTGAGCTTTGACTTCTCCGTGTTCGAGATCCTCGTGACGCTGGCTCTCGGGGGCCGGATAGTCCTCGTCGAGGATATTTCGGCCCTGAGCGAGCCGGATTTCCCCCATCAAATCGCGTTCGTCACCGCTGTCCCCTCAGCCCTGAGCGAACTGCTGCGAGCCCGTGACCTGCCCGGCTCCGTGCGCACTGTGGCAGTGGGCGGCGAAGCTCTCCCGCCGGCGCTTCTCGCTCGGCTCTACGCCCAGCAGTCGGTCCGCGCGGTTTGGAACCTCTACGGCCCGAGTGAGGACACGATGTGCTCAACCGCGCATCTCTGCGCGCCGGAAGCGCGACCGCTGATCGGACGGCCCCTGCCCGGTACGCAGGTCTACGTGATGGACCGCCACCTGCGCCCCGTTCCGCCTGGCGTCGCGGGCGAGTTGCTCATTGGTGGCCTGGGACTTGCCCGCGGTTATCTCGCGCGACCGGAGCTCACCGCTGAGTGTTTTCGCAACGTGACATTCTCCGACGGTGTCTCGACGCGCGTGTATCGCAGTGGCGATCGCGCGAGATGGGCGCACGACGGCTCGCTCGACTATCTCGGCCGACGCGACGATCAGACGAAGATCCGTGGCGTCCGCGTAGAACCCGGCGAACTCGCGCACGCCCTGCGCGAGCAGGACTCAGTGGACGATGCGGCCGTCGTGGCGGTCGGCGATGGCGCCGAGCGCAAGCTCATGGCATACGTGGTCGGCGCCGACGGGGAGCCACCCGATGTGGCGAGCTTGCGCACAGCGCTCGCGGCCCGGCTGCCGGCGGCCCTGCTGCCCAGCGCGATCGTGGTCATGGATGCCCTTCCGCTGACGCCGAGCGGAAAGCTTGACCGCCGGGCTCTGCCACAACCGGGGGGGCGCACCCCAACCGACCCTGCCCGCGCGCCGACCAACGACACCCAGCGTGCCCTTGCCGACTTGTGGACAGAGGTGCTCGATCTGTCCGGACCGGTTGGCGGCAGCGACGATTTCTTCCTGCTCGGCGGCGACTCGCTGAGCTCATTGCACCTGCTCGCCGCCGTTGAGGAGCACTTCGGCCGGCGACTGTCCGTGGGAACCCTGCTGTCGGCCACGACGCTGACCGAGCAAGCCGCGGCGATCGATGCGGCTCGTGCCGAGCCGGCATCGAGCGCGCTCATTCCGCTTCGGCCAAGCGGCAGCCGGCCGCCGTGGATCTGCGTATTGACCGACCATCGCGCGGTGATCGGCATGCGCAATGTGTTGCCCGCGGTGCTCAGCGACCAGCCCGTGTACGCGATGCAGGCGATTGACCCAGCGGTTCCTTCGTGGCGTAGCTCGAGCGTCGAGCAGATCGCGGCCGCGTGCGTGCGCGCCGTCCGCGCGCGCTACCCGCAGGGCCCCTATCGTCTGGGTGGACACTCACTCGGCGGCCTTGTGGCCTTCGAAATGGCCTGCAGTCTCGTACGGGCCGGAGCGCACGTCGAACTGCTGATGCTCCTCGATACACAGGCGCCAGAGTCGTTCCGCTGGCGCGGGCGCATCGCGGGCCGCGACCGCAGCCTGAGGACCGCCTCGCTGCTGCGACGCGCGCGGGGGCAGGCCAATCTGGTCCGCGCTGCACTGATCAACGCCGCCGCGCTGGCGCGCGGTGAGCGTCTGCTGCGGAGTTGGCCGGGCGGCTTCGACGATCCGTGGGACCAAGCCGGCGCAGTGAGGATCTCGCGGCGCTACCACCCAGCCAAGCTCGCTGCGCCTGTCACGGTCGTCCACACGCCGCCCACCCAGAAAGAGTCGGGCGGGCCCGAACTGGGATGGGGGCGGCACGTGGCTGGACCGATCGTCACGCGATCAATCCCCGGTGAGCATCTTTCGATGTTCCGCGAGCCCGACGTGCACCGACTCGCGGCGGTCATCGCTGACGAGCTGGACAGGCTAAGCGAGCGGTCCGCGCCCTGACAAAGCGCTCTCCTGATCGCTCGGTCTCCGGCAGCAGAAAGAGCGGTTCTGCCTCTTCCCGTCGGTATCGTCCGCACCCGCATGACCCACGTATCCAAGCTGCTGCGTCGCCACATCTCGGGTGTGACACTCACGCTGACGCTCGTCCTAGCGGCTTTGCTGCGCTTCCCGACGTTGGGGAGCCAGAGCATGTGGACCGACGAGGGCAACACCGTGGCGTGGCTGCACGGCTCGTTCACGCACATGCTGTCACTTGTCGCGAACAACGAGTCATCGCCCCCGCTCTACTTTTGCGTTGCCTGGTTGTGGGCAAAACTGTTCGGCGACTGGATCGTCGCCCTGCGCGCGTTGTCAGCAGTATTCGGATGCGCGACGGTGGCCGTCGCGTTCTGCGGCGCCAAGCGGCTCTGGGGCATCCGCGTCGCAGCCGTTCTTGGTCTGCTCGTGGCGACGAGTGCGACGCTTACCTGGTACAGCCAGGAGGCCCGTCAGTATGCGCTCCTCGTTCTTCTCTGCACTGTGTCGCTGTTCGTGTGGAAGCGCGTAGTCGCGTCGCGCAACGATCGTCTGCTTGTCTGGTGGGCCGTGATCAGCGGACTCGCGCTTGCGACGCACTACTTTGCTGCGTTCATCGTGCTTCCGGAGGCTGTCGTCCTGCTTCTGCGCGTCCCTCGCACCCGCAAAGCGTTCGCGGCTGCCGTCACGCTCTTGGCGTTTGTGGCAGCCGTCACCCCATTCGCTCTTTACCAGAGAAGCACAACGAACGTTTCGTGGATCGCCGGGACCGCCTCGCTGTTGTTCCGTCTTCGGTCCAGTGAGGGATTTCTTCTGGTGAACGGCGGTGCGGGCATCCCACACGCATGGTGGCTTGGGCGCGCGTTCGTTCTGGCAGCGTTTGCGTTGGTCGCGTGGCGTGGAAGCGCCGGTGAACGACGGACCACAGCAGTGCTGGCTGCGTTGGCCGCCGCCGTTGTCGCCTTGGCCATTCTCGCTGCGTTGGTCGGCTTCGACTATGTGCTGCCCCGCCACCTTCTGGTCGTGTACGTGCCGCTGGTAGCGGCGGTCGCCGTCGCCCTGGGAGGCGCCCGCGTCGGCAGGCTCGGCCTGCTCGTCGCGGCCGCCGGAGCGGCAGTGGGAGTCGCCGTCACGCTGTCAATCGACGGCAATCTCGCCTATCAACGCGAGGATGTGCGAGACGTGGTTCGCGCGCTCGGTCCCCCGTCGCCAACGCGCGTGGTCATCTTGGAGCGTGCCGCGGACTACCTGCTCGAAGACCGGGGCGTGCCGACGTTCCAGTACTACGCTCCGTCGTTGCGCTACATGCCGGGCGGGACCGACACAGCTGACAGGATCGACGTGATCGCCGAGGCCGTCCCGCGACCCGAAGTGCTGGCGACGCTATCAAGGCTGACGCGGCTGGGGTTCCGCGTGAGCCGCGAGACCGGCCGGCAGGCATTCGTGACCTACGAGCTAGTCGCTCCTCACGCGATTGTGGTCACCCGCGACGCGCTGCTGCGCGCCGCAAGGTTCGGTGGAGCGGATCCGGTACTGCTCGTTCAGTGAGCTGCGGCTCGCTGATGTCCCGCCCGTCCCAACCGACCCCACCGCTATCGTCGGTCGCCCGATGACCGACCTGCACGCAGCCCTTCGACAGCACTTCGGACACGAGGATTTCCGCCCCGGACAGCGGGAGGTCGTCGAGGCCGCGCTCGCCGGGCGCGACGTCCTCGTGGTGATGCCGACCGGCGCCGGCAAGTCGCTCTGCTACCAGCTGCCGGCGCTGATGCGCGAGGACGAGGTGACGATCGTCGTCTCGCCGCTGGTCTCGCTGATGGCCGACCAGGTCGCGGGCCTGGAACGCGCGGTCGCCGGGCGCGCCGTGCTGATCAACAGCCAGCGCGAGCTCGGCGAGAACCGCGAGGCGCTCGCGCGAGTGCGCGGGGGCGACGTACGGCTGCTCTACGTCGCGCCGGAGCGCTTCGCTGCGCCCGGGTTCGTCGAGGCGCTCGAGGGCGTGCGCGTCGGCATGTTCGTCGTCGATGAGGCGCACTGCGTCTCGCAGTGGGGCCACGACTTCCGCCCCGACTACTTCGAGCTGCCGCGCGCCGCCCGCGCGCTCGGTGCGCGCCAGATCTTCGCGGCGACCGCCACGGCCACGCCGCGGGTCGCGGGCGATGTGATCGTGCGCCTCGGGTTGCGTGACGCCGTCCGCGTGACGACCGGGTTCGACCGGCCGAACCTCTCATACATAGTTATACGCGCGAGTAACGATGCGGACCGCCGCCAGCGCATCACCTCCGTGCTCGCCGAGGCGGCGGCACGGCCCGCGATCGTCTACGCCGGCACCCGGGCGCGAACCGAAGAGCTCACCGCCGCGCTCGCGCGCGCGCTCGGCGTCGGCGTCGCCTCCTACCACGCCGGCATGGATCGCGAGGCTCGCGAGCGGGCCCAGCGCGCGTTCATGGCCGACGAGGTCGAGATCGTCGTTGCGACCAACGCCTTCGGCATGGGGATCGACAAGCCCGACGTGCGCACCGTCTGCCACGCCGCCGTGCCCGAGTCGCTCGAGGCCTACTACCAGGAGGCGGGCCGCGCCGGACGCGACGGCGCCCCCGCGCGCTGCCTGCTGTTCGCGGCCGGGCGGGACAAGGGACTGCACGTGCACTTCATCAACCAGTCCGCGGGCGGTGAGGCGCGCGACGCGCGTTGGGCGCAGTATCGCGGCATCTGGGCTTTCGTCGAGAACGACGCCTGCCGGCGGATCGCTATCCAGCGCCACTTCGGCGACCGCTCGACGCCGCGCGTCGCCGATGGCATCCCGTGCTGCGACGTCTGCGATCCTGAATCGCTGCCGGCGGCACCGGTGCGCTCCACCCGAACCACACCGGGCCGCGCGCCCGCGCACGCGAGAACCGCGCCCCGGCAGGCAACCGCACCCACCGGCCCGGCTCCCGGCGTCGACCTTGACCGCGCGATCGTCGAGCTCGTCGTCTCCGCCCGCCCCTCTGTCGGGCGCACCCGTGCCGTGGAGATCCTGCGCGGCGGGCGCTCCAAGGTAGTCGTGCAGAACAGCTACGACTCGCTAGAGCTCTACGGCGCCTTCGCCCACCTCTCGAACGCCGAGACGCTCACCCGCGTCGATGAGCTGATCGAGCGCGGCGTGCTGCGCTCGACCGGCGGGCGCTTCCCCAAGCTCGCGCTCGGCCGCGAACGCGTCGCCGCCTGACGCGGCCGCCGTCCCCTAAGCCGGGAACGGCTCGTGCTCGCGCGTACCCGGCACGTAGCCGTCCTCAGGCTCGAGCAACGTCCGGACCTGGTCTCGAAGCTCCGGCGTGTCCGCGTGCCCATGCACGAGGTGGGCGTGGTTCGCCGCGGCTTCGACGACCTCGTCCTCCTCGCCGATGATCGTCAGCGTGCAGTTGCTGTCGCTCTCGAAACGCCGGCAGTCAGCCATCTTGCGTGCCATCTGGCCACCCTTTCACTCGGGATCTGGAGTGCGCGACCTGCTGATCGCAGCCGATTGTGGCGCGTGACACGAGGTCGCGCAAGGGCGTCTTCGATCGCGTGGCGTTTCCCCTCGCCGGGTCCGCGCTCACCACGTGTCCCGTGGACACGGGCCCCGTCGGATCCAGCGTGGTGGCGAAACCCGACAGTACGTATGGCATGATATATGGCATGCGCCGCACAACGGTCTATCTCCCCGACGATCTGAAGGCGGCGCTCGAGCGCACGGCGGCCGCGCACGGCACGACGGAGGCCGAGGTCGTGCGCAGCGCCCTGACCGCGGCGACCATCGAGCACGCGCACCCGAAGCCGCGTATCCCGCTGTTTGCGAGTGGGGATGCGACGCTCGCCGAGCGGGTCGACGAAGCGCTCGCGGCGGGCTTCGGCGTTGATCCTGCTTGACACGAGCGGCGTGCTCGCCGCGCTCGACTCCAGTCAGCGCGCCCACCGGGGAGCGGCCGCGAGCCTGCGCGCCGCCGCGCCGCCGCTGTTGCTCTCACCCTTCGTCCTCGCCGAGCTCGACTACCTGCTCGGCGCGCGGGTCGGGCCGGCGGCGCGCGCCGAGCCTGCTGGGCGAGGTGGCGCGCGGCGCGTATCAGCTCCAGCCGTTCTCCGCCGCCGATACCGCGAAGGCCCTCGCTGTCGTTGCCCGCCACGGCGACCTCGGCGTCAGCCTCGCGGACGCCTCGATCGTCGTGCTCGCGGAGCGCCACGTTACTCAGGAGGTGCTGACCCTCGACGAGCGCCACTTTCGCACGCTCACGGCCAACGGGAATCCCTTTCGCCTGCTGCCCGCGGACGTCTGAGGGGGTGCGGCCGCGTCGAGCGACAACGCGGCACGGCGCGACGCACACCCCGACCTCAGTCCGTACCCCTCGCCGCCTCGAGCGCCCCGATGTCGCGGAGATCCTCCTCGCGCGCGCTGGCCGCCTTCATCGCGATCAGCTCGTCGTATCCGGCATAGAGCACGCCTCCGACCTCGACGGCGCCGCCGTGAAGCTGCGCGTAGTCGCGCAGCCCGGGGACCTGCTGCATCACGTCCAGACGCCCGAACCGCGTCTGCAGCCCCCAGTTGCCACCGCCTGACAGACCCGCCTCGTCCGGCGTCAGCCCCAGCTCCTGTGTGCCGATGTCGGCGAGATCCACCTGCGCCTCCAGCTCGCGCAGCGCCACGGCCAGCCGAGCGAGGTTCTCGCGGCTTGGCTCAGGGACGATGTCGATGTCCTTGGTGGCCCGGATGTAGCCGTGCGGTGCGAGCGCAAAGCCGCCGATCACCACAAACCGGACCCTGTGGCGCTCCAGGGTGCGCAGGAGCCTCTGCGGGCGCAGCCCGGCCACGGCCGGCCGCCGATCGCCCGACGTCTCAGCGGCGTCGTTCATCTCGCGGCGGCGTTGACGCGGCGACGCGCGTGAGGAAGGCGCTGAGCTCCATCGCCTGCTCGATGCGTTGGGCGGCACTCAGCTCGCGGAAGTCGGCTCGCAGTCGCGCGACCGATGCGTTGCCTGGCTTGAGCGACTCTGTGTCGACCACCAGCCGGTGGCCCATCGCGTGCAGAAGGCGCTCGAGCGTCCGCAACGTCGGTGAGACGGTGCCGCGTTCGACTCGGCTGATGTAGCCCTGCGTCGTTCCCGCGCGCCGCGCCAGCTCGGCTTGATCGAGGCCGCGCCCGCGGCGGGTCTCGCGCAGCAGCATTCCCGCGTCCATGACGGCAGAATAGACCATATCTGGTCTATTGCCAAGATCTCCGCCCGTACGCGCGAACACGCACCGCGGTTTCCCCGCCCAGGCAGGGACCCGCCTCCACCCCGTCCATCGCCTGACCACCCCACCCGATATCCTCGCTCCATCGCGTCCCGAAGCGACAGCGCACCCACGACCGCCGAGCCAACTGCGCCCGGCGCCGTGGCGGTGCGCCGGGCGCTGCTGTCGGTCTCCGACAAGCGCGGCATCGTCGAGTTCGCGCGCGGCCTCGCGGCGCTGGGCATCGAGATCGTCTCGACCGGCGGCACCGCGCGAGAGCTGACCGCGGCCGGCCTGCACGTGCGCGCGATCGACGATCTCACCGGCTCGCCGGAGATGATGGACGGCCGCGTCAAGACGCTCAACTCGAAGCTCTACGCCGGCGTGCTCGCGCTGCGCGACAACCCCGAGCACCTCGCCGCCGTGGCCGAGCACGAGGTCGAGTTCATCGACCTGATCTGCGTCAACCTCTACCCCTTCGAGCGCACCGCCGGACGGGCCAGCGCGACCGACGCCGAGGTGATCGAGAACATCGACATCGGCGGCCCGACGATGATCCGCGCCGCGGCCAAGAACTACGGCTACGTCGCGGTCGTCACGACGCCGGAGAGCTACGACGCGATCCTCGACGAGCTGCGCTCCTCCGACGCGCGCCTCTCGATGCCGACGCGCGAGTCGCTCGCCGCCGACGCCTTCGCGATGACCGCCCGCTACGACACCGCGATCGCGCGCTGGTTCGCCGAGCGCCGCGAGGACGACTTCCCACAGTTACACGTGCGCGCGTACGAGAAGGTGCTCGAGCTCTCCTACGGCGAGAACCCCCACCAGCGCGCCGCCTACTACAGCCGCGTCGGCGCGCGCACCCACCTGCTCTCGCAGGTCCGCCAGCACCACGGCAAGCCGCTGTCGTTCAACAACCTGCTCGACGTCGACGCCGCGCGCCGCCTCTGCGACGAGTTCGACGGCACCCCCGCGGCGGTGATCGTCAAGCACAACAACCCATGCGGCGTCGCGCTCGCCGCGACCCCGCTCGAGGCCTACCACCGGGCTCTGGAGTGCGACCCGCTCTCGGCCTACGGCGGCGTCGTCGTGCTGAACGCCCGCGTCGACCTCGAGCTCGCGACCGAGCTCGCCAAGCAGTTCATCGAGGTGCTGTTCGCGCCCGGCTACGACGACGACGCGCTCGAGGTGCTGAAGGGCCGCAAGAACGTGCGCCTGCTGGAGAAGGGCGACCGCCGCGCCGGCGGGCGCGAGCTGGAGATCCGCCAGGTCGCGGGCGGCCTGCTGGTGCAGGAGCGCGACCTCGTGCTGACCACGCGCGAGGCGATGACGGTCGCCACCGACGCGCGCCCCCACCGAGCCCGAATGGGAGGACCTGCAGTTCGCCTGGACGGTCTGCAAGCACGTGCGCTCCAACGCGATCGTGATCGCCCGCGACCGCGCGACGCTCGGCATCGGCGCCGGCCAGATGAGCCGCGTCGACTCGGTCCGCCTGGCCTGCGAGAAGGCGCGCGTGGACTCGCTCGCCGGCGCGGTGCTCGCCTCCGACGCGTTCTTCCCCTTCGCCGACGGCCCGGAGCTCGCGATCGAGGCCGGCGTGCGGGCGATCATCCAGCCCGGCGGCTCGATCCGCGACGGCGAGGTGTTCGCCGCCGCCGACGCGGCCGGCGTGGCGATGGTCACGACCGGCGTGCGCCACTTCCGCCACTGACACGGCGGCCGGACCTGCGGTGCTGCACCTGTGGCAGCGGTGCTACACTTCGGCTGTGCCCACGACCCGCCCCCGATACTCCGTGACCGACACGGGAAGGACCGCTGAGCTGCTCGACCTGGCCCAGCGGGTGTGGCCCGACGTCGCCGACCGCAAGGAGCTGCTCCTAAGGCTGGCCGAGGCCGGAGCAGGTGCCCTGGATCACGAACTGCGCGAGAGCGAATCTGCCCGTGCCGCGCGCCGCCAGGCGCTGATCCGCTCCCGGGAGCTTCTGGATGCCGACGCGCTGCTCTCGGATCACGCTTGGGACTGATTCTGATCGACAAGTCGGCGTGGGTGCGCGCCGACCCTGAGGAGATCGAGCGTCACGGCGAGCCGTGCTTGTGCGCGATCACGCGTCTGGAGATCCTCTTCAGCGCGACCTCCGCCGCCGACTTCCTCGAGCAGCAGGCGGTGCTCGCGCTGTTTCGTGACCTGCGCGTGGACGCTCAGACGATCGCGGCCGCGGAAAGCGCCCAGCGAGAGCTCGCGACGCGGGGTCGGCACCGGGTCAGCCTTGCGGACCTGATCATCGCGGCGTGTGCCCAACAGCATGCCGCCGACGTCCTGCACGTCGACCGTCACTTCGACATGCTGACTGAGGTGTTCGCGTTCCGCTCGCTGCGCCTCGCCGCCTGAGCGCGGCGTGATCAGCGCCTCCTCGACGTCCCGGCCGGCGCGTTTCGTCGGAGCAATCGGCGTGCCGACGCTCCCGATCGAAACGTACGCCACCTTACGTCACTGTACAATCTCCCGCCGTGGCGACGATGACGGTCAGCGAGGCGCGGGCTGCGCTGCATGAGCTGCTCGAGCGCGTCGCGGCGGGTGAGGAGGTGACGCTCAGCCGGCACGGGCAGCCCGTGGCCGTGGTCGTGCGTCCCGATGTGCTGCGCATCCGCCGGGCCGATGGGGCGCTCGCCCGCGCCGCGGACGTGCGGGACCTGCTCGCCGCCGCTCGCCGCGCGCCGCTTCGGTCCGAGGCCGGGCTCAGCGCGAAAGCGGCCGACGAGCTCGTCGCGGTGGTCCGCGCCGGCCGCGAGCGTTCCTGAGCGCGCACGTGGACGCCTTCGACGCCGACGCGCTGATCTACGCCGCGGTCCCCGACCACCCGCTCGGAGCCCGCGTGCTCGCGCTGCTCGACGGCGATCCGCAGACGCCGGCCGGCGTCGGCTCCACCCTGCTGCTGCCGGAGATCCTCACCAGGCCGCTGCGCCAGGGCGCCGAGTCCGAGCTGCTCGCACTCGCCGCCGTGCTCGCCCGGCTCGAGCTTCGGCCGCTCGACGAGGCGAGCGCGGAGCTTGCGGTGGCGCTGGGCGCGGCCCACGGCCTGAGCGCGGCCGACGCCGTGCATCTGGCGACCGCGGTCGCCGCGGGCGCGGATCGCTTCATCACCAACAACCGGCGCGACTTCCCGCAGACGATCGCCGAGGTCGCGATCACCTACCCGGACGAGCTCGCAGGATCCCGCTGAACCCCTCGACGCGCGGCGCGCCCGGCGCGGGTCAGCGCCTCAGCGGAAGAACTTGCGCAGCCACTGCAGCAGCCACCACCACAGGT
Source organism: uncultured Solirubrobacterales bacterium (assembly GCA_963830975.1). GTDB lineage: Bacteria > Actinomycetota > Thermoleophilia > Solirubrobacterales > Solirubrobacteraceae > Palsa-513. The sequence continues at coordinate 33,783 of CAWHOI010000004.1, forward strand.
CGTGGTGCTCGGGCGGCGGCGGCGGCGCGGGCGGCGGTGCAGGCGAGGGCGGCGGCGGCGGCGCAGGCGCGGGCGGCGGCGAGGGCGCCGGAGCGGGCGGCGGGGACGGAGCGGGTGCGGGCGGCGGCGGCGGGGGGGATGCCGGCGACGGCGAGGGTGGCGGCGACGGCGCGGCCGGCGACGGCGAGGGCGGCGGCGGCGGGGGTGCTGCCGGCGACGGCGAGGGTGCCGGCGATGGCGCCGGCGGCGGCGCGGGTCCTATCGGTGGCGGCGACGGCGGCGGCGGCGACCCGCCCGCTCCGCCTCCTCCATCCCCGCCGATCAGGAACGCCTTCGCGGGGTCGGCGTCCAGCGCCGTCACGACCGGGACCGCGAACGCGCCCGCGGCGGCGAGTCGCTTCAGGAACCGACGGCGGTTCAGCTGCTCCTCAGACGTCGGTGTCTGCTCGTCGTTTCCGGCGCTCATGCCCTCTCCTCGATCCGCGCTCGCGCGCGAGATTCGCGCGAATGTACACAACTGCGGCCCGCGCGGCAAGACCCCCGCGAGGGAAAGGTCAGTCGCTGATCAGCCCGGCGGCGAGCAGCTCGGCGAGGCAGCGCCCGACCAGCTCCCGCGGCGGCTCCGGCAACCCGTAGGCGTCCTGCAGCGCCGCCGCGATCTCGGCGGGCCGCGCGTCGCCGTCGCAGCACTCGAGGATGAACATCGCGCTGTTGTTGAGGCTGTGCTCCGCGCCCTCGGGGTCGGTCAGCACGAAGCCGTCCTCGCGCTCGAGCGCCGCCAGCCCGTCGAGCTTGCGAAAGCGCATCTCCGAGCCGGCGAGCCGCTCGGCGAGCGGCCGGCGCTCGCCGCCCTCCTCGGCGCCGGCGAAACCGGTGAGCGAGACGCGGGTGCGGTGGCTCGCGGCGTCCTCGCCGCCGACGCTTCGGCCCTGGTAGTAGTGCTTCTGCCACCTCTTCGGGTCGCGTCCGGCGTCGGCGTTGAACGCGTCGCGCGAAGCCGCCCAGGCGCGGTAGGCCCGATCGAGCGCGGGCTCATCGCCCAGCCGCGCGACCGCGGGCTCGGCCGCCTCGAGCGTCGCGACCGAGATCGGCTGCAAGAAGCAGATCGGGTCGCCGGGCTCCCAGCTCACCCAGCGGCCCGGCTCGACGATCCGCCAGTTCATCGTGAACGTGCTCGTCGCCCAGTCGGTCTCCACCAGTCCCTCCAGCGGATGCGTCCCCGCGACCCAGAAGTTCGGCGCGCCGCGCACGAGCAGCTCGACGCCCGGCGGCGTGCGGAACACGTAGGGGATCGAGAAGGTGACGATCCCGGCGCCGAAGTGGTCGCTCACCCACCCGCGCGCCGGATGGCCCGGGTCGAGCACGCGGATCTCGATGTTCCCGAGCGCGTCGGCGCCGTTCCAGCGCGCGCGCACGCCGAACGGCACGCGGATCTCCCACCCGGCCTGGCCGGCGATCGTCAGCGGCAGGCAGCGCCGCGCGAAGCGGTTTGGCGTGGCCTCGATCCACGCCCGCCTTCCGGACCCGGGCTCGGGCACGAACCCGTTGGCGTCCGAGGTCGCGTAGGCCATCAGCGACCAGCCGCGTGCCCCGTGTTCGTCGCTCATCGCAGCCAGCGAGTATAGGGCCGGGCCTGTGGGCCGTTCCGGGGGGTGCATGCACCCCCCGGCGGGACGGTGCATGCACCGTCCCGCGGGTCGGCGCATGCGCCGACCCGACAGCATCAGGGCTGCCCGTCCGGGCGATGCCCCACTCTCCCTACGGGGGACGTATTCCACCTATTGCCGCTAGGCTGGGCAGCTAGGCTGCGCCAATCGCGGAGCATTCAAGAGGCGGCGGCGCGACGCCGGCCCGCGGGGTGCGGTTGGGATATGGCCAAGAAGCTGGATCTACTCGAGCGAGTCAACTCAGAGCAAGCCATCCGCGAGGCCATGCGCGCCGCCGGCCGGGGGGAGGGCTCCGTCGTGCTGCTGATCGGCACGCCCGGAATCGGCAAGACCACGATGCTCGGCTGCGCCGCGTCGCTCGCGCGGCGCCACGACTTCGCGCTCGCCCACGCCGTCGCCAGCCCGATGGAGCGCGGCCTGCCGTTCGGCCTGCTCGGCCAGGCGATCGTCGCGCTCGGCGGCAACCCGGTCGAGGACGTCGCCGAGCTGGCGCGCGCCGGCGGCCAGTCCGCACGTTTCTACCGCACGCTGCGATGGCTCGGCGAGGTCGCCGCCGAGCGGCCTGTGATGATGGCGCTCGATGATCTGCAGTGGGCCGACCCCGACTCCCTCGAGCTGCTCGGCTTCCTCTGCCGCCGGCTCGCGACGCTGCGCGTGCTAGTCGTCGGCACGCTGCGCCAGGAGCCGCCGCCCGCCTTCGCACTCGCGCAGGAGCTGGCCTCCTCGGGGCGCGCGCAGGCGATCACGCTCGAGCCGCTCAGCCGCGACGGCGCCGCCGAGCTGCTCGAGCGCGTGCTCGGCCGCCCGCTCGAGGACGACGAGGCGACCGAGCTGTGGCAGGCCTGCGCCGGCACTCCGCTGCTGCTCGAGGCCGCCGCGCGCTCGCTCGCCGAGGGCATGCCGCGCCACCAGCTCGAGAACGGCTCGATCGCAGAGGACGCGCTGCTGCTGACCCGCTTCGCCGGCGCCGGCAGCGACGGCTTCGACTACGTCAAGGCGGGGGCGATCTTCGGCGTCTACTTCGACCACGCCAAGGCGACCGCGCTGTCGGGCGTCCCCCAGGCCGCCGCCGACGACGCGCTCGTGCGGCTCGTGCGCGCTGGGGTGCTCGAGGACCTCGGCTCGGGCTCGGTCGCGTTCGTCCACCCGCTCTTCGCTCAAGCTCTACTTGACGCTCAGCCTTCGGCCCTGCGCGAGCGCCGCCACGCCGCCGCCTTCGAGCTGGTCGTCGCCCAGGGCGGACCCGACGCGCTGGCCGCCGAGCACGCCGCGCTCGGCGGGCTGAACGGCGACCCGCTCGCCGTCGAGATCACCGCGCGCGCCGGCGCCGCCGCGCTCGCGCAGGGCGCGCTGCGCGCCGCCTCGACCCATCTGGAGAACGCCGTGCGCCTCGCCGGCGCCGAGCCGCCGACCGACGTGCTGCTGCTGCACGGGCAGGTGCTCGTCGCGCAGGCCGAGATCGAGCCGCTGCGTGCGCTGTGCGCGCAGCTGCTCTCGCGCGAGCTCGACGCCGTCACGCGCGCCCGCGCGCTGTGCCTGCTGGCCCGCGTCGAGGCGCTCGCGAACCGCCCGGCGCAGGCGCAGCAGCTCTTCATGCAGGCCGCCGCGGTCGCGACCGACCCCGCCGCCCGCGTCGGCGTGCTCTGCGACGCGCTGCTCACCTGCCTCGCCTCGGCGCCCGCGCGCTGGGTGCTCGACACCGCCGAGCGCGCGCTCGAGCTGGCCGGCGAGCGCACGCCGCAGCGGCGCGTGCTCGGCTTCGTCCACGCCTACGCGACGCTGATCTGCGATTGCCAGCCCGCCGAGGCGCTCGACGCCGCCGACGAGGTGCTGCGCGCCGGCGCCCGCTCGCTGTGGTCGGCGCAGGGCTGGAACCTGACCGTCGCCGTGCACACGCTGAACATCTGCAAGGTGCTCGAGGACTATGACCGTGCGCACACGCTGTTCGACCGCGAGTACGAGGAGGCGGTCGCGGCGGGCGCGCCGGTGCTGATGGCCGGCCTCGCCGTCGCCTACGCCGACGTGCTGCTGCGCCGCGGGCGCCTGCACGAGGCGCTCGAGCTGGTCGAGCGCACGACCGCGCTGAGCGACCGGCGCATCCAGCCGTGGTCGGACCTCGCCGCGGCGGTGCTGCACTCCGAGCTCGGCCACGACGATCGCGCGCACACCCACCTCGAGTCGCTGCGCGCCTTCCAAGCGCAGATCCCACCCGAGCAGTTCGCCGTCGTCTCGCTGTGGCTGCATCTGCTCGACGGCCGCGCGCAGCTCGCCGCCGGCCGCCATGACCAGGCCTCCGACACGATGCTGCGCGCCGGCGAGATCGCGAGCGCGGCGGGGCGGATCGAGCCCTGCCTCGTCCCGTGGGCCGGCCTCGCGCTGAGCGCCCACCTCGCCGCCGGCCGCCTCGGCGCGGCGCGGACGCTGCTCGGCGAGCTCGAGCGGCGCGCCGCGACCCTGCCGAGCCGCTGGCCGCACGCCGTGATCGCGCTCGGGCACGCCGGCGTCGCCGCGCTGCAGGGCCGCACCGAGCTGGCCGACGAGCGCTACAGCGACGCGATCGCCCGCTTCGCCGAGTGCGGGCAGCCGCTCGAGTACGCCCAGGCGCTGATCACCTTCGGCACCTACAAGCGCCGCGCCGGCGGCCCGCGCGAGGCGCGCGAACCGCTGGCGCGGGCGCTCGCGATCTGCGAGGGCGCGGGGGCCGAGCGCCTGGCGCGGATCGCGCGCGCGGAGCTCGCCGCGAGCGGCGGGCGCCGGCGGCGGCGCAGCGAGGACGGCTCGGCGCTGACGGCGCAGGAACGCCGCGTCGCGGGGCTCGCCGCGCAGGGCCTCGCGAACGGCCAGATCGCCGCCGCCCTGCACCTCTCGCCGAAGACCGTGTCCTCGCATCTGCAGCGTGTCTACGGCAAACTCGGCATGCACTCGCGGCGCGAGCTGATCCTGCGCGCACAGGAGTTCTCGCGTGAGTCGTAGCGGCACGGGCGAGGGCCGCTGGATGGCGGCCGGGGCGAGTGGCGTGCCGGAGGGCGGGTCGGCCCGCGGGTCGGCGAGCGCGACGACGGGTGCCTTGACGCACGGGTCGGCGCCCGTGTCGGCGGGGCCTTCGGCCGCGGCGCCCGGGCTAATCTCAGGGCGTTTACCCGATGCTAAGGATGCCCTCGGCGTGGTAAACCTCCCAGCCGGAGGAATCGCGGGCCTGGTGCCGAGCCAAGTGGTTGGCTCGGCGGCAACCAAGGTACGCAGAGCCAGGAAGGCCGAACGGCCAATGGGAGAGCCGGCTGTGTCGAGCGCGCTGCTTGAGGCACCAGAGAATGGATATGGGGCAACGCGCGACCGGGAAGACGGCGCCGCCGTGCGTGCGCTCGCCTCGCTGGAGGTCGCCACGCTGGTGCTGGTCGGCGGCCCGCTGCTGGTCCGCGCGATGGTCTCCGACCTGATCGACGCCCAGCCGGGCATGCGCGTCGAGCGCGGCTTCGCCTCGGTGGCGCAGCTCGAGCAGCACTGCCGCGGCGCGGCGCTGCTCTGCGACGTGATGCTGCTCGACGTCGACGACTGCCGCGGGGAGTGCGCCGAGACGATCGACCGGCTGCTGGCGATCGGCCTGCCCTCCAAGCTCGTGCTTTTGGCGAGCGAGACGACCGACGAGATCGTGCTGTGTGCGAGCAGCCGTCGCGTCGACGGCGTCGTCCTGAAGGAATCCTCGGTCGCGGAGCTCTACGGCGCGATCGCCCACATCCGCACCGGCCACTCGGTGATGCCGGCCCGCTGGCGCGCGGTGCCGGACACCGTCGCGCTGACGCCGCGCCACGTCGACGTGCTCGAACTCGTGGCGCAGGGCTACAGCAACGAGGAGATCGCGGAGCGGCTGGGCCTGCGACCGAACACCGTCAAGTTTCACATCAGCGAGATCTTCCGCCGGCTCGGGGTGCGCAATCGCATCGAGGCGATCGCGCACGTCGACCGCGACGGAGCACTCGCCTCCTAACGGCGGCTGACGGGGACCCCATGGCCGAACGTGCTCAACCGGGTCCACGACAGGGGCGTCCGACACGCACCGAGGCGATCGCCGTCGCGCTGCTCGGCGGGACGCGCGGCCTGTGGACCGAGGCCGTCGCGTGGATGCTGACCAGCGACGGCTACCAGCTCGTCGCCGCCTTCGACACCGTCGATGACCTGATGGCTGACCTGGCAGGTGTCGGGGCCGAGCTGCTGCTGATCGACCTCGACGACCGCCCGGTCGACTGGACCGCGATCGGCCGCGTGCGCGCGCAGCGGCCCGACCTCAAGCTCGTGCTGATCACCGCCGCGCTGAGCACCGGCGCCGCGGAGGCGATCCGCGCCGACCACCTGGACGGCGTGATCGACAAGACCGACTCCGCCGACCAGGCGCGCGCGACGCTGCAGCACGTGCACGACGGCCGGCGCGTGTTTCCGGCCGGCTGGCAGGACGCGGTGCGGCCGAAAGGGCAGGGAGCGGAGGGGCTCAGCGGCCGCGAGTTCGCGATCCTCGAGCTCGTCGCTTCGGGCCTGCGCAACACCGAGATCGCCAGCGAGCTGATGATCTCCCCGAACACCGTCAAGTTCCACTTGAGGGCTGTGTACGCGCAGCTCGGCGTGCGAAACCGCGTCGAGGCGGCGCAGGCCTTCGCCCGGATGCGCCGCGGCGCCTAGTGGGCGGGCCGCGTCGGGCGGCGTGCGGGGTAGATACCTACCCGTTCGGGCGGCGCGATGTTGCCCATCGGCCCGAGTGGGCGGCGCCCGATCGCGCTGTCCACGGTTACGGGATGGCCCCATCCCCAAAAACCATCCAGGCGACGCCGCCTATCCTTTCGGGGGAGTAAAGACTATCCGCCGTGGCGATTGCCGCCATCTGGCCCGCGGCCTACTCTGCCTGATACAGGGCCGCGCTCCGCTCGTAGTACGCGGTGGGATCGATCGCAGCACCCATTTCGGTGCGGCCGCCAGCCACACAACTAGCACGGAGGAAGTTTGTGAGACCACCGAAATTGGCAATCAGGATGGCGGCAGGAGGAATTGCCGTCGCCGCGACCTTGGCTCTGGGAGTCGCCGGTGCGTCCGCGGCCCCGAATCCAGGGTCTGGCAATCCTGGGGCGACGATCGTCACCGGTGTGACGAACCCCGCCCCGAACACCCTCAGCACGACGCCCTACGCGGTCAAGGAAGACGGACCGCAGACGGCCAACGTGCCGACGCTGGCATGGGTCGGCGAAGAGGTCCGGCTCGTCGCCTGCGACGACTCGATCAACATCAGTGCGGTCGATGGCCTGCAGGAGGCCGACTGGAACGTCGAGGACTGGACCGGTGACCAGGCCTTCGCTTCGACGCCGACGTTTGACGGCAGCGAGGCGTCGAACCTGAATATCTACAACACGGGTTCGGCCGCCTTCTTCAAGCCCAGCGATCCGCTGAGCGCGGACAAGAAGGGCTGCGTGTCGGCGGACATCAAGTCGCTGCACGCCGGCCTGTCGATCATCAAGCTCGACGTGGCCCAGGATGGCAGCGGGATCGTCGGCGGTCCGAGCAACACGGCCCAAGGCAGTGGCGACCCGGTGGACGTCTACTCGGAGCAGTTCATCGTCATCTGGATGACGGCGAACGCGCCGACGCTGACCGAGGCCTCGGTTTCGAGCCTCGATCACCCGGGCAGCCCGGGCACGGATGCACCGCCCACGCTGTTCGACCAGCTGACCAGCGTCGGCATGGCGAACGCCGGCGGCTCCGCCACCGTTACCCCGTTCCTCGGTGACCCGACTGGCAACAGTCAGTTCATCCCGGACGGTTGGGGTGGCGACGTGCCGTGGGACGGCAGCAAGTGGGACGGCAACGCCAACAAGACCCCGACCACCAACAACGGTCTGGTTGACATCCGCGTGACGGGCTCGTTCCCGATCGAGGATCAGCCGCCGGCGACGACGAACGTCTCGTACTTCGGTGCGACGTCGTTCACGCTGCCGCGCGACTGGGCGAAGCTCGCCGGAATCCTGGCGACCTCCGCGATCAACCCGACGGGCACTCAGCCGAACCTGTGGGACATCCACGGTGGGCCGACGAACACGCTGACTCACGTCGGCACGGGTCCGTATCCCATCGCGGGCGTCTGCAACCACGACGGCACCGTGTTCGGTTCGCCGTTCGACGCAGTCGACGACTGCGCCTCGACCGGCGGCACGTCCCCGGTTGGCAACCCCAACGCGTTCTCGCGCGTGTTCGGTGACTTCACCACCGGCACGACCGCGACAATCGGTCCGTACGACGATGAGGCGCCGAATGAGACGCTGCTCAGCGATGGTCGTCTGAACTCGGACGACGCGCCGATGCCAGCGCTTCCGATCACCGTTTCCATCGCCGGCAACAAGGGTGGAACGGACATCGGCGGAGTCGGTGGCCTGTATGGCGTCGCCAAGACGCTCATCTACAGCCACGACTTCGACGGCAGCGCGAGCCCGACCAGTGGGGGCCCGGTGGCGCTCACGACGACGGGCCAGGGCAATCTGTACAACCCGTACTACTCGGAGTTCATCCCGTCCACGACGCGGCCGATCAGCGAGGCCTCCGGTGTGACCGGCGTCTATGACGCCCCCGGTTTCCCCGGCACCAGCGGCGACGACTTCCCGGGCTTCAGCCTTGGGTACACGTCTCCGTACACGTTCTGGACGGCGCTTGACGCGTCCACCGTCGATACCGGTGGCGCGACGAAGTGCCTGCACCAGGCGTACTACGACGGGCAGCGCACTCCTAGCCTCTACTACAACAACCCCGACTACCCGACCTCGATCACCGTTTACACGGACGAGCGCGGCGAGGCCTATGTGGATTACAACCCGGGCAACGGGTTCTACTGGAACAACCTCATCGCGGCGGGCAAGCTGAGCGTCGACAACAACGGTGGCTGCGACCTGCAGTCGCTGCTGAACCAGCCGATTGGCACCTCGACGATCTCGGCGCAGACCGAGTACCCCTACCAGGCGGTGCCGTACAACGCCCCGGCTGGTGCGAACACGATCACCAAGACCGTCACGTCGCTTTGGAACAAGACGCTGACCGCATACCCGAAGCTTGATGTCTCGGGCGTGCCCGCCAGCATCTTCGTCGCCACCGCGACTGACATCAACGGTGAGCCGTTCGCAGACGAGACGGTCTGCTTCAGCCAGACCGATCCGAGCAGCCCGAGTGGCAACATCTTCTCGAGCCAGGTCCTCAGTTCAACGGGCGCGGTTCTTGCAGATACCACCGGGAGCGACGCGACGAACGCGCCGGACGGTACGTCCGGGTACACGTGCGCGAAGACGAACAAGCTCGGCGAGGCCGGCATCGAGTACATCGGTAGCGATACCGCTGTCGACGTCGTCGCCTGGTTCGTCAACGAGCACCTGCTCCGCGACCTGTCCACCACGCTCGGCTCATCGTCGAGCTCGGGTACGCCTCCTGGAGTCGTGCCGAGCCTGCCGGTGATCACGTCGTCCGTTTCGGACACCACCGGCGGTAGCGCCGGCAGCACTCCGGTCATCACGACGCCTGTGATCTCGGCTGGTGCCGTGACGCCTCAGGCGCCGAAGGTCGTCGCAATCGCTGCACACGTGACGTTCGCGCGTCTCGTGCACAGCAAGAAGGGCACGTTCCTGAAGCTGAACGTCGCCAGCTCGAACGCGACGGCCACCATCACGATCAAGGTCCGCGGGAAGAATCACAAGGTCCGCACCCTGCACGTGAAGGTCAAGACCAACACCGCAGTGTCCGTCAACCTCGGTAGCGGCAAGGTGCTCAGCTACTCGGTGTCGGTGCACTAAGGAAGGTCTGCGCGCAAGCGCAACGGAATCGCCCGGGGGCCCGCATGATGCGGGCCCCCGGTGCGTTTGAGGAGCCGTCTCAGTACCCCCCGCGATCCGAATATGATCGGCGATCGTGACCGGCTTCCTGGTGCGTCTGCGCGCGCGGCCGGCAGCGGTGCTGATCGCCGTGCAGCTCGCGGCGATCACCTTCGTCGGGGGCGTCACCGCCGTGCGCTTCCACATCTTCGCGCCGGTCGACGAGCTGGCCCACGTCTCGTTCGTGCAGGAGGTCGCCGAGCACGGCTCGCTGCCGTGGCTCGGGCGAACCTACGTCTCCTGGCAGCTGGAGGCGATCGCGAAGGACGTCTACCCGCGCCACAGCTCCGTTGACCCGCGGCGGATCGGCCTGGCCGGCTACAGCTACGAGGCCTTCCAGCCCCCGCTCTACTACCTGCTCGCGGTCCCCGCGTTCGCGATCGTCTCCAACTACCGCGACAAGGTCATCGCCGTGCGCGTGTTCGACCTGCTGCTGCTGCTCGCCGCCGCGGCGATCCTCGCGCTGCTCGCGCGCGCCGTCGCCGCCGATCACTGGCGCCTCGCCTACGCGGCGGCCCTCTCGGTGCTGCTGTGGCCGGGGGTCGTGGTGCGCGCGATAACCGTCTCCAACGCGGCGCTCGAGCTGCCGCTCACGCTGCTCTACGTGCTGGTGGTCTGGCACGCGAGCGCGCGACGCTCACCCCGCCTGCTGCTCGCCGCGGCGGCGCTGCTCGGCCTCTGCCTGCTGACCGGCCTGACGCTGCTGTTCCTCGCGCCGCTGATGCTCGTGCCGGCCGTGGCTCTGCTGCGCGAGCGCCGCGACCGCGCCGCGCTGCTCGCGGTCGCCGCCGCCGTCGCGCTGCCGCTGGCGCTGCTCGCACCGTGGCTGATCTCGAACGAGGTCCGCTACGGCGTGCTGTTCGAGGGCTCCCTCGCCAAGCAGATCCAGAGCTCGTTCGTGAACCCGACGGGCCAGCACTTCGGCGTCGGGGCCGTGATCTCGCGCCTGTGGCGCCTCGATCGAGCACTGCTGCCGCAGGAGTGGTGGGCGGAATACGGCAAGGCCGGGCTAGACCTGCTGCTGTGGCTCGTGCCCGCCACCCTCCTCGCCGGCGCGCTGATCCCTCTCGCGCTGCGTCCGAAGCTGTTGCGCTCGCGCGCGGCGGCCCTGCTCGCCGCGCCACTGCCCCTCGGCGTGCTGATGCTCGCCGCGATCGTCGTCCTCGCCGACTGGCCGAGCTTCATGCCGCGCTACGTCAACCCGGCGATGCCGCTGCTGGCGCTGTTCGCGGTCTGGGCCTGGCAGGCGATGCGACGAGGGTCCGGCCCGCTGCTCGCGCTCGTTGCCGGATGCAGCGCGCTCAGCGCGTTCGTGTGGGTCTACATGGCGGGCGCTTACTACTTCACCAACGTCGGCGCGACCCTCGGCATCCACGCCGCGAAGTAGCGCGGCACGCGGGGCGCGGCACCTTCGCGCGCGCGGTCGGCGCGTCGGCGCGCGGTCAGTGCCAGGCGGTGGTGCGCCAGTTGTCGGTCGGCGACTCGGGCGCGAGCCACGGCGGCAGGCGAAGCTCGACGCGCCGCGCGAGCACCACCGCGTAGGGCTCATACAGCTGCCGGAAGCGATCGAGCCGCTCGCGGATCGCCTGCGGCTCGTCGCGCAGCTCGACGCCGCTCCCCCTGATCTCCTCGATCAGCGCGTCGAAGTCGGCCGGAGGCAGCCGGTCGACGACGCCGTCAACCGGCTTCGCGCGGAACGTGTAGGCGAGGTCGGCGATGGCGTGGCGGCTGATCGCGAAGGTGAACCGGGCCTCCTCGACGGTGCCCTCGGGCGCGGCGCAGACGGCCAGCGCGCTCGCGTCGAGGATCGTGCACAGAGCCGAGAGCCAGTTCTGGTTGACGTGCTGCGAGCGGAAGTAGGCGAGGATCGGGTAGGAGAGGTGGGTCTCCATCAGCTCAGCCGACCACACCTCCCAGCCGCGCAGGTAATCGTTCAGCGCCGGCCACCCGCCGCGCTGGGTCGCGCGCACGACCAGCCGGCCCGCCGACGGCGGCGAGCCCGCGCGCGCGTCGAGCTGAGAGACCGTCGTCTCGCGCCGCGAGAAGGCCTGGTAGAGCGACGGCAGGTAGCCGATCACGATCGTCAGCACGGCGAACCCTGTCGCGGCGTCGATCACCTGGATGACGCGCGCGAAGGTGCCGTGTGCGGCGAGCCCGGCGGTCCCGGTGCTGACCAGACTGGCGGCGCTGAAGTAGAGGTCCTCGCCGAAGTCCACGCCCCGCGCCGCGGCGTGCAGGTGCGAGCCGCCTCCCCACTGCAGGCACGCGTAGCCGAACATCAGCAGCGCAACCCACAGCGCGAGGTCGAGCAGCAGGCCGAACGGCCCGTACATCCCGAGCAGCGTGTCGGCCGCGTGCTCGGGCAACCGCCGCGCGAGCGCACGCCACGGCCCGAACGCGTACATCGCGACGCGCCGCGCCAGCAGCGGATCGCGCTTCACCCGGCGCGGCAGCAGGAACGCGAGGAAGATCTCGAACAGCATCAGCACGACCAGCACGCCACCGAGAACGCCGACGAGGACTCGCATCGCTGGGGGACCTTAGGGTTTGTGAGGGCGGCGCGTCGCGCCGCGGGACGGCGGCGAGCGGCGCCCCGATCGTCAGCGGCGGCGGCGGCCGCCGTGGGTCCGCCGGGCGGCCCGGGCCGGGCCGTCGACGCGTGCGGCGCATCGCCCGGCTCGCCTGGGCGTTGCTAACGTTCGCGGCGCCGCCGCGGGGATCGCAGCGGCGCATGCGACCGACTTGGAGCCTGAGGATGATGGCGTTCGGGGACGACGGCGCCCGCCACGACGGCGAGGCGTTTGCGAGCTGGGGGCACCACCGCGCTGACGGCGCCGCCGCATCGCCGTCGGCCCCCTCGGCGACCCCCGCCGTCGGCGGGCCGGGCGGGCAGCCGCCGCGCAGCCCCGAGCTTGTCCGCCTGCGGCGGATCGCCGCCGCCGCCGCGGCCGTGGCGCTGCTCGCCGCGCTCGCGCTCGTGGTCGTCCTCGTTCGAGATGGCGGCGGCGCCGCCGCAGGGGGGGACGCGCACGCGTCGCTGCTGGTGGCCCGGGCCGCGAAGGTGACCGCGAGCGAGCCGGGCTTCGAGGCGGCACTGACGATCACCGTCACCACGGCGGGAGCGCGCGCCTCGATTCACGCGACCGGCTCGTTCGACCCCGCCGACCGCAACGGCTCGCTGCGGTTCGACGAGGGCGGCCTTTCACTCGACGAGCTGCTCGTCGGGCCTGAGGTGTACCTGCGCCTGCCCGCGGCCTCAGCCGCGGCGCTCGGCGCCGCGACACCGTGGGTGGAGGCGGACGCCGACGCCGTCTCCCAGGCCGGCGGTATCAACTCGTCGCTGACCGCCGCCAGCGACCCGGCCGAGGAGTTGGCCTTCCTGCGGGCCGCCGGGCACGTCACCCCGGGCGGCACGGCGCGTGTCCGCGGCGTCGAGACCACGCGCTACCGCGCCGTGATCGACCTCGCGCACTACGCGTCGGTGGTGCCCCCGAGCGAACACCTCACAGCGGAGCAGAACGCCAGCCAGTTCGAGCGCCTCACCGGCCAGCCGACCCTGCCGATCGACGTCTGGGTCGATTCACTCGGCCGCGTCCGGCGGATGCACTTCGCCGTCAACGTGTGCGAGGCCGCCGGCAACGCCGGCGGTGCGGTCACCGTCGATTTCTACGGCTACGGCCCCCAGCCCGCGGTCGCGCCGCCCCCGGCAGGCGAGGTGACCGACGTCACCGACCGCCTCGCGGCCGGGCAGGCGCAGGCCGGCGATCAGGCCGGCGGCTGCTGAGCGGTCGGGGCGCGGCCGCGGCGCCGGTCGTGCGTGCGGGCCTGCGCGAGCGCCGCTCGAGCTGTTGCGTACGTCCCGCGCGGTGAGCGCAGACGCGCTCCCAGCCGCCGCGCGAGAGATGCGCGGCGCTGCCGCGCAACGTGTGGTGGTTGAAGGCGACGAGCGAGTAGGTCGGCTCGCGGATCATGCCCCAGCGGGGGATCCACGGCTGCCAGGCGAGGCAGTCGATCCGGTCGATCGAGGGATCCTCGCAGCAGGTCTCGAGCAGGTCCGCCATCAGCACGTTGCTCGGCGAGCAGGCCGCGAACTGCTCGTCGTAGGCGATGCGGCGCAGGAACAGCGTTCGCGACACCGTCGCGGCGACCTGCGTCGCGGCAAGGCGACCGCCGATCAGCAGGCAGCGGATCTGCGCGCTGGGCTCGACGGCCAGGTAGTCGCGCAGCAGCTCGCGGTCGATCGGCCGGACCGACAGCGCCGTGCCGGCGCGCCCCTTCCAGCCGGCGGCCTCGAGCGCGACATGGTGGTCGAACGCCTCGTCGAGATCGCCGCCGGTCGCCACGACCACCTCGGCGCCGCCGAGCGCGGCGATGCGGTGGCGGGCGTTTCGAACGGCGTGGCGCATGTGCTTCGGCACCGCGCGCCAGCTTGCGTCGGCGTCAAGGCGGGTGTCGAGGATTCCGGCGCCGTCATCGCGCTCCGGCCTGACCAGCGCACCGTCGCCGGCCAGCTCGAGCCACGGCGAACCGGCTCTCAGCCCGGTCAGCCACAGCACGTGCCACGGGCGCGAGAGCTCGACGAGATCGCGCAGCGAGCGCCGGCCAAACGCGTCGCGATCGAGGAGGCAGTCGGCGTAGGGCAGCTGGGACTCTCCGACGCGGACCTGGGAGAGCAGCGTCAGCCTGACCGCTCCAACGCTGCGCACCGAGCGACGCAGCACCGACACCGCAGCCGGGCGGCCGTCCTGCGCGTAGACCGCGCGCCAGAGGACGCCGCGGTCCAGCCGCTCGGCCAGCAGCTCGGTCCACTGCGGCGTCTGGAAGAAGTAGCGCGCGCGCGGTCCAAGCTCCCGCCACGCCTCTCGCACAGCCGTGAACTCGCCGTCACCCCGGGCGGCTCGTCCAGCGCCCACCGAGGTGCGTGCCCCGAGCTCCACGTCCTTCCATCATAGACCCGCCGCGAGAGTGTCTAGGCGCATGGCCGAGCGGGAACCACGCCTCTGGCGTTCACAGCGGCGTGGCCGTCGGCTGGGCTCACCCGCACCGAACGCAAAACGCCAACCCTGTAGCACCAAGCGCAACAAAGGAGTCGCCAATGCCAGTGATCAAGGCCGCCGCGCGAAAGGGCGGAAACGTCGAGGGCGCCGACCACGAAGCGTCGATCTCGCTGATCCTCGACGAGAGCGACCCCGGGCAGGGGCCGCGGCTTCATCGCCACCCCTACGACGAGACCTGGGTCGTGCAGGACGGACATCTCACCTTCCAGTGCGGCGAGGATCTCCTCGAGGTCGGTGCAGGCGACATCGTGATCGCCCCACCGGGCGTGGCGCACAAGTTCACCAACGACGGGCCCGGCCGCTCGAAGCTCGTGTGCATCCACGCCAGCCCGACCTTCATCACAGAATGGCTCGAGTGACTTGCTCGCATGCGCGGCCTGGGACTCGAACCCAGCCCGCCGGATTAAAAGTCCGGTGCTCTACCCGATGAGCTAGCCGCGCCGGACCAGTCTAGAAGTGCGGCGTTGGCGACTGCCGCCAGCGGGCGCCCGATCGCCGCGAACGCGAGCCTGATCGACATCCCGTGGGTAACGACGAGCGTGGGGCGGCGCGGCTCGGCGATCTCGCGCAGCGCCGCCATGACCCGCTCGGTCTGGTCGCGAAACGACTCGCCGCCCGGGAAGGCGAAGTCCGGGTCGGCCCGCACGAAGGCGGCGAACCCCGCCGGATCCTCGGCGGCGATCTCCGCGTTGGTGCGGTCGGTCCAGTCGCCGCAGTCGGTCTCGACGAGCCGGGCGTCCTCGCGGGGTCTCACGCCGAGCTCGGCGGCCACGATGTCGGCGGTCTCACGTGCTCGTGCGAGCGGGCTCGCCCACAGTTCGGTGAAGCCCATCAGGCCCGCTCGGGTCGCGAGCTGTTCAGCCTGGACTCGACCGGCCGCGTTCAGGGGGATCGCCAGTCGGCCCTGGAAGCGCCCGACGGCGTTGTAGTCGGTCTCGCCGTGGCGGGCGAGGAAGACACCCGTCGTGCCCGTAAACTCTGGCGACCGCGCCCCCATGGTGTAGCGGTCAGCACGCGGGCCTTTCACGCCCGTAGCGGGGGTTCGATTCCCCCTGGGGGTATCGCTGACGCGAGCACCGCGTGCGTGATCTCGGCCATCTGCGCGCGGGACAGCTCGTGGGTTGTGAACCACTCGACGGCCGCCGTCTCCTCGCCGTCCGGGCGCGGGTCGCCGCCGGTCACGAGCGCATCGAAGACCGTGACCACGTAGGCCATGTGGTCGCCGTTGGGGTAGGTGACACGGAACTGGGGGCCGCCCAGGACCGCGATGACGCCGCGCAGCTCGATCGTGATGGCGGCCTCCTCGTGCGCCTCGCGATGCGCCGCCTGCTGCGGGCTCTCATCCGGCTCGACCATGCCGCCGATCGTCTGCCACAGGCCCGTGTCGCGGTTGAGCACCATCAGGACGCGGCCCTCCGGGTCACGCGCGAGGACCGCGACCGACGGGGCGAGCAGCAGCTCGTGTCCGAGCCTTGCCCGCAGGCGCGCCACGTACGGGGACACGGCCACCTACAGCAGCCTGGACAGTCCGCCGTCGACGAGCAGGCCCACGCCGGTGATGTAGCTCGCGCGCTCGGAGCACAGGAACGCCACGGCCGCGGCCATCTCCTGCGGGGTCCCGAGCCGCCCGAGCGGAACCTCGCTGCGCCCGATCGCCTCCGCCTGCTCGCGCCCGCCGCTGAGCGCGTACAGGCGCTCGGTGGCGATGCGACCGGGCAGGACCGTGTTCAGCGTGACGCCGGACCCTCCGACGTCGCGCGCGATCGTCTTGAACGCAGAGAAGGCCGCCGAGCGATGGCTGTTGGAGAGCATCAGGTTCGCCAGTGGCTCGCGCACCGACCAGGAGCCGATGTTTACGATCCGCCCCCAGCCGCGCTCGCGCATGCCTGGCATCACGGCCTCGATGAGCGCCAGCGGCGCCAGGACGAGCGTGCGGTAAGCCTGCTCCCACTCCTCGCGCGGGTGAGCGAGCGGATCGGCGCTCGGCGGCGGTCCGCCGGTGTTGGTGACGAGGATCTCGATCGGTCCGAGCCGCTGCGTCACCGCCTCGACCAGGGACGGGACCCGGTCCAGGTCGGCGTTGTCGTGCTCGAAGGCGCTCGCCCCGATCTGGCCGGCAAGCTCCTCGAGTGTGTCCCGCGAGCGCGACGCGACCGCCACGCGCGCGCCCTCCGCGGCAAGCTCGCTCGCCACGGCGCGGCCGATCCCCTTCGACGCGCCGAGCACAAGGGCAACTCTCCCCTCGATTCCAAGATCCATCAGACGCTCCAGGCCGTGTTGGTTTCGGGTTCGCTCCAGCCGCACCACAGCGCGAATAGCGCTATCGCGACGAGATCTCCGAGCCAGTGCAGGCCGACGGCCACGGCGGCGATGCTCGGCAGGCCGGCGAGCACCGCCCCGACGAGCGTACGCCGCGGCGGCAGGGCGAGCACGCGGGCGGTCGCCAGCGAGCAGGCGATCCACGCAGCCGGGCCGACGATCCACCCCCAGTGCGTGAAGAAGGCGGCGCCCAGCGCCAGTGCCAACAGCGCCGAGAGCGCGCCCACGAGCAGCGTTTGCAGCAGCGCCGCGCGCAGCAGGACCGAGCGGTTCATCACGTGCATTGTCGCCGCTTTGTCGAGCGGGTGTGATGTTCGCGGCCGGGGCGCGTAGTTGGTGTAGGAACGCCCGTTCAACTCCAGGAGGAACTCAGATGATTCCAAGCAAAGCCGCGCTCGCCATCGCCGCCTGTCTGGCCGGTGTCGTCTCAGGCTCGATCGCCGCCGCGCAGGCTGACACCTCCTCCACGGGGGCCACGGGGACGACCGGCACGACGGGCACCCCGGCGACGATCACAGTGAACGGCGCCGCGCCCGCCACCGCCGACTCGAACGACACGACGGCGACGGTCGAGGCGTCCTATCTCGCGGCTCTCGGCAACGCCCTCACCGACGCGCACACGAAGGCGGCCGCCCTCGCGTCGGCCGTCGGCGACACGCTCGGCAGCGTCGAGAACATCACCGAGCAGTCAAGCGACAACGGCGGCCTCTGCTACGGCCAGGTGTTCGCGAGGGCCGGCACGTCCAGCGGCGCCCCGGTGCCGGCCGTTTCGCCCGGCTCCAAGAAGAAGAAGAAGTCCCACCCGAGCGTGAAGAAGGCCTCGACGCTCGCGATCCCAGCGATCGCGCGGATCGCAGACGACACGACGACCAGCTGCACGATCGAGGCCGACGTGACCGTCACCTACGCGATGGCTCCCTCCTCCTAGGAGCACGCGCTCCGACGCCCGGCGGTAGCCTTGCGTGCGCCGCCGGGCGGTTAGCTCAGCTGGTCAGAGCGCCTGCCTTACAAGCAGGAGGTCGCTGGTTCGAACCCAGCACCGCCCACTCGGGAGGAAATCCTGTAAATGCGGTGGCGAGTCGCACGGCAACACGGCGAACGGGCGACCCGGGCAAAGATTGAGGTTTTCCGATATTGCGCTGGCGGCGGTGCGCCTATACGGTCGGTCGCGATGCTGGAGTACGAGCTCGAGTTCTACCCACCGCGCGATGACGGGCGTCGCGTCAGCGACCACGGCGCGAGCGCACGCGCGGCCGGGGAGGCGCTGACGCGCCGCGGGACGGTGGCCGCCCACCGCCGCTCGATCGTCGTTCGGGCCCAGGAGACCCTCCTGCGGTTCGCGGCCGAGTCGGCCGACGCGGTCCGCGGCGCCCCCCCATCGGCGCTCCCGTGCGGCCGCATCACCGCCGTCCCGCCGCAGGCGCCGGCGCGCTGATGCGCCCTCGTCGCCGTCGAATTCTCGGGCTCCGGCGAGCGGCGGCCGCGTGTTTCTTCGCCGCGGCAGTGCTCGCAGCCAGTGCGTTCGCGGCCCAGCCGGTCCAGCCGCCGGCACCGTTCTTCTGGCCCGCCGCCACGCCGATCACGCTGCCGGCCGATGCCAAGACCGTGTTCCCGCCCACGCCGCTCTACCAGTTCAGCGGCCCCATGTCGATCAACGCCGTCGCATGCACGAGCGCCGGGAACTGCGTTGGCGTTGGGGACTACGAGGACACCAATGGCAGCAACGAATACCAGGCGATGATCGTGAGCGAAGCGGGCGGCGTGTGGGGCGCGGCGCACGAGCTGCAGCTGCCGAAACATGTGACCCCGCCGGGCGCCGAGGTCGCCGGCCTGGATTCGGTCGCCTGCACCAGCCCGGGGAACTGCGTCGCCGTCGGCTACTACACGGCCGGATCCGTCACGGCCTACGAGTCCATGGCCGTCGTCGAGTCCGCCGGCGCATGGGGCCAGGCCCAGCCGATCACGCCCCCGGTCTCATCAGCGGCGAGCACCCTCTCCGGCGTCAGCTGCGTCAGCGACGGCAACTGCGTCGCCGTCGGCGGCTACACCGGCGCGCTGGGCACCCCCGCCGATTACGAAGGGTACGACGGGCGCGCGATGGCGGTGGCGATGATCGGCGGCGCCTGGGGTGCGGCCACCGACGTCAAGCTGCCGGCGAACGCGAGCACGACATCCGCCCAGCTGGCGAACCTCACCTCGGTCAGCTGCAACTCGGACGCCGTTCGCCGGGCCGGCATCTTCTACCGCGCCGGCAGCTGCGTCGCCGTCGGCAACTACCTCGATGACAGCAGCGCACCCGGCAACGAGCTGACGATGGCCGCGAGCGAAGCGGGCGGAGTGTGGAGCCAGGCGACGCCGATCTCGCAGCCGAGCGGCACGTCCGTCCCGCAGGGGAAGTTTCTCCAAGAAGCGGGGCACCAGTCGGTGAGCTGCTTCAGCATCGGCAACTGCGTCGCCGTCAGTGTGTTCGCGGACGCGGCCAGCCCGATGGTGGGAATGTTTGCGACCGAAACCGCGGGTAGCTGGGGGCCGGGCACGCAGCTCGGGCCTGCGACCGCCGTCGACGGCAGCCCCGCGCTCGTCGACCCCGAAGGCGTGTCGTGCCCGAGCGCCGGGGACTGCGTGGTCGTCGGCGCGTTCTCCGACAGCAGCGACGACGACGAACGGGGGATGGTGGCGAACGAGGTGAACGGTGCATGGAGTGCCGCGTTCGGGCTGCAGCCCGCGCCCCAGACCCCTCCGGGCGGGCCTGCGCCGGCGACCGGTGGTCCGGGCGCCTACGCTCCGGGCGCCTTCCTCTACGGGGTAGCGTGCACCAGCCCGACGAGCTGCGTCGCCGGCGGCGGCGACACCGACGGCGAGAACCACTACCGCGCGACCGTCGTCAGCTCGGTCCAACCGCCGACGATCGCGACGGCGACGCTGCCGCCAGCCGTCGTGGGCTCGCCCTACAGCGCGCAGTTGAAGGCGACCGGTGGCGGCAGCGGCCTGGCCTGGTCGCTGCAGTCCGGATCGCTCCCGGCCGGGCTGAAGCTGAACAGCGCGAGCGCTCTGATCTCCGGCACCCCCACGGCTCCCGGAACGTCCCACTTCACCGTCGAACTAACCGAGCCGGACCTGTCACCCTCGGCCCCACGGTCGCCCGCGCCCTCGACCGCCGCGCTCTCGATCGCCGTCAGCGCCAAGCCCTCCTCCGGCGGCGGTGGCGGCTCCAGTGGAGGGGGAGGCGCGCAGCCCGCCACCGCGACGATCGCGGCGGTCAGGGTGAAGGGCTCGAAGGTCCGGGTCATGGTCGCCTGCGGCGGCGCTGCGGGCGAGCGCTGCAGCGGAACGCTCGCGCTGAGCGCGGTCGAGCACCTGAGTGGGCACCGGATCATCGCGATCAGCGCCGCCACGCGGCGGAGGCGCACAGTTGCGCTCGGGCATACGACCTTCAGCGTCGCGGCCGGCGCGAGCGCCGCGTTCACGATCGCGCTCAATCGCACCGCAAGGCAGCTCTTGTCACGCCACCACCAGTTCCGCGCCGAGCTCGTGCTGAGCGCGACCGGCAGAACCCATGCCACCGCCACTACGACCGTCTCGCTCGCGGGATGAGCGTGAGACACTAGCGGCGCCGAATGGGTCAGCGCACCGGCCCGAACGATGGGCGAGCGGCCCCAAGATCCGGAGGAGCGATGCGAAGCTCGTGCACGTCGTTCGCTGTCCCCGAGTTGCGTGCCGATCGGACCCTCGAAGACGGCAGGTACTCTGACTCCCGTCCGCCGACTGACTGAGGAGTGACCATGGCCGCCTTTTCCACGCAGGGAATCAAGACCGTGCTGCATCCCGTGTCCGACCTGGCGAGGTCCAAGGCGGTGTACGCCGCCCTGCTCGGTGTCGCGCCGACCGCAGACAGCTCCTACTACGTCGGCTTCGAGGCCGAGGGCCAGCACATCGGGCTGGTGCCGGGCGGCGGACCGCAGGGCATGAGCGCTCCGATCGCCTACTGGCACGTGGCGGACATCCAGGCGAAGCTGGCAGAGGTGACCGCCGCGGGTGCGACGGTGAAGGAGTCCCCACGCGACGTGGGTGGCGGCCGCCTCGTGGCGACCGTCACCGATCCCGATGGGAACGTTCTCGGTCTGCTTCAGGACCCATGAGGGGCGCGGGATCGCTCCCGCCTCCGCCGTCGGCGTCGTAGCGACAGCGGACCGCCACTGACCCGGAACGGCTCCCCTCCCGAGCGGATGGGGGGACGATGAATATGGCTGCCGCGCCCACACACCGGCGCGGCTGCGGTGTTGTGCATCGTCAGCACTCCGACGGTTGCGGACATCTACGGAACCGCTGCGGATTTACACCGATGAGCGGGATCGACGCATCAAGGAGGGTTCCCCGATACGAGCAGAGCCCTCCCGTGCCCGTGCGGGCCTGAGGGGTCAACGAGACACTGGAGGTGTCATGCGCAATTTCTTGAAGGGCATCACAAGTCTGACCGCAATCTCCGCGGGCGCGGCCGCCGCGATGATGGTGTTGGGGGTCGTGTCGATAGTCGGCGGCAGCTACGACCACAGCGTCGTGCACGACCAGCTCGGGCCGCAGCAGATCTTCTTCCCGAAGCCGGCGACGAATCCGGGGCTGGGGCCGTATGCCGGCCAGCAGGTCCTCACCGGCGCGCAGGCAAAGCTCTACGCCGAGAAGCAGATCGGGGTGGATCTGACCAAGGTCGCCGGCGGCAAGACCTACGCACAGATCAGCGAGGAGTGGATCGCCGGCGGAGAGAAGAACGCCACGCTGGCCGCTGAGCGCCAAACGCTGTTCACCGGCGAGACGCTGCGAGGGCTGCTGCTGAACGCCTGGGGCTGGGCGCAGATCGGCAGCATCGCGATCCTCGCCGGAATCCTGCTGATCGTGCTGGGGGCGATCCTGTTCCTCCTCCCGCTCGCCAACTGGTGGCTGAACCTGCGGGGCAAGCCCGACACCGCGTAGCTGACAAGGTTCCACCCGGCAGGGGCCCCTTCGTTGTCCAGGGGGTGACGTCGACGGCGCGGCGCGGCGAGCGATCGCGCGCCGCGCCGAAGACGATCGAAGGTCACGCGGATAGCCTGGCGCCGTGCGGATCTTCGTCGCCGGCGCAAGCGGTGTTATCGGTGTGAGGCTGGTCCCGCTGCTCCTCGCCGGCGGGCACGCGGTCGCAGGGATGACGCGCAGCGCAGACAGGGCGTCTGGCCTCGCGGCGCTCGGCGCCGAGCCGGTCGTCTGCGACGCGTTCGACGCCGAGATGTTTGCGGCGGCCGTCGCCGGCTTCGCGCCCGACCTGGTGATGCACCAACTGACAGATCTGCCGGATGTCGCGGGCGATCTCCCGGAGTTCGCCGCGCGCAACGAGCGCATGCGCAGCGAGGGAACGATCAACCTGCTAGCTGCGGCTGCCGGCGCCGGAGCACGGCGGTGCATGGCCCAGAGCATCGCTTGGGCGCCCGCCCGCGGCGTCGAGACCGTCCAGGAGCACGAGCGCCGAGTGCTCGCCGCCGGCGGCCTCGTGATCCGCTACGGCCAGTTCTACGGGCCGGGCACCTATTTCGAAGATGATCCGCCGTCGGCGCCGCGGATTCAGATCGATCAGGCGGCGCTCTGCACGGCCGCTCTGCTCGACGCCGCGCCGGGCGTCGTGGTCATCGAGGAGAGCGCCGACGGGGTTCCCGTAACGCGCCGGGCGCGAGCGTCGCCCGGACTGCAATGATCCGCGCGCGTGGTGGGTAAGGATGCGGCAATTCAGCGAGCCACGATGCCGAGCGGCACCGAGCGGTTTCTGGACACGCGCTCGCTTGCCGCCGACCATCGGCGGCTGGCGGCCCTGCTGACGCCCGGCATGTCCGTGCTGGACGTGGGCTGCGGATCGGGGACGATCACGCGCGACATCGCCGAGGCGGTCGGGCCGGACGGCCGGGTCGTCGGCATCGACATCAGCGAGGACCTTCTGGCGCGCGCACTATCGAGCCGTTCCGGCCCGGCGAATCTGTCGTTCGAGATCGCGGACGTGACGAGGCATGGCTATCGCGACGAGTTCGACGTTGTGACCGCGGCGCGGGTTCTGCAGTGGCTCGCCGACCCCCTCGCGGCTCTGCGCAACATGGTCGCCGCGGCGAAGCCCGGGGGCGAGATCGTCGTGCTCGATTACAGCCACACGAGGGCACGCTGGACCCCCGCGGCGCCCGCGGCATTCATGCGTTTCTACGACGCCTTCCTTGCCTGGCGCGAGGATGCCGGGATGGACAACGCGATGGCCGACCACCTGGCCGCGATGATGACCGAGCTCGGATTGGCCGAGGTGACCGCCACAGAGGCGGTCGAGCTGACCACTCGCGGAGACGCCGACTTCGACACGCGAATGGCGCTGTGGCCGGGCGTCATCGCAACGCGCGGGCACCAGCTGGTTGCAGACGGGATGCTCGACGAGGCCGAGCGGTCGGCGGCCGCTGATGCGTTCGCCGACTGGGCCGACGGCGAGGCGCAGAGCCAGTCGCTGTACCTGCTGTCGGTGAGCGCGCGCAAACCGGCGGCGTAACCGCAGCGGCGCGAACCGACGGCCAGTCTCGCTAGAGCAGGGGCTCGCCGCGCAGCGCTGCGAGGAACGCCTCGGCGGCGAGGGTCTCGCGCTGGCGCTCCGCCGCTGCGTCGTCGTGTGCGCGCGTGACCGCCTCGTCCAGCACGCGGCGCAGCTCGATCGGGTCGACGGTTTCCAACAGCGCGGGGGCGACGAGTCGCAGGCGGCCCGGGAGCAGGTCGGCACTCGTCGCGGCCAACGGCGGAAGCTGCCAGAGCTCCGATGCGCGCAGCAGGGCGATCGCACGACGCTCGAGCAGCAACGGCACCTCGAGCGCCGCGCCGTCCGCGGTCCAAACGACGCGGGCCTGGTCCCAGCGCAGGGACGGCTCCCAGGTCTCGTGTTCTGCGGCGTGTGACGCCGCACCAGGCTCGCCGCGCGGGCCGCTGGGCCCGGAGAGCATGCGGATGACCTCGTTGCGGATCTTCTCGGAGTCGGCGTCGAAGTCGAGCAGGATGCGCGCCGCGACGCCCTCGTTCTCACGCACCAGGCCGAGCAGGATGTGCTCGGTGCCGATGTAGCTGTGGCCGAGTCCTCGGGACTCGCGCAGGGCGAGCTCGAGCACCTTCTTGGCGCGCGGCGTGAACGGGATCTGCCCGGGGGATATCTCCTTCCCCCGCCCGACGACTCGCACGACCTGATCGCGCACGCGCTCGACGGTGACGTCGAGGCTCTCCAGCACGCGGGCGGCGAGACCCTCTTCCTCGCGCAACAGGCCGAGCAGGACGTGCTCGGTGCCGATGTAGTCGTGCCCGAGGTTTCGCGCCTCTTCCTGCGCGAGAACGACCACCTGCCTGGCTCGCTCCGTGAAGCGCTCGAACATCCAGACCAGTGTCGCACCTTCGTGTTCGCCGGCCCTTCCCTCCTCAGCGTGCCTCCAGTTCGTCGTTAGCCGCCGTAGAGGCCACGTTGAGGACCACCTAAGGTCGGTGCGTCACTATGTTGAGCATGACCTTGCCTGACGAGACCCCGATCGCACCGAGCGAGCAGCCGCCGACGGGCGAGCCCGCTCCGCGTGGCCCGCTGCGGCGGCCGTTCAGCGCCGCCGTGCTCGTCGCCGCGCTTGCGGCGCTCGGCGGCGCCGCCGTGGCGCACTTCGCCTGGCCGCCCGCGAGCACGACGTCGGCAGATGCGCCCCTGTTCGGGCTTTTCCCCGGCGGCACCAACCGTGCCGGCGTGTCGACCGGCACGACCGCGGCGACGGCCTCCGTCGCCTCGCAGATCGACCCGGGCCTCGTCGACATCGACACGATCACGGGCAGCGGCGCCGCCGCCGGCACGGGCATGGTGGTCACCGCCAATGGCGAGGTGATCACCAACAACCACGTGATCTCCGGCGCGACGCAGATCAGCGCTTACGACGTCGGCAACGGCCACACCTATTCCGCGCACGTGGTCGGCTACGACCGCGCGGCGGACGTCGCCGTCATTCAGCTCCAGGCGGCCTCGGGGCTCTCCACGGTGCCGCTCGGGGACTCCTCGACGGTCCGCGTCGGCGCCAGCGTCGTGACGGTCGGAAACGCCGGCGGGATCGGGGGCACCCCCAGCGCCGCGAGCGGCACCGTCGCGGCGCTGCATCGCTCGATCACGGCCGGTGACAACTACGTCGCGGGCGACGTCGAACGGCTCAACGGCGTCATCCAGATAAGCGGGCAGCTCGAGCCCGGCGACTCCGGCGGCCCGCTGGTCATCGGCGGCAAGGTCGTGGGCATGGACACCGCGGCGTCGTCCAACTTCAGCTTCCAATCCTCAAACGCCGGCGAGGGCTTTGCGATCCCGATCAACGAGGTTCTCGCGATCAGCCGCCAGATCGTCGCGGGCCAGGGCTCGAGCACGATCCACATCGGGCAGTCAGCTCTGATCGGCGTCTACGTGTCCAACACGAACAAGTGCATCGGCGACAACGGGGTCGTGTTGGGCTCGGGATCCGGTGTCCCGGGCGCCCTCGTGTGCCCGGTCTCCGGTGATACGGCGGGGGTCGTGCCGGGCTCCCCGGCGTCCGCCACGAGCCTCACCGGGTTCGACACGATCACCGCGCTTGCCGGGAAGCCGGTCACCTCGGCGCGGTCGCTGCTCGCGCTGATGGACACCCACCACCCGGGCGAGCGCGTACTGCTGACGTGGGTCGACAAGTCGGGTCACTCACACAGCGCGACCGTGCGGCTGGCCGCCGGTCCGGCTGACTGACCGGGCCCGTCCGGCGGCTGCGGTCAGGCGGCAGCCAGCCGGCGCTCTCGCGGGCCGGCGCGCAGGACCGCGCGGTAGGCGGCCTCGTATTCGCCGGCGACCACGGCCACGTCGCAGTTGCCGGCGACCCAGTTGCGGCAGTCCTGTGGGTCGATCCGATCGAGCTGGTCGATCGCGGCGACCATCGCCGCCTCGTCGTCCACGATGAAGCCGGTCACGCCGTCCTCGATCAGCTCGCTGACCGCACCCTCGTCGAAGGCCAGGACCGGGGTTCCGCAGACGAGTGACTCGATGATCACCATGCCGAACGGCTCGGGCCAGCGAATCGGCATGAGCAGGGCCTGCGCGCCGGCGAACAGGGTCTTCTTCTCCGCTCCGCCGACCTCGCCGAGGAAGCGGACCCGTTGGCCGTCGATGGCAGGCTCGACGTGGCGTTCGAAGTATTCGCGCTGGCCCGGTTGCACGACGCCGGCGAGGATCAGGTCACGCCCGGCGGCGCGGGCCACGGCGATCGCGCGATGTGCGCCCTTCTCTGGGGTCATCCGGCCGATCCACAGCAGGTAGCCGTCGTGGGTCGAGCGAAACGGCCAGGCGTCGACGGCGATCGGGTTTGGGATCGCACCGACGCTGTGCATGTTCGTTGGGCCCATGGCGAGCTGCGCGTTGCTGATCCCGGCCACCCATGCCTTGTGCCCGTGATAGGCGTAGAAGCTTCTCGTCTCCGGCGTGAAGGGTCCGTGGAGCGTGTGCAGCATCGGCGTCTGCAGCCGGTCGGCCATCGCAAGCGCCGTGAAGCCGCAATGGTCGTGCACGATGTCGAAACCGATCCCCTCTCCGTGGGCGGCGTCGATCGCGGCAAACGCCCGCGCGACGTGGTCGGCCTCATACAGCGAGCGCTCGATCTCGTCGGGATGAGCCGCGTCGAGCAGCGCCACGATCTTCGCGCTGGAGCGTGACCCGGGGGCGCAGAAGAGCGTCACGTCGTGCCCGCGATCGACGAGTGCCTCGGTCAGGTCTGCGACTACGGTCTCCACGCCGCCGTAGCCGGCCGGAGGCACGGCTATCCACGGAGGTGCGAGCATCGCGATCGCCAGTGGGCGATGGCGCAGCGAAGGCGACTGGGCTGAACGCGCGTTGCGGTCGAGCGTGAAGCTCATGTGCCGATCCTGCCGATCCTCGGGGGTGGTCCCCTCGGCGGTACGCACACCGGGCAGAGAGGATCTGAAGCACCGGGCGAGCGCGAGAAGCGGATGCTCCTCGACGGAGGGCCTCAGGAGGCCCGCACCCCGAGTCTAGCAGCCGCTTCCGGGGCTCAGGTCGCGTCGGCGAGCCGGTCGTGCCCCGCAGCGCCGGCGCCGAGCGGCAGGCTCAGCGGCCGCGCTCCTTGCGCTCCCGCGGCGGGAGCGGCGGGAAGCTCTTGCGTTCCTTGGCCGTCATCTGGCGGATCGTCAACGAGCCAGCCTTGACCTGGGCCTTGATCTCGGCGAGCTTCAGGCGCCGCTGCTCGGCCGCCCGCTCGCTATGTGTGCTCACGTAACACATGATACTCGCCACTCCGACGTGCTCTGGCGGGGTCGCTTTGCGCCCGCGATGCGCGCCGCCGAGGTCTTCGATCGGTGACACTGCGCCTGATGCGCCCAGATCTCGATCGCTGGCTGCGCGCGCCGGCCGTTCGCACCACCCATCGGCGCGATAGCACGGCGGAGGTCGGCGTGCTGTGGCGGGCGGCGGCCACAGTCGCGCTGCGAGACTGTCGCCTGCTCGGTCGCCTGGTCGGCGTGAGGATCCCTGGCAGCAGGCCGGCGATGACCTTCGACGCGCTGTTTCGCGCACCGCCGTTCGTGCTCCTCGAGGAGGGTCCGACGTGGGCACTGTCAGGCCTGTGTGGACGCATCTGGGCGCTCCGCGGCGAGTTCGCGCAGCTCGCCGGCCCGCAGGACTTCCTGGACTGGGCGGAGCCCGCGACCGTTCGCGTTCTATTCGCCCACTGGGCCGAACCGTCTGTGCGCGGGGCCACGCTCCACAGCGAGGTTCGCATCGCGGCTATCGATCGCCGTGCGGCGTTCTACCTGCGCGCACTGGAGCCGTTCATCGCCACCTTTCAGGGGCTTGTCGGCCTGGAGACGCTGGCGTTCGCCGTGCGACACGCGGAGCGCGCCGACCGGTAGGGCTCAGCGCAGTCGAAGGACCACGAGCGCGACGGCGAGCAGCGTGATCGAGACCGCGCATGCTGCAAGCGCGCCCTCGAGTGGAGCCGCGAGATCGCGAACGTCCAAGCGGACCACGCGTCCGTCATGCAGGCGCTGCTCGCCATCGACCGAGGCGGTGCGCCTGCGCAGCTCGCGCACCGGGCTCGAGAGGCGACGCTGAGCGACGCTCATCGCGAAGCACGCCGCCACCGCCAGGACTCCGGCCGCGCGCAGCGTCAATGCGTTGACCCAGAAGCCCACGGCCGCCGGAAACGCTCCCCAGGCGAGTGCGAACCACAGGTCGGTGTGGAAGCGTCCCGAGAACCACTCGAGGTCGTAGGCGAGGACGAGGAACACGCCGACCGCCGTGAACGGGAGCAGGCTGAGCGAGATCGTGGCCGCGCCGTAGATGCCGATCCCCGCCGCACCGCACAGACCGACGGCTGCGAGGCCGATCAGCACGCCGTCCGGCAGCCGCGTGCGCAGCGGCCTGCCGCGGAGCTCATCGAGCGCGTGCGCGGCCACTCCAACGGCGAGGAAGAACGCCACCAGCGCCGCCGCAAGCCGCGTCGAGCTCAGCGTCGGCGCCATCGCAGCCCCGATCGCCACGTAGCTCAGATGCCAGGCGGTGTAGGGAGGATGCAGCAGCGTGACGAAATCGCGCCAGCCTCCCGAGGCGAGCGCGTAGAACGCCGGACGCTCAAGCGGCGGTGCGGGCCGTGCCATCTTTCGTGCCCCACATCACAACGCCGGCACCGAGGCTCATCACGCGCACGTGAACCTCGCCGATACCGGCCGCCTGCCAGTCCGCCGTGAGCGAGGCGAGCGGGTGGCGCCGGTAGAAGTCGGGAATGCTGATCGCGAGAAAACGGCCGACGTCGGCCCACTGCCTCGAGACCGCTCGCCCGAGCAGCGGCAGGCCGAGGCGGGTGTAGGCGCTCCAAAGGGAGCGCCACGGCTCGTGGCCCGGCTCGCCGAATTCCAGCGAGGCGATCCGCCCGCCGGGTGCGACGACCCGCGCGAGCTCGCGCAGCGTTGCGGCCGGATCCTCGACGTAGCGCAGCAGGTAGGTGAACGTCAGGTGATCGAACTCGCCGTCGGCGAACGGCAGGCGCTCCGCCTGGCCCTGCACGAGCGTGATCCGCTGTGCGAGCGCTGGGGATCGTGCCAGCCGCGTGGCGGCCGCGCCGAGCATCTGCGGGCTCTGGTCAAGTCCCACGACGTCCACTCCGTAGCGACGCACGAGGGCGCGCGCGACCAGGCCGGTCCCGGTCGCGACGTCGAGCACCCGCTGGCCCGGCCGCGCGTCGAGCGCCGCCACCATCGCGGCACGCCAACGCGGGTCCTGACCGAAGCTGAGCGCTGCGCCGACACGGTCATAGTGCCGCGGCAGCGCGGCGAACAGCGCGAGCGCGTGGTCCTTGCGGGCGCCCGCGGCGCCGTCGTCGGGCAGGCGATCGAGAGGAGCATGTTCCTGGGGGCGGCTGGAGCGCGTTCGGGAATGATGCCGGGCGCGCGGGTGTGGTGCGCTCCGGATTGCGCTGCGTGCTTCCGCGGCTGGGCAACTCGCGGCGTTCGGCGGCTCCTGTCGGGCCGGTGCGTCCTGATTTGCGGTCGGCACCAGGACAATTCGTCCTGGCGGTCGCGGCGGGAGCGGCTCATGCAACGCGGTGGTCGCCTACACTCGGAGGCCAGTACGGCAAAGAACTTTCCTGAGGAGGATCCCGTGCGTAAACGTTTCCAACTGCTGCTCGGCGCGGTCGCCATCTTGGCGCTCGGCGCCGGAGCGACTGTGTGGGCCACCGCGGCCGGCGCAGCACACACAGCCACCGCCCCAACCGTCACGATCGTGTACGGAACGGCGCCTGACTACCTGGACCCGCAGAAGACCTACACGACACAGGGCGGCGAGGCCACGTGGGTCAGCTACCTGGGTCTGTACACATATGCCCACAAGACCGGCTCCGCGGGCGGCATCGTCATCCCGGCGCTGGCCACGGCACTGCCGACGGTGAGCAACGGTGGCAAGACGTACACCATGACGCTGCGCAAGAACCTCGTCTACTCGAACGGCAAGGCGGTGCAGGCGAGCGACTTCGCTTACAGCATCGAGCGTGCGATCAAGCTGACCTGGGGCGGCGACAGCTTCTACACCGGCAACATCGTCGGTGCGCTGGCGTACTCCAAGGGCTCGGCCAGCACGATCAGCGGCATCGTGACCAACAACGCGACAGGCCAGATCACGATTCACCTGCTCGCCCCCTACGGTGCGTTCCTGAACGTCCTCGCGTTCCCATCGTCCGGTCTCGTGCCGACGGGGACCGCAATGACCAACCTCAGCAACGACCCGCCGCCCGGCGTGGGTCCGTACATGATCACGCAAGTCGTCCCGAACAAGTCGTGGGTCGGCGCGATCAACCCCTACTACGCCAAGGAAGCGATTCCGGGTGTCCCGCAGGCCTCCGTCACGGTCGACGCCAAGGTTGAGAGCAACACGGCGACCGAGACCGAGGACGTGCTCAACAACACCGACGACCTCTTCGACACCGGCGATTCGATCACGCCCTCGCTGCTGCCGCAGATCAAGTCGACGGCGGCGAGCCGCTACAGCACGATTCCGGTTGTTCAGAACTTCTACTTCTTCCTCAACGTGACG
Source organism: uncultured Solirubrobacterales bacterium (assembly GCA_963830975.1). Taxonomy (GTDB): domain Bacteria; phylum Actinomycetota; class Thermoleophilia; order Solirubrobacterales; family Solirubrobacteraceae; genus Palsa-513. The sequence goes on from CAWHOI010000004.1 coordinate 64,330, forward strand.
GAGAAGCCGTTCAACAGCCAGCTCGTGCGCGAGGCCGTCGACCTCGCGATCGACCGTCGTGTGCTGGCGAAGCTGTCCGGCGGCACGATCGTGCCGGGCTGCTTCTTCCTGCCGCCCGGAATGGTCGGTCACCCGACCGGCGCCTGCCCGTACGGGATCAACCCCGACGGTGCTCCGAATCTCGCGAAGGCGAAGCAGCTCGTCAAGCAGTCCGGTGACGAGGGCGCGGCCGTCACGGTGTACAGCGAGGAGCGCGTCCCGCGCACGCAGTACTGCCAGTACTGGGCGAGCGTGCTCAACGAAGTCGGCCTGAAGGCGACGATCAAGCCGATCGCCGACGCGCTGTACTTCCCGACGATCGGGACGCTCAAGCTCCACCCGCAGACAGGATTCGCGGACTGGGATGAGGACTTCCCGAACCCGGCGGACTTCTACCTGCTGCTCGACAAGAACTCGATCCAGCCGACCAACGGTCTGAACTACGGCCAGGTCGACGACCCGCAGATTCAGAACGCGATCACCAAGCTGGACGCGATCCCGGCGAGCCAGCTGAACCAGTACGCAAGCGACTGGACCGCCCTCGACGAGTACACGGCCAAGAAGGCCTACGACATCGTCTTCGGCTACCAGACGTGGCCGGAGTTCACGTCCACTCGAATCAACTTCAAGGAGTTGATCGTGCAGCCGTCCTACGGCTGGGACTGGACCTCGATCCACCTCAACGGCTGATCTGGAGGGAGGCCCGGAGGGGCGCGCACATGCGCCCCTCCGGCCGCCCGCCGGCTAGGTAGCATCCCGGGCCAGCTACCGTGGCGACCTCTCCGATCAACCCCCTCGAGCGACTCGACGAACAGGCGCTCGAGGACGCTCTCGACCCCTTCGCCGCCGCGGGAGCGGATTTCCCGCCCGGAATCGGGCCCTACAAGATCGCCTGGCGGCGGCTGCGGCACAACTACGTGGCGCTCGCCTTCGGTGGGCTGTTCCTGCTCATCGTCGTGGTGTGCCTGCTCGCGCCCGTCTACTCGGCGGACATCGCGCACGTGGGCCCCAACGACACCTCCGGCGCCTTCAACGCGCTCGGCCCGACCGGGATCCCGATCGGGCCGACGTGGCACTCACGCTTCTTCCTCGGCGCCGATACCAACGGCCGCGATGTCGCGGTGCGCCTGCTCTACGGAGGACGCACGTCGCTCTTCATCGGTGCGGTGGCGATGCTCATCACGATGTTCCTCGCCACGATCCTCGGCACGATCGCGGGCTACGCCCGCGGCCCGATCGACGGCCTGCTGTCGCGCTTCTTCGAGCTGCTGTGGGCCTATCCGGCGCTGCTGCTCGGGATCGCGCTCGGAGTCAGCCTGCAGCTGGGCGGTCTGAGCGTCGGCCTGTTCACCCTCCACGGCAGCTCGCTGATGGTGCCGGCGCTGGTGATCGGCGTCGTCTACATCCCCTACGTCGCCAAGCCGATCCGAGCGCAGGTGCTGACGCTGCGCGAGCGCGAATTCGTCGACGCCGCGCGCCAGCAGGGCCTCGGGCCGGTGCGGATCATGATCGGCGAGATCCTCCCGAACCTGTCCTCGACGATCCTCGTCTTCATCCCGCTGATCCTGGCCAACGCGATCCTGCTGGAGGCGGGCCTCTCCTATCTGGGCGCCGGCGTGCAGCCGCCGAACCCCTCCTGGGGCACGATGATCAGCGACGGCATCTCGTTGATCCCGGCCGCGATCCACCTCACGATCGTGCCCGGCGTCATGCTCGTGCTGGCGGTGCTCGGCATCAACGTCTTCGGTGACGGCCTGCGCGACGCCCTTGACCCGCGCGCGCAGGTCAAGGTCCGGCTCGGGAGGCAGCGTCGAGGGCGCTCGACCCAGGCCACGGCCTTCGGGGAGGAGGCCGGCCGATGATCCGCTTCATCCTGAGACGGCTGCTCTCCTGCATCGCGCTCCTGTTCGCGATCTCGATCCTGACCTTCCTGATCTTCGAGGCGATGCCCAACAGCAATCCGGCACTGCGGCTTGCCGGGCGCACGGCGACACAGGTGCAGATCGACGCCGTGGAGCGCGAGTGGGGGTTCAACAAGCCGATCTACGTCCAGTACTACAAGACGATGGAGAAGGTCTTCACGGGCAGCGTGATCTCCTACACCCAGGGAATCAACGTCGAGACCCAGATCGTCTCTGACCTGCCGCCGACGCTCTCGCTGGCGATCGGCGCCGGAATCATCTGGTTCTTCTTCGGCGTCGTCTTCGGCGTGCTCGCGGCGGTGCGTGCCGGTCGCTGGCTCGACCGGGCGCTCACCGTCCTCTCGCTGATCGGGGTCTCCACGCCGGTCTTCTTCCTCGGCGCGATGCTCAGCTTCTATCTCGGCTTCAAGGCGGGGCTGTTCCCAAACGGCGACTACGTGAACATCACGACGAACCCGGTGCAGTGGCTCTACCACATGATCCTGCCGTGGTGCGCCCTCTCAGCCGTGTTCATCGGCGTCTACTCGCGCGTGCTGCGCTCGACGATCCTCGACATGGTCAACGACGACTTCGTGCGAACCGCGCGCGCCAAGGGATTGACGGAGCGCCAGGTGATGGTGCGCCACATCCTGCGCAACAGCCTGATCCCGATCGTCTCCCTGTGGGGACTCGACTTCGCGTCGGTGATCGGCGGTGGCGCCATCCTCACCGAGTCCGTCTTCAACCTGCAGGGGGTCGGGCAGTACGCGGCGCAGTCGATCAAGCTCCTCGACGTGCCTCCCGTGCTCGTCATCACGATGTTCGGTGCGTTCTTCGTCGTCCTGCTCGGCGCGGTGGTCGACATCGTCCACGCCTGGCTTGACCCGCGCGTGCGGCTGTCGGCATGAGCGCCTCCTCGCCGCTGCTCTCGGTCGAGGACCTGCGCGTGCGCTTTCGCACCGAGGAGGGGCTGGTGCACGCGGTGGACGGCGTGTCGTTCACGGTCGATCCCGGCGAGGTCGTCGCGATCGTCGGCGAGTCCGGCTCCGGCAAGTCGGTGACTTCGATGACGCTGATGGGCCTGACACGCTCGCCCAACGCGTTCTTCGACGGCAACGCGTACTTCGAAGGGACCGAGCTGGTCCGCGCGAGCAACGATCAGCTGCGGCGGATTCGCGGCGCACGGATCGCGATGATCTTCCAGGATCCGATGAGCTCGCTCGATCCGGTGTACCGGATCGGACACCAGATCGCCGAGCAGATCCGGGTCCACGACCACGAGATCACGAAGGCCGCGGCACTCGACCGCGCGGTCGAGCTGATGGAACGCGTCGGGATTCCCCGCGCCCGCGACCGCGCGCGCTCATACCCACACGAGTTCTCGGGTGGCATGCGCCAGCGCGTGATGATCGCGATGGCGCTCTCGTGCTCTCCCAGCCTGTTGATCGCCGACGAGCCGACGACCGCGCTGGACGTGACGATCCAGGCGCAGATCCTCGACGAGCTTCGCCTGCTGCGCGAGCAGAGCGGCACCGGGATCATCCTTGTCACGCACGACCTCGGCGTCGTCGCCGACATCGCCGACCGGGTGGTCGTCATGTACGCCGGCCGCGTCGTCGAGCAGGGCACGCTCGACGAGCTCTTCTACGACCCGCAGCACCCCTACACCTGGGGCCTGCTCGGATCGATCACGCGGATCGACAGCGACCGCTCGCGCCATCTCCCGGCGATCGCCGGGCTGCCTCCGTCGCTGATGCACCCACCGGCGGGTTGCCATTTCCGGCCGCGCTGCCCGCACGCGTTCAAGCAGTGCGGCGAGGTACCCCCGCTCACGGCACGCAAGCCCGAGGCGCCGGAGCACCTCGACCGCTGCTGGCTCACACCGGAGGACAAGCTCGCTCGCCGGGTTGTCGACGGGCAGTTCGGGCTGCCGTCGGTGGGGGCGGTGACGGCGTGAGCGAGGACACGCCGCTACTCGAGGTCGAGCATCTGCGGATCCACTTCCGCGTGCGCGGGAGTGGTCGGCCCGGCCGCCGAGCCGAGGCCGTAAAGGCCGTCTCCGACGTCTCGTTCAACGTGCTGGCCGGCGAGACGCTCGGTGTTGTCGGCGAGTCCGGCTGCGGCAAGACGACGCTGATCCGCGGACTCGTGCGGCTGCTGGAGCCGACCGCCGGCGCCGTGCGCTTCCGGGGAGTGGACATCACGAAGGCGTCGCGCCGCCAGATGGCCCCGCTTCGACGCGAGATGCAGATGGTCTTCCAGGATCCGCAGGCGTCGCTGAACCCGCGCAAGCGCGTCCGCCAGATCCTCGCCACGCCGCTTCGCGTCGCCGGAGTGCCGCGCGGCCAGTTCGAGACCCGTTCGCGTGAGCTCCTCTCACGCGTCGGCCTGAACCCCGAGCACCTCGACCGCTTCCCGCACGAGTTCTCCGGAGGCCAGCGCCAGCGGATCGGGATCGCCCGCGCCCTCGCGCTCGGGCCGCGGGTGATCATGCTCGACGAGCCGGTCTCGGCGCTGGATGTCTCGATTCAGGCGCAGGTGATCAACCTGCTCGACACGCTGCAGGATGAGCTCTCGCTCACGTTCGTGTTCGTGGCGCACGATCTGTCGGTCGTGCGCCACGTGTCCGACCGCATCGCGGTGATGTACCTGGGCAAGATCGTCGAGCTCTCGCCCTCGCAGGAGCTCTACGACAAGCCGATCCACCACTACACGCGCACGCTGCTCAGCGCGATCCCGATCCCCGACCCGCGCGAGAATCGCGCACGCGAGCGGACGACGGTCGAGGGCGAGCCGCCGAATCCGATCGCGCCCCCGCGCGGATGCCACTTCCACACGCGCTGCCCCGCCGCCGATGCGATCTGTCGCACGATCGAACCCCCGCTCACGGAGTACGCGGGCGGACATCTCGCGGCCTGCCACCACCCGCTGGCCGTGAGCGCCGACGAGATCGCGTCGGCCCGACGCTCACCTGCCAGCCCGCTGAGCGCCGGCGAGGAGCTGCCGCTCGCGCCGGCGCAGTAGGCGGCTTGCGGGTTCCGACGCGCTCACCCCGCGGGCGGCCGTCGTGTCGCCGCTACACTCGGTCCCATGGCATCGGTCAAGCTGCATCGCTGCTCGTGGACGTTCCTGCACACCGACCTTGATGCGTGCTGGAAGGTGCAGCGGGCGCTCGACGAGCAGCACATCGACTACGAGGTCGTGACGCACGGCTATGTCAAGCGCGCGCGCGCGAAGCTGCGTGCGCTGAGTGGCCAGAGGTGGCTGCCGGTGATCGAGTTCGAGGACGGACGCGCCTATCGCGCCGAGTCCGACGAGATGGCCGCGCGCGTTCGCGCCGGGCGGCTGTTCGACCAGTAGCCGCGCCTGCGCGCCGCAGTGTCGCGAGCGGGATGGGGTGGCCGCCCGCGCCGAAGCCCTAGGCTGCGTGCCGCGATGTTCGTGCTCGTCCTGATCGTCTGGCCGCTCGCCGAGATCGCAGTCTTCATCGAGGTCGCAGACGCGGTCGGCTGGCTCGCGGCGGTCGTGCTGCTGCTGGCGACGTCTGTCCTCGGTGCGCAGCTGCTTCGGATCCAGGGGCGCTCGGCGATCGAGCGCGTTTCGCTGGCGGTGTCCGAGCGCCGGGCTCCGGGTCGGGTCGCGCTCGACGGCGTACTCGGCTTCCTGGGCGCGGTGCTGCTCGCGCTGCCTGGCTTCATCACCGATGCGCTCGGCTTGGTGCTCCTGCTCCCGCCCACTCGTGCGCTGACGCGACGATGGCTCTCGCGACACTACGCCGGCCGCACGATGAGGTTCGTGGCCACAACAGGACGCTTTGCGTCACGTGGTCGCGCTCGCCGGCCCGGTGACGTGGACTCGACGGCGGTTGACGACGATCGCCAGCAGCTCGGACCCTGAGCCTCGCGTTCTCGTCCCGGGTCAGTGCCGTGGGGTGGCCCAACCCACACCTGTCGGGCCTGGCGGGCGGCATGCGCGACAACTAACCTTGCTCCTGCTGCACGGACGCAGGCGCATCACCGGGCCCCGCCGTGCAGGCATGCGACGGCGGGCCCCGGTCTTTCCCGGTCCCCGCGCGTGAGCGCGCTGGCGCCTCTCGCTTGCCATACTCCCGATCCCAACGTCTTGGGGGCGTAGCTCAGTCGGTTAGAGCGCCGGCCTGTCACGCCGGAGGTCGCGGGTTCGAGTCCCGTCGCTCCCGTAGGAAGAAGTAGCTGCAAATCAGTTGTTTCTCGGCAGTGCAACCAGCTTAAGCAAACGTCAATGCGGCCGTTGAGTACCACAGTCGAGTACCACTTGAGGGTTCGTAATTGCGCCCAGAACGGGCGGCCTCCGGCGACAAAAGCCGGAGGTTGGGCCCTCGTCACGCTCAACCTGACGCCAGACACCCCAAGCCCCAGCATCTGCTCGGCGGTCGCAGCCGTTTCTGCGGCTAGCCGGAATTGCGTCACCCCGGGTGATACTGTCTGATGCGGCGCGAAGTGCAACGGAGCGGAGCATCGGGAAAGCATCGAGAAGGGCATGGCGGCAACAGGACGGAAGGCGGCGTAGACCGACCGCAGGAAGTTGCGAGACGGGGAACGGACGTAGGACGGGGCGAGACGAAGCGAAAGGACAGGACGCGAAACGGCACGCTGACGTCCTAGTCGCCTCGCCACAAAACTCCAGCCCCCCGTCTGTGGCCCGCTGTCGGTTTCACGGGCGGTCTCAACTGATCGGCGCACCACCTGAACATCCGGGCGGCTTGCTTGGCTGCCGGGCGAGTGAAGGTGGTGGACTCGATCATGCGTCTGTCGGAGCGCGAGCAGGAGCGTGTGTGGGAGCTGTGGGCAGAGGGCCTCTCGTCGCGGGCGATTGGACGCGAGCTCGGCCTGCGGCAGCAATACGTTTCTCTCTGTGTGGCCATGACCGGTGGTGTTCGGCCAGCGGTGAGGAAGCGATCACAGCGTTGCCTGACCAAGACGGAGCGTGAGGAGATCTCGCGCGGCCTGGCTCGCGGCGACGGCTTCAGGGCGATCGCTGTGCGGATCTCTCGCAGCCACACCGCGGTCTCGCGCGAGGTGAACCGCAATGGTGGGCGAGCGCGCTACCGCGCCGAGCACGCTGAAGCGGCCGCCTGGGATCGTGCGCGCCGCCCAAAGCCGTCGAAGCTCGCGCTGAACGCGACGCTGCGCGCGCTTGTTGAAGAGAAGCTCGAGCTGCGCTGGTCGCCGCAGCAGATATCGAGGTGGCTGCGCCGCACCTATGGTGATGATGAAGCGATGCAGGTTTCGCACGAGACGATCTATCTGTCGCTCTTTGTCCAGTCGCGCGGTGCTCTGCGCCGCGAGCTAACGGCACATCTGCGCAGTGGCCGGCGCACGCGGCGAGCACGCGCGCAGCGCTTCAATCGCCAGGGACAGGGGAAGATTCCCAACAGGATCATGATCTCCGAGCGCCCGGCTGAGATCGAGGATCGCGCCGTCCCCGGCCACTGGGAAGGGGACCTCCTGCTCGGGAAGCTCCCGACGGGCATAGCGACCTTGGTCGAGCGCTCCACTCGCTTCTGTCAGCTCGTCGAGCTGCCTGAGGGCCACAGTGCCGAAGCGGTGCGTGAAGCTTTGGTCAAGAGCATCGGCTCGTTGCCCAAGCAGCTGCGCCGCTCGCTGACCTGGGACCAGGGCAAGGAGATGCTGGAGCACGTCCAGTTCACGATCGACAGCGGCGTCCAGGTCTACTTCTGCGATCCCAACAGCCCCTGGCAGCGCGGCAGCAACGAGAACACCAACGGCCTGTTGCGCCAGTACTTCCCCAGGCGCTCAGACATGGGCTCACTCACCCAGGAGCGCCTCGATGCCGTCGCCGCTGAGCTCAACGGTCGACCACGACAAACGCTCGACTGGAACTCGCCGGCCGAGCGACTCGCGCAGCTCCTGAGCGACATGCCCGCGCAGGGCTGACCCCGACACCCCCCCGCTCAACCTGAGCGTCGGCGACGCTGAGACCCCAGCTGAGGGCGCAGCCCGCGGCCCTCGCCGCTACGCCTCGGCCTACGGCCTCGGCTACGCGCCGACGGCCGCGGGGCCCACTTCGATGCCCGAGGTGACAACCTTCAACAATCCGAGGTGGTGCGTTGACCCCTTGAGATCAATCGCGCGAGAGACACTCCTAGTCGCCGCTCGATCAGAGTGCGCCGGAGCCCTCAGGACGCGTGGTGTTCGCCCGCAGAATGGCGTTCAATTCGTCGACTGGCTCCTGGGCGCCGGGCTTGAACTGGTCAGTGAGAAAGCGCGGAACGGTGATGCCGCCGATCGGAATATCGCGCCCGCTCTTCAGGATCACATGCCCGGCGTAGGGATATATCCCGGCCGGCGCGAGTTCGAATCGCTCGATCTCATCCCAGCGCAGTCGGTGCCGTCGAAACAGGTTGACGACGCACACGCCGTCGGACTCCAGGTGAACTCCGACCCGCCGCGTGACGAGCAACGAACCCCAGACCAGCGCCGCTATGCCAGCGTCCGCGCCCCAATACTTTGCCTTCGTGCTGAGCACTGCGTCGATGAGACACCCCGCGGAAACCAGCGCCGCGATGACCACGCCCACAGCGAGCGAGCCACGAGACCGATAGACGCGCCGGTGCATCACGCAAAGAACGTAGAACATCACCCGGGCGCACCGGTACCGTCCCGTCCGGCGAACCTCGACCCGTTGTTCCCCGCGCTCGCGCGCAGGGTGTCGCTCTGCGCGATCAGCAGCAGCGCCTGGGTGCGCAGACGCTAGTCTCGACCGGTGCTTACGCGACGTCCTAAAGCATGAAGGCCTTCGTCTACCGGGTCGTCGGTCCGCCGCCAGGAAAGAGCGCGCCGCAGCTTGATCAGCTGCGGTGGGTCCGCCGGATTATCGTGCGCTGGGCAGCGCCGCTCACGCTCGTGGCGTGTGTGGTGCTGATCGTGGCCGGGGTCTACATCGGCGCCGTGATCGTCGCTCTTCTCCAGCTCTGGTCGATCGCCTCAGTCAGCCGCCGCATCCGCCACGGACAGCGCTAGGCCGCGCTGTCCCAATGCGCGACGACCAGCAGCGCTGCCTTCGTCGCCGGTCCGCTTGAGCGCCCACGTGATTGCTGCGTGTGCCGCGGCGCGCTGGTTCGCTCGAGCGCAGGGAGTCTCCTGCGCGCGCGTCAGTTCGCGTCCCGCAACGGCTGGGGCGGAGCGAGCTGGACGGGCGGCCTCCGGAAATAGACAGTGATGTTGTACCGATTGCCGCGTTCGTTGACCTCGCTATGCAGGACGAGATCAAGCACGACATCGATCGGGCCATAGTCCTCTAGCGAGTCGGCCACGCGCCGCAGGAGTGCCGGAAGGTCATCTTGGCCCGGACCCTCCGGATTGGCTTGCGAAAAGTGCTCCGCACTCCACGGTCCCGACGTCGTCATGCGAAAGATTGTCCCTGAGTGTGGAGTCGCGGCGGACCACGGTCGATTCGGGCGGGATGGAGTCCGCTGCTCGTCGTCGCGCGCAGCGACATGCTCCGGTTCGGGAGCCCCTCCACGACGTTCGCGTCTCAGGTATGCCACTGAGCGATGTCGACGTTGTTGCCGCCGAACACGAATTGGACGTCTTTGACGTCGACGCCGGTTGGGAGTTGGAACACGACGCAGCCGTTCTCAGAGTTGCCAGAGAGGAGCGTGTACTCCCCGAAGCTGAAGTTGGTGCACTCGGACACGCTGTCGAAGTCGGCCGTGTACGCCTGCGAATCGGTGCCGATGACCGTGACGTCGTTGTTGGCGTCGTCGCTCACGGTCGCGTTGGCGACGCTCTCGACAGTCAGCTCGACGGCGACGAAGCGGTCGCCGGGGTTCGGCGTGTCGAACTGCGTCGCGCCGCTGGCCGGATCGACGATCTGCGTCACCGTCACCGCGAGCGGCTGACTGCTGAAGTTCTCGACGTCGGCGGTGACACCGATCGCGCCGCCGTTGGTCACCGTCGGGTTGAACGATCCTGTCGGGCCTGGCGGTCCCTGCGGTCCCTGCGCCCCATTCGCTCCCGCTGCGCCAGCCGGTCCTGCTGGTCCCCGCTCGCCGGCGGGGCCCTGCGGTCCCTGCTCGCCGCGCAGCTGTGAGAGGACGCTCGGCTTGATCTGTGACGTGCTGGTGATGATGTAGCGGCTAGCAGCGAGGCCGGCACCAGTCATCGCGAACACGAGGGCCACGATCGACACAACCAGCGCCGGCGAAGGTCGCTTCACGACGCAGAGGCTACGCCGTCAGCCCCGAAATGGTCGACCAGCCTGCGGCAGTCCGCGCCCTCGAGCGGCGAGCCACGCGCAGGCCACACGCCCGGAGTGCTGCTGCTCGCGCAGAGCAGCAACGCCAAGACGGTCGGCGCTCCGACGAAGTCCGGCGGCAAAGCTGCGCCGTCGAGTTCGAGACGCGTGAGAGCACCGGCTGAGCGTATGCTGCGTCGGTATGGGCGGACGTGCACGCGTGGGGGTGTTGCTCGCGTCGGTTGCGGTGGCCTTGATCACGGTCGGCGCGGCGTCGGGGTCCGACGGTCTCCCGCAACTGCTGACGCGGGATCTGACGGCGAAATTCTCGGTCAAGCCGCCGGAGATCATCTTCATCGGACCCGGCCCGCGGAAGCGGATCGACGAGGTCATCGGTGGCAAACACGCGACGGCCAACTTGTCGTTCGGGACCATCGCCTGGACCTCGTGGTCGTCGACGAAGGCGACCGCGACCGCAACCGTCTGGGCAGACCAGATAGCCGGCAAGCCCGCGGACACGTTCTACGCGGTTGGCAATGCCGACATCACAGCGATGGACGTCCAGGACGGCCGGTTCACGCGACTGAAGATCACCCACCCTGGCAAGCCGGGGTACGAGGAATTCGTCCTCACACGCGGCGGTGGCCACGGCCGCTACCGCTGGGGCTAGCAACTCCGCTCACTCTCTCGCTCTCCACGCCGCGCACGAGTCGATACACGTGCGCGCGCTGCTCGAATTCGCGCAAGGCGACAACGGCTACGAGGTGCGGTGCATTCGACCTGAAACCATCGCGCGTTCGTACCACTCGACGATCCGCCGCGCGGCCTCCGCGTCGTGCGCAGGTGCGCGCGACAACCCCATCATGTCGGCCGTGACGTCGCCGAGGTATTCCGCGATGGCCTGGGCGCTGGATCCTTCGCGGAGCATCCGCGCGATTTGCCCGGAGTAGGTGTCGTATTCGTCGATTGCCTGCGGGACACCGTAGACGCCAATTGGGTCCCACCAGACGAGCAAGAGGTGCCGCAGCTCAACCGCGCCGAAGTGCTTCCACCAGTCCTGCCATCCGGCGAGATCCATCCACGCATTGTCGCCCCTCGCGCCGAGCGACAGCCGCCCGGCGGATGGCGAGTCGCGTGGTGGGTAAGTTTGGATCGGCGCCTCGGCGCTGCGGATTAACCTCCTACAGGCTGACTCGTTTCGCACTGCGCAAGCCCTAGCGTCCGCCAAGCTGTGCTGAGCGGCCGACCCAATGGACGTAGCTCGTTCATCTCGTGTTCGAGTACGCTGAGGTTGCGAGCCTTGAGGTCGGCAAGCACTTGCTCCCCGATCTGGTGGACTGCAGCAAGCGTGCGTAGCAGTACCGCGTATTCGGCGCGCTTAGCCGCTGGCGGCGTAATCGTCTTGAGGTCGGCGAACTCGGCTTGGTCGATCCCAAAGGAGGCACGCAGGCTGGTCTCGGCCTCGACGAGATCGGTAGGACGAGCAGCGGCAAGATGCTCTAGTTGCTTGTGCTCCTTCACGCAGACTGCTCTTACTCGCGCCACAAAGTTGGGGGTCGTCCCATTCGACGAGCCGCAGCCAGCGACGGAGACCGCCATGCAGAGAGCTGTGAGCAGCTGAAGTCGCGGTAGCGGGCGTCATATTCGCACGGTCCGCCACGCTCCTGCGGCTGATCTCAGCCAGCTCGCCGCGCGTCATGTGCACGAGCTGTGTTGGATGTCGCGCAAGGCGACAGCGTCGGGACGACTAGACCGTATGGCCTGTCGTCTTGAGCGGCAGGCTCTGTCTGGGTGTGCTGTGAGGGTCGGCACCCGCGCATGAGGTGCGCGGGTTGAGGGTCCAGGGTTGGCCTGGGCCCCGACCGCAATCATGGGGGTGCCGACATGGCACAGGCTAGGACGTTCGTGGCGTTGGACGTGCACGCGGCGGGCACGGTCGCAGCGATCATCGATAGTGGGTCTGGGGAGCTTCGCCGGCAGCGGCTCTCGGGCCGGGCGTCGGAGGTGTGCGAGTTTGTCGCGCGGCTTGAGGGCCCGGTGCGCGCGACGTATGAGGCGGGGCCAACGGGGTTTGCGCTGGCGCGCCAGCTTGAGGCGGTGGGAGTCGACTGTCTGGTGTGCGCTCCGGGGCTGATCCCGCGCGGCCCAACCGACAGGGTGAAGACCGATCAGCGTGATGCGGAGCGTCTGGTGCGCCTGTTGATCGCGGGAGAGCTGCACCGGGTCGCGGTCCCGACGGTGGCGGCGGAGAGCCTGCGGGACCTGGTGCGCGCGCGTGAGGATCTGCGGGGGGATCTGATGAGTGCCCGCCACCGTGTCGCGAAGCTGCTGCTGCGCCACGATGTTCGCTTCGACGGCACCGAGCGCAACTGGACCCAGTCGCACCTGCGGTGGCTTTCGACCGTGCGATTCGAGCTGGCGGGGACGCAGGCCGCGTTCGACGACTACCGCGGCGCGGTCGAGGCGCTGATCATCCGTCGCGGCGAGCTCGAGCGCCAGATCGCCGAGCAGCTCCCACTCTCGCCGTGGGCGCGCAACGCCACGCGGTTGATGTGCATGCGCGGGATCGACACGCTGACGGCGGCCGGGCTGTGTGCCGAGATCGGCGACTTCGAGCGGTTCCGCCACCCCGAGCAGCTGATGAGCTATCTCGGCGTCGTTCCCTCGGAGCACTCCTCCGGCGTCAAGCGCCGTCAGGGCTCGATCACCAAGTCCGGAAGTCAGCACGCCCGGCGTCTGCTCGTCGAAGCAGCCTGGCATTACCGCCGGCCACCACGGGTCAGCGAGCCGCTGCGCCGCCGCCAAGCCGGCGCAGACGCGGCGATCGTCGCGCTCTCGTGGAAAGCCCAGCGGCGGCTGCACCACGTCTGGACTCGCATGGAAGCTCGCGGCAAACGCAGAACGATCATCGCGGTCGCCGCAGCACGCGAGCTCGCCGGGTTCTGCTGGGCGATCAGCACCGAATAACCCCGGCCACAGCACCACGTTGGTCTTGGAGGCGGCAGGCACCGCGGGCCCCTCGCGCCAGAGCATCCGTGACACATCTATGGGCAGCCGAAATCTCCGGTCACGCCCGATGCTAGACGGCGGGCTCTGAGACGAAACCCCGGTCCTGCGGTACCCAACCCGCGCATATCAGGCTGACCGCGCGTCGCGCCACCGCCCGCAGCCTGCCGCCCCCAAGACCAACAAAAAGCCCCGCCTTGCGGGGCTCTCAGTGCTGCCACTTGACAAACCGACGTCCATATCAGGCTGACCGCGCGTCGCGCCACCGCCCGCAGCCTGCCGCCCCCAAGACCAACAAAAAGCCCCGCCTTGCGGGGCTCTCAGTGCTGCCACTTGACAAACCGACGTCCATATCAGGTGTAGCGCGGCGTGCGTCTCGGTCTAGGACGTCGTGATGGTAACGGCAACGAGGCGCCACGCGCGCGGTTGCCGCGACGAGGCCGGTCCCTGGCTTGCTCCGCGGCCCGTGTGGATGCCGACTAAATACTGCGCCGGTTGAAACGTGACCCGACTGCTTGAGCGAGCCGTCGTGCCGGGCGCGGCAGGTGTGCACTGCGTGCATGCTGGTATTCGGGATGCCGAGCGGTCCAGCCTGATTGAGTTTATCGAGGATCGCAACGTCCTGCCGGCCTCGCGGCCTTTGGCACGTTTGCGCTCGATTGCTACGCCGCATTACTCGAAACCTGCCGGTCGGCCCGTGGCGCGCGTGCTCCCGCTGACCGGAAGGACTCCGCTCGGGTTGTGTTGTGCAGTTGGGAGCCGCTGGTGACTAAACGAAAAGGCGGAGCGGGTTCTGCGGGCTCGGTCGGTTGTCGGATGTGCTCGACATGACCGTGTGTGGGTGGTTTGCTCGCGCCGAATCGGTTGCGGTAGAGACCGACTGCGAAGTTAGAGGAGAGAGAGATGGTCCGTCCGGATCGGCGTGGTCTTGCTTGGGCACAGCGCGTGGCGCGTTCTGTGCGGTGCCGCGCAGCGCTTGCTGCTGTCGTTTTGGGTACTGTGACTGCCGTTCTGGTCGCGACCGGGATGGTCGTGTCGGGGATTGCGAGCGATCACGCCCAGGAGGCCGGGCCAGTAGCGTCGACGCCTGCGACGCTGACATCGATCGACCGCTCGAGCGGAACGCGGTCGGACGCGTTTACGGTCGAGCGTTTTGCGACGGGCGGTCTCGGCGCCCGTCAGTTGGCGGCGAGGCGTGGCGGCCGGACGGCATGGCCGCGCGTCGGTGCGCGTTCTCGTCGGAACGGGCGGCGGAGGTTGGCGCGTCTTCGCGGCGCTTTGGCGGCTGTGTCGTTGGTGTCGAGCGGGGCTGGTTGGGCGACGGTGTCGCGGCATGATCGTGTTGTGATCCCGCGGCGGCTGGGGTCGGGGGTGCTGTTGGTGGGGGCGGGTGCGTCGCTGACCCCTGTTGACGGTGCGGGTGTCGCGCTGTCGGGTGCCGCGCATCTGGACGGCGGCACGGCTGTGAGGTTTGCGGATACCGGGCGTAGCGCGGATACGGTCGTGCGGGCGTTGACAGACGGGGTTGATGTGGCGACGGTTCTGCGGTCGGCGGCGAGCCCGTCGCGGCTGTTTTACCGGGTGGGAGTTCCGGCTGGTGGTGCGCTTGTACCGAGGCCAGGCACCGCGGGGGGGTTTGATGTGCTGGATAGCGCTGGCAGGACGGTGGCGACGGTTTTGCCGCCTGTGGCGCACGATGCGATCGGGGCGCCGGTGGCTTTGCGGGTGGTTCGCGAACGTCACACGGTGGCGGTTACGGTGGGTCCGGTGGGTCGCGGCATCGTGTACCCGATCACGGTCGATCCGCAGCTGCTGGACACAACGTTGACGGTGTCGTTGTCGGGGTCGTTGTACCCGACGAGCCAGGGGCAGTACGCGCCGCAGTTGATCGGTGACGCGCCGCTGCAGCTGAACGTCACGGTGGGGCAGAGCTCGGGCGACCCGCCGCCGTATCAGGTCTCGATCCAGGTCGATGGCGGAAGCCCGGTGCCTCAGGGAACGATCTCCTCGGGAGGCACGCTTTGCCCAGCTCCGCCGACGAGCTGTCTGTCGGGCACGGCGAACTGGACTTTCTACCCGGAGCAGTACGGGGCTGGGGCGCACACGATCACCGTGACCGCCGATGACTGGGCCTATCCGCAGGGCTTTTCGGCGCCGACGACGTTCACCGTCTACGTCAACCATTCCGCGCAGGCGAGCGTCGGACCGGGCTCGGTGAATCTTACGAGCGGCGAGCTGAGCCTTGGCGCTACGGACGTTTCGCTGTCGGGGTCCGGGAACGAGCTGACGGTGCAGCGCGACTATCGCTCGCGCGAGGGCGTGGCGGGGCCGCTGGGGCCCGGGTGGGGGTTGAGCGTGCCGGCCGGGCAGGCGGGCGGCGATTTCGCAAGCCTTCAGCCCCAGCCGAACGGCAACGTCCTGGCAACCGAGAGCTCCGGTTTCCAGGACACGTTTACCGCGGACACCAACGGCGATGGCGGCTTCACCTCACCGCCGCGGTTCGCGGGTGTGCAGCTGTCAAAGACGTCCGCCGCGGACGGCCAGATCGGCGAATACCCGACCCGGACGTCCGCGGCGAGCCCGTACGGGATCGCCGCCGGTCCTGATGGGGCGGTCTGGTTCACCGAGAACGCGGCGAACAAGATCGGGCGGATTGCGCCGCAGACCGCGGCCGACAGCGCCGGCGGCAACTACACGCTCTCGGCGAACGGTGTGGTCGCCACGGGGAAGGCGGGGCCGATCTCGGGAACCTCGGCGGTCGCGTTCACCGGGTCAAGCTCGCTGCAGACGACGCAAACGCCGCTGAACGCGACCACGAGCTGGACGTTGGAGGGCTGGATCGACCCGGCGAACCTCAACCAGAACGGGATGGCGGTCTTTGCCGGCGACGAAGGCGGCCAGGGCGGGCCCGCCGACGGCTACGGCTTCGGCATCACAAGCAAGAGCTACGGCGATAGCAACGGCGGCTGTCTGATGGGGCTGTTCGAGGGCGGAGCGGGCGGCTGGATACCGAGCAACTACTGCTTCCCCAACGCCAACCAGTGGTACTACGTCGCGATGACCTATGCCTACAGCAACGGCAGCGGGACGGTCAACTTCTATGTCGGCCCGCAGGGCGGCAGCGTCAGCTCGGTCGCGACAGTCGCGCGCAACACGCCACCCACGACGCCGAGCGGCCTGTTCATCGGCGGCTACAACGGAACGCTCTACGGCGGCAGCGCGCAACGCTACTTCGACGGCAACGTCTCAAACGTCGCGGTCTACCCGACCGCGCTCGCCAGCACGAGCATCACCAGTCACTTCAACGCGATGACCAGCCAGAACCTGTACGCGACCACGGTGCTGGGTGACCAGCCCGTCGCGTACTACAAGCTGAACGACGCTTCCACGACGACGGAGTACGCGGTGCCGAGCGACCCGGGAAGGCCCGGCTCGCCGGGGCCGGAGAACATCGCGCTGGGCCCTGACGGCAATCTGTGGTTCACCGAGAACGGCAACAGTGACATCGGCGAGATCAACCCGCAGACCGACGCCGTGAGCTACTACGAGATCCCGACGGGCACCGCCACTCCGGTGGGCATTGCGGCCGGTCCGGCGGGGTCGAACACGATGTGGTTCACCGAGTTCAACGGAAACAAGATCGGCGAGTTCAACGTGAACACGCCAGGCACGATCAACGAATACTCGCTCGGGGCTGGCGCCGGGCCGGGGCAGATCACCCTCGGCCCGAACGGCGGGAACATGTGGTTCACGGAATGGGGGGCGAGCAAGATCGGCGAGATCGTGGCGTCCGGGCAGAACATGGGGCAGATCACCCTGTTCCCAACGCCGACGCCGAACGCCGCGCCGACCGCAATCACCGCCGGTTCTGACGGGGCGTTGTGGTTCACAGAGAACCTTGTCCCCGACCAGATCGGGCGGATCGCGACCAACTCGGTGCCGAACGCCGGGCAGACGAACTATCAGCCGGCCACCGTCAACGGCAATACCTACGGGGTTCAGGCTCAGTCGAGTGGCTATGTCGCGAACGGGACCGCCGGCGCGATACCGGGCTCAGGTTCGGTCACGTTCAAGGGCGCAAGCTCGATCTATGAGACCTCGACCACACCGGTCACGCAGACGACGGGCTGGACGCTCGAGGCGTGGATCAACCCATCGAGCGCCAGCCAGACCGGGATGGTGATCTATGACGGCGACGAGGGAGGCCAGGGCGGCGCCGCGAACGGCTACGGCTTCGGCCTCTTCGGCGCGAGCAACGGCAACAGCGCCGGCGACTGCCTCGACGGCCTGTTCGAGGGGGTCACGTGGATCTACAGCGGCTACTGCAGCTTCCAGCCCGGCCAGTGGTATTTCGTGGCCGAGACCTGCAACGCCGGCCCGCAGTGCACCTTCTACGTCGACGGCACGGCGATAACGCCGGCGACGCAGCCGACCTCGCTGCCGTTCGCGCCCACGGGCGGCATGATGATCGGCGGCTACAACGCGCAGCTGGCGAGCTATGGCGGCAGCGGGCCGAGGTATTTCAGTGGCCAGATCTCGGACGCCGCGTTCTACGGCCCCCAATCCTCCGGGGCCCCGCAGATCTCTGCGCAGTTCGACGCGCGCACAAGCCAGGGCACCTACGACCAGGCGATCGCCCCGACCGGCGGGCCTGACCCGGGCGCGTACTTTAGGCTCAACGACGCGGCGCAGATCAACGAGTACGCGATCCCCAATGGCGCCGGCGACGCGCTCGCGATCGCGGGCGGCGCGGACGGCGACGTCTGGTTCACCGACGGGCTCAGCAGCGGCGGCAACCAGGTAAACCAGCTCGTCAAGGTCTCACCGACCGCGACGGTCAGCGCCGGCACGCTGTCCGCGACCGAGTACTCGACACCAACGAACGGTTGGCCGCTGCAGGGCATCACGGCCGGGCCGGACGGCGCGATGTGGTTCACCGAGAACGGCACAAGCCAGATCGGAAGGATCACGCTCGGCGGCTACCAGCTGCGCGACCTCGCCGGCGACGCCACGACCTTTACGACGAGCGGCAGCAACGGCGAATACCTGCCGACGCTGATGACCCAGCCCGGAGGTGCCAACCAGACCACGATCGACTACACCAGCATCGGCGGGCAGGCCGTCCCGCTCTATGCGATCACCGCGGCGGCCGGTGACACCGCGATCTCCAACCCCCAGACCTGCATCGCGGCTGGGCAAGCCGGGTGCCGCATGCTCACGTTCAGATACGGCGCCCAGAACGGCGGGCAGAGCGGCGGCTGCACCGCCAACAATGGCGGCGGCGACATCTTCGGCCAGCTCGCTGAGGTCGACTTCACGGCCTATGACCCGTCGAAGTCGGCGATGAACACGATCCCGGTCGCCTGCTACCAGTACTACACCAGCGGAGGATCGACAGGACTCTTGCAGGGCGAGTGGGACCCGCGCACCCAGGTCACCGGCAACAGCCACGGCCTGGAAACGACCTACGCCTACAACGCCAACAACAAGCTGCAAACGCTAACCCCGCCAGGCCTTAATCCGTGGACGTTCAACTATTTCACCTCAGCCGCGCAGAGCCCGCTCTCCGACGACGGTGTCAGCGACGCCAACTTTGCGGGCAGCCTGCAGTCGGTCACGCGAACGCTGGGCAGCACGCCGTCGACGTGGACGATCGTCTACAACGTCCCTATCGCACAGGGCGGCGCGCCGTATAGCTTCCTCTCGGCTGGCGAGTGGGACGAAACGGACCTGCCGAAGGAGGAAGGCCAGTACAACGGGACCGGCGCGACGGCGATCTTCCCGCCCGACGAGGTGCCGCAAACAATCCCGCCGACCGTCTACCCCTCCGACTATCACCGCGCGACAGTCGACTACCTCGACAGCGCGGGCAACGAGGTCAACGTCCTCTCGCCCAGCGCGCGCGTCAACGCCTACACAACCGGCCTGCCGAGCGGCACAAAGCCGACCGGCGTCACGGACGGCCCGGACGGCAACGTCTGGGTCGCAGACCAAGAAGGCGCGATCGAGAAGGTCAACCCGGCCGCCTGCCTCGCCTCCTCGAGCGGCTGTATCACCAGCTACACGACCGGTCTGAACGCGGGCAGCAAACCCACCGCGATCGCGTTGGGAGCGGACGGAAACCTCTGGTTCACCGATCAGGGCAGCACGCCGGCGATCGGCAAGATCAACCCCTCCAGCGGAGCGATCACCGAGTACTCGACCGGCTCGGGCTCGATGCCCACGTCGATCGTGAGCGGACCCGGCGACTACAGCATCGGCAGCGTGATGTGGTTCACCGACCCGGCCAAGCACGCGCTCGGCGAGATCAACAGCGGCGGCACGATCACAGAGCACACCAGCGACATCGGGCTGAGCGCGAGCAACACCCCGTACGGCATCGCCTTGGGCCGCGACGGGAACATCTGGTTCACCGACACCGCGACCAACAAGCTCGGCCGGCTGCTGATCAACGCGATGGCGGTCACCGAGACAAGCGCCGGACTCCCAGGCGCCGCGACGCCGACCGCACTGACCTCAAGCGGCGACGGCGACCTTTGGTTCACCGATCCGGGCACCGACGCCGTCGGCAAGTTCAACCCGACCAGCTACACATCGAACGCGACCGAGACAACGATCCCGGCGGCACCGGGCACCTCGAGCGTTCCGCTCGCGATCACCGAAGGCGCCGACGGCAACGTCTGGTTCACCTACAGCGACGGCGCGTCAAACATCGTCGGCAAGATCACGCCCTCCGGGACGTTCACAGCCGACAGCCTGTTGACCGTGAGCGCGGTGCCCGCGGGGATCGTCGGCGGACCCGACGGCGCGGCCTGGGTCACCGAAAGCGCCGGCCAGCAGATCCTCCGGCTGCCCACCAGCGGCGATCAGAGCTCGCTCTCCACCACCCAATACGGCTACAACCCGACCGACACATCGAACTGCACCCCGACGAGCTTCGGACCGAACGGCTGTCCCTCGCTGCCGACGGTCGACGACCCGGTCTTCCAGCTCTCCGCGAACAACCTCAACGAAGCGATGGCCGCCAGCCAGCCCGCCACCCTGGCGGGGTTGCTTTCCACGCTGTCCTACTACTCGATCGACGGCACGCAGCTTCAGCGCGTGATCGGGCCGCAGCACACGATCGCGGTTCCCAACGGCAACAACCCGCCGACTGTCGAGGCCGCACGGCCGGACACCGTCTACACCTACAACTGCGCGAACGCAACCGGTGGCAGTGGTTCCGACTCGTGCGGGACCGGGGTCAACGCCCCATCCGGGGGCGGACCCTACGCGCTCGTCACCGAAACCCAGGCCGGCGCGCTACCCGCCACCTACTACACCGGAAGCAACGCGCCGAGCAGCTGGTTCTCGCTCGTCGCCGCGCAGGCGCCTAGCAACGACGTTGACGTGCGCACGACCACCAGGAGCTACTCGAGCGCCGCCCAGGGCCTCCTTGGCTGGACGCTGCGCGAACCACTCGCGGTCACGGTCGACCCGAACGGACTGGCGCTAACGCACACAACGTTCTACGACCCGACGACCGGGCAACCGATCGAGACCGTGCAACCGAAGGATCCCTCACCCGCCGGGCCGAACCACGGCGACGCCTCGGCCGCGCAGACCTACTACTACACCAGCGGGTCGAGCTCGATCGCACCAAACTTCTGCCAGAACACGCCGCAGTACGCGGGCCTTGTCTGTGAGACAACACCGGCGGCGCAGCCCACCGACAGCGCGACACAGGGACATTCCGCTTCGATGCCCAGCCTGCCCGTCACGGGTGGCGCCTACAGCTCGAGCGGCATAAGCGCCGGTGTCGCTTACAACATCTGGGATGAGCCGACCACGACGGTCCAGGCCGTGTGGGACAGCTCGGGCAACCAAGCGACACGAACGACCACAGCCATCTACGACGCGGCCGGGCGGCCGTCTACGTCTGCGATCGCAGCGACCGGGTCCAACACCGGCCAGTCGCTGCCGACCGTAACCGACACCTACTATCCGTTGACTGGCCTGCCCGACACCCAGAGCACCAGCGCGGGCACGATCACGGCCGTCTACGACGCGCTCGGCCGACAGACCGGCTACCAGGACGCCAACGCCAACACGACTTGCTACTACTACGACATCGACAGTCGCCTGGCCGCGACGATCGACAGCAAGACCGACTCGTCACTCACCACGCCCAGCTCGTGCCCGACCAGCGCACCGTCGGGCGACGCGACCGCCTACACCTACGACAACGGCAACGGCGCGCTCGTCGCGATCACCGACGCTCCGTCGGGCACCGCGTTCTACGGCTCCTACGACGCGGACGGCAACCTCACCAGCGAGACGCTTCCCAACGGCATGAGCCAGAACACCAGCTTCAACGAGACCGACACGCCGACCAACGAAACCGACCTGAAGTTCACAAGCTGCGTCACCGCATGCAACTGGTTCACAGACACCGGCCAGCCAACCGTCCACGACCAATGGGCGACACAAGCCTCGACCCTGTCAAGCCAGAACTACAGCTACGACCAGGACGCGCGGCTCACCCAGGTGCAGGACACCGTGCTTGGCGGCCGGGCGGACACGACCGCGGCGCTGCTGACCGCCTCGGCGGGCCCGACGTCGGTGATCACCGGCCCCGACGGGAACGTGTGGGTGGCTGAGGACTGGCAGAGCAAGATCGCGAAGATCACCCCGGCTGGGACGGTCACGGAGTATTCGACCGGGTCGGGGACCGGTCCGATGGATCTGACGGTCGGCCCCGACGGCAACATCTGGTTCACCGGTGCGCAGGGCAGCATGATCGGCAAGATCACGACCTCCGGCACGGTCACGCCCTACGCGCTGCCGGCGAACAGCTACCCGACCTCGATCGCTCGCGGCAAGGGGAACACGCTGGTCTACACCGACTACTGGTCGGGCAAGGTGGGCGTGATCACGACCTCCGGCAGCTACACCCAGTACCAGCCGCCGACCACGTACGCGGCGCCGGCGAACATCGTCCAGGGCTCAGACGGCAACGACTACTTCGAGGAATACAACAGCAGCACCCACCTTGAGCAGATCGCCGAGTTCAACACCTCCACCGACGCGATCACCGAGACCGCACTCAAATCAGGCAGCGCGCCCGATCAGGAGTGGGACTCCGGCCCCGGCGAAGCCGCCGCCGGACAGGGTGTCGTCTGGTTCGTCGACGACGGCAACCAGGACATCGTCGAATACAACATCGCCAACCAGACCGCCAGCTACTTCCCGTTCCCCTCGGGCACGACGATGGTCGAGGGCCTCACGCTCGCCAAGGACGGCACGCTCTGGTTCACCGAAGCAACCACCGGACGGATCGGCCAGCTCAACCCCGCGACCGGAACGATCGCCGAATACACAACCAGCCCCGCGAGCGCCAGCAGCACCGGCATCACCCAAGGCCCCGACGGCAACATCTGGTTCGCCGACAACACCAACAACGACCTCTACACCGTCAACGCCAACAGCACCGCCTACACGCCGACGGCCGCCGGGACGTGCACGACCCGCCAATACGCGTTCGATGCAGACACCAACCGCACCGGCCTGACCACGATCACCTCGGCCAACCAGACCTGCAACACCAGCGGCGGGACGACTCAGAACTACACCTTCGACAGCGCCGACCGGCTCACTGCCAGCGGCAGCGCCACACCCACCTACGACCCGTTCGGGCGAATCACCAACCTCCCCGCCAGCCTCGCCGACCCAGCAGGCCAGAACGCACTCACCTCAGCGTTCTACCTCAACGACCGCATCCAGCAGCTCAACCAGGGCAACCAGACGATCAGCTACACGCTCGACCCGGCGTTACGGATCCAGCAGCGCACGACTGTCAACGGCAGCAGCACCACCTACGAGGACAGCTACTACGACGGCGCGAGCGACAGCCCCGCCTGGACCCAGGACGTCAACAGCAACGGCCAACCGATCGCAAACACCTGGCGGCGCGATATCGCCGGACTTGACGGGAATCTTGAGGCAATCCAAGTTGCGAGCGGAAGCGGTACCAGCACTGCCCTCCAGCTTGAGGACCTTCACGCTGACGTGGTCGAGACAGCCGCGACGAATCCGAATGCTTCAACGCCTCTGACTGCGTGCGACGCGACCGAATACGGCGTACCACGCACCGGCGTCGGAAAATGCTCCGGGGCGAGCCGCTATAGCTGGTTGGGCGGGAAGGCTCGTCCGACCGAACTGGCATCAGGCGTCATCGCCATGGGCCGACGCGCGTATGCGCCAACGCTCGGCTGGTTCCTCCAGCCGGATCCGCTGCCCGGCGCCGACGCCAATTCCTATGGCTACGCTAATGGCGACCCAGTCAATCAGAGCGATCTCGACGGCGACTCCGCGAGGAGCAGGATAAAGGACACGGCAAAAAACGTACATCGCTGCGCGCTGGCCCTGGTATTGGCGTGTGGCTTGGGGGGGGGACCTCTCACGGTCCCCGAACCCACGACCGTTCCAACGGCCGTCGCAGGCGGGCAGGCCCAGACTGATCAACCCGATGAGCCTCAAATTCCCTCGGAACAGCCAGTCCGTGAGCCCCCAGTCGGCTCCACATCATCAGTGAGAGGTCCAGCACCTCAGGACCCGACCAAGATTACGGCGAATCAGGGCGGCCACAGCGGTTGGGATAGTTTTTGGGGGTGGCTCGGTGTGGCCGCCGGTACTGTCGCTGTTGTGTGTTCTCAGTACTGCCCTGTCTTGGTGGTAGCTGTAGGTTGATTCGGTGGTCGCCGTGTCAGAGAGACAGCGCCTTCAAGCAGGCCAGGGAGATGAGCGTCCTCTGCAAGGCAGACCCCGGGCGTGTCATGGACGCTCCGCGAAGCCCGAGGGCGGCTGGCACAATGGCGGACGTCTGCTAGGCTCGCGACACGGTAGGGGTTGGCTTCGTTGGCAGGCTAATGGCAGAGATGATGTCGGCTGAGAAGTTGGTGGCCGCGGGTAAAGCCGCGGTGGAGGCGGGGCATTATGACGAGGCGGTGGTGCGTTTCGACGCGGTCGTTGCGTACTTCGGCGATGCCACGGACTCAGCAGCGCGTCAGTTGGTGGCGTATGCGTTGGGCGCGAAGGCGGACGCGCTTCGCGCCGCCGGGGCACTCGAGGAGTCGCTGCATGTGCGTGACGAGTTGATCGCGCGGTTTGGCGATGACAGCGACGACTACCTGCGCACGCTCGTGTCGATTTCGTTCGATCGGAAGGCCCGCGCGCTGGATCAGCTTGGGCGACATGAAGAGCAGTTTGGGGTGCGCGACGCGGAGCTTGCACGCTACGCGCTGGCGGAGCCGGCGGGCCGTCCCGCCGCGTATCTAGATGCTCTGGTTGGGCGCGCGATCGCGCTGTTCGCGCTGGGTCGTCACCGTGAGGCTGTCGCGGATTGGGATGAAGTGCTTGGTCGTGTCGAAGGCGCGACCGATCCGGCTGCGCGGCGGAAGGAGGTCATGGCGCTCGTGTACAGAGCGGGGAATCTGCGAGTGCTCGGCGAGTATCGGGCAGCGCTCGCAGATCTGGAACAGCTGCAGGACCGCTTCACGCGGACGGATGATCCCTGGGTCGCGGAGAAGCTCGCCGACGGCTTGTTGGAGCAGGTGTGGGTCTGGAGGGAGATGGGGTTGCCGGAGTTGGCAGGGCCCGCGCTTGAGCGTCTGATTACGGAGTTCGCGTCGGATACAAATCCCAGCATTGTGAATGACGTGACGCGCGGGCTGATGGTCCGCGCCGAGGGCTGCTATCGCGGTGGCGAGCTCGACACGGCGGACGGCCTTTACGACCTGGTGCTTGAGCGCGGGCGCGCCACGACTGACGGGCTCGTGTGGGATGCGGTGATCGATGCGACGGCAGGCAAGGCTTGGGTGCTGGCTCGCCGCGGCGCTGTCGACGAGGGGCTGCGGTATCTCGATGAGTGGTTGCAGGAGACGAGGGAGCGTTTCCCCGCCCGATTGGGCTGCGTCGCGCACATCCTGTACTCGAAGATCGGCATTCTCGCCTGGGTCCAGCGCAATGAAGACGTGGTCAGCGTCGCGGAGGAGATCGTCGACCAGTTCGGGAACAGTGACGAGCCGACGCTTCGGAAGACGATCGCGTTCGCGCTACTGGAACGAGCGTTTGCGCTGGGATACCTCGGCCGCGAGTGCGACGGCCTTTCGGCATTTGAGGCGCTGCACGAGTACCCAGACGAGGTGTTGGCGGTGCTCGACGAGCAGGTCGGCCTCATTGAGCGCAACGAGGACCCGACGGTCGTCGCACAGCATCTGGCGCCGAAGCTCCTACTGCGGGCGAGCATACTCCGCGAGCTCGACCGCGACATGGAGAGCGCCGAGGTGCTCTCCATGCTGATCGAGCGGTTCGCTGACTCGGATTACCCAGGTGTTCTCGCCGCGGTCGGAGCGGCACGGCAGGCACTCGCCGGCCTCGGCCCCGCCGACCTCGACGAGTAACGAGTTGCCGGCCCGCCGAGACGCTATCGCTCTGCCCGCGAGGGCCCGCGCCGAGAGCGGCACTCGTAGGCCCGATGTCGAATGGCATGGCCGACCGGAGCTTGAGACCGAGCTGGCGGTTGCCCGGGAGATCAACGAGGTCTTCCGAAGAGCAATCAGCCCGAGGGATCTTCGCAGTGATCGACTCTGACCTTCGCTCCGCTCCTCCAGCCGTCGGGCGTGGCTCGGCACCGTGACCCGGCTCGACGCTACCTGACGGTCCTGGGCATCCGCAAGTCGACCCGCCCGACGTCGGTCGTGACGGTCCTTGGAGGCGTCATTACGGCTGTTCTCGGTGTTTGTTCCCGTCGGCTCATACGGCTCATAACCGAGGTGATCGGCCATCTCGACATCCAGCCCGTTCCGACGACCTGGCCGTCAACCAACGCAACTGCCAGCTCGCGTCGCCGATCAGTGAGGATCTCCGCCAAGAGCCGCTCCGACGTGGCGCGATCACCGGGCGCAGCGGTGATCTTGGTGGCCGCTAGCTCCTCGTAAAGTGCCAACAGGGCGCTGAGATCCGACTGTGAGGCGCGGCGAACGACGACGTTTGCCATGCTCGCAGTCTCCCAGAGTCGCTGCCGGAACGGCCTACCCGACACCACGCCGCTCGGGAACTCCAACCCAACCGTGATCCCGCAGTCACATCCTGCTCGACGAGGCCGAGACACCGCTAGCTGCCGCTTCGCACACGCCAGCGAGCGCCTCCGGCAGAGCTCGTCACACACCCGCTCGGGACGACGACCAGGCGCGGACGCTTCAAGCCGGGTTCGCTCGCTCGCACGGGCATTGCGATAGCACCGACGTAGGCCGCGCCGGCGAACCGAGCGGCCGATCAGACGGGCCCACGCTAGTGCGTCCTGCGGGAGGCAACTCGCTCGGCTACTTCGTCAGCGGTCCATCCGCGCCGTTCTAGGAGAGTAAGCAGATGCTCGTATGCGGCATCGGACAGGGCCGGGACGTGTTCGTCTAACCATGCCTGTGTGACGCGGTTCGGCAGCGCGAGGTCGGGCGCATCGACGGACGGACTACCGGCGGGTGCGGTGTCTTGAGAGGCGAGCGTTGGCGCGCTTGCCTCGGCGTCCCGCGCGCTCGCTGCGGCGATGCCCGCCTCCGCGTTTACGTGCAAGCCAAGATGCTCCGCGACACGAAAGACGGCATCGCGTAAATGGGGCTCATGTCCCAACATGAGCGGGGCGAGTTCGCGAGTGCGGCCGCGAACGTTGATCAGGTGTCCAGGCCCAGGGACGGCAACGGAGTCTCGCTCCCAAGCTCCGCGGGCGAAGTCTTCGCGTACCACGCCAGCGCAGTAGAGCGGCGTCAAGTCGGTGCCATCGACGCCGACGACCAATAGCGTGGCGTGTCTGATCGACGGCGCGACGGCAAATGCCTCCGCCACGGTCGCGTTAGCGTGGCTTAGCATCGCTCCGACGTGGAGCCCGTTGCGCTCAGTGAGCGAATACTCCCGCACCGTTGGACGACCAGTTGGAGTTCTGTCCGGCGCGCGCTTCGGTACGACTCCATCGATCGACGGAAAGCGCATGAGCAACGTCACGGCGTCGCCGTCGCAATCGATCGGCGCTGCAGGTACGTCGTTGTCTGCGAACGCCTCCTCGATTGTTGCGAGGACGGTCTCCGGGTCGTTCGCAAGCAAGCGATCCCACGCGTCGTCGGCGAGAGCCTGCTGGTCCGCGGCAACTCGCCTCGCGTCCTCCTGGTCGGTATGCGCTCGCTTGCGTGCCTCGGCCTCCGCTTTCTCCCGCGCACGGCGCCGCTGTTGGACTCTGAGTGGAGAGATACCCGCCACGGCTTTACGACGCGCGTCGGTCACCCGTGCCTCGACGTCAACCGTGGCGGCTGACACAACCGGCCTCTGGACTGGGCGGAACGCTTCCCTGTGCGCCACAAGGTGGCGGGTAAACTGGTCATGCACGCGCTGCACGTGATCTATCTCAATCAGACGCTGCTCGCGACGGAGCGCGCGTTCGTACTCTGCGAGCGAGCCGCGGTCGCTTACACCACGACGACCGACGCCGAGGCCGGCGTAGGCACCGACGGGCCCCAACCCCGTGCTTGCGCCCAGACCGCCAGGCCCGACGTGCGCTCGAGCGACGCGCGGACCAATGCTCGCGCCTACTCCCCGACTCGACACGCCCACGCGGACACCAGGAGCGATCTTGACCCTGAAGCCCATTGTCCTATCGACGGTCGCCATGAGCGCGTATGCGTATGCCTTGTTTGCCGGCTACGTCGATCGTGTCGAAGATCGGAATTGATGAGAGGATCAACACAATCCCGGACGACGCGCGACCGGGATAGTTTTGGTTGATCTCGTCGCGTGAGACAGTTTCTCCGCGAAGCAGCTTCTCGATCGCCCACCGAAAGATCTCGATCCTGATGGTCTGGGTTCTGCCTGTCGACGTCCGCCGCACGAGCCCAGCATGGTCCACCTTGAGGATCTCGTTGCTACTACCGTTTGCCCGGATCAGAACTCGGCCTGCAAGCGGAACAAAGTGCGTGTCCCAGATCTCACCAAACGACAGGCCCTGCGTCGCGCGACCGCCATCGGCGACCTCGGGCGGAATGGTCCGTGGCTGCGCGGTCGCCTCCAAGGCCCGGATAACGACGCGGAGTTTGTCGGCCACCTTTCTCGCGTTCTCCAGGACGCCGCTGTCGGTAGCGATCATCGCCTCTTCGCAGTCGGCGCAAGCAGCGGCGGCGTAGGTGAGCATCACAGTCTCGACCGAGATCGAGCGGTTGGCACCACCGTACATCTTTGCTTGAACACCGAGCCGGCGGCCGTCGCGCTCGGCAATGACGTCGAGGCCGTAGTCGCGCACGTACGGCGTCACGTGTGCGTCCCACCCTTCGGACCGCAACACCTCTGCGACGAGATACTCATATTCCTCTGGCGTCATCGGCTCTGCTATCCCGTGAGATTCGCGAACGGTCTAACTCCACCATGAAGCTCGGCGAAGCGCGCAAGCAGCCGCTTCTCGTATCCGCGTGCTTGTTCGGTCCAGGAGATCGCGTGCCACGCGACGAGGAGTTGGTCCGAGTCGGAAAGCTGCCAGATGTAACGCCCGCCCCAGTGGCCGACCGGCTCACCAGCACCAAACCGGGCGAACTGCTTGAGACGTCGATCCGCCACGTCTGCCTTGCCGATGTATACGACGTGCGCGCCGGCGACCCAGCTGGTGTTCAGCACCTCGACCGCGACACTCGGATCCTTGTCCTTGAAGCGGCCACCCGGGTTCATGCCCAAGAACGACGGACCGCTGACGGCTGTTCGATAGATGACGTAGGCGGCTGGACCGGCCGGAACGGTTGCGAAGTCGGTGTCACGGAGCGCACCCCAAGTGCGCCAACCTTGAAAGCCGATCGCTTCGAGATCGACCCGCGAGAACGACTTCGGCGCCGGTAGCAACTCAGGCACGGAGCGAGCCTAGCGCTCCACAGCGCGCATCGCGATTCCTGCGACAATCGAGTCCCGACCGCAGACAAAAGGGGATCGCGATGGGCATCGGCTGGCGCGTCCTAGCGCCGAAGCCTGCAAAGACGGTGAGGCGGGCGATCACGCGGCCTAGTAAGACGGCTCGCCAGTTTGTGAGCCCTCCGCGCGCGCAGCGTGCCGCGAGTGTTGCGTGGCGACTGGCCGACCCTCGAGCCGGCGGTCGTCAAGAGATCGAGGGTCGTGCGGTGAGCAACGCGCGGCGGAAGCTGCACGGCACCAACCGAGCAACAACTGCCATGTCGGACGCAACGGAGCCGTTCGGAATAGCCATTGCCCGGATGACAGACGCCGGATGGACCCCCGAGCGCACGGACGCGCAACTGGTGCCCTTCTTGCGCGACAGTCGCCAGTTCGTCGCATTCGAGAGCGAGCGCCACGCGTCTCTCGCGATACTGGGACGTTGCAGCGCCGAGCAGGAACTTGAGGAGCTGATGATCATCAGTGGCCTCTATGCAGCGCAGGTCCAGCTCATCAACAAGATCACACCGAAGGTCGTCAAGCGCGTGAAGCGTGGACGAGCCAACGACGACGATGCCAGATTCCTCAGCTGGGCGAAAGAGTGGATCCGCGTCGGCGAGATCGACTCCGCCAACCGCTTTCGCCAGCGCGACGACTCGATCGCGCGCATCGACCCCGCCCTCGCCGAGTCAATACGCGCCCGTGCACAAAGGCGAGCGGACTCCATACTGGAGCGGACACGACACTAAGAAGCGCGAGGCGATGGACACCTCCACGCGTGCGAGCTTGTGGCCGCGTAACACCGCTACGGCCGGCCAGGCCGTTCGCGGCCGGCATCTGAGCCTGAGGCCGCCCTCATGCTTGTCCATGCGCAAGCACCAGCGCGACGGGCACCCGCCTACACGCTCGCTGTGGACGACTTGCGAGCACGCCGCTCCGGCCGGATCGGGCGCCTGCACGCGCGTGCCAAAGCGGGCGTCGCCCAAGTGCTCCTTATCGCGCCGAGCGACAGCGCGACGCGGAGTGGGTGAGCGAGCATTCTTCTGCGACCGAACCCGGCTCGGCCACCCTGGGGCGAGGTGCGGCGCTCTTCGCAAGAAAGAGTGGTGCTAGCTATAATGGTGCCATGTCGGAGCTCGCCCTACGGTTCCGGTTCGCGCTCAACCCGCTGATCGCGGAAGCCAAACGGCGAGCCCGGCGCCGGCGGCTACTCACGGCGGCCGTTCTCGCCCTACTGGTCGGAGGTGGCGTCCTCGCCGCGATGCCGACACCGCATCCTCCGGTCGCGAGTGCTTCTGCAAGCGCCGGGACAGTCTCGGACGGGGCTCTGCGAACGGCGCTCCCGCCCGGATGGTCCGCTTCTGTCGGGCCCGGGTCTTACCGAACACACCCGGAGGCGTGGGTGCTCCTCGGCGACTTCCGACTCCCACCCGGAGCAGCGCGCCACGAAGGAGCTCCGAGCGTGCCGCGCGGCGGGGTCCTCGTGACAATCGGGGACTTCTTCCCGCAGGGCCCGTCAAGGCATTGGCGGACGGTGACGAGCCTTCGCATGCCTCGCGCTTTCATCGTCACGAGTCGCTGGTGGTCCGTGCGGTACGCAGGCCGCGCGCTTTCGATCAAGGTCACCTTCAGCTCCGGTGCGACCCAGACGCTCGTCCACCAGGTCCAGCGTCTGCTGCGCGGCGTTCAGCGCGTCCGCTAGTACGCCGGCCGTCAACAGGCGCGTTTTCCCGGCCGCGCCCCTCGCCCCGCCCCTCAACACGCGGGCGATTGGTTTTCGCGCAGAGCGCCACAGCTAGGGCTTCGGTTGGTCGGGGTCGCCGCCGTGGCGTTCGACCCACCGCTCAATCACTTCGCTGCTGTGCAGGAGGGCTCGCCGGAGCTTGCCGAGGAGGCGTGTACGGAGCGGGGATGGGAACTGCTTGCAGTCAAATCCGAGGTCGGCAGCTCGGCTCCATGCGGCGCGCCAGTCAGCGCCGTCTCCGCGTTGCCATCTAGCTACGGAGAGCAGTGCCGCTCCGAGCGCGCTGCCGCGGTCGCTCGCACGCTGGAATGCTGCTTCGGCTTCGCCTGGTGAGTTGCGTCGTCGCAGCAGCGTGCCGCACGCGACGGCGCCGAGTGCGTCGCCGCGCTGATCGGCACGGTTGAACGCGGCCATAGCGGCCGGCTCGTCGCGGTCGCACGCAGCGACCATACCCATGAGCCGAGCCGCAACAGGGTCTCCACCCACGTCCATTGCGCTGATCTTCTCGATGCTTTGAGCGCGCTCCGCGAGCATCACGACGAGCATCGCCCGGCCGTCGACGGCCACGCGTTGGGCCCCCAGGAGAAAACGAAACGCCGACTCGTCATCGCCGGCGAGCGCCGCCATCATGCCGATCCCCACGTACTCGACGTCTGCTTCCGGACGCCCGCCACGCACGCTCGAAGCGGCTCGGGTGCGACGGGCTCGCTTCCACGCGCGGCGCCGTGCTTGCGCGCGACGAGCCTCCTCGCCCAGCCAATCAGGAAGCGCGGGAGGGACATACTCAGGCGGAGCCAGAAACTCCTCATCATCTGGATCGCGACGCTCCACCCACGAAGTATCGCCAGCCAAGCGCCCAACCCACAAGACACCGCGACGGCGCTCCACCGAAGAAGCCACTGTCGCCAACGGCGCTGCCGCTTCCGCGTGAGGCTGTCGCGTAAAGGGTCTGTCTGGCGGGTTTAAGACGATGTTGGGCATGACTCAGCATTTCGTGGTGTGTGATCGTGATCAGGAGTTGTTGTTGCCGCCGAATCTGCGGGATTGGGTGCCGGAGGGGCATCTCGCGGACTTCTTGCTGGACGCGGTTGAGGAGATGAACCTGGACGGGTTCTATGCCGTTTATCGAGCCGATGGGCATGGCCGGCCGGCGTATGAGCCAAGGATGATGGTGGCGCTGGTGCTCTACGCGTACTGCCGGGGCATGCGGTCCTCGCGCGCGATCGAGCGTGCCTGCTTCGAGGATGTCGCGTTCCGGATGATCGCGGCGAATGAGCAGCCCGATCACGCGACGATCGCGCGGTTCCGGGTCCGGTTCGAGGATGCGCTGGCGGGCTTGTTCACCGACGTGCTGGTCCTGTGTGCGGAGGAAGGGATGGCGTCGGTCGGAGTGGTCGCGGTCGACGGGACGAAGCTGCACGCGAATGCGAGCCGAGATGCGAACCTCGACTACGAGCAGATCGCCAAGCGGATCCTCGATGAAGCCGCCGAGATCGACGCTGCGGAGGACGAGCGCTACGGCGCTGCGCGCGGCGACGAGCTGCCGCCAACACTGGCCAGGCGGGAGGGTCGGCGGGCGTGGTTGCGCGAGCGCCGCCAGCGGCTTGAGAACCAGCGTGCCGCGCACCCTCAGCCGGTGCCGCGGTCACGACCGAAACGACTCCAGGAGGCCAAGCGCCGGCTCGAGGAAGAGCACCGGGCCGAGTGCGAGGCCAACGCCGAATACGAGACCTACCGGGCGGGTGGCGTGGACAAGACCGGGCGGCGGTTCGGCCGCCCCCCGGACCCGGTCCAGATGCCCGACACCCCGACCGGCAAGATGAACACGACCGACCCCGACTCCAGGTTGTTGAAGGCGCGGCGCGGGTTCGTGCAGGGCTACAACGCGCAGGCCGTCGTCAACGAGCACGGGATCGTGATCGCCGCCGAGATCCGCACCGAAGGCGCCGACTTCGGCCACCTCGAGCCAATGCTCGACGCCGCCCGCAGAGAACTCCAAGCGGCTGGGATCAGTGAGCAGCCGCAGGTCGCGCTCGCCGATGCCGGCTACTGGCATCAGATTCAGATGGAGAGCCTGGTCAGCCGTGGCATCCAGGTCCTGGTCCGCCCCGACGGCGACCAGCGCAAAGGCACCCGGCCCGGCTGGAACGGCGGCTATTACGCGTTCATGCGCCGCGTCCTCGAGACCGAGCTCGGCGGCAGCCTCTACCGCAAACGCAAAACGATGATCGAACCGATTTTCGGTGACACCAAATACAACCGCCGCGGCGACCGCTTCCAACGCCGCGGCAGAAACGCAGTCCGCTCGGAGTGGCGGCTGATCACCGCGACCAACAACCTGCTCAAGCTCCACCGCCACCGAATAGCCACCGCAGCGGCCTGAGCCACCCCACCGAAGCCCCAACCGCCAGCAGCCAGCCGAGACGACGGCCGCCGGGCGGCCGAGCCAGCACCGCAGGCCAAAGACCGAACCGCGGCCAGACCCACCGCCACCAGGCACCGGGAACCTTTACGCGACAGCCTCGCGTGATTGCGACAAGCGCCGGCGACCGCGCATCTGCGAGTGCGGGAGGCGCGCCCTGTGTGCGTTGAGGGCACCCTTCCGTTGCCGAGGGGGGATAGCGCCACGCTCGCGTGCGCCGGCCGCGGCGCCACGACCACGATCAAGGCACCAAGGAAGCCGACTTAGACCACTACGACCGAGGCCAGACGACCAAGACCAAGACCAGAGACCAAAGACCAAAACGACGACTCAAGCGACCGAGACGAAGACGAAGACCAAGACGAAGACGAAGACCAAGACGAAGACGAAGAGCAAGACGAAAGACGAAGACGAAGACCAAGACCAAGACCAAGAGCAAGATGAAAGACGAAGGCCAAGACGACGAGAACAACAACGATGAAAGCCAGATGCGAGCATCACACAGTATCACCCCGGTGACGCTGTTCCGGCTAGCCGGAACAGGGAGTAGAATCTAGACCGAGATGGCAAGGTCGAGACGACAGCGCCAAGCACGCTCGCAGCGTCCACGTGTCCAGTCGCCGGGGTCGTCGGTGGCCGGAGCGGGGGAGACCGGTGAGCGGCTCGCCGAGTTGCGCCAGCACATCGGGCTGACACAGGTTCAGCTGGCGGAGCGGCTCACAGCGTCGCAGCGCGCCGTCTCGCACCTCGAGCACGAGACAAACCCGCGGGTCGCGACGATCGCCAGCTACCTCCAGGGCCTCGGCGGACGCCTTGAGCTGCGCGCTGTCTTCGAAGACCGGGCCGTCGCGATCAAACTCGCCGACGAGCGGAAGTAAGTTCGGTCGATGACAGCGGCTAACGTGTCTTGTGATGGCTGAGCGCTTGCTCACGGTCCCGCAGGTCGCTGAGGAGTTTCAAGTGACCTCGCAGACGATCCGGAACTGGATCGACGCGGGGACCCTTCCGGCGATCCGCATGGGTCGAGCGTTTCGCTTGCGTCGCGCCGACGTGGACGCTCTGCTCGATCACGGTCGAACCGACGGCGGGTTGCGCGCGAGCAAGGGCGAGCTGTGGAGCGCCGAGGCGGATCGTCTGCCGCGCCGAGACGAACGTGCGCCGGCGTCCACCGTCTGGGATGGTCCGGCCGACTCGCGCTCGCCGGCACCGCGCTGAGCGCGAGCCGAGACGACTACCCTGCGCGTGCGGCGAGTGAGCCGCGGCCTTCGGCCTCCTCGGGCTCAACCGCCGCAGAGAGAGCGGCACACGCGCTGGCGAAGGCGTCATAGGCGTCAGCGACCGCGAGCAAGTCGATCGTGGCCGCAGCCCTCGTCAGCTGCGCCACTGCCGCGTCGAACGCGTGCCACAGCACATCCGGCCCGCGCCGTCCTGTCCCTGGTCGCAGTTCGTAGGGCTGTTCGCCCGCGGACTTCGCCGCCGGCCAAGCGTAGCCCGCGTCGTGTGCCTTGCGGCAGATCTCTGCCTCCAGGCGCGATGCTTCAGCGAGGCCCGCCAGACGTGCGCTGAAGCCACTGTCCGGCGGCGCCATGCGGTGGGCGCCGACGGCTGCACGCCAATGCTCCTGGACGGCTCTGAACTCGGCCTGAATCCGCTCGTCGTTCGGTTCGCTCCCCGCCATGCGGACTATTCTGGCACGCCGACCCGTTGCTATCCATCGCTGTATCGCGCTATTTCCACATATCTTTGTTCAGTTGGCATAATCATGCCTATCGTGGAACCCGAGCGACGGCAATTGACGCGCGACGATGTTCTCAACGGCCGCGAGGTTGCGGAGTTGCTCCACCTCCCCGCCTCGACCGTGCGGGAGTACGCGCGCCGGGGAGTGCTGCCCGCGCACCGTCTCGGCCGACGCTGGGTCTTCATCCATGACGAGGTGGCAGCCGCGCTGCGGGCCGCTCCGCAGTTCGCCCCACCACGGCAGCCTTCCGTCGTCGTCGCCGCCGGGCCGGCGCGAGCAGGCGGCCCCGTCGTGCAGCTCGTGCTACCGATCGATGGCCCGTAGCCACGGCTCGAGCCAAGACGTTGGGTCGAATGCGATCCGGCTCTCAGGATCCTCCGACCGCCGCGCGCGGCGTTACGATCGTCACGGCCACTCAAGCGAATCGGAGGCGACCACGGCAAGCAGACTGCAACACAGCATCGGTGACGGCGACCCGCGGGTCGCGCGCGCGGCGTTCACGCTGCGTGAGGCGGCGACATACCTCAACGTGCCGAACTCCACGCTGCACCACTGGGCGCGGCCGGCCGACGGTGCGACGCCGATCATCACTTGCTTCCCGCGCCGTGGCCGAGAGGCGACGGTCCCGTTCATCGGCTTCGCCGAGGCCTACGTCTTGTCCGCTTTCCGTCGAGCCGGGGTGCCAATGCAGCGCATCCGCCCAGCGGTCAACGCTCTGTCCTCCGGGATCGGCGTCGAGTACGCGCTGGCTTCCAAGCGGCTGTATACCGATGGGGCGGAGGTGCTCTACGACTTCGCGACGAGCGAGGGCGATGAGGAGCTTGGCGGCCTGACCGTGGTGCGCACCGGGCAGCGGCAGTTCGCCGAGGTTGTCCGCGACTATCTGAAGCGCATCACCTACGGCGGTGATGGTTGGGCCAGTCGTGTCCGGCTGCCGACCTATGCGCACGCTGAGGTCGTCGTTGACCCGTTCCGCGCGTTTGGCATGCCGCTTGTCGTTCATGGTGGCGCGCGTGTGGAGGATCTCGTTGATCGTTTCGTGGCCGGCGACACGCTCGCGGACATCGCTGAGGACTTCGGGGTGCCCGAGGCCGAGGTCGAGGACGTAGTCCGTGTCGCCGCCCGCGCTGCCGCCTGACGGCGGCGACGGTCGCGAGCAACGATCGCGGCGCCGATCGCAGCCGATCGAGTTCTTCATCGACCGAAGTCTCGGGCGCAAGCACCTCGCCGAGGCGCTCCGCGAACTCGGCTACACAGCTCACACCATGGCGTCCGTGTACGGCGAGCGTGCGGCACAAGAGCTCCAGGACGAGCAGTGGCTCACCGACGTCGGCCAGCATGGCTGGGTCGTCCTAATGAAGGACGATGCGATCCGGCGTAGGCCGATCGAGCGCGACGCTCTCTCGGCGGCCGGAGTGCGCGCTTTCTGTCTTACGAACGCACAGCTCCGTGCTCCCGAGCAGACCGCGCGCTTTGTCGAGAACATCCACCGCATCGTCCGCCGGGCGGCTCAGCCCGGCCCGTACATCTACGGCGTCTACGACGGCAACATTCGCCGGCTATGGCCGTAGCCGGCGGCCGCGCCGGCTACTTCGCGGCGTTTGCGCTTGCCTGCTTGGTCATCTGAAACGCTCGGTTGACTAAGTCCACGTCTTCCGGGCGCGCCTTCGCGTGCATGTAGCGCTCGGTCGTCGTGATCCGCGAGTGCCCGAGGAACGCCTGCACGAAGTGCGCGTCGGCGTGGCGTGCGACGAGGCTGCCCGCGGCGTGTCGCAGCGCATGGAAGCGCAAGGGCCGCAGGCCTGCGGCCAACTGCGCACGTTTGAAGCGCCGCCGCACCGCCGACGCGTCCAGGCGCCGCCCGAGGCGCGAGCAGAAGACGTAGTCATTGCGCTGCGTGTAGTCCTCGCGCGCGAGCAGCCGCTCGAACGATTCGGCCGCCGGGTCGGCGATCGGCAGGAAGCGCGCCTGCCAGCTCTTGGTCGGGCCCTCGACTCCGGCTGAGACCGCGCGCTGGACGACGAGTCTTCGCAAGTCGAGGTCGACGTCCTCCCAGCGCAGCGCGAGCAGCTCGCCGAGGCGCAGCCCGGTGAAGGCGGCGATCCGAAACAGCTCGCCGTCCTGCGCGTCCTCGCGCGCCCGCCACTCGACCTCGTCAGCTTCGAGGTCTGGCGGCTGCGGGCCGCGTTGCGCGCCTGCCGCCGCGGCGCTCGCCAGCTGTTCGACCTCCTCGGGCTCGTAGAAGTCGAGCACCGCCGGCGGGGGCTCGCGGCGCTTGGTCGTCGCGGTCGCCGGGTTCGCCGGCAGACCAAACGCGTCCTCGCGCCGCCCGTAGTTGAAGATCGCCAAGACCGTCTGGCGGTAGCGGTTGACGGTCCGCGGCGAGGCGCCGCTGTCCTGCACTGAATCGAGCAGTTCCGCGATCTGCCGCGTCGTGATCCGTGCCGCCGGCAGATCGCCGAGCTTCGCCATCACGAACCCCCGGCTCACTCCGTCGCCGCGCCGATGCCGCCGTCCGGGCTCGCCGAGCATGTAGCGATAGTCCTCGAGCGTCGAGGGCTTCGCGCCGAACTCGCGCTCAAGGTGCGTGAGCCACGCCGCGGTCAGCTCGCGGAACGTGACGCCTCGCTCCCTGCGTTCGCGCTCGCCTCGCTCGATCTTTCGCTCGTCGGCGTCGTGTTCGGCGACGAGTTGCGCCATCCGCACGATCGCTCGCTTCTCGTCGAGGAAGCCTTCGGGCGCCCGCCCACGGCGCGCCCGCCACGCGCCGCTCGCATCGCGCTCGAGCCATGCCGGGCCGAGGCGCCGCTTGACCTGAACGGCCGCACGTCGCCACTTCGCCTCGAACACAGGCCCGTCGCCGCGCTCGACAACGACCAGTGTTCCGCTCGCCCCAAGCTCCCCAGAATCGCTCACGATCGGAGAGAGTACCACTTGAGTACCACACTCTCGCGAGTACCACTTTGAGTACCAACCTACCCCGAACGAGGCGGTTTTACTGGCATTTTGCCATCGCAACGGCTCCCAAAATGCGCGTACCAGCAGGCAGCCTCCGGCCTGTCACGCCGGAGGTCGCGGGTTCGAGTCCCGTCGCTCCCGCTCGCGGAACTGCCGCGAAACACTGCGGTTTCGTCTGCCCGGTCACGGACGCCGTCCGGTGGCTCCCATTGTCGCCTCTGCCTGTCGGTTTCCGGACCCCGCTCCGGCGCCCTGCGCGCCGCTGCTCATATGCTTGGGCGGTGCGCCAAAGCCGTGCAAGCGCCGGCCACATCCCATTGCGGAGCGCTTTCAGCGTCGTGCTGGCGGCGGGAGTGGTCGCGGCGTGCGGGGGCGCCGGCGGCGTCGAGCGCGTTGCCGGCGGGCCCACGGGCAGCTATGTCGTCCCCCCCGGGGTTCACAAGATCAAGCACGTGATCGTGATCATGCAGGAGAACCGGTCGTTCGACACTTACTTCGGCACGTTCCCGGGCGCTGATGGGATCGCGATGAAGAACGGCAGGCCGACGGTGTGCGTGCCCGATCCGCAGACGCACGGCTGCGTGCGCCCGTATGTCGACCACGCGGACGTCGACGGGGGCGGGCCGCACTCGGCGGCCTTCGCTGCGATCGACACCGACGGCGGCGAGATGGAGGGCTTCATCGCCTCGGCCGATGCCGGTCGCAAGCACTGCCTGGATCCGACGGACCCGGCATGCGTCACGGCGAACCCGACCGATGTCATGGGCTACCACACCGAGAGCGACATCCCGAACTACTGGGCCTACGCGAAGAACTTCGTGCTGCAGGACCACATGTTCGAGCCGACCGCGTCATGGAGCCTGCCGGCGCACCTGTTCCTGGTGTCGGAGTGGTCCGCCTACTGCACGCAGCACGACAACCCGTCGAGCTGCGTCAACACGATCCGGCCCGAGCGACGCGAGCGGCCGCCGGGCGCCCCCACCTACTACGGGGGCAGGACGACGACGGGTAAAGGCAAGCCGATCTACGCCTGGACCGATCTCACCTACCTGCTCTACAAGTCGCACGTCAGTTGGGGCTACTACGTCGTGAGCGGAACCGAGCCGGACTGCGAGGATCCGGCCGACGAGACCTGCGCCCCGATAAAGCAGAACTCCCACACGCCGGGCATCTGGAACCCGCTGCCGTGGTTCGACACGGTGAAGGCCGACCACCAGCTCGGCAACATCCAGTCAGTCGACAGCTTCTACGCGGCCGCCAGGACGGGCCGTCTGCCCGCGGTCTCCTGGGTCGAGCCCTCAGGCGCCGTGAGCGAGCATCCGCCCGCACCGGTCAGCTTCGGCCAGAGTTATGTCACCAGCCTGATCAACGCGGTGATGCGGAGCCCAGACTGGGACTCGACGGCGATCTTCCTCGCCTGGGACGACTGGGGCGGCTTCTACGACAACGTCGCGCCGCCGCGGGTCGACGTCAACGGCTACGGGCTGCGAGTGCCCGGCATCGTCATCAGCCCCTACGCCAAGCGTGGCTACATCGATCACCAGATCCTCAGCTTCGACGCCTACGACAAGTTCATCGAGGACGACTTCCTCGACGGTCAGCGCCTCGACCCCGCCACCGACGGCCGACCTGACCCGCGGCCTGACGTTCGTGAAGACGAGAGGATCCTCGGCAACCTGACGAGCGACTTCGACTTCAACCAGAGGCCTCGGCCGCCGCTGCTCCTGCCCGTGCACCCCAAGACGACGCTCACCGGCACACCCACCAGCTCAACCGCGCCGTCGCCCGGGCTCGCGGCCTTTGCCCGCTGCCTCGAGCGCCGGGGGGTACCCGTCGCCGCCGCCGCGACCCGCGCCGAGCTGCGCTCCGCGTTCCTCGCCCTGCCGAGACCGCGGCAGCTAGGCGTCTTCACGGCCTGCTCGCCGAGGCTTCCGGCGCTTCTTCGCCGCCGGCTCCAGGCGCAGATCGGAGCGTGAGACGCTGCGTCGCGCGCGCCCATCCGATCGGCAGCGGGCCGCCGCGGCGTCCATCGAGACCCACGGGCAGCGCGGGTGACGCCGGTGCCTGGCGGAGCGGCGGAGAACCTGCCGCTTCCGCTACCCGAGACGCTCGAGGCCACGGCGCTCGAGCGTGTACTTGCTCGCGGGCGCGTGCGAGCGACGCTCGTCATGTTCGGACCGGCCTTCGTCGCCTCGATCGCCTACGTGGATCCCGGGAACTTCGCCACCAACGTGCAGGGCGGCGCACGGTTTGGCTACCTGCTGTTGTGGGTGGTGTTCGTCGCGAACCTGATGGCCATGGTCATCCAGTATCTCTCTGCGAAGGTCGGGATCGTCACCGATCGAGACCTGCCCGAGCTGTGCCGCGAGCGCTTCCCGCGGGGTGTCAGCTGGGGAATGTGGCTGCAGGCCGAGTTGATGGCGATGGCAACGGACATCGCGGAGCTGCTTGGCGGCGCGCTGGGTCTGAACCTCCTGTTCGGAGTTCCGCTGCTGGCTGCAGGACTCATCACAGGCGCTGTCGCGTTCGCGATCCTCGAGCTGCAGCGGCACGGCTTTCGCCGCTTCGAGCTCGCGATCACGGCGTTGCTCGGCATCATCTTTGCCGGCTTCCTGTACGAGACGGTCCGAATCGGCCCTTCGGCGCGACAGTCGCTGCGCGGCCTGCTCCCAGGCCTGCACGGCACGAGCTCCCTCTATCTGGCGGTGGGCATCGTCGGCGCGACGGTCATGCCGCACATCATCTATCTGCATTCCGCCCTGACCAACAAGCGGATCCCCTGTCGCGACGACCGCGAACGCAGCCGCGTGCTGCGCTTCGAGCGCTTCGACGTGATCGTTGCGCTTGGTCTCGCCCTGCTTGTCAACATGGCCATGCTGGCGGTCGCCGCCAAGCTCTTCCATACGCCGGGACTGTCCGGGCTGAGCACGATCCAGGCGGCGCATGCCGAGCTCGGCCGACTCGTCGGCGGCACCGCCGCGCTCGCCTTCGCCGTCGCGTTGCTCGCCTCGGGCGCCTCGTCGTCGAGCGTCGGCACCTACGCCGGCCAGGTCGTGATGGCCGGGTTCATCGACGTGCAGATCCCGCTCTTGCTGCGCCGGGCGATCACGATGATCCCGGCGATTTGCGTGCTGGCGGCCGGCATGAACCCCACCAGCGTGCTGGTGCTGAGCCAGGTCGTGCTCTCCTTCGGCATACCGCTGGCGCTCGTCCCGCTGGTCATGCTGACAAGCCGCCGCGACGTCATGGGTGTGCACGTCAACCGCGCGGCGACGACGGTCCTGGCGTGGGCCTTTGCGTTCCTGATCAGCGCCCTGAACCTGGTGCTGCTCTACCAGCAGCTGTTCCTGCGCTGAGAGGGGAGGACCGCCGGCGCGCTAGCTCTTGATCCAGCCGTCGCTGCCGGGATGTCCGCCGACGCGGTCGACGAAATGGTGCCATCCGTGCGGCTTTGCCCCGGGCTCGTTGTCGCGCCACACGGGCGCCGCGCCATGCGGCTGCGGGAGCGCAGCGGCCTGCGCGTCGTCGATGCTCAGATCGACGCCGAATTCGTGCAGCGCGGCGATCTGGTCCGCCGGGACGAAGCGCCGCTCCTTGCCCACGGCGATCACGATGCCGTGAAAGATGTCCTGCTCGGGCGCGGCGACGACGTGGTCGACCGTACCGACCAGCTCACCTCCGGCTGCGTAGACCGGAACGTCTCGCTCGAGCACCTGGTATGCGATCGGCAGGCCTTCATCCATGCGGCCAGCTTAGCCCCCGGCGAGCGGTCGCGCGGATTCGGCGATCTTCAGCATCTGCGCGTTGCTCAGAGTCTTGTTCAACGTGTTGCTGACCCAGTACAACGCGCCCCCCTGCCGCCATCCGATGTAGCGGAACGACGCGCCGTCGTCGACGAACATGTATCTGCGTCCGTCGATCGTCTTGGTCGCGTTGGGATTGGCGAACAGCGGCGGGTTGGTCCAGTTCATGCCTTCGATGCCGTAGTACTCGCCCTCCGAGCCGGCCGACCAGTCGACCCGGTAGCCGTAGTGCAGGTGATGCTGCTCGTCACCGATCCTGTACGCGTGGAAGTCGCTGACGCTCGCAGGGCCCGTCTGCACGCTCGGCAGATAGACCGGGAACGGCACCTCCACACTCAGCGGAAGCGCCTGGCCGCTGGTGGCGGGCGCGAGCGGATACAGATCGTCGACACCGGTGGCGCTCGTCGAGGTCTGGCTGTGATGGTGGTGGCTGCCGTGTGAGGTGGTCGCCGGGGCCCCGGTTGGGAGAA
Organism: uncultured Solirubrobacterales bacterium; assembly: GCA_963830975.1. Classification (GTDB taxonomy): domain Bacteria; phylum Actinomycetota; class Thermoleophilia; order Solirubrobacterales; family Solirubrobacteraceae; genus Palsa-513. The sequence continues at coordinate 106,600 of CAWHOI010000004.1, forward strand.
CGGGCTTCGGGTTCTCGTAGAGGAAGTTCGCGATCGTCTGCCGGATCAGCTCGGGCGTTGAGGTCACGGCCACACCTGACGCGGTCTGGACGTCGCTGTTGTCGTAGAGGAAGGGCACCTGGCGGACTGGCCGCGAAAGCGAGAAGAACGCGAGCTCCAGCAGTTGCGCGATCGAGTGTGCGCCCCGGATATCGGTCCAGACCGCGCGCCCGAACGCCTTGGCGATCGAGTTGTACTTCGTGAGGAAGCCCCAGACGCCGAGCTGCTCCTTGGCCTGACGGATGAAGTCCTGCTGTCGAGCGACGCGGACGAAGTCCGAGTCGGTGTGGCGGTAGCGCACGTACGAGAGCGCCTGGTAGCTGCACAGCCGCTGGTAGCCCGGTTGGATGTTGATCGGCTGGTAGGTGGGGTCGCCGGGATTGAGGTAGCGATGGTCGACGTCGATGTAGACGCAGCCGATCGCGTCGATCAGCTGGGTGAACGACGCGAAGTTGAAGTCGATCACGTGGTTGATCGTGATCCCCGGCAGCGTCGCCTCGGCCACCCTCTCGACGAGGTCGTCGCGGCCGAGCGAGTAGGTCGAGTTGAACTTGCCCGTGTAGGGCTGGCCGTGGTATCTGAAGCTGACGAGCAGGTCGCGCGGGATCGAGAGGATCGACGTTTGGTTCTGCGCCGGATCCATCCGCACGAGCATGAACGTGTCGGCGTGCAGGTAGTGGTACCCGTTGACGGTCTGCTCGGCTCCCGTGGCGTAGGTGGTGGTTGGGCCGATGTGGTCGTCGCCGATCACGAGGATCGTCTGGGCCGCGCCCGCCTTGGCGGCCGTCAGGTTCGTCGAGTCGAGCGGCGTGCCGCCCAACGCGAAGTCCGACGCGATCGTTCCGACCACGTTGATCGCGGCCACCGAGATGGTGGTTGCGGCGCAGACGATGATGACAATGCTTCCGAGCAGGAAGCTTCGCAGCGGGTGAGAGCGGATGATCGACGCATTGTTGCGCCTCCGGCGTCGATTGTCAGCCCGGGCCGCTGTGGCGGCAGCGCTTCGGCGCTCCGCTGTTCAGCTCGTTTGCGCCGCGAGGCCCGCACCGACCGGGGGCTCGGCAGGGCTCTGAGCCCTCGGCGCGCCGAGCGGAAGCTCGAACCAGAACGTGCTGCCGCGGCCGGGCTCGCTCTCGGCGCCGATCTGGCCGCCCATACGCTCGACGAGCTCGCTTGCGATCGCCAGACCGAGGCCCGTGCCGCCGTAATGGCGCGTCGTCGAGGCGTCCGCTTGCGTGAACGGCTCGAACATGCGCTCCAGCGCCTGTGGTGCGATCCCGATTCCGGTGTCGGTCACCTCGACCCGCAGCCTCAACTCGTCCCCCGGCCGTTGCTGTGCGCGCACCGCGATCGTGACCGACCCTTCGGCGGTGAACTTGACGGCGTTCGAGACGAGGTTCAGAACGATCTGGCGCAGCCGACGGCCGTCGCCGCGTACCTGGGTGGGGACGTGCTCGGCGATCTCGAGCTCCAGCGCGAGCCCCTTGGACTGGGCCTGGTAGCCGGCGGCGGCGCAGGCCTGCTGGAGCGTGTCGCGCAGGTCGAAGTCGGTGATGTCCAGCTCGAACTGCCCGGCCTCGATCTTCGAGAGGTCGAGGATGTCGTTGATGATCGCCATCATCTGCTCGCCGGAACGGGAGACCTGCTCGGCGTAGGAGCGCTGCTCGGGCGTCAGGTCGGTGTCGAGCAGGAGTTCGTTCATGCCGATCACGCCGTTCATCGGCGTGCGGATCTCGTGGCTGACGTTCGCGAGGAAGGCCGATTTGATCTTGGAGGCCTCGACCGCCTCGTCGCGTGCGACGGCGAGCTCGGCGAACGCCCGGTTGCGCTCGGTGACGTCGTGGCTGAGCACGAGGCGGCAGGCGCGGCCGTCGAGCACGATGTCGTCGCTTGTGACCTCGACGTCGATGATCGTCCCGTCCTTGTACTGGTGGCGCCAGGGCTCCGTGGTCGTCGAGAAGCCCCGCCGATCGCGCACCCGCGGTGTGTTCAGGTAGTTCAGGAAAGCCGGCACGTCCTCATGCGGGCGCAGCTCGGTGGCGCTCATCGACAGGAACTCCTCACGTGAGTACCCGTACTGTGCGACGGCCGCGTCGCTGACCGCGACGATCCGCAGGGTCGCGCGGTCGTACACGAAGATCGGCTGCGGGTTGTGGTCGAACAGCATCCGGTACTGCTGCGCGCTGGCACGCAGCTGCTCGCGGCTCGCTGCGAGCGCCTGTTCGGCTTCGACCTGGACGCTGATGTCGCGGGCGATACCCCACGTTCCAATGACTTCGCCCCGCTCGTCGCGCAGGGGCAGCTTGGTCGTCGAGACCCACGCGTCGGGCCGGTCGTTGAAGGTTTCGCGCTCGACCTTCGCGACGATCGGCTGGCCCGTTGCGATGACCCGTTGTTCATCTTCGAACGCCGCTTCGGCGTGCGGGCGACTAAAGATGTCGAAGTCGGTCTTTCCGATCACATCTTTGAGCGCGCGACCCGGCGCGACGGCGTGGAGCCAACCCTCGCTGACGAGCAGGAAGCGGCTCTCTCGGTCCTTGAACCACACCCGCTCCTCTCGGCTTCCGAGCAGGTTGCGCATGCACGCCAGCTCGAACTCCGTTGACAGGGAGCCGGGAACAGCGCTATCGAGTCGTGCATCGTCCAAGGCGACTACCGGGCCGGAGGTCCGCCTCTGAGTTATCGGCTTGCGCGGCCAGAACGTTGAGGAATTGCGGCGCCTGACGGATGCAGGTCAGGCGGCCGTGACCGGGTCGGGCAGTGCTCGGGTGGTGAGCGCGATCGACCGCGATCGGCTGGCCTTCCCTGCTAGCGCAACCGCTGCCGCTCCGACGCACGAGACCCGCCGTCACCGGGGCTCTGCTCGCCGCGGCCGCCGCTCACGGCGTCCACTCGCTGCGACTGGCCGTTCGAGAGGCGTTTGCGCTCCTGTTGGGCCACCCACAGTCGGATCTTGCGTTCGACATGCTGCTCGCGTCCCCGCATGCTGTTCCCTCCTGTTGCGTACTCGCCGCATGCTGGCGCGCACCGCTCGCTCGCGCCTTCGACAGCCGTCCCAAACGGCCGGCCCGCTTCTCGACAGCTGGAGAAAGCCCTCAGAGGGTGCCCGCCGCCAGTGCGGCATCGAGCTCGGCCCGGCCCGGCGGGTCGGCGCCGGGTCGAGTGCAGGTGATCGCTGCGACGAAGCTCGCGAAGCGCAGAGCCGCCGCGAGCGTCTCGCGATCGAGCGTGCGGCAGGCTCCGGCGTGCAGTCTGTCGTGCTCCGCGAGGAACGTGAGCAGCCCGGCGGTGTAGGCATCGCCGGCGCCGATCGTGTCGACGACACTCACCGTCGGCGTACCGCAGCTGACGGCCTCTGCTCCGGCTCTGAGGGCGGTCGACCCGCTCGCGCCGTGGGTGACCACCACCAGCTCCGGCCCGCGACCCGCCCACGACAGAGCCGTCTCGAGCGGCTCGGTGTCCGGGTCGAGCGCGTGCAGGTCCTCGTCGCTGACCTTCACCAGGTGCGCGGCGGTGACGAGCGTCTCGAGGCGCTCGCGGTAGCGCGCCCGATCCGACACGAGCGCCAGGCGGAGGTTCGGGTCGACTGACACGAACACATCGCCAAGCGCGCGCCTCTGCAGAACCCACTCGGTCAGCACGCCGGCGCCGGGATCGACGGCGATCGCCAGGGAGCCCGTGTGAATCACCTCGCCCGCTTCGGCCGGCGGCAGCTCCTCGGGCTTCCACTGCCAGTCAGCCGTTCCCTCGACGTAGAACGAGTAGCTGGCGGCGCCGTCCCGATCGACGCCGACGATCGCCAGGGTGGTCGGCTCCGACGCATCCACGCAGAGTCCGAGGTCAACCCCGCTGTCCTCAAGGTGAGCCCTCAGAAACGGACCGAGTCCGTGCCGCGAGATGCGCCCGGCGAACCGCGTCGGGACGCCGAGGCGCGCGAGGCCGACGGCGACGTTCGCCGGGCTGCCACCTGCGTGGGCGTTCAAAGCCAGTCCCTCGCCGTGCTGCTGTCGTGCGCCCATGGCGATGTCCACGAGCGCCTCTCCCAGCACGATCACGCGGGGCCGCCTTTGCACGCTCCGAGGCTAACAAGCGGCTGCCCGCGAACGAACGTGCGTGACGGATCCCGTCCGGCGAGGGCGCCGGACGACCGCTCAGGCAGTCGCCCGGCGCCGCTCGCGCGGCATGCATCGTTGGGTCCGCCTGCCGCTGCGCCGACCGAGAACGATCGCGCACAGACGGGCACGATCACGTTGTCAGAAGACGTCGGCGAGCGGCCGTGACGGGCTTTGGTCCCTCCGCGGCCGTCCGCCGCCGTCATCTCCTGCTAGGTCCTTTTCCTGCTCAGCAATGACTCTGGTAGACGTACTTGCTCTCGGTTGACAGGTTCGCCTGGGTGATCTCGACGAGCGGGGTCTGGATCGCCTTCGTGACCGGCTTGCCGGTCAGCGAGTTGACGGCCTGCTCCACTCCGTCGACGCCCTCCAGATACGGCTCCTGTGCGATCAGCGCCTGGACGATGTTCGCCTTCAGGTCGTGGATCTGCTCGGGGTCCGCGTCGTAGCCGACGATCTTGACCTTGCCCTTCTGGTGCGCGTTGTTGAGGCCGGTGTCGACGCCTTCGGCGACGAGCACGTTGGTCGCAAACACGCCGTTGAGACCCGGATTGGCGGCCAGCAGCGAGTCGATCGTCTGCGCGGCCTTGGTCGGGCTGTCGCCGACGTACTGAGTCGACAGCGCCTTGATGTTCTTGTACTTGGCCTTGATCTCGCTGAGGAAGCCCGCCACGCGCGCGTCCGTGGTCGAGACCCCCGGCTGCTCGTTCATCACGACGACGGTGCCCTTGTCGCCGATCAGTGCGGCCAGTGCGTCCGCTGCCTTCTGTCCGCCAAGCGTGTTGTTGGACGTGACGGACGAGACCGCGATCGAGCCGCCGCCGTTGACGGCGGTATCGACCTGCACGACGTGGATGCCGGCGCTCTTCATCGCCTTCATCGGCGCGATCAGAGCCTGCACGTCGGTCGGTGCGATCAGCACGGCTGCGGGATGCTGAGCCGTGATCGAGTTGACGATCGGGATCTGCTCGGGGGCCGAGAAGTCCACCGGTCCCTGAACGTTCATCGTATAGCCGAGCTTCTTGGCCTCGGCCGTGGCACCGCACCCCATCGTGACGTAGAAGTCGTCGGACTTCGTGCCCTGGATCAAGGCCAGGGACTTGCTCGACGACGCGCTCGCGCTAGTGATTGCGAGCGTCGCCCAGCCGACGGCGCTGAGCGCCAAGACGCTCACCGTCGCGGCGAGGATTCTCTTTCTCTGCATTCCATCCCCTCCTGGTTGTTGACTGAATTCGTGCCCTGCGCACTGCGCGGTGCTACTCGCGGTTCCTTGACCGCCGGCGCACCTGGTCGAAGTAGACGGCGATGATCAGGATCACCCCGGTGACCACCTGCTGCCAGAACGACTGGACGCTCATGATCACCAGGCCCGACGCCAGCACCACCGGGATGAAGACGCCGACGACCGTGCCGATCATGGTTCCGACGCCACCGAACAGGCTCGTTCCGCCGATCACGACCGCCGAGATCGCGGTCAGGTTGTCCTCGAGGTGGCCGGAGATCGTTGTGGTGGTGAAGTGGGCGAGGCTAAGGTCGCCGCCGAGTCCAGCCAGCGCTCCGGCGAGCGCGTAGACCTTGACGAGGTGCCAGCGCACGTTGATGCCGGCACGGCGTGCGGCCTCCTCGTTGGAGCCGATGGCGTAGGTGTGGCGTCCGAAGCGCGTCAAGGAGAGGACCAACCCGCCGATCACCGTCACGACCGCGGCGATCACCACCAGCCACGGGATTGGACCGAGCTGGCCGTTGCCGATCGTGTTGCCCAGACGGTTGGGCACGCCGGCGAGATCGACTCCGCTGGTCAGAACGTCCGCCACGCCGAGCGCGATGCCGAACATGCCGAGCGTCACGATCAGCGGCGGGATGCGCAGCCATGCGATCAGCGTTCCGTTGACGATGCCGCATGCCAGCCCTCCGAGGATGCCCACGGCGAGGCCGACGGCGATCGGACCCCAACCCGTCGCGTAGGGGTTTGCGCCGCCCATCGCCGCCATCGTCTTCGCGGCGAGGACACCGCCCAGCACGAGCACCGAACCGACCGACAGGTCGATCCCGGCGGTGATGATCACGTAGGTCATGCCGACGGCCAACGTCATCGCCACCGCCGCGTTGGTAAAGATGCTCTGGATGTTGAAACTGCCGAGGAACTCGGTTGGGCGCAGCACCCCGAACACGGCCACCATCGCGACGAGCACGAGGAAGATCCAGATCGGGCTGGTCGAGCTGAACAGCCGCTCGCGCACGCGGCCGAGTAGGGAGGCGGGTGCGTGTCGGCGCGGTTCGCCGGCGTCGTAGGGCCGATCGTCGTCGCGCTCGAGTGTCGGCGACTCCGGTGGCGAGCTCATGCGGCGTCCTCGTGGGTCAGTACGCCGGTCATCGCGGCGACCAGCTCCTGCAGGTTGGTGTCAGCGGTACGGAGCCTGGCCACGCGACGGCCGAGGCGCAGCACCTCGATGCGGTCGGCCACCTCGAGCACCTCGGGCATGTTGTGGCTGATCAGCACCACCGTGATGCCGCGGTCGCGAACGCGGCGGATCATCTCCAGCACGCGGCCGCTCTGGACGACGCCGAGCGCCGCGGTCGGCTCGTCCATGAAGACGACGCGGTTGGCCCAGGCGACCGCTCGCGCAACGGCGACGCTCTGGCGCTGGCCTCCGGACAGGCTGGCCACCGGAACGCCGGCGTCCTGGAGGTCGACGCCGAGATCGGCGAAGGCCTTGCGCGCCCGCTCGCGCATCTCCCGCTTGTCCAGCACGCCCAGGCGACCGAGTACTCCCGAGCGCACGAGTTCGCGACCGAGGAACACGTTGCCGGCGCCGTCCAGGTCCGGCGCGAGCGCGAGATCCTGGTACACGGTCTCGATCCCGAGCTGCTGGCTGTCGTTGGGGTTCGCCGGGCGGATCGGCGCTCTGTCGAAGAACATCTCCCCGGAGTCAGGCTGCTGGGCGCCGGCGAGGCATTTCACGAGCGTGCTCTTGCCGGCGCCGTTGTCGCCGATCAGCGCCACGACCTCACCGGGGTAGGCCGTGAAGCTCGCCGCGCGAAGCGCCTGGACGTGGCCGAAGCTCTTCACGAGGTTGCGCGCCTCGAGAATCGGGGCGACCGGCGCGCCGCCGCCGCCGTGGGCGTCGTTGTTCGTCTCGGCGCTCATCGCGGATGTGGTTGGTCCCCGGCGGCCAGATCTGCCCCGGTCGCCTGTCCCAGGCCCGCGACGAGGGCCGACTCCGCGCTCGGCGGTCTGCAGCGCACCGCCACCAGCGGCCCGCTCAGCCTGGTCTCGCCGGCGCCATGCGGAACGAGCGTCGTGCTGCCGCGTTCGAGCACCAGCGCGTGGTCGTGCTCGCTCTCGAGCTGGCCGTGGCCCTCGAGCACCACCAGCACCGCGAAATCTGCGGGCATCTCCACCGCGCCCTGGTCCGGCGGTTGGATCCGCTCCGCGCGGAAGAACGGGTCGGCGTCCTCGGGGAAGAGCTGCACCACGCCGCCGTCGTTGCGGCTCGGCCGGTCTCCGCGGCTGCGCAGCCACGCCAGCCGGTCAGGTTGGAGGGCCTCGCGCTGGACGCATTGGCGAGCAAGCTGCGGGTCCAGGCCGAGCCGCGCCTGGAGCGGGTCCAGCTGGTCGAAGCCCTCCCACTCGAGCATCACCGAGAAGTCGCTCGGCTCCTGCAGCTCGAGGCAGAAGATGCCCGCGCCGATCGCATGCGGCAACCCGGCGGGGACAAACACGGCGTCTCCGGCCCGGACGTCCAGCGCGTTCAGGTTGTCGAGCATCGCCTGCGTGTCGCGGGTGTCCATCCAGCGGTCGAGCTCGGCGGCGTCGACGTCGCGTTTGAAGCCGAGGTGAACACGAGCGTCCGGACCGTCGGCCGCGAGCACTATCCATGCCTCCGTCTTGCCGTAGTTGCTCGCGAGGTGGCGGCGCGCAAACGGACGCGCCGGATGCACGTGCACCGGCAGGCGCTCGCCGGCGTCGAGCAGCTTGACGAGCAGCGCGGGATCGGCGCCGAGGGCGGCGGCGTGCGCGGCGCCGAGCCAGGCCTCGGGCTCACTCGCGAGCGCATCGCGCAACAGGCGGCCGTCGGGGAGCGTCGTCAGTCCGTCGTCACCGGCCGCTCCGTGTCGGCGCGTCGCCGAGCCGATCCAATCCTCCGGGCGGTGGTCGTCCTGCGCGGGCTGGCCGCGGAACGCTCCGAGCGCGGAGCCGCCACGGTAGAACTGGCGCGGCTGGTTGGGTGTCAGTGCGATCGGTCTCATGGCGGCGCCAGCTCGCCGGATCCGCGCGCGATCAGCGTCACCTCGAGGGTGACGTGCCGCGCCGGCCCAGGGTCACCGTCCAGGCGCGAGAACACGAGCTCCGCCGCCGTCCGTCCCAGCTGCGCCGCGTCCTGGGCGACCACCGTGACCGGCGGATCCAGGGTGTCGGCGAGCTCGAAATCGTCGAAGCCGACCACCGCCATGCTGCGGCCGCTGCGCCGCAGGGCTCGCACGACGCCAACCGTGACACGGTTGTTGCCGGCGAAGACGGCGGTCGGCGGATCGGGCAGGGCGAGCAGCGCCTCCACCTCGCGCTCGGCGGCCTCGACATCCTGGGCGCCGACGCGGATCAGCGATTCGTCGCGCTCCAGTCCGGTCGCGGCGAGCGCCTCGAGGTAGCCGCGTTGACGCTCGCCCGCCGTGTAGATCCGCGGCGCATCACCTATGTAGGCGATCCGACGATGTCCATGTGCGGCCAGATGCTCGACGCCCTGTCGCGCGCCGTCGAAGTTGTCCGCCACCACCGAGTCGGCCTCGCCGACAGATCCGGGGCGATCCATGAACACGACAGCCGTGCCGGCCGACAGCTCGCTGGCGAGAAACGCGTGGTCACTGCCGGCAGGCACCACCATCAGCGCGTCCACGCGGCGCGAGCAGAACGCTCGCAGCACGGCGCGCTCCTTTTCGGAGTCCTCGTCGGAGCTGGCGACCAGCAGCAGGTAGCCGCGCGAGCGCGCGACCTCCTCGACCGCGCGAACGACGATCGAGTAGAACGGGTTGGAGACGTCCTCGATGACTAGCCCGATCACGTGTGTGCTGCTGTCCAGGCGTCGCAGGTTGGCGGCCGCCTCGTGGCGCTGGAAGCCGAGACGGGCGGCCGCGGTCTTGACCCGGGCGGAGGTGGCCGGGCGCACGTAGGGCTCGTCGTTGAGGACGCGCGAGACGGTCTTGACGCTGACGCCTGCGGCGAGCGCGACGTCGCGGATCGTCGGACGCGATCGGGTCGCAGTTGCCTGCGCCGGCAGCTCAGGGGCGGGGAGAGGTGGCGATTCCATCGTCGGCGGGGGTGCCTGTCCCTCCGCTTGATAACGTTGTTGACAACGTAGTCATACGAGTAGGCGGGCACTCTCTCACACCCACCACCGCGTGTCAACCAGATTTCACCCGCGCGCATGTCGCCGCGATCAGGCCCGCAGCGCTCGGCTGGCGCACGCGCGCGGAGCCACGCCGATCTGCGGCAGGCGGCGCATCCGTGTGTGCGCTGCGGTGATAATCGGACGTCGATGGTGAGCGATTCCGATGTGCGCGAGTTAGCGCTCGCCTTGCCCGAAACAATGGAGCTGCCGGCCCACGGCAGACCCGGCTTTCGGGTCGCCGATCGGCTGTTCGCTCGCCTGCGCGAGCCCGACGTGCTCGTGCTCTGGGTGGGCGGTCTTGACGAGAAGGACTTCCTGCTGGCCGCCGAGCCCACGAAGTTCTTCACGGTCCCTCACTACGACGGACACCCGAGTGTGCTCGTCCGCCTCGCGGAGGTGGATCGCGAGGAGCTCGGGGCGCTGCTCGAGGACGCCTGGCGCGTGCGTGCGCCAAGGCGCATCGTCGCCCGGCTTGACCGCGGCGGCGCCTGAGCGGCTCGAACGACCCGCCGTCGCGGAGCTCGCCGTGGCGCGGCCCGGCGAGGAGTCCGGTCGGCTTAGATATCGAAGACGTGGGCGCTGAGTCCGGAAACCCATCGCCGCCGGCGCGCCGCCATCGCGTGGTGATCGTCGGCTGCGGCTTTGGCGGCCTCTTCGCGACCAAGGCGCTGCGCAAGGCCGACGTCGAGGTCACGCTCGTCAACCGCACCAACCACCATCTCTTCGCGCCGCTGCTCTACCAGGTCGCTACGGGCATCCTCTCGGCAGGGGAGATCGCTCCCGCAGCGCGCGACATCCTGCGCAAGCAGCGCAACGTGACGGTCGAGCTTGGCGAGGTGACGCGGATCGACGCCGTGGCGCGCACACTCGACGTCAGCTGCCCCGACGGGAGCGGCCGCTCGCTTGCCTACGACAGCCTGATCCTCGCCGGCGGCCTCAGCACCTCGTACTTCGGCAACGACCAGTTCGCGCGCTGGGCGCCGGGCATGAAGACGCTCGAGGACGCGCTGGCGCTGCGCGGCCGGATTTTCGGCGCGTTCGAGATGGCCGAATGGCAGACCGACGCGCGCCTGCGCGACACCTGGCTGACGTTCGCGATCGTCGGCGGCGGCCCCACCGGGGTGGAGCTCGCCGGCCAGATCGCGGAGCTGGCGAGACACTCGCTCGCCAGGGACTTTCGCACCTTCGACCCGACGCAGGCGCGGATCCTGCTGTTCGACGCCGGCGAGCGCATCCTGCCCACCTTCGGCGAACGCCTGTCACGCAAGGCGAGCGAGGCCCTCGGCCGCTTGGGCGTCGAGATCCACGTGCGCGCGATGGTCACCGACGTCGGCGTCGACAGCATCTCGGTCCGCGACGCCGACGGAGCGGTGAACACGATCGCCGCGATGACGACGATCTGGGCGGCGGGGGTGCGGGCGGCGCCGCTTGCGGCGCTGATCGCCGAGGCGACCGGGGCTCCAACCGACCGGATGGGGCGCGTGGGCGTGACCCCCGACTGCTCGATCGCGTCACACCCGGAGATCTTCGTCGTCGGCGACATGATGGATCTCGCCGGCCTGCCCGGGCTGGCCGAGGTGGCGATGCAATCCGGCACGCACGCCGCCCGAGTGATCGCGGCACGCGCCGCCGGGCGCGGCGAGCCGCCGCCGTTTCGCTACCGCGACCTGGGCACGATGGCGGCGGTCTCGCGGACCTCGGCGGTCGCCGGCTTCCGCGGCGTGCAGCTCAGCGGCCGCGTCGGCTGGCTGGCGTGGCTGTTCGTGCACCTCTTCTTCCTCACCGGGTTCAAGAACCGCGTCACGACCGTCGTGCACTGGGCGATCACCTTCATCGGCCGCGCTCGCGGAGAACGCGCCTTCGTCACACGCGACGCGGCGATCGATCGCCGTGAGCAGCAGGCGCCGCTCTAGACTGCGCCCACCACGCCGTGGAGGGGCCCGGCGCCGAACGAAAGGATGACCCGATGAGCGAGCCGTTGCGTTGGGGCGTGATCGGGACGGGCGCTATCGCCGCGGCCTGGGTCGAGGACATGGGCATGACGGACTCCGGCCGGGTGGTGGCCGTCGGTTCGCGCACGGCTGAGACGGCGGAGCGCTTCGCCGAGCGCTGGGGCATCCCCAACCGCCACCCGAGCTACGAGGCGCTGGTGTCCGATCCGCAGGTGGACGCCGTCTACGTCGCGACGCCCCATCCGTTGCACAAACCGTGCGCGCAGCTCGGGCTGCGAGTCGGCAAGCCGGTGCTGGTGGAAAAGCCATTCACGGTCAACGCCGCCGAGGCCGAGGAGCTGGTCGCGCTCGCACGTGCCGAGGGCGTGTTCCTGATGGAGGCGATGTGGACGCGCTGGCTGCCGCACATCGTGAAGATCCGTGAGCTGCTGGCGGCTGGGGTGCTGGGGGAGGTCGCGACGCTCACCGCCGACCACGGGCAGTGGTTCCCCCCCGACGGCGCCTTCCGGCGCACCGCCCTCGAGCTGCACAGCGGCGCGCTGCTCGACCTCGGCATCTATCCGGTCTCGTTCGCCTCGATGGTGCTCGGGACCCCACAGAGGATCGTCAGCCTGATCACACCGGCCGCGGGCGGCAACGACGAGCAGACCTCGATGGTCTTCGGCTACGCGTCGGGTGCGCAGGCGTTGCTGAACTGCTCGCTGTCGGGGAAGAGCCCGACGCGCGGAGCGATCGTCGGCAGCGAGGCGCGCCTGGAGATCGACGGCGACTTCTACCGGCCCTCGTCGTTCAGCGTGATCTCGCGCTCGGGCGAGGAGACCCGCCACGAGGTGCCCCACGAGGGCTGGGGCCTGCGTCACCAGGTCGACGAGGTCGCACGCTGCGTGGCGGACGGGCTGCTCGAGAGTCCGGTGATGCCGTTGGACGAGAGCATCTCGATCATGGCGACGATGGACGCGGTGCGCGCGCAGGCCAAGCGCTGAACCGCCGCCGGGCGCTGGATCGGCCGGCGCCTCCCGACTGGCGATCGTTTCAAACGAAGGTTGTATGTTGCCCAGCGTGAAGCGGTAACGGAAAGGGCTGAGTGGGAGAAACGGCTGCGGATGTGCCGGCGGCGGCTGAGCCGGCGGATGGGGGACCGGGACCGCTCAGCGGCGTGCCGGCCGTCAGGCTGAGAGCGCTTCGCAAGTCCTACGGCGCGCTCGCCGCGGTCGACGGCGTCGACCTCGACGTGGCGGAGGGCGAGTTCTTCACGATGCTCGGCCCGTCGGGCTCCGGCAAGACCACGCTGCTGCGGATCATCGCGGGGTTCGAACGCGCCGACGCCGGGTCGGTTGAGCTCGGTGGGGTGGAGGTCACCCGCACGCCGCCCTACGGCCGCAACGTCAACACCGTGTTCCAGGACTACGCGCTGTTCCCCCACATGAGCGTGGTCGAGAACGTCGAGTACGGCCTGCGTGTCAAGCGGGTGGCCAAGGCCGCGCGGCGGCGCCGCGCCGAACAGGCGCTCGAGATGGTTCGCCTGCCGGGCCTCGGCGCGCGCAAGCCGGTGCAGCTGTCCGGTGGGCAACGCCAGCGCGTCGCGCTGGCGCGCGCGATCGTCAACGAGCCGGAGGTGCTGCTGCTCGACGAGCCGCTTGGCGCACTCGACCTGAAGCTTCGCCAGGAGATGCAGCTCGAGCTGAAGCGGATCCAGCGCGAGGTGGGCATCACCTTCATCTTCGTCACGCACGACCAGGAGGAGGCGCTGACGATGAGCGACCGCCTCGTCGTGCTCAACCAGGGCAAGGTCGAACAGCTCGGTACCCCGGTCGAGGTTTACGAGAAGCCAGCCAGCGAGTTCGTGGCCGGCTTCATCGGCGTCTCGAACCTGCTCGAGCGTGACGGGCGCCGCTTCACGATCCGTCCGGAGAAGGTGAGGCTGTTGGGGCCCGGCGAGCAGCCGCCGGCCGGCAGTCACAGCGAGCCGGGGCGCATCGAGGACGTCATCTACCTCGGTGTCGTGACGCGCTATCTCGTCGAGCTGGCGGCCGGCGGCACGCTCACCGCCGTCGCCCAGAACATCGAGACGGCCGCGGCCGAGGCCCTGCAGGCCAAGGGCCGCAACGTCACGGTGTCCTGGCGAGAGGACCAGAGATTTGAGATCGACCCCCCCTCGGGGGGGCAGACGAGCCTTCACGACGGCGAGTCCTCGATCTAGATGCAGACCACGAGGAGGAAGGTCCAATGACAGTCATGCGAACGAAAGGAACCGGTGAGCGCATGAAGCCCCGGAGAAGCCGCGTAACAGGCGCCCTGATCGCCGCCGCAGCGACGGCGCTGGTGGTCGTGGCGTTCATCCCGAGCGGAGCGTCGGCCAGCCGCGTCAACGGCGGGCTGTCCGTGCCGACCGCCAATCTGCCCGTCCCGAGCTCGATCGGCAAGGGCGAGGGCAAGCTCAACCTGATCGCCTGGGAGGGCTACGCACAGCCCCAATGGGTGAAGCCGTTCGAGGCCGCGACGAAGTGTCAGGTCAACACGAAGTACGCCGGCTCCTCCAGCGACATGGTCTCGCTGATGGCGAACGGCGGCGGGGGACAGTACGACCTGGTCTCAGCCTCCGGCGATGCGGACCTCCGCCTGATCTACGGCGGCGACGTGCGGCCGATCAATATCTCGCTGATCCCGGACTGGAAGAACTTCCAGCCGTTCCTGCAGAACCCGTCCTTCAACACGATCGCCGGAAAGCACTACGGCATGTCGTTCGAGTTCGGCCCCAACGTGCTGCTCTACTCCACGAAGGTCTTCAAGACCGCTCCGACCTCGTGGTCCGTGCTCTACGACAAGAAGTACGCCGGGCAGGTGACGGTGCCGGACAACCCGATCCAGATCGCCGACGCTGCGCTGTATCTGTCGAAGAGCGATCCCAAGCTCGGCATCACCGATCCCTATGAGCTGACCCAACCGCAGTTCAACGCCACGGTGGCTCTGCTGAAGCAGGAGCACCCGCTGGTCAAGAAGTACTGGGATCTCGCCTCGCAGGAGATCAGCCTCTTCCAGAGCGGTACGACCGTCGTCGGGGCGGCCTGGCCGTACCAGACGAACACGCTGCAGGCCAACAAGGCGCCGGTTGCCGAGACGATCCCCAAGGAGGGGGCGACCGGTTGGGCCGACACCTGGATGCTGGCGACCAAGGCCCCGGATCCGAACTGCGCCTACATGTGGATGAAGTGGGTCTCGACGCCGACCGTTCAGGCCGAGGACGCGATCTCATTCGGTGAGACGCCCGGGAACAGGCTCGCCTGCCCGATCATGGACAAGCTGTCCAAGGGCTCGTGTGCGGCCTACCACGCCAATGCCCCGGCGTCGTACTTCACCACACTGAAGTTCTGGAAGACGCCGCTCGCGACGTGTGACAACGGCAAGAACGACTGTGTGCCGTTCCAGGACTGGGTGACCGCCTGGACACAGATAATCGGGTAGCCGGAGGCGCATCGGCATGTCAACGACCGTGATCCGCGAGGACCGGTCTGGAGGGAAGGGGATGGCCCGCGTCTCGGCGATGCTCTGGCGTCGCGCGTGGCTGCGGGCCACCCTGACCCTGACACCACCCCTGGCGTGGTTCCTCGTCATCTACATGGCATCGCTGCTGCTGATGCTGGTGACGGCGTTCTGGACGGTCAATCCGTTCACGAACGTGCTCGAACACAACTGGTCGTTCGCGAACTTCAACCAGTTGTTCACCTCGACGTACACGACGATCATTGCGCGCACCGTCGAGATGGCCGCGATAGTGACCGTCACCGACGTGATCATCGCCCTCCCGTTCGCCTACTACATGGCGCGCTGCGCGTCACCACGCATGCGACGCATCCTGTTCACGGCGGTGCTCCTGCCGCTGTGGGCCAGCTACCTCGCGCGCGTGTACGCGTGGATCGTGATCCTGCAGAAGGGCGGGACGCTCAGCTGGACCACGAGCAAGCTCGGGCTCGGCGCGGTCAACATCGGCTACACGAACACGGCGATGTGGGTCGTGTTCTCATACATCTGGCTGCCGTTCATGATCGTGCCTCTCTACGGTGCGCTCGAGCGCATCCCCGACTCCCTCCTGGAGGCGGCCGGTGACCTCGGCGCGCACGCCGGGCGCACGCTGCGCACGGTCGTGCTCCCGCTGGTCCTGCCCGGCATCATCGCCGGCTCGATCTTCACCTTCTCGCTCACGCTCGGCGACTTCATCACGCCGCTGCTGGTCGGCGGTGCCAGCTCGCAGTTCATCGGCAACGTCATCTACTCGAACATCGGCACCGCCAACAACCTGCCGTTCGCAGCGACGCTCGCACTCGTACCGATCGTGATCATGACCATCTACCTGCTCGGCGCGCGCGCGCTCGGAGCATTCGAGTCGCTGTGATGGAGGGGCGCGCCACACGTATCGGGCTGCGCATCTGGGTCGTCGCCGTCCTGCTGTTCCTGTTCGTCCCGATCGCGATCATCTTCCTCTACGCGTTCAACAGCTCGAACGTCCAGGCCTGGCCGATCCACGGGCTGAGCACGAAGTGGATCACCGTCGCGTGGAACGACCCGCAGGTGCACGCCGCACTGTGGCTCTCGGTGAAGGCCGGCCTGTTCGCGACCGCCGTGGCGCTCGTGCTCGGATCGGCCGCCGCGTTCGGCGTTCACCGCTACCGGTTCTTCGGCCGCGAGAGCGTGTCGCTCCTGCTCGTGCTGCCCCTTGCCCTGCCGGGAATCATCACCGGCATCGCGCTGCAATCGGCGTTCATGTACGTCGGGCTCAGCTTCTCGCTGCTGACGATCGTGATCGGCCACGCCACGTTCTGCATAGTCGTCGTCTACAACAACGTGCTCGCCCGGCTTCGCCGTGTGTCCGGCTCGCTGTATGAGGCCTCGGCCGACCTGGGCGCCCACGGGCTCTTCACGTTCCGCACGATCACCCTGCCGACGCTTTCGACGGCGATCATCTCGGGTGCGCTGCTGGCGTTCGGACTGTCCTTCGACGAGGTGATCGTGACGACGTTCACCGCCGGCGCGCAGAACACGCTGCCGCTTTGGATCTTCGGCGCGATCCGCCTCGGTCAGCAGCTGCCGGAGGTCAACGTCGTCGTCGGCTTCGTGCTGTTGCTGACCGTGATCCCGGTCAGCATCGCCGCGCGCCTGACCGGCGGCGGTGGCGTCACCCGAGCCTCGGCGGCTCCCGGTCTCTCCCGTCGCGAGCGCCGCGCCGCGGACGTGCCCGAGTCGGCAGAGTACGAACCGGTCGGTCTCTAGCCTCGGGCCCGCCCCCGGTCCCGTCCTACGGGCGCAGCTCCGCCCACTGGCGGCGCGCTCGGTCCACCCGCCGCGGACGCAGGGGTTGCGCCGGGCGCGTCATCGCGTAGCCAAGGCCGGCCACGGCCGCGCCGAGGAGCACGATCAGGGTCACTGCTGGCGCTGTCGACATGGCGAATGCCTCCTTCGGTCTGGATCGCCCATCGCCGCACGCACAGCTTCCCGGCCGCCGCTTTCACGAAACCACCGGTCCCGCCGTTTGACGCACCCCGGTGCAGCGGGTTTACTTCGACGCGGTCGCGGAGAGGGATTCGCCGGAGGGAGGCACGATGCTCGCGCTGGAGCAGGTCATGGACATGGTCCCCGAGCTCGCGCGCCCGGGCCGCTCCGTCATCCAGCTCGCCGGCGGGCTGACCAACTCCAACTACAGGGTCATCACACCCGCCGCCAGCTACGTCGTGCGTCGCTGGAGCAGCGACAGCGGCCTGCTCGCGATCGACCGCGACAACGAGTACGAGAACTCAGTGCGCGCCGCCGCTGCGGGCGTCGGGGCCGCGGTCGTCGCCTACCTGCCGGAACACAACACGATGGTCATGGAGTGGCTCGAGGGCACGACGCTGCGCGCCGAGGATCTGCGGCGCGGGGACCTGCTCGAGTCGGTGGCCGCCGCGTGCCGGCGGCTGCATCGGCGCCGAGCGCTTCCGCGACGACTTCGACATGTTCGAGATCCAGCGCGGCTACCTGGAGATCGTGCACGCCCGCGACCTCCGGCTCCCCGAGCGCTACGAGGAGTTCGAACCCCACGTGGCGGCGATCCGCGACGCATTCGCCGTGCGGCCCGAGCCCACCGTGCCCTGCAACAACGACCTGCTGGCGGAGAACTTCATGCTCACGCCGGCGGGTCTGCGCCTGATCGACTACGAGTACTCGGGCAACAACGACCCGTGCTTCGAACTCGGCAACATCTGGAGCGAGTCGAACCTCTCGCTCGACCAGCTCGAGCAGCTCGTGGCCTCCTACTACGGCGGTCCCGCTCGCGACAAGGTCGCCCGCGCGCGGCTCTGGGGCCTGATGTCGAAATACGGCTGGACTCTGTGGGCGTCGATCCAGGACGGCGTCTCGGCGATCGACTTCGACTTCTGGGCGTGGGGGCTCGAGAAGTACGACCGGGCGGTCGAGGAGTTCGAGAGCCCCGCCTTCGAGCAGCTCCTCGACGAGGTCGCCCGCCGCGACTGAACGCGCGCGGCAGCCCGCGGGCCCTGCGTCCCGGCACTCCCTGCCTTCCCCGAAGCGCCCCGCACCCTCGGCGCTACACTCCGCGTTCGGGGCGGCCGGCAGGAGGGAGCGCCATGCGGGCGAGGGCAGCAGCAATCGCAACCTGTGCCATGGCCGTCGTGATCGGCGGCTGCGGCGGCTCCGGCCACCCGGCGGCGAGCGCCACCACGAGCGCCACCACGAACACCTCCCGCTCGGGTCTCGCCGGCGAGCCGGCCGCGCGCATCCTCGCGTCCGCGGAGGCGGCGCTCGACCGCGTGCACAGCTTCCATCTCCAGGCCGTCACCACCTCGGGCGCTCCAACGACGGTGTCGGCCGACTTCGCGCTGCCCGGCAGGGCCGCGATCGTCATCAACATCGGACCGGACACGATCGCGGTGCGAGTGATCGCCGGCACGGTGTACTTCCGGGCAAACCGCGGCTACTTTGCTGCCGAAGCCGCCGCCGCCCACGTGCCGGCGGCGGGCCTGATCAAGCTCGCCAACCGCTGGGTCAGCGCGAGCCCTTCACAGGTGCCGACCGTCGCCTCGTTCATCGCGCTCACCAACCCGGCCGACCTCGGACGTTGCCTGCTCGGCGCCAACAAGGGCACCGTCACCGTCGGCGGCGAGACGTCCGTCGGCGGCCGGCGCGCCGTGGAGCTCCTCTTTGCCGGAGACCGCCCCGGCGGCGCCCCCGGCGGCCTGTACGTGGCGGCGAGCGGTCCGCCGTTGCCGCTTCGGCTCACCGCGACGGGCCCCACTCGGCCCGGCGCGAAGCCCGACCTCGCCTGCGGCGAGACGTCCGCGTCGACCGCGGCGGCGAGCACGAGCAACGACTTCATCACGCGCGTCAACGTCCCGATCGCGATCTCCGTCCCGCCGGGAGCGGTCAGCCTCTCGAGCCTGACGTCGCAGAGCGCCGCGACCACCGGCGTCGCCGCTGCCCCCGTGAAGATCGCCCACACCAAGCTCGGCGCGGTCGCCTATCGAACCGTCGGCAGCGGCACGCCGCTTGTCCTGATCATGGGCTACGCCGGCACGATGCAGACGTGGGACCCGCGCTTCGTCGACGCTCTCGCCAAGCGCTACCGCGTCGTGATCTTCGACAACGCCGGGATCGACGGCACACAGGGGCTGGCGGCGCCGCTCACGATCGACGCCATGGCCGACCAGACGAGTGCGCTGATCGACACGCTGGGTCTCGGCAGCTCCGACGTGCTCGGCTGGTCGATGGGCGGCATGATCGCCCAGGCGCTCGCGGTCAGGCACCCGGAGCAGGTCCGCCGTCTCGTGCTCTGCGCCACCTTCGCCGGCAACGGCAAGGTGGCGCGGCCGTCGCAGAGCGCGATCGACGCACTCACGAACGGCAACCAGCGGCAGGCCGCGCTCGATCTGTTCCCCGCCGATCAGGCTCCGCAGGCCGCGGCGTTCGCCGCGGCGCTCGCCACCTACCCCTCCGCGCCCGCGGCCCCGGCCGCGACGATCACGGCGCAGGCGCACGCCGTGACGCAGTGGTGGGACGGTCGCGACCCGGCCGGCGAACAGACGGCGAAGATCACCAGCCCCACGCTGGTCGCTGATGGCGCGGTGGACCAACTCGACCCGGTCTCCAACGACTACAGCCTCGTCCAGCTGGTCCCGGGCGCGAAGATCATGATCTACGCGGACGCAGGACACGCCTTCCTGTTCCAGGACGAGGCCGCGTTCGTGCCGGTGCTGGAGTCGTTCCTCGGCTGAGCAGCGCGAGCCAGCGCCGCCGCAGCGAGCCCGCGCTGCCGACGCGAAACCGCTCCGCCCCCGCGCGCGCTCCTCGATCAGCCGCCGCGCCCGAGTGGCTTGATCCACACCGACGCGTGGCTGGGCTCGACGGCGCGGTGGACCACGTCGAGCAACTCCGCGCGGATCGTGTCGATCTCCACCGCGTCGCGCAATTGGGCGCTGAACGCCGCGACGGTCGCCTCGGCGTCGTAGCGAGCACGGTTGAAACGCCGGTCGACCACGCGCTGGACACGCACGCGCAGCGGGTTGAACAGCGCCGCCGCCGTGAGCGTCGAAGCGGCGACGCCGACGCGGCCTGCGAGCGCGAGCGCGTTCGTGGTCAGGGCGATCAGGCCGATGAAGGTGCCGGCGAGCAGCGCGGTGAGGATCGCGTAGGAGAGCGTGCGGCTGATCAGGCGGTCGATGTCGTACATCCGGTACCTGAGGATCGCGACGCCGATGCTGACCGGCAGCGCCGCGAACGCGACCCAAGGCACCTGCGACCAGATCTCCTGCGCGAGCGTGTTCCCCCCGCCCGCCGTGCCCGAGCCGAGTGCGCAAAGCGCCAGAACGCAGATCGCCAGACCGAACATCACGCACTTCAGCTGCTGGCGAGCCGTGCCGCTCGCCCGCCGGTAGGCCACCACCTGGTGGATCACGCCCACCACGATCAGCACCACGGCGCTGACGCTGACCGCCGTCTGCACGACGGCCAGCCAGCGCGTGCCGGCCGGCTGGTCCGTGAGCAGCCCGCCCCCCGGGCCGTTGTTGACCGTGGCTGCGTTGAGGTGATGAGCGCTCAGCGCGCTCAGGGCGAGCGCGAGCCCGCACGCAAGGCCAAGCGCGACGAGGCCGAGGAAGGCGATCATCACCCGCCTCCAGCCGCGCGAGGGTGCGGTGCCGCCCGGGAGCAGCAGGATCAGGATCGGGAGCGCCGCGACCACGGTGGCCGTCCCCCAGACCTCGCCGAGGATCAGCGCGAGCCAGTCGAGCGGCAGGCCGTGGTGGCGGACGCCGTAGGCAGCCCAGGCGTAGTAGCCGGCGTCGGTGCCGACGATGCCCCCGCCGATCCCCACCAGCATCAACCAGCCGATCGGGTTGCTCGGACGCCGGCGAGCGATCACGAACCCGACCAGCGCAAAGGCGCCGAAGATCGCGTACGGCGCGCCGTAGCTGCCCAGCGACAGCTCGTGCGCGAGCGACAGGATCGGCAGCAGTGACACCGCCAGGGCGAGCACGATCGCGCCCACGATCCGCGCCGTAGTAGGCGTCGCCAGTCGGCGGATTGTCACGCGACCATCTCCATCCCTCAACGCGCCGCAGTATGAGCGACGGTCGTTCCGGGAACGTTACGGCCGCGTCGCAACTCTTCGCCCCCGGCCGCCGCGCCGCTCAGCTTCGCGCACCCCCGGCCGGCTGCTCCTCCCCCGACCGCGGCCAGTAGGTCTCGAGGTCGGCCAGGCGGCGCGGACCGCTGGCCAGGCGCCCGACCGTCTCTGACGCGCGCGCGTCCAGGTGGCTGGCCGCGACGATGAACAGCTGCGCCGTGGTCAGCGCGTCGCCGAGCGCAGTGTGGGGGGAGTGCACCGGCAGCCCGCACGCGCGGGAGAGCTCTCCCAGGCTCATTCGCGCAGGCGGCAGCGCGCCGTCTCGCTCGGCCAGCCAGATGCGGGCGAGCACGGCGGTGTCGAGCACCGGTCCGCGCAGGCGCAGGCGCACCGCGCGCAGCGCGGCGCCCAGGAACGCGCGCTCGACGGAGGCGTGGTGGGCGACCAGCACGCGGCCGGCCATAACCTCCAGCAGCGGATCGAGCGCCGCCACTCCCGCCGGTGCGTCGGCGAGGTCCGCCGCGCGGATGCCGTGTACGCGGATCGCCTCCTGCGACAGCGGCTGCGTGGGGCGCACGAGCCCGGCGGCGACGCCGTCGAGGCGCACGCGCCCGCCGTCGATCGGCAGCGCGGCGAACGAGATGATCTCGTTGCGCAGCGGGTCGAGGCCGCTCAGTTCGAGGTCGACGACGCAGTAGCGGGCCGCGATCCAGGGCGTGCGCGCGCGCGGCACGCGCGCTCCGGCGTAGGCGCGCGCCCCCGGACCGCGGCCCCGGCGGCCGCGCACCCCCTCCGAACCCTCCGCCCCTCGCGGACCGCGCGCGAGCGGCCGGCGCCAGGGGCTCACAGGACGGGCGCCGCCAGCTCGGCCGCGACGTGCTTCTGCACGGCCGCCACGGCGCGGAAGGCCTCGCGCAGGTAGCTGCGCGTGAGCTGGCTGAGGCCCGCCGGGTCGATGTAGTCGTCCGGCTGCTGACCGCTTCGCAGCTGCTCGATCTGGTGCTCGACGCGCAGGCCGACGATCAGCTCGTGCGCCTCGAGCAGCGTGCGCGCATCGGCGGCCGGCAGCGTCCCGGCGTCGGCGGCGGCGCGCAGGCGCTCGGCGGTCGAGGTCGCGGTGACGCCGGCCGACATCGCCGCCCAGCGGGCGAGATCGACGATCGGCAGCACGCCGCCGTGCTTGAGGTCGAGCTGCCCGCGGCGCTCGCCGCTGTGCTCGACGACGAGGCCCCGCAGGAAGCCGGTCGGCGGGCGGTGTGAGAGCGCGAGCCGCGCGAGCAGGCGCAGCAGGGCTGGGTGTCGCGGCGCCGGCGAGAACGCCTCGGCGACCGGCGTGCCGACGTGGATGCCCCACACCGGCCGGCTGTCGACGAGCACGGAGGTGAGGATCAGCGCCATCTCCTGGCCGGGATCCTCGAGCCAGCTGCGAGCGACCCGCCGCCAGGACTCCTCCGAGCGGACGAACAGCAGGTCGGAGGCCGAGGCGCCGTGCTTGTCGGCGTGCAGGCCGCAGGCCGCCATGCCGGCCACGACGCGGACCCCGAGATCGTGCAGGTGCGGGCGGATCTCCCGCTCGTCGATGTCGCCGTACCAGACGATCGCGCTGTCGGCGTCGGAGCTGGGCAGCGCCTCGCGCCGTGCCTGGCTGCCGAGCGCGAGCCACGCGAACGGCGCCGCCGCCTCGCCGATCTCGGCGATCGTCAGCTCCACCAGCCGCCGAGTCAGTGCGTCCAGCACGACGGAATAGATCGCGGCGATGCTGCTCGCGGCGAGTCTCGTGTCGTGCAGCGCGACGAGCATCCCGGTCAGCCCGCCGGCCGTCTCGGCCAGCTCCTCGACGCTCCCCGCGGCCGCGATCGCGCGGCGGATGTGGAAGGAGTTGCGCGTCTCGAGCGAGATCAGGTCGAGGTCGGCGACGACGCCGACCAGCTCGCCGCGCGCCGAGATCACCGGGAAGTGGCGAAAGCCGCGGTCGAGCATCTCGAGCAGCACGCCGCCGCCGAGGCGGTCCGGCGCGACCGTGTAGGCCGGCGCGGTCATCACCGCGCTGACCGGCTCCTGCGCCGAGCGCCCCGCCGCGACGACGCGTGAGCGCAGGTCGCGGTCGGTCATGATCCCGATCGAGCCCGCCAGCTTGACGATCACGGCGGTCGCCCCGGCGGCGTTCATCAGCCGCGCCGCCTCCTGGATCGTCGTCGTCGGCTCGACGACCACCGGCTCGGCGCGGATCAGCGAGCCGACCGGCAGGTGAGCCGGATCGCGGCCGGCCGGGCTCGCCGCCGCGGGCTGGACCGGCGGCTCACCCAGCGCGTCGCCGCGCGTCGTCAGCAGCGAGCGCGCGACGAACGCGACGCTCTCCGGCCGCGCGAGCACGCGCAGGGCGACCTCGGCGCCGATGCGGTAACAGAGCGTGTCCTCGTGCGCGCGTGCCGTGAAGCCGGCGGGCAGGCCGGAGAGCATCGAGCCGTGGCCGAACAGCTCGCCGACCCCGAGCATGTCGAGCACCGCGCCGTCGTGCACGATCTCGACGGCCCCGCTGCGCACGACGCGCACGTGCTGGACCGGCTCGGCGCCCTCGGCGAAGATCGTCGTGCCGGCGAGGTGGAACTCGATCTCGGCCGAGGATGCGACGAGGTCGACGTCATCGGCTGAGAGCGTGTCGAAGGGCGGGTGCGCGCGCAGGAAGTCCGCGACGTCCGACAGCGCGAGCGTCGGCGCGACGCCCCCGAGCCCGGACGGCTGTTCGCCGTCCCCGCCGTCCGCCGGATGCCGGTGCTCCGTTACGCGAACACCACCGTCGCGTTGCGGTTGACGATCACCCGGTCCTCCAGATGCCAGCGCACGGCGCGGGCGAGCACGACGCGCTCGATGTCGCGGCCGATCGCGGCGAGGCGCTCGGCGCTGTCGCGGTGGCTGACGCGCGCGGTGTCCTGCTCGATGATCGGGCCGCCGTCAAGCTCCTCCGTCACGTAGTGCGCCGTCGCGCCGATCAGCTTGACACCACGCTCGCGGGCCTGCTCGTAGGGGTCGGCGCCGGCGAACGCCGGCAGGAACGAGTGGTGGATGTTGATCACCGGAAGACCCAGGCCGGCGAGGAACTCGCCGCTGAGGATCTGCATGTACCGCGCCAGCACCACCAGCTCGCAGTTTCCCGCGAGCTCCTCGAGCAGGGCGGCCTCGGCGGCCGGCTTGGTCTGCGGCGTGACAGGCAGGTGCACGTAGCGCACGCCGAACGCGTCCACCTCCGCGCGCATCAGCTCGTGGTTGGACACGACCAGCGGGATCTCGCACTCGAGCTCCCCGCGCCGCCAGCGCCACAGCAGGTCCATCAGGCAGTGGTCGGCCGTCGAGGCCATCACCGCGACGCGCTTGCGCTCGCTCGCGTAGGCCAGCCGCCAGTGCATGCCGAAACGCTCGGCGACCGGCGCGAACGAGGCCTCGAAGCGCTCGCGCGCGACGGCGCCGGCGTCTGCGACGCTGAACTCGACCCGCATGAAGAAGCGGCCACCCTCCGGGTCGGTCGAGTACTGGTCGGACTGGATGATGTTGCCGCCGTGCTCGGAGATCGCGGCGGAGACGGCGGCCACGATCCCGCGGCGATCGGGGCAGGAGATGACCAGGCGAGCGAGGCTCAACGGACCGCGATTGTACGCGCGCGCCGACCGCGTTCGCACGCGCGCGCCGCACTCGCAGCGCCCACGCTTGCCGCCCTCTCAGCCGGTCGGATGCAGGTACTCGTAGTAGGTCACCGGCACCGTGTAGGCGGCGTAGCCGGTGACGTTCGATCGCGTGACGTTCTGGACCGGCACCGCGTAGAGGTCGACGCTCGGCAGGTCGGTGTCGACGGTCGTCGCGGCCTGCCCGATCAGCGTCTGCGCGGTCGCCGCGTCGGGTGCGCTTCGCAGCTGGTCGAGCAGCGACTGCAGCGGCGCGCTGGCGTAGTGCTGGTCGGCCGCCGGGCTGACCGGGTCGAGCGCCGCGTTGTCGTCCTGCTCGAGCAGGAAGCCGGCGCCGCCGAGCAGCGGCGTGTCGGTGTCGAGCGTCGACTGCAGGCCCGGGTTCGCCTCGAGCGCCAGCAGCTGGTCGGTGTCGTTGATGTAGATGACGTTCAGCACGACGCCGATCTGGATCATGTCCGACTGCAGGTAGCCGAGCAGCACCGAGCCGCTCCCGCCGATCTCGACGTTGTTGGTGTACACGTTGATCGTCAACGGCGTGACGCCCGGGTCGTAGCCCGCGGAGCGCAGCAGGCTGCGCGCCTGCGCGGGATCGAAGTTCGCCGGCTGCGCCACCCCGAACGCCGCCGGGACGGCGAGCGAGGCCGGCTGGGCGTAGCCGCCGTCCAGCCCTGCGGCGAGCTCGGTGCGGTTGATGCCGAGGTTGATCGCCTGGCGCACGAGCGGGTTGGCGAGCGGGCCGTGGGCGAGGCCGAGGTGCCAGCTGACCACCTGCGGGCCGCTCTGCAGGATCGTCGCGCTCACGCCGTTCGCGCCGCCGCCGAGCGCGAGGTTCTGGAACTCCGGCCAGCTGAGCCCGCTCGTGTGCGTGGCGCTGCCGTTCAGCACCGCGGTCATGCGCGCGTTGGCGCTTCCGAGTTGGCGGATGATCACGCGCGTGTAGTAGGGGGCCTGCCAGAAGCCCGGGTTCGCCTTCAGCACGATCTGGCGCCGCGGCAGATACCACGACACCCAGTAGGGCCCGAAGCTCGCCGAGTGCGTGGCGCCCCACTGCTGCCCCCACGGGTCGGCCGCCGTCGCGTGGGCGCGGTAGAGCGCGCTGTCGTAGATCGCCGCGTCGTAGGAGGCGAGCACCGAGAGCGTGAACGGGCTGGGCGCCGTGACGTTGACGCGGACCCGGTGGCTGTCGATGATCGTGACCGGGTCGCTCGCGTCGATGTGGGCGAGCGCGAAGAGGAAGGGCGCAACCGGCGAGCGGGCGAGCGCGCGGTCGAGGCTCCAGCGCACGTCGGCGGCGGTGAACGGGTCGCCGGAGTCCCCGCGCACGCCGCGGCGCAGCTCGAAGGTGTAGCTGCCGTCGGCCGAGCGCTGCCAGGAGGTCGCGAGGTAGGGCACCACCGCGTCGTCGGCGGGCAGCACCGCGTGCGGTCCCGGGGTTGCCGGGGCGGGACGCACCAGCTCGCTCGACCAGCTCGGCAGGATCGCCACCGACGAGGGGTCGGGCGTGCCGGTCTCGTCGAGGTTGACCGGCAGCGCCGGGACCAGGTCGATGAACGTGTGCGCGGCGACGGCCTTCGTCGCGGCGGGGGTGAGGCTGGCGCCGCCGCAGGCCGCGAGCGCGACGGCGCCGAGCGCGGCCAGCGCCGCGACTGCAATCGCGCGACGGCTCGCCGCTGCCCCGGTCACGGCGCCAGTCTATCGGCGCCGATCGTCGCGGCCGTGGCGTGCACGCGGCTCACCCGCGCAGCCGGTCGTAGTAGATCGCGCCGGCGGCGCAGGCGCCGAACCCGCCGATCCCGACCCGTGCGACGACCCGCTCCGGGGCGCCGCTCCCGCCCGCTCGCCCCGCCGGCAGCGTGACCACGCGCAGGCCGCTGGTCCGCGCTGCGATCGAGAGGTCGGCCGCGTCGAGGCCGGAGGTCAGCGACGCCTCCCCGGCGGCGAGGTCCGCGAGCCGCAGCGCCCCGGACGGCGCGGCCTCGATCGCGAGGTGTCCGAACGCCGGCGCCGGCCCGCCGAAGCGCGGGTTCGCTCGCGCGAGCAGGCGGCGCCGCGGCACGAACGCGGTCATCTCATAGGCGCCGTAGAACGCCAGATGGTCAGCCGGCCAGCCGCTCGCGTGCGCGCGCACTGCGCGGCTGTCGAGCACCGCGAAGCGGAAGTCGGCTAGCACCGCGAGCGCGAGCGAGCGGCCCGCCGTCGCGTTCACGCGCACGAGCGCCGGGGCGAGCACCGTGACCGGGTCGCCCACGTCGATCCCGGCGGCCGCCGCGAGCGATCGCGCCGTCGCCGAGGCCGCCAGCTCCCGCCTGAAGCTGAAGCGCACATCGGCGCCGCTCAGCGTGTGCCCGTAGGCGCTGCCCGCCGCCCGCAGCTCGAACACGTAGTCGCCGCCGGCGACCCGCCGCCACGAGCTCGCGAGATACCCGGCCACGCCGCTTCCCGCCCCTCGCACGAGCGTGCCGCCGAGCGAGCTCTCGAGCGCGTCGAACGCCGGGCCCTGCTCGTCGGCGGGGTCGAGGCTCCGCGGCAGCGCGGGGACGACGTCGATCAGCACGCGCGCCGCGGGCGGCCGCGACGAGCCGCACGCGCTCAACGCGCAGGCGGCGACCACGGCGAGAGCGGCGGCGGGCCTCCACATGCGCTGAATCCTTGCGCGATCCGCCCATCAGCATCCCCGGGGTTTGACGGGTCGGCGCATGCGCCGACCCGCGGGACGGTGCATGCACCGTCCCGACGGCTGGGTGCATGCACCCAGCCGAACGGCAATCTGGAGGACTGTGCAGCTGGCCGCCGTCGGGCGCCCTCTATGCTCTGCGGTCACGTGAGCTCCGTGGACGCAGTCACGCGCCGGAGGGTCACCTTCTCGCGCAACCTGACGCTGTCGCTCTCGCGCACGTGCGTGTCGCACTGCAAGTACTGCGCGTTCGCGACCCACCAGGCCCACCTGCACGAGCCGCCCGCGGTCCGGGCGCTGCTCGATCACGCGGCCCGGCGCAACGTCAAGGAGCTGCTGATCCTGACCGGCGATGACCCCGCGCACCACCCCGGCGTGCGCGAGCGGCTGGGCGAGCTCGGCTTCGCGGATTTCGTCGACTACGTCGTGTGGTGCTGCCGCGAGGCGCTGGAGCGAGGGCTGCTGCCGCACACCAATCTCGGCGCGCTCTCGCGCGAGGAGCTCGGGCGGCTGCGCGAGGTGACCGCCTCGCAGGGGCTGATGCTCGAGTCGCTGCGCGCGGACCTGGTCGCCCACCAGGGCTCGCCGACGAAGGACCCGGCGCTGCGGATGCAGACGATCCGCGCAGCGGGGGAGCTGCGGATCCCGTTCACGAGCGGCATCCTCGTCGGCATCGGCGAGCGGCCCGAGGACCGGATCGCGGCGCTTCGGGCGCTCGCCGAGGTCCACCGCGAGCACGGTCACATCCAGGAGCTGATCCTGCAGAACTTCGTGCCCCACCGCCGCTACTACGGCGAGGAGCCGGCGGAGGTGGCGACCGCTGCGGCGGAGGAGTACTGGCGCACCGGGCTGGGGCGCCACCCGAGCCTGCCGGCGCCGCCGTGGGCCTGCGAGGTCACGATCGAGGAGCTGCGCGAGCTCGTCGCCTTCGCGCGCGAGCTGCTGCCCGACGTCGGCATCCAGGTGCCGCCGAACCTGTCGGAGTTCTGGCCGGAGCTCGTCGCCGCCGGTGCGAGCGACCTCGGCGGGCTGTCCGCCAACGGCGATCACATCTCCCCCGAGCACCCGTTCCCCTCGCCGCTCGCGGTGCGTCGCCGGCTTGCTGGCGACGGCGTCGCGCTGACCGAGCGCCTGTGCGTCTACGGCCGCTACATCGACCGCGACTGGCTGTCGCAGAACGTGCTGGACGTGATCACCTCGCGCTACTGGTCGTTCATCCCGCGGCGCGGCTCGGGCCGCCGCGGCGACCGCGTGATCCGCCGCGACCTGGTGGGGCGGGCGATCGAGAAGGGGCGCGACGGCGTCGCGCTGGGCGAGGAGGAGCTGACGGCGCTGTTCGCCGAGACGCGCCCGGAGGCGATCGAGGAGATCCGCGCCGCCGCCGACGAGCTGCGCGCGGAGCTGGCCGGCGAGACCGTGACCTTCGTCGTCTGCCGCAACATCAACGTTTCGAACATCTGCATCGTCGGCTGCGCGTTCTGCGGCTTCGGCCAGGGCAAGCGCTCCCCGGACGCCTACGAGCACGACCGCGCCGCGCTCGAGCGCAAGGTCGCCGAGGCGGTGCAGTTCGGCGCGACCGAGATCTGCATGCAGTCGGGGATCCACCCGGACTGGACGCTCGAGGACTACGAGCACTGGCTGCGCGTGATCAAGGCGGCCGCACCGCAGCTGCACCTGCACGCCTACTCGCCGATGGAGATCGCCCACTGCTGCGACATCTCGGGCCTGCCGCCGGCCGAGGTCTTCGCGCGGCTGCGCGAGGCCGGGCTCGACTCGACCCCGGGCACCGCCGCCGAGGTGCTTCACGACGGCGTGCGCGAGCGGATCTCGCCGAACAAGCTGCCGGTCGCGCGCTGGGTGGAGATCATCGAGGCCTCGCACGCGGCCGGGCTGCGCTCCACCGCGACCGTCATGTTCGGCCACATCGAGGAGCCGTGGGAGCTCGCCGAGCACATGCGCGTGGTGCGCGAGCTGCAGGAGCGCACCGGCGGCATCACCGAGTTCGTGCCGCTGTCGTTCATCCCCTACCAGACGCTGCTCGGGCGCACGCACGGCGTCGAGGAGATCTCCACCGCGGAGAAGCTCAAGCACACCGCGGTCTTCCGCCTCGCGCTCGGGCGCGCCATCCCCAACGTGCAGAGCTCCTGGGTGAAGATGGGCCTCGACGCGGCGACCGAATCGCTGCGCTGGGGCGTCAACGACCTCGGCGGCACCCTGATGGAGGAGTCGATCAGCCGCATGGCGGGCTCCTACCACGGCGTCAAGCTCGACCCCGAGCAGCTCGTCGGTGCCGCACACGCCGCCGGACGCCCCGCCGCGGAGCGCTCGACGCTCTACCGCATCCTGCGCCGCTACCCGCTCGAGCACGGCGTGCCCGGCGCGCTTCGGGAATCCGCCCCATTAGGATCAACGGGTCCGTTCGATCCGCGACTCGACGAGGTCAGAGCGCTCTGAGCACCGTTCACACCCGCAGCGCCGAAGCCGGAGTGGGGGAGCCCCCCGTAGCGGGGCCGGGCGCCGAGCACGAGAGTGCGAGGTTCCTCGACCTCGACGACCGCGTCGCGCTGCTGCGCTTCATGCTCATGCAGCGTGCGATCGAGGAGCGCGGGCTCAGCCTCTACAAGCAGGGCAAGGTCCCGGGGTCCTTCTACGACGGCCGCGGCCAGGAGGCGACCGCCGTCGGCGCGACTTTCGCGCTCGGGCCCCAGGACCCGGTCTGCCCGCTGATCCGCGACCTCGGCGCGCACCTCGTCAAAGGCACGCCGCCGGCTGCGATCCTCGGCCACTACCTCGGGCGCGCCGCCGGCGTCGGGCGCGGTCGCGACGGCAACGTGCACCTCGGCGACACCACGCGCGGCGTCGTCGGCATGGTCTCGATGCTCTCCGACATGGTGGCTGTCGCGGTCGGCATGGCGTGGGCGTTCAAGCTGCGCGGCGAGCCGCGCGTGGCGCTCGCCTTCTTCGGCGACGGCGCGACCTCCGTCGGTGACTGGCACGAGGCGATGAACCTCGCCGGGCTGCAGCGGGTCCCGGCGATCTTCGTGCTCGAGCTCAACGGCTACGCCTACTCGACGCCCAGCTCGCTCCAGTTCGTCGTCGACCCGGTGGAGCGCGCGGCGGCGTACGGGATCGCCGCCGCGAGCGTCGACGGCAACGACGTCGAGGCGGTCTTCCAGGTGACCCGCGAGGCGCGCGAGCGTGCGCTGGCGGGGGAGGGCCCGACGCTGATCGCGGCGCACACGATGCGCATGCACGGCCACGGCGCGCACGACGACGCCTCCTACGTCCCGCCCGAGGTGTTCGAGCACTGGGCGGCGCGCGACCCGCTCGAGCGCCAGCGCGCGCGGCTGCGCTCGCTCGGCGTCGACGTCGACGCGGTCGAGGCGGCGGTGCGCGAGGAGGTCGAGCTCGCCACGCGCGAGGCGCTGGCGATGGCGGAGCCGGCGCCCGGAGCGGCGCTCGAGGACGTCTTCTGCGAGGGCGAGCCGCGGACGGTGGGGCGCGGAGCCGCGCCCTGGAGCCGCTTCGCGGGCGCCTGATGGAGCTGACCTACCTGGAGGCGATCTCCGACGGCCTGCGCGTGGCGCTGGAGCAGGACGAGCGCGTGCTGCTGCTCGGCGAGGACATCGGCGCGTTCGGCGGCGCCTTCAAGGTGACCGCCGGACTGCAGGAGCGCTTCGGCGCCGACCGCGTGGTCGACATGCCGATCTCCGAGGAGGCGATGATCGGCGGCGCCGTCGGCGCGGCGATCGTCGGCATGCGGCCGGTCTGCGAGATGCAGTTCGCCGACTTCGTCTCCTGCGGCTTCGATCAGATCGTCAACGTGGCCGGCAAGCTGCACTGGCGCTGCGGTCTCGCGGCGCCGATCGTCGTGCGGCTGCCGAACGGCGGCGGCGTGTCCGGCGGCCCGTTCCATTCGCAGAACCCCGAGGCCTGGTTCATGCACGCCCCCGGCCTCAAGGTGTTCGCCCCCTCCAGCGCGCCCGACGCGAAGGGGCTCCTGCTGGCGGCGATCGCCGACCCCAACCCTGTGATCTTCCTCGAGCACAAGTTCCTCTACCGGCGCATTCGCGGCGAGGTCCCCGAGGGCTCCTACGAGACGCCGCTGTGCGCGAACACCGTGCGCGACGGCGACGATCTCGTCGTGATCGCCTACGGCGCGATGGTGCACGCCGCGGTGGCGGCGGCCGAGCAGATCGAGGATGCCTCGGTTCGCGTGCTCGACCTGCGCACGCTCGTGCCGCTCGACGAGCGGGCGATCCTCGACGCGGTGCACGAGTGCTCGAAGGTGGTCGTCGTGGACGAGGCCAACTACACCTGCGCCGCCGGCGCGCAGGTCGCGTCGCTGATCGCCCAGTACGGATACGACGACCTCGACGGCCCGGTCGTGCGCGTCGCGACCCCCGACGCGCCGGTCCCCTTCGCGCCCTCGCTCGAGCGCGCCGCGATCCCGGGAGTCGAGCGCATCCGAGACGCCTGCCGTGAGCTCCTCGCCTACTGAGCGGGACGCCGGGCGGCTGCTCGACATCGTGATGCCCCAGCTGGGCATCACCGTCGCCGAGGGCACGCTCGTGGCCTGGCGCAAGGCGCCCGGCGAGCGCGTCGAGGCCGACGAGGCGATCTGCGACGTCTCGACCGACAAGATCGACTCCGAGCTGCCGGCCCCCGCGGCCGGGCTGATCGTCGAGCTGCTGGTCGAGGTCGGCGAGACCGTGGACGTGGGGACCGTGATCGCGCGGATGGAGGCCGAGGTCGACGCCCTTCGGGCGTCATCCTCGGCTGCTGATGTGGTGGGGGGGAGGCGGGGGTGGCTGTGCCCTCGGCCGCCGGCGCAGAGGCCGGGCGTGGCGGCGGCGGCGGGGCGGCCGGGCGGCATTCGCCGGTGGTGGTGCGCTTGGCGGCGGAGCTGGGCGTGGAGCTGGAGCGGGTGGTCGGGACGGGGCGGGATGGGCGGGTGCGGCGGGAGGATGTGCTGGCCGCGGCGGAGCGTGGCGGCCTGGCGCCGCCGGGCGCCGGGGTGTCGGCTGAGAGCGCGCTGTACCAGCCGCCGCCCGCGGGCGCGCTCTCGCGCATGCGGCGCACGATCGGGGAGCGCATGAAGCGCTCGCTGAGCGAGGCGGCGACGGTGACGTCGTGGATCGAGGTGGACTTCGAGGCGGTCGAGGTGCGGCGGCGTGAGCTCGGCGTGACGGCGCTGCCGATCGTGGCCGCGGCGACCGCCGCGACGCTCGCCGAGTTCGGCGAGCTGAACGCCTGGCTCGACGGCGAGGAGCACACGCTGCACGACGAGGTGAACCTCGGCATCGCCGTGTCGCTCGGCGCGGACGGGCTGATCGTGCCGGTGGTGCGCTCGGCCCAGGCGCTCGACGTCGAGACGCTGGCTGCGCGGATCGCCGAGCTGGCGGCGCGCGCGCGCTCCGGCGAGCTGTCGCCCGACGAGGTCCACGGCGGCACCTTCACGATCACCAACCCCGGCCAGTTCGGCACCTTCATGGCGACGCCCGTGCTCAACCAGCCCCAGGTCGCGATCCTCGACGTCGAGGCGATCGTGCGCCGGCCGGTCGTCGTGACGGACGCCGACGGCGCCGAGACGGTCGCGATCCGCTCGATGTGCGTGCTCGGCCTCTCCTGGGATCACCGCGCGCTCGACGGGGCCTACGCGGCCCGCTTCCTCGGGGCGCTGCGGGGCCGGATCGAGGCGGGGTAGCTCCGAGGGACCGGGGCGCGGCGGCGCGGTCATCCGGGCGGCCTGCTCGCGGATGCCGGCCCGCTCGACGCCTCGCCTCGTCTTCGCGGCTATGGGGCGGCGTCAATCATCCGCGCGAGTTCCGCGCGGGTGAAGCCGTTCTTGCGGGCGAGCTGGACGAGCTCGCTGACCTTGGTGAGCACGGCGCTGCGCTCGGGTGTGCCGGTGACGCGGATCCCGTGTCCCTGGCGAAGCTCGAGCAACCCTTCGTCGCGCAGGAGCCTCAGGGCACGCAGCACGGTGTTGGTGTTGACGTGCATGACGGCGGCGAGGTGGCGCGCCGGGGGGAGCCTGTCTCCCGGCCTGGCTTCGCCGTCGGCGATCGCGCGTCGGATCTGGGCGGCGACCTGTTCGTGCAGCAGCGCGGGGTCGTCGCGGTCGATCTTGACATCCAGCATTGTGCCAGTCATAGTAGCGCATTATGCTGGTCGACGACAGTCCGCGTGAAACGCTCGGAGCGATCGGCCCCGCGGCGATCGACGCGCCGGACGCCGGCGTCATCGAAGAGGCGCGCCGGCGTCAGCAACGCCAGCGTCTGATCGCCGCCCTGGCCGTGTTCGCGGCCGCGCTCGGCGCCGTCGTCGGCGTCGGCCTGTCGGGTGGTGGTCAGCAAGCACGGGCCCCCGGCTCGGTGCGGCTGGCCTCGTCGCCGACGTGGTTGACCGGCTCGCCGCTTCGCGGCGTGACTCATCTGCGTCTGGTCGCCTCCGAGAACGCTGGGCCGGCATCGATCGTCGACGTCGACACCGGGACCGTTGAACGTTTGCCCCAGCTTCACGTGCCCCGCGGCCCCGGCGCCGTGGGATCCGCGCTTTACCCGTTGATGCTGGTGCCCGGCGGGGCGCTGGCCGTCGTGAACCACCAGGCGTGCCAGCACTGCGCGATAACCCAGGACGATTTCCTCATCGAAGCCGACGGATCGGTGCGCCGGATTGCATCGCGGCATTTCCCGGCGCTGCAGGGAACGACCGAGACGGCCTATCTGCCGGGATCCACCGCGGAGTGGGTGTTGAGGTGGCCCCACCACGGAGCCTGCACGCTGCGGGAGTTGCCGGGCGCCCACCCCGCTTTGCGCGTTCCGTGCGGCGACCTGGGCCCCGCGTTCCCGCGCGGGGTCGCGCTTTGGACCGACGGCGACCAGCGGTCGGTGCTGATCAACCCCCGGACCGGCAAGGTCACCGGAGCGCTGAACGGCGGCTACGCCTACGACCTGATCGGTCACGGCCTCGCGATAGAGGGAGCGCCCTACGTGGGCCCGACAAGCCTCAGCCTCGTCAACCTCACCACGGGCAGGCGGCTGCGCCTCGGCTGGCCCAGCACCCTCCATTTCGGCTACGAGGTTCACCCCGCGCCGCACGGTCCGCTGGTCGCCGTCGAGTTCGCCGACCCCGCCTATCCGCCACCGCCACGCGCAACGGTTTCTCAGGCCGCCGACATCTGGCTCCTGAACACGCGCACCGGCAGCTTCACGCACGTCCCGGGCTTCCCGATCCTCGAGCCGCTCAAGTTCTCCGGAATCGCCTGGACCGCCGACGATCGCCTGGTCGTCGTCGCCGAACGCGGGCGGCTGACGACGCTCGCTCTCTGGCGCCCCGGACAGCACGCCCTCGCCGTGCGCAGGGTGCCGGCGCTGAAGGGCTACTCGCAGTTCGTCCCGCTCGTCAGCCGCTGAGCGTTCGAGTCGCACGGGCGCGGGGCGTGCCGCGCCGTGCGGCCTGCCGGCACATGACGCCAACATGACGTTGCGTTGACATCACAGATGCTGCTACGATGACGTCATGCAGCTGGACGACCACATCCGCGAGGTGCAGGACCAGATCGGCGCGTCGGCCGCGCTCGGCGACGAGCGGACCCAGCAGATTGCCGCGGCGCTGGCGGCGACGGTGGAACCGGCGGTCCGGCTCGCGATCATGAATGCGCTCGCGCAAGCCGCCGAGGAGATCACCGGCGCGCTGCTCGACATGCCGGGATCACCGGCGGTGTCGGTGCGGCTCGATGGCGACCGGCTGCTCGTGGATGTGGTCGCGGGCGAGCCGGAGCGGCCCGGTCGCCCGGCGGACGACGGCGACGCCAGCGCCCGCATCTCGCTCCGCCTCTCCGAGGCGCTGAAGGTCGACGTCGAGCAGGCTGCCGGGAGCGAGGGGATCTCGGTCAACAGCTGGCTCGTGCGGGCGGCCACCAACGCGCTGGCCGGCGGCTGGCCGGGCAGCGTCGGCGCTCGCGGCTGGGACCGCGCCGGGCGCGGCGGGCGCGGGCACGACGGCCGGCATGTGACCGGCTGGATCAACCCCTGACCGAGGAGGAATCCCATGCCCACCACGACCTTTCCACTATCGGGGCCAACCGACCTGGAGCTGCGCGTCGGCAGCGGCTCGCTCACGGTCCAGGCCCGCGAGGGTCTGACCGAGGCGAGCG
Source organism: uncultured Solirubrobacterales bacterium (assembly GCA_963830975.1). Classification (GTDB taxonomy): domain Bacteria; phylum Actinomycetota; class Thermoleophilia; order Solirubrobacterales; family Solirubrobacteraceae; genus Palsa-513. Next base: position 142,212 of record CAWHOI010000004.1, read on the forward strand.
TGACGCTCGAGCCACGGGTCGCGGATTCCGACATCGTCGATCGCACGGTCGTCGAGATGCGCGGCTCCACGCTGTGTGTGATCTCCCCGCGGCAGGGCGGCATCTTCGATCTGCCGATCCTCGGCGGGCGCCGGCACGATCGCAACGCCATGGACGTGACCGTCGCGGTGCCCAGCGGCTCGGACGTGAAGGCGACGACGTTCACGGCCGACATCACCGTGGACGGCCGCTGCGGGAGCGCCGACATCGCGTCCGGCAACGCCGCGATCTCCCTGGACGACGTCGACGGCGACCTGAGGCTGCGCTACGGCAGCAGCGCCTGTCAGGTCGGCCGCGTGCGCGGCTCGGTGGAGCTGAGGTCAGGCTCGGGAGACCTCCGGTGCGGCGAGATCGGTCAGGAGCTCTCCGCCATGCGCGGGAGCGGCGCGCTCGAAGTCGCCGCCGTGCACGGCCCCGTCCGCACGCGGTCCGGCTCGGGCAGCACGACGCTTGGCGAGGTGCACGGCAACGTGGACATCGCGAGCGGCGCGGGCGCGCTGACGATCGGCATCCCTGCGGGGCGGCCCGCGAAGCTCGACCTGACGACCGGCTCCGGGCGTGTCGATTCGGACATGCCGCTCGATGAGAAGCCGGCGAGCGCCGGGGAGGCGATCACGATCAGGGCCCGCACGGGCAGCGGCGACATCCGGCTGTTCCGCGCGGCGTAGCCATCCGGCGGCGGCCCGCGTCCGTCAGTACTCGTAGAACCCGCGCCCAGCCTTGCGCCCGAGCCGCCCTGCGGCGACCATCCGCGAGAGCAGCGGCGGTGTGGCGTACTCGGGCCGTCTGAACTCCTCGAACAGCGAGTCGCAGACGGCGGCCATCACGTCGAGGCCGATGAAGTCGCACAGCGTCAGCGGCCCCATCGGGTGCCCGCAGCCGATCGCCATGCCGGCGTCGATGTCCTCGCGCGTGGCGAAGCCCTCGTCGAGCATGCGGATCGCAGCCGCCAGGTACGGCGCGAGCAGCATGTTCACGATGAAGCCGGCGCGGTCCTTGCTCGTGATCGCGCGCTTGCCGAGGCTCTCGACGAAGCTCCGCGCCGCCGCCAGCGTGTGCTCGCTGGTGTCCAGGCCGGGCACCACCTCCACCAGCCCCATCACCGGCACCGGTGAGAAGAAGTGCAGGCCGAGCACGCGCTGCGGCTCGCTGACCGCGCTCGCCAGCACGGCGATCGGGATGCTCGAGGTGTTCGAGGCAAGTAGCGCGTCCGCCGCGACGACCTGCTCGAGCCGCGCGAACCACTCGCGCTTGACGTCGCGGTCCTCGACCACCGCCTCGATCACCAGCTCGCGGTCCGCCAGGCCGTCGAGTTCGTCGACGTAGGTGATCCGCTCGAGCAGCGCCCGCTGTGCGGCCGCGTCGAGCTTGCCGGCGGCCAGAGCGCGTTCGGTCGAAGCCGTGATGCGCGCGAGCGAGCCCGCGCGCGCGTCGGCGATCGGCTCGTGTACGCGAACGTCGTGGCCGGCCCGCGCGACCGACTCGGCGATCCCGCTCCCCATCAGGCCACCGCCGAGAATGCCGACTCGCAGCGACTCGCTCACAGCCGTCGATTCTATGCCGACTGCAGCTCGCGCAGGCAGCCCTCGAGGAACTCCAGCGCCAGCGCCCGCTGATCGGCGGCGGCGAGCAGCTCGGCGTAGCTGAGCTCCGCGCCGGCGAATCCGTGCGCGTGCCAGCGCGGACCGCTCGGGACCTCGCCCCACGGCACCACGTAGAGGTAGGGCTCGGGATGCTCGTCGTCGCCGGGCGAGGCGCCGTAGCCGGCGCGCCGGCCCTCGCTCTCCACGCCCAGCTCGACCGAGACGTCGAAGTGCTCGGGCCACAGCTGCACGCGCGAGGGCTCGAGCGCCGCCCCGCTCCCCGCGCGCAGCGCCTCGAGCACCGAGGTCGCGAAGCCGTAGTACTCGCCGAGCGCGCTCGCGGCGGCGGCATCGACCCCCGCGAGCGGACGCTCGAGGCTCGCCCGCCCGCCGCGCTGGCGCACCAGCGCGCCGTGTTCGACGCGCAGCTGCTCGTCCTCGCCGAAGAACGGCGTGCCGAAGCCGCCGAGCGTCCAGCGAAGCCCGATCTTGCCGTTGGCCGCCTCACGCGCCGGGGAGATCGTCTGCTCGGCCAGGCGATGAAGCGCGAGCCGCGTCTGCGCGAAGCCCTCCGGCAGCGCCGCAAGGCGCCCGAACGGGCCCAGCCAGCGCTCCCGCTGCCAGGCGGCGTCGATGAGGCGCCCCGAGTAGTCCAGTGGACGCCCCTGCGTCGGATCGTCGGCGAACCAGGGCGGCTCGGTCACCGCCGGCGGCGATGGTTCGAGCACGCGTGCGTCCGGCCCCAGCACACGCTGGGCCTCGGCGAGCGGGTTGCGGGCGGCGATCTCCTCCACGGCCCGCTGCAGCCTACGCTACCCTCTCGTGAAGCCCATGATCGCCTGCTTCTACCACTGGTACACGGCCGGGCTCTACGCCTCGCCGGTCGTGCTGATCGGAGGCTGGGTCTTCTTCGCGAGCCGGCGCGACCGTCGCCGGGACGACGGCGATGGCGGCGGCGCCCCGCCGAGCGCTCCGCCGCAGGCGCTCTCCAGCTAACCGGGCTGGCCCGCCGGTGTCGCTCGCCGCAGCGGTTCAGGGGCCGGGCGTCACCGCCGACGTCCTCGTCGTCGCGCTGGCCGTCCTCTACTGGGTGCCCTACCACCGCCGCGCCGCCCGCCTCGCGCGCGAGGGCAGGGCGGTCCCGCGCTGGCGGCAGTGGTGCTACGCCGGCGGCCTGCTCGTCCTGATCGTGGCGCTGAGCACGCCGCTCGGCGTGCTCAGCGAGAAGCTGCTCGTCGCCCACATGGTCGAGCACCTGCTGATCGGCGACATCGCCGCGCTGCTGATCGTGCTCGGCATGACCGGCCCGATGCTCGCGCCGCTGCTGCGGATCGGCCTGTTCGCCCGCCTGCGGGTGCTCACCCACCCGCTTGTCGCGCTGCCGGTCTGGGCGATCGACCTCTACGTCTGGCACCTGCCCGTCCTCTACCAGGCGGCGCTTCGCAACGAGAGCGTGCACGCGCTCGAGCACGCCTGCTTCCTGATCGCCGGCATCGCGATGTGGATGGCGCTGCTCGGTCCGCTGCCGAAGCCGGCGTGGTTCGGCAACCTCGGCCGGCTCGGCTACATCATCGCCGTGCGCCTGATCGAGGGCGTGCTCGGGAACGTGTTCCTCTGGTCGCACACCGTCTTCTACCCCTACTACCGCGTGCACGAGGTCGCCTACGGCATCTCGGCGCTGCAGGACCAGGTCGACGCCGGCGCGGTGATGATGGTGGAGGGCAGCATCGTCACGATCCTGCTGTTCGCCTGGCTCTTCATGCGCGCGGCCAACCAGTCCGAGCAGCGCCAGCAGCTGCTCGACTTCGCCCACGCCAACCACCTCGAGCTCGACGACGCGCGGGCCGCCCGGGCCGTCGCGGCCGGTCGCGGCGATGAGCTGCGGCGGAGGCTCGAGGAGCGCATCCAGTAGCTGCCGGGGGGTGCATGCCTGTGCCCCGAACGGGGTGCACCCTCCGGAAAGGCAGATTCAGAGGAGGCGCACGATCGCGACGATCCCGACCGCGACGATCAGCGCGCGCAGCAGTGTCGGCGGCAGGCGCCGGCCGTAGCGGGCGCTGAGCGCGCCGCCGCTGATCGACCCGAGCGCGATCAGGCCGACCGCGTCCCAGGCCACGTGCGCGACGATCGCGAAGATCAGGCCCGAGAGCAGGTTCGCCAGGCCGGCGAGGATGTTCTTGACGGCGTTGATGCGGTGCAGCTCGTCGTCGAGCGCGAGCCCGAGGATCGCCAGCAGCATGATCCCCTGCGCCGCGCCGAAGTAGCCGCCGTAGACGCCGGTCACATAGACGGCGAGCAGCGTCAGCAGGCCGATCCGCGCGTGCGCGTGGCCGCGGTGGCGGCGCAGCAGCGCGCCCAGGCGCGGCTGGGCGACGATCAGCACGAGCGCCGCGGCGATGAAGACCGGCACGATCGAGCGGAACGCCGACGCCGGCAGCGTCAGGAGCAGCGTCGCCCCGGTGGCGGCGCCCGCCGCGGTGGCGACCGCCAGCTTGCGCACGCGCTGCGCCTGTCCGTGGAGCTCGCGGCGGTAGCCGACCGCGCCGGCGACCGAGCCGGGCACCAGTCCGATCGTGTTCGAGACGTTCGCGACGACCGGCGCGTAGCCGAACGCGAGCAGCACCGGGAAGGTGATCAGCGTGCCGGAGCCGACGACCACGTTGATCGCGCCGGCCGCGCCGCCGGCGGCGAGGATCGCGAGCGCCTGAAGCAGGCTCAACGGTCGGGGCGCTTGGGGCGGAGGCTCACCCGGGTAAAGCCTACCCGCCGTGAGGTGAGCAGGCCCGATCAGGGGCGGCAGGCGCGATAATTGCTCCCGAGCCGCCCGTTCCCGACCTCCAGGAGTGTCAGCGATGTCCGCCAACAGCTTCGATGCGCGCGCCGAGCTTGAGGTCTCCGGCCGGCGGTTCGAGATCTTCCGCCTCGACGCCCTGGCCGATCGGTTCGACATCGCGGGCCTGCCGTTCTCGCTGAAGATCCTGCTCGAGAACCTGCTGCGAAACGAGGGCAACGGGTCGGTCGCCGCGGCCGACATCGAGGCGCTAGCGTGCTGGGACGCGACGGCCGAGCCGAGCGTCGAGATCGCCTTCACGCCCGCGCGCGTGCTGCTGCAGGACTTCACCGGCGTCCCGGCGGTCGTCGACCTCGCCGCGATGCGCGACGCGATCGTCGAGATGGGCGGCGACGCGCGGCGCATCAACCCGCTCGTGCCCGCCGAGCTGGTCATCGACCACTCGGTGCAGGTGGACGTGTTCGGCACCCGCGACGCATTCGCCCGCAACGCGGCGCGCGAGTTCGAACGCAACGCCGAGCGCTACGCCTTCCTGCGCTGGGGCCAGAACGCCTTCGAGCGCTTCGCCGTCGTGCCGCCCGACACCGGCATCGTGCACCAGGTCAACCTCGAATACCTCGCGCGTGTGGTGTTCGTCGCCGAGCGTGAGGGGGCGCTCCCGCTCGCCTACCCCGACACGCTCGTCGGAACCGACTCGCACACGACGATGGTCAACGGCCTCGGCGTGCTCGGCTGGGGCGTCGGCGGCATCGAGGCCGAGGCGGCGATGCTCGGCCAGCCGATGTCGATGCTCCTGCCGCAGGTCGTCGGCTTCCGCCTCGACGGCGTGCTGCCGGAGGGCGCGACCGCGACCGACCTCGTGCTGACGGTGACCGAGATGCTCCGCGCCAAGGGCGTCGTCGGGCGCATCGTCGAGTTCTTCGGCCCGGGCCTAGCCGGCCTGCCGCTCGCCGACCGAGCGACGATCGGCAACATGTCGCCGGAGTTCGGCTCGACCGCCGCGATCTTCCCGATCGACGCCGAGACGCTTCGCTACCTGCGTTTCAGCGGCCGGCGGGCGGAGCAGATCCGCCTCGTCGAGGCCTACGCCCGCGCGCAGGGCCTCTGGCACGACGAGCAGACGCCGCAGCCGCGCTACAGCGACACCCTCGCGCTCGAGCTCGGCGACGTCGAGCCGAGTCTCGCCGGGCCGCGCCGCCCGCAGGACCGCGTGCCGCTGCGCTCCGCGCGCGAGCGCTTCCACGAGGCGCTGGCGAGCTTCGTGGCGCCCGACGGCGGGGCGAGGGCGGCGGACGGAGGCGGCGCGGTCGCCGTGGCCGAGCGGGTGGAGCACGGCAGCGTCGTGATCGCGGCGATCACCAGCTGCACGAACACCTCGAACCCGTCGGTGATGGTCGCCGCCGGGCTGCTCGCGAAGGCGGCCGTCGCGCGCGGGCTGGCGCGGCGGCCGTGGGTCAAGACATCGCTCGCCCCGGGCTCGCGCGTCGTGACGGAGTACCTCGAGCGGGCCGGTTTGACCGAGCCGCTGGAGGCTCTCGGCTTCAACCTCGTCGGCTACGGGTGCACCACGTGCATCGGAAACTCGGGGCCGCTGCCCGAGGAGGTCTCGCGGGCCGTCGCCGAGCGCGATCTCGCGGTGGTGGCCGTGCTCTCGGGCAACCGCAACTTCGAAGGACGCATCCAGGGCGAGGTGAAGATGAACTACCTCGCCTCGCCGCCGCTGGTCGTGGCCTACGCGATCGCGGGCACGATGGACATCGACCTGGCGAACGACCCGCTCGGCACCGACGGCGCGGGCGAGCCGGTGTACCTGCGAGACATCTGGCCCTCGACGCGCGAGATCGCCGACACCGTCGCGGAGGCCGTCCAGTCGGACATGTTCCGCCGCAGCTACGCGGAGGTCTTCGACGGCGACGAGAACTGGCACTCGCTCGAGGTGCCGGTCGGCGACCGATACGACTGGCGCGAGTCGACCTACGTGCGCCGGCCACCGTTCTTCGAGAACCTGCCGGCGGCGCCGAGCCCGCTCGGCGAGATCACCGGTGCGCGCGTGCTCGCGCTGCTCGGCGACTCGGTCACTACCGATCACATCTCGCCGGCCGGCTCGATTCGCCGCGACAGTCCGGCCGGGCGCCACCTGCTCGAGCACGGCGTCGAGGTGAGCGAGTTCAACTCATACGGCGCGCGGCGCGGCAACCACGAGGTGATGGTGCGCGGCACCTTCGCCAACGTCCGCCTGCGCAACCTGCTCGGCGGCCCAGTCGGCGAAGCGCTGCCCGAGGGCGGCTTCACCCGCCATCTGCCCGGCGGCGAGGTGCTTGCGATCTACGACGCGGCGATGCGCTACGCGCAGGAGGGGGTGCCGCTGATCGTGATCGGCGGCAAGGACTATGGCGCGGGCTCCTCGCGCGACTGGGCGGCAAAGGGGCCGCGGCTGCTCGGCGTGCGTGCCGTGATCGCCGAGAGCTTCGAGCGCATCCACCGCGCCAACCTCGTCGGTATGGGGCTGCTGCCGCTGCAGTTCATGCCGGGCGAGAGCGCGGCGTCGCTCGGGCTGAACGGCGAGGAGCTGTTCGCGATCGAGGGCGTGGCGGCGCCGGTCGCGGCCGGCGAGCGTCCGCCGCTCGCGACCGTGCACGCCGGCGCTTGCAGCTTCCAGGCGCGCGTGCGGATCGACACGCCGATGGAGCTCGAGTACTACCGCCACGGCGGGATCCTGCAGTACGTGCTGCGCCAGCTACTCGCCGGCTGATCAGACGTTCTCGAGCAGCTCGCTGACGTTGGCGTCCTGCTGGCCCTCCATCGCGCCGTCGCTCTCGGTGTCGCGTGCGACCTCGAAAGGCTCGACGAAGCGGGAGTGGCCGTAGCGGCTCCAGTAGCGGCTCGTCGCGCGCAGCAGCTCGGCGTCGAGGTAGCGGCGCTGCTTGACCTGTGAGGTGTAGGAGCGGATCACCGCCAGCTTGCGGTCCATGAACTCATCGACCGGGACGAAGCGGCCCGGACGGAACTCGACCGTCGAGGATGGCGTCTGGTAGCAGAAGACGCGGGGCACCCGGCGCGCCGCGACGGTCGTCGCGTGGTGCACGTTGCGGTGATCCTGGTTGAGGTCGTGGGCGCTCGGGGTGTAGATCGTGTCCGGCGAGAGCTCCTCGATCACGCGCGTGATCTCGGCGATCGTGGCGCCGCCCTCGCTGACGGAGGAGTCGGCGAGGTTGACGTGGAAGAGCCGCACGCCCATCAGCTCGGCTGCGCGGGAGGCCTCGCGCGCGCGCTCGGCGGGCATGCCGCCGGTCGCCTCGCCGCCGGTCAGGACCAGCAGCGACACGGCGTGGTCCTGCGCCACGTGGCTGAGCAGCGTGCCGCCGGCGCCGACCTCGACGTCGTCGGGATGGGCGCCGATCGCGAGGACCGCGGAGCTCGAGGCCGCCTTGCGCCGTGCGCTCAGCGCCACCAGCTCGTCGATCTTCTCGATCAGGGTGCGGCGGTCCACGGGCTTGGTCAGGAAGTCGTCCGCGCCGACGCGGATCGCCTCGACCGCGTTGTCGAAGCTGCGGTGGCCGGTCAGGATCAGCGTCGCGACGTGCGGCTGAGCCGCCTTGATCTTCATCACCAGCTCGAGCCCGCTCATTCCGGGCAGCTCGATATCGGTGATGATCAGGTCCCAGTCCTTCTCGCCCGCCGCGGCGATCGCCGACTCGGCCGTCGGCGTCCAGCGCACCAGGGCGCGCTCGCGCATCACCTCGGCCGTCACGGCGGCGAAGATCGCGTCGTCTTCGACAAGCAGGATTCGGAGGCGGCGCTGCGTATTCATCGACTCGACCTCGTGACTAGTGTGTCCGGCCAAAGCACTCCAAGATCGCCGACGGCGGGGCTATGCTCAGCCCGATGAGCGGAACCGTCAAGCGTCCGGCTGACGCGTCCGTCCCGGGGTTCCACGCCCTGGAGGGGCTCGAGCTCCCGCAGGGGCTGGCCGAGCGCCTGATCGGCGCGATGCATGAGGCGGTGCTCGTCTTCGACGCCGACGCCCGGGCGATCCTGGCCAACGAGCGCGCGATCGAGATCGCCGGGCAGTCCTTCGCCGAGATCGGCGCGCCCGGCGCCGCGCCGCCGTTCGAGCTGTTCTTCGACGACGGCCGGGAGCTCCCGTGGGAGGAGCGACCCACCGCTGTCGCGCTGCGCACCGGCAAGCGCTGCAGCATGACCCTCGGGATCCGCCGCGGCGGCGAGATGCTGTGGGTCGTCTTCAACTCCGAGCCGCTCTTCCACGAGGGTGAGCAGCGGCCGTACGGCGTGATCACCGTGCTCACCGACATCACCGAGCACAAGCTCGCCGAGCAGGCGCTCGCCCGCAGCGAGGAGCTCAAGGGAGCGATCATGGGGGCGAGCCTCGATGCGATCCTGACGCTCAGCCGCGAGGGCGAGATCGTCGATCTCAACGACGCCGCCGTGGCGCTCTACCGCACGACCCGCGAGGCGGCCGTGGGAGCGCCGATGACGACGTTCATCCCGGAGCGCGAGCGTGGCGTCTGGGAGCAGCTGCTCGACCGGCTGCGCGAGGACCCGACGCACCTGCAGGGGCGCCGGATCGAGGGCGCGGGACGGCGGAGCGACGGCAGCGAGTTCCCGTTCGAAGCCTCTGTCAACTCCCTGGAAGCTGGTCAACGCCAATTCTTCGTCACCTTCGTGCACGACATCACCGAGCGCAAGGCGGCTGAGCGCCGGCTCGCCGACGCCCGCGACGCCGCGCTCCGCGCGTCGGTAGTCAAGTCCGAGTTCCTTGCCACGATGAGTCATGAGATACGTACCCCTATGAATGGAGTCATCGGCAGTCTGGACCTGATGCTTGACTCCGAACTGGCACCGGAACTTGCAGAGCTTGCGCAGATTGCACGGACCGCCGCGAACGACCTGCTGGTGATCATCGACGACATCCTCGATCTCTCGAAGATCGAGGCTGACAAGGTCGAGAGCCGCCACGAGAGCATCGATCTGGTGGCGATCGTGGAGGGTGTCGCGGACATCGTCGCCGTCACGGCGCGCCAGAAGGGCATCGCGCTCGCCACCTACATCGACCCGGCGATCCCGGCCGGCGTGCGCGGCGACGCCCGCCTGCTGCGACAGATCCTCGTCAACCTGGTCGGCAACGCGATCAAGTTCACAAAGCACGGCGAGGTCGTCGTGTGCGCCGAGCGCGAGCCGTCGCCTTCGTCGCAGGCGCTCGTGCGTTTCACCGTCGGGGATACCGGTCCGGGCATCCCCCCCGACGCCGTCGCGACCCTGTTCGAGCCGTTCACGCAGGTCGAGCCGCACTCGGCCCCGGAACAGGGCGGAAGCGGCCTGGGCCTCGCGATCTCCTCGCGCCTGGTGCGCCTGATGGGCGGCAAGCTGACCGTCGACAGCGAGGTGGGCCGTGGCTCCACCTTTTCGTTCACGCTGCCGCTCGCGCTCGGCGAGGACGCCGTCGAGCGCCACGCGCCGCCGATGCCACTCGACCGTCCGCTGCGGGTGCTGATCATCGATCCCTCCGACACCTCCGCCGAGACCGTGGAGCGCTACCTGCGCGCGTGGGGGATGGTTCCGACCCGCGCCGCCAGGCTGGGCGACGGGCTCGAGCGCTTCGCTGCCGCGCCCGCGACGCAGCGCTTCGACGTCGCGATCGTCGCCGTGTCGCCGGGCGATGACGCCGGGCCGTCGCTCGCGCGTGAGTTGCGAGCGCGCGCGGGCGAGGACTTCTTCTTCGTGATCGCGCTGGTCGAGATCGGCGAGCGTCTCGCCACGGGCGAGGACGGCGCCACGCCGGGCTTCGACGCCGTCGTCGGCAAGCCGATCAAGCAGGCGCGGCTCCGCGACGCGCTCGCCGGACTGCAGCCCGAGCCCGAGGCGGACAGCCGGCCGGCGCTGCCCGACGCCGCCGCGGACCTGACCGGCATGCGCGTGCTGATCGCCGAGGACAACCCAGTAAACCAGGAGGTGCTGATCCGCCAGGCCGAGCGCCTTGGGCTCAGCGTCGAGGCGGTCGTCAACGGGCAGGAGGTCCTCGATGCGCTCGAGCGCAGCACCTACGAGGTCGTGCTGATGGACTGCCAGATGCCGGTGATGGACGGCTACAGCGCGGCGCGGGCGATCCGCGCGGCCGAACAGGACGGCGCGACGCGGCTGCCGATCGTGGCCGTCACGGCCAACGCGATGCGCGACGACCTCGACCGCTGTCGTGAGGCGGGCATGGACGAGTTCGTCGCCAAGCCCGTCACGCTCGGCGCGCTGGCGAGCGCGATCCAGCGCGCGGTCGAGGCGAACCGCCGCGCGGTGGGCGGCCCGCCGCAGCCGGACGTCGGCGCGTCGGAGTCCTCCGCGCCGGAGCCCGAGCCGCAGGGGGACGGCGGCGTCGGCGGCGGGATCGACCGCGTGGCGCTTGACGCGCTGCGCGAGGACCTCGGCGGCGCCGAAGCGCTGCTGCGAATAGTTCGCCTGTTTCTCGAGCAGCTCGACCCGCAGGCCGAGCAGATCGAGCACGGCGCGCGCGCCGGCGAGCTCGAGACGCTGGCCCGCAACGCCCACCGCATGAAATCGAGCGCCGCGACGCTCGGCGCGAGCGAGATGGCGGAGCTGCTCGCCGAGCTCGAACTCAGCGCCGCCGACGGCGATGGCGCCGCGGTCGCCACGCTGCTGCCGCAGTTCACGGCCGCGGTCGTGCTCGCGCGCGAAGCGCTCGAAGGCGTGCGCGACGAGCTCGACGTCGAGGTCGCGAGCTGATCCTCCGCTCTTGATTGCGCACGCCGCAGGCGGCTAGCAGCCGCTGGAGCCGTCGCACTCCGTCACGCGCGTGACCGACCAGTTGGTGCCGACCGGGTCGAGGAAGTACGGCGGTTCGATCGTCGCCAGCCGCTGGTCGTACCAGTAGTTCTTCACGTAGCCCGTGTACTGGGGGTTCCCTTCGGCCAAGCGGCCGCGGAAGTTCTGCGCGATCGTGCCGTTGATCGTGAGCGTGCCGAGTTCCGTGTTGCCGCTGGTGCCGGCGGGGGTGTTGCTGGAGGCGCCGCAATCGAAATTGTCAATGATGAATGAGTCGTCGACCGCGAAGATCGCCGCGTCGACCGTTGGATTCACCATGAAGCCGGCGCCGTTGGTGTTGAGGTAGTTTTGGCTGGTGTTGCCCTGGAGACATTCCCCCTCCGCGGGCGGCTGTTCACGGGCACTGCCAAGGGGGTGGAAGATGCGCACGTTGTTGTTGGCGATCAGACCGAGCGTCGCGGTTCCGGTCGGGCAGCCGCCGGTCTCGCCGCCCGCGCAGCCGGAGCTGGTGGTCGTCGTCGTCAGGCTGCCGGCGATGATGATGTCGTTCGCGGAGCCGATCGTCAGCGACTGCGTGTAGGGGCACACCCCGGACACCTGCGTCGTCCCGGGACAGGTCGAGCTGGACGTGCTGCCGGACACGACGGCATCGCCGCAGCCCGCATTGTCGGTGTCGGCCGAGGTGGAATCGAGCGTCGTCCCTCCGTAGAGCTGGTTCTCGGTGCCGAACGGGGTGTATGCGTAGGCGCAGGACGCTCCTGCGTTGACGTAGACGACGCCGTTGGCCGGGAAGTTGACCGTGGTGGGGGTACCCGCCGGGCTGCCGTAGCTGGCGTTCGTCACCGTCATCCGGTTCTGCGGGTTGCTCGATGAGATCGGTCCATCGAGCACGATCGTCGTCGGTCCGGTGAACACGCAGCCGCCGCCCGAGTAGCAGCCGTTGTTGTTTGCGTCGTTGCCGGCGTTGGCGAGCTCGAGCAGCTGGGTGTCGTTCGGTGGCGGCTGGAGTATGCCGACACTGTGGTTCTGGGTGCCATTGACGGTCACGATGCCGCCGCAGCCGGTGCCCTCGGCGATGACGTTGGGCGACTCGATCGCGTCGGGTGGCGATTCGCCCGAGCGCCCGAACACGGCCGGTGCGCCCGCCGGGTTGCAGACCAGGACGTTGTCGTTGCTGTGGAGAGGCCCGTTGACAGAGTCCCCGGTACCGAACGCGATCGTGATACACGCGGCATTGCGTCCACCGCTGGCCCACCCGTAGACGGCGCAGTTCACGCCGGGCGCGCTTTCGCCAGGAGCCCACTGGGGATCCTCGTCCTCGTAGTTCGTGAAGTACACATAGCCCAGGAAACTGCTGCGGGTGTACTGCGTGACCAGCGTGCGCGAAACCCCGTTCGAGGTCCCGGTCGAGGCGATCCGGAAGGTACCGACGGCTGCCCCGCTTGACTCGATCATCGAGCTGATCGGATTGCTCGTGCTGCAGCTCGAGTAGCCGGTTGCCGGCACGGGCTTGATCGAGTAGGTCTCAGTCGACCCCTGATCGGCCGACCCCACGGCGACGGGCGTGGAGGTCTGGTAGCAGGTGTCCCAGAAGTTGGGATCTTGGTTGAGATCGTAGTTGTACTGGGCGATCCCGGCCTGGGCGGCGGCATACGCGCGCTTCTGGTCGAGATCGTTACGCGCCGGAGCGGTGTCGGAGAGGACAGCGACGTAGGTGGCGCCCAAGATCAGCGTGGTGATGATCATCACGAGCAGCGCCAGCAGCATCGTGAAGCCACGCTCTCCGGAGGCTGCGCGCAATCGGTGCTTGATTGTTCTCATGTGCATGGCAGGTTGGTCGCGGTGCTGGCGCCCGACGCCGTCGCTAGGCGGAGCACCACCGCGTCGCTGAAGCTCGCGCTGCGGTTCAACGCAGTCCAGTCATCGGACGGATTCGCGACGAAGTTGATCTTGACCTCGGCGGTCGTGGCCGCGTTGGTGCCGAGATTCGGGCTCGTGCCGTACGCCGTCGTCGATAGCGCGCCACCGGATCCGTAGCCGAAATACTGGAAGACGGGTGTGGACGGAATTGCCTGCGCGTACTGCAGCAGCGTGAACGTCGACGATGCGGTCGACGAGAACACCCAGTTGGGCGCTGATCCGCTCACGTAGGGGTAGGTCGTCATCACAAGCGAGCCGCCCCCGGTGAGTGAGATCTCGACCTTGTTGGGATTGAGAATGGGGCTGTCGCCGAGGAGGCTGTAGAACCAGACGTCGTTGCCGTCGCTCGCCGACAGGATCGGGGCGACCGCGGATGCCACGCAGCTCGAGTTCAGCGCCTGCGTGATCTTCAGCATCGCCACGCGGCCCTGCTGGTTGGCATCGACCCGGTCGTTGTAGTTGGAGCTGAGGTGAACGGAGGTGATCACGATCGCCAGCGTGGCCGTCGACACGATCAGCCCGAGCACCAGCGCGACCATCAACTCGATCAGCGTGAAGCCGCTCTCGCTGCGGGTATCCAGGCGGTTCACGTACAGCTCCCGCTGGTCAGCCCGGTCGAGCCGGTGCCGAGATAGACGTTCACCACGTTGCCGCTCGTGTAGCTCGTGTTCGCGACGGTCGCCGTGTTCTTGACGCCGCCGCTGCTAGCGCAGACGGTGAAGTTGCCGTAGGGCTGCCCCGGATCCGCGAGCGCGCCTTGGGCCAACGTCTCGAAGGGCACGCTCGCCGGATAGTTCTTGCTGCTCGAGCAGCCGGGGTTGTTGTCGGTGAGCGTGACGAGCGGCGCGGCGCTCAGCAGCCCTGTCGACTCAGTACCGTAGACGAACGCGTCGGTGGTCACAAAGTTGCCGCCCGACTGCCCATCCTTGGTCCCGTCGACGTAGATCACGAGCGTGTGGCTGCCGTAGGACAGCCCGCTGATCGAGTACTCCTCTTGCTGGGTGGCGCTTGAGGACGCGTAGGTATCGAGGTTGCTCTGGCGCAGGGTGCCGTCGAGGTAGATGTTGGCGTAGCCGTGGTTGCTGGCCATCGAGGTGATCCACTCCACGCTGGTTCCAGTGAACGTGAAGCTCACGTAGTCGCCCGTGGTGTTGCTCCAGCTCTCGGTGCCGTCGTAGTCGCCTGAGTAGCCGGTTGCGTGGGTGAACGTGCCGGCCGTGTGCGTGCCGAAGTAGTTGCCGCCATAGGTCACCGTCGAGCTGGTGTCGTCGACCTCGGTACTGGTGCCGGTGCCGGTGATGATCGCGTCGATGATCACGAGGTCCGAGGACGCGGACGAGTCATGGGTCCCGTCGACGACGACCGTCAGCGTGTGCGAGGCGTTCGTGAGACCGGAGTCCTCCCAGAGCACGGCCTGTGTCGCGCCGGTGCCATAGGTGTCGACGTTGGTGGCGACGATGGTGCCGTCGATGTAGATGTTGGCGTAGCCGCCGAGCGAGAGCTCCGCGCCGATCAGCTGCACGCTCGTGCCGGTGAAGGTGAACTGCATGTAGTTGTTGGCGGTGCCGCTATAGGACTCGGTGGTGTCGAAGTCCGCGCTGTAGCCGGAGGCGTGCGTCCAGTTGCCGGCGTTGTGCGTACCGAAGTAGTTGCCGCCATAGGCGACCGACGTGCTCGCGTCGTCGACCTCGGTCGGCGCTCCGTTGCCCCACACGTCGACGATCATCGCCGGCTGCGGCAGGACAACCGCCTGCGTCGTATTGCTCGTCACCGCCGCGACCTGGTAACCGCCGCTTCCCCCGAAGTCGCCGGAGCAGGAGCCGGCGTAGGCCGTGTAGCTGCCGGGCGTCAGGTTCGTCCCAGAGCTGATCGTGCTGGTGTATGTGTTGGACGTCAGCGTGCTAGCCGTTCCGAACACGTGGTAGACGGTCGAGTACAGCGAGTTCCAGGCAGTGAACTGGTCGGCCGTTGAGGCGTGACTCGCATTGTTGTAGTAGGTGGTGAAGGTCGCCGAGATACCGCCATTGCCTCCCGAGGGGCTGATAATCACCTGCGAGGTCTGTGTCGGAACGACCGCCGGAGCGGTCGCGCTCGCCGCGGTTCCGTTGATCGTTGTACTGGCGGTGTAGGTTCCGCCGGCCAATTCGGCGAACTCCACGCACCCGTTGGCGTCTGTCGTCAGCGACGAGGTGCTGGTAGGTCCGCCGCTCAGCGACACGCTCGCTCCGGCGACTGCATGTCCGAGCGAGTCCTGGACCCTGACGATCAGGGAGCCACCCACCCGTGGCGTGACCAAGCCGTGTATCACCACGGGTCCCCCAACCTGGGCATCGGAGTTCCACGTGACAGTGGAGGTGGTCTGGACCTGGTCGGCCTTCGCCGTGGCGCTCACGGTGCACGAGGGCGAGCCGGCCGCGGATATGAACTGGGCAGCGGAGGTGACCGTGTAGGTCGTGCCGTCAACCGCGGCGGTGTAGGACGTGTTGCCGTACCCAGCGCCAGATCCCGAGCCCGACAGGCTGTTCAGCGTGAGACCCCTCAGGCGCGCCTGATCCGCCTCGGCAAGCGCTCCCGCCTGAGCGCGGGCATTCTCCCCACTGGCGATGTGCGCGACCCCGGTGTAGCCGGTGAAGGTGGCGATGGCGATCAGCGCGACGAGCACGGCTGCGACCAGCACCTCGATCATCGTGTCGCCAACCTCGCTGCGTACGCACGCCGCGACACGCGCACGCAGGCGAGCGCGGGAGGCCGCGGGGATGCGATCGGTTGCCATCTTCAGTGGTCTCATCGGCGCAAACGGCCCATTTGTTGAGCGCCAATCGGCGTGCGGACGAACGTGCGAGCGCCGTCGTTGACGCGGTGGCGGCGGCGCGGGGAGAGAATGGGGGCGTGCTCGTGCTGTTCGACATCGACGGGACGCTGCTGCTGCGCTCGAGCGCCGAGCACGCCGCTGCGCTGCGCGCGGCTCTGACGGCGGTCTACGGCGTCAGCTCGGCCGAGCGCGTCGCGGCGGCGGGGCGCACGGACACGGCGATTGCCCGCGAGCTGGCGAGCCGCGGCGGCGTCGGCGCGGAGCGCTTCGACGCGCGCCTCGAGGAGTTCAAGGCGGCTTGCGCCGCCGAGTTCGAGCGGCGCTGCCCGCCGAGCCTCGCCGATCGCGTGGCGCCCGGCATGAGCGAGCTGCTGGGAGCGCTCGCCAAGCGCGGCGAGGTCCGCTGCTCGCTCGTGACCGGCAACTACGAGCCGATCGCGCGGCTGAAGCTCGAACGCGCCGGCATCGGGCTCCACTTCCCGCCCGGCCAGGGCGGCTTCGGCTCGGACGCCGAGTCCCGCGACGAGCTGCCACCGATCGCGCGCGCCCGGGCGGGCGCCTACCCGCGGGAGCGCACGATCGTCGTCGGCGACACGCCGCTCGACGTCGCCTGCGCGCGAGCGGACCGCCTGCGCGTGCTCGCCGTCGCCACCGGACCGCATCCTGCCTCCGAGCTGGCGGGAGCCGACGCCGTTGCGAAGGACGCCTGGGAGCTTGCGCCGCTGCTCGTCGGCGAGCTGGAGCTCAGCGCACGAGGCGCTTGTAGCTGATCCGCTTCGGGCGGTCGGCCTCGGCGCCGAGCAGCGCTCGACGGTGCTCCTCGTAGGCTTCGAAGTTGCCCTCGAACCACGTGACCTGGCTGTCGCCCTCGAAGGCCAGCACGTGCGTCGCGACGCGGTCGAGGAACCAGCGGTCGTGGGAGATGATCACCGCGCAGCCGGCGAAGGACAGCAGCGCCTCCTCGAGCGCGCGCAGCGTGTCGACGTCGAGGTCGTTGGTCGGCTCGTCGAGCAGCAGCAGGTTGCCGCCGCCGCGCAGCAGCTTGGCGAGATGCAGGCGGTTGCGCTCTCCGCCGGAGAGCTTGGCGACCTTCTTCTGCTGGTCGGAGCCGCGGAAGTTGAACGAAGCCGTGTACTGGCGAGAGTTGACCCAGCGCTCGCCCACCTTGATCTGGTCGAGGCCGGCGGAGATCTCCTCCCACACGCTCTTTGAGTCATCGAGCGCGTCGCGCGACTGGTCGACGTACGCGAGCACCACGGTGTCGCCGATCCGCAGCGTGCCGCCGTCGGGCTGCTGCTCGCCGGTGATCATCCGAAAGAGCGTCGTCTTGCCCGCGCCGTTGGGGCCGATCACGCCGACGATGCCGCCCCGCGGCAGCGAGAACGACAGATCTTCGATCAGCAGCCGCTCGCCGAACCCCTTGCGCAGATCGGTGGCCGCGATGACGAGATCCCCGAGCCGCGGGCCGGCCGGGATGTGGATCTGAACCTGGTCGAGGGAGACCTCGCCCTCGGCGGCGAGCAGCGCCTCATAGTTCGCGAGTCGCGCCTTGGACTTCGTGCGCCTGCCCTTGGGGTTGGTGCGAACCCATTCCAGCTCGGCCGCGATCGTGCGCTGGCGGGCGATCTCCTGCTTCTCGCTCTGCGCCAGGCGCTCCTGCTTCTGCTCCAGCCAGCCGGAGTAGTTGCCGCGGTAGGGGATGCCCCGCCCACGATCGAGCTCGAGGATCCAGCCCGCGACGTTGTCGAGGAAGTAGCGGTCGTGGGTGACCGCCACTACGGTTCCCCGGTACTCGGCGAGGTGGCGCTCCAGCCACTCGACCGACTCGGCGTCGAGATGGTTGGTCGGCTCGTCGAGCAGGAGCAGATCCGGCTGGGAGAGCAGCAGACGGCAGAGCGCCACGCGGCGGCGCTCACCGCCGGAGAGCGGCCCGACCGCGGCGTCGCCGGGCGGGCAGCGCAGCGCGTCCATCGCGTGCTCGATCATCCCGTCGAGGTTCCACGCGTCAGCCGCGTCGATCTCGTCCTGCAGCCGAGCGAACTCCGCCGCGGTGTCGTCGGAGTAGTTGGCCGCCAGCTCGTTGAAGCGCTCCACCAGCGCGGCGAGATGTCCGACGCCCTCGAGCACGTTCCCGCGCACGTCCTTGGTCTCGTCGAGGCGGGGCTCCTGTTCGAGCAGGCCGACCGAGACGCCCGGCGCGAGCGCGGCGTCGCCGCGGAACTCGCGGTCGCGGCCGGCCATGATCGCCAGCAGCGAGGACTTGCCGGCGCCGTTGTAGCCAAGGACGCCGATCTTTGCCCCGGGGAGGAACGACAGCGAGATGTCCTTCAGGACCTCCCGGTCGGGCGGGTAGACCTTCGAGAGCTTGTACATCTGGAAGATCGGTTCGCCGGCCATTCGAGCAGCAGGATATGGGCTGGGCGTCCGATAACGTGAAAGGCTCATGGCAACTGTCTTCGATTTGGAGCAGGCGATGGCGCTCCTCGAGCTCGAGGCGCCCTTTGACGCGCGCGACGTGCAGCTGGCGCGCCGCAGGATGGCCAAGCGCTGGCATCCCGACATCGCGCCGCCCGGCAAGCAGCACGAGCACCAGCGCCACCTGCAGGCGATCAACGACATGGCCGACGAGCTCGAGCGCCTCGCCGAGGGCTCTCGCGGCGGCAAGATCTCACGCAACGCCGCGCGCGCGTCCGCCGCGGCGACGCGCAAGGCGCGGGCCGAGGAAGGGCAGCGTGCGTACGAGGCCGAGCAGCGAGCGCGAGCGGCGGCCGCTGAGCGCACCCACCACGACCCGTTCGGCAGCCGCGTTCCGGACCACTCGGTCGTACACCGCTACGCGCGCTGCCTCAGCTACCCGGAGTGGGGCGTGGGCAGCGTCACCGGGATCTACTTCACCGGCGACGGCGACGATGTCCGACAGTGGGCGCGCGTGTTGTTCAGCGAGGGGATCCGCACGGTTCCGGCCGGGAGCCTGAGCTTCGTCGACTTCTCCACTCCGGACCGGGCCGCCGACCGGGTCCAGCGCTTCATGACGGCGGCGCAGAACGCACTGTCCGACGGCGACTACGCGCTGG
This sequence comes from uncultured Solirubrobacterales bacterium, assembly GCA_963830975.1. Classification (GTDB taxonomy): domain Bacteria; phylum Actinomycetota; class Thermoleophilia; order Solirubrobacterales; family Solirubrobacteraceae; genus Palsa-513. Next base: position 161,223 of record CAWHOI010000004.1, read on the forward strand.
CGGCGCAGCGGCTGATCTACGCGCGCGACGCCGAGCCCTCCAACGTGCCCGTGCTGCGGATGATGACGCTCGCCTTCTGGCAGGCCGACAACCTCCCGGCGGCCGCGCGAGCGGTGCGCGACTGGGCTCGCCTCGACGGCGAACGGCCGGCGGCCCACCGTTTCGCCGCCCGCATCTACGAGGACATGGGAGCCATCGACCTCGCCGCCGAGTCCGCGGAGCGCGCCGTGGCGCGCGCGCCGCACGACGCGAGCGAGTGGGCGCGGCTCGGGCGCCTGCGCCTGCGTCTGATGGATCGTGCCGGAGCGATCGAGGCGCTCGAGCGCGCGCGCCGTCTCGAGCCGAGCGTGGAGGCGCTGCTGGACCTGGCGCTGGCGCTGCAGCTGGCGGGCGATCTCGGAGGCGAGGTGTCGGCGTGCGAGCAGGCCGTCGAGCTCGACGACGAATCGCTGCCCGCCTGGACGCGGCTCGCGCACGCCCTGGCCCGCACCGATCGCGTATCGGAGTGCCTGCAGGCCTGCGAGCGCGCACTCGAGCTGGGCGGCGGAAGCGAGGTCGCCGAGCTGCTCGAGCGGATGCGCGGCCTCGAGCCGCGGGTCCTGCCGGCGGCGTAGTCTGCCTGATCCGGCGCTGCGTGAGCGCCGAGCGAAACGGCGTGCATGAGCCTGATCAGCCCCGTCCACCTCCTCTTCTTCGCGGCGATCGCGCTGATCGTCCTCGGCCCCAAGCGCCTGCCGGAGCTCGCCCGCGCGCTCGGCGCCGGGATGCGCGAGTTTCGCGACATGCTCAACGGCGAGGCCGTCCACGCCCGCGTCGGCGGCCGCGTCGGTGACGTCGACGAGGACGGTCCGGTGGGTGTCGCCGAAGCGCTGCCGCCCGCTCCGTCGGGGCCCTTCGTGTAGCTGAGTGCCGCGTTCGCGCTCGTCCTCGCGGGCGGGTAGCGTTCCCCCATGCGCCTGATCGTCGCCCACTGCGAGGTCTCATACGCCGGGCGGCTGTCGACCGTGCTGCCGATGGCCGTTCGTCTGCTCGTGCTCAAGGGCGACGGATCGATCATGGTCCACGCCGACAGCGGCGGCTACAAGCCACAGAACTGGATGACGGCGCCGACGGTGATCGAGGTGGACGGCGAGCCGCCGTCGCGGATCGAGGTGCGCAAGCTCAAGGGCGAGGAGCGGCTCGAGATCGCGATCGACGAGGTCCTTCTCGACGTGAATCACGACATGGGCGAGGCGGCGGCGCTCGAGAAGGACGGCGTCGAGCGCGACCTGCAGGAGCTGCTGGCCGCGGCTCCGCAGCGCTGCGGCGAGGGCTTCCGTCTCGTGCGCCGGGAGTGGCCGACCGACATCGGACCGGTGGACCTGATGTGCCGCGACGAGGGCGACGGCTGGGTCGCGGTCGAGATCAAGCGGGTCGGCACGATCGACGCCGTCGAGCAGCTCAGCCGCTACCTCGAGCGCATCCGCCTGGATCCGGCGATGAGCGGCTGCCGCGGGGTGCTGGCGGCACAGCAGATCAAGCCGCAGGCGAGCGTGCTAGCGGCCGCGCGCGGGATCGCCTGCGTCGAGGTGGATCTCGCGGTGCTGCGCGGGGAGCGCGAGCCCGAGCTGACGCTGTTCGGCTGAGGGGGTCGGGGGCGCGAGCCTCGTCCCACGGAGCGCACCTTTCCCACGGGATGGGCTGGGTGCTCGTCGCGTGACCAGTCCCGGGGCCGTCGACTGAGCAGCCGCGCTGCTTGCGGTGATCGCGCTGGGGCGCGGTGGGGAGCGAACGCGTGGCCCGTTCCCCACGAGCCTCTACCACGGCGGGCTAGGCCCGTCCGGTCAGCGCCTGGCGTAGTCGGCAAACCCCTGCCAGTCGATGAACTCGCACGGGTCATCGCCAACAATCCAGGCGTCGTGTCCTGGCGCGATGTGGGCGAAGTCGCCAGGCCCGTACTCGATCTCCTCTCCGTCGTCCATCACGACCTTCATCCGACCAGACACGAAGTAGCCAGTGTGCGCCGCCTGGCAGCTGTCGGTCCCGGCGATCGGCTTTACGTGCTTGGACCACTGCCAGCCCGGCTCAAACGTCCCTCGCCCGACCACACCGCTGTCGGTGTTGATGACCGCAACCTTCCCTTTGCCCTCCTCGAACGGCCGCGTCTCGTCAGGGCTGTCAAAGGTCTTCCGCGTCAAGCCAGCCATCCGAACCTCCTTTGCCTCGCGTGCAGGGTCCCCGTCCCTGGGCTACGCCAACGGCCGCAGCTTCACGGCGCCGAACATACCCACTCGCCAAGCCCACGACAACACCGGCCCGACGCTGCTGCTTGGACAGAATGCGCCCGCGCCCATTTCTTCTCGTTCGTGGAGGTTGGTTGTCTGCGGCCGGCGGGTGTATCACGCGTGATACAGTGTGGGCATGGCCGACGTCAGCATCCGGGACCTGCGGAACAAGGGAGGCGAGGTGGTTGACCGAGCGTCGCACGGGGAACCGATCAGGATCACGAGGGCCGGCAAGCCGGTGGCTGAGCTGCGCCCGTTGACTCGGCCAGGTCTGTCGGCGGATGCGCTGCTCGCGCGCTGGCGCAACCTGCCGTCGCTTGACCCGATTGCGCTTCGCCGCGACATCGACGAACTGCTCGACCCGCGCTTGTGAGCGCAGCCGCTCAGCCACTGCGCGGCGTGCTGGACACGTCCACCGTGATCTTGCTGCCCCGTTTCGCGGGCGCCGCGGGCCTGCCGCACGAGCCGCTGATCACGGCCGTCACGCTCGCGGAATTGTCGGTTGGCCCGTTGGTCGCCCAGGATGAGCGCGAACGCGCCGCACGTCAGGCGCATCTCCAACAGGCTGAGGCCGACTTCGACCCGCTCCCATTCGATGCAGCCGCAGCGCGCGCGTTTGGAGGCGTTGCAGCATCCTTGCGTCGCGCTGGGCGAAAGACCGCCGCTCGAACCTACGACGCGATGATCGCCGCGACGGCGATCGCCAGCCGGTTACCCGTGTACACGTGCAACCCAAGCGATTTCGCAGGGATCGACGACCTCGAAGTCGTCGCAGTCGCCGCCCCACCAGCCCTCGACACCAACTAGTAGCTTCGCTCCTCGCGCGATAGGTCGACGTGCGGCAGGCGGTGAGGTGTTGATGTTGGGTGTCTGGTTGTGCTGTGGGAGGATCGCGGGGTCGCGGCGTAGGCCGCACGGATCCGACGAAGGACGAAATGGATCGGGACAGGGCGATCGCGTTCGTCGAGAGCTACGGGCGAGCGTGGCAGGCGTGGGGCGGTTTGGGGAGGAAGTTCCCTTGTGGGTGATTGTGGACGCGGCGATGCAGGTCGGGTACCGTGGGCGTGCTCGCCCCGCCGGGGCGCATTGCGTTCGAGCCAGGGGAGGGTGTCGTGGTGCGTGTTCGTGGCCGGTTTGCGGGGCTGGTTGGGGTGGTGGTGGCTGCGAGCGCCGTGTTTGGTGGCGTGTCGGGCGCGTCGGCGGTACCAACCACCACGTGCGGTAATGGTTCCTCGTCGGGTTTGGGTTCGCCGGGGTCGACGGTGACGTGCACGTACACGGCCGCGGGTGAGGATACGTTCGCGGTGCCGGCGGGGGTCAGCAGCGTGAGCGTGACCGCGGTGGGAGCACCGGGCGGCGCAGGCGGGCAATACTCCAGCGGCACCTACCCGGCCGGCGGTGCCGGCGGTCAGGGCGCGATGGTCGTGGCGTCCTCCGTTTCGGTCAGCCCTTCGAGCACACTGTACGTGGAGGTCGGTGGCGCGGGCGGAACCGGCGGCACGGGGACCGTATATCCCCCCCCGTGTGCCGCGGGTTCGGCGGGCGTGGGCGGCGGCGGAGCGGGTGGTGATGCTCGTTGCGCCGACGGTGGCGGTGGCGGCGGCGGCGGCGCGTCCGACGTGCGGACGCAGTCTGCGGCGGCCGGCGGTCTGACCGCCGCGGCCGGCGATCCCCGGCTCGTGGTGGCCGGCGGCGGCGGCGGCGGCGCCGGTGGGCCCTTCGGCAGCGCGGGAGGATCGGCGGGGGCGGCGGGCACGAGCGGTGCTGGGGCCGGCGGCAGCGTTGACTGCTCGTCGGGAACGGTTCCTGCCGGGGCAGCCGGCGAGTCGGGCTCGGGCGGCGGGGCTGCCGGCCAGATCGCCAACTCAAACGATTGTGTTGGCAGCGCCGTGGGCACGGCCGGAGGTGCGGGGAGTGGCGGCTCAGGCGCCAACGGTGATGATGCGGATGCCGCGGGCGGTGGCGGTGGTGGGGGCGGCTACGTCGGCGGTGGCGGCGGCGCAGTGAGCGGTGATGGCGGCGGGGGTGGTGGTGGCGGGTCGAGCTTCGGGCCCGCCGGCACCACTACGGTCACGACCGCCTCCACCCAGGCGCCGGAGGTCGCGATCAGCTACACGGTGCCGCTCGCGTCACCGTCGATCAGCACGAGCCAGCAGCCGACGTCGGCTACGGTTGGGTCCTCGATCGCCGATATGGCGACTGTGTCGGGCGGCTACAGCCCGTCTGGGACGGTGACGTTCAACCTGTACAGCAACTCGACTGCCACGGGTCCGGCGTTGTTCACCGACACCGAGACGCTCTCGGGTGGCAGCGCCACCTCGAAGGGGTACACGGCGACCGCGACCGGGACGGACTACTGGGTCGCGACCTACAACGGCGACACCAGCAACAACGGCGTCAGCAGCGGCGCCGCCGCGGAGCCGGTGTCGATTACGCCGGTGTTGGCGGCAGCGACGAGCCTGACCGCGGCGCCGCAGATCGACCTGCGCGCGCCCCGCTTGAGCGTCGGGCTGGACAGGGTCAGCGCCACGTTGACGAGCGCGGGCAAGCCGCTCACGGGCGAACCGGTCACGTTCACGGTCGGCGCGGCGAAGCTGTGCACCGCGAACACGAACAGCAGCGGCGTCGCGACCTGCAACCTGTCGCTCACCAACGAGTTGAGAGTGCTGGTCGCCAACAGCTACACCGCGACCTTCACCGCCACCAGCAGCTACCTCGGATCGACCTCCAGCACCAAGGCGATCATCTCCTAGCCGGCCAACCCGGGCGGCGCTCTGGTGCCCGGCGCCAGAGTGCCGTCCGCGCGTGAAAGCAGTCGCCAGCGACGACCGGACTGGCAGACCGAGGCCCGCCTTCGGCCGCGCCGCGCTAGCGCTCGCCCGGCGTCTTCGCCGGGAACTGCGACAGCGGCACAGAGAGGTCGAGCGCGGTGCGCACGATGCGGCTCTGCTCCGCGGCGTGGGCGACCGGGTAGCCCTCGCCGGGGCTCGCGCGCTCGGGGCGGCCGATGTAGCCGTAGGAGAGCTCGCGCGGCATGCGGGGCATGTCCTGGCGCAGGCGCGCGTTCATGTGTGCGCGCGCGCCCATGTTACGCGGCTCCTCCTGCACCCAGACCAGCTCGGTCAGGTTCGGATAGCGCGCGATGAGCTCGAGCACCTCCTGCTCCGGGAACGGGTACAGCAGCTCGACGCGGCCGACCGCGACCCGGTCGTTGCCCGCCCGGTCCGGATGGCCGACGAGGTCGTAGTAGATCTTGCCGCCGCAGAGGATCAGCCGCGTCACCTTCGACTCGTCCAACCCCGGCTCCGCGAGCACGCGGTGGAACTGTCCGTCCGTCAGCTCGGCCAGCGAGCTCGTCGCCTGCGGCAGCCGCAGCAGCGACTTCGGCGTCATCACGATCAGCGGGCGCTGCCTCACCAGCTTGGCCTGGCGGCGCAGCAGATGGAAGTACTGCGCCGGGGTGGTCGGCGTGGCGACGCGGAGGTTGCCCTCCGCGGCCAGGGCCAGGAAGCGCTCCAGGCGCGCCGAGGAGTGTTCGGGGCCGGAGCCCTCGTAGCCGTGCGGCAGCAGCAGCGTCAGGCGCGAGGTCTGTCCCCACTTGGCAAGACCCGACGCGATGAACTGGTCGACGATCACCTGCGCGCCGTTGACGAAGTCGCCGAACTGCGCCTCCCAGAGCACGAGCGACTCAGGGGATTCCTGGCTGTAGCCGTACTCGAATCCCAGGCACCCGACCTCCGACAGCGGGCTGTTGTACAGCTCGAGCGACGCGCGCGAGGTCGGCAGCGCCGCGATCGGGCAGACCGTCTGGCCGTTCTCGGCGTCGTGTAGGACGAGGTGACGCTGACTGAAGGTCCCGCGCTCGGCGTCCTGGCCGGTCAGCCGGATCGGGGTTCCGTCCGCCAGCAGCGAGCCGTAGGCGAGTGCCTCGGCGTGCGCCCAGTCGATCTCGGTCTCGAGCGCCTCGCGGCGGCGCTCGAGCTGGCGGATCAGCTTCGGATGCACGCTGAAGCCGGAGGGGACGCGCAGCAGATTCTCGTTGATGTCGCGCAGCAGCTCGGCGGGCACGGCCGTCGAGACGTCGGGCGAGGAGCTGAGATCGAGGCGGTACTCGCCGGTGTTCGGGTCGGCCTCGCCCTGCTCTCGTAGCGCCGCGATCTGCTCCTTGAGCTGCTGATGCCGGGTCGTCAGCTCGTCCCAGGCTGCGGCCAGCTGCTCGTCCACCTCCGGCGGCGTCACGACCTTGCGGCTGATCAGCTCGTCGGCCCACAGCTCCCACACGCGCTTCTTGCCCTTGATCGTCGCGTACATCTGCGGCTGCGTGTAGGCCGGCTCGTCGGACTCGTTGTGGCCGAAGCGCCGGTAGCCGATCAGGTCGATCAGGACGTCGTGGCCGAACTTCTCGCGGTAGGCGAACGCGAGGCGCACCGCCGAGATGCAGGCCTCGACGTCGTCGGCGTTGACGTGGATGATCGGGATGTCGAATCCCTTGGCCAGGTCGGAGGCCCACTGCGTCGAGCGGGCGTCGTCGGGATCCGTCGTGAAGCCGATCTGGTTGTTGGTGATCAGATGCAGCGTGCCCCCGACGGTGTAGCCGTCGAGCGTCTGCAGGTTGAGCGTCTCGGCGACCACGCCCTGGCCGGGGAAGGCGGCGTCCCCGTGGATCACGATCGGGACGGCGCGCGTGGTGTCGAGTTCGGCGCGCGGACGGTCGTGGGTGCTCTGGGCGGCGCGCGTTGCGCCCATCACGACCGGCGAGACGTACTCCAGATGCGAGGGGTTGGACTCGAGGTTGACCTGGATCGACTCACCCGACGCGAGCTTGTAGGAGCCCTGGGCGCCGTGGTGGTACTTGACGTCGCCGGTGCCGCCCTGCGGGATGGTGGTCACCGCCTCGAGCGTCGAGGCCCCTTCGAACTCCGCGAAGATCGTCTCGTAGGGGCGCCCGAGATTGTGCGCAAGGACGTTCAGGCGGCCGCGGTGGGCCATGCCGACCACGACCTTGCGCGCTCCGCCGCCGGCGGCCAGGCGGATCATCTCGTCGAGCATCGGGACCGTCATGTCGATGCCCTCGATCGAGAACTGGTGCTGGCCCAGATAGGCCTTGTGCATGAAGCGCTCGAGCGAGTCGACCTCGATCAGGCGTGTCAGCAGCGCGCGCTGTTCGGCCGCGCTCAGCGGCTTGCGGAACGTGCCGCTCTCGATCGTCTCGCGCAACCAGCGCCGCTGGTGGCTGGAGGCGATGTGCTCGATCTGGTAGGCGATCGTGCCGCAGTAGGTTTCGCGCAGGTGCGGGAACGCCTCCGCCAGCGTCGCTCCGGGAACGTGGATGTGCAGCAGGCTCGACGGGATCTGAGCCATCAGCACCGTCGTCAGGCCTCTCGACTTCGGGTCGAGCCCGGGGTCACCGCGCGGCGGGGAGCCGAGCGGATCGAGCGACGCGGCGAGGTGCCCGTGCGTGCGCAGCGCGCGCAGGAGCGCGTCCGCGTTCGCGACGGCCGCCAGCAGCTCCTGACTCGGGCCCGCGGCGGCCGCCGCCGGCGCCGCAGCGGCGGGGCGGGGCGGCAGCGGCGCGAGCGCCACGCCGAGCGCGGCAAAGACGTCGCGGTAGAAGGAGTCGGCACCGCCGAGCAGCTCGTCGATCCGCGCCAGGAAGCGGCCCGACTGGGCGCCCTGGATGATCCGGTGGTCGTAGGTCGAGGTCAGCGTCATCACCTTCTCCGCCCCGATCTGCTCGCCGACCTGCTCGAGACCGGGCGGGAAGCCGATCGAGCCGGTCGCCACGATCGTGCCCTGGCCGGGCATCAGGCGCGGGACCGACGCGCCGGTGCCAAGCCCGCCGGGGTTGGTGAGCGTGAGGTTCGCGCCCGCCAGATCGTCGGCCGTCAGCGTGTTGGTGCGCGCCTTCTCGACCAGCGCGTCGTATGCCGCGAGGAACTCGTCGAAGGCGAGTGCGCCCGCGTCGAGGATGACGGGCACCATCAGCGTGCGCGAGCCGTCCTTCTTGGCCACGTCGACCGCGAGCCCGAGGTTCACCACGCCGTCGCTGACGCGGTGTGGCTTGCCGTCGATCTCGGCGAAATGGTCGGTCATCACGGCCAGCTCGCCGGCGGCGGCCCGCACGATCGCGAACGCGATCAGGTGCGTGAAGGAGACCTTCGCCCCGGCCTCCTTGAGCTGGCGGCGGCGTCCGTCGAGCTCGCTCACCACGAGCGTGCGGAAGCTCGTGGCCGTGGGGATCGAGCGGCTCTCGTCCATGTAGCGGACGAGCATCGCGGCGCCGCCGCGAATCTCCTTCGTCGAGCCCTTTGAGGCGACGGCGGCACCCGCGCCGTTGCTGGCGGCCGGCGCCTGCGCGGCATCGAGCACGTCCTGCTTGACAATCCGTCCGTCGCGGCCGCTGCCTGCCAGCGCGTCGAGGTTGACGTGCAGGGCCTCGGCGGCGCGACGGGCGACGGGCGACGCCTTCGCTGCGTCCGGCGCGCTCGCCGCGGTGGGAGTCGAGGGGGCTGGAGCGGTTGCCGCGGCACCGGCCCGGGCGCCCGCCGCGACGCCCGTCATGCGCGCGATCACCTGGCCGACGGTGACGGTGTCGCCCCCTTGCACGAGCAGCTCGGTGATCGTGCCGGCGGCGGGCGCGGGCAGCTCCACGTCCACCTTGTCGGTCGAGATCTCGACGACCGTGTCGCCGGCGGCGACGGTGTCGCCGACCTTGACGGTCCATTCCAGGATCGTTCCCTCGGTGACCGATTCGCCGGCCGCGGGCGTGACGATGTCGATCGTGGTCGGGGCGGCCTCGGCGGGGGCCTCCTCGGCCCCGTCGCCGTCGGCGCGCGCCGCTGCCGCTCCGTTGCCGCCGGCTGGGTCTGCCGTCGCCTCCGGCGCGGCCATTTCGCCGTGCTCGGGCGCTCCGCCGTTCGGCGCGATCTCGGCGAGCAGCGCCCCGACGGCGACCGTCTCGCCCTCGGCGGCGTGGATCTTCACGAGCGTGCCGGCGATCGGCGCTGCGACCTCGGCGTCGACCTTGTCCGTCGAGATCTCGACGATGGTCTCCTCGGCGGACACGGAATCCCCCTCTGCCTTACGCCATTCGAGGATCGTTCCTTCGCTGACTGAGTCGCCCATCTGGGGCATAACGACATGCCCCGCCGCTTTGGCCACCATCGGGACGTAATCTAGCGCGCCGCGCGGAGGGGCCTTCCACCTCCCGGGTGTGCGCATCGCGCACGACGCCTCACTGCGCGATGCGGGCTCGCCGGCGCTCCTCGCGGATGAATTCGGCGCTGCCGAAAAACGGCCCGATGCCGCCGAGGACCGCCACGGCGACCGCCACGCGCAGCGGGATCACGCGCAGCCGAACCGCGACCAGGCACACAAGCGACATCGCGATCCACAGCAGGCCGTGGGACATGCCGAGCACGAAGGTCTCCGGCTCGGGGTTGTGCAGCCCGAAGGCGACGATCAGCAGCGAGAGGTAGACCAGCGAGTGGAAGAAGGAGACGTACTTGAGGCGGTTGAAGGTGATCACGCGCGCGCCAGCATCATCGCCGTTTGGCGCAGCGGCTCGTCAGCCTCAGCCGGCCAGCGTTCGACGTCCGCCGGCCACCACGCGAACGCGTCGTGCTCGGAATCCGGCGCCACCTGGGCTCCCTCGGCAAGCCACGCCAGGCCCAGCAGGAGCACGAGCTGGTGGGGCAGGCACACGAGTGCCTCGACGCTGATCCGCTCGGCGCCCACCGACCACTCCTCGCGCAGCTCGCGGGCGAGCGTGTCGGCCGGATTTTCGCCGGTGTCGACGGCGCCCCCGGCGCCGAGCGCCCAGCGCCCCGACCAGGTGGCGAGCCAGCCGGCGCGGCGCCCGGCGAGCCAGCGGCCGTCGCTCGCGCGCACCACGCACAGCGCCGCCAAGCTCTGCGCGGCGTCGCTGCGGTCCAGCCGAAGCGCCCAGCGAACCGGCTCGAGCTCGAGCATCAGGCGCCCGCCCTCCTGGCGGTGGCTGACAAGTCGCGCCGAGAGGCCGTCGTGCGCGGGCGAGCCCCGATCGCGAAGGGCGCGAATCGCGGCGTCTGCGGCGCTCGTCGCCGCGCCCGGGGGCTGATAGGGCGCATCCCGCCAGTGCGCCTCGACGTCTTCGACGGCCCATGGTCCGCGCGCGAGGATGCCGGGGGTCAGGGCCATGTGTTACAGGCTAGATGGCCGCGCGTGAACGTCCCTGCCCGACACGCCGCACCATCGGCCGCACCCGCGTGCGGGGTGAGCGGCCCTCGCTAGTCTGCTTCCATGAGCACCTTCTCCGGCGGGGGCGGCGGCCACGGTCTCGGGCTGGGCGGCGGCGGCGGTCGCGGTCGCGGCCGCAGCACGCGCGTGCTCGGCTCGGGCGAGCCGCCACCGCCGCTGCTCGACCCCGGGCGCGAGCGCGACGGCCGGCGCATCATGCGGCTGTTCTCGCCCTACCGGGTGCGCCTCTCGTCGGTGCTGGCGCTGATCGTCTTCTCCTCCGCCGTCAGCATGATCCAGCCGTTCCTGCTGCGTGCCGTCCTCGACGACGCCCTGCTCAAGCACAACGGCACGCTCCTCACGGAGCTCGTGGCGGGGATGATCGCGATCGCCGTCGCCACCTCGGCGCTCGGCGTCGTGCAGACCTACATCTCCAACGACATCGGCCAGCGCGTCATGCACGACCTGCGCGTGTCGGTGTACCGGCACCTCCAGCGCCTCTCGCTCGCGTTCTTCACGCGCACGCGCGCCGGGGAGGTCCAGTCGCGTATCGCCAACGACATCGGCGGCATCGACAACGTCGCGACCTCGACGGCCACGACGATCGCCCAGAACGCGACGACCGTGATTGCGACCACGGTCGCGATGGCGCTGCTCGACTGGCGCCTGGCGCTGATCTCGTTCGCCCTGCTGCCGCTCTTCGTCTGGCTCACGCGGCGCGTCGGGCGCGAGCGGCGCACGATCACCTCGCGCCTGCAGGGCCGGCTGGCCGACATCTCCTCCCTGGTCGCCGAGTCGCTGTCGGTCTCGGGCATGATGCTCGGCAAGACGATGGGCCGTGGCGAAGACCTGGCGACGCGCTTCACGGCGGAGTCGAACCAGCTCGCCGAGCTCGAGGTCCAGTCCCGCATGGCCGGCCGCTGGCTGATGTCGACGATCAACATGGCCTTCTCGGTCCAGCCGGCGATCGTCTACTGGGTCGCCGGGCAGAGCTTCGGGCACGCCGGCCCGGCGATCTCGATCGGCACCGTCGTCGCCTTCACGACGCTCCAGACGCGACTTCTGTTCCCGATCGCGCAGCTGCTGTCGGTCGGGACCGACGTCGAGGCGTCGCTCGCCCTGTTCGACCGCATCTTCGAGTACCTCGATCTGCCGGTCGACATCGCCGAGGCGCCCGACGCGGTCGTGCTGCGCCCCGACGAGCTGCTCGGGGAGGTCGCGCTCGAGGGCGTCGGCTTCCGCTACGCCGAGGACTCGCCGTGGACGCTGCACGACGTCGACCTCGTCGTCCCGGCCGGTACGCGCACCGCGGTCGTCGGCGAGACAGGCGCCGGGAAGACCACGCTCGGCTACCTCGTCGCGCGGCTGTACGAGCCGCAGGCGGGTCGCGTGACGATCGACGGCATCGACGTGCGCGACGCGAGCTTCGAGTCGCTCGCCGCGACCGTGGGCGTGGTCTCGCAGGAGACCTACCTGTTCCATGCGACGGTCCGCGAGAACCTGCGCTTCGCGCGCCCCGAGGCGACCGACGCGGAGATCGAGGCGGCCGCCCGCACGGCCCGGATCCACGATCTCGTCTCCTCGTTGCCGGACGGCTACGACACCGTGGTCGGCGAGCGCGGCTACCGCTTCAGCGGCGGCGAGAAGCAGCGGATCGCGATCGCGCGCACGATCCTGCGCAACCCGCCGGTGCTCGTGCTCGACGAGGCGACGAGCTCGCTTGACACGCGAACCGAGCGCGAGGTGCAGGAGGAGCTCGACCTGCTGGCCGAGGGACGGACGACGATCACCATCGCCCACCGCCTCTCGACGGTCCGCGACGCGGACCAGATCGTCGTGCTCGCACATGGTGCGATCGTCGAGCGCGGCACCCACGAGGAGCTGCTCGCGCGCGACGGCCACTACGCCGCGCTGCTCGCCCACGACGCCACGCCCGAACCACTACATTGAGCCCATGGCATCGCTCGAAGCCGAGATGCTCTCGTTCATCCGGCGCGGCCTGGACCATCACGCTCAATCCTGCCCGTTGACGCCGAAGGCGATCCTGCTGAACCCGGGCAACCACGAGCTGTTCGGCTGGGATGAGCTGTGGGGCATCCCGGTGCTGGCCGACGACCGCGTCGCGCCCAAGCGCTTCCGCATCGACTGCGACGGCTCCGCGTTCGGTATCGAGGAGGAGATCAGCGAGGTGATCGCGGACATGCATCCGGCACTCGTCCCGCTCGCCCCGGCGATCCCCCGCGAGGACGAGCCGACGGCCTGACGCGGTGTCGCGGCCTCAGCCGCGCCACTTGATCGTGCAGCCAACCGGCCGCGTCTGCGCGAGCGCCACCGGCCGCCCGGCCAGCACGTCCTCGAGCGCGTCCCTCAGCCACTCCGCCGCCAGCGCCTCGTCGTCGTAGTCGGAGTCCGGTGCGCCGTGGTAGACGACCCTGCCGTCGCGGTCGAGCACGTACACGTCCGGGGTGACCGTCGCGTCCCACGCGCGCGCGACCTCCTGCGAGGCGTCGTGGAGGTAGGCGGTCGCGAACTCACCCGCGTCGATACGGGTCCTCATCGCGGCCGGCGAGTCGTGCGGGTAGCGTTCGGCGTCGTTGCTGTTGATCTGCAGCATGCGCACGCCCCGTCCCTCGTAGTCGCGCGCGACCTGCTGTAGGCGGTCGTGCCAGGCGAGCGCGTAGGGGCAGTGGTTGCACGTGAACACGACGACGGTCGCCGCGGCGAGCGGGTCGGCGAGCGGCGTCGGCGCACCGGCGGTGTCTGGCAGTGTGAACGGCGGAGCCGGGGCTCCGATCTCGATGGTCATCGCTCAGGCCTCCTGGGCGGGTTGGGGGAGAAGCCGGCGCAGCGCGTCGCGCAGGTCGGCCGGGTCCGGCGTCGGCGAGTGGCGGCCGTCGCGGCGACGGTACAGCCGGCAGCTGAGCCCGGTCGGCTCGCCTTCGGCCGGCGGCAGCGGGTCGACGCCGGCGATCCGCAGTGTCGGCGAGCCGACGAAGCCGCGGGTCGCCGCCTGCTGCTCGCTGACGATCTCGGTCAGCGTGATCTTCACCTCGGTGTGCCCGAGCTCATCGAGCGCCGCTCGCAGCTCGGCAAGCGCCCGTGGGTGTGACGGGCAGCCGTCCCAAAAGAGCAGCTCAACCGCGGGCATGTCCACACGATATGCGTTGGCGGTCGTGGGTTAAGGTTGTCTCGTGCGCGCCGGAGCGGATCCCTACGCATTGCTCGGAGTGCCGCCGGGCGCCTCCGAGCAGCAGATCCACGCGGCCTACCGCGCGGCGGTGAGGCGAACACACCCCGACGCCGGCGGCAGCGCGGCGGCGTTCGAGGACGTGCAGGCGGCCTATGAGCTGCTGCGCGATCCGGCGCGCCGGGCGGCGTGGGACCGCGACCCCGACCACGTTCGCGTACGCCCGCTCGCCCACGATGACGCGCGCGCCGCGAGCACTCGCATGGAGGATCTGCTCGCCGAATCTCAGCGCCTGGAGGACGAGGCCCGCCGGCTCGCCGGCATGGCCTCGCGCTACTCCGGCTCCGAGGAGTCCACCGACAGCGTCGGTGCGATCGTGCGCGATGCCGCCGAGCAGCTGCGCGACGCCGCCGACCAGGGCGCCCGCGAGCTGCGCCGCTTCATTCGACGCCGGCTCTGAGCGTCGCCGGCGGGCGGTCGGGGGCGCCACCGCCCACGGCGGCGGCGCCCGGATACGGTCAGGACGCGGCCTGCGCCCCCGACGCGTACATCAGCGAGCCCGGCGTCGTCAGCGTCTGTCCGGTCTCGAGCAGCGTCTTCAGGCCCGAGAGGATCATCGGCCAGCCGCCGTAGAGCTGCGGACTGGCGTCGGCGTGCAGCTGGTCGTGGGTGACGGTCAGGCAGCACGAGTCGCCGACCGGTTCGATCTCGTAGGTGACCCGCGAGGTGCCCTCGCGCTCGACGTCCTCGCTCCAGAGCGCCCGGTAGCTCTGCACGAGACGGCGCGGTGGATCGACCTCCAGGTTCTCCCCCTCGATGATCGGGGTCGGAGAGTTCGGATGACCCCCCCGGTAGGGCGAGCCGACCGTCCAGTCGGACTCGACGTGGACCCCGAACGTGTAGGTGCTGCGCATCGTGCCGTCGGTCAGCGCCTCCCACAGGCGCTCCGGCGTCGTCTTGATGTAGATCTCGAACACCTTCTCCATGCCGTCCTCCTCGAGTTTCTGCTTGAGCCCGCTGAGCGCGGCGGCCCAGGGCTCGGCGTACTTGCTCACCCACCGGTCGTGGACAAGCCGGATCGGGACGACGTTGAGGAAGTGCAGCTTCTCGCGCCCGCGCTTCTTCGTCACCACGAGGCCCGCGTCCTCGAGCACCTTGAGGTGCTTCATCACGCCGAAGCGCGTCATCGGCACCCGGTCCGCCAGCGCGCTGAGCGTCTGCCCGTCCGAGACGTACAGCTCGTCGAGCAGGCCGCGGCGCGTGGGGTCGGCCAGGGCCCTGAACACGTCGTCCATGAGGGTGACTATAGGTGACCTTGCGGGGGAAATAGGTAGCCGTGACACGTATGGCGGCTCGTCTGGCAAGAGCGATCCTCCAAATGCTCCGGCTGCAGCGCCAAAAAGCGGCTGTTTGCAGGGAGGTTTGTACGCCCCCGACCTAGATTGGGTCGCGCACCCCACTAGGGGTGCGCGATGAGTGGTCGCGAGCAACTAGAAGCAGCACTCTTCGGCGTCTCTAACGGTCGTAAAGACGCTCGTTCGAATCCATTTGAGCGTGTCGTACAGCTCTCCCTCGATGCCTTGCCGAGGTTCGTGGAGCATTACGCGGAGGGTCGTACTTGCATCCACATTCACGCCCACGTCCTCGGGGACAAGAACGATTTTTGTGCCGTGTTCGTCAAAGGACTCGATTTCGCCGCGGAAGCTGAAGGCCGGCGTTCCCTCGGGGATTACGAAACCGTCGGCGCGTACGCCCTTGACGGCGATGTGGCGGTGTTTGTCGATGTTCCAGAGTTCGTGCAGAATCCACAGCGGGTGCTTGGCGTAGTCCGCGCCGAACTTGTAGGGCTGCGCCTCGTCGATGAGTGCCCGTGCGTCGGCGGAGACTCCACCCGCGATATTCGGCAGGGGTACTACCCCGTTTCGCTTTGTCGTTGGCGCGATGGACAGGATCGGGAAGGTAGTCGCGTTGTCTACGGGTGTACCGCCGTTTCGTTCTACGAGCTGCCAAGCGAGATGGTTGAGGGCGGATCGCAGATCGTGGAGAAGTTCGCCTACAAGGGTGAACACGCGAGTATCGACCCTCATGACGTGCACCCTGATCGAGAACGCCCCAGCCTTGTCGTCGGGGTCGAACTCACCGACGTAATCGCGTATGGGGTTCTCGTAGTAGGCGATGAGTGCCGCTTTGATTGCGTCCAGGTGCTCCTCTGCCCGGTAGATCCGATCCCAGACGGCAGCGAGACGGGCATAGCGCATCGGCATGGCGCGCTACCGCCGACGACCGAGGGGGCGGGTCATACCCCCAGCGTACGGGGGTTCGCGCCATGATGCGCGCGTGGAGGAGTGGTGCTAGTCGAGACCGTTATGGCGTCTTGGGCGATTGTCGCGCCCCTCGGCGCGACGCTGTTTGTCGCGGGGGCTGTGGCCATGTTGACGCCTAACCGCTGGGCGCCAGTAGTCGCAGTGTCCCTTTGCCTCGTCGGCGTCGAGCTTGTGGTCGTGAACGGCGTGTGGGGTCGCCCAGTCGGCGCACGTGTAGCCCTCGGCATCGTGATCGCCGGGCTTGCCCTACTAGTGCTTTGGAACGTTGAGCAATGCCAGCACGACGAGCAAGCCGAGCCTATCTCCGACGACCACCGTCACGAACTGCAAGCCATCGCACGCGGTATTCGAAGTCGTTTACCGCTGGAGCGACGCGCGGTGTATGCACCGACAGATGTTGACGGCACTACTCCGTTGGCTCTGTCGTTCCGTTCCCACTTCCCAGAGACGACAACCGCGCTCGACGAACTGAACATCTTGCTAGACGAGATTGGCATCGCGCGGCACGCACTTTGGGACTGGTGGAACGATGAGATGGCGGCCCGGGAGATTCCGCGCGGCCCAATTGTGCTGACCATCTCTGGTATCGCGGAGGCCACAACGCCAGAGTCGCAGCCGGCTGGATTCGATTGGAGAGAGGTGCTTGGCTGGATGCAGGCAGACGGGTCTCCCGTCGTGAGCTTTGAAGCCGACGACGTAGCCGCGCGAACGGAGGAGCTTGACGCCCTGCTTGTGGACGCCCTTAGAACCGATGAATGCGCCGACTTGAGGCGTTCGCGTCGCGAAGTCGATCAGGCGCGTCGCGCACTCTCACGCGACCTTCAGCAAATCGAGGCGTTGCACGTTGTGAGGAGCAGGTGCGATCTATGCCGATAGGACTTGACACACGTACTTGTGTCTGGTATCGTTCTGTGTATGGCAGCACGGAACCGAAACAGCGTTCTCCCCGCCGCGTCGAGCGAGTCGCAAATGACCTATGCGCGGTTCCTGGAGCTATTCCCCGACAACGATGCGTGCCTCGCGTATCTGAAGGACAAGTTCTATCCGGACGGGACCGCGTGTCCGAAGTGCGGCAAGACGTCCAAGTTCCACCGCATCACCGGGCGCTCGGCGTACAGCTGCCAGTACTGCGGGCATCACGTCTACCCGACCGGCGGGACGATCTTCCACAAGAGCACCGTGAACCTTCAGTTTTGGTTCTACGCGATCTACCTAATGTCCTCGACGCGGTGCGGGATCAGCGCCGCGCAGCTGGGGCGCGAGATCGGCGTGACGTACAAGACCGCTCACCGGATGTTCAAGCAGATCAGGACGCTGCTCGGGCAGGACGAGGACCAGTTGTCGGGCAAGGTCGAAGTGGACGAAACAGCGTATGGCGGGAAGCCTCGCGCGTACGACACGATTGGGATGACCCGCTCGCAGGCGCAGTCGTGGGCGAAGGCCCGCAAGACGACGGTGCTCGGGATGGTCGAGCGCGGCGGTCGCGTGCGTGTCAAGGTGCAGGCGGAGCGGTCCCCGAAGGTGCTCGACTCGGTTCGCCAGTACGTCCTACCGTCATCGATGGTTTTCACGGACGACTGGGCGGGCTACCGCAAGTTGAGCCAGACGCACAAGACGCATCGGCGTGTCCGCCACTCCGCGAACATCTACGTGGACGGCGATCTACACACGAACACCATCGAGGGGTTCTTTGGGCTGTTGAAGAACGGTATCCGTGGCGTGTATCACGCCGTAAGCACGGACTATTTGCAGTCCTATCTGGACGAGTACGCGTGGCGGTACAACCACCGCCACGATTCGCAGCCTATGTTTTGGATGATCCTCGACGGCGTTCAGAAGGACCGGCTAGCCGCTCAGTAGCGCGGTCAGTCGATGCGCGGTCCAGATCGCGCATGAAGTCGTCTTCGGTGTGCGCGGCGTGTTGTTTCTTGCGCACGTCGTCGGGCGGCGGTGTCAGCCGTTCTTTCGCGGCGTGTTTGCGTGGTGGCATGGCTTTTCGCTGTCGTTCGTCGGTGGTATGGTCGATACGTCTTGACAACCGCGGAGGGCGTAGGAATCGAACCTATCGCCATCTCCCAATGGGTCTGCCCGCACCTAAAGCGGGGCCGGTGCCCACACCGGTAGCGCCCTCCGAGTTGTCATGGGTGCCGGCCGAGGGGCGCATTCCCCTCGGCCGGTGTTCTCCAGGCTCACCGCTGGGATGCGGGCTACGTAGCCAGAAGTCTTCACTGGGTGTCCGCGCCCCCGAGGACGCCAGAAGTGTTGAGGCGAGCGAGCCTTTGGCTCAGGCCCGCAGGGAGTGGATCGTGTTGTGGGCCGTCCGCTGGTCGGAGGCCGACACTAGACCTGTAGCTGTAGCGGTTGATTTTGTCGATCACTCCCTCTGCCGCGAGATTGCGGAGGGAAGCACGGACGGCCTCTGGGGTGATCTCGTTCCCCTGGGCGGTGAGGTAGTTGCGCACCGCGACGACTGGGATTTGTTCGCCGGGGTGCTCTCGGAAGTAGTCCTCGATCATCTCGCGAGTCTTCAACTGTCGAGGGGGGATTCGCTCCTCGATCTTGCGTGCGGCTGCGCGATACGTCGCGACCAGATCTTCGAGCGTGAAGTCAGCCGAGCGGGGCTGATCTTCCCACGCGCGCCGCATGATAATTGCGGCCTGCAGACGCATCATCCGCCCCCAGACCTTGGCCATCTGCTCCCGCACGCTTTCCAGTTCCTCCTTGGCGATGGCAAGTTCGCGCTGCATCTCGCCTTCGTCCAACGCGAGGAGGTAGTCGGCAAGTGTGTCGATTCGTGAGTCAACGTCGTTGGTCATCGGACCGGAAGATAGCAAAGGCAAGCCAAGAAGCCAAGCACGCGCCTTCTGTCCTTCCGTTGGGTCGTGCGCGTTTGGATTTGACACCTGAGCTTTCGCGCTACCGTCGTACGTGTCACAGCTACCTACTTCCCCCTTGCGGTCACGTGTCAATACCGCGACGACGAAGATCTCGCCCCGCGCGCCGGCCGCGTGCGATCGCCGGCCACGCCCGCGCCGGCGCGACCGCTACGCGAAGGGCGCGCGTGGTGGGCGAGAGATCCTCAGCTGTTCGCGGCGACGCGCGCGGCGGTGTCCGAGAATGCCTCGAAGCGCGCGACCTTGCCGCCCTTGAACGTCCAGACGTGTGCCACGTGCTGGTTGATCCTGCGGCCAGTGCTCTTCGCCGTGGCCTCGGTGGAGATCAACACGACCACGTGGTCGCCCTGCGCGATGAACTCGTGCGGTTCGAACTTGTGAATCTCCAAGCTCTCGCCGAGGCCGGCGAAGAACCGTGGCACCTCCTGCTTGCCGCGATACGTTCCGGCCGCCGGAAGGAGATCCGGCGGGCCCGGCTCGATCCACTCGATGTCGTCCGTGAGCAGCTCGAGAATCGCTGCTACATCACCGCGGCCGAACGCTGCGTAGCCCTCTTTCGCGGTCTGGACGTTTTCCTCTGCCGACATGCGCGCCCCCTCTGAGCGTTGTGGACGGTCGCGAGCATAACCCGTTCAGCTAGCGGCGAGCTACTGAAGGTGGGACACCCCGAACACGGTGTTTGGCTTCTCGACGACGGTCCCGGTATTGCCGGTGACCGTCAGCGAACCCGTCACTGTGTTGCCGGTGACCGTCGCGCCACCCGCGTTGCCGGTGATGCTGAGCGGCCCGGTGACGTCGCCCATGGCGGTGACGCCGCCCGAGCCGCCGCTGACCGACACCGGGCCCAGCACCTGCGCCTTCTCGATCCAGACGCCACCCGTGTTGTTGTGCAGCGTGATCGCCCCGGCGACGGTGCTCGCCGGACACGCTGAGGTGCCGTCGCCGATCAGCACCGGGCCGGAGTCGCCGGTCGCACTCAGGACCCCGAGGATCGAGGCGCCGCAGACCCGCAGCGTGTCGGCGCCGGTCGCGACGACGGCGCCCAGCACAACGGCTCCGGGCTCGATGTCGACCGAGCTGCCGGCGGGGACGTCGAGCGTCCCCAGCACGAACGCGCCGCGGCCAAGCTCCCACGACTGGCCGGTCGGGACGGTCGTCGGTGCGCCGGCAAGCAGCCCGGTCACGACGCGGCTGTAGCCGACGGTGAGCGTCGCAGGGACGAACGTCGTGAATGAGTAGTTGCTCGCGCTCAGAGTGCCCTGCGTACACGTGATTGGATACTGGCCTCCGACGCTGGTCGGGCTGGCCGTCGTCGTGCAGTCCGCCGAGCCGCTGACCACCGCGCTGCTGTCGCCATTCACGAACCCGGTGATCTTGTAGGTCAGCGTCGGGTTCGGCTGTCCGAAGAGGCGGCTCTGGTCCAGGGCCGTCACGGTCAGCGGGACACGGTTGACCTGCTCGCTCTCCTCCCCGGTCGACGTCGCGTAGTTGCTGTCGCCGGAGTACACCGCCGAGATATCGTGCGTGCCGGCGGCCGGGGTGGTGATGCAGCTCGCCGTGTCGGGCGTCGCGCTGCTGGTCGCGGTGTTCGCGCTGAGCGCGACGTCCTGGCAGCCGGCAATCGGGTCGCTGGTGCCGCCATCGTAGAAATCCACGGTGCCGGTGGGCGAACCCACGCCCGGCGGGGGGACGGTGATCGTGTCGGTGTAGGTGACCTGCGTCCCGTAGGTCACCGGCGAGCCACTCGTGCCCAGAGCGCTCGAGGTCCCCACCAGCGGGTCGCTGGAGGAGTTCAGCGTTGCGGTGAGGATGGTCCGGTAGATCGCTGGGTCGGTCTCGAAGCTCCCGTTGACGGTCGTCCCCTCCTCGTACTGGGCGGAGGCATCGGTCCCGATCGGGTTGCCGGCGGCCTTGACCGGGTTCGGCAGGCGGTAGCCGGCGAACACCAGCGTCAGCGTCCCGTTCGGGTTCTGGACCACGGTCGGGTCATAGGCGCGGCCCGAGTAGTAGGCCGATGCCCCGAGCGCCGGATCCGTGCCGCCCGCCAGCGTCTGATCCTGGGCGACCGACGCCGAGAACGTGTAGTCGGTCGAGACCACCACGGTCGGGACCGACCAGGTCTTCCCGCCGTCGCTCGACTCGGTGTAGAAGATCTGGTTGAACGCGTCGCTGTCACCGTCTGAGGCCCACGCTCCGGACAGGAACAGTCCCAGCGTGCCGTCCGGGTTGACTGCCAGGGTGCCGCGCGCCCCGGGCCAGCGCAGCTCGACCTGGTCCTGAGCCCCGAGCGGGACGTTCGCCGGGGAGTAGCCCTGGGGGTTGCTCGAGTCGAATGCCGCAGGGGTGTCGCCGTTGGCGGTCGTGCCCGACGGCGCGTCCTGCTGACACGGATTGGAGATGTCGCTGTAGCCCAAGTCTGTCGCGGGTGTGGCGAGTCCGGCGCACGCAGCCGTGACATTGGCGGTGGCGGTGGCCGGCGCACCGGACACCTGGCCCAGGTCGGTGAAGTTGACGCCGTCGGTCGTGTAGGCCGCGCGCACGACCTCGTAGTCCTCGTTGTTGCCGAACAGCTTCTGGGCGTTGCCCTTGGTGATCGCCTTGCCTTCGCCGATCTGGGTGAGCACCGCGTTCCCGGCGCTGTTGGTCGTCTCGATCGACGCACCCGGGCCGGCGACCCAGTTGCCCTGGTGGCCGGCGTTGAAGCCGTCCGCGCCGACGAAGAAGTTGCTGCCCGAAGTGGTGCCGCCGGTACCGCCGGTGCAGCCCAACAGATCGATCGTGTGCAGGTTCGGGTTGTACAGGTCGTTGATGTGGGTGTTGACGTCCCAGCCTGTGCAGGTCAGCGTGTCGAGATCTGCGCCGCCAGCGGCGGTCTGGCCACCAACGTACACATGGAACGAGCCGGTGGCGGGCAGCGGCTCGCTCTCGGTCGGAAACGGCGAGATGTTGTAGTCGGTCGCGGTCGAACCCGGGGCTTCCACGAAGCCGGTCTCCAATGTGCTGGAGTTGCCTGTCTGGGCCGTGGTGAAAGTGCCCGAGGTGTCCTTCTTGTAGTTCGTGTAACTGGAGGATTCGGCGGCGCCCACGGTGCCGTTGATCCCGCCCTCGATGAAGTAGTTCGCGATCTTCTCGGTGTAGAGCACGACCTTGCCGGCGCTCGGCTCGCCCCAGGCCGAGTTCGCCGAAGCCGGAAGCGGGCCGATGATCCCGTCGGGTGAGATCAGGCCGTTTGTCTGGGTTACCGGACCGCCGGTGTAGTTCGGGCCCGCGGACGGGATCACCGGGTCGGCGATGACCGCGGTGGCGGTCGATCCTGTGCCGGCCGTAACGCCCACGCCACTGGCGTCGGTCGTGGTGCAGAGCTCGATCTTGGATGTCGGCTCCGCATTGCCCTGCGCGCAATAGACCGTCTGCCCGTTGATGTAGTAGCGGTCCGGCGCGTTGGCGTTCAGCAGATACGTCAGCGTGTTCGAGTTCGCGCTCGTCATGTTGAGCGTGATGTCGGTGCCCGCTGTGGCCCCCACGTTCTGGGGTCCGGCGGGGATCGTCGTCGCGGTTGCGCTGCTGGAGTCGGTGACCATCGCCTGCACCGTGCCGATCACCTCGACAAGGTCGTCGTTGGCGCCGACGGTGATGTCGCTCGGGTTGGTGCAGCCGGTCAGCGCCGGCGAGCTGCCGTTGGATCCGCTGGTCCCGGTGCAGGTGACCACCGGGTGCTGGCCGGACGTGGTCTGGGTCACGTCCTCGTACTGGGCGGCGCCGTTGGGCAGCGCGCTTGGGTCGGGCACGGTCAGCGTGTTCGAGCTCGAGTCGCTCTCGCTGGTCGAGTTGCCGTTGACGGTGTCGCCGCCGAGCGTGCTGACGGGGATGGTGGCGCCAACGCTGGTCGAAAGCGGCGTCGTGGCCGACGCGAAGGTGTTCGGGTCGACGCCGATCGACGTGGTCGCCTGCAGGCCGGAGAGGGGGTTGGACGCGCCAGGGTCGACCGGGAACGCATCAAGGTCGGACCCGGGGTAGTCACCGACCGCACGCTGAAGCGTGTACAGGTCGCTCGTGGCACCCAGGTTCGCAACGTAGGGGTGGCCCTCGCCGTCGTCGTTGGTATCACCGGACGGGCAGTACCCCTGGTTCTGGTCGAGCGCCGTGCCATCGACGGTCCAGCTCGTGCCGCCGGCATTTGACTCTGCGGCCACGATCTCCTCGTCGCCGTCCTTTGGACGGTAGTCGAAGTAGCCGGTGAGGGTGCCGTCGCCGTTCGTCATGATGTCCGGGAAGTAGTACGGCGAGAACGGCAGCGATTCGCCCGCGGGCTCGGACACCGGCGAGCTGGTCTCATTGGGGTTGCCGGTCGTGGCCGTGCCGCTCGTGTCCCAGCTGTCGCTGTAGGAGCTGCCGCAGTAACCCGACAGCGGGCCCGGGGTGCCCGCAAATCCGCTGGGGAACGGTTCGTCAGCGGTCGCGGCCGGGTAGGTCGCGACGTTGGGCTCCGTCGTCGAGTTCGTCGAACTGGTGGTGGGGCCACCGAAAGTGAACGGCAGCAGGTCGCTACTCGGATACGCGGAGATCGAACTCCCGTCGAACGTGCCGGCGCCAAAGACAGAGGTCGAGAGACCCTGCCACGGGTTCCACGGAGCCCCCGACACCTGGTCGACGGCGGGCGGACTGGCCACATAACTCGTCCCGTCGGCGGCCGACGCCGCAACTGGGAACGCCACCAGAACCACACACGTGACAACGGCTGCGAAGCCACCACGTACTGCGACGCGCCAGCGAGCCACGACTACCTCCAGAGATAGTTGACGAACGGCCCGGCGGTTACCCCGGTGCATCCGAGCGGGCGGGGCGGGTTTGTACCAAAAGGCAACGTGCGCGTCCAGAACTCTGGGCGCAGATCACAAATTGGTCACATTCCGGATCTCGAGAGGTTCACACGACCACGCGGCAGTGAGCGTGCAAGCCTGGCGTGCTTGCCGCCAACCGGCCTGCCTGCTTCACGGACGCTACGTCGCGCCCTGCCCGCTGCCCGGCTGGTCGATCGACCCTTCGGGGGGATCCTCGATCAACTCGATCCGGTAGCCGTCCGGATCGCGCACGAAGCAGATCAGCCCTCCTCCCTCACGCACCGTGTAGGGCGGCCGTTCGGGCTCGATGCCGTGCTCGGCGAGCTCCGCGAGCGTGACGGCGAGATCGGGCGTGGTGATCGCTATGTGGCCGTAGGCGCTGCCCAGCTCGTAGCGGTCGACGCCGAAGTTGTAGGTCAGCTCGAGCCGCGGGCGCTCGCCGTCGCCGGGCTGGTTCAGGAAGACGTTGATCGCCTCGTCGCGGATCGGCATCCGCCTGACCTCCTCGAACCCGAGCACGCGGTAGAAGGCGACCGAACGGTCGATGTCGGTGATTCGGTAGCAGGTGTGGATCAGCGCCACGGTCGCTCAGCTTAGCGACGTGCGACCATGACGCCCATGATCATCGAACACTCGCGCCACCCCCAGTACCTCTCGAACACCTACCTGGTCTGCGACCATCGCGGCGGCAGCGCCGTCGTGATCGATGCGGGGGGACCGCTGGCGCCGCTGTTCGCCGCCGCCGAGCAGCTCAACGTCACGCCCGAGGTGGTGCTGCTGACCCATCACCACCACGACCATGTGGCGGAGGTGGGGGGCCTCACTCAGCGCTGGCCGTCGCTGCAGGTGCTGATCAGCCCGCTCGAGCGCGATCTCGTCGGATCGGCGACCGGCACCATCGACACCGGCGAGCGCCTCACCGCCGGCGAGCTGTCGATCCGCCCGCTGCACACGCCAGGCCACACCCGCGGCATGCTCTCGTTCCTGATCGACCACCGCGGCGCGGCCGCCGTGTTCACCGGCGACACCCTCTTCCGCGACTCCGTCGGCGGCGTGCGCGCCCCCGGCCACACGACCTTCCAGGCGATCAAGGATTCGATCATGGGCACGCTGATGGAGCTCGACGCGGCCACGGAGATCTACCCCGGTCACTCCGACTCGACGACCGTCGCACGCGAATGGGAGCACAACCCGTTCATCCGCATCTGGCGCGGCCTTGACCGCGAGGGCTCGCAGTCGTGCGTCGCGCTCGGCGACTCGGCGACCCTCGTGCTGCTCGGCCCGGACTACGACGGCGGCCACAAGGCGTGGGTGCGCTGGCCCGACGGCTCCGACGACATCGTCCCCGGCTCGCAGGTGGAAGCGATCAGCTAGTGGCCGCCGCCGCGAGCCACTGACCCTCATGGCACGCGAGCACATACCCACTTCGCGGGTGGTGCGCTCGGCGACGATCGGCCGGCTCGCCGCCGGCCAGGCCGTCAGGCAGTTCGGCACGCGCGCCGCGAACCTCGCGCGCGGCGAGGAGGCGAGCGACGCCGCCCTCTCGCGCCGCCAGGTCGAGACCGCCGAGCAGATCGTTGCCGTCCTCGGCACGATGAAGGGCGCCGCGATGAAGCTCGGGCAGGTGATGTCGTTTCTCGACGTCGGCCTCGTCCCGGAGGAGTACCGCGAGGAGTTCCAGCGCAAGCTCGCGGAGCTGCGCGACTCCGCGCCGCACGTCTCCTTCAAGGAGATGCGCAAGGTCATCGAGGCCGAGTTCGACGAGCCGCTCGAGGAGGTCTTCGCCGATTTCGACACTGACCCGATCGCCGCCGCGTCGATCGGGCAGGTCTACCGCGCAACGCTGCACGACGGACGCGCCGTCGCCGTCAAGGTCCAGTACCCCGGCGTCGCGAGCGCCGTGCGCGCCGACCTGAAGAACCTCGGCATGATCATGCGTCTGCTCTCGCGCATGGCTCCGGGCCTCGACGTCCAGGCGATCACGCAGGAGATTCGGCTGCGCATCGACGAGGAGCTCGACTACGAGCTGGAGGCCTCGAACCAGCGTGCGATGGCGCGGATCTTCCGCGGCCATCCGTTCATCCACGTGCCGGAGGTGATCGCCTCGCTCACGCACGAGCGCGTGATGGCGAGCGAGCTGGTCACCGGCACGCGCTTCGAGCAGCTGAAGGAGCGCGACGCCGCGACGCGCAACCGGATCGCCGAGATCGTCTTCCGCTTCTACTTCGGCTGCATGTACCGCCACCACCAGTTCTCCGGCGACCCCCATCCGGGCAACTTCATGCTGCTCGACGACGGCCGCGTCGCGTTCCTGGATTTCGGCCTCTACAAGCGGCTGCCACCCGAGCTGGCCGAGTACGAGTTGCAGATCGCCCGGCTCGGCATCAGCGGGCAGGGCGAGGCGCTGATCGACCACCTGCACGCGGGCGGCTTCCTCGCCCAGCCCGACCGCTCGACGCCGGCGCAGATCCTGCACCAGTTTCACGACGTGACATGGTGGTACACGCGCGACGCCGTGGTCGAGCTGACGCCCGAGATCGCGACCCAGATCGTGATCGACATGAGCGACCCGCGCTCACGCCACTACGCCGCGATGCGCCACGAGAACCTGCCGGCCGATCATCTCTTCGGCAGGCGCACCGAGACGCTGACCCTGGCTGTCATGAGCCAGCTGCGAGCGAGCGGGAACTGGCATCGGATCGCGCGCGAGTGGATCTTCGGCGATCCGCCCGCAACCGAGCTCGGCCGCGCCGAGGCCGAGTTCTACGGCCTCAGAGGGTATGGATCTGCAGCAGGCTCGTCGTCCCCGGAACGCCGCTCGGGAGGCCCGCCGTGATCGCGACGCGATGGCCCGGCTGGCACCAGCCGAGCTCGACGACGCGCGCGGCGGCGCCGAGCACGAGCTGCTCGGTCACCTCGTAGCGCAGCATCGAGGCCGCCTTCACGCCCCACAGCAGGCCGCAGCGCTGGACCGTCTCGTGCCCGGGTGAGAGCGCGTAGATCGGCACGTTCGGACGGTGCGCCGAGACCAGCCGGGCCGTGCGGCCGGACAGCGTCGGCACGACGATCGCGTCGAGCTCGAGCTCGCGCGCGGCCACGCAGGCTCCGTAGGCGACCGTGTACGCCGATGAGCGGGCGTCGCGGCGCACACGGTGCTCGTTCCACTCCAGGTAGTTCGCGGTCGCCTCGGTGCGCTCGGCGACGGAGGCCATCATCGCGACCGCGCCGACCGGGTGGGCGCCGACCGCGGTCTCCTGCGAGAGCATCACGGCGTCGGTGCCGTCGAGGATCGCGTTCGCGACGTCGGCGACCTCGGCGCGGGTCGGCCGGCTCGAGTGCACCATCGAGTCGAGCATCTGCGTCGCGGTGATCGAGGGGCGCGCGAGCGCGCCGGCCAGCTTGAGCAGGCGCTTCTGCACCAGCGGCACGTCCTCGATCGGCAGCTCGATCCCCAGATCGCCGCGCGCGACCATCACGGCATCCGCGGTGCGCAGCACCGCCTCCATGTTCTCGACCGCCTGCGGCTTCTCGATCTTGGCGACCAGCGGCAGACGCGTGTGCTCGCGGACGAACTCGATGTCGCCGGCGGTGCGCACGAACGACAGCGCCACCAGGTCGACGCCGATCGACTCGCCGTGCGCCAGCAGCTCGAGGTCGCGCTGGGGGACCGCCGGCAGGCGGTCGATCGGGCCGGGGATGTTGAGCCCCTGGCGCGAGACGACGGTGCCGCCGATCTCGACCTCGGTGTCCAGCTCGCCGGACTCCGGGCGCGTGCTGACGACGCGCAGGCGCACCGCGCCGTCGGCCAGGTAGATGATCGCGCCCGGCTCGACCGACTCGGCAAGCTCGGCCCAGGTGACCGACATCCGCCGCGTGTCGCCCTCCTTCTCCTCGCCGCACTCGAACGTCAGGCTCGCACCCGGGGTCAGCTCGACCAGCCCGTCGCGCACCGGCCCGATCCGCAGCTTGGGGCCCGGAAGATCCTGCAGGATCGCCACCGGACGGCCCACGCTCTCGGCCGCGGCGCGCACGCGCGCGGCGGTCTCGGCATGCTCGTCGAGGCTGCCGTGGGAGTAGTTCAGGCGCGCGACGTCCATGCCGGCGGCAACCAGCCGGGCCAGTACGTCGGGCTCGCGCGAGGCGGGGCCGATGGTCGCGACGATCTTCGTGCGGCGCATTGCGCGCGGACACTAGCGAGCGTTGCCGCAACTTGTATGTAACGAAACTGCCGCACCCGCGGGCGCGAACCGTCGCGCCTACGGCGCGGCGACGTCCGGGAAGTGGGCGGCGCAGTGCTCGCGAAGCACCCCGCGCAGCCATGCCCGCTCCGCCGAGGAGGCGACGCGAAGGCGCGCCAGCAGCTCGCGCTGGCCGCTCAGCGCCGGCGCGCCGGCGATCGTCCAGCTCACCGCCAGGCGCTCGAACAGGAACTCGACCGCGCGCTGCCAGGCGTCCTCGCGGTTCGCGGCCGCCGAGAGGTCCTCGCCGCTGGCGATCCGCGCGTAGCTTGCGCGGGTCGCCGGGCTGAGCGCGCCGCGCAGCACGATCGCGTTCCCCTCCTCGTCGCGGTACTCGCTGGTGGGGGCGCGCAGGCGCTCGCGCCGGCGGTGAGCCATCAGCGCTCCTCGTCGGCTTCGATCGCGAGCGTGACCACGCGGCCGCGCCCGTCGAGCTCGTAGCGAACGTCGACCGAGTCGTCCTGGCGGTAGGTCCCGATCCCGAACGCGCCGACGAGCCAGCGCCAGCCCGAGACGCGGTCGCGCGCCAGCCTGCGCGGGAAGCGCAGCAGCCGCCCGTTCTGTTCGTAGTCAACTCCTGCCTGCTGGCGCACGCCGTTGAGGTAGACCTCGAAGGGCTCCGTCACCTCGGCGGGCAGGCGCACGATCGACGTGTCGGTCACGAGCGCGATTATCCTCCCAGCGTGTCCGAGCAGATCTCCTACCGTGTGCGCCGCGTGGCGCGTGCTCGGCGCGTGAAGGTCCGCGTCGACCCCCAACACGGAGTCGAGGTGCTGCTGCCCAAGCGGGCGCCGCTGCGCGCCGCGGCCGACGCCGTCGCCGAGCTGGCGCCCTGGATCGAGCGCCAACGCAGCGAGCTGGCCGGTGCGCGGGCGCGGCTCGCGCCACCCGGCACCCTGCCCTACCTCGACGAGCTCCTGCAGGTCGTGCCCCAGCCGGGGCGCCGGCGCGCGCACCGCAGCGGCGCCACGCTGCTGATCCCCGCCGGAGCGGAGGCGCTCGGCGCGATCGAGCGCTGGTACCGGCGCGCCGCGCGCGCCGAGATCGCGGCGCGCCTGGACGCCGCCTGCGCCGCAGCGGGCACCCCGTACGCGAGCCTGACGATCCGCAGCCAGCGCACGCGCTGGGCGAGCTGCGCGAGCGGCGGCGCGATGAGCTTCAACTGGCGGCTGCTGCTCGCGCCCGAGGAGGTCCTCGACTACGTCGTCTGGCACGAGGTCTGCCACCTGCGCTGCGCCGACCACTCGCCCGCTTTCTGGGCGCTGCTCGAGGCCCGCTGCCCCGACTGGCGCCGCCCGGCGGCCTGGCTGCGCGACAACGGCGCCGCGCTCGTGCTCTGACCGTCGCCTCAGCCGCCCAGCGCCCGCCGTAGCGCGTCGGCGGCCGATTCGCCCGCGCGCTGCTCCACCACCGTGCGGCGCAACCGGCCCGTGAACGCCTCGGCCGAGCCGTCGCCGCGCACGTCCACGCCGCCGCGCACGCCGCGCGGGCCGGCGATCTCGAGCCGCGCCGCGACCTGGCGTGCCGGCTCGATCCGCCGGGTCAGGATCCGCGCCTCCTCGCGCACCGCCTGCGGCGTCAGCTCCGCCACGGCGCGCGCGAGCGCGGCGACCGCGTCATCCAGCGACGCGAGCTGCTCGTGCTCGACGGCCGAGCCCGCGCGCGTCGTCAGCCGCCAGCGCGCTGCGCTCAAGCACGCTCCGCCAGCGGAACGTAGTCGCGTTCGCCCTCGCCGGTGTAGAGCTGGCGCGGGCGGGCGATCTTCTGCTCGGGGTCCTGCACCATCTCGAGCCACTGCGCTACCCAGCCGCTCGTGCGCCCGATGGCGAACATCACCGGGAACATCGACATGGGCATGCCGAGCGCCTCGTAGATCAGCCCGGAGTAGAAGTCGACGTTCGGGTAGAGCTTGCGCGAGATGAAGTACTCGTCCTCGAGCGCGATCTTCTCGAGCTCGGTCGCGATCGCCAGCAGCGGGTTGGTGCCGGTGACCTCGAAGACGTCGTCGGCGGCCTTCTTGATGATCCGCGCGCGCGGGTCGTAGTTCTTGTACACCCGGTGGCCGAAGCCCATCAGCCGCTCGTTGCCGGCCTTCACGCCGGCGATGAAGTCGGGGATGTTCTCCTTCGTCCCGATCCGGTGCAGCATCCGCACGACCTCCTCGTTGGCGCCGCCGTGCGAGGGGCCGTAGAGCGCGGCGATGCCGCCGGCGATCGCCGAGTAGGGGTCCACGAGCGATGAGCCGATCGCCCGCACGGCGCTGGTCGAGCAGTTCTGCTCGTGGTCGGCGTGCAGGATGAACAGCACATCCAGCGCCCGCTCGAGCCGCGGGTCCGGCTGGTACTTCAGCTCGGTCATCTTGTAGAGCATCCCGAGCAGGTTCCCCGCATAGCCCAGGTCGTTGTCGGGATAGACGTAGGGCATGCCCATGTTGTGGCGGTAGGAGAACGCCGCGAGCGTCGGCATCTTGGCGATCAGGCGGATCGTCTGGATCGCGCGGTTCTCCGGATCGTGGATGCGGTTGGCGTCGGGGTAGAAGGTCGAGAGCGCGCCGATCGCCCCGAGCAGCATCCCCATCGGGTGCGCGTCGTGGCGGAAGCCCTGCATGAACGACTTGACGTTCTCATGCACGAAGGTATGGATCGTGATCTGGTGCGTCCACTCCGCGAGCTGGGCGGCGCTCGGCAGCTCGCCGTGCACCAGCAGGTAGGCGACCTCGAGGTAGCTCGAGTGCTCGGCGAGCTGCTCGATCGGGTAGCCGCGGTAGCGCAGCACGCCCGCGTCGCCGTCCAGGAACGTGATGGCGCTGCGGCAGGAGGCCGTGTTCATGAACGCCGGGTCGTAGGCCAGCAGCCCGAAGTCCTCCTCGGAGGTCCGGATCTGGCGCAGCTCGAGTGAGCGGATCGCGCCGTCGACGATCGGGATCTCGTAGCTCGCGCCGGTGCGGTTGTCGATCACCGTCAGCGTGTCGGCCGCGCCGTCCGCGCCGTTCACGGTCCCCGTCGTCTTCGCCTCTGTGCTCATCGCCGTCTCCAGTCGGGCCGCTTCCGTTGCGGCGAATTATCCGCCACGCGGCGTCTCGGCCGCGCCGTAGCGGCTCTCCGTCGCCTCGAGTTGCCCCTGGTAGTGGCTGCCGAGCTCGGCGTGGCCGTAGGGGCGCTCGGCCGGCGCGTCCAGCCGCATGAACGAGAGCTGGGCGATCGGCAGGCCAGACCAGAGCTTGATCGGGATGCGCGTGAGGTTGTTCAGCTCGAGCGTCAGCGTGCCGTGCCAGCCCGGGTCGCAGAACCCGGCCGTGGCGTGCACGATCAGCCCGAGGCGCCCGAGCGACGACTTGCCCTCGATCCGCGCGACGATGTCGTCGGGCAGCGCGACGTACTCGAGCGTCGCGCCGAGGCAGAACTCGCCGGGGTGGATCACGAACGGCTCGTCGTCCGCGATCGTGATCGGCTCGGTCAGGTTGCGCGGCGGGTCGCGCAGGTCGATCGCCGAGGCACGGTAGTTGTGGAACACGCGGAAGGTGCTGCCGAGCCGCAGATCGACGCTCGCCGGCTGCACGAGGCCGGGGTCCCAGGGGTCTATCCGGATCGTCCCGTCCTCGACCAGGCGACGGATCGTCGCGTCCGAGAGCACCGCCGAGCTGCTCACGGTGCGGCTGGTTTGCGGCTTCGCGCGGGGAGCGGCGCCACTAGTGCTGCTCGACTCTGCGCGCCAGCGCGAGCACGACCGTGCGCGTGCGCGCCGGCGACGGCGGCGGCGCGCCGGTGTGCGGACCGCGCCGCGGGCGACGCGGAGCCCACGGGCGCGGCGAGCGCGGCGGGCGGTGCGTCTGCAGGCGCAGCTTGCTGCCGCCGTCCTCCTCGCCGCTGACCGCCGGCTCCTCGTCGGTCTTGTGGATCGCCCACCACACGATCCAAAGCAACCCGGCGATCGGGATCTTGAGCAGCAGCATCAACCAGATGAAGGTCCAGGTCATCCGCGGTCGGGGGATCGTACTACCGGCGGATCGCGAGCGCGAGTGATCCGCCGGCCGCGCCGCTGCGAATTACCACGCAAACAGGCGGGCGGACCAGGCCCGCCGCCGACCCTCAGAACCCGGAGGCCGCTCATGAGCGAGTCGATCGCGCAACGTCCCGTCAGCCGCGCTCAGTTCCTTCGCAACTCCGCCAAGGGCGCGCTCGCCCTCACGGTCGGCGGCAGCGTGCTCGCCTCCGTGCAGGGCGTCGCCCTCGCCGCCGGCGTCAGCGACAACTCGACGCTCCAGGCCGCCTACGCCGCCGAGAGCCTGGCCGTGCACGTCTACGAGGGCGTGCTCGCGAACTTCAGCAAGTTCAAGCACCCGGCGCTCCAGAACATCGACTACTTCCAGGCCGCGCTCGCGAACGAGAAGGCCCACAAGGCGTTCCTCGGCACCGCGCTCGGCGCGAAGGCCCCGACCGGACTGACACTGACGATCCCCGCCTCGGCGCTCAAGTCAGGCCAGGCCGTGCTGAACTTCGGCGTCGCGCTGGAGACGGCGTTCGTCTCGACCTACCTGGGCGCCGTCGAGACGCTCAGCTCCGCCGACCTGCGGGTGGTGGCGGCGAAGGTCGCGGCGAACGAGGCGACGCACTTCAGCTTCTTCGACGCGGCGGCCGGCGGCCACGGCGTGCTGCCGTCGCTGCCCTCGACCGTCACGATCGCGCAGGCCGCGACCGTCCTGACCCCCTACATCCCCAACCTCACCGCACGCCTCACGGCGGCCGGCTTCCCGACCGCCTGATCATCAGGGGTCGGCTGGGTGCATGCACCCAGCCGTGGGACGGGTGCATGCCTGTGCCCCGAACGGGGTGCACCCGTCCCCGGGGCGGCGCATGCCTGTGCCCCGAACGGGGTGCGCGCCCCGAAAAGCCCCTTACCCGCGAAGCTCGATCGGGGCGTCGCTGAAGTGCGTCACTCGCTCCAGCTCGCGCACGCGCTCCCCGATCTCGGCGCCGGTCAGCCGCGCGACGCGCTCGGTGCCGAACTCCTCGACGTTGAAGGACGCCAGCGCCGTGCCGTAGGCCATCGCGCGGCGCAGCAGCTCCTCGTCGATCGCCTCCGCGCCGCAGGCCGCGATGTAGCCGATGAAGCCTCCGGCGAAGGTGTCGCCGGCGCCGGTCGGGTCGACGACCGTCTCGAGCGGGAAGGCCGGCAGCGAGAAGTAGCTGGAGGCCGTGATCATCGCCGCGCCGTACTCGCCCTGCTTGGCGATGATCACCGACGGACCGGGCGGCCCCCAGCCGAGCACCTCGCGGGCGGCGGCCAGCAGTCCGGGCCGCCCGGTCAGCTCGCGCAGCTCGGAGTCGTTCAGCAGCAGGCAGTCGACCGTCGCGATCGTCTGCGAGCAGCGAGTCGCGCGCGGTCTCGATCCAGAGGTTCATCGAGTCGAGCGCCGCGAAGCGCGCGCCCGTGCACTGGGCGCGCACCGCGCGCTGCAGGTCCGGCTGGATGTTGGCGAGGAACAGCACCTCGCTCTCGCGCGCGCCCGCCGAGAGCTTCGGCTCGAAGTCGGCGAACACGCCCAGGCGCGTATCGAGCGTCTCGCGGCTGCCGAGGTCCCAGCCGTACTCGCCGGCCCAGAAGAAGGTCTCGCCGCCGGCCACGTGCTCGATGTCGGCGGTGTCCACGCCGCGGCGGCGCAGCACGTCGAGCTCGGCCTCGCCGAAGTCCTCGCCGACCGGTCCGACGACGCGCACGTCGTCGAAGAACGACGCGGCGAGCGCGAAGTGGACGGCTGCGCCGCCGAGCATCCGCGGGCGCTCGCCGAACGGCGTCTTGACGGAGTCGAAGGCGATCGAGCCAACCACGGTGACCGGCATGGGGCGGACCTTACCGGCGCCGGCCGCGCCCGCGCGCGACGGTGAATAAGCTGGAGGCGATGAGAACGTTCGAGGAGCTCGGCCTGTCCGAGCGCGTGCTCGCCGCCGTGCGCGAGATCGGCTACGAGACGCCGAGCCCAATCCAGGAGCAGGCGATCCCGCCCCTGCTGGCCGGGCGCGACGTGATCGGCCAGGCGCAGACCGGCACCGGCAAGACGGCCGCGTTCGGGTTGCCGATGGTCGAATACGTCGATCCCGAGCTCGACGAGGTGCAGGCGCTGGTGCTGACGCCGACGCGCGAGCTCTGCATCCAGGTCACCCAGGCGCTGCGCGTGTACGGCGCGACGCGCGGGGTGGACGTCGTCGCGGTCTTCGGCGGCGCGCCGATCCGCAACCAGGAGGGGCAGCTGCGCGGCGGCGGCCACATCGTCGTAGGCACCGTTGGGCGCGTGCTCGACCTCGTCTCGCGCGGGTCGCTGGTGCTGCACGACTGCCGCTACGTCGTGCTCGACGAGGCCGACGAGATGCTCGACCTGGGCTTCCTCGAGGACGTCGAGAAGATCCTCGCGACGACGCCGTCGGGCCGCCAGACGGCGCTCTTCTCGGCGACGATGCCGCCGCCGATCCGCGCGCTCGCCGACCGCTACCTCTACGACCCGCTGGTGATCGAGGTCGCGCACTCGACGCTGACGATCGACACCGTCGAGCAGTTCCAGCTGCCGGTCGAGACACGCGAGAAGGCGGCCAAGCTCGTGGAGGTGCTGCGCGCCGAGCAGCCCGAGCAGGCGATCGTCTTCGTGCGCACGAAGATCCGCTGCGACCAGCTGTTTCGCACGCTGCGCGACAAGGGGATGAACGTGCGCGCGCTGCACGGCGACCTCACCCAGGGTCAGCGCGACGGCGTGATGCTCGCCTTCAAGGGCGGGCGCGTGCCGGTCCTGGTGGCGACGGACGTCGCCTCGCGCGGCCTCGACATCTCGACCGTCACGCACGTGATCAACTTCGACGTCCCGACCTCGCCGGACACCTACGTGCACCGCATCGGCCGCACCGGCCGCGTCGGGCGTTGGGGCCGCGCGATCACCTTCGTCGAGGCGCGCCAGAAGCGCGAGCTCGAGGCGATCGAGCGCCACATCGGCACGGAGATCGCGCCGTGGTCGCCGGGCGCCTCGGCCAAGCCGGTGCCGGTGACCGAGCGCCCGCACCGCCACTCCAAGCCGCACGTGCGACATCCAGCCGACGAGCCGCTGACGCGCCTGGTCGCAACCGGCGGGCGCGCCGCCGGCATCGAGGTCGCCGACCTCGTCGCCGCGATCACGCACGCCACCTCACTGGACGGCGAAGCCGTCTCGGACGTGACGATGCTCGAGCGCTTCGCGCTGCTGAGCGTGCCCGCCGGCGACGCCGAGCGCGTAATCGAGCGCGCCTCCGGCATCGAGGTCGCCGGGCACACCCTGGCGCTCGAGCGCGCCGGGTCCTGACCTTCAACAACGACTGGAGCCTGCGATGTCGACCGCCACGCTGAACACCTCGAAGGGAACGATCGAGATCGAGCTCTTCGACGCCGACGCCCCCAAGACCGTCGAGAACTTCACCAAGCTCGCACAGCAGGGCTTCTACGACGGCCTGATCTTCCACCGCGTGATCGAGGGCTTCATGCTCCAGGGGGGCTGCCCGCAGGGGACCGGCACCGGCGGGCCCGGCTATACCTTCGACGATGAGTTCAACCCCCATCGCATCGTCCGCGGGGCGCTGGCGATGGCGAACGCCGGCCCGAACACGAACGGCTCCCAGTTCTTCATCGTCACCGCCGAGGAGTGCCCGTGGCTCGACGGCAAGCACACGGTGTTCGGCGAGGTGCGCTCCGGCATGGACGTCGTCGAGGCGATCGACGCCACGCCGACCGACGGGCGTGACCGCCCGGTCACGCCGGTCACGATCGACTCGCTCGTCGTCGTGTAGGAGGTGGCGTCGATGACGGCCGCCCAGGGCCAGCCCGCGACGATCGAGGTCCGCAACCCGGCCAGCGGCGAGCTGGTCGCGACGGTGCCGGAGCTCGACGCGGCGGCGGTCGCGGAGCTGGCGGAGAGCGCGCGGGCCGCGCAGCCGGTCTGGGCCGCGCTCGGCTTCGACGGGCGCGCGAAGGTGTTCGCGCGCCTTCGGCGCTGGTTCTTCGACAACTCCGAGCGGGTGATCGCGACGATCGTCTCCGAGACCGGCAAGACCTACGAGGACGCGCAGCTGCTGGAGCTCGGCTACGCCGTCTCGGCGCTGTCGTTCTGGTCGCACCACGCCGGCGAGTACCTCGGCGAGCGGCGGTCGTTCGCCCGTTCGCCGCTGGTCGCCGGCCGCCGCCTCGTCACGCGCTATGAGCCGCGCGGCCTGATCGGCGTGATCGGGCCGTGGAACTACCCGCTGCTGAACTCCTTCGGCGACGCGATCCCCGCGCTCGCGGCCGGCAACAGCGTGCTGCTCAAGCCCTCCGAGCTGACGCCGCTGACCTCGCTGCTGATGGCCGAGGCGCTCGCCGCGTGCGGGCTGCCCGACGGCGTGTTCGCCGTCGCGACCGGCGGCGCGCAGACCGGCGAGGCGCTGATCGACCTGGTCGACTTCGTGATGTTCACCGGCTCGAGCGCGACCGGGCGCAAGGTCGCGATGCGCGCCGCGTCGTCGCTCACGCCGTGCGGGCTCGAGCTGGGCGGCAAGGACGCGCTGATCGTGCTCAAGGGCGCGCCGCTCGAGCGGGCGGCCAACGTCGCCGTCTTCTACGCGATGATGAACGCCGGCCAGAGCTGCGTCTCCGTCGAGCGCGTGTACGCCGAGGCCGCGATCTACGACGAGCTGCTGGAGAAGATCGTCGCGAAGGTCAGGGCGCTTCGCTTCGGCGAGCCGACCGGCCCGGCCGCGGTCGACGTCGGCGCGATCACGGCGGCGCGCCAGCTCGAGATCATCGAGGCGCACGTCGCCGACGCGCTCGCCAAGGGCGCCACGGTCGCGGTCGGCGGCCATCGCCGCGCCGGCATGGGCAACTTCTTCGAGCCGACCGTGCTGACCGGCGTCGACCACACGATGCGCTGCATGACCGAGGAGACCTTCGGCCCGACGTTGCCGGTGATGAGGGTGGCCGACGCGGACGAGGCCGTCGCGCTCGTCAACGACTCGCCGATGGGGCTCGGTGCCGCCGTCTTCGCCTCGAGCATCGAGCGCGGCGAGGAGATCGCGCGACGCCTGGATGTCGGTGCGGTCTGCGTCAACGACGCCGCCGTCAACTACTTCGCGCTGGAGGCCCCGATGGGCGGCCACAAGCAGTCCGGCATCGGCGTGCGCCACGGCCCCGAGGGCATCCGCAAGTACTGCGCGACGCAGACGATCCTGCTGACGCCGCGGCTGATGCTGCGCCGCGAGCCGCAGATGTACCCGTTCACGCGGGTCTCGGCGAAGCTGGTTCGGACGCTGCTGAACACGCTGTACCGGCGCTAGCTCGACGCGTCAGCCGGCGGCCGCGTCGAGCCCCGCGGCGATCGCCTGCGCGATCAGCGCGAAGTGCTCCTCGGTCGCGGTCAGCGGTGGCGAGACGGCGACACCGCCGCCGAGCTGACGCACCAGCACGCCGGCGGCGCGCGCGGCCGCGCTCAGGCGTCCGAGCGCCGCCGGGTCGCGCGCCAGCAGCTCGGGATCGACGTCGACCGCGGCCATCGTGCCGACGCCGCCGCGCACCTCGCCCGCCGCGCCGTGCTCGGCGAGCGGGCGCAGCGCGCTGAGCAGCTCCGCCTCCATCGCGCGCCCTCGGCCGAGCAGCCCGTCGCGCTCGAGCAGGGCGATGTTGGCCAGCGCCGCGGCGGCGCACGTCGCGTGGCCGGCGTAGGTCGCGCCGTGGCGGAAGACCGGACCGCCGGGCGCGTTCCAGAACGGCTCGGCGACCCGCTCGGAGACGATCACGCCGCCGAGCGGCAGATACCCGCTGGTGACCCCCTTCGCGAAGACGATCATGTCCGGCGCGACCTCCCAGCGCTCGATCCCGAACCACGTGCCCAGCCGACCGAAGCCGCAGATCACGGCGTCGACGACGAGCAGGACGTCGTTGCGGGCGCAGAGCTCTGCCACGCCCTCGATGTAGCCGGCCACGGGCGGATGAACGCCGCCGGCTCCGATCACCGGCTCGATGAAGAACGCCGCGACCCGCTCGGCGCCGATCCGTTCGATCGCCTGCTCGAGCGCCGCGAGGGAGTCGAACGCGACCTGCTCGGACTCGACCTGCGGGCCGAAGCCCACGCGGTTGGCCGGGATCCCGCCGATCGCGGTGCCGAACCCGTGCGTGCCGTGGTAGCCCTGCGTGCGGCTGATCAGCACCGTGCGCTCCGGATGTCCCTGCTCGTGCCAGTAGCGGCGTGCGAGCTTCGCCGCCGTGTCGATCGAGTCGCCCCCGCCGGAGGTCAGGAACACCCTCGCCGGCATCGGCGCCCGGGCGGCGAGCGCCTCGGTCAGCTCGAGCGCGGGCGGGTTCGCGAAGTCGCCGAACGCCGAGTAGGCCTCGAGCTTGGCGAGCTGAGCGGCGACCGCCGCGGCGATCTCGGGCCGGCCGTGCCCGACGTTCGCGTACCAGAGGCTCGCTGTCGCGTCGAGGTAGCGGCGCCCCTCACGATCCCAGACCCAGACGTCCTCGCCTCGCTCGATCACGAGCTCGGCCCCCCTGACGGCGCCCATGTCTGCGAACGGGTGCCAGAACCGTGTGTCTTGCATCAGTCTCTCCTTGCGGCCGCGATGGCCAAGCATGCGTCGGCGGGCGTGGCGGCCCGGCGCCGGTGGAGCAGAGCTTATTCCTCGCCGCCGAGCGGGGAACGCGGCGCGGCGACAGGCGCAGCGCTTGCGGAGCGGGTTCGCCGGCGGCGAGGCGGCGGGCGAAGCGCTGCTAGTCCAGCCGGCGGCGGATCTCCTCGATCCGCTCGTCGGGGATCGTCGCGAACGCCTCGAGCACCGCCGGGTCGAACTGGCCGTCGCTCGACTCGATTTCCTGGCGCGCCTGCGCGATCCCCACCGCGGCGCGGTAGGGCCGGTCGCTGGTGAGAGCGTCCAGTGCGTCGGCGAGCGCGAACACCCGCGCCGCCAGCGGGATCTCCTCGCCCGCCAGCCCGTCCGGGTAGCCGCCACCGTCCCAGCGCTCGTGGTGGTGGCGGATCAGCGGCCTGGCCGGCTCCAGGAACGCGATCTCGCGGATGATCTCCTCGCCGATCAGCGGGTGGCGCTCCATCACCTCGCGCTCGTCCTCGTCGAGCTTTCCCGCCTTGAAGAGGATGCCGTCGGGGATCGCGACCTTGCCGATGTCGTGCAGCAGGAACGCGCACTCGAGCTCCGACTCGTCGGCGATCTCCAGGCCGCTGGCCGCGGCAAGCTCGATCCCGTAGGCGCTGACGCGGTCCGCGTGGTGGGCCGTATAGGCGTCGCGCGCCTCGACCGCGCCGGCCAGCGCGCGGACGGTCGCCATGTAGCTCTCGCTCAGCTCGCGCGCCCGCTGGCGCTCGCGGCGCGAGGTGGCGCGGAGGTCGGCGGCGTAGCGATCGAGCTGCTGCTCCTTGATCGCGTTCTCGGTTCGCTGAAGCTCGAGCTCGGCGCGCAGCGCCTCGAGCTCCTCCTCCGCCTCGCGGCTCGCCCGCGGCACGTTCGCCTGTGCCATGAACCTCAGCCTAGCGTTCGCGGCGGTCGCGCCCGAGGCCGGGGGCATGCCCGCGAGGCGCCGCGCGCTGCTCGGCGCTCACCGTTCGCCGAGTGAACTGCGATGCTCGCGATCTGTGCTCACCACGGTGCTCCTCGCCCTGGCCGCCTCCGCCTGCTGGGGCATCGCCGACTTCGCCGGCGGCCTGAAGGCGCGCACGGTGCCTCTGGCAACGGTTCTGCTGCTCGCGCAGGGGATCGGGCTCGTGCTCGCGGTGCCGGTCGTCGCGCTGAGCGGCCGGGCGTTTCCGGGCGCCGGTCCGGCGCTTGGCTCGCTCGGCGCCGGGGCCGCCGTGATCGGCGGCCTGGCGTGTTTCTACAAGGCGTTGGCCACGGGCACGATGAGCGTCGTCGCGCCGATCGCCGCAACGGGCGTCGTGATCCCGGTGGCGGTTGGGGTGGTCGGTGGCAACCACCTCGCCGCGGTGCAGACGGTGGGCATCGTCGCCGCGGTGCTCGGCGTCGTGCTCGCCTCGCGCCATCCCGCCGCGGTCGCGACGAACGCCGGCCGGCGCGCGCATCGTGAGGCGATCGGGCTCGCCGTCGTCGCTGCGGTGGCGTTCGGTTGCTACTTCCTGCTCGCCCGGGTCGGCGCCCGTGGCGGCGTGGGCTGGCTGCTGCTGCTCGCCAACGTCACCGGCGTGCTGGGCGTGCTGGCGGTGGCAGTCGTGCGGCGTTCGCCTCCGCGGCTGCCGCTGCGCGCCGACGTCGGCGTGCTGGCGCTTGCCGGCGGCCTCGAGTTCGCCGCCACCGGCCTCTACGGGCTGGCCAACCGTCACGGGCTGCTGAGCATCGTCGCGGTGGCCGGATCGCTGTACCCGGTCGCCACGGTGCTGCTCGCGCGCGCGGTCCTGAGCGAGCGCCTGGCGCGCGTCCAGGCGGTGGGCGTCGGCATGGCGCTCGTCGGCGTCGCGCTGATCTCGGCATGATGTGCGCGCAGCAGCGAAACCTTTGGCTCGCACTCGGGTCTTAGTGGGAAGCGATCGGGGGAGGGCCCGAACACGCCATGCGATCAGCCAAGCTCACAGCCGTCCTGACCTCCGCCGCGCTGCTCGCGGGCGGAGCGCTCGCCGCTCCGGCGGCGCTCGCATCCCCGAGCGAGACCGTCTTCTTCGAGGCGCCCCGCGACCTCCTCGGCGTCCCGGCGAGCACCCAGGCGGCGACGCTGGCGAAGCTGTCCACGCTCGGCGTGCACGCCGTGCGGATCGTCCTCTATTGGGGTGACGTCGCGCCCAGCCCGAATCACAAGACGCGGCCGAAGTTCAACCAGGCCAACCCGGCGGCCTACAACTGGAGCGGCTACGACGGCCTGATCAACGCCGTGACCGCGATGCACTGGACGGTGCTGCTGACCGTGTCAGGTGGCTTCGGCACGGTGCCCCGCTGGGCGACGCCGCACGGCGAGGACCGCTACAGCTACCCCAACGCCGCCGACTTCGGCCAGTTCATGCAGGCCGTCGGCCGCCACTACGGCACGCGGGTCAAGCTGTTCTCGATCTGGAACGAGCCCAATCAGCCGCAGTACCTTCGGCCGCAGTACGTCCACGGCAAGCTCGAGTCGCCGACCATCTACCGGGGCCTGTTCACGGCCGGTTACAACGGCCTGAAGGCGTCGGGCAACTTCTCCGGCATGCGCGTGCTGATGGGCGAGACCTCGCCGGTCGGAGTGCAGGCGGCCGGCATCCCGGCGCCGCTCGCGTTCCTGCGCGGCGTGCTGTGCCTGAATTCGAACTACCAGCGGGTGGGTCACTGCTCGAAGCTGCCGGCCTACGGCTACGCGCAGCATCCCTACGCCGAGGGTCCCGGTCCGTTCTGGGTCCCGCCGAAGGCGCTCGACCCGCACAGCGACGACGTCACGATCGCGACGATCGGCCGGCTGGTCACCGCGCTGAACCGCGCCGCCGCCGTGGGCGCGATCCGCTCGGACATGCCGATCTACATAACCGAGTTCGGCATCCAGAGCGTCCCCTACCCGACCGGCGGCGTGCCGCTCGCCAAGCAGGCCGAGCTCGACGCGATCTCGGAGAAGCTCGCCTGGAGCAACCCGCGCGTGGCGTCCTTCGACCAGTACCTGCTGCGCGATGACCCGGTCGCGGGCGGCGCCGGCTTCCAGACCGGGCTCGAGACCTCCAGGGGCACGGCGAAGCCGTCGTTCTCCGGCTTCCGCCTGCCGCTCGTCGTCACACGCACCCATTCCGGCGTCTCGTTCTGGGGTCTCGTGCGCCCCGCCGGCGATGCGACGTTCGCAGCGACCACGACCGGGCCGACCGGCGCGACCGGCGCGACCGGCGTGACCGGCGCAAGCCCCGGCGCGACGACCGTGGTGCTGCAGTATTCGAGCAACGGCGGTAGGAGCTGGCGCACGCTGAAGAGCGTTCACACAAGCGCCAGCGGCGTCTGGAGCGCGACCGGCGGCTTCGCGGCGCACCGGCTGTGGCGAACGAAGTGGGTCTCGCCGAGCGGCATGACCTACACCGGCGCGCCAACGCGTGCCTACACCGTGAGCGGGAAGGTCGAGTACTGAAGGTCGCGCATCGAGCCGCCGCGGAGGGCCCGCGGCGGGCCGGCGGGAGCGGAGCGCGCCGCGGATTCTGACCGCGGCCGCGGCGTACCCTTGGTGGCGTGCCTGAGCTTCCGGAGGTCGAGATCACCGTGCGCCGCCTCGACGCGGCGCTGCGGGGCGCCGAGATCGCCGCGGCGAGCGCGCCCGGAATCAACACGCTGAAGAGCTTCGCGCCGCCGCTCGGCGCGCTCGTCGGCCGCGACATCGACCGTGTGCGCCGGCGCGGCAAGCAGATCATCGTCGAGGTGGGCGGGGAGCTGGCGCTGCTGATGCATCTGATGTCCTCGGGACGCCTGCAGCTGTTCGACAAGCCCGCGGCTCCGCGCGACCGCACGTCGCGGTTGCTGGTCGCCGTCGCGGACGGACGGCAGCTGCGCCTGCGCGAGTTCGGCACGAAGCAGGCGGCCTGGGTGAAGCTCGTCGCGCTGGAAGCGCTGGACGGGGAGGAGTCGCTCGCGCGACTCGGTCCCGAGGCGTGGCCGACGCCCCCCGACGATCTCGCTGCCCGCCTCGCCGAGCCAAGGCCCCTGCACGCCGCGCTGCGCGACCAGAGGGTGATCGCGGGGATCGGGCGCTCGTGGGTCGATGAGATCCTCTGGGCCGCGCGGCTCTCGCCGTTCAAGCGCGGCAGCGACCTCGACGCGGCGGAGCTGGCGGCGCTCTCGAGCGCGATCGTCTCGACCCTCGACGGCGCGCTCGAGCACTACGAGCGCACGATCGAGCTGCCGATCCCCGACAAGCTGCCGATGCCGCTTTCGGTGCACCGACGCGAGGGGGAGCCCTGCCCGCGCTGCGGCACGCGTCTGGAGGCGGTCAACTACGAGGACTACGTGATGAGCTACTGCCCGAGCTGCCAGACCGACGGGCGGGTGCTGAAGGACCGGCGGCTCTCGCGGCTGCTGAAGTGATCACGCCGACCGTGGTTGGTGGGCCGGTCATGCTCGGCGCCGGGTCGTGGTTGGCACGCCGGGGCGCGGTTGGCGGCGGTCTGGAGACTGTTGTCCTGATAGATTCCTTACCGCGAACGAAAAGTAAGGAGGGCGAAATGGACACGCGGGCACGCGTGACGTCCAAAGGGCAGGTCACGATCCCAAAGAGCGTACGCGAGGCGCTCGACCTGCGCGAGGGCGATGAGCTGCTCTTTCGCGTGGAGCGCTCCCGCGCCGTCGTGGCCAAGACGCCGCACTTTCTCGAGCTGGCCGGCACGGTCGCAATCCCGGCCGCCAAACGCGGGACCTCCTGGGATGAGGTGCTGCGACGAACCCGCGCCAAGCGAGCAGGGCGGGTGCGCTGAGCGCGTTCGTCGACACCAACGTCCTCATCCGCCACCTCACCGGCGAGCCAACGAAGGACGCAGCGCGCGCCACCGCGGTCCTCGCCGAGCCGGGGCCGCTCCTGGTGGCCGACCTCATTCTGGCCGAATGCGTCTACGTGCTCGAGTCCTTCTACGAGGTGCCGCGGGTTCGCATCGCCGAGCTGATGCGATCGGCCCTCGCGTTGCCGAGTATCGTGGCCCTCGACACGGAGCTGCTGCTGCGGGCGCTGGAGATCTACGAGCTTGAACGCCTGGACTTCGCCGATGCCTACCTCGTTGCGCAGGCCGAGGCGAGCGGCGTCGGCGAGATCGTCTCCTTCGACCGATCGATCGACCGCATCTCGAGCGTCACGCGGCGCGAGCCCTAGCCGCGCGCCGAGGCCGTCTTAACCTCGCGCGGACACGCGAGGCTGACGGCGTTCTCGTGGTGCGCGCCGCGACGGGATCACGGACCGGTCCCCGGTCTACCGAGCGTGCGCCATTGCCCGTGCGCGGTGCGCTGACCGACGAGAAGGAAGGCGACGGGCCCCTCGCTGTTGTCGGCCACGTTCAACGCGACCTCGACCAGCGCGTTGTAGCTCGCAAACGCGGAGGCCTGCTTGTCTCCGTCGTAAGGCCCGCGCCAGATCGTGTAGTCGGTCCCGCACTTCGACAGGTAGGCATGGATGGCGCGCAACGGTGTCGGCCCATTGCCGATGGAATCGCAGAACAGCGACTGCGAGCAGCCGCCGAGACTCATCGCCGCCAAAGCGGCAGCAACGCCGACCCCGCAGGCCTTCATCGGCCAAGGCTACGCCGACGCGGACACGCCGGACTGCTGCCGGTCGGAAGGACCCATCGCTATACGATTCCGGAAGATGCTCGAGACCGGCACGCCAGCACCCGACTTCGAACTCGCCAACCAGGACGGCGAGCTGGTCAGCCTCTCGGCCCTGCGCGGCAGGAATGTCGTGCTCTACTTCTACCCCAAGGCGGACACGCCGGGTTGTACGGAGCAGGCCTGCGGGGTGCGCGACCGTGGCCGCGACTATGCCGCGGCCGATGCCGTCGTGCTCGGTGTCTCGCCGGACTCGGTCGCGAAGCTGAAGCGGTTCGCCGAGAAGTACGGCCTGCCGTTCACGTTGCTCGCCGACGTCGATCACGCGGTCGCCGAGCGCTACGGCGTGTGGGTGCAGAAGTCGATGTACGGGCGCACCTACTGGGGCAACTCGCGCACGACGTTCATTATCGATCGCGACGGCGTCGTTCGCCACGTGATCCCGAAGGTCAAACCCAAGACGCACG
The DNA here is from genome assembly GCA_963830975.1 of uncultured Solirubrobacterales bacterium. Classification (GTDB taxonomy): domain Bacteria; phylum Actinomycetota; class Thermoleophilia; order Solirubrobacterales; family Solirubrobacteraceae; genus Palsa-513. The sequence continues at coordinate 205,899 of CAWHOI010000004.1, forward strand.
ACGACGAGGTGCTGGCGGCGCTCGCGGAGATCTAGTCGCCCGTTGGCATGCGCCCACGCGGGGCATTAGCTTTTATGTCGTGCGCCGCACCCACGTCACCCAAACCGAGCCTCACCGGGGCCGGCAACCATGGAAAGGAACCCCGATGTCGACGGTCACCCTGCTGGATGAGATAGACGATCTCGAGCGCCTGCTCGCTGGAGCCACGGCTTCGATCTCGACATCGAGCAAGCCCGCCGAGTGGCTGCGTGTCGCCGATGACGACGAGGAGGAGGACGACCTCTTCGGCGAGGACGACCTCGGCTTCGACGACGTCGACGAGGTGGAGGCCGACGAGGACGACGAGGACCTCGCCGATCTCGACGAGGATCTGGACGACGAGCTCTGACGCGCCCGCTCCCTCGGTGAGCGTCCCGGGGCGTCGCGGGGCGTCGCGGCGAGCGATCGTCATGAGGGGGTGCTCGCCGGCGCAGTGCGCGGGCGCGCGCTCGCGAACGGCGTAGGCTCGCGCTGGCCCAGTGCGTAGGCTTGGACGGACGTGACCGCCGTCCTGGCATCGGCATCGCTCGCCAAGAGCGTTGACTCGTTCTTCAGCGCGGTCGGCAAGTTCCTCTCCGACCTTGCCGCCGTTCACTGGGGCGCGCTGCTGATCGCGATGGCGCTGTTCGCGCTGAACCTGACGCTGCGTTCGCGGGCGATCTTCCACAGCATGCGGGCGGCCTATCCGCGCGAGCGCTTCCAGTGGCGGCGCATCTGGGGCGCCTACTTCGCGGCGGTCGGCTTCAACAACGTCGTCCCGGCGCGAGGCGGCGATGTGATCAAGGTCTACCTGGCGAAGAACTCGATCCCGCGCTCGACCTACGCGACGGTCGCCGCGTCGATCTACACCGAGGCGCCGTTCGACGCGGCGATCGGCGTCCTCGTGCTCATCTTCGCCTTCACCCAGGGCGTGTTCCCCAAGCCTCCGGACTTCGCCAAGCTGAACGCCTTCGACCTCTCGTTCCTGGCGTCGAACTTCCGCCTGACGCTGTTTCTGCTCACGCTGCTCGGGATCGCGGCGGTCGTCGCCTTCGCGCTGCTCTCGCGGCGGGTGGTCTCCTTCTGGGAGCGGCTGCGCCAGGGCGTGGTGATCCTGCGCGACCGCCACCGCTACCTGCGCGAGGTCGTCGCCTTCCAGGCCGCCGCCTGGCTGTGCCGGGCCGCCGCGTTCTGGTTCTTCCTCGATGCCTTCGGCATCGGCGGATCGGTCCGCAACGTGATGCTCGTGTTCGGCGTCAGCGCGGTCTCGGGGATGATCCCGCTCGCGCCGGGTGGCGTCGGCATCCAGCAGGCGCTGTTCGTCCGGGTCTTCGCGCACGCCGCCTCCCCGGCGAAGGTCCTCGCCTACTCGGTTGGCCAGCAGATAGCGATCGCCGCGCTGACCGCCGGCGTCGGGTTGCTCGCGCTCGTGACGATCTTCCGCTTCCGCTCGTTCAAGGAGGCGATCCACGCCGGTCGCGCGGACCGTGCCGCGGAGGCGCGCGACGGGGCGGTCGAGGACCCGGGCGCTACTGAAGCCCGGCGCGGGCCTCGCGAACGAGTGTGACGGCCTCGGGGAAGACGAGCGCCATCACCTCGCGGATCTGCGCCGCCTGCTGATCCGCATTGCCCTGCAGGTTGACCCGGTTGATCGCCGCGACGGTCATGTCGACCGCCAGCTTGATCGCGTTATCGGCCCACGCCAGCCTCTGCTGGCCCTGCATCTGCTCGGCGAACTCGGCCATGCGGCGCTGCAACTCATCCGGGTCGCCGAACAGGCCTCCGAAGCCCTCCATGCGCAAAGCCTAGCGAGCGTCGCGCGATTACACTCTCGTCGATCATGGCCGACGCCGAGCGCCAGCTCGAAGTGGAGGGCGCTCAGCGCGTACGCGTCGGCGCGCTCGCGGTGGCGGCCGGCCTGCTGTTCTTCGGCGGCCAGCTGTGGATCGCGGTGGTCGGCGCGAAGGAGCCTTCGATCGGGATCCTGCAGGGCCTCGCGCCGGCCTTCAAAGGGCTCGCGGCCGCGGCCGTCGACCCGCGCACCGTGCACGAGCAGTTCCTCGTGCACCACCAGGTTGCGCTGATCGGCGCGTTCCTGATCAGCAACCTCGGTGCGCTCGCGATGCTCGCTCCGCTGCGCTACCTGGCGGCAGCCGAATCCGCGCGCTCGCCCGCGCCGTCCAGGGTCGCCGCCCAGCTCGCGCTGTACGGGCCGATCCTGCTCGCGGTCTTTTTGCCGGCGTTCGAGATCTCGCTGATCATCGGCGCCCACCACTACCTCTCCCACAGCGCGCGCGACGCCGCGGCGATCACGGCCGCGACGGCCGGCGGGCTGCGCATCGCCTTCCAGCTGATCCTGACGCTCGGCACGCTCTCGCTCGCGGCCGCCTTCATCCTGATCTCGATGCGCGCGATGCGCGTCGGCCTGCTGACGCGGATGATGGGGATCGTCGGGATCATCGCCGGCGTGCTGTTCCTGATCCCGCTCACGCCGCTGCCGGTGATCCAGGCGCTGTGGCTCGTGTTCTTCGCCGCGATGCTGCTGCGCTTCGGCGGCCGGCCGCTGCCGGAGGCGTGGACCGCCGGCGAGGCGCGGCCCTGGCCTGCGCGCCAGCCCTCGGCGCGCTCCGCGCGCGCCGCCCGCCAGCCGCCACGGGGGCGTCGCGGCGCGGCCAGCTCGCCGCCGGTTCCGGCGCCCGCCGCCCCGAGCGGCCCCTCGCCGTCGGCGTCGAAGAAGCGCAAGCGCCGCCGCTGAGCAGCTCCGCCGAGCGCGCGAGCGAGGTGTCCCGACCCCTCGCCGTGCGACTAGGGCGTTTGCCCGATCACTACCGAGGACATGCCCCAACGTCAGGTCTCTGACGCGGCGCCGGAACGGCCAAAAAAACTTCCAGCGCGGGTGTGCTTGTGGTTATGCTCACGAGCGCAGCACCGTTTGAGTCTGTCGGGGGATGGGTCAAAACAACCGCGCCGTGCGGCGTGTGCCGTCGGACGGCGGGACTAGAGGAGGCCGCATGGAAGGGTCAGGAGGAAGCAGTTCGTGGAAGCCCGCGAATCCGGCGCCGCTCGGGCTTGCCGGGTTCGCGTTGACGACCTTCGTGTTGTCGATGATCAACGCCAACTGGGTCAGCGGGTTGGACACGCCGGTCGTGCTGGGCTTGGCGGTTGCTTACGGTGGACTCGCGCAGCTACTCGCCGGGATGTGGGAGTTCCGGGTCGGCAACACGTTCGGGGCTGTGGCTTTCAGCTCGTACGGGGCCTTCTGGATCGCCGTCTGGGTGCTGCTGTCGTTCAACGTGTCCGGGATCCCGGCCACCCACGTCGGCCACGCACTCGGCCTGTTCTTCTGGGCTTGGGCGATCTTCACGGCGTACATGACGGTGGCGGCGCTGCGCGTCAGCGGGGCGGTCCTGCTGATCTTCACGCTGCTGACGATCACGTTCGTCATGCTCGCGATCGGTGCGAGCGGCAACCACATGACCGCCACGCACTGGGGCGGCTACCTCGGCGTCGCCACCGCGGTCGTCGCGTGGTACACGTCGTTTGCGCACGTCATCAACAGCACCTTCGGGAAGACGGTCGCTCCGGTCTTCCCGCTCAACAAGTAGAGACGCGAGGGGCACGCTTCGGGGGGTGTCGCGGCGCGCCGCCGCGGCACCCCTCGTTCGTCTGACAACAAGTGAGGTGAATGCAGATGGCGACTGAACACACGGGGCTGGACGCCCATGAGCTGGAGCTCGAGCGCGAGCTCGCGTCGCTGCTCGACGTCGAACGCTTCGATCCGCCGGCGGCCTTTCGCGAGCACGCGCTGCTCAGCGACCCGGCGATCTACGCCGAGGCGGAGGCCGACTGGCAGGGCTGGTGGGCGCGGCAGGCGTCCGAGCTCGACTGGTTCAAGCCGTGGGACACCGTGCTCGACGACTCCAATCCGCCGTTCTACAAGTGGTTCGTCGGCGGCGAACTGAACGTCTCCTACAACTGCCTGGACCGCCACGTGCTGGCCGGTCGCGGCGATCGCGTCGCGCTGCACTGGCGCGGCGAGGACGGCGAGGAGCGCGACCTCACCTACGCGCAGCTGCTCGCCGAGGTGGAGCGCTTCGCCAACGCGCTGAAGGATCTGGGGATCCGCAAGGGCGACATCGTCGGCATCTACCTGCCGATGATCCCGGAGGTCGTCGTCTCGATGCTCGCGTGTGCGCGCATCGGCGCCCCGCACAACGTGGTCTTCGGCGGCTTCTCGGCCGAGGCGGTGCGCGAGCGGATGGAGTTCTCCGACGCCAAGGCGCTGATCACCGTCGACGCCGCCTCACGCAAGGGCAAGCTGGCGGCGGTCAAGGAGACGGTCGACGTCGTGATGGGCGACCTCAAGACGCTCGAGCACATCGTCGTGGTGGCCTCCAAGGGCACCGACTGCAACATGCAGGAGGGCCGCGACGTCTTCTACCACGAGATCATGGAGAAGGCGGAGGCGAGCTGCCCGGCGGAGCCGATGGGCGCCGAGGATCCGCTGTACATCCTCTACACCAGCGGCTCGACGGCGAAGCCGAAGGGCATCCTGCACACGACGGGCGGCTACCTGACTGGCGTCAGCGCGACGCACCGATACATCTTCGACCTGCACCCGGAGAGCGACGTCTACTGGTGCGCGGCCGACGTCGGGTGGGTCACGGGCCACTCCTACATCGTGTACGGGCCGATGGCCAACTGCGCGACCTGCGTGATGTACGAGGGGGCGCCGGACTACCCCCACCAGGGGATCTGGTGGGAGCTGATCCAGCGCTACGGCGTGACGATCTTCTACACCGCGCCGACCGCGATCCGCACCTGCATCAAGTGGGGCATCGAGCATCCGCAGCGCTTCGACCTCAGCTCGCTGCGCCTGCTCGGCACCGTCGGGGAGCCGATCAACCCGAAGGCCTGGCTGTGGTACCACAAGGTGATCGGCGGCGAGCGCTGCCCGATCGTCGACACCTGGTGGCAGACCGAGACGGGCGCGATCATGATCTCGCCGTTGCCGGGCATCACCTCGACCAAGCCCGGTTCGGCGACCCAGCCGTTCCCCGGGATCAAGGCCGAGGTCGTGGACGAGCGCGAGGGCAAACCGGTCGAGAACGGGCAGGGACTGCTCGTCATCAAGCGGCCGTGGCCGTCGATGTTGCGCACGCTCTACCGCGACGATGAGCGGTTCATCGAGACCTACTTCGCGCGGTTCGGCAAGGAGACCTACCTCGTCGGCGACGCCGCGCGCAAGGACTCGGACGGCTACTTCTGGATCATCGGGCGAATCGACGACGTGGTCAACGTCTCCGGCCACCGGCTCTCGACAGCGGAGGTCGAATCGGCGATCGTCGCCCACGAGGCGGTCGCCGAGGCGGCGGTGATCGGCCAGTCCGACGAGCAGACCGGACAGGCGATCTGCGCGTTCGTCACGCTGCAGGGCACCACGGAGGGAACCGAGGAGCTCGAGGAGGGCATCCGCGCGACGGTTGCCGAGCGGATCGGCAAGTTCGCGCGTCCCAAGCGCATCATCTGGGCGGACGATCTGCCGAAGACGCGCTCGGGCAAGATCATGCGCCGGCTGCTGCGCGACATCGCCGAGGGCCGTGCGCTCGGCGACGTCACGACGCTGCGCGACCCCGACGTGGTCTCTCGCCTCGGCGAGGCGATCGCGGTCGGAGAGCACGAGGAGTAACGGTCGGGTGGGCTGGGGCGCCGGGCGTCGCCGTGCTGGCGACCGGCGCCCAGCTCACACCTTGTGGTAGCGCGGCTCCCAGCAGCCGTCGTCGCGGCGCTCGAAGTCCTGGAAGATCAGCGGAGCCTCGCGGAGCATCACGCGCGCGACCTCGTCGAACACGCTGCGCAGCTCCTCCTCGGCGCCCTCGGCCGTGCGCATCTGGATCACGTGGCGCAGCGTGCGCAGGTTGGCGCTCCAGATGATGTCGGTCGAGAGGCCGATCGGGGCGAGGCGCCGCAGCGCGGAGGTGACCTCCTTCTTGACGTGGAAGGGGACGCCCTCCTCGTCGATGCCGAGCGTGGCCGCCGCGTCGCGCTGGAACTCCTCGAGCTGCTCGACGATCGCCAGCACCTGAGTGCGCACGGGCTCGAGCGCCGGCGGCACGCGAAAGCCGATGTCGGTGAGGCGCACGTAGCGCAGGCTCTCCTGGCTGAACGCCGAGCCGGCGCGGTGGCGCACCAGCTCGTGGGTGAAGACGCGGGAGACGTTGCGCAGCGCGAAGCTGTAGCTGGCGTGCTCGAGCACGCTGCCGTGCGCGCTGCGCAGCAGGTTCTCGAAGTACTCGGCGCGGTCGGTCCGCACGCGCGTGACGTTGACGTTGAGCCCGGGCTCCCAGCTGCGGTAGCAGGCGCGCCCGCCGAACTCGACGAGCAGCTCGCCCGGGTTGGGAGCTCCGTCGGACTCCTCGAGGCGCCGCTCGAGCCAGCTCGCGCCGCCCACGTCGGCGAGGTAGGAGCGCATCCCCTCGAGGTCGATCGAGGGGCGGGCGATCAGGTGGACGGTCGGCGAGGTCTCGTGCACGGGGCAGCGACGGTAGCGGCCGAAGCGGACGCCTCGGCCGCTACCCGGAGCGCAGCCGCCGCGGAGCGGCGGCGAGCACCCCCAGGCGGAGCACCCGGCGGAGCCGGGGCGGAGCCCCTAGAGAAGCCCGAGCGAGCTGGCCGCGTGGTTGGCCAGGTCGAACAGCGGCTGCGGGATGATGCCGAAGAAGATCGTCGCCGCCGCGAACGCGAGCGCCACGATGGCCAGCTCGAGATGCCATCCGCCGGCGTCGGCCTCGGGCGCGCCGCCCGCCAGCACGGGGCGGCCGTTCGCGCTCACGGGGACCGCGGCGGGCGTCTCGCGCATCCAGATCGCGGCGACCACGCGCAGGTAGTAGCCGAGCGAGATCATCGAGCCGACGACGATCACGACGCCGAGCCAGGTGTAGCCCCCGTCGACCAGCGCCTGGATCAAATAGACCTTGCCGATGAAGCCCGCGGTCGCCGGGATGCCGGCGAGCGAGAGCATCGCGATCGTCAGCGGCCAGGCGAGCCAGGGGCGCTCGGAGCCGAGGCCGGCGACGGCGTCGATGTCGTCGCCGTGCAGCGTCTCGCGCTCGCGGGCGACGATCACGGCGAACGCGGCGAGGTTCATCAGCAGGTAGACGACGAGGTAGAAGATCGTCGAGGAGGCGCCGAGCTGGGTCGAGACGACGACGCCGCCCATGATGTAGCCGGCCTGCGCGACCGAGGAGTAGGCCAGCATGCGCTTGAGCGAGGACTGGCCGAGCGCGCCGACGTTGCCGACGATGATCGTGAGCGTCGCGAGCGTCGCGAGCGCGGGAGCCCAGTCGAGGTTGTCGCCGATCAGCGCGACGTCGAAGATCCGCAGCAGCACGCCGAACGCGGCGGCCTTCGTCGCGACGGCCATGAAGGCGGTGATCGGCGTCGGCGCGCCCTCGTAGACATCCGGGGTCCACTGGTGGAACGGCGCGACAGACGCCTTGAAGCACAGGCCGACGAGGACCAGCGCGATGCCGGTCAGCAGCAGCACGTCGGAGCTGTGTCCGGCCGCGATCGAGCCGGCGATCGCGGAGAAGTCCGTCGATCCGGTCGCGCCGTAGAGCAGGGCCAGGCCGTAGAGCAGCGTCGCCGAGCCGACCGAGCCGATGATCAGGTACTTCAGGCCCGACTCGAGCGAGGACGCGCGGTGCATCTCGGTCGCGCAGAGCACGTAGAGCGGGATCGAGAGCAGCTCGATGCCGATGAACAGCGTCACCAGGTTCTGCGCCGCGGCGAGGATCGCCATGCCCGCGATCGAGGCCAGCAGCAGCGAGTGGTACTCGCCGTGCGCCGATTCGCGCGGCGCTTGCGCGCGCCAGGAGAGGAGCACCGCGGCCGCGCCGGCGGCGCAGAAGATGATCGTCAGCGCGAGCGTCAAATCGTCGATGCGAAGCGCCCCGGAGATCGCCGAGATCTGGTCGTTCCACTGCCAGATCGTCACGCCGAGCGCCGCCGCGAGCGTCAGCAGCGTGAGGGCGGGGACGAGCTGCTCGCGGACGAAGCGCGAGCGCATCAGGCCGACCAGCAGCACGAGCACCGAGCCGGCGAGCAGCGCCTCGAACGGCGAGATCGCGGCGTAGTCGATGTGGGGCCCGCGCGGGTGCCCGAGCGCCGCCAGGAGCCTGACGGAGCCGTGGCCGGGCGTGGCGATCCGTGCGACCTCGTTCATCGGTTGGCCACCGGTGTGGACGCGGCGGGCGACGCCGCCGCGGCCGCCGAGACGATCGAGGAGGTCACGGTGCTCTGCGCCCGCGAGAGCTCGAGCTGCGGGTAGATCGCGAACAGCATGATCGCGCCGATGAACGGCACGAGCACGACCGCGTCACGCCAGCTCAGCTCGCGCGAGTGCACCTCCGGGCCGGCACGGTTGTGCATCGTGCGGATGAACATGCGCAGCATGTAGACGCTCGCCATCAGGACGCCGGTGAAGGCCACGATCGAGAAGACCATCTTCGTCTTGAACAGCCCGAGCAGGATCAGGACCTCGCCGACGAAGTTGCCCGAGCCGGGCATCGCCAGCGCGGCGAAGGCGACGATCAGGAAGACCGTCGCGAGCACCGGAGCGCGCATCGCGATGCCGCCCATGTCGCGGATGTCCTCCGAGCCGCCCGCGCGGGCCGCGAGCAGCGCGACGATCATGAACAGCGGCGCGACGACGATGCCGTGGTTGACCATCTGCAGCACCGCGCCCTGGGCGCCCTGCGGCGCGAGCGCAAAGATGCCCATCGTGATGAAACCGAGCTGGGCGACCGAGGAGTAGCCGATGATCAGCCGCGCGTTGGTCTGGGTGAAGGCCATCGCCGAGCCGTAGAGGATCGACGCCAGGCCGATCAGCAGCAGCAGCGTCTGGAAGTGCGCGCTGGCGCCGGGCAGGATCGGCAGCACGATCGCGAGGAAGCCGTACGCGCCGACCTTCGAGAGCACGCCGCTGAACGGGGCGAGCACCTCGATCGGCATCGCGCGGTAGCCGTCGGGCATCCAGCCGTGCAGCGGGAAGGCGGGCATCTTGACGAGGAAGGCGGCGGCGAACAGCAGGAAGATCCAGTCCTGCGTGCCGCGGCCGAGCGGCGCCGCCTGCAGCGCAGTGTAGGTGAAGTTGAGCGGGTGGCCGCTCTGATGCGCGGTCAGCACGGCGAGCGCGACGGCGCCGGCGAGCATCAGCAGCGAGCCGACCATCGTGTAGATCACGAGCTTGGTCGTCGCCATCACGCGGCCGGGGCCGCCGTAGATGCCGGTCAGCAGGTAGAAGGGGATCAGCATCAGGTCGAAGAAGCCGATGAAGAGCGCCAGATCCTGGGCGAGGAAGGCGCCGAGCACCGCCGTCTGCGCGATCCCCATCAGCAGGTAGAAGAGCTCGCTGCGCGGCCAGTCGCGCCGGTTGGCGGCGCCGAGCGAGAGCGAGAACACGAGCGTCGTCATCGCCACCAGGAAGAGGTTCAGGCCGTCCATGCCGATCTTGTAGTGCACGCCCAGGGAGCGGATCCAGATGACGTCGGTCACGTGCGTGAGCTGACCGCCGTGGCCGCTGAAGCCGGCGATCAGCGCGATCGCGAGCCCCAGCGAGCCCAGCGAGCCGAGCAGCGCCAGAGCGCCCGGGGTGCGACGGCCGCCGGCGATCGCGCCGATCAGGGCGGTCGCCGCGGGTAGCCAGATCAGGAGCGAGAGCATCGGCGCGTCAGCTCTGGAGCAGGAAGTAGAGGCCGACGCCGGTGATGCCGACCAGCATCAGGCCGGCATAGATGCGCAGCATGCCGCTCTGCGACGCGCGCACGAGCGCCGATCCGGCGCGCACCAGTCCGGTGCTGCCGCCGATCAGCGCTCCGTTCACGAACACGCGCTCGAAGGTGTTCTGCGCGAAGCGCCCGAACCAGGCGCCGGGGCGCACGACCAGCGCGTCGATCAGCTCGTCGAAGTACCACTTGCGCTCGAACAGCGTGGTCAGAGGGCGCAGGCGCGCCGCGAGCGCCGGAGCGATGCCCGGGCGGGCGACCCAGACGACGTATGCCGTCGCGATGCTCGCGAGCGAGACCACCGCTCCGAGGATCAGGCCGAAGTAGAGCAGGCCGTTGGAGGTGTGGCCGACGAGCGTCGAGTCGGCGAAGGTCGGAGCGAGGAAGGAGTCCAGCCACGTCGTCGTCTTGGGGATCGCGACGATGCCGCCGACGGTCGCGAGCACGCCCAGCACGCTCATCGCCGCGAGCATCGGGAAGGCGCGCTCGGCGATCACGTGGTCGGGGCCGGGGAAGCCGACGTCGGTGTCCTCGACCTCGCCGTTGGCGGGGTTGGTCGGGACCTCGGGGTGGAACAGGTGGCCGTGCTCGATCAGCTCGACGGCCTCCGGGCAGGGCTCGCCGAGGAACGCGCGGAAAATCATGCGGAACGTGTAGAGCCCGGTCAGGAAGGCTCCGAGGTAGCCGGCGACGTACAGCGCCCAGTGCCAGCCGCCGCGGCCGGCTGCGAACAGCAGGATGCTGTCCTTGGAGAAGAAGCCGCTGAACGGCGGCACCCCGCTCAGCGCGAGGCCGCCGACCAGGAAGGCCGCGAAGGTGAACGGCAGCGCGCGCCGCAGCCCCGACATGCGGTCTAGCGACTGGTTGCCGCCCATCGCCGAGATCAGCGAGCCGGCCGCCATGAACAGGAGCGCCTTGAAGAAGGCGTGCGTCATCAGGTGGAACAGCCCGGCGGTGTAGGCGCCGATCGAGACGCCCATGATCATGTAGCCGATCTGCGACATCGTCGAGTAGGCGATCACGCGCTTGAGGTCGGTCGCGGCGAGCCCGATCGTGCCGGCGATCAGCAGGGTCAGCGCGCCGACGACCGCTCCGACGTCGCCCGCCGCGGGGGCGAGCTGGAAGAGCGGGTGCATGCGCGCGATCAGGTAGACCCCGGCGGTGACCATCGTCGCGGCATGGATCAGCGCGCTGACCGGGGTCGGGCCCTCCATCGCGTCCGGGAGCCAGGTGTGCAGCGGGATCTGCGCCGACTTGGCGAACGCGCCGACCAGCAGCAGCAGACAGCCGGCCGTGACATCGCCGCTGCCGGACGCGAAGACGTGCGGCGCGGCGCGGAAGCTGGCCACCAGGTCGAACGTGTGCGTGTGGCGGAAGATGAAGAACGTCCCGAGCACGAGCCCGATGTCGCCGAGCACGTTGATCACGAACGCCTTGATGCCGGCGGAGGTGGCGGTGGTGCGCCGGTACCAGAAGCTGATCAGCATGTAGGACGCGGCGCCGACGAACGCCCAGCCGACGATCAGCAGCAGGAAGTTGCCCGCCAGCACGAGCAGCAGCATCGAGAAGACGAAGAAGTTGAGGTAGGCGAAGAAGCGCGAGTAGCCGCGGTCGCCCTGCAGGTAGCTGACCGAGTAGAGGTGGATCAGCATCGAGACGCCGGCGACGACGCAGATCATCAGCACCGAGAGCGGGTCGACGAGAATCGTCGCGCGGGCGTCCACGCCGGTCGTGCCGGCGATCGTCCACAGCGTCGAGGTCAGCTCGCGATGGCCGGGCGCCTGCTGTTGGAGCTTCGCCAGCGCGACGAGGGCGAACGCGAACGACACCGCGATCGCGGCGGTGCCGATCCAGCCGGCGCTGCGGCCCGGCAGGCGGTTGAAGAGGGCGCCGGTCACGAGCGTGCCCGCCAGTGGGGCCGCGATCACCAGCCACGCCGCAGCGGTCGCGCTCATCCCTGCAGCTCCCTCATCTCGTCGACGTCGATCGGCAGGCGGCGGCGGTGCATCGCGACGATCAGCCCGAGGCCAACCGTGACCTCGCACGCGGCGACGACCATCACGATCAGCGCGAACACCTGCCCGTCGCCGTTGCCCCACATCCGCGAGAAGCCGATCAGCGCGAGGTTGGCGGCGTTCAGCATCAGCTCGAGGCACAGCAGGATCACGAGCGGGTTGCGCCGCACCAGCACGCCGCCGGCGCCGATCGCGAAGATCAGCGCGCTGACCGTCAGATACCAGCCGATGCTCACGACTCGCCGACCTCCACGCGGCCGCCGGCCTCGGCCATCGTCCCGGTCCCGAGCGGTCGCGGCCGCAGCAGGTCGGCGACGCTGATCGTCGGCGGGTCGCCCTCGATGCCCTCGTCGAGGCCGCGGCGTCGGCGCGCCAGCGTGACCGCGCCGACCGCCGCCACCAGCAGCAGGTAGGAGGCGATCTCGAACGGCGCGAGGAAGCGCGTCAGCAGCAGCTTGCCGATCGCCTCCGGGGTGCCGAATCCGGCGACGTAGGGAGCGCCGTCGCTGCCGATCGCCTGCAGGCCCGAGCCGAGCACGGCGATGAACAGCTCGACCACGAGCGCGACGCCGCACGCGAACGCGCCGAGCGTGGCGGCGCGGCCCGGGTTCTGCCCGAGCGGCGAGGCGTCACGGCCGATGTAGGAGACGACGAACACGTAGAGCACCATCACCGCGCCGGCGTAGACGACGACCTGCGCCGCGGCGACGAACTCGGCCCGCAGCAGCAGGAACAGCGCCGCCAGCGAGATCAGGTGACCGACCAGCGCGAGCACGCTGTAGAAGGGGTCGCGAAGCGCGATCACGCCGATCGCTCCGGTGATCGCGCCGATCGCGGCGATGAAGAAGATGATCGTTGACATCAGCTGCGCCGGCGCCTCATTCGCCCTCGTTGCGAAGCGGCGTCGCCTCGATCGGCTCCGCCAGCAGCATCTCCTTGGTGAAGATCAGGTCGGAGCGGTTGTAGTCGGACATCTCGAAGTCGTGGCCCATCGTGATCGCGTCGAACGGGCAGGCGACCTCGCAGTAGCCGCAGAAGATGCAGCGGCTGATGTTGATCTCATAGACCGCGGCGTAGCGCTCACCGGCCGAGACGCGCTGCTGCGGTGTGTTCTCCGCGGCGACGACGCGGATGCAGTCGGAGGGGCAGGCGGCGGCGCACAGCGAGCAGCCGACGCACTTCTCGAGGCCGCTGTCCTCGAAGCGGTGCAGTTTGTGGCGCCCGCGAAAGCGCGGGTAGACCGGGACCTTCTGCTCCGGATACTGGATCGTGTGGACGCCCTCGACGACGCGTGCAAAGGTCGTCTTGAGGCCGCGCAGCGTCTCGCCGAATGCGCGGTAGGTGCCGCCCGCGGCGCCCGGCTCGGGGGCGCGCTGGACGACGATCTGGTCCTCCCCGGGCGACCAGCTCACTTGTGCACCGCCACGACGATGATCGCGGTCACGAGCGTGTTGACGGTCGCCAGCGGCAGCAGGATCTTCCAGCCGAAGCTCATCAGCTGGTCGTAGCGCAGGCGCGGAAGCGTCGCGCGAATCCAGATGAAGAAGCTGATGAAGACCATCATCTTCGCCAGCACGATGAACGGGTCGACCCAGGTCGGCGGGTGGATCCCGAACGGCAGCAGCCAGCCGCCGAGGAACAGCGTCACCGCGATGCCGGAGACGACCATCATGTTCAGGTACTCGGCGAACAGGAACGCGACCATGCGCGTGCCGCCGTACTCGGTGAAGTAGCCGGCGACCAGCTCGGCGTCGGCCTCGACGAGGTCGAAGGGCGAGCGGTTGGTCTCGGCGAAGCTCGCAATCGTGAAGACGAGGAAGCCGACGAACTGCGGGATGAAGTACCACATGCCGCCCTGGGCGTGGACGATCGCCGTCAGCGACAGCGAGCCGGCGGTGATGATCACGCCGATCAGCGCCAGCCCCTGCGAGACCTCGTAGGAGATCAGCTGCGCTGCGGCGCGCATCGCGCCGAGGAACGAGTACTTCGAACCCGACGCCCAGCCACCCAGCATCAGGCCGTAGAAGGCGATCGCGCCGAAGGCGAACACGTACAGCGGGCCGATCGAGGGGTCGACGCCGTAGAGGCCGACGCGCGTGCCAAAGATGCGCGGGGCGTCGCCGAACGGCACCAGCGCGAAGGCGGCGACCGCGGTCAGGATCGAGATCACGGGCGCGGCGAGATACAGCGGGCCGATCGCCGTGACCGGGCGCGAATCCTCCTTGGTCGCGAACTTGATGATCTCGGCGAGCGGCTGCAGCAGGCCGAACGGGCCGACGCGGTTGGGTCCGTAGCGGCCCTGGAAGCGGCCGAGCAGCTTGCGCTCATAGACGATGATCAGCGGCAGGATCCCGAGCGCCACGCCGAAGATGAGCAGCGACTTGATGATCTGGATCCACCACGGCTCGAAGTAGGTGTCGAGGGCGAGGGTCATGCGAGGGCTCCCTCGACGGGGCCGCCGTCCGGCGCGGACGACGGCCCGGCCCCGGCCCCGGCCCCGGCTCCTGGGTCTCGTGCTCGCCGTCGGGCTCGGGTGCGGGATCGGGCTCCGGCTCGACCCACTCGAGCAGCTCGATCGTGGCGCCGCGCAGGCCCTCGGCGCTGTCGGTGGCGAGCCCGCGCTGCAGGAACGCGCTGCCGGGAGCAACGGCGTCGCGCTCGGCGACCCGGGCGCGGATCCGCTCGCCGTGCTCGTCTGCGACCAGCACCTCGACGCCGTCCTCGACGCCGAGCGCCCGTGCGTCGGCGGGGGAGATCTCGACGCGCTGGCGAGGATGCAGGAACGCGAGCGCGGGTGAGGCCGCGACCTCGGGCGCCGCCCAGATCGAGCGGTAGGAGCCGGCGCGCAGCGTGCCGGCCCGCCGCTTCGCGAGCGGCCGCGCCGTGTGCGCGGGCGGCTTCGCGGAAGGCTCGGGCAGCGCCGCGGCCTGCTCGCGGGCCGGCCAGCGCACCCCGGCGCCGCCGAGCTCCTCGAGCGTCAGTCCGGCGTACATCGCAACCGACTGGAAGAGCGCCGCGCTCGCCATCGCGCCGCTGCCCACGCCGGGGTCGGCGCCGAGCCGCGCCGCCAGCTCGGCGAGGATCGACCACTCGGAGCGCACGGCGCCCTGGCGCGCGATCGCCGGGCGCAGCCGCTGGAGGCGGCCGTCGGGGTGGGTGACGGTGCCCTCCTTCTCAGCCGCGGCCTCCGCGGGGAAGACGACCGTCGCGTGCTCGCGCACGCCGTCGGTGAGGAAGGCGGTGTGAGCGATGACCGTCGTGGCGCGCTCGAGCGCGTGCTCCCAGGCGGCACGCTCGGGCAGGTCGCGCAACGGATCGACGGCCAGCAGGTAGAGCGCGACGAGCTCGCCGCGCTGCAGGGCGCCGGCGATCGCGGGCGTGTCGTGTCCACCCTCGAGCGGCGGGTCGGCCAGGCCCGGGCCGGCGTTCGGCGCCACCCCGGCCTCGCGCAGGCCGCGGCCGTTCGCGGCCGCCGGGATCCCGATCAGCCCGGCGCCCGCACGGCCGGCGAGGCCGAGCGCCTCGGCGAGCGCGAGCAGCGCGCCGGCGCCGCCCTCGTCGAGCAGCCGCTCGCCGTAGAGGATCACGACCTCCTCGCCGGCGTCGCGCAGCGTCGCGGCCAGCGCCGCGACCGCCTCGGCGCTGCTGCCGGCTGCGAGCGCCGCCGCGGCGCCGTCCGCGCCGCTCAGCTCGGCCGCGAGCGCGGCCGCGAGCTCGGCGCCGCGACCGGGCGCGAAACGCAGGCTGTGGGCGACCGCGTCCAGCGCGCTCGGCCGATCGGTTGCGACGGCGAGGCGGACGCCGTGGCGCCGCACGCCCTTGCGGATGCGCAGCTCGAGGATCGGCGCGTCGTCGAGCGGCTCGCAGTCGAGCACCAGCACGGCGTGGGCGAACTCGAGGTCGCTGACGGTGGCAGCCAGACCCGGGGCGCTGAGCGCGCGCCAGGCGTCCAGGCCGACCGCGCCGGTCGGCCGCGAGTCGAGGTGCGGCGAACCGAGCGCCTCGCGCATCAGGTGACCGAGCAGCAGTCCCTCCTCGTTGCTGGCGCCGCCGCCGGCGAGCGCGGCGGAGCGCGATCCGGCACGGCGCAACCCGGCGGCGGCCTCGCTCAGCGCCCGCTCCCAGCTGACCTCGCGCAGCTCGCCGCCGTCGCGGATCATCGGCGCGGTGACGCGCTCGTCGACGTGGACCGACTGGTAGGCGAACCGGCCCTTGTCGCACAGCCAGCCGTCGTCGACCTCGTCGTGCTGGCGGGACAGCACCCGCAGCACGCGCTCGTCGCGAACCGTCAGCGTGACGTTGCACTGCGCCGGGCAGAGCGTGCACAGCGTGCCGGCGCCCTCGATCTCCCAGGGCCGCGCGCGGAAGCGGTAGGCGCGCGATGTCAGCGCGCCGACCGGGCACAGCTCGATGATGTTCCCGCTGAACGGCGCGACGTAGGGGTGCCCGTCGAAGGTGCCGACGAAGGAGTGCGCGCCGCGCTCGAGCAGGATCAGCTGGTAGTCCTCGGAGATCTCCTGTGCGAAGCGCACGCAGCGGTAGCAGAGGATGCAGCGCTCGCGGTCGATCGCGATCAGCGGCGAGAGCTCGAGCGGCTTGCGGAAGTGACGCTTGGGCTCGATGAAACGCGAGTGGCCGCCGCCCCAGCCGAAGGTGATGTCCTGCAGCGGGCACTCGCCGCCCTTGTCGCAGACCGGGCAGTCGAGCGGATGGTTGATCAGCAGGAACTCGACGACCGCCTGCTGCGCGACGCGCGCCCGCTCCGAGCGCGTGTGCACGATCATCCCGTCCTTGACCGCCGTCGAGCAGGCGGTCTGCAGCTTCGGGATGCCCTCGATCTCGACCAGGCACATGCGGCAGGCGCCGACCGGCGCGCCGAGCTTCGGCTCGTAGCAGAAGACCGGGATTTCGACGTCGGCGAGCTTGGCGGCGTCGGCGAGCATCGCGTTCTCGGGCGCCTGGACCTCGCGGCCGTCGATCGACAGCGTGATCTCCTTGACCGTCGGGCGCGGCATCAGCTCGCCCCCATCCCGTTCCCGGCGCCCGCCGGCGCGCCTGCGCCGGCCGCTGCCAGGGCCCCCGCGAGCTGCCGCGAGTGCATGTGGCTCTCGAACTCCTCGCGGAACTTCACGATCATCGAGCTGATCGGCATCGCCATCGCGTCGCCCAGTACGCACAGGCAGTTGCCCATGATGTGGTCCTGGACCGAGGCCATGATGTCGAGGTCCATCGGCGTCGCCTCGCCGGCGTCGATCCGCTCCAGCATCTTCACCGTCCAGTTGGTTCCCTCGCGGCAGGGCGTGCACTTGCCGCAGGACTCGTGGCGGTAGAACTTCGCGACCTTCAGCGCGACGTCCAGCACCGGTGTCGAGTCGTCGACGACGATGATCGCGCCGGACCCGAGCATCGTGCCGGCCTTGGCGAGCGAGTCGAAGTCGTAGGCGACGTCCAGATCGGCCGCCGTCAGCACCGGGGAGCTCGAACCGCCGGGGAACCAGAGCTTGACCTTGCGCCCCGGCGGCGGGCCGCCGGCGAGGTCGAAGATGATCTCGCGCGAGGGGATGCCCAGCTCGATCTCGTAGTTTCCGGGGCGCTGCACGTGGCCGGACACCGAGACGACCTTGGTGCCGGAGGAGCCGGCGACGCCGAGCTTGGCGTACTCGGCTCCGCCCATGCGGATGATGTGGGGCATCGTCGAGAGCGTCTCGACGTTGTTGATCAGCGTCGGTCCCTGGTAGAGGCCCTGCAGGGCCGGGAACGGCGGCTTCAGGCGCGGGTTGCCGCGCTTGCCCTCGAGCGAGTCGAGCAGCCCGGTCTCCTCGCCGCAGATGTAGGCGCCGGCGCCGCGGTGCAGCACGACCGAGCAGGAGAACTCGCCGCCGAGGATCCGCTCGCCGATGTAGCCGGCGGCGGCCGCCTCGGCCAGCGCCGCGTCGAGGACGCGCGCCTGCTCCTCGTACTCGCCGCGGATGTAGATGAAGGCGCGGCTGGCGCCCGCGGCGTGGGCCGCGATGACGAGCCCCTCGATCAGCTGGTGGGGGTTCTTCTGCATCAGCTCGCGGTCCTTGAACGTGCCCGGCTCGGACTCGTCGGCGTTGCAGACCAGGTAGCGGTCGATGTCGCCCTGCGGCAGGAACGCCGCCTTGCGGCCGGCCGGGAAGCCGGCGCCGCCACGCCCGCGCAGCCCGGAGGCGTCGAGCTCCGCCACGACCGCTCCCGAATCCATCGCCAGCGCCTTGCGCATCGCCGCATAGCCGCCGCGGCGCTCGTAGACCTCGAGCGTCGCGAGCCCCGGCTCGTCGATGTTCTCGAGCAGGATCGTCGCGCTCATCGGGCGTCCGCGTTGGCGTTCGCGTTGGGGTCGGCGCTGCGCAGCCGCGCGAGCGCCAGCTCAGGGATCGGCTCGCGCCCGGCCTGCAGGTCGTCGATCAGGCGTGTCGCGTCGGCCAGCGCGAGCGGGCCGTAGTAGACGTCGTCGACGGACACCATCGGCGCGATGTCGCACGCGCCGAGGCATTCGAAGTGGCGCACGTTGATGTCCGGGTCCTCGCCGGCGGCGCGCTCGATCGCGTCGTAGAGCTCGTCGGCGCCGCGCAGCGAGCAGGAGATGTTGGTGCAGACATAGACCTTGTGCGGCCCGACGGGCTGCTGCTCGAACATGTCGTAGAAGCTCGCCACGGAGCTGAGGTAGGCGGGCGTCAGCCGCATCACGCAGGCGACCTGCTCGATCGCCGCCGGCGAGCACCAGCCGTGTTCGCGCTGGGCTGCGGCGAGCGCCGGCAGCGCGGCAGAGCGCCGGTCCGGGTAGCGAGCCATCGCCGCCTCGATCTCGGCGCGCAGGTGAGCGGGCACCTCGACCAGGGCGGGGTCCGGCACGCCCGCCGGATCCTTCTCGAGGTCCGCGGCCTCGTCCCAGCCCGGCACGCGCGAGCCGTGCTCGTATCGGTTGACCTTCGACGAGGTCACCCGGAAGCCCCCCACGCACGTCTGGCGGCGGCGGATCGTCGCGGATGCCGCGTCCTCGGTCGCGGCAATGGCTCTGCCATTGGCCGCTCCCTGTGTCCTTGCCCCGCTCGATCCGGCGCTCGCCAGCCGCACACGCGGAGCTTTCGCGTGACCTCCATCACCGGTCGATCCCCCCGAGGATCGGGTCGAGCATCGCGAGCGTCGCGATCAAATCGGCGATGTAGGCGCCGCGAACCATCGGCGCGGTCGCCTGCAGGTTGACGAAGCTCGGGTCGCGCATGTGCACGCGCGCGGGCTTCGAGGACCCGTCGGAGCGCACGAAGCAGCCGAGCTCGCCGCGCGGGCTCTCGATCGGGTAGTAGATCTCTCCGGGCGGCACGCGGAAGCCCTCGGTGACGAGCTTGAAGTGGTGGATCAGGGCCTCCATCGAGGTCGCGAGCTCGTGCCGCGGCGGCAGCGCGATCTTGCGGTCCTCGGTGATGTGCGGGCCCTCGGGCAGGCCGTCGAGCGCCTGCTCGATGATCTTCACCGACTCGTAGATCTCGGCGAGCCGCACGGCGAAGCGGTCGTAGTTGTCGCCGACGGTCCCGACCGGGATCTTGAAGTCGAACTTCTCGTAGCTCGAGTACGGCGTCGCCTTGCGCAGATCCCAGGGGTTGCCGGCGGCGCGCAGCAGCGGTCCGGTCACACCGAGCCCCAGCAGCGTCTCCTCGTCCAGCGGGCAGACGCCGCGCAGCCGCTGGAGCAGGATCTCGTTGCGGCGCAGCAGGTCGGCGTACTGGTCCGCGCGCGCGGGCATGATCTTGATGAACTCGCGCAGCTTGGCCTCGAAGCCGCGCGGGATGTCCTCGATCACGCCGCCGACCTGGAAGTAGCGCGTGTGCATCCGCTGGCCGGAGGAGAACTCGAACAGGTCGAGGATCGTCTCGCGCTCGCGGAAGCAGTACCAGAACATCGAGATCGCGCCGAGGTCCAGGGCGCTCGTGCCGAGCCACACCAGGTGCGACATGATCCGGTTGAGCTCGAGATGGATCACGCGCAGGTACTGCGCGCGGGCGGGGACCTCGCACTCCAGCAGCGTCTCGACCGCGCCGCAGAACGCCATCGCGTTGAAGTAGTAGGAGAGGTAGTCCATCCGCTCGACGACGGGGATCACCTTCCAGTAGGCCTTCTGCTCGGCCGTCTTCTCGATCCCGGTGTGCACGTAGCCGATGATCGGCTTCAGCTCGCGCACGACCTCGCCCTCGAGCGTGACGAGCAGCCGCAGCACGCCGTGGGTCGCGGGGTGGTGCGGCCCGATGTTGAGCGTCAGCAGCTCGGTCGTCTCGCCGCCGCGCTGCGCCGCGATCTGCTCCTCCAGCGGCGAGAGCGTGATCGACTCCTCGCGCGCGCGGTAGCGCGAGCGCGTGCTCACCTCGTCCACCCCGGGCCGGTGGCGTCGTTGTGGGTGAACAGCACCGGCTCGCCGCCGATCGGGAAGTCGCGCCGCTGCGGGTGGCCCTCGTAGTCCTCCGGCATCAGGATGCGGCGCAGGTCCGGATGGCCGTCGAAGCGAACGCCGAACATGTCGTAGACCTCGCGCTCCTGATGGTCGGCGGTCGGCCACTCGGGCGTCACCGACTCGACGACGGGCTCGGCCACGCTGACGCGCAGCTTCACCGTCAGGCGGTCGACGCGACGGGTGTCGAGCAGCTCGTAGTGGACCCCCAGGCGCGGCTCCTCGGGGTAGTAGTCGACGCCGTGCACGCTCATCAGGGCGTGGTAGCCGTGCTGGTCGCGCAGCGTCGCGAGCACCTCGCGGATCGTGCCCGGCGCGACCTCGACCGTCCCGCGCTCGCGGAAGAAGGTCGTCCGCACCTCCGCGCCGGGAATCGAATCAGCGAGCTGGCCGGCGATCAGCTCGAGCCCGACCTGGTCAGGCACCGGCGGGCTCCGCGCCGGTGAGGACCTCCTCGGTCCCCTCTGCGTCGTAGCGCTGACGCCAACCCATCTCCGGGTCGTCCTGGATCATCTTGCGCAGCTTGAGGATGCCGTGCATCAGCGCCTCCGGGCGCGGCGGGCAGCCCGGGACGTGCACGTCGATCGGCATGAACTTGTCGGCCGGGACGATCGCGTAGTTGTTGAACACGCCCATCGAGGAGGAGCAGGCGCCCATCGCGATCGCCCACTTGGGCTCGAGCATCTGGTCGTAGATGCGCCGGACGACCGGCGCCATCTTGATCGACACCCGCCCGGAGAGGATCAGCAGGTCGGCCTGGCGCGGCGATGCGCGGAACGCCTCGAAGCCGAAGCGCGCGATGTCGACACGGGCGGCGACGACCGACATCATCTCGATCGCGCAGCAGGCCAGTCCGAACGTGGCGGGGAAGATCGCGTTGGAGCGGCCCCAGGCGACGGCCCGGTCGAGCGTCGTCAGCAGCAGCGACTGCTCGACGTGGCGCTCGAGCTCGAGGCCCTCCAGGTCGCCGCGCAGCAGGTCGCGCGCGAGCAGCTGGCGCGCGCGCAGGCTGCCGGGTTCGATCGGCTCGCGGGTCAGCGCCATTCGAGCGCCCCGCGCCGCCAGACGTAGACGAGTGCGACGAACAGCAGGACCACGAACGTGATCGCCTCGCCGAGCGCGAAGGCGCCGTACGCGCGCAGCTCCGCCGCGACCGGGTAGAGGAAGATCGTCTCGATGTCGAACAGGATGAAGAGCATCGCGATCAGGTAGAAGCTGATCCCGAAGCGGAACCCCTGCTTGACCTCGGACGGCAGACCGCACTCGTAGGGCTGCGTCTTCGACGGGATCCGTCGACGGGGACCGAACGCCACGTTGAGCAGGGCGAACGTGCCTCCTACGATCGCCCCCAATGCAAGGAAGACGATCGCCGGCAGGTAGGTTCTGATCACAGCGCTGCGTTATATCACTACCCCCGACCCCCTTGTGACGGACTGTTACTTAGTGGCAAAACGCTCGATATCCCGCTCCGCGGTGCGCGCTTGAGCGTTCGCGACCTCGCGATCTGGGGAGCGCTGGCGGTCGCCGCCGCCAACGGCCTGGTCGGGCTGTTCGGCGCGCTGCGCTGGTATCGCGTCGCGCCGAGCCGCGAGTTCTGGTTCGGCGTGCGCGCCGGGCAGGCGCTGGCGCTGGCCTACGCCCTGCTCGTCGGCGTGCTGGTGGTGGCAACCACCACCCCTCCAGCAACCTCTACTACCTCTACGCGCTGCTCCCGATCGCGGTCGGATTCATCGCCGAGCAGCTGCGCCTGGTCGCCGCCGATCAGGTGCTCGCGTCGCGCGAGCTGGAGGACGCGCAGGCGGTCGCGACGCTGCCGCGCCGCCGATCAGCAGGCGATCGTGACCGCCATCCTGCGGCGCGAGATGGGCGTGATGGCGCTCGCCGCGCTGGTCGTCTGCGTGCTCGCGCTGCGGGCCGCCGGAACCTGGTGAGGCGCGTCGAGGAGAAGCCCGGCGTCGGCTCGGCCGCGTGTGGTTTGTGGATCGATCGCGAGTAAGAACGGCGACCGTCATTCACCGACGCCGGGATTGCAGCTTCGACGCCGCCGCGCCGCCCTCCTGCCGGCTGGGAGCCGGTTTGCAGCGCCGCGCTCGTCGGGTGGCGCCCGCCCCGCCGCATCGCGCCCGCGCGCTGCGCTTCCCCATATGATCTGCGCCCGCATGGCTTCACCAGCACAGATCGCAAGGACCGTCGCGGTCGGCGCCGCCGCAGCGCTGGCGATCAGCGCCTGCGGCTCGCAGAGCATCAAGCTGGCAGGGAGCAGCCCGTACCGCACCGGCGCGGAGCTCTTCGCAACTCACTGCTCGGGCTGCCACTCGCTGTCGCTGGTCGGCGCGGAGGGGTCGGCCAGCTCGGTCCAGGGCCGCCTGCGCACGAACGGCCCGAACTTCAACTTCCGCAAGGAGGGCTACACGTGCGTCCTCTACGCGATCCGAAACGGCGGCTTCTCGGGCCAGATCATGCCCCAGAACATCGTCGTCGGCTCCGACGCCATGGCGGTCGCCCGGTTCCTCTCGAGATACGCCGGCCTGCAGGCGCCGCACACCCCGACGATCGGCTCGAGCAACTCCTGCACGGGCTAGCGGGGGTCGACGGTTCTCGACCTCAGGCTGATCCGCGAGCAGACCGACGCCGTCCGCGCCGCGCTGGCGCGCAGGGGCGAGGGGGCCGCCGCCGGAGTCGACGGCGTGCTCGAGCTGGATGCCCGCCGCCGCACGCTGCTGCCCGAGCTCGAGTCGCTGCGCGCCGCGAAGAACCAGGCTTCCGAGGCGATCGCCGCCGCCAAGCGCGATGACGCCGACACCGCCGACGCGATCGCGCGGATGCGCGAGGTCGGCGAGCGCGAGAAGGAATTGGAGGCCGAGCTGGCGAGCGTGGACGCGCAGCTGCACGCCGCGCTGATCACCCTGCCGAACCTGCCCTCGCCCGACGCCGCCGACGAGGACACGGTGGTTCGCACGGTCGGCGAGCCCCGCAGCGGCCCGGCGGCCGACCACCTCGAGCTGGCCGGTCCGATGATCGACATGGAGGCCGCCGCGCGGCTCTCCGGTTCGCGCTTCGCCTACCTCAAGGGCGATCTGGTGATGCTCGAGCTGGCGCTCGTGCGCTGGGCCCTCGAACGTCTGCGCGAGCAGGGCTTCGAGCCGGTGATCCCGCCGGTCCTGGTGCGCGAGCAGGCCCTCTACGGCACGGGCTTCCTGCCAGATACCGAGCAGCAGATCTACAGCCTGCCCGACGACGAGCTCTACCTCGTCGGCACCTCGGAGGTCGCGCTCGCCTCGCTGCACGCCGGCGAGATCCTCGATGCGGCCGCGCTGCCACTCCGCTACGCCGGCTTCTCCTCGTGCTTTCGCCGCGAGGCCGGGGCGGCCGGCAAGGACACGCGCGGGATCTTCCGCGTGCACCAGTTCGACAAGGTCGAGATGTTCGTCTTCACGGGCGGCGAGGAGGAGGCCGCCGCCGAGCACGAGCGGATCCTCGCGATCGAGGAGTCGCTGCTGCGCGAGCTCGAGATCCCCTACCGCGTCGTCAACATCGCCGTCGACGATCTCGGCGCCTCGGCGGCGAAGAAGTACGACTGCGAGGCCTGGCTGCCCGGCCAGCAGCGCTACCGCGAGTTGACCTCCTGCTCCAACACGACCGACTACCAGGCCCGCCGGCTCGAGATCCGCGCGCGCGCCCAGGGCGCCCGCCCGATCACCGCCCACACCCTCAACGGCACGGCGGTCGCGGTCGGCCGCACGATCATCGCGCTGCTCGAGAACCACCAGCGCGAGGACCGCTCGGTGGCGCTGCCCGCATGCCTCGTTGCCTTCGGCGCCCCGCCCGTGATCGCGCCGCAGTCCTGAACTGCCTATACGCGCCTTTCGGCGCGATCGTCCACCGCGCGCCCGGGCGGATCCCCACGCCCGCCGGCCGCCGCGGGCAGCTCGATCGTGAAAACGGCGCCGCCGTCCGGCGCGTTCGCGGCGCGGACGCTGCCGCCGTGGGCGTCCACGATCGCCGCGACGATCGCCAGGCCCAGCCCGGCCCCCGCCTTACCGCGCCCGCGACCCCCCTCGGAGCGCCAGAAGCGCTCGAACACGCTGTCCTGCGTGCCCTCCGGCAGGCCCGGGCCATGGTCGCGCACCTCGATCGCCACCGTGCCCTCCGCGCCCGACAGCGTCAGCTCGATCGGGGAGGCGGCGGGGGTGTGCGTCAGCGCGTTGCGCATCAGGTTGGCGAGAACCGCACGCAGCTGCGAGGGATCGCCGCTGACGATGTGCTCGCCGGCGAGCGTCACGGTCACCTCGCGGTCGCGGTCGGCGGCGCGCGCGTCGTCGGCGGCGTCGCGCGCGAGCGGCCCGAGGTCGACGGGCTCGCGCCGGCTCTGCGGCATCTCGTCCAGGCGGGCGAGCGCCAGCAGGTCCTCCACCAGGATGCCCATCCGCGTCGCCTCCTCCTCGATCCGCGCCATCGCCTTGCGAGTGTCCTCGCCGCCGTCCGTCGCGCCCATCCGGAACAGCTCGGCGTAGCCGCGGATCGAGGTCAGCGGCGTGCGCAGCTCATGCGAGGCGTCGGAGAGGAAGCGCCGCAGGCGCTCCTCGCTGGCCCGGCGCTCGGCGAAGGCGTCCTCGATCTGCCCGAGCATCGCGTTCAGCGCCAGCCCGAGACGGCCGACCTCGGTGCGCGAATCGGCCGGGCTGACGCGCTGCGAGAGGTCGCCGGCGGCGATCGCGCCGGCGGTGTCTCCCATCCGGTCGAGCGGGCGCAGCCCGAGGCGGATCAGCAGCCAGGCCAGCGCCGCAAGCGCGAGCAGCACGGCCGCGATCACGATCAGCTCGACGTTGCGCAGGCGGGTGAGGGTCTGGGAGACGTCGCTGAGCGGGATCGCGACGATCAGCGTGCCAGTGCCGGTGTCGCTCGCCTTCGCGAGGACCCGGTACTGCTGGCCCGACCCGGACGCCGAACCGACGGTGATGAGGTGGGCGTGCCCCGGGGTGCTGAGCCGGATGTGGGCGGGGAGCTTCGGCGCGGAGAGGTTCGGCGGCACCTCGTACTGCTTCCTGGCGCCGCTCGAGGCGACGTAGACGCCGTAGGTTCCCGGCGGCAGCAGCACCCCGGTGCCGGGAATCGCGCCGGCGCCGCCGGCGCCGCCGCCCGCGCCGTTGCCGCCCGGGCCCGGGCCGCCACCCGCGTTCTGCGGGAACAGGGGCGCTCCGCCCCCGCCGAAGCCCGCACGGCGCAGGCCGAGATCGGCGTCGAGCACGTCCTCGAAGCTGCTGACGTTGCCGCTCAGCTGCGTGTCGACGCGCGAGACCAGGAACGAGCGCTCCGCGGCATAGGTGACCGCGCCGGCGATCAGCAGTCCGACGGCCGTGAGCACCACCAGGCCGATCAGCAGTCGCGCGCGCAGCGACACCGGCAGCTCAGCCCCGTGGCAGCCGCAGCGCGTAGCCGACGCCGCGCACCGTGTGGATCAGCGACGGCTCGCCGGCGTCGACCTTCTTGCGCAGGTAGCTGATGTAGGTCTCCAGCACCCGCGCGTCGCCGCCGAAGTCGTAGTTCCACACGTGATCGAGCAGCTGGGCGCGCGTGAGCACCCGGCGCGGGTTGAGCATCAGGTAGCGCAGCAGGCGAAACTCGGTCGCCGTCAGCTCGATCGGTCGCCCGCCGCGCTCGACCTCGTGACTGTCCTCGTCCAGCTCGAGGTCGCCGAACACGAGCTTCGAGCTGGTCTGCTCGGAGAGCCCGCTGCGGCGCAGGATCGTGCGGATCCGTGCCACGAGCTCCTCGAGGCTGAACGGCTTGGTGACGTAGTCGTCGCCGCCGAGCGTGAGGCCGCGGACGATGTCCTCAGTCGAGTCGCGGGCGGTGAGGAAGATGATCGGCACATCGGCGTGCGCGGAGGCGAGCCGCCGCGCGACCTCGAAGCCGTCGAAGTCGGGCAGCATCACGTCGAGCACCAGCAGCTGCGGGCGGCGCGCGCCGACCGCGGCGATCGCCTCGGCGCCGCTCGCGGCCGCCTCGACCTCGAAGCCCTCGAAGCGAAGCGCCATCGAGATCACATCGACGATGTTCGGCTCGTCGTCGACGACCAGTACGCGCACTCGCTCGCTCGCCGTGCTCATGCGGGGATTGTCTCGCGGCCGGCTGTGAGTTTGCTGAGGATCCCCGCGGCAGCCCGGGTCGCCGCCGGCGACCTCACGACGTCGTGTGAGCGCGCGCTGTGCCCCCGGCTCGCGTTGCGGGCGGCCGTCAGGCCGCCGGACGCTGAGCGATCTGCTCTGCCGGATCCATCCGCTCGACCGGCTGCGTGAGCTCGACCGGCTGCGTGAGCTCGACCGGCTGCGCGCGCGCGACTGGCTGCACCCGCTCGACGGTGCGTTCGGTCGCGACGGGCCGCGCGTAGAGCGTGGCGCGGACCTCGGCCTCCTGGTCGTACACGCGCTCCTGGATGCGCCCGCGGGAGAACCAGCCGCCGCGGCGCGCGGCCGGCGCCGGATGTGCACGATCGCTCGGGGGAACCCCGGTCATCGAGCGCCACGATAGATAGCTCGCCGGACACAGTCGTGTTGCGGTTGCGCATCTTGCGGCGTTTCGTGGCCGCCGCCGGCGCCGGGCTGGCCACGCTACGGTGTCCGCCGCATGTCGCAGCGCACCCGCATCGCCACCTCGCTGCTCTCGGTCGGGGCGATCGCGGTGATCGGCGCGCTGCTGGTGATCGGCGCGATCCGCAACGCAGCCTCGAGCGCTCGGTGCGGCGCGGCGACCGACCGCACCTACCTCGCGACGCGCGTCGGCGTCGCCCGCTGGATCGCGATCGGCGAGCGCATCGGCCGCGGGGTCAAGCAGGCCGTCCGAACGGTCGAATCCGACAGGGTCCTCGCCGCCGCCGTGGCCAGCGGCGACCTCGCCGGCGTGCACAGCGAGGTCGTCGTCCTGGTCTACAACCACGAGCACATCGTGCGGCTGCGGGTGCTGCGCGGCGGACAGGTGCTCGATGACCTGGGCGGCCCGCTGGTACTCCAGCCGGTCCGCGGCACCCTGCGCGCCGGCGGCCGGGTCGTGGGAACGTTCGTCCTGTCGGTCCAGGACGACGCCGGCTACCGCAAGCTCGCCCAGCGTCTGGACGGCACCGACACGGTGATCCGCTACCGCGGGCGCACGATCATGAGCGACGTCGCCGTGGGGGGTGTGCGCCTGCCGGTGAGCGGCGCGGTGAGCGTGAACGGCGCGCGCTACCTGGTGGCCACGCTCAGCGCCGGGCGCTTTCCCGTCGGAACGCTCCGCATCTCCCTGCTGGTGGCGGCGCCGCCCGCCGCGCTGGCGCGCAGCAGTTGCGCGCAGGTCCGCGCCGACGTGCTCGCCGACGTCGCCCGCCGCGCCTACGACGAGTCGAGGTCGGGGCCGCCGATCGTGCCGGCCGTGACCACGATCGCAGGCGACCGGGCATTGCCGCAGGCGCTCGACGCCGGCGACTACGCGGGTGCGGCGAAGATCCTCGCCGGGATGGTCCGGGGCGGCGGCTTCGCGCGCCTGCGCGTGTTCGTCGGCGGCCGGCTGGTGGCCGAGGCCGGCAGCCAGGTCCCGGCGCTCGTCCCGCTGAGCAGGCCGGTCATCGATGCCGCCGGCCGCGTCGTCGGGCGGGCGGTCTTCGCCGTCGACAGCGCGAAGGGCTACACCGATCTGGCGCGGGCGCTGACGCGGGTCCCCGTTCTCGTGCGGGCCGGCGCCCGGCAGCTCGCGGGCTCCTTCCCCGGACCGCGCCGGCTTCCGCGCTCCGGCCCGCTGCGCTACCGCGGCGTCGACTACACCGTCGCGTCGTTCACCGGCGTCGCGTTTCCCAGCGGGCAGGTGCGCATCTACGTGCTCGCGCCAGGCTGAGAAGCCGCGCCGCTCAGCGCGGCGGCGCGAGCGTGATCGCGACGACGGAGTTGGGCGGCAGCTCGACGCGGGCCCGCCCGCGCACCGGCGCCACGCTCGACCGGAGCACCGTCGGCGCGCGGGCCACGATGTCCACAACCCCGACCGCCGCGGTCGCGTGCAGCGCGACCCATCGAGTGTCTGGGCCGTAGTTGCTGAGCACGACGGCGCGTTCCCCGCCCGCGCCGCTCAGCGCGACGCCGTCGAACCTCGACGCACCCGGGATCGCCTGCAGCGCCTCTCCGGGACCCAGCACGCCGGCGAGCGCGCGCAGGCCGAGATACAGCGGGCGCGCCCGCACCGTGCCGCCAACCACGACGAACGGGTCGTACGCGCGCCCACTCGCGTGAAAGCGCACCGAGTCGAAGCCCGCTCGCAGCGCCTGCACGACCATCCGCACCGCCCACACCGCGGCGGGCGGCTGGTCGGACACGCCGGCCACCCCGCCGCAGCTGGCCGAGTTGGTCTCCGAGATGACCGCCTCCAGGCCGGCGGCACGCGCGTCGCGGGCGAGGTGGACGCGTTCGTCGATCTTCGACTGCACGCGCCTGCTGAGCAGTGCGGAGCCGGTCACGACGCTCTTGTCGCTGCAGCCGTTCAGCGGGTAGAAGTGCGCGTCGATCGTGCGCAGGTGCAGGCGCCGCGCGAGCATCGGCACGGTCGCGATCCAGCGGCCGGAGGCGAAGTCGGGGCCTTCGATCACGCTGCCCGGGCCGAGCGCGGCCGCCACCGCGCTCGCGCGTTCGAGGTAGGTCGAGAAGGGCATGGCGCTCGTCAACAGCTGCCGCCCGTTCCACCACTTCACCGGCGCGCCGTAGATGTCCGGCTCGTTGCCCAGCTCGAAGCTGAGCCGCGCGGCCGGGACCACCGCGCGCGCCGCGAGGGCCAGCCGGGCATCCCACGCGACGTCGCCCGTCGCGAGCGCGAGCCCGACGACGATCGGGATCCGCGTCTCGCGCTCCAGACACCCCAGCGTCGACCAGAAGCCCGCCACCAGGTCGGCGACGCCGGGCCGGCGGGCGCTGCCGGCCGGGGCGACCTCGTCCTGGGAGTCGCCGCCGATTCGCAGCGTCGGCGAGCCGAGCGCTCTGAGCGCGCGCACGAGCGCCGGCGGTGGGCACGGGCCGCTGCCGAGATCGTGCTCGAGTTGGAAGTACTCGATGCTCAGGCCGATCGGGTGGCGGCCGATGCTGACGGAGCGCCCGGCCGGCGCCGCGAGGAGCAGCGTGGGCGTCGCGGGCGCGGGCGCCGACTGGTGCGTCGTGAGCAGTGTGAGCGCCGCTGCGGCGAGCACGACCGCCGCCCCCAACGCGAGACCGAGCCTTCGGCCCACTACTTGCCCACTAGGTGATGTAGGAGGGGCCGGGCGGCGGGTCCTCGCGGATCGCCGCGAGCTCGCTCAGCAGCGACTGCGGGCTGGTGCCGGCGAGCACGCGCAGGCGCGGAAGCCGGTATGGATCCTCCGTCGGAGCGGCCCAGCCGGGCACGACCGTCGTCGAGCCGATGAACCCGGCCGCCCTGACGGCCGCGATGACCGCCGCGTCGTACTGCCCCGACGGGTAGCAGAACCAGTTGGCGGCGACGTGGTAGAGCGCGCGGATCCGCTGCCGCGCGACCGCCACCTGGAAGTGCAGCTCGCTCGCCGACGCCGTGGCGAGGTCGGCGTGGCTGTAGCCCTGCGTGTCCAGCTCCCAGCCCGCGGCGACGAGCGCGCGCACCTGGCGCTGCGACAGGCCGCCCTGGGACGGCGGCAGCCCGCTCAGCTGCAGGTTCTCCACGCCGACCCAGCCCAGCGAGCGCATCACCGGCAGCGCCTCGCGGTATTGGGACTCGTAGCCGTTGTCGAAGCTGATCACGATCGGCTTGCCCGCCGGCAGCGGCGTGCCGTAGCGCCAGTTGTCCCACATCTGATCCATCGTCACGGCGTGGTAGCCGGCGCCCGCCAGCGCACGCATCTGCTCGGCGAACAGGGCGGGGTCGACGTAGAGGCCGGGATAGGGGGCGCCGGCCGGCGCCGGCAGGATCACGTGGTACATCAGGATCGGCACCGATTCGGTTCCGCGCGGCCCGTTGCGGATGGCGGCGTGGCGGGCCGCAGCGGTGCGCTTGGCCGGCGGCGTCCTCGTCGCGGCCGAGCCGCCGGCGCTGCTCAGCACGATCGCCGTCACGGCAACCGCCGCCACGCCGAGCACCGCCACCGCCCCCGCCGTGCGCCGTCGCCTCCGATACCTCGCCTCGGCTCGCATCGGCTCGCTAGTCTCGCACCTCGACTGCCCTCACACGGGCTCGCGCTGCCCCCGTAGGCCGCCCGGTGGGCCCCGTCGGCTGAGCCGGCGAGCCCCTAAGCGTCGGGCATCCGCTCGAACAGCGACGCGCCGCCCAT
Source organism: uncultured Solirubrobacterales bacterium (assembly GCA_963830975.1). Lineage (GTDB taxonomy): Bacteria > Actinomycetota > Thermoleophilia > Solirubrobacterales > Solirubrobacteraceae > Palsa-513. Next base: position 236,469 of record CAWHOI010000004.1, read on the forward strand.
CGCCTGCGAGACGACGTTGGCGGTGTTCGCCAGGTGGTTGTGGAGCGCGCGCGCAGCGAGCTCGGGATCGTGGTCGATGCAGGCCTGCAGGATCACCTGGTGCTCGGTCCGGCGCGGGATGAGCTTCGGCGCGACGTTCGCCGCCAGGCGATAGCGCTGGCTCGTCTCCCAAAGGGGCTGGATCAGCCGCAGCAGCCAGCTCGAGTGCGCGGCTTCGTAGAGGGCGAAGTGAAACGCTGTGTGGGCCGCCCACCGCTCGGGCGAGTTGTCGTCCGCCAGCTCGTCGAGCGCCGCAAGCCGCGCCGCCGCAGCCGCCGCGTCCTGCTCGTCGAAACGCTCGGCCGCCCGCCGGACCGCGAGCGGCTCGAGCGCGAGGCGCGCCTCGTAGACCTCGGCGAGGTCGGGGATCGAGAGCTCGGTCACGCGCCCGCCTCGGTGGGGGATGTTCTCCACCAGGCCGGCCGCGTCGAGCCGGCGCAGAGCCTCGCGAATCGGCATCGCGCTCATCCCAAGCGCCTCGCCCAGCTCCTCGATCGGCAGCCGCTCGCCGGGCGCCAGATGGCCGGCGACGATCGCGTCGTGCAGCGCCGCGAACGCCCGGTCGGCGAGCGTCCGGTGACCTTCGACTGCGCCCGCGCCGGCGAGCCCTGTCAATCCGCTCGACGCCATTCAGCCCCCGTGACCCGCGCCGCTCAGCGCCGCGGCCGTCGCCAGCACCGCCTCGACCTGCTCGTTGAACAGCTCGCCGAGCCCGCGCTGCAGCAGCGAGCTCAGGCCACCGCGAAGATGCAGCTCGGCGGTCCAGCCGGCCGTCGTCGCTGCTGCGTCCCCGGTCAGCTCGAGCGTCACCGAGAGTGCCAGCAGGTTCTCGCCCGCGGATCCCGTGCCGATGATCCGAACGAGCTCGTTCGTGCGCTGCTCGACGATCTCGAACTCGAGCGCCACGCGCGTCGCGCCGAGCGCCGTGAGCGGATGGGCCACGGCGCTGAAGCGGCGCTCGTCCTCGATCGATACCTCGCCGACGCCGGGCAGCGCCTCGGCGAGGCGGGCCGGGTCGCTCAGCACCGCCCACAGCTCCTGCGGCCCCGCCGCCACCGTGCTCTGACCCTTCACGATCATCGAGAGATCACCTCCACGCCGCGCGGTCCGGCCGCCGCGGCGCTGCGCAGCAGGCCGTAGACGCGCTCCGCGTTGTTGTGGGTGTCGTAGACGACGTGGGCGCCCTCCGGCAGGGCGTCCTCGATTGCGCTGGCGATCGTCGACAGCGGCGCGCCGCCGCCCTCGCCCATGCCCTTCGCGCCGTTGGGGGTGAACGGCGAGGGGCACTCGATCTCCCCGGTGCGGATGTGGGGGACGTCGAGCGAGGTCGCGGCGTGGTAGTCCATGAACGTCGACTGCAGAAGCTGACCGTCGTTGTCGTAATCGAAGGACTCGTACAGCGCCGCGCCGATGCCGTGACCGGTCGCGCCGTGCACCTGACCCTCGACGATCTTCGGGTTCACCTTGCGTCCGCACTCATCGACCGCGGCGTAGTCGAGGATCGTCACCTGACCGGTCTCCTCGTCGATCTCGACCACGGCGGCATGGATCTGGCTCGCGTAGGTGAGCGTCAGCTTGCCGCGCTTGGTCTCGTGGTCGGGGACCGTGAACGGCGGCCGGTACACGTAGCGGCAGTTGAGCGTCACCGAGTCGGCCAGCTCGCCCGGCAGCTCGGCCACGTTCGCGAACACGGTCGCCGCGATGCCGATGAACGGAATCGCCGCCTCGTGGTTGGCCGCGAGGCGCACGAAGCCGTCGGCGAGCTCGATGTCGGACTCCTCGGCGCCGAGCATGCACGCCCCGACCTTGATGATCTCGCCGCGCAGCATCTCGGCGGCGCCCATCACGGCGCCCAGGCCGGTCACCGCGAACTGGCTGGCATAGGTGCCGGAGAAGCCGACGTAGGTGTTCGCGGCCTTGTTGTAGCCGGCCACCACGTGCACGAGGTCCGGGCTGCAGCCGAGGATGTCGGCGGTGACCTGCGCCGCGGTCGTCTCGTGCCCCTGGCCCTGAGGGCTCGTTCCGATCGTCACCGTGATCTCGCCGTAGAGGTCGAGCCGGACCACGGCCGCCTCGCCGTTGCCCGAGAACGGCAGCGCCGAGTTGATGATCCGCGACTGGCCGAAGTTGTTGGTCCCCGAATCGAGCGTCGAGCCGATGCCGATGCCGATGCGCTTCCCGCTGCCCGCGCTCGCCGCCTTGCGCGCAAGCGCGCCCTCGTGGTCGATCAGCTCCAGCACCTGGTCGAGCATCGCCGGGTAGTCACCGGAGTCGTAGACGCAGCCGTTCGGCGTCTCGTAGGGGAACTCCTCCGGTTGCACGTAGTTGAGCTTGCGCAGCTCCACGCGGTCGAAGTTCAGCTCCTTCGCGACGATGTCGACGATGCGCTCGATCAGCCACAGGTGCTGCAGGCGCGAGTAGCCGCGGTTCGGCCCGACCGGGCACTTGTTCGTCAGCGTCTCGGTGTAGTCGACGCGGACGTGCTTGAAGCGGTAGTTGCCGGGCACGACCTGCGACCAGATCACGGCGCCGAGGGGCTCGTAGCGCAGGTAGGCGCCGGCGTCGTCGAACGCGCGCACCTTGAAGCCGAGGATCGTGCCGTCGCTCATCACCGGCACCTCGATGTCGAGGAAGGTTCGCTCGTTGCCGTGGGCGGAGGCGGCAAGGTGCTCCCAGCGCGACTCGCTCCACTTGGCCGGGCGGCCCGCCTTGCGCGAGAGCAGCGCCAGCGCCGTCAGGTAGGTGTAGCTCGTGATCTTGATCCCGAACCCGCCGCCGATGTCCTGACTCGAGAACTGCATGTGGTCGATGCCCAGGCCGATCGCCGGGCCGATGAACATCGCCGCGAACATCGGCATCTGGTTGTTGGTGCGGAACTCGACGACACCGGTCCCCGGATCCCAGTTGACGAGCGCGCCGGTGGTCTCGAGCGGCGTCGAGGAGAAGCGGTGGAAGTGCAGGCGGTCGATGCGCACGACGTGGTCGGCGTTCTCGAGTGCCCAGTCCACGTCGCCGTAGTCGTACACGCCGTGCCACGCGAGGTTGGAGCCGATCTCCTCGTGCAGCACCGGCGCGTCGGGCTCGATCGTCGCGATCCCGTCGACCACGACCGGCAGCGGCTCGTAGACCACCTCGACCAGCTCGGCCGCGTCGCGTGCCAGCGCCGCCGACTCGGCCAGCACCGCCACGACCGGCTCGCCCATGTAGCGCGCCTTGCCGACCGCCATGCAGTAATCCTTCATCGCACCGGCCGGCTCCGGGGCCATCTGGAAGTACGGCTGCTGAAGCTCACCCACCTCCTCGCCGGTCAGCGTCGCGTAGACGCCCGGCACCGCCTCGCAGCGCGTCACGTCGGTCGAGACGATCCGCGCGTGGGCGTGGGGCGAGCGCACGAAGTGCACGTGCCCCTGGCGGTGCATCCAGAGGTCGTCGACGAACGCGCCCTGGCCCTTCAGCAGGCGCTTGTCCTCCTTGCGCGGCACGCTCGTGCCCGACCAGGCGCCGAGTCGCTCGCTCTGCTCGACGGCGGGGTAGTAGGTCGTCTCGCCTGACGGCTTGCTCATCGCGTCACCTCTCCTTGTGCTGCGGCCGCCGCCTCGATCGAGCGGACGATGTTCACGTACCCGGTGCAGCGGCACAGGTTCCCCTTGAGCGCCCGGCGGATCTCCGCCTCGCTGGGGTGGGGGTTCTCCGCCAGCAGCGTCTTTGCGTTCAGCACGATGCCGGGCGTGCAGTAGCCGCACTGCAGCCCGTGGTGCTCGCGGAAGGCCTCCTGGATCGGATCGAGCCCGTCGGCGCCCTCGCCGAGACCTTCGATCGTCTCGATCGCGCAGCCGTCGGCCTGGACCGCCAGCATCATGCAGCTCTTGATCAGCTCGCCGTCGCAGATCACCGAGCAGGCGCCGCAGTTGCCGGTGTCGCAGCCGATGTGCGTACCGCGCAGGGCGAGCGTCTCGCGGATGAAGTGCACGAGCAGCTGGCGGGCCTGCACCGTCGTCTCGTGGGTCACGCCGTTGACCGTCACCGAGATCGGGTGTACCGCGCCTTCAGTCGCCATCAGCCACCTCCGCCTCCTCGCCTGTGTGGATCACAAATTCAGCCATGCTCAGCCGCCGATCGCGTCGAGCAGCGCGCGCTTGGCCATCACGGCCGCCATCTCGCGCCGGTAGGAGCTGCTGGCGTGCACGTCGGAGGGCGGCTCGAGGCCCTCGCCGGCCACCGCGGCGGCCGCGCTGACCGCCTCCGCGCTCGCCGGGCCGCCGACCAGCATCGCCTCCGTGGCGCTCGCCCGTACCGGTGTGCCGGCCACGCAGCCGAGCACGACGCGGACCGCCTCGACCTCTTCGCCGCCGCGCAGCCACACCGCGGCTCGCGCGAGCGCCCAGGAGTCGGCGGCCAGCTGCAGCGAGCGGTAGCCGACCCCGGCGCCGTCCAGCGGCGGAAGGGTGATCGCGCGCAGCAGTTCACCGGCGCCGACGGCGGTGCGCCAGATGCCGAGGAAGAACTCGGCCGCGGGCACGCTGCGCGAGCCCTGCGGCCCGGCGATCTCCATCGAGGCGTCCAGTGCGACCAACAGCGGCGGGTAGTTGGAGGCCGGGTCCGCGAAGCAGGCGTTGCCGCCGATCGTGCCCCGCGCGCGCACCTGGCGGTCGACGGCGCCGGCCGCTACCTCCCCGATCATCGGCTGCGCCGTGCGCAGCTCCGCCGAGCGCTCGAGCTCGGCGTAGGTCGTCGCCGCGCCGATCGTCGCCGAGCCGTCCGGACGGACGTCGATGAAGCGCAGCTCGTCCAGGCGGCTGACGTCCACCAGCAGCTCGACCGAGGCCGCGCGGTGCTTGAGCACGTTGATCAGCGTCTGTCCCCCGGCGAGCACGCGGGCGCCCGCGTTCGCGCCGAGCGCGGCGAGCGCCTCCTCGACGCTCGCGGGGCGCACGTACTCGGTGGCGGCTAGCTGCATCGCTACTCCCCTCCTGTGATGTGGTCCAGTGTCGGGCGCGGCTCGGTGCCGTCGAAGATCGCCAGCGGGACGTCCGCGAGCGGCTGGCCGCGCTTCGCGCCGATGCACCAGGTGTCCTGCATGTACAGGCACGCGCTGCCCTGGCCGGCGATCGCGTGCGGGTGCATCGAGAAGATCATGCCCTCGCGCAGCTCCACGTCGACGCCCTCGCCGATCTTCGGATGCTCGATCATCGTCATCCCGATCGAGTGGCCGGTGACGTGGCCGAGCGGGTAGCCGCGGTCGCGGAAGGGGGCGGAGACGGCGCGATGGACCTCGTGCGCGCTCGCGCCGGCGCGCATCGTGGCCCGCGCGGCGGCGTGATACTCCGCGTAGGCCTCGAGCATGCGCTGGGTGTCCGAGGAGATCTTCCCGCGCGTGAGCGGACGCGAGAACTCGACCCAATGCCCGCCGGGGCCGGCGACCTCGAGTGAGTACAGCAGCAGATCGTCGGGCGCGATCGGGTCCTGCGGGTCGGGGATGCGAAACTCGGGCGTCGCCGCGCCGCCGCGCCCCCACAGCACCATGTCCATCGTCTCGCGGGCGGTGCCGAGCCGGGTGAACAGCTGCTCCGCGGCGGCCATCAGCTCGGCCTGGGTGCGGCCCGGCTCGTATGCCTCGTGCACGGCCCAGAAGCCGGCCACGTTGATCGCCATGCTCTCCCGCACGAGCGCCAACTCCTCGTCGCTCTTGACCGCCCGTGAGAGGTCGAAGGCGACGTCGAAGTCGACCAGCTCGAACGGCCCGGCCTCCAGCGCGCGGTAGTCGCGCACCGGCATCACGTACTCGAGCCCGTAGACGGCCAGCCGGCGCACGCGCCGCTCGCTCAGGTGCTCGCGGATCCAGGCGCCCGGATGCTCGGCGAAGACCGGCTCGGCGATCCAGCCGTCGGCGTGATCGCCGACCCAGCGCGCCTCGCTCGGGAAGATCGTCAGCGGCTCGCCCTCCAGCGGCAGCAGCACGTAGGCGTAGCGGTGCACGATGCGAAAGCCCGACAGGTAACGCACGGCGCCCTCGAAGCCGCTGTACTCGCTGCCGCTGACCAGCAGCGCGTCGACGCCGTGCTCGGCCATCGCCGCGCGCGCGTTCGCGTAGCGGCGCTCCACCTCGGCGGCGCTCGGTGTGCGAGCCGGGTCGCTCATTCGCCGCCGTCCAGCGGTTGCGCGCTCCAGGCGTGCTCCATGCCGGCGATCAGCGCGACGATCGCCTCGTTCAGCGGCGTCGGCACGCCCTGACGGACGCCGTAGCGCACGATGCCGCCGTTGAGCGCGTCGATCTCGGTTCGCCGGTGCGCGAGCGCGTCCTGGAGCATCGACGCGCGATGGTCGTAGGCGACGCTCGCAGCGTGATCGATCAGCGCGTCGGGATCGGAATCGAGCGTGATGCCGAGCGAGTCGGCGACCGCGACGCCCTCGCGCACCAGGCCGCTGATCAGCTCGCGTGTCGCCGGCAGCTCGCACAGGCGCCCGTGCGTGAGACCGGTCAGCGCGCCGAGCGGGTTGCTCGCCGCGTTGAAGATCAGCTTCGTCCACTGCGCGCCGCGCGCGTCCGCGAGCGCCTGCGTCGGCATCCCCCCGCGGGTCAGCGCGTCGGCGAGGCGCGCGATCTCCGCGGCCGACGCCGGACGCTCCTCGAACGGGCCGATCCAGGTGTCACCGCCGGTGTCCATCGCCACGACCCCGGGCGCCAGGACCCTGCCGGCCGGGAAGGTCGTGCCGCGGATCACGCGCGGAACGTGCTCGGCGATCACCTCCTCGTTTCCCACCCCGTTCTGGACGCTGCAGACGGCGCCGTCGACGAACACCGACGCGCTCGCCGCGATCGCCGGCGCGGTGAACATCGCCTTGGTCGCGACGATCCCGAACTGGCACGGCGGTATCTCGCCCGGATCGCTGCGGGCATTGACGGCGGCGACGATGTCGGCACGACCGCTGATGCGAAGGCCGTGCGCGTTGATCGCGGCGACGTGCTCCTCGACGACGTCGTAGGCCCACACCTCGACCTCCTCGCCGAGCGTGGCGAGGTGCGCCGCGAACAGGCTGCCGACGGCGCCGCAGCCGACGATGCAGACGCGCATCTCAGGCCACCGCCCCCGCGGGTGCGCCGCGCGTCGTCCACGAGGCCTCCTTCGCCCGCACCAGCCGGTACATCGCGGCGCTCAGCGGCACCTCCACCCCGAGGCGTCCGGCCTCGCGCACGAGCGCTCCGGTGATGAACTCGATCTCCGTCGGTCGCCGAGCGAGCACGTCTTCGAGCATCGACGGCAGGTGCGCGTAGTCGCTGTGAGCGGTCTCGCCGCGCGCGACCGCCAGCACGTTCATCTCCCACGGATCCTCGTGCAGCGTCACGCCGGCCGCCGCGGCGACGGCCACGCCCTCGTCGATCAGCCCGTGCACGAGCCGCCCGAGGTCGCCGAGCTCCCGCTCCTGCGCGAACAGCGCGACGTGTGGAAGCCCGCTCAGCGCCGCCACGGTGTTGACCGCCGAGTTGAAGATCAGCTTCGACCACTGCGCCGGCAGCAGGTCCGCCATCGCCTCGGTCTCGAGGCCGCCGGAGGCCATCAGCGCGGCGAGCTCCTCGACCAGCGCGTAGGGGGTCGAGGTCTGCGCCCACGGCCCCATCCAGGTCGCCGTGTCGAGCTCGTACTCGACGTGCGTGTCGGAGTGGCGGATCCCGCTCATGAAGGTGACGGCGGAGATGATCGGCCAGGCCCCGTGCTCGGCCACGATCGCCTCCGCGCCCAGCCCGTTCTGCACCGTCATCATCGCCGCGTCGCCCGCATGGCCCGCGAGCCGCGTGGCGGTGGACTCCAGATCGAGCGCCTTGCACGCGATGATCCCGACGTCGAACTCGGGCAGCTCCGCCGCGTCGGACGTCGCGAACACCGTCGCCGTCAGCTCGTGCTTGCCGCTGATGCGCAGGCCCTGCTCGCGCAGCGCCGCGGCGTGCTGCGCCCGTCGCGTCAGCACGCTGACCTCGCACACGCCCGCCAGGTGGCCGGCAAACAGGCTGCCGATCGTGCCGGCGCCGATCACGCACACGCGCGAGATCCCCGCCATCAGCCGCCGCCGCCGCTTGCCGCCACGATCCGGGCGAACTCTCCGTCGCTGACCAGCCGCCGCTCGCGCCCGCCGAGCTCCTTGACGGAGGCCAGCAGCGACGGCCACTCCTCCGGCGGGCGCTCGATTCCGAGCTGCTCGAGCTTGATCCTGATCGAATCGAGGCCGCTCTTCTTGCCGAGCACGATCCCGCGTTCGGCAGCCACGATCTCCGCCGCGTAGGGCTCGATCGCCGGCGGGTCGTGGAACTGGCTGGCAACCGCACCCGACTCGCGCACGAACAGCGTCTCGCCGGTCAGCGGGCGCCACGGCTCGAGCGTGTAGCCCGAGCGCTCCCGCACCAGCTCCGAGGTCGCGCGCAGGCGCTCGAACTCGAGTCCGCTGGCGATCCCGTAGAGCGCGTCCAGCGCCATCGCGACCTCGCCGAGGCTGGCGTTCCCTGCGCGCTCGCCCATCCCGTTGATCGTGCCCTGAACCCACTGCGCGCCGGCTCGCACCGCCGCGACGGCGGCCGCCGTCGCGAGCCCGAAGTCGTTGTGCCCGTGCCAGTGGATCGGCACCTCGGGCCCAAGCCAGCCTCGCGCGCTTCTCACCAGCAGCGCCGCGCTCTCCGGCGCGAGCACGCCGATCGTGTCGACGACGGCGATCTCGCTTGCGCCGGCCTCGACCGCCGCGGCGAAGATCCGCTCGAGGAAGGCGAGGTCCGCGCGCGAGCCGTCGACGCCGAAGAAGCACACGCGGACGCCCGCCGCGACCGCGTGCGAGACGGCCTCCACGACGCGCGCCGTGACCTTCTCCCGCGTGAGACCGTAGGCGGCGAGCTTGCCGTCACTCACCGGCGACTCGATCACGGTCGCGCGGACCCCCGCCTCGAGCAGCGCCTCCACGTCCGCCGCTACGGCGCGCGAGAAGCCCCACACCTCGGCGCGCAGCCCGGCGCCCACGATCAGCCGCAGCGCCTCGGCGTCCTCCGCGGATACGCGCGGGAAGCTGGCCTCGATACGGTCGATCCCGAGCGCGTCGAGCGCGCGCGCGATCTCGAGCTTGGCGGCGGGGTCGAGCACCACGCCGACGGTCTGCTCGCCGTCTCGCAGCGTCGTGTCGTAGAGCCCGACTCGCGCCGGAGCCTCGGGGGCGGGGGCGATCGCCTTCGCGTTCAGCTCGCCGAGCCAGAGCTTCGAGCGCTCGATCATGGCGTGCGGAAGTCGTCGGGATAGCCCGAGAGCCGTTCGGTCCCGCTCGCGGTGACGAGGAAGTTGTCCTCCAGCCGCAGGCCGCCGCCGCCCGGCCAGTAGGCGGCCGGCTCGATCGCCAGCACCATGCCCTGCTCGATCGGCGTCGGCAGCGCGCGGTGCGCGGCCGGCGGCTCGTGCGCGCGGGCGCCGACGCCGTGGCAGACCGGGTGGCTCGGCTGGCCGGGGTAGCCGAGCTCGGCGATGCCGTCGCGGATCAGGATGTCGAGCTCCGCCAGGCTCGCGCCCGGCCGGACGTGCGCGATCGCCGCGCCGTAGACCGCGAGCAGGCCGTCGAGCAGCTCGTCGTACTCACGGCGCAGCGTGCCGGGGCAGGCGTTCTTGGTCAGATCGGACCAGTAGCCGTCTGCGCACACCCAGATCTCGAGCAGCGTCGGCTCATCCGCCGGCACCGGCCGGTTGGAGGTCGCGGTGAAGGTCCGGATGCCCGCCCCCGCCCAGACGAGCGTGAACGCGCGGGCCAGCTCGACCTTGCCCTGGTAGCCGGTGCCGACGGCGTGCACGTGCCCCTCGAACATCGCGCCGATCTCGCTCTCGCGCATGCCCGGGCGGATGCGCTCGCGTACGTGCTCCATCGCGAGCGTCGCCAGCTCGTTTGCCAGGCGCATCCGTTCGATCTCCTGCTCGGTCTTGATCATCCGCGCCCGCGCCAGCAGCGGCGCCGCATCGACGACCTCGGTGGCGACGGCGTCGAAACCCTCGAACCAGCCGCGCCAGAAGACCGTCGGCTCGCCGACCATGCGGTCGGCCGCCTGCGTGCCCTGCGAGTGCTCGAGGCCGATGCGGCCGCGGTCGCGCTCCGCAAGCAGCTCCACGCAGCGCTCCTGCGCGCGAACCGCCGGCGGCCGCGGGTCGGTCGGGTCATAGAACGGGAACGGGCGGACGTCGGAGGTCCAGGCGGTCCGCAGCGCCTCCTCGTGCTGGGGCTCCATCACCAGCAGCGTCGGCTCGCCGTGAGCGGGTACGACCGCCAGGTCGTAGCCCTTCATCGGCCAGTAGTTGGTCAGGTAGCAGACGTTGTCGGGCGCGCGCACGACCAGCGTGTCGAGGCCCTCGGCGGCCATCAGGCTGCGCACGCGCTCGAGCTTGACGGTGTCGATCTCCCAGCTCACGCGCTCACCAGCGGACCGGTGGCGGCGCCGGCACGCCGTAGGCCTGCTCCCATGAGATCACGGGGTTGGAGAGGACTCCGATCCGCTCGATCTCGCACTCGACGACGTCGCCGGGACGCAGGTACAGCTCGGCCGCGTTCTCGTTGAACCCGGCCACGCCGGAGACGGTGCCGGTGGAGATGATGTCGCCGGCGCTGTAGCCGAGCGCCGAGTAGTGGGCGATGATCTCCGGGATCGTCACCGACATGTTGCCCGAGTGCGACTCCTGGCGGACCTCGCCGTTGACGCGCAGGCGCATCTCGAGGTCGTGCGCGTCGCCGACCTCGTCCGCCGTCACGATCCACGGTCCCAGCGGGCAGAAGCTGTCGATCGCCTTGCAGAAGGAGAACACGCCGGAGCGCATCTCGCGGCGCTGGATGTCGCGTGCGGTGATGTCGTTGAAGATCGTGTAGCCGGCGATGTGGGACGCGGCCTGCGCCGCGTCGAAGTGCTTGCCGGCCCGGCCGATGATCACCGCCAGCTCGAGCTCGTGGTCGAGCTCGCTCGTCAGGTGCTCCGGGTAGACGATCGGCTCGCCCGGGCCGATGATCGCGTCGACGTTCTGGAAGAACACGATCCACGGCGCGATCTCGTGCGACCAGCCGACGACCTTCGACTCCTCCTCGTGCTCGCGGAAGTTGCCGGAGGTGTGGAAGAACTTCTTCGGCACGATCGGCGCGCACAGCCGGACCTCGGCGAGCTCGAAGCGCGGCGCGCCGGCGGCCGCCGTGACGTTGTCGACGCCGCGCTCGAACAGCGTTCGCATGTCGGGCACGTCGAGCACGGCGAGCTGCTCGCCCTCGACCAGTCCGACGTGCCGCCCGCCGTCCGGCGCCTCGAAGGTGGCGAGCTTCACGACTCCACCCCGCAGATCTCGGCGGCCACCAGCGCGTACACGCGGGCCATGTCGCACAGGCCGGCGATCTCGAGGTTCTCGCCGTCGGGGCTCGGCAACCCGCTGGAGGTGCCGTAGTTGACCGTCTCGATGCCGTAGCGCGTGAGCGCCGAGGCGTCGGAGAACCAGCGCACGGTGTCGCGTGCCGGCGGCTCGCCGAAGACCTGCGCGTGGCCCGCGTCGATCGCCGCGATCAGCGGATGGGATTCCTCGATCTGCGCGCCGGGGGCGGTCACGTAGACCTCCGAGTCGATGCCGAAATCGGGGTATCGCTCGCGCAGGGCGCGAACCAGCGTCGCGAACTCGGCGCGGGCCGCGGTCATCGCCATCGTCGGGGGCACGCGGATGTCGAGGAAGAGGTCCGCGCGGTGCGGGGTGCGGCTGACGCGCCACGGCTGGCCGGCGCCGATCGCGCCGACGTTTACCACCCCTTCGATCCCGCCGTAGGCCGAGCGCCGCTCCCAGTCCGGGATCCATGCGAGCACGTCGTCGAGCACGCTCCGCATTCGCACGATCGCGTTCTCCTCGAGGCGGCCGCTGGAGAACGCGGTGTGGACGAACGGGCCCTGCGTGGAGATTCGCGCCCACATCGTCCCGTAGTGGCCGAGCACGACGCGCTGCTCGGTCGGCTCGCCGAGGATGCAGCAGTCGGCGATGCCGCCGTGGGTCGGCAGGTAGCGGCTGCCGGCGGCGTAGCCGCGGTACTGCGCGCCGCGGAACTCCTCGCCCCATTGCGTTTTCTCGATCTCACCGACGACGGCGGCGATCACGACGTCGCCGCGCAGCCGCAGCCCGGCGTCGGCGATCGCGCGGAGCGCCTCGACGTAGCAGGCGAGCGCGCCCTTCATGTTCGAGATGCCGAGCCCCCAGATGTGCCCGTCGCGGATCTCCGCCTGCGGCTGGAAGCCGGGCTTCTCGCGCAGGTGCGGCTCGCGCCCCGAGTAGGAGGTGTCCATGTGGCCGTTGAACATCAGGCTCAAGCCGCCGCCCGATCCCTCGAGCCGCCCGACGACGTTGGGGCGCCCGTCCTCGACCTCCTGCCAGCTGACGGCGAGGCCCATCGCCTCGAGCGTCTCGCGCATGCAGTGCGCCATCGCCTCCTCGCTGCCGGTCGGGCTCGCCACGTTGACGAACGCGCTCGCGCTCGCCACGAGGCGCGCCTCGTCGACCGCCGAGGCGAGCTGCTCCCGCTGCTCTGCGCTCAGCGGCTCGCTCATCGGTCCAGGCGGGGGAGGACCTTGCTCGCGAACAGCTCGATCTGGCGTTCGCGCTGCTCCCCCCACAGCTCGAGCATCACGTGCGTGCAGCCGGCCTCGCGGTAGGCCTCGATCGCGGCCACGCAGTCCGACGGGGTCCCCGCGATCGGCTGGCAGCGGTCGAGGATCGAGTCGCTGACGGCGGCGGCGGCGGCGCGGCGCCCGCCGCGCTCCATCGCCTCGGCGATCTGGCGGATCTCCTCCTGCGAGAGGCCGGCCAGCTCGAGCAGCACGTCGGCGGAGCCCTGGATGTTCTGCACCTTGTTGGCGAGGTACATGCCGGCGATCTCGCGCGCGCCCTCGCGCCCGCGGTCGCGGTCCTCGTCGATCGAGGCCACGATCGTGCAGCCGACGTCGACCTGCGCCGGGTCGCGCCCCGCGGCGGTCGCGCCGGCCGTCATGTTCTCGCGGCTGTAGCGGACGAAGTCGGGGGTCGTGATCGACGCGGTCAGCAGGCCGTCCGCCTCCTCGCCCGCGTAGCGCTGCATCCGCGGGCCGGTGCCGGCGACGTAGACGGGTACCGTGCCGCGCGGCGTCTCGGCGTCTGGAGCGAGCGCCGGTACGTGTGCGCTGAAGGTCGGGCCGTCGTAGTCGAACTGCTCGCCGCCGAGCACGCCACGGACGATCCGCACCGAGTCGCGGGTCGGGTTCAGCGGCTTGACCTCGTCGGCCCCGATCTCCTTCATGAAGATCCGCGAGGCGCCGAAGCCGAGGTGGAAGCGGTCGGACCCGGCGGCCTCCTGCATCACGCGCGCGTCCATCGCCACCTCGATCGGGTGGCGGCTGAACGGCGAGATGATTCCCCAGCCGATCGTCAGCCGCTCGGTCTCGCGCGCGATCAGCGGCGAGATCGCCGTCGCCGAGCGCCCCTCCATCGAGTGCTTGCGCCACCACGGATAGGCCTCGGCCAGCCAGATCGTGTCGAACCCGTGGCGGTCGAGCGCGCGGGCGTGGCCGAGGATCTCCGCCAGCGGCTCCATCGTCAGTTGCATCACGCCGACTCGAAACGGCACGCCAGCCACGCAGACTCTCCCTCTCCCTGTCGATCCACGCCCTTGAATGCTGGTCTCAGGCGTCAGCTCGGGTCTTTGGATATTTGATCACATCTGGGGTTGGCGGGAGCGCGGCCCTCAGAGCGCCTCGTGCGCGAGCTCCGGCGGCGGGTCGCGTGTCGCCGGCTCGATCGTCAGCAGCGGGATGAACCGGTGCGCCAGCGGCCCGATCGCGAGCGCGTACAGGAGCGTGCCGAGGCCGACGGTGCCGCCGAGCACCCAGCCGACCGCGAGCGCCGAGAGCTCGATCGTGGTTCGCACGAGGCGGATCGAGTGGCCGCGCGCGACCCAGCCGGTCATCACGCCGTCCCGCGGCCCCGGGCCCAGGCCGGCGCCGATGTAGGCGCCGGTGGAGATTCCGTTGATCAGCACGCCGCCGAGCAGCAGTCCCCAGCGGAGCACGATCCCGTGCGGCTCCGAGACCGTCGCGAGGATCGCATCGACGATCAGCCCGACGACGACGACGTTGCACAGCGTGCCGAAGCCCGGGCGCTGGCGAAGCGGGTACCACAGCGCCAGCACGGCGAAGCCGACGATGATCGCCCAGGTGCCGACGCCCAGGCCGATGCGGCGCGAGAGGCCCTGGTGCAGGACGTCCCACGGGTCGAGGCCGAGGTCCGACAGCAGCAGCATCGACACGCTGACCCCGAGGCCGAGTAGGCCGGCGAACAGCTGGACGACACGTCGCAGGCGGGGTGGGGGCAGCACCCCCGACGCTCGCCTAGCGTCCGGGACCGCCGCCCGCCGCGGGCGGATCGGCGAGCTCGAAATGCGGGTTCTCGATGATGCCGACGATCGACCCGGCGGGGTCGAGGACCGTGGCCACGCGGATGCCGTCGCCGACGTCCCGGACCGCGCTGCGCGGCGTGCCGCCGTGGTCGAGCAGCCACTGCAGGCCGCTGTCGGCGTCCGAGACGCCCCAGTAGGTGACCGGGCCGCGCTCGGCCTCGGCGTCCGGATCGAGCCCGAGCTCGTAGCCGCCGACGTTGAAGCCGACGTAGAACGGCTCGTCGAAGTAGGGCGCGACGCCGAGCAGCTGCGTGTACCAGCGTTTCGCCGCCTCGAGGTCGCTGGCGGGGTAGATGATCGTGCGCAGGCCGAGAAACACGGCGGAGCCTCCTCTGGGACGGGTCGGGCTCGATCCTAACGCCGGCCGCGACCGCCCCCGCGGACTCGCCCCGCGTGAGCGGGGAGCCGCCGGCGGGCCGGTGCGCGAGCCGGAGTGCGCAACCGGCTCGCGCGTCCGCCCCCTACTCGGGCTGGAACAGTGCCAACGTGTTGCCGTCCGGATCCTTGAACCACGCCGAGCGGCCGATCCCGGCGGTCGTCGCGATGTGGTCGACGGTCTTGAGGGTCTCGAAGTCGTAGTCCTCGAAGATGACGCCGCGGGCAACGAGCTCGCCCACGTCGGCCTCGACGTCGTGCGACCAGAAGCGCACCTGCGTGTGATCGGCCTTGTTGGCCGCCGGGCGTCCGTAGACGAGCAGCGTGGTCCCGTCGGCGCACTCGAACAGCAGGTGGTTGCGGATCGTCTCAGGCGAGAGCTTCAGCCCGAGCTTGCGCTCGTAGAACTCCCGGCTGCGATCCAGGTCGCTCGAACACAGGACCGCCGACACCTTTCCCAGCACGAGATACCTCCTCTTGGTCGATCGCGGGCGCTGCCGCGCATTTATTTGGCATGCCAATTTGTATCGCCAGATTACTTGGCGTGTCAAGTATTTGCCGCTAGACTGGGGTCGTGGCGGCCGATCCCGACAGCCGTTGGATGAGCGCATGGCTGGCGCTCGTCGCCACCCACTCGACGCTGTGGGGTCAGGTCGAGGCTCACATGCGACGCGAGTACGGGCTGACGATGCCCCGCTACGACGTCCTCGCGCAGCTGGAGTTGGCCGGCGGGCGGCTGGGGCTGAGCGAGCTGGCCGCGGCGGTCCTGCTGTCGCCGTCGGGTCTCTCGAAGCTGCTCGACCGGATGGAGGCGTCCGGGCTCGTCGTGCGCGATCCCGATCCCCGCGACGCCCGCGCCGCGCTCGCGACGGTCACGCCGCACGGTCGCGCGCTCGCCCGCAGCGCCCGCGCCGGCCATCACGAGCTGCTGCGCGGAACGTTCGGCAGGGCGCTCAGCAACCGCGACATCGCCGACCTCACGCGGATCCTGGGCCGCATCGAAGCCTCGCTCGAGCCCTGACCGCGATCGCCCGCGAGCCTGCGCCGTCCAGCGGAGAGGGAGGGATTCGAACCCTCGGACGAGGTTTCCCCCGTCACGCGATTTCCAGTCGCGCCCGTTCAACCGCTCCGGCACCTCTCCGGGAGGCGAGCGGAGTGGAAGGCTACGCGATAATCTGCCGCGCAGCCGTCCGCGCCGCAGCGGGAAAGGAGCACCGTGCTCGCCGTCAGCAGGGCCTTCGTGGAGACGTTCGGACTGATCGCCACCTTCGGCGGGATCGGCGTCGTCGTCAACGTGATCCTGGTCTACATCGCGATCCAGGTCCGCGGCGAGCATCAGCAGAACGAGGAGTACCGGGCCGAGCGCCAGCGGCGCTTCGGCTCCTGACCTCCCTGTTGTTCGAGTGGGTGCATGCACCCACTCGCCGGGACGGTGCATGCACCGTCCCGCGGGTCGGCGCATGCGCCGACCCGTCAGCGCATCAGATTGGTTCCACCGCGTCGCCCACCCGGGCCGTGCCGGTTTCGAGCACCGTGCCGAAGACGCCGCAGGCCAGCGGCTCGGTTGTCGCGGCGCCGCCTCGGTAGCTCGCGAGCGCGGCGAGCGTGTCGCGGTCGGGCTGGCCGCTGTCGGGGTCGAGCTGGGTGACCGCGCAGCGCCCGACGTGCCCGCCGATCAGCACCGTCGCCTCGCCGACCCGCACCGAGCGCCCGAGCCAGCCGTCCTCGGCGTGCGCGCCGACGCCGTCGATCTCGAACAGCATGCGGAAGCGGCGCCCGTCGAGCGGGCGGGCGGGATCGCAGGCGGCGGCGACGCGGGCGATACTCGCGGCGGAGACCAGCGACACCGCGCCGTCGCGGCCGCGGTCGACGGCGCCCCAGTCGGCGACGCTCTCGACGAGCCGCAGCGGCTCGCCGGCGTGCTCCGACAGCGCAGACGACCACGGCCCTTCGACCTCGATCGCCGCGACGGTGCGCGAGAAGAAGCGCGCGGCGATCCGCTCCCCGGCCCGCAGCTCGCCGTCCACGCTGCTGCCGTCGGGGAAGCGCAGCGCGAGGGTGCGCTCGGCGTCCGCGTAATCGGCGACGACGGCCTGCAGCGAGCCGAGCCGCTTCGCGTTGATCATCCGCCCGGCGGCGTCGATGAGGAAGAAGCGGCGGTTCTCGCGCACCCCGAACGGCCCGAGCAGGACCTCCTCGCGGGCGATCGCGCGCAGGCCCTTGACCGGCGCGATGACGATTGCCGCGACCCGCCCGCTCACGGGGAGAGCGGCGTCACCGCGTAGACGTCGGCGACCGCGGCGAGCGTCTCGTCAGTGCCGCCGGCGACGATGATCGCGCTGCCGTTCGCGACCGCGGCGGTGTCCGCGAGCCCCTGCGGCAGGAGCCCCGCCACGGCCACGGCGCCGCTCGCCGGGTTGATCGAGTAGATCGCGCGCGAGCGCTGACCGGCGGCGTTGGCGCCGCCGATCGCGTAGATCAGCCCGCCGAGCGTGGCCGCGCTCTGGCGATCTCGCGCCTTCGGCAGGGCGGTGAAGACGGTGACGGCGTTCGTCGAGGGGTCGAAGCGGTAGACGGTCGCGCTCGGCACGCCCGCCGTCGAGCCGCCGATGATGTAGACCTCGCCGCCGAGCGCCACGGCCGCCGGGTAGCGCAGCGCGACCGGCAGGGTCGCGACCGACTGTGCGCTCGAGCCGGGCGTGAAGGCGACGATCGTGTTGAGCTCCGCCGATCCGCTGTAGCCGCCGATCACATACGCCGTGTTGCCGACCGTCGCGATCGCGGCGTCGACGGTCGGGGTCGGCAGGCTGCCGACGGCCGTGAAGCTCGTCCCGCTCAGCTCGTAGATCTCCGCCCCCGCGCCGCCGAACACGTAGATGTTCGGTCCGAGCGTCGCCGCGACCGCCGATCCCTCGGGGACGGGCAGCGTCCCGGCGGCGGTCGCCGCCTGGGACTGGAAGTTCTCGACCGCGTCGGTCGGGCTGCCGGAGGCGTCGTAGCCACCGAGCAGCAGCGCGCCGCCGGTGCCGTAGGGCACGGCCGCGGGGCGCGCGAGCGGCGCGCTCAGCGTGCCGAGCGACGACACCGACACGGTCGCGGTCGAGCTGCGCCTCGGCGGCGAGCTCGGGCCGGTCGGGCCGGAGCTCGGGTGGCCGCCGGAGGTCGTGGAGCCGAGGCCGAACGGCAGGTGGGGGTGCAGCGAGAGCAACACGACCGCGGCGACCGCGACAAGCGCCGCCAGGAACGCGCCGACCCCGATCACACGGCCACGCCCAGACGTGCGGCGTGGCGAGCGCCGAGCCGCGCGCGGCGTGGCTCGAGATGGCGGCGGCTGGGGGGCCGGCTCGCTCACGCCGCGAGCCCCCGCCACGCCACGCCCGTGCCGCTCCACGCGAGGACGCAGGGGCAATCGCTAGGGAGAGTCTGAGTCTCCACCGCGGATCAGGCTGCCGGTCAGCTCGCGTTCTCCGATGGCGCACAGTATCCAGGCGGGCGGATCGGAGCGTCACCGGCGACGCCGCGCCCGCGCTAGCCTGGAGCCGGATGTGCGGGCGCTACACCAACACCGCCGAGCCCGACGCGCTGGAGCGGCGCTTCGGCGTCAGCATCCCGTTTCGCGAGGGTTCGCGCCGCTACAACGTCGCGCCGACGCAGACGATCATCGCGATCGTGCGCGGCGAGGACGGGCAGCCGCAGGCGCGCGCGATGCGCTGGGGCCTGATCCCGCCCTGGGCGAAGGACGCGCGGACCGCCTACAGGATGATCAACGCGCGCTCGGAGACGGCCGACGAGAAGCCCGCCTACCGCCGCCTGCTCGCCTCCGCCGACCGCCGCGCGCTGCTGCTCGCCGACGGCTTCTACGAGTGGCTGCGCTCGGAGGATCGAAAGCTGCCGCGGCAGCCGTTTCGCTTCACCCTCGCAGACGGCGGCCCGTTCGCCTTCGCCGGCCTGTGGACTCCGGGGACGCTCGACGGGGAGGCGGTGCAGTCGGCAACGATCCTCACGACGGCCGCGAACTCGCTCGTGGCCGCCGTGCACGACCGCATGCCGGTGATCCTGCCCGGTCCCGACGGCGAGGCGGCGTGGCTCTCGCCCGAGCTCGACGCGCTCGCGGCGAAGGCGCTCTGCGTCCCGCTGCCGGCGGAGCTGATGAGCGTTTCGCCGGCCAACCCGCTCGTCAACAAGGTCGGCGGCGAGGTGGTCGAGGGCCCCGAGCTGCTGGTCGCGCCGGGCTAGCGGCGCTCGCGGCGCGCGTCGAGCCAGCGCGCCACGGCCGTCCAGCCGGCGCTGCTCGGGAACACGTGACTTCGGTGCGCGCCGGCCGGGCCGGCGATCTCGACCAGTTCGACGCTCGCGCCGTGAGCCCGCGCGGCAGCGGCGTAGTTGCGGCTGCGGCGCACCGACACCGTGCCGTCGTCGGTGCCGTGAACCAGCAGCACCGGGATCTCGAGCGGTACGAGCGCGAGCGGATCGCCGACGGCGTAGCGCTCCGGCAGCTCGTCCGGGCCGCCGCCCATCAGCGCGCCGACCGCGCCGCCGGGCGCCTCGCGGTAGGTCTGCGCGAGGTCGTTGACGCCGGCCGCCGACACCGCCGCGACGGGCTCGACGCGCGGTCCCGCCCCGGCAGCGCCCTCGGGCAGGCGGCCCCGGCTGGCGGCCCACAGCGCGAGATGGCCGCCGGCCGAGTGCCCGTAGAAGCTGACGGCGCCCAGATCGAGCGGCGCCTCGACGGCTGCGAGCTGGTCGATCGCCGCGGCGACGTCGAGGAACGTCAGCGGCCAGCCGCCGTGCTGGTCGCGCCCTATGCGGCGGTACTCGATGTTCCAGACCGCGTGGCCGCGACGCACGAGGTCGCCGGCGATGGCGCGCATGACCGGCTTGGAGATTCCCGTCGACCAGGATCCGCCGTGGATCGTGACCACCACGGGATGCGGGCCGCGCGCCGCCGGGAGGTGAAGCTCGGCGCGCTGGCACGCATGTTCGGAGCCGTAGCGGTAGGACCGCCCCGGCCTCAGCAGGTCGAGCAGCTGGCGCGCGTGTGCCATCGAGCCGGGGATACGCTCAGAGCGCGTCCCACGGATCATCCTCGGCGCCGGCCGACTGCTCGATCCGCTCGAGCACCTCGTCGGTGCGGCGGTCCTCGACCATGGCGTCGAGCCCCTCGGCGATGTTCGCGGCCCACACGCGGCGCATCGGCGCCGGCTCGCCGTCCTCGCCCGGCAGCTCTGACCAGTCCACGGCGACCAGCGCGCCGGGCGGCGCGGGCGCGGCGCCGGAGGCCGCGGCCGTGGAGCTGTGGAGGGTGAACCGCGCCTGCCAGCCGTTCGGGCACAGCTCGCCCATCACCGCGCGGGCCCGCACCTCGTGGCTGTGGGGGCGTTCGCGGCTCCGCCAGCGTCGAAGCTCGCGCGAGAGCAGCAGGCCCGCAAGCACGAGGAGCACGGCCCCGACGAGCACGAGCTCGAGCTGCGCGACGACCGCGAGACTTCGGCTCGCTGCCGACGCTCCCGATCTGATTGCGGCCAACACGGCCCGCCAACGGTACACCGCCCGCCGCCCCGCCGGCGCGCGGATTCCCGCTCGCACCGCGTGCGTTCGCCGCAGCGCCCGCCGCGGCGGCGCGACGCTAGGCTGATCGCGAATGCGCATCGCGATCGCCCTGTTCGACGACGCCGAGGAGCTCGATTGGGCCGGTCCCTGGGAGGTTCTCTCGGCCTGGGCGCACCACTGGCCCGACGACCGCGTCGATGTTGTGACCGTCGCCGAGACGCTCGAGCCGGTGCGCTGCGCGAAGGGACTGCGCGTGCTGCCCGACTGCACCTGGGATCAGCTCGGCGCCGTCGACGTGCTGGTCTACCCGGGCGGAGTGGGGACGCGCCCGCAGCTCGGTCGCGAGGACGTGCGCGAGCGGATCCGCGGGCTGCACGCGGGCGGCACGCTGATGACCAGCGTCTGCACGGGCGCGCTGGTGTTCGCCGACGCCGGGCTGCTCGACAACCGGCCGGCGACGACCCATTGGGGCTCGCTCGACCTGCTCGCGTCGCTCGGTCAGGACATCGACGTGCAATCCGAGGTGCGCTTCGTCGACGACGGCGACGTGGTCACCGCCGCCGGCGTCTCGGCGGGCATCGACATGGCGCTGCACCTGGTGGGGCGACTGCATTCGCGGCTGCGCGCGGCCGAGGTGCGGCGCGCGATCCAGTATGACCCCCAACCGCCCTTCTAGGCGGATTTGCCCGCCCGGGCCCGGGCGCTGCTACCGTGTGTCGATCAGGTCGGGATCTACCCGACGCACAGTGCCAGCGGTCGTAGCCCTTGCTTTCAGCAATCTCCACGTTCGCAGCACGCGACCAGTGGAGGCAGCACAGCATGGCTACAGGAACCGTCAAGTGGTTCAGTGACGACAAGGGCTTTGGGTTCATCACGCCCGACGATCAGTCGAAGGATCTGTTCGCACACCATTCGGCGATCGTCGGCGAGGGTTATCGCTCTCTGACCGAGGGCGCGAAGGTCTCCTACGACGCTGAGGCCGGGGACAAGGGTCCCAAGGCCGTCAACATCCAGGTTCTCTAAGGGGTCGAGCTCGTCGCTTGCGCGACGAGCTCGAGTCCGGTTTTGCGCGACGCCCGCTCCTTCTCGGAGCGGGCGTTCTGCGTTTTGGGGTGGTGCGGGGTGGGGCGGCCCGCGATCGGCGTCGCTCCCGTCGCTAGGCTGGGCGGACTGTCACGACGGCGGAGGTGGATGTGAGCGGGCTGCCTGAGCTGGACGACTGCCGTGCGGCGGCGCGGGTGATCGAGGGGCGTGTCCATCGCACGCCGCTCCTCTCCTCGCGCAGCCTCGGCGAGGCGATCGGCCGCGAGGCGTTCCTCAAGGCCGAGCTGCTGCAGCGGACCGGGTCGTTCAAGCTGCGGGGGGCGATCAACCGCGTCGCCGCGCTGTCGGAGGCGGAGCGCGCCGCCGGCGCCGTCACCGTCTCGGCCGGCAACCAGGCGCAGGCCGCCGCGCTCGCGTGCGCGCAGGCGGGCGTCGATCTCGTCGTCTTCATGTGGCGCACGGCCAGCGCCGTCAAGATCGCCGCCACCCGCGGCTACGGCGCGAGCGTGGACCTCGACGCGCAGGACGGGGCCGAGGCGTTTGCGCGCATGCACGCCTTCGCCGCCCAGACCGGCCGCGTCGTGCTCCACCCCTACGACGATCCGCTGGTGATCGCGGGCCAGGGGACCGTCGGTCTCGAGATCTGCGCCGATCTGCCGGCGCCGGGGACCGTGATCGTGCCGGCGAGCGGGGGCGGCCTGGTGTCCGGCGTGGCGATCGCCGTCAAGGCACTCGCGCCCGGGTCGCGGGTCGTGGCGGTGCAACCGGAGAACACGCCGACGCTGCGAGCGTCGGGACCGGGGGGGAGCGTCGTGGCCGCGCCCGCGCGCGCGCCCGGCGCGACGACGATCGCCGATGCGCTGACGGCGCCGGCGATCGGCGAGCTCTGCCTGCGTGTCTGCGCATCGCACGTCGACGAGGTCGTTCACCTCAGCGAGCGGGAGCTGCGCGACGGCGTGCGCTTCGTCTACGCACGCGCGAAGCTCGCCTGCGAGGCGGGCGCCGCCGCCGGTGTCGCGGCGCTGCTTGCCGGGAAGGTCTCAGACCTCGGCTCCGGGCCGGTCGTGGCGGTCATCTCGGGCGGCAACATCACGGCCGAGGCCGCGGCCTCGATCCTCCACGGAGACTGACCCGCCGGCCGGCGCCGCGCGAGGAGCCGAGGGCGATCGCCCGTAGTTGTCATGCTTTGCTCGTGACGCGCAGGGAAATTCGCTCCTGGCTGATGGACATGGACGGCGTGCTCGTCCGCGGGGAGCAGGCGATCCCGGGGGCCGACCGCTTCCTCACCCGGCTGCGCGAGCGGGAGATCCCGTTCCTCATCCTCACCAACAACTCGATCTACACGCGTCGCGACCTCGCTGCCAGGCTCGTCGACGGCGGCCTCGACGTTCCCGAGGAGGCGATCTGGACCTCGGCCCTGGCCACGGCCCGCTTCCTCGAGGGTCAGCGCCCGGAGGGCTCCGCGTTCGTGATCGGCGAGGCGGGGCTGACCACGGCGCTGCACGACGCGGGCTACACGCTCACCGAGAGCGCCCCCGACTACGTGATCCTCGGGGAGACGCGGACCTACTCCTTCGAGCGCATCACGCGCGCGATCCGCCTGATCGAGGGGGGCGCCCGCTTCATCGCCACCAACCCCGACGCGACCGGGCCGAGCACGGGCGGCCTGCTGCCGGCCACCGGGTCGGTGGCGGCGCTGATCAGCCGTGCGACCGGCGTCGAGCCCTACTTCATCGGCAAGCCCAACCCGCTGATGATGCGCTCGGCGCTGAACGCGATCGACGCGCACTCCGAGACCGCGGCGATGATCGGTGACCGCATGGACACCGACATCGTGTCCGGCCTCGAGGCGGGCATGGAGACGATCCTGGTGCTGACCGGGATAACCAACCGCGACAGCGCCGAGCTGTATCCCTACCGCCCGGCGAGGATCGTCGAGTCGGTGGCCGACCTGATCGACGAGCTCGGGTGACGGGTTCGTGCTCGATGCGCCGACCCTGACCGAGCGCTTCCGGGCGGCGTTCGAGCTTGCCTCCGGGCTGCACGGCGGGCGGCGACTGGGCACCGAGATCCCTTACATGGCGCATCTGCTCGTGGTCACCGGCCTGGTGCTGGAGGACGGCGGCAGCGAGACCGACGCGATCGCCGCCCTGCTGCACGACAGCGTCGAGGACGGCGGCGGCCGGCGGCTGCTGGCGCAGATCGAGCACGAGTTCGGACCGCGCGTCGCCGAGATCGTGGCCGCGTGCTCCGACACGATCGACCCCGACGAGGACACCCGGGCGTGGCGCGAGCGCAAGGCGAGCTACCTCGAGCACCTGCCGGCCGTGACCGACGACGCCGTGCTGCGCGTGGTGCTGGCGGACAAGCTCCACAACGCCCGCTCGATCGTGCGCATCTACCGCGACGAGGGGCACGTGCTGTGGGACCGCTTCACCAACAAGACGGCCGACGACCAGCTCTGGTACTACGGCGAGCTGCTGCGCTTCTTCGAGGCGCGGCTCGCCGGCCCGATGGTCGAGGATCTCGGGCGCGCCGTCGAGGAGTTGCGCGAGCTGGTGCTGGCCGATCCCGACGAGGCGGCCCCGACGGCCTTCGCCTGGTGGTCGGCACAGGAGCCCGGGGCGTCCCGCCAATAGCGGCCGGCGGGGTTCGAAGCAGCCGCCGGCCGCCGCCTTCAGCGCCGGCCCCGGCCTCGGTCAGCTCTCCTTCGGCGTGAGCACCATGATCGGGATCACGCGCTCGGTCTTCTCCTGGTACTCCCCGAACTGCGGCGCGTACTCCACCATGCTCTGGTAGAGGCGGTCGCGCTCGGCGCCCGTGGCCTCCTCGGCGGTCACGTCGACCATCCGGTCGCCGACCTCGATGTGCGTCTCGGGGTGGGCCTTGAGGTTGTGATACCAGGAGGGGTGGCTCGGCGCCCCGCCCTTCGACGCCACGATGACGTAGCGGCCCTCGTTGGGGAAGTAGGCGAGCGGCGTCGTGTAGTGGGCGCCGGTCTTGGCGCCGTCGCTGTGCAGCAAGAGGAGCGTCAGGTTCTCGAACCCGGCGGAGCTGACGCGACCGCCGTTGGCACGGAACTCCTCGATGATGCGGGTGTTGAAATCGGGCTCGGCCATGGTTCTCCTTGGGTGCGGATCGAGTGCCTCGAGCGTAGCCGGTCGGCCGCGTCGGCTTCGGTTGGGCTTCGGCGTCGCCGCGGGCGCTTCGCTCGCGCGTCGGAGGCGCGGCGGGCGGGCGGGGCGGGCGGGCGGGCGGGGCGCCAAGCGGAGAGGGCGGGATTCGAACCCGCGATGGAGATTTCGCCCCATACTCGCTTAGCAGGCGAGTGCCTTCAGCCGCTCGGCCACCTCTCCGCGGATCGCCAGTGTAGACCGCGCCAGCGGCATGCGATCATCCGGGTCGCCCCCGGAGGGGTGGCAGAGCGGTTGAATGCGACGGTCTTGAAAACCGTTGGACCGGCAACCCCGGTCTCCAGGGTTCGAATCCCTGCCCCTCCGCTGCCGGCCAGCCTGCCAAGCACCGGCATCGACGGCGGCACTCTAGACTCCGCAGCTCACAGGCGCCCGTAGCTCAGCTGGATAGAGCGTCGGTCTACGGAACCGAAGGTCGGGAGTTCGAATCTCTCCGGGCGCGTGCGGTTGGGCGGTTTGTCGCGCCGGGCCCGCCCCGCTCTGGCAACACACGCCGAAGTAGTCCGTTCGTAACGCTTTCGGAACGCCGGGCCCGCTAGCTTCAGGCGCACCTTGCGGATCGGATCGTCACGCCGAGAGGGGATCAACGGGCCAAGGTCCGAGCGGCGCCATCGTGTGGCGACGCCCACCGTGGCTCTGCTTCTCGGCGCGACGACGTTGCTGCTGATGGCGCTGGACGTTCCGCTCGAGGCGTCGATTCATACGCTCTCGTTCGGCAACAACGGTCTGGAGTTCGTGTTCCTTCTGCCGTTCACGTTGGTCGGCGTGGTGGTGGCGGCGCGCGAACCGCTCAACCCGATGGGGTGGCTGCTTCAGGGTGTCGGAGCGTTGACCGTGTTGATCCAGGTCGCGGCGGACTACACCGTGTTCGTTTACCACTTCGGTCATCGAGGCTCGCCGCTCGGTCCGGTCGCGGTGCTCCTCGACATGGGTTTCGCGACCGGGCTGCTGTTGTTGCCGGTGGTGATCCTGCTGTTTCCCGACGGCCGCCTCGGGACGCGCTGGAAGTGGCCGTTGCGGGTGATATGCCTCGCGGCTGCTGTCTATCTGGCCGGTCGCGTATCCCTGTCTGCGGTCGCTCTCGGACGCCAGACACCGGTGTGGCCCGAAGGTGGCGTCATCGGCGCTCGGCACCCGAGCGGCTTCGCGGCGTGGTTTGGGATCGCCCAGCCGATCGCTCTGGCGGTCTTCGTGTCGCTCTGTCTCGCGTCGGTTGCTCGCCAGGTCGTGAACTACCGCCGCTCGAGCGGCGTCCGCCGCCAGCAGATGAAGTGGCTGGCGACCGGCGGGGTTGGGTGTATCGCCGCTCTCCTGTTCGTCGCCAGCGGAGCTGCCAACTCGGCGCCCGGCCCGGTGTGGATCCTGATTCTTCTCGGGTGGATGGCGTTACCGGTGAGCATCGGGGTCGGCATGCTCAAGTACCGGCTGTATGAGATCGATCGGCTCATCAGTCGCACGCTCTCCTACGCGATCCTCACCGCGCTCCTGGCCGGGACGTTCATTGGCGTGGTTGCCCTCACCACGGACGCGCTGGCGCTCTCGGGCCGGGTCGGTGTCGCCGCCTCAACGCTCGCCGCCGCCGCGCTGTTCAACTCGCTGCGCAAGCGCACCCAGCGGCTCGTCGACCGGCGCTTCAACCGTGCCCGCTACGACGCCGAGGCAACCGTCGCCGCGTTCACCGCACGGCTGCGAGATGCCGTCGAGATCGACGTCATCCGCGCCGACCTGCTCGACGCCGTCAACCGCGCCGTCCAACCGACCCGCGCCTCCGTCTGGATCAAGCCGTAGCGGCCACCCTGTCGCTACGAGCCGGCGTGCAGGCTCTGAGTCAGTCGAGGAAGAACGCGATGTCGTCGACGGCGGCGCGGTCAGGAACGCGCTGATCCTCGTGGGGGCGCCCGAGATGCAGCAGTCCGATCGGCTGCTCGTCCGCCTCGAATCCGAGCGCCGCGCGCACGGACGCCGTCTCGAGCAGCGGGAGCGTGCGCCAGTAGCCGGCGAGTCCGCGCGCGTGCGCGCCGAGCAGGACCAGGTAGGCGGCGATCGCCGCGGCCAGCAGGTCCTCGCGCTGCTCGCCCGCGTCGCCCTGCAGTCTGGCGCTGGCGACCACGAGCGTAGGTGCGCGATCGAGCTTGCGCGCCGAGCCGGGCGTCGCGAGCTCGGCTTCGCTTGCGAGCGCGGCACGGCTCTCGGCGCCGAGCACGCGAAATCGCCACGGGTTGGTGAGCCGGTGGTTCGGCGCCCACCGCGCGAGCTCGAACAGCTCGAGCAGCGTCGCACGGTCGACCGGTTGAGGCTCGAACGCCTTGTGGGTCCGCCGCGTTCGGACCGCCGTGTCCACATCCATCACGCGCTCACCGTACAAGAGCGGGCAAGTCGTTATCACGGGGCACATCGCCGCCGCGGGTCGGGTCGCCCCCGCGGGCAGGTCGCCGCCACGGGCACGTCGCCGCCACGGGCGTCTCTCGCCGCTGCGGCGCCGCGATCGGCATAGGCTGCGCTCGTGCCGTCATTCACCTCCCTGCTTGCCGAACGCGGCGTCCTGCTCGCGGACGGGGCGACCGGGACGAACTACCAGGACATGGGCATGCGGGCGGGCGCGGCGCCCGAGCAATGGGTGATCGATGCCCCGCAGCGTGTCGCCGAGCTGCATCGCCGGTTCGCCGAAGCCGGCTCGGATCTGGTGCTCACCTGCACCTTCGGCGCGTCCGCGCCGCGCCTCGCCGGCGGTCCGCTCGCCGGCCGCGCGGCGCAGATCAACCGCCGCGCCGCCGAGCTCGCGCGCGAGGCCGTTGGCGGCGAGCTTCTGGTCGCCGGCTCGATGGGACCGACCGGCCAGTTCGCCGAGCCGCTCGGACCGCTGACCCGTGCGGCCTGCGTCGACGCCTACGCCGAGCAGGCGCAGGCGCTCGCGGCCGGCGGCGTCGACCTGCTGGTGCTCGAGACGTTCTTCGCGCTCGACGAGGCCCTGTGGGCGATCGAGGGCGCCCGCTCCGCAAGCGAGCTGCCGCTGGTCGCCTCGTTCAGCTTCGACCAGGGGACCCGCACGATGATGGGCCTGCGCTCGGGCGACGTCGTGGCCGCCACCGAGACGCTCGGCCTGGCCGCGCTCGGCGCCAACTGCGGCCGCTCGCTGGAGCACACCGATGTGCTGGTGGCCGAGTTCCTCGCCGCCTCCCGCACGCCGCTGTGGATCAAGCCGAACGCCGGCATGCCGAACGTCGCCGGCGGCGCGGTCACCTATGAGACGACCCCGGCGGTGTTCGCGGAGCACGTGCTCCGCTACGCCGAGGCCGGCGCCGCCATCGTCGGGGGCTGCTGCGGCTCTACGCCGGAGCACATCGCAGCGATCGCCCGCGCGCTCGGCCGCTGAGGGCGGTCACCGCCCCGGGCGCTCCGCCGGCGCCACGAACTCCCCCGGCGCCACGAGCTCCCCCGGCGGTCCGTCCTCGCCGGGGCGCAGGTCGAGCTGCCACCAGCGGACGTCGTGCCACGCCCCGGCCTTCCAGCCGATGCGGCGATAGGTTCCGACCGCGACGAAGCCCATCGCGCGGTGCAGGCCGTCGCTGGCGTCGTTGGGCTGCGTCACGCCGGCGCAGAGGGTCCACAGCCCGATCGCCCGCAGGCGCTCGAACAGCCGGCCGTAGAGCGCCCGGCCGACGCCCAAACGGTGGTGCGGAGCGTCGATGTAGACGGCGACGTCGGCGGCCCAGCGGTAGGCCGCCCGTTCGCGGTGCGGC
Organism: uncultured Solirubrobacterales bacterium; assembly: GCA_963830975.1. Lineage (GTDB taxonomy): Bacteria > Actinomycetota > Thermoleophilia > Solirubrobacterales > Solirubrobacteraceae > Palsa-513. Next base: position 264,862 of record CAWHOI010000004.1, read on the forward strand.
GAGCCGTATGCGTAGCCAACCGCGGCGCCGTCGTGCTCGGCCAGCAGCCAGGCGTGCGCCCCGCCGATACGCGCCGCCATCTCCTCCGCGCTCGGCGGGCGCGTCTCGAACGAGGCGACCGAGTCGACGACGTAGGGGCGATAGATCGCCGCGCACGCAGCCGCGTCGTGTTCGGGGTGGGCGTCGCGGACGATCATTTCGCGCAGAAGATAGACCGTGACGGTGCCTGCGATCGGTGGCGCCGCGCGGCTCGCGATCCGCCGTGCGGCCAGCGACCCGACGCGACGCAACGCCCGCCCGGCACACCCGGACAGGACGCCGCCGAGCCGACGGGCGATCGGTCTCGGGCGTAGCGTGTGCCGCACCCCTGACGCGGAGGAGAAGGCATGTTCGAGCGCTTCGATCGCCCCGTGCGGTGCCGGGACGGACACCTGTTCACGACGATCTGGATTCCGCTGGCGTCGCTGAAGGCGCTGCGACTTGGCAACCGCCGCTACCAACGCTGCCCGGTCGGCAGGCACTGGACGACGGTCGTCCCGCTCGACCCGGCGCGGGCCGATCCGGCAGACCTCGCCGGGGCGGCGGCGGTGCACGACGTTCGCATCCCCTGAAAGCGGCCATGAGCGGCTCCCCGGCCGGCGGTCCGCGCCCCACAAAAAGTGCGCACAGTAATGGTGAAAAGTGCGCTCATTAATTCGTGCGCGCACACTCCACCTATGAGCTTGACTTTTCGTGAAGCGGACCTGACAATGGCGCCCCGACGGTCGGCGCCGCCGCCCGTCGCGGGACTTTGAAACCTTCGGAGGAGGGTCCGAGATGGGTGAGGAGCGGGACTACAGGCTCGCACTGGACGGGCATGCTGCGTCGTCGTCGGGGGGCGTCAACCGGCGCACGCTGCTCAAGCGCGCGGGGGCGGCGGGCGCCGCCGTCGGCCTCGCGCCGTGGGTTGCGACCAGCAGCGCGTTCGCGTCGAGCAGGCCGGTGAAGATCGGCTACGTGACGCCGCGGACGGGAGCGCTGGCGGACTTCGGCCAGTGCGACACGTTCACGATCGCACAGATGCAGAAGCTGTTCGCGAAGGGCATCAAGGTCGGCGGCAGCACGCACCCCCTGGAGATCTACGCCCAGGACGCCCAGTCGAGCTCGAGCCGCGCGAGTGTCGTCGCGCAGAACCTGATCTCGAGCCACAGCATCGATCTGATGCTGGTCGAGGGCACGCCGGACATCACCAATCCGGTGTGCGACATCTGCGAGGCCGCCAGCGTGCCCTGCATCTCCTCGGTGGCGCCGTGGCAGGCCTGGTTCTTCGGGCGCAACGGCAACCCCAAGGTGCCGTTCAAGTGGACCTACCACTTCTTCTGGGGCCTGGGGGACATCATCAACGTGTTCCTCGACATCTGGGCGCAGGTTCCGACCAACAAGGTCGTCGGCGCGATCTGGCCCAACGACGCGGACGGCAACGCCTGGGCCAGCCCGACGACGGGCTTCCCGCCGGCGGACAAGGCCGCCGGCTACACGATCGTCGACCCGGGCCGCTACGCGGACGGCACGATGGACTTCTCGAGCCAGCTGACCGACTTCAAGTCGAACAACGCCGAGATCGTCACCGGGGTCCCGATCCCGCCCGACTTCACGACGTTCTGGAACCAGGCGCTCCAGCAGGGCTTCAAGCCCAAGATCGCCTCGGTCGGCAAGGCGCTGCTGTTCCCGGCGGCAGTCGACGCGCTCGGAAGCCACGGCAACGGCATGTCGACGGAGCTGTGGTGGAGCCCGGGGCACCCGTACCACTCGTCGCTGACCGGCCAGAGCTGCGCCGCGCTGTCGAGCGCCTGGGAGAAGCACAACGGCGAGTGGACGCAGCCGCTCGGCTTCACCCACGCGATGTTCGAGATCGCGGCCGACGTCCTGCGCCGCACCAGCAACCTCGACAGCAACGCGGCGATCGTGAAGGCGATCAAGGCCACGAACCTCAACACGATCGTCGGCAACATCAACTGGGCGAAGGGACCGCTGCCGAACGTCGCGCTGACGAAGCTCGCCGGCGCGCAGTGGCGCCCGGGCAAGACGTACAAGTACGAGCTCCAGGTCGTCACGTCGAAGATGGTGCCTGGGCTCAAGACCACCGCGAAGGTCATTCCGATCCCCTACAGCTAGTTGTCCGCTCTGGTCGAGCCGCAGAGCGTGGCGGTGTGGCCGGGCGCCAGGAGGGCGCCCGGCCACACCGTGGTTCCGCCACCGGCGGTCGGCTAGCCTGCGACCGTCGAGTGTCAGCAGAGCCAAACCGCTTGAGCGCCGCCGAGACGGACTTCGTCTACGACGCCCTTCCCGGGCGAGTCGTCTTCGCCTGCGGCGCCGCGCGTGCGCGGCTGTCCGCGGAGCTGGATCGCCTGCAGGCGAACCGGATCGTGCTGATCGCGGCGGAGGCCGAGCTGCCGCTCGCCGAGGAGCTCGCCGCCCCGCTCGGCGAGCGCGTCGTGTCCACCTTCGCCGGCGTGCGCCCGCACGTCCCGGTCGCCGTAGCCGAGCAGGTGCGCGCGCTGGTGCGCGAGGCGCGCGCCGACGCGCTGCTCAGCATCGGCGGCGGATCGACGACCGGAACAGCGAAGGCGGTCGCGCTCGAGCAGCCGCTGCCGATCATCGCCGTGCCGACGACCTACGCCGGCTCGGAGATGACGCCCGTCTGGGGGCTGACCGAGGCGCAGCGCAAGACCACCGGGCGCTCGCTCGACGTGCTGCCATCGCTCGTGATCTACGACCCCGAGCTGACGCTGAGCCTGCCCGCCTCGGTCACCGGCCCGAGCGCGATCAACGCGATCGCCCACTGCGTCGAGGCGTTCTACGTCCCCGCCGCGAACCCGGTCACCTCGCTCCTCGCCGAGCGCGGGATCGGCGCGCTCGCGCAGGGCGCCCCCGCCGCGGTCCAGCGTCCGGCGGACATCGAGGCGCGCTCGCTGACGCTGTTCGGCGCCTACCTCGCGGGCTCCGCCTTCGCCGCCGTCGGCGGGGGGCTGCACCACCGCATCTGCCACATCCTCGGCGGCGCGCTCGACCTCCCGCACGCCGAGACCCACACGGTCGTGCTGCCGCACGTCGTCTCGTTCTTCGCTCCGGCGCTCCCCGCGGTGATGGGTCGCATCTCCGCGGCGCTCGGCGACGGCGGCGACGAAGCGGACGTCGCGGGGCGGCTGTACGACCTCGCTCGCCGTGTCGGCGCGCCGCCGGCACTCGGCGAGCTCGGCATGAGCCGGCGCGAGCTCGAGCCGATGGTCGCGCTCGTGCTCGCCGCTGCCGCCACCGCCGAGCATCCCCGGCCGCTCGACGAGCAGGCCGTCCGCACGATCCTGACCGGCGCCTTCGAGGGCACTCGGCCGGTCCCTGCAGCCCGCACCGCCGAGGAGGCCCGATGATGACCCAACCGACCCGCAACCTCAGCGACGACGCGCTCACGCAGGCGGTGCTCGCGAGCTTCGAGCACGCCGGCTCCGAGCGCTTTCGCACCGTGGCGCAGAGCCTCGTGCGCCACCTGCACGCGTTCGTCAGCGAGATCGAGCCGACCGAACAGGAGTGGGCGGCGGCGATCGACTTCCTCACGCGCGTCGGGCACATCACCGACGAGCGCCGGCAGGAGTTCATCCTGCTCTCCGACGTACTCGGCGTCTCGATGCTCGTGATCGGCATCAACCACCGCGTGCCGGACGGCGCAACCGAGTCCACCGTGTTCGGCCCGTTCTTCGTCTCCGGCGCGCCGGCGGTCGAGAACGGCGAGGACATCGCGAGGGGTGCCCCGGGCACGCCGTGCCTGATGTCCGGCCGGGTGCTCTCGGTCGACGGCACGCCGCTGGCGGGCGCCGTGATCGACGTCTGGCAGGCGGACGAGGCGGGCTTCTACGACGTGCAGTACGAGGGCCTCGAGTCCGCGCGCGGGCGCGCTCAGCTGCACGCGGGAGACGACGGCGGCTACTCGTTCTGGTCGGTGCTCCCGACCGCCTACCCGATCCCCGCCGACGGTCCGGTCGGCGAGCTGCTCGAGGCCGGCGGCCGCGGGCCGATGCGCCCCGCGCACGTGCACTTCATGGTCGCCGCACCCGGCCACCAGACGCTGATCACGCACGTCTTCGTCGCCGGCGACGCGCACCTCGACAGCGACGCGGTGTTCGGCGTCAAGGCCTCGCTGATCGCCCCGTTCGAGCGCCACGACCCCGGCTCCGCCGCCGACGGGCGAGTGCTCGAGGAGCCCTACTACACGATGCACTACGACCTGGTGCTGGCCCCCGTGGCCACCAGCAAGGAGGATGACCGATGAGCGCCACGATCGAGACCGAGGTGCTGATCGTCGGCACCGGACCGGCCGGCGGCTCGGCGGCGGTGATGCTCTCGAGCTACGGGATCGCCAACGTCGTCGTCACCAAGTACGGCTGGACGGCCAACACGCCGCGCGCGCACATCACCAACCAGCGCGCGCTGGAGATCATGCGCGACCTCGGGTTGCGGGAGGAGTGCGAGCGCGACGGCACGCCGAATGAGCTGATGGGCGACACGGTGTTCGCCACGAGCCTGGCCGGGGATGAGCTGGCGCGGCTGCACACCTGGGGCACCCACCCGCGGCGCTTCGCCGACTACCGGCTGGCGAGCCCCTGCCTGCACATCGACCTGCCGCAGACCTACTTCGAGCCGATCCTGGTCCGCGCGGCGGCCGAGCGCGGCACGCGGCTGCGCTTCAACACCGAGTTCCTCTCCTTCGAGCAGGACTCAGACGGCGTCACGGCGACCGTCCAGGACCGCCTGAGCGGCTCGACGTACGAGATCCGCGCGAAGTACCTGCTCGCCGGCGACGGTGGGCGCAGCGTGATCGCCGAGCAGCTCGGGCTGCCATTCGGCGGGCAGGCGAACGTCGCCGGCAGCATGAACATCGTCTTCAAGGCGGACCTCTCGCCACTCGTCGCCCACCGGCCGAGCGTCCTCTACTGGATCATGTCGCCGGGGGCGCGGATGGGCGGCATCGGCATGGGCCTGGTGCGCATGGTCCGCCCGTGGCACGAGTGGCTGATCGTCTGGGGCTACGACATCGCCGGCCCCGCGCCCGAGGTCGACGAGGCCCGCGCGACCGAGATCGCGCACAAGCTGATCGGCACCGACGAGATCCCCGTCGAGATCGTCTCGACCTCGCTTTGGACCAACAACAAGCTGTGGGCGGAGCGCTACTCGGAGGGCCGGGTGTTCTGCATGGGCGACGCCGTCCACCGCCACCCGCCGTCGAACGGCCTGGGCTCCAACACCTCCGTGGCCGACGCCTACAACATCTGCTGGAAGCTCGCGCACGTCCTGCGCGGCCACGCCGACCCGTCGCTGCTTCGCACCTACGACGACGAGCGCGTCCCCGTCGGCGAGCAGATCGTCAAGCGCGCGAACAAGAGCATCGAGGAGTTCGGCCCGATCTTCGAGGCGCTCGGCCTGCTCGAAACCGACGACCCCGCGCAGATGGAGCGCAACATGGCCGCGCGCACGCAGGACACCGCGGCTGCCAAGGAGCAGCGCGCGAAGCTGCGCGCCGCGATCGAGCTGAAGAACTACGAGTTCAACGCCCACGGCGTCGAGCTCGGGCAGCGCTACCGCTCCGCCGCCGTCGTCGCCGACGGCACGCCGGAGCCGGCGTACGAGCGCGACCCCGAGCTCTACTACCACGCCACCACGTGGCCGGGCGCGCGCCTGCCGCACTGCTGGCTGGAGCACGAGGGCCGGCGCGTCAGCACGCTCGATCTTGCCGGCAAGGGGCGCTTCGCGCTGCTGACGGGCATCGGCGGGGAGCCGTGGGTGCAGGCCGCGCGCGCCCTGAGCGAGCGCACCGGCCTGCCGCTCGCCGCCTACGTGATCGGCCCCGGACGCGAGGTGCTCGACACCTACGACGACTGGGCGCGCCTCTCGGAGGTGCAGGAGGAGGGCTGCGTGCTGGTGCGCCCCGACGCCCACGTCGGCTGGCGCGCCGCGACGCTTCCGGCCGACCCCGCGGCCGCGCTCGAGGACGCGCTCGAGCGCATCCTCGGACGCCGCGGCCAGCCCTGAGGGGGCGGCCCGCGCGCCCGCCCGCGCGCCGCCGCATCGCCGTACAATCACGCGATCGACGAGAACAGGCGACAAGCACAGATCGCCGCGCTCGACGATCTGCTCCACCGCGTCCAGGAGACCAACGCGTTCCAGCGCTCGCGGCTTCGCGGCGCCCGCGTCGCCACGCTCGAGGACGTGCGCGCGCTGCCCTTCACGACCAAGGACGAGCTGCTGCGCGACCAGGCCGCCTCGCCGCCCTACGGCACGAACCTGACCTTCCCGCTCGACGCCTACACCCACCTGCACCTCACGAGCGGCACGGTGGGCGAGCAGCTGCGGGTGCTTCAGACCGCCGAGGACTGGCAGGCCACACGGCGCTGCTTCGCCCGCGTGCTGCGCGAGGCCGGCATCACCGCCGCGGACCGCGTCGCGCTCCCGTTCCCGTTCGGCGCCTACCTGCAGTTCTGGGCCGCCGCCGCCGGGGTCGAGGACGTCGGCGCGCTGGCGCTGCCGCTCGGCGGGCTCGAGGGTCGCGAGCGCCTGCGCGCGATCGCCGAGTTCGAGGCGACCGCGATCGTCTGCACGCCGACCTACGCGCTGGGGCTGATCGACGTCGCGCTGGAGTGGGGGCTTGAGGACGCCTTCGCCTCGGTGCGCGCGCTGGTCTGCCAGGGCGAGCCGGGCGCGTCGATCCCGGCGGCCCGGGAGCGGATCGAGGCGGCCTGGGGCGCGCGCGTCTTCGACCACGCCGGCTCGACCGAGGTCGGCGTGTTCTCCTACCCGTGCGCCGCCGGCGGCGGGCTGCACGTGAACGGCGATGAGTTCCTCTGCGAGATCCTCGACCCCTCCAGCGGCGAGGAGGCCGCGAGCGGCACCCAGGGCGAGCTGGTGCTGACGGCGCTGACCCGCGTCGGCTCCCCGGCGATCCGCTTCCGCAGCGGCGACGTGGTGGACGTCGGCGGCGCCTGTCCGGCCGGCCACGCCGACCCGTGGCTGCCAAACGGCATCGTCGGCCGCACCGACGACATGGTCGTGATCCGCGGCATGAACGTCTTCCCCTCGGCGATCGAGCAGACGCTGCGCGAGGCGGGCCTGCTCGGCGAGTACCGCATCCGCTTCTACACCGAGGCCACCGAGCGCGACGAGATCCGCGTCCTGGTCGAGGCGACCGACCCCTCGCTCGTGCGCACGATCGAGGAGCGCATCTTCGGCCGCCTCGCCCTGCGCGTGCGCGTCGTCCCGGTGATGCCCGGCGTGCTGACCGCGCAGCGCGTGAAGGCGCGCCGCGTCGAGGACATGCGCCGCAGATAGGTCTTGGGGTGGCGGCGCATGCGCCGCCACCGGGACGGGTGCATGCACCCGTCCCCGGAACGGCGCATGCGCCGTTCCGAACAGCCCCTAGATCAGTCCGAGCAGCTCGCCGACGCCGTCGAGGACGACCTCCGCGCGGCTCGCGTCTCCGCCCATGCCGCCGCGGACGAGCACCGTCCGCCCGCCCGCCAGGCGCCCGAGCGCGATGTCCATGCCGACGTCATCGCCGACGAACACCGCCCGGCGGGGGTCGATCGCGAGCCGCTCGGCGACCGCGAGCACCGCCGCGCGCGAGGGCTTGCCGACGACCGTCGGGCGCCGTCCCGACGCCTTCGCGATCGCCGCGGCTGCCATCGCGCCGCGGCTGAGGATCGGTCCGTGCAGGCCGGCGTAGGCGCGCGCGTAGTTTGCCGTCAGGAACGGAGCCCCGGCCAGCACGGCCCGGGCGGCGGCCTCGAGCGCGTCGAGACTCACGTCGCCCACGTGCAGCGTCAGCACCACCTCGGCCTGCTCGGCGTCCGTCTCCTCGACGAGCCTCACGCCGGCGGCCGCGAAGCGGCGCCGCGCCGCCTCGGTGCCGAGCACCAGCACCCGCGCGGCCGGGTGGCGGCGCCGCAGATGCGCGAGCGCCGAGCAGGCCGCGGTCAGCACCTCCTCGTCGGCGAGCGGCAGCCCGCCCGCGCGCACGCCGGCCGCGATCTCGCCGGGGTCGGCGTGGCTGGCGTTGGTGAAGACGACCAGCGGGCGCCCCGAGGCGCGGATCGCCGCGAGCACCTCGGCGGCGCCCGGCAGCGCGACGACGCCCTCGGGCGCGCGCTCGACGAGCGTGCCGTCGAGGTCGAACATGAAGCCGGCGGCGTCAGCGAGCGCCATCGCGCCCCGCCGCCCGCCGCCACAGCAGCTGCTCCTCGTTCGTGCGCAGCTCCAGGCGGGAGATCGCCGGGCGCGCTTCGAGCTCGCGCAGCAGCGTGACGAACGGCGAGCGTCCCGGGCGCCCGGCCGGAGCGGGGGGCTCGCCGGAGCGCATCGCGTCGACCTGCTCCGCCGGCATCGTCAGGCGCAGGAGCAGTTCCTCGTCGCTGATCGCGGCGCCGAAGCGCCCGCGCGCGCCCTCGAGCGAAAGCGGCTCCACGTCGCGCAGCTCCGCCGCGCGCGGGTGGGCGAGAATCCGCTCGAGCACGCCGGGGTCGGGCGCCGCGGCCGGCTCGCCGAACTGGCCGAGCACCATCCGCACGACCTCGTCGGGGACGTTCGCGTAGCGCTCCGGCGCGACCAGGTTCATCACCGCCTGGGTCGCGACGAACTGCGACAGCGGCGTCACCATGATCGGGTAGCCGAGCTCGGCGCGCACGCGCTCCACCTCCTCGAGCGCGGCGTCGAACAGCTCCGGCCGGCGCATCTCCTCGAGCTGGCGGCGCATCGTGGTGGCCATCCCGCCCGGCAGCTGGTGGCGGTGGTAGCCGGCGTCGTACTCGGGCATCACCGCCGTCGGCAGGCCCTTCTCACGCGCCAGCGCCTCGAAGTAGGCCGCGGTGTGCGCGAGCGCCTGCTCGTCGAGGGCATGGCCGTGGCCCTCCTGCACGAGGTTGTGAATCGTCATCTCCGCCGAGGGCTGCGAGGTTCCGCAGGCGAGCGGGCGCACCGCGGTGTGCAGCGCCCGCGCACCGGCCCCAACCGATTCGAGGTAGACGAGCGGCGCGAGGCCGGTCGTGCAGTGCGAGTGCACCTCGACCGCTCGCTCGCCCGCGGCTTTGGTGAGCATCGCGACGACGGTCCGCGCGCGGTCGGGCACGAGCAGCCCGCCTGGATCCTTGAGGTAGAAGCGGTCGGCGTCGGCGGAAGCGGTCATCGCCGCGATGCGCGCGGCGAAGTACGCGTCGTCGTGCACCGGGCTGACGGAGTAGGTCAGCGCGAGCACGACCTCGGTGGCGCCGGCGCGCCGCGCCATCCGCGCGAGCGAGAGCAGCGTCGGCACGTCGTTGCTCGGGTGCATGATCTGGAAGCGGCTGACGCCGTTTCGGACGACCGTCGCGAAGGCCAGCTCGAGCACGTCCTCGCCGGCCGGCGTCCAGGAGATGAAGCGCGTGCCGGTCGTCAGGAAGGTGAGAGGCGTGTGCGGCATCGCCGCCGCCGCGAGCCGCAGCCGCTCCCACGGGTCCTCGCGGTGGTAGCGCACCGAAACCGCCAGGTGTGTGCTGGTCGTGAAGTCCAGCGCGTGGTAGCCGACCCGGTCGATCGTGGGCGCGATCTCGATCACGTCGCGGGTCGTCAGCCCGGTGGCGCCCCACAGGCTCTGGTTGCCGTCGCGCAGCGTCGTGTCGACGATCTCGATCTGGCGCGCGCTCACGCGAGCGCCTCCTCGAGCCAGGTGGTGGTGACCTCGCCGGCGCGAAACCGCGGGTGCGCGACGATCCGCGCGAGCAGCTCGCGGTTGGTCGCGACGCCCTCCACCTCGAGCCGTGCGAGCGCCTCGCCCATCGTCTCGAGGGCGGCGTCGCGGTCGGCGCCGTGGGCGATCAGCTTGGCCATCAGCGAGTCGTAGTAGGGCGGGATCAGCGTGCCGTCGCGGCAGTGCGTGTCGATCCGCAGTCCGGGCAGCTCGGGCAGCGCGAAACGGGTCACGCGGCCCGGGCTGGGGGCGAAGTCGCGCTGCGGGTCCTCGGCGACGAGGCGGCACTCGACGGCGTGGCCCGCGAAGGCGACCTCGGTCTGGGGGAAGCCGATCGGCTCGCCGTCGGCGATCGCGAGCTGCAGCGCGACGAGGTCCAGCCCGCAGACCGCCTCGGTCACCGGATGCTCGACCTGGATGCGGCAGTTGCACTCGAGGAAGTGGAAGCTGCCGGCTTCGACGTCGACGACGAACTCGACGGTGCCGAGGTTGCGGTAGCCGATCGCGGCTGCGAACGCGACGCCGGCCTCGCGCAGCGCGTCGCGCAGGCCGCGGTCGAGCGCCGGTGCGGGCGCCTCCTCGACGAGCTTCTGGTAGCGGCGCTGGGTCGAGCAGTCGCGCTCGCCGAGATGCAGCACGGCGCCGTGATCGTCGGCGGCGATCTGGACCTCGATGTGGCGCGCGGCGGCGATCAGCCGCTCGATGTACAGGCGCTCGTCGCCGAACGCCGCGCCGGCCTCGGCGCGCGCGACCGCGTGGGCGAGGCGCAGCTGCTCGAGGTCGCCGGCGAGCTTGATGCCGCGCCCGCCGCCGCCGGCGGCGGCCTTCAGCAGCACCGGGTAGCCGTGCTCTTTGGCGAACTCCTCGGCCTGCGCGAGCGTCGCGATCTCGCGGCCCGGCACGACCGGCAGGCCGGCGTCGAGCGCGACATCGCGCGCCGCCAGCTTGTCGCCGGCCGTCGCGATCACCGCCGCCGGCGGGCCGACGAAGCGCAGGCCGTGCTCGACCGCCGCGGCGGCCAGCGCCGGGCTCTCGGCCAGGAAGCCGTAGCCGGGGTGGATCGCGTCGCAGCCGCTGCCGCGCGCCGCCTCGACGATCGTGCCGACGCGCAGGTAGCTCTCCGACGCGTGCGCGGGGCCCAGCACCACGGCGCGGTCGGCCAGCTGCGCCGCGAGCGAGTCGCGGTCGACGGTCGAGACGCCGACGACCGCCTCGATGCCGAGCTCGCGGCAGCTGCGCAGGATGCGCACGGCGATCTCGCCGCGGTTGGCGATGAAGAGCCGGCTGATCGTCATGCGTCGGGCTGGGGGATCGTCATGCGTCGGGCGCCACGCGGAACAGGGGCTGCTCGAACTCGACGAGCTCCCCGCTGCGAGCCAGCACCTCGACGATCGTCCCCGACACGCCGGCCTGGATGTGGTTCATCAGCTTCATCACCTCGATCAAGCAGACGACGGTGTCGGGTTCGACGTGGTCGCCGGCCTCGACGAACGGCGGGTGCGAGGGCGACTCGGTGCGGTAGAAGGTTCCGAGCATCGGCGCCTCGATCGCGACGGTGTTCGCGTTCGCGGCTGTCGGCGGCGGCGAGGCCGGCGGCGGGGTGAGAGGCGGCGTGTCGTCGCTTGCCGCGCCGGCTCCGCGGCTGACGTGCAGCGAGAACGACGGCGTCTCGATCCGCAGCTCGTCGAGCTCGGAGGAGTCGATGATCCTCAGGATCTCCCGAACGTCCTCGTCGCTGAGGGCCAAGCTCAGTCCCTCCGCGCCTTCACGCCGAAGGTGCCCAGGACGAGCGACATGGGATCGAGCCCCGCGCGGTCGGCGACCGCCTCGGAGCCGGCCTTGGCCGTCGCGGTGACGGGTCGCGACTGCAGCACGAACAGGTTCTCGGGGAACTCGCCGGTGCGCGCGATCGCCCATTCGACGTCCTGGCGGGAGCCGAAGTGACGCTCGACCGCGCGCGCCACGTCGACCAGCGCGCCGAGGCGACGCTCGTCGAGGCACGGTGCGGTCCGCCGCCCCGGCTCGACCGCCAGGCGGTGGGTGCCGCGGCCGCCCGGATCCGGCACGTATTCGATCTCCTTGTCGCTGACGGTGCTGCGCAGGACCTCGCGGCTGACCTTCGAGATCAAGAAGTCGTCGGGCGTCACCTCGCCGCCGACGACTCCCAGCCCGAGGCCCCAGCTGGCGTTGATCGCCACGACGCTGGGATCGCCGGTCAGCGGACTGCATGTGAACATCACACCCGAGACCTCGGCGTCCACCATCTGCTGCACCGCCACCCCCATCGCCGGCGGCTCGTGGTCCGAGCTCATCCGGGCGCGGTAGGAGATCGCCTCCGGGCTGTAGAGCGAGATCCAGCAGCCCCGAATCGCCTCGCACACCCCGTCGGTGCCGCGCACCCACAGATAGGTCTCCTGCTGGCCGGCGAACGTCGCCTCGGCGGAGTCCTCGCCGCGCGCGGAGGAGCGCACGGCGACCGGCGGCTGGCGCTTCTGCGAGGCGGTCGCGAGCTCCGCGTAGTGGCGCTCGACCTCGGCGGCAACGGGCGCCGGCACCGCCGTGCGGCGCATCTGGAGCGCGACCGCGGCGGATGCCGCGTTGACCTTCGCGACGTCGTCGCCGTCGAGCCCTTCCAGGCACGCGGCGACGCGCTCGCGGAGGCCGTCGGCTTCGAGGAACAGCTCGAACGCGGCGGTCGAGACGGCGAACCCGGGCGGCACCGGGATGCCGCCCGCGATCAGTTCGCCGAGGCTCGTGCTCTTGCCGCCGTAGCCGCGCTCGTCAGCCGCCCGCAGTTGCGCCAGCGCGCGCGAGAGCTCCGTCATTCAGACTCCTTCTCCAGCAGCGTGACGACGCCGTTGGTCCCGTCGACGCGCAGCCGCTGGCCGGTTCGGATCTCGGCGGTCGCGCGGCCCGTGCCGACGACGGCCGGCAGGCCGTACTCGCGGCAGACGATCGCGGCGTGGGACATGATCCCGCCGATGTCGGTGACGGCGGCGCGGATCTTCGGGAAGATCGGCGCCCAGGCAGGTGAGGTCACGGTCGAGACGAGGATCTCGCCCGGCTGCACGTCGGTGATCTCGTGCACGTCGCGCACGACCCGCGCCAGCCCTTCGACGACGCCCGGCGAGGCTGCCGAGCCGACGAGCGTGCGCGAGTCGCCGTGCATCGCGGTCGCCCAGCTCTGCAGCCGCTCGGGCGTGATGCCCCAGAGCATGACCGAGATCGGGTCGTTGATCGCCTCGGCCGGCATCGTTCCCATGGCCGGCGGCGGCGTCCACGCCTTCAGCCGCTCGAGCAGTGCGCGGCGGCGCTCGACGATCGGTGGCCAGTGGTGCGGGCCACGCGCCGGACCGCCGTGCGCCCAGGTCAGGCACAGCTCCTCGAGCGCCTCCCCGACCTCGTGGCGCGAGAGCTGGAAGACGTCCTCGCCGTCGCGCAGGAAGCCGTGCGTCGCGAGCAGCGCGCCAAATTCGCGGATCTTGTTGAAGAAGCGCGACTGGAACCAGTACTCGCAGAAGAACTTGTGCTCCTCGACGTAGGGGAAGACGGTGCGCGAGAGCCCGAGCAGCTCGTTGAAGGTCCCGCGAGCCTGCTCGTCGAGCAGCCCGCCGTACTCCTCCGCCAGGCGGTTGCGCTCCGCCGCGAGATGCTCGGTCGGACGCTCGGTGTCGCGGCCCTCGGCCAGCGCGTCGATGTGCCCGCGGATCGCCGAGAAGGGGATCGCGGGATCGTCCAGCCACGAGCGGTGGTGGTGGTAGAAGCCGTCGCCCGAGCCCATGTTGAACCACGGGTCCTTGACGGACTCGAGCGCCTCGAGCCACTCGCGACCGGCCTCGGTGCCCTCCAGCTCGGCGACGATCTCCTGCGGCGAGCGGCCGTCGGAGAAGCTCGAGTCGACGCCCGCCTCGCGTGCCAGGCGTGCGAGGTGGCGAAGCTCGTTGTCGGGGCGGAACAGCAGCACGTCGATGCCCGACACCATCTGCGCGATGTGCTGGTCGGGGATCTCCGGCAGCGCGCTCTTGCAGAAGTCGGAGAAGGTGAGGTACGCGCCGTAGCCGAGCAGCAGGAACTCGAAGTGGTGCTGCCACATCTGCTCGTGCATGCGCAGCGCGCGGTTGTAGCCGTCGAGCACCCGGACGAAGCCGGTGTCGCGATCCTCGAAGGCGACGGCGTCCTCCTCGTAGGTGTCCAGGCTCGGCACCTCGAGCGCGGTGATCTCGGCGATCAGCGCCTGCATCTTCTCCCGCCAGCGTCCGTAGAGCTCGTCCCAGTGCGAGAAGTAGTACCCGGCGCGCTCCCCGAAATAGCGGGCGCGTTCGCCGATCAGCTCCGGGTCGGTCACGGCGTTGGGGGTGATGAACACGTAGCCGTTGACGATCCGGTAGTCGATCCCCATCGCCGGGGGGATCGCGAACACGCGGTTCTGCCAGTTGGCCAGCGCGTAGTAGGGGCCGTCGATTGCGACGACGTCGAAGGCCGACATCGGCTCCGGGAAGTGCATCGAGTTCCAGAACCACAGGCGCCCCTCGTCGGCTTCGCGGCGATCCTCGCTGAGCAGGGCGTAGTACGGGTACATCTCTTCCCAGCCCTCGCACCCCTCCGGGGTGGCGATCGACATCGGGCTCGGGAAGGCGGGCGTGGACTGTGTCGTCACGACTCTCTCCTCGTTGTGTTCAGACGAATTCTTTGGCGGACAGCGGCTCGCCGCGGCGCTCGTGTGCAGCTGGGCCCACGGTCTCGAGCAGGTCGCCCAGGTAGCGAAGGTGAACGCGCATCGCGCGCTCGGCCAGCACGGGCTTGCGCTGCTCGATCGCTGCGATGATCTCGCGGTGCTGGTCGCGCGCGACCGCCTCCACGATCGCGGGCGCGATGCGGTCCTTCAGCTGCGGCTGCAGGACCTCCGAGCACCAGGCGCTGAGCGCCGAGGCGACACGGTTGCCGGCGCCGTCGGCGATCGCGCGATGGAAGCGGATGTCGGTCTCGCGCTGGACCGCGTCGTCGTCGGGGCGCAGCGTCGAGTCCTCGACCGCACGCCACATCTCACCGATCGACTCTTGGCTGGCGTGCTCGGCGGCCAAGCCGGCGAGCGGAACCTCGAGCAGCAGCCGCACCTCCGTCAACTCTGTCAGCGAGGTGGTGTCGGTGGCGAGCATGCCGGCCATCGCGTCGCTGACGGTTCGCGCCAGACCGCGGTCGGGGCTGCGCGCGACGAACACGCCGCCGCCCGGCCCGCGGGCGGCGCGCAGCAGGTTCGCGCGGACCAGCAGGCGGACCGCCTCCCGCACGGCCGGACGGCTCACGCCAAGCTCGCGGGCCAGCTCGGCCTCGGTGCCCACGCGGTCGCCGGGAACCAGCGCCCGCGCGGCGATCGCCTGCTGCAGCAGCTGGGAGACGTGGTCGCTGGAGGCGGCTGTCACTGGTGAGGCCGGGTAAAGATCGATCTTATGGCTTTGAATTCGCGCATCCTAGCGCGATGCCTCGCGGATGCAAATGGGATGGTTGAAACGTCCGTATACGCTGGCGCGTTCGAAAAAGATCGCACTTTCACTTTTCCCTTGACTTGGCCTGGGAGGGGGTCTAGCATGCTCCGCCGGGCGCCTGAGGGGGCGCACTTACAAGAGGCAGAGGAGACTTGATGTCCGAGAAGACCACGAAGGATTCCGGTCGCCTGAACCGCGCAGACTTCCTCAAGCGCAGCGGTGCGGCGGTCGGTGGAGTGATGCTGGGTGGCGGCGCGGCCGCGGCACCGGCATGGGCGTCCCGCGCACACGTCGCCGCAGCGGCGGCCACGATCAAGATCGGCTACGTGAGCCCGCTGACGGGGGCCGACTCCGGTTTCGGCGAGCCCGACCCGTACGTGATCGGGCTGGCCAAGGCGGCGTTCGCCAAGGGTCTGAAGATCGGCGGCAAGACCTACGCCGTGCAGATCATCCAGAAGGATGCTCAGTCGGTTCCGGCGACCTCCGCGGCCGTCGCGCAGCAGCTGATCAGCAGCTCGCAGGTGGACCTGTTGCTGGCGACCTCGACGCCCGAGGTCGTGGTGCCCGTTTCGAGCGCGGCCGAGGCCGCCGGCGTCCCGTGCGTCTCGACGGTGGTGCCGTGGGAGGCGTGGTGGGTCGCCAACGGCGGGACGCTGACCGCGATGGGCGTGCCGAACTCGCCCGCGTTCAAGTGGATCTACCACTTCAGCTTCGGCGTGCCTGACTTCGCGGCGGCGTACCTCAGCCTCTGGAAGGAGGTGCCCAACAACAAGAAGGTCGCGGTGATGTGGCCGAACGACGCGGACGGCAACGCGATCCGCGGCGCGCTCGGCCCGGTCCTGAAGGGGGCCGGCTACACGATCGTGGATCCCGGCGCCTACGAGGACGGGACCATGGACTACACGCCGCAGATCACGCAGTTCAAACAGGAAGGCTGCGAGATCTTCAACACCTTCCCGATTCCGCCGGACTTCACGACGTTCTGGCGCCAGGCGGCTCAGCAGGGCCTGACCAAGCAGTTCAAGATCGCTCAGATCGCCAAGACGGGGCTGTTCGCCTCGCAGGTGGACGCGGTCGGCTCGCTCGGCTACAACCTCGCCAGCGGCGAGTACTGGGGTCCGACCTGGCCGTACAAGTCCTCGCTGACCGGGATCAGCAGCGCGGCGCTCGGTGCCGGCTACACGAAGGCGAAGAACCGCTATCCGAACCAGCAGCTCGGGGCGAGCCTCGCCCTCTTCGACGTCGCCGCGGCGGCGCTGAAGGCGAGCGGCAACCCGAAGGACAAGGCCGCGGTTGCGAACGCCCTGAAGACGCTGAACGTGCAGACGCCGGTCGGGCCGGTGCACTGGGGCGCCTCGGGAGCGAAGAACCCGTCCCCGAACGTCGTCGCCACGCCGATCATCGGCAACCAGTGGCGCAAGGCGCCGAAGGGCAGCAAGTTCAACCTCGAGCTGATCGTCTGCGAGCACGCCGACGATCCGCACGTGCCGGTCGCCAGCAAGCTGAACCCGTACAGCTAGTAGCAGTAGATTCGCCGGGCATGGGATCAGAGCCGATGCTCGTCGCCGTCGAGGTCCGCAAGCAGTACGGGGCGCTTGCGGCCCTCGACGGCGTTGACTTCACCGTCGGCGCCGGGGAGGCGGTCGGCATCGTCGGACCCAACGGTGCGGGCAAGACCACGCTGTTGAACGTCCTCGCCGGCACCGTGTCGCCCTCCAGCGGCGCGATCAGCTTCCAGGGCGCCGACGTGACCGGCGCGGGGGCGAGCAAGCGCTCCCGCCTGGGGATCGCGCGGGCGCACCAGATCCCGCGGCCGTTCGCCGGCATGACCGTGTTCGAGAACTGCTTCGTCGGCGCCACGACCGGCGGCGGCCTGCGCCGGCGGCAGGCCTACGACCTCTGCCTCGACGTGCTCGAACAGTGCGGCCTGGCCGACGTCGCCAACCGCCGAGCGGAGACGCTCGGGCTGCTCGGACGCAAGCGGCTCGAGCTCGCGCGGGCGCTCGCAACCAAACCGGTCGTGTTGCTGCTGGACGAGATCGGCGCCGGGCTGACCGACGCCGAGGCGGTCGAGCTGGTCGCGATGATCAGGCAGCTCAACGGCGCGGGGATCGCGATCGTCTGGATCGAGCACATCGTCCACGTGCTCGTGCAGGGGATCGAGCGGCTCGTCTGCATGGACACCGGCCGCGTGATCGCCGACGGCGAGCCGGCGGCCGTGATGCGCGACGCGCGGGTCGTCGACGCCTACCTCGGGACGGCTGCCGCGTGAGCCTGCTGGAGATCGAGCACCTGACGCTGCGCCACGGCCTGCTCGAGGCGGTGCGCGACTTCTCGCTGTCGGTCGCCGAGGGCGAGACCGTTGCGCTGGTCGGCGCCAACGGCGCCGGCAAGACGACGCTGTTGCGCGCCATCGCCGGCGCGCACCGGCCGAGCGCCGGGCGCATCTCCTTCGACGGCGCCGACGTCACCCGCGTGCCCGCCTTCCGCCACGTGCAGATGGGCATCGCGCTGGTGCCGGAGGGACGGCGCCTGTTCCCGGCGCTGACCGTCGAGGAGAACCTGCTCGTCGCCTCGCAGCGCCGCCGCCCCGGCCGCTGGACCGTCGACACGGTGCTGGAGGCCTTCCCGATGCTGCAGCGCCTGCGCAACCGCCACGCCGCGACACTGTCCGGAGGCGAGCAGCAGGCCGCGGCGATCGGGCGGGCGCTGATCACCAACCCGCGCCTGCTCCTGCTCGACGAGGTCTCGCTCGGACTGGCCCCGCTGGCCGTCGAGGACGTCTACCGCTCCCTCGCGAACGTCATCGCCGAGGGCGCGACGCTGCTGCTGGTCGAGCAGGACCTCACGCGCGCCGCGGCGGTGGCCGACCGCGTGGTGTGCATGCTCGAGGGCCGGCTCGTGCTCGAGGGCGCCGCCAGCGGGCTCACGCGCGAGCAGATCACCGAGGCCTACTTCGGCCTCGCGCGCCACGGAGTCGCGGGCGGATGATCGGCGCGGCGAGGAGGGGGATCGAGCCGTGACCTGGGTCAACGACGTGATCCAGGGGATCATGCTCGGCGGCTTCTACGGGCTGCTCGCCTGCGGCTTGGCGCTGATGTTCGGCCTGATGCGGATCATCAACCTCGCTCACGGCGACCTCGCCGTGCTCGGTGCCTATCTGATCTACGTCCTGCTCGAGCACTGGAACACCTCGCCGTTCGTGGCGATCCTGCCCGTGCTGCCGGTGATGCTGCTGCTCGGCTACCTGCTGCAGCGGTTGCTGCTCGAACGCAGCCTGCGCTCCGGCTTGCTGGTGCCGCTGCTCACGACCTTCGGGCTCTCGATCGTGATCCAGAACCTGCTGCAGCAGGGCTTCTCCCCGGATGTGCGCTCGCTGGGCGCGCAGGCCGGCTCGATCGCCACGGCGAGCTGGCAGATCAGCAACCAGCTGTCGATCTCGGCCTTCGGCGCGCTGACCCTCGGTGTCGCGGTCGTGATCTTCGGGGGACTGCAGCTCTTCCTCTCGCGAACCCACGCCGGACGCCAGATGCGAGCTACCGCACAGGATCCCGACACCGCTGAGCTGGTCGGCATCAACTCGCGGGCGGTCTACGCGCGCGCGACCGCGATCGCCGTCGCGATCGCGGCGATCGGCGGCATGTTCCTCGCGATCCGCTCGGACTTCTATCCCTACTCCGGGCCGACGTATCTGATCTTCGCCTTCGAGGCCGTCGTGATCGGGGGCCTCGGCGGCTCGCTCTGGGCCACGCTGGCGGGCGGGATCGTGCTCGGTGTCGCGCAGACGATCGGCGGGCAGATCAACCCCGAGTATCCGGTCCTCGCCGGCCACATCGTCTTCCTGCTCGTCCTGCTCACGCCGCGCGGCGGCCTGCTCAACCTGCGGCGGGCGACGGCATGAGCGCGCAGGCGCCGGCGGCCGAGCCGGTGAGGCGGCGCGGGACGGTTCACCGTTGGACGCGCCTGTCGAGCGGGTTCACCGGCGGCTTCGGCGTGCTCGTCGTCGCGATGGCCTTCGTTCCCGTGGCGCTCGGTGCAACCGCCGTCCAGGACATGACGCTGCTTCTGACCTACGTCCTGATGGCGGTGATGTGGAACGCGCTCGCCGGCTACGGCGGGCTGGTCTCGATCGGCCAGCAGGCCTACATCGGCCTCGGCGCCTACGCCACCGTCTGGCTCGCCCTGCATCACGTCAATCCCTATCTCGCGATGGTCATCGCGACAGCCTTCTGCGGCGTCGTCTCGATCCCGCTGTCGTTCCTGATGCTGCGCTTCCGCGGGGCGCAGTTCGCGATCGGCACCTGGGTGGTCGCCGAGGCGCTGGCGATCTGGGTCTCACTGGACAACGCGCTCGGCGCCGGGACCGGAACGTCGCTGAGCCAGCTCGACTCATACGCCCCGGCCGCGCGCGAGCACGACACCTACTGGCTCACGCTCGCGCTGACGGCGCTCTTCACGGGTGCGCTGTTCCTGCTCCTCCGCAGCCGCCTGGGCTCCTCGCTGCAGGCGATCCGCGACGACGAGGACGCGGCGGCATCGGTCGGCGTGCGCGTGGTCGCGGGCAAGCGGATCCTGTTCCTGCTGGCGGCCGCCGGCGCCGGCGCCGCGGGGGCGATGACGCTCGCCAACACGCTGTTCATCGAACCGACGGCGATCTTCTCGGTCAACTACACGGCTTTCATGATCTTCATGGTGCTGGTCGGCGGGCTCGGCACCTTCGAGGGCCCGATCATCGGCGCGATCGTGCTCTACGTGCTCCAGAACCAGTTCGGCAACGACGGCGTCTGGTACCTCGTGATCGTCGGCGGGGTGGCGATGGCGTTCGCGCTTTTCCTGCCGCGCGGGGTCTGGGGGGCGCTCGAGGAGCGCACCGGCCTGCGCTTCATGCCGGTCGGCTACCGCGTGAGACGGGGGGCGGCGAGCGAGGAGCTCGAATGACGGCGAACGGGCGGTGCCCGAGATGACGAGCACCCGGCTTCGTACGCAGGTCGCGATCATCGGCGCTGGGCCGGCGGGTCTCACGCTCGCCTGCCTGCTGGCGCGCGCAGGGATCGAGTCGGTCGTGCTCGAGAGCAGAACCCGTCGTTATGTGGAGGAGCGGATCAGGGCGGGCGTGCTCGAGCAGGGCACGGTCGAGGTGCTCGACGCCGCCGGTGTGGGGGAGCGTATGCACCGCGAGGGGATCGTCCATCACGGCATCTACCTGCAGTTCGCCGGCGAGCGCCACCGGATCCCGCTGAGCGAGCTGGCCGGCGGGCGCAGCATCGTCATCTACGGGCAGACCGAGGTCGTGAAGGACCTGATCGACGCGCGCCTGGACGCGGGGGCGGAGCTTCGCTTCGCCGTCGAGGACGTGAGCGTGCACGACATCGAGACCGATCGTCCGCGCGTCACCTTCGTGCATGAGCACGAGCAGTTCGAGCTCGAGTGCGACGTGATCGCCGGGACCGACGGCTTCCACGGCGTCTGCCGCCCCGCGATCGAGCAGCATCTGCGGGTCTACTCGCGCGAGTACCCGTTCGCCTGGCTCGGCATCCTCGCGGCCGCGCCGCCGTCGAGCGACGAGCTCGTGTACGCCCATCACGAGCGTGGATTCGCGCTGCTCAGCCTGCGCTCGCACGAGCGCAGCCGCCTGTACCTGCAGTGTGCGGCCGACGAGCGCCTGGACGAGTGGCCCGACGCCCGCATCTGGGAGGAGCTGCACCAGCGCGTTGCGCTGGATGGGTGGACGCTGACCGAAGGCGACGTGCTGGAGAAGGGCATCACCCCGATGCGCAGCTTCGTCGCCGAGCCGATGGCCCACGGCCGGCTGTTCCTCGCGGGGGACTCCGCGCACATCGTGCCGCCGACCGGCGCCAAGGGGCTGAACCTGGCCGTCTCCGACGTTGCGCTGCTCGCCGACGCCCTGGTCGACTGGTACGAGACGGGGAAGCGGACCGGGCTCGACGGCTACTCGCTGGCCTGCGTGCGACGCGTGTGGCGCGCCGAGCACTTCTCGTACTGGATGACGACGATGCTCCACCAACTCGGCGACGATCCCTTCGACAACCAGCTGCAGCTGTCGCAGTTGCGCTACATCGTCTCCTCCGAGGCCGCCGCGCGGACGCTCGCCGAGAACTACGTCGGGCTGCCGCTCGAGGGACGGGCCTCGGCGGCCGTTTGAGGCCGAGCGCTCGTGCGGGGTCAGCTCTCGCGCGTGCGCGGCGCGTAGCGATGATGGAGCATCAGCGAGTTGCCGTCGGGGTCGGTGAAGAACGCCATGTGGCAGACGCCGGTGTCGAAGGTCTCACCGAGGAAACCGACGCCGCGGCTCTCGAGCTCCGTCCGCGCGCTCGAGACGTCCTCGACGTGAAGCGCGATCGCGTTGTGGCTGACGTTGTGCGGCAGCCCCATCGCCTCGGCGTTCATGACGTTCAGCGTCAGGTTGGCGGTCTCGAACTCGGCGAAGTGGCGATCGGGGCGGTGCACCGAGCAGCTCAGGCCGAGCGTGGCGCCGTAGAACTCCACCGCGGCGTCGAGATCGCGCGTGGGGATCCCGATGAAGTCGACGTTGCCGACGAGCGATTCCGGCGCTGTGCTCATGAGCGGCTCCTTCGTGGTGAGGCGGGGCGGGGCGGGAGTCCAGCCTAGCGCGGATTCGACCGCGCGCTCACGCGGCGGCGGGGCGGATGCGACGCGCACGCACCTGTACCGCGGCCCAGCGGACAGCCGCCACCACCCCAACCGCGCCGAAGAGGAACACGAACGGCATGAACCGGACGTTGTCGCGCGGCGTGATCGCGAAGAAGGTGTTGAGTACGGCGCACGCGAGCAGCGCGAGCACCGGCACGACGAACGACCAGCGCCGCCGCAGCAGCACGAGCCCGAACAGGATGCCGAGCCACGCGATCACCGAGTACAGCTGGTGCTGGAAGAGGCTGGTCGAACGGGCGAGACCACCGCCGCCCTGCGAGTTGCCACCGCTCCACGGGTAGGACCACATGTTCCACGCCTTGTTCCAGAGCATGTGGACGAACTTGAGCGGCTCGCCGAGCATGTACTTGTTGAGGTTGTCGAACGCCGCCGTCTGGGCGGCGGCCTGGTCCGACTCGCCGGGGTGCTCGGCCTGGAGCAGCGCGAACAGCCCCTGCGCGTCGCCCGCCGGCAGGTGGCAGTAGTCCGTCGGGAGTGAGATGGCGGCCATCTGCCGGGCGCTCAGGTGTCGGTGTCTGAAGTAGGTGCAGACCTGCTTCGAGGTTGTGCTGACGTCGATGAACTGGTTGCCGCCGCCGGGCAGGTAGGTGCCGAGGAAGAGCGCGTGGGGGCCGGCGCTGACGATCGGCGTGAAGCGCTTCTCCTTGATCGAGGCGTAGAGCACGTAGGGTGAGACGACGGCGAGCGCGACCAGGCCGTAGAGGAGCGCGCGGCCGACCGCTGCGCGCCGGTTCGGGTAGCCGCTGGCGATCAGGCCGACCACGATCACGGCGACGGCCACCGCGTAGTCCTCGCGCACCAGGCCCGCCAGGCCGGCGACGATGCCTGCGAGCACCAGCGAGTGCAGGTCACGCTTGCGCGCCCAGCAGACCGCGGCGACCATCGCGACGAAGATGAGCCCGCCGAGCGGTTCGCTGAGGTAGGTGCGCGTGACGTCGATCAGCGGCTCGTAGGTCGCCATGAGGGTGACCGCGAGCAGGGCGGCCCATGGTCCGGCCAGGATCCATGCGATGACCGCCACCAGCAGCAGCGTGAGGAACTCGGCGACGAGCTGCGAGTACTGAGCGATGCCGTGTGAGTGGGTGGCCTGCGAGATGCGCGGCGTGCCGCGCAGCACGGCCGCCGCGGCGAACATCAGCGAGGTGCCCGGCGCCCACTTGTAGGTCGCGATCTGCTGCCCTTCGAGGATGCGGTTCGCGTTGGCGATGTAGCCGCCCTCGTCGACGGACACGCGATCGTTGCTGCCGATCACATCGACGCGCAGCACCGTCCCGGCGACGATCACGACGGCGATCACGGCCAGCAGGATCCGGTCGATCCGGCGCGGGAACCAGCGCGCGAACACCGCGGCGCGGTGTTCGCGGCCGATCAGCGTGCGCAGTCGTTGCCCGAACGGTTGTCTCACGGATCGTGACGTGTGGCTGTGCGCGGGTGGCGGCGCGGCTGACGCCGAGGGACCCAACGGAGCGCGGATGCTAGTCGGTTGCCCAAGCCGGGGTTGCGCGGCGCGACGGTCGTGCCGGCTTTGGTTGGACGGCCAGCGGACGCTCTCGTCGGTGCGCGGCATCGGTTCTTCGTCCACGACGGAGGTCCAGGCGGATCTCGCGCCGATAGTGAAACCAGGTATGCGTGGAGTCATTCGAACGGCGATCGGACTGCTGCTTGCGGGCAGCGTCGGATTGACCGGCGTCGCCGCGGCGAACGAGGCCGTTCCGCTCGCCGGCGGCGCCCTGCACGGGCGCGCGGCGCAGGGCGGCGATCGCGCGCCCGCCACCGCTGCGACGGCGCCGGCGAACGCGCTCGCGCCCGACCGGGGCGCCGTCTTCACCGGCGTGTCGAGCGGCTCGGCTGCGCAGTTTCAGGCCGAGGTCGGCAAGCACCCGGCCGTGTACGGCGAGTTCGTGACCTGGGGCCAGTCGATCCACTTCGCGTTCAACGACGCGGCGGCAGCTCATGCGCGCCTGATGCTCCACATCTCGACGACGGAGGGCTACGGCGCGCGCGAGGTGATCACGCCGGCCGCGATCGCGGCGGGCGACGGCGACGGCTACCTGCTGTCGCTCAGCCAGCTGATCGCAAGCCACGGCAAGCCGGTCTACATCCGCCTGTTCCCGGAGATGAACAACGCCAACAACTCCTACTGCGCCGTCAACGCGGACGGCTCGCCACGCGACGCCGAGCACTCGCCCGCCGAGTTCATCGCGGCATGGCGGCGCGTCGTGACCGTCCTGCGCGGCGGCCCGGTCGCCACGATCGACGCGAAGCTCGCGGCGCTCGGCCAGCCGCCGTTGCACGGCATCGCATCGGACGGCGCGGTCGCCCAGTCGCCGATCGCGTTCGTGTGGACGCCGGAGACCGCCGGCACGCCGAACATCCCGTCCAACAGCGCCGCGACCTACTACCCGGGCAGCGCCTACGTCGACTGGGTCGGAACCGACTTCTACAGCAAGTTCCCGAACTTCACGGGTCTCGACACCTTCTACAAGGAGTTCCCGCACAAGCCGTTCGCGTTCGGCGAGTGGGCGATCTGGGGCGGCGACAACCCGGCCTTCGTCGATCAGCTGTTCGCCTGGGTCGCGAGCCACCGGCGCGTGCAGATGATGATCTACAACCAGGGCTACATCACGAACGGCCCGTTCCGCCTCAACCTCGACCCGCTCTCGACCGCCGCGATCCGCACGAACCTCGCGGCGCAGCGCTACCTCGCGAACACGCCCGAGTGGTGAGGCCCGGGCGCTCGGCTGTTCCCCGCGATAGCGTGTGTCCGTGTCTCCGTCATGGCTCTGGATCCAGGGCGCGATCGTCGTCTTCGTGGTCGCGGGGATGGTCATCGCGATAGTCAAGCTCTCCTGAGTACCATCGCGGGACCGATGTTCCAGTCGATCGTTGTTGGCACAGACGGCTCCGAGACCGCCAACGAGGCCGTGCGCCAAGCGGCGGAATTGGCCGGGCGCCTCGGCGCCCGTGTTCACCTCGTCTGCGTGTACGAGCCCGTGCCGAGCACGCAGCATCGCGAGAGCGACGTGGACGTCCACTCCGAGTCAGGCTGGGTGCTGCGGCCGCGCGAGGCGGTCGACGCGACGCTCGCGAGCGCTGCCGCGGTTTTCGCCGCGGCGGGCGTGGAGGTCGACCTGTACGCCCAGCGGGGAGATCCGGCCGATGCGATCCTCGACGTTGCGGAGGAGCGGGGCGCCGACCTGATCATCGTCGGCAACCGGGGGAGGGCGGGCGCCAAACGGTTCCTGCTCGGCTCCGTGCCCAACCGAATCTCCCACCACGCTCCGTGCGCGGTGCTGATCATCCGCACGGCCTAGCGTCCGCGGTGAGACGCTAGCCTGCGGACCCGATCGAGCCCGTGGTGCCCGTCGAGCCGGTGGAGCCCGTCGAGCCGGTCGGGCCGGTCGGGCCGGTCGGGCCGACGGCGGTGGTCGCGGCCGCGGCGTCGACGAGCCCGGCGCCGTAGTAGCGTCGGTCGCTGTCGCCCGGCCCGAGCGGCGTCGCGGTGGACTTCAACCGGGCGATGATCTGCGCGACGGTGGGGTGTCGGCCGAGCACGCCGCTGGCGATGATCAGCGCCGCGGTCGCGCTCACGTGCGGAGCGGCCATCGAGGTGCCGTAGTAGCCCGCCGGGATGCCGAACACGCGCACGCTGGGGGACTCGATGTCGGCGAAGGTCTCCTGGTAGATGTCGCCGTCCTGGGTGGCGGCCGAGTGGCAGTCCGGGTCGTTGTGGGGGAGTGAGGAGTCAGGCCCACCGCCGGGCGCGACCAGTGTGAGTCCGGTCCCGTAGTTGGAGTAGTCGCCGAGGCAGCCGTCCTCCGTCGTGGCGCCAACCGAGACGACGTAACGCGCCTTGGCGGGGTAGGAGAGCTGGCCGGCCTGTTCGTTACCGGACGCGGCGACGACGAGCACGTTCTTGCTGTGGGCGTATTCGATCGCGTCGATCAGCTCCGGGATCGAGCTCGCCTTGACCGTCCCCGCCGTGAACTCGAGGCTCAGGTTGATGATCTGAGCATGGTGGTCGACCGCGTAGAAGATCCCCTTGGCGATCGCGGACGCATCACCGTCACCCTGGGAGTCGAGCACGCGCACCGGCATCAGGCGTACGCCGTAGGCGAGGCCCGTGACGCCGATGCCGTTGTTCGTCGCCTCGCCGATCGTTCCGGCGACCTGCGTGCCGTGACCGTTGCGGTCTTCGGGGAAGCGGGAATGGGAGACGAAGTCGTAGCCCTCGACGAACTCGTCGGCGCGAAAGTCCGGCGAGCGTCTGTAGCGCCCGTGATTGGCGTACGCCACGCCGGTGTCGAGCACCGCCACGGTCACGCCCTCGCCGCCGGGGTGGCCGACCGCCGCGACGTTGGCCCAGGCCTGCGGCGCGTTGACGCCGAAGCGACCGGCGAAGTTCCACTGCAACTGCTCCCACCCGCCCGGCTTGCCGGAGTTTCCCGGGTCGTTGGGGATGAACGGCGCCGGGGCCTGCGCCATGTGGGCGATGTAGTCAGGCACCGCGTATGCCACGGCGCGGTTGCGGCGCAGCTGGGTGATCGCGCCTGTGACGGTCACACCGCGGCGCAATGAGACGGTCGCGAAGGGGGCAAGGGGGGTGCTCGGGCGTTCGAAGCCGGTCCGGGCGATCGCGGCGTGACTCACACTCGTCGATGTCCCTGCTCGGAAGCCGACGACGACCTCACCGGGCGCGTATGGAGCCGAGAGCTGCCGCGCCGCCACGGCGAACGTTTCGGGAGGCGTCGCCGCCGCCCCGCCGAGCGCAAGCGAGGCCAATATCAACGCAGCGAGGAGCGTTGTCTTGGGCCGGCTCGGAAGAGGAAGGCGACTTCGCATGTGGTGCGCTGCGCGCAGGCGAATGCAGGCAGCGGTCGGATAAGCGTAACGGTGTACCCCGGCGGCTCGCGAAGGTTGCAGGCCTGCTTAGCTGAGGGCGTGCAGGAGCGGTTCTTCCCCCTCGACGAGCACTTCATGCGCCTTGCGATCCGCGAGGCCGAGCGAGCGCTCGAGCACGACGACGTGCCCGTCGGCGCTGTGGTCGTCCACGACGGCGAGGTTGCCGGCGTCGGCCACAACGAGCGCGAGCTGCGCCAGGACCCCAGCGCGCACGCCGAGATGCTCGCGCTGCGGGAGGCCGCGCGGGCGCTCGGCAGTTGGCGCCTGCTGGACTGCGTGCTGTACGTGACGCTCGAGCCGTGCGCGATGTGCGCGGGCGCGATCGTGCTCGCGCGCGTTCCGCGCGTCGTCTACGGCGCGAGCGATCCGAAGGCCGGCGCGGCCGGCAGCGTGCTGGACGTACTCGGCGAGGCGCGGCTCAACCACCGCCCCGAGGTAGCGGCCGGCCTGCTCGGCGAGGAATCCTCGGCGCTGCTGCGCGGTTTCTTCGAAGGACGGCGCTGAGGCGCGGATCCGCGCGTTCGTCCCGCGATCGTTTAGCCTGCAAGCCGTCATCCGGAGGGGTGGCAGAGCGGTTGAATGCGGCGGTCTCGAAAACCGTTGTACGTCTTATTGGCGTACCGAGAGTTCGAATCTCTCCCCCTCCGCTGAAGGACCCGGCGCCGGCGTGATCGGCCTAGTGCCTGATCGCACAACTGCCCAGAGGGGCCGCTTCGCCTAAAGATCCGCTGCAAATCGGCCGATCTGAGGACGGGCATGTTGCGCCAATCCAGCCCCGAGGAGCAGGCCGCGATAGCGGAGACTTTCCAGCGGCTGCGCTCGTCGATGACCAGACGCGAATGGTTCGCCGAAGCGGTCCTCATCGGCGGCTTCGTCCTGGCGGTGGCGCTGATCTGGCACGTTGCGCCGCCGGGTCGCTTCGCGATCGCCCCGGCGATCGTCTGCGTGCTCCTGCTCGCCCTCGCCCACCGTATCCGGATCGACACGCCGTTCGGCTTCACGAGTCCACTGCAGCTGGCGTTCGTGCCACTCGTCTTCGCCGTTCCGGTGGCGCTCGCCCCGGTCGCGCTCGTCCTCGCGATGTTCCTCACGCGGCTGCCGGATGTCCTCGCCGGAGAGGTGCGTCCCGGCAGGCTCGTGCAGGCCATCCCGAACTCGTGGTTCGCGATCGGCCCCGCGGCGGTGTTCGCGATCGCCGGCGTCACACCCGACAAGGCTGGCGCCGCAATCCTGATCGCGGCGCTCGGGGGCCAGTTCACGGTCGACTTCGCGGTCTCGGGAGTTCGGTTCGCGATCGGGCGGGGGGCGACGCTACTCGAGCAGGTGAGCGAGACCTGGGTCTACGTGGTGGACGCGGCCCTGTCGGGCGTGGCGCTGCTGGCGGCCGAGCAGATCCACCACGCTCCGATCGCCGCGCTCGCGCCGCTGCCGCTCCTGGGGCTGGTCGCGATGTTCGCGCGTGAGCGCCGACAGCGTTTGGAGAGCCTGATCGAGCTGAACACCGCATACAGGCGAGCGCGCGACGAGGCCGTAGAGGCGTCGAACATGAAGTCGGCGTTCCTGCGGAACGTGAGCCACGAGATCCGCACGCCGATGAACGGCGTGATCGGGATGAACGAGCTCCTCCTGCAGACACATCTGACGGACGAGCAACGCGCCTATGCCGAGCAGGTCGAGCAGTCCGGCGAGCACATGCTCGCGATCATCAACGACATCCTCGACATCTCGAAGATCGAGACCGGCCATCTTGAGCTGGAGCTGGCGGAGTTCGACCTGCACGAGACGATCGAGCGGGCCTGCGTGCCGGCCGGCCTCGAGGCGCAGGCGAAGGGCGTTCAGCTCGACATCGAGATCGATCCGCTGGCCCCGCGCCGGGTGCGCGGAGACAGCGCACGAGTGCGTCAGGTCCTGCTGAACCTCGTCGGCAACGCCGTCAAGTTCACGGCGGAGGGGACGGTTGCGGTTCGAGTGACTCGCCAGGGAGGCCCGGCGAGCGACGACGTGCTGCTCGAGGTCATCGACAGCGGCCTGGGCATCGAACCGAAGATCATCCAGAGGATGTTCGAGCCGTTCGTGCAGGCCGACGTGTCGACCACGCGCAAGTACGGAGGCAACGGCCTGGGACTCGCGATCGCCAAGGAGATCGTCGAGCTGATGGGTGGGACGATCGGCGCCGACAGCGAGCCGGGGCGCGGCAGCCGGTTCTGGTTCGAGCTGCCGCTCCCAGAAGCCACCCCGGCGGCCCTCGCGTCGACTCGAGAGCGTGTCGTGCGCCTGAACCAGCGTCAGAGCGAGGCGGACGCGGCGCTGGTGCTCGTCGTCGAGGACAGCCCGGTCAACCGTCTCGTCGCGATGCACGTGCTCGAACGGTGTGGCTTCCGCGCGCATGTCGTCAACGACGGTCGCGAGGCCCTGCAGGCGCTCTCGACTCAGCATTACGACGCGGTGTTGATGGACTGCCAGATGCCCGACATCGATGGCTACGAGGCAACTCGGGAACTGCGCCGGCGCGAGAGCGCCACCGGGGAGCACACGCCGGTCATCGCGATGACTGCGCACGCGATGACGGGCGACCGCGAGCGCTGCCTGGAGGCCGGGATGGACGACTACATCGCGAAGCCCGTGCGGTCACAGACGCTCAACGAAGTGCTGCGCCGCTGGATCGACGCGGCGGACGACGGGCGCTCCGAGCCGGCGGTTGCCTAGGCGCGCAACCGCGTCTGACCCCAGCGGCATCGATCAAACGTCCGCATACCTCAACAAAAGCTCACCCGGCGGCCGGTCGCGCCGATGGCCAAGCGGTAGGACCAATCAGCCAGGAGGATCAGCGAATGGCAGCCACAACGACAGCGGCACGCGGCGGACCGACACAACTTGCGTACACGAGCTCTCAGGCCGCCAGCTACCTCGGTGTCTCGCTCGCGACGGTGAGGCGCTGGAGCAACGACGGATACCTGCGCGGCTACCGCACGCCGGGCGGCCAACGGCGCTTCTCGCGCGACCAGCTGGAGCTGTTCCTGGCGTCGCTGAGTCGCGACGGCGACGTCAACTGACGTTCACGGAGCAGAAAGACCGTCGCCCGAGTGCTCCCCACGCACGCGTGTGGAACTCCTCGGGCGACGAACCAAAGCAGGAAGCCGACGCCGGCGTGATGTGCCGACGGCGGCTATCGGAGTGTTCAGGTGCTACGAGGCACTTTGTAACCTCCCTGGACAGGGACTGGGACAAACGGGAACTGGGATCAAGTGTGTCAAACCTACGCATCCCTGCAAAATCCCCCGCAAGCCTGCAAGATCCCGTGCAGCGCTGCGCAACTCTAGCATCGCTGCGCAAAGCTAGCCATCCGTGCTGCGCCACCCCAAGCGCGTGCTGCACCCCGACCCGGTCGCGAGATAGGCTCGCCGCCACTGGTGGGGGGCATGCTGAGATCCAATCCGCCGCTGCGGCGCCTGCTGGCCGCGTGGCTGCAGTCGTGCCTGGGCACCGGCGCCGGGTACGTCGCGCTGCTGCTGCTGACGAACCGCTACCTGCACCACTCGCCGTGGGCGATCTCGGGAGTCCTGCTCGCCGACTTCCTGCCGGCGATCGCGTTCGGCTCGTGGTTCGGCGCGCTGGCCGACCGCTACTCCAAGCGGGGGCTCATCGTCACGGCGAACCTGGTGCAGGCCGCCGCGTGGGGTGGACTCGCGTTCGTCCACACCGCGGTGCCGATCTTCGCGCTCGCGCTGCTCGCCGGATCCGGTAACGCCCTGCAGCGACCGGCCCTGCGCTCCGCGCTGCCCCTCGTCGCCGGTGAGGCCCAGCAGGTGGCCGCCGCCCTCTACGACACGAGCCGCTGGGTCGGCATAACGGCGGGGCCGCTGCTCGCCGCCGGCCTGTTCGCGGTCTCCGGCCTCGCGCTGCCGCTCGCACTGAACGGCCTGAGCTTCCTGATCGCCGGGGTGGTCATGGCCACGATCACGATCGGTACGCCGGCACCGGCCGGCCCGCAGGCCGACGCTCCGTCCGGGCTTCGTGCCGGTCTCGCCGTGGCGTTTGCGGCGCCCGGGATCGCGGCGGTGATCCTGTGCTCCGCTGGCGCCGTGGTGGCGGGTGGCCTGCTGAACGTGTCCGAGCCGCTGCTGGCGACCGGGCCCCTTCACGGCAGCGCGAGCGACTACGCCCTGCTCGTCGCCTCCTATGGGGCCGGCATGGTCGTTGCGTCGGTGCTCGTGGCGCGGCGGGGGACGGTCGTGGCCAGCGTGCTCATCCGCCGCTACCTGGACGCCCAGATCCTCACGGCCGTCGGCATGTTCGGGAGCGCGATCGTGGGCAGTGTGTGGCCCGCGACGCTGGCTTTCGCGGCAACCGGCTACGCCAACGCACTGCTGTTGGTCAGCGAGACGCAGCTGATCCAGCTGCGCGTGCCGGGCGCCGTCCAGGGACGGCTGTTCGGCGCGAAGGACACCGTCGAGGGCGCCGCGTTCCTGATCGGGCTGGTCGGCGCCGGAGCGCTCGTCGCGACGACCGGGGTGCGGGTGACCTTGGCGATCGGCGCCGGGCTGTGCGGGCTGTGCGCATTGGGCGCGATCGCGAGCCTCGGCGTCGGTCGAGCAGAGCCGGCCCCTGCACCCGGCGGCGGGCCGCTGTGACCACGGCGAGCTAACCGCTCCGTGGGGGCGCCTGCGTCGGCGCCTCGCGCCGCCCGGCGCATGAAAACGTGCGGAAAACGGCTAGTCCACTCGTCCGTTCGCCCTTTGAAGCGCGCCGCGGGCCACCGATGTGTGATGCATGGGACTTTGCGTCCGCCCAAGCGCTGCCCGACCCGCGAGTGGCCGTCGGCGCACGCTCCGGCCCGGTGGGGCGAGGCGCGTCGCGAGCGCGCTCGGGCTCTGCCTGTGCGCCGGCGGGCTGATCGGGCTGCTCACCTCGCCGGCGGCTGCTCAGGCGGCCACGCACGAGACGATCGGCGGCGGGGCGTTGGTCACGCGTGCCAGCGTCGAGCGGTTCATCGCCACTCCCTCCACGCTTCCGCCCGCAGGTGGCCGCGTGCGTCTGACGGCGGTCGTGCGCGGCGCGACAACGTGCCGGTTCTCCTCAACCCTCGCCGTCAGCAGTCTGCCT
The DNA here is from genome assembly GCA_963830975.1 of uncultured Solirubrobacterales bacterium. GTDB lineage: Bacteria > Actinomycetota > Thermoleophilia > Solirubrobacterales > Solirubrobacteraceae > Palsa-513. Next base: position 296,785 of record CAWHOI010000004.1, read on the forward strand.
TCGACGGAGGACTGCACCTCCGGCAGCGCCTCGATCACCGTCAGCGTGCCGAGCAACCCAAGCGGCAGAGCGCGCGCCTACTCCCTCTATCTGACCGCTGCCGAGCGCGGTGGCAGCGGGACGACCATGCGCGAGCTCGTCGTCCAGCGCGGTCGGCGCTCGAGCGCGGCCGCCGCCCCCGCGATCACGCTCGATCCCGCAAGCCAGAGCGTGTTCTCAGGCACGCGGGTGACGCTCACCGCCGCAGCCTCCGGTCGCCCTGCGCCGCGCGTCCAGTGGCAGGTCTCCACCAACGGCGGCGCCGCGTGGCACGACGCGACCGGAGCAACGGGCGCCAGCTGGTCGTTCACGCCCCAACCGGTCGCCAACGGCTACGCCTACCGTGAGTACCGCGCGGTCTTCACGAACACGGCGGGCTCCGCCACCACGACCGCCGCCACGCTGACGATCTCCGCCGTGACGGCCGCGTCCGGCGTCACGACGAAGGGGTCGAGCGCCACGGGGTCGGGCGCCCCCGCGGCTCCCATCGTCACGACCCAGCCCGCGAACCAGACCGTCGCGATCGACCAGCTCGTCACGCTCAGCGCCGCCGCCTCCGGCAACCCGACCCCGTCGGTGCAGTGGCAGGTCTCGACCAACGGCGGCGTCAGCTGGGCGGCCTCCGGCCCGTCGTTCGCCGCGATCTCGGCGGACAGCGGGTACGAGTACCGCGCCGTCTTCACGAACACCGCCGGCTCCGCGATCAGCAACCCGGCGACGCTGACGGTGGTGCCCGCGACGAGTTCCAACTGGTCCGGCTACGTCGCGACCGGCGAGACGTTCAGCGCGGTGAGCGGCAGCTTCACCGTCCCAGCCGTGACCTGCGCCCCGGGCGCCAACACCGCATCCTCGGTATGGATCGGTATCGACGGGGTGGAGGACAGAACCGTCGAGCAGGAGGGCGTCGAGGCCGACTGCGACGGCGGCACGGCGAGCTATTTCGCCTGGTATGAGATGTACGGCGACAGCGACCCGCAGGTCGACGGCGGCTACGCGATCCCGCTGTCAACCTCCGCCCACCCAGTCTCGCCCGGTGACGTGATCAGCGGCTCGGTCAGTCTCGTCGGCTCGAACTGGGAGTTCGCGATGAACGACGGCCAGAACTGGGTGTTCAGCCAGAGCGTCACGTCCCCGACCCCGCCGCCGGGACAGAGCTCCGCCGAGTGGATCGTCGAGGACCCCGAGGAGTGCAGCCCCTGCGAGCAGCCTCCGCTGACCGATTTCGCCCCCGTGCGCTTCAGCGGAGCGACCGCGGAGGTCAACGGTCAAACCAGTCCGATCTCGAGCTTCGATGTCACCGCGCTGCAGATCGCGAACGGCTCGACCGTGCTGGCATCGCCCGGTCCGCTCGATTCGACCGGCGAAGTGTTCACCGACGACTGGTTTGCGAACGGATAGCCGCGCCCGCGGCGCCGGCGTTTTTCGGCGCCGGACATCGTCCAAACGTCCAGTCGTCCGCCCGGCGTTCGAATCGACGGCCCACGCACCGATGAGACAAGCGTGGAACGCCCACCCGTCTCAGCCGAAAGCGCCGCAGGCCGCCTCAGGCTGCCAAGCGCCGCTCGCGCAGCGCGCAACGGGCTCCTCGGCAGCCGCGGAGCGACGATCGCAGGCCTCCTCTGCCTCTCGGCCGCCGCCGTTGCCGTCCTGGTCGCGTCACCGGAGGCCGTGGCGGCCGGGTCGCCTCCTCGCGTCGTCCCGCCTCTGCAGCTCTCAGTGCGCGCGCTGAGCGCGCCGGCCCCGACGTCGTCTGGCCGGGCCGGGACGCACCGCCGACGCACCGCGCGCGCGGCAACGGCGGACTCGTTCGTGGCCACGCCTTCAGTGCTCCCCGCCTCCGGCGGAACCCTGCACTTGCGTGCGCTGGTGCGTGGCGCGAGCCGCTGCCGGTTCTCCTCCGCACGCGGCCTGAGGCACCTACCGATCGTCAGGGCCTGTTCCTCCGGGCACGCTGCGATGAGCATCCGATTGCCGCGCAACGCAACCGCCGCGAGACGGTCCTACGTGCTCTACCTGACCGCAAGCGCACCGGGTGCGAGAAGCACGACCAGGCGCGAGGTCGTGGTCGAGCGCGGCGTCGCGAGGCGCCGTACCGCGCCCCGCGTCTCGACGCTAGCGAGTAGCCAGGTCGCCGTGTTCTCCGCTCCGAGCGCGGCACTCTCAGCGGTGATCGCCTCCGGCTCGGGCACCGCGGGGCCTGCCGGGGCGGCGCAGACTGTCGCGCCGCAGATCACCACGCAGCCGGCCAACCTCAGCGCGAGCGCCGGCTCGACCGTGACGCTCAGCGCTGCCGCCTCCGGTGTCCCGCAGCCGAGCGTCCAGTGGCAGGTGTCTCGCGACGGCGGCGTCAGCTGGACGGCGGCTGCCGGGTCGTTCACGGCCGTCGCGAGCGAGAACGGCTACCAATACCGAGCAGCGTTCACGAACTCCGGCGGATCGGCGACAACCGACGCAGTCACGCTCACGGTCGTGCCCGAATCGACCGACGTCTGGTCCGGCTACATCGCGACCGGCGAGAGCTACAGCGCCGTCAACGGCAGCTGGACGGTCCCCACCGTCAACTGCCCCTCCGCAGAGAGCACGCTGTCGTTTGAGTGGATCGGCATCGACGGCTGGCCGAGCAACACCGTCGAGCAGGACGGCACCGCCGCGGACTGCTTCTCCGGCGCACCGATGTACTACGCCTGGTACGAGATGTATGGCGACGCGGGCCTCAACAACGGCTACTCGATCCCGCTCCCGCCGGAGTCCTACCCGGTAGCTCCCGGTGATTCGATGAGCGCCTCGGTCCGCCTGTCCGGCTCCCAGTGGCTCTTCACGCTCGCCGATGCCACGAGCGGCTGGACGTTCAGCACCGCCGTGCCCTCGCCGACGCCGCCCCCGGCGCAGGCCTCGGCTGAGTGGATCGTCGAGGACCCCGACGGATGCTCGCCTCAATGCCAGGCGCTCTCGAGCTTCGGGTCGGTTGGGTTCACCGGCGCGAGCGCCGTCGGCGACGGCCAGACCGGACCGATCTCGAGCTTTCCCTACACCGCGGTGCAGATCGTGCAGAACTCGGCGGTGCTCGCCGCTCCCGGACCGCTCGACGCCGCGGGCAACGCCTTCAGCGACAGCTGGTTTGCGGGCTGAGCGGTCCGGCGATCCCCCCGGGGCCCGTCACGCCGGCAGGGCGGATCGCGCGACCTGCGCGTCGCTGAGTTCCCACAGCCGGCGCGCCGCCTCATCGTCGCGCGCGTTGGCGCTCGGCGTCGCGAGGCGCTCGTCCACGAAATAACCGCCGCTCTGCAGCTCGCCGACGTCGGGCGTGTCGGCCAGCCAGACGAGCGTTCGCGCTCCCCGCTCCGGGCTGCGCGAGAACGGCCTCGCGATCGTCGCGGCGGCTTTCACCGCCGGTCCGTTGTTGCGACTGAAACCGGTCGCGACGAGGCCCGGGTGAAAGCAGTACGCGCTGACCCCGGAGCTCTCGAGCCGCCGCGCCAGCTCGCGCGTGAAGAGGATGTTGGCGAGCTTGGTCTGGCCGTAGCGGCGGAAGTTGCGCCCGCCGTCCGGCACCTCGCCGGCGAGTGCGTCGAACGGGATGCTCCTGCCGTTGTGGGCGCCCGAGGACGTCGTGATGATCCGCGCGGGCGCACTCTCGCGCAGCCGGTCGAGGAGCAGGCCGGTCAGCAGGAACGGAGCGAGGTGATTCAGCGCCCAGGTGAGCTCGATCCCGTCCGCGCTGAGCTGGTGTCGCACATAGAGCGCGCCCGCGTTGTTGACGAGCACGTCGATCCGTTGATGGCGGTCGAGCAGCTCCGCCGCCAGCGCTCTCACCTGCGCCTGAGACGCGAGGTCGGCGACCGCTGTCTCCACCGGCGAGCCGCCGCGCCTGGCTCGCTCGACACGCGTGGCGGCCTCGCGCGTCCGGGCCTCGCTTCGCCCGACGACGGTGACCTTCGCGCCCAGCGCCGCGAGCGCCTCCGCGGCCGCAAGTCCGATCCCGCGGGTGGCGCCCGTGATGACGACTCGCTTGCCGTCCACGCCCGTCCACTGCACGCTCGGTCGCCTCCTGTGCTCAGCGCTGCGGTCTTCAGAGCGTAGCTCGTGGGCAGCTCAAACCGCATGCCGGCGCGGGATCGCGGCTCGGCGGCCGGGCGAGCAGGATCGCTCCGCCGACGACCGCCGCGAAGGCGAGCAGCCGCAGGACACCGGCCGCACCGGCCGGCACGCTCTCGTGCAGCAGCACCGTGCCGGCTGCGATCGGCAGTGCGTTCGTCAGCAACGTGGCGATTCCCGCCACCGCCAGCGCGGCGCCACGCTGGTAGCCGATCTGGATCAGCGAGGTGCCAAGAACGTAGCCCGCGATCAGGATTGCGCCGAACGCGATTCGCGCGCCACCCTGCGTGGCGAGCTTCGTCGCGATGTCTCCGACCGAGAACAGCAGGCCGCCGGCGATCCCGCAGGCGGCGCCCGCACCGACGATGCCGCCGCTCCGAGCAGCGAGCAGGGCGAGGGCGGCCAGCGCACCCGTTCCGGCCAGCCACGCGGCGATCGCGGCAAGCGCCCCGGGTGCGCTGTGCGTGTTGCCGCCGATCAGCGAAAGCGCCAGCAGCAGCAGACCGAGGATCGAGATGCCGGTGCCGCGCACCTCGCGCGCCGAGAGCGGGCGTTTGCTCATGCGCGCCGACCCGAGGGCCAGCAGACCGATGCCGCCGGCGCCCACGCTCTGCACGAGCGCCAGCGGCGCCAGGGCTAGCGCCGCGACGTACAGCGCAAAGCCTCCGGTCTCGATCGCAAACGCCCTCACCCAACGCCGGTCGCCCAGCAGCAGCCGCAACGACTGAAGCGGTCGGCGCAGCGAGAGCGGCGGCAGCTCACTCGCAGCGGCGTGCTCCTGGAGGTATGCCGCGTTGACCAGCCCGGTCGCGCCGAGCGCGAGCACGAGGGCGAGCGCAAGCGTCATCGTCGGCGAACACTCGCACGCGCCGGCGCGATGTGGAGCGCGGAGCACCACGGGCGGGCCTGTCAGGATGCTTGGGTGAACGGGCCGGGCCTCCACCTTTCGACGCTGGCGGTCCTGCACATCCACATCCACGCGCGCGGGCCGGGGATCGACTACGTCGGCGTGCTGCTCGCCGCGGTCGCCAGCTGGGCAGGTCTCCCGGGGCCGGGTGAGGCGCTGTTGATCGCGGCGGCGATCGCCGCCGCCCATCACCATCTCGACCTGACCCCGGTCATCGCACTCGCCTGGATCGGCGCCACCACGGGCGGCATGGTCGGCTGGATCGTCGGCCTCAAAGCAGGCCGCGGCGTTTTGACTGCACCTGGTCCGCTCCACCACACCCGGATGGTGCTCACGGCGAGCGGCGATCGTTTCTACGCTCGCTACGGCGTCATCGCGGTCCTCTTCACCCCGTCGTGGGTCGCGGGGATCCACAGGATGCGCGCCTCCCGCTACGTCCCGGTGAACGCCATCTCGGCCCTCGTCTGGGCGGGCGCGATCGGGCTTGCGGCCTACTGGCTTGGCCCGGCCGTCACCGATGTCGCAAGCGACGAGGGGTTGGCGGCGTGGCTCGTGGTCGGCGCGCTGCTTGTCGTGTTCGGCCTGCTGCTGCTGCGCCGGCGCTTCCGCAAGTCCGCCTGAGCTCGCTGCTTGCAACGCATATGCTGCCCGCGTGGAGCAGAGGATGCTTGGCCGGCTCGGACGGCCCGTCGGCGTGGTCGGCTTGGGCGCCTGGCAGCTCGGCGCCGACTGGGGCAGCGTCGCCGACGCCGCCGAGGTGCTCGAGGCGGCGCTCGACGCCGGGGTCACCTTCATCGACACGGCCGACGTGTACGGCGACGGGCTGAGCGAGCGCAGCTGCGGCGGTCTGCTCGCGAGGCACCGGGACGGTGATGTCATCGTCGCGACCAAGATGGGCAGGCGGGCGGAGCTTCGCGCCGAGAACTACACGCTCGAGAACTTCCTCGCCTGGAACGACCGGTCGCGACGCAACCTCGGCGTCGAGACGATCGACCTGGTGCAGCTGCACACCCCGCCGAGCAGCGTCTTCGAGGACGACGCCGTCTTCGACGCGCTGGACAGGATGGTCGACGCCGGGAGGATCCGCCACTACGGCGTGTCGGTGGAGAGTTGCGCCGAGGCGCTCGTGGCGATCGCGCGCCCGAACGTCGCGACGGTGCAGATCATCCTCAACTGCTTCCGCCTCAAGCCGCTGGAGCAGGTGCTCCCGGCGGCGCGCGAGGCCGGCGTGGGCATCATCGCGCGTGTGCCGCTTGCATCCGGTCTGCTCTCCGGGCGTTATGACGTGAACACGACGTTCGCGCCCGAGGACCATCGCACCTACAACCGCCACGGCGAGGCGTTCGACGTGGGGGAGACCTTCTCGGGCGTCCCGTTCGAGGTCGGGCTCGAGGCGGTCCGCGAGCTCGCGCCGGTCGTTCCGAGCGGCTGCACGATGGCCCAGTTCGCGCTGCGCTGGGTCATCGACCAGCCCGGCGTCTCGGTGGTGATTCCCGGAGCGCGCAGCCCGGAGCAGGCGCGTGCGAACGCGGCGAGCGCGGATCTTCCACCGCTCTCCCACGAGCAGCTCGCAGCCGTGGCGGACGTCTACGACCGCCTGATCCGCCCGCACGTTCACGAGCGCTGGTGAGGTGCGCGCCTACGGCGCGGCGGTTCCGGGGGACGGCCGGCGGCTCGCCGCCGTTCGCTGGCTGAGGACTCCCGCGCCGTCAGCCTGTGCGTCAATCCAGCTGTAGGTGATTGGCGTCCAGTTCATCTGCGTCGTCCAGACCAGTGTGATCGCGTAGCCGATCTGTCCGGAGGCGTCCCGGCTGACGGAGGCGCCCATCGACAGCAGACCCGGGTCGGAGAAGGCCAGCACGTCCTGACGGTGCCCCCAGCAGCCGCTGGCCGCTGCGCTCGTGCAGTCGAGGTTGGAGGTCTGCTTGCCGCCCCAGCCGTCGTAGTACATCCACGCGTAGTAGGCCTCGAGCGCATTGCCGTACCCGCCGGCCCAGTTGGCCGACCAGCCAAACGCCTGCATGCCGCTCAGCAGGGCGCTCGGATCGGGGTCGGCGTCGACCGTCACGCCCGTCGCGGCAACGCTGTTCAGCACGGGGCTGAGGCCGGCGATCGGCGGCAGTCCGTAGGCGAGGCGGTCGAGGTTGCAGAGGATCAGCAGCTGCTGTGCGCCGCCGAGGGTGTCGAAATCCGACGGCAGGAGATAGCGGCCGAGGCCGATCTGGGCTCGCGCCCGGTCGAGCGCGGCGATCATCACGTTCAGGCAGACGGGGCCGCGCGGCGCGTTCGCGCAGGCGCGCGGCAGCGGGCCGACGGCAATGTTCGCAGACGGGTTCGGGGCGGCCGCCGACGCGCTGGCGCTCGTGGCGAGCAGCAACGCCACCGCCAGCACGGGCGCCCAGCGCGCGTTTCCGCGCCGGCGTGGCTCGCTGCCGGCGTTTCGCGCGGCCTTCGTGCCCGGCCGCTCGCCTCTGCGATGAGAGAACTCCCCGGTCAAGCGCGCCATAGGGTTGATCGTAGGTGTGACCCCTGCGGAGGCACGGGTGGGTTTCCACCCCCCTTCGGGTGACCTTCCTGGTCCACGGGCGCTCCGGGCCGCGCCGGGCGTGCGGTCGCCCGGCGCACCGGGCAGGTCGGAAAACGCGTTTGCTAGGGTCAGCGGAAGATGACCGTACGGTCATCTTCCGCAAGCCGCCGAGAGGAACGTGGACGTGACCGAGACTCCCCGCCCGACACACAACCCCTGGCTGAGCGTGGGCATCGTGTGCCTGGCGCAGCTCATGGTCGTGCTCGACGCGACGGTCGTGAACGTGGCACTCCCGTCGATCCAGCACGGCCTGCGGTTGAGTCAGGGGAACCTGCAGTGGGTGGTCAACGCCTACACGCTCACGTTCGGCGGCTTCCTGCTGCTGGGCGGCCGTCTGTCGGACCTCTTCGGACGCCGTCAGCTGTTCTTCGTGGGCGTCAGCCTGTTCAGCGTCGCGTCGCTGCTCGACGGGCTCTCGAGCTCGTCGAGCATGCTCGTCGCGGCTCGTGCGCTGCAGGGGGTGGGCGCTGCGCTCGTCTCGCCCGCGACCCTGGCCATCGTCAACACCACGTTCCCCGACGGGGACGACCAGCGCAAGGCGCTGAGCCTGTGGGCCGCCCTCTCGGCTGGCGGCGCGGCCGTCGGGCTGCTGCTCGGTGGTCTGCTCACCCAGGCCCTGTCATGGCCGTGGATCTTCTTCGTCAACGTGCCGATCGGCGTGGCCGCGGTGGCGCTGGCCGTGCGCTTCGTCCCCGGGGGACGCATCGAGGTCGAGCAGCGCGGCGCCGACTTCCTCGGCGCGATCAGCGTCACCGGCGGGCTCGCGCTGCTGATCTATGTGATCGTCAAGACCCAGAGCTACGGGTGGGGTTCGCCTCGAACTCTGGGCCTGGGCGCCGTGGCGCTGCTGCTGATCGCCGCATTCGTCGGCATCGAGGCGCGCGTTCGTGCGCCGCTGGTGCGGCTGGCGATCTTCCGCACGCGCGCGCTCGCGGTCGGCGACGGGGCGATGTTCTTCCTCGGCGCAGGGCTGTTCGCGAACTTCTTCTTCGGCACCCTCTACCTCCAGGACATCCTCCACTTCACGCCGATCGCGACAGGGTTCGCCTTCCTGCCCGTGGCGGTGCTGATCGGCGCCGCGGCCGGCGTCAGCCAGCGGATCGTGCCGCGCTTCGGTGTGCGGGCGGTGGCGATCGGCGGCATGGCGATCGCCGCCGCCGGCTTGGCGCTGATGGTGCGCGTGAGTGTCCACGGCACCTACGCCGGGACGCTGCTCCCGGCGTTCGTCCTGCTCGCCGTCGGCCTGGGGCTCGCCTTCGTGCCGGCGACGCTGATCGGTGTCTCGAGTGTGCACGGCGATGATGCGGGCCTCGCGTCGGGGCTGTTCAACACGGCGCAGCAGGTCGGCGGTGCGCTCGGTCTGGCCGTCCTCGCGACGCTCGCGGCCAGCCGCACGAGCAGCCTGATCTCGTCGCTGGGGCATCACCCGACGACGCAGGCGATCGCGGGTGCGACGGTCTCGGGGTATCGGATCGCGTTCCTGGTCGCGGCGGGCTTCATGCTGACCTCGATCCTCGTGCTGGTGACCTTCCTGCGCGCGCGCCACCTCGAGAGTGTGGTGCTCGACGGCGAGCTGGCTGCCGGCGGCGTGGGCGCATGACGGCGGTCCCGCTGCTGGCGATCGGCCGGCGCTGCGACGCGCAGCGCAACCGCGCTGCGCTGCTCGACGCCGCGGCGCAGGCGTTTGCGGACGGCGGCCTCGACGTGTCCGCCGGCGAGATCGCGCGCCGCGCCGGCGTTGCGAAGGGGACCCTGTTCAAGCACTTCCCGACCAAGCGCGACCTCGTGACCGCGGTGCTGGTGGACCGTCTGCGCCAGCTGCAGGCGGCGGCGGTCATGATCGCGGACACATATCCGGCGGGCCTGGCCGCGATCGCCGAATGCATGTCGCGCGGCGCGGAGATCCTCGCCGCCGACCGCTCGTTCTTCGACGCGGCGATGTGCGAGGGCGTCGGTGACGAGCCGCTGCGCGTGGCGAAGATGGATCTCGAGACTGCGCTGGACGATCTCGTCGCGGCCGCACAGCGCTGCGGCGAGCTGCGCGCCGACGTGACCGGAGTGGACATCGCGATGCTGATGATGGCCGCCACCAACACCTGCGCTCCGGCGCACGCTCGCCAGCCGCAGCTGTGGCGCCGATACCTGGCGCTGATGATCGACGGGCTGGCGCCCGACGGTGCGAGTCCGCTGCCGGGACCGGCGCTCAGCGAGGCACGCGGCGCAGCCACCGCGGGGCCGCGAGGGTGAACCGTGACGGCTCGGCAACGCCGTCGGCTACGCTGAGAGCAGTGACGGCTACGAGTTGGCTCGCGGGGGCGTGACGCCCACCCGCGCCAGCGGCTCGAGCGGCGAGCTCGCGACGGTCGATCGCGACCGCTACAAGTGGGTCGCGCTCTCGAACACGACGCTCGCGACGCTGATCGCCACGATCGACCTGTCGGTCGTGCTGATCGCGCTTCCCGACATCTTCCGCGGCATCCACATCGATCCGCTGCAGCCGGGCAACACGACGTTCCTGCTGTGGCTGTTGATGGGCTTCATGATCGTCACCGCGGTGCTCGTGGTGACGCTCGGGCGGCTCGGCGACATCTTTGGCCGCGTGCGCATCTACAACCTCGGCTTCGTCATCTTCACGATCTTCTCGATCGCCCTGTCGGTCACCTGGATGCAGGGCTCGGCCGCGGCGATCTGGCTGATCGTGATGCGCATCTTCCAGGCGCTCGGCGCGGCGATGCTCGTTGCCAACTCCGCGGCGATTCTGACCGATGCCTTCCCGGCCAACCAGCGCGGGCTGGCACTCGGGATCAACAACATCGCGGGCATCGCCGGCTCCACGATCGGCCTGGTCCTCGGCGGCGTGCTCGCGCCGGTGTCCTGGCGGCTGGTATTCCTGATCTCGGTCCCGATCGGGCTGTTCGGGACGGTCTGGGCCTACCTCAAGCTGCGCGAGATCGGCGAGCGCCGTGCGGCGCGCATCGACTGGTGGGGCAATCTCTGCTTCGCGGCCGGGTTGATCGCGATCATGATCGGCATCACCTACGGGATCCAGCCCTACCGCGCCCACGCGATGGGCTGGACGAATCCGCGGGTGCTCGCCGAGCTCGGCGGTGGGCTCGTCCTGCTCCTCGCCTTCGTGGTGGTCGAGCTCCGCGTGCCGGAGCCGATGCTCGACCTGCGGCTGTTCCGGATGCGGGCGTTCGTCGCCGGCAACATCGCCTCGCTGCTCGGCGCGATCGGCCGCGGCGGCCTGCAGTTCATGCTCGTGATCTGGCTGCAGGGCATCTGGCTTCCCCTGCACGGCTACGACTTCGCGAACACGCCTCTGTGGGCGGGGATCGCGATGCTGCCGCTGCTCGCCGGCTTCCTCGTGGCCGGCCCGATCTCCGGGATCCTGTCGGACCGCTACGGGGCGCGGCGCTTCGCGGTCGCCGGCCCGCTGCTGACCGCCGTCTCGGTCGCGCTGCTCTCGACCGTCCCGGTCGACTTCTCCTACGTGTGGTTCGGCGTGCTGCTGTTCGCGTTCGGGATAGGCAATGGCATGTTCGCGGCTCCGAACCGAGCGTCGATCATGAACAGCCTTCCCCCGTGGCGGCGAGGCATCGGTTCCGGCATCGCCTCGACCTTCCAGAACTCCGGCCAGGTCCTCTCGATCGGGATCTACTTCTCGCTGATGATCATCGGCCTCTCCGCGAAGCTGCCGCACGCCCTCTACGCCGGGCTCTCGGCGCACGGCGTGCCGCTCGCCGACGCCGCGCGAATCGCGCACCTGTCGCCCGTCTCGACGCTGTTCGCCTCGCTGCTGGGCGCCAATCCGGTCAAGGCGCTGATCGGACCGCACGCGTTGCACGCCCTGACCCACGCCCAGGCCGCGACCCTGACCGGCCGGCGCTTCTTTCCCAACCTGATCACGCCGGCGTTCGCCGGGGCCCTGACGACGGCGCTGCGTTTCTCCTGTGTCGCATACCTGGTCGCGGCCGCCGCATCATGGATGCGCGGCGGAACCTACAGCTGGAGCGCGGAGAAGGCTGCCGACGAGGAGCCGGCGCTGCTTCCCGCCGCCGTGCTCAGTCGTTGAGCGGCAGTGCGAAGACGATCTTCGAGCGCGCCACGGCGATGAACTCGCAACTCAGCTGCGGGCCGCCGTCGAGCGGGTCGATCGTCACGTTCGTCAGCGCGATGAAGTCACGCTCCGAGGCGTTCAGCATGTCGGAGATCCGGCTGCGGTAGCCCTCCCGGGCGAGCGTCACCTCGCCGCGGATGCGATGGCGATCGGTCTCGAGCAGCACACGCTGGTTGCGGTTCTCCATCGTTGGTCCTGGATCGGCAGCTAGGTGCGCGACGTTGAGTCCGACAGCTCCTCGTCGCGCACGAGTTCGCGCGGCGCCTCGTCCTGCACGAGGTCCAGCGGGGTGAGGTGCTCGTTGCGTCTGTCGCGCACGATGTAGAGCGGCCGGTGCTTGACCTCGTCGTAGATCCGCCCGACGTACTCGCCGATCAGCCCGAGCGCGATCAGCTGCAGGCCGCCGATCATCAGGATCAGGATCGTGATCGCGCCGAAGCCGGGCAGGTAGCCGCCGGTCAGCTTCAGTCCGATCACCACGGGAATCGCGATGAAGGCGACGCCCGCGAAAAGGAAGCCGAGATAGGTGGCGATCTGCAGGGGCACGTGTGAGAACGACGCGATCGCGTCGAGCGAGAAGCGCAGCATCTTGCGGATCGGGTACTTGGTCTCGCCCGCGTGGCGCGGGTCGCGCTTGTAGCGGATCGCGGTCTGGGTGAACCCCACCCAGACCGTCATGCCGCGCAGGAAGCGATTGCGCTCGCCCATCGACAGCAACGCGTTCAGCGCCCTGCGGTCGAGCAGCCGGAAGTCGCCCGAGTTGGGCTCGAGCCGGACCTGGGCGAGCTTGCGGAAGATTCGGTAGAACCAGCGCGCCGTCGCAAGCTTGAAGGCCGTCTCGCCCGCGCGTTCCTCGCGCACCATGTAGACGACGTCGGCTCCGTCCCGCCACGCTTCGAGCATGTCCAGGATGCGCTCCGGGGGATCCTGGAGGTCGGCGTCGAGCATCGCCACGGCGTCGCCGCGCGCATGCTCGAGTCCGGCGGTGAGCGCCGCCTGGTGGCCGAAGTTGCGCGATAGATGCACGACGCGCAGCCGCGGATCCGCCGCGGCGAGCCTGTCGAGCTTCTCGGGGGTGCTGTCCTTCGAGCCGTCGTTGACGATGATCAGCTCGTAGTTGAGCCCCGCCAGCGCGGCCGTCGAGCGAGCGTAGAACTCCTCGACGAGGTCCTCCTCGTCATAGACCGGCGCGCAGACCGACAGCAGTCCGAGGGTGCGCTTGGTGTCGGTCTCCATCGTCGCTCGCTTGGTGGTCGTTGAGGTCTGCGGACCGCGGTTCGCAGACCGTCAGGTTAGACCGTGTGGGAGAACCTCGGAGCGAGCCTAACAGGGCACGGTGAAGCGCGGCTCAAGATGCTGGGACAGTCGCGACGGCGGCCGTTCGGTCATCCTGTCGTGCATGCGCGTGCGCGAATCGGCGGCCTCGATCGACCTGGCGACCGTGCGCCAGTTCCTCAAATACGGAGTGGTGGGGGCGTCGAACACGATCGTGCAGTTCGTCGTCTATTCCGTCGGCGTCACGATCGGCGTCGATTATCTGGTGGCGCTCGTGATCGGCTACCTCGCGGGCGCGCTGAACAGCTACGTGCTCAACCGGCACTGGACGTTCCGCGCCGGGCACGTTGCGCACAGCACCTCTGGCAGCCGCTTCGCGCTGGTCACGGCCTGCGCGATCGCGGCGAACCTCGGGCTGCTGTACCTGCTCGTGCACCACCTCGGCGTCGCCAAGATCCCCGCGCAGGCGATCCTCGTCGTGCCGATCCTGGCCGTGACCTTCCCGATCAACCGCTGGTGGTCGTTCGCCCACCCGGGCGAGCCCGCCGAAGCGCCGCCGGCCGCGCCGTGAGCGCTTCGGCCAAAGGCCTGATGCGCTCGGCGGAGCGGCGCTGGTGGCTGGCGCTCGGCGTGGTCACGGTCGTTGCGGCCGTGCTGCGGCTGATCACCCTGAGCACCGTTCCAGACAACCTCTTCTATGACGCCGCCGTGCGCTCGATGGGGCTCTCGCTGCACAACTTCCTCTACGGCGCGTTTGATCCGACGGCGCGAACGGCGATCGACAAGCCGCCGATCGACCTGTGGCTGCAGGTTGTCGCCGTCAAGTTGTTCGGCTTCAACTCGGTCGTCCTGAAGCTGCCCGAGGCGCTCGCCGGCACGGCAGCGATCCCGCTGCTCTACGACCTCGTGCGCCGCGTCGCAGGCCCGCTCGCGGCCCTGTGCTCGGCGATCACGCTCACGCTGCTGCCGACCGCGGTGATCACCGCCCGCAGCGACACGATGGACTCCTTCATGATGCTGCTGCTGCTCGCGGTGGCGTGGCTGCTGCTGCGCAGCGTTCAACACCGCGACATGCGGCCGCTGCTCGCGGCGGCCGTGGTGCTCGGCCTCGCCTTCAACGTGAAGCTGTTCGAGGCGCTCGTGCCGGTGCCCGCGTTCGTCCTGTTCGTGTGGCTCTGCTGGCGCGATGAGCGGGTCAGCGCCCGCCTGCGGCGCCTCGCCGTGGTCGGCGCCGTGTTCGCGGCGGTCGCGGTGTGCTGGATGGCGTTCGTCTCGCTCAGCCCGGCGCACGACCAGCCCTACGCGATCGGCTCGACGAACGGCAGCGTGTGGAACTCCGTGTTCGTCTTCGACGGCTGGGACAGGATCGTGAAGCCGGCCGCGCCGAAGAGCTTCTCGACCAAGAGCGCGGCGGTCCCCGTCGCGCACGCCGCCGCCGCGGCGACCGCTTCGACGGTGCACGGCATCGCCTCGAAGCCCGGGCCGCTGCGGCTCTTCCAGTACAGCCTCGTCGGTTACGGCACGCGGATCGGGACGCTGCTGTTCGCCGCGATCATCTTCGGGCTCGTCGGACTCGCGCCGCTGCTTCGCCGGCGCCTGCGAGCGCCGCCGCAGGCCGGCGGCGACGAGGCGATCGCCTGGGCGGCGACGCTCGCCGTTGCGCTCTGGCTGCTCACCGGCTACTTCCTCTTCAGCTTCTCGGCGCACACACAACCGCGCTACCTCGAGGCGTTCACGCCCGCCGTCGCGATCGCGCTGGGCTGCGCGCTGCCCGTCGTGGTCGCGCGCGCACGTGATTTGTTCGGGGTCTATGTGCTGCTGGCGAGCTTCGCGATCGTGATGGCGGAGGGTGCGGCCGAGACGGCGAGCGGCAAGCACGGATACCTCGCGATCACGCTCGCTGCCCTGCTCGCGGTGCCGGTCGTGGCCTACATCGCCGCGGCGTACCTGCGCAGAGTCCGGACGCGCCGCTGGCCGGGTTGGTATCTGAGCCTCCTGGCCTCGCTCGGGATGCTGGGCGCGATGGTCGCGATGCCGGCCGTGCGCGACGTCCTGCTGATCCGCGACCACAGCGGGGACCAGGCCGCCGAGGTGACGCTCGGCTCCTCGATCGTCGACCCCGTCTCGCGATTCCTGCGGGCCCACCAGGGCGGCACCCGCTATGAGGCCGCGTTCAGCGCGTCGACGATCGCCGCGCCGTTCATCGTGGCGGCCGCCAAGCCCGTGCTGCTGCTGACGACGGTCAGCGCGCAACCGCTCGTCACGCTCAGCGAGCTTCAGCGTGAGCGCGCCGCGGGCGAGGTGCGCTACGTGTTCACCGAGTCGGCCTGCAAGGACGTGGTCGTCAGCCACGCCGCGTGCTCCAAGGCGATGCAGTGGGTCCGCAAGCACGCCCGCGACATCACCTCGCAGACCGGCCTGCCATCGACGGACACCGGCCTGCTCTACGATCTCGATCGTCCTCCCGCGTGACGCGATGAGAGCCCGGACCCTTCTCTGCACGCTGGTTCTCAGCGGCGCGACGCTCTGGCTAGGGGTCGGCGCGACCGCCGATGCCGGCGTCGGCATCTCGACCTGCAACCAGGCTCGCTGGTGCACCATCACCGCCTCCGGGGACGTCACGCCGTTCGCCAGCCAGCTGGCGATCGGGAACGTCAGCGCCGGGACCGAGCTGGCCGTCACCGAGGAGAACATCGGGCAGAACCAGCTCGGCGGCCAGATTCTCAACGGCAGCCTGCGCGGGAGCTGCGGTTGGTCGCAGTACGCGCGCGACTGGACGGCGAAGGCGCTGAGCGCGATCGCCGGCTGCGCCGATCCCGTCCTGGACACCAGCCAGTTCGTGGCCAAGGGCGGCCGGGCGGTGTGGAGCGGCTGCTACCCGCGCTGCTTCGGCGGGGTGCCGCTGAGCTTCGACAAGCACTGCGGTCAACGCGGCCACAACTGGTGCTACGGGAGCAACTGCGAGGAGTTTGCGAACTTCTACCCATGGTCGCCGGCGGCGCACCCGACCGACCCACTGCGCATGACCCATCGCCACCGCCTCGACATCCGCTACCAGGCGCGCTACGGCGACGCCTGGACACACACGCCGTTCTACTTAGTTCGCGACATAGCGGCCGCGCACGGGAGAGGGAACTGGGTCTTCGTCAGTGGCGCCGCGTGCCACATCAAGGCCGGACACCCGGGCACGTATCACTGGCTGCCACGCCGGCCGGCCGCGCCGAGCACGGGCCACCGGCGCGGTGGGGCGCAACTCGGATACGGTCCACTCCGCCTGAACACCCTGTAGCCTTAGCGCAAATTTAGGTTGGCGAGCTCGCCTGCCGCCAACTCCGTGCCGCCACGATGGCCGCCCGCTCCGGTCTCCGTCCCCCCACATCCCGATCACCCACCGCAAGGTCAGCGGCCGTGCGGTCTGCTTGGCGATCGGGTAGCCGGCGATGATGGACCGACTTCTCGAGCTGCAGACCCACGAGCTGGAGGAGGGACACTGGTGGTACCGCGGTCGGCGGCGGATCATCAGCAGGTTGGTGCGCTCGTTCGAGCTTCCGCCCGACGCGCAGATCCTTGACGCGGGCTGCGGCAGCGGCCGCAACATGGTCGACCTCGCTCACCTCGGCAGCGTGACCGGCGTCGAGATCGCCGATGCGAGCGTCGAGCGGGCACGCGCGCGCCACGTCGGCGAGGTCGTCCAGTGCTCGATCACCGAGCTCCCGTTCCCGGATGCGCGCTTCGATCTGGCGGTCTGCCTCGACGTCATCGAGCATGTGGAGGAGGAGCAGGTCGCGCTGCGCGAGCTTCTGCGCGTCGTTCGCCCGGGCGGCCGGCTGCTGATCATGGTGCCGGCGTACCAGTGGCTGTGGAGCGAGCACGACGTGATCAACCACCATCAGCGCCGCTACACGCACACGACGATGTCGGCCGCCGCGGCGGCCGCGGGCTGGCAGACCGAGCGCACCACTTACTTCAACAGCTGCCTGCTGCCGATCGCCGTGCTCTACCGGCGGCTGGCGCGCCGCTCGCACGTCGAGGGAGGCTCATCCGATCTCCAGCGGATGCCGGAACGCCTCAACACGCTGCTCGAGTGGCCGCTTCGCCTCGAGGCACGCCTGATTGGCCGCGGCGGACGGATCCCCGCCGGCCTCTCGCTGGCGGCGGTGTTTCGCAAGCCGGAATGAGCGTGCCGGGGCCGCAGCCGGCCACCGGCGGCGACCCGTCCGCGACCCGAGGCGGCGGCCCGCCCGGGGACCGAAGCGGGGGCGCTCGGCGCGCCGTCACCGGGCCTGCCGGACTACGCCACCTCGCCCTTGCGGCGATCCTCGCCCTGAGCGCGGCGCTCGAGCTGGTGAAGCTCAGCCAGAACGGCTACGCCAACACGTTCTACGCGGCCGCCGTCAAGTCGATGCTGCGTTCGTGGCACAACTTCTTCTTCGTCTCGGCCGACCCCAACGGGCTGATCACCGTCGACAAGCCGCCGCTCGCACTCTGGCTGCAGGGGCTGAGCGCGAAGGTGTTCGGCTTCGCGCCGCTCAGCCTGCTGGTGCCAGAGGCGGTGTGCGCCGTGCTCGCGGTGGCGCTCCTTTACCGCATCGTCGCGCCGCGGTTCGGCGCTCTCGCGGGCTTGACCGCGGCGCTGGCGCTGGCGGTGTTCCCCTCGTTCGTCGCGGTGTCGCGCGACAACGGCGTCGACCCGCTGTTGATCCTGCTGATGCTCGCGGCGTGCGCCGCGGCGCTCGCGGCGATCGACTCGGGTCGCCTGCGCTCGCTCGTCTGGTCCGGAGTCCTCGTGGGGCTGGCCTTCAACACGAAGTCGCTGGCCGCACTCCTGGTCGTGCCGGGGATCGCGGCCGGGTACCTGGCCTGTGCGCCCGGGAGCTGGCGACGGCGGGCGGCGCAGCTCATGGCCGCCGGGGCGCTGTCGGTTGCCGTCGCCGTGTCGTGGTCTGTGGCGGTGGATCTGACTCCCGCGTCGCAGCGTCCCTATGTGGGCGGCAGCGTGACCAACTCCGAGTTTCAGCTCGAGTTCGGCTACAACGGGTTCGGGCGGGTCGGCGGCCAGCAGGGCGGTCCCGGGACGACGAGTCTCTCGCTCACGAGCGCCCAGCTGCGCCCACTGATGCGCCCGGGGGTCGACGAGCCCGCTTCGGCCGCGGAGCGCAGCTATGCGGCCACTCATCGCAGCGTCAGCGAGCCCCAGCAAGCGCCGCCTCATCCGGCCGCGACGGGCGGCCGCCGACGCCTCAGCTCCGCGGTGCCCTTCGGCGGCACGCGCAGTCCGCTGCGAGTCTTCGGCTCGGCGCTGGGCGGGCAGGCCGGCTGGCTCGTGCCGCTGGCGCTGATCGGCATGCTGGCGGTCGGGCTGGCGGCCCGCCGACGCGCCGACCGGCGCACCGCGGGCCTGATCGTGCTCGGCGGCTGGTTCCTGGTCGAGCTTGTGACGCTCGACTTCTCCGCCGGGATCGTGCATCCCTACTACGCCTCGGCGCTCGGTCCGGGCGTCGCGGCGATGAGCGGCGCCGGAGCCGTCGCGCTCGGCTCGCTCGTGCGCGGCGCTAACGCCCGATCGGCGCTGCGCGGCTACGTGCTCTCGGTGCTGGCCGTGTCCGCCACGCTCGCGGTGCAACTCGTGCTGATCGGCCGCGAGGGCGACCCCCTGTGGTGGCGGGTTCCACTGGCGCTGATCTGCGTGGGGGGGCTGGCAGCGATCCCGTTCGCGCGGCGTCGCTCCGGCTGGGCCCTGGCCGTCGCCATCGGCGCCCTGCTCGTCGCGCCGCTCCTCTACAGCTTCAGCGTCTGGCTCGCACCGGTCGACGGCACCTTCCCGGCGGCCGGCCCATACAGCCACGCCGGCTACGGCGGGATCGACGTCAGCCCGGTCGACCTGCGGGCCTACAGGGGCCTCGTCCACTACGTCGAGACGAATCGCCCGGCGGCGCGCTACCCGTTGCTGACGCAATCCTCCGATCAGGCCGGCCCGCTGATCCTGCTCGGCCTGCGGGCCTCGGCGGAGGGCGGTTACGGTGCGAGTGATCCGGCGCTCAGCAATTCGCAACTGGCTTCGCTCGTCGCCACCGGCGCCGCCCGGTACTTCCTCATCAGCGGGCCATACGCGAGCCGCGGCGGCAACACCGCCGAGACGGCCGCCCGCCTGGTCTGCCCGGAGATCCCGGAGATCCTCTGGGCGCCGCCGCACAGCCCGACGCTCGGCGACTCCTATCTCGTCGACTGCCGCGGGCAGGCGGCCAACCTGCGCCACCCCTACGTGACCGCGCGGAGTTTCCTGCGGTCGCATCCGCATGTGCGCTACAAGCTCTGAGGCCCGGCGGGCGCGCCGGACGCCGTGAGACCGAGCCGTGCGTTGCCGGCGGTGGGGGCACCGGCGAGGATCCGACACTTCGGCGGCGACTGCGAGCCGGCGACGATCGTCGCGCTGCGAGACGGCGGCCGCGCGATCGTCGTGACGACCGCCGACGGCGGGCGCCGTGAGTTCACGTTGCGTCGCGCAACGGCCGCGTTCGTCGCGCGTGGCGAGCAGCATGCGCCGCGCCTGGAATTCTGAGCCGCCCGGCAGCTACGCCTGCTGCTGCGCCAGCGCGACGGTGGCCGAGCTGCCGAGCGTTGCGCCGGTGGCGTCGAGCGCCCTGACCTCGATGAACCGCGCCCCGGCGCGAGGCGGGACCGCGATCGCGGTCTCGAACCCGGTCCGCGCGAAGCTCGACGCGGGGGAGAGCCTGCCGGCTGAGGCCCCCTCGAGCACCTCCCAGCGCGCCACGTTCGTGGCTCCGTTCCAGCTCACGTACGCGACGAGCGGACCGCCGCCCGCGGAGCGGCGGAGCACGAGAGCCGGCGGGTGAAGCGGCGTCGCGCTCCACGGGAAGCTCAGCGCCCTGTAGGACTCGTAACCGGCCGGCAGGCTGGCGTCGAACAGCAGGCTGCCGGCCGCGCTGAACTCGGAGAAATCGGGCTCCTGGCCCCAGCCGACGAACCAGTCCCCGCCCGCCAGGCCCTGCATGTCGCCCTGGCTCTGGGCCAGCAGCGGGTGAGCGGGATGCAGGTACTGGCTCTGCACCGAGACGGCGTGGGTCTGCGGGTTCACCGCGAGCACCACGCCGCGCGACTGCGCATGGATCTGGGGCCCGGCGCCGTTGTCGAACACGGAGAAGGTGCCGGCGCCGACCGGGCGCGCATCGTGCTGGTAGGCGGTCGCCGCGCCGTTGCCCTCGGTGAAGCTGCTCTGCTTGCCGCCGAGCGTCCACAGCAGTTGTCCGGTCTGCGCGTCAACGTCGTACACGGCCCAGGTGTTACGGCTCGAAACGAGCAGCGTGCCATCCGGGTCGAGGTTGATCGAGTTCAGGTGGAAGAAGTCGAACGGGTAGCGCGGTGAGCCCCCGCTCGCGGGCGCGTAGGAGTCGGTGAGCGGTACGTGGTCGACCGACGTCCACTCGAACATCACCAGGCCGGTCCTGATGTCCACCTCCTGCAGCAGCGAGTCGGTGACCGCGCCGTCGGCGATGCCGCCGATCGCGGACAGGTTGCAGTGGATCGCGTGGTAGGAGCTCAGCAGCGCGGTGCCGGCCGGGGTGATCTGGAACTCGTGCAGGTCCGCCTGATAGCCGTTCCCGGCGTGAACCTCGGCGATCGTCTGGTAGTGGCTGCCGACGATCACGTCGGCGCCGATCCCGAAGCCGTGCGTGATCGTGCCCTGCCACCAGGTCAGAACCGGGACGCCGCCGAGCTGCTGCACGCGCAGGTTGGTCGCGACGGTCGGGGCGCTCAGCGGCTCGAACCAGATCAGGTTGCCCGCCGAGTCGAGGATCATCGGCCCAGCCTGGGCGGGCACGCCATAGGGCGCGAGGAACAGATCTCCTGGCGCCTCCAGGGAGGAGTGCGTGTGCACCGTGACGACGGGCGGCAGCAGGTCCGGCCGCGAAACGAATGTCTGGCTGGCGGGGCTCCGGAGATCGTGGAGCCTGGCCGGAGTCGTGGTCAGGGGGTCGTCGTCGGCGACCACGAACTGGAACCGCAGCGGCTGCGCGCCGCCGGGGAGTGCGAGCTGCGCGGTGACCGTCACGGTCTCGCCGGGCGTGAACGGGCTCTGCGGAAGGAAGCTGCCGCCGTCGCCCTGCGAGTAGGGCTCGAGCCGGCCGCCATGCGCCCCACTGCGCGAGCCGACCACCGACACGCTGCTCAGCTCGCCGACCGGCACTCCCAGGAAGCTGATCTGCGTCTGCGGCGACGCGTCGGCCGCGCCCGGCATCGGCGAGACCGTCACGGCGCCGTCCAGCTGTGCCGAGCCGTCGAGCGTCTGCGGAGTGCAGATCGGGCCGCTCGCGCCCGCGTGCGGCCCCGTGTGCGCACTCGCACCCGCCTCGCGCGCAGACCGCGACGCCGTCGCCGTCCCCGCAGCGGCCCCGCGGGTGCCCGCGGCTCCCCACGCGGGCGAGGCTGCTGCGGGCACTCCGAGGGCCAGCGTGCCGAGCGCGACGCTCACGATGCGGCGGCGAGTGGAGCCCATTGCGGGACGCAACATAGGGCAGCGCAGGCTCGTTCGGTACTCGTCGCGCGAGCCGCGGACGCCGACAACCGCCAACACGGCCCTAACGAATCCTTGAAATCAGCTAAGCACGGCCTGCGTACCCTGTACGCTCCCCGCGCCTCACCAACTCATGAGCGACAGCGAACGACACGACGACCAGCCCGCCGACGGGGTCCCACACCGAGTCGACCGCCGATCGTTCTTCGCCCACGGGCTGCGTCTGGGCGGCGCGATCACGGCCGGTTCCCTGGGCGTCGAGGCCATCGCCGGCGCGGCGAAGGCGCCCGCGCGCCGGCGCGCGCCGGGCCCCTATCGGCGCAGCTCGCAGCCGAACATCCTGGTGGTCATCGTCGACCAGATGCGCACACCGCGCTGGTTCGGCGCCGGCAGGCATGCCGCCGCCACGCTGCCGCCGAACATCGCGCGCCTGGCGCGCTCGGGTGTCAGCTTCACCCGCCACTACACGGCCTCGAACGACTGCACGCCGGCCCGGGCCACGCTGCTCACCGGTCTGCACACCCACCAGACCGGCTGCATGATCACCAACGCGAGCACGCTCGACCCGGGCTTCCCGACGTGGGGGACGATGCTGCGCCAGCACGGCTACTCCACCTACTGGTACGGCAAGTGGCACCTGACCCACGCCGATCGCCACTGGAACGCGCTCAGCGGTCCGCCGGCGCTGGCCCGCTACGGGTTCGACGGCGGCACCTACCCCTCGCCCAACGGCGCTCCCGACCAGGGTTGGCGAGTCGATCCGCAGATCACGAATCAGTTCGAGCAGTGGTACTCGGAGGCCGGGGGCGACGAGCCGTGGTGCACGACCGTCTCGTTCGTGAATCCGCACGACATCGCCTGGTGGTGGCGCTGGAGCTTCCACTCCGAGTTCGAGTCGAGCGCTCCGCGCGTGGCGAGCGAGCTGCCGCCAAACTTCGAGACGCCGGCGCAGCTGCTGGCGCGGCGCAAGCCGGCCCTGCAGCGTTCGCTGCAGCTAACCAGCGCCGTCTCCTTCGGCGAGGTGCCGTTCGGCGGCCGCGGGTTCAAGCAGGCGTGGCTGCCGTTCCTCGATCTCTACGTGAAGCTGCAGTTGCAGGTCGACATGCAGGTCGGGCAGGTGCTGGCGGCGCTCGCGCGCCGCCGCAAGGTGATGGAGAACACGATCGTCATCTTCACCTCCGACCACGGCGAGTACGGCGGTTCGCACGGTCTGCGCGGCAAGGGCGCCGGCATGTACGAGGAGGCAATCAACGTGCCGCTGATCGTCAGCGACCCGACCGGCCGGCTCGGCGCGGTGCCGAACACCGTCCGCCACCAGGTCACCTCGAGCGTCGACTTCGCGCCGCTGCTGCTCACCTTGGCCGCCGGCTCCGAGGCCTGGCGCAACGATCCCCGCTACGGGCATCTCGCCCGGCGCGCCAACCTCGCGCGGATCGTCTCGGACCCTGCGGCGCCCGGGCGCGCCTACGCGTTGCACGCCACCGACGAGGTGGCGACGGAGTTCGCCCTGCTGCCCTACGCCGCGCAGGCGCCGCTGCACGTCGCCGGCATCGTCACACCGACGGCGAAGTACGCGACCTACTCGAACTGGCGTGGCGACTCGCTGGAGCCGCGCAGCGCCGCGCAGGAGTACGAGCTCTACGACTACACGACGGCGGCGGGCTACCAGGAGCTCGACAACCGCGCGGGCCGCCATCGGCTCGAGGACAGCCTCGGCGCGATGCTCGCGGAGGCGACCCGCGAGGAGCTCCACGACCCGTTGCCGTTCACGCTCGTGCAGGCGCAGCAGCGCGCGCTGCGCGCCTACCGACGGATCGCGCGGCAGGCGCGCAGGGCATCGGAGCTCGATCGGCTGCGGGCGGTCGAGCGGATCGTCCAGAGCATCGAGCACCACCTCCCGTGAGCGCCGCGGCGCGCCGCGTCGCGGGTGGCTGCACACGCACCCCCCGCGACCGCGCCACCAGCGGCCGCGAGCTGCGCGGCGGCGGTGCCCCCTACTGACCGGGGGCGATCGCCGCCGAGGTCGCGAGCGTCTTGCCCGAGGCGTCGAGCGCCGCGACGGCGAGGTAGGGCTGGGTGGTGTGGACGGAGATCGTCGTCTCGAAGCCGTGCTTGGCGGTCGGGCTGCCGACCGCCGTCAGCGCGCTCGCCGACGGGCCCGCGAGCACCTGCCAGGCGGCGGCGGTCGTGTCGCCGTTCCAGCTGGCTTCGACCGTGAACGCGCCGGCGGCGGCGCTCTGTGCGGCGATCGCGGGTGGGGTGGCCGGCTGGGAGCTCCACGGCGCCAGGAACGTGCGGAAGTCCTGCACGTTGTGTCCCAGCGTGGCGTCGAAGAGCACCTGGCCGGAGGGCGTGTACTCGGTGAAGTTCGGCAGCCCGCCGTAGCCCATCAGCCAGTTGCCGTCCGCCAGGTTCAGCAGGTCGCCCTGGCTCGAGGCCAGCAGCGTCGCGTTCGGATTCGTGAACTGCTTGACGAGGGTGACGGTGTGGCTCGAGGTGTTGGGATCGAGCAGCAGGCCGCGCGACTGCTTCTCGCGCGGGGGTGAGGATCCGTTGTCGAACAACGACACCAGCCCGCCGGCCTGCCAGCGCGCGTCGTGCTGCCAGTAGAAATAGGTCCCCGGGCCGTGGCGGAAGCTCGAGTAGCGGCCGCCGATCCGCCAGATGAAGGCGCCGGTGTGGATGTCCACGTCGTAGACGGTCCACGTGTTGCGGGCGGACAGCAGCACGTTGTCGCTCGTGCCGGGGTCGATCGAGTTGACGTGCACGTAGTCCCAGTTGAGGCTCGTGTGGGGGATCGGCGCGTAGGAGTCGCGCAGCGGGATGTGACCGAACGCGTGCCATTCCCACATCACCAGGCCCGTCTTGATGTCGATCTCCTGGACGATCGAGTCGTTGACGACGGCGTGGGCCGATCCGCCCATGCTCGCGAGGTTCATCTCCACGGGGTCGAACGCGTCGATCCAGGCGGTCCCCTGCGGGGTGATCAAGAACTGGTGCAGATCCGCCTCGTACCCGTTGCCGGCCGCCACGGTGGCGAGCGGCTGGTATGTGGTGCTGTAGATCTCGTCCTCGCCCTGGCCGAAGCCGAGCTTGAGGATGCGTCCCTGCCACCAGGTCAGCACGGTCTGGCCGTCGTAGGTCTGCGGCTCGAAGTTGGTCGCCGCGTCGTCGGCCGGTGCGGGGTGGAACCAGATCAGGTTGCCGGACTGATCGACGATCATCTCGCCGGGCGTGCCGCTGCCCTGGTAGGGCGCGAGGAAGAAGTCGCCGGCCATCGCGCCCGGGCGCGCCGCGGTCGTGACGCGGACCGTCGAGGGGGTGATCGAGGGAGCGGAGAGGTAGTGCTGGACGTCCGCCGCGAGCCCCGGGTTGATCGGGAACTCGGCCTGGGGGACCGGCGCCTGGAAGGCGACCGTGAAGCTCGTCCGTACCGTGGCCGTCCCCGTCCCCTGCTTGACGCGGGCGCTCACGCTGACGCGCTCGCCGGAGACGAACGGCTTGTCGGGCACGAAGCTCGCGCCGGTGCCGGTCGAGTAGCCCTCGAGCTTGCCGGAGTGGCGGCCGCTGCTGGAGCCGACGACCGACACCGCCGACACGGTCGTGCCGGAGCCGCCCAGGAAGCTGATCTGGGTGCTCGGCGAGGCGTCCGGGGTGCCCGGCAGCGGCGAGACGGTGATCGGGTTGACCGCCGCGGCGGCCACATCGGCGGCGTGGACGCTCTTCGGTGGCGTCCCGACGGTCGCGGCGGCGCCGCAGGCGCTCACGGCGATCGCCGCCAGCGCGGCTACGAAGCCGGGCGCGACCGCTCGGCGGCGGCGGGGCGGTCTCGGTGGGCTCTGGCGGGCGGGCATCGGGCGGCGTGAACGCGCGCTCACACTATCTGAGCGGGGCGCGATCGCGCTCCGGCGGCTCCCGCGGCTGCGCGTCGCGCTCCTCGCGGCTCGCCCGCGGGGTCAGCGGGGCGTGCAGCGAGCGGCGCAGGCGGATGAAGGCGAACGTTCCCCACATCGCCGGGATCCACAGCGCGATCGCGTGGTAGACGACCGCGGCCGCCGCGGCCGGTGTGGCGTGAACGCCGTAGAGGACGAACATGCCGACGAAGCTCCCCTCGAGCACGCCGATGTTGCCCGGGATCGGAAGCACGTTCGCGAGGTAGCCGATCTGGTAGGCGAGCACGATCACGGCGATCGGCGGCGTGTGGCCCGTGGCGCGGAAGCACGCCCACAGCACCGCGATGTCGAACCACAGGTAGCCGACCGCCCCGAGCAGGCGCCAGTCCGGCCGCAGCAGCGCCCTGCGGGTCACGCGCAGCGTGTTCGCGATCGCGCGAAGCGCCGCCGCGAGGCGCCCGCGCCCGCGCGCCCGCGCCCAACGCTCGCTGAGCGGCACGAGCGCGAGGAAGAAGACGAAGATCGCCACGGTGACGGCGCCCGGCAGCAGCGTCAGCAGCGGCTTGCTGGGTCCGGGCAGGATCCCCAGCCCGAGCCCCAGGCCCATCGCCGCCAGCGTGATCGCGTTGATCGCGCTGGTCAGCAGGAACAGCACCGCGGAGCGCTCGGCGATGTGCCCGCCCTCGACGCCGCGCTCGCGCAGCAGCCAGGCGCCGACGGCGATGCTGCCGGCGCCGCCGAGCGAGACGGCGGCGCCGAAGGCCATCTCGGTCAGCGCGACGCGGGCGCCGAAGACGATCGGCGCGCGGTCGAAGACGGTCAGGAAGATCAGCACGTAGCCGAGGCACGAGAGGAGCTCGAACGCGACCGCGGCGATCACCCAGCCGGGCGTCATGTCCGTCACGACCTCCCCGACCCCGTGCAGGCCGGGCACGGCGAGCAGCAGGCCGACGATCAGCGCCACCGCGACCGCGAGCGAGATCAGCCCGTGCCGCAGCCGCCTGGCCTGATCGGATGCGGAGACGTGGGGTGGTTCTGCGAGATCGGGCGTGCTCATCGGCGGTCGCGGCGGCCGCTGCTCTCCCCGGCCTCCTGCGTGGATCGTATGCGCTCGCCCGATCGTCTCAGCGCGGTCTGCCCGGGACGCGCCGCCGGCTCAGCCGCGAGTGCGCAGGTAGGTCCGCGCCAGCGCGATCGCCGCGCGCTCGCCTGCGCGCGCCCCGCCCGGGAAGGATCCGACGGTGACGCTGACGAGACGAACGCCGTCGCTCGTCTGCACCTCGTGCTCCGCCGGGTACCAGTCGGCGTCGCGCCCAAGATGCGGGACGTCATGCGGGTAGGCCGCCTCGCCGAGGTGGTCCCAGATCACGTTCTGGGCGTACTCGACCGCGCCGCGCTCGAGGCGGTAGTAGGCCTGCGGCTGGCTGTCCCACTCGACCGAGACGGCGACCGCGCCGCCCGGCGCCCGGCGCGCCGTGAAGCGGCACCCCGCAGAGCCGTCGGTCGCGGTGAACGGCGAGCGGACCACCGTGTCCACGCGGACGCCGGCGGCGGCGGCGAGCACGCCGGCCAAGCGCGCGTTGCAGGCGGCGCGGGGTGGCGCGCTCGACGCGGCCGCCCCCGCCTGCCCGCCACCGGCGCTCCCGCCGCACCCCCCCGCCGCCAGGCCGCTCGCCGCGACCGCGAGAAGGGCTCTCGCCGCTCCCCCCGTGCGCCCGCTCGCCAACCGCATCGCGCCGCTAGTGCAGCGACTGGACGAAGGTGTAGACCACCATCAGGCTGACCACGACCACGAACACGCGGAGCGCCCACAGCGCGGCCGTGCTGCTGGCGCTGAGCACGGCCCGGCGGACCGGCAGCGAGGTGGCGGCGACGAACTGGTCGCGCTCCAGGTGCATGATCAGCTCGTCCTCCCCGATCGCCTCATCCTCCCCGATCGCCTCGTCCTCGATCGCCTCGCCTTGCGCCATCGTCAGCCGATCACGTGGGTCGCGAGCAGGAACGAGTCGATGCCGTAGGCGGCGCCGCAGACGCTGACGAAGCTGATCACGCCGACGGCGATCACGTTCGTCGAGCGCTTGTTGGCCCAGCCCCGCATCAGTCCCTTGTCGTTGGCGAGCATCACCACGAACACGAGGCTGACCGGCAGCAGGACGGTTGCGAGCACGTTCGCGTTGAGCGTGATCGACAGCAGCGGCGCGCCGGGGATCAGGATCACGACGGCGGCGATCAGCGCAACGCCGAAGTTAGCCGCGTAGAACAGCGCCGCCTCGCGCGGGAAGCTGTTGAAGCTGTGCGTGACGCCGACGCACTCGGCCGCGGCGTAGGCCGTGCTCGCCGAGATCGTCAGGATCGCCACCGCGCCGGCCTCTATCAGCCCGAGCGCGAACAGCGTGGCCGCACCGCCGCCGACGACGTGCTCCAGCGCCTGCGGGTAGCCGGCGCCGGCGAAGCCCTGGATGCCGGCGCCTCCACGGGTCAGCAACGCGGCGCCGGCGACCAGCGCGCCGACGCCAAAGATCGCGGCCAGCACCGCGCCGACCGCGGTGTCGTAGCGCCCGTGGTTGATGTCGCGCGGCGTCATCCCCTTGTCGGCTGAGGCGCCCTGCTGGAAGAAGATCATCCACGGCGTCACGGTCGCGCCGATCGTCGAGGCCAGCAGCAGCAGCAGCGTGTTGAAACCGCCGCCGGGGAACGGAGTGAAGTCGAGCGAGCTGACGATCGCGCCGACGTGCGGCTTGCACAGCACCGCGGCGAGCAGGAACAGGCCGTTGAACAGCGCCATGCCGAGCACGATGCGTTCCCAGCGCCAGTAGCGCCCGCCGCTGAAGGTGAACACGACGAGCGCCAGCCCGAGCGCGACGGCTACGAGCGAGCCGAGATGGAAGTAGGCCAGGCCGACGCGGATCGCGACGAACTCCGCAACGAGCGTCACGAGGTTGGTGAGCGTGAGGTCGGCGGCGGCGAACCAGCCCCAGATCGGGCCGAAGCGCTGCAGCACCAGCTCGCCGTACCCGCGGTGGGTGACGGCGCCCACGCGCATGCACATCTCCTGGCAGACGTAGGCCATCGCGAACAGCAGCGGGATGAAGGGGACGAAGAAGCCGAGGCCGTACTGCGCCCCGTCGGAGGCGTAGGCGATCATGCTCGGCCCGTCGTTCTCGCCGAGCATCGCGAGGATCCCGGGCCCGACGAGCAGCCAGATCAGCCACCAGCGCCTGCCCCGCGCCCGCGCGTGGTGGACGCGCGAGCGATCCGACGAGCGTGCCGCGTCCTCGCCCGTGAGCGGCGGGAGCACGATCAGCGGTACGTCGGTCGCGGCCATCGCTCAGTCGTCCCCGTCGACCTCGACGCGCATCGCGCCCGCGAGCCGGCCGCCGATCGCGTGCTCGCGCCCACCGAAGCGCACGAACAGCGGGCCGCCGAACGGCTGGTGGTCGCGCACCGAGAAGCGATCGCCCGGCGAGATCCCGCAGCTCGCGAGATAGCGGAGCATCTCCGAGTCGGAGTCCGAGACCCGCACGAAGACGCCCTCGTCCCCGGTCTGCAGGCTCTCCATGCTGCGCGTCGCGGGCTCCGCCAGCTCGAGGTCGGCGCTCGGGATCGGGTCCCCGTGCGGGTCGCACGCGGGGTTGCCGAGCTTGGTCGCGATCAGCTCCTCGAGCTCGTCCGAGAGCACGTGCTCGAGCACCTCGGCCTCCGCGTGCACGCGATCCCACGGCATCCCGAGCGCGTCGGCGAGGAACCGCTCGAGCAGCCTGTGGTGGCGGATCACCTCCAGCGCGACGAGCCGTCCGTCGGCGGTCAGGCGCACGCCGCGGTAGGGCTCGTGCGTCACGAGCCCGAGCTCGTCGAGCTTCTTCAGCATCGCCGACACCGAGCCCGGCGTGATCCCGAGCCGCTCGGCCAGCGCGCTCGTCGTGACCGGCTCCTCGCCGCGCGACTGGAGGGCGAAGATCGCCTTCGCGTAGTCGTCGATCGCGGGCG
This sequence comes from uncultured Solirubrobacterales bacterium, assembly GCA_963830975.1. Lineage (GTDB taxonomy): Bacteria > Actinomycetota > Thermoleophilia > Solirubrobacterales > Solirubrobacteraceae > Palsa-513. The sequence goes on from CAWHOI010000004.1 coordinate 326,221, forward strand.
AGCGGTGCAGCGGAGGGGCGGCCACACCCCATAGGATATGGCATGCCAAGATTCAGGTCAAGGCGCCACTACGATCCACCTTATGGCAGGGCGGGTGGGTGCATGCACCCACCCGTGGGACGGGTGCATGCACCCGTCCCCGGGGTGGCGCATGCGCCGCCCCGAACAGCCCGGGGGGCTTCGCCCTACTGTGCGCGGTCGCGCGCGTCGAGGAACGGCGCGAGGTGCTTCGCGGCGATCTTGACCGGCGGTGACCAGCTCGGCTCGTCGGTGATCTCGGAGCTGAAGCCCGCGCCGCCCGTGATCCGGGCGCTCAGGTAGCGCGGCTCGGCGCCGGTCAGCAGGATCCCGTGGATCACCGGGTGAAACGGGGTCGGCGTGACCGGCAGGCCGGCCAGCGCGGCGATCGACTCGACCGCGGTGTCGGCCTGCTGGGCGGCGATGCCGCCGTACTTGAGCTCGTAGTCGGTGGCGTCGCCCGCCGCGTAGACGCGCTCGACGCCGCGCACGCGGCAGTGCGCGTCGATCGGGATGAAGCCGTGCTCGCCCGCGGTCAGGCCGCGCACCGCGGGGCCGTAGAGCTCGGGCAGCGCGATGATGCGGTCGACCTCGATCGTGCGGTCGCCGGGGTTGATGACGACGTGGCGTCCGTCGGGCACCTCGCAGTGGGCCGAGGTGATCGTCGTGATCCCGCGCTGCTCGAGCAGCGCCGCGACGCCCCTGCTCGCGCCCTCGCCGAAGATCGCCAACGGCGCCTCCTCGGGGGTGGCGATCGTCACCGCCAGCTCCACGTTCATCTCGTGGGCGCGGTTTGCGGTCATCAGCGCCAGCTCGTAGATCGGCAGCGGCCAGGCGACCCGGGCCGGAATCACGAAGGCGATGTGATCGACGTAGCCGCGGTCGACGTCCTCGAGCAGGCCGCCCATCAGCTCGTCGAGCCGCGCGTCGTCGAGTGTCACGGCCCGCGGGAAGCGGGCGGTCGGCCGCGCGCCGAGCGCCAGCAGCAGCGCGTCGTAGGGGATCTGGGCGCCTGATTCGGTGTGCGCGAGGCGGCGCTCGGCGTCCACCGAGGAGAAGCGGTCGACCAGCAGCTCGAGCCCGAGCTCGGTCGCGATCGCGTCGAGCGGGTAGCGCTGCGCCGGGCGGTAGGCGAACGGCTCGCGGACGCTCATCGGCCGGTAGACGAACTCAGCGCCCGGCGCGATCAGTGTCATCGCGAAGCGTTCGGCGCCCAACTCGCGCAGCGCGAGCGCCGCCTCGAGCGCCGCCACGCCGCCGCCGGCGATCGTGACCTTGAATGGCTCCAGGGACGGGCTGGGGGTGCTCATCGAACTCATCCTTCCTCGTGCCGAGCCTACGATCCGCCGCCCGCCCGATCAGGCGGGCCTGGCCACATCTTGCTGCATCAAACCACGGACCGCGGCCGGCGCTGGTGCCGAGGCGTGCAGCGGGCACGCCGCCCGTGCCGACACGCTACCGTTCTGGCGATGTCCGGGGCTGAGGCGACGAACAGCGAGAGCGACGAGGCGCCGGCGACGATCCGTGTCGTCCTCGCCGACGACCACCCGGTCGTGCGCCGCGGGCTGCGGCTGCTGCTGGACGAGGAGCCAGAGTTCGAGGTCGTCGCCGAGGCCGGCGACGTCGAGGAGGCGCGCCGCTACGTGCGCGGCCACCACCCCAACGTGCTGGTGCTGGACCTCAACATGCCGGGCGGCTCGAGCCTCGAGGCGATCCCGACTCTGCGCGCCGAGTTCCCCGACACCCACATCGTCGTGCTGACGATGCAGCAGGAGCCCGCCTACGCGCGGGAGGCGATCGCCGCCGGCGCCGACGGCTACGTCCTCAAGCAGGCCGCCGACGGCGAGCTCGTCGAGGCGGTGCGCCTGGCGGCCGTCGGCGAGAGCTACCTCAACCCGCGGCTGGGAGCACGGCTCGCCGCCGAGCCGCCGCCCGGCCCGCCGGACAACCTGTCCGAGCGCGAGGTCGACGTGCTGCGCCTTATCGCGCTCGGCCACACCAACACCGAGATCGCCCAGCAGCTCTACATCTCGGTGCGCACGGTCGAGACCCACCGCGGGCACATCTCCCAGAAGCTGCTGCTGTCCTCGCGCGCGGAGCTCGTCCGCTACGCGCTGGACCGCAAGCTCGTCGACACCTGAGCCGCGCTCAGCGCCGGGTCTTCAGCGGGCCGCGTTGTCAGGTGGCGGCTGCTCGGCGGCCGGGTCGGCCGCGTGCTCGCCGTGGCCGTGACCGTCAACGCCGTTGGTGCGCGGCAGGACCAGCAGCGCGCAGCGGGCGTGGCGCGCCAGCCCGTGGGAGGTGCTGCCGAAGACGAGCCGCCGCATCGGCCCGTAGTTGCGTGAGCCGACCACGAGCAGGTCGACGCGACCGCCGAACGCAGCCAGCTCCTCGCCCGGAAGCCCGTACACTGCGGTCGCTTCGACGCCCTCGAGCGCGGTGACCTTCTGCTCGGCGCTCCTGCGGTCGTCCTCGATGATCTCGCCCCAGTTCGCCGGCATCGGCGCGATGTAACCCCAGGCCGGCACCGAGACGACGTACAGCGCGCTCAGCTTCGCGTCGTCGCGGGCCGCGAGCTCGCGCGCCGCGGCCAGCGCCGCATGGCTCTCGGGCGAGAAGTCGTAGCCGACGCCGATGCGGAAGAAGCCGCCGGTCCGCGCGGTGTACCCGCGCGGGGCGACCGCCACGGCGCAGGAGGCGCCGTTGAGCGACGCGCGCGTGTCGTCGCCGACCAGCACGCGACCCGCCAGCCCGCGGCTGTGCGAGCCGACGACCAGCAGGTCCGCGCCGCGCTGCTCGGCGAGCGTGTGCAGGCCGCGACCGACCGACGAGGCGCACGCAGCGGCCAGCTCCGCGTCGACCTTGGCCTCCTCGCGCTCGGCCTCGAGCAGCTGCTCCGCGTGCGCGCGCGCGGCTTCGCTGTGCTTCGCCGCCGCGGCGCGGCCGGGCGTGGGCACGCCGCCGTAGACGTGGGCGAGCGTGAGCTGCGCGTCCGGCTGCGCGAGCGCGACGGCCAGCCTGATCGCGTCCCGCCCCGTGGGGCTGCCGTCCACGCCGACGATCACGTTGCTGAACATGCTCTGCTCCTTCCTTGGTGGCGGCCGCCGAACCGGAGGCGACGCGCGGCGATCGCGCGGCGATCCGTGAGCGGCGCGGGCGGACTGCGGAGATCTACGGTGGCCATCACAATGATGATGTGAGCATATGCATGGCGTGAGTCCGGCGACCCCAGCGCCCACCGATCCGCTCTCGGATCGCGAGCTGGAGCTCATCGACGCCTACTGGCGCGCCGCGAACTACCTTTCGGTCGGCCAGATATACCTGCTGGCGAACCCGCTGCTGCGCGAGCCGCTGGCGATCGAGCACGTCAAGCCGCGGCTGCTCGGCCACTGGGGCACGACGCCCGGGCTGAACTTCATCTACGCGCACATGAACCGCGAGATCCGCGCGCGCGATCTCGACGCGATCTTCGTCACGGGCCCCGGCCACGGCGGTCCGGGCCTGGTCGCGAACACCTACCTCGAGGGCACCTACACCGAGTTCTACTCGCACATCGGCCACGACGAGGAGGGCCTGCGACGGCTGTTTCGCCAGTTCTCTTTCCCGGGCGGCATCCCGAGCCACGTCGCCCCCGAGACGCCGGGGTCGATCCACGAGGGCGGCGAGCTGGGCTACTCCCTGCTGCACGCCTTCGGCGCGGTGTTCGACAACCCGCGGCTGCTGGCGGTGTGCGTGGTCGGCGACGGCGAGGCCGAGACGGGCCCCCTCGCCGCGAGCTGGCACTCGAACAAGTTCCTGGACCCGGCGCTCGACGGCGCCGTGCTCCCGATCCTGCACCTGAACGGATACAAGATCGCAAATCCGACGGTCCTGGCGCGGATCCCGCACGACGAGCTCGCCGCGCTGCTGATCGGATACGGCTACACGCCGCATTTCGTCGAGGGGGACCACCCCGCCGAGATGCATCAGCTGATGGCGGCGACGCTCGATGTGGTGCTCGATGAGATCGCCGCGATCCAGCGCGGGGCGCGCGAGCAGGGCGAGACGGACCGGCCGCGCTGGCCGATGATCGTTCTGCGCACTCCGAAGGGCTGGACTGGGCCGAAGTTCGTCGACGGCCTCCCGGCCGAGGGGTCGTTCCGCTCCCACCAGGTCCCGCTGGCAGAGCTGCGCACCAACCCAGAGCACCTCGCGCAGCTCGAGCAGTGGTTGCGCTCCTACCGCCCGGCGGAACTCTTCGACCAGGGCGGGGCGCTGCGTGCGGAGCTGGCCGCGCTGGCGCCGCAGGGCGAGCGGCGGATGGGCGCCAATCCGAACGCCAACGGCGGCCTGCTGCTGCGCGACCTCGAGCTGCCCGACTTCCGCGACTACGCGGTCGAGGTCGGCGCGCCGGGCACGACGATGAGCGAGGCGACGCGCGTGCTCGGCACCTACCTGCGCGACGTGATCCGGCGCAACGGCGAGAGCTTCCGCATCATGGGCCCCGACGAGACGGCGTCGAACCGCCTCGGCGCGGTGTTCGAGGCGACGAACCGCGTCTGGGAGGCGCAGACGCTGGCGAGCGACGATCACCTCGCACGCGACGGCCGCGTGATGGAGGTGCTCAGCGAGCACCTCTGCCAGGGCTGGCTGGAGGGCTACCTGCTGACCGGTCGCCACGGCCTCTTCAACTGCTACGAGGCGTTCATCCACATCGTCGACTCGATGTTCAACCAGCACGCCAAGTGGTTGAAGGTGACGCAGGAGATCCCCTGGCGGCGGCCGATCGCGTCGCTCAACTACCTGCTCTCCTCGCACGTCTGGCGCCAGGACCACAACGGCTTCTCCCACCAGGATCCCGGCTTCATCGACCACGTCGTCAACAAGAAGGCCGAGATCGTGCGCGTCTACCTGCCGCCGGACGCCAACTGCCTGCTGTCGGTCGCCGACCACGCCCTGCGCTCGCGCAACTACGTCAACGTGATCGTCGCCGGCAAGCAGCCGGCGCTCGACTACCTGACGGCCGAGCAGGCGATCCTCCACTGCACGCGCGGCCTCGGCGTCTGGGAGTGGGCGTCCAACGACGCCGGCGTCGAGCCCGACGTCGTGCTCGCCTGCGCGGGCGATGTGCCCACGCTCGAGGCCCTGGCCGCCGCCGCGATCCTGCGCGAGCACGTGCCCGACCTGCGCGTGCGCCTGATCAACGTCGTCGACCTGATGCGCCTGCAGCCCGAGAGCGAGCATCCGCACGGGCTCGCCGACCACGAGTTCGACGCGCTGTTCACGACCGGCCGGCCGGTCATCTTCGCCTACCACGGTTACCCGTGGCTGATCCACCGCCTGACATACAGGCGCACGAACCACCACAACATCCACGTCCGCGGCTACAAGGAGGAGGGCACCACGACGACGCCCTTCGACATGGTGATGCTCAACGACCTCGATCGCTTCCACCTCGTGATCGACGTGATCGACCGCGTCGAGGGCCTGGAGGAGCGCGCAGCCCACCTGCGCCAGGCGATGGTCGACGAGCGCCTGCGCCACCGGGCCTACACCCGCGAGTTCGGCGAAGACGCGCCGGACATACGCGACTGGACCTGGCCGCAGGGCGGCGGCATGGCCGCCACGGCCTCCTAGGTCGGCGTGCGCGTCCTCGTCGCGAACGCGGGCTCGAGCAGCCTCAAGCTGGCGCTGCTGGACGACGACGACCGCGTGCTCTCATCGGTCGAGCTCGACGCGCCGGGCACCGGCGTGGACCGCGGGCAGCTCGCCGATGCGCTGGCGGCCGGCCTGCGCGACGCCGACGTCGTCGGCCACCGCATCGTCCATGGTGGCGAGCGCTTCCGCGAGGCGGTGCGCGTGGACGACGCCGTCACGGCGCAGCTGCGCGACCTCACCGACCTCGCCCCGCTGCACCAGCCGAAGTCGCTGGAGGCGCTCGACGCGGTCTGCGCGGCGCTGCCGGAGGTCCCCGCGGTGGCCTGCTTCGACACCGCCTTCCACGCCACGCTGAGCGCGGCGGCCGCGACCTACGCGCTGCCCGCGTCGCTGCGAGAGCGTTTCGCGATCCGCCGCTACGGCTTCCATGGCCTCTCGCACTCCTGGGTGGCGCGCCGCGCGCCGGAGCTGCTCGGCCGCGAGCATGACGACGGCCTGCGCGTGGTCAGCTGCCACCTCGGCGCCGGCGCGTCGCTGTGCGCGATCGAGGGTGGGCGCTCGATCGACACGACGATGGGCTTCACGCCGCTCGAGGGGCTCGTGATGGCGACCCGATCGGGCGATGTGGACCCGGGACTGCTGATGTGGCTGCTCGAGCGCGGCGGCGTGCCGGCGCGCGAGCTCGCCGACGATCTCGAGCACCGCTCCGGCCTGCTCGGCCTCGCCGGCAGTGCCGACATGCGCGAGGTGCTCTCGCGCGCTCAGGGCGGCGAGACCACGGCGCAGCTCGCTCTCGACGTCTACATGCATCGCCTCCGCGGCTCGATCGCGGCGATGGCCGCGTCGCTGAACGGGCTCGACGCGATCGTCTTCACCGGCGGGATCGGCGAGCGCTCCGCCGTCGTTCGCGAGCTGACGGTGGAGGGGCTCGGCTTCCTCGGCCTCGCGATCGATGCGGCGCGCAACCGCGAGGCCGCCGGTGACGCCGACATCTCGGCCGCCGGCGCCGGCGCCGGCACCCTGGTGATCGCCGCCCGCGAGGATCTCGAGATCGCGCGTCAGTCGCGCGCGGTGCTCGAGGCCGGCTGAGCCGCGGCCGGACGGCTCGCGACCGCGCCTTCCCTAGGCCGTCGAGCTTGCCGGGCCCGGCCCGGCGCCGCCGCCGCCGCCCGGGCCACCGGGCCCGGCCGGACCGCCCGGCGCTCCGCCGGCCGGCAGCGCCTGCGCGCGGCGCAGCTCGCGGTAGTGGTCGCGCCAGATCAGTCGGTACAGCGGGATCCAGCGGGGGATGTCGCGGACCCCCGGGAGGAAGGGGATGAGGATGAACAGCAGGCTCAGGACGCCCATCACCATCATCACCAGGGCGTCGGCGTTGGCTGAGGTGTTGAACGGCGCGATCTGGTACCAGAACGTGTACAGCCACAGCCAGACCTGGCCGGGGTAGCTGCCGGTCTCGTTCATCATGCCCCACTGCGTGCCGAGCAGGTGTTGCTGCTGAGCGCGGGCGGCGAGCAGGCCGCCGTCGGAGAGGAACAGCAGCGCCTTGGTGTAGTCGGTCTGGTAGAAGTGGCTGCTGGTCAGCAGGTCGCCGTCGAGGCCGCCGCTCTGCGCGAGGGCGAGCAGCGCGCCCATCATCGTCGGGACCGGGCCGTAGTCGCCGGGCGCCACCTTGAGCGTGTCGCCGGGGCCGACCGTCGCCTTCGTCAGGGCGTTGGTGTAGTTCGTGGTCCAGGTCGTCTGGCTCTTGGCCGAAGCCGCCCTGTACGCCGCCGTCGCCGCACGCGCGGCCGGATCGTTCGGGATGCTCCCGAGCGGTCCGTACACGTAGTCCTGCGCCGTGTTGATCGGGTGGCTGACGCCCAGCCAGCTCTGCAGGTGGACGAACCACACGATCTGCGCGTTGGGGCCGTGGTTGTAGGGCGCGCCGTACTGGGCGACGTCGCTCGTCCCGTCTAGTTCGCTGACCGCCGTGGTGACGAAGTCGGCCGGCATCTGGCGCGACCACTGCGCGATCGTGCTCGGCGGCAGGTCGGGCGAGGAGAACACGACCGCCAGCAGGATCGCCAGCACGCCGACGACGGCGATCGCGATGCACAGCTCCTTGACGAGGTCGTAGGGCTTGTAGGGCCCGTCGTAATGACGCGCGGCCTCGTTCAGCTCACGGTTCGACAGCCGCCGGCGCTTCATGCCGCCGACCCCGCCGAGGCTGCGCCGGCCGGGTCGCCGTCACCCATATCGATGCCGAGCTCCGACAGCGGCAGCGGCGGGACGATGCCCTTGTGACGAACCAGCAGGATGTGCGCCGACACCAGGGCGACGACGGCGATCGGCAGCAGCAGCACGTGGTAGCTGTACATCTGGCCGAAGTTCAGGACGTTGAAGAACGCGCCGACGCCGGTCGAGTTCAGCCCGTCCTTGGCCTGCGTCGCGATCCACTGCGAGTCGAAGTTCTGCTGCGAGACGTAGCCGGTCAGGGCGCACGGGATGGCGACCACGAACGTGATCGCGCCCACCATCCAGACCCTGGCCCTTCCGCCGCGCCAGGCGGCCATGAAGAACTTGCCCCACAGGTGGACGACCATGAAGAAGAAGAACAGCTCGACGGCCCACAGGTGGATGCTGTTGACGAAGTGCCCGACGCCGGTGTAGTGCCACCACGCCGGCCCCTTCAAGCTGAGGATCATGCCCGAGCCGATGATCACCACGAGCGCGGCGATCGTCAGCGCGCCGAACATGTAGATCCACGAGGACATGTAGGCGGGCTGGCCGTCCGGCAGCAGTCGCTCCGGCGGCAGCGCGTCGACCCCGGCCTCGCGCAGGCGGACGGTCCAGGTGCGCTTGCCGGGGGCGCTCAAGACTCGCCCCGGCGGCCGTGACCCGGGAACGGCAGCAGGATCGCCAGTGCGAAGACCACGATCATCGCCACGATCACCAGCAGGTTCGACACCGACATCTGGAAGAAGTGCCAGTGCACGTAGCTGGCAGGGTGGTTCAGGTTGACGATCGCGGCTAGGGACACGATCCGGGCAGGCTACACGGTCGTCGTGGACCGCCATCAGTGGGTGGCACGGTCCGCCGGTGCGTAGTTTGCCGCGCACCTCGCGCGGAGCGCCGAGTTTGCGTCGCTCGGTGCGGCGGCGCGCCCGGCGCCGGAGTCCGTCCGGCAATGCGCCGCTCGGCGCGGCATTGGTCACAATGGAGGTCGTGCCCGCCACCGAGGACGCGCCCGATCGCGCGGTCGACGTAGCTCTGCGGGACGGCTCGACGCTTCGCGTTCGGCCCGTCGTCCTCGACGACGCGCCCGCGATGCGCCAGTTCTTCCAGGCGCTCTCGCTCGAGTCGCTGGCCCTGCGCTTCTTCGGCGCGCCGAGCGTCGAGTGGATCACGAAGTGGGCGACCGAGATCGACTACGCCAACCGCCACGCGCTGGTGGCGACGACGGGGCCCGAGCAGGCGATCGTCGGCCACGGCGCCTACATCCGCATCGACGGCGAGCGGGCCGAGGTTGCGTTCGTCGTCGCCGACGAGTGGCAGGGGCACGGCATCGCGACGATCATGCTCGGCCAGCTCGCGGCCGCCGCGCAGGAGCACGGCATCGCGGTCTTCACCGCCGAGGTGCTGCCGCGCAACCACCGCATGATCGACGTCTTCCGCAACAGCGGCTTCCCGGTCGAGCTGCATACGCGGGGTGACGTGATCGACGTCGAGTTCCCCACCTCGCTGTCGGAGGAGGCGCTCGCGCGCTTCGAGCAGCGCGAGCGCACGGCGGCGATCGCGGCCATGCGCAGCTTCCTCGAGCCCGCCTCGGTCGCCGTGATCGGCGCCTCGCGCAGCCGCGGGACGGTCGGCGGCGAGCTGCTGCACAACCTGTTGAGCGCCGGCTTCGCCGGGCCCATCTACCCGGTCAACCTGCACGCGTCGAGCGTGGCCGGCGTGCGCGCGTACGCCTCGATCGCCGATGTCCCGGAACGAGTCGAGCTGGCGCTCGTCGCCGTCGCGGCCGCCGGCGTGGCGGAGGTCGCCCGCGACTGCGGCGCGGCCGGCGTTCGCGCGCTCGTGGTGCTCTCACCCGGGTTCGCCGACGCCGGCCCGGCGGGCGCCCGCCGCCAGCGGGAGCTGCTCGCGATCTGCCGCGAGACCGGCATGCGGTTGGTCGGGCCGGACTGCCTGGGGTTGCTGAACGCGGCCCCTGACGTGCGGCTGCACGCGACCTTCGCCGGCGCGATGCCGGCCAGCGGCCGCGTCGGCTTCCTCTCCCAGAGCGGGGCGCTCGGCATCGCGATCCTCGAGCTTGCGCGCCGCCTCGGGCTCGGCCTATCGAGCTTCATCTCGGTGGGCAACAAGGCGGACATCTCCGGCAACGACCTGCTGCAGTACTGGGAGGACGACCCGGCCACCGACGTGATCCTGCTGTACCTGGAGTCGTTCGGCAATCCGCGGCGCTTCGCGCGCATCGCACGCCGCGTCGGGCGCGCCAAACCGATCGTCGCCGTCAAGGGCGGCCGCTCGGCGGCCGGGGCGCGCGCGACCAGCTCGCACACCGGCGCTCTGCTGTCCTCCTCCGACGTGACCGTGGACGCGCTGTTCGAGCAGGCCGGCGTGATCCGCGCCGACACGATCCACGAGCTGTTCGACGTCGCCGCGCTGCTGTCGGCTCAGCCAGCCCCGGCCGGGCCGCGGGTGGCGATCGTCTCGAACGCCGGCGGCCCCGCGATCCTGTGCGCGGACGCCTGCCGCGCCGACGGCCTGGAGGTCGTCGGGTTGCCGCCGCGGGTGCGCCGGCGCCTGCGCGGCCTGCTGCCCGCCGAGGCCTCGCTCGCCAACCCTGTGGACCTGCTCGCGACCGCGACCGGGGAGGACTACCACCGCACGATCGAGGTGCTCGCTCGTTCCGGCGCCTGCGACTCGATCCTCACGATCTTCGTCCCGCCGCTGATGTCGGTGGCGGCGGGAGAAGTGGCGCGCGCGATCCACCTCGCCGCACAGTCGGCGCCCGAGGTCACGCTGGCGTCGGTGTTCATGGGCTCGGAGACCCCGGCGGTCGAGCCCGCCGCGCCGGATGTCCACGTTCCCCGCTTCGGCTTCCCCGAAGAGGCCGTCCGCGCCCTGGCGCACGCGGTTCGCTACGGCCGCTGGCGCGCGCGCCCGCCGGGGACGGTGCGCGAGCCGGACGGCTGCCGTCCCGACGAGGCGGCGGCGATCATCGCCAGCGCGCTCGGCGCCGGCGAGGATTGGCTGGGTCCCGATCAGGTCGCCGCGCTGCTCGGCAGCTACGGCATCCCGCTGCTGCGCTCGCGCGTCGTGCACGGTGCCGGCGAGGCGGTCGAGGTCGCGGCCGAGCTGGGCTGCCCCGTGGCGCTGAAGGCGATCGTCGCCGACCTCGCGCATCGCGGCGATCTGGGCGGCGTGCGCCTCGACCTGCACAGCGGCGCCGACGTGCGTCGCGCCGCCGGCGAGATCCGCGCCGCGATCGCCGCCGCCGAACGACGCCTCGATGGTTTCGTCGTGCAGCCGATGGCCGCGCCCGGCGTCGAGCTGCTGGTCGGCGTCGCCCACGACACGAGCTTCGGTCCCGTGATCGTCTGCGGCCCCGCCGGGGCGAGCGCCGAGCTGACCGGCGACGTCGTCGCGCGGATCACGCCCCTGACGGACGTCGACGCGCGGGAGATGCTGCGCGCGCTGCGAACCTTCCCGCTGCTGTCGGGCTACCGCGGCTCGCCGCCCTGCGACGTCGACGCGATCCACGACGTCCTGCTTCGCCTCAGCGCGCTGGTCGAGACGCACTCCGAGGTCGCCGAGCTCGACCTCGATCCGCTGGTGGCGCTGGCGGACGGGGCGGTCGTCGTCGACGCTCGGGTGCGCCTCGAGGCGCCGCCGCCCCCGCGGCCGCTGTCGGCGCTGCGGGCGTAGGGGCCGCGCGAGCGGCGCTCGGCCGGCTGCAATGGCGCGGGCCGCCACTCGGCGGAACCGCGACCGCGCGCGACCCGCCCTCCGCAGCGCCCCAATCGCCGCGGCGATTGCGCCCAGGGCCGCTGCTACGCACGCACGATCGGTGCTTTGCCGCGATCGGTCGGCGCGTTTAACCGGTGGCTGCGCCGGCCTGCGCTGACTAGTTTGATGCGATGCCGGCACATCTTCAGCTAGCTGGGAACGCGCCGGACTCCGCGCGCCGCACCAACGTCGACAGCGCCATTCGCGTCATCCTCGCCGACGACCATGCGGTGATGCGGCGCAATCTGCGCCGCGTGCTCGAGGCCGAGGCGGGCATCCGCGTGATCGCCGAGGGCGACGATCTCGCCACGGTCATGCGCTACGTGCAGTCGCAGCACCCGAACGTGCTGGTGCTCGACCTCAGCATGCGCAGCGGCTCCAGCATCGAGGCGATCCGCCGGCTGCGTGAGGGCGTGCCGGCGACCCAGATCGTGGTGCTGAAGATGGAGGAGAACGCCGCCTTCGCACAGCACGCGATCGACGCCGGCGCGATCGGCTTCGTGCTGAAGGACACCGCCGACACCGAGCTGCCGGAGGCCGTGCGGCGCGCAGCGCGCAAGCGGGAATACGTCAGCCCGCGCGTGGCGGGCCGGCTGCGCGCCCGTCGCGAGGCGACAGGCGACTCGCTCCACCTGCACTCGGTCTACCTGCACTGCTAGGAGGCGGCGGCCTCCAGCGGCGGACGCTGCTGGCTTTCGGCGAGCATCGTCGCCGGCAGTGCCACCGCGACCAGCGTTCCCTGCGTTCCCGAGTCGATCGTCAGCGTGCCGCCGACCAGATAGACGCGCTCGCGCATCCCCTCGAGCCCGAAGCCTGACGTGCGCGCCTCCGGGCTGAAGCCGATGCCGTCGTCCTGGACCTCGATCGAGACGCCCGCCGCCGAGGCCGAGACGGAGACGTGGACGTGGCGCGCACGCGAGTGCTTGACGACGTTCGTCAGCGCCTCCTGCACGAGCCGGTAGACCGTCGATTCGATCTGCGCGTCAAGGCGCTGCCCGTCCGCCACCGGGTCCGGCAGCTGCAGGTCGGCGGTGATCTCGAGCGAGCCGACCTCGCGGCGGCGTCCGAGCAGGGCTTCGAGCGCCGGGCGCAGCCCGAGCTCGTCGAGCGACGCCGGTCGCAGGTCGTTGATGATCGCGTGCAGGTTCTCGATCTCCTGCTCGACCTGCTCAATCGCCTCGTCGAGGGCCGCAGACGTCTTCTCGGCGTCGCGGCGGCGCCGGGCCGACGCGAGCAGCAGGCGCAGCGCGCCGAGGCCCTGCAGCGTCTCGTCGTGCAGCTCGCGCGCCCAGCGGCTGCGCTCGGCGTCGGCCGCCGCCATCGAGCTGCGCAGGCGGTCGGACTCCACGCTGCGCCTCATCGCCACGGCATTGGCGGCGCTGGCCGCAAACGCCGTCAGTAGCAGCTCGTCGTCGGCGCTGAAGGTGTCGCTGCCGTCGGCGCGGTCGAACGCTGCGAGCACGCCGACAGCCTCGCCGCGGGAGACCATCGGGACAAGCAGCGCGGCGTGCGCCTCGGGCACTCCCAGCTCACTCGGGGCGATCCGCAGCCTCGCGGCGACGTCGGCGATCCGCTCGGGGCGGCGGCGCTCCAGCACCTCGCCGGAGGTCGACGCCGAGATGGGGACGCGGTGGCCGCGCACGTCGCTCGCCTCGCCGGCGCTGGCGGTCACGACGAGATCCGAGCCCTCGCAGAGCATGATCACGACGCTGCGCGCGTCGATCAGCGCGCGTCCGCGCTTGACGATCAGCTCGTGCACGCGATCGAGGCCGGTGTCGCTGCCGACGGCGATCGAGATGTCGCGCGTCGCCTCCAGCCCCCGGACGGCGCGGTCCTGCTCGATCCGGCGCTGCTCGCTGAGCTGGTACAGGCGCGCGTTGCTGATCGCCACGGCGGCCCACTCGGCGAGGATCACGGCGGCCTCCTCGTCCTCGGCGGTGAACTCGCCCTGCTCCTTGTCGGTCAGGTAGAGGTTGCCCCAGACGGCGCCGCGGATCAGGATCGGTACGCCGAGGAACGTGCGCATCGGCGGGTGCCCCTCGGGGAAGCCGTAGCTATGAGGATGCTGGCTGACGTCGCTCAGGCGCAGCGACTGCGGGTCGCGGATCAGCACGCCGAGCACGCCGCGGCCCCGCGGCAGATCCCCGATCGCGTCTCGCGTCTGCTCGTCGAGCCCGACCGTCAGGAACTGCTCGAGTGCCGTGCGGCGCTCGTCGAGGATGCCGAGTGCCGCATAGCGCGCGCCGGTGACCTCACGCGCGGTCTCCAGCAGGCGGTCGAGCACGACCTGAGCATCCAGCTCGGATACGAGCGCACGCCCCGCTTCCAGCAGTCGATTGAGGCGGGGTGAGTCGAGCGAACTCATCACCTATCGCCGTTCCAGCATATCGGCTTGCCGTCGGCGCCCGGCGGCCCGGCCCCGGCGGATCGCCGGCGCCCGCGCAACCCGCTCGCCGGAGCGTGCGCCGCCGCTTGGCTCAGGCGGCGACGGGCAGATCGCTCGCGTCGGCGTCGAGGATCGGGCCGAGCCAGCGGCGGCCCTCCTCGATCGTCCAGCCCTTGCGCGCGGAGTAGTCCTCGAGCTGGTCGGCGCCGATGTGGCCGACGCCGAAGTAGCGGGACTGCGGGTGGGAGAAGAAGATGCCCGAGACCGACGAGCCGGGGCTCATCGCAAAGCTGTCGGTCAGCGTGATCCCGGCGCGCGCGGGCGCGTCCAGCAGCGCGAACAGCGTCGCCTTCTCGGTGTGATCGGGCTGGCAGGGGTAGCCGGGGGCCGGGCGGATGCCGACGTAGCGCTCGGCGATCAGCTCCTCGCGTGTCAGCGACTCCGCCGGCGCGTAGGCCCACGCTTCGCGGCGCACCCATTCGTGCATGCGCTCCGCGAAGGCCTCGGCGAGGCGGTCGCAGAGCGCCTTGAAGAGGATCCCGTTGTAGTCGTCGTTCTCGCGCTCGAAGCGCTCGCTGCGCTCGTGCTCGCGATGGCCGGTGGTGACGGCGAACGCGCCGATGTAGTCCGCGACGCCGCTCTCGCGCGGCGCGACGAAGTCGGACAGCGCGTGGTTGGGGTGCGCGGCGTCGCGCGCGAGCTGCTGGCGCAGCGTGTGCAGCGTGGCGAGCGGTTCGGTCCGCCGCTCGTCGGCATAGACGACGATGTCGTCGCCGAGTGCGTTCGCGGGCCACAGCCCGACCACGCCGTCGGCGCTGATCCAGCGCTCGGCGACGATCCGCTCGAGCATCGCCTCGGCGTCGCGGTGCAGGCTGCGCGCCACCTCGCCCGCGGCCGGGTCCTCGAAGATCTTGGGGAAGGTGCCCTTCAGCTCCCAGGTGCGGAAGAACGGGGTCCAGTCGATGTAGCCGGCGAGTGCGCCGAGGTCGTACTCCGCGAACTCGCGTACGCCGAGCGCGGCCGGCACCGGCGGGGTGTAGGCGGCCCAGTCGACGGCGAGTGCGTTCGCGCGCGCCTGCGCCAGGGTCGAGCGCCGCGAGGAGCGCTGCTCGGAGGCGCGACGCTCGGCGATCTGCGTGTACTCGGCCGCCACCTCGGCGACGAGCGCCGGGCGCTGCTCGTCGCTGAGCAGCGCGCTGACCACGCCGACGGCGCGCGAGGCGTCGGGGACATAGACCGTCGGCCCCCGCTGGTAGGCGGGGTGGATCTTCACGGCCGTGTGGGCCTTGCTCGTGGTCGCGCCGCCGATCAGCAGCGGAAGGCTCATGCCGCGCCGCTCCATCTCGGCGGCGACGTTGCACATCTCGTCGAGGGAGGGCGTGATCAGGCCCGACAGGCCGACCACGTCGGCGTCCTGCTCGACCGCGGTGTCGAGGATCGTGTGGGCGGGCACCATCACGCCGAGGTCGATCACGTCGAAGCCGTTGCACGCCAGCACGACGCCGACGATGTTCTTGCCGATGTCGTGGACGTCGCCCTTCACGGTGGCCATGATGATCCGCCCGGCGCCGCGGCTCTCGCGCCGGCTCGCCTCCATGTAGGGCTCCAGGTGAGCGACCGCCTGCTTCATCACGCGCGCCGACTTGACGACCTGCGGCAGGAACATCTTGCCGGCGCCGAACAGGTCGCCGACGACGTTCATGCCGTCCATCAGCGGGCCCTCGATGATGTCCAGGGGCGCCTCCGCGCTCTGGCGCGCCTCCTCGGTGTCCGCGACGATGAACTCGTTGATCCCGTTGACCAGCGCGTGCACGAGCCGCTCCGTCACCGGGCGCTCGCGCCAGCGCAGGTCTGGCTCGCTGCGCGCCGCCCCCGCCTCGCCCTGGTAGCGCTCGGCGATCTCGAGCAGCCGCTCGGTCGCGTCGGGGCGGCGGTTGAGGATCACGTCCTCGACGCGCTCGCGCAGCTGCGGCTCGATCTCCTCATAGATCGCGAGCTGGCCGGCGTTGACGATCGCCATGTCCAGCCCGGCCGCGATCGCGTGGTAGAGGAAGACCGAGTGCATCGCCTGGCGCACCGGCTCATTGCCGCGGAACGCGAACGACACGTTCGAGAGCCCGCCGGAGACGTGCGTGCCCGGCAGGCGCTCCTTGATCCGGCGCGTCGCCTCGATGAACGCGTTCGCGTAGTCGTCGTGCTCGGACATCCCGGTCGCGATCGCGAAGATGTTCGGGTCAAAGATCAGATCCTCGGCTTCGAAGCCCGCCTGCTCGGTCAGCAGCGTGTGGGCGCGCTCGCAGATCGCCACCTTGCGCTCCACGGTGTCGGCCTGTCCCTGCTCGTCGAAGGCCATCACCACGACCGCCGCGCCGTAGCGGCGGATCGTCCGCGCCTGGGCGAGAAACGACTCCTCGCCCTCCTTCAGGCTGATCGAGTTGACGATCGCCTTGCCCTGCACGCACTTCAGGCCGGCTTCGATCACGCTCCACTTCGAGGAGTCGATCATTATCGGCACGCGCGCGATGTCGGGCTCGGAGGCGATCAGCCGCAGGAACGTGGTCATCGCCTGCTCGCCGTCGAGCATCCCGTCGTCCATGTTTACGTCGATGATCTGGGCGCCGCCCGCGATCTGCTGGCGGGCGACCTCGAGCGCGGACGCGTAGTCGCCGCCCAGCACCAGGCGCTTGAAGTGCGCCGAGCCCGTGACGTTCGTGCGCTCGCCGATGTTGATGAAGCTCGCGGTCCGGCCGCTCATCGCCGCCATCCGATCAGGCGGCCACGAACGGCTCGAGGCCGGACAGCCGCAGCGCCGGCGAGATCTCGGGCACCGTGCGGGGCGGGAGTCCGCGGACCGCTTCGGCGATCTCGCGGATGTGCTCGGGCGTCGTGCCGCAGCAGCCCCCGACGATGTTGACGAGGCCGCTGCGGGCCCACTCGCCGAGGTGGGCGCAGGTCTCGGCCGGACCCTCGTCGTAGCCGCCGTACTCGTTCGGCAGGCCGGCGTTGGGGTGGGCGGAGACGAGCGTGTCGGCGACCGCGGCCAGCTCGGCGACGTAGGGGCGCATCAGCTCGGCGCCCAGCGCGCAGTTGAGCCCGACGGCGAACGGCTGGGCGTGACGGACCGAGGTCCAGAAGGCCTCGACCGTCTGCCCCGACAGCGTGCGTCCGGAGCGGTCCGTGATCGTGCCCGAGATCCAGATCGGCAAATCGGCCACGCCCTCGTCGCGCAGGTCGAGGATCGCCTTGAGCGCCGCCTTGGCGTTCAGCGTGTCGAAGATCGTCTCGACCAGGAAGATGTCGGCCCCGCCGTCGTGCAGCGCCAGCGCCTGCTCGCGGTAGGCCTCGTAGACCTCGTCGAAGTCGACGGCGCGGGCGCCCGGGTCCTCGACCGTGGTCGACAGGGAGAGGGTCCGGTTGGTCGGCCCGATCGACCCGGCGACCCAGCGCGGACGCGCCGGATCGGCGGTGGCGAAGCGGTCGGCGGCCTGGCGCGCCAGCCTGGCCGCGGCTGCGTTGATCGCCGGCACGTGCTCCTGCAGGTCGTAGTCGGCCTGGGCGATCCGCGTCGCGGTGAAGGTGTTGGTCGTGATGATGTCGGCGCCGACCTCGAGATAGGCCTCGGACAGCTCGCTGACGATCGCCGGTCGCGTCAGCGACAGCACGTCGGCGTTGCCGCGCAGTGGCGCCGAGTGCCCGGCCAAGAGCTCGCCGCGGAAGTCCTCCTCGGTCAGTCCCAGCTCCTGGATCTTCACGCCCCAGGACCCGTCGAGCACGAGGATGCGCTCGGCGGCGGCGGCGTGCAGCGCCTCGATTCGAGCGGTGCGCGCTTCCTCCGCGCTCATGCCGGCTCCCGCTCCCGCGCGCGCGGCGTCAGTTCGGCGACGCGGCACACCGCGCCTACGACCTCGGCCTGGTTCAGCGTGTAGAGGTGGAACTCCTCGAAGCCCTCGCGCCGCAGCTCCTCGATCTGGCGCACCGCCAGCATGCCGGTCACCAGCCGGCGCGCGTGCAGGTCGTCGTCGAGGCCGTCGAAGCACTCGGCGTAGGACCGCGGGATCGTCGTGCCGCAGCGCTCCGCCATCCGCGACAGGCCCACGAGGTTGGTGGCGAACATGATGCCGGGAACGATAGGGATGCCGATGCCGGCCCGGTCGGCGCGCTCCCGCAGGCGCACGATGTGTTCGTTGATGAAGCAGAACTGGGTTATCGCGCGGGTCGCACCGGCCTGCACCTTGCGCGCGAGCAGGTCGAGATCGAGCGCCTGCGAGTGGGAGTCGGGGTGCGGCTCGGGGTAGGCGGACACCGAGATCTCGAACGGCGCGATGCGCCGGATCGCCGAGATCAGCTCGACCGAGCCCTCGTAGCCGTCGGGATGGGGGACGAAGGCCGAGCCGAGCTCGGGCATGTCGCCGCGCAGGGCGACGACATGCGTCACACCCGCCTCCCAGTAGTCGCGGACCGTCGCGTCGACCTCCTCGCGCGCGCAGCCGACGCAGGTCAGATGGCCGGCGCGGGCCATCGAGGTGCGCTCGCCGATCGTGCGCAGCGTCTCGAGCGTCGACTCCCGCGTGCTGCCGCCCGCGCCGTAGGTGACCGACACGAACGACGGCTCGAGCGGCGCGAGCCGGTCGAGCACCTCGCAGAAATGCTGCTCGGCCTCCGGCGTGCGCGGCGGGAAGAACTCGAACGAAACCCTGGAGCTCATGCGACAGCCGTCCTTGGCGCCGCGCCGCGCGCCGTCGCTCGCAGCAGCCACAGGCGCACGGTGAGACTCCCGTCGCCGTCAGCGTCGCCGCCGCCGGCGTCGCCGCCGTGCTCGCCCGCCGCGGGCGGGCACCGCAGCGTGCGCTCGGCTTCGATCTCCAGGCCGCTCTGCGCGGCCCACTCGCGCATCCGCTCGTCCGCGATCCCGAGGTGGCGATGGCCGTGGCGCTCGCGCAGGAACTCGAGCTCGTGCGGCGCGAAGTCCGCGACCAGCAGCCGGCCGCCGGCGCGCAGCAGGTTGGCGGCGTCGGCGATCGCCTCGCCGGGATCGTCGAGCAGCTGCAGCACGTTGTGCATGATCGCGACGTCGAAGCTCGCGGCCTCGAACGGCGGGCGGTGCAGGTCGCCCTGGCGGACCGAGGCGCGCGACAGGCGCGCCTGCCCGAGCTTCGCGCGCGCGAGCGCGAGCATGTCGCGGCTGAGGTCGAGGCCGATGCTGCGCTCGCTGCGCGGCGCCATCAGCTCGAGGATGCGCCCCGTTCCGGTGCCGATGTCGAGCAGCCGCTCGATCGGCTCGGCGACGCCGATCAGCTCGAGCATGCTGCGCTCGATCTCGCTCTCGGCGACATGCAGGGAGGCGATCGCCGCCAGCTCGCCGGCGTGGCTGCGCAGGTAGCTCGCCGCGGCCTCCGATCGCGCCCGGCGCACGCGCTCGAGCGCCGCGGCATCGGCGGCGACGACCGGGTCGCCGGCCGGAGCGCAGTCCGCGATCCGCCGCACCAGCTCGGCGCCCTCGCCGTGATCGCAGACGCGATAGAAGACGTGGGCGCCCTCCGGGGAGCGCTCGAGGATGTCTGCGTCGAGCAGCAGTCGCAGATGCCGGCTGGTACGGGGCTGGCTCAGGCCCACGACCTGGCTGATCTCCGTGACCGTGAGCTCAGCGCCGCTGAGCAGCACCGCGAGACGCAGTCGTGTCGGCTCGGCCACCGCGCGAAGCGTACCCACGAGCCCCTCGAAGGAGGGCAGTGCCGCGGCGGGTCGTGCATGTTCGGACATGGTCGCGGCAGTCTAGCAGGGCCGTTGCCCCGTCATATAGAGATATGTGCATATTCACGAGGCTTCGCTGCGCCCGCTCATGCCGCCCGGTCCGCCGCTCAGGAACGGCCTGATCAGCGACAGCACCCGCTCGGCCGCCTGCCGCGGCTCCAGCTCGTCGATCGCGACGGTCGCGTCGGCCACGGCCGCGAACAGCGGTGTGCGCGACGCGGACTGCTCGGCCAGCGCGGCGGCGGTCCCCTCGGGATAGCGCGGGCGGTGGGGGTCGGCGTCGTAGCGAGCGACGAGTGTCGCCGGCCGCGCCTGCAGCCAGACCGCGACGACGGCGGGCGCGCCCAGCGCCGCGCGGCAGCGCGGGTCCTCGATCGTGCTGGCGGCGGCGCACACGACGGCCGGCTGCGGGCTCGCCAGGGCGTCCAGCAGCAGTTGCGCCTCGAGTGCGTGCAGCGCTTCGCGTCCCCGCTGCGCCTGCAGCTCGCGCACGGTGATCCCCTCGCGCGCTCCGATCTGCTCGTCGCTGTCGACGAGCGCCCAGCCCAGCGACGCCGCCAGCAGGCGGCCGACGGTGGTCTTGCCGACCGCCATCAGGCCGATCAGGACGATGTGGCGTGGAGGTGTTGGCGGGCTCGTGGCGTGTGCTGCGACGGAGGGGTCACCGGTGGCGTCGGCGGCGACGCTCAGGCCGGCACGGCGGAGGCGGAGGCGGTGTGCCAGCTCTGCAGCGCGCTCAGCGCGCCACCGATCACGCGGTCGATGAACGTGCCGCGGTCGTTGGCGTGCGGGAGCGGCTCGGCCGGCACGGCGGTCCCGAGGAAGGCGCACAGCGGCTCCCAGCCCTCGCTCACGTCCCAGACGAGAAGGCGCTCGGGCGGCACGCGCCGCTTGACCTCCTCCTGGTGGCGGAGCATCGCGTCGATCAGCTGCTGCGGCTGCTCGTGCCCGCCGGCGAAGGTGCCGCGCTCGGTCCAGAACATGCGGTCCACCAGTCGCAGGTAGCGATCCCAGCGCGGATCGACCTTGGCGCGGGCGGTGGAGAGGTGGCAGATCAGCGAGTCGCCGAAGCACATGTCCCAGATCGTCTCCCGGAAGCTCACCTGCCAGCGTTCGGGGTCGCGCACGCTGAGCACGACCTTGGCCTGCGGGTAGGCCTGTGCAAGCTCGTCGTAGAAGAAGCCTCCGGGCCAGTCGACGCTGGAGTGAAAGCCGTCGAAGATCTCCTTCCAGGACGCCTCCCCGTCGAGGGCGCGCTCCCATTGGGCGACGCGGTTGTCGAGGTCGGCCAGCACGTCCACCCAGTGGTAGCAGGGACCCAGGCCGAGCATCTCGACAGCCATCTTCTGTGTGAGCGTGCCCGTCCGTGGCAGCCCGGCTCCGATCACATGCATTGGCAACCTCCGGGTCGTTGGTGTGCGGTTCGCCGGCGGCGCCGGATCGAGGGTCTTGCGCAGGCGGCCGCTGCGCGCCGCGACGAGAGTGTCACGGCGGCGTGTCGTTCGCCACCCGTATTGTTACGTATTCATTACGGACTGTTAGCGGCGGATTGTTAGGATTCGCCGGCTGTTCGAACCAGGGACGCGTCCGCCATCGACCGTTTGGGGCTGCCAGTGAAGGTGATCGGGGCCGGGTACACGCGCACCGGCACTGTGTCGTTGCAGGCCGCACTCGAGCGGCTCGGCGTAGGGCCGTGCCTGCACCCGCTCACCGCGGCCGATGCCGACGCGACCCTCGACCGCGCGCGCGCCGGCGCGTCCGAGCTCGACTGGCGAAACGACCTCGCGCGCTGGAGTGCCGCGGTCGGCTGGGTCGGCGCCCGACACTACCGAGAGCTGATCGACGCCTGGCCTGCGTCGGTGGTGCTGCTCAGCGTGCGCGAGCCGGAGGCCTGGTATCGCAGCTACGCCGACTGCCTGCGCGCGACGCGTGAGCTCGCGATGGCCGGCGGGCCGGCGCTGGCCGCTGCCGAGGACGCGGTGCTCGACGGCCTGATGATGGCCGACCGGCTGCGCTGGAGGGGCATCCTCGACGGCAGCTACGAGCGCCGCGAGGAGGCGCTCAGCCGCTACGAGCGCCACAACGAGGAGGTTGCGCGCAGCGTCCCGGCCGACCGGCTGCTGGTGCTCGACATCGAGCAGGGGTGGGAGCCGCTGTGCGAGTTTCTCGGCGTGGCTGTGCCCGACGCGCCGTTTCCGCATCTCAACGACCGCGCCGCTTTCCACTCGCGGCTGGCCCCCGGCCAGCGCCGGCGCGCGGGGCGCCCGCTGGTGCGAGCCGCCACCCCGCGCATCAGCGCGCTCTCCCACGCCGACCCGCCCTGCTCGTTCTCCCAGGCGGAGGTGCTCGACGCGCTGGGCATGGCCGAGGATCCGTTCGCGCGGCGCATCTTCGCGAGCTGCGGCGTCAGCCGCCGGCACCTCACCCAGCTCGAGGACGGCGGGAGCCAGACGCTGCAGGGCCGCACCGCGGCCTCCGAGACGCGCCTGTTCGAGCTTGCCGTGGAGGCTGTCGATCGCCTCGGCGTCGATCTGCGCGAGGTCGACACCGTGGTCAGCTCGAGCCTCTACTCGCTGGGCGGCCCGACGCTGGCGCACCGGCTCGTCGAGCACTACGCGATGGACCCGGCGACCGACAAGTACCACGTCGTCGGCGTCGGTTGCGCGAGCATGGTGCCGCTGGTGCGGCTGGTCTCTCGTTCGCTTGGCGAGCGCGCGGGCGGCAAGGGCCTGATCGTGGCCGCGGAGAGCATGAGCGGCCTGCTCGGCCAGGCGGCGCCCGAGGACCCGCGGGCGAAGGTGATCGGCGCCGCGATCTTCGGCGACGGCTGCGCGGCGGCGGTCGTCGAGAGCGGGGGCGACGCTCCCGGGCCGGCGGTCGTGGCCTCGACCGTCCACCAGCTGCCCGGCACGCTCGATGTCGTGCACATGCAGCTCGCCGACGACGACAGCCACCTTCACCTCGCGCGCGAGCTGCCCGACCTCGCCAGCGCCGGCCTGGCGGGCCTGGTGGACGAGTTCCTGCGGCCGCTCGGCCTCACGCGCCACGCGATCGACCACTGGCTGATCCACCCCGGCGGCGCCCGCATCCTCGGCTGCGTGCAGGACGCGCTCGAGCTCTCCGACGCGCAGATCGGCGTCAGCCGCGATCTGCTCGCCTCCCACGGCAACATCGGTACGCCGTCGATCTTCTACGTGCTGGAGGAGACGGTCGCGCGTCACGCGCCCGCGCGAGGTCACCGCGGACTGATGGTCACAATCGGCCCGGGCGTCACCCTCGGGCTGATGCTGCTCGTGTTCTGAGCCGCCGCGCGGCACCCAACGGCCGGCGCCCGAGCGTCTACCGCGGTCCCGCCTCGATCGCCGCGCGCACCGCGTCGCGGCGTGGTTGGGGGCCGAACGCGGTGAGCAGCCAGGTGGCGCCGGCACGCTCCCAGGCGTCCGCGTCCTCGCCGGGTGGAAGCTCGGCGACGAGGTCGAAGGCGCCCGCCGCCTCGCCCCGCAGCGCCCGGATCTCGTCGGCGAGCACCGCGAGGTCGTCGGGTCCGCCCAGCTCGATCGGGAACAGGCCGTCCCAGCGCGCCGCGCGCGCCAGCGGCCGGCGGTTCGGCCAGCGCGCCGCGACCCAGACCGGGATTCGCGGCTGCTGCACGGGCAGCGGCTCGAATCCTCCGGACCACAGTGCGCTCAGCAGTTCGAGTCCGCGGTCGAGCAGAACGGCTCGTTCGCGCGCGTCGACCACCTCGCCGAACGGCTCGAGCTCGCCGTTGCGCTCGCTGCCCAGCCCGACGCCGAGCGTCAGGCGGCCGGCGCTCAGGTGGTCGAGCGTGACCGTCTCACGCGCCAGCTTCTGCACGCGGCGGCGCGACAGCGGTGTGACCAGCGGCCCGATTCGCAGCGTCTGCGTCGCGCAGGCGATTGCGGCGAGCGACACCCACGGGTCTGCGACCGCGCGCACCGGCGCCCGCCAGGCGACGTGATCCCAGATGAAGAAGCCGTCCCAGCCGTGCGCCTCGGCACCGGCCGCCAGCTCCGCCAACACGCGCGGGTCGACCAGCTCGTCGAACGGTGCCACGAAGATCCCTCGCTTGGCGCTCATCCGCGCAGCCTACGCCCCCGTCCAGCCGAGGATCAGCTGCGCCGTCTGGAGCGGGACGTCCAGCTGCGGGCAGTGGCCGACGCCGTCGAGCTCGACCCAGTCGGCCTGCGGCAGCCAGTCCTCGCGAAAGCGCGCGGCGGCGGCGGGCCAAGGCAGCAGCCGGTCGGCGGCGCCCCAGACGATCCGCACGGGGCAGTC
Source organism: uncultured Solirubrobacterales bacterium (assembly GCA_963830975.1). GTDB lineage: Bacteria > Actinomycetota > Thermoleophilia > Solirubrobacterales > Solirubrobacteraceae > Palsa-513. The sequence goes on from CAWHOI010000004.1 coordinate 350,300, forward strand.
GATCCGCGCCGGGTCGAGGCGCCAGTCCGCCTGGCGGGCGAAGGCGAGCAGCGGGACGGCGTCGCAGAGCGCGGCGCCGACGATCAGGTGCGCGAGCAGCTCGGCCGGGATGTGCTCGAAGTTCGTGGTGATCAGCTCCGTCACGCGGCGGCGGCCCTCGGCGGTCGAGACGATCGCGTCGGCATGCGGCGCGGCCGCCCGCAGCAGCTCGACCATCGTGGACTGGCGTTCGAAGACCTCCAGCCGCGAGCCGTCCCCGAGGGCCCAGCCGCCGGCTGGGGCTAGCGCCACGACCGATCGCGCGCGGCCGCGCTCCGCAAGCTGCAGGGCGACGAAGCCGCCGAGCGAGTTGCCGACGATGTGCGCGGTCTCGAACCCAGCCTCGTCCATCGCCCGCTCGACCGCGTCGGGCGCCAGCGCGTCGGTGATCTCGCCGCGCAGCGGCTCCCCGCCGGCATGACCGGGAAGCGTCGGGGCGAGCAGGTCGTGGTGGCGCTCCAACTCGCCCGCCACCAGCTCGAAGCTGCGCCAGGTGTCGGTGAAGCCGTGCAGGCAGACCAGCGGCGGCCCGAGGCCGCCGCGGTGTGACGAGGTGAAGCCGGAGACCACGCCGCCTCAGGCGCCGGTGCGAACGGGTTCGTAGGCGAGCACGACGATGCCGTCCGGCCCCAGCGGCGTCGTGCCGGTGAGCCGCAGGGTGGCGGGCGCACGCCAGCCGTCGAACAGCCGCCGGCCGGCCCCCAGCACGGTCGGAAAGACCATCAGCCTGTACTCGTCGACGAGGTCGTGCTCGGCCAGGCTCGCGATCAGGCGGGCGCTGCCGGCCACGAGGATGTCACCGGCGAGCCGGGCCTTCAGCTCCGCGACCTCGCCGGCGAGCTCACCGCGGATCACCGTCGAGTTGGTCCAGCCGGCCGCCTCGTCGCTCAGCGTGGTCGACACTACGTACTTCGGCATCGAGTTCATCTTGTCGCCGAACTCGTTGCCGCCCATCTTCGGCCACGCGCTCGCGAAACCCGAATACGTCGCCCGCCCGAGCAGCAGCGCGTCGGCCGCCATCAGCTCCGTGAACTTGTACCCGTTCCCGTCATCCCCGCGGTCGAACTTGAACGCCCAGCCACCCAGCTCGAACTCCTCTCCGCCGCCGGGCGCCTCGAACACCCCGTCCAGGGTGATGAACTCACTCACCACAAGCTTTCCCATCGCCACTCCTCCTTGCCGGCATTGTTGTTACTTACTGTGACTGCGGGGAGTCACAAAAATCATCGGTTGGGGCGGGTGGGTGCATGCACCCACCCGTGGGAGGGGTGCATGCACCCCTCCCCGAGTCGGCGCATGCGCCGACTCGTCAAATCAAGTGAGGACTGTCGGCAGATCGAAGCGGGCGAACACGTCGTCGACCTTCGCGGCATCCACGGGCTCGTCGGGGTAGCGCTCGAACACTTCGCGATCACGCGGCGCCGCGGATCGGGCGATGAAGGCCGTCACGTCGCTGACCGACTCGCCGCGCAGCGAGAGCACGTTCAGCGCGAACGGCCGGAAGTGGCCGTCCTGCTCGTTCCAGGCGTAGAAGCCGAGCGCCGGCTGGCCGTTGGCGCGCGTTGAGATCGTGCGCCAGCGCCAGGCCCCCGACAGCGGCCAGCCGATCGCCCATCGCGTGATCGCCTCGCGGCCCGAGTACCAGCTCGCGAGCGGCGGCATCGCGAACGTCGCGTCCGCCGTCAGCATCGCCGCGAAGGCGTCGACGTCGCAGCGCTCCCAGGCGTCCACGTAGCGCGCGAGGAGCTCATCGACCGCCGCGTCGCCGAGCGTGCGAAGGGTGGCCTGCTGGCTGCGCTGCGGCCCGCGCTCGCCCAGCGTCGCCCGAGCGCGCTGCAGGGCGCTGTTGACGGAAGCAACCGTCGTCTGCAGCGCCTCGGCGACCTCCTTCGCGGAGAAGCCGAGCACCTCGCGCAGGATCAGCACCGCGCGCTGGGTCGCCGGCAGGTGCTGCATTGCGGCGATGAACGCGAGCTCGACGCTCTCGCGTAGCTCGTAGCTGGCGTGCGGCGAGGCGAATCCGTCCTCGACGCCGAGCGCCTCGTCCGGGTAGGGCTCGATCCAGACCGACTCCATGATCGGCTCGCCGGGACCGGTGTGGGGATCGGTCGCCGGGCCGTAGTCGATCGGCAGGACGCGCTTGGGCCGGCGCGCGATCTGGTCCAGGCAGCTGTTGGTCGCGATCGTGTAGAGCCACGAGCGCAGCGAACTGCGCTCCTCGAAGCGCGCAAGCGCGCGCCACGCGCGAAGGAAGGTCTCCTGCAGCGCGTCCTCGGCGTCGTGCACCGATCCGAGCATGCGGTAGCAGTGCGCGTGGAGCTCTCCGCGGTGGGCTTCGATCAGGCGGCTGAACGCGGCTTCGTCTCCGGCCTTGGCGCGCTCGAGCAGCGCGCGACTTGCCGCAGTCCCTTCCGCCGATGGCGTGGTCATCACCACGCCACACTAGACCGTTCACGGCGGCGAAACTCATCGCGGCGATGAGAAATGCGTCACGCGGCGGTCTTAACAGCAGGACATGTCGGTCGCCGCCTCCAATCCCGTCGTGCACCTGGAGCTGCACACGGGCGACCTCGCCCGTGCGCGTGAGCTCTACGCAGAGCTCTGCGGCTGGCAGCCGGAGGCGGTCGACACCGCTCATGGCTCATACCTGGCGCTCGCGCTCGGCGGCACACTCGGCGGCGGCATCGTGCAGTGCGCGACCGAGCGGCCGCTCTGGCTGCCCTACGTCGAGGTGGCAGACATCGAGCTGGCGACAGACCGGGCGCGGCGGCTAGGCGCCGCGGTGCTGCTCGAACCACGGGAGGGGCCGGCCGGCTGGCGCAGCGTGATCGCCACGCGTGCCGGCGGCGAGATCGCGTTCTGGCAGCAAAAGCGCTGAATCGGCGGCGTCGTCGAGTGCGGCGCTCATACATACGTCCATGGCGCTGGGCGCGGCTGCGGCCGCCCGGCTCGCGGCGGCGATACTCGTTCACTGGAGTTGTCATGACCGACATGCAAGACCCCCAGCTCGACAGAGGTCATGACCGGCCGCGCACGCCCGCCGCCTGTCCGGGGAGCGCTGCGCCGGGGGCCACCAGCCGGACGTGCGCCGTCGGCGCGGTCACCTACAACGACGGCCCACCGACCGGCGGCCTCGAACGCGCCGAGGGCTCCGCCGTCCACCGTCAGACCTGGATCGACGGGAGCAGCCGCGACTACCACTACCGCGACGGCCGGCTGCGGCGCCGGGTGCTCGACCCCGGGCGCTCGCAGAGCGAGATCGAGCATCTCTGCATGGCCAACATGCTCGCCAACCCCGGCGAGCGCTTCTTCTTCAAGGACCGCGACAGCCGCTTCCTGCTGGTCAGTGCCGGCTGGCTGGCGGCCGTGGGGCGCGGTCGCACGCTCGACGACGTGATCGGCAAGACGGACTTCGACATCGCCGAGCACGACCAGGCGATGGTGGCCTTCGAGGACGAGCAGCGGGTGATCGCGACCGGCGAGCCGATGCCCATCCGGGTCGAGCGCGACTGGATCGAGGGCCATCCGAACGCGTGGGTCTCGACGTCGAAGGTCCCGCTGCTCGACGAGCGCGGCGAGATCGTCGGCACCTGGGGGATCGCCCGCGACGTCACCGGCCAGGTCGAGGCCGAGCACGCGCTCGAGCACCAGGCGCTGCACGATTCGACCACCGGGCTCGCGAACCGGGTGCTGCTGATGGATCGTCTCGCGCAGGCGCTGATCGCCTGCGAGCGTCGCGGCGGCCGGGTGGCGCTTCTGTTCGCCGACCTCGACGACTTCAAGGAGATCAACGACCGGCTCGGGCACGAGGCGGGAGACCAGGTGCTGGCGGAGATAGGGCGGCGCCTGACCAAGGCCGCCCGCCGCGGCGACACGATCGCGCGCTTCGGCGGCGACGAGTTCGTGGTCCTGGCCTCCGGACTCACCAGCGACGCGGATCTGCAGCTGATCGGCGAGCGTCTCGTGCGGGCCGTGCGCGCGCCGATGAGCGTCTCCGGCCACGACCTGATGGTCACCGCCAGCCTCGGTGCGATCGTCACCTCCGACCCGCAGGCCGAGCCGGCCGAGCTGTTGCGCCAGGCCGACCACGCGCTCTACGGCGCGAAGCGGGGCGGTCGAAACCGCATGCAGGTGTTCGACCCCGACGCCGATCGCGCAAGCGAAGCCGGCGCCGACCTGGCGGCCGAGCTGCGCCAGGCGATCGACCGCTCCGAGCTGTTCGTCGCCTACCAACCCGTGTTCCGGTTGAGCGACGGCGTGATCACCGGAGCCGAGGCCCTGGTCCGCTGGCAGCATCCGACGCGCGGGGTGGTGCCGCCGGACGAGTTCATCCCGCTCGCCGAGGAGCGCGGTCTGATCGCCGACCTCGACGCGTTCGTGCTGGACGAGGCATGCCGCCAGCTGGCGGCGTGGCGTGGCGAGGGCGAGAGCTGGGAGGGGTTCGTGCTGTCGGTCAACATCTCCGGCCGTGAGCTCAGCGACCGCGGCCTCGTCGCCCGCGTCGCCGGAGCGCTCGAGCGCCACGGCATCCCGCCCTCGCAGCTTTGCGTCGAGATCACGGAAACCGCTCTGCTCGGTGAGCTCGGCGACGTGAGCCGCGTGCTCGAGTCGCTGTCGAAGCTGGGTCTGCACCTCACGCTCGACGACTTCGGCACCGGCTACTCGGCGCTGTCGCACCTGCAGCGCCTTCGCACCGACACGCTCAAGATCGACCGCAGCTTCGTCGCGCAGATCGGCGAGCAGACGCGCGATCACCAGATCACCTCGGCGGTCACGGCGATGGCGCACGCGCTCGGCATGACGGTCGTGGGGGAGGGGATCGAGACCGCCCGCCAGTGGGAGAAGCTGATCGAGCTCGGCTGCGACCTGGGACAGGGCTACGTGTTCGCGCGTCCGCTCTCGCCGGAGGACTTCGCGGCGCTACGGGCGCGGGGGGCGCTGCCGGCCGGGGACTGAGGGCGGCGCGGCGAGCAGTGCCACCGATGTTGCTCAGATCACGCGGGCCAGCACGAGCGCGCCGATCAGGATCAGGACGAGGGCAGTGATCGCGTTGCCCCAGCGCTCGAGCCACTGGCCGCGAACCTGATAGCCGCCCTTGGCGGCGGTGATCGTGAGGGCGACGATCGTCACGATCGTGACGGCGGCGAAGACCACGAGCGAGCCGATCGCCGTCGCCACGCCGGTTGTGGTGGCGGCGAGGAAGACGGGCAGGATCGTGAGGTCCGGGGAGGCGGCGGCGCCGAACGGGATCATGATCGCTGCCAGCCCACGGATTCCCTGTCGCTCGTGTGAATCGTCGCTGTGGTCGTGACCGTGCGGCTCGCTGTCGTGGTCGCCGTTCTCGTGGCCGTGCTCGTGTCGGCCCACGTGGCCGTGTCCGCGTGTGCTCAGCTCGAAGGCGGCGAAGCCGAGGCCGGTGGCGATCAGCACGCAGCCGATGATCGTGTCCTGCGCGCTCTGGACAGCGGAGCGAAACTGGAGTCCGATCGCGATGATCACCGAGCCCAGCACGATCGAGATCAGGACGTGCGCGACGCCGGCGAGTCCCGATAGGCGGGCGATCTTGGCGAGTGGGTAGCGGCGCGTGCGCCCGATGACGGCCAGCGGCACCCAATGGTCGGGCAGGATCGCGTGACCGAAGCCAACGCCGGCCGAGGCCGCGAGCAGCGCGAGGCTCGCGCTCATCGTCGTCCGGCGTCGTCGCCGGTGCGTCGGCGGCGTTGATCCTGGGTCGACCCGGGTGTTTGGCTACGCTGTAGCATGAACGCCTGTTCAATGAACGATTGCTCATGTTAGCAGGGCTCGAGTTGCGATGACCCATGGCGTTGCCGGCCGCACGTCCCGCGGCGAGATGACCCCAGACGTCGCCGTGCGCGTGGCGGATGCGATGCAGGCGCTGGCCGCTCCGAGCAGGGTGATGATCCTCGCGCAGCTGCGCGAGCGTCCACACACCGTCTCCGAACTCGTCGGCGCGGTCGGCATGGAGCAGTCGGCCGTCTCTCACCAGCTACGGCTGCTCCGCGACATCGGGCTTGTGGTGGGGGAGCGCAACGGGCGACATGTCGTCTACTCGCTCTACGACGCGCACGTGGCGGAGTTGATCGACCAGGCGGTCGGCCATGTCGAGCATCTGCGCCTCGGTTGGAGCGCCGGCCGCGCGCCGCGCAGGGTCGCCGGGCGATGAGGCCTCCGGAGCCCGGATCGCGGCCGCAGCCGTGGTTCGTACGCCGCCGTTACGGAGTGGGTTACCGGCCGTTCGCGTGGCAGGGGTGGGTGATCGCCGCCGTCCTGGTCGCCGCCACGCTCGCGGCGCTGGCGCTGGTGCACGGCTCGGCCACGCGGATCGTGATCGTGCTCGCGCTGGTCGGCGTGTACACCGCCGTGGGCTGGCGCCTGTCCGGCGAGCGGCGGGACGCGGGGGATGCGGGGGATGCGGCCGAGGAGCTGGAGTCGGTCCCGGCGCGCGACCCGGTGGAACGCACGGCCGAGCAGGTCGCCGTGATCGCCGAGCTGCGAGCCGAGGCGGCGAGGCCGACCTCCCGGAGTGGGGCTGCAGGAGACGACGCGATCACCGTCGAGGGGCTGACCAAGCGCTTCGGCGAGCGCACCGCCCTGGGCGATGTCTCGTTCAGCGTCGGCTGGGGCGAGGTGTTCGGCTTCCTCGGGCCGAACGGAGCGGGCAAGACCACGACCGTGCGGACGCTTGGCACGCTGATCGCGCCGAGCGCCGGGGCGGCCGTCGTGGCCGGCCTACCGCTGAGTCCGCAGAACGCCGTCGAGATCCGCAGCCGCATCGCGATCATGCCGGAGGCCCCGGGCCTGTACCCGCGCCTCACGGTCGCCGAGAACCTCGAGTTCTTCGGAGGCCTGTACGGGCTCACGAACGTCCGGCCTCGGATCGCGCAGGCCCTCGACACCGTCAACCTCTCCGAACGCGCAGGCGATCTCTGCGGCAGCCTGTCGAAGGGCCTCAAGCAGCGCGTCGCGATCGCCCGGGCGCTGCTGAGCGATCCGAGGGTCCTGTTCCTCGACGAGCCGACCTCCGGGCTCGACCCGGTCGCCTCGCGCGAGGTGCACGAGCTGATCGCCGCGCTGCGCCAACGCGGCGTCACGATCTTCCTGACGACGCACCGCCTCGAGGAGGCCGAGCGGATGTGCGACCGCGTCGCCATCCTCAACACGACCCTGCGGACGGTGGGCCGGCCCGACGAGCTGCGAAAGCGCCTGTTCGCACGCTCGCTGACGGTGACCACGGTCGCTCCGCTGGAATCGCCCGAGGCCGTGTTCGCCGGCGTGCCGGGGGTCGAGCGCTGGCATCCGGAAGGCGCCGGCGGCTACGAGCTGACGGTCTCCGACCCGGCCGCCGCCGCGCCCGCACTGACCAGGGCGCTCGTCGCCGCGGGCGCCGACGTGCTCACGATCGGCGAGCGGCGGCACTCGCTCGAAGACGTCTACCTGGAGCTGATCGACGAGGACGTGGAGGCGAGGCGCTCGTGAGCATCGATTCGGGGCGGGTGCGGGCCGTCTTCCTCAAGGAGCTTCGTCAGTTCAGGCGCAACCGCGCGATCGTGGTGACGATGGGCATCCTGCCGGTGCTGTTCCTGACCGGCCCGATGATCAACGTGTTCTCGCTGAGCGCCTCCGTGGACAGCACGACCGTGCGCAACGTGGTCGGCTCGGTGCTGCTGCTGATGCTGATCGTGCCCGTGATCCTGCCGGCCGCGATATCCGCCTACTCCGTCGTCGGCGAGCGTGACCAGGGCACCCTGGAGCCGCTGCTGACCACCCCGGTCCGCCGCTCCGAGCTGATGCTCGGCAAGGGGCTCGCGGCCGTCGTGCCCGCGGTGGTGGTCACCTACGTGCTCTACGCGGCCTTCGTCCTCGCCGTGCGCCTGTGGGCGGCGCACGCCGTGTTCTCCGACGTCTGGCAGGGTCCGCCGATCCTCGCCGAGGTGCTGTTCGCGCCGTTGCTTGCGACCTGGTCGGTCTGCGTCGGAATGGCGATCTCGGCGCGGTCGAGCGATGTGCGCGTGGCCCAGCAGCTTTCGACCGTGGCGAGCCTGCCGCCACTCGGGCTGGCGATCCTGATGACGTTCCGGGTGATCGCGCCGACGGTGCTCTCGGCGGTCGTGATCGGCCTCGCGTTCGTCGTGCTCGACTGCTTCGCCTGCTGGGGCGCGTCGATGATGCTCGATCGCGAGCGACTGATCGTCGGTCGGCGCGCGGCGCGGCGCGGAGGGGCCGGGAGCGCCTGACGACGTTCCGCGGCGCGCCGGTCGCGCGAGGCGCGTTCTCACGCCGGCCACCTGGGATGAGCGCCGCATGAGCGGCTGTGCGAGGTCAGGCGGTGGCGGGCTGCGCTTCGCCGGTCTCGAGCAGCGACTTCAGGCTCGATATGACCATCGGCCAGCCATTGGTGACCATCTGGGCGACGACGCTGTCGGGCTCGAAGTGGTCGTGGCGCACCGTCAGCTTGACGAGCTCGCCCTGCGGCTCGAGCTCGAACGTGACGTGGGACAGCGGTTCGGCGGCGGCTCGCCGGCAGCGCTCTTCGCTGAGCGACGGGTTCCACTCCGGCGTTATCGCGTGCCAGGTGTATGACAGGCGGCGGGGAGGGTCGGCCTCCAGCACCACCTGGCGCGGGTCGCTCTGGCGCCGACCGCTCCGCTCCCACGTGATCGCCGAGCCCACTTCCCAGTCGCTCTCCACGACCACGCCCCAGTAGCGCTCCATGAACGCGCGCTCGGTGAGCGCGCGGTAGAGCAGCTCCGGCGTCGTCCGGATGTAGGACACGTAGACGAATTCGGGGTTGCTCAACCGTTGTCCTCCAGCGCTCTCTTGAGGTCCGCAAGCGCGCGCAGGCGCTCCGCGTCATATTGGCCGATCCAGCGCTCGGCGATCTCGTTGATCGGCACCGGATTGAGGTAGTGGAGCTTTTCGCGCCCGCGCCGCACCGTGGTCACGAGCGACGCGGCCTCGAGCACGGCCAGATGCTTGCTCACCGACTGCCGTGCCATCACCAGACCCGCGCACAGCTCCGTCAGCGTCTGGCCGTTACGCTCGCGCAGCGTGTCGAGCAGGAGGCGGCGACTGCGATCGCTGAGGGCCTTGAACACCGCATCCGCCTGGCGGTCGTCGTCATCGTTCACTGACGGGGTGGCCACGAGCTCCACTATACGCAGCCATCTAGCTGCTTGTCAACGCCCGTTGTGGCGGTCGGGGCAGGGGGTTGCGCTCCCGCATCGGGCGACCCCGGGCGGGTCGGAGCCTCGAGAACTTGACAGGCAGCCAATCGGCTGCCTATTATCTCCTGAAGGCAGCCATACGGCGCCAATCACGAATGGGAAGGAGTCGGGCGATGGCGAATTACGTGTTCGCGTACAGCGGCGGCAACGGTGTGGCAACGGACGAGACCGAACGCAACGCGCAGTACGCGAGGTGGGGTCAGTGGTTCGGTGAGCTCGGTCAGGCCGTCGTCGATGGCGGCGCCGCCATGGGGAGCGCAAAGACGGTGGGGCCGGGGAGCGCGGTCAGCGACGGCGGCTCGCGCGCCCTGACCGGCTACTCGATCGTGTCGGCCGAGAGTCTCGACGCGGCGGTTGAGCTCGCGAAGGGCTGCCCGGTCCTAGAGGTCGGCGGGGCTGTCGATGTGTACGAAGTGATCGCGATGTAGCAGGAGCACGGGGCTCCGGGTCGCTACGACCGGATCGTCGTGTGACACGGTCTGTTCGCGAGGCACGGTTGACTGGCCGGGGTGCTCCCGGCCCGGCCGGCCGGCGCCGGGTGCTCAGGCTGTGATGGTGACTGGGACTCCGGAGCTGATGTGGAGTTCGAGCCAGGTGATGTCCGCCGTGCTGAGACGCACGCAGCCATGAGAGACGGCGGTGCCGGGGGTACCGCCGATGTTGGCGAGGCCGTGTAGCGCAACCTGACCCGGGCCGCCATCGAACTGCCGCAGGGCGTTCGACCGCGCACTCAACGCCAAGGCGAACGGTGCGCCCGCCGCGTGGGAGCCGAGCGGCACCGTCTCCTCGACGAAGAAGTGTCCGGTGGGGGTCGGGGTTGAGGGTTTACCGACCACGGCCAGGAACGTGCGCACGACGCGGCCGCTCTCGAAGACCACCACCTGTCGCGTGCCGAGCTTGACGACGATCTGCCAATCGGTGGCCGTCAGCGTCACGACGTTCTGCTCGATCCAGCCTGTGTGGCTGTCCGGTCTGCCTGGAAGGAGCACATCCAGCCAGCGTTCGCCGTGAGCGTCGGTGGTGACGGCCACCACGGGAAGCACGGTTCGCTCGCCCGTGATCGGGCGTACCTCGTTCACCTCCCCCGCCGACCCGGAGCTACGGCTCGGCTTGAGGAACGCTTCGGTGTCGTTATTGATTACAGCCAGCGGCTGCGTCGCCTGGACCGGTTGCGTACGCGCTGGCGCGAGCGCCGCCGTCGCCACCGTGGCGGCTGCGAGCCATGCCGCCACGGTGAGGACACCGGATGCGCGCATCGCGTGTCTCGTTGAGAGTTGCATCGAGGTTCGTCAGCCCGTGAACGCAGGAGGCTTGGGTGCCGTCGGCTTGACGGGCTTGGGTGTCGCCGGTTTCACGGGCTTGGGCGCCGTCGGCTTGACTGACCTGTGCTTCTTTGGCTTGTGAGCCTTCGGCGTAGTGGGGCCGCCGGCACCGGTCGTGCCCGTCCCACCGGTCGCGCCCCTGGTTGTCCCTGATCCGGTCGTGCTGCCACCACCGGACGTGCTGCCACCGGTGGTGGAGCTGCCGCCGCCGGTCGTGCTCGCGCCGGTGGCGCATGTTGCCCTCGTGATGGTGTTGGTGTCGAGGGTGACCGCGCCGTTACGGGCCAGCGCCCTCCCGTCGAGCGTGGCGCCGGTCGTCATCGTGATCGATGTCAGCGCCATGATGTTGCCGACGAACGAGCTGCCGGTACCGATCGTCGCCGAGCTTCCAACCTGCCAATAGACGTTGCACGCCTGCGCGCCACCGATCAGGTTGATCTGGCTACCGGAGCCGGCGATGAGCGTCGACCCGGCTTGAAACACAAAGACGGCGCTGGAGTTCCCCTGAGCGTCCAGCGTGAGGGCGCCGCTGAGGCCGAGCGAGCTCGCCGAGGTGTAGACGCCGGGGGTGAGCGTACGTCCGGCCAGGTCTCCGGAGACGGTCGCCGTCGAGCTGCGCCCGGCGGCGTCGTTGTACGCGGTCACGAGGTCGTTCTTGGCCTGCAGGGTCACGCCGTTGGCGACCTGGGTCGTCCCAGCTATGACCAGTCCGGGTGGAAAGCCGGTCACGGCGGAACCCGGGTCCAACCCGATGCTGCCGCTGATGACGCTCGGCCCGGTGTTTGTGACGGCGCTGCCGGCGAGGACTGCGAAGCTGCCGGCCGTTCCGAGTCCCACAGGGGCCTGGGCGCTGAACGCGAAGGGAGCGGCGACGAGAAGCGCCGCTGCCAGAGGCAGCCCGAGGGCGGCTAGCAGATACTGCCGACGGCGACGTTTGCCGACCGGCCTGTCCCCTGTGGACGAGTGGAAGCAGTGAGCCATGAACCCTCCCTAATGCGGCTTGCTGAGGGCGGAGGCCCAGATGTCGGCTGTCAGCCAAAGTGGCTGTGGTCGGCAGGTAAGCGACCGTCACTCATCCGCATCGACAGCGGCGGCGGCACACCATGAGCCAGCGGCGCCCCGGTGGACGGATAGCGACATTTGGCACATGCGTCGCCGGCGGATCCGGCCGAACGTATGAGCGAAACCCTGAGGCCACCACTACTTTGCACGGAGGAGTTGGACGCCAGCCGAGGGAGGATCCGATGCGCAGCCTGATCTACTCGATGACCGTGTCGCTGGACGGCTTCATCGCTGGACCCGACGGCGCGATCGACTTCTCGGTGCCCGACGAGGAGGTGTTCGCCTTTCACAGCCAGCGGGTGCGGGAGACCGGCGTGCAGCTGTGCGGCCGGCGGCTGTACGAAACGATGCTCTATTGGGAGACCGTGGAGGAGGCTTTGCTGCCCGAGGAGCACGTCGAGTTCGCTCGGATCTGGAAGGCCCTGCCGAAGGTCGTGTTCTCGACGACCCTGGAGAGCGTGGTGGGCAACGCGCGGCTCGTCAGGGAGGGTGTCGGCGAGGAGGTCGCAAGGCTCAAGGAACAGCCCGGCAAGGACATTGCGGTGGGCGGTGCCGGCCTCGCCCGCGCGTGCATGGACCTCGGGCTGATCGACGAGTGGCGGCTGTTCGTCAGCCCGGTCCTGCTCGGCGGCGGCACTCCCTACGTCCCGCCCCTCGGCGCAGCGATCAACCTGGAGCTGGTCGACACGCGGACGTTCGGCGCTGGCGTCGTCTACCTTCGCTACCGGCGCGCGCCGAAGGACACGTAGTTGATGGCCAGCCGGTGTGGAGGGTCCCGAGCGGCCAGCCGGCTCGGTCGGCGCGGCGTACGCGGCACGCCGCTCGCGCGCTCGCCTGCTCTACGCGGTCGTGCGCCGGCCCGTCGATTCGACGGCGACGAGGAGAAGCCACGCCCCGGACACTATGAACAGGAACGACACCATCATCCCCACCCCAACCGCGTACAGGCCCCAGGTGTGTCCGAAGAACACGATCGCTGCGCCGATCTGTTCGACGAGCAGGCACGCGGCGTAACCGAGCGTTCGGAATAGGACCCCGTGCTGTGACGCACCGCCCCCGCGGAGCGCTTCGCGGAGAGTTTGGAACCGAACGCCTGGCTGCGCCGCGCCGCCCCCGCGGAGCGCTCGTTCCAGACTTCGGAGCACGACGACCTCGACGCCGACGAGCACGACGAAGAGCTCGAAGCCCACGGCGCGCGCGCTTTGGCCACCCATCAGGACGAGGCCGCAGCGGACGAAGACATCCGTGAGCGCGGTGAGGATCGTGCGGGCACGGTGGCGGTGCGCCGGACTGGAGACGATGTCTGAGAGGTGCAGCGACATCGCGACGAACACGAGGCCGGTCAGGGCGGCCGCCCCGCCGCCGACCATCACGAAGTAGTCGTGCCAGACTGGGGCGTCAAACACGGGTGGGCACCGGGAGTACGGGTGGCGCTGAGTTGCGCGCACGTGGGCGACCGGTCATGACGCGGCGAATGATCGCTGATCTGGGCGCAGCGCCACCGTCAGTGCGGTGCCGGCCCCGCGGCCGGCTCGCGATGAGTCGGCGGCGCGCCGGTGGTTGGACGAACTCGGCGCGGGCATAGAGTGGGCGGGAGCGATGGGAAGACAGGCGGTCCTCGTGATTTACGTGCTCGTGATGGTGGCCGTCGTGGTCAGCGTGGACGTGCTGTTCTTCAGGCACCAGTTCTGGGAGCGCCTGATAGCAAACGTCGGAATCGTCCTGACGTTCGGAGCGTTCTATCTGAGGTTCCTGAACCGTCGGTGAGTGCGGCCGCGGGACTGCGCTCCATCGGGAGCGCCGACCTAGCGCGTGGCAGTGAGCACCGAGGTGATGTGTGCAGCAACCGTGCGAGCGAGCCCGATCGCCACCGAGTCGGCGAGCGGCGGCTTGGCCGCGACGACCGCGAGGCTCGCCAGCACGCCGTCGACGCGCAGCCACACGAAGTCCGCGCCGATCGTCGCGTCCTTTGTGGTGATTGTGCCCGACTCCAGTAGCGACTGTTGGCCGATGCCGGCGCTGTGCAGCTTGCCGAAGCGCGCGTTGTTTGGCGTGGGGTGGAACCCGTTGACGGAGATCGGGACGACCTCGAGCGCGAGGATCGCGTGCCCGGCCTGGGTGCCGTACGTGGGGGGGATCTGCGCAAACAGGGCCTTCGCGTACGCCGTCGAATCCGCGAGCGTGATGGATACCTGGATTTGCCCCAACTTCACGCCCGCGGTCGTGGCCGCGGCGCCGAAGTCGCGGTCGTACTCGGCACGCAGGTTCAGACCCGATGCCGGGTCGAGGTAGCCGCTAGAGAGCACCGTCGCACCCCGGGCGAGATCCGACGGCTGCAACGTCATCTTCGCGAGATCGGGCGTGCCTCGTGGCGGACTGTAGGCCTCGGCGGCCGCCGTCGGAGCGATGATCTGCGGGCCGCTGACCGTGTCGGGCGGTAGCGTGACCGCGCTCGCGGCGGGCCAGATTAGCCCCGGGGGGGACACCGGCGCAGCCGCCACCGACACGGTGCCGAGCGCGGCGATGAGACCCGCCAGGACCGCTGCCGTGCTGAGCCCGCGAAGCGCGAGGCGCCGCTGGCGTGCGCCCCGGGCTGCGAAGGTAAGGCGGCCGGGACTCGGCCCAAGGGCTCGGCGCGGCACCTCAACTCCCCCTCAAAGTGATCGTTCGCCTGGCGGCGGGGCTGCCGGCACCCGTGGGGGTGAGGGTCAACCTGGCCTTGTAGTGATGGCGGCTCGACAGAAGCGATCGCGCCGTGCCGCCGAGCTTGATCGTAAACGCCGCCGTGGCGCCCGCGCTCAACTCGTAGGGTCCCCGTCCGAGGCTGATGGTGCGCGTGCGACCTCGCGTCGCCGTTGCGCTGATCGCGGTCACCTTGCTGCCGCGCAGGTGCTCGACCGCGCTCAACGCCAGTGTCCCGCTGCAGCGCTCGCCGGTGCTGCCCGCGCAGGCGAGCTGGACGACGACGGCCTTGGGACCGTTGGAGCGGACCTTGGCGATGTGCGCCGTGCCGTCCGTCGTGGCGGTCGTGGTCGTGGTGGTGGTCGTCGTCGTGGTCGGCGTTGACTGGGCCGCCGCGATCGTCAGCGTGAGCGGGGCGCTGGAGGCGCTGATACCGTTGGCGTCGGTGACGGTGAGCACGACGTGCGAGCTCCCGGGCGCTGCGGGTGTGCCGGTGATGGCGCCGGAGGCCGAGATCTCGAGCCCGCTGGGCAGACCGCTCGCCGACCAGGTGTACTGTGGCTCCCCTCCGCTCGCCGCCGCACTCTGACCATAGACGGCGCCGACGCGGCCGGGACTGAGCAAGTCGGTGGTCACGGCCAGATCGGAGACCACGACCAGCATGTGCGAGGCGTTCGATCCGCGAGCGACCGTTTCGACCCTCGCCCCGCCGGGAAGGCTGACCTGCTCCGGATCCGCGTTGGGTGCCGCGGTGCCGCGGCCGCTGAGGCGCCCCAGCTGTCCGAAGTAGTTGACACCGAAGCTGTAGAGCTGGCCCGTGGACGTGACGGCAAAGCTCGAGTTGCCGCTCGCGCCGAGCTGGACGACGGGTCCTGTGGCGCCCGCGAGCGTCACGACCGCGGGGGAGGGGTTCGCATTCAGGGTTCCAACGTTGGTCGCGTCGCCGAGCTGCCCGTAGATGTTGAGACCAAGGCTGTAGAGGCGACCCGTCGAGGTCGCGAAGAGGGTCTGGCCGCCCCCGGCCGCAACGGCGATCACTCGGCCGCGCGGCTGGAGGGCCTCCATCTGCGTCGGGGTCGCCGTCTGCGTGGTGGCCGTGGGCAGCCCGAGCTGGCCGTAGACGTTGTTGCCGAAGCCGTACAGCTGGCCGGTCGAAGTCAGCACGAACGTGTAGTCGGCGCCCGCGGCGATCTCCGTGATCGTGCCGCTCTGCCCCGGCAGATTGACCCGCGTCGGCGTCGGATCGAAGTTGCCGAAGTCAGTTCCGGTACCGAGCTGCCCGTGGCTGTTGTCGCCGAACGAGTAGAGCTGGCCGGCGGAGCTGAGGGCGAAGCTGTCGTTGGCCCCGGCGGCGACCTGGGTGATGACCGGCTGCTCTGTCGGCCGGTCGGGCGGCGCAGGGAAGCGCACGATCGTCGGCATCGGGTTTGGGGTGGTGTTCGGAGTCTCGCCCAGTTGCCCGTCGTGGTTGTCGCCAAAGGCGTAGAGCTGACCGTTGGCGGTGACCGCCAGGCTGTGGTTGGCGCCGGCGGCAATCTGCGTGAACGGGAGGGCGACGGGTGGCACGACCGGCGTGAGAAAAAGCCATCCGACGTTCGTGCCGACGTGGAGGGAATTGCCGAGCTGTCCGTCGTCGTTGTCGCCGAAGGCGTAGAGCGTGCCGGCGGAGGTCAGCACCAGGCTGTGGAAGTTGCCGACGGCGACCTCCTTGACGGTGGGCGGGGGGCCGCTGTTGCCGGTGCTGCCCACCACCGGCCCGCTCGTCGGGAGATTGAGGGCAAGCGGCGTTGCGCTCGAATTGTCGGTGCCATAGTTGGCGCCGGCGGCGAGCTCGCCGTAGTAGTTCTCTCCGAACGCGTACAGCTGGGCGGGGGCAGGGGACGCCGCGACACCGGACGGCGCACCCACCAGAGCGGCGCTCGCGGCGGCCGCCAGCGCGACCGCGATGATGACAAGTCGAACGCGTTCCATCGCCCTACGCATCGCCGGACTTCGGACCGCCGTCTGGAACGACGCTGCCATCGGGGGGGACGCGCATGCCGAGGCGTGACCCGTGGAGCTCGAGCAGGTATTCCGGCATGGCGCGTCACGTTAGGGGGACGGCTGCTGCATGGCAATAACGGAAACCCTCAATCAATGGAGCCCGACGTGTCGCCGCCAGCCGGTTCGTGAGCGACGCGGACCCGTGTCAGGTGGCACTTCGACGGTGTGGAAGTTACGCACGGCTCGCGCGCGATTCGCTTTGAGCGTGGGGTCAGACGTAGCATTCGAGACGCCACGCCGAGCCGCGAAGGCATGAACATCGCCCTCGAAGTGCGCCATGACCGGCATTGGTACAGCGAACTCGCGGCCGCTTGCCATGAGCTCGTCGTAAGCGACCAGGATCTCGCGAGCGTCGTCCAGTGCGTGCTCGGACGCACGCGCGACCGCCTTGTTGAAGCGAAACAGGGCGCGCATTGCCATGCCCGCGATCACCTGCCCGACCCGAGAGGCGGTGCGAAGGTACATCCGTGCCTCGGGGTGGGCATCCAGATTGACTCCACGCGCTTGCACCACGCGCAGGCATTCCGCTACGCAGAGCAGGCTGAGGGTGCCCAGCTCCCGGTCCTCGAGTAGCTCATGCAAGCCGCCTGCTCTGACGACCGGCGGCCAGAGGCCGGCAGTAATGGCGTGTTGGACCCAGATCGTGTGCAGGACGTTCTCGGGAGTCGATGGTTTGATGTCCGCGTCGCGAAAGAGCCTCTGCAGACGATCCAGACTGGGTGTGGGTCCGCCGTTGACGGCGCCCATGACGATCGAGCGGAAGAGCGCTGCGACCAGCGTCTCGCCGTGCCAGGTGCCTCCAGCCCGGGCGTCGCCGTAGACGTAGCGGTCTCGGCTCAGGCTCGCATCGACCTCACGCGTGCCGTGCCAGTTCTGCGTCAGGAGCAAGTATGCGGCATCATCGCCTGCCGCCGGAACGACCTCGCGCAGCGCCGCAAGTAGCTGGTAGGGCTTCGTCGGCACGATTACCACGTCATAGCTGCCGTGCGGCGACTCGGCGACACGCACGTCGTAGCGCTCGATCGGGTGGTTGGGATGCGACCTTCGCTTATCGAGGATGTCGATCGCAATACCGCCCGCGAGCGCCGACGATCGCCCCGGCCGCACGAGGTGGACGACCTCATTGTCCCGCTGCGCCAAAGCCCAGCCATAGATCGTCCCGATGATGCCCGTGCCGACGACCAACACTCGCATCCCAGCGACAATAGATCCCGCGTCCCACGCCGCCGTCCGTGGATCTCCGTGCGATCGATCCGTGCTGGACCGGGGCGTCCGCTTGCACGTTTGATCAGCGCGTGCGTTGGCCCGCCCCCCAAAGATTGATGGTTTCCGATATTGCGGCGCGCCGCTTGGGCGCCTACGGTCCCCTTCAGCGTCGAGATGAGGGCCATCCGATGCGCGGATCAGACCCCAGGCTGCGCGCGCTTCGAGACGCTGTCACGCACCAAACCTGTGACGCTTAAACTCACCCCACGCCGAAGCCCGAGGAGGCATTTCATGTCAGTGCGTCACCGACTCGCCGTGGCCGGTGCGCTGGCGGTAGTGGGGCCGGGCGTGGCTGCGGTAGTGGCCTCCGCGGGGTCGAGCCCGACCGACTTGGTGTTCGGCCGCACGCTGCTCGCCGTTCACGACGACCCAGCACTCCAGGGCGATTTTGAGTTCGGCGACGTGGCGACTCAGCGGATGCTCGCGGGGATTCCGCCGGGACGCGCCGTGTCGGGCAACCGTATCTGGAGTTCGATCGTTGGCGACGGAGCAAACCGTTGACGACACGAACGTCACCGGCAAGTCTGTGAACATCGGCGTGAGTCCGCTCACCGTGGATGTGGCGCTGAGCGTGGGCGCTCCACCGCACCTGGCGATCGAGGCGCGCGGTGGCGTCAACCCATCCGTCGCTTGCCGGGAAGACGTCGACCGTGCCCTACCTGGCCCAGTTCCTGCAAACTCTCAGCCGCTCCACGGTCAGCGTGGGCACGGCCGGCTCGACGCGCTTCGTGCGGGCCACCCTCTACGACCGGCCGAACGTGGCGGCAGGCGTGAGCGAGCGTCAGCTGGGTCGCGCTCCGCAGGCGCGCTCTGGACGAGTTCCAGGCGTGTGGCGCGACTGTCTGCTGACGCTCGCTCGCGCCTGGCGTTGCGGAAGCGCTCACGCCGTCGGTCGCTGGCGGCGGTCCCGACCAATCCGGAGCAAACCGGCTAACCAAACCGGAGTGCAGCTGGAGAGATACCGCCGCTTTGCAGGCAGTTCCCATGGGCACGGCTGGTTTCGAACCAGCGACCTCTCGCGTGTGAAGCGACACGTCACCCAGCGCGAAATCGCCCGTAATGCCTGCAACTCGGCACGATCGGGCTAGAGCCCCCGAACCCCCGTTTTACGGAGTTTGCGTGTGTTTCACGGGAGTTCGGGCCACTGGGGCCCGCCAGTGGCCCATTCAGAGCAGCCGCCCACGCTCCGGCGCGCGTCAGGTGCCGCATCCTGTAGCGCGGACCAGCGCGCGGCAAACGAGATCCATTTTCGCCGCGTCCAGCGTCGTAATCGCCTGCGTGAGAAGCGCCTGTGGCACCGTGCGGAGGTTGTCGAGGCTGACCGCGCAGGCGACCGGCATTCCGTCGTCCGGTCCGATCTCGACCTCGGTCTCGATCCCGCGGATCGTGCGCGTGACGAGAGCTACGACGACGTTTCGTAGTCGCGGCAGCGCTTCGTCGCGGGTGAGTAGCACGACCGGCCGGCGACCCTCGTCCTCGAGCTCGAGCCAGAGAACATCGCCGCGCGCTACCAAGGCTCTTCGCGGACTGCCTCGCGCGCGCTTGCAAGCGCCCAGGCGTCCGCAGTCCCCTGCGAGTCGTCCGTCTGGGTCCAGCGCTCGATCGCTTCGCGGTCGCGGACCAAGCGGGCGAGCGCAGCCTCGACTTCGGCTTCGTTGAGCTCGTCGACGAGCTGATGGAGTTTCTCGCGCGTGGTCACGGACCAACTCTAGCGCCGAGCGTGGCGGCGAAGCCTCCTGTAGCCGGCTTGACGCGGAGCGGCCAATCGTGCCGCTGCGGCTGACGCTCGGAATCTCGCGTCGCTCGGTCCGATAACGCCCGCCAAAGCAGCCCGCCGCCGCGTCCGAACCGCTGAACGACGCTCGGGCGTCTGGCGAGACCCACAAGGTCATCGTGTGCTCGCAACGGAGAGCGTAAGCAGGAGCGACCGGGAGGCAGACTGCGTGCTCGCTGGTCGTCCCGAGTATGCGTCTCATCTCGGGCCGGCGACGTGCCTACTTTTCGCGAGGAGGAGGCAGCAGCCAGCTCGGTTCAGGAGGCCTGCTCTCGTTCGGCCGCGGGCAGACACGCAGCGCTCATTGATAGTTGTCGTTCGGTCGCTTCCCTGCTCTTGGCTTGTCGGGATGCAGCACGCGATTGCCGGCGCTCAGACGCGGTTCACGGCCCGTCGGCCGCATGACTGGAGCCGCGGCCTCACCCCATTGCTCGGTGGCGTTGTGATCGACGCGACCGAGCGGCTATCTGATCGCGCCGATGACGCCGCCACCGACGCCGGCGAGCACGATCCCGGCCATGGCGATCTTGGCTGGACGGGTTCCCGGCCGGGGAACCTTGAAGACCCAGATACCGATGCTGGCGTTGACGAGCAGGCTCAACTGGGCGATCGTGAAGCCGGCGCCCGTCCCGACTCGCGACACCAAGCCGAGCAGGGCGACGTTGCCGATGCCGAATAGCAGTCCGGCTGCCACCTGTAGGGCGGTGATCTTCTGGCTCAACCTGACCGGCTCGCCGGCGCTCACTGCCAGCACTGATCCCGCGAGCAGGATGCCGAGCGCCAACGGGAAATTGGCGACCTGCGCCGGGACGTTCGCCCACTGGGCGGGCACGAAGTAGCTCCCCCAGAGCACGCCCGTAGCGGTGGCCCAGAGCAGGCCAGCGCGCTGGCGACCGGCGTTGCGCACGGCGGCACCTCGGTCAGGAGGCTGCGTGTCCCGGGCGCTGACAACCATCACCACGCCCGCGGACATGACGACGAATGCCGCGACAAGCACGGTGACGCGGGCAGCGCCGAAGTCGTTGAGCTCGCCGAAGAGGAGGGCCCCCCAGGCGAATGCCATGATGATGTTCAGCGGTGTCCACGTCCCGGCGGCGCGGGCGAGGCCAATCGTCTCCGAGGCGCGAAACGCCGCGAAGTTCCCGACTGTCCAGACCAGTCCACCGGCTAGCGGCAGCCAGAACTCACGCCAGCCGAGCGAGAGATGCCCGCCGCCGACGATCAGTGCGGCGGCCGCGAGGATGACGTTTCCGACCGCTACGTAGAAGATCCGCGAGCGTTGCGGGACGCCTGGCACGATCTGGGCCACCGGTATCCACGTGCCCCACGCCAGCACCGTCACGAACGACAGCAGCACGCTCACGCCTACGCTCCGTGCGGCGCCTCGGCGCGCCCATAACTGCTCGGCAGCGCTTCAGGAGCGCTTCGGGTCGGTCGCGGCACGAGCCGTAGTCTGCCAACCGCCGCGATCCACTAATCGCGCGGGCCACAGCACCCTCGGCCGCGCGTGCGGCAGGGCGCAGCGTATGTCGGATACCGGGAGTCACCCACGGCCCAGGATGCCGGCACCTGAAGCGGATGGCGACCGGTGACGATCCTGCTCTCAATTCGTCTGGGGCCTGAGGTAACGAGGCCGCGTCTTCGGATCGCGTATCAAGCGAGCGTCGCAGCGGAAGTGCCGCAGGCGGCGGAGCAGGAGCTGTTGTGTTAGGAGGCGGTTTGTGGTCATTCGGCGCGAGACGGTTGAAGATCGGGGTGCAGTAGACGCGGTGATCTCAGCTGCGTTTGGTCGACCGCAAGGCGACCAAGAGCCGCCGGAGGCTCTCCTGGTCCGGGCGTTGCGGCGGGACGTGGGATGGATCCCGACGCTCTCGATGGTCGCGATACGCGACGATCGGATCGTCGGCCACGTGGTGTGTACTCGCGGATGGGTCGGTGAGATGAGTGCGCTCGGGCTGGGGCCGATCAGCGTTCTGCCGGACCACCAGCGGCAGGGAACCGGTCAGGCGCTGATAAATGCCATCATCGGCGCAGCCGATGCGTCAGGCGAACCGCTGATCGCGCTACTTGGTGATCGGCACTTCTATGGTCGCTTTGGTTTCGTGGCTGCATCCCGCCTCGGAATCGCCGCTCCCGATCCTGGATGGGGCACCCATTTTCAAGTGCGGACGCTAACGGACTGCCCCCGGTCGATCACCGGCACGTTCCGATACGCAGGACCGTTCGCGAACCCGTAGCACTCACCGGCCAGCCCAAGGCCAGACCGCTCGCTTCACGGATAGGCAGAACTCTGGGGTGTGCCGAAGCAAGCGCAGCAGGCTTCTCCTGTCGGCCGGACCCAGGACTGTGGCGCGGGTCCTGCTTCTGTTCACCGTCGAGCATCTCTGTGCGGAGGGAGATGACCCTCCTTCGCGCGGAAAGCAGGCGGCCCTGAGTAGCCGGCGAGACGCCCGAGTTGGACGAGGACGAGGCGCGAGCGGGTGCGACGCACTCGCTTCTGCTTAGCCTTGTTCAAGCAGGACTGGCGGGAGCGACTCCGGGGCGCGCCCGCCGCCCTGGGTGTCAGAGCTGGAGTCCTGCGGTGGCGGAGATCATTGGGGCGCGCCGGGCGTGGACGGTGGCGATGATTTCTTCGGTGTCGATGCCTTGGAGGTAGACGCTGGTGGTGCCGAGGTTGGCGTGTCCGAGCTGGCGTTGGATGACGTTGAGCTGCACGCCTTCGCGCGCGAGCTCGACGGCGTGGGCGTGGCGTAGCTGGTGTGGAGCGAACCGCCGCCGCACGCCGGCCTGGACGGCGAGGCGGCGAAACTCGACGCGGACGGAGGCGCTCGCCCACGCCCTGCCGCGTGTGGGGCCGTCGATCACGCAGAACAGCGGCCCGACTGGAAGCTCGACTCGTTGACTGAGCCAGGGTGTGAGTTGTTCCCAGCCCCAAGTGTCCATGCCGATCTCGCGTCTGCGGCCGCCTTTGCCGCGGCGGACCAGCAGCGACCCGCGCCGCTGGTCAAGATCTTGCTCCCCGAGAGATAGCGCCTCCTGGACGCGCAGGCCGCCGCGCCACAGCACGGCGATCAGCGCACGTACTCTCGATCCGTGGCGGTCGTCGCCTGCTTGGCGCATCACGGCGATGATCTCCTCGACGCTCGGCGGGTCAGCGGGTACTGCTGGCCCTTGTTGCGTGGCGCACGGCCCGCGTGGTAGCCAGGGAGCGTTGCTGGCGAACGACGGCGGCCACCAGAATCGAGCAGCGGTGTAACGGTCATGGGATCCTCCTCCCAATCACAGTGCGGACAGAAGCC
Organism: uncultured Solirubrobacterales bacterium; assembly: GCA_963830975.1. Lineage (GTDB taxonomy): Bacteria > Actinomycetota > Thermoleophilia > Solirubrobacterales > Solirubrobacteraceae > Palsa-513. The sequence continues at coordinate 373,032 of CAWHOI010000004.1, forward strand.
GCTGCTCTACCAGCCTCCTTCGCCCGACGCTCGGCAGCTCGCGCAGCTCTCAGCGAGGGAGCCGGCGAACTCGCGCGCGGAGCACCTCGGCCAACTCGACGGGAGTTGTGCCGGCACTGAGGCCGATGATCCACGCGGCGAGCTCGGGATCGGACGCCTCAACCGCCAACCCGTTGATCTCCATGAACGTGAGCATCGCGATCAGCGCGAGGCGCTTGTTGCCATCAATGAACGTTTGGCTCTCCGCGATCCCGTGAGCGAGCGCCGCTGCCTGCAGCGCGAGATCGGCGTCGTCGTAGAGCGCGTAGTTGCGAGGCCGGCCGAGCGCACTCTCAAGGCCCGCACGATCACGAAGCTGATCCGCCGCCTGCGCAGTCGTGCCGCCGACGATCGCGGCGTACAGCGCGAGCGCGTCCGCGAACTCCAAATAGACCGGTTCCGCGCCTTCCGGATCCACCGATGTTCTAACGCTCGGCGGAGCCGCCGGCGGGATCGTGCTCGGCGAGGACCTTCAACGCCTCGACGTGCTCACCCACGAGTCGCTGCCCTACGTCACGAATCCGAGCGCGAACCTGTTCCGTCGGAATGATCCGCAGCTCACCAGTCTCGAGCTCCTCAACCAGCACCGAGGTGCCAGGCGCAAACCCCCGCGTCTCAAGCTCCCGCGGGATCGACACCACATTGCTATTACCAACGCGGCGGACCTTGACCACCTTCATACCCTCAGTATACACCTGGATATCCCGGCCGTTGCGCCCGCAAGCCGAAGACGAAGCGAGCGCCCATGCCCCGCTCCCGAGGCACCTGCCGGTCGTCCAGGGAGGTCGCGAGCGGAGCGTAGGAGCCGACGCTCGCTTGCGTGGCGGGAGCGGTCGCGATGCGCTCCCCTCCTGTTGGCGAATACGAGGCCCCTGATCCCCGTCACCGAGACACCTGCTCTGACGAGAATGCGGTACTCAGTTCGAGCGCTGGCGGCTCATCCTCGCCCCCACCGACCTCGTCGATCATCACGAGATCGCCGCGGGCGCGGCCTCGTTGGCTGACTGACGCGAAGCGGCTGCGAAGCTCGCTCAGCGGCCGGTTGTGTACGGCGGTCGCGCGGAGTACAGTGAGTCGCGAAGGGCATCCGGTGAGGTCGGCTCACAGCGTGTGGGTGGGCAACACCAACTGACTTTCCGAGTCCTGCTCTCACGAGCCCGGAGGTCGACATGCCCCACCTGCTGACTCCCGCCGCTTCGACCGCGCGCCGCATGGACGCGGTCATCGCCGCGTTCAGGGCCCGGTTGCGCGACGGCGCGCTCGACACACCACGCGCTCCTACGGGCGCACGACCCAGGCGCGTGGCCGCGTTCATCGGCGCCAACCAGGCCACCGGCCGCGTTGCTCGGCCGCTGATCGTTCCCACGAGCGGCCCCGCCCCACGCCTGGCGAAAACCGCCGAGCAGCGGCCGCGAGCAGCCTGGATGGCCCAAGCCACTTCCCCCGTGCGGCCATCCGGCCGCAAGCCACCGGCGATCGCCCGCTCGGGCGCTCGCTATCCGTAATCAGGAGGACTGATGACCGACAAGCACATCGACAAGGCAAAGGGCCGCGTCAAGGAAGCCGCCGGCGCGTTGACCGGAAACCAGCGTCTGAAGAACGAGGGGCGCGACGACCAGGCCAAGAGCTCAGTCAAGAACGCCGCCGAAAAACTCGTCGACAAGGTCGCCGGCAGCAAGAAGCACTAGACAGAAGCCAACCATGCGCGAACCAGCCCAGCCTGACGTTGGGAGGTGACCATGCTCATCGTCCTGCTCATCATCATCATCGTGCTGTTGGCGACCGGCGGCGGATACCGCTACAACCGTCGCAGCCGGCGCTCATAGCTGAGAACCCAACGACCGCCGGGCAGCCCCGGGCGTGACCCGCTGGTCGCCGCGCCTTGCGGCCGCCAGCACCCTCGCGTGGCCGACGGCCGCGCACTATGCCGGACAAGGAAGAACGTATGGGCGTTGCAATGAGCATCGTGATGATCGCGGTAGGCGCAATCCTGCGCTTCGCGGTGTCAGTCACGACAACCGGCTTCAACCTGCACAGCATCGGCCTGATCCTGATCATCCTGGGCGCCATCAGCCTGCTCATCTCGATCATGTTCTGGAGCTCACGGGGCGGCTTCAACACGGGCGGCGGCACCCGGCGCCAGCGCACCGTCACACAAGACGGCGCCGGCGGATTCGTCGAAGAAGAACGCACCAGCACCCCCGTCTGAGATCAACCGTCTCGCACCCAGCCACGGACAAGAGCTGCGGTGAGGCCCCAATACGGAGGCGTCACCGCAGTCGGTCCGCGCGGCACTTGACGGATTCGCTGGGACGCAAACCATCAACAACAGGAGACGTCTGAAATGCATAAGGTTGGATTTCGCCGTCGCGACGGCGACGGTGCCCACAAACGGATCTCTTACACCAGTATCGTCGCGACGCTGGCGCTGTTTCTCGCGCTCGGCGGCGGCACCGCTTGGGCCGCGCATCACTACCTGATCACCTCGACGAGCCAGATCAAGCCGAGCGTGCGCAACTCGCTGCGCGGCAACCGCGGCTACCGCGGCTACCGCGGCTACACAGGCAAGAACGGCACGAACGGAGCCAAGGGCACGACCGGCGCCACCGGCGCAACCGGCGCAACCGGCGCCGCCGGCGCGACCAGCGTCACCGAGCAGATCGCTACGGGCGGCATCGGCGCCAGCAGTAGCGGGACTGGCACGGTCAGCTGCCCCACCGGCACGAAGGCAACGGGCGGCGGCGGGTTCGATGGCGGCGTCGCTACTGCCGTGATCTACCAGGACGGCCCCCTCCCTGACACCGGCACCGCTGCGACGCCAACCGGCTGGGATGTCTCCTGGAAGACCAACGCTGATGCGATCACCTGGTCCGTGTACGCGATCTGCGCGTCGCCGTAGACCGTCCACGCTTCACGAGCATCGCGACCACGCGCCCTGAGCCAACACTCAGGGCGCGCCTCGCTGCGACCACGGGAAAGCCCGATACCTGCGTGCGACTTCGAGCTCAGGACACCACCATCCGTAGGAAGCAGTCGTGCGCCGCGTGCCTGTCGCGCGTGTTGGGCGCTCTCCGGCGTGACGTAGATTACGAGCGCGATGCCTGACCTGCGCTTCACCGCGCATTCCGCGGAACTCGGCGCCTATCTCGCGCTGCCGATCGGTGAGGGACCGCACCCAGGCGTGGTGGTGATTCAGGATGCGTTCGGCCTCTCCGACGACATCCGCGAGCAGGCCGACCGGCTTGCCGCCGCCGGCTACCTTGCCTTCGCGCCAGACCTCTACTCAGGTCGCGGCATCCGCTGCGTCGCGGCCACCCTGCGCGCGTCGCGGTCAGGCAGCGGCCCCGCCTACCAGGACATCGAAGCGGCGCGATCGTTCCTCGCCGCGCGCGACGATTGCACCGGGCGGATCGGAATAATCGGCTTCGGCATGGGCGGCGGCTTCGCTTTGCTGTGCGCACCCCGCGGCGCGTTCGCGGCGGCGTCGGTCAACTACGGCGAGGTCCCCGAAGGCGCGGCCGGGCGGCTCGCGGGCGCATGCCCGATCGTGGGTAGCTACGGCGCCCGCGACCGGGGACTGCGTCGCCGCGCTGAGCGCCTCGAGCGGGCGCTCAGCGCCGCGAACGTCACACACGACGTCAAGGAGTACGGCGACGCCGGCCACGGCTTCCTCAACCGCTTCAACGCCGGTCCACTTCTCACCCCGCTGCTCCGCACCGGCGGTATCGGCCACCACCACCCCTCCGCAGAAGACGCCTGGCGACGAATCCTCGCGTTCTTCGCCGAACACCTCAACTGACATCACTTGCCGCGCGCCGCAGTCCGTTCGCACGACGAGCGAGCACGTGGTGCGAGGTCGATCCCTGCTCTTCCCAGGAAGAGGCACCAGACCACATGTGAAAGCGCCCTCCCTACACGGCAAAGCGAGCGTCTACAGCGGTCGCGCCGCGCACGCTCGCTAGGGACGAGCTGCGGGTCAGACGGTCGACACGGCGAGCGCTGCTGCGTCGCCCAGCGCGAGCGGGCGTGAGCCGGATTGCGAGCGACGCGGCTGGATGTCTCCAACTCGGTAGCTGCGCAAGTGTCGGCGTCCACGCTTGCTCTCGCAGGCAAAGCAGTCACGAGGACACTAGATGCCGCTCTGCTGCGGCTATGTTCCCGAGCGCTAGGCCGCCGCTCCGAGCGGCACCGTGGGTACCTGTCTGGCGTCGAGCCTCGCAACAAAGGCTGGCGTCGAACACTTCCCGCGAGAAAGTCTGCCGAACCTCAGTGTTTCTTTTTCACGACGCCGATCGACTGAGCCGGCGCGCCCAAGGCGATGCAGTTGGCGAGGTTGTTGTAGGTCGTATCGCCGGCCGTTGCGGTAGCGCAGTTCTGGTAGGTGTCGCCGGTCCCACGAACGTAGGTGAGCGACACGGAAACCGTGTAGGTCCCCTTTCTCTTGTACCGATGAACACCCGTCACCGGCTCATTCTCGCCAGCATTGGTGTAGGCGCTGTCGTTGCCAGGGCAGGTGGTGCCAGTGTGAGCAATCCCGGAGGTCGACCGGCTGCCGTCGCCCCAGTTGATCGTGACTGACGCGACGACGTAGTTCTGGTTCGCACCAGGTTCGCTGCTCGGAGCCGGAAAGTCGCAGTGGGAGAAGTCGCTATACCTGGCGACAACGACCCGCGAGGACTTGCCGGCGGTCGCCTTGAACGTAACCGGACAGATTTGAATATGGCCAGTCCCACTGAGAGTGCACGGCGGGACCTGAGGCGTTGCCGCGGAGGTCGAATACGGGATCGCAGCCGAAACTCCGAGGACGACAGCAGCAGCAGCGGCGATTCTTACATTCCGATAGGTCACGAGACTCCCATGATCGCTGGCGGCAACACAGTGCGCTGAAGCCTACCCGACAGCGGGAGGGACGTATCGCGATGGCGCGCCGTCACGGTCATCGACCCAACCAGGCGGAGCCTCGTGATCAATCTCGACGGCTAGCGCATGCTCGAAGAAGCAGGCATCTCCGCTAACCCGGCGATGCTCGTGTCGGAACCAGAGCAGGGCTGGCGGCCACGATCACCGCGGGGGCCCCGAGCCACGGCGCCCCGCCGGATTACCCCCTGCACCGGTCATGCTGACTGGGGGCTGCTTGGCTCGCGAGCGGCAGCGACGAGGCGCTCAGCATCGGTGACCGCCCTTCGTCCGCAGCAGGCGTCGGGACCACCCGTTACGTGCGGGAGAGCCCGTGCGTCGGGACTTGGGGTTGTTCTTACGTGGCCTAGCGGCCGCCGCGACCGCGTGCTCTGGTACGCCCCTCGTCCGAATGCGGCGCCACCGTTGCTCGCCACCGCACGCGCTTGCCGCAGCATTGGTTAGGCGACGGCGCCTGCTGGTTTTCGGGCGGCGGCGCGGCGCGGGAGGAGTGCTGTGCCGGTGAGCGCGAGGGTGGCGGCGACGACGATGTAGAGGGAGAGGATGAGGAGGTTGTCGGTGATGTTGTAGGAGCCGAAGTAGACGATGCGTCGGAGGGCCTGGACGCCGGCGCCGTTGGGGAGGGCGGGGCTGATCGCGCGCCAGAAGCCGGGGAGGAGTGGTGCTGGGTAGGCGCCGCCGGCGCTGGGGTTGCCGAGGACCACGAAGAGGACAAGTGTGAGCCCGACGCCGATCGTGCCGAGGAAGACTTGGAAGGCCATGGTGACGACGGCGGCGCAGTAGACGATGAGCGCTCCGAGCGCGGACATCGCGAGGAGATGGCCGGTGAGCGCGCCGAGGACGGGGCCGACGATGATCGCGCCGCCGAGTCCGGAGAGGACGGCGTAGGGGACGAGCACGATGAGGCGGATGATCGCCCGACGAGTGGTGGCGGGTCGTGGCCGTGTGGCGATGCTGAGCAGGGCAGCGACGAGATAGCCGCCGATCAGCCAGCCAACGACGAGGTAGAAGTCGGTCAGGCCCCTGGCGTCACCGGGCTGGGCGGGTACGGCGTCGGTGACCGTGGCGCTGCGGTGTTGGGTGGCTTCGGCCTGGGCGATGACGTCCTCGACGGCGGTCGCGACCGCTGCGCCGCCGCCGCTGGCGACGACCAGCGCGTCGGTCTTGCCGGTGGGGTTGACGATCAGCACGCCGCTGGTCGATCCGCGCCGCAGGAGCGTCCGGCCGGCCGTCTCGTCGGCGACGGCGGTCGCGTGGAGCGGGTGGCCGTGGATCGCGTTGAGTTCGCTGACGAGTTGAGCGGAGATCTGCGCGGGCGCGACGACGGCGATCGGCACCTGGTGGGGGACGGGGTGGTGGAACGCGCCGACGTAGGAGAGCACGAAGCCCAGCTGGATCAGCAGTACCGCGATCACCAGGGCAAACGTTCGTCCTGGCGCGACGGCGTCCCACAACTCGCTGAGAAAGCGTTGCCTTGTTGCTGTGGCCGCCTTGGCCGCAGGGGGTGGGTTGTTGGGCGTCTCGTTCATCGCCGCTCCTCTTGGTGTCGGCCGACGGTGTTGTCCGCTGACACCTGGTACGATACATCAATGCATCCGATACGTCACAGTATTGACTGGGGCGAACGTCATGCCGCGTGAACACGCACCAAAACGAACACCCCTCCGCCGGACCCCTCAGGCTCTCGCTCGAGCCGCGGCGGCACCAGCGCGGGTGACCCGCCGGCGAGCCGAAACCCGCGCTCGGCTGCTCGACGCCGCGTTCGTCGTCTTCGCTGCGCGCGGGTTCGGACGGGCGAGCATCGAGGAGGTGTGCGAGGCGGCCGGCTACACGCGCGGCGCGTTCTACTCAAACTTCGACACGCTCGAGGAGCTGTTCTTCGCCCTCTACAGCCAGCGCAGCGAACTGATCGCCGACCGCGTCGCTGCCGGCCTGACGCACCCACCCGCCAACCTGCGCGACCTCGTGGCCCAAGTGGTGGGGGCGCTCATGGTCGATCGCGACTGGGTGCTCGTGAGCACAGACTTTCGGCTCTACGCCGCCCGCAGTCCCGAAGTCGCCGCCGCGCTCGTCGCCCATCGCAACGAGCTTCGCGACGCGCTTGCCGCCGCGCTGGCCCCCGCGATCGATCGCGACGACCTTCCAGTGTCCCTGCGCAGCGCCGAAGGACTCGCCCGAGCCGTGATGGCCATCCACGACGGCGCCGCCACCGAACTGCTCCTCGACAACGACCCAGCCCCGTTTCGCTCCTGGCTCGCCGATCTGCTCACCGCGCTGCTCGACCACGCCTGCGAGGCCCCGCAGCCCCCCACCGCCGACGCCGCCGCCGTTCAAACCGTCAGACCATCGGGAGGACGCGCTTGAGATCGTGGAGCACATTCGCCGAAGTCTGCGGTACGGCCGCCGCCTCGCTGATCGGGCTGCTCTTCGTCGCAGTTTCAATCAGGATCGACCTCATCGCTCCCTCACAGGAGCTCCGTAATCGCGCCGCGCAGACGCTCGGCCTATTCGGGACGGTGCTCATCATCGCGATCCTGACCGCCGTTCCAGGGCAACCGATACGAGTCTTCGGCGCCGAACTGTCCGCCCTCGCGATACTCACCGCGGGCGGCCTGATCGTTCTCGATCGACGCGCGAAAGCCCACGCGAGTACCCAAGCGATCGCGAGGGCTCTCGAGCTGCTCGCGCCGACCAAGATCGTGTCGATCACGCTACTCGTCGCCGGCGCGCTCCTCGCTTCCGGCGTACGCGGCGGACGTTACGCGTTGATCGTCCCGGTACTGCTCGCGCTCACCGGCGGCGTCACCAGCGCGTGGCTATTCCTCACCAAGATCACGACGGAGCAGAACCCACCAAGCGCGGAACGCACCGAAGCGTGACGAAACGGTCGTTGCGAGCCCGACGCGCAAAGGATCCTTCGGAATAGAACCCGCGGCCAAGCTCCACGTCCAAGCCGTTCCTGGTGCGGAGCAGCGACCGTGTCGACGCCGCCGCTATCGCCGGCTGCTCCTCCCAGGACAGAGGCAGCCATGACGACAGCGCTGGCTCCGGTGCACGTGCCGACACGAAGGCGGGTCTCGGCAGGGGTCGAGGATTGGCACGCTTCTGCTCGCGCTGCGTCGCGCGGACGAGCATTGCCAGCGAGACATCTTGTGTGGTGTGCTCACGACCGCGCTACGATCGCCGTCATATGGATGTTCGCGAGGTCGACTGGTCGACCGCCGAGGTGACCGACAAGCGCACGCTTACCGTGGGGCTCGTCGGCGAGTCCGATGCGCTCTGGTGCGAGGCGTTCACCACTGTTGCCGGGCTCTTGGACGCGGCGTCGCACTACCATCTTTGGGGCCAAGTCGCAGCGCGCGCGAGAAAGTCAGGCGACCAGATCATCGTCAATCAGCTCGAGATCGACGATCCCGAGCACGTCGAGAGTCTGCGCGAATTCGTCGACGCGGTCGCGCGCCAGGCGAGCGCCAGCTCGCCGGCGGCCGACGAGTCCGCTGACGAGTCCCCCGGGGACGACCCGGCTGCGAGCTCGACGCGCGCCTTCCGCGCGCTCGCCCCGGACGGCCAAACTCGCAGCACCCCCTGACCGGCCTGCTTCCGAACAGCCAGACCAAAGGAGTCCTAGCGAGCCCGGGGCGAGCGTGCAAGCGCTCGATGCGTTTGACGTCCGCGGGCCGATCGGCAGCCAGGGCTGCGGCGGCGTGGGCCCTGGACGGCGAAAACGTCCTGCGAGCATGCGCGCCTGACTCGCCTTTGCGCGCGCGTTCGAGCTCGGCACCTCGCAGCAACCTAAGCGCCACGCTGGGCTAAAGTTTGGGTTGTCGTCATGTTGTTCGCGCTTTGGATTTCGTCGTGAGCCCGCGTGAGGTTCTGGTCGGGCCTCGGGCTCACGGCGATGTGCTGACGGCAATCTCCGACGGCATGGTCGCGCTGTTGAAGGAGTTCTACGGCCACGGGCCCACGCGGACCAAGTCCTACTACGCCGACGACCTCGTCGTCTGCGTGCTGCGCGGGGGTTTCTCACGCGTGGAGCAGACGCTGCTGGAAGGCGGCCGCGGCAACGCCGTCATCCAACAGCGGATGGAGTTCCAGGAACTTATGCGCCTTCGTTTCGAGGAGGTCATCGAGCACGCAACGGGCCGGCGCGTGATCGGTTTCATGAGCGGCAACCAGCAGCACCCCGACATGATGTGCGAGGTATTCATCCTCGCCCCCACCGACCTCGTCGACCACGACGAGCTCCCGGAAGCGACTGTCCCGGTCTGACGCATCTTGCGGGCTGGGCCGAGGTGCGCGCGGACGGCCCCGGCAGCGGTGGGTTGCGCTCTTGGCTCGGCGGAGTAGGCTTGGTGGGCGAAGGGCTGCGATCGTGGGGTTGGCTCACCGGGCGTGGGCGGGCAACAGGGTCTGACTTTCCGAGGCGATTGTTCCCACGAGCCCGGAGGTCGACGTGCCTGACGCGTCTGCTGTCGAAGAAAGCCTTCTCGCCGAGAACATGGCGCTCGGTGAGCGGCTCCAGCGACTTTCGCCTGTTCTTGCCTCCATCGCCCGAGACCTCGCCGCCACCCGCCGCGAGGCCGCCGCTTTGCGACGAGAGAACGCGCGTCTGCACGCACTCGTCGGTGGGAGCGCCGGCGAGCCGACCTCGCTGGATACGGTGCTCTGCGACCGCTGCGGCATCGCCGTGCCGACTCGGGCTCACGCCGATGGTTTGGCGGCTGCGCGATGAGCGTGGACATCGCTAGTCCTAGGCTACAGCGTCGGTTCGAGATCGCCGGCCGTCTTGTCGATCGGGGCGAGCCGGACGTGGTGTTTGACGAGATCCTCGGCGCCGCGCGAGAGCTGACTGGCGCCCGCTACTCGGCAATCGGTGTGCTCAACGAGCAGCGCGACGGGCTAGAGCGTTTCCATGCGGCCGGCGTCGACGAGGAGATCCACCGAGCGATCGGCCATGCGCCGCGAGGGCGCGGCGCGCTCGGCATGCTGATTCTCGATCCACAGCCGCTGCGACTGGACGACATCGCGGCCCATCCCAGTGGCTACGGGTTCCCTGACGCGCACCCCGTCATGCGCAGCTTCCTCGGTGTGCCGGTCAGCATCCGCGAGGTAGTCTGGGGCAACCTCTACATGGCCGAGAAACGTGGAGGCGCATTTACCGACGCCGACCAGGAGATCGCGGTCGTGCTCGCCGGCTGCGCAGCCACCGCGATCGAGACAGCGCGCTCACAACAGACCGCCGCAACACGAGGCGTGCTGATGAGCACTACGCTGGTGCCCCCGAGCTTCTGCGCCGCCAGAGTCGTCCTGCAGGGCAGCGAAGCCACAACTCGCAGACGCAGTGTGCCGGCGTCCTCGCTGCCCGCAGAGCTGCCGAAATGACCGAACGCAGCCCCACTCAACCCCAGGACGGGGGTCACGTCGCGGTTGATGCTCGTGGTGTTGGGGCTCGTCGTTGGTGGGCGCTCGGCGCGTTGGTGCTGGGGAGCCTGATGGTGGGCCTGGACTCCACGATTCTCAGTGTGGCGTTGCCGACGCTCGCGCGGAGCCTGCATGCGTCGGAGTCCGATCTGGAGTGGTTCTCGTCCGGGTACCTGTTGGTGTTGGCGGCGGCGATGTTGCCGCTCGGCCTGTTGGGCGACCGGTTTGGCCGCAAAAAGGTGCTGCTCGCATCGTTTGCCCTATTCGCGGTCGGGTCCGCGGCGTGTGCAGCGTCGCCGTCCGCCGGCGCGTTCATCGCCGCGCGCCTGCTGCTCGGGATTGGCGGCGCGGGGCTGATCGTGATGGGGTTCGCGACGCTACCGGTGATGTTCAGCGAGGAGGAGCGCCCGCGCGCGGTCGGGATCATGGCGGCAGCGACATTCGTGTCATTGCCGCTCGGCCCGATCCTCGGCGGCTGGCTGTTGACCCACGCCTGGTGGGGCTGGGTGTTCCTGATCAACGTGCCCGTCGCCGTGGTCGCACTGTTCGCCACCTTCACGCTCGTGCCCGCGTCACGCGCGCAGAAGCGTCCCGGACTGGACCCAGTCGGGGTCTGCCTGTCGATCCTCGGCCTGGTCGCGCTGATCTACGGCCTAGTCCAGGCGGGCCAGCACGGCTGGGGCAACGCTGGCGCAGTAATGGAGATGGTCGGCGGTGTCGCGGTGCTCGTTGGCTTCTTCTTCTGGGAGGGCCGGCTCCGAAGCAGCCCGGACGGTCAGCCACTGCTCGACCTAGGACTGTTTCGCTCGCGCTCATACACCTGGGGTGTGATCCTTTCCGCGATCGCGATCTTCGCGATGTTCGGGGTGCTGTTCACGATGCCTCAGTACTTCCAGGGGGTGCTCGGCACAAGCCCGATGGACTCCGGTCTGCGGCTGTTGCCGATGATCGGCGGACTCGTGCTCGCGGCCCTGCCCGCCGACCGCATCGCGCGTCTGGTCGGCGCGAAGATCGCAGTCGCGGTCGGCTTCGCGATCCTCACAGCCGGCCTGCTGCTCGGAACCAGCACGAGCGTCGGCTCGAGCGCTCTGTTCATCGCGGCGTGGACCGCGGTGGTGGGGTTCGGCATGGGTCTCGCGCTGGCAACCTCGATGTCGGCCGCGCTCTCCAAACTCTCCGCGGAGCGAGCCGGTGTCGGAGCTGCCGCGTTGCAGGCGATCAACAAGCTCGGCGCCCCGCTCGGCACGGCGGTCCTCGGCAGCTTGCTCAGCACCGCCTACCTCGCCCGCCTCGCCATCGCCGGGCTCCCCGCCGCGGCCGCGACAGCCGCCCGCCAAAGCATCTTCGGCGCCGTCGCCGTTGCGCAGAAGATCCACTCGCCGTCACTACTCGCCTCCGCCCACACCGCATTCGTCAACGGAATGGACCTCGCGCTGCTGGTCTCCGGCGGGATCGCGCTCGCAGGCCTCGCGCTCACCCTGGCGTTCCTTCCCAACACAACCACCGTCAAGGCAACCGATCAGCCGCTGGCCTCAAAGAAACCCGCGGTTGCCGCCATCGGGTGATCGGCCGACGGTCCGGTACGTGAGTGCAAGAACTCCGAGCCTGCGCCGCCATCCGGCGGCCGGCGCTTAGGTGCGGCGTCGGCAGGGCTAGGAAGCCACGATGACCGGGCCGCATTTGGCGCCGCTGGCCTGGGCGCGGGCCCGCTGCAAGCGGTCGGCCCGACCGACTGACGGGATGCGCTGATGTCAGCGAGCCTCGGGAGCCCATCGTCGCCTTTCAGCGGCGCCGGCGATCCCTCCGGGCTGGATGCGGCGAAGGCGAGTCGGAGTCTTCGGCGCGGGCTCATCTCGGTCGCGGTGCTCGTCGCGCTCGTCGTCGGCCTGGTATTGGCCGTGCCGGGGCTTCACGGTGTCGGGCGCACGGTCGCGCACATGCAGGGCGGCTGGATAGCGGTTGCGATCCCGCTCGAGCTCCTCTCCTGCTACGGCTATGTGTTGGCGTTCCTGCAGGTCTTCGAGCGAGCGCCGATCCGCTTCGGTGGAAGAGTTGCGCTGAGTGAGCTCGCGTTCGGCGCCGCGGTGTCGCTAGGAGGAGCCGGCAGCCTCGCCGTCGGTGCGTGGCTGCTGATCGACCGCGGAGCAAAGCCGAGGCCGGTCGCCGAGCGCTCCGCGGTCCTGTTCCTGCTCACGAGCGCAGTAAACCTGTTCACGCTGGTCCTCGTTTCGCTCGGGCTGCTCATCGGCATCCTGCCCGGGCCACACAACCCGCTTCTCAGTGCTCTGCCAGCTGGCATTGGGATCGCCGGTCTCGTGTTCTTTCTTTCGCTGCCGCGCCTAGCTGAGCGTGGCGTCATCAAGCGAGCACCTGGCCGCCTCCAGACGCTGCTGGCGCTGACCGTCGAGAGCATCCGCGACACCGAGGGCCTGCTGCTCAAACCCAACTGGCGCCTCGTTGGCGCGCTCGCATACCTGTGGTGTGACATGGGCGTGCTCGGGGTGTGTTTCGCCGCGACCGGCCACAGCCCACCGCTCGCCGAGATCGTGCTCGCCTACCAGATCGGGTACCTCTCAAACGTCATCCCAATCCCCGGCAACATCGGGATTCTCGACGGCACCATGACCGGAATGCTCGTGCTCTACGGAATCAGCGCGACCCCCGCAGCCGCCGCCGTCGTCGTCTACCACGCGATCTCCCTATGGGTCCCAGCAATGTTAGGCACCACCGCATTCCTCCTCCTGCGCCACACAAGACACAAGCCGCTCACACCACGTCCCACGCTGGTCGAGCGTCGATGGCTACGCGCCGAGCGGCACAAGCGGTCTAACCAGGACGGTTGATGCGAAACCCACTCGACGACGGACGGTGTCGCCGCAGACCTTCGAGCTTGCGACCGAGCTGACCCGGCCGGGTAGACACGTCGCCAACATCGACGTGCACGGCGGCAAGGTCCCACGCGCGATCGTGCCGCCGCCGGCGCGGGAAGCCTCAGCTGACATTTGGAGCGGGTGGATGCTAGGCCGGAACGCCACCGCGACCCCAACCCACAACGACCGCACGGCGCGACGCGTCGGTGATGCTGCGGTCGATGCTTGGCGCGCTTGGCGACATCCGAGCACGATGCGACGATCTCGCCGTGATCGGCACTGTCATTGCGGTATCCGCCCCGTGACCGCGATCCGCTATACCGCACGAGAGAGCGCCTTCCTGCCGGTCTTCGCGTCAGCGATCTCACTGATCGCGCTGGGCACCATCGTCTACTCAGTGGGCGAGGGGTGGAATGTGCTCGACACTTCTATTTTGCCGTCTGCACGCTCACCACATCCAACGTCGCCGATCCCCGCCTTGTGCTGACCAGCGAGCCGATCCGGGTCTTCACCGCCCTCTACGTGTTGATCGGGATCGGGATCCTGGTTGAGACGGCCCGCCGGATCGGCATCTGGTACGTCAAGACCCGATCGGACCACGGATTGGTGGCCATGCGTACCAAGCACCAGCACAGCGACATGCACGACCCGCGGTCACCGCCTCCGACCTCCAGCACGAGCGGGTCATAAGGTCAGCGCGTTGCGACCCAGCGTCTTCGCTGGGACAGCCTCCCAGTGGCTCGCTTCCATCACAACGCACGAGCCCACCGCCGCTCTCAGACAACACCACCCAAAGGCGCCTTCCCATACCCGCGCGAGCTCGAACGCAGGACGCAACCCGCCGATCCGGTCGGATCTCGCATCTCGCCAAAAGCAGGCGCGCTCGCCGGCCGCTACGGCACGCCTGCACCGGACGAGTACCATGCGCGCGCCTCGAGCGCTGCTCAACGCTCGCTCACCCGACCGATGCGGGAGCTCTCGCGTCGCCGACCGGCTGACCTGCTGGCCGTCCGGATCTGAGAGAGCCGGGGGGTGACACTCCCCCCGGCCACTCGCCAGGAAGCGACGCGGAGTCGCGGTTGGGACGAGCGCTTCGCCACGAATGGAGCGCGTGTCCCACGACCGCGCCGTGTCAACAGTGCGGAGTGTTTTCGTCTGGACACGATCCTGCCGTCCGGATCGGTGAGTTCTGAATCAGTAGTTCGCCCTCTATTGCGTCGGGGCGGGGGTGTCGATGGAGTTGTGATGCGTCGTGTTCTTGTTCCAGGCGCGCTGGATCGGTTGGCCGGGCGCCGGACCTGGGGGCCGCTGGTCTTCGTCGGGGCGCTCGCGGGCTACGTGGCGCTGGCGCGTTGCGGGTACGAGCTCGTGAGTGCGTCAAGCGGTCTGGCGTCGTTCTGGCCTCCAAACGGGTTGATCGTCGCACTGCTCGTGCTCCTGGTACCGAGGTTGCGGCCATGGGCCGTCGCGGCCGTGCTGCCGGGCGAGCTGATCGCGGACACGATCCAGGGCTATTCGGCATCGACGGCGATGGGGTGGGGAGCGGCGAACATCTTGGAGGTGACCCTCGGCGCCTGGATCATCCTGCGGTTGGCTTCGCGCGAGCGACCGCTCGGGGGCACGGCGCGAGACCTTACCGCGGTGGCCATCGCCGCGGTCTGTGCGCCGCTCGTGGGCGGCCTGGTGGGAGCTGCGGTTTCCGTTGCCTCCTTTGGCGGCTCGTACGGCACCGCCTGGCTTGACTGGTGGCTTGGTGACGTGAGCGGGACCTTGCTGACCGTCGTCCTGGTCCTTTCCTTCGTCGTGCGGAGTCCGCCGCGGACACCGCTGCGGCGACTCGAGGGGCTTCTGGAGGTCGGATTCGTGGTCGGATCTGCGGCCGCCGTCTTCGCTCTTACCAAGCATCCCCTGGCATTCTTGGTCCTGCCGGCGCTTGCGCTGGTCGCGGTGCGACAAGGACTGCGGACGACGGCCGTGGCGAGCGTGTCGGTCGCGGTCATCGCGACGATCTGTACCGGACACGGTCTGGGCCCGCTCTCGACCATACCGGCTGGCGAGCCGCGGGTTCTCACGCTGCTGGCGTTCATCGCGACCACCACCTTCGTTTCGTTCGTGATCTGCGCAACGATGTCCGAGCGCGATCGCGCCGAGACCGCCCTCACGAAACGCGCGCTATACGACGGCCTCACCGGCCTGCCCAACCGTGTGCTCGCCCTCGACCGTGCGGAGCAGATGCTCGCCCGCGCCCGCCGGCTGCAGACGCCGGTGGCCGCACTGTTCGTCGACATCGACGGTTTCAAGCACGTCAACGACGCCTATGGGCACGGCGTCGGTGATGAGCTTCTGCGGATGTTCGCCGCGAGACTGAGGAGGATCGTCAGGGAGATCGACACGGCGGCTCGCTTGGGCGGTGACGAGTTCGTCGTCCTGCTGGAAGGTTCCGCGCTCGACGCCGGCCCCGAGTTGGTTGCCGAACGCTTGCTGGAGGTGCTGCGCCATCCCTACGAAATGGGCCACGGGCTCGAACGGCCGCTGTATATCACCGCCAGCGTCGGGATCGCCTGTGGGCTGCGCGAGACCGCCGACGAGCTGCTCGACGATGCGGACGCCGCCATGTATGACGCCAAGACGAGCGGCCGCAACCGCTACATGCTCTTCAAGTCGAGCATGCAGACCGTCTCGCGAGACCGCCTCACGCTTGAGATGGACCTCTCCGAAGCACTCGAGCAACACCAGTTCTTCCTGCTCTACCAGCCCATCTTCGACCTGCGCTCAGGCAGCGTGACCGGAGTCGAGGCCCTGATCCGCTGGCGTCACCCCACACGCGGGGTAATCGCGCCTTTCGAGTTCATCCCCATCGCTGAGCACACGGGGCTGATCATCCCGATCGGACGCTGGGTTCTCAGCGAGGCCTGCCGGCAAGCCTCGCTCTGGCGCGAGCACGGGCACAGGATCGGCATCGCGGTGAACGTCTCCGCCCGCCAACTCGACCGCAACGAGCTCATCGACGAAGTCCGCGACGCGCTCCAAACGAGCGGCCTCGACCCGGCAGTCCTGACACTCGAGGTCACCGAGACCGCACTCATGCGCGACGCCGACGCAACCGCCGCACGCCTCCGCAAGCTCAAGGCACTCGGAGTACGCATCGCAATCGATGACTTCGGCACGGGCTACAGCTCGCTCGCCTACCTACGCCAGTTCCCCGCCGACACCCTGAAGATCGACCGCTCCTTCATCGATGCCATCGCCACCTCCGAAGAGTCCGCCATCCTCGTCCACACACTCATAGTGCTCGGCAACGATCTCGGCATGCAGACGCTCGCCGAGGGCATCGAGGACCAGGCTCAGCTCGAGATCCTGCGACGCGAGCACTGTGACCAAGGGCAAGGATTCCTGTTCTCGCGACCACTCGATACGAACGCAGTCGAGAACTTCCTCAACGTCGCCTCAGCGACCAGGCAGCCCCTTGCGATCAGCTAGCAAGAGACCAGGCTGTCCTGCCGGGGGCGCGAGAGTGCTCCTTTCAACCGAGAGCGGGCACCTCAATGCTCGAGCATGATATGCCTCCTATGGACGATTACCGCTCGTGTGCGATGAGGGTTGGTTGCTTCCGTTTCGCTTGGGCGATGCGGGAGCCGGTGGTCACGGTCGCGGGAGGGCGACGCTTTCGAAGGCGAGCGCCTCGCTGAGCCGGTCGAAGTGGCGGTCTAGGTGAGCACCGCGAGTCCGCCGTGCTCGGCGGCGGCGGCGCCGATCAGCGCATCGGTGAGAGGCACGCGGTGGTACCCGTCGCTGTGAGCGGCGAGCTCGGCCAACGCGCTCATCGCGGCGTCGGCGACGGCGCGATCGTTTCGCAGAATCCTCAGCGCATCGAGCTCCAGCTCGAGCGCGACATATTCGGAGCTGGTACGCGCGGAATAGAGGATCTCCATTCGCACGATCGGCGTGATCCAGAGCCGGTCCTCGCGCACGGCCTTGATGAGCAGGTCCGCGAGTTGCGGGGGTAGTGTGCTCGCGCGCCACCATGCCGAGGTATCAGCGACAAACGGCGCGTCACTACGCAGCAGCTCGTGCGCGTTCACGCGCGGCTACTGCTCGTCGGTCAGCTGTTCGATCCGGGCGAGCGTGTCGCGATCCAGCCCGTCGGGGCTGACGAGCCGCTCGGCGAGCAGCTCAAGGCGCGCAGCACGTTGCTGGTCGCTGAGCGCGGGCCTTTCGGCCGTGGCTGTGGTGTCTTGAGTCGAACGCTTCACGCCTTCCAGCGTAGCGCGCGGCGGGTACGGAACCCAAACGGCGAACGCGCGCGAGCGGCGAATGCTGCTACAGCGGCAGGCTCTATCCGCCGTGTGATTGGGAGGAGGATCCTATGACCGTTACACCGCTGCTCGATTCTGGTGGCCGCCGTCGTTCGCCAGCAACGCTCCCTGGCTACCACGCGGGCCGTGCGCCACGCAACAAGGGCCAGCAGTACCCGCTGACCCGCCGAGCGTCGAGGAGATCATCGCCGTGATGCGCCAAGCAGGCGACGACCGCCACGGATCGAGAGTACGTGCGCTGATCGCCGTGCTCTGGCGCGGCGGCCTGCGCGTCCAGGAGGCGCTATCTCTCGGGGAGCAAGATCTTGACCAGCGGCGCGGGTCGCTGCTGGTCCGCCGCGGCAAAGGCGGCCGCAGACGCGAGATCGGCATGGACACTTGGGGCTGGGAACAACTCACACCCTGGCTGAGTCAACGAGTCGAGCTTCCAGTCGGGCCGCTGTTCTGCGTGATCGACGGCCCCACACGCGGCAGGGCGTGGGCGAGCGCCTCCGTCCGCGTCGAGTTTCGCCGCCTCGCCGTCCAGGCCGGCGTGCGGCGGCGGTTCGCTCCACACCAGCTACGCCACGCCCACGCCGTCGAGCTCGCGCGCGAAGGCGTGCAGCTCAACGTCATCCAACGCCAGCTCGGCCACGCCAACCTCGGCACCACCAGCGTCTACCTCCAAGGCATCGACACCGAAGAAATCATCGCCACCGTCCACGCCCGGCGCGCCCCAATGATCTCCGCCACCGCCGGACTCCAGCTCTGACACCCAGGGCGGCGGGAGCGCGCGGAGTCGCTCCCGCCGCCCGCTTACCCAGGGCGATGCGGGAGCCCACACATCACTCCCGCTCGTACCCGGTCGTCGTCCGTTGCGAGCGTGTCGCAGCATCCGGGGCGGGCGCGTCCTTCTGGGCGATACCGGTAGCGAGCGGACGATCGCCGCAGGCTCCTGCAAATGTTCGGAAGCGAGCACGTGGAAGGAGGCTGATCGAGCGCTCCCGCCCGCGCGAGGGAGCGCCCAGCGTACCGCGGGTTGCCCGACTCAGGACCGAATACCAGCTGGCCGTCACCGAGGCCGAGCAGCGGCGGGTGCAGCAGATCGTCGACGAACTGGCCGGGGGTCGTTGACGTGGACCTACGAGGACTTCGCCGGCGCTACGGAGGCCTACCTCCCCGAGGCCTGACCGGGCGACGCAGCCCACCGGTCCCGGGGCGGTTGCGGTAACGAGCGCCGGATTCTCACCGGCTCTTGCCGTTCGTCCAGAGCATGCGCTGGCGCGCCCCTTCGCGACGGCTGCAAGGCGCGGCGGGCTGCCGGATCTTCGCCGGCGCGCCCTTGTCCGGTGGTCAGTCGGCGAGATCCCGGACGACGAGGAGTGCTCCGGCGCCCGTGGGTGCGAGGGCTTCCGTGACGCCCGCCGTGCCACGGATCAGAGCTCGGAACTCGCGGATTTGCTCGGCGTGGGAGAGCACGTTGTCGACCGCGAGGAGGCCTCCGGGTTTGAGGACGCGCTGAAGATCAGCCCAATAGGTGGCGTAGGCGGGCCGCTCGGCGTCGAGAAAGATCATGTCCCACTGCGCGTCGGCGGAGTCGCGGAGAGTCTCGGCAGCGTCCTGGACGCGCAACTCGACGCAGGAGCGAAGTCCCGCGCGGTTGACATTCTCGACGGCCTGCGCGCTGCGATCGGGATCGATGTCCACGGTCGTGAAGTGGCCGCCGGTCGCACGCACGGCATCAGCGAGCCACAGCGTGGAGTAGCCGTTGGACGTGCCGAGCTCAAGCACCGCCTTGGCGCCAGTGGCTCGGACGAGCACGGACAACAATTGCGCGGTATCAGGCTCGACGTTGCGCAGACGGTCCAGGCGGTCTGGCTTAGTCGCGTCGTGCTCGACGCCCTGGCGATAGAGCTCGTCCACGAGCACGCTGAGTTGATCGTCCATCGAGACTCCTTCCGTCCGGCGTCAGAGTATTTCTTCGCCGGTCGAGCTCATCGGTCAAACCCGCCTGGCTATCCGTTATGGGCTGGATCGACGTGGGCCGTGTCGAGGCGGCGGTGTTCGAGTCGACCAGCATGCCTTCGCGCGGCATACGTAGCGACGCTTTATCGCGCGTGCGTGCTGGCCAGCGACCCGCGCCGAGACCGGCGAACCGTCCGAGCTTGGCGGCAATGACTCGTCCACGTCGTAGAAATCGGCGGCCAGCTGCCGCGTCTTGAGACCGCAGCGGCCCGATTCGACGCAAGAGCCGTACATGACTGTGGCACCGCGTCTGAGAAAGCGCTCGCGAGGCCTCGCAGACACTCGGGCTTCGGAGAAGCCGGAGCGGTCGCGTCCGCGCTTGAACGACGCTATTGCTGCCTGGGCGGGACCGGTAGCGAGGGGCCTCGGTCGCGCGCTCTCGCTCTTTCGTCAACGCGGGAGACGCAACCGGGATGCTCGCCTTCATGAGCCGGGCCGAGTAATAGCCGCGAGGTAGGCCGCGTTCAGGCGCTCGCGAACGGTTGGTGAACGCGGTGGGGATCCGGTGCCAAGGTGCGAGTGGCGCAGTTCGTCGATGAACTCTTGCCAGAGCGCGGGGCCGCCTTGTTCGAGCAGCTCGGCGCGAGCGTTGAGTGCGCTGCTGGTGGGCCGGTGGCGAAGTCCCCAGCTTCCGAGCTGCGCGAGCACGGGTACGAGTTGGATCGCGGGTTCGGCCAGGCTGTAACGCGCCCGCTGGCCCGGTCGCGCGTCCTCACGGGTGAGCTGTCCCGACTCGACGAGTCGCTTGAGTCGGTCGGCGAGGATATTTGAGGCGATCCCTTCGATCGAGTTGGACTGCAGCTCTCGAAAGTAGCGGCGGTCTGCGAAGACGATGTCGCGGAGGACGATGAGGCTCCAGCGGTCGCCGAACACCTCGATGGCGGCGTTGATAGGGCACTCCGACCGCGGCTCATGCGCTTCGCCCATAGTGCTTGCAATCTACTACCGCCAGGCCTAAAGTTCCCGCAAGCGGTTGCAAACCACAAGCGGAAGGGGCCGCATGCTGAGGCAGGTCGCGGACGGTGTGCTGATCCACGAGAGCGAGTTCATGCAGACCAACGCCGTTGTCGTGCAAGGCCGCGTCGGCGTGTTCCTCATCGACCCCGGGGTGACGGGCGACGAAATCACTTGCCTGGCGAACGACCTGCGCGAGTTGGGCCAGCCCGTTGTGGCAGGGTTCTCGACGCATCCGCATTGGGATCACCTGCTCTGGCACACCAGCCTTGGCGCAGCACCGCGTTACGGCACGGCCCAGTGCGAGGCCGCGGTCCGAGATCGGCTGTCGGGCGCGGGTGCGAAGGCCCCCCTGGCTGCGCTGATACCGCCAGACATCGTCGATCTGGTACCGCTGAACCTGTACGGCATTACCGGCCTGCCCGCCAAAACTGCGCGGATTCCTTGGGACGGCCCTCAAGTCCGGATTCTCGAGCATCAGGCGCATGCCCCGGGCCATGCGGCGCTGTTGATCGAGGGACACGGCGTGCTCGTCGCCGGCGACATGCTTTCTGATGTCCTGGTCCCGCTGCTCGACTTGAACGCCGCCGACCCGACCGGCGACTACCTTGCTGCGCTGCGGATGCTCGAGGGCGTGGCGGGCGCCGTCGATGTTTTCATCCCGGGTCATGGGTCCATTGGCGGACCTGATCAGATGTCCGCTCGGATTGAACAGGATCGCGCGTACGTGCGCGCCTTGCGTGACGCTGATGTTCTCAGCGACCCGCGGCTCGACCCAGCGGATACGTTCGGCAAGGGTTGGCTGCCCGGCGTGCACAGACGGCAACTCGAGCGCCTCGCCCGAAGGTGAGAGCGCGACGGGACGCCCGGATCGAGATCCCTCCTCCGGGACACACCTGCTTCCGTTTTCGCGCGTGCATCGTCGGGATCGCCGCGGCGCACCTCCCCGCGCACGCGGGGCGAGGGCATGAGCGAACCGGTCTGCGCGCTCCTGCGATGCCGTATTCGCGGAGCGCGGTCACCGCGTGTGCTGGACGTGCCCGGACAAGTAACGACCGATGGGAGTGGGGATGGCCAAGCTGATTTATGCACCGATCGCCTCGCTTGACGGCTACGTCGAGGACGAGCAGGGCAGGTTCGACTGGGCGATGCCGGATCCGGACGTACATGCGTTCGTCAACGATCTCCAGCGGCCGATCGGCACCTACCTGTACGGTCGCCGGATGTACGAGACGATGGTGTTCTGGGAGACCGCGAGAAGCGAGGCCGATCAGCCGACGTGGTTCCGGGACTACGTTCGGATCTGGCAGGCAGCCGAGAAGATCGTGTACTCCCGGGCGCTTCAGACGGTCTCCAGCGCAAGGACGCGGATCGAGCGCGAGTTCGAACCCGACGCGATCCGCCAGCTCAAGGAGAAAGCGACCGCCGACATAGCCGTTGGCGGTGCGCAGCTCGCCGGCCAGGCGATCGCCGCGGGCCTCGTCGACGACTGCCACCTGTTCCTCAACCCGATCCTCGTCGGCGGCGGCAAGCGCGCATTGCCAGACAACGTCAGCGCTCGGCTCGAGCTCGTCGATGAGCGCCGATTCACGAGCGGCGTCGTCCACCTCCACTACCGTGTAAGCGTCTGACCGAGCCGGCAACGCGACGCGAGGCAAAGACCTGCACTAGCGATCGCGCGAGAATCTGGCTGGCCCGCCGCAGCGACTCGCTCAGCGCAAAGCAGGCGCCGCCCGGGCGGCCCGCCAGACGCCTGAGTTGGACGACTTACGGGCGTGGGGCGCGAGCGTCTGCTTACGCTCGCTCCCGCCAGGGGTTGCGGAAGCCTCACGCCGGACGGCCGCTAGAGATAGCCCGCTCGCTACGTCCAAAGGCCGGAGATGGGCACCGCCCAGATGCGGTCTTGGATCGGGAGCGTGTGCTCGCCTGAGTAGATGACGATGCCCGTCTTGAAGCGTTCACCGAGCTTGTCGCGAAGTACGCGCAGTCCGCGCACGTCGGACGCGGTCGTGGCTGCTGCGGCCTTGGCTTCGATCGCGACGACGTCGCCGGAGGCGGATTCGACGACGAGGTCGACTTCGCGTTTGTCGCTGTCGCGGTAGAAGTACAGCTCGACGGAGGTTGCGCTCCAGCTGGCTTGCTTGATGAGCTCCATCACGACGAAGGTCTCGAACAGCCCGCCCGCGAGCGCTCCTTGGTCGGGTGCCGAGTAGCGGGCCGCGTCGACGCCTACGAGTGCGGCCGCGAGTCCCGTGTCGGTGAGCAGCAGCTTGGGTGTCTTGACCTGCCGCGCACCGAGGTTCGCCGACCACGGCCGCAGGCGGTGGAGAAGGAAGAGCTGCGCGAGCAGCTCGACGTGCGCCTTGACGGTCTTCTCGTCGATCGCGAGCGCTCGGCCGAGAGCCGCATAGTTGACGAGGGTGCTGGTGCGGGCGGCGAGCAGCCGCAGCAGCTGCTCGAGTTTGGCTGGATCGCCGCGAACGCCGCCGATCTCCGGCAGGTCGCGCGAGAGGGTCGCCTGGACATACGACCGAAGGTAGCGCGCACGCTGGCGCTGGTTGCGGTTCAGCGCATCTGGGAATCCGCCGGCGACGACGAGCTCGGCGCTCGCGGCGCGACCCTTGGGCGCACCGCTCACCAGTGGCGGTGTGCCGTCGAGCAGCGCGTCGATGACCGAATCACGTTTGCCTTCGATCTCGGCCCGCGCGAGCGGCCAGAGGTTCAGATACTCGACCCGGCCCGGGAGCGCGTCGGCAACGACGCGGGCGGTGAGCAGGTCGGCCGACCCCGTGAGCAAGAACTGGCCGGGCGCGGCATCGTCGTCGAGGATCTGCTTGACCGCGAGCATCAGGCTCGGCACGCGTTGAACCTCATCAATCACCGCCGGACGCGGCAACGAAAGCGCGAACCCGTCGGGATCGGCCCTGGCGGCGTTGCGCGTCGCCTCGTCGTCGAGTGTGAAGTAGTTGGGGACGACGCCTGCGGATTGAAGCTGCCTGGCAAGCGTGCTCTTCCCGGCCTGGCGGGGTCCGGTGATCGCCGCGGCCCGGCTCACACTCAGGATGTCCCGTAACTCCGGCTCGATGGCTCGCGGGATCAGCGCCATACAGCCAGCTTACAGCACCATTCCGACCAATCCGGAGTAAACTAGTCGATCAAACCGGAGTAGACCATCCGATGAAACCGGAGTACGATCTGGCAAATATAGCGCTTTTGCAGGCCTTTCCCATGGGCACGGCTGGTTTCGAACCAGCGACCTCTCGCGTGTGAAGCGATATGTCACTACCCGCGAAAACGCCCGTTGTGCCTGCAAATGCGTACCATCGGGCTTGAGCGCGCGATACCGCGTTTTACGGAGTTTGCGTGTGTTTCACGGGAGTTCGGGCCACTGGAGCCCGCCGGTGGCCCATTCAGACCTGTCGGCGGCGCGCTCCCGTGCGCCGGCCAGAACGCGCAGGCGGTCGCCCGAAAGGGCCGCGTTGTGCGCGTCCTTTCGCCGCGGAAACGGGCGTCTCGAGCGGCGCCAGCCGACCTGCTGCTCCTCGTCCATCACGGGCGTCTGCTGGCTACGGGTCGGCCACCCGCTTTCCGCGCAACGTAGGGAAGCCGGCCAATGGCGTCAGGGGATCGTCTCGACACCAAGAGCGGGGCCCGTTCTCGCGGACGAAGGAAAGCGGCGAGGCGTGACCCCCGCTCCCGACGCCGGCCAGGAAAGGCCGCCGAGCCTGAGATTGCGGCGCTCTCACGGGTGCCTGGGGCGCAGACCCTGGGCAATTTCGTTGTTGTACTACAATAATGTTTCATGGCCACGGTGAGCTTTCCACGTGTTGATCGTGATGCGCGGCGTCGTTCCGTGGTGCTGGCCATCTGCTGTCTGAGCGTGTTCATGGCGGGCCTCGAC
Organism: uncultured Solirubrobacterales bacterium; assembly: GCA_963830975.1. GTDB lineage: Bacteria > Actinomycetota > Thermoleophilia > Solirubrobacterales > Solirubrobacteraceae > Palsa-513. The sequence continues at coordinate 397,454 of CAWHOI010000004.1, forward strand.
GTGACGATCGTCAATGTCGCGTTACCGTCGATCCAGCGGGCGCTGCACGCGTCGGTGAGCGGTCTGCAGTGGACGATCGATGCGTACACCCTTGTTATTGCGTGCCTGCTCATGCTGTCGGGCTCGCTCGCGGATCGCTTCGGCCGTCGCCGGGTCTTTCAGATCGGGCTGGCGGCGTTCTCGCTGGGGTCGTTGCTGTGCAGCCTGGCTCCGTCGCTCGGGTTCCTGATCGCCTTTCGCGGGCTGCAAGCCGTGGGCGGGTCGATGCTCAACCCGGTGGCGATGTCGATCATCGCCAACACGTTCGCCGACGACGCCGGGCGCGCGAAGGCGATCGGCATGTGGGGATCGGTGGCCGGGCTCAGCCTCGCCAGCGGCCCGGTGCTCGGAGGCGTGCTGGTGAGCGCGATCGGGTGGCGTTCGATCTTCTGGATCAACGTTCCCGTCGGAGTGATCGCGATCGCGCTGACGCTACGGTTCGTGCCCGAGTCGCGGGCCGAGCAGCCCCGGCGGCTTGACCCTCCCGGTCAACTGGCGGTCATCGCACTGCTGGGGTGCCTGACCGCGGGGATCATCGAGGGGCCGCGCAGCGGGTGGTGGTCGGCGCCGATCGTCGCGCTGTTCGCGATCGCCGTGCTCGCGGCGATCGTGCTGGTGCTGCTCGAGGGTCGGCGGCGTGAGCCGTTGATCGACATGCGGTATTTCCGCAGCGCGCCGTTCTCGGGAGCCACCCTGATCTGCGTGGTCGCGCTCGCGACCCTGGGCGGCTTTCTGTTTCTCAACACGCTGTATCTGCAGGATGTTCGCGGCTACAGCGCGCTGCACGCCGGATTGCTCACGATCCCGATGGCCACGATGCTCGGCGTGTTCTCCATCGTCTCAGGCCGCTTGGTGGCCAGCCGCGGACCGAGGCTCCCTCTCATCGGCTCCGGGGGGCTGATCGCCGTGGGAGCGATCCTCATGATCGGCCTTAGCGCGCACACCGCTGTGTGGTACCTGATCATCGCCTACCTCATATACGGTCTAGGTGCGGGCCTGGTCAGCGCCCCGATTACCAACACCGCGCTCTCAGGCATGCCCCGAGACCAGGCCGGTGTTGCCGGCGCGATCGCCTCCACCTGTCGCCAGACCGGCGCGGCCCTCGGGGTCGCGGTGACCGGCGCGATCATCGCCGCCAGCTCGGCCGGCTTCGTGCACGCCAGCCACGCGGCGTGGGCTGTGCTCGCCGGCTGTGGACTGACAGTCATGCTGCTCGGCACGGTCTCGACCGGACGCTGGGCGCTAGCGACCGCCGAGCGAAACGGCGCACGCCTGGCCACTGACTTGAGCCCCGCCCCGGCAGGAGCCCGATGACCACCCGATCGGCCACCCAACCAGACACCGCATCCCGAGTGTGGAGCGCGCTGCATGAGTTCGTCACCGGACAGGACCGTCGGCGTGCCCTCCGCGCCGCCCTCGATCTCGGACCCGGCAAGGTCGAGGTGCTGATCAAGCTCGCCGACGGTCCGATGACCCTGCGAGAGATCGCACGCGCCGCCGAAATCGACCCACCAGCCGCGACCGTCGGCGTCGACCAGCTCGAAGCGCGAGGCCTGGTCCATCGCACCCCCCACCCCGACGACAACCGGCGCAAACTCGTGCACCTCACCGACGCCGGACGCGACGCGGCCCAAATTGGCCAGGCGATCCTGGGCGAGCCACCGCCCGCACTCACCAACCTGGACTCCGATGACCTCGCCCGGCTCGACGAGATCCTCACCCGACTACTCCGCAACCCCGGCCTCCCCACCCGCCAGGCATAGAGAGAAGGAACCAAAACTATGCCCGCCAACCCCATCGGCCTCGCGCTGCGCAACCGACGCGCCGGACACCACACCCTCGTCTGGGCACGTCCCGACCTGCGAGCACCCGAGAACTTCACCCTCACCAGCCCCGCCTTCCAGCACGGCACCCCCATCCCCGAGCGGCACCGCGGCAGACTATTCGGGGCCAACATCTCACCCGCCCTCGCCTGGACAACGCCGCCGCTCGGCACCGCCGAACTCGTGCTCATCGTGCAGGACCCCGACGCGCCACGCCGGACACCGGCCAACCACGCCCTGACCGTCGGCATCGACCCGTCACTGCCGGGCATCCCCGAGAACGGCCTCACCGACCCCAGCCCGATCACTGGACTCAAACACGGCAAAGGTGCCCTCGGCCACCGCGGCTGGGCCGGTCCCCTGCCCCCGCGCTCACACGGACCACACGCCTACGTCTTCCAACTCTTCGCCCTGGACTGTCAGCTCAACCTGGCCGACAAGTTCACCCTCGCCGATGCACTCGATGCCATGACCGGACATGTCATCGCACGCGCCCGACTCGACGGCACCTACGAAATCCAATAACGACGCCAAGCCTGCCGTCGGGAAACGAGGGCTGCGCAAACAGGGCGCCGACCGACGTGCTCGTCGCCAGAAGCAGGCGCGCTCGTTGGCGGCTGCCACACGCCCGTGATGGACGAGGACCGAGCGCGCCGAGCCGGCCCGAACGAGCGCCTGCACTGGCCTGCCGAAGCGAGCGTCGCTCCTAGCGACCTGCCCGCGCGACCTGCGACTCGGCGCTGTCAGCGATGACGAGAAGTCCGCAGTTGTGATCGTCGGGCTGGAGCGTGCGTTCAGGCCGGCGCGCGCGCCGCAACCTCGACCACGACCACACGATCCGGGGCAGCGAGCGCAGACTGCGCGGCCGCTTGGAGCGCCTCGCGATCAAGGTCATAGCGGTCGGCGACCGCCGCCAGCGGCTCATCAATCCCCAGATCCGGGTAGAGCAGCTGCACCTCGACCGGCTTGCCGTCGGCGAGCGCCACAATCGCGCGAACATGAACCTCGTCGCTCGTATCCGCGTGCGATCCTTGGCGGATCGAGATTGATATCGCGTTCGCAGCACTGTCGTAGTCAGCTCGCATTGTCAGCTCCGTAGGAAAACCGTGATCACGAAGTCGGGATCATCCCCGGCTACCACAACAAGGATAAGCCGACCGTCCACGGTCCGGCCCATAAGGCGCGTGTTGCCGCGATCATCAACGTCTCGGGCAACGGGATCGCCCGCCGCGGACGCCACGTCGTCCAAGGCGATGCCGTACAGCCGCATCTCGTTTCTCGCGTGGCGGCTCAGCCTCATACCGGCGTGCATCTTGACCACGACGACGGCGGCAGCGCCACGTGGCCGGATCATCTACGGGAGAGCGCTCGCGTACAACGAAAACGACACATGGGGTGCACGGGCCTCCGCTCTGATGCCTCGCCACGCGCAGCGATCTTGCCCGCGAGCCACAATCCGGACGCTGCCCGGCGGCGACAGGATAGTGCCAAATTCCAGGCCTTTTGATGGGCACGGCTGGTTTCGAACCAGCGACCTCTCGCGTGTGAAGCGAGCGCTCTCCCGCTGAGCTACGCGCCCGAGGGCGTCGATTGTACGTCAGTGCCCGAGGTAGGCACGCTTGAGATCCTCGCTGGCGAGCAGGTTCGCCGCGGTGTCCGCGAGCACGAGTTCGCCGGTCGCGAGGACGTAGCCGCGGTCGGCGATCGACAGCGCCATGTTCGCGTTCTGCTCGACCATCAGCATCGCGACACCGGTCTCGTTGACCTGCTTGATGATCTGGAAGTTCTGCTGGACGAGAGCGGGGGAGAGCCCCATCGAAGGCTCGTCCATCAGCAGCAGCCGCGGGCGCGACATCAGCGCGCGCCCGATCGCGACCATCTGCTGCTCGCCGCCCGAGAGCGTGCCGGCGAGCTGCTTGAGCCGCTCGTGCACGCGCGGGAAGAGCTGGTAGACGCGCTCGAAGTCCTCGCGCAGGTCGTGGCCCTTGCGCAGCGTCGCGCCGAGCTCGAGGTTCTCCAGCACGGTCAGCTGCCCGAACAGCCGCCGGTTCTCCGGCACGATCGCGAGGCCGCGGGCGATGCGGGCCGGCACGCCGAGGTTGTTGACCTCCTCGCCGTCGAACAGCACGCGGCCGCTGCGGGGGCGCACGATTCCGAGGATCGTCTTCAGCGTCGTCGACTTTCCGGACGCGTTGCCTCCCAGCAGGCAGACCAGCTCGCCGGCTCGAACCTCCAGCGAGATGCCCTCGAGGATCCGCATCTGCCCGTAGTAGGTGGTGACGTTGTCGAGTGCGAGCAGCGGCGCCCCGTTGGCGGCGGTCGGCGCGCTCATTTCTGAAGCGCCTCCGGGTTGCGCCCGAGGTAGGCCTCGATCACCTGCGGGTGGTTCGCGACCTCGTGGAACGTCCCCTCGGTGAGCTTCTCGCCGTGGTCGAGTGCGACGACGCGATCGGAGATGCCCTCGACGACGTGCATGTCGTGTTCGATCACGAGGATCGTGTAGCCGCGCTCGTCGCGCAGGCGTCCGATCAGCTCGGTGATCTCGTGCGTCTCGTTCGGGTTCATCCCCGCCGCCGGCTCGTCGAGCAGCAGCAGGCGCGCCCCCGTGGCCATCGCACGGGCGATCTCCAGGCGGCGGCGGTTGGCGTAGGAGAGCACGTAGGCGGGCTGATCGAAGCGGTAGCCCTGCAGCCGCTGGCCGAAGAACCCGAGCACGTCCTCGGAGCGCTGCTCGACCTCGCGTTCCTCGCGTCGGGCGCGCGGCAGGCGCAGCATCGACTCCACCGGCGTCGCGCGCGTGCCGCCGTAGGTCGCCGCCTTGACGTTCTCCTTGACGGTCATGTTCAGGAACAGCCGAAGGCTCTGGAAGGTGCGGGCGATGCCCAGCTGGGTGATCCGGTGCGGCGAGCGACCGACGATGCTCTGGCCGTCGAAGCGGATGTCGCCGCCCGGCTGGTAGATGCCGGTGATGACGTTGAACAGCGTGGTCTTGCCGGCCCCGTTGGGGCCGATGACGCTGACGATCTCGTGCTCGTCGACGTAGAGGTCCAGCTCGTGCAGCGCACGCAGGCCGCCGAACGCCAGCGAGACCTGGTCGAGCTCGAGCAGCGGCGCCATCAGACGACCTCCACGCGCCGTGTGCCGAGCAGACCCTCGGGCCGTGCGGCCATCGTGACGATCAGGATCGCGCCGATCATGATCTGTGCCGTGATCCCCGGGTCGAGCGTCAGCCTCGCCTCCCAGCAGCAGATCGCGACATAGACCGTCGGCACGATCGCGACGAGCCGCCGGATGCCGCGCAGTTGGACCACCGCGATGATCATGCAGATCATCACCACATAGAGGATGTTCCCGTAGGTCAGCGGCGAGCCGGCCGGGACGATCACGTAGTGGCGAAGCGCGCCGGCGAACCAGCCGGCGCTGCCGGGCGAGCCGGCGATCGCGCGATGGGAGATCGCGCCGACGATCGCGTGCGCGGCAAGGCCAAGCCCGACGATCGCGCTCACCACGGCGGCCAGGTTGCGCCACGGCCGCACTCGGGCGATCAGCACGATGACGAGGATGCCGTAGAAGAGGTACGCCGAATCGATCGGACTCGAGAGCAGCTGCTGGGCGACCGTCACGACCACGCCGCCGAGCACCGCTCCGGCGATGCTGCCGGCGCCGCCCAGCACCAGGCAGGCGTAGATCAGGATCAGCGTCTGGGCGCTGAAGTTCGTCGCGAAGACGCTGCTCTGCTGGGCGGCGAAGATGGTCCCGGCCAGGGCCGCCACGACCGCGCCGAAGCTGAACGCCATCACCTTGACCTTGTTGACGGGGATCGTCATCACCTCGGCGGCGAGCGGGTCGTCGCGCAGCGCCCGCCACGCGCGCCCGGTGCGGGAGGTGTCGAGCAGGTGCAGCAGCGCCATCAGCACGAGCAGCACGATCACCGCGAACCAGTAGTAACCGAGCGTCGAGCCGATCATCAGGCTGCCGACGTGGAAGCCCTTCAGGCCGAACAGCCCGTTGGCGCCGCCGAGCGTGCCCGGGGCGACGTTGTTGGCGGCCTCCGCAAACGCCTGCCCGACGAACAGCGTGACGATCGCCAGGTAGTCGCCGGACAGTCGCAGCGCCACGAGCCCGATCAGCAGGCCGAGTAGGCCGACGCCGACGACCGCGATCGGGATCGACGCGATCGCCGGCAGGAAGATGCCGCCGGTGTCGAGCGGGAGGTTGCCGAACGCGTGCGAGGAGAACAGCGCGTAGCCGTAGGCGCCGGCGCCGAAGAAGGCGATGTAGCCGAGGTCGAGCAGGCCGGCCCAACCGACGACGATGTTCAGGCCGAGCGCGAGGATCGCGTACAGCACGACGTTGAAGCCGGTCTGGGCGTAGTTGACGTTGCCGCCGACCAGGAACTTCCCGTAGATGAAGGCCAGGACCCCGACGATCAGCAGGCGCGGCCACCAGCCGACGCGCGCGTCGAGACGTCCGACCGCCCCCCTCCAGCCCGGATGCTGCTCACGCCGATCGCCGGAGCGCGCGACCCACTCGTCCACGCCGATCGGCGCCATCTCAGACCTTCTGCAGCGGCGGCTGCCCGAAGACGCCCTGCGGGCGGATGAGCATCGTCGCGATCAGGAGTGCAAACACGATCAAATCCGAGTACTGCGAGGAGATGTAGCTGCTCGAGAACGACTCGCAGATGCCGATCACCAGACCGCCGATCATCGCCCCCGGGATGCTGCCGATGCCGCCGACGACGGCGGCCGTGAACGCCTTGAGGCCCGCGAGGAAGCCGATGATGTTCGAGATCTGGCCGAAGGCCAGGCCTGACATCACGCCTGCGACCCCCGCCATCGCGGAGCCGACGAAGAACGTCATCGCGATCGTGCGGTCGACGTTGATGCCGAGCATCTCGGCCGCTTCGCGATCGGAGGCGACGGCGCGCATCGACTTGCCGAACAGCGTGCGGTTCACCAGCTCGCGCAGGCCGAACATCATCACCACGCTGACCGCGACGATGATTATCTGCACCGACCAGATCTGAACGCCGTCGATGTGGATCGACTGGCTGAACGGCAGGAACGTCGGCGCGTTGTAGTTTCGCGTGAAGCCGCCGAACAGCAGCAGCACCGAGTCCTCCAGGATGAAGGAAACCCCGAGCGCGGTGATCAGCGGAGCGATCCGCGGCGCGTTGCGAAGCGGGCGGTAGGCGAAGCGCTCGATCGCCACGCCGAGCGCGCCGACGCCGAGCCCGGCCACGACCATCATGAAGATGAGCAGCAGCGGAACGGGGATCACCAGCGCGGCCGCGCCGCCGAACCACTGGATTGCGAAGTAGCCGACGAACGCCCCGACCATGTACAGGTCGCCGTGGGCGAAGTTGAGCAGCTTCAGCACGCCGTAGACCATCGAGTAGCCGAGCGCGATCAGCGCATACAGGCAGCCGGTTACTAGGCCGGTGACGAGGGTCTGGATGAAGATCTGCATCGCGGTCCGCAGGCTATGACAACGGCGCCGGCGCCGCCCACCCGAGGGTGGGCGGCGCTGCGGCGCCTAGTCATGCTGCACGAGACGGGCTACTACTTGTCGGCAATCTCGACGTAGGTGCCCTTCGCGTTGATGTGGAACAGGTATCCGGCCTTGGCCACGAGGTCGCCGTCCGTCTGGAACTTGATCGGCACACCCATCGCGCTGTTGGCAGCGGAGATGTTGGTCTTGCGCACGGCGGCGAGCACGTTGGCACGCGTCGGCGTCTTGCCGGCCTTGCAGACCGACGAGATCGCGTCCATGACCACCGTCGTCGCCTCCCACGTCGGCACGCCGAACGAGCCGTAGGCGCCGTACTTCTTGACGCCCGAGACGATCGCCTTGTCGATCGCGCTCTTGCTCGTCGAGATGTCCGGGCCGAAGTTCGACACGTAGGTGCCCGGGATCACGAACTGACCCGGGGAGTCGGTGCCGTCGGTTCCGAACAGCGTGACCGTCTTGCCCTGCTGCTGCAGCGTCTGACCGAACTGCTGGGCGTTGCCCGCGCTCTGCCACGGCACGATCACCAGGTGGGTGCTCGCGGAGACCTGCGATGTGGCCAGCGACGAGAGGTCGCTCTGGAGCGTGGCGCCCGTGTCGGTGCCGTTGTAGCTCTGATGGTTGACCGTGTAACCGGCCGCCGTCAGGATCGGCGTCATCACCGCGACCAGGCCCTCGGAGTAGGCCTCCTGGTCATCGACGATCAGGATCGTCGAGCCGGCCGGAGCGAGCTTGTGGTTGATGATGTAGTGCGCGTCGTTGGGGCCCTGAATGTCGTCGTCCGGGACGACGCGGAAGAACGTCGTGTTCGCCCCGCTCGTGGCGAGCGCAGGTAGCGTCGCCGACCCGGAGATGAACGCCATGCCGGCCTTCGCGTACAGCGGGCCGACGGCCTCCACTTCCTGGCTTCCCGCGGGACCCACGGCCGCGACGGCCTTGGACGCGATGATCGAGTTGGTCCGGGTCGTCGCGAGCGACGGGTTCAGACCGGTGTCGTCCTTGCCCAGCGTGATGTGGGTGCCGTTGGCCTTGTTGGCCATGGCGACGGCGAGCTCCGCGAAGTGCAGCTGCTCGAGACCGAGCTGAGTGGCCGGGCCCGTGGCGTACGGCGCTTCGATCGCGATGCTGGCCGAGCAACCGGCTGCGGCGGCCTTGGCGACGTGCGCCGAGCTGGTGGCACCAAACACCGTCACCGATGCAAGCGCCATCACCCCCAGCGCGCCAGCAAAAATACGACGTGGCTTCATGTGAGTCCTTCCTTGTTGTGTGAGAAATGCGTCAGGTTGAGATCGAGGCTGTCTCCGGTACGCCGGCGCCGTAGGTTGCCGGCGTACCGTCGGGGTAATACGCAGCGGCCGGCGAGCCGGCGGGGCGGAACACCCCGAGGACCCGCATGATTCCCGGGCCGCTGTTGGCGAGCGTGTGCAGCTTGCGCGCCGGAAGATGGATGCAGGAGCCGGCGCTCAACGGCGTCTGCGATGCGTTCATGTGCATCACGCCATCGCCGTTGAGCACGTAGATGACCTCGTCGTAGAGGTGGTAGTGAGCCGGGGCCGCGCCGACCGGGATGTAGCCGACGAACTGGGTGACCGACGGGCACCCGCAGCTCGGATCGAAGACGATCCGGAACTCGCGGTCCGCGGTCGCCGCCTGCGCGGCGTGATCGGACAGTCGGGAGAGCTCGGTGCGCGTCTGCTCACGCTCGCCGGCCGGCGCGAGTGGATCGTGCACCGCGATCGACACCACCAGCAGGTCATCGGGACCTTCGTTCTCGAGCTCGTAGCGCGCGCCGTCGTGCAGCAGCGCACCCGCCTCGGGCTCCAGGGAGTGCTCCCCGTCGGCGGCGATCAGCCGGCCGCGGCCGCTCACCACGAACAGCAGCTCCTCCGCCGCCCCGGTCTCGCGCTGCGCGCCGCGGCCGGCGACGCAGCGCAGCAGTGCCACCGAGAACTCCTCGCAGCCGTTGCTCGCGTCGATCACCTCCCTCACCGCGACGGCGTCGTTGCCGGTCCGTTGCTCGGGTGCGTCCGTGCAGTGACGAACCAGTCCGCTCATCGCGCGGCCCGCTTTCCCGACGCGGCGGTAGGCCCGGGCGCGGGCGTGCGAACGGCCGTCGTCATGACGATGAACACCCCTCCAAACGCTCTGAACAAGCGGCTCCCTCCTGAGGAATTCGCGACCGTATCGCTTTTCATCACGCTTCGCGCCGGTTCGCAACGAGTTCTGCAACGAGCGTGATCTCCGTTCCCGCGAGCGCGCGCGAGATGGGGCAGGTGGCCTTCGCCTGCTGTGCCAGACGCTCGAACGTGGCCGCGTCCACGCCCTCGACCTCGCCGGTGGTGTGCAGCTCGATGCGCGTGATCGCCCACCCGCTGTCGGTCGGCTCCAGGTGAACCCGGGCGTCAGTCTGGAGGTCCGCCGGCGGGTGGCCCTCGCCGCTCAGCAGGTCGGCCAGCGACATCGTGTAGCAGGCCGCGTTGGCGAGCCCGATCAGCTCCTCCGGGTTTGCGGTGTGATGGCCGTCCTCGACGCGGGCGCGCTCGTTGTAGGGCCCCTCGAACGCGCCGCTGCCGAGCGCGAGACGTCCGCCCCCCTCGCGAGCGGTGCCGCTCCAACCGGCCTGCGCCGTGCGGATGATCCGTATTCCCAAAGTCGCCTCCCTCGAATGCCGTTTATCGCGCTAGCTGGGTCCGCACGCCGCCAGCTCGCTCACGAGCCGATCGACCTCGCCGGCGGTGTTGTAGTGAATGAAGCCGATCCGGATCGCGTCCCCGTCGTAGCCCAGGCGCTGGTAGAGGTTCAGCGAGTACCAGGTGTTGTGCGCCCAGACGCCGATCCCGCGCTCGCCCAGGCGCGTCGCGACCTCCGCCGCCGGCGCGCCCTCGACGTTGACCAGGAAGGTCGGCACGCGGCCCTCGAGCGTCGGCAGCCCGTACACGGTGACACCGTCCGGCAGCGTCTCGAGGAAGCGCTCGCCGAGCGAGCGCTCGTAGGGGACGATCGCGTCCATCCCTCCGATCTCCGTCAGGTAATCGATCGTCGCGTTGAAGCCGGCGAGCAGCTCGTAGGGCAGCGTTCCGGTCTCGAAGCGGCGGCCGAGCGGGCTCATCGGCGCCGGACGGGCCTTGTAGGGGCGCCAGGATTCGAGCAGTTCGGTCCGCCCGTAGGCCATCCCGAGGTGGGGGCCGCAGAACTTGTAGGGCGAGCACAGCAGCACGTCCGCGCCGATCGCGCCGACGTCGATCGGCTCGTGCGCGGCGTAGTGGACGGCGTCCACCCAGGCCAGCGCGCCGACGCTGTGGGCAAGCTCGCACACGCGCGCCGCGTCGACGATCGTGCCGACCGCGTTGGAGGCCCAGGCGAAGGCCACCACACGGGTGCGCTCGGTCAGCTTGGCGGCGAGGTCGTCGTAGTCGAGCGTCGTGTCGGCTCGCAGCTCGATGTGCTGCACGCGCAACCCCTTGTCGTGGGCCAGCTCGAGCCACGGCGCGACGCCGCCGTCGTGATCGAGCGAGGAGACGAGGATCTCGTCGCCGGCGGCGAACTCCCGCCCGGCGGTGCGCGAGAGCATGAAGTCGAGCGAGGTCATGTTCGCGCCGAAGATCACCTCGCTGGGCTGGCAGCCCAGGAACGCGGCTGCCTTCGCCTCGGCCTCGGCGACGATCGCACCGACGCGGCGGCTGGTCTCGTAGCTCGCCCCCATGTTGGCGCTCGCTTCGCGCAGGCAGCGAGCCATCGCGTCCCCGACGCTGTCGGGCACCTGGCTGCCGCCGGGTGCGTCGAGGAAGGCGAAGCCGTCCTGCAGCGAGCTGAAGCGCGCACGCACCGCTGTCGGGTCAATCGTCACGGCTGCCATCGTTCTCCTCACGGGTCGGCGAGCGACGCGGAGCTGCGCTGCTGCGCGGCGCCGGCGCTGGCGGTTGCGGGGCTGCGGCGCTCACGCGGGCCGCCCCTCCTGCGCGTCGAATCGCTCGACCAGCGTGGCGCGCGCCTTCCACAGCTCGGGCAGCTGATGCTGCGCGATCAGCTTGCCGAGCACCGCCACGGGCGTGCCCTGGGTTCCCTGCGTGTCCTCGCCGATGCTGCGCACCACGGTCGCGTAGTGGCGCAGTCGCCAGACCCAGATCCGCTCGTCCCAGTCGGTCAACGCCTCCGCGCCCTGGTAGAGCTCCTCGAATTCGCGCCCCCGCTGGTAGAGCTCGACCAGATCGAGGCCCGCCGCCTCGACCAGGCCGGTGAAGGCGCGCCCGGCCCGCCTGGTGGCGGCGGCGACGGCGCGGAAGCCCGGCGAGTCGAAGCCGCTGCCGTGCCCGAGCACGACGCGGATCTGCTGGTACTCCCACGGTGACATTCGCTCGAGCATCTCGAGCGCATCCGTCACGTAGTCGAGCGCGAGGACAGCCCGGCGCAGCAGCCGCAGCGCCGCCGCCAGCGAGCGCTCCTCCATCAGCCTGGCGGCCTCCTCCACCTCGGCGGCGGCGAGCTTCAGCCACAGCTCCGAGGTCTGATGCACGGTCGTGAACAGGAGCTCGTCGCGGTGCACCCAATCGCGCTCGGTCTTCTGCAGGGAGAGCAGCTCGTCGGTGCGGAGGTAGCGCTCGTAGTCGCTCGCCCCCGAACCGCTGAGCACCGGGGTCGCAAACTCGTTGGCCGGTCCGCTGGGGTCGCTCATGTCGGCGGGTCTCCTTTGATGATGCGAGCGAGCGTGTCGAGATCGATGTTGCCGCCCGAGACGATCGCGACGACCTTGCCGCCGCCGGCCCGCCCCGCCAGCGCAGCCGCGACCGCGAGCGCGCCGGCGCCCTCGGCGATCACGCGCAGGCGTTCGGCGAGCAGGCGCACGGCCGTGGCGGTCTCGGCGAGCGTCGCGACCAGCGCATCGTCGATCAGCGGCGCGACCTGCGGCCACATGTTGGCGAGCACGCCGCGGCTGCCCGAGCCGTCGATCCACGACGGCGAGTACTCGACCGCCGCCGGCTCCCCGGCCGCGCGCGCCGCAACCATCGCCGCGCCGGTCTCCGGCTCGACGGTGTACACGCGCATCTCGGGCCGCAGGGCGCGCACCGCGCTGGCGATCCCGGCGGTCAGCCCGCCGCCGCCGAAGGGGATCACGACGGCGTCGGCGTCGGGAAGGTCCTCGAGGAACTCCAGCCCGATCGTGCCGTTGCCGGCCATCACGGCGGGGTCGGCGACCGGGTGCACGAAGAAGCCCTCGACGCCCTCGACGCGCCCGTCCACGATCGCCTGCCACCAGTCGGCGTAGGGAAGCTTCAGCGCAGTGCCGCCGAGCCGCGCGATCGCGTCGAGCTTGGCGGCGGGCGCGTGCTCCGGCACCGCGATCGTCGCGCTCAGGCCGAGCTCGCGGGCGATCCAGGCGACGCCCTGCGCCATGTTCCCTGCGCTCGCGGTCACCAAGCCCCGACGCACCAGCGCCGGGTCGGCGGCGCGCACGCAGTTGGCCGCGCCGCGGATCTTGAACGAGTTGGTCGGCTGCAGCGTCTCCAGCTTGCACCAGATCTCACCGGGCGCGTCCTCGACGTGCAGCCGTATCAGCGGCGTGCGCACCGCCGCACCGGCGATCCGCTCGCGCGCGGCGCGGATCTCCTCGATCGCGATCACAGCTCGACCTCCACGGCGGCGCCGGCGCGCCGCGCGCTCTCCACGGCCAGTTCGGCGGCCGCCAGATCCTCGACCGCCAGACCGAGCGAGCGGAAGACGGTCAGCGCCGCCGGCCCGCTGCGCCCGGGATGCGCGCCGATCGCCACCTCGCCGAGCTCCGCGCGAATGTGGTCCTCGCCGATCGCCCCCTCGCTGAGCGCCAGGCGGTAGTCGCCGGCCTCGTTCGCGGCCGACTCGCGACTGTCCACGAACAGCTCCGCTGCGGCGATCGTCTCGACGTCCAGCTCGCGGGAGGACGGGACGCTCGCGCCGATCGCGTTGACATGCGCCCCCTCCGCCAGCCAGGCGCGCTCGAGTACGGGGGTCGTCGAGTTCGTGGCGGTCACGACGACGTCGGCGCCGTCGAGCGCCTCGCGCGCTGCGGCGCACGCCTCGAAGCGCACGCCGTCGCCGAACTGAGCGACCCCCGCCGCGACCAGCTCGCGCGCATGCGAGGCATCGGGCGAATACACCCGCACGACGCTGAACTGCCGCACGAGCATCAGCGAGCGCAGGTGCGCCTGCGCCTGCACGCCGGAGCCGAGGATCGCCAGCACCCGGGCGTCGGCGCGGGCGAGCAGCCTGGTCGCCAGCGCCGTGACCGCCGCTGTGCGGATCGAGGTCAGCGCCGATCCGTTGAGGATCGCGGTCGGTCGTCCGCTCGCGCCGTCGAACAGCGTCACGGTGCCCTGGTGGGCGTCCAGGCCGATCGCCGGGTTCGCCGGGAAGATGCAGACGGCCTTGAGGCTGTAGACAGGCCGCTCCCCGCCGCGGTAGGCCGGCATCAGGCCGAGCATCCCGCTGGAGCCCGGGCCGCGCAGCACCGAGCGCAGCGGCATGTTCGACTCGCCGCGGGCGAGCGAGCCGAGCGCCTGCCCCATCGCCTCGATGCACTCTCCCATCGCGAGGTGCTCGGTCACCTCGCTCTCGCCGAGCACGATCACACCCATCGGATGAGCCTCGCGATCGAGTCGCGCTCGCCGGCGTCCAGCGGGTTCTCCAGCGCCTCGCGCACCGGCTCGAGGTGGTCCGGACGGGCCGGTCCGACCACGATCGCGCTGACGTCGGGGTTGGCGAGCAGCCAGGCGAGTGACAGGCCGGCCATCGACATCCCGCGCTCGGCGGCAAGCCGTTCGAGCTGCTCGAGCGCGTCGAACACCTCCTCGCGCATCAGCTCGGCGTAGGCGTCTGGCCGCTGCGTCATCCGCGACCCCGCCGGGAACGCGGCACCGCGGCGGTACTTGCCGGTCAGCCAGCCGCCGGCCAGCGGGCTGTAGACGGTGTAGCTGACCCGCTCGCGCGCGCACAGCGGCAGCAGCTCGTCCTCGTCGCCCGGCGCCAGCAGCGAGTAGGAGTTCTGGATCGCGTCGAGGGGGCCCGCCGCGAGCGTTACCCGCAGCTGCTCCGCGTCGTAGTTGCTGACGCCGCTGGCGCGGATCAGACCCTCGGCGCGGAAACGCCCGAGCGTCTCGACCACGCTCGCCGGCGCCACGTCGGGATCGAACTCGTGCGTCAGGTAGAGATCCACGCGCTCGACGCCGAGACGCTCGAGGCTCGAGTGCAGCTGGCGCGACATCCGCTCGGGCGCGAGACCGTGGTCGCCACGGGCCTCCATCGGGTTGTAGGTCTTGGTCGTCAGCAGCGGCAGTCGCCCACGCGAGCGGATCCAGCTGCCGATCATCGTCTCGCTGCGTCCACCGCCGTAGGCGTCGGCCGTGTCGAAGTGGTTGATTCCGAGCTCCCAGGCCGCGTCCATGACGGCGAACGCCTGCTCGAGGTCGAGTCCTCGGCCGAAGAACTCCGGCGATGAGCCGACGCCGCCGAAGTTGCCGCAGCCGAGCGCGACGCGCGGAACCGTGACGTCGGAGCGTCCAAGCGTCCGTGCCTCGATCACCGGTGTGGTCACGTCCGCAGATCGCATGCGGCGATGTCCCTCCCCATCATTGATATTTGATCAGAATGGTCCGGACCCTGCGTCGACGGCCGGTCATCGAGAACCAGCGACCCCCGCTAGACTCCGCCGCGGACCGTGCTAGGCGGGGAGTTAGCGGTGCCCTGAACTCGCAATCCGCTCAAGCGGGGCCGAATTCCCTCCCGAGGGGCGTGTCGCGTGGCACGCTCCGCCGGCCGGGGCGTTGAGGGGCAGGGTCCCTCGCGATGTTGGTCCGCGAACCAGGTCAGGTCCGGAAGGAAGCAGCCTTAAGCGGGTGCCGGCAGGCGCGCAGGGAGTTCCCTGGCCGGAGTCTCGAACGGTGGCGCCACCGCGCGTTCAGGCCTCGACGGAGGGTGCACGGTCCATTTTTAGGGGCCCTCACGGGCCTGGGGTGGTTGATCGCCTGCGGCGATCAACCACAACCGGAGTATTCGCGCCAGGAGCGGTTGGCGGCGATCAGGCGGAAGCCCGTAGGGACGCCGCCGGTTCGCGCGTGCTCGTGTGAGTCGAGCTGGTACTGCACGTAGACGGCGTCGTCCGCAGCCGCCAGGTAGGTCCCGTGGCTGATCGGCCGCGCGACGATGTTCGCCGGGCTCGTGTGCAGATACAGCGCGAGCAGCGGGACCGGCGTGTTGTAGGGGACGCTGATCGGGAGGCAACGGGCGGTGAGCCTGTGGCTCGTCACGAGCGCGATCAGATCGCCACCGATCCGCTGCTGCGCGCTGAGCGACTGGTCGGCCGGCTTCGCCGAGGAGAACGTCTTGTTGAAGCGCGGGACCTGCCAGGCGACCGACGCGGCGATCGCGACGACTATCACGGCGGCTGCGCCCTGCCACAGGCGCCGGCGCGGGTGCTCCGGCGCGAGCGTCCGCCAGCCGAACAGGCCGGCGCCGCCGAACACCGCGCCGAGCGCGGCGATCAGGAACACGTAGCGGTCCTGGATCGGCAGCCCGGAGGAGGCGACGAGCGCGAGCGCCACGACGGCGACCACGACGACGGCGGCGCCGAGCAGCGCCCGCGAGCGCGCCAGCCAGAGCGCGAGCACCGCGCCCAGCGCGGCGGCGACCAGGCCGTCGGGCCCGAGCACCTCGCCGAGCCTACGCGCGCCGTAGTAGGGCACGTTGGCGATCCCGGTCGCGCGGTGCAGCGTCTTCGCGGTCGCGCGCGTGTTCGTCAGCGACCACAGCGGGCGGCCCGTGACGAGCAGGTCCGAGAGCGCCCACAGAAGCGGCGCGAGCGCCACCAGCGCGGCGAGCCTGAGCCGTTCGCGCGGGCTGCAGCCGCGCCACAGGTACAGCCAGTAGACGCCCGCGAACAGCCACGCCTCGGGGCGCAGCAGCCCGGCGAGGTCGAGCAGTGCGATCACCGGCCAGCCGGCGCGTCGCCGGCGCGTCTCGACCGCCAGCGCGGCGAGCACGAGAACGACGTAGGGGATGTCCGCGTAGGCGCGCACGCCGTAGCTGAGGACCTCGTAGCGGCTGAGGATCAGCGCCGCCGCGGCGAGCCCGACCGGCCACGAGAACCAGTCCGTGCCGAGCCGGTAGACCACGTAGCCGAGCGCGGCGAGCGCGAGGTAGGCGAGCGCGACGACGACCGCGATCGTCGCGGCGGCGCCGAGCGGCGCCAGCACCACGCCGAGCGCCTCCAGCAGCGGGTGCGGCGTCGGCGCCAGCGGTTGCCTGTAGCTCGGGGTCTCCCCGCGCGCGAGCTGCTGGCCCCAGGCCAGGGAGTAGAGCGTGTCGTAGTTGGCGAAGCCGATCCCGATCGCCAGCCGCAGCGCGACCGCGCCGACCACGATCGCGAAGCCCGCTCGCAGCCGCATGGCAGGCACGCTATCCGCTCCACGCCTCGGGGTAGACTCAGCCGACCCGTGACCGCAGGCCCCTCGCTCTACCGTCGCCACCGCCCGCGGACCTTCGCCGAGGTCGTCGGCCAGGACCACATCGTGCGCACGCTGACCAACGCCGTCGCGCACGACCGCGTCCATCACGCCTACCTGTTCGTCGGCTCTCGCGGTACCGGCAAGACGTCGATGGCAAAGATCCTCGCCGCCTGCCTCAACTGCGTGCACGGCCCGACCGTCGAGCCCTGCGGCGTCTGCGACTCCTGCGTGTCGATCGCCGCGGCCAGCTCGCTCGATGTGATCGAGATGGACGCCGCCTCGTCGAACTCGGTCGACGACATCCGGGCGCTGCGCGATTCGGTCGCCTACGCGCCGGTCTCGGGCCGCCAGAAGATCTACATCCTCGACGAGGCGCACATGCTTTCGACGGCGGCCTGGAACGCGTTCCTCAAGACGCTCGAGGAGCCGCCGCCGAGCACCGTCTTCGTGCTCGCGACGACCGAGGCCCAGAAGGTGCCCGCGACCGTCGTCGACCGCTGCCACCGCTTCGACTTCCAGCGCCCGACCGTCGAGCAGATCGCGACCGTGGTCGCGCGCACCGCCGACGCCGAGGCGATCACGATCGGCGCCGAGGCGGTCGCCGTGCTCTCGCGCCACGCCTCCGGCAGCTTCCGCGACGCGCTCGGCACGCTCGAGCAGCTGCAGACCTACGCCGGCGGCGAGATCGCGCTCGCCGACGTGCTGGCGGTGCTCGGGATCTCCGACGCCGAGCTGCTGTTCGACGCCTTCGACGCCGTCGCCGACGGCGATCCCCGCCGCGCCCTGGCCGCCACCGCGAACGCCGTCGACGGCGGCCACGACCCGGCCGCCTTCATCCGCGAGCTGGAGATCCACGCGCGCGAGCTGATGATCGTGCAGATGCAGGGCGGCGAGGTTCCAGCCGAGCTGAGCCTCACGACCGAGCGCGACGAGCGCCTCGCGGCGCAGGCGGCGCGGCTTCACTCGGGCGTCCTCGTGCGCACGCTCGACCTGCTCGCCGCGGCGCTGACGCACCTGCGAGCCGGCGCGGACGCCCGCACCCAGCTCGAGCTGGCGATGGTCAAGGCCGCCCGCGCCGACCTCGACCCGAGCCTCGCCGCGCTCGCCTCGCGCATCGAGCAACTGGAACGCGGCGCGCCGTCTGCGCCGCCCCCCGCGCCGCCCCCCGCGCGCGAGCCCGACCCTCCGCCACTCGCCGAGCCGGCTGGGGTCGCGCCCGAGCACAACGGGGAGTCCCACGAAGTCGAGTCGGTTGTGCCGGCGCCAGCCGGCCCAACCGAGCTCTCTTTCGAGCGCCTGATCGGCCTGTGGCCCGACGTGCTCGACACGATCCGCGCCTCCAACGCGATGCTCGGCGCCGTCGTCGACGTCGCCCATCCGGTCGAGCTGGCCGGCGATCGCCTCGTGCTCGCGTTCGGCGAGGACGCCGGATTCCTGCGCCAGAAGGCGGAGGAGCGCGCGACCCGCAGCGCGCTGGCGGAGGCGGTCCGGGCCGTCACCGGCCACGCCCTCACGTTCAGCTACGAGCTGCGCGCGGGGGAGGGCCCGCCGGAGCCGCGGCGGCTCAGCGACGACGAGCTGGTGGCGCGGCTGAAGGACGAGTTCGACGCCGAGGAGCTCGACGAGGACACCGAGGACGAGGAGAACGTTTGATGCCCCAGCCGCCGAACATGCAGCAGATGATGCGCCAGGTTCAGAAGATGCAGGCCGACATGGCCCGCGCGCAGGCCGAGTTGGCGGAGGCCGAGGTCGAGGCTTCGGCCGGTGGCGGCATGGTGAGCGTGCGCGTCAGCGGCGCGCAGGTCGTCAAGTCGATCCGGATCGACCCGGCGGCGATCGACCCCGACGATCCGGAGCTGCTCGCGGACATGGTCCTCGCGGCGGTCAACGAGGGGCTGCGCGCGGCGCAGGAGCTGGCCGCGCAGAAGATGGGCGGCGCGACCGGCGGGCTCGACCTCGGCGCCCTCGGCGGTCTCGGCGGCCTGGGCCTTCCGGGCCTTTGAGCTACGCCCCGCCGATCCAGCGGCTCGTCACCGAGCTCTCGAAGCTGCCGGGGATCGGCAGCCGCACGGCGACGCGGCTCGCCTTCCACATCCTGCGCGCCGACGTCGCCGATGCCGCCGCGCTGGCCGCCGCGATCACCGAGGTCAAGGAGCGCATCGGCCAGTGCGAGATCTGCTTCAACCTGGCCGAGGGGCCGCGCTGCCGCATCTGCGAGGACACCCGCCGCGACCCGGCAGTGATCTGCGTGGTCGAGGACTCCTCCGACGTGATCCCGCTGGAGCGCATGCACGAGTACCGCGGCCTCTACCACGTGCTCGGCGGCGCGCTCTCGCCGATCGACGGCGTCGACGCCGACGACCTGCGCATCGCCGAGCTCTACCGTCGCGTGAGCGCACCGGACTCCGAGGTCCGCGAGGTGGTGCTGGCGACCAACCCGACGACGACCGGCGAGGCGACCGCGCTGCACGTGGCGGCCGGCCTGCGCGAGCACGCCCCGACCCTGATCGTCACGCGCCTCGCGAGCGGCCTCCCGGTCGGCTCCGACCTCGAGTACGCCGACGAGGTCACGCTCGGCCGCGCATTCGCGGGGCGCCGCTCCTTCTGATCTCTGCGGTGCGGGTGGGTGCATGCACCCTCCCGTGGGGTGGGTGCATGCACCCACCCCGGGATCGGTGCATGCACCGATCCCCAATAACCTGCAGGCTCCATGAGCATCATCGTGATGAAGTTCGGCGGCACCTCGGTCGCCGACGCCGACCGGATCAAGCACGCCGCGCGGCGGATCGTCGCCAAGCGCGAGGCGGGGCACCGCGTGGTCGCCGTGCTCTCGGCGCGGGGCAAGACGACCGACGAGCTGATCGCGATGGCCGAGGAGGTCTCGCCCACGCCCGATCCGCGCGAGCTGGACATGCTGCTCTCGACCGGTGAGCGGATCTCATGCGCGCTGTGCGCGATGGCGATCAACGACCTCGGCCACGAGGCGCTGTCGCTGACCGGCTCCCAGGCCGGGATCGTCACCGACACCTCGCACACCAAGGCGCGGATCATCGACGTGCGCGCCGACCGCATCAGCGCGGCGCTCGACGAGGAGAAGATCGTGCTGGTCGCCGGCTTCCAGGGCGTCTCCTCGACAAGCCACGACGTCACGACGCTCGGCCGCGGCGGCTCGGACACCACGGCGGTCGCGGTCGCGGCGGCGCTCGGCGCCGAGGTCTGCGAGATCTACACCGACGTCGCCGGCGTCTTCAGCGCCGATCCGCGGCTCGTGCCCGACGCGCGCAAGCTGGCGGTCGTGTCGTTCGAGGAGATGCTCGAGATGTCGGCGTCGGGCGCCGGCGTGCTGCAGCTTCGCTCAGTGGAGTACGCGCGGACGCACGGCGTGCGGATCCACTGCCGCTCCAGCTTCGACGACGGACCCGGTACGGTTGTGGTCTCGGAAGAGGAAACGATGGAGCACCCACTCGTCACCGCCGTCACCCACTCCACCGCCGAGACGCGGATCACGCTGCTTGGGGTGCCCGACGAGCCCGGCGTCGCGGGGCGGATCTTCCGCACCATGGCCGACGCCAACGTCAACGTCGACATGATCATCCAGAACGAGCCGCTGCTCGATGGGCGCCGCGCGGACATGTCGTTCACCGTCCCGCGCGAGGACGGGCGGATCGCGCGCGAGGCGCTCGAGAAGCTCGTCGGCGAGCTCGGCATCGAGCACGTCGCGGCCGAGGAGTCGATGGGGAAGGTCTCGATCGTCGGCGCCGGGATGCGCAGCCATCCGGGCGTCGCCGCGACCGTCTTCACCGTGCTCGGCGACGCCGGCATCAACATCGAGATGATCTCCACCTCGCCGATCAAGATCTCCTGCGTGATCGCCGCGGAACGTGTGCCCGAGGCCGTGCGGGGGCTGCACGCCGCCTTCCGCCTCTCCGGCGAGGATACGATCGTCGCCGAGGACCCGTTCGAGGAGGCGCGATGAGCGCCGGGCCGCGCGTCGCGGTCGTCGGCGCGACGGGGGCGGTCGGGCGGATCATGCTCGAGGTCCTCGCGGCGCGCCGCTTCGCCGCCGCCGAGGTCGTGCCGTTCGCCTCCGAGCGCTCCGCCGGGCGTGAGATACCGGGCGTCGGCGTCGTCGCGCCGCTGCGCGAGGACACGATCGCCGGCTTCGATCTGGCTCTGTTCTCGGCCGGGGGCGGCACCTCGCGCGAGTGGGCGCCGCGCTTCGCGGCGGCCGGCGCGATCGTCGTCGACAACTCCTCCGCCTGGCGGATGGACCCGGCCGTGCCGCTGGTGGTCAGCGAGGTCAATCCGGACGCGCTGGCGCGGATCGAGCGCGGCATCGTCGCGAATCCGAACTGCACGACGATGGTGATCATGCTGCCGCTGAAGGCGCTGCACGACGCCTTCGGCCTGCGCGAGGTGGTTGCCACCAGCTACCAGGCCGCCGGCGGGGCCGGTCAGAAGGGGATGGACGAGCTGGCCGCCCAGATGCCGCTGGTCCACGAGGCGCGCGAGCAGCTCGTCAGCCGCGGCGCCGCGGCGATCGCCTCGATCGAGCACTCGATCCATGCCGCGCCGCTGGCCTACAACGTCGTGCCGTGGCTCGGCTCGCCGGCCGCCGACGGCTACAGCGACGAGGAGCTGAAGCTCGTCAACGAGTCGCGCAAGATCCTCGAGCTTCCCGAGTTGCGCGTCAGCCCGACCTGCGTGCGAGTGCCGGTGATGGTCGGCCACTGCATCGAGGTTCGCGCCACCTTCGAGCGCCCCGTCGTGCTCGCGCGCGCGCGCGCCGCGCTCGAGGCGTTCCCCGGACTGGTGCTGGACGAGCTGCCGACGCCGGTGAAGTACGCCGGCCGCGACGAGGTGGCGGTCGGGCGTCTGCGCGCCGATCTGGGCGACGAGCGTTCGCTGAACATGTTCGTCGTCGGCGACAACCTGCTGAAGGGCGCGGCGCTCAACGCCGTGCAGATCGCCGAGCTGCTCGTGGAGCGCGGGCTGCTGGCGCGCGATCTCGCGGCGACCGTGGGCCGGCCGTGATCAGCGCCGGCTGGAGCATCGTCGTCGAGCGGCCGCTCGAGTCCGTCTTCGACTTCGTCGCCGACCTCGACAACGAGCCGCGATGGGTCGACGACGCCTCCAACGTGGTCCGGATCTCACCCGGCGCGGTCGGCCTGGGAACCGTCTGGGAGGAGGACTTCAAGCGGGTCGGTCACTACACCACGACGATCGACCGCTACGAGCGCCCGGGCGAGCTGGGCTTCGACGCGCGCAACCCGCGAACCGACGCGCGCGTGCGCTTCGCCTTCGCCGCCGAGGGCGAGTCGGCGACGCGCGTCTCCTGCACCGTCGAGCTGACGATGAAGGGGCCGACGCGCCTGCTCGAGCCATTGATGGCGCCGATGATCCGGCGCCAGATCCGCACCTCGCGCGGGCCGAAGCTGAAGGCCGCGCTGGAGAGTTAGGCGAGCGCGGCCTCGGCGACGACGCTCTCGCTCCAGTCGATCACCGCGGTCGGCTTGACGATGTGGCGGCGGAAGCCGAGTTCCTTGGGGTCGAGGCCGAGCGCGAGGCCGACCAGCTGGGGCAGGTGCAGAACCGGCATCTTCAGCTCCCGCCCGACGACGGCCTCCGCGACCGGCTGCTGGAGGTCGAGGTTGAGGTGACACAGCGGGCAGGGCGTGACGACGCAGTCGGCCTGCGCGTCGACCGCGTCACCGAGGTGGCGTCCCGCCTGCTTGAGCGACGCCGTCTTGTTCATCGTGATGATCGGGAAGCCGCAGCACTTGTGTGAGCCGGCGTAGTCGATCACCGTGCCGCCGAGCGTGTCGATCACCCGCTCGAGGTAGGTGTGGCGCGGATGGTCGTGATCGATCCCCAGGCGCGCGCTCGGGCGGATGATGTAGCAGCCGTAGAACGGGCCGACGCGCAGGTTGGTCAGCGGCCGGCGGACCTTCTGGCGCAACGTGTCCAGGCCGATCTCCTCGACCAGCAGCCAGAGGAAGTTCTTGTTCGTGACGCCCGGCTCGTAGTGCAGTCCCTCGGCCGCAAGCGTCGCGTTGACCTGCGTGCGGTAGACGGCGTTGGCGTCGAGGCGCTCCTGGCACTCGGTCTGCGCTCCCTGGCAGGTCGAGCAGATGTTCATCATCAGCTCGCCGTCGGTCTGCTGGGCCATCGCGAAGGTGCGCGCGTTCAGCGTGTCGGCGAGCTCCTGGTTGTGCTCCGCGATCACCCCGGCGCCGCAGCAGTTGGCGCGGTCGAGCTCGATCAGCTCGATGTCGAGCAGCGGCGCCACCGCAGCCATCGCGCCGTGCAGCTCAGGGGTGAAGCCGCGGCTGACGCAGCCGGGCCAGTAGGCGACCTTCATGTCGTTGCCTCCGCAGATGCCGGTTCGTTGTCCTCGTCAAGTCCGCTGACGTAGAGGTTCAGCTCGTAGCGTTCGGGGCGGCCCTCGACCTTCTCGAAGATCGCGCGCAGCTCCTTCGAGGCCTTGTGCGGGTGCAGCAGCGCCTTGGCCGGCGTGATCTTGCCGCGCAGCATGCCGCGCAGCGCGATCGGCAGCGAGGCGATCAGCTCGGGCACCGCGCGCGGGTTGAACTTGCCGCCGTAGGAATCCGGCAGCAGGTCGGCCTCGTGCAGCAGGCCGTTGCGGCGGATGTTCTCGACGAACGCGTGCTCGTGGCGGTAGCCGTTGTTGCGGTCCTCGATGTGGTGGTCGGAGCCGGCGATGCGGCGCAGGCGCATGATCTGGCCCATCGGGTTCACGCCCTTCGGGCAGGCGTCCACGCACTTGAAGCAGTGGGTGCAGGTGTAGAGACCGTGCGGGTCCTCCGAGAGCGCGGCGAGGCGCTCGGAGTGCTCGGCGTCGCGCGGATCGCCGACGAAGCGGTAGGACTTGGCCAGCGCGGCCGGGCCGGTGAACTCCGGGTCGACCTCCATCGCCAGGCAGTCCGACACGCAGGCGCCGCACTGGATGCAGGCCATCGACTGGGTCACGTCCACCATCGCCTCGCGCTCGACGATGTACTCGCGCTCGGGCACCGGCTCGCGCGCCAGCAGCCACGGCGTGACCGACTGGATCTTCTTCCAGTGGACGGCGTCCATGTCGACGATCAGATCCTTGATCACCGGCATGTTCCCCATCGGCTCGACGCTGATCACGCCGTCGGGGGAGCGCTCGCGCGCCTCGTCCAGATGCGTGTGGCAGGCCAGCCCCGGCTGGCCGTTGATCCGCACGCCGCAGGACCCGCAGATCGCCGCACGGCAGGAGCAGCGGATGCCGATCGAACCGTCGAAGCGGCCCTTCGCCTGGAGGATCGCCTCCAGCACCGAGAGGTGCGGGTCGAGGTCGATCGTGTGCTGGTCCCAGTAGGGCGGCTCACCCGACTCCGGGTCGTAGCGGCGAATCCGCAGCGTGAACTCGCTCATCGGTCGTTCTCCTGCGGTTCGCTCTCGCGCACTAGTACTTCCTCTCCTCGGGCTGCCACTGGGTGATCGTCACCGGCGAATAGGACACCTTCGGCGTGTCGCCTCCGTTGACGGTGATGTTGATGTGCTTGAGCCACTCAGCGTCGTTGCGCTCCGGGTAGTCGGTGCGGAACTGGGCGCCGCGGGACTCCTTGCGCTCGAGCGCGCCGACGACGATCGCCTCGGCGCAGTCGAGCATGTAGCCGAGCTCGACCGCGGCCAGCACGTCCTGGTTGAAGACCTTGCCGCGGTCGTCGATCGCGGCTCCCTGGGCCTCCTCCTTGAGCCGGCGTACGACCTCGTGCGCGCTCTGCAGGCCCTGCTCGTCGCGGAACACCGCGACGTACTGGTTCATCGTCTCGCCGAGCTCGGCCTTGATCTCCGAGACGCGCCGCCCGTTGCCCGAGCGGGCGACGATCGAGTCGAGCATCGCCGAGTCGTCGCGCAGCCGGCTGTCGGAGACCTTTGGCATCGCCATCTGGCGGGAGCGCTCCGCGGCATGCTCGCCGGCGCGGCGGCCGAAGATCAGCGTGTCGAGCAGCGAGTTGGCGCCGAGGCGGTTGCCGCCGTGGACCGAGACGCACGCCGCCTCGCCGGCGGCGTAGAGCCCGGGGATCGGCGTGTGACCGTGGCTGTCGGTCCTGACGCCGCCCATGATGTAGTGCTGGCCGGGGCGGATGACGATCGGCTCGCGCGTGATGTCGACGCCGGCGAAGTCGCGGCCGATGTTGACGATCTCGCGCAGCGCCTCGAGCGTGCGCTTGCGGGGGACGACGGTGATGTCGAGGTAGACCCCGCGGCCGCCCGGCCCGACGCCACGGCCCTCGTTGATCTCCGTCTGCTCGGCGCGCGAGACGACGTCGCGCGACGCGAGCTCCATCTTGTTGGGCGCGCTCTTGGCCATGAAGCGCTCGCCCTCGCTGTTGAGCAGGTGCGCCCCCTCGCCGCGTGCGCCCTCGGTGATCAGGAAGCCGTGGTCGACCAGGCACGTCGGGTGGTACTGCACCATCTCCATGTCCATCAGCGGCGCCCCTGCGCGGTAGGCGAGCGCGATGCCGTCGCCGGTCACGATCAGGCCGTTCGTCGTCGGCTGGTAGGCCTGGCCGCAGCCGCCGGTGGCCAGGATCACGGCCTTGGCCGCGAAGGTCTCCATCCGCCCGGTCCTCACCTCGCGCGCGACGGCGCCGACGCACGCGCCCTGCGCGTCGATGATCAGCGAGGTGACGAACCACTCCTCGTAGCGCTCGACCGTGCTCGAATGCTTGAGCAGCTGCTCGTAGAGGACGTGCAACATCGCCTGGCCGGTGATGTCCGCGACGTAGGCGGTGCGGTTCATCGACGCGCCGCCGAACGGGCGCAGGTCGAGCTCGCCCTGCTCGTTGCGGTGGAAGGTCACGCCGATGTGCTCGAGGTGCATGACCTCGGCGGGCGCCTCGCTGCACATCACCTCGATCGCGTCCTGGTCGCCGAGGTAGTCAGACCCCTTCACGGTGTCGAAGGCGTGCGAGCGCCAGTCGTCCTGCGGACTGATCGCGGCGTTGATCCCGCCGGCCGCCGCAACGGAGTGCGAGCGCACAGGATGGACCTTGCTCATGATCGCCACCGAGACGCCCTCGCGGGCGGCGGCGAGGGCCGCGCGTTGTCCGGCGAGGCCGGCGCCGATGATCAATACGTCGTGTTCGGGCATGGATTCGTTACTCGTCTGGAGTGGGCCTGCGGGGCGGGACTCTATAGGGCGGCCGACGGATTCATCGCACGGCGGATGCCCGGCAGCGTGAGCACGCCGCGCAGGGTGCCGTCCGAATCGACCGCGACGATCGCGCCCAGCCGGCGCAACCCGTCGGAGCGCAGCGCCGTCTCGAGCGTCGCAGAGGCGTCGATCCGCCACGGCGGCGAGTCGATGCTGACCTCGGCCGCGGTGAGCGCCGGGCGCCCCTCGCGCAGCTCCTGCTCTAGCCGGTCGCGCAGCAGCAGGCCGCGGTAGCGACCGTCCGCGTCGGTGACGACGAGCCAGGCCGCGACGCCGTCGTGGAAGTAGCGCTCCTCGGCGTCGAGCAGCGTGGTCTGCGCAGGCACGGTCAGCGGGTCGGTGTCCATGATGTCGGCGACCTTGACGTCGCGGATCAGCGCGCCGACGGTCGCCTGCGCGAACGCCTGGCGTGCCGACTGGGTCAGGAACAGCCCGATCAGCACGAACCACAGCCCGCCGGTCGTGCTGTAGCTGTCGAGGATCAGCGCCACGCCGCCGACGATCACCAGCATGCCGAACAGCTGCCCCAGACGGGCGCACGCGCGGGTGGCGCGGTTCGGGTCGCCTGTCACCTTCCAGACCGCCGCCCGGGCGATCCGGCCGCCGTCGAGCGGGAAGGCGGGCAGCAGGTTGAAGGCGAGCAGCACGAAGTTGATCAGCGCCAGCCAGCCGAGCAGCACGAGCGCCGCGTTCGCGCGCAGCCCCGACTCCAGCAGGGCGACGTCGAGGAAGTGGCGAAAGCTGCCGAAGGCGAGCCCGAGGGCGATGCAGAGGACGATCACGAGCGCGTTGACGGCGGGCCCGGCCGCGGCCATGCGGAACTCCGCCCCGGGCGACGCGGTCTCGCCGCGGGTGCGCGTGAAGCCGCCGAGCGCCCACAGGTCGATGCCCTCGATCGCCATTCCCTGGTGGCGGGCGACGAGCGCGTGGCCGAGCTCGTGCGCGACGACCGTGGCGAAGAACAGCAGCGCCCCGACGGCGGCGACGATGAACGCCTGGGTGCCGTTCGGGAGGATCTGCCCGAAGTAGCCGTTCAACGCGTAGATCACGAAAAACAGCACCAGGAACCACCAGCGGCTCACGCCCACGCGGATCCCAAAGAGCTGGCCGAGCCTGATCGTGTCGGAGCTCCGCACAGCTCAATCCTACGGTGAGGAGCGATAGCATCGCCCCCCCGAGCGAAAGGAACCCTGTTGGCTTACGAAGTGACTTTCATCCCCGGTGACGGCACCGGTCCCGAGCTTGCGGAGGCCACACGCCGTGTGCTCGAGGCGACCGGCGTCGAGTTCGACTGGGACGTGCAGCAGGCGGGGATCGATGAGTATGAGCGCTCCGGGAACCCGTTTCCCGCGGCCACGCTCGACTCTTTGAAGCGCACCAAGGTCGGCATCAAGGGGCCGACGACCACACCTGTCGGCTCGGGCTTCCGTTCCGTCAACGTGCTGCTGCGCAAGGAGCTCGACCTGTACGCGTGCGTGCGCCCGTGCAAGTCCTACGCCGGCGTGCGCACGCGCTTTCCCGAGACCGACCTGGTGATCGTCCGCGAGAACACCGAGGACCTCTACGCGGGAATCGAGTTCGAGCGCGGCACGCCCGAGAACGCTCGCGTGCGCGAGCTGCTGGCGGAGCTCGGCTCGGCGGTCCGCGAGGACTCCGGTATCTCGATCAAGCCGATCTCGGTCTTTGGCTCCGAGCGGATCGTCGAGTTCGCGTTCGACTACGCGAAGCGCAACGGGCGGCGCAAGGTCACCGCCGTGCACAAGGCGAACATCATGAAGTTCTCCGACGGCCTGTTCCTGGAGGTCGCGCGGCAGGTCGCCACGCGCCACCCCGAGATCGAGTTCGAGGACCGGATCGTGGACAACCTCTGCAACCAGCTCGTCTCGCGTCCGGAGGAGTACCAGGTGCTCGTCCTGCCGAACCTCTACGGCGACATCGTCTCCGACCTGTGCGCGGGCATGATCGGCGGGCTGGGCTTCGCCGGGGGCGCGAACATCGGCACGCACGCCGCCGTGTTCGAGGCGACGCACGGCTCCGCCCCGAAGTACAAGGGGCTCAACAAGATGAACCCGACGGCGCTGATGCTCTCGGGCGTCTACCTGCTCGCCCACCTCGGCGAGCAGGATGCGGCCGATCGGCTTGAGGGCGCGATCGCAGAGGTCATCCGCAAGGGTGAGAAGGTCACCTACGACCTCAAGCCGCACCGCGACGACCCGACGGCCGTGGGCACCTCGGAGTTCGCCGACGCAGTGATCGAGGAGCTGAACGCATGAGCAATCCAGTCAAGGTGGCCGTGACCGGGGCCGCGGGCCAGATCGGCTACGCGATCCTGTTTCGCATCGCCAGCGGCGCGATGCTCGGGCCCGAGGTGCCCGTGGCGCTGCGGCTGCTGGAGATCCCGGCCGCGGTCAAGGCGGCGGAGGGAACGGCGATGGAGCTCGACGATTGCGCCTTCCCGCTGCTCGCCGGGATCGACATCACCGACGATCCGGCCGTCGCCTTCGACGGCGTCAACGTGGCGCTGCTGGTCGGAGCGCGCCCGCGCGGGCCGGGGATGGAGCGCGCCGACCTGCTCGAGGCCAACGGCGGCATCTTCAAGCCCCAGGGGCAGGCGATCAACGCCGGTGCGGCCGCCGACGTGCAGGTGCTCGTCGTCGGCAACCCGGCGAACACAAACGCGCTGATCGCGATGTCGCACGCGCCGGATGTGCCGCGCGAGCGCTTCAGCGCGATGATGCGCCTGGATCACAACCGCGCCAAGGGTCAGCTGGCGGCGAAGGCCGGCGTCGGCGTCGCCGAGGTGACGCAGATGACGATCTGGGGCAACCATTCGGCCAGCCAGTACCCGGACATCTTCCACGCGAAGATCTCCGGCCGCGACGCCGGCGAGGTCGTCTCCGACCGGGCGTGGCTGGAGGGCGAGTTCATCCCGACCGTGCAGAAGCGCGGCGCGGCGATCATCGAGGCGCGCGGCGCCTCCAGCGCGGCGTCGGCGGCGAACGCGGCGATCGACCACGTGCGCGATTGGGTGCACGGCACGCCGGCCGGCGACTGGGTCTCGATGGCGGTGCCCTCGGACGGCTCCTACGGCGTGCCTGAGGGGATCCTGTCCGGCTTCCCGGTGACCACCTCCGGCGGCAGCTACACCATCGTCGAGGGCCTCGAGATCGACGAGTTCTCCCGTGGGCGCATCGACGCGAGCGCGGCTGAGCTGGTCGAGGAGCGCGAGGCCGTGCGCGAGCTGGGGCTGCTTGGCTGAGTGAGTGGCAGGCCCGACGGGTGGTGGCGCGGCCGCTGCCGGCTGCGCCACCACCCGTCGCGCTGCTGGGTATCTAGGCGGCGGCGTGCCAGCCGCGGTCGCGCTTGACGACCTTGCCGTCCTTCTCGAGGCCGGGCAGCACGCGGTAGAGGTAGTTCTGCTTGATGCCCATCGCGGCCGCGATCTCGGGGATCGTGATGCCGGGCT
Organism: uncultured Solirubrobacterales bacterium; assembly: GCA_963830975.1. Classification (GTDB taxonomy): domain Bacteria; phylum Actinomycetota; class Thermoleophilia; order Solirubrobacterales; family Solirubrobacteraceae; genus Palsa-513. The sequence continues at coordinate 426,977 of CAWHOI010000004.1, forward strand.
TCGACTTGACCAGCTCGAGCGTTTGCAGCGCCCGCGTACCCGAGCCGCGCGGACGACCGCGCCGGCCGCCACCTGTCGGCTTGCGTGCGCGCGCGGCGCGCACACCGGCGCGCCCACGCTTGGCGGCGGCGCGGGCCGGGCTCGCGCTGCGGGCGCCGGCGCCGGCGCGTGCGCCGGGGAGTCCCGCGAGCGCGGCGGCGGCCGCCTCGAGCTGGCGGTACTCGTCGACGAGCGGTTCGAGCTCGCGCAGGCGAGCTGCGATCTCCTCGCGCTTCGTCTTCAGAAAATCACTCACAGATATTCCCCTCGGTTCCATCGGTCGATGTCGGTGCAGGGTGCTTGATGCACTGACATATAATGACAGGTGGGATCGCGCGGCGACTCGCCTGACCGCGATTCTGCAAAAAAATCGGCTACTGCGAGGAACTGTCAGGCGCGGCTGCCGACTCGGGTGCGTCGGCGTCGTCCTGCGGGCGCCCGCGCGTGTAGAACCACACGCCGGCGCCGATCAGCAGCAGCACGACGACCACGCCGGCCGCGATGTAGCGGAGCGTGTGATGCACCGCCGGGCGCTTTGTGTAGACCGGCTTGATGCCGTGATGAATCAAGGTGTCGACCAGGTACTTGTCCTGCGCGGCGGGGTAGGAGACGAGCGGTCGCGCGCCGTTGGCGAGCGTCACGCGGACGTGGTGGTCGGCCTTGTCAACGGTTGCGCGCGTGACCCGTTGCGGGTTGCCCGGCTTGGCGGCGATCTGCGTCAGCAGCGTCGCGTAGCTCTCGGTCGGCTTGGGCGCCGCGGCCAGCGCGGGCGCTGCCAGCGCGAGCATCGCGACGGTGGCCGCAAGGGCCAGCAGCCGTGTGGGCGTTCGGAGCATCGGTGGACAGTATCGACGCGCGGGCGGCGGCGTCGTGCTCAGCCCGGCGGGCGCTCGAGCAGGTCGCGGAGCGCCGCGAGCGAGCGGTCGGCCTCGCGCTGCGGCGTGTGACCCATCACCGTGCGGCTGGCGACGGCGCCGAGCGGACCGAGCGGTGCCCGAAACTCGTTCTGGTAGTCGAACCGCGTGCCGTCGGCGGTCGCACTGAGGTGATATTCGATGTGTGCTGTGGAGCGCGCCGGTCCGAAACCTTCCCAGCGTGCGTAGTTTGGCGGGTTGCACTCCACGAGCAGCCAGCGCACGTGGATGTCGGTGCCGCGCAGATGGAGCGTCTGTTCCATGCGCGTCCCCTCGCGCGGGTGATCGTCGGAAAGATCGCGCAGATCGCGGTGAATAGTCACCCATTCAGCGAACCGGCGGGGATCCATCACAACGTCCCAGACACGCGCGGGCGGCGCCGCGATCCTGACGGAGCTGCGCACGACGCTCATCTGTCGTCGACGCGCCCTTCGAGCTCGTCCCATTCGCGCAACGCGTGCTCCACGGCGGCGTCGAATCCGTGCAACGGCACCCGGAATGCCGCGCGTGCCGGCCCGTCGTCGGCGAGCAGGTCGCAGCCGAGGCTCTGCATCAACGGCCCGAGCAGCTCGTTGGGCTGGCCGCTGACGGCGGCCGCTATCGCCGCGGCAATCGGGTGCGCCGCGAGCGGCAGGCGCACCGTGGGTCGGGCGAGCAGCAGCAGCGCGGTGATCCGCTGGATCATCTGGCCGTAGGACAGAGTCTCGGGCCCGGCGATGTCGAACACGCCGCCGACGGGGGCGGTTGCCGCGGCGACCAGGTAGGCGACGGCGTCGCGCTCGTCGATCGGCTGGGTGCGGTTGCTCCTCCACGGCGGCAGCGGGATCATCGGCAGCCGTTCGATCAGGCGGACGATGGCGCGAAACGAACGCGACCGCGCGCCGACAACGAGCGACGCGCGAAGCGCGATGCTGTCGCCGACCCCGGCGAGCAGGATGCGCTCGACCTCGCCGCGGCTCTCGAGGTGGCTGGAGCGGGCGCCGCCGACCGGCAGCAGACCGCCGAGGTAGACGAGCCGGCGAACCCCCGCCTGCCCGGCGGCGGTGGCAAAGTGCTCGGCCGCGAGGCGATCACGAAGGGGGAAGCCCGTATCGGCTGCCGGCTCCATCGAGTGGATCAGGTAGTAGGCGACCTCGACGCCGTCGAGCGCGCGCGCGAGCCCGGCGCCGCTGACGGCGTCGCCGCGGAAGATCTCGAGCGGCAGGTCGGCCGCGACGCGGTCCGGGTCCCGGGTCAGGCCGCGTAGCTCGTGCTCATCGCCTAGCGAGCGCGCGAGCGCATCGCCGATCGCTCCACTCGGGCCCGTGACGAGGATTCGCATCCCCTCGGCACTCTAACGTCGCGGGGCTGGTGGAGCGGGCGTTTCAGAGGGTCGAACCGCGGCTTCATAGCGCACGCGACGACGGGCGTCCAGTGTCGGTTGCGCAAACTGCGCACGTTGTTCTAGGTAACAAGGTAAGCTTACGAAGCACTCGTAAATAACATATGAATTTGCAGGTATTTCATCGCGCGTCGGACGTTTTTCGCGGGTTTTGCGAGAAGGCCCCCGGTGGCATTCGGCGCGGCTTGCTTTGATCCACGTGGTCGCAGGATCGACGTGGAAAGGACAGTCCGACGTGCCCCGCACCTCTGCACGAGCATTGAGTTGTGACGACTGCTTCTTCAGGCGCCACATGCTGTGTGCGCTCCCCGAGCCGAGGCCCTGCGCGACCTTCCGTCCGAACCACCCCGACGGGCTGCGGCCCCCCCAACAGCTTCGCTTCGTCTTCCGCGCAGACCGGCGCACGCGCGCGGCATGGGCGTTCCCGACCGCGCAGGAGCAGGCGGCCCTGCACGCGTAGCGCCGTGGAGGGCCGGCGGCGCCGCCGCCGCGACCGCGCGGCGTCCGATGCGGTGACCGACGCGGCGGCCGCGGGTTTGACGGTACGGCCGCGAGCGTGCTTTGATGCGCGGCGCCGTCGCGTACCGCATCCCCGCACCGCGGCCGCCACGCCGACCTCTCCGTGTCCCTTCGTCTCACAATCCTGGGCAAGAGCCCGTCGTGGCAGGACCGCGACGGAGCGTGCAGTGGCTATCTGCTCGAGCTCGGCGACTCCTCGCTGCTGCTCGACTGCGGCAACGGCGTGTTCGCCAAGCTCCGCCGCCATCACGGGTACGAGCGCGTCGACGCCGTGATCATCTCGCACCTGCACGCCGATCACATGCTGGATCTGGTTCCGTTCGCATACGCGCTCAGGTACGGGCCGCAGTTGCGGTCCGATCGACCGCGCCTGCACGCTCCTCCGGGCGCCCGCGCGGCGATGCGGCGGCTCTGCGGCACCTGGGGGAGCGAGACGCTGATCGAGGACGCGTTCGAACTGAGCGAGTACGACCCCGACCGCGACCTCGCCGTGGGTGAGGCCCGCGTGCGCTTCCAGGCGGTCCCGCACTACGTCCCGGCGTACGCGCTGGAGCTGCGCGGGAGCGGCCAGGGAGGTCGTCTCGTGTACAGCGCCGACTGCGGTCCGAACGACGAGCTCGTCGAGTTTGCACGCGGGGCCGAGCTGCTGCTGATCGAGGCGACGCTTGCCGACGCGGCTCCCGATGCGGCATCGGATGACGATCCGCCCGGCCATCTTTCGGCGGCTCAGGCGGGCGCGATCGGTCGCCGCGCCGGCGTCGCGCGGCTGCTGCTCACGCACTTCTCCGACCAACTCGATGCGCGCCACATCCGCGCGAGCGCGGAGGCAGCCTTCGGAGGCCCCGTGGAGTTGGCCGCCGAGGGCGAGCAGCACGAGGTCTGAGGACGAGGTTCGAGGACGGCGTCGGCGGGCGAGGTCTGAGCACCGATCCGGCCGCGGCGGGGCGGGCATCGACAGTCGTCCAGCGCGCCCCGTGCCGGGCGGAGGCCGCCGTGCCGGAAGGATATAGTTGAAACCGATGTCGCCCAGGGCGCACCGGTTGCGGAAGCACCCCGCTGAGGATGCCCAATCAGGGTCCGCCGGTCGTCCGCACCGCGGATCGAGGCGGCGTGGCCGTCTGGTCAAGGCGGCGCTGTTGGGCGGCGCCGTGGCACTCGCGGCGCGGCCCGAGGTTCGCAACCGCCTGCTCGACGTCCTGTTCGGCCCCGAGGAGCAATTCGAGTACGAGTCGGTAACCGAGCCGATCTCCCCGGGGCTTGCATCCGACGACGATGCGTCACCGCCCCCGCCTGCGTGGTCGTCTGGCGTTTCGCCCGACGCGGAGCTCGACACCGACACCGACACCGAACCCCCGACGGGCGGCGAATCCGACGGCCCCTCGTGGGCGTCCGGGTTCTCAGCGCGAGACTGGACACGTGAGCCGCCGGCGGATGAGGCTGCGAAGTTGGTCGAGGAGCCGTGGAGCGGAGGCTCGGAGACCGAGGCGGCCGCCGTCGAGGAGCCGGCCGCCGCGGAGGAGCCGTGGTCGTTTGTGCCGCCGGAGCCCACGATTCCCGCCGCCGAGGACCCGCCGCGATATGCGCCGTGGTCGAGCCGATCGCCGTCCGAATCCGAGACCGATGAGGAGCGGGCAGTCGAGTATGAGCCGTGGTCCGGCGGGTCGTCGAGCTCCCCGGCTACGGCTGGCGACGAGCCGGCGGCGGTGCGGTATGAGCCGTGGTCGGCTGGGTCTGGGGACTCCGACGCTGGGGCTGGCGATGAGCCGGCGGCGCCGCACGATGAGCCGTGGTCGGCAGGGTACGAGTCGTCGTCCGCCGCGACCGACGAACCGGCGCCGCTTCACGACTCGTGGTCGAGTCCGTCCGCGTCGGAGCCTGTAGCCGCCGGTGAGCCGGCGCCGCCGTCCGAACCCTGGTCCGGGGCGTCCGAGTCGCCGGCCTCGCCCAGCGTTGAACCCGCTGCGAGCCATGAGTCCTGGCCCGCTGCGCCCGAGTCGCCGGCCGTGGCGGCCGAGGAGCCCGCTCCCAGCCATCACCTTTGGCCTCGCCTCGACGAGGAGCCGCCGGTCGAGGACCCGGCGTCTTCGCCGGGCGAGGACGCAGCGCCTTCGAACTACGAGGCACCGCCCTCGGCCTACGACAGCGTCCCCCCGTATGAGCACCAGGTGACCCCCGAGTCCTCGCCGGGTTACGAACCGCCGGCAGCGTACGAACAGCCGCCGGCTCACGACGGTTACGAGGGTCCGCCCGCCGCGGCGGTGGATCCCTCGCCGCTCGACGCGCCTCAGGGATCCCTCGGCGAGCAGCCCGCGAGCGGCGAGGCAGCCGCGAACGGGGATGCGGCGACCCCGTCGAGCCAGACGCAGCAACCGGCGTCGAGCGGCGAGGACGCGCCGCAGCGTGGGAGCTGGTGGCTGTCCCTGCGACGCCGCCCGCACCCAAACAGAGAACCTCCGGTCTGGGACTAGGCGTCGGCCTGGGTCTTCGGCGAGCGCCAGGGCGCCGCGAGCCGGCTTGTCAGATCGCCGGCGAGTTCGTCGATCGCCAGACGCTGCTGCGAGAGCGAATCACGGTCGCGCACCGTGACCGTGGCGTCCTCGACGCTCTGGTGATCGATCGTCACACACCAGGGCGTGCCGATCTCGTCCTGGCGGCGGTAGCGGCGGCCGATCGAGCCGCCGTCGTCGTACTCGCACTGCAGCTGGTCGCGCAGCGCGCGGTGTATCTCCTGCGCGAGCTCCGGCTGGCCGTTCTTGCGTAGCAGCGGCAGGATCGCCACCTTGACGGGCGCGAGGCGCGGGTGCAGCCGCAGCACGGTGCGGGTCTCGCCTTCGACCTCCTCCTCGTCGTAACCGTCGACGAGGAAGGCGAGCGTCGCGCGGTCGGCTCCCGCCGCCGGCTCGATCACGTGCGGGACGTAGCGCTCGCCGCTGCCCTGGTCGAAGTACTCGAGCGTCTCGCCGGAGAACTCGGCGTGCTGACGCAGATCGAAGTCGCCGCGGTTGGCGATCCCCTCCAGCTCAGACCACCCGATCGGGAAGAGGTACTCGATGTCGCTGGTCTGCGACGAGTAGTGCGAGAGCTCGTCGGCTTCGTGTGGGCGAAGTCGCAGATGATCCGCGCGCAGGCCCAGTCGCAGATACCACTCGCGACGTTCCGCGGTCCAGTACTCGAACCACCGCGGCGCTTCCCCGGGCGGCACGAAGAACTCCATCTCCATCTGCTCGAACTCGCGAGTCCGGAAGATGAAGTTGCCGGGTGTGATCTCGTTGCGGAACGACTTGCCGACCTGGGCGATGCCGAACGGGGGCTTCTTGCGCGCGAACTGCGCCACGGTCTTGAAGTTGACGAAGATCCCCTGTGCGGTCTCGGGCCTCAGGTAGATCGTCGCTCCGGTCTCCTTGACCGGGCCGACCGTCGTCTCGAACATCAGGTTGAAGTCGCGCGCCTCGGTCAGGTCGCAGTCAGCGAACTCGCCCGGGTGCATCGACGGCTTGCGCCCGCAGGCGACCTGGTCGAGGTGGTCGGCGCGGAAGCGCTGCTTGCAGACGCGGCAATCCACCAGCGGGTCGGTGAAGTTCGCGAGGTGTCCGGAGGCCTCCCACGTGCGCGGATGCTGGAGGATCGCCGAATCCAGCGCCACGATGTCGTCGCGCTCGCGCAGCATCGAACGCCACCACTCGCCCTTGACGTTGTTCTTCAGCAGGACGCCGTAGTGGCCGTAGTCGTAGGTCGACCCGACGCCGCCGTAGATCTCCGAGCTGGGGAACACGAAGCCGCGCCGTTTGCACAGCGAGACGATCTTCTCCATCGTGACGACGTCGTCCACGCGGGCGGATGCTAGTCGTTCGCGGCCGACGCGCGCCTATACTCACCACCTCGATGCCGACATATGAGTACCGCTGTCCGAAGGGCCACTCCTTCGATGTCGTACAGAGCATCAACGATGCGCCGCTGACCAAATGCGAAGTGTGCGGCCGGCCGGTCGAGCGGGTGCTGCACTCGCCGGCGGTGCATTTCAAGGGCAGCGGCTTCTACAACACCGACTACGGCACCAAGAAGCGCCAGCGCGAGAAGTCCTCCGCGGACTCCAGCTCCTCGGAGTCGAGCTCCTCGACATCCAAGGACTCGACGCCGGCGAAGAGCGACTACTCCAGCGGCGACGCCAAACCCGCCGTCAAGCCCAAGCCGAAGAGCTCGTCCGACTAGGTCCCGGATGGCGCCCCGCGAGCGCCCTAGGAGTTCAGGAAGCGCTGGATGTCGGCCTGCTTGGCGGCCTGCGTGATCGTCAGCACCTGCTGGCCGCCATACATCTCGGCGCCGGTCGGCTCGAGGATCGCGCTGTGGGCATTTCCGAACAGCTCGAGCGACGCCAGCACGCCGGCCAGTGTCGGGGCGCCCATGTCGGTTTCGATGGTCTGCGGCAGTGCCCATGCGATCCACGGCAGGCGGATGAACCCCGCCAGCGAGAGGATCTGGCTCTTCATGTCGAGTAGAAGCTTCTGTTGGCGCAGCTCGCGAGTGAGGTCGGTCTCCGTCGGGTTGCACTGGTTCTCACGCGTGCGCGCCAGCGCCAGCGCCTGAGCGCCGTCGAGATGGTGGGTGCCGGACTGCAGACGCAGCGTGAAGCCGCCGTTGCGAAACCCGCCGCTGATGAAGGACACCACGCAGCTGCCGGTGTAGGTGACCCCGCCCATCGCGTCGACCAGCTTGGGGAAGTTCGTGAAGTTGATCAACAGCACGTGGTTGACCTGGATGCCGAGGAAGTCCTCGACGGTGCGAATCGCGAGCGCCGGTCCGCCGAGCGCGTAGGCGGCGTTGATCTTGGCCGGTCCGTACCCCGGGATGTCGACCAGCGTGTCGCGCGGGATCGAGAGCCTCGCCGAGTGCCCGCCGCCGGTGCGTACGAGCATCATCACATCGGAGCGGCTCGGTCCGCCGACGTCAGCCCCCGGCTCCTTCGAGCCGACCGGCCGCGCATCCGACCCGAGCACGAGCGTATTGGATGCCGAAAACGGGGGGATGCCGCCGCTGTCGAGCGCCGCAACCGCGGCGGCCGGCACACCCTGCGCGGTGAACGAGCTGATCACGAAGAGGACGATCGACAGCCCGACCCACAATCCCAGCGCGGCCACCGCCCAGCGCAGTGCCCGGCGCCACCGCGGCCGCGGTGGGCGGGCTCGCCGGCCCCGCCAGCGCCGCGGCGCACCCTCGGCGGCGGCCTCCCGGTGCAGCGCGCGAAGCTGCTCGAGCCCGGTCTGCGCGTCAGGCGAGCGACGCCAGGGCGCCCGCAACGACGCACGGTAGCGCTCGTAGCGCGGGGGCTCTGGGTCGCGGACCTCGGCCATAGAGCGCCGTCTATAGTGGCGCAGGTGCCGACAGAATGCGTCATCGGCGTCGATCTCGGCGGCACCAATCTCACCGCCGGGGCGATCGACTCGGACCTCGTCGTGCACCGCCGGGCGCGCCGGGTCGTGGCCGGGCTCGACCTGCCGGCGCTGCTCGACACGATCACCGACGCGGTCGATGAGCTTCGCGAAGGCCGCGAGGGAAACGTCGACGCCGTCGGCTTTGGGATCCCGTGCCTGATCGACGACGAGCACGCGCTGGCGGCCTCCTCCGTCCACCTGCCGATCGCGGGTCTGCCGTTCGGCGAGCTGATGGCTGAACGCATCGGCCTGCCGGTCTTCGTCGACAACGACGCCAACCTGGCCCTGCTGGCCGAGCATCGCCACGGCGCCGCTCGCGGCGAGAGAGTCGCACTGATGCTCACGCTGGGGACCGGCGTAGGCGGAGCGATCATGCAGGGGGAGGAGCTCTACCGCGGAGCGCAGGGTGCGGCTGGTGAGCTCGGACACATGGTGCTCGACCCCGACGGACCGGCGTGCGGGCCTGGGTGTCCGGGCCACGGCTGCCTGGAGGCGTTCGTGTCCGGCACCGCGCTCGCGCGCGACGCCCGCGCCGCTGCCCGGCGCGACGGCGCCGGCGCGCTGGGCCGGGCGCTGACCGCGGGACGCGAGATCGATGGTCCGCTCGTCACCGAGCTCGCGCTGGCTGGAGACGGAACGGCGCTCGCGATCCTGGCCGCGCTCGGCGAGTGGCTCGGCGTCGGACTGACCTCGCTCGTAAACATCTTCAACCCTGATGTCGTCGTCATCGGCGGGGGGGTGTCCGGCGCCGGCGAGCTGATCCTCGAGCCGGCCCGGCGCGTTGTCGCGAACCGCGCGCTCGCGCTGCCGGCCGAGCACGCCGCCGTTCGCGCGGCCCGTTACGGCGCTGAGGCCGGCATGCTCGGCGCCGCGCTCTACGCCCGTGAGTCGATCGAACGGACGGTCCCGGCATGAGCGGCCGGCTGGTCGTCTGCCCGACGCCGATCGGCAACCTCGAGGACGTCACGCTTCGCGTCCTGGCCGCCCTGCGCGCGGCGGACCTCGTCGCCTGCGAAGACACGCGCCACACGCGCAAACTGCTCGACCGCTACGGCGTGACCGGCGCGCTGGTCAGCTACCACGAGCACAACGAACGCGAGCGGGCGGCCGAGCTGGTGGCGCGCATGCGCTCCGGCGCCGTCGTGGCGCTGGTCTCGGATGCCGGCATGCCACTCGTGTCGGATCCCGGCTTCATCCTCGTTCAGGCGTGCATCGCCGCGGGACTCTCGGTCGAGGTGCTTCCCGGTCCGAGCTCGGCGCTCGCGGCGCTGGTTGCCTCAGGCCTGGCGGCCGAGCGCTGGCGTTTCGTGGGCTTCCTGCCGCGCAAGAAGGCGGAGCTGGAACGCATGCTGATGGCCACGCCGGAGACGCTGGTGGCGTTCGAGTCACCCCAGCGGCTCGTCGCAACGCTGACGCTGCTCGCCGACCGCGATCCGGGCCGCCCGGTCGCTGTCTGCCGTGAGCTGACGAAGCTGCACGAGGACGTCCGCCGCGGTCCTGCAAGCGAGGTCGCCGCGCACTACCAACGCGAGCAGCCGCGCGGCGAGGTCGTGCTCGTCGTGGGTGCCGCACCGCCCGGGGCCGCCGAGCCAGACGTGCAGGAGCGCGCGCTCGCGGCGCTGCGCGCGCTGGTCGAGGCGGGCGCCAAGCCTCGCCCAGCGGCCAAGGCGCTGAGCGAGCTGACCGGCGTGCCTGCCAACCGCCTCTACCGCGCCTTGACCGACAGCGCGGCCTGAGCGGCACCGCTGAGAGGGGAAGCCCCCGCGCCGCCGCGACGCAGGCGTGCTGGCGACGGTCGGTGGTGGCGCTGCCGTAGCCTCCCGGGGCGATGGCGTTCTACATCACCACCGCGATCTCCTACGTCAACGGGGTGCCGCACCTGGGGCACGCCTACGAGGCGATCGCCACCGACATCCTGGCCCGCCACAAGCGCCAGACGGGCGAGGACGTGTTCTTCCTGACCGGGACCGACGAGCACGGCGAGCCCGTCGCGGACGCGGCGCGCGCGCAGGGCCTCGACCCACAGGAGCTCGCCGACCGCAACAGCGCCCGCTTCATCGCGCTGATGCCGCAGCTGGAGATCTCCAACGACTTCTTCATCCGCACGACCGACGAGCGGCACAAGCAGCGCGTGCAGCAGGTGCTCCAGCGCGTGCACGACCGCGGTTACACCTACGAGGGCCTCTACGAGGGCTGGTACTGCCCGCGCTGCGCGGACTTCAAGGTCGAGAACGAGATCCTCGACGGCAACCGCTGCCCGATTCACGAAATCGAGCTGACGCGCGAACAGGAGCAGAACTGGTTCTTCCGCCTGTCGGCCTTCCAGGAACCGCTCGAGCGGCTGTTCGACGAGCACCGCGACTTCGTCATGCCACAGCACCGCTTCAACGAGGCTCGCGCCTTCATCGCCTCCGGCCTGGAGGACGTCTCGCTTTCGCGCGCGCACCTGAAGTGGGGGGTGGAGGTCCCGTGGGACCGAAGCCAGGTCTTCTACGTCTGGTTCGACGCCCTGCTCAACTACTACACGGCGCTCGGGTATGCGCGCGACGGCGAGGATCTGACGGATCGCTACTGGCCGGCGACCTATCACATCATCGGCAAGGACATCCTGAAGTTCCACACGGTGTTCTGGCCGGCGCTGCTGATGGCGGCCGAGCTCGACGTCCCTCGGCACGTGTTCGTCCACGGCTTCCTGCTCGCCGGCGACGGACGCAAGATGAGCAAGTCGCTCGGCAACGTGCTCGACCCCTTCGAGGTGCTCGAGCGCTTCGGCGCCGACGCGCTGCGCCACTACCTCTTCCGCGAGGTCAGCTTCGGCCAGGACGGACCGGTCTCCGCGGACGGCTTCCTCGCGCGCTACGACTCCGAGCTTGCCAACGAGTACGGCAACCTCGCGAGCCGCACGCTGAACATGCTCGAGCGCTACTGCGACGGCGTCGTGCCGGCGGTCGCGACGCAGGAGAGGCTGCGCGCCGAGTTCAGCGGGCTGTTCGAACGCGTTGACGAGCTTTTCTCGCGGGCCGAGATCTCGCTCGCCCTGGAGGAGATTTGGGGGCACGTCCGCCGGCTGAATCGCTACGTCGAGGAGCAGACGCCGTGGGTGATCGCCAGGGACGGCGAGCGCGCCGGGGAGCTGGCGGCGGTGCTCGCCACGCTCGCCGAGGGGTTGCGCGTCGTGACCGTCGCGCTGGTGCCGTACATGCCTTCGAAGACGGCTGCGCTGCTCGATGCGCTCGCGGCGCGCGAGCGGACCGAGCGCGCGTTCGCTGCGCAGGGGTGGGGCGGCCGCGTCTCGGCGCTGGCGCCGCTGTTCCCCAAGAGCGCCGCGGAGACGCGTTGATCGACTCACACACCCATCTGAACGCCTGCGAGCCTCCGGACGACGAACTGGTCGCGGCCGCCACCGCCGCCGGCGTGGTGCGCATGCTGACGGTCGGGACCGACGCGGAGAGCTGCCGCGCGGCGCTCGCCGCCGCGGAGCGCTTCCCGTCCGTATACGCCGCCATCGGCTGCCATCCCAACGTCGCTCAGCAGCTCGACGAGGCGCTGCTGCGCGAGCTTGCGGCGCACCCCCGTTGCGTCGCAATCGGCGAGACCGGACTCGACTACTACCGCGACCGAGCCCCGCGCGAGCTGCAGCTGGTCGCCTTCGAAACCCAGATCGAACTCGCGCGCGAGCTCGACAAGCCGCTGGTGATCCACACGCGCGCGGCGGAGCAGGACACGCTTGCCGTTCTGCACCGCAGCGCCCGCGGCCTGCGCGTGATCATGCACTGCTTCTCGATGCCCGAACACGTGACCGAATGCGTCGATGCCGGCTGGTGGATCTCGTTCGCCGGCAACGTCACCTACCCGTCCGCGTCCGACCTGGCCGCGGCTGCCGCGATCGTTCCGTCGGAGCGGCTGCTCGTCGAAACCGACGCGCCCTACCTGGCGCCGCAGAGTCGCCGAGGCAAGCCGAACGAGCCCGCGGCGGTCGTGGAGACGGCCGCGTTCGTCGCCGGCGCTCGCGGGGTCGAGCCAGCCGAGCTCGAGGCGACGCTCGAGCGCAACGCCGCCGAGCTGTTCGGCTGGTGAACACGCTCACGCAGCCGAGCCTGCGGCGCCTGCACCAGTTCGGTGTACGCCCGCGCCGCGACCTCGGTCAGAACTTCCTCGTCGATTCGAACATCCTGGGCGTGATCGGACGCGCCGGCGAGCTCGGCGCCGACGATGTCGTGCTCGAGGTCGGCGGCGGCCTGGGCGTGTTGTCCGAGTACCTCGCGGACCGCGTCGGCCACGTGCACGTGGTCGAGATCGACCGTCACCTCGAGCCGGCCCTGCACGACGCGCTGGATCCGTTTGCCAACGCCACGCTGCACCTCGTCGATGCCATGGCGCTCGACCTCGCGACGCTCGAGCCGCGTCCCAACAAGCTGATCGCCAACCTGCCCTACGGCATTGCCGCGGCCTTCCTGCTGCGCAGTATCGAGGAGCTCGACTCGCTCACGCGCTGGGTCGCGATGGTCCAGCGCGACGTCGGCGAGCGGCTGGCGGCCGCGCCGGGGAGCCGCAGCTATGGCGTGCCCAGCGTTCTGTGCCAGCTGGCCTGCGAGGTTCGCGTGCTGCGCGCGATCTCGCGCAGCGTGTTCTTCCCGGTGCCGAACGTCGATTCAGTGCTGGTCGGCATGACGAGGGTCGCGCCGGCGCCGCCGGTCGAGCTGCGCCGGTTCGTCCAGGGGGCCTTTGCGCACCGCCGCAAGGCGATGGCGAGGTCGCTGATGCTGAGCGTGGGAGCCGACCGCGAGCGGGTGCGCGCCGAGCTGGTCGCAATCGGCCGGCCCGCAGATGAGCGCGCCGAACGGCTCGCCCCGCCGCAGATCGCGGCGCTCTGGGAGGCGCTGTGAGAGAGCTGGCTCCGGCGAAGATCAACGTCTGCCTGTGTCTCGGCCCGCGACGTGACGACGGGCTGCACGAGCTGCTCAGCGTGATGCAGTCGATAACGCTTTGCGATGAGCTCGAGCTGGCCGACGCCGCGCGCGACGAGGTCATCTGCCCGGGCGTCGAGGGACCCAATCTCGTCGCTGAGGCGCTGGCCGCGTTTCGCGCGGCGACCGATTGGGACGGGCCCCCCCAGCGCATCGAGATCGTCAAGCGGATCCCGGTTGCAGCCGGGATGGGGGGCGGGTCCGCGGACGCGGCGGCTGCGCTGCGGCTGCTGGTGCGCCGCTCCGGCCTGGGCGACCGCAGCCTGCTGCTGCGCCTGGCGGTCGGACTCGGGTCCGACGTCGCCAGTCAACTTCGGCCGGGACGCGCGCTCGTCCGCGGCGCCGGGGAGATCGTCACCGCGCTCGCGGACCCCCCGGCCCTCGGGATTCTCGTGCTGCCCTCGCATGCGGCGCTGTCGACCGCCGCGGTCTACCGCGAGAGCGACCGGCTCGGACTCGGGCGCACGGCGGAGGAACTGGCCGCGCTCGATCCTCTCAAGCTGACGGGTGTCAACGACCTCGCGCCAGCCTCGCTCGCACTCGAGCCCTCGATCGGTGCGGCGCTCGAGCGCGCGCGTGCGGCGGGTGCCACGCAGGCGATGGTCTGCGGATCCGGCCCAACGGTGATCGGACTGTTCGGCGACCCCCCGGGGGCGGCGCGTGCTGCAGCGGAGCTCTCGGCCGCCGGCGTCGAAGCGCGCGCGGCACGGCCGTTCCCGGCCTCGGCGAGCGTGCTGCAGTGAGCGCCCCGACTTGCCTGCGCGACGCTGCGAGTACCGCGACTGGCGCTTAAGCGACAATCTCTCGCACCCGTGAGCAGGATCGACATCACCTATCTCGTGGCCGGCGTGTGCGGGCTGTTGGGTACGGCGGCATTCGTCGGACTGATTCTCGTGCCCGCGGTTGGCTCCTACCGGAGCGCCTGGCAGCGGGTCGTCGCACTCGTGCTGTCGTTCTACGTGCTTGCCGCGATGTTGGGGGTAGGCCTGCTCGGGGCCGGCGGCGTGATCTGGATCTGGGGCCGCTACGGATAGCGACACGGGGATCTCGGTCGCAATGGACCTCGCCGCCCTCGACGAGATCACCGCGGCCGTCGAGTCGGGGGCGGGCTTGCCGACGGTCGTGCGCGCCGCGGCGCGCGTGCTCGACGCGAGCATCGTCGTGCTGGATCGCGGCGGCCAGGCGCTCGCCGTGGCGGCGCGATCGCCCGCCGATGAGCGCTCGCTGCTGATCGAGAACGACGGCGTGGTCGCGCTCGAGCTGCGCGTCGCCGACGTCGAGGTTGGCCGGCTGCGCGTGCGCACGCGCGGGGCTCCGAACCCGGGACTCCTGCGGCTCGTCAGCACGCTGATCGCCTCGGAGGTGGAGCGCGTGCGGGCCCCCGAGCTGGCCTCGGAGGAGGCCGCGGCGGGGTTCGTGGCAGCCGTATTGGCGCGCGAGATCAGTGGTCGTGAGGAGATGCTGAGCGCCGCGCGCGACGTCGGGCTTCGTGACCTCGAGCGAGGCGCCTCGGTGCTGATCGCCCACGCCCACCCGCAGGCTCCGGCACAGGAGGGCTGGCGGTCACGCTTGCGAGCGATCGCCGCACGCGCCGCACGCGCCGCGGTGCCCTCGGCGGTGGCGGTGCTCTCCGACCGCGAGCTCGACGCTGGAGCCGAGCTGATCGTGCTGCTGGCGGGCGCAGACGAAGCGGCGGCGCGACGCGCAGCCGAGGGAGTGCTGCGCGACCTCGAGGCAGGCATGGGCGGCTTCGTCTTCGTGATCGGCCGCAGCCGGCCGACGGCCGACCCGCTCGAGCTCGCGCGGGCAGCAGACGAGGCCCTGCTCGCCGCCAACGTCGCCGAGGGCGACAGCGAGCATCGGGTGCTGGCGTTCGAGGAGACCGGCGCCTACCGGCTGCTGCTGAGCGCGATGAGCGAGAACCCCGAAGAGCTGCAGCGCTTCTACGCCGAGACGGTCGAGCCGCTCGTTGCCTACGACGAGCAGTACGCCACGGACCTGGTCGCCACCGTCGAGGCATTCCTCGACGCCGACGGCAACGTCGCCGGCACGGCGCAACGCCTGTTCACGCACCGCCACACGATCCGCTACCGCCTCGAGCGTGTGCGCGAGCTGTGCGGCCTCGACGTCGGGTCGAGCGACGGGCGCGAGAAGCTCAGTCTCGGCCTCAAGGCCATGCGCGTGCTCGGTATGGGCACCTCCGGCGGACCAACGACCGAGCCGGGGCACGCCGGCGGCCGGGTGCCGCGGCGCTAGCTGGGGGGCAGGGACTCGAACCCCGATAACCGGCTCCAAAGGCCGATGTCTTACCGTTAGACGACCCCCCACAGCTGCCGCCGCAAGTGTAGTTAGGCTCACGGGCATGTCCGCCTTCACGGTTGTGATACTCGCCGCCGGTCGCGGGACGCGGATGCGCTCGGCCAAGCCAAAACTGGCTCACGACCTCTGCGGGCGTCCGCTGCTGGCCTGGCCGGTGCAGGCGGCAAAGGACGCCGGGGCGGAGCGCGTGATCGTCGTGGTCGGCCCCGACGATGAGCTTGGCGGCGTACTCGGCGACTCGGTCGAAGGCCTCGAACAGGCGGTGCAGAGCGAACCGCTCGGCACCGCCGACGCGGTGTCGGCGGCGGCGGCACGGATCGAGCGCGACGCCGTCGTGATCGTGCTCGCCGGCGACGTTCCGCTCGTCGAGCCCGAGTTGCTGCGCGACCTCGCCGCCGCGCACGCGCGGGCGGGTGCCGCCGCCACGATGGTCACCGCGGTGCTGGCCGATCCCAGCGGCTACGGTCGGGTCGTACGCGACGGCGATCAGAGGTTCGTGAGGGTGGTCGAGACCAAGGTCGCAGGCGACGCGAGTGAGGATGAGCTGTCGATCAGCGAGGTCAACACGGGTGTCTACGCGTTCGGCGGGGGGGCGCTGCTCGACGCGCTCGAGGCCGTCGGCGCGGACAACGCGCAGGGCGAGCGCTACCTGCCGCAGGCGCTGGAGGTCATGCGGGCGAGCGGGGAGCAGGTCGCCACGCTTGCCGCGAGTGACCCGGCGCTGCTGCTAGGGGTGAACGATCGCGTCGATCTGGCCGCTGTTCGCGAGCACGCTCAGCGGCGCATCCTCGAGCGCCACATGCTCGCGGGCGTCACGGTGGTCCAGCCCTCCACCACCACAGTCGACGTAGACGTCGTGATCGGGGAGGACACCGTCATCGAGCCGTGCAGCCAGCTGCTCGGCACCACCCAGGTCGGTCGCCTCTCGACGATCGGACCGCACAGCACCCTGATCGACGCGCGGCTCGGCGAGCGGACCCGTGTCGTGCGCTCGCACCTCGTGAGCTGCGAGCTGAGGGACGGCGCGAGCGTCGGCCCGTTCGCCTATCTGCGACCGGCGGCGCTGCTGCGCGAGGACTCCAAGGTCGGCACCTTCGTCGAGGTCAAGAACTCCGACATCGGTGCCGGCTCGAAGGTGCCCCACCTCTCCTATCTCGGTGACGCTGATGTCGGCGAGGAGACCAACCTGGGCGCCGGCACGATCACCGCCAACTACGACGGCTCGAGGAAGCACCGAACGACAATCGGCTCGCGCGTCCACGGTGGCGTGGATACCTCGTTCGTCGCGCCGGTGACCGTGGGCGACGACGCCTGGACGGCTGCCGGAACGGTCGTCACGGGCGACGTTCCCCCCGGTTCGCTCGCCGTGGCGCGGGGCCGCCAGCGCAACGTCGAGCGCTACGACGAGCGGCGCCGAGCGCGATGAGAGCGTGTCCGGTTCTCGATCTGCGGTCGCCTGACAACGACTAGACTCCCCCCGGATGAGCGTGACTGAGCCGCAGCCTGCCATCACCAGTCTCCCGATCGACTATGACAAGCGGCTGATGCTGTTTGCGGGGCGCGCCACGCCCCAGCTCGCCGCGAACATAGCCGCGAAGCTCGCCGTCGAACTGGGTCCCACGACGCTGAAGACGTTCTCCAACGGCGAGGTCTACTGCCGCTACGAGGAATCGATCCGCGGCGCCGACGTGTTCATCGTGCAGTCGACGTGCGGGAACGCCCAGACCGGCCTGACCCCCAACGACGCGCTGATGGAGCTGCTGCTGATGATCGACGCCGCGGTCGGCGCTTCGGCGCACCGCGTGATCGCGGTGGTTCCGTGGTTCGGCTACTCGCGGCAGGACAAGAAGTCGGCTCCCCGTGAGCCGATCAGCGCGCGTCTGGTGGCGCGTGTGCTCGAGGCGGCGGGCGCCGATCGAGTCCTGACCATGGATCTGCACGCGGGCCAGGTTCAGGGCTTCTTCAGCAAGCCCCTGGATCACATGACGGCCCGCTTCATCCTCGCCCAGCACTTCATCGACCTGCACCTCGAGGACATCGTCGTCGTGGCCCCGGACGTCGGTCGCGCGAAGCTCGCGCAGAAGTTCGCGGAGAAGATCGGCGCCGACCTCGCCGTGCTGACGAAGGAGCGGCCGGCCCAGCAGGTCGCCGAGATCGGCTACGTGATCGGCGAGGTGGCAGGCAAGACAACGGTCATCATCGACGACATCATCGACACCGCCGGGACGCTCTGCGCCGCTGCGCAGACCCTGCTGGAGCAGGGCGCGACGCGCGTGTACGCCGCAGCGACACACGGCGTCTTCTCCGGTGAGGCGTACGAGAACCTGGCGAACACACCGTTCGAGCGCGTCGTGGTGACCGACACCGTCGCGATCCCGCCCGGCGCTCCCGACAACGTGTTCGTGCTGCCATGCGCGGACCTGTTGACCGATTCGATTCGGCGCATCTTCACCGACGGATCGGTCAGCGAGGTGTTCGGCGGCGAGAACCAGCTCTTTTGAGCGACGCTCTCAGCGGCATCGTGCAGCGGCTCGCACTGAGCGACGAGGAGGCGCTCGCCGTCTTCGAGCTGGACGCGCTCAGCGCGATCGCCGGCGAAGTCACGCACCGTCCCGAGGTTGAGATCGTCGACGCGCTCACGGCCGAAGCTGCGGAACGGCTGGGGGAGAGTGCGTTGGCGCGCTGGGTGCGCGCCGGGGCGCCCGCCGCGCGTCCGCTCGACCTGCTGCTGGCGGGGAGGTTCGCGGCCTTCGAGGACGCTCTGGCCGAGCGCGTGGCGGAGCTCGAATGATGCGCAGCCGCCGGGCCAAGGTGCTGATCGCCGGCGGCGTGATCGTGTTTCTCGCGATCAGCGCGGTGCTCGCGCGCTGGCTCTCGCTCGAGAACCTCGAACGGGACGACGTGCTGACCGTTATCCGCGCCGAAGCGCGCGGTGACGTTGCTGCGATGCTCTCGCAGCTGAGCGGCTGCGAGCGCCGCTGCCGGGAGAACGTGGCCATCGACGCGCGGCGCCTCAAACGCCGCGGCAGCGTCCAGATCCTCGCCTATCAGTCACAGACCTCCTATTCGCTTTTCAGCAGCACGGGTGACACACGCGTCGCGTGGAAATCGTCGCTGGGTGTTCTCCCCGTCGTGCAGTGCGTGAAGGTCGTCCGCAAGGGCAATGTGATCTCCGGGCTCACGGTTACCCTGGCAAGCGTGAGCCTGCAGATACCCGACACGGCCGATTGCTGAGGCCGACGCTCCCGCACAGCAGCGCGCGGAGACGCTTGGCGGCAACGGCCCTGGGCCTGCTTGCCCTAGCGGCGGTGCTGGCCCGCACCGACGTCGGCGCCGCGACCGCCCTTCGTGGCGCCGGCGAGCGCGCGGTAGCGACTTCGACGGCCGCCCAGACGCCGACCCCCGGCGCGCTCTACAAGGACGGACCGAGCGGCCGCTACCTGCTCGGCGGCACGTGGCTCTACCGTCCCGACGACGGCGTCGGAATGAGCGAGCACTTCGAGGATTCGCGCTCTGTGAATGGCTGGACCTCGGTGTCGGTGCCAAACGCGTGGAACGCCGGACAGCAGACCGCCGCGTCCTATGCCCCGGCTGTCGGCTGGTACCGCAAGGACTTCCTGTTGCCCTCGAGCGCCCCCGGCTACACCTGGATCGCGCGCTTCGAGTCGATCAACAACGACGTCACGATCTGGCTGAACGGACACCAGATCGCGGTGCACACCGGCGCCTTCCTGGCATTCGAGGTGGTGCTTCCGAACGGCTTTCTGAACCGGGCGAGCGTCAACCGGCTGGTGCTGCGCGTGAGCGACGCGCACACGCTGACCGACCTGCCGCCGCTCACCGAAACCGGGCCGCACGGCGTCGTCGGTGGTTGGTGGAACTACGGCGGCCTGCTGCGAGAGGTCTACCTTCGTCGCGTCAGCGAGATCGACTTCGAAAGCGTGCAGGTGCTTCCGAACCTCGCCTGTGCGAGTTGTGCGGCGCGCATCGACTACCGCGTGGTCGTGCACAACTACGCAACGGGCGCGCGGCGAGTTTCGGTCAGCACCACGTTCGGCACGGCGGGGGCGTCGCTGGGCACGCACACGATCGCCCCGGGCGCGAACGCGACGTTCGTCGGCCGCCTGACGGTCGAGCACCCGCGACTGTGGTCTCCGTCATCCCCGCATCTGTACGCGGTGGCGCTCACGGCCGGCGGCGGCTCGCCGGCATCCGCGCCGCCCGTGCCGCCTGCGCACTACTTTCTCGAGAGCGGCATCCGTGCGGTCACCGTGATCGGTGGCCGCCTATATCTGAACTACCAGCCGCTGAACGTGCGTGGCGTCGGGCTGATCGAGGATTCGCCCGCGGACGGGCCGGCGCTCAGCCAGCCTCAGCAGCTCGCGCTGATCAGCGCCGCCAAACGGCTCGGGGCGACGATGATCCGCTCCCAGTACCCGCTTTCGCCCTACGAGGAGCAGCTCGCGGACGAGCTCGGCATCATGCTGTGGTCGGAGATTCCGGTCTACCAGGTGCATGACAGCGAGCTCGCGGCCGTGACGCCCGCAGCGCTGGCGCTGCTGCGGGAGAACATCCTCGAGAACGGCAACCACCCGTCGGTCGTCGTGTGGTCGATCGCCAACGAGCTGGACCCTGTCGTCGACGACGCGCAACGGGCGTACATCGCGGCGGCGGTCAGGACGGCTCACCAGCTGGATCCCACGCGGCCCGTCGGCCTCGCCTACCAGGGCTACCCGTCGATTGGCTGCCAGGCGGGCTACGGGCCGCTGCAGGTGCTTGGGGTCAATGACTACTTCGGTTGGTACTCCGGGCCGTCCGGCGAGATCGCCGATCTAAGCGTACTGTCCGACTACCTGGCGCACCAACGCGCGTGCTACCCCAGGCAGGCGATGATGATCACGGAGTTCGGCGCCGAGGCGAATCGCTCAGGGCCTGTCGATGAGCGCGGCACCTACGAGTTCCAGAGCAGCTTCATCAGCTCGCAGCTGGCCGCGTTCGCGGCTGCCCCGTGGCTCAGCGGAGCCGTCTATTGGACGTTGCAGGACTTCCCGGTGTGGCCCGGCTGGAGCGGCGGAAACCCGTACCCGTCGCCGCCAATGTTCACCAAGGGCCTGCTCGACTTCCAGGGCGCGCCGAAGCCCGCCTGGAGCGTTGTCCAACAGGCCTACCGGTCCACCGAGCAGATCGGCTAGCGGTCGCGGGTCGCCGCCGCTGCGGAGCCGGTGCGAGCGGCGTGTGAGCGTGGTCCGCTACGATCCCGACCCGGTATGGAACGCAGCGCGCTAACCCGACTCGATGTCTCCAGCCGCGCCGTGGACGGCTCGCGGGCGGCGCGTCGCCTGCGCCACGACGGCCTCGTGCCGGGCGTGCTCTACGGCGGCAAAGGCGACGCGGTCAGCTTCGCGGTCGAGGCCCGCGCGCTGCGCACGGCGCTGGCGGCTGTCGGCGCCGTGCTGGAGGTGACGCTCGACGGCGGGCGCCCAACCCCCGCCGTGTTGAAGGAGGCCCAGCGCCATCCCGTGCGCGGCGAGTTGACGCACGTTGACCTGATCCGGGTCCGCCTTGACCAGCCGATCCAGGCAACCGTCGCGGTCGAGTTGCTCGGCGTGGAGGACGCCCCCGGGGTGCGCGACGGCGGCGTGCTCGAGCAGGTCACGCACAGCGTGAGCGTGGAGGCGCTGCCGACGGCGATCCCCGAGTCGATCCAGCACGACGTCTCGGCGATGTCGATCGGCGACACGCTGCTGCTCTCGGCGTTCGAAGCGTCCGAGGGCGTCACGCTGCTCGGCGAGCTGGATGAGATCGTCATCGCCACGCTGGTTCCGCCGCGGCTTCGCCTCGAGGACGAGGAGGAGATCGAGCAGGAGACCGGACTGGTCGGCGAGGCCGAGGGCGGCACGCCCGAGCACGAGGGTACGGCGGAGACGCCGGACCACGCGGCACCCGGCGACGACGGCGAGTAGCCCCTGCGCCTCTCGCGCGGTCCGTCGATCGACTGGCTCGTCGTCGGGCTTGGAAACCCTGGCCGCGAGTACCAGGACACCCGTCACAACGTCGGCTTCGCCGTCGCCGAGGAGCTTGCGCGCCGCTGGGAGCTCGGGCGCGAGCGCGCGCGCTATCGCGGTCGCTTGCGCGAGGGGCAGGCGGGCGCCGGGGGGCCGCGCGTCGCACTGCTCGAGCCGCTGACGTTCATGAACGAGGTCGGTCGCAGCGTCGGACCGGCCCGTGGCGCCTACCGCGTGCCGCTCGACCGCGTGCTCGTCATCCATGACGAGATCGACCTGCCCTTCGGCGAGGTTCGCACTCGCGTCGGAGGCGGATTGGCGGGGCACAACGGCTTGAAGTCACTGCGGGCCGAGCTCGGCGGCACGGAGTTCGCCCGCGTGCGGGTGGGGGTGGGGCGGCCGCAGTCGACCGATCCCGAGATCGTCGCCGCGTACGTGTTGAGTCGCTTCCGGGAGCCGCAGTCGGAGGTCGAGGCGTTGGTCGGGCGCGCCGGTGATGCCGCAGTCGCGATCGTCAGCGGCTAGGTGACGATGCTCGCACCGCTGCTCGATCACCTCGCCGAGAGTGAGGACGGCCTGGCGCTCGCCCGTGACGGCGGCGACGCCTTCTGCTCCTCGGCGCTGCGGCCCTTCCTTGTCGCAGCATTGCTCGCCCACAGCGACGAGCGCCCCGCGATCGTCGTCGCACCTGACGACCGCACCGCTGGTGAGCTGGCGGCGGATCTCACCGCCTGGCTCGCCCCGCGACGCGTTCGCTTCTACCCGTCTCGAGGCGTCACATACGAGTCGCATCTGGCGCCGCCGCCGCACCTCGTGGGCCTGCGGATCGCCGCACTCGACGCACTCGCGGCCGCAGCGTCTGGACCACCGGCCGGGGGCGCCCCGGTGCTGGTCGCCTCGGCGACGGCCCTGTCGGAGAAGGTGCCCGACCCGTCGCTGCGACCGCGTTCGTTCGAGCTGGCGGTCGGCGAACTGCTCGACCTCGACGAATGCGCGCAAACGCTCGTCGAAATGGGTTACGAACGGGTCTCGCAGGTCGAGGATCGCGGCCAGTTCGCGTTGCGCGGAGGGCTGCTCGACCTCTTCGCCGCCACGGCTGAGCGTGCCGTGCGCGTCGAGCTGTTCGACATCGAGATCGAGTCGTTGCGCACCTTCTCGACCTTCACGCAGCGCTCGCTGGACTCGATCGAGCGGATGGACGTCGCGCCGGCTGCGGAGCTGGCACTCGAGCATCGTGGAGTCGCCCTCGAGGGAGAACGCCCGGACATCGCGGAGCTGCTGCCGCTCGATCGCTTCCGGCCGCTGCTCGAACTGGTCGGCGAGGACGCTGCGCTGCTCGTCGTCGCCAGCGAGGAGATCGGCCCGACGCTGCACGACCACTGGGCGGACGTGTGCGCGGCCTTCCACGACACCGAAGCCCACCACCTCTACGTCGCGCCAAGCGAGATCGAGGCGGCCCTGAGCTCCCGTGCCCGCATCCGCCTGCACTCGCTCGCCGGCGCTGCGGCGATCGAGTTTCACGCGCAGGCTGCGGGCGGGGCCGCGCGCTCCCTTGCGGAAGCGGAGGCCGAGCTCGAGCGCGACCTGCGCTCGGGCTACCGCACGGTCGTCAGCTGGACGCGCCGCGGCGACGGCGAGCGTGCCGCGCACAACTTGGCGCGCCTTCGCGCGGCCTGGTTGGAGGACGCGCCGCCGCCCGATCGTCTGACGTTCGTCCAGGCGGCGCTGCGCGAAGGGTTCGTGGCGCCCGGCCTGCGGCTGGCCGTGATCCCCGACCACCGCCTGTTTCACCGCCGCAGGACGCAGGCGCGGCCCTCCGTCGGGCGTCGCGGGGCGTTGAGATCGTTCTCCGATCTGCGCGCCGGCGACATCATCGTGCACGAGGATCATGGAATCGCGCGCTTCGCAGGGTTCGAGACGCGGACGGTGGCGGGCGTCACGCGCGACTACCTGTATCTCGAATACCACGGCGACGACCGCGTCTACACGCCGACGGACCAGTTCGCGAAGATCTCGCGCTATGTCGGCGCGGGCGGCGAGCACCCGCCGCTGTCGCGACTCGGCGGCACCCGCTGGGACACGCTCAAGGCGCGAGCCCGCCACGCCGCCCAGGAGATGGCGGGCGAGCTGCTCTCCCTCTACGTCGAGCGCAAGCGACGGCCCGGACACGCCTTCGCCGCTGACGGCGACTGGCAGCGCGAGTTCGAGCAGCGCTTTCCCTACACCGAGACGCCCGATCAGCGTGAGGCGATCGAGCTTGTGAAGGCGGACATGGAAGAGCCACGCCCGATGGACCGTCTGATCTGCGGCGACGTTGGCTACGGCAAGACCGAGGTGGCGCTGCGGGCGGCGTTCAAAGCAGCCGCCGACGGGAAGCAGGTGCTGCTGCTCGCGCCGACCACGATCCTCGCCCAGCAGCACTTCGGCACGTTCCGCGAGCGACTCGCGGACTACCCGTTCACCGTCGACCACGTCTCGCGCTTCCGCAGCGCCACCGAGCAGCGCGAAGCACTCGAGCGCTTCAACGACGGGCGCCTCGACATCCTGATCGGCACGCACCGGCTGCTCTCCCGTGACGTGCGAGCGAAGGACCTGGGGCTGCTGGTCATCGACGAGGAGCAGCGCTTCGGGGTGAAGCAGAAGGAGCGGCTGCGTCAGTTGCGGCTGCGCGTGGATGTGATCGCAATGTCGGCGACGCCGATTCCGCGCTCGTTGCAGATGTCGCTCGCCGGGCTGCGCGACATCTCGGTGATCGAGACGGCGCCCGAGGGCCGCCGGCCGGTACGAACCTACGTCGGCGAGTTCGAGGAGACGCTCGTGCGCCAGGCGCTCGAGCGCGAACACGCCCGCGGCGGGCAGGCGTTCTATCTCCACAACCGCGTGGAGACGATCGACGAGGTCGCTGTGCGCCTGCGCGGGCTCTGCCCCGAGATCCGCTTTGCCGTCGCGCACGGCCAGCTGGACGAGCACGAGCTTGAGGCACGGATGATGTCCTTCCTGCGCGGCGACGCCGACGTGCTGGTCTGCACCTCGATCATCGAATCGGGAATCGACATCCCCGCCGCCAACACGCTGATCGTCGAACGCTCCGACCACTTCGGCCTCGCCCAGCTCTACCAGATCCGCGGCCGCGTCGGGCGAAGCCGCGAGCGCGCCTACGCCTACCTTCTCTACGACGCCGCGGGCGCGCTCACCGCCGAGGGAGCGCAGCGCCTGGCGGCGCTGTCGGACTTCACCGAGCTGGGTTCGGGCTTTCAGATCGCGATGCGCGACCTGGAGCTGCGCGGAGCCGGCAACCTGCTCGGTGACGAGCAGTCCGGGCACGTGGCGGCGCTCGGCTTCGAGCTCTACATGCAGATGCTCGACGAGGCGCTCGCTGCCGCAGAGTCAAGCGGAGATCCAAGCGATGCTGACTGGGAGCCGGTCCGCCTGGAGGTCGATGTAGACGCCTACGTTCCCGCGGACTACGTCGGCTACGAGCAGGCCAAGATCGACGTTCATCGTCGCATCGCCTCGGCCCGTGACGTGGCCGCGGTCGAGCAGCTGCGCGAGGAGCTCCACGACCGCTTCGGAGCCCCACCGGAGCCCGTCGAACACCTGCTGGCTATCGCGCGAGCCCGAATCAAGCTCGGAGCCGCGGGCGCGCGCGCCGTCAACGTGCGCGCGGGACGACTCACGGTCACGCCGATCGAGCTGGACTCCGCGGGCGTCCGCGAGCTGCGCGAACGCCTGCCGGCAGCCATCTATGAATCCGGCCGCTCGCAGGTGTCGGTGCGCGTGGCCGACGAGCCACGCCAGCGATTCGCGGACATCCTCGCCGTTGCCGATGCCGTTCTCGCCGCCAGCGGATCGCGAGGGTGAGATAAGCCCCCCGCGCTCGGCGGCCGCGATTCGCTAGCATGCGGCTCCTGTTGTTCCCAAGAAGGCTCCGCATCGGCATGGCGTTCTGCGCCGCGATCGCCACCGCCGTCGTACTCGGCGCGTGCGGAAGCGGCGTACCCGGGGATGCGGTCGCCACCGTCGGCGGCGTTCCCGTCACCAAGGCCGCGCTGGCGCACTGGCTGACCGTCGCCAACAACTCGACGCAGGCCACGACGGGTGTCGCTGCCCCGCCGCTCCCCGTCCCGCCGAACTACACGGCGTGTATCGCGGCGCAGCGCAAGCTGGCGGGGAACGCGAGCCAGACGACCGCCGGACTGAAGTCGCTGTGTTCGCAGAGCTACCAGTCACTGCTGAACGAGGTGATGAACTTCCTGATCGAGGCAATCTGGATCCAAGGCGAGGCGGCTGACCGCGGCGTCAAGGTCTCCACCGCCGCGATCGAGAAGTCGTATGAGGCACAGCGCAAGAGCGAGAAGCCTTCGCTCGCGACCCAGGCAGAGCTGAACGCGTTCCTCGCGAAGTCGGGCGAGACGGTGCAGGACCTCAAGTGGCGCACCTACCTCAACCTGCTCTACAACGGGATCGTGCTCAAGGCCCAGAAGCAGGCCCAGCACGTTTCCAAGGCGGCGATCGCCGCCTACTACCACAAGAACCTCGCTCAGCTGACGACCCCCGAGACGCGCAACCTCCATCTCGTCGAGACCAAGGATGCGGCGACCGCCGCCAAGGTCAAGTCGCTGCTGGCGAGCGGCTCGAGCTACGCGACGCTGGCGTCGAAGTACTCGATTGATCCGACGACGAAGAGCGCCGGCGGCAAGCTGGCCGGAGTGCGCCCGGGCGAGCTGAGCCCGACGCAACTGAACGACGCGATCTTTGCTGCGAAGCTCGGGGTCGTGACCGGTCCGATCAAGACGCCGTTCGGCTACTACGTCTTCACCGTCGACAGCAGTACGCCGGCATCGGTGCCGACACTCAAGGCGGCGACCGCCGAGATCCAGCAGACCCTGGCGGGGCTCCAGCAGACAAAGGCCAACGCCGCGCTGACCAATGACTTCTCGGTCAAGTGGACCAAGCGGACCGTCTGCTCCGCGGCCTACATGGTCACCCCGTCCTGCGGCAATGCGCCCAAGTCGTCGACGACTTCGCCAACAGGTGCGACGAGCACCTCGAGCACGTCGACGTCAGCCAGCGGCAGCACGACAAGCTCCTCAAGCTCCGGCTGAGCAACGATGGCCGGCGCGGCGCTCAGCGCGATCCGGCGACTGGACGACCTGACGCGGCTGCTGCGCCGCGAGTGCCCATGGGATCGCGAGCAGGACGAGCGCTCGATCGTCGCCCACACCGTCTCAGAGGCCTACGAGCTCGCCGACGCCGCGCACTCCGGTGACGACGCAAAGCTGCTCGACGAATTGGGCGACGTGCTCTTTCAGGTGCACTTCCTGGCGCTGCTGATGGAGGAGCGGGGCGCGGGCGATCTCGGCGCGATCGCCGACCACTGCGCGGAGAAGCTGATCCGCCGCCACCCGCACGTGTTCGCCGATGTCGAGGTTGCCGACGCCGCAGGCGTGAGGCGCAACTGGGACGAGATCAAGCGCACCAGTGAGGGTCGCGGCGCCGGCGGGCTCTTCGCGGACGTACCCGAAAACCTTCCGTCACTCGCTCTGGCTGCGAAGGTTCAGCGTCGCGCCGGCGGCGACCAGCCAGAGCCGCCGTTCGGGCAGGCGGCGGCCTCTTTGGAGCGACTCTCGGCGCTGAGCGGTCGCGAGGAGCGCTTCACGGAGCTGGGTGAGCTGCTTTTCGCACTCGTGCGCTGCGCGCGAGCGCTCGAGCTGGACGCGGAGCTCGCGTTGCGGGTGGCGACGGACCGCTTTCGCGAAACCGCGCAGCCGCGATGAGTGCCCTGCGCTGCGTCGTCTCCGCGGTGCCGCCGCACGCTCGCTTGCGAAGCATGCAGGAGCCTGACGGGCGGAGGCGAATGCGTCAGCAGTGGCTGTTGCCTCACACCAGGCTCGCCGAGCGAACGCACCAGCCGCACGGATCCGCTGGGACCGCGTCGGGCGCGTGGCGATGCTCTTCGCGCTGCTCGTGCTTCTGTATCTCGCGATCAGCCCGATGCGCGCGCTCGTTGCCGATGTCAGCCTGTCAGCGCAGCGCCATGCCCAACTTCAGTCCCTGCAGCGTCAGGCGGCGACGCTCGCGGCCGAGAAGCGCGCTCTCGCAGCGCCGAGCACACGTCAGATTCAGGCCCGCAACCTCGGCCTGGTCCGTCCGGGCGAGCAGGAATACGTGGTCGCCGGCGAGCCCGACAACTAGCGCCTCCCCGCCGCGAGGGCCGCGCACGAGCGGCTGAGATGCTCGAGTACGCCCGCCTGCAGTGGCATGACGGCGAGCGGCGCCTGCGAGAGCTGCCTCCGGAGGGCCGCCGCGTCTTCGATCGCGTCGTCGAGCGGCTCGTCGCTGAGCTGCGGCGCCGTCTCGGCGGGAGCTTCACCGCACAGGAGCTGGCCGAGCTCTACGACCGCTCGAATGTCTGGACGATGCCATTGGCGATCGAGATCGCTCCGGCCGAGCCAGGCGCCTGGGAGCAGTGGGTGGCCGACGCCGCCTTCAATCGCTATCTGCGAGACGCGTCGGATCGCCCGCACCGCTGGTGAGCGCCGCCCGGGCCGGGCTCACTCGCTACGGCGGATGACGATCTGGTCCTCCTCGATCGTCACCGAGACAGGACGATGGCCGGCCCAGTGCTCGGCGTAGATCGGATCGTCGGCCACGGCCGGGTCGAGCCAGAGGCCGTAGCCCTCCTCGCCGTGATCGAACGTCCCCTCGAGCGGGCCGGTCGCGCCCTTGCCGCGGCGCAGTCGCGAGCCACGCCGCGCACGCCGCTTCGGCGCCTCCTCCTCGTCCTGATCTCCCCGCGCCGCTGCCTCGGCGGCGAGCTTCGCCGCCTCGGCGGCCTCGGCCTCCTCGGCCTCGCGCCGGGCCTGCTCGGCGGCCTCCAGCTCGGCGGCGATCCGCGCGTCGTCCTCGGCTCGCAGATCGATCTCGTCATCAAGCCCGACCGGGAGCGCGCCGGCGGCGCCCGGCTCCTCGTCGAGCAATCCGCTCTCGCGTTTGAAGCTCGCGATCTGCTGGACGGTCACCTCGAGCTGATGGGCAACCCAGGCATCGGTCCGCCCCTGGCGCGTCCACGTGCGGATCTGATTGAGATACGGCCGAAGCGATTTGCGAGCCATGCGAGGCGCGGAGCCTAGCGCAAAGTCTCGCCCGCCCCGCGGCCGCGCTTGCATTTGTCGCGCGCGCACGTAGATAATGCCCAACCTGCGGCGGCAAGAGAGGGAACGGCATGCTCGTCCTGACGCGAAAGTCGAACCAGAGCATCATGATCGGTGACGAGATCGAGATCTCCGTTCTGTCGGTCATGGGGGACAAGGTCAGAATCGGCATCCAGGCCCCCAGGAGCGTCCCCGTGTACCGCCGCGAGGTCTATGTCGCGATTCAGCGCGAGCGCGAGGATGAGCTCACCGCCGGCGCCGAGCCGGTCCACAAAGGGGAGTCCGAGGCGCCGGGGCAGCTCGAGCTCGGCGATCAATTGGGCTCGCAGGTCGAGCTGGCGCATGAGGACGACTGAACGACCTCCGCCGTAGTCGGGACCCGCCGCTACTCGAGAATCAGGTACAGCGCGCGGAACATCACGACCGAGACGATCACGGCTGTCGCGACAAGCGTCACCGAGAGCACGATGAAGCGCGACTTCCCCTGTCTGATCGCGCGCTCGGAGCGGCGCTTCGCGGCCCGGCGCTCCGCCGTGCGGCGCAGCAGCTCGCGACGGTCGCGGTCCAGCGCCGCCTCTTCGACGAACGCGCGCTCCAGTTGGTTGAGGCTCTGGCGCATCTTCACGGCCGTCCAAGCCTAGCGCTCGGCGCGCGGAGCGGTTGGGTGCAGCGCTGAGCGTGCCTAGAATCACTGTGGCATGTCACGGGCCGATCTCTTCGTCGTCTGCAAGAACCCCGACTGCGGAGCCGAGGTGAGCCCGTATGTGACGGAGTGCCCGTACTGCGGTACGCGGTTGCAGAAGCGGGCACCAAAGCTCGACAAGGGTCTGCAGCCGGCCGCTCGCTCGCGGCGTGTGCCCGCGCCGTCACTGGGTCGCCTGCGCCCCGGCGAGATCCCGGGGATCCGCGCAGACAGCGGACCGTACGCGACGGGTCTGATCATCCTCGCCACCGGCGTCTTCTGGATCGCGACGCGCGCCGGCTGGCTGGCGGCGTCGAACCTGGTGGCAATCGGCCCGCTTCAGTCGCACTGGTCGCGCCTGTTCTCGGCCCCGTTCACGTACTTCACGCTGGATCGGTATTCGACGTTTGGCACTGGCGTCTACCAGTTCGCGACACTGTTCGCAGTGGCGGTGTTCGGCTGGCTGCTCGAGCGCCGGCACGGTGGTCTCGCTGTGGCCGCGACCTTCCTCGTCGGCGCCGTGGGGGGCACCGCGGTCGCCGTGCTGGCTGGGGCGAGTACGCCGGTCGCCGGCGCGAACGGTGGGGCCCTGGCCCTGTTGTGCGCGTGGGCGGTGCCGGATCTGCTCGCACGCCGGCGGCGACGTGACTACGGCGGGGACCTGCTGGGCACGGGCGTGATCGCGCTTGTCCTGCTGGCGCTTCCGATCGCGCGACCCGAGGCCAATCCGATTGCGGGTGGCGTCGGAATCGTGACCGGCTACCTCGGCGGGCTCGCGCTCGCGCACCGCAGGCAGCCGTAGCGCTCGTCGTCGAGCGCTCCGTTGGCCCTCCGTATGATGCGGCGATGGCCCCCGACAGGCGCACCTACACCGCCGCAGAGGTGGACGCGGCCGTCGCGCGGCTCGAGGATCCCGAGCGCTTCGGTCATGCGACGCAGATCGTGACGCATGCAGCTCCGAGCCTCGCGGGGGTGCTCGACCGCGCGCTCGACGAGGGCGGCTGGTACGGCGCCGCGCATGAGGAGCAACTGCTGCAAGCCAGCAGCGAGCCGGATGCGCAGGCACGGCTGGCGGCCGTGCGGGCGCTGGTCGATGAGCAGACGCGCGTGGGGATGCTGGTCGGCGTCGCGGTCGGATTCGAACTCGCCGGCGAGCTCGCCGGAACTGAACAGACGATGACACAGGAGAGTTGACACGAAATGGAGATCCGCTTCCTTGGGCACTCGGCGTTTGAGCTCACGCACGACGGGGTCACCGTCCTGATCGACCCGTTCCTGACCGGCAACCCGAAGGCGGCAGTGGCGGCCGACGAGTTGGCAGCCGATGCGATCCTCGTCACGCACGGCCACGGCGACCACATCGGAGACACCGTTGCCATCGCGAAGCGCACCGGTGCGAGCGTGCTCGCGATCGTCGAGATCGCCAGCGAGTTCCGCTCAGAGGGCTTGGAGAAGGTGCACGACCCGAACCTTGGCGGCACCGTCGTCTTCGACTGGGGAACCGCGAAGCTCGTCCCGGCGTGGCACACCTCGACGACTCCCAAGGGGACCGTCAGCACGCCGGCCGGCTTGATTGTCGAATTCGGCGGCTCGACCATCTACCACCTCGGCGACACCGCGCTGTTCGGCGATCTCGAGCTGATCGGACGCCGCCACGCGATCGATGTCGCGCTGGTCCCGATCGGCGGGCACTACACGATGGATCGCCACGACGCGGTTGAGGCCACACGCATGATCGGCGCTCGTCAGGTGATCCCCTGCCACTACGACACGTTCCCGCCGATCGTCACCGACGTTCAGGCCTTCCGAGCGGACGTCGAGAGCTCGACTGCCAGCGAGGTGATAGTGCTCGCTCCCGGCGAGCGACACTCGGCATGAGCGACGCCGCCGCCGGGGAGCGTTGAGGTGGACGTCGGCCGCCTGTTCCGCTCGGCGCCGGTCAAGCCGGAGTTCGGGCCGCCGCTGCCGGAGCTGCTGCGACCGCGGATCGACAGCCTGCCGCGAACGGTGGCGCGACTGCTCGTCGCGCTCGCCGTTGTCGTCGTCGCGGTGGCGGTGGTGATCGGGCTGCGCCTGCACGACCCCGTGTACTCCCATTCGGGCCCGCCTGCCAGCTTCAGCACGAGCTACTCGCGCGCGATGACGCGCGAGCCGACCGGACGCGGCGTGCTGTTGTCGCTGCGCGAGAACTCGAGCGTCGGACTCGCGGCGTCCTTCCAGATCGCGACGCTGCATCTACCGGCCTATGCCGGCGAGATCAGCGGCCTGCTCCCCGTCCTGGCTGTCAACTTGATCCACCGGCTCGCGGCCTCCGACCCGACGTTTGTGCTGTGGAGCCAAGGACGGACCCGGGTCAACCTGGTCCCGGGCTACACCTTCACGTTCCAGCGAACGATCGGCGGGCGGCCGTACTGGGGCCGCTACGACTTGCTGACACCGCAGATCAAGGGCGACCGAGAGGGACTGCTGATCTCGATGCTCACCGACCCGGCCCTGCTCGCGGCGGCGACGCCGCCGATCACACCCGACAGCGTGGCGAGCGTCGGGGTGCTTTTTGAGCCGCTCGAGCGGCTGCGCTTCGGCTGACTCTCGCGCAGCTCGCAGCCCTGCGCATCGGCGCACGGCCGAACCCCCCGCGGCGCGGTGGGCTACTGCGTCGGCCCGCTGGCGCCGGTTGGCTGCTCGCCCAGGCTCGCCGGGCCGCTCGCTCCGCTCGCGCCGGTTGACCCAGTCGATCCGCTGGCGCCAGTTGTCCCGGTCGAGCCGGTCGCTCCGGCGGGTGCGGTGGCGCCCGCCGTGCCGGTCGCGGAGGCCGGCGCGGTGGTTCCGGTGGACCCCGAGGGGAAGACCGTGGTCGTCGATATCTCCTGCGTCGTGGGAGTGGGTGTGGGTGCCGGATTCGTGGCCGCGGGTGCGGCCGGAGTGGTGGCGGACTCAGGTGTGGAACCGGTGGCCGGCGTGGTCGCGCCAACCGGCGAAGTCGTGCTGTCGGCCACCGCGGTGGAGGGTGCGAGCACCGGCAGGGTGACGGGCGCGATCCGGTGGTGGCGCGTCAGCTTCGCCGCTCGGTGGTGGGCGAGGCCGACCGGGAGGGAGGGCATCGGAACCGGGTTGTGCGGTTGGATGAGGGCGATCTTCGCGGCGCCCGTGAGTGGGGTGTGCGGCGTTGAGTGATGCAGCGCCTGGGACGCACTGACCGCGACGGCTGCGACGGTCGCGACCACGGCCACAGCCTTGACCGTCACGACGGCTCCCGCGGCGATCGTGCCGGCCCCGCCCCCGGCGGCGGCGACGGCCGATCCTGTCGCCACGGCGCCACCGCCGCCGGCTATGCCCGCCGTGCCGCCGGTCGCGCTCGCGGCGCCGCCGGTCGCGCCTGCGCCGCCGACCTTCGCCAGACCGAGCTTCCAGAGAATCGTCTTCTTCAGGAGCACGAGCGGGCCGATGGGGAGGATCGCCGCCAATGCTCGGTTGTTGACCCGCAGTTGCGCGCGGAAAGAGCGGCAGCGCTCGCATTCCTTGACGTGTCGGCGGACCGGCGGCGAGAGGGACGAGATCCCTTCGGCGGCCGCACCCAACTCGACGCGGACCTCGTCGCAGGTCAGCTTGCGAGCCTCGGCTGCCTCCGCCAGACCGATCCGCGCCCTCACCAGGAGGGACTTGACACCCGGAACGGTCGTATCCATGGCCACCGCGATCTGCTCGTAGGACAGCGCGTCCATCTCGCGCAGCACCAGGGCAGAGCGTTGCGTCTCCGGCAGATGCCCGATGTCATCGAGCAGCAGGCGGAACTCCTCGCGCTTGTGCGCTTTCTCGCTCGTTGACTGTCCGGCGTCAGCGAAGTGCGCGTCCATCGAGTCCACCCCGATCGCCGTGTTGCGACGCAGGTGGTTGAGCGAACGGTTGCGGGCGATGCGGTACAGCCAGGGACGCGCATTGATCTCGCGCGAGTCGGCCATGATCGCGTTGAACGCGGCCGCGAAGACCTCCTGCAGAACGTCCTCGGCATCCTCGCGCGAGCGAAGCATGTGCCGGCAGAAGGCCAGTAGCCGGGCGTGATAGCGCGCGACGAGGGCTTCAAACGCGGCCTGCTGGCCGCTGCGTGTCAGCTCGATCAGGCGCTCGTCGCTGGCCAGTCGGAGTAGGGGCGACCCCCCGCGCAGAGCGGCCAGCGGCTGCTGTCTGAGTGTGTAGCCCTCCACCGCGATCAGTCCAAACCCATCCCTTCAGACACGGTAGCCGCATCCGAGTTGCGCACGTATTGTCTGTCGGCAGTTGCTTCATACCCGCTCAACATCGCCGTCGCAGGGGCTACGATGGCGCCCTGGGCCCGGGTTGGCGAAGTGGTACAGCCGGCGGTCTTAAAACTGCTGCCCGCAAGGGCGTGCGGGTTCGAATCCCGCCCCGGGCACTGGCCGCATGTTCGGCTCCCTGCCCGCCGCGAGCCCCTTTTACACGCCTTGCAATCAATCCTGCGCGGACACGGCGGCTCCCGGCCACCCGCGTGTTTCGCTTGCCACCCTTGACAGGTGATGCTTCGGCGCCTAATCTTTAGGCACCGATTGATTCCCGGCGCGCTCGTCTGAACGTGAAGACGTCACGCGACGCGCACGAAAGGCTGCCCGTGACCGATCACCCCGAGCGCATCAACCCCTACGTCTGGCGCGTCGCCGTCGTCGTCGTCCTGGGATCGATCATGTCGATCTTCGACACGACGATCGTCAACGTGGCGCTGGACACGCTTCATCGCCGGCTGCACAGTCCGCTGTCGGACATCCAATGGGTGATCACCGGCTACCTGCTCGCGCTCGCGACCGTCATCCCGCTGACCGGCTGGGCGTCACGGCGCTTCGGCGCCAAGAAGGTCTACCTGGTCTCGCTGACACTGTTCACGGTCGGCTCGGCGCTGTGCGGCGTCGCGGCATCCACCACCGGGCTGATCGTGTTTCGCGTGTTGCAGGGCGTCGGCGGCGGCATGATCATGCCGGTCGGCCAGCTGATCCTCGCCGACACCGCCGGTCCGCAGCACATGGGGCGCGTGATGAGCGTCACCGGCGCACCGACGATGCTCGGGCCAATCCTCGGCCCGACGATCGGGGGACTGATCCTCGCGACCGGCAGCTGGCGGCTGATCTTCTATGTCAACGTCCCGATCGGGATCCTCGCGATCGCCTTGGCGTGGCGGATCCTGCCCGCCTCCGGCCTGCAGGATTCACCGCCGCGGCTCGACCTACGCGGCCTCGCGCTGATGGCGGTGGGGCTGCCGGCGCTGACCTACGGGCTGGCGGAGATCGGTATCACGCACGGCTTCTCCTCGGCAAGGGTGCTTGTGCCGCTGCTCGGCGGCGTCGCGATGCTCGTCTTGTTCGTATGGCACGCGCTCGGCGCGCGCAACCCGCTGCTCGACCTGCGGCTTTACCGGCGCGGCACCTACGCCTCGGCGTCGCTCGTGATGTTCTTCCTCGGCGGCGCGCTGTTCGGCGCGATCATCCTGCTGCCGCTGTACTTCCAGCAGCTGCGAGGCGAGAGCGTGATCGACACCGGGCTGCTGCTCGGGCCGCAGGGGCTCGGGATGGCGCTCGTGATGCCGTTCGTCGGGCGGCTGGTCAACAACGTGGGAGGCGGGCCGCTCGCCTTCCTGGGCGTCACGCTGACGCTGGTCGCCGGCGTCCCGCTCGCGTTGATCGGCGCTCACACGTCGTTTGTGTGGCTGAGCGCCGTCGCGCTGGTGCGCGGCGTGGGCATCGGTTTCGCCTTCATGCCCGCGTTCGTGGCAGCCTTCGCCGCGCTCGAACGCCACGAGCTGCCTGATGCCTCGCCCCAGCTGAATGTGCTCATGCGGGTCGGCGGGTCGATCGGAACCGCGGTGCTCGCGGTCGTGCTGGAGCGCGCGACGATCGCCGCTGGGCACCACCCGAGCTCGGCCGCGATCGCCGGGGCGTTCGGCACCGCGTTCTGGTGGTCGTTCGGGATCTCCGTGGCGGCGCTCGCCCCCTGCGTCTGGCTGACGCTGTCCGAGCGAGCGGCCCGCCGAGCGCGCCGCGTGGGTCCGCAGGCCGACGCGATCGCGGGCGAGCCGCCGTTGGTCGAGGTTGCGCTGTGAACGCCGCAACGCCGCGCGTCGCGACGGGGGAGCGCGAGAACGGGAGCGACGTCCATCGCGCCGCGGTGTCGAACTTCGCGCTCGCCTTCAAGTCGGCGATGGGGGCCGTGCGACGCCTGCGCGGCCGGGACACTCACCGCCACGGAGAGCCGAGCTACGCACAGTACGGCTTGCTCTTCGGCCTTGCCGAGCAGGGCGAGCTGTCGGCCAGCGAGCTCGCGTGCCTCGCTGACGTGGCGCCGGCGACGGCGACGCAGATGCTCGACCACCTCGCCGCGGGCGGCTTCGTCGAGCGTACGCGCGGCGAGCACGACCGGCGAATCGTGCTCGTATCGCTGACCGAGCGCGGCCGCGAACTCGTCGCGGCTCGACGCAAGCGCTACGAGGCGCTGTGGACCACTCAGATGGCCGACTTCAGCGTCGCGGAGCTCGAGTGCGCAACAGCCGTGCTGCAACGGGCTGCGGCCGTGTTCGTCGAGATCGCCGCGGAGGCCGGCGGCAGCGGCTGACTCGTGCGCGGCGGAAGGTGCGGCGTGCCGTGCAGCGTGGTCATGCCACCCCGGCGCTGCGGAGCGCGACGCCGCGCAGGATGTCGTGCTCGGAGGCCTCGAACCCGTCGAGGCCGAACGCCTCGAGCACTCTGATCAGGATCACGACCCCGGCGACGATCGTCGGCGCGCGATCCGGCTGCAGCCCTCGCACCCGGCGTCGTTGGGGGAGATCCAGCGCCGCTAGGCGCGCGAGCAGGAGCCGCAGCGTTGTCAGCTCGAGCCGGTGGCCGTGCACCCGCGAGGCGTCATAGGGATCGAGCGCCTGGTCGATCGCGGCGCACGACGTCGCGGTGCCGCCCACCGCGATCGCGTGCCTGGCCCCGCGGCGCACCGCCTGCGGCACCTCGTGCGAGATCAACGCGGCGACGTCGGCGCCGAGCGCGATGAGCTCGGTCACGGTCGGCGGATCCGTGGCGATGTGTCGCTCGCTGTGGCGCACGACGCCGGCCTGCAGCGAGACGAAGAAGTCGACCGCCCGTCCGCTGCCCAGGATCAGCTCTGTCGATCCGCCGCCGATGTCGACCACCAGTGTGCCGGCGGCGCCGGCGCGGTCGCTGGTGGCCCCGAGGTAGGTCAACTGCGCCTCCTCACTGCCTGCTATCGCCCGCGCCTCCAGCCCGTATCGGCGTTCGACCGTGGTCACGAATTCGGGGCCGTTGGCGGCGTCACGCACGGCGCTCGTGAGGACCGCCGGACGGGCCTCGGCGCCGTGGCGCTCGATCAGCTCCGCGTAGTCGTCCAGCACCGCAAGCACACGGTCGATTGCCGCTTCCGAGAGCACGCCCGTCGCGTCGACGCCGTCGCCGAGCCGCGTCACGCGCGAGCGGCGCTCGAGCTCTCGGACGGCGCCTTGCGCGCTGACCTCGGCAATCAGCAGGCGGGTCGAGTTCGTGCCGATGTCGACGACCGCCACGCGCATCAGCGGGCCGGGTGCGGCATCGGCCGGCCGTCGAGCCCGGCGAGCAGGTTCTCCACGGCCAGCTCGGTCATTCGCGCGCGTGCACGATGCGTCGCGGAGCCGATGTGGGGCACGACGAGCAGGTTGGGCGTGGCGTAGATCGGGTCGCCTGGCGGCGGGGGCTCCGGATCGGTCACGTCGATCGCCGCGGCTGCGATCGCCCCGGAGCGCAGCGCGTCGATCAGGGCAGCCTGGTCGATCACGCCGCCGCGGGCCGTGTTCACGAGAATCGCCGACGGGCGCATGCGCCTGAGTGCCGCGGCGTCGATCAGGTGGTGGGTCTTTGAGGTGAGCGGGACGTGCAGGCTGACGAAGTCGCTGCGAGCGAGGAGCTCGTCGAGATCGGTGTCGGCGGTCGATATGACCGACATCCGGAAGCCTTCGGCGCGTCGCGCTACAGCGCGCCCGATGCGGCCGTAGCCGACGATCCCGAGCGTCGCGCCGTCCACCTCGGCTCCCAGCCAGCGCGCCGGCTCCCACGTTCTCCAGGCGCCGTCGCGTGCGTCCGCTGCAGCCTGCGGAAGACCGCGAGCGGCCGCGAGCAGGAGTGCGAAGGCGAGATCGGCCGTCGCCTCCGTCAGCACGTCCGGTGTCACACCGACCGCGATGCCTCGCGCCTCGGTCAGGCGCAGGTCGACGTTGTCGGTCCCGACTGCGTAGTTGGCGATCGCCCGCAGCCGCGGCGCGGCATCGAGAAGCGCGCTGTCGACTCGGTCGGTCAGTAGGCAGAGCAGCCCCTCCATCTCGGCGAGCGCGCCCCTTAGCACCGCGGGCTCGGGTGGCATCGCGCCGTCCCAGACAGTCACCTCGTGAGCGTCGCGCAGGCGCTCGAGCGCGTCGCCCGGCAGCACGCGCGTGACGAAAACCCTGGCCATCCCCTGATTCTCGTCGCTGCGTCACGCGTCGTGCACGCAACGTTGCAGAAAACCACCCGGCCGCCCCAGCGACGCGGCGTGAAGCGGTCGTAAACTTGCTACCGTGTAGGTCCGCCGCGGGGTGGAGCAGTCTGGTAGCTCGTCGGGCTCATAACCCGAAGGTCGCGGGTTCGAATCCCGCCCCCGCTATTGAAAAGGCCCTGGAAATCAGGGCTTTTTCTTTGGACCACACCGCACAAACCAGACGCGAGGCGCGCTCACTGTGATTGGCCCGAACGCACCCCGTCCGTCCGGTCCAGAGCGAACACGTTCCCGCCCTGCAGCACGCTCCCGCTGGGCGACGGGGACGGTCCCGGTCCCCTTCTGGACGATGACCGAGTGCTAGGCAGGCCCAACGCCGTTCAGAATGGGCTGATGAAGGTTGCTTTCGGGTCTCCGGTGGTGGAGAGGAAGCGTGGGGGTATGAGCGCTGTGCGGATGGCTGCGGTCGATGCCGGGTAGTTGTTGAGCGCGAATGGGCCTTGATCGTTGTAGAGGATCATCTTCACGCGCTTGTGAGCGTTGACCCAGGAGAAGAACTCGCTGACGAATCCTGGGTCGTCGCTGCCCCACAGCGCCCACTCTGCGAACACGAACGGCTTGCCCGGGTATTGAGGGTAGAAGGTGTCGAGTCCCGCGAAGTTTGGGAACTTGCCGTAGAAGTCGGTACCGACCCAGTCCACGTATGCGTTGCCCGGGTAGTAGGCGGCGGCGGCCTGCTGGGGCACGTTTGGTGTTCCCGCGGTTTCGGGCGTCCAGACGAATGCGATCGGCGACTGCGCGATC
Source organism: uncultured Solirubrobacterales bacterium (assembly GCA_963830975.1). GTDB lineage: Bacteria > Actinomycetota > Thermoleophilia > Solirubrobacterales > Solirubrobacteraceae > Palsa-513. The sequence goes on from CAWHOI010000004.1 coordinate 465,698, forward strand.
ACGGTCGACGCGGCGACGCCCTGAATCGGGGCGAGGCCGAGCGCTCCCAGGGCTGTGTTGATCGCGCTCACGCGACCGCCGCGGAGGATCAGAACGACGCGCCGCCACGCCTGCTTGAAGGTCGCGGGTGAGTACGCGGCTCCGCGTGAGCTGCCGTCCGCGTTGAAGCCGCTGTAGGGGTTGTTGGCGTTGTTCATCTCCGGAAGCAGGCGGATGTAGACAGGGTCAGCGTATTGCTGGATCTCGGCGCTCAGCGACAGCAGGTAGGCGTCGCCGTCGCCGGCCGCGATGGCCGCCGGCGTTATCACCGACGTGCCATCGACGCCCGCCGTGGAGATGTGCAACATCAGCCGCGAGCTATCGGTGATCGCCGTGTCGAACGCGAAATGGATCGACTCCCCCCACGTCACGAAATCGCCGAACACCGCCGGGTGCTTCCCAACCGCGGCCGTGTAGGACGCGGCCGAAGCGGTGGACTCGCCGCTATACACGCTGCCCGCAGGCGGCATCAGGCTGGCCGCGTCCACGGCCTTGGGCGTTGCGGATGCTGCGCCGGCACTCAGCGCGTACGAGCTGGCGAGCACCACGACCGCAGCACCGCATACCGCCCCTCGCCGCGACCGCAACCGCGCCAAGCGCACCACTCCCAAGGTCCTGATCTTGGCCAAGTCCACGGAACCGATCAAGCGTGAGCGTAGTCTGTTCGGCGAAGCCAAGGGATCACGTCCCGGACGACTCGAGCTCGGTCGAGCATTAATGTCAACGACTCTCGACTCTCCGTACGATGCCGACCGTCCCGTCTGACACCGAGGTAGTGGCGATCGGCTATCTCCGTTCCCCGGTCGCGGCCGCACCGGGATACGCGCCATCACCGGCCAAGCCCGTGACACGAGCTGCCGTCGCATGGGCGGAGCCAGCGCCTTTCGCTCCGAGCTGCAGGTAGGGTCGCTCCGATGGCCCGGCCCCATGTGAGCGCGCTCGGCGACGAGGACGGTGACTGGCTGCGGGCGGTTCTTCTGGAGCGGTGGGGCGGCGAACCGATCGTTGGACGAGGCCGTGCGCATCGGGTCGAGGACCTCGAGGGAATCGTGGCGTCGATCGGCGACGAGCGCTTGGGCGTCTTGACCTACCGCATCGACGCAGGCGTCTGCGAGATCGTGACGCTGGATGCGTTCCGTGAGGGCGTCGGTGTCGGTCGCGCGCTGCTCGAAGCGGTGACAGAGCTGGCACGAGCCGCGGGTGCGAGCACAGTGCTCGTGATGACGACGAACGACAACGTCGGCGCGCTGCGTTTCTACCAGCGGGCCGGGTTTCGGCTGACCGAACTGCGACCGGGCGCTGTGGACGCGGCGCGTCGCATCAAGCCGGCGATCCCGCTGATCGGCCGCGACGACATCCCGATCCGCGACGAGCTCGATCTCGTGCTGCGCCTCCCGGACGATGCTCGGTCAGACCCGCCCGGTGGCCGACTCATCGGTCCGGGAACCGGGCGGCCGGAGAGTCCCGCGCGCGCCTTCAGTCGGCCAAGTCCAGCTCCACCGCCGGCAGGTCTCGCACCTCGTCCGCCGACAGGCTGAGCCAGACGTCGTCGTCGACGCTCTTCACCGCACCGATTGGGATCGCAATCTGCTTGCGGCCCCACAGGTGGCCCTCGACGAGCAGGACGTGGGTAACGTGCTGGTCGCTCGGGTCGATCACCAGACCCCGGACCTCCCCGATCGGACCGTCGGTCGCGTGCACCTGCTCGCCGCGGCGTACCTCGACCTCGCCGACCGGGACTCGGTCGTAGGTGCTCGCGACGCGTATGCCCCTGCCGAGGCCGAAATAGGGGAGGGAGAACATGTGGCCCTGCTGGTAGCTCCAGTCGCCCGTCGCTCCGGGCAGGAACTGCGTCTCCTCGGCGACCGGGAGATCCATGAACTCGGCCACGGTGCACCGTAGGCGAATCTCCTTCGCCGCCGAGTCGACCAGCTCGACAGGCGTCAGACGTCCGACGGAGTGCCGGCGCGGCGGTGTCACGACCAGATGGGTGAGGGCGCGCGCGACCGGGTCGATGACCACGCGAGTCAGCTCGCCTCCGACTCCGTCGCCGCAGACCACCCTGGCTCCAATCGTGAACTGTGCGGACTCGCTCATGGGAAGGCCTGCCTCTCGTCGGTCGGGTGCTCGGATCTTCCCACCTCGGAGGCGCACCACCGACCGAGGCGCGTGTGGCTGCGTGCGACAGCCGACGTCGGCGCCGTCCGCGTGCGTCCGCGCGTCCGCGAGCGTGGCGCCGGGGTGGCCGGCGCCACGACCTGGCGGTGGTCAGCGCGCGCCGGCTGCCTGGGCGGCTGCGACGCGTGCGACCGGCACGCGGAATGGCGAGCAGGAGACATAGTCGAGCCCGACCTCGGCGAAGAACTCGATCGACTCGGGATCTCCGCCGTGCTCGCCGCAGACCCCGATGTGCAACGACGGGTTGGCCGCGCGCCCCTTGGCGACAGCCATGCGCACGAACTCCCCTACGCCCTCGCGGTCGATCGTTTCGAACGGCGAGACGTTGACGATGTGCTCGTTGATGTAGCGCACGAGGATCTTGCTCTCGATGTCGTCGCGCGAGAAGCCGAGCGCGGTCTGGGTGAGGTCGTTCGTTCCGAACGAGAAGAAGTCGGCGTGCTGCGCCAGCGCTCCGGCCACGACGCACGCCCGGGGCAGCTCGATCATCGTGCCGACGGTGTAGTCGATGCCCTCGCGCATTCGCTCTTCCTCGGCAATGCGGATGACGAGATCGCGCATCAGCGTGAGCTCCCCGTCGTAGTTGATCAGCGGGATCATCACCTCGAGGCGGGGGGCGCGGCCGGTGCGCTCGCGCACCGCCACGGCGGCGCGCATGATCGCGCGCACCTGCATCTCATAGATCTCCGGATGCAGGACCCCGAGTCGGCATCCTCGCGTGCCGAGCATCGGGTTCACCTCGGAGAGATCCTGCACGCGCTTCAGCGTGCGCTGCAGCTCCGCTACCTCGTCCGGATGCTCGGTCCGGGCTTCGCGGATCTCATCCAGCAGCTCGATCTCGCTGGGCAGGAACTCGTGCAGCGGCGGATCGAGCAGGCGGATCGTGACCGGCAGGCCCTCCATCTCCTCGAACAGGCCCTCGAAGTCGCCCTGCTGCAGCGGCAGCAGCTCGTCCAGTGCCGCACGGCGGTCCTCCACGTTGGAGGCCATGATCATCGCGCGCATCTTCGGCTGGCGGTCGGCGGCCATGAACATGTGCTCGGTGCGGCAAAGTCCGATTCCCTCGGCGCCGAATGCGCGGGCGCGGCGGGCGTCCTCGGGGACATCTGCGTTCGCGCGCACGCCGAGCGTGCGCAGCTCGTCGGCCCAGGTCAGGACGGTCTCGAAGTTCGGATCCATCTCCGGCTCGACCAGCGCGACGTCGTCGATCGTGATGTCACCGGTGGAGCCGTTGATCGCGATCAGGTCGCCCTCGTGCAGCACGGTCTCGCCGACGCGGACGGTGCCGGCGGCGAGGTCGATGTCCAGCGCGCTCGCCCCGCACACGCACGGGCGGCCCATGCCGCGGGCGACGAGTGCAGCGTGTGAGGCCTTGCCGCCCTCGCTCGTGAGGATGCCCTGAGCGGCGTAGAACCCCGCCACATCCTCGGCCTCGGTGAACGGACGCACGAGCACGACATGCTCGCCCGCCTCGGCCGCGGCGACGGCGGCCGGGGCGGTGAAGACGACCGTGCCCTTGGCCGCGCCGGGCGACGCGGCGACGCCGCGGGCCAGCACCGTGTACTTCGTCGAGCGGTCGAAGGTGGGGTGGAGCAGCGCGTCCAGCGACCCGGCGTCGATCGTCGCGATCGCGCGCGCCTTGCTCAGCAGACCCTCGCCGACCGCGTCGACCGCGAAGCGAACGGCCGCCTGTGCCGGTCGCTTGGCGTTGCGCGTCTGCAGCATGTACAGACGCCCCTCCTCGATCGTGAACTCGGTGTCCTGGATGTCGCCGTAGTGGCGCTCGAGCTCGTTCAGGATCCGCGTCAGCGTGGTGTAGGCCTCGGGCAGCACGTCGCGCAGCTCGGCCAGCTCCTGGGCGTTGCGCACGCCGGAGACGACGTCCTCGCCCTGGGCGTTCATCAGGAAGTCGCCAGAGGGCTCGGGCGAGCCGGTCAGCTCGTCGCGGCTGAACGCCACTCCCGAGCCGGAGCTCTCACCCTTGTTGCCGAAAACCATCTGCTGCACGTTGACGGCTGTGCCCCAGTCGTCGGGGATGTGGTTGATCCGCCTGTAGGACACGGCGCGGTTGCCGCTCCAGGAGTCGAACACGGCGAGGATCGCCTGGTTCAGCTGGTCGGCCGGGTCCTGCGGGAAGGGCTCGCCGGTCTGCTCCTGGAACAGCCGCTTGAAGGTGGCGGTCAGCTCGCGAAGTGCGTCCACGTCGAGCTCGGTGTCCAGATGCACGCCGCGCCGCGCCTTGAGCGCGGCGATCTCGTCCTCGAGCTTCTCGCCCGGGACGCCGCGCACGACGTTGCCGAACATCTGAACGAAGCGCCTGTAGCAGTCCCACGCGAAGCGGTCGTTACCCGTCGCCTTCGCAAGACCCTCCACGGAGGAGTCGTTGAGGCCGAGGTTCAGGACGGTGTCCATCATGCCCGGCATCGACTCGCGCGAGCCGGAGCGGACCGACAGCAGGAGCGGGTCCTGGGCGTCGCCGAAGTGCCGTCCGACGCGGTTCTGTAGGCGCTCGAGCGCCTCCTCGATCTGCGGCGCGAGCTCCGGCGGCTCGGTGCCGGTCGCCATGTGGATGACGCAAGCCTCTGTGGTGATAACGAACCCGGCCGGGACCAGGTCGGCGCCAAGCAGGCGCGTCATCTCGCAGATGTTTGCGCCCTTGCCTCCGAGCAGGTTGCGCATCTCGCGCGAACCCTCCTCGAAGTCGTAGACGTACTTCTCGGCATAGCCGGTTTCGGCGAGGTCTGTGGCGGATGGTGAGAGTGGCGTGGTGATGGTGGTAATGGTGTCGTTCACGCAACCAGCGTTTCATCGGCAGGCTACAGAGGCATCGGTAGATATCCGCATGCCCGATGGTGCGAAGTACGCGCCGCCACCGGCACGATGCACGGCGCCTCTCAACGTTCTCCCCGCGCGCGTCGATAACTGCGAGAAAGACGTGTAACGCACGGAGTTCTCGTGAACAAACCAGGATCCGACGGCGCTTTTCTCGACTCCCCCTCAGAGGAGTTCGTTCGCGCCTGCATGCAGAACCTGCTCGCCAGCCCAGAGGAGCGGGTCTTCTTCAAGGATCGCGAGAGCCGCTTCCTGCTCGTCAGCGAGGGTTGGCTCGTGGCGGTCGCGCCGGGGCTGACGCTGGAGCAGGTTCTCGGCAAGAGCGACTTCGACATCTTCAGCAAGCCGCACGCCGAGGCTGCCTACGAGGACGAGCAGCGCATCATCTCCACCGGCGAGCCGATCGTCGCGAAGATCGAGCGCGAGACCTTCCACGATCGTCCCGACGCCTGGGTGTCGACCACCAAGATGGCGCTGCGCGACGAGCGCGGGGCGGTGATTGGCACGTGGGGCATCTCGCGCGACGTCAGCGCGCAGGTGATGGCCGAACAGGCGCTCGTTCACCAGGCGTTGCACGACTCGGTCACGGGCCTGTCGAACCGCGTGGCGGTGATGGACCGCCTGGAGCAGGCGCTTCTCGCACTCGAGCGCCGGGCCGGGCGCGTCGGCGTGCTGTTCATCGATCTCGACGACTTCAAGGACGTCAACGACGCGTTTGGCCACGATGTCGGCGACCAGGTGCTGGTCGAGGTGGGGCGGCGCCTGCGCGAGGTAGCGCGACGCGTCGACACGGTCGCGCGGCTCGGCGGCGACGAGTTCCTTGTACTGCTCTCATACCTCCACGACGACGCGGACGTCCGCGTCATCTGCGACCGGATCGCCCGCGCGATCCGTGCGCCCTTGATCGCGGGCGGGCGCGAGCTGCACATCACCGGCAGCGTCGGCATCGCCGTCACTCACGACCCGCATGACGAGCCGGGCGAGCTGGTGCGCCGGGCGGACGTCGCGATGTACGGCGCCAAGCGGGCGGGGCGCAACCGCTTCGAGATCTTCGACGCCGACGTGCATCTCCATTCCGAGTCCAGGGCCGGTCTGGCCCTCGAGCTCACGCGCGCGCTCGAGTGCTCCGAGTTGTTCGTCCTCTACCAGCCGCTCTTCCGACTCGAGGACGGCTCGCTGAGCGGCGCCGAGGCTCTGGTCCGTTGGCGCCATCCCGAGCGCGGGATCGTTCCGCCGATGGACTTCATCCCGCTCGCAGAAGAGCGCGGACTGATCGGCCAGATCGACGCCTTCGTGCTCAACGAGGCGTGTCGCCAGCTCGCTGCGTGGGAGGCGGCGGGAGAGGTCGGAGAGGAGTTCGTGATCTCGGTCAACGTCTCCGGTCGCCAGCTTCGCGACCGCGGCCTCGTCGACGCGGTCGCCCAGGCGCTCGAGCGCCACAGCATCACGCCGTCGCATCTGTGCCTCGAGATCACCGAGACCGCGCTGATCGGCGAGCTGGGTGACGCCAACCGCGTCCTCGCGTCGCTGTCCGACCTCGGCGTGCGGCTCGCGCTGGACGACTTCGGCACCGGCTACTCGACCCTCGCTCACCTGCAGCAGCTCCGCGCCGACATCCTCAAGATCGACCGCAGCTTCATCGCGCGTCTCGGGCGCGGGTCCCGCGACCGCAAGATCATCGCGGCCGTCACCGCGATGGCTCACGCGCTCGGCATGACCGTCGTCGGCGAGGGCATCGAGACAGACCGCCAGCTCGACAACCTCGTCGAGATGGAGTGCGACGAGGGTCAGGGATACGTGTTCGCGCCGCCCGTCGAGCCGGCCGAGATCGCCGCGCTGCACGCCGCCGCGCGGGCCAGCGCGACACCGGCGACGGCTACGGCGCAACGACGCAAGCGCGAGCGCGCGACCGCGGCGCCGCGGAACGGCACGCCCGCGAACGGCAAGCCTGCGAACGGCAAGCCGGCGCGGGACTGACGTGGTCGTCAGTCGCCGGCGTCGGCGACGAGGGCCCGCACACGCTCGATCAGCTGGTCGGGCGTGAAAGGCTTGACGAGCAGGTTGATGTTCGCCTCCTCGACCCCGCGGGTCGCCAGGCGGCTGTCGTTGTAGCCGGACATGAACAGGACCTCGAGACCCGGCCGCAGCCCGCGCACGCGCTGCGCCAGCTCGGGACCGGACAGGCGGGGCATCACCACGTCGGTGATGAGCAGCGCCAGAGGCCCGCGGTGGCGCTCGGCGACCGCGATCGCGTCGAGGCCATTGGCCGCCGACAGAACGTTGTAATCCTGCTCCTCGAGCATCGTAACGACCAGCTGGCGCAGGGCCGGCTCGTCCTCGACGAGCAGCAGCGTGGGGCGCTCGCGCAGCTCGTCGCCGCCCTCCGACTGAACGGCCGGCGCGGCGGCCGGCAGCATCACCTCGAAGGTCGTCCCCACGCCGACGGCCGAATCGACGTCGATCCAGCCTCCCGCCTGCTCGACGATCCCGTACACGGTCGCGAGCCCCATGCCCGTTCCGGTCCCCGTCTTCGTCGTGAAGAACGGCTCGAAGATCCGGTCGCGCAGCTCGGGAGGGATACCCGAGCCGGTGTCCGCGATCGAGAGTCGCACCTCCTCCACCGGCCGGTCGGGCGGTGAGCCGTTCTCGAGCGCGGCGCCCTCGCGCGTCTGCGTGGTTACGGTCAGCTTTCCACCGCGGCCCATCGCGTCGCTTGCGTTGATGATCAGGTTCATCAGGATCTGCTCGAGCTCGGTGCGGTCCATCATCACGCGCGGCAGTTCGCCGTGGAGCTCGAAGGCGAACACGATGTCGGCGGCGATCACGCGGCGCAGCATCGGCTCCAGCGCGCGGATCGCCTCGTTCACGTCGAGCAGCTCCGGCTCGCCCTGGCCGCGGCGCGCGAAGCTGAGCAGCTGCTTGGTCAGCTCGGCCGCGCGGCCGGCGGCCGTGATGATCTGGTCGAGCTCGTCGTGGGCGTCGCGCAGCGCCGGGCGCTCCCGCAGTCGGCGGGCGTGGCCCGAGACGATCGTCAGCAGGTTGTTGAAGTCATGCGCGATGCCCCCTGCGAGCTGGCCGACCGCCTCCATCTTCTGCGCCTGGTGGAGTCTGGCCTCGAGCTCGCGTCGCTCCGTCAGGTCGATGATCACGCCGCTGAGGCGCTGAACGTTGCCGGCGCCGTCGCGCGCCACCGAGACGATGTCGCGAACCTGGTGGATCGCGCCCCGGGCGTCGATGAGGCGGTACTCGAGCTCGAAGGTGTCGTTCTCGCGCGCCGCCTCGGCGAAGGTGAGCGCTGTGATGCGGTCCTCCGGATGCACGACCGAGAGCCAGAAACCGATCTGCATCCACTGCGCGGGCGGGTAGCCGAGAAAGGCCTCCTCGCGTCCGCCGAGGTAGGTCATTGACTCACGATCCGGGGCGGTGCCCTCCCAGACGATCGCCTCGAGGCCGGAGACGATGTTCTCGACCGCCCGGGAGCGCTCGTACTGGATGCGCTGATCGGCGATCAGGCGCCGCTCGGTCGCGTCGCGGACGATCGAGGCGGTGAGCTTCCGCCCGTCGGCCAGAAGCGGCGCCAGGCTTATCTCGACCGCGAACTCGGACCCGTCCTTGCGCAGGCCCTGCAACTCCATGCCGAGGCCCATCGGCCGCGGACGCGGCTCCGCGCTGTAGCGCTCCCGCTCGGCGGTGTGCCCGGAGCGGCTGCCGGCGGGCACGAGCATCTCGATCGGCTCGCCGACGAGCTCGTCCCGCGAATAGCCGAAGAGCTGCTGCGTAGCGTGGTTGGCGAACGAGATCCGCCCGTCGTCGGCGACGAGCAGGATGCCGTCGGGGGCTGCGTCCAGGAGGTCGACGAGCGCACCTTCCTGCAGAGGCTTTCGGGGCATGACCCGTTCCAAGCTAGACCCATTCCGCACAAAGTCAAGCGCCTGCGACGGTGCTTGCCAGGCCGCGGACCGGCCAAAGGCCAACCCGTGCGGGCGTTCGCATTGCATCACGCTCGCGCCGTGGGTGGGAAAGATCCCCCCCACCCAGGAGGACCAAACATGTAACAATCCATACGAGCACCACGGAAGGCGCAGCTGCGGGGGAGCTGCTGGCGGGCTTCTGACAGGACGTCGGGCATGCGGACGCTCCGTAGCCACACCCACCAGTCAAGAGCGCGGAGCGCCGCCGCGAGTCGTGCGGTGCGCCTGCCCGGCTTCGCCACCCCCGACGCGCTCGCCGACGCGCTCGCCGACGCCGTGATCGGCTGGGACGCCGACCGCCGCATCGTCCTGTGGAATCGCGCCGCCGAGACGATGTACGGCTACACCCGCGAGGAGGCACTCGGCCGAAGGCCCGCCGAGCTGCTCTCCACGCGTTTCCCGATGCCGCTCACCACCGTCATCGACCGGCTCGCGGAGACCGGGACCTGGACCGGCGAGCTCGTGCAGCGAGCAAAGGACGGCTCCGAGCTGACCGTCGACAGCTGCTGGCTGGCGGTCCGCGACGAGCAGGGGCGCCTCTGCAGCGCGACCTCCGTCGACCGCGATATCACCGCCCGCCTCCAGGACAACAGCGACCGCGAGCGCCTCCAGGCGGCCGCCGAGCGCGAGCTGCTCTCCGGTCGCTTGCAGAACGTTCAGCGTCTGGAGAGCGTGGGGCAGATCGCCGGTGGCATCGCGCACGACTTCAACAACATGCTCGCCGTGATCATCAACTACGCGGCGCTGATCGCGGCCGAGCTGGACGCCCTCGCCCTCACCTCCCCGGATCCCGAACGCTGGGAGTCGATGAGCGGTGACCTACACGAGATCCAGCTCGCGGCCGACCGCGCCGCGCGTCTGACCCACGCGCTGCTCGCCTTCTCGCGCCAGACCCAGCCCAACGCCGTCCCGATCGATCTTGGCGATTCGGTGCGGGAGGTCGAGGAGCTGCTGCGGCGCACGCTGGGCACCCAGGTCCAGCTCGACATGGCCCTGGACGACTCGCTCGCGCTGATCCGCGCAGACCCCACCGAGATCGACCACCTGCTGATCAACCTGGCCGTCAACAGCCGCGACGCGATGCCCGACGGCGGGACGCTGACGATCGACACAGCCAACGTCGAGATCGACGCCGACTACGCCGCGCCGCGCGCCGAGCTGCTGCCCGGCCGCTACGTCCGCCTGCGCGTCTCGGACACCGGTGCGGGCATGTCGCCGGAGGTCATCGAGCACGCCTTCGACCCGTTCTTCACGACCAAGCCGCTCGGCAAGGGGACCGGCCTGGGGCTCGCGACCGTCTTCGGCATCGTCCGCCAGGCGCGAGGGCGGGCCGACTTCTACTCCGAGCCGGGGGTGGGGACGACGTTCAGCGCGCTCTTCCCGGTGGACCCCGCGCAGTCGCGCACGCCGTCCCCACGCGCAGCCCCTCCGCCGGCGCCGGCGGGGCAGACGATCCTGCTGGTCGAGGATGAGGACGCGCTGCTGCAGGCGACGCGGCGGATCCTCTCCGGCGCGGGCTACCGCGTGCTGGCCGCGGAGCACGGCGCCGCTGCTCTGGAGGTCGCGGCGGGCTACGCCGGGCAGATCGACCTGCTGCTCACCGATGTCGTGATGCCAGGCATCCACGGGCACGAGCTCGCGACGCAACTGCGCGCGGTGCGCCCCTCGCTGCGGACCCTCTACATGTCCGGCTTCGCCGGGCCGGTCCTGCGCGCGGCGATCGACATGGACGCAGCCGAGCTGATCGAGAAGCCGTTCACCGCGCCGCGGCTGCTCGAGCGCATCGGAACCCTGCTCGCCCCGGCGCAGGCGTGAGTCGATGCCCGGCCTGCTGATCGTCGACGACGATCCCGCCCTGCGGTCATGGGCGCGCCGCATTCTCAGCGCCCAGGGCTACGAGTGCGAGGCCGCGCCGGACACGATCGCGGCACGCGCGGCGCTCGCCGTCGCGTCCTTCGACGTCGCGCTGCTGGACGTCAACCTCCCAGGCGAGTCAGGCATCGAGCTGCTGGCCTACCTGCGCTCCGAGTATCCGACCGTCGCCGTGCTGATGGTCACCGGCGAGGACGATCTCGGTCTCGCGACGACCGCGATCGAGTTGGGGGCATACGGGTATTTGGTTAAGCCGGTACGCGCCGGTGAGCTGCTCATCAACGTCGCCACCGCTCTGCACCGCCGGCGCCGCGAGGCGGAGCTGCGCCGGCGGCTCGAGCGGCTCGAGGGCGCAGGCCAGCCGGCCGGGGCCCTGCGCCGCGCGCTCGAGGCGGCCGGCATGGCGCCGGACGTGGCCGAGGCATTCCAGAGCGACACCCTTCGCCGCCTCGTTCGCCTGGCCGAGTTTCGCGACGACGAGACGGGACAGCACATGCTGCGCATGGGCCGCTACTGCGAGCTGATCGCGCTCGCGATCGGGATGCCTCAGGAGGACTGCGAGCGCCTGCGGCTGGCTAGCGAGCTGCATGACATCGGCAAGGTCGCGATCCCCGATCGGATCCTGCTGAAGCCCGGCAAGCTGACGGCGGAGGAGTTCGACGTGATGAAGACGCACGCCGAGATGGGTCACCGCCTGCTCGCCGACTCGGAGGCCGATCTGCTGAGGCTGGCAAGCAGCGTCTGCCTGACCCACCACGAGCGCTGGGACGGCGGCGGCTACCCCGCCGGCCTCGCCGCCGAGGAGATCCCCGTCGAGGGGCGGATAGCCGCCGTCGCCGACGTGTTCGACGCGCTCACGAGCGACCGGGTCTATCGCTCCGCATTTCCCGTCGGACTGGCGGTCGACATGATGGAGTCCGAGCGCGCCCGGCATTTCGACCCCGTCATGCTCGACGCGATGCGCTCGACGTTCGATCAGATCGACGAGGTTCGCCGCAAGCACGGCGACTGATCGGGTCGCTCGCGCGCGGCGGAGGCTGATCCGCCGGCTCGCGGGGGCGGCCGCGTGCGGATCCGAGCTCAGGCCCGCAGCAGCCTGCGCCGCAGCGCGTAGCTGACCAGCTCGGCGCGGGTGGCGAGGCCTAGCTTCTTGTGGATGCGCGCACGGTGCGTCTCGACGGTGCGTGGTGAGAGCGCCAGCGTCTTGGCGACCTCGGCGCTCGTGTGGCCGAGCGCGATCAGGCGCAGCACCTCGACCTCGCGCGCGGTCAGCCGGTCCTCGGCGAACGAGCGGCGAGTCGCCTCCAGACCCGCGGCCACGCCCGCGCTGACGAACCGTTCGCCGCGGGCGGCGGCGCGGATCGCCGCCGGCAGCTCGGTCTCGGCGGACTCCTTGGCAACGAAGCCGAGGGCTCCGGCGGCGAGTGCGCGACGCGCGAACATCGGCTCGTGCTCACAGGTGAGCACGACGATCTCGGTGTCCGGCGCGCGCTCGCGCAGGCGCGCGATCGCGGTGACCGCGGCGCGGCTCGGCAGACCGAGATCCAGCACGAGCACGTCGGGGTGGTGGGCCGCCACCTGGCCCCGCAGTGAGGTGACATCGCCGGCGCCGCGGATCACCTCGATGTCCTCCTCGACGCCGAGCAGCAGCCGCAGACCGTGCCGCGCGAGCGCGCGGTCGTCGGCCAGCGCAACGCGGATCGGCAGCGGGCGAGGATCGCTGAGCGGCCGCGCGGCCGGGCTCTGCGGCGCCTCCGCCCGCTCGGGCGGCGGTCCGAGCTCGCTCGTGGCGGGCGATCTCATCGTGCCTGAGGCCATGGCGATTGACTGTGCAGGAGTCTCCACGCGGGCCGGACGCCGCTCCCGTAGCGGTTTCCGAGGCTCAAACGTCGATCGACGGCACGCGTCAGCTCGGCGACCTGCTCGTCGAGCGGTCGCCGCGTATCCAGCTCGAGCACGCTGTCAGCCGGCAGCTCGTCGAAGGGCTCGAAGCCGCTGCCGTGCTGCTCGGCGGCGATGGGCTGGACCGATCCGGCCCGGCTGCCGTCCGCCACCCGCAGGCCGGCGCGGGAGCGTGAGCCGTCGAGGCTCGCGCCGCAGCGGACCACCAGGCGCGTCACGGCGCGCAGGTCGAGGCGGCGGATCAGCCGCCCGCGCTCGGCGCGCCCGGAACAACTCGCATCGACTATCACGCCGCCGCTGCCGTGCAGCCGGGCCAGCGCGTCGCGGCTGAGCAGGTCGTAGGTGGCGCGGCCCAGCTTGGCGCTCGCCTGCTCCGCGGCGCCCACACGCTCCGCAGCACCTTCGCGTACCCGCGTCGGCGCGGCGGCCTGCCGGCGGCCGACCTCCGTCGCGGAGACGATTCCCATCTGCGAGCGCTCGGCAAGCTCGGCCGCAAGCGTGGAGCGGCCGCTGGACGGCAAGCCGCAGGCGATGATCACAAGCGGCCGACGCGCTCGCCAGCACAGCCGCTCGGCCAGCAGGTGCAGATGCTCGGCGCGCTCTGTCCGTTCGTCGGCCGCCTCGGCCTCCTCCTCGCGCGCCCAGACCAGCTCGAGGCAGGCGCCTACCAGCGCGTGGTGGGCGGCATGGAACGCCCGCAGCGCTTCGCTGCCCGGGCTGCCGCCCGCCTTGCGGTAGGCGCTGACGAGCTCCGCCGCCGCCCAGCCCTGGCCGCGTGCTTCGAGGTCCATCGTCAGCGACGCCAGGTCGGCGGCGACATCCATGGCGCGCTGCGCGGGGTGCGCGAGGCGACCGATTACGCGAACGTGGTCGTCCACCAGCACGTGTTCGCAGAGCAGATCGCCGTGCCCGTCGCGCACGTGGCGGTCGCGAGCGCGACGCTCGATCTCGCGCGAGTGGGCGCGCACGAAGGCTTCGCCGAAATCACCGAGCACGTCGAGGTGCCAGTCCTCCGGGGCGCCCAGCTCATGGAGCTCGGCGATGCTGGCGCGCCATCGTTCGAGCACCGCGGCGGCGCTCGCGCCGCCGGAGGCGACGGTCGCGCGATTGTGGAAGGCGGCGAGCCGCCGCGCGACGGCCTGGATCGCGGCCGGCGTCAGCGCGTCCGCGTCGACCATGGCAGCGAGTGTGAGCCGCTCGTCGAAGCGCCGCATCTGGACGGCGTACTCGACCGCGCCGTGAGCGTCGGCGGCCGCCAGCCGGAAGCCGTCGGGCGTGTTCACGATCGCCTTGACCGCGAGGTGGAGCCCCGGCGCGAGATCCTGGTTGACCCGCAGCTCGGCGAGGCAGGCCATGCGCCGGCGCGAGAGCGTGCTGCAGTCGAGGCCGCTGGATGCGATCGGCTTGTGGATCTTGTAGGCAAGCTCGCCGACGGCGAAGACGCACGAACCGCGTCCCTCGTGCACCAGGATCGGCGTTTGCTCGCCTCCCAGGGCCGGCGTTTGCTCGCCTCCGAGCACCGGCAGCTCCCCGCCTTCGAGGACGGGCGGTTGCTCACCACCGTGCGCGGATGCCGCGAGCGCCTCAAGCAGGGTGCGGTCGCAGCCCGCCGGCCGACGCAGATCGCCGCGGTGATCGAGCATGTACCAACGATAGGCCGAGGATTTGCCCGCGCATCGGGATGTGCCCGCCCCCCCGGTGCGGAGGACTACGGATGCGACGACCTCGGCGGGCGCGCCGTCACGCCGTCCGCGCGACGGGACACGGGCAGGGCCGATCGCGGGCGCGGCGCCGGCGGCCGCGTCGCCGCCTCGCGCGTTTGCGACCCGCCCCCCGGTGCCCTAGCCTGGGTCGGTGCAGCGGCGAGCAGCCTCGTGACGGCGGTGATCCGCACCGAGCGGCTGAGCAAGCGCTACGGCGGCACGCTCGCGCTCGACGGCCTCGACCTGAACGTCGAGGCCGGTGAGGTGTACGGCTATCTCGGCCCCAACGGCGCCGGCAAGACCACGACGATCCGGCTGCTGCTGGGCCTGCACCGCCCGAGTGGCGGCCGCGCAGAGCTGTTCGGCCTCGACGCGTGGAACGATCCGGTGAACGCGCACCGCCGCGTCGCCTACGTCCCCGGCGAGCCGTTCCTGTGGCCGTCGCTGACCAGCGCCGAGACGTTCGAGTTCCTCGCCCGCTTGCACGGCGGCACCGACGTCGCCTACCGTGAGCTGCTGGTCGAGCGCTTCCAGCTCGACACCGCCAAGCGGGTCCGTGCGCTGTCGAAGGGCAACCGCCAGAAGGTGCAGCTGATCGCCGCGCTCGCCACCCGCGCGGAGCTGCTGCTGCTCGACGAGCCGACGAGCGGCCTGGACCCGCTGATGGAGATGGCCTTCCGCACCTGCGTGCAGGAGGCCCGCGACCGCGGTCAGACGGTCTTCCTCTCCTCGCACATCCTCACCGAGGTGGAGGCGCTATGCGACCGCGTCGGCATCCTGCGCGAGGGCCGGCTCGTCGACCAGGGGACGCTCGACGAGCTCCGCCACCTCGCCGCGCAGACCGTCGAGGTGACCTTCGCCGGCCCCGCGCCGGCGCTCCCGCCGCTCGCCGGGGTCGTGGTCGCGAGCGCCGGACCGAACGCGTTGCGTTGCGAGGTGAGCGGCGGCATCGGCCCGCTGATCGCCGCGCTCGCGCAGCACCCCGTCACCGCCCTGACGAGCCGCGAGCCCTCGCTCGAGGAGATCTTCCTGCACCACTACGACGGCTCCCACCCCCGTGGCGAGCCCTAGCGGCACGGCGGACGACGCGGCGCTCGCGGCCGCCACCGCCGACGGGGGCGGCTCCGCGGCGGCCGCACTCGCCTGGCGCGCGTTCCGCGACTCCCGCGCGCGGACGATCACCTTCGCCGCGATCTTCCTGATCTACGCCTACATCCAGCCGGTCGGCTACCGCCAGGACTACCCGACCCGCGCCCAGCGGCTCGCGTTCGCTCGCAGCTTCGGCAGCAACAAGGCGATCCGCCTGTTCTACGGCGATCCCCACAACCTGCTGAGCGTGAGCGGCTACAGCGCCTGGCGCGTCGGCGGGACGCTGGCGATCCTCACCGCGGTGTTCGGCCTGCTGGCGGCGGTGCGGGCGTTGCGGACCGAGGAGGACAGCGGCCGGATGGAGCTCGTGCTGGCAGCGCCGCTCGGGCGACGCCTCATCTACCGCTCGGCGCTCTCCGCGATGGTCGCGGGCGCGGCGATCCTGTGGCTAGCGGAGTTCCTCGGCTTCCAGGCCGGGGGGCTCCCCGCCGGCGGATCGGCATTCCTCGCTCTCGCGACCGTGTCGGTCCTGCCGGTGTGCGTCGGCGTCGGCGCCCTCGCGTGCCAGATCGCCTCCTCGCGCCGCGTCGCGCTCGAGCTGGGCGGCGCGATCGTCGGGCTGCTGTTCATGCTGCGCGTCGTCGCCGACACCTCGACCGGGCTGGGCTGGCTGCGCTGGACGACGCCGCTGGGCTGGGCCGAGGAGATGCGCCCGTTTGCCGGTCCGCAGCCGCTCGTCCTGCTGCTCCCGCTCGTCGCGACGCTCGCGCTGCTTGCGCTCGCCGCGCGGATCGCCGCCGTCCGCGACGTCGGCACCGGCCTGCTGCCGGCCCGAGACAGCGCGCGTCCGAGCCTGCGGCTGCTGCGAGGCCCGACGGCGCAGGCGCTCCGCGGCGAGCGCGGCGCCCTGCTCTCCTGGAGCGGCGCGGTCGCCGTGTTCGCGCTGATCCTCGGCGTCGTCGCGAAGAGCGTCTCCAGTGCGGGCATCTCCAAACCCGTGCAGCGTGAGATCGCCAAGCTCGGCTCCGGCTCGATCGCGACGCCGACCGGGTATCTCGCGTTCGTGTTCATCTTCTTCGTGCTCGCCGTCAGCGTCTTCTCCTGCGCGCAGGTGGCCGCCGCCCGTCACGAGGAGGCCGAACAGCGGCTCGAGACGCTGCTCGCGCTGCCGGTCGGGCGCGTCGGCTGGCTGGCCGGACGGCTGGGGCTGGCGGGCGCCGGCGCAGTGGCGATCTCGCTCGCGGCCGGCCTCTTCAGCTGGGCTGGGGCCGCCTCGCAGGGCGTCGGCGAGTCGCTGCCGAAGATGCTCGAGGCGGGCGCGAACTGCATGCCGGTCGCGCTGCTCTTCCTCGGCGTCGCGGCGCTGGCCTACGCGGTCGCGCCGCGCGCGAGCGCCGGCGTCGCGTACGCGTTGGTCGCGGTCGCGTTCCTGTGGCAGCTGGTCGGAGCGCTCGCGGGCGTGCCGCACTGGCTGGTCGAGGCGACGCCGTTCGCGCATGTCGGGCTGGTGCCGACGCAGCCGTTTCGCCTCGGCGCGGCGGCCGTCATGGTCGCGATCGGCGTCGCGGCTGCGCTCGTCGCGCTTGGGGTCTTTCGCCGGCGCGACCTCGTCGGGGTCTAGGCTGGGAGAGTGCTCCGCGTTTCCGCTGAAGGCAGCTAGCTATGCTGCGCGACGTGTCGGTGGGCCGCTGGTCGCTTGATAGCTATCGCGGCATCGTGCCCGACGCGATCCTCGACGAGCTGCACGAGCACGCGCGAACCCTGAAGGGCGCGCGCATCCTGCAGGTCAACGCCACCGCCTACGGGGGCGGGGTGTCGGAGCTGCTGCGCTCCGGCGTGCCGCTGCTCGCGGACCTCGGCCTCGCGGTGGACTGGAAGGTGATCGGCGGCAGCCCGGACTTCTTCCGCGTCACCAAGGCGATCCACAACGGGCTGCAGGGCGGCAGCGGCGGCCTCAGCCACGCCGATCAGGGCGCCTTCCTCGACGCGGCGCACGAGAACGCCGAGGGCCTCGTGCTCGACTACGACTTCGTGATCGTGCACGACCCCCAGCCGGCCGCGCTGCCGAGCGTGCTCGGCAAGGGCGACGCCCGCTGGGTCTGGCGCTGCCACATCGACACCTCCGAGCCAAACGCCGAGACGTGGGCGTTCCTGCGGCCCTACCTGGCGCAGTTCGACGCCGCGATCTTCACGATGGCGGAGTTCGTACCGCCCGATCTGCCGGTCGCGCGGGTGGAGACGATCGCCCCGGCGATCGATCCGCTGAGCCCGAAGAACCTCGAACTCGACCTCGACACGGCGAGCCAGGTCCTCGACTGGATCGGCATCGACCTCCCCGGCCGCCTCGTCACGCAGGTCTCGCGCTTCGACGCGTGGAAGGACCCGCTTGGGGTGCTCGAGGCCTACCGTCTCGTGCGCGAGGAGATCCCGGAGCTACAGCTCGCGCTGGTCGGCTCGATGGCGCTCGACGACCCCGAGGGCTGGGAGGTCTACCAGGAGGTCTCCGAGCACGCGGCAGGCGACCCGCTGATCCACCTCTACACCAACCTGACCGGCGTCGGCAACGTCGAGGTCAACGCGTTCCAGCGGCTCTCGGAGGTGATCGTGCAGAAGTCGATCCGCGAGGGCTTCGGGCTGGTCGTCTCCGAGGCGCTGTGGAAGCGCACGCCGGTCGTCGCGGGCCGCGCCGGCGGCATCCCGATGCAGATGCCCGAGGGCGTCGGCGGCCTGCTGGTGGACTCGGTCCAGGAGTGCGCGACGGCGATGCTTTCGCTGCTGAACGACCCTGAACGCTCGGCGCACCTGGCGTCCGGCGGCCGCGAGCACGTGCGCGAGAACTTCCTGCTGCCGCGCCTGCTGGCCGACGAGCTGCGGCTGCTCGCCTCGCTGGCCGCCTGACGCGTCCCTGGCAGGCCCACTGCACGATTCCTCGGATGGCGGCGCCCGCGCGCGCGTGTAATGTGCTGGCATGACCGATGCGACCGCCGTGGAGTCCCGCGTGAGCGCCGCGAACGCCGGCCCGGCTCCGCTCTTCGCCAACATCCTCTGCGCCATCGACGGGACCCGCGCGAGCACCGCGGCGGTCCGCATGGCCGCCTGCCTGGCCGGCCCGCAGGGGCATCTGACGCTGCTGGCCGTGACCGCCGAGGCCGGGTCGGGCGTGCACGCCACGGCTGCGATCGGACGCGCGCGCGTGCAGCACGTGATGCGCCGCGCGACACGCATCGCCGACGCCGCGGGCGTCTCGGCGACCCCCGTCGTCGACACCGGGCATCCGCCCGCCCGGGTCATCCTCGCGCGCGCGGCCGAGCACGACCTGCTCGCTCTCGGCGCCCCCGCGACCTCGTGGCTTGGCGGCATGATCATCGGCGGCGTCGCGGACGTGACGCTCAGCCGCTTCACGATCCCGGCGCTGTTCGTCCGCGCGGCCTTCAAGGGCTCGCTGCGCGGCGGCCAGATCATGGTCGCCAGCGACGGGCTGGACGGCTCGGACCGGATCGTCGCCACGGCCGGGGCGCTCGCGCTCGACCAGGACGCGACGGTCACGCTCGTTCACGCCGCCGGGCCGGAGTCGAAGATGCACCCGCACCGCATCGCCGCCCAGGTGCGCGCGCTCACGGACGCGGGCGCCGCGGTCGCCCAGCCGCTGATCGAGCCGGGGCGGCCCGTGCCGGTGATCCTCGCCGCCGCGAAGAGCACGAAGGCCGCGGTCGTCGTGATCGGCAGCCGCCGACTCGGGGGCCTTCAGGCCTTCAACAGCGTCAGCCGCCGCGTGACCCACGACTCCTGCTCGGTGCTGGTGGTTCCGCCGGCGAAATAGTTGCTCTTCGGGTGGGTGTATGCCTGTGCCCCGAACGGGGTGCACCCATCCGGCGGGAACTCAGCTGGCTTCGGGGATCATCTCGATCGCGCCGCACGGGCATTCGGCGACGCAGATCCCGCATCCCTTGCAGTAGTCGAAGTCGAACGCGTAGCCGTCGGCCTCGTCGACCTTCAACACGGCGTTGTCGGGGCAGACGCCGTAGCAGTTGTCGCAGCCGAAGCAGTTGCCGCAGCTCAGGCAGCGGCGCGCCTCGAACAGCGCGTTGGTCTCATCGAGCCCGAGCGTGACCTCGTCGAAGCTGCCCTGGCGGCGGATCTCGTCGAGCTGCGGCGCGACGGTGCGCGGAGCGTCCGAGTAGTACCAGGTGTTGAGCTTGTCGAAGTCGGCCAGCGCCGGGACCGGCGCGTGCACGAACTCATCGCCGCGCAGCCAGGCGTCGATGTTGCGCGCGGCCTGCTTGCCGTGGCCGACGGCGACCGTCACCGTGCGCTCGGCGGGGACCATGTCGCCCCCGGCGAAGATGCCCTCGTGGCCGGTCATCATGCGCTCGTCGACGACGACGACGCCGTCCTCGATCTCAAGGCCGGGCACGCCGTCGAGCAGTGAGAGGTCGGCCTCCTGGCCGAGCGCGAGCACCAGCGAGTCGGCCTCCAGCTCCTCGGTCTCGCCGGTCGGCTGGGGGAAGCCGGTCTCGTCCAGCGCCATCTTCTCGAGCAGCATCTTCCCGCCCTCGACGTGCTTGATCGTGGAGAGCCACTTCATCAGCACGCCCTCTTCGATCGCCTCCTCGACTTCGAAGTCGTGCGCCGGCATCTTGTCGCGGTTGCGCCGGTAGACGACGATCGCCTCGCTCGCGCCGAGCCGCTTGGCGGTTCGGGCGGCGTCCATCGCCGTGTTGCCGCCGCCGTAGACGACGACGCGGCGGCCGAGCAGCGGCGGCTCCTCGCCCTCCATGTCGCGCAGCAGCGCGACGGCGTCGAGGATGTGCGCGGCCTCGCCGGCGGGGATGTAGGCGCGCTTGCCGATGTGTGCGCCGACCGCGAGGAAGGCGGCGTCGAAGCCGCCGGCCTGCATCTCCTCGAGGATGTTGGTCACCTTCGCGTTGCACTCGAGCTCGACGCCGAGGTCGAGGATCCGCTGGATGTCGGCATCGAGGACCTCGCGCGGAAGGCGGTAGCGCGGGATGCCGAAGCGCATCATGCCGCCCGACATCGGGCCGGCCTCGCGGATCGTCACGGTGTGGCCGCGGCGCGCGAGATGGTAGGCGGCGGAGAGGCCCGAGGGGCCCGCGCCGACCACCAGCACGTGCTTGCCGGTCGGCTCGCACTCGGCCTCCAGGCGCCAGCCGTGCTTGATCGCCTCATCGCCGAGGAAGCGCTCGACGCCGTGGATCCCGACGCTCTCGTCGACCTGCGCCCGGTTGCAGGAGGTCTCGCAGGGGTGGTAGCAGACGCGCCCCATCACGGCCGGCAGCGGGTTGTCCTTGACCAGCTCGCGCCACGCCGTCTCGTAGTCACCCGACTCGGCGTGGTAGAGCCACTGCTGGATGTTCTCGCCCGCCGGGCAGGCGTGGTTGCAGGGCGGCAGGCGGTGGACGTAGTTGGGCCGCTCGGTGCGCCAGGAGCCGGTCTTGTTCGCAAGGCTCGAGCCGACGTCGAGGGTTATCGCGAAGGGCTTGTCCATCATTGCTGCGCCCCTTCCTCGTCGAGCAGGCCGAAGCGGGCGATGTTGCGGTCGGCGCCCGCCTGGATGCGGGCGATGACCTCGGGGCGCGGCGTCGGCTTGAACAGGTGGGCGAAGCGCTTCTGCGGGCGCAGGTACTCCTCGACGGGCACCTGGCGGCGGATCTTGGAGACGCCGGTCACCTCGCCGTCGCGCGCCTCGAAGACGGGGAAGATGCCGCTCTCCTTCGCCAGGCGCGCGATCTTGATCGTGTCGCCGGAGTCGGTCCCCCAGCCCAGCGGGCAGGGGACGAAGACGTGCAGGTAGCGCGCGCCGCGGATCTCCATCGCCGTCTGGACCTTCGCCTCGAGGTCGCGCAGCTCGGCGACGGTGGCGGTCGCGACGTAGGGGATCTCGTGCGCCATCGCGATCAGCGGGACGCTCTTGCCCTGGCCGAACACGTTGCCCGGCTCGGGGCCGACGGCCTGCGTCGTCGCGGTCCGTGCGGCGGCCGGCGTGGCGCCGGAGCGCTGAACGCCTGTGTTCATGTAGGCCTCGTTGTCGTAGCAGATGTAGAGCACGTCGTCGTTGCGCTCGAACATGCCCGAGAGGCAGGCGAAGCCGATGTCGACGGTGCCGCCGTCGCCGCCCTGGCCGATCACGCGCACGTCATCCCGGCCCTTCGCCCGCAGCGCGGCGGCGATGCCGGTCGAGACCGCCGGCGCGTTGCCGAACAGCGAGTGGATCCAGGCGATCCGCCACGAGGTCTCCGGGTAGGGGGTCGAGAAGACCTCCAGGCAGCCGGTGGCGTTGGCGGCGATCATCTGCCCGCCGGTGGCGCGCATCGCGGCGTCGAGCGCGTAGCGGGCGCCGAGCGCCTCGCCGCAGCCCTGGCAGGCGCGGTGGCCGCAGGTGATCGAGTTGGTTCGCTCCTCGCCGGACTGCACGGAGCGCTGCTCGGGATCGAGCAGGCGGTTGCCGACCGCGAAGCTGCCGGTCTGGTAGAAGCGGATTGTCGGTGCGCTCATGCTCGTCGGCTCCTCACACCGGCCCCGCCGCGACCGGTCCCACGTCGCGCAGGATGTTTTCGGCGCTCGGGCCGGAGGTCCGCGATGAGACCATCCGCGCCAGCTCGCGGTTGACGATGTCCCAGTCCATGTCCAGGAACGTGAGCGGCTCGAGCCGGTCGGCCGCCGCGTCGAGGAACAGCGCGCGCAGCGAGGCCTTCGTGATCGGCCGCCCGCCGAGTCCGGCGATGACGGTGTAGCCGTTCAGGACGATGCCCGCGAGCGCCATGCGGACGTTGGCGGTGACGATGCCGCCGATGCCGACGGCGAGCGCCTTCTCGAGCACGACGACGCGCTTGGCGTGGCCGAGCGCGGCGCGCAGCGCGTCGAGCGGGAAGGGGCGGAAGGAGGTGATGCCGACGGCGCCGATCTTCATCCCGTCCTCGCGCAGCTCGTCGATGGTGTCCTGGATCGTCCCGAGCACCGAGCCCAGCGCGACGATGATCGTCTCGGCGTCCTGCGCGCGGTAGGGGTGGATCAGACCGCCGGACTGGCGCCCGAAGGCGGCCTCGAAGTCGGCGGCGATCGCCGGGATCGACTCGAGCGCCTGCATCTGCTTGGCGTGCGCGAGGTACTTGACCTCCATGAACGCCTCGGGACCGACCATCGCGCCGATCGAGATCGGCTCGTCGGGGTCAAGCGACTGGCGCGGCTGGAAGGGCGGCAGGAAGTCGTCGATCTGCTTCTGGTCGGGCACGTCGACACGCTCGACGGCGTGGGTGAGGATGAAGCCGTCCATGCACACCATCACCGGCGTCGAGAGCTCTTCGGCGAGGCGGAAGGCCTGGATGTGCAGGTCGAGCGCCTCCTGGTTGGTCTCCGCGTAGAGCTGGATCCAGCCGCAGTCGCGCTGACTCATCGAGTCGGAGTGGTCGTTCCAGATGTTGATCGGCGCGCCGATCGCGCGGTTGGCGACCGTCATCACGATCGGCAGGCCGAGCCCGGAGGCGTTGAACAGCGCCTCGACCATGTAGAGGAGGCCCTGGCTGGCGGTCGCCGTGTAGGCGCGCGCGCCCGTCGCCGAGGCGCCGATCGCGACCGACATCGCGGCGAACTCGGACTCTACGTTGACGAACTCGCAGGGCGCCAGCTCACCGGCCTTGACGATCTGCGAGAGCGCTTCGACGATGTGCGTCTGGGGTGAGATCGGGTAGGCGCAGATCACCTCGGGGCGGCACATCGCCACCGCCTCGGCCACCGCGCGCGAGCCCTCAACCTGCCGTAGCACCGCTCAGCTCCCTCAGTTCGTCGGTCACCCATGCGTGCGCCGCCTGCGCCGCTGCGACGTTGCCGTCGCCGACCGCGCCGCCGAAGCGCTCGCGGATCGCGTCAGCCAGCGCGTCCAGTGAGATCAAGCCGCTGAGCGCCGCGAAGCCGCCGAGCAGCGCGGCGTTCGGCACCGGGCGGCCGGTGTGCTCGCGCGCCAGCTCGCCGGCGGGAACCGTCAGCATGCGCTCGCGTTGGAAGTCCTTGACGAAGTCGGCGAGGCCCAGCTCGTCGAAGCTCTTGGTGGTGTTGATCAGGATGAAACCGTCAGCGCGCAGGCCCCCGAACACATCCACCTGATGCAGCAGCGTCGGGTCCTGGATGATCAGCGCATCGGGCTCCATCACCGGTTCGCGCACGCGGATCTCGCGATCGTCGATGCGGCAGAAGGAGACCACCGGAGCGCCCGTGCGCTCCGAGCCGAAGCTCGGGAAGGCCTGCGCGTGCCGACCCTCGTTGAAGGCCGCAACGGAGAGCATCTCCGCCGCCGTGACAACGCCCTGGCCGCCGCGGCCGTGGATTCGCACTTGAAACATCGCTCCCCACAGTCAACGGGTTGCGGGGGCCGCCTGCGACCGCAGTCGCCACTGAACAGGCTCCGTAGTTCATACGCATGACGACACGCAGGCGCTTGCGTAGCTTGGAGGTTGCCGTCCTACGAGCGAGGACGCTCTCCAAACAGCAAGCAGGAGGACACCACAGATGCCCACCCGAGTAGCAATCAACGGCTTCGGCCGAGTCGGCCGCAGCGTCCTGCGGGCCGCGTTCAAGCAGGAAGCCCCCTTCGAGATCGTCGCCGTCAACGACATCACCGACGCCGCGACGCTGGCGCACCTCCTGCGCTACGACTCCGTGTTCGGGCCGTTCCCGGGCACCGTCGAAGTCGGCGACGGAGAGCTGATCGTCGACGGTCACGCGATCCGCGCGCTCGCCGAGCGCGAGGTCGTCAAGCTTCCGTGGAGTGAGCTCGGCGTGGACGTCGTGATCGAGTCCACCGGCCGCTACCGCACGCGCGCCGCCGCCGCCGAGCACCTCACGGCGGGCGCCAGCAAGGTGATCGTGTCCGCGCCGGGCAAGGGCACCGAGCCGCTCGACGCGACGGTCGTGATCGGCGTGAACTTCGAGGACGTCTACGACCCCGACGTCCACCACATCATCTCCAACGCGTCCTGCACGACCAACTGCCTGGCGCCTGTAGCCAAGGTGCTGCACGAGACCGTCGGCATCCGCCACGGCCTGATGACGACGGTGCACGCCTACACCGCCGATCAGAACCTGCTCGACGGTCCGCACAGCGACCTGCGGCGCGCCCGCTCGGCGGCGCTGAACCTGGTGCCGACCTCGACCGGGGCCGCCAAGGCCGTCGGCCTGGTGATCCCGGATCTGGCCGGGAAGCTGAACGGCTTCGCGATCCGCGTGCCCACGCCGACCGGCTCGCTGGTCGACCTGACCGTCGAGGCCGAGCGCCAGACGAGCGTCGAGGAGATCAACGCGGCGTTCCACGCCGCCGCCGACCACGGGCGCCTCGAGGGGATCCTGCACTACACCGAGGACCCGATCGTCTCGACCGACATCGTCGGCTCGGCGTTCTCGTCGATCTTCGACGCCGGCCTGACGGCCGTGATCGACGGCACCCAGGTGAAGGTCGTCTCCTGGTACGACAACGAGTGGGGCTACTCCAGCCGGCTCGTCGACCTCGCCGCGCGGGTGATGGAGCGGGTGCCGGTGGCGGCGTGACGGATGGCCGCCTGCGCTGAGACTCAAAGCTGCCGGGGGCGCTCTCGCGTGAGCGCCCCCGCGCAGGGGCCGGGCGTCGCATGCGGGTGATCTCGCTCGAGGAGCTCGAGCGAGCGCTCGCAGCGGTGCCGGGCGAGCAGCCGCGCGTCGTGGCGAGCGGCAACCATGCCGCTCCGCAGGGTCTGCTCGGCGCGCTCGAGCGCTCGCTCGAGCGCTACCGCCTGTTCATGCTTGCCGCGCCGGCGCCGCTGCCGGCGCGCGACGGCGTGATCTTCGAGACGCCGTTCGTCGGGCCGGGGATGCGGACGGCGGGCGAGCGGCTGGACTACCTGCCGATGCGCCTGTCGCTCGTGCCGCGCCTGTTCGCGACGATCCGCGCGCCCGACGTGGTGCTGCTGCACACATCGACGCCGCGCGCGGGGAAGGTGTCGCTCGGGATCGAGGTCAACGTGCTCGTCGCGGCGGTCGAGAAGGTGCGCGCCCGGGGCGGGCTGGTCATCGCGCAGCTCAACCCGCGGATGCCCTACACCTACGGCGACAGCGAGCTCGACGAGGAGCTCGTGGACCTCGCGATCGAGGTCGACGAGCCCCTCGGATCGCCGACGCCCGGCGGCGGGCACGAGCAGGCCGATCAGATCGCCGCACTGGTCGCGAGCCTGATCGAGGACCGCTGCACGCTGCAGCTGGGCATCGGGCAGATCCCCGACGCGACGCTGCGGGCGCTGGTCGGTCACCGCGGCCTGGCGATCTGGTCGGAGATGATCAGCGACGGCGTGATGGAGCTCGACCGCCACGGCTCACTCGATGCCGCCACGCCGATCGTCTGCTCGTTCCTGTTCGGCTCGCAGGAGTTCTACGAATGGGTCTCCGAGAACCCGCGGCTGCGGATGGCGCGGACCGAGACGACCAACGACCCGGCGCGGATCGCCGGCCACCGCGGGATGATCTCGGTCAACAGCGCCCTCGCCGTCGACCTGCGCGACCAGGCCGGCGCGAGCCACATCCACGGCCGCCTGTACTCGGGCTTCGGCGGCCAGCCCGACTTCGTCGTCGGCGCGCTGCACTCGCCGGGCGGGCACGCGGTGATCGCGCTGCGCTCGTGGCACGAGAAGAGCGACAGCTCAACGATCGTGCCACAGCTGCGCGACCCCGTGACCTCCTTCCAGCACTCCGCCGTGATCACCGAGCAGGGTTGCGCGCAGATCTTCGGCCGCAGCCAGCGCGCGCAGGCGCGGCTGATCATCGAACACGCGGCGCACCCCGACGCGCGCGAGTGGCTGCGCGAGGAGGCGGCGGCGCTGGGGCTGGCGGATGCGCCGGTGGCGAGGCAGGGCTGAGCGGCGGGGGAGGGCGTGGCGGGCGCGTGAGCTCAGCTGGAGCTCCGCGTGACGCTCTGCGCGCTCTGGCCGCGGATCACGGGGCGGCCGCCGCGGCTGTGGGTCGTCACCGGCCGCGCCTGCCTCGCCAGGTCGACCAGCAGCCGCACCTCGGCCGCCGTGAACGGATGGCCGAGGATCGCCACCACCATGCGTTCGCCCGTCCCCTGAGGCGTGTCCACGGACGTGCTGGCATTCGTGACCCAGTCAGCCGCGGGTTCCGCGCCATAGATGCCCGCGCCGATCGGAGCCTGCTCATCGCCGTTGAGGTTGCGGCATCCAATCGCCGCGTGCTGCTGCTGGCAGACGATCAGGACCGGCACGTCGGCGGGCGGCACGAGCGCCTTGCCGTTGGCGGCGGAGGCGCCGGACTGCATGCTCTGGAACCGCTCCATCTCCCGCAGTGCCGTGAAGAACGCATCGGGCACGGCGGCGATGTCCAGGCGCAGCCGTCGTGCGGCCGTGGCTGACAGCTGACGGTGGGCGACGCCGGAGTCGATTATGCGAAGCAGGCTCGAGCGAGCGATGAGAGTCCCGCCGGTAACCGGCGAGAACGTGCGGTCGATCAGCCGGTAGCGAATACCGCCGGCGGCCGCCGAACAGGCGAGCGTCACCCCGCCCGTGAGCCGGCAGCCGATCTCCGACGCCTTCGGCGCCGTCGCGTGCAGCGCGGGGTCGACGGCGAAGAGCGCGGTGCCGGGTGTCGAGCTGCGCCAGAAGCCGAACGGGTCGGTCGCGCGCAGCACCGCTCCGCAGCCCGCGAGCACGGTCGCGGCGATCAGCACCCCGACCACGCGGCGGCGGGGCATCCGCCACCTGCCGCGCGGGGCGTCGCGTTCAGTGGCGAGGATCCGCGCGAGCTGCGCCTGCGCGCCGGGGGAGCGCCCGAGGCGCTCGTCGATCGCCACGGGGTTCGCCGCGGCTAGCCGCTTGAGGCTGGGCGAAAGCTTGCCGTTCATGACGCCTCCGTGAGGTCGGGTACGGGGCGGGCGCCGGTGGGAACCTCGTGCGCCAGGGCGGCTTCGAAGCGCCGCCGCGCGCGGTGCAGGCGCACCGAGAAGACGGGGGCCGAGCAGCCCATCGCGCGCGCGGCGTCTCGAACCGCAAGCTCCTCCCACGCGACGAGCGCGAGGACCTCGCGATCGCGCGGTCCCAGCGCCTCCCAGGCGACGGCGAGCCGCGCGTCCTGCGTCTCCTCGGAGCCGTCGCCGCGCGGTTGCTCGAGCTCGAGCGACCGGCGGATCGCCCGGCCGCGCGCCGCGGCGTGGTGGTGACGGGCGACGACGTTTCGGGCGATGCCGTAGAGCCACGGCAGCGGCTGCTCCGGCAGCGCGTCGCGCCGGCGCCAGGCGATCAGCAGCGTCTCGGCGGCGACGTCGTCGGCTGCGTCGCGACCCACCCGCCGGGCGGCGTAGGCGTGAACGCGGCCGTAGTTCTCCTCGAAGATCGAGGCGAAGCGCTCGGCGCGTTCGCGGTCGGCGGCCTCCACATCCATCTATCCCCGTTTGCCGCGCGAATCTTTCACGACGCGCGCAACGGCGGGGTCAGTGCGCCGGCGGCAGGAACGGCTTCAGCAGCGCCACCCGCCGCGCCGGTCGGTCGGTCGCGTCCTCGTGGCGGTCGGCGCTGCCGAGCATGCCGACGATCGCCTTCGACGCCAGGTAGCGCAGCGGCTCGGGCTCCCAGCTGCGGCTGCGGTGGCCGACCCATGGCATCGTGACGAGCTCGGTGTCGCGTTCGAGGATCAGATCGGCGAGCGTCGCGCCGGAGATGTTCGCGGCCGCGACGCCGTGCCCGGTGTAGCCGCCGGCGGCGCCGAGGCCGCTGGCGCGGTCGAAGGTGACGCTCATGCTCCAGTCGCGCGGAGCGGCGAGCGGGCCGCCCCAGTGGTGGGTCACCTCCGCGGAGGCGGCGGCTGGGAAGGCGCGCCGGAGGGTGGCGAGCAGGCGCGCGCGGACGCGATCGTTGCGTTCGTTGGCCGAATCGATCGGGCTGCGCAGCCGGTAGGGGGCGCCGCGGCCGCCGATCGCGATGCGCCCGTCGCTCGTGCGCTGGGCGTAGAAGAAGAGGTGGTGGCGGTCGTCGATCAGCAGGCCGTGGCGCCAGCCCAACTGCGCCCAGGTCGCCTCCGGCAGTGGCTCGGTGGCGATCATCAGCGAGTACAGGGGCAGGTAGCGCAGGCGGCTGCCGGGCAGCTGCGTGGTGTAGGACTCGGTTGCGCGGATCACGACCTCGGCGCGCAGATCGCCGGCGGCCGTGCGGACGCGGCGCGGCTCGATCGAGGTCGCGGCGGTGCGCTCGTGGATCGTCACGCCGTGGCTCTCGCACGCCTCCGCGAGCCCGCGAGCGAGCCGCGCGGGATCGATGCGCGCGCCGTGGGGCGTGTAGCGCCCGCCGCGCAGTCCGGGAACCTTCACGAACGTCTCCGTCTCGGCGGCCGAGAGCAGATGGCCGCCCGGCTGGTCGTGGCCGACGCCGGCGTCGGCGCGGTCGCGCTCGGTCAGGCGCAGCCACTGCGGGGCGCTCGTCGCCACCGTGAGCGCGCCCGCCTTGAGGAAGCCGCAATCGATCCGCTCGCGCTCGACCACCGCGCCGATCTCATCGACCGCCCGGTTTGTGGCGCGTACAGCGCTGCCGAGACGCTCGCGCGAGCAGCTGTACGCGGACGGGCTGCCGGCCAGCCCGCCGAGCACCCAGCCGCCGTTGCGTCCCGACGGGCCGAAGCCGACGACCTCGCGTTCGAGCACGACGATGCGAAGCTCGGGCTGCAGCGTCTGCAGGTAGTACGCCGTCCACAGGCCGGTGAAGCCGCCGCCGACGATCGCCACGTCGCAGTCGCGCTCGCCGGGCAGCGGAGGGCGCGGCGCCAGCGATCCCTCGAACGTCCCGAGCCACAGGCTGGAGGCGCGGTAGCGCGCCTCGCGCTCGTCGTGCGCTCCCGCGGCGGCCCGGCCGTTCGTGCTCGTCGCCTCCCGGGCCGGCTCCGACGCGGTCCCTGGACGCTCGGTTTCGCTCACGACCTTCGAGTCTAGGCCGTGTACCGCCGGCCTGCGTGCGCCACGGTCCGCCACCTCCCGGTCTGCGCTGCACCGGGAGGTGGTCCGCCGTGGTCCACCTAGCGCCCGAGGTCGTAGACGCTCACGCCGCCGATCGTCTGCGCGCTGTAGTGCGACTGCACCCAGCTCGAGATCTCGGCCGTGCCCGTCGAGCTCTGCCCACCCGGCCCGCCGCCGGCGCCGCCGGAGGAGATGAAGTAGTGGATCTCGCCCGCGCGCACGTAGCGAATGAACTGCGCGAGGCTCAGCTCGCCGCCGTTGTTGTTGAAGCCGCCGATCGCCATCACCGGATCGCCGCCGGTCGCGAGCTCATAGGACGCGGCGCTGGTGGATCCCATCGTGGCTGCCACCCAACGGTAGGAGGACGCGTCCGACTCGAGCGCCTTGACCAGCGCGGGCTCGACGCTCGCGCCAGCGCCGGCGCCGCCACCGACGCCGAGACCAGACCGCGCGAAGCCGCGGCCGTTCGCGGCGCCCGGTCCCGCGAAGGATCCGGCGGCGGCGCTGCCGGACGGGGCGGTCGCGGAGCTCTGGCCGGACGGCGCGCCGCCGCTGGATCCGGCGCCGCCGAACAGGGTCTGGCCCTCGGCCGCGGAACCGGAGCTGGGGACACCGCCACCCGGCACGCCGCCACCGACGGTGGCGGAACCGCCGCCAGGGGCGAACGCGCCCGCTCCGCCGCTCGCGCCGGGGCCGGCGAAACCGCCCGGGCCGCCGAGGCCGCCGAGGCCGCCGCTTGCGCCGGTCACCGTGGGCCCGGCGGAGGGGATCGATCCGCCGTGCGTGGTGGAGATCGTCTGGACGGCGTAGGCCGCAGGCCCGCCGAGACCGGCGATCGCGGCGGCGCAGATCGCGACGAGGCCGGCGCGGCGCCCGACGCGGCCGAGCGCCGGTCCGGCCAGCAGCCCGGCGACGGCGATCACGCTCGCCGCCAGGACGACCGCGCGAACCCACGGCTCCCAGCTCGGCGTGCGCTCCAGCAGCGCGTAGGACCAGCCGCCGGTGATCGCGACCGTGGCGGCTGCGGTCGCGCGGGCGAGGATCGAGTCGCGTCGCCGCCACAGCAGGCTCGCGCCGATCGCCACGAGGGCCGCGATCGCGGGGGCGAGCGCGACGGCGTAGTAGGTGTGGATGACGCCCTGCGAGTAGCTGAACACGGCGGCCGTGACGAGCAGCCAGCCGCCCCAAAGCAACAGCGCGGCACGGCTGCGGTCGGTGCGCGGCGCGCGCCGCGTGAGCCACAGGCCGGCGATCAGCGCGATCAGCGCCGCGGGCAGAAGCCACGACGCCTGGCCGCCCATCAGGTCGTTGAACAGTCGCAGCGTGCCGCTGGCGCCGCTGAAGTTCGCGCCGCCGCCGCCGCCGCCCGCACCGGCGCTGCCGCCGGGCCCGCCGCCGCCGCCGAACAGGCGTTGCAGGCCGTTGTACCCAAAGATCAGGTTGAAGATGTTGTTGTCGGGCGAGCCGTCGATGAACGGGCGCGAGCCGGTCGGCAGCAGCGCCACGATCGCGACCCACCAGCCGCCGCTCACGACGAGCGCCGCCAGCCCGGCGAGCGCGCCGCCGATCCGGCGCCGCAGGCCGGTCGGCGCGGCGAGCAGGTAGACCAGCCCGAACGCGGGGACCACGATCAGCGCCTGGCCCATCTTCGCCAGGAACGCGAAGCCGACGAGCGCGCCGGTTGCGACGATCCAGCGGGTGCCCGCCGCCTCCAGCGCGCGGGTCAGGCAGTACGCCGATGCGACCAGCAGCGTGACCAGCAGCGCGTCGGGGTTGTTGAAGCGGAACATCAGCGCCGCAACAGGCGTCAGCGCGAGCATCGCGCCCGCAGCGAAGCCGGCGGCCGGGCCGAACCAGCGCCGGATCGCCGCGTACAGGAGCCCGACCGCGGCGACGCCCTCGAGCGCCTGCGGCACGAGCATGCTCCAGCTGCTGAAGCCGAAGATCCGCCCCGACAGCGCCATGACCCAGATCGAGGCCGGCGGCTTGTCGGTCGTGATGAAGCTCGAGGAGTCCAGCGAGCCGAAGAAGAACGCCTTCCAGCTGCGCGTCCCCGCCTGCACCGCGGCGGCATAGAAGCTGTTCGCGTCGCCGGAGGCGCCGAGGCCCCACAGGTAGGCGACGGCCGTGAGCGCCAGCAGCGCGAACAGCGCCGGGCGCACCCAGCGCTGCTCGCCGGCGGCCTCACGGGATCGCCCGCGCAGGCGCGCGGTGATCGCGGGGGCGACGTCGAGTGAGTCGATCGTGCTCATCGTGGACTCCGTTTCTCGGCTGATGGAGACTTCTGTGCCTACGGCGCGAATCGTCCGTCGCGC
Organism: uncultured Solirubrobacterales bacterium; assembly: GCA_963830975.1. Lineage (GTDB taxonomy): Bacteria > Actinomycetota > Thermoleophilia > Solirubrobacterales > Solirubrobacteraceae > Palsa-513. The sequence continues at coordinate 497,586 of CAWHOI010000004.1, forward strand.
CCCTTTGCCGAGGCTGCGCAAACGCTGGGAAACGGCTGAGAGCGCGCGTTGGCCGCCGGCTCGTCGCGTTCCGCGCGCGCCACGCGCTACCCTCGACGGCGCCGCGGCGAGGCTTGCCGCCGCCGACCACCCCGCAGCCCGATCGGGAGCGACCGACGATGAGCGACACCTGCACGCACCTCGACCAGATCGACGTCCACGTCAGGGCCGACAGCGAGATCGGCTGCACCGACTGCCTGGCGATCGGCTCGAGCTGGGTGCACCTGCGCGAGTGCATGAGTTGCGGGCACGTCGCCTGCTGCGACGCGAGCCCGAACCGCCACGCGACGAAGCACTTCGAGGCGAGCGGCCACCCGGTGATGCGCTCGATCGAGCCGGGCGAGTCCTGGTGGTGGTGCTACCTCGACGAGGTCGCGTTCACGCTGGCAGACGGCTAGAGCGCCGCGCCGCGGCCGCAATCAGATCGTCATCGCGGCGCCGCCGTCACGCCCCGCTGTGGCCGTCGATGAACGCGAGCGTGCGACGCCAGGCCTCGTCTGACTGCTCCTGATACTCCTCGTGCAGGCGGTCGAAGAAGCTGTGCGGCGCGCCTGCCAGGGCGATCACCTCGTGCTCGACGCCGGCCGCGCTCAGCGCCGCGTCGAAAGCCTCGTTCATCTCCGCCGTGATGTGGGCGTCGGCGCCGCCCTGCAGCGCGAGGATCGGCGCGGCGATGCGGTCCGCGAGCTGGGTCGGTCCGGGCTGCCCGTCGCGCTCGCCCGGGCCGCCGTAGAACCCGACCGCGCCCGCCAGCCCGTGGCCGCCGGCGGCTGACAGCCACGAGTGGCGGCCGCCGAAGCAGAAGCCGACCGTGAAGATGTGGCTGCGCGAGCCCCCTTTCGCCGAGCGCAGGTGCTCGACGGCGGCGCCGACGTCGGCCTGCACGCCCTCCGCCGTGGTCTGGCGCGCGTGCTCCATGAAGGGGAACTCGTCGTCGCGCTTGGCGACGCCCGCCGTGCGCCCGAAGTAGTCGATCGCCAGCGCCGCGTAGCCGCGCTCGGCGAAGCGCAGCGCGAGCTCCTCGTAGAAGCGGTAGAGCCCGCGCACGTCCGGCAGGATCACGACGCCGACGCTCGCGTGCTCCTCCGGCACGGCGAGGAAGGCGGCGAAGCGGTTGCCGTCGGCGGCCTCGAGTTCGAGGTCGCGGTGGGAGACGGCGGCGCCGGCGATCGCCGGGATCGGCGGGTCTGAGTCGAGCTCGTGGCACATCGGCGGCTCCCTTTGGGCGAGGTCGGGACGGGTTCGCGGATCCTAGCCTGCCCGCAACGCGCCTCCGCGCACCGCGAAATCGCCGGCTCGCGCACGACGCTTCTCCAAGCGGTCGTGCAATTTGCGGAAAACCACTCCTCCCACGGTGCGAAAAACCCCACGCCTCCGCACGAGGTGCTAGATTCCGGCCCCACACGCCGAATCCCGGGTCCGAAGCCCGGGAACCGGGGAACCAAGTTGTTGGGGCTAATCTCGCGGTGATACCGCAAGACGCGCTGCTCTTTCAGTGCGAGCCCGTCAGCTAACCCGGCAGGCTTCAGAGAGAGGTCGCCGTGGGGCTACGTCACGTCTGCACCGTCGGTAGCGCGATGCTGGTGGCTGGGGTTTTCGCCTCGAGCGCCCTCGCGGGTCCCCCGGTCAGCGGCGTGACGGTCGGAGGTGCGACCGCCCCGGCCAACATCACACCGACCGGCGCGACCGGTGCGACCGGAGCCACGGGCGCGACCGGGTTCACCGGCCCGAGCCCGGCAGCCGGCCCGAGCGCACCGCCGACGGTCACCAGCCCGCTCGCGCCGATCGTGCTCCCCAAGGGACAGTCGCCCAACGCGGTCTACGACGGCCCGGTCTACGTCGAGACGGCCGGCGGCCTGGTGCCCTACGTGCCGCAGACGATGGTCGCGAGCGTCAGCGGCGGCACGATCGCCGGCACGCCGACGAGCGGCCCGCCGCACCTCGTCGTTCCCGGCGTCACGGCCGAGATCGTGCACGGCATCGCCGCCGCGCCGCAGGACGCCCCGACGGTCGTCCAGGAGATCATCTGGGCCGCCAACCGGATCATCGGGCGCCCCTACGTCTACGGCGGCGGTCATCGCTCCTTCATCTCGTTCGGCTACGACTGCTCCGGCACCGTCTCCTACGCCCTGCACGGCGGCAGCCTGCTGCGCCACCCGCTGGACTCCAGCCAGTTCATGAGCTGGGGCGCCGGCGGCCAGGGCCAGTGGCTCACGATCCTCACCAATCCGGGCCACGCCTACCTCGACGTCGCCGGCCTGCGCCTGGACACGAGCTCCGCGGACGACCCGTCCAACCAGCAGGGCCCGCGTTGGCGTCCGCTGCGCCCGGGCAATCCCGGCTTCACGCTCCGCCACCCCGCCGGGCTCTAGGAGCATCTTCTCCCGGTTTTTCGAGTCGGCGCATGCGCCGACTCGGGGATCGGTGCATGCACCGATCCCCCGGTGGGTGCATGCACCCACCGGAACAGCAGAGGGTCAGTCGATCAGCCGCTTGCCGAGACGCCAGATCGCCAGGCGCCACATCAGCACCGCGAACAGCGCCAGCACGCCGACGTGGACGAGGTCGGCGAGGTGCCACTGGCCGAAGGAGGCGTCGCGGACCAGTTGCACGCAGTGGTAGAGCGGGTTGAACTTCGCCGCCTCGCGGATCCCGGCGGGCAGCGAGGTGATCGGGAAGAAGGTGCCGGCGACCAGGAACATCGGCGTCAGCACGGCGCTCGTGACGTAGTTGAAGTTGTCGATCGTCTTGGCGATCGCGGCCAGCAGCACCCCGAACGAGGCGAAGCCGAAGCCGGTGAGGAAGCCGATCGGGACGATCAGCAGCATGCCGGGCTGCGGGTGCAGGCCGAACACGATCCCGACCACGATCGGCGCGAGGCCGTAGACGCCGGCGCGGGTCGCGATCCACAGCGTCTCCGCCGTCACCAGCTCCTCGACGTCGACCGGCGCGGCGAGCATCGCTTCGTAGGTGCGCTGGAAGCGCCAGCGCACGAAGGTGTTGAACATGCCGGGGAAGGCGGAGGAGAAGAGCACCGCCGTGGCCACCACGCCGGTCGCGACGTAGTCGAGGTAGCTGACGTGATCGACCCTGTTGACCAGCGCGCCGATGCCGGCCGCGAAGGCCAGCAGGTAGATCGTCGGCTGCACGACCGAGGAGAAGGTCGTCGCCTTCCAGTAGCGGCCGAAGATCACGACGTCGCGCGTCATGACGCCGGCCATCGCGGCCGGCTCAAGGCGGCGCACGCGGCGCACGGTGGTGGGCGGCGGCTGTGTGCTCACTCGATCTCCTCTCCGGTCAGCGCGACGAACGCGTCCTCCAGGTTGGCGGGGCGCGTGGTCCCCTCGGGCGCGTCCTCGCCGAGCTCCTCGGCGCGCAGGATCGCCACCGCCGGCCCGCTGCGGCGGCTCGGCCAGCCGCGGCTCGCGGCCAGCTCGCTGACCTCGGCTAGCCGCTCGGGCGTGCCGTAGACCTCGATCGCGCGCTCGCCGGCGTGCGCGCGGGTCAGCTCGGCCGGCGTGCCCTGCGCGATCACCCTCCCGGCCGACATCACGGCGACGATGTCGGCGAGCCGCTCGGCCTCCTCGATGTAGTGCGTCGACATCAGCATCGTCACGCCGGCGGCGCGCAGGCCGTCGATCAGCGACCACAGCTCCTGGCGGATCTGGGGGTCCAGGCCGACGGTCGGCTCGTCGAGCAGGACCAGGCGGGGCTGGTGGATCAGGCCGCGCGCGACCAGCAGGCGCCGGCGCATGCCGCCGGAGAGGTCGGAGACCTTCGTGTCGGCGCGCTGGGTGAGGTTGGCGATCTCGAGCGCGCGCGCGACGGCGGCGTGGCGCTCGTGGCGCGGGACGCGGTACAGGCGGGCGAACACGCTGAGGATCTGGCGGCAGGTCAGCTCGATGTCGAGGTTGTCGAGCTGCGGCACGACGCCCATCTCCATCCGGGCCTGCTTGGACTGGCCGGGCAGGCGGTGGCCGAGCACCTCGATCTCGCCCTCCTGGGGCAGCGTCTGGGCGGTCAGCATCCGCATCGTCGTCGACTTGCCGGCGCCGTTGGGCCCGAGCAGGCCGAAGCAGACGCCGGCCGGGACCTCCAGGTCGAGGCCGTCGACGGCGGTGATCTCGCCGTAGCGCTTGACCGCGCCGCGGATCGCTATGGCGGGGGGCGACACGGCCGGGGAGGATACGGCACGCGCGCCGGGGCGCCCGTCGGGCCGCCGCCACGCGGTGTGCCGGTTTGTGATCTAACCTTCCCCGATCCAAGCCAAAGGGGGCGTGATGTTTCGCCAGGTGATCGTGGGAGTGGACGGCGGGCCGACCGGTCGCGACGCCATCGCCGTCGCCAAGTTGCTCGTCGGACCCGACACGCACCTCGTCCTCGCGCACGTGCACGAGCTGACGCCGGTCCGTGGCGCAAGCGGCGCCTACGGCGTCGAGCAGAACGAGGAATCGATGGCGCTGCTCGAGGCCGAGCGCGCGGCGAGCGGCGTCGAGGCCGAGCTTCTGACGGTGACCGCGTCCTCGGTCGGCCGGGGCCTGCACTACGTCGCCGAGTCGCACGGCGCCGACCTGCTGGTCGTCGGCTCGAGCGTTCGCAGCTTCGCGGGCAGGGTCCTCGTCGGCGACATCACCCGGGCGGCGCTGATCGGCGCCCCGTGCGCCGTCGCCGTGGCGCCGCTCGAGTACGCGCAGGACGGCGGCGCGATCGCCAGGATCGGCGTCGGCTATGACGGCACGCCGGAGAGCGAGGCCGCGCTGGCCTTCGCGCGCGAGCTGGCCGCCCAGCACGGAGCGTCGTTGAGCGCGATGACGGTGATCGAGCCGCCGCCCTACGCCGGCATCGTCCGCAGCGTCGCGCGCTCGGAGGCCAACGAGCGCGAGCTGGCCGAGGCCAGGCAGGAGGTCGGCGCCCTGGCGGGCGTCGAGGGCCATGCCGCGCTCGGGATCGCCAGCGAGGAGCTAGCCGCGTTCGGTTCCCACGTCGACCTGCTGATCGTGGGCTCGCGTGGCTACGGTCCGATCCGCCGGCTGATCTTCGGCAGCACCTCGGGCAACCTGGCGAGCATCGCGCGCTGCCCGCTGCTCGTGCTGCCGCGGCCCGGCGACGAGGCCGCCGCCGGTGACGCCGCCCTCGGCTAGCCGGGTGGCCCGATGAGGGCCACTCTGTAGGCTGCTTGGCCGATGGACGAGGACACGCTGATGACGGCCGCCGACCACGACGCGCTCGTGGCCGAGCTGGCGGCGCTCGAAGGAGACGGGCGCCGCGCGATGGCCGCGCGCATCAAGACGGCGCGCGAGTGGGGTGACCTCAAGGAGAACTCCGAGTACCACGACGCGAAGAACGACCAGGCGCACCTGGAGACCAAGATCGCGCGACTGCGCGAGCGCCTCTCTCGCGCCAAGGTGGTCGAGGGCGGGGCGAACGGCGATCGCCTGGTCGGTTTCGGCTCGACCGTCGTGGTGCGCGACGAGGAGGGCCGCGAGCAGCGCTTCGAGATCGTCAGCTCGCAGACCGCCGCGCCCGCCGAGGGCAAGATCTCGATCGAGTCGCCGGTCGCGCGCGGGCTGCTCGGGCTCTCCGCCGGCGACCAGGCGCAGATCGACCTGCCGCGCGGCCGGCGCAGCTACACCGTGGTCAGCGTGGCGTGACGACCAGCGTGTAGTTCAGCCATTCGCTGCGCGCCGCCCCGAAGCGGTCATAGAGCGCCTGGGCGCGCGTGTTGTCCGGCGCCGTCGCCCACTCAAGCACGGGCAGCCCGCGCGCGGCGCACTCGGCCACGCAGGCGGCGATCAGCGCCGCGCCGACACCCTTGCCGCGGACCTGCGGGTCCACGTAGAGGTCGTTCATCAGCCCGATCGCCGAGGCGGCGAGGGTCGAGAACGTCCAGAACAGCGTGGCGAACCCGACCGCGCGGCCGTCATCGTCGTCGCGGGCGAGCAGCTGAATGCCGTCGCTGTCGGGGCGCTCGATCAGCGTCAGCGACAGGGCGCGCAGGGCCGCGTCGCTCGGCCCGGCCGCGTAGAACTCGCAGTAGCCGCGCATCAGCGGCAGCAGCTCGTCGAGATCCTCCCGGCCGACGCGGGTGATCACGAGACTGGGTGTGACAGGTGCTCCTCGAGGATCCGCGGATCCGCGGTCTCGAACTTCCGCTTGAAGAACTCGGGCATGAAGATCCATTGCGCCACCATGAAGACGACCCCCAGGAGGAGGCCGCCCACGCCGATCACGATCGGCACCTGAACCCCGAGGAACGGCGCCGAGTAGTTCGCTCCGGCCTTGCTCGAGGTGAGGTAGGACTTGATGAAGACGAAGAACATCCCGGCTCCGCCGAGCAGAGGCACGAGCCCGACGAGCAGCGCCCGTCGCACGCTCTTGAAGATCTCGCGGCGGTAGTAGAACCCGCACGCGAGCCCCGTGAACCCGTAGTAGAAGCAGATCGCGAATCCCAGGCCGGTGATCGAGTCGCCCAGCACGTTGCCGGAGGTGTCGAACACGAGCAGCCCGACGGTCCAGATCGTGGACACGGCCCCCATCGCGAGGGTCGAAACGCTCGGGGTCAAATAGCGCGGGTGGACGCGGGCGAAGGCTTTCGGCAGGGCGCCCCAGCTGGCCATCGAGATCGTGGTGCGCGCGGTCGGCAGGATCGTTGTCTGCGTGGACGCGGAGGCCGACGTCAGGACGGAAAAGAGCAGCAGCTTCTGCAGCACGCCGCTGCCGAACACCCGCTGACCGAGCCCTCTCAGCACGTCGTTCTGGTTCGCGATCAGGAAGTGGGTGCCGGCGTCGGCCTGCGCGGCGGTCGCGACGACGACGTAGATCAGCACCAGCAGCACGGTTGAGAGCACGGCCGCTCGTCCCGGCCCCTCCGCAGGGTTCTCGGACTCCTCGTTGACCGCGACGCCCGAATCCCACCCCCAATAGATGAAGATCCCCAGCAGCACGCCGCCGGTCAGCTCCGTCGTGCTCAGCGCGAACGGGTTGAACCAGCCGAGCGCGATGTGGTGTGCGCCGGCTGGGGCGCCGCTGCTGTACACGTCCACGAAGGCGACGACCGCGAAGATCGCGAGCGTCAGAACCTCGAGGCTGAGCAGCGCCGCCTGGATCCGAGCGGAAAGCTCGATGCCGCGGTAGCAGATCCATGTCATCAGCACGATCCAGACGACCGAGCCGATCGTGACCGCGGCGGTCGAGGTCGACGCGGAGGTCCAGCCGACGAGGTCGAACGTGTAGATCGAGGCGATGTCGGCCAGCGACGCCATCACGATCACGTCCGCGAGCACGATCGCCCAGCCGTTGATCCAGCCGATCTGAGGGCCGAAGGTGCGAGTAACCCAGGCGAACGTCGTGCCGGCGTCGGGATCGGCCAGGTTGAAGTAGCGATAGCCGAACGACACGAACAGGATCGGGATGAATGAGACGATCAGGATCGCGGGAGCATGCGTCGTGATGCCGGTGACGGCGGCGACGAACCCGAGCGTCGTGGCGAGGCTGTAGGCGGGCGCCGTCGAGGCGACCGCGATCACGAGGTTGGACATGTAGCCGAGCGCGCCGGCCTTCAGACCCTTCTCGCCGGGGGCGCTGGTGTCCCGCGGCGTCGCTACCGGAACCGGTACGGCTGCACTTTCCAACGTCGAACCTCCCTCACGTGGTGCGGTGGCGCAACGCTAGAGCCATGGTGGGTCGGCCGCAATGTGCGGATGTGACCAAAGAATGGGGATGAGTTGTACTTTGTGTACAGGCCCAGGCCACTTCCTCGTCCGTTCTGCCGATTGCGGCGACACCAAAGCGGCGCTAGCGTGGACGAAGCGGAGTAACGTCCACAGGGAACGGGGAGGTTCAGATGGCCAACAGGGCGGTCGCCCACGGGCGTCCATACTCAGCCGCGGCGCTCTCCGAACAGGCGCGTCGCCATCTCTGGATGCATTTCACGCGCCTCGGCGCCGACCCGCGCGCGCCGGTGCCGATCATCGTCTCCGGCGACGGTTGCTACGTCTTCGACGCTGACGGCAAGCGCTACCTGGACGGGCTCTCGGCGCTCTACTGCGTCAACGCCGGCCACGGCCGGCCCGAGCTCGCGCACGCCGCGGCCGAGCAGATGGCGGAGCTCGACTTCTTCACGACCTGGAGCTACGCGCACCCGCGCGCGATCGAGCTGGCGGCGCGCATCGCCGCGCTCGCTCCGGGCGACCTCAACCGGGTCTTCTTCACATCCGGCGGCTCCGAGGCGGTCGAGTCGGCGATCAAGCTTTCGCGCGCCTACCACCGGCTGACCGGCCACGCCCAGAAGTCGAAGGTGATCGCGCGTGAGGTCGCCTACCACGGCACCTCGCTGGGTGCGCTGTCGGTGACCGGCATCACCTCGATCCGCAGCCAGTTCGAGCCGCTCGCGCCGGGCGGCTGCCACGTCCCGAACACCGACTCCTACCGCTGGCCGGAGGGCCGCGACCCGCTGTGGGCGGCCGAGCAGATCGCCGCGCGAATCGAGTTCGAGGGGCCGGAGACGGTCGCCGCGGTGATCCTCGAGCCGGTCCAGAACGGCGGCGGCTGCATCCCGCCGCAGGACGGCTACTTCCAGCGCGTGCGCGAGATCTGCGACGCCAATGACGTGCTGCTGATCTCCGACGAGGTGATCTGCTCCTGGGGGCGCATCGGGCACTGGTTCGGCTCCGAGCGCTTCGGCTATCTGCCCGACATCATCACGACCGCGAAGGGCCTGACGTCGGCGAACATCCCGATGGGCGCGATGATCGCCTCCGACCGCCTCGCCGAGCCGTTCCTCGCGCACGGCGAGATGTTCGCCCACGGCTTCACCTTCGGCGGGCACCCGGTCGCGGCCGCCGTCGCGCTCGCCAACATCGACATCATCGAGCGCGAGGATCTCTGCGGGCACGTGCTGGCCAAGGAGGGGGAGTTCCGCGCGATGCTCGAGGGCCTGCGCGACATCCCGATTGTCGGCGACGTGCGCGGCGCCGGCTTCTTCCAGGCGATCGAGCTCGTCAAGGACCGCGAGACGAAGGAGACCTTCAGCCACCACGAGGCCGAGCACCTGCTCTACGGCTTCCTCTCCGGCGCCCTCTACGAGCACGGGCTGATCTGCCGCACCGACGACCGCGGCGACCCCGTCGTGCAGCTCGCGCCGCCGCTGATCTGCGAGCGCGAGCAGTTCGAGGAGATCGGGGCGATCCTGCGCACGGTGCTGAGCGACGCGAGCGATCGGGTCTGGTGATCGCATCGCGATGCTCAGCGTGAAGGACCTCGTCGGCGCGCTGGAGCTCGAGCTGGTCACCGGCCAGCGCTCGGCCGGCGCGCCGATCCGCTGGGTTCACGTGTCCGAGCTCGAGGACCCGGCGCCGTGGCTCTCCGGCGGTGAGCTGCTGCTCAGCACCGGCATGCAGCTGCGTGACGAGGAGTCCCAGCGGGCCTACATCGGCCGCCTGGTCGAGCACAACCTCGCCGGTCTTGGCTTCGGTCTCGGCTTCAGCCACTCCACGCTCCCGGCGGCGCTCGTCGAGGAGGCACGCGAGCTCGACTTCCCGCTCTTCGCGGTCCCCTACGAGATGCCGTTCATCGCGATCACCGAGCGCGCCTTCAGCAGCCTCGTCAACGAGCAGTTCGACGTGCTCCAGCGCGCGGTCTCGATCCAGCGGCGGATGGAGCGACTCGTGCTCGACGAGCGCAGCCTCGGCGAGGTGGTGCGGGGGTTGGCGAACTCGATCGGCGCCACGGTGATGGTGCTCGACAGCGCCGGCCGCACGCTCGCCTCGCACGCCTTCCGCCGCGAGCTCGACGGCGGGCTGATCGCCGCGATCGCGGCCGAGGTGGCTTCGCGGGCGCGAACGGCGGCGCCGCGCGGGTTCGTGCCGCAGATCTCCGAGCTGGCCGGCCGGGCGATCGCGCTGCCGGTGCCGAGCGGTTCGCACGGCAGCCCCGCCTCCTGGCTGGTCGCCGTGCCCGAGAGCGACAGCGTCGCCGACTTCGAGCGCTTCCTGGCCCACCACGCCGTGATGGTCGTGGCGCTCGCCCAGATGCGCGAACGCGTCGTCGCCGAGACCGAGCGCCGGTTGGCCGGGGACGTCCTCGGGCTGGTGCTGAGCGGCCGCCTCGACGGGGAGGAGACGGCCGTGCGGCTCGCTCCGTTCGAGATCACCGGCGACGCCGTGGTGCTCGTGCTCGGCGTCGAGGATCCGGATGAGCTGGAGGACGAGCTGGCGCGGATCCTCAGCGACCTCGGCGTGCACGCGCTCGTCGCGACCGTCGCCACCGCACGCCGGCGCCTGCTGTGCGCGGTGCTCGCCGACGTCGAGCGCCCGCTCGAGCTGGCGGCCGCGGCGCGCGATCTCCTCGTCGCCGACGGGCGCACGGTCAGCGCGGCGGTCAGCCACCGCGCGCCGGTCCAGGCGCTGCGCCGCAGCTTCCACGAGGCGCGCTGCGCCCTGGAGGTCGGCGCGCTGGCGAACGGGTCGGCGCCGTCGGTCGCCTCCGCGGACGACCTCGGCGCCTACCGGCTGCTGCTCTCGCTGCAGGACGACGACGGCCTGCGACAGTACTGCGATGACGTGCTCAGCCCGATCGAGCGCTCGCGTGGCGGCAACGGCGAGGAGCTGCTCCGCTCGCTCGAGGCGTTCCTGGAGCACAACGGCGGCTGGGAGGCCGCCGCGCGGGCGCTGTTCTGCCACCGCCACACCCTGCGCTACCGCATCTCGCGGATCGAGGAGCTGACCGGGCGGCGCCTTGACCGGGTGGAGAACCGGATCGAGTTCTGGCTCGCCCTGCGCGGGCGCGAGCTGCTCGGGGGGCCGGGTGGCGCCCGGTGACCCCGCTCGCCGCCGCCGTGCGCGCCGCCGTTGACTTCAAACGCCGCACCGAGATCGAGGAGGACGGGTCGTGAAGGTCGGGATTCCAACTGAGACGAAGGCGGACGAGTACCGCGTGTCGATGACGCCGGCCGGAGTGCGCGAGCTGACCGAGCGCGGGCACGAGGTGGTGGTGCAGCAGGGCGCCGGCGTGGCGAGCGGCTTCACCGACGCCCAGTATGAGGCGCAGGGCGCGGTGGTCGCGCCGGACGCCGACGCCGTCTTCGCGAGCGCCGAGATGATCGTCAAGGTCAAGGAGCCGCTCGCCCCTGAGGTCGCGCGCCTGCGAGCGGGCCAGATCCTCTTCACCTACCTGCACCTGGCCCCGGCGCCCGAGTTGACGCGCGCGCTGTGCGCGTCGCACGCCACCGCGATCGCCTACGAGACCGTCGAGGATCGCCACGGGCGGCTGCCGCTGCTGGCGCCGATGTCGGAGATCGCCGGACGGCTTGCGACCCAGGCGGGCGCCTTCATGCTCTCGAGGCCGCTCGGCGGCCGCGGCGTGCTGCTCGGCGGCGTCCCCGGCGTGGCGGCGGCCAACGTGATGATCATCGGCGGCGGCAGCGTGGGAGCGAGCGCCGCCGCGGTCGCGATCGGGATGGGCGCGGACGTGTTCATCTTCGACGTCTCCGTCGACCGTCTGCGCGAGCTGGAGGCGGTGTTCGGCGGGCGCTGCTCGACCGTCTACTCATCGACCCTCGCGATCGAGGAGCTGCTGCCCCGCACCGACCTGGTGATCGGCGCCGTGCTCGTCGTCGGTGACCGCGCGCCGTTCGTGATCCGCAAGCGCCAGCTGGCGCTGATGCGCCCGGGGACGGTGATGGTGGACGTCGCGATCGACCAGGGAGGATGCTTCGAGACCTCGCGGCCGACGACCCACCACGAGCCGACCTTCGAGCAGGACGGCATCGTCCACTACTGCGTCACCAACATGCCCGGCGCCGTGCCCGTCACCTCGACGAACGCGCTCGCGAACTCGACCCTGCCCTACGTGCTCTCGCTCGCCGAGCGCGGCGTGCTCGGCGCGATCGCGGCCGACCCCGGCCTGCGGCTGGGGGTCAACGTGGCGGGCGGCGTGGCCACCCACCCGGCGGTCGCGCGCAGCGTCGGCCAAGATTGCGTGGACGTGGAGACGGCGCTCGCCGCCGCGGCCTGATTGTTTCCGGAGGGAACCCAAAACGAGAGGAGTTGCAGTGCGCACGCTTGAGAACTTCATCGACGGCGCCTTCCGCCCGGCGCTCGACGGCGCCACCGAGCCGGTCCTGAACCCCGCCACCGGCGAGCAGATCGCGCAGGCTCCGCTGTCGGGTGCGGCGGACATCGACGCGGCGGTCGCGGCCGCGCGGGGCGCCTTCGACGGCTGGTCGCAGACCACCCCGGCGGAGCGCGCGGCGGCGCTGCTGGCGCTGGCCGACGTCGTCGAGGAGCACGGCGAGGAGCTCGCCCGCGAGGAGGCGATCAACGCCGGCAAGCCGCTCGCAAACGTGCTCTCGGACGAGATCCCCGTGATGGCCGACAACCTGCGCTTCTTCGCCGGCGCCGCGCGCTGCATGGAGGGCAAGGCGGCCGGCGAGTACATGGCGGGCCACACCTCGATCATCCGCCGCGAGCCGGTCGGCGTGGTCGGGCAGATCGCGCCCTGGAACTACCCGATGATGATGGCGGTCTGGAAGATCGGACCGGCGCTCGCGACCGGCAACACGATCGTGCTGAAGCCGGCCGAGACGACACCGGTCACCACTCTGCGCCTCGCCGAGCTGGCGGCCGAGTTCCTTCCGCCGGGGGTGCTGAACGTGGTCTGCGGCCACGGCGACCCGGCCGGGCAGGCGCTGGTCGAGCACCCCGACGTCGACATGGTCTCGCTGACCGGCTCCGTCGACACGGGCAAGCGGATCGCGGCCTCGGCGGCGGCGACGCTCAAGCGCGTGCACCTCGAGCTGGGCGGCAAGGCACCCGTGATCGTCTTCGACGACGTCGACCTCGAGAGCGCACTGGAGACGATCGCCGGCACCGGCTACTACAACGCGGGTCAGGACTGCACGGCGGCGACGCGAGTTCTGGCGAGCGCGAAGGTCTACGACGACGTCGTCGCCGGCCTGGCCGCGCAGGCCACCGGGCTGGTGCTCGGCGACACGCTGGCGGAGGACACGACGCTCGGGCCGCTCAATTCGGCGCGCCAGCGCACGCGCGTCGAGGGTCTGCTGGAGCGCCGGCCGAAGCGCGCCGAGCTGGTCACCGGGGGACGCGAACCGGATGGGCCCGGCTTCTTCCTCGAGCCGGCGGTGGTCGCGGGCCTCGAGCAGGACGACGAGCTGATCCAGCGCGAGATCTTCGGCCCGGTGATCACCGTCCAGCGTTTCAGCGACGAGGAGCAGGCGATCGCCTGGGGCAACGGCACGCCCTACGGCCTCGCCTCCTCGGTGTGGACGCGCGACGTGAGCCGCGCGCTGCGCGTCGCCAAGGCGCTGCGCTTCGGCTGCGTGTGGATCAACGACCACATCCCGCTGGTCAGCGAGATGCCCCACGGCGGCTTCAAGCAGTCCGGCTACGGCAAGGATCTCTCGATGTACGCGCTGGAGGACTACACGGTCGTCAAGCACGTGATGGCGAACATCGAGTTCTAGGCTTTATGGGGGCGCTTCGCGCCCCAGCGGGATTTCGCCCGCTCAGAGCGGCGGCAGCGCCGTCGGCGTCGGCGTGCGCAGGGCGTCGCCGAGCAGCGTCAGGTAGCGCTCCCACGCCGGCCGGGCCGTCGTCCCGAGCATGCGGACGAGGATCTGCAGCTCGCTCGCCTGGACGTCGGCGCGCACCTGGCCGGCGGCCTGGGCGCGCGCCAGCAGCTGGCCGAGCGGTTCGAACACGCGCGCGGCCAGCTCGCGCTTGAACTGGCGGAGCTCGCCCGCCTGCGCGAGCAGCGCCACGAAGTCCATGCTGCGCGCCTGGGCCTCCAGCAGTGCCCGCAGGCCGGCGAGCAGGCCCTCCCACGGGTCCACGGCGGCGGCCGCCGCGCCCAGCTGGGGCGCCAGCTCGTGCAGGCGTGCGTCGAGGATCGCGCGCAGCAGGGCCGCCTTGCTCGGGAAGCGGCGGTACAGGGTCGCCGCGCCGACGTTGGCGCGGCGCGCGATCTCCTCCATCGAGGTGCCCGGTCCATGTTCTGCGAAGGCCTCGCTCGCGGCGGCGACGATGCGGTCGTGGTTGCGCTGAGCGTCGGCGCGCAGCGGGCGCTGCGGTGTCGGGGTTGTGGTCATCTCGTGAAGAGCCGGCACAAAACGGAGCCAACGCTATCACTTGTGCTAGGGTCCGGCGCGGAAAAATTCAAGCGGAGGTTGTCCCGGATGAGAGCGCTTGCGAGATGGTGCATCGCCCACAGGCGAATCGTGGTCGTCGGCTGGGTGGTCGCGCTGATCGCCGCCAACGGCATCGGCCAGGCCGTCGGCTCGACCTACAACAGCAACTACAAGGGACCGAAGACGGCGGGGTCGCAACAGGCGCTCGACCTGCTGACGAAGTACTTCCCCACGCACAAGGGCGACTCGGCCTCGATCGTCTTCGAGGCCAAGGCGCCGATCACCAGCCCGGCCGTGCACAACCAGATCCACGCGCTGCTCGCGAAGGTGGCCGCGGAGCCGCACGTCAGCGTCGTCGCCTCGCCCTACGCGACCGCGCACGCGATCTCGCCAGGCGGCCACATCGCCTACGCGACCGTGCTCTTCGACGAGCGCTCGTTCGCGCTGCCGGCCTCCTCGATCGACCGCGTGATCCACACGGCGGAGGCGGCGCGCACGCCCGCGCTCCAGATCCAGCTCGGCGGCTCGCCGATCGAGCAGGTGCAGCCGCCCAAGACCGGACCTTCGACGGTGATCGGCATCCTCGCCGCGATGATCATCCTGCTGGTCACCTTCGGCACGATCGTCGCGGCCGGCCTGCCGCTGATCACGGCGCTGCTCGCGCTCGGCACGGCCATCGGGCTGATCGCCGTGCTCACCCATCTGATCGACGTCGTCAACTTCACCCCGGAGCTCGCCGCGATGATCGGCCTGGGCGTCGGCATCGACTACGCGCTGTTCGTCGTCACGCGCTACCGCACTGGCCTCGAGTCGGGGCTCGAGCGCGACGAGGCGATCGTCACGGCGATGGACACCTCGGGGCGGGCCGTTCTGTTCGCCGGAGTCACCGTGGTGATCGCGATGCTCGGGCAGCTGCTCGTCGGCGTTAGCTTCCTGCGCGGGCCGGCGGTCGCCTCGTCGCTCACCGTGCTGCTCACGATGTTCGCCGCTCTGACGCTCCTGCCGGCCGTGCTCTCCAAGCTGGGGCGCGGCATCGACCGCGGCGATCCGCTGCGGCTGCGCCGCCGCAAGCGCGAGGGCGTGGGTTTCTGGGAGCGTTGGGCTGCGCTGATCCAGCGCCGTCCGCTCGTCGCGGCGCTGGCTTCGCTCGCGATCCTGCTGACGCTCGCCTCGCCGATCCTGGGGCTGCGGCTCGGCTCGGCCGACGCCGGGACGGACGCCAAGAGCACGACCACGCGCCAGGCCTACGACCTCCTGGCGAAGGGGTTCGGCGCCGGCTTCAACGGCCCGATGCAGGTGGTCGCCAAGCTGCCGTCGGCCGGTGACACCGCCGCTGCGACCACCCTGCGCGCAGGCTTCGTGGGGCTGCCGGACGTCGCCGCCGTCGCGCCCCCGCTCTACAGCCCGGGGGGCAAGGTTGCGGTGATCAACGTGTTCCCCAGGACCTCGCCTCAGGCGGCCGCGACTACGACGCTGCTGAACCGCCTGCGCGACGACGTCATTCCGCCGCTGGAGCGCAGCACAAAAGCCGCCGTCTACGTCGGCGGCACGACGGCGCTGTTCGCCGACTTCAGCAGCCTGCTGGCGAGCAAGCTGCCGCTCTTCATCGGCGCCGTGGTGCTGATCTCGGCGCTGCTGCTGCTGGTCGTCTTCCGCTCGCTGTTCGTCGCGCTGAAGGCGATCGTGATGAACCTGCTCAGTGTCACGGCGGCGTTCGGGGTCGTCGTGGCGGTCTTCCAGTGGGGCTGGCTGGGCGGGCTGATCGGGCTCTCCACGACCGCGCCGATCGCGGCGTTCTTGCCGGTGATGGTGTTCGCCGTCGTGTTCGGCCTCTCAATGGACTACGAGGTCTTCCTGATGTCGCGCATGCACGAGGAGTGGGAGCGCACCGGCGACGCCGCCTACGCGATGCGCCACGGGCTAGCCGCGACCGGTCGTGTGATCACCGCCGCGGCGGCGATCATGGTCTGCGTGTTCGCCTCCTTCATCCTCGGCGACAGCCTGACGATCAAGCTGTTCGGCGTCGGCCTGGCCTCGGCGGTGTTCCTCGACGCGTTCCTGATCCGCGCAGTGCTCGTGCCGGCGCTGATGCAGCTGATGGGAGCGCGCGCCTGGTGGCTGCCGCGCGGCCTCGATCGGGCGCTGCCGCGCGTGCACGTCGACCCTGCCGTGCACGAAACGGCGGCGGAGCCGGTCTAGCGGCGCGGCGCCGTCACGAGCGGCGGCGAGCCCGTCGCTCCCGTCAGTGCGTCGAGTAGATGACGAGCGAGCCGCTGAGCAGGTGGTCGTTGTCGTCGCCGGTCGGCTCGATGATGTGGCCATCGACGACGATCGGGCTGTTCCAGTGGCCCGGGGCGGTGGCCAGCGTCGTGATCACTCCTCCGCCGGCCGGCTTGTACACGACGATGCCGCCGTCGGGGTTGTAGACGTACAGCAGCCCGCCCGCGACCACGGGGCTGTTTCCGGGCGTCCCGTTCTGCCACAGCAGGTGCAGGCGCGCGCCCGACACGCGGTAGGCGGCCGTTCCGCCGCCGTCGGCGACGAAGAGGAGGTTGTTCCAGACGGCCGGCGCCGTGAAGATCTGCTGTCTGCCGGGCGTGGGGAGGGTCTGCAGCTCCCCGCCGGTGCGCGGCGGGCTTCCCGGAGCATGCCCGTCCATCGCGGCGAGGTTGATCAGTCGCTGGATCCCGTCCTTGCCGGCGATCCAGGCGAGGTCCCCCGGCAGCAGCGCCGGCGAGCCGGAGCCGAGGTCGAGATCGTTCGTGTTCAGCATCGCCTGATCGGTGGGTGTGTAGACCTGGCGGAGCTTGAGGCCCGGCAGCGTCAGCTCGATCACGCTGTCGCCAAAATCGGTCGTGCCGTTGTAGGGGCCGTTGCCGGTCGCGATCAGGACGCGGTTGGCGCCCGGCTCGACCACCGGGCCACTGCGCGAGAGGATCGCCGAGTCGCTCGCCGAGCACCTGGCCGGGTTGATGATCGTCGTGTGGTTTGCGCAGAGCGTGTTGAAGACGGCGGCGACGTGCGGGGCGTCGAGCGGGATCGTGACGATGTGGCCGATGTAGGGCGGTGCGTCGCCGTCGTAGCCTCCGGTGCTCGCGAGCAGGTCGCCGTCGGCGATGTTCAGCGACGCCGTCAGCTTCTCCGTGTGCGGCGCCGTCGTGATGCGCACAGGCCATCCGGGCTGCTCGCGTCCGTTCGCGAGCGACAGTTTGTGCACGAGCCCGTTGGGGGAGGTGGCATAGACGTAGCGGTGGCCGGCGTCGACGATCGGGCTGGCGGTCGTGATCTGCGGCCCGGCCTGCCAGGAGGCGATGCCGGGGGGCACGAAGCGCCACAGGATGCGCCCGCTGTTGGCGTCGATCGCGAGCGTGATGCCGTAGTCGGTGGTCACGATCGCGACGTCGTGCGGGGCGCCGTTCACACTCGCCTGGTGCACGTACACCGCCGAGCTGTCAACGGTGCCGGGCAGCGCCACCGTCAGCAGATGAAGGCGGCCGACGTTTGCGGCGGTGATGCCGGTGGCATCGCTTGTCGCATCCGTGCGCTGCGGGTTCAGGCCGAACTCCGGCCAGTCCGTCAGTCTCGCCGGGCCGGCGGCCGTGGCGCCGGCCGAACCGAGCGCCTGGGCGCCCGTGGCGAGCGCGGCGACTGCGAGCGACAGCGCAACGATCGAGCTCCTGGTCGCACGCGACACCGCCACAGCGTAAAGCTCAGCGCAGGCCCGTGGCGGGCGCCGTGACCGAAATCGAACTTCCGCTGACCTGGCCGATCATGGGGATCAACACCTGGCTGCTGGCGCCGGGGGCCAGCGCGGCAACGATCCCGCGTCCGGCGCCGACCACGGTGGCGCCCCGCAGCGCGACGGCGTAGACGGCGAGCTGTCTCTGTGCGATGGGCGAGCGATTCACGATCGTGACGCTGACGTGGGGGCCGGGAAAGCTGTCGGACGCGCTGACGCTTCGCGTGCCGATCGCGGGCAGCGTCGCCGGCGCGCTTGCGGCGGCGGCGCCGACCGAGGCCGTCACCCTGCTGGGCGTGCCGGAGGCGAGCACCTCGTTGTCGACCCACCAGGCACTCGCGTGGGGTGCCAGCAGGGCGAGCTGCTGGATCGAGGCCTGGATGCCCTTGGTGTCGTTTCGATAGATCGAGCGACCCTTCGCGTCGAGGACGTCCACGAGCACCGGGAAGTCGGCCTGCGCGACCGCGCTCGTGTTCGTGAGCTCGAGCGCCACCGCCGACTGGCCGCCGGTGCTCAGCAACACGCTCCGGGTCACGCGAACGTCGCGATTGACGGCCCCCAGGACGGTCGTGCCGGCGATCGCGCTCTGGTGACCGAGCCGTCGACCGATCTTGGCGCTCTGTTCCTGCGTGGTCTGGCAGCCCGTCGCACCGACGACGATCGCTGCGGTGGCCGCGAGCGCCGCGGCCGTGCGAATCATCCGAAGGCGCCGGCGATGTACTCGCGCGTGCGCTCTTCGCGCGGCGCTTCGAACAGCTGTCCGGCGTCGCCCTGTTCGACCACGTCACCGAGGTACATGAAGACGACGCGATCGGCGACGCGGCGCGCCTGCTGCAGATTGTGAGTGACGATGACGATCGCCAGGTCCTTGCGCAGTTGCAGGATGAGGTCCTCGATCACTGCGGTCGAGCGCGGGTCGAGCGCCGAGCACGGCTCGTCCATCAGCAGGATCTCGGGGTCGGTGGCGATCGCCCGGGCGATGCACAGCCGCTGTTGCTGGCCGCCGGAGAGTCGCAGCGCGGGGCGGTCCAGGTCGGTGCGGACCTCCTCGTAGAGGCCCGCGCGCTGCAGGGCGTGCTTGACCAGCGGTTCGAGCTCGCGGCGCCGCGGCCGCCGCCGCGACTGCTCGCGGAGTGCGAACGCCACGTTGTCGAAGATCGACATCGGGAACGGGTTCGGCTGCTGGAAGACCATCGAGACGCGCGTGCGCAGCTTCGTGTCCTCGAGCTCGTGGATGTCCTCGCCGTCGAGCGTGATCGTGCCGCTGTGGCTGGCGTTCGGTGTCAGCTCCGTGAGCCGGTTCAGCGTGCGCAGCAACGTCGTCTTGCCACAGCCCGACGGGCCGATCAGCGCCAGCACCTCGCCCTTGTGGATCGAAAGGGACGCCTCGCGCACGGCCGGCACGCCGTCGTAGAAGACGCTGATGTCGCGCAGCCGCATCCGCTCCGGACCGGTGAGCGCGCTGACGGCGCGGAGAGGGGGCGAGGTCATCGGCAGTGGGGCGTCGAGAGCTGGCGCGGGAAAGTCCAGCTGATTGATCGACATTGTGTCATTCTCGCGCATTCCGGCCGGGAGCGCAACCGCGCCGAGGCCCGGCGGACGTTGCTCGCGGGCGCTCATCCGCTGAGCCGTCCGGTTCGCAGCGCCGCGGAGCCGCCGATTCGCGAGATCCGGCCGACGATCCAGTTCAGCAGCAGGACGATCAGCAGCAGCACGAACGCGGCTGCGTAGGCCTTCTGCGGCGCGTTACCCTCGCCGGCCGGGGAGTTGTAGAAGACGTAGCTGGTCAGGGTCGAGCCCGTGCCGCGCAGGAACCCGAGCAGCGGCACGCCGTTCTGCGGGCTGTTCTGGAGGGTCGCCCCGAGCAGCAGGATGACGATCGCCGTGCTGCCGATGATCCTGCCCATGCCGAGTGTGGCGCCCGTTCCGATGTCGGGGCGAAGGCTCGGCAGCAGCACGCGGCGGATCGTCGCGATCCGCGTCTTGCCCAGCGCGTAGGAGGCCTCGCGGGTGTTGCGCGGGATCGCCCGCAGCCCGTTGCGCGTCGCCGTATAGGTCAGCGGCAGGGCCAGCAGCGACATCATGATCCCGGCCGCCAGGAAGGAGCGGCCGTAGACGCCCCCACCGCTCGCGCGGAAGGAGAACGGCGCGAAGATGCCGAGCTGGAACAGCGCGAGGCCGAAGATCGCGATCACGATGTCGGGTGTTCCGGCGATCATCTCGATGCTCGTCTCGACGATCCCCGCGAGCCAGCGGGGACGGCCGTACTCGACCGCCCAGACCGCGGTGAGCACAGCCAGCGGCGTTGCGATCAGCGTCCCCAGCACCGCCATCGTCACGGTGCCGATCAACGGGTCAAGGAAGCCGCCGGAATGCGACTGGTCGACCGAGGGGCTCGGGCTCGTCACCAGCAACCGCGGATCGAGGTAGCGCAGACCCTCGACGGCGAGGAAGACGACGATCGAGGCGGCGAGGAGGCACAGCCCGACGCCGGCCGCCCATGCCAGCGCCCAGATCAGCTGGTCGCTGCGGCGCCAGCTCCGAACCGACGAGCGGCGTCCGCGCCTGGGGGCCGGCGGCGAGAGCGTGGGCGGCGCGCTGTGCTCGGCGCTCGCCATCAGCTGATCAACTCGTATTTGCGCAGCGGCCGGCGCACGAGCCGCGAGGCGATCGAGAGCATGAAGCCCGAGAACATCAGCAGCAGGGCGAAGGCGTAGATCGCCGAGCGCAGCGCCGGTTCGCTCAGGTTCTCGGCCTGGTCGATGATCTCCGAGGCCAGCGTGCGCAGCGGCTCGAACAGGAAGATCAGCCCGTCCTGCGGCTTGGGTGTGAAGGCGTTGCCCCCGGAGACCATGTCGATGACGATCGCCTCGCCGATCGCGCGCGCGGTGGCCAGCGCCGTCGCGGCGACGATCGCGGGGCGGATCGCGCGCAGCGACACGGCGATCGTCGCCCGCAGCGGGTTCAGTCCGAGCGCGATCGCGCCCTCGTGCCAGGTGCGTGGCACCGAACCGAGCGCGTCGGTGATCAACGCGGTCATGATCGGCGTGATCATCAGCGTGAGGATCGCGACGGCCGGCAGCAGCCCGGCGCCGGTGAGCTGGATCACGTTGACGACCGACTCCTTCTGCGAGGTCGTGATCAGGTCGTTGCCGACGAACGGGACGAGCACGAGGATCCCGATCAGCCCGTAGACCACCGAGGGAATCGACGCCAGCAGCCGGATCACGGGCGTCATCAGCCGCCGCAGCGAAGGCGGCGCGAAGTCGACGATGAAGATCGCCGTCAGCAGGGAGATCGCGAGGCCGAAGATCACCGCGAATCCGGCGGTCAGAAGCGTCCCGTAGATCAGCGGCCAGGCGCGCAGGTGGTAGACGGAGGCCGGCGGATGCGCGGTCGTGTTGACCATCGCACCCACCTGCGAGTCGAGGCTGCCGCCCGACCCCAGCCACGCGAGCCCCTGGTGCGAGAGCATCGGCCACGCCCGCGCGGCCACGAACACGACCATCAGCACGATCGCGACCGCGGTCAGGCACGCGACCGCGCCGAGCACTCGCTCGGCGCGGTCATCGCTCCACGGTTTGCGCAGCCGCTCGCGCACGACCGGCGCCTAGCCCTGGACGGCCGGCTCGATCTTGCCCAGCGGGATCCAGTTGCTCTCGATGATCTTCTTCGCCGCCGCGCTGGACTGGATCCAGTAGATGAACGCCTCGACCTGCCCGGAGGCCGGTCCCTTGGTGACCTCATAGAAGTCCGAGACGCCGGGGTAGGCGCCCGAGACGACGTTGGCGACGTTGCAGCCGGTGCCGTTGTAGCCGACCGCGTTCACGCCCTTGGCGAGCGCGAAGTAGTCGGAGAGGAAGCCGATCCCGTTGGCGTCCTTCTTGACGGCGTTCTGCATCAGGCCTTCGCTGGGCTCCTGGGTGGCGACCGACGAGACCTTCCCGCCGGCGAGCAGCGTGTTCTGGAAGGTGGTGAGCACGCCTGCGACCGAGGTGCGGCTGTACACGTCGATCGGCCCGGTGGCGCTCGCGCCCGAAACCTGGCTCCAGTTTCGAACCTTGCCGGTGAAGATCTGCGAGACCTGCGCGGCGGTCAGGTTCGACACCGGGTTGGCGGGGTTGGTGACGACGCAGACGAAGTACTTGGCGATCGGGTAGAAGACCAGCCCGGTCGGATCGGTGGCCGCGGGCGGGCGCGAGGAGTCGCCGATGCTGACCTTGCCGCTCGCGGCGTCGGAGATGCCGACGCTGGCGCCGCCCTGGGAGACCTTGAAGACGACCTTGCCGTGCTTGAGCTTGTGGTAGGAGCCGGTGAGCAGCTCGATCAGCGGAAAGGACGCGGTCGCGCCGGAGATCGAGATCGTGGTCGCCGCGTAGGCGAGCGCCGGCCCAACCGCCAACGCGGCGGTCACGGCGAGGGGGAGGATGAGACGACGGCGGGGTCTGCGCATTCTGGGCGGGAGCTCCGTATGTAGAGGTTTGCGTGACGGTGTGGCAGAGGCAGCCTAGCAGGATCTTCACGATAACGATCGGGTTTAGGGAGTTTGCGCTAGGCTGCGTGCATCGCGTCGCACGAACCGGCGCGCGCACACAGACGACCCAGGAGGACATGTTGTTCAGACCCCAACCCGCCCGTCGCCGACTTGCGGCGGTCCTCGGAGTGCTGGTGACCGCGATTGCGATCCCGGTGCTTCTCCCGTCGCTGCTGCAGGCCCACGGCGCGACGGCGATCACGGCCGGGGCGACCGGTGCGACGGGCTCGACGGCCGCGAGCGACGACCCCAACGACTACACCTGCGTCGGTCACGTCGAGAAGGGCGCCGCTGAGCAGGGCGTGAGCGGCACGCAGGTCGAGTACCAGTTCTCCTGCGACGGCCCGATCACCGGCTACGCGATCGAGACCGAGCCGCACCAGATCCAATACTTCGACCAGGCGCCCGTGGTCGCGCTGGCCGGCGTGCCGTCTTCGACCGACAGCTTCTCGTGCAGCGCCTTCATTCCCGGTGTACAGATCAACTGCACCGGATCGACCTCCGCCGCGTTCGAGGTGATCACGGGCCAGTTCGTGATCGGCGCCAAGAACCTGTGCGCCGAGCCGCGGCTCGACCCGATCCTGACCGTCACCGACGCGACCGCGACGGCGACGATCGGCGGGACCAAGACCGCGCCCACCGCCACCGCCACGCTGACGCAGTACCTCTCAGGTCCCTATGACCTCGGCCGCCCGTGGGGCTGCAAGGGGGACCAGTACGGCGCGGATACGCGGCTGGGCAACCGCCCGCCGACGATCGTGCTGCCGGGGCCGCCCACCAAGAAGAAGTAGCCAGACAGCGCGCAGGCACCCGGCACCGCTCGCGCGGGTGCCTGCCGTCTGTCTCGACATCGACGCGGTGGCGCCGCCCGCGCCGCCACCAAGAGAGTCGGCTACGCCTCAGCCGCACGCGCCGAATGACGGCGCATCAGCGTGGCCTGGGCGTCGATGATCTCGGCCGACGCGGGCGGGCGACGACGCGTCCAGGTCCCGTGCGAATCGAGGTCCCAGGCGTTGTGGTTGTCGGCCAGGCAGAGCTCGACGGTTTCCATCACCTGTGCGCGCAGCGCCGGATCCTCTATCGGCACGGCCAGCTCGACGCGGTTGTCGAGGTTGCGCGGCATCAGATCGGCGGAGGAGATGTAGAGCTTCTGCCGACCGCCGTAGGAGAACGCGTAGACGCGCGAGTGCTCGAGCAGGCGGCCGACGACGGAGACGACGCGGATGTTCTCGGAGAGGCCGGCGATGCCGGGTCGCAGGCAGCAGATGCCTCGTACGTTCAGATCGACCCGCACGCCGGCGCAGGAGGCGAGGTAGAGCGCGTCGATGCACGGGCGATCGACGAGTGCGTTGATCTTGATCGCGATGCGCGACGGTGAGTCCTCCGAGTGCGACTCCACAGCCGCCGCGATCTCGCCGAGGATCGCCTTCTTGAGGTAGCCGGGCGCGACGAGCACCTTGCGGTAGCCGGACGGGCGGCCGAAGCCGGTCAGGTAGTTGAACAGCTCGGCCACGTCGGCCCCGATCGCCTCATCGGTCGTGAACAGTCCGAAGTCGGTGTACAACCGGGCCGTCGCGGAGTGATAGTTGCCGGTGCCGATGTGCACGTAGTTGCGCACGCCGTCACCCTCACGGCGCACGACCAGCACGCACTTCGCGTGTGTCTTCATCGCCGGGTGTCCGTACACCACGTGTACGCCGGCCTGCTCGAGCGACTTCGCCCAGTGGATGTTCGTGAGCTCGTCGAAGCGCGCTTGCAGCTCCACGAGGCAGACCGCCTGCTTGCCGCGCTCGGCGGCGCGAATCAGTGCCGGGACCAGGGTCGAGTCATCGCTGGTGCGATACACCGTCTGCTTGATCGCCAGCACCTGCGGGTCGTTCACCGCCTGCTCGACGAAGCGCTCGACCGAACTCGAGAACGAGTCGTAGGGGTGGTGCACGAGCAGGTCTCCCTCGCGCATCGCCGCCATCACGTCCCCGCGACCGTCCTCCCCGCCGACGATCCGGGGGTGTGCGACCGGCGTGTACGGGGTGTCGCGCAGCTCCTGGTAGCCCGGGAGCTTCGTCAGCTCGAGCAGGCAGGTGAGATCGAGCATGCCGTCGATCGGGTAGACGTCGCGCGGCGACACGTCGAGCGCGGCGGTCAGCTCGCCGAGCAGTCGTGGCGCGATCTGCGAGCCCACCTCGACGCGCACGACCTCGCCCAGGCGCCGGCGGCGAAGCTCCTCCTCGACCGCCTGCAGCAGGTCGTCTGCTTCGTCGGAGATCGCCAGGTCGGCGTCGCGGGTGACGCGGAAGTAGTCGTAGTCCGCGATCTCCATTCCCGGGAACAGCGCGCCGAGGTGATGCGCGATGACGTCCTCGAGCAGCACGTAGGTCGTGCGCTCGCCGAGTGCCACGAACCGCGGCAGGATCTCCGTCGGAACCTTCACCCGCGCGAACGTCGTGTGGCCGCTGTCGGGGTCGCGCGCGATCACGCCGAGGCTGAGCGAGAGGTTGGAGATGTAGGGGAAGGGCTGTCCCGGGCCGACCGCCAGCGGGGTGAGCGCCGGGAAGATCACGCGCCGGAAGTGGCGGGTGAGCGCCTCGCGCTCGGCGTCGCTGACGTCGGCGACGCGCTTCACGACGATGCCGTGCTCGGCCAGCGCCGGGAGCAGTCGCTCCGAGACGCAGCGTGCGAGCCGCGAGCCGTGCTCGAGCACGCGCTCGTGCAGTTCCGAGAGCGTCTGGGACGGGGTGCGCCCGTCGATCGTCGTGCGCTCGACTCCCGCCTCGATCTGGTCGTGCAGGCCGGCCACGCGGACCATGAAGAACTCGTCGAGGTTGGACGTGTAGATCGAGGCGAACTTCGTGCGCTCCAGCAGCGGCACCGAGGCGTCCTCGGCGAGCTCGAGCACGCGCAGGTTGAAGTCGAGCCATGAGAGCTCGCGGTTGAAGTAGTTCGCCGGATCCTTGAGCTTCGGCTCGACCAGGGCGCGACCGTCGTCTTCGGCGGCCGGGGGGGCGTCGGTCGTGCTCATTGCGACTTGGATTATGCGCCCACCGGCGCGTGCGCCGGTGAAACGAACGTTGTCGCGAGCAGGCGATCGCGCAGCCGGGACTCCTCGATCGCCTCCCACAGCGTGGTGAAGCGCCCGAACTGGTCCGCGCGGCGGGCGCGGAACCGCGCGGCCAGGGCGTCGAAACCAGCCGGCTCGCGCGTGCGGCTCGCGGCGATTCGCTCGAGCATCACGTCGCAGTCGTGGATCTCCCCGAGCACGTCCTGGAGGTCGCGCGCGCGTTCGCGCGCCTCATTGCCGACCGGCCCGAAGCAGAAGCCGACGAGCTCGAGCAGATAGCGCAGGCGCTTGGCGGCGATGCGCATGTCGTGCATCGGCTGGACAGCGCGCTCGCCGAGTGCCTCGGGCACGAACGCGTACAACTCCGCCGTGCGGACCGCGACGATCCGTCGCGCGGCGTCCTCGAGCGCCATCTGCGGGTCGAGCCCCCCAACCGGGTGCGCCTTCATCGCGCGAGGTTCCCCAGCCGTCGTCGCAGCCCACTGTGCTGGGCGTGCTTGATCGCCTTCGCGAGAGCGCGGTTCGCCGTGGCCTGCTCGGCGCGCAACTCCCCGGCCAGCAGCATGACGGCTCGCAGCTCCGCGCCGCGGCACTCGCCCTGCAGGCGCGTGAGCAGCTCCAGCTGCACGTCGCGGTCGCGGCGCTCGCCGAGCGCGGCCGCCAGCGCCTTGACCTGCGTGAGCGCGCGTGCGCCGCGGCGACGCCGCAGGCCGGGGCCGAAGACCTCGAGCGCGGCTCGCAGCCGGCGCGTGGCCACGCGCATCCCGTGGACGCCCTCGATCTCGCGGATGTCGAGAACAGCCTTGGGGCGGTGAGCAAAGACCGCGGCGGCGCGCTCGGCGATGATCGCCGCGCCAGCCTGCGCGTAGGGCTGATCGGCTGAGAGGGTCATGCAGCCCAGCCCGCGGCGATCAACATCTCGAGGATCACTCCCTCGCGCAGCCCCCCGCGGCCGATCATCAGCGGGCGCTCCAGGCGGTCGGAGATCTCCTCGAGTATCAGCATCCCACCCGGCAGGAGCCGCACCCGCTCGGGCTCCAGCTCGAACGCCCGCCCGACCTCGTCGCTGCGACCCGTTGCGAGGATCCGCAGGCCGCGCTCGAGCGCCTGGTGGTCGAGGACGCCGCCGACGAGCCGGCGCAGCGAGGTCGAGCTGCCGCCGACCGCCACAGCCAGCTCCGGCGTCGGCAGGGCGAAGCCCTCGAACACGCCGCTGACGTGCGCGCGCACCCGCGCGAGCTGCTCGATCGTCGGCGGGTCGGCGTGCAGGTAGGCGTCGGCGAGGAAGCCCGAGCCGATGCGGAACGAGCTCGACGCCCGCACGCCGTCTGCGACCGTGCCGATGGCGATCTCCGAGGAGGAGCCGCCGACGTCGATGACGGCGATGTCGCCGTCAGGCGGGTGGTCAAGCGCGCTGGTCGCTCCGACAAAGGCGAGGCGGGCCTCCTCCTCGTCGCTCAGAACCTCGACCGCGACGCCCGTCCGTTCGCTGATCGCGCGCGTGAGCTCCTCCTGGTTGGAGGCCTCACGGATGGCGGCGGTGGCGACGGCCCGGATCGTCTCGGTGCCGAGCTCGCGCGCGAGACGCACCTGCGTCGCGACGACTTCGACGACCTCCGCGATCTTCTTGGCGGCGATCGTGTTATCGCGGCGCAGGCCCTTGGCGATCCGCGTGAAGGCGCGCTGGCGCATCAGCTCGCGGAGTCGGCCGTCGGCCGGCTCCGCGACGAGCAGTCGTGTGGTGTTGGAGCCGATGTCGATGCACGCGCAAACCATCAGATCAGGCTATAGGCTCGCATGTGTGGCAAGGACCCTCTGGCTGTTGCGCCACGGCGACGCCGAGCCCCATGGCGTCCGCTCGGACGCCGAGCGCCGCCTCACGCCACGCGGCGAGGCCCAGTCGCGTGCCGCCGGACGCGCGTTCGTGGCGATCGGCGTCAGCTTCGAGCACGTCTTCACGAGCCCACGAACTCGTGCTCTGGACACCGCCCGCCTGGTGTGCGAGGAGCTCGGACAGAAACCCGTCGTGCACGATCCGCTCGGCGGCGGCTTCCACGAGCGTGACGCGGCCGAGCTGCTGGCGGCGAGCGGTCCGACCAGCTCGCTGCTGCTCGTCGGACACGAGCCCGACCTCTCGTCGTTGGCGTATGCGTTCACCTCGTCACGAATCGAGATGAAGAAGGGCGGGATCGCCGCGATCCGTGGCGGTCAGCTGGTGCTGCTGCTACGCCCGCGCGAGATCGAGCTCGTCGCTGGGCTCTGATTCGAGCACCTCGGGCGCGAGCACCGGAGCGAGATCGAGCTCCGGACCCCCGACCGGCTCGGCCGCGAAGCGGTAGCCGATCCCGAAGTGCGTGTGGATGTAGCGCCAGTCCGGCGACACGCGCTCGAGCTTCTGGCGCAGCTTGCGCACGAACACGTCAACCGAACGGTCGCCGCGGACCATCGCGTAGCCCCACAGACGCTGATAGATGAACTCGCGCTCCAGGACCCGCCCGCCCGAGGCGGCAAGCAGCTCGACCAGCTCGAACTCGCGTCGCGTCAAATCGATGCTGACTCCACCGACGAACGCCTGGTATTGGTCGCGCTGGATCTCCACCTCGCCGGCGGTCATCGGCTCCACAGCCTTCGAACCCTCGAGTCGCCGCCGGCGGCGGACGACCGACTCGACGCGCGCGATCAGCTCCTCCGGGTGGCAGGGCTTCGTCAGCCAGTCATCGGCGCCGAGCCGCAGGCCGCGCACGCGCTGGGCCACGGTCGAGCTGCCGGTGCAGACGACGACGCCGAGCTCGGGCAGCGCGCCGCACAGGCGCTCGAGCCACTCCCAGCAGGTCGGCCCGATGACCGCGAGGTCGACGACGATCGCGCTCAGGCGCATCGGCACGATCGCCTCCGGGGCGACCGATGAAGCCAGCACGCGGTATTCCCAGCCGGCTCGCTCGAGCCGCTTGCCGAGAACCGCGAGGAAGCCGCTGTCGCGGTCGACGACGGCGATGCGCATGGCCAACAACGCACCCGCGTTGCCGACCGGGTCGGCCGGGAGGACTCCTTGCGCCCCAGACGCGTGCACCATCTAGTCGGATTGTATGCGGGTGACCTGCGCGGGCGCGTCGCCGGTCACGAGATCTTCACACGAGGCGCCGGAGGCGCTCAGGGCGCGCCGAGGCCGACGGCATGGTCGAACTCGCGAAAAAGGCCGGTGACGACGAACGCCGTCTGCTCGCCGATGTCCACCGCGTTGTCTCCGATTCGCTCCAGGCAGCGCGCCACCAGCGTCATGTGCATCGCCCATTCGCGTGTGTCCACCTCGTCGCCGGCTTCGATCGCGCGGCGGAAGATCTCGCGCTGTATCTGGTTGACCTCGCGGTCCTGACGCACGAGATCGGCGGCCAGCGCGACGTCGCGATCGGCGAATGAGCGCTTGGCCTGGGAGACCTCCGAGCGCGCGATCTCGCCCATTCGCAGCAGCAGGGCGAGGATCTCCGGCTGCGTCGGTGGCTCGTGACCGGAGAGCGGCAGCTGCTTGCAGATGTTCACGCACTGGTCACCCATGCGCTCGACGCGCATGATCACGTGCAGCAGCGCTGCGACGAGCCGGAGGTCGCCGGCGACCGGCGCCTGGCGGGCGAGCAGCGAGAGGACGCCCTGGTGAACCTCGAGATAGCGGCCGTCGACGCGGTCGTCGTCGGCGATCACGTAGGCGGCGAGCTCGACGTCCTGGTGCGCCAGCGCCTCGAGCGTGCGATCGAGTTGTTCGAGCACGATGTCGATGCCGCCGAGCCCGCGCCGCTCGAGCTCGCGCAGCTCCTCCTCGAAATGCGACCTGCTCTTGCCGGCGGTTGACCCTGGCGTTGACATCTTCCTCCCTTCGCGTGTGGCTCGACGCGTACGCTGGTTATCGCACGATTCGGGTCGCGCTGCGTGCCCGTCCTTCGAGGCGCTCGCCGCCGCTCGGCCGCTGCGCATGCAGGCCGTCGTCGTCGCGCGCGGCAAACTCGCGTTGTTCGTCCTGCTCGGCGGCGCCCACCTCGCGTGTCGTCAGCTCGTCGGCGTCGTGATCCGGTCGCGTCTGCGACTGGAAGCGGTAGCCGAAGCTCGGGTGCGTGTGGATGTAGCGGCGATCGGGCACGGCGTGCTCGAGCTTCGCTCGCAGCTTGCTCACGTAGACGTCGACCGAGCGGTCGCCGGCGCGCAGCTCCCGGCCCCAGACGAGACGGCAGAGTTGGTCGCGCCCGACGATCGCGCCGGCGTGCTCGACCATCGCGAGCAGCAGCTGGAACTCGCGCACCGAGAGCGTGAGCACCTGCCCACCGGCACGGACCAACCCCTCGCCGCGCGTGACCTCGATGTCGTCGATGCGGATCGTGTCGGCGTGCGTCCCGGGCTCGGCCATCGACCCATCAGGCTGGCGCGGATGGGGTTCTCGGGAGTGAACATGCTGTGACGCAGTCGTGAAAAACTCGTGAAGCCCCGGCAGGCTTGCCGCGACATGCGTAGTGTTGGCTGATCATGGCCCTGCTGCGGCGGACAGCGGATGAACGCCTGCTCGGGCTGATCGACGAGTCGGGCCGTAACGTGGTGCGGACCGCGGTCCTGTTGCGCGACCTGCTCGCCGACTATCCCGATCAGGCGGCGCTCGCCCGCGACGTGCGTCAGTGCGAACACGAGGGCGATCGGATCACTCACGACCTGATCCACCGCCTGGCCGACGGCCGACGTTCGCGCCAGCCTTTCGACGCGGCCGACGGCCACCGCCTCGCAACGGCGCTCGACGACATCGTCGACCACGCCGAGCAGGTCGCCGACACCCTGGGCCTATACGCGGTCGAGGCGACCATGGAGCAGGCGGTCGAGCTCGCCGACGTGCTCGTCGGTGCATCCGAGCAGGTCGCGCAGGCGCTTGGATGCCTGCGCACCGGCGAGGGGTTGGCCCCGCATCTCGTCGAGATCCACCGGCTCGAGAACGAGGGCGATCGCCTGCGACGCGATGCCGTCGCCTCGCTGTTCGCCGGCGGAACCGACCCGATGGTCGTCATTCGCTGGCGCGACATCTTCGAGTCCCTCGAGGCGGCGGTGGACTCGTGCGAGACGGTGGCCCACATCCTCGAGGGCATCGGCCTGCGGCGGCACTAGCGGTCGTCGCGCCTCGCCGCCCCGGGCCGTGAGCGCTCGGGCTGGTCCGTCGAGGGCCGGCGCGGCGGGGCTGGACGGCGGGCGCCGCCCGTCAGCCGGCGGAGCGGCGGGCCGCGACGTGCGCGGCGGCGGGGCTTGCGGTGTGGAGTGCCGACGCTGACACCGACGTCGGCACGCGCGGTTCGCGGATCGACAGCAGGTGCGAGTCGAGCTCGGACCAGCGCACCGACGAGAGGGCGAAGCCGGCGGTGAACGACGCGGCCGTGGCGAGCGCCTGAGGCTGGCGCGCCGGCGCGAAGGAGAGCACGAGCTGGCCCGCGACGGTCCGCTCGCTGAGCGACGGTCGCTCCGCCGGGCGCAGAGAGGCGATGGCCCTGATCGCCACGTTCGCGGCGGCACCGACGGCCGGGGCCCCGTCGAGGGCGCTCAGGGCGACCGCGTTGCCCGTCTTGAGGATCGCCGGGGTGGACCGCGCGTGGGCCGTGCCCTCACACCACGCGCCGCTGACGGTGGGGTCGATGCCGTGCAGCACCAGCACCTCGAGCGACGCCAGCACGCGCCTGTCGACGTTGCCGCCGGCGATCGCGGAGCGCTCGCACGCCGGCAGCATCACGCGCGTGTCCTGCAGCACGATCCGCTCGATGTCGACCTGGCTCGACAGCAGCAGCGTGCCCACGCTCACGGCATGCAGGTTGGGCCCGTAGAACGGCGTGTTGAGGCTGTCACGGTGCAGCTCGAGCGTCTCGAGCTGCGACCAGGCGTCGAGGAAGGGACGCGGATCGATCAACGCCTGTCCGGAGCCGTCCGGCCGCAATTCGAACAGCAGGTGCGACTGTCCACCGCGGCCCGCCGCGAGGTGGCCGAGAATCGTGCCGGCGAGCACGTGAGAGCCGACCGTCAGCCGCGCGAGCTCCAGCTGGCTCGGCCGCAGTCCGAAGGCGCCCGTGAAGTAGCGCATCAGTTCCGCGTGGTGAACGGAGCGCGGCGTCGCTCGAGCGGCATGCTCGATCACCGAGAATGGGGTGAAGAGCGTCGAAACACTCGGCCTCGACCGCAGGTTGATGGTGACGACGACCGGCGTGGATGCCTGCGCCGAGGACGCGGCGCGCGCCCCGGCGGCGTATAGCGAGCTCGACGGGCTACGCCCGCTCGTCTGGGCTCCGGCGCTTGCCGGGGTGGTCGGACGGGGGCCTGGGGTTAGTCCAGCCGGCGCAGCGGCCGACAGCAGCTGCTTGCTCGGGTGGGGCGGCTTCGGCGTCGGATACCACGGTGAGACAGATCCCAGGTTCGCGTAGATGAAGCGGTCGCCGAAGGCGTTGCGCACCTCGACGAAACGGCCGAGCGAGCGACTGTGGCCGATTGTGAGGACCGTTCCGTCCTGCGATGCCACCACCGCGGCACCGGCCGAAGCGAAGATGTCCGCACCGGCGCTCTGCTGCGTTGCGGCCGCGGCGGCGGCGCCCACCGCGCCTGGAGACGGGGCGCTCGCTCCGCTACTGGCCGCGGCTCGAGCGCTCGTGGCGCCCGGGTTCGCCCGCTGCGCGAGCGGACGGTAGCTGGCGCGGTAGCGAAGCTGGATCGGGAAATCGCCCTCGGCCAGCTCGGTGACCGAGTTCACCAGCGCGCTCGGCTCGCCGCTGAGCAGCTGGGCCCGCAGCAGCACGGACTGAACGTATGCGTGTGAGTGGTTGTAGGCGAAGATCGCACCGGGAAGGTTGTGCGTGCCGCCCGCGGCCGCCAGGTAGCGCGCGGCGGAGAAGATCGCGTCCGCGGCGTTGTAGGGATCGCGTGCACCGGACGCCGAGGCGTCGACGCCGTAGCGCTTCCACGTGCTGGGCAAAAACTGCATCCACCCGATCGCGCCGGCCGAGGACACGTCGAGATTCGTTCCGTAGTCGGTCTCCACCTCGTTGATCGCTGCGAGCGTCTGCCAGGGGATCCCGTACGCGGCCCCCGCGGCCTGGTAGATGGAGAGCAGGAAGGGCGGGATGTGGAAGCTCTCGACGTAGAACTGCGGGACCTCGGCGCCTCCGTTGACGATGAACGGGTCATCCCAGGATCCCGGCAGGACGCCGGCGAGCGGATTCGAGCCCGAGAACAGCGCTGGCGATGGCGCGGTCGGTCCGCTGAGCGTGCCGGATCCCGCCGAGGGCCGACCGTGTCCGGATGAGTGCTTCGAGGGCGGGCCGCTCTGCGGCTGCGGCTGCGAGCCCGTGATCACCGGCTTGACAAAGGCATGCGGCGCAACGCCCGTGGTTCCCACTGCGGAGGTCGAGCCGGTGGCCCCGACCGGCGCGGTCGAGCTGGTCGCTCCGGTGGCGCCCGTCGTCCCCGCCGGAGCCGTGCTGCCCGTCGTCGCGCCGGAGCCCGTGGGCGAGGTGCCGGTCGCGCCGCTGGCCCCTGTCGTGCCGGTGGCGCCGCTGGTGCCGCTCGCCCCGGTTGCGCCGCTGACCCCGGTGGAGCCGGTGGCTGACGTGGAGCCGCTGACCCCGGTGGCGCCCGTGGGATTGGAGGCTCCGGATGGCCCGGTGCTCGTGCCGCCGTTCTCGTTCAGAGAGGCGGTGGAACCGCCGTTGGGCGCCTGAAAGGTCGTCGACGCTGCGCCGGTCGACGCGGCGATGGCCCCGACGGCGCTCAGGACTGCGACGGCGAGCGCCGTTCGACGGACACGGTCGATTTGCATGCCGGGCCCGTTGTATCACGCTGGCGGGCGCCGAGGTGCAACGGTTGTGGCGAAATTGCCTGGACTTATTGCGCTTGCGGGGCCAATTCGACCTCGGCGGAGGCGAGATCGTCGTAGCTCACGCAGATGCGGCTGGGCGTTGCCCGCCGGATCACGCCCTCGAGGGCGAGCATGTGGGTGGCGGATGCGAGGTCCAGGGGGTGCAGGTCGATGCGCATCGTGGTGCCCGCGAAGCGCCCCGCGAGCCGCAGGAGCGATGGGGACACCGCGCGCCGCAGCGGGCCGCTGGCGGCCAATCCGATCGGCGGTGCGCTCACGCGCTGCGGCGCGCCGGCGCGAGTGGGGTGCAGCGCCCACGCGCCGGCCCACCACTCGAAGCGCGTGCGCAGCGACTCGCGCAGTTGCGAGGTGTAGGCATAGGCGGGGGCGACGAAGCCATGCGGCTCGATCCCCGCGAGCTTGAGGATGCGCCTGCCGGCGTCGAGCGCGCGAACCGTCTGGCGTGGGTTCAGGCCGAGGAATTCGGGCGACTCGCGGGCGATGGCGTGGCGTGGATGGGGCCAGCGACGCGCTGGCCTCGTGTGGGCGTGACAGAAGCCGTGCTGAGCGATCGCATCGCCGCGGTCGGCTCGCTCCCGCAGCCAAGTCGCAACCTCAGGTCGACGGTCAGACAACGGGTGAAGGTCGTGCGCCGGAATGACGAGCAGAGTGGCGCGTGTCACGCCGAGGTCGTCCAGCCAGTCGCGAATCAGCGCAGCGCGCTCGAACGTCGACGGCTCGATGTCGTGGATCGCGACGGCGAGCGTGCGCTCAGGCCGCATCGCGTGCACTCTCCCGCGCGCTGTCGAGTGCGCTGCGGTAGCCGTCGCCGAGTCGCTCGAGCGCCCGCTCCCAGGTGCGCTGCTCGACACCCAGGCGGGCGGCTCGGCCGAGCCGCTGGCGCAGGCCGGGCGCGCCGGCGAGCTCGACGAGGGCGTCGGCCAGCGACTCGGCCCGCGCCGGCCGCAGCAGTCCGTCGACGCCGTCGGCGATCAGCTCGCGCGGGCCGCCGGCGTCGACCGCCAGCACCGGAACGCCGCTGGCCTGCGCCTCGAGCACGACCTGGCCGAAGGTGTCGGTTTCGCTTGGGAAGCAGAACACGTCGGCGCTGGCGTAGGCGATCGCGAGCGCCGAGCCCTCCAGCCAGCCGAGGAACGTCGCGTGCTCGCCGAGCCGCTCCTTCAGCCGCGGCTGCTCGGGGCCGCCGCCGGCGAGCACGAGATGCAGACGCGGGTCGCGCTGGTGCGCGATCGCGAACGCGTCGGCAAGCAGATCGACGTTCTTCTCCTTGCTGATGCGGCCCGCATAGAGGACGCTGAGCTCGCCCGGAAGCAGTCGCTCGTCGCGGAGCTGGGGATCGAACCGTCGTGCGTCGACGCCCCGGTCCCAGCGCACGATGCGTCGCGCGGAGATGCCGAGCTCGGCGAGCGCGTCGTCGGCGGCGCAGCTGGGCGAGAGCACCAGCCGGCACTGGGAGTAGAAGGCTGCCACGGCGAAGCGCGCGCTCAGCTCGAGCGCGGGGTCTCCGCTGCGCAGGCCGGCATAGGCCGCCAGCTCGGTGTGGTAGCTGCCCACGAGCGGAATCTCCATCGCGCGCGCGAGCAGCGCCGCAGCGACGCCGCTGGGGCCGGGCGCGCACACGTGGATGAGGTCGTAGCGGCGGTCCGTGATCGCCTCCACCGCCGCCGGGAGGCTGGGTACCCCGATTTCCATGCCGGGGTAATGGGGGATCTCGACGTCGGCGACGGCCGCCAGCCGGCGGTCGACGTTGCGGTCGGTGCCGATCACCTCGATCTCGAAGCCGTCGACGCCCCGCTCGCGGATCTCCTCGATCGTGCGTGTGACACCGTGCATCGCTCCGATCCCGTCAGCGACGATCGCGACGCGCGGCAGCTCGCCGTCGCGGCTGCTGAGCTTCGCGCGTTCGCGCGCGATGAACGCGGCCGAGGGTGCATAGGGGATTGCCGGGATGCATGCCGTGAACAGGACGGCCCCGATCTCGCCGATCTCGCCGCGCGCGACCGCGTCGATCGCGGTCGCGACGGCCTCGCGCAGGCGGCGCTCATGGGCGCGCGTCGCGCGCCGGTGGAGGTCGGCGTGAGTGAAGCGCTCGTCCTGCATGTACGCGACGAGATCAGCCCCCGACAACTCGCCGAGGCCGACCGACACGAGCCAGGCCCGCAGCAGTGCGCGCGCATCGGCAGGCGCGAGGTTGCCGACCTGTGTTCCCTCCCGAGCATCGCCCTCGCGCAGCACCCGCTCGGCGATCTCCAACACGCGCAGCGGATCGAGTTCGGCACGCTCGCCGTCGTGACCGAGGGCCCGAACCGCGAGCGCCATCGCCGCATGCGCCCATTTCTCGGCGCTGCCCTGCTCGCCGCCGGGATCGACGCGTCCGGCCCGGACGTGCTCGAGGAACTCCGCCGGCGTGGCCGCGGCCGGAGCGCACGTGAACGTGCGGCCGATGTCGATGCCCGCGTGATCGTCGCTGCCCGCTACGCCGATCCCGCCGTGGGTTTCGACGTAGAGCGCCGCGGGCATGTTCAGCTCTCGCGCGCGCGAGCCGTTGCGGGTCTCCCAGATCGGGAAGAGGTCGGCCAGCCGGCGTCGATGGCGGCTCGTGAGCGGCGCGCCCACGGCGAAGAACGGGTGCGCGAGCGCGCTGACGATGTGGTGCTCGTCGAGGTAGGCGGCGCAGGACTCGACGTCCCCGGCATGGGCCTGCAGCCACTCGTGGTCCGCCGGCGTGATCCCCAGGCACAGGACGTGCACGGCCTGCGGCTCGCCGCGGAAGCGCGCTGTCAGTTCCTCCGAGACGAATGCGTCCGGCAGCCCCTCCAGCTCCAGAGCGCCGTCGATCGTGTCGTGGTCGGTGATCGTCACGAAGTCCATGCCGCGACGTTTCGCGAGCTCATAGACCTCGAGCGGTGGAGTCGCGCACTCGGGCAGGCCGAGCGCCCGTTGCACACCCAGTCGGGAGACGGCCGATGCAGTCGAATGGCAGTGGAGATCGACTCTGGTCACCATGGACCGGCTCTCCTCATCTCGTCCTGTACCCATGCAGCAGAGATTCGGCTGCAAAGCGCGACTTTCTGTGACCAGTCGGTGAACGGGCGCGCCTGCTATCAGGATCTTCACGTCGCGACCGCCGGGCGATGGTGAGATGCACGTGCGAGTCTGACCAGCTCGCAGCGAGCTCTCGATCAGGATGACCCCGCGGGTCGCGCACGAGGGCCTCTCTCAGCCGGCGCCCTGGGCTCGCCTAGCGAGTCCGGGGCGTAGGCTGCCTTCCTCAGTCCAGTGCGAGCGCGAGCGCGGCCGCCGTGGCCGGCGAGGGCGCCTGGGGGATGCCGTGTGTCAGCAGGAAGCGCGGGTTGGCCTGTGTCAGCCGCCAGGCCTGCACCGAGGAGGCGCCGGCACGCTGCGCGAGCACGAAGCCGAGCGCGACGGTGTGGTCGCGGGTTCCCGGATGCCCGTCGGAGGCGATCACGTAGGCGAGACCGCTGCGCAGCAGGCTGACCGCCGTCTCCTGCACCGCGAGGCCGTTGTTCCCGAGCAGCGAGCAGACGTTGACCTGCGCCACGGCGCCGGCTGCGAGCAGCCCGCGCAGCGCCTCGATCCCGGCGGGCTCAGTCATTCCACGGGCTCGCTCGGGGTGAGCGATCACGGCGCCGAAGCCGCGTTCCAGCAGGGCGGCGCAGTCGTTCGCGAACTCCTCGTCGAGGCCGCGGAACGGCGCCTCGACCAGCAGCCAGCGACTCCCTTCGGGGCCTTGGGCGATGAGCTCGAGCTCGCCGTCGGTCAGGCCGCGCGCATGGCGCGCGTCCAGTTCGCCGCCGGCATGCACCCGCACGCCGATGCGCTGCTCATCGAGCAGTGCGGCCAGCTCGGCGACGCGCTGGCGGATCGTGGCGATGTCCAGCGACCAGTACGCGTTGATGTGGGGCGTTGCGGTGACGTCACGGACGCCCTCGGCGGCGAGGCGCCGCGCGTGTGCGATCGACGCCGCTTCGTCCGATGCACCGTCGTCCACCCCGGGCAGCAGGTGGAGGTGCAGATCGACATATGACATATGTCTCCTTCCTTTCCGGTGGCGGATCTTCGGTGCCCGCCTCGCGATACGTTGCTATGGTCGTTTTCCCCACGGTAGCAGGCGGTTCTGCTCTGCCCGGTGAGGTTTCACGGCTTTGTCACAAACTCGCGACGAGCATCCGGAGGCAGAACCGACGCGCGAATCGCGCGCGGATCGCTGGCGCGAATTCGGGCTAGCGCTGCGCCTTCCGCCGCGCGCCGTGCGCCGGGCGCGACTGCAACTGTTGGTGTTCGCACCGCTGTTTGCCGGAGTGATCCTGCTGTGGGACTACCGCCACGATCTCTTCGGGTTGAGGGTGTGCCCTGCCGGCGCGACGCACTGCACGCAGTCCTCCGGCACGACGGCGCTGCAGGTGTTCGTCGTGATCGTGCTGGTGTTCGCCGGTTGGGCACTCGCGCGCGACATCGTGCGCGGGCTCGAGCCGCTGCTCTTCAAGCGCCTGGACACCGCCACCACCGGCACCGCCGGTTTCGTCATCCGCCTGCTCACGATGTTGGCCGCGATCGTCGTGGCGCTGACGATCGCGGGCGTTGGCCTCGCCGCGATCGCGATCGGAGCCTCGTTCTCGGCCGTCGTGTTCGGCCTCGCGGCGCAGCAGACGCTCGGCAACCTGATTGCCGGCATCGTGCTCCTGAGCGCGAGGCCGTTCCGCGTCGGCGACCGCGTCCGCCTACAGGGCGGCGGCCTCGCCGGCAGGATCGAGGGCGTCGTCTCGGCGCTCGGCCTTCTCTACACCACGATCAACGCCGGGGACGATCCCGTGCTCGTGCCCAACAGCCTCGTGCTTGCCGTGTCGGTGAGTCCGCTGCGCGAGCCGGAGGCTGTGCGGCTGACCGTGCGACTGCGCTCCGGTATCACCCCGATGGAGTTGCAGCAGCGCATCGAGCAGGCGCTGAAGGTGGCGATCCGCCGCCATCCGAGCGTGACACTCGAGGAGCTCGACGGCGCGGAGATGGTTGTCACGGTGAGCGCCACTCCGCGCCTCGCGAGCGACGGCGGTGCGCTCGCCGCCGAGTTGCTGGAGGTCCTCAACCGCGAGATCGGCCACGCCGGCGAGCGGGGGATCGGCGAGGGGCCCGGCGGGTAGCGCCCGGCGGACTCAGCTCGACGCCGGCTCGGCCGCTGCGGCCGCCTCCGCGCGGTCGCACGAGACGTAGCGCGCATACAGCTGGCTGTCGTGCTCGAGCAGCATGCGCAGCTCGAGTGCGATCGGCTGCTGGGGCGCCGCACCGCTCAGCAGCGCGCCGGCGCCGGGCGCATCGCCGACGAGCATCGGCGATACCGCCAGGAACAACTCGTCGATGAGGGACTCGGCGGCGAGGGACGCGTTCAACGACGGGCCGCCCTCACACAGCAGCAGGTGGACGCCGTACCTCGCCGCGAGCTCGGTGAGGGCGCCACGCAGCGTCGCGCTGCGAATGTAGTCGACGCTGGCTCTCGCGTACGGGAGGTCGCCGGCGGATGGGGTGACGATCACGACGTGCGAGCCGCGGTCCGCCAACAGCGGCAGCGTGGGGTCGAGATCGAGGTGCCGGCTGACGATGACGGCGAGCGGTTGCGCCGAGAGTCCCCGTGCCTCGCGCTCGGCGCATACGTCGGGGTCGCGGATGATCGGCCCATAGCGCTCTGTGCGAACCGTCCCGGCTCCGGCGATGACCGCGTCGGCGTGGGCTCGCAGTGCGTGGAACAGTGCCCGATCGGCCGGCCCGCCGAGCGCCTTCGACCGGCCGTCAACGGCGATCCGGCCGTCGACGCTGGCGATCATGTTCAACACCACGCGCAGGTCGTCATCGTCGCTGGGACGCCACCCCTCGAGCGCCTCCTCGGCGCTCAGCGTGGTCTGCGCTGCGCTGCTTGGGATCAGTCTGAGGAAGCGGGGAGCGTCCGGCTGCGCGTCGGTCACTACGACTCAGGGTCGAACTTCAACGCCGCCGAGTTGATGCAGTAGCGAAGGCCGGTCGGGTTGGGGCCGTCCTCGAACACGTGACCGAGGTGCCCTTCGCAGGTCGCGCACAGCACCTCGGTGCGACGCATGAAGAGGCTGCGATCCTCCTCCGTGCTGACGGCGTCCGGTGCGCTCGGCTCCCAGAAGCTCGGCCAGCCGGTACCCGAATCGAACTTGGTGTCGGATCGGAAGAGCTCCGTGCCGCAACCGGCGCAGCGATACGAACCGGAGTCCTTGTTCGCGTTCAGCTCACCGGTGAACGGCCGTTCGGTCCCCTTGCCGCGCAGCACCTCGTACTGCTCCGCCGTCAGCTCCGCACGCCATTCCTCGTCGGTCTTGTGCACCTTTTCGCTCATGGCTGGAGCCTAGCGGGTCGAAGCCGCGTCGCGCGAAATTGCTTGCGCGAAAGCTGTGACGTGCTACCGTCACGCGGGAAAGTCGCCGGTCAGTGCCGGTGAAAGCAGTGCGAGCGCTCGCAGGTCGAAGCTTTCCAAGCGTCCTCCGCGTCGCAGCAAGCACATACACACAGTGGAGGAACGCAATGCCTACGGGCACCGTTAAGTGGTTCAGCGACGACAAGGGGTTTGGTTTCATCACGCCGGACGACGGCGACAAGGATCTCTTCGTCCATCACACCGGGATCGTCGGCGAGGGGTATCGCTCGCTGCAGGAGGGTGCAAAGGTGTCCTTCGACGCAGAGGCCGGTGACAAGGGGCCGAAGGCGGTCAACGTCGTACCGCTCTAGCGTGGCGGCCAAGCCGTCCAGAGCTTTCTGAAGCGCCCGGAGCCCGCCTGAACAGGCGGGCTCCGCTGGTTGTGGGGACGATCTCCAGGCCGCGGCGCAGCCCCGACCCCGGCCCGGGCGCGGTGGCGTGCGCCCGATATCCTGCGCCAGGTCCGACGCGCAGCGGCGACGGATCGTGCTCCGAGAGAGATGTCGACCGACGCGACACCACGAACAGGACGCATAGCCGCCGCGTCGCCGGCGACGGCTGCTGAGCACGTGCTCCCGAGCGCGACGGCGGCGCTGCGCCGCTACCGGCACGGAGCGGTCCGCACGGAGCGCTGGCGCGATCCGAGCGGGTCCGATCTGTTCCGCTCCTCGCTGGCGGTCCGGGCGTCGGCGCTGGCGCTCACGCTGATGTTGCTGAGCAGCCTGTTGCTGGTGTCGCTCGCCGCCGCGCCGCTCACCACCGCACACGAGAGCATCCTCGTCCCGTCGGCGAGATCCGGCGACTATCCGCGGTGGCTCTCCGGACCGACCGGCGTGTTGACGAGCTGGTTCACCGCCAGCACGCACACCCAGCGCGTGCTGTTCACCGCGGTGATCGCGACGATGCTCGTCGCCTACCTGATCGTCGCCTACTCGGCCCCACGGCTACGTCGGTTCTGGGTGCTCGGAGCGATCGTGGCGATGCACCTGATCTTCTTCCTCTCGCCGCCGCTGACGCTCAGTGACGTCTTCAACTACCTCAACTACGGGCGCATGGAGGCTCTCTACCACCTGAACCCGTACGTGACGATCCCGGCGCTGGAGCCCCACAGCGACCCCACGTTCCTGCTCAGCAACTGGCACGGCCTGCTGAGCCCCTATGGCCCGCTGTTCACGCTCTTCACGATGGCGCTCGTGCCGCTCGGCGTCGCCGGCGCGTTCTGGGCGATGAAGGCGACGCTGATGCTCGCGAGCCTCGGGACGGTGTTCCTGGTCTACCGCTGTGCGGAGCTGCTGGGCCGCAATCCGCTCACCGCCGCCGTGGTCATCGGCATCAACCCGATCGTGCTGGTCTGGGGGCTCGGCGGGGACCACAACGACTTCCTGATGCTCTTCTTCCTCGTGCTCGGCTTCTGGCTGCTGCTGCGTGCCAACTCGATGCGCGTCGGCAAGCGCGCCCGTCCGGCGCCGGCGCACGCCCACGGCCCGATGGGGGGGCTGCGCCGCGCGTGGGCTTGGCTGGACGGGATGCCGCGGCCGCTCGTCGTCGGCGAGCCGGCGGCGTGGATGGAGATTGGTGCCGGCATCTCGCTGATCGCCGCGGTCGCGGTCAAGGCCTCCTCCGCGGTGCTGATACCGGTCGTGCTGGCCGGGGCGGCGCGACGCCTGCGCGTGGCCACCGGCCTCGTGATCGGGCTGGTCGCGGCGGCGGCGATGACGGTGGTCGCGTTCGGCGTCAACCTGCCGAACGTGGGACAGCAGGACCGACTCGTCGTCCCGGACGGGATTCCGAACCTGATCGGCCTCGCGTTCGGCTTTGGCGGCTACACCTCGCAGATGCGCAGCGTGTTCACGCTGCTGCTGGTCGTGGTGATCGTCGGCTGCTCCGTCTGGGTCTGGCGCACGCGGCGTTGGCTCACGGCATGCGGCTGCGTGACCCTGGCGCTGCTGCTCACGCTCGGCTGGACGCTTCCGTGGTACATCATCTGGCTGCTGCCGTTCGTCGCGCTGTCGCGCTCGAAGGGCCTGAAGGTCGTAGCCACCGTGTTCGGCATCTACATCTACCTCGCCTGGATGCCGTACTCGTCCGAGATCCTCAGCTTCCTGCACATCAATCCGGCCAACACGAACCTCGGCGCGCAGGAGACGAGCTTCTTGGACTCGCTTCTGTTCTGATGTCCGAGCAACGGCGACAACCGGCCAGCAGCGACGAGGAGCTGTTCGCCGCCGACCTGGAGAGCGTGTTCGCGCTGCGATCCGATCGCGAGCGCATCGAGCTCATCTCGGAAGAGCTGGCGTACGGCTTCGAGGCGCTGTCCGACATCGGTCCGGCCGTGTCGATCTTCGGTTCGGCGAGAACCAGCATCGAGGACCCGGCCTACGAGCGCGCCCGCGCCGTCGCCCGCAGCCTCGCGTCGGCGGGCTTCGCCGTGATCACCGGCGGCGGCAGCGGCAGCATGGAGGCGGCGAACCGCGGCGCA
This sequence comes from uncultured Solirubrobacterales bacterium, assembly GCA_963830975.1. Classification (GTDB taxonomy): domain Bacteria; phylum Actinomycetota; class Thermoleophilia; order Solirubrobacterales; family Solirubrobacteraceae; genus Palsa-513. The sequence continues at coordinate 539,905 of CAWHOI010000004.1, forward strand.
CAGGAAGGCGGGGGCCGCTCGATCGGACTCAACATCGAACTGCCGCACGAGCAGGTCCCGAACCCCTATGCCGATGTCGGCCTGGAGTTTCACTATTTCTTCGTGCGCAAGGTCATGTTCGTGCGCTACGCGTGCGCGTTCGTCGGCCTGCCCGGCGGGCTGGGCACGCTGGATGAGCTGTTCGAGGCGCTGACGCTGATCCAGACCGGGAAGATCAAGCACTTCCCGGTGATCCTCTACGGCAGCGAGTACTGGGGCGGCATGATCGAATGGATGCGCGACACGGTCGTCGCGCACGCGAACGTCGAGCCGGAGGAGGTGGCGCTGCTGCGGATCGTCGATGAGCCCGGCGAGGTCTGCGAGATCGTGACCGCCGCCGCGGCCGCCCAGGGACTGCGCCCCCGACGCTGATCAGTGATCGGCGACGTACCCGTCGGCGGGGGCGATCGGCAGCCCGGCGTCGACCCACGCCTGGATGCCGCCCGTCAGTGTGTAGGCGTCATAGCCGGCCGCCCGAAACGCGCTGGCGGCCATCGCCGAGCGCACGCCCAGACGGCAGTGGAAGACGACCGGGCGATCCCGGTCGATCGTGCCGGCATTCGACGCCAGGCGTTCCAGCTCGATGTGGCGCGTGCCCTCGATATACCCGGCCTCGCGCTCGTAGGGTTCGCGCACGTCGACGAACGTGGCGCCCTCGGCCGCAAGCTCGGCGGCGCGCTCGGCGCTGACCTCGATCTCCGGGTTCTCGAACGCGTTCATGGGGGTCGCTGAGCATACGACACGTGCGGGGCTGAGCCGCAGCAGGCGGGGGTAGGATGCGAGCGTGGCAACGCCGAGCGAAACCTACGCTCTGCCCGCCGAGGTGATCGAGTTCCGCGACGCGATCCGCCAGATCGTCGTCGAACAGGTCGCGCCGCGTGCCGCGGAGATCGACGAGCAGGCCACCTACCCCTGGGATCTGCGCCGGCTGTTCGCCGAGCACGACCTACTGGCGCTCCCGTTCGACCCCGAGTTCGGCGGCACCGGCACCGGCACCCTGATGATGAACGTAGCGATCGAGGAGGTGGCGAAGGCCTGCGCGTCGAGCGCGCTGATCCTGATGCTCCAGGACCTGGGCACGCTGCCGATCCGCCTGTTCGGCAGCGACGAGCAAAAGCGGCGCTTCCTTCCTCGCTGCGCGAGTGGCGAGTGGTCGCCGGCTTTCGCGCTCTCGGAGGCCGACGCGGGCTCCGATCCTGCGGCGATGGCGACCAGCGCGCGCCCGGACGGCGACGAGTGGGTGATCAGCGGCGCGAAGTCGTGGATCTCCAACTGCGGGGTGGCCGACTTCTACATCGTGTTCGCCGTCAGCGACCCGAAGGAACGGCGGATCACCGCCTTCATCGTCGAGGCCGACCGGCCAGGTTTCAGCGCCGGGAAGCTCGAGCACAAGCTGGGGATCCGGGGCTCCCCGACTGGCCCGTTGAGCTTCGACGAGGTGCGCGTGCCGGCCGGGAACGTGCTGGGAGCGGTCGGCAAGGGCCTGTCGGTGGCGTTTTCGACGCTCGAGCGCAGCCGGCTCGGCGCCGCTGCGCAGGCCGTCGGGATCGCGCAGGGCGCCACCGACTACGCGGTCGGCTACGCCCGCGAGCGCAGGCAGTTCGGCAAGCCGATCGGCGACTTCCAGGCGATCGCGTTCAAGCTTGCGGAGATGGAGCTGCGCACGGCCGCCGCCCGCGAGCTCCTGTACCGCGCCTGCGCGATGGTCGACCGGCGGGAGCCGGGCGCCGCCAAGTACGGCTCGATGGCGAAGGTGTTCGCGTCGGACACGGCAATGGCGGTGACGGTCGAGGCGGTGCAGGTGCTCGGCGGCAACGGCTATGTCCGCGACTACCCCGTCGAGCGGATGATGCGCGATGCCAAGATCACCCAGATCTACGAGGGAACGAACGAGATCAACCGGCTGGTCATCGCGCGAACGCTGCTGTGAGGAGGAGCGGTGCGCGACCCCCAGCTGAAGGTGATCCTCCGCGCTGCCGGGGTCGCGTTCGTCGTCGGCGTCTCGGTCGCCTTCGTGCTCTCGCCGACCAGCGGGTCGCCGTTCGTGCGCGCGATCCAGCTCGTCGCCGTGATCGCGCTCGGAGTGCTCGCCATGGCCGCCGTCGTCGCGCTGGTGACAGGGTGGCTGGCCGGATGGCACGACGAAGAAGCGGAGTTTGAGCTCGTCGTACGCCGCGCCGAGCGGCTCGCCGCCGACGGCCTGGCCGTCGAGCCCGACGAGCGCGAGTTCCTCGAACTCGACCCCCTGCGCGACGAGGACTTCGAGGAGCTGGTGCGTGACGCGCTGGACGATCTGCCTGATCTGCTCCAGAACGCTCTCGCGCATGTCGCCGTCGTGATCTCCGACGGCGGGCGCCGCGTGCACGCCTACGGGCTCTACCAGGGCGGCGGCGTGCACCGCAACGAGCACGGCAGCAGAATCGTGATTTTCCGCGACACGCTGCGGCGTGACTTCGGCGCCGACCCCGACCTGCTGCGCGAACAGGTCGTGCGCACCGTGCGCCACGAGCTGGCCCATCACGTCGGCTTCGACGAGATGGGGGTGGGTGAGCTGGGCCTGTGAGAGCCTCGATCGCCGGCGCGAACGCGGCGGCAACGAGGGCGCGCACGCGCAGCGCGAGAATGCCGGCAGACCGATGAGGAGGCAGCAGTGATGGGCGAAGCGGTGATCATCGATGCGGTGCGCACGCCGATCGGGCGTGCGCTGAAGGGCTCGCTCCGCGCCGTCCGCGCCGACGAGTTGGCGGCGATCCCACTGCGCGCGCTGATCGAGCGCAATCCGGCGGTCGACTTCGCGCAAACCGACGACGTGATGATGGGCGCGGCGTCCTCCAGCGGGGAGCAGGCCTACAACGTCGGGCGCAACGCGCTGCTGCTGGCCGGAATCGACGAGCGTGTCCCGGGCTGCACCGTGAACCGCTTCTGCGCCTCGTCGCTGCAGACGCTGCGCATGGCGTTTCATGCGATCGCGGCGGGGGAGGGCGACCAGTACGTGGCCGCAGGCGTGGAGTCGGTCTCGCGCGCGGGCTTCGGCGCCGCACCGGACTACTCGAGTCTGAACCCGCGGCTCGACGGCTCGCCCGGATCGCTGTGCGACGTCTACATCCCGATGGGCCTCACGGCCGAGAACGTCGTCGAGCGCTACGGCGTCTCGCGCGAGGACCAGGACCACTGGGCCGTGACCTCGCAGGCTCGTGCGGTCGCGGCGGCCGAGTCGGGGCATTTCGACGCCGAGATCGTTCCCGTGAGCGTCGCCGCGCACGTCGAGGACGGCGACGAGGGGCCGCTGGAGGTTGCCGCGTCCGTCGTCGAGCGCGACGACGGCCCGCGGCCGGGAACCACGATGGAGGTGCTGGCAGGGCTGAAGCCCGCATTCAAGCCCGACGGCACCGTGACCGCCGGAAACTCATGCCCGCTCAACGACGGAGCCGCCGCCGTGCTCGTGATGAGCGCCGCGCGCGCGGAGCAGCTCGGGCTGCGCCCGCGGGCGCGAATCGTCGCCTCGAGCGTCGCGGCCGTGGAGCCCGAGTACATGGGCGTCGGGCCGATCCCGGCGATCCGGGCGCTGCTGGAGCGCAGCGGACGCTCGATCGAGGAGATCGACATCGTCGAGATCAACGAAGCCTTCGCCGCCCAGATCATCCCCTGCATGCGCGAACTCGGCATCGACGAGGAGCAGCTCAACCCGTTTGGTGGTGCGATCGCGCTCGGGCATCCGTTCGGCATGACCGGAGCGCGGATCATGGCCACGCTGCTGAACGGCCTGGAGAAGACCGGCGGGCGGCTCGGAATCGAGTCGATGTGCGTCGCCGGCGGGATGGGGCAGGCGATATTGGTCGAGCGGATCTAGCGCGCGCTCAGCGCCAGCTCCGCAGCACCCGGCGCCCCTGGTCGTGGCCGAGGACGCCGATACCCCCTGGGGACAGGGGGAAGAGCGCGCCGGCGGTCGCATCGAGGCCGAGCCAGCGGGCGGTCAGCACGCGCAGCACGTGTCCGTGCGCGAACACGAGCACGTCGCCCTGCGCCGGAAGCATTGCCAGCAGCGCGTCGGCTCGCCGCGCGACGTCCGGCGCGGCCTCGCCGCCCGGGCAACCGTCGCGCCACAGATCCCAACCGGGCCGGCGCTCATGGATCTGCGCCGACGTGAGTCCCTCATAGTCCCCGTAGTTCCATTCGAGCAGCTCCTCGTGGCGCTGCGGTGCAAAGCCGACGAGGCGCGCCGTCTCCAGCGCACGCTCGAGCGGGCTGCTCCAGACCGCCGTGAAGCTCCACCGCGCGAGCGGCTCACGCAGCGTCAGCGCCTTCGCGCGCCCCTGCTCGTTCAGCGGCAGGTCGGTGCGGCCGGTGTGCTGGCCGGTCTGCGTCCAGTCGGTGTCGGCGTGGCGGACGATCACCAGCTCGCGATCGCTCGACGCGGGCGCCATCACAGTTGGGCCAGCGCCGCGCGATCGGCGATCACGGTTAGGCGCGTGCGCTCGAGCAGGCTAGCCGGCACGGCCGGATCCGGCGGCGCGAGCGCGCCGGCGAGCGCCGCCGCCTTGCCCGACCCGGTGGCGAGCAGGATCGCGCTGCGGGCGCCGCGCAGCACATCGATACCGAGCGACACGCGGTCCGGCGGCGGCTTGGGAGCGTTGTGAACGGCCACCACGGCCGCGCCGTGCGCGTCGAGCGCAGCGTTGTGGGGAAACAGCGACGCCGTGTGCCCGTCCTCGCCGATCCCCAGAAGCACGATGTCGAGCACGGGCAGAGAAGTCCCGTCGGCCGGCACCCGCTCGCGAAGCAGGGCGTCGTAGGCGGCAGCGGCTCGCTCCGCGCCAAGCTCGCCCTCGATGCGGTGGACGAGCGCGCCGGGCGCATCGGCGAGGAGTGTCTCGGCGACCATCCGATAGTTCGACTCCGGGTCGTCGGGGCCGACGCAGCGCTCGTCGCCGAACCAAAGCTCGACGCCGCTCCAGCTGCCGCGGCGCAACTGCCCGTACGCGCCCGCGGGCGTCGTGCCGCCTGCGAGCGCAAGGTGCGCCGTGCCGCGGGCGGTGATCGTCGCGTCGAGAAGCTCCGCGACCAGCTTTGCGGCCCGGGCTGCGACGGCGGCGCCGTCGCTCACGCGGATCACGCTCGGCGCGCTCACGTCAGCATCTCGGCCGCGGCGTCGAGTGCCTCGCGGTAGGTCGGGTCGCGCAGCAGCGACTGGCGGATGCCCTCACCGAGGATCCCGCCCTCGCCGCGGGAGGCGCCGAGCAGCTTCCAGCGGCGCTCGACGCCGCGACCGTCGCGCGTGGAGGCGGTGAGCCCGCCGGGACCGCGATCGAGCGAGAGCTCGCCGCCGTCGTTGAACTGGAGCGTGATGCCGCCGAGTCCCGGCACTTCCTGGACGACCGACTCGAGCGTCACCGCAACCTCACCCATCGTGCCGATCGCCCGGCCGTGTCCGTCGCGGCGCAGCTGCCCGTGCGGCCAGCCGAGGCGCGAGGTGAGCCAGCCGCACACCAGCAGCGCGGCGGCCCCGGATTCGGCCACGTTTCGGATGTGCACGGCCGCGATCTCGCCCAGCCGGCGCCGCCCGCCGGGCTGGTCGAAGACGGCCGCCATCCGCTCCCGCCACGGCGTCGAGCGCAGCCAGGCCAGATCCACGACGTAGCGCTGCGCGAGCAGCGCCTGGGCGCGCCGCAGCGCCCCTGCGACATCCGGATCCTCGACCGAGTCGAGCAGCACGCACTGAGAGAGCCCCGACAGGGCGTCGACCGCCTGCCAGTGCCCGTGCGGCGCCCAGACGACCGTCGTGAGGTCTGTGATCACGAGCGGATCCACGATCGTGTCGAGGTTCGGGAGGTGGCCGGGACCGAGGTCGAGGATCACCGTCTCGTGCGTGAGCACGTGCTCGCCGCCGTCTGTCGCGGCCTCCGAGGAGATCGTGGCGACCGCGTCGATCGTGCGGCGGCCGTCGCTGACCGCGCAGACGATCGTGCGCGACGGGTGGTAGCGGCCGACGCGCTTCAGCCGGTTCGCGATCTCCCCGCTCCACTGGCGCTCGACGACGCAGATCAGGTTGAGCACCCGCGCCGGCACGTAGCCGTCGCTCTCGTTGTGCCGCTCGATCAGAAGCTCGCGCAGCGCCGCCTCGACCGCGGCCGGGGTCGTGTCCTCGGCGGCCCAGACGGAGTCGGTCACGGCCGTCATCGGCTGGGCGCGAGCCTCAGATCGCCCGCCACTGGTGGCCTTCGAGCAGCAGCTCGTCCGCGGCCGCCGGTCCCTGCGTTCCGGCGGCGTACTGCGGCAGCCGCACCTTGCCCTCCGCCCAGGCCGAAACGATCGGATCGCAGATCCGCCACTGGGCCTCGACCTCGTCGTTGCGGGTGAACAGCGTCGCCTCACCCCGCATCGCGTCGAGAATCAGACGCTCGTAGGCCTCCGGCGACTGCGACAGGAAGGCGGTGCCGTAGAGGAATTCCATGTTGACCGGGCGGATCCGCATGCGCGTGCCCGGAATCTTCGCCCCGAGCGACAGCGACACGCCCTCGTTCGGCTGGATCGTCATCACCAGCTGGTTGGGCCGCACGCCCAGCGAGCCCTCCTGCTCGAACGCGAGGTGGGGCACCGGCCGCAGGGTGACCGCGATCTCGGTGACCTTGCGGGCGAGCCGCTTGCCCGTCCGCAGGTAGAACGGCACGCCGGCCCAGCGCCAGTTGTCCACCTGCAGGCGCAGCGCGGCGTAGGTCTCCGTGTGCGAGTCCGCGGGCACGCCGTCCTCCTCGAGGTAGCCGGCGACCTGTTCGCCGCCGCTGACGCCGGCGGCGTACTGCGCTCGCACGCTCATCTGCTCGATCTCGTGCCCCTGCGGCGTGCGGATCGCGTGCAGCACCTTCACCTTCTCGTCGCGCACGTCGTTGGCGGCGAAGCTGACCGGTGGCTCCATGCACAGCAGCGTGAGCAGCTGCATCATGTGATTCTCGACGAGGTCGCGCAGCGCGCCGGCGTGGTCGTAGTACCCGGCGCGGCTGCCGATGCCGATGTCCTCGGCGGCGGTGATCTGCACGTGCGCGATGTAGTTGCGATTCCACAACGGCTCGAACATGCCGTTCGCGAAACGGAACGCGAGCATGTTCTGCACCGTCTCCTTGCCGAGATAGTGGTCGATGCGAAACACCTGGCTCTCGTCGAATACGGAGAGCACCTTCGCGTTCAGCTCGCGAGCCTCGGCCAGTGAGGTCCCGAACGGCTTCTCGATCATCACGCGGACCTCGGCCGCCTGCTTCTCGGATCGCGCGAGCCCGGCGTTGCCGAGCGCCTCCACGATGACGGCGAAGAACTCGGGCGCCGTCGAGAGGTAGAACGCGCGCGACATCGGCTCGCCGGCAGCGTCGTCGAGCTCCTCGAGTGACCGTGCGAGGGCCTGGTAGGTCGCGGCGTCGTCGAACGCCCCGGTCACGTAGCGGAGCTCGTCGAGCAGGCCGGCCAGCACGCTCTCGTCGGGCGGCGTGCGCGAGAAGGCGCGGATCGACTCCGCCGCGATGTCGCGGTAGGCCTCGGCCGAAAGCTCACCGCGTGAGACGCCGATCAGGTTGAATCGGCCCGGCAGCGCTCCTTCGTGCGCGAGGTTGTAGATCGCCGGCAACAGCTTGCGCTTCGCCAGATCACCGGTGGCGCCGAAGATCACGAGATTGGTGGGCGCGACAGGGAGGCGTTCGAGTCCCGCCGCGAGCGGGTTCGGTGCGACGACGTCGGTCAGCGTCACGAACCGCTCTTCTTGACGGCGTGGCCCCCGAACTGGTTGCGCAGCGCGGCCAGCACGCGGGCGCTGTAGTCGCCCTGCGCGCGTGAGTAGAAACGGCTGTTCAGCGCGGCGCTGAGCGCCGGCGTCGGCACGCCGTGATCGATCGCGTCCTGGAGGGTCCAGCGACCCTCCCCGGAGTCCTCGACCCAGCCCTCGAGCCCCGCCAGGTCGTTGCCGTCGGCTTCGAAGGCGCGCGCCGCCAGCTCGCACAGCCACGAGCGGATCACCGAGCCCTGGTTCCACAGGTGGGCGATCTTCGCGTTGTCGAGCTCGAACTCGGACTGCTGGAACAGCTCGAACCCCTCGGCGTAGGCCTGCATCAGGCCGTACTCGATCGCGTTGTGCACCATCTTCACGTAGTGCCCGGCGCCGCTCGGTCCGAAATGCTCCCACCCGCGGGGCCCGATCGCGGCAACGGCGTCCGGGGCGGTCGGCGGTGCCAGGACATCCAAGATCGGCGCCAGCCGCCTAACAGCCTTTCCCGGTCCGCCCACCATCATGCAGTAGCCGACCTCGAGCCCCCACACGCCGCCGCTCGTGCCGACGTCGACGTAGTGGAGCTTCGACTTGCGCGCGAGGGCGGCGCGCTGCTTGTCGTCGGTCCATTTGGAGTTGCCGCCGTCGATGATCGTGTCATCGGGCTCGAGCAGCTTCACGAGCGCCTCGACCGTCTCCTGCGTGGGCGCGCCCGCCGGCACCATGATCCACACCGTCCGCGGTGGGTCGAGCGCCCGCACCAGCTCGCGCAGGCTTGCGGCCCCGCGCGCGCCGGTCTTGGTTGCCCTGGCGACCGCCTTGGGGTCGAAGTCGAAGGCGACCACGTCGTGGTCTGAGTCGCGGCGGATCCGCGCGACCATGTTGCCGCCCATCTTGCCCAGCCCGACGAACCCGATCTGCATCAGAGCATCTCCTTGATCCGCGTGTGGAGCTCGCGCAGCGCGACAGCCGGTTCGCCGTTCAGCACGACGATCTCGGCCGGCAGGCCGTGGGAGCGCAGGGTCTGCAGGTCGCCGATCGCCTGCGCCGTCTCGAGCGTGCGAAACGTGTAGCCGGCTCCGGGTATCTCGACGTCGGGCCCGCTGTGGGCGATCAGCGAGAGGAAGCGCCCGACCGGCGGACCGCCCTTGTGGAGCTGTCCGGTCGAGTGCAGGAAGCGCGGCCCGTAGCCGAACGTGGTGGCGAGGCGCGTGTGGGCGAGCAGGGTCGCGCGCAGCGCAGCGACCTCCTCGTCGAACTCGACCGAGGGCGCCACGTAGCCCATCAGGGCGATGTAGCCGTCTGCGGCGCCGCCGGTCAGCAGCGTGCGGAGCGCATCGTCGTCCGCCGGCTCGAGCTGCGGCAGCGCCCCGGCGCCGAGCACTCGCTTGGTGGCGTCCTTTGCCTCCTGGACGTTCGGCTGGTCGAACGGATTGATCTCGAGCACCCAGCCTGCGACCGCCGTCGCGAACTCGGCGAGGAAGAACATCCGCCCCAGATCCTCGCTCCCGTTGACGCTCAGCGTGAGCGTCGGGTGCCCCGCCGCGCCCAGCGCCTCGACGCGGGAGTCGGTGTCCGCGTTAGCGCGCTCCTCGTCGCGCAGGTGCACGAAGACGCGGTCATCGCCGTAGCACTCGGGTCCGAGCAGCGGCTCGTCGGCCACCGGCAGGATGCCCCGTCCCTGCTTGCCGGTGCTCTCCGCGACGAGCTGCTCGACCCAGAGTCCGAAGCTGGCGACCGGATCGCCGACGACGAACGTCAGCTTGTTGCGCCCGTGGCGGGCGAGCTCGCCGATAGCCAGTCCGAGCCACAGACCCGGGTTGGTCTGCGTGCTGTCGAAATGCGCGCACGCCTGCTCGGCGAGTTCGGCGCGCTCGAGCAGCGCATGCACCGGTGCGCCGATCAGCGCCGCCGGCACCAGGCCGAACAGCGACAGCGCCGAGTAGCGCCCGCCGATGTTCGGGTCGTTCTCGAAGGCGGCGCGGAAGCCGTGCTCGCGCGCTAGATCGAGCAGCGAGCTGCCGGGGTCCGTGATCGCCACGAAACGGTTACCGTCGGGCACCAGGGCGTGGAAGTGCTCGAACAGGGAGAGCGTCTCGATCGTCCCCCCCGACTTGGTCGAGACGACGAACAGGGTGCGCTCCAGCGAGATCGCCTCCTCCACATCGCGAATCGCCGCCGGATCCGTCGAATCGAGCACGTGCAGCGTCAGCGCCTCCTCGGTTGCGCCGAACGTGCGCCACAGCACCTCGGGCGCGAGGCTCGAGCCGCCCATGCCGAGAAGCACCGCGTCCGTGAGGCCCTCCTCGGCACACCCGCGCGCGAACGCGACGAGCTCGTCGGCACGCTCGGCCATGGCGTCGGAGATCGTCAGCCAGCCCAGGCGGTCGCCGATCTCGGGCACCCCCGGACCGCCCCACAGCGACTCGTCCTTCGCCCACACGCGGCGGGCGACGCGCTGCTCGACCGCGGTCGAAACACGGCCGGCGATGGCGCGCGAGAGCTCGGGGGCGATCACCGCGGCGATCGCCGGCGGGCGCCCGGTGAGCACCATCTGGCGGGCGCTCTCGATGCCCGCGAGCAGCTTCTCCATCGGCGCGACGAACGCGGCGATCCCCTGCAGCAGCAGCGTCGTGGTCACGTCGTCCATGTCGATCCCGGCGGCGGCGAGCGCGTCGAGCGCGGGGGCCGGGTCGATCTGCGCGGTTCCCGGCACGATCTCGCCGCGCTCGGCGACGGCCAACAGGGTCTTCAGCGGCATCGTGTTGACGGTGTTCGGAGCGACCAGGCCGTCGACGTACATGGTGTCGGGGTAGGCCGGGTTCTTCACGCCGGTGGACGCCCACAGCGGGCGCTGCACGCGCGCGCCGGCGGCGCGCAGCGCGGCGAAACGCTCGCCGAGGAAGATCTGCTCGTAGCGGGCATAGGCGGCGCGCGCATTGGCCAGCGCGGCCGTGCCGGCGAGCTCGGAGCGTCCCAGCGCCGCGAGACGCTTGTCGACCTCGGTGTCCACGCGCGAGACGAAGAAGCTCGCGACCGAGTTGATGTCGACCGACAGGCCCGCGGCGAGGCGCCGCTCCAGCCCACGGATGTAGGCCTCGGCGATCTGCGCGTAGCGCTCGACGGAGAACAGCAGCGTCACGTTGACGTTGATGCCCTCGAAGATCGCCTGCTCGATCGCGGGAACCCCGGCCTCGGTGCCGGGGATCTTGATCATCAGGTTTGGGCGATCCACGCGTGCCCAGTAGTCGCGCGCCTGCGCGATCGTGCCGTCGGTGTCGTCCGCGAGGGTCGGTGCGACCTCGAGCGAGATGAAGCCGTCGCCGTGCTCGTCGTAGACGCTGCGCAGCACGTCGGCGGCGTCCTGGACGTCGGCGACGGCGAGGCGCTCGTAGAGCGCCACGGCGTCGAGATCCTCGTGCGCCAGCTCCGCCAGCGCCTCCTCGTAGTCGTTGGAGCCGAGGATCGCCTGTTCGAAGATCGCCGGATTGGAGGTGACGCCGCGCAGCGAGCACTCGTCTCGCAGGCGGGCGAGCTCGCCGCTGACGATCAGGCCGCGGCGGATCTGGTCCAGCCACGGCGCGGTTCCGGCCGCAACCAACGCGGCAAGATTGGCGTTGGCGGTGTGGGGCGCGCTAGCCATGTGACCCTCCTTTCAGGTGCTCAACAGTGCGTGGGCCTGCTCGACGATCGCGGCTGCCGTGATCCCGAAGTGCGCGTACACCTCGGCCTCGGGACCGGAGGCGCCGAACGTCCGCATTCCGATCACCGCTCCGCGCTCGCCGGTCCAGCGGTCCCAGCCGAGCGGGCTCGCGGCCTCGACGGCGATCCGCGCCGTCCCGGGCGGGCCCAGCACGCGTTCGCGTTCGTCCGCGGGTTGGCGCTCGAAGCGGTCCATGCAGGGCATGCTGACGACGCGCGCCGCGATGCCCTCGGCGGCCAGCTGGTCGGCGGCGGTGAGGCACAGCGACACCTCCGAGCCGGTGCCGATCAGGACCAACGCCGGCGTGTCCTCGCCGTGGCGCAGGACGTAGGCGCCACGGTCGATCGCGTCGTCGGGGATCAGCTCGGGATCGAGCACGAGGAGCCCCTGCCGAGAGAGCGCCAACACGGTTGGGGTTTCACGGGCTCGCAGCGCGAAGCTCCAGGCGAGTGCCGTCTCGTGGGCGTCGGCCGGGCGCACCACGTTGATGTTGGGCGTGGCGCGCAGTGCCGCCAGCTGCTCGATCGGCTGGTGGGTCGGGCCGTCTTCGCCGACGCCGATCGAGTCGTGGGTGAAGCAGAAGATCGTCGGCAGCTCCATCAGCGCGGCGAGCCGGATCGCGCCCTTCATGTAGTCGGAGAAGATCAGGAACGTGGCGCCGTAGGGGCGCAGGCCGCTCAGCGCAAGCCCGTTGACGATCGCTCCCATGCCGTGCTCGCGGATGCCGAAGTGCAGGTTGCGTTCGGCGAACGCGTTGCGCTCGACGTCGCCGCCGCCGTCGATCAGGGTCAGCGTCGAGGGCGCGAGATCCGCGGAGCCGCCGATCAGCGACGGCACGTGCGACGCGGCGATCTGCAGCACCTCCTCCGACGCCTTGCGGGTGGCGATCTTGGTGCCGGGCTCGAATCGCTTGAGCAATCCGGCCGGCAGCTTCACCGGACGGCGCTCGAAGATCGCCTGCAGCTCCTCGGCGAGGTCGGGATGCGCCTCACGGTAGGCCGTCATCTGCTCGTTCCACGCCTGCTCCGCCTGCTCGCCACGCCCGATCGTCGTCGCGCGGCAGTGCTCGAGCGCCTCGGCCGGCACGTAGAACGGCGGCTCGGTCGGCCAGCCGTAGCCCTCCTTGGTCAGGCGGATCTCCTCCTCGCCGAGCGGCGAGCCGTGGGCGCCGGCCGTGTCCTGCTTGTTGGGCGCGCCGAAGGCGATGTGCGTGCGGCAGATGATCAGCGACGGGCGGTCGGTGACATCGATCGCCGCCTTCGCCGCCTGCTCGAGCCGCTCGACCGCGAGGTCCTCGCCAAGTCGCTGGACGTGCCAGCCGTACGCCTCGTAGCGAGCGCCGACGTCCTCGCTGAACGAGAGCGAGGTGTCGCCCTCGATCGAGATGTGGTTGTCGTCGTAGAAGGCGATCAGGCGGCCGAGCCGCAGATGCCCGGCGAGCGAGCTGGCCTCCGAGGAGATGCCCTCCTGCATGTCGCCATCCGAGGCGATCGTGAAGGTGTGGTGGTCGATGATCTCGTGCCCGTCGCGATTGAAACGCGCGGCCAGCAGGCGCTCGGCGAGAGCCAGGCCGACGCAGTTGGAGATGCCCTGGCCCAGCGGTCCCGTGGTCGCCTCGATGCCGGGCGCCAGGCCGTACTCGGGGTGCCCCGCGCACGGCGAGCCGAGCTGGCGGAAGTTCTGCAGGTCCTCCAGGGAGAGCCCGTAGCCGCAGAGGTAGAGCATCGAGTACAGCAGCATCGACGCGTGACCGCAGGACAGAACGAAGCGATCGCGGTTGGGCCAGGCGGCGTTGGCCGGGTTGTGACGCATGACTCGCGTGTACAGCGTGTAGGCCAGCGGAGCGAGCGCCATGGGCGTCCCGGGATGCCCTGAGTTCGCTTTCTGCACGGCATCCATGGCGAGCGTGCGGATCGTGTTGATGCAGAGCTCATCGAGGCTCGCCGTCGGCGGGGCTGTGCTCATCTGGCTTCTCCGTTCTGGTGTTTCAGTTCGCTGCGCGCGAGCAGCGCGGCGCCTCGCACGCCGGCCTGCGGGCCGGACCGGGCGATGCGGATCTCGGTCGCCGTGCCGACGCCCGGGAGCACGTACTCGAGCGCGACGGCACGGGCCGGGCCGAGCAGCAGCTCCCCCGCTGACGATACGCCACCGCCGATCGCCACGACCTGCGGGTCGAAACTGTTGATCGCGTTGGCCACGCCGACGCCGAGGTGTCGGCCGAGGGTCGCCACGCAGGCGACGGCGACCGCGTCTCCCGCCTTCGCCGCAGCCACCGCGTCCGGCCCGGAGACCGTCCCCTGCTGGGCGAGCAGCCGTCCGAGCGCAGAGGTCGCGTGATCGCGAGCGGCCTCGCGTGCGAGGCGGTCGAGCACATGTCCGGCGGCGAAGGACTCGAGCGATCCGGGCTGGGGGAAACCCGTCGCAGCCGGGATGTCCTCGTCGATAGACACGAGCGTCATGCCGAACTCGCCGGCCGCGCCGGTCGCGCCGCGGTAGCTGCGTCCGTCGATCACGATCCCGCCGCCCACGCCGGTGCCGACGGTGAACATGACGAGCGTCGAAACGTCGAGCCGCCCCCGTTCGTCGTGAGCCTCGGCGAGCGCCGCGACGGTGGCGTCGTTGTCGACGAACACAGGCCGTCCGAGGCGCGTCGTCAACTCGTCGCGCAGCGGGAAGTCCTGCAGTGGAACGTTCACGCTCGAGCGCGCGCGCCCCGTCGCGAAGTCGACGACCGACGGCACGCCGATCCCGACGGCGAGCGGAGACTCGCCCGCCGCCACCTCCTGGATCTGGGCGACGATCTGGTCGACCAGTGCGGTCGCGCTGGCTCGATCGGTTGGCCGCACGAGGGGCCTTGCGGTCTCCGAGCCGCGCATCGCCGCGACCGACACCTTGGTGCCGCCGACGTCCACGCCGATGATGAAGTCGGGCTCGGGCATCGCTCGGCAAGCTATCAGCAGCCTTGACGGTGGCTGTTGATGTTGTGCGCGACTGCGCGCGGGTCTTGGCGTCGAACCGGCCGCCCGGGGTGTATACGCTGCGGCGGTGACCGATCACCCGAGCAGCACGCCGCCGGACCGCAACCTCGCACTCGAGCTCGTCCGTGTCACCGAGGCGGCGGCGCTCGGCGCCTCGCGGCTGATCGGGCGCGGCGACAAGGAGGGGGCCGATCAGGCCGCGGTCAACGCGATGCGTCACATGCTGGACAGCGTCCACATGGACGGGGTGGTCGTGATCGGCGAAGGGGAGAAGGACGAGGCGCCGATGTTGTTCAACGGCGAGCGGATCGGGGACGGCAGCGAACCGCGCGTCGATATCGCGGTCGATCCGGTCGAGGGCACGACGCTGACCGCCCGCGGCATGCCGAGTGCGCTGTCGGTGATCGCGCTCTCGCCGCGGGGGACGATGTTCGACCCGGGGCCATGCGTCTACATGGAGAAGATCGCCGGGGGCACCGAGATCGCCGACCTGCTCGATCTGGATCGTCCGCTCGGGGAGACGATCGAGCTGGTGGCGCAGCGCAAGGGGATCGAGGTAGCCGACGTCACCGTCGTGCTGCTGGACCGCCCGCGCCACGCGCACGCCCTGGCGGCGATCCACGAGGCGGGAGCACGCGTACGCCTGATCAGCGACGGCGACGTCTCGGCCGCGCTGCTGGCGTGCAGCGAGCGCTCCCCGGTCGATCTGATGTGGGGCATCGGCGGCACGCCCGAGGGTGTCATCACGGCGGCGGCGATCAAATGCATCGGCGGGCAGTTGCTCGGACGGCTGTGGCCACGCGACGAGCGCGAACGCCAGGCGGCGGTGGACGCGGGCTACGACCTCGACCGGGTGCTCGACCGCGACGACCTCGTCGCCGGCGACGACTGCTTCTTCTCGGCGACCGGGATCACCGACGGCGACGTGCTGCAGGGCGTGCGCTATCAGGGCTCCACCGGCGCCACGACGGAGTCGCTCGTGATGCGCTCACGCTCCGGGACGGTGCGCCGGATCCATGCGCGCCACGACCGCGCCAAGCTGCGCAGCTACTGAGCGGCGTCCTCGTAGCCGCGGAAGCGGCCGGTGCGCGACTCTGCGAGGTCGAGCCGCGCGAGCGAGCGCAGGAAGGCGTGCGTGATGCGCACGTGGATCGCCGATTGCGTCGCGGCATACAGCCGCGGGCTGAGCGCATTGGCGATTGCGGGGTAGAAGCTCAGGACAGCCACCTCGACGTGAATCGCCTGGTGGCCGTCGTGTTCGTCCGCGAGCCGGCGCACGTCGATCTGCAGGAACCCGCCGCGGCGGTCCTGGCGGTGTGAGACCAGCGCTCCGCCGCGAATCTGCCAGCGCACCACGCCGCGGTCGCCGGTCAGCTCGTAGCTGGGCGGGTCGAACGCGATCAGTACGAACGGCCGGCACAGCAGCACGACGGCGCGGCCGTCCTCGCTGTAGGCCACGCGGATCAGCCCGAGCGAGAGCCGCTCGAGAAACCGCCAGTAGGTTCGCGCCAACCGCTCGAGTGAGGCCGGCGACCACAGCGCGATGAGCGCCGCCTCGGGCATCCGCAGCTCGGCGGCCTGGATCGAGCGAGCGGCGCCGTCCGCGTCGAGCGTCGGCGCGCCCTCCGGATCGACGAGCGCCACCTCGGCCGGAAGCTGGGAGCGCCGACGCGCGATCACGGCCCAGGAAGCCGCGAGCAACGCGACCAGCGGCACGATCAGCAGCCACATCGCTCGCGGATGCTCTCAGCTGGCGGGCGGCGCTGCGTTGCCCCGATGCGGCCGTGCGGCCGCGTGACACGTGGTCTCGCGCTTGCTCACCCGGGCGCCGACGCTGGGCGTTCAGGCGCTCGGCGCGGTGGCGCCGCCGGCGATCGAGGCGCCTGCGGATCCACTGGCTCCCGTGGTGGCGGCCGGACTGCCGGCGGCGGGGAGCGGGGCGGTGGGCGCGAACCAGTTCGTCGGCGCGATCGGCGGGCCGGGCAGAGCGAGCATCCCGACCGTCGAGGTCTGGGTCATGCCAAGCTCCAGCGCGGCTGCGTGAGTGAGGTCGATCGTCGCGCCGTTGCTCGCGTAGGGGCCACGGTCGATCACCGGCATCGTCAGCATCTCGCCGTTGTAGCTCACAGAGACGGGTGTGCCGCACGGGAGCGTGCGGTCGGCGAGCCCGACGATCTGCTTGGTCAGCAGCTCGCCGCAGGCGGTGTGGTTGCCGTACAGGCCCGGTCCGTACCAGGTCGCGATCACGCGCGCATAGACGGCCAGCGTCACCTCCGGTGTGGCGGTCACCGAGCTCGCGGAGGCGATGTCGGAGCCCAGGACGCGCAGCGTGAGCTCGCCTGTCCGGCTTGCCCGCCAGCTGATCGCGAAACTCCCGTCGGCTGCGGCGGTGGCGCTCGCAACGCTGACCCAGGCGTTCGCTCCGGCCCGGACCTGCAGCGAAACCGCGTGTCCGCCGTCCACGGCCGGCACGGAGCCCCTGATCACGGCTACCTGCCGCTGCAGGAGGGTCGACGGAGTGACAGTCAGCGCTCCGCCGACTGCGGTCGGCGACGGCGTCGCGGTGGTCGGGCCGGCCGGGGCGGCGGTGCCGCCGTCGTTGCCGGCGCTGGCTACCGCGGGCAGAGCGAGAAGGCCGGCACAGAGGCCGGGAATTGCCAATCCGATTGCTGTACGCGCGCGCACGATGTGCTCACTGCCCGGGTACCGTGGCCTACGGGGTGAGCTGTCGGGCTCGCGCGAGTCGCGCTACGGCCGTGATCCGGCCGATTCGCCCCACGGAGATGGTCTCCGCATTGGTTCCCCCGCCCACCCTGCGCGGACGCAGCGTGGTTCGGCGTGGTGGCGCGAGTATACGCGCACCATCCGGGCCGTGCAAAAGCATTTCCGCGCTGCGGCAACTGATCCATTCGACGGCCTGCGGCGTTATTCCTGCATTCGCATGGAAACGCGAAACCTTCCCGTGCGTTATGCGTATTAGAGGTGACGAGAAGCCCAGCCGTGGCCGGGCGTCACGTTGACTACATAAAGTAAAGCGCGTAGAATCCCGATCGACGTTTGAGCTGCAAGCTGTGCGGGGACCCCCGCCCCAGAGCGCTCGAGCGGCTCTCTCGGCAATCGCAGGCGACCGGCCCCCCGCGGCGCTCGCTCGTCTGCGCGACGGAAACGGAACCACATGTCAGTAGCGGAACTGCAGGAGCTCGAAGAGGTCAAGGGGCTGGTCGCCAAGGGCCAGCAGGTCGGCGTGCTCAGCTACGCCGAGATTCAGGGGGCCGTGTCGGAGCTCGACATGGATGAGGCGGACATGGAGGAGCTGCACGGCTTCCTCGAGCGTTCCGAGATCGAGCTCGTCGAGGACATCGACCCGGCGACGGCGGCCGGCTCCGAGGTGGAGCGGGCGCCCGATCGGCGTGGCCGCCGCAAGGCGAAGACCGCGCTCGACCTCAAGCCGGACATGACGACCGACTCCCTCCAGCTGTTCCTGAAGGACATCGGCAAGGTTCGCCTGCTCACCGCTCAGGAGGAGGTCGATCTCGCCAAGCGCATCGAGCGCGGCGACCTCGACGCGAAGCAGAAGATGGTCGAATCCAACCTGCGACTGGTCGTCTCGATCGCCAAGAACTACCGCAACCAGGGGCTGCCGTTCCTCGACCTGATCCAGGAGGGGACGCTCGGCCTCGTGCGCGCCGCCGAGAAGTTCGACTACCGCAAGGGGTTCAAGTTCTCGACCTACGCCACGTGGTGGATTCGCCAGGCGATCGCTCGCGCCCTCGCGGACAAGGCGCGCACCATCCGCATCCCCGTGCACGTCGTCGAGAAGCTCAACAAGATCGGCCGCGCCGAGCGCAAGCTCGTGACCGAGCTGGGGCGCGAGCCGACGCCCGACGAGATCGCCGCGGTCACCGGGATCGACCCGGATGAGGTGGATTCGATCAAGCGCTCCGCGCAGGCGCCGGTCTCGCTCGAGAAGCCGGTCGGCGACGAGGAGGAGTCCGAGTTCGGGCAGTTCATCGCCGACGAGCGGGCCGAGTCGCCCTACGAGCGCGCCGCCGAGATCCTCACCAAGGAGGCGCTGCGAGAGGCGCTCGAGAACCTCTCCTATCGCGAGCGCCGCGTGCTCGAGCTGCGCTATGGCCTGGGCGGCGAGCACCCTCGCACGCTCGACGAGGTGGGCCGCACGTTCAATGTCACGCGCGAGCGCATCCGCCAGATCGAGAACCAGTCGCTGAAGAAGCTTCAGAGCCTCGCCGAGGCGCAGAAGCTGCGCGACGTCGCCTGAGCGCAGCCCAGAAAGACCGCCTGGCGGAGCCGACACGGGGCCCATGGACGGGCCCTGGACCGATCTGGACGGGGGGACCAACCGTCCACGCGCTCAACCTTTGCGCCGAGACAGCCGATTCTTGACCAGGCTCGTGATCGACATCGACCAGGCACTCTGCGCGCTCGTCGCGTGTGACGGATCAGACCTGCACCTCAAGGTGGGTTCGGTGCCGCTTGCCCGCGTCGATGGTGAGCTCGGTCCGCTGAGCCACGACGAGTGGCCCGTGCTCGAGGCCGCCGACACCGAGGCTGCGCTCCACCAGCTCGTGGGCAACAGCGTTCGCATGGCCGAGTTCGACGTGGAGAACGAGATCGACCTCTCGCACGACATCCCCGGGGTCGCGCGCTTCCGCATCAACGCCTTCCGTCAGCGCGGCGGCGTGTCGCTGGTCGCGCGCGCCATCCCGCACCGCATCCGCACGATCGAGGAGCTGGCGCTGCCCTCCGTGATCGCGAGCCTTGCCGACGAACAGCGCGGGATCGTGCTCGTGACCGGCACCACCGGCTCGGGCAAGTCGACGACACTGGCGGCGATGATCCACCACATCAACGTCACGCGCGCCTCGCACATCGTGACGATCGAGGATCCGATCGAGTTCGTGCACCGCGACCTGCGCTCGGTGATCAGCCAGCGCGAGGTCGGCGTCGACACCGCCTCGTTCAAGCGCGCGCTGCGTCGCGTGCTGCGCCAGGACCCGGATGTGATCCTGATCGGTGAGATGCGCGACGAGGAGACCGTCGCGACGGCGATCTCCGCCGCCGAGACGGGCCACCTCGTGCTCTCGACGATCCACACGATCGACGCTCCCGAGTCGATCAACCGGATGCTCGACTTCTTCCCCCCGCACCAGCACGGCCAGGTCCGCTCGATGCTCGCCGGCACGCTGCGCGGCGTGATCTCGCAGCGGCTCGTTCCCGCCGCAGAGGGCGGGCGCGTCGCGGTCTGCGAGGTGCTGCGAATGACCGGGCGCGCGCGCGACATGATCCTCGACCCGGCCCAGACCGGGGCCCTGACTGCCGTCGTCGCAGAGGGCGGCTACTACGGCATGCAGACCTTCGACCAGGCGCTGTACGCGCACGTTGTCGCCGGGCGCGTGACCGTCGAGGACGCCGTCATGGTCGCCTCGAGCCCGCACGACTTCAAGCTGCTGCTCGATTCAGAGGGGCGGCGCGGAACCACGATGGCCGACGTCCCGACGGACGCCTCGCCGCCCTCGCCGCTCACCCTCGTCAGCTGACCGCGCCGCGTGCGGTCCAGGTCGGCGCAGCCGCCCGCCGGCTCGGGCGCCCGCAACGATTCACCTCGCGTGATTCCCGGATGAACTCCGGTGCTTCAGTTGGTAAAGTTTTGGGTGCGATGGCATCCGATGACACCTGCCCCGTCTGTCACACGACCGAACTGGTCGGCGGGAAGTGGACGCTGCTGCTGGTGCGCGACCTCGCCGCCGGCCGCAGCCGCTTCTGCGAGCTCGAGCGGTCGCTGAGCGGGATCAGCCCGCGAACCCTGTCGCTGCGGCTGCGGGCGCTCGAGGAGGACGGCATCGTCGAGCGGCACACCTACCCCGAAGTGCCGCCGCGGGTCGAGTACTCGCTGACGCAGAAGGGCCTGGACCTGCTGCCGATCATCGACTGCATGCGCGAGTACGGCCGTCGCTGGCTGTGCGAAGAGGTTTCGCAGGCCCCGGAGCACCGCACCGCGATCGCCGCCTGAGCGCCGCGCGGATGCAACGAGGGCTGCGCCGTGCAGGACGAACGGCTGCGCGCGCGAATCGCCCCCCATGCAGTCGCGCCAGCTCCACGCCTCGTTGCACGCGTTCGCCGCAGCGGCGGGCGCGATCCTCGCCGGTGAAGTCGCGGGAGGCGACGAGATCGGCTTCGAGGTCGTGGAGGCGGGCGCGCGCGGCTCGCGGCCCGGGCTCTACTGCTACGAGCCGCTGACCGGCGAGTTCGTCGAGCGCCACTGGGCGAAGCTGCTGGCGCTGCCGGAGATGCGCGACGCCCAGCTCGCGCTGGCGGCGCTCGACGGCCTCGAGGACTACCTCGACGCCTACGCGCAGGAGCACCGGGTCGGCGCCCCGATCGAGCAGGACGTGCTGCGCTGCTTCACGCGCCGCGTCTTCACCGGGGCAGGGGAGAGCTTCGAGCTGCTGGCGGAGCGCTTCGAACCGGCCTACCGCGAGCTGAGGCAGGGGACGACCGACGAGCCCGGCGAGCTCGCTGTCCTGGCGCTCCTGCGGGGTCTCGGCTGCGAGTCGCAGGAGATCACCCTCGCCGAGGGCATGTTGCTGGCGCCCCTGGCGCGCCTCGACGTGCTGCCGCCCGACCCCTGCTGGCGCCGCCAGGAGGCGCCCGACGCCGACTCGCGCGCGCCGCGCGCCGGCGCCGAAGCGCGCACCGTGGTCGCGGTCGTCGTGACCGACGGGCCGGGCGCGATCGCCGAGGCGGCCGAGCGGCTGCGTGACCTGCAGACCGCGCTGCGGCTCTACGCACCCGGGATCTCGCTCGCACCGCTCGCCTGGATCCGTGCCCCGCACGCCGGCTGGCGGCCGTTGCCGATCGCCGGCGCCGGCCGCAGCGACGGACGCGTTCTCGTCAGCGCCGAGCAGGAGGACGAGCTGCGTGCGTTCGCCAATCTGATCGCCCGCCGCCGACCGACCGACGGGGAGCTTGCCTGGGCGCTCGAGCGCTTCGAGCTGGCCGGCGAGCGCGGCGACGCGCTCGACGGCCTGACCGACAACCTGCTCGCGCTGCGGGCGCTGCTCGAGCCCGAGGGACCGCGCAGCGGGCGCCTCGCAGGCCGGATCGCGGCGCTCTGCGCCGAGCCTGCCGAACGTCCTGCGGCGACCGAGCGCGTCGCGCACGCGATCTCGCTCGAGCATTCGCTGATCGCCGGGGTCAGCGTCGGTGAGCACGCGCTCGCGCTGGCGGAAGAGATCGAGAACCATCTGCGGGCGCTGCTGCGAGACTCGATCTGCGGGCATCTGAGCGGCGACCTCGTCGCGCTCGCGGACTCGCTGGTCGTCGAAGACGACGCGCCCACGGCGCGACCGGGTGAGCGTCGCCGCGAGGCGCAGTCCAGCGGACCGCACGAGCACGCCGAGCAGGAGGATTGGTTCGACTTCGCCGAGGCGGACTACTGCGCCGCCGAGGGCCCGGTGTCGCTGGGCGACCGCGCGAGGTAGCGCCCCACCTGCGCCAGTCCGGCGAGGTCCTCGATCTCACCCGCAAGCTCGGGGATCAGCACCGGCTCGAGCCCTCCGAACGCCTCGCGCAGCCTTTCGAGCGCCGCCGCGTCAGCCGCGGCCAGCGCTTCCAGCTCACGCCAGCGCTCGGCCACCAGGCCGGCCAGCCGCGCGCCGAGCAGCGCTTCCAGCTCGGCCGGCTCGGGCGGTGGACTCTCGACCGTGTGGATGCGGTTGATCACGAGCGCCTCGAGCGAGTGATCGGCGCGGCGCAGCTCGGCGGCGAACGCGATCGCCTCCTCGAGCGCCTCGCGCTTCGGCGAGCTGACCAGGACGAAGGCCGTGTCCGGATCGCGCAGCAGCGCCTGCACGGCCGCGGCCCGCGCGGCGAGCGCGTCGACCATGCCGGCGATCGCCGAGAAGAACGCGGTGATCTCGTGCAGCACGCCGGCACCGGTCAGGCGTCCGAGGACGCCGAGCAGCGGCGCGCTTGCACGACCCGCGGCGCGCGTCGCGAAGCTGCCCTGCGCGAGCAGGATCCGCAGGGCCCGGCCGTCGAAGAAGCGCGTCAGCCGCGAGGGCGCGTCGAGGAAGTCGAGTGCGTTGCGCGACGGTGGCGTGTCGAGCACGATCGCATCGAACTCACCGCTCCGATTCAGCTCGTACAGCTTTGCGACGGCACTGAACTCCTGCGATCCGGCGACCGCCCCCGACAGCTCGCGGTAGATCCGGTTCGAGAGTGCGCGGTCGCGAGCGCGCTCGTTCGGCGCCAGGCTCGCGATCAACTCATCGAGCGTGCGCTTGGGGTCCAGGCGCATCGCCCACAGCTCGCCTGGCCCGGGAACACGCCGTGCCTCGCCGCTCAGCTCGTCGAAGCCGAGCGCCTGCGCCAGGCGCGGCGCGGGATCGATCGTGACCACGGCGACGCGCTCTCCGCGGGCCGCGCGGGAGCAGGCGATCGCCGCCGCGACCGTCGTCTTGCCGACGCCGCCCGCGCCGACGCAGATGCACAGGCGTCCGCCGAGCGGATCGGCTTGCGCGTTCACGCCGCCACCGCCAGGTGATCCGCGAGAAGCTCGAGCTCGGGCACGGCGATCTGCGCCGCGGCGATCAGCGGCAGCTCGAGCGGCGCATCGATGCGCGCAAGCTGATCGCGCTGGGCGTGCGCCCGTGCCTCCGACGCAAGCGCGGCCGCGAGGGCGTGACGGGTCGCCGCGGAGAGCTGCGGCTGGGCCTGGGCCTCGCGCAGCGCGACGAGGTCGCTCGCCGAGAAGCGCTCGGTGGTCACGCCGTTGACGAGCTCGGCGTCGAGCACTCCCCCCAGCGCGGCGCGCAGCGCGAGCAGCTCGTCGACGGCGGCGCGCTCGGGCGTCGCCACGGCGACCATCGCGGTCAGGCTGCGGTCGCGAAGCATCGTCGCGATCCGGCGCCCCTGGCGGGCGATCGGTCCAACCGCAGCGGCGCTCGCGAACGTGCGCGGCGCCTCCAGCAGCGCGAGGCCATGTCCGGTCGCCGGCGCGTCCACGACGACGACGTCGTAGGGATCTGCGTGGCGCGTGCGGCGCCGCGGCTGCGCCAGCTCCCAGATCTTTCCGATCGTCAGCATCTCGCGAAGTCCCGGCGTCGCCGCCGCGACGATCCCGAACGTGGTGCTCGAGCCGAGCACGTCGGCGAACATCCGCAGCGGAAGCTGGTCGTGCAGGTACTCCTCGAGCGCCTGGCGCGGGTCGACGTCTAGCGTCCACAGCCCCGGCGCCAGCTCGTTCTCGCTGCCGGCCTCGCAGCGGCGCCCGAACAGTCGCGGGACATCGCCGCGCCCGCTCACTTCGACGACCATCGTCCGTCGGCCCTGGCGCGCCGCGAGCAACCCCAGGGCCGCCGCGAGCGTGGAGCGCCCGACCCCGCCCTTGCCGAGGAGGAACACCAGACGCCGATCCAGCAGCCCGCGGCCGGCATGCTCGGTTGTGTTCGCGGATCGCCGGGTCGTGGTCCACAACCTAGTCCACCGACGTGCCGCATGAAGGATTCCTCTCAGCGCTTGCGAATAACGCCGCGTGTGGGTCCGCCCTCGACGCTGGAGCATCCCGTGAGCCAGAAGGCCAAAGTGATCGCGTTCGCCAACCAGAAGGGCGGCGTCGCGAAGACGACGACGACGTTGAATCTCGCCGCGGCCTTCGCCGAGGAGGGCCACCGCGTGCTCTGCGTGGACATGGACCCGCAGGGCAACCTGACGATGTCGCAGGGAATCGACCCGGATTCGCTCGAGCAGTCGATGTACGACGTGCTCGTGCATCACATCTCGATCCGCGAGGTGATCCGCAAGCGCGAGATCGACGTCGCGTGCGCCTCGATCGACCTCGCCGGGGCGGAGATCGCGATGGCGCCGATGATCGGCCGCGAGCGCGCGCTGCAGCGGGCATTCGACCCGATCCGCGAGGACTACGACTTCATCTGCATCGACACACCGCCGAGCCTCGGCCTGCTGACGATCAACGCGCTGACCGCGGCCGACAAGGTGATCGTCCCCGTGCAGTGCGAGTATCTGTCGATGCGCGGTCTCATCCAGCTGCAGAACACGCTCTCCATGATCCGCGAGAACCTCAACCCCAACGTCGACATCGAGGGAATCCTGCCGACGCTGGTGGACTCGCGCACGATCCACGCGAAGGAGGCGATCGAGATCCTCGAGGAGAACTTCGGGGACCGCGTCTTCGCGTCGCGCATCCGCAAGACCGTGCGCTTCGCCGAGGCGCCGGTGAAGGGGATGTCTGTGCTCAAGTACGACCCCAAGGGCGTCGCCGCGCAGTCCTACCGAGATCTCGCCCAGGAGGTGCTCCATGGGCGCCGGTAAGCGGGCCAGCATGCGCGAGGGGCCCCTCGCCGCGCTCTTCCGCAAGACCGAGCAGGACAGCCGCGCGGCGCACCCGGCGCCGGAGGAGAGCGCCGAAGCGCCGAACGCTCCCGGCGAGCCGATCGATGCCGCCCCCGAGCCGTCGCACGAGCACGATGCGCCGCCTCCGCGCCACCCGCGCGAGAGCGGCGTGCCGCACCCCGCCCTGAGCGTCGAGGAGGCCGCGACGTCCGTTCCGACTCCCCAGGAGCGCCTGCGGGCCGCGTTCAGCTCCGAGCTGCCCGAGGACATCCTCGAGCGCGAGCCGGCGCCCCACCATCCGATCGACGTCTACGCCCGCGCCGACTACAGCGAGCCGCAGCCCGGCTCGTCGCTGGGACAGCCGCGCCTGCGGGTCGTCGGCGTCGGCGGCGGGGGCGTCAACGCCGTAAACCGGATGGTCGAGGCCGGCGTGGCCGGCGTCGAGTTCCTTGCCGTCAACACCGACCTGCAGTCCCTGCAGCAGTGCACCGCCGATGTCACCGTGCACATCGGCGCCCAGGTGACCCGTGGCCTCGGCTCGGGAGCGAACGCCGAGCTTGGCAGGCTCGCGGCGATGGAGGAGTACGACAAGATCAAGTCGCTGCTCAAGGGCTCGGACATGATCTTCATCACGGCGGGCGAGGGTGGCGGCACCGGCACCGGCGCGGCCCCCGTGATCGCGCGGATCGCGCGCGAGGTCGGCGCCCTGACGGTCGGCATCGTGACCAAGCCATTCGGCTTCGAGGGAACAAAGCGCGCGCAGCAGGCGGACGCCGGCATCGAGGCGCTCGGAGCCGAGGTCGACACGCTGATCGTGGTGCCCAACAACCGGCTGCTGTCCGTGCTCGACAAGCAGACCTCGATGGTCGAGGCCTTCCGCGTCGCCGACGACGTGCTCCGCCAAGGCGTGCAGGGCGTGTCGGACCTCGTCACGCTGCCCGGACTGATCAACCTCGATTTCGCCGACGTGCGGACGGTGATGTCGGGCGCCGGCACGGCGCTGCTCGGCATCGGCATGGGGCACGGCGAGCACCGCGCAATCGAGGCTGCGACAGCCGCCGTCGCGTCGCCGCTGCTCGAGACCTCGATGGACGGTGCGCGTTCGATCCTGCTCTCGATCACCGGCGGCAGCGACCTCTCGCTGTGGGAGGTCAACGAGGCGGCCAAGGCAGTGAGCGAGGCGGCCCACCCTGACGCCAACATCATCTTCGGAGCGATGGTCGACGAGAACCTCGCCGACCAGGTTTGGGTGACCGTTGTCGCCACCGGTTACGCCGACCGCGCGATTCGCCGGCCGCGCCGCCTCGACGAGCCGATCGGCGAGCCCCGCATCAAGCGCACCGCCGAGCCGCGTCCGGTCGCCGGACGCGCTCCGATCTCGGCCGCCTCACTCGACGTGCCCGAGTTCGTTCCCCGCGGTTAGGCGCGCATGGGCCGTCGGACGGCTCGAAGGCTCCTCGCGTCGCTGTGCGCGACCGTCGCTCTCGTCACGGTGAGCGCCTGCGGGGGGCCGGCCGCTGACCTGTTCGCCGTTTTCCGCAGCGGCCGGGTCGCCGGGGCCGACGTGACGGTGATCCCGAGCGGCGACGGCACGGTGCGCTGCAACGGCCGTCGCCACGAGTTGCCCGATCCGCTGGTGATCACCGCCGAGAACCTCGCCGACGATCTGACCACGCCTGGGAGCAAGGGCGAGCACCTGCCCTCGGGCCCGCACCCCGTCTACACCTACGTGGTCTCGACGCCGTCGGGCACCTTCAGCTACAGCGACGAGTCCCCCCACCAGGGCTCGACGCTCTACGCCCTGCAGTCCTGGGTGGCGACCGTCGTGCGCACCGTGTGCCACCTGAAGGCCGGCGCCTGACCCGCGCGCGCAGGCGGGTCAGCCGAAGCGCACCTTGCCGTTCGACCGCGCCCGGGCCTGCGCCCGGTCGACGAATTCGAGGCGCTTGAGCGCTGCGCGCATCAGCCGCGCCAGCAGTCGCAGACGCGCGTTCTCCGAGCGCAGCTCGAGCAGACCCTGCTTGGCCTCCAGTCCGAAGTCGACCGTGGCAGCCATCTCGTAGGCGTCCATCGCGGCAAGCCGGTCGTCGTCCGGTTCGCTGTCGGTCGCCTCGCGCACGAGCGCCGCGTAGGCGTCGCGCGCCGACCCGACGGCGATCTCGTCCCGCTCCTCGTCGCGGTCGGTCAGGAACTCGACCGTGCCCGCGGGGTAGGCGAGGTCGTCCTGGCGCTCGATCAGGCGGAACGGTCGGGTGCCGCGGGTCAGGATGTTGATGCGACCGTCGTCGAGGCGCTCCAGCACGCGCTCGATCGCGACCGCGCAGCCGACCGGCTTCAGCTCGTCATCGGCGAGCCAGACGATGCCCAGCTCACGCTCGCGCTCGAGGCACTCCTCGACCATCGTCCGGTAGCGAGCCTCGAATATGTGCAGCGGCACGTACTCGCTCGGCAGCGCGACGAGCGCGAGCGGAAAGAGGGGGAAATCGCGCTCGATCAGCTCGCTCATGCGCGTGGTCCGCGGGGCCGCGAACTTTGGCGGACTGTCATCGGCCAATTATGGAGCGCGCACGTCGCGGCACCGCCGCTGGACGCCCAGACGCCCCGGCGCGCGGGCGGCGCGAGCGCGGCGCGAGTGGCTCGGCGCGACGCATCGGGCTGTCGTCAGGCGTCGTAGCGGAGCGCCTGCGGTGAGGAGCGCATCGCGATCACGCGGGCCGGCACGCCGCCGACGACGGAGTTCGCCGGCACGTCTCGCGTCACGACCGCGCCGGTCGCGACCACGGCGTTGTCGCCGATCGTCACGCCCGGCAGGATGCTCGCACCGTGTCCCACCCACACGTTGTTGCCGACGCGGACCTCCCGCCGCTCGATGCCCTGCAGCCGGATCGGGCGCTCGACGTCGGCGATGGAATGGTCGAAGTCGATGATCATCGCGCGGTCGGCGATCATGCAGTCGCGTCCGATCGAGATGCGCTGGTAGCAGGTGACGGTGCACTCCTGGCCGATCACGCTCTTGGCGCCGAGGCTGAAGACGCCGTCGTGGATGCGCAGCTTCGTGCCGTTGCCGACCCACGACCACCGCCCGAGCTCGATCACCGCCGGCCGGTCCACCTCGAGCGACGCGCCCGTGCAGATGAAGGCGACGCCGTCGAGCCGCAGACGGTCACGCAGGCGCAGCTTGTACCAGGCAAGGCGTGCGAATCGCCGCGCGTAGAGCGGGTTCGCCATCCCATGCGAGAGCACGAAGCGCACGAGCGTGAAGGCGCCGCCGCGCAGCGGGCGGATCGGTTCCGGCGGTGCCATCGCGGCGCAATCGTAGAGCCCGCCCGCGGGCTGGCATGATCCCGACCCGGATGGCGAAAACCGATCTTGCCCAGCGCCTGCTGACCGGCGATCGCAGAGCGCTCGCCCGCGCGATCACACTCGTCCAGGACGACGACCCGGCCGGACTCGCGCTGGTGCGCGAGGTCTACCCGCACACCGGCGGCGCCGCGATAGTCGGATTCACCGGCCCGCCCGGAGCCGGCAAGTCGACGCTGATCGGCGCTTTGACGCGCCGCCGCCGCGCGCTCGGGCGCCAGATCGGAGTGCTCTCGATCGACCCCTCCTCGCCGTTCACCGGCGGCGCCGTGCTCGGCGATCGCATCCGCCTCGCGGAGCACTTCCTCGACCGCGGCGTGTTCATCCGCTCGATGGCGACACGCGGCGCGCTCGGCGGCCTGGCCGAAGCGGCGCTGCAGGCGACGCTGCTGATGGAGGCCGCCGGGCGGGAGGAGATCTACCTCGAGACGGTCGGCGTTGGGCAGGCCGAGGTCGACATCGTCGACCACGCCGACAGCGTAGTGCTGGTTCTGGTCCCCGGATCCGGCGACTCGGTGCAGGCCCTCAAGGCGGGCGTGATGGAGATCCCGGACATCATCGTGGTCAACAAGGCCGACCACCCGCTCACGGACGTCCTGGTGCGCGAGCTTCGCGGAGCGCTCTCGCTCGCTCCGCCGAGCAGCTGGCAGGTCCCGATCCTGACAACCGAAGCGCTGGACGGCACCGGGGTCGAGCTGCTCGAGGCGGCGCTCGACGCGCACCGCGTCGAGCTCGAGCGGGCGGGCACGCTGCAGGAGCGACGGCGGCGCAACCTGCGCAACGAGGTGATCGAGATGGCGAGCTCGCGCATGCGTCGCGCACTCGAGCGGCGGCTGAGCGGCGATGAGGACTTCGAGCGCCTCCTCGACGATGTCGTTGCGCGCCGCCTGGACCCCGCCAGCGCGGCGGCCCGGATCAGCGAGGGCTCTTCAGGCGCCTGACGAAGCGCAGGGCCGACCAGGTCTCGTCTATCGCGCAGACCTTGTTGTCGACCAGTCCGGTCGCAAGGAGGCTGCCGCGCACGATCTGATCGTCGAGCTCGCTCGGGACGCCCGAACTGCACTTCGGCCACGCGATCCACAGGCCGCCCCGCGGCTCGAGCGCTGCGATCAGGGCTCCCAGCCGACGCTCCAGCGGCGCACGCGAGTTCGCGAACTGGACGATCACGTCGAACGACCCGCCGCGCAGCCTGGTGTGCGGGGCAGGCACGTCCTCGAAGCACGCGAGGAAGCGCGGCGGAGCCGCCATGACCGCCACGCGCGTGGTCGCGCTGACACCGAGCTTGCGCAGCAGCGCAGCCGCCGCGGCCGGGTCCCCGGACGCTTCGGCGCTCATCGACCGCCGCGCGGCGGTCGGAGCGGTCCTCGGTCGGTGCGGAGGCTACGCGGCGCTGTCGCGAACGGACGTCTCGACGACCGCGGTGAGGTCCTGCATCGCCCGTGCCAGCTCGCGCAGGTCGGAGCTCTCCGGGCTGTTCTCCTCGATCGCCCGGATCGCGCGCCGGATGCGCGCCAGCTCGGCGAGCGTGAGGTCACGCTGGGAAGGCGTGTCGGCGGGCACGCCTCGATGGTAGCTCGGCCTCCGGGCGCTCGCCGCGCAGCTGGCCGGATATCCCGGAACCACGCGAGCGCCGGCGGCGTCGGCCGGTTGACGCTGGGCGGACTCGATCGCTTCACGGGCTCGAAGAATAGGTCGCCCCGTGCTCGCGCTCCCCAAGATCAGGACATGCCCGTTTCCCGCGTCGCCGCGAGGGGAACTCCACCAACGCGACACGTTCTCGAACGACGGAGGTGGAAGATGGCATCGCAGCTCAACGGCAAGACGATCGCCTTCCTGGTTGCACAGGAGGGCGTGGAGGAGGTCGAGCTGACCGAGCCGCGCGAAGCGGTCGAGCAGGCCGGCGCGGTGACGCATCTGATCGCGCCGGAGGCGGGCGAGGTTCAGGCCTTCAAGCACCTCGACAAGAGCCGGCGGTTCGCAGTGGACAGGACGCTCGATGAGGCGGAGGTCGACGACTACGACGGGCTGGTCCTGCCAGGCGGCGTGGCCAACCCGGATCAGCTTCGCACCGACGGGCGGGCGATCGAATTCGTGCAGGACATGGTCTCCTCCGGCAAGCCGGTTGGGGTCATCTGTCACGGTCCGTGGACGCTGGTCGAGGCCGACCTCGTGCGCGGGCGCACGATCACCTCGTGGCCGTCGCTTCAGACGGACATCCGCAACGCCGGCGGCACGTGGGTCGATTCCGAGGTGGTCGTCGACGATGGCCTCGTCTCGAGCCGCAAGCCGGACGATCTCCCGGCGTTCTGCGCCAAGATCGTCGAGGAGTTCGCGGAGGGCGTCCACCGCGCCGGCGCTGAGAAGGCGCGCGCGTCGACGTCCGGGCGCTGAGCGACGGACCGAGACGCCAGCCATCGCTACCCGGCGCCCGCCGAGCCGCCCGTTTCGCGCCGGCCGCGGCGCGGGTAGCTGGTGCGCGCATGGAGCCGAACAACACCGCAACCGAAAGGAGACGAGGTGCCGCTGAACACCCTCACAGACGTGTTCGCAGAGCAGATCGAGGATCTCTACAGCGCGGAGACGCAGCTGGTGGATGCGCTGCCCAAGGTGGCGTCGGCCGCGTCGGACGCGAAGCTGCGGGAGGCGATCGAGAATCACCTCGAGGAGACACGCGGCCACGCCGAGCGGCTCCGCAACATCCTCACCGACCTGGGCATCGACTCGCCCACGCAGAAGTGCGAGGGCATGGCCGGACTGCTCGCCGAGGGCGACGAGATCGCTCGCACCCCCGGGTCGGGTCCGGCGAAGGACGCCGCCCTGATCGCCGCCGCGCAGCGCGTCGAGCACTACGAGATCGCGGCATACGGCACGGCCCGCGCACTCGCCGGTGAGCTCGGCTACGAGGACGCGCGCGACATGTTGAACGAGACGCTCGAGGAGGAGAGCCACGCGAACGAGCTGCTCACGCGGATCGCGACGGGCGGCCTGTTGCGT
The DNA here is from genome assembly GCA_963830975.1 of uncultured Solirubrobacterales bacterium. GTDB lineage: Bacteria > Actinomycetota > Thermoleophilia > Solirubrobacterales > Solirubrobacteraceae > Palsa-513. Next base: position 571,100 of record CAWHOI010000004.1, read on the forward strand.
AGCGGCCTCAACGCGCAGGCCGGCAGCTAGCTCGGAGAGAGGGCAGCGGATCGCAGAGCGGGCCGCGGATGGATGTGCGCGATGCGAGGAACGCGATGGCGTCGGCGCGGAGCACGCCGGCGCCATCGCCGCGCCCGCGCACCAGCAGGCCGACAACCCGACAGGAGGAGCTGAGATGCCGCCTCGAGGCGTGAAGAAGGGCAGCAAACGCGGGCGCCAGTACGAGCACATCAAGGAGAGCCAGCTCGACCGGGGCGTTGCCGAGCCGCGGGCTGAGGAGATCGCGGCTCGCACCGTCAACAAGGAGCGCGCGCGCAGCGGCGAGTCGCGCACCCGCTCCCGCGTGTCCACCGATGACATCTCCTCGGGCCGCCGCGGCGGGCTGCGCTCCGGTCGACCCGGTCCGCGCGGACGCACCCGTGAGCAGCTCTACGAGGAGACGCGCCGGCTGGGCGTGCCGGGCCGCTCCAGCATGAGCAAGGCGCAGCTGCAGCGCGCAGTCGACGCACGGAAGAGCTGAGTCCGCGACGGGGTAGCTCGAGCGAGGCAACAACCCTTCATGGACGATCTCTACTGCCCGGTCTGCCGGCTCGTCGTATCGCGGCGAGGAGCCGGACACCTGGCCCCGAGGCACTGCCCCCGCTGTGTCGCGCGCGCTCGACGTCTGATCGAGCTGTTGCCGCTGGACTGCCCGCCACCGCAGGCCGACTCCGGCCCGCAGGTCGATTCCGGGACGTCCCGCGGGAGCTAGAGACCTCGCTCTGGGGATGCCTCGGCCTCGCCTCGCTCGGCGTTCGAGCTACGGCGGGGCCGGCCTGCACAACCGACCCCGCCCGTGCTCTTCCCTGGTGCCCGGCGGGGAAGGGAGAGGATCCGGGCCCCAGTCAACCCCGGGTTTCCCGCGCCCGCGGAATCTCAAACCTGCCGCGACGAACGACGCTCATCCCCCGCGGCTACCGACCACCGCCTGCGGCCATCCACCGCCGCTGCGGCTACGGGCCACCGACGGTGGCCGGCTGCACGGGCGGCTCCTCGCCGTGGTCCCAGCGGCGGACGCTGCGGCGCAGCGCGATGTAGCCGGCGATGCCGGGCAGCGTGGGCAGCCAGAAGGAGATCGCGCGATAGGCGAGCACGGCGATCAGCGCCTGTCCGGCTCCGATCCCGAACGCGACGAACGATCCGATCATTGCGCCCTCGACGCCGCCGATCCCGCCGGGCAGTGGCAGCAGGCTGCCGAGCGTGCCGAGGAAGTACCCCATCACGATGACCGCCACGGTGGGGTGTCCGCCGAACGCGCGGAAGCAGCATCCGAGCGCAGCGATGTCGAAACCCCAGTAGGCGACCGCTCCCAGCAGGCCGGGCCGGCGCTCGCGCAGCAGGTCGACGGCGGTTCGGGCCCCGGACCCCAGTGCCTCGGGCGCGGCGGCGATGCGCTCGATGATCGAACGCCACCAGCGCGGTCCTGTGTCGATCGCGCGCAGGCGACGCTCGGCGTCCGCCGGCAGCGCCATCGCCGACGCCATCAGACCCGCGAGCACCAGAGCGAGCAGCGCCGGTACGACGGTCAGCTCGAACGGCCCGCCGCCGGCCAGCACGCCCGCCGCGAGGGCGGCGCCGAACAGCACGAGGGCGGCCAGGTAGACCGCGTACTGGAGGATCAGGTTGGCCACCATCCGACACGCGATCACGCGCGACTCGACGCCGGCCCGGCCGAGCGCCCATGCCGTCACCGCGACCCCTCCCGCGCCGGCTGCGGCCAGCAGCCGGATCGCGGCGATCCCGGCGAGCGGGATCTGGGCGCTGACGCGCCAGGTCAGGCGGGCCACGTCCCGCGCCACGACCGTCCGGAACAGCACGACGTAGCCCGCGATCGAGAGCAGCTCCACACCGGCCGCGACGCCGAGCCAGACCGGGTCACCGTGCCGCAGGCGTCCCCATGTCTGATTGAGGCCGGCGAGCTTTGGCAGCAGCAGGTAGAGCCCCGCCAGCGTGAGGACGATGAGCCCGACCGTGAACGCCAGCCGGCGCCGGCTCGGCGTCCCGCCGAACGGACCGCCGCCGTGTCCCTCTCGGGTGTCTGAACTCGCCACGCCTCGCGTGTTTGAACTCGCCGCGGGCCGCTGGGGGGACGGCATCGTGCTCTCGAAGGTAGAGCGGACGCCCGACGTTTGACGCCGCGCGGCCGGCGCCGGTCGCTGTCGGCTTCCCTCGACGGGCTGATGCGCGGCGGCGGCGGCGCCACCGGGCGCCGCCGCTCGCCGCTCGCTCCCAGATTCGCGCTCGGGGCGCAGCTCTAGATGACCGGCTGGGGTCGGTCGGGATCGGCCTGCGGTTGCGGGTCGGGCTCCCGAAGCGGCTCCTCCGGGTCCGGACCCTGCCCCGGCAGATCGGGGTCGGGCGACCCCAGCGGATCGTCGCCGCGGTTCGGGCGGTCGGGCGCCGGCAGCGGGCTCTCGGCGCCCTGCGCCGCGTCAATGTTCTCGAGGACTGCGGTCAAGCTCATCTCGTTCCTCCTAGGTTGTGGGTCTCTGCGACTGCTTGTGCGGGCCGACACGCCCGGCGGGGCGATCGAGGTCATCTCGCGCGTCCGCCGCGCGCTCCCGCGCGCCCCCCGCGCCGTTTCCTGCGCCCGCCGACCCGTCCCGCGTGCCATGTCCGCCGCCGTCGTGCGCGCCGCTCGCGCCGTTGCGGGTCGCGAGTCCGCCGCCGTCGCTGACGGCGCTGTGGTCCCGTGAGCTCGCGGGGACGGCCGGCTGCCTTGTGTCCGCCTGCGCTCTCGCGACCTCGTAACGCGCGCGTGCGATGCGCCTCGCCTGGCCCTGCTGCTGCGCGATCCGCAGCGACGCGCCGAAGCGGCCGGGGCCCCACCGCTGCGCACCGACCGCGCGGCCCAGCTCCGAGCGGCTGGTCGCCCCGCGCTCGCGAAGGGTGCGCACGATCGCGTCCACCTCGCGGTCGTGGGCGGGGCTCGGACGCTGGGCGGGGAGTGGCATTCCGGGCCAGCCGAGGTTGCGGCCCGGCCCCGGGCGCAGCTGCTCGCGCCGGCGCGGCCGTGGCCGCGGCGGGCCCGCTTCGGGCTCGCGCTCCTCGCCGCCGCCGGGGGCCTGCTCGGCGTCCTCGGCGGTCAGCGGCTCGGCGATCGACTCCAGCGGCTGCTGCTCGGCTCGAACGCCGAACAGCAGCTCCGCGAGGCCGCCGATCGCCATCACGACCGCACCGATGAAGAATCCGGTGGCGACGTCGCTGAGCCGCTTCGAGTTGATCAGGTTGCCGAACAGCAGCGGGCCGGTGATGCCGCCGATCGCCGTGCCGACGGCGTAGAAGAACGCGATCGCCAGCGCCCGCGTCTCCATCGGGAAGATCTCGCTGACCGTCAGGTAGGCGGCGCTGGCTCCCGCCGAAGCGAGGAAGAACGTCACGCCGACGATCGCGATGAACGACCAGCGGTCGAGCGAGCCGCCGAGCAGCATGATGCCGAGCAGCACCGCGACGCCGGCCGACGCGAGGTAGGTGAACGTGATCATCGGCCGCCGCCCGACCGTGTCGAACAGCCGCCCGAGCGTCAGCGGGCCGAGCAGGTTGCCGGCCGCGAACAGCAGCACGAAGTAGGGGACCGCGCTCGAGGCGACCTTGAAGAAGGTCGAGAGGATCGTGCCCAGGTCGAAGGTGATCGCGTTGTAGAGGAAGGCCTGCCCGATGAACAGGGCGAGTCCGAGCACCGCTCGCCGCGGGTACTTCGTGAACGCGACGCGCGCGATCTCGCGAAACGGGATCACCTCGCGCTGGCGGACCTTGATGCTCTCTCCCGGCTCGTCGAGCTCGGCCGAGGTCTGCTCGCGGATCGAGCTCTCGATCTCGTCGACGATCTGCTCGGCCTCGTCCTGGCGCCCGTGGATGAACAGCCAGCGCGGGCTCTCCGGAAGGTTCCGCCGCACGAGCAGCATCGCCAGACCGAGGACCGCCCCCATGCCGAACGCGAGGCGCCAGCCGAGGTCGACGGGGAAGATCGAGGTGTCGAGCAGCACGAGCGAGCCGACTCCGCCGAGCGCGGCACCGAACCAGTAGCTGCCGTTGATCATCAGATCGACGCGGCCGCGCACGCGCGCCGGGATCAGCTCGTCGATCGCCGAGTTGATCGCCGCGTACTCGCCGCCGATCCCCATGCCGGTGATGAAGCGGAGCAGGAAGAAGTACCAGGGGGCGAAGGAGAAGCCGGTGGCGACGGTTGCGACGATGTAGAGCCCCAGCGTGAGCGTGAACAGCCGTTTGCGGCCGAAGCGGTCGGTCAGCTGGCCGAACAGCAGCGCGCCGAGGCACGCGCCGGCGACGTAGACGGCGGCCGCGGTGCCGATCGAGCTCGCGGTCAGGCCGAGGCCCGCGTTCGACTGGGTGAGCCGCGCTCCGATCGAGCCGACGATCGTCACCTCGAGCCCGTCCAGGATCCAGACGGTGCCGAGGCCGATCACGACGAGCCAATGGAAGCGCGACCAGGGAAGGCGATCCAGGCGGGCGGGGATCCTGGTTTCGATGACTGCGCCCTGCGACGATTCGGACATGGCGACGATGCTTCCCGCCAGCCGGGCGTGTGAAACACCCCGCATCCGGGCATACCTGGCTCGTGCTCCTGTGCGGACTGACCGGACACCGACTGCGCTTCGGCGCTGACGGCGCGACCGTGCGCTGGGAATGCGAGCGCGGCTGCGGGGTCGCGGGGCACAAGCGCTACGCGAGCGCCGAGCTGGCGGAGCGCTACGCCCGGGCCTTCAACCGCGTCGATCTCGACGACCTCGGGCGGCGGCCGATGCTCAGCCTGCTGCCCCTGATGCTGATCGGACGTGCTCGCCGCCGCGCGTGAGCGCCGCACCAAGCCGCCACGGTCGATCAGGCACGGTGCATACGATTGTCACGCCGATGACGCGCCCCGACCAACAGCGCGTACCGGGCGGCGCCGCCGGCGACCGCCGCAAGGTCACACGGGCCGGCATGCCGGCGTCGGCACCCGGCGCAGCCGGCGGCGGCGGCCTAGTAGAGAGCTACCCCGCGCGACCCGAGTCCGTCGCTGCGCTGCGCGCGCTGCTGGCGGACTTCGCGCGACGCAGCGGGGCCTCACCGGACACCGTCGCCTCCGTCGAGCTGGCGGTCTCGGAGGCGGCGACGAACGTCGTCCTGCACGCCTACCGCGACAGCCGCGACCCCGGCCTGATCGAGGTCGCCGCGGCGCTTGCGGCGGGCGAGCTGTGGGTGATCGTGGCGGACGTCGGCACCGGCCTGCGGCCGCGCCGCGACAGCCCCGGACTCGGACTCGGTCTGGGCCTCATCGCCCAGGTCTCCGACGGCGTCGACCTGATGCATCGCGCCGGCGGCGGACTCGAGCTGCGCATGCGCTTCCCGATCGACGCGCCCTGAGGGCAAGCCCGCGCGCTGACCAACGGCGCCGCGCGCGCCCGCCGCCGTCAATCCGTGCGCGGGTCCGCCTGCTCGGCGGCCTCGCCGGCCTCGCCGAGCTTCTCGACGACGACGTAGCGCTCGTGGCGCTCGACCACGGTCTCGACGTCCGGCAGCTCATGGCCCGCGGCGAGCAGGAAGTGGCGGGCGTTCGCGCGGACCCGCTCGTACTCGGCGACCTTCAGCTCGACGAGCACGTTGCAGCCGAGGCTCGCGCACTCGCAGCGAAAGGCGATCGTCTCGGCGTCCTGTCCAGGCCAGTGCCCCAGCTCGATCCGCTCGTTCAACTCGCGGAACACCGACTCGTTGTGGGCGATGCGGTCCTTGACGTCCATGCCGCGTCGTCGTCGCTCCCCGGCGGCCGCTCGCGTCAGGGGGCGATCAGGGGCAGGCGCTCGCGCAGCCCGACGATGTCCAGCAGGCGCTCCACGGCGGGCGAGCCGGCGATCAGGCGCAGCCGCCCTCCACGGCCGCCGCAGCGCTCGTTGGCGTCGAGCACGATCCGCAGCCCGGTCGAGTCGATGAACTCCAGTCCGCTGAGGTCGAGCACGATCGTGTCGGCGTCGGTTCGCTCGGCCGCCAGCAGCTCCTGCTCGAGCAGCTCGACGGTCGCGATGTCGAGCTCGCCGGAGGCGGCGACGTGTTGACTGTCCCCACGACGCTCGCGCTGGACGGAGAGCGGCTCCACGGCCATGCGCCGATTCTAGACAACCGCGCAACCACCGCAAGGGGCACCGCCGCGTCCATCCTGGCCCCGCTTCGGAAACTCTTACGCATGGCGGCGAGTGGCCTGGGTACGTCCCATCACAGGAGCCTCGACGCCGCGGCGCGGGCCCGAAGGCTGCCGATCGAATCCGTCAAACGGCGACCCCAGGAGGCGTGATGAGCATCGCAACAGCAACTCCCGCGCAGGCGCGGCACGAGGGCGAGCAGCTCGCCGCGCTGTGGCGTGATCGCTCCCAGCCGGCGGCGCGCGCCGCCCTGGTCGAGCGCTTCATGCCGCTCGCGCGCAGCCTCGCGCGCCGCTACGAGCGCTCGTCGGAGCCGCTCGGAGACCTCGTGCAGGTTGCCTCGCTCGGCCTGCTCAAGGCGATCGACCGCTTCGACCCGGAGCGCGGCAACGCCTTCGTCTCCTTCGCCGTGCCGACGATCCTCGGCGAGCTGCGCCGTTACTTCCGCGACTGCTGCTGGGACGTCCACGTCCCGCGCGGCGCGCAGGAGCGCACGCTGAAGCTGGAGGAGGCCGAGCGGCGACTGACGAGCGACCTTGGCCGGCCGCCGTCGGTCGCCCAGCTCGCCCAGTACCTCGAACTCGACGGCGAGCAGGTGCTCGACGCGATGGCCGCCGGGCACGCCTACGACGCGCTGTCGCTCGACGCGCCGCGCACCTCCCCGAGCGGCGAGAAGGCGACAACCTACGGCGAGCAGCTGGGGGCGCTCGACGAGCGCTACGAGCTGATCGACGAGGCGGTCACGATCGCCGGCGCGCTGGAGCACGTGACCCCGCGCGAGCGGCTCGTGCTGCAGCTGCGCTTCGCCGAGGATCTCACCCAGTCGGAGATCGCCGAGCGGATCGGCGTCTCGCAGATGCAGGTCTCGCGACTGCTGCGCCGGGCGCTCGAGCGTCTGCGCATCCTCGCCCGGGCCGCCGAGGACGACGAGGGCGCGGCGGGGTGATGCGCGCGCCGATCTGCGCGAGCTCCGCGTCCCCTCCGCCGTCATTCTGAACCGCTACGGTGCTCGGTGCAGATCGGTCGGCGACCTTGGACGACGCGAGCACTACAACCAGACGATTCGGGTGGCCATGACCGCCGCCGCGCCCACTCCGCCCAACGTCGCCCTGGAGCTCGCGAGCCGCGCTGAGGACGTGACGCTCGTGCGCGAGGTGCTCGCCGGCCTCGCCGACGCGGTCGACTTCGGTGACGCGCTCGACGACATCAAGGCCGCCGTCAGCGAGGCGGCCAACAACGTCGTCGTCCACGCCTACGGGGGCGCCGAGGGGCCACTCGAGGTCGAGCTGCGAGTGCGGCCGTTCGAGCTCGAGGCGCTGGTACGCGACCGCGGCGTCGGGGGCGCCGCGCCCATGCCGGCGCCCATCGACGACGAGACCTTCACCGGCGGGGGCATCGGGTTGAAGGTGATCGAGGCGCTGAGCACGCGCAGCGAGTTGCGCGCGCACGACGACGGCACCGAGGTCGCGATGTGGTTCGCGATCCCCGACCCGGCGGACTCGCTCGAGATCCACGACCGCGACCAGGTCCGCATCGACGGCGACGTGCGGATCGCGATCGCGCCGGCGCGGCTGAGCGCCGGCATCCTCGGCCGCCTCGTGGGGGCGCTGGGGGCGCGGGCGGGCTTCTCGATCGACCGCCTCTCCGACGCCCAGCTCGTCACCGACGCCCTCGCGGCCCGCCTCGGTCCGGCGCTCGACGGCACCTACCTGAGCGTCGCGCTCGCGCTGCTCGAGGGCCGCACGCTCGCGCTGCGCGTCGGCGAGCTCGCGACGGGCGCGGCGGCCGGCGTCCTGGCGGCCTCCGCGGTCGGCGATATCGGGCCGCTGATCGAGCGCCTCAGCGACGAGGTCGACGTCAGCGCCGGTGAGCGCGGCGAGGTGATGTGCCTGCTCCTGCGCGACGCGGCGGGCTCCTGACCTCAGTCGCTGTGCGGCTGGGTGCATGCACCCAGCCGTCGGGACGGTGCATGCACCGTCCCGCGGGTCGGCGCATGCGCCGACCCGAAAGACTCACTGGCCGAAAAACTCACTGGATCTCCTTGCGCAGCCGCTCGAGCGTCGAGCGCAGCAGCCGCGAGACATACATCTGCGAGAGGCCGACGCGCGCGGCGATCTCGGTCTGCGTGAGGCCCTCGACGAAGCGCAGCCGCAGGATCGTGCGCTCGCGCGGGTGCAGCCCGTCGAGCGCGCCTGACAGGGCCAGGCGCTCGGCGACCGCCTCGGGGAAGTCGCCGGTGGTCGCGAGCGCGCGCTCCGCGGCCGGCGCCGGCTCGCCCGGGGCGGGCTCGGCCGGCTCGAGCGGGACGGCGTCGTGGGCGAACCGCGCGTTCAGCGCCTCGAGCACCTGCTCGACGCTCACGCCGGCCTCCGCCGCGAGCTGCGCCGCCGTCGGCGCACCGCCGATCCGCGCCGCGAGCCTGCGCTCGGCCGCCTCGATCGCCAGGACTCGCTCCTTCAGCGCGCGGGGGACGTGGACGTCCCAGGTCGCGTCGCGCATGTGCCGCTTCAGCTCGCCCAGGATCGTCGGCACGGCGAAGGCCGGGAACGGCGTACCGCGGCGCGGGTCGAACGCGTCGACCGCCTTGATCAGCGCCAGGCTCGCGACCTGCTCGAGGTCCTCACGCGGCTGCGGCGAGTGGCGGTAGCGCGCGGCCAGGCGGCGCGCCAGCTCCAGATGGCGCTCGATCAGCGCCGCGCGCGCCTGCGTGCTGCCGCTTTCGCGCAGCTGCCTGAAGAGCGCATCGACGCCGGCGTCGTCCGCTGTGGGCTGTGCCGCCGCTTGGCGGCTTCGTCGTCGCTGAGGACTCACGCAGGCGCTGATGATGGCATTCGTGGCATGGGGTTCCCCGGCCGCGGGTAGCACCAATCCATCGATTCGTCCCCTGGAACGGAGGTGACCGCGATGCGGGGATCCAGCGACCTGCGCCTGCTCGACCGCGCCGTCAGCCGGCTGTCCGCCGAGGTGCCTCAGCCGGTCACGCCCGACACGCCGGCGGCGCCGTCGCCCGACCCGCCGGCGGCGCCGTCGCCCGACCCGGTCGTGCCCAACCCGGAGGCTCCCGGCGGCCCGGTCGTGCCGGATGAGCCCGCGACGCCGATCGACCCGACGCCCGGCGAGGAGTTGCCGGCCCCGGCGGGGCCGGCGGTCGAGCCGCAGCCCGATACGCCCGCGTCCGAACCGGGCGATTGAGAGGCCGCGGTCGTGGGTAGTCCGGGTCAGAAGGCACCGTGCGATTTTGAGCGAGGAGGTTCGAGATGGGCACCGGCACGAGCATCGTCCTGATCGTGGAGGAGCGCGGTGACGACCTCCGCTAGGCGCGAGCCCGGCAGCCTGTGGGCGTTCCGCCCGGGCCTCGCCCGCGCGTCCGGCGGACCGTTCGGCTACGCCGTGGAGGCCACGGACGGCGCGGTGGGACACGTCATTGCGGCGGGGGAGGGACTCGGCGCGAGCTATGTGATCGCCGCCGGCGGCCCCTGGAACGGCGGGCGGATGGTGATGCTGCCGGCGGGCGTGATCGAGCGCGTCGACCATGACGCGCTGGCCGTCGTGCTCGCCTGCTCGCGCGAGCAGATCGCGGGCGCGCCGCCGTTCGAGGGCGACCGCTACCAGGACGGCGCCTACCGCGCCGAGCTGGGCGAGTACTACGCGCGGCTCGGCGCTCCTGACGTTCACGGCGCGGCGGCGTCGGCCGTCTCGCGGTTGCAGCGAGCGGTGCGCGTGCCCGGGCCGCAGCCCGTGCCTCGCGGGCGCCTGGCCTAGACATGGTGCCAGGCGGCTGCGGTCCGGGCGCCCTCGTTTGAGGGCGAACCTGGCGGGTAGGTGCAGGGGTGGACCGATCCCTCGCCGCGTGCAGCGTGCCGGGCGCGTGCGAGGGGAATGCGAACACGGCGCGCGGAGGAGGCAAGGAAGATGGTTGCGTTGCTTGTGCTGTTGCTGATCCTCGCGGTGTTCGGCGGACTGGGCTTCGCCGCACACGCGCTGTGGATCGTGCTGCTGGTGGCGCTCGCCCTGTGGGCGATCGGTTTCCTCGTCGGCGGGGCCGAGGCCGGCCTCTCCTCGGGGCGGCGGCGCTGGTACGGCCGCTGGTAGCGGACGCCTCGCAGGGCGGGGGTCTCGGTGTGCGGGCGGCTCGGGGCGACCGAGCCGCTTACGCGCCGCTCGCGCTGGCGCTCGCGAGCTCGACGAGCAGTCGCACGCCGTAGCCCGAGCCGCCCTTGTCCGCGTAGGGGCGGCCGAGATCCCAGGCCGTCCCGGCGACGTCGAGGTGCGCCCACGGCGTCTCGCCGGCGAAGCGGTGCAGGAACTCCGCGGCGGTGATGGCGCCGGCGAGACGTCCCGGGGGGGCGTTGTTGAGGTCGGCGAACGTGCCCTCGACGATCCGCGCGTACTCGCGATGGAGCGGGAGGCGCCAGGCGAGCTCGCCGGTGCGTTGCGCCGCGGACGCCACCTGCGCGCACCACTCCTCGTCGTTGCTGAGCAGACCGGCGTGGCTGTGCCCGAGCGCAACCAGGCAGGCGCCGGTCAGCGTCGCGAGGTCCACCAGGCGCTCTGCGCCCTCGGCGATCGCGTGCGCGATGCAGTCGGCGAGCACGAGGCGCCCCTCGGCGTCGGTGTTGTTGACCTCCACGCTGACGCCGGCGAGCGTGCGGACGATGTCGCCCGGGCGCACCGAGCGCCCGCTCGGCATGTTCTCGGTTGCGCCTACGACACCGATGACGCGAACCGGGAGCTCGAGGCGGGCGATCGCTCCGATCGCCTCGATCACGGCGGCGCCGCCCGACATGTCGTATTTCATCTCCTCCATGTGATCGCCGGGCTTGAGCGAGATGCCGCCGGAGTCGAAGGTGACGGCCTTGCCGACGAAGCCGAGCGTGGGGCCGCTCGCGTTCGGGCCCTCGTAGCGCAGCGTGATCAGCGCCGGCTCCTCGTAGGAGCCCTGGGCGACCGCGGCGAACGCGCCCATGCCGCGAGCCTCGATGCCGGCGCGCCCCTCGACGGCGACGCTGAGCCGCTCCAGCTCCGCGCCGAGCGCGCGAGCGCGCTCCGCGACGTCGGTCGGCGTCATGTCGTTCGCCGGGGTGTCCTGCAGGACGCGCGCGGCATTGGCCGCCTCCGCGAGCACCCGCGCGCGCTCCACGGCCGCGCCGAGCTCGGCCGCCGCGCTGACGATCAGCTCCTCCGGCGGGGCGGGGCGCTCGATCTCGGTCCGGGGCGGCCCCTTGTAGCGGTCGAAGCGGTAGGCGGCGAGGATCGTGCCCTCGACCAGGGCGCCGGCGATGGCGGCGGCGTCTTCGCCGTCGAAGCCGCCCGGCAGCTCCCAGCACAGCGTCTTCGCGCTGATCTCGGCGGCCCGCTTGGCGACCCTGGCCGCGCTCTGGCGCGCCGCCTCGGCGTCGAACTCGGCGCGCTTGCCGAGGCCGGCGAGCAGCCAGCGCCGGCCGCCGTCGTGGGCGATCGCGAGCGCGCCCGCGGCGCGCTTGGCCTCGCCTGACCGCAGCAGCGCCTGCAGCGCGGCCGGCTCGGCGTCCTCGCCGTCGAACACTCCGACGACGAGCGTGTCGGCGGCGGTCTTCGCCGGCGAGTCGGTTGTGGCGTGGACCCGCATACGCGGACGCGAGCATACACAGCGCGCCGGAGCGCCCGGCGAGGCTCACTAGACTGCGTCGAGCCCGCCGATCGCTCGGCGCGAGAACCCGCAGATGCCCACGACCGTGATCCTTGGCAGCGCCCGCACGCCGATCGGCAAGCTCGGCGGCGCGCTCGCGTCGCTGCCCGCGACGAGGCTCGGCGCGATTGCGATCGCCGGCGCGCTGGAGCGCTCGGACGTCTCCGCCGAGGCCGTCGAGCACGTCGTCATGGGCACGGTGCTGGCCGCCGGGCAGGGGCAGGTGCCCTCGCGCCAGGCCCAGCACGAGGCCGGGATTCCCGTCACCGTCAGCTCCGAGACGCTGAACAAGGCCTGCGCCTCGGGTATGCGCGCGGTCTCGCTGCTGGACACCGCGATCCGCGCCGGCGACCTCGAGGTGGGAGTCGGCGGGGGGATGGAGTCGATGTCGCGGGCGCCCTACCTGCTCGAGGGGGCGCGCTTCGGTCTGCGCATGGGCGATACGACCGCCCACGACGCGATGCTGCGCGACGGCCTCGTGAGCCCCTGGAGCGGCAAGCACATGGCGGCCGAGGCGACCGAGGTCGCAGCCGAACTCGAGATCACCCGCGCCGACATGGACCGTTGGGCGCTGCGCTCGCATCAGCGGGCGGTTGCAGCGACCGACGACGGGCGGCTCGCCGAGGAGATCGTCGCCGTCGGCGTCGGCTCGCGAACCGGCGAGGCCACCGTCGAGCGCGACGAGGCGCCGCGGCGCGACACGACGCTCGAGGCGCTCGCGAAGCTGCCGCCGATCTTCGTCGCCGACGGCAGCCACACGGCCGGCAACTCGCCCGGCGTGAACGACGGCGCCGCCGCGATCGTGGTCGCCAGCGAGGACTGGGCCACGGCGCACGGCAACGAGCCGCTGGCGACGATCGTCGCCACCGCGCAGGCCGCCGACGAGTTCCCCTACCTCGCGCGCACGCCCGCGCTGGCCGCGCGCAGGGCGCTCGAGAAGGCCGGCCTGCGGGCGTCGGAGATCGAGGTGTGGGAGATCAACGAGGCTTTCGCGTCCGTCACGCTCGGCTCGCTGCGGATGCTCGGGATCGAGGAGGAGCGCGTCAACGTCAACGGCGGCGCGATCGCGCTCGGCCACCCGATCGGCGCCTCCGGCGCCCGCATCCTCGCCTCGCTCGTGCACGAGCTGCGCCGCCGCGGCGGCGGGCTCGGCTGCGCGGCGATCTGCTCCGGCGGCGCCCAGGGCGACGCCGTCATCGTGCGCGTGTAGGCGCGCGGCGACGTGCGGCAGCCGATGCGCGGCGGCTATACGATCCGGGGCGTCTCTCCCCGCATGCCCGCCTCCACAAGCCAGAAGAAGATCCGCGTGGTCGTCGCCAAGCCCGGCCTCGACGGACACGACCGCGGCGCCAAGATCATCGCTCGCGCGCTGCGCGACGCGGGCATGGAGGTGATCTATACCGGGCTGCACCAGACGCCCGAGCAGATCGTCGAGACGGTGATCCAGGAGGACGCCGACGCGGTCGGCCTCTCGATCCTCTCCGGCGCCCACATGACCCTCGTGCCGCGGATCATCGAGTTGCTGCGCGAGCACGGGGCGGGCGACGTGCTGGTGACCGTTGGTGGGACGATTCCAGCCGAAGACATACCCGAGCTGAAGGCCATCGGCGTGGCCGAGGTGTTCACGCCCGGCGCCTCCACCGCCGCCGCGATCGATTTCATTCGCGCCGCCGTGGCGCACGCCGCGTGAGCGAAGCGGCCGCAGCCCCCCTGTCCGACCGTCCCGAAGGAGTGCTCCGATGAAGATCTGCGTCTTGGTCAAAGAGGTGCCGGACGCGGCGGTGCGCAAGCGGATCGACCCCTCGACGGGGCGGCTGGATCGCAGCGGGGAGCGGACGTTGAACCCGTATGACACGCACGCGATCGAGGCGGCGTTGGCGATTCGCGAGGGTGGCGTGGTCGAGGTGTCGGAGATCGTGGCGGTGTCGATGGGGCCCGCGGACGCGGTTCGGGCTCTGCACAAGGCCGTGTCGTTGGGCGTCGACCGTTCGGTGCTGCTGTGCGACGATGGCCTGGCGGGCTCGGACGTCGCGGCGACGGGGTTCGCCCTGGCCGCGGCGCTGCGGCGGGAGGAGCCGGATCTGGTGCTGCTGGGGCAGCAGTCAGACGACGGGGAGTGCTACACGGTGGGCGCGATCGTCGCGGACCACCTGGCGATGCCGTCGCTGACGCAGGTGATCGAGCTCGAGGTGCAGGCCGGCGGCGCGTCGTTGCGTTGCGAGCGTCAGGCGGAATACGGCTACGACACCGTCGAGGTCGATCTTCCGGCGGTGGTGTCCGTTGGCGATGCGATCAACGAGCCGCGCTACCCGTCCTTGAAGGCGATCATGGGGGCGAAGAAGAAGCCGCTGCTCACGCTCGGGCTCAGCGATCTGGGGATCGACGCGGAGCGCGTGGGGGCGGCGGGATCGGCGGCGCGCTGGAGCGGCTCGAAGGAGCCGCCGCGCAAGCCGCCGGGACTGATAATCGAGGACGAGGACAGCGACGCGACGGTCGCGACGATCGTCGCCTGGCTGGACGAGAGGAAGCTGATCTGATGGCCGACATCCTTGTCTACGCGCTGCATTACGAGGGCGCGTTCAACCGCAACTCGCTGGGCGCGGTCAGCGAGGGCGCGAGGGTCGCGGCGCTGCTCGGCGGTGAGGCGCACGCGGTGGTGCTCGGCGACTCGGCGAGCGAGGAGCTGTGCGCGCAGCTGGGTCGCTACGGCGCGAGCCGGGTCTACCGTGTCGCGGGGCCGGAGGGCCTGGCGCAGCCGGTGGTCGACGCGATGGCGCAGCTGTTCGCGGAGCATGGCTTCGCCTACGCCCTGTTCGGCGGAGGGCTGTTGGGATTCGAGATCGGCGCCGGCCTGGCGGCACGCCTCGGCGGCGGTGTGGCGATGGAGGTCACCGCGGTGCGGGTGGAGGACGGACGCCTGGTGGCGGAGCGGCCGATCCTCGGCGATTCGGCGATCTCGGAGATCACCTACGCCGGCGACGTCGGGATCGTGATCGGGCGCCTGAACGCGTTCGAGATCGCGCCGGCGGGCGAAACCGACGCCCAGGTCGTGGATGTGGAGGTCGCGTTCTCTGAGTTCTCGACGCGGGCGCGGATGCTGCGCCGCGGCGAACAGCGCGGCCAGGAGGTCGACATCGAGGGCGCCGACATCCTCGTCGCGGGCGGGCGCGGGCTCGGGCGCGCGGAGAACTTCGAGCTGTGCACCGAGCTGGCGCAGGCGTTCGGGCCCGCCAGCGCGGTGGCGGCGACGCGGGCCGTCGTCGACGCCGGCTGGTACCCCTATTCGGGCCAGATCGGCCAGACCGGCAAGACCGTCGCGCCGAAGCTCTACTTCGCGGCCGGGATCTCCGGCGCGATCCAGCACAAGGTCGGCATGGCCGGCTCGGAGAACATCGTCGCGATCAACAAGGACGCCAACGCGCCGATCTTCGAGTTCGCGGACCTCGGCATCGTCGGCGATCTCAACAAGATCATGCCGAAGCTGACCGCGGCGCTGCGTGCGCGCAAGGGGGGCTGAGGTGGCCGCGCGGGCCGGCGTCGTCCCGGCCGATCATCCGCCGGCGGTCGACTCGCGCGGGGAGTTCATCCGCCGCGAGCTGGACGGCGAACAGGACCGCATCGAGGTCGGCGTGGCGATCGTCGGCGGCGGCACCGCCGGCCTGGCGTGCGCGAACCGGCTGCTGGGGCTGCTCGCCGATGACCCCCGGACCGCCGAGCGGCTTGGCGAGGTTCCGGTCGCGGTGATCGAGAAGGCCAAGGCGTGCGGCGGGCACAGCCTGTCGGGCGCGGTCATGCGCCCGGGCCCGCTGCTCGAGCTGTTCGGTGACCTCACGCGCGAGCAGTGGCGCCGCGAGGGCTTCGCGTTCGGCGAGGTCAGCAAGGAGGCGGTGTACCTGCTGCCCAACCGGCGCACCCGCGTGCGCATCCCGACGCCGCCGCCGTTTCGCAACCACGGCGCCGAGGTCGTGTCCGTCGCCGCGCTCGCGCGCTTCCAGCAGCGCCGCGCCGAGGACGCCGGGGCCTACGTCCTGACCGAGACCGCGGCCGACCGGCTGATCGTGATCGACGGCCGCGTGGCGGGTGTGCGCTCCGGCGACAAGGGCCGCGGCCGCGACGGTCAGCCGGGCAGCACCTTCGAGCCGGGCGCCGACATCGCCGCGCAGGCGACCGTGCTCGCCGACGGTTGCTGGGGGCACCTGACCGGTGCCGCGATCCGCGAGTTCGACCTCGCCGGCGACCGCGAGCCGCAGGTCTGGGAGCTGGGTGTCAAGGAGGTCTGGAAGGTCCCGCGCCCGCTCGACCGCGTGATCCACACGATCGGCCCGTGGCCGCTCTCGCTGCGTCCCCGCCACCACCAGGTCGGCGGCAGCTGGATCTACCCGATGCGCGACGAGCGCACCGGCGAGGATCTCGTCAGCATCGGCTTCGTGATCGACCTCGACTACGCCGACGCGACCACGAGCGCACACGACCTGCTGCAGCTGTTCAAGCAGCACCCGCTCGTGCGCGGCATCCTCGACGGCGGCGAGCGCGTCGGCTGGGGGGCGAAGGCGCTGCCCGGCGGCGGCTGGTTCTCGATGCCGAAGCTCTCGATGCCGGGCGCCGTGATCGTCGGCGACGCCGCCGGCATGGTCGACACGGTCGCGCTCAAGGGCGTCCACCACGCGATCAACTCCGGCCGCCTGGCCGCGGAGGCGATCTACTCGGCCCTCGCGCGCGGCGGCGGAGACGATCTCTCCTCCTACGAGCAGGCGTTCGAGCAGTCCGACGGCGCCCGCGAGCTGTACCGCGTGCGAAACGCCCGCCAGCCGTTCCAGAGGGGCTTCCTCGCCGGCGCCCCGCTGGTGAACCTGGCGATCGCGACCGGGGGCCGCCTGCCCGCCGGGCGCCTCGCCTGGCAGCGCAACGACCACCAGGCGATGTTCACCGGCAACACCAGCCGCCGCTACCCCAAGGCGGACAACCAGCGCACCTTCGACAAGCTCTCGTCGGTCTACATCAGCGGCAACCACACCCGCGACGACGCCCCCAACCACATTCGCGTCCAGACCAACGTCCCGCGCCAGCTCGCCGAAACCTGGCGCTGGATGTGCCCCGCCGGCGTCTACGAGATTCCTCCGGACGCGCCCGAGCAGGGCAACGTCGACGTGATCGTCAACTACACCAACTGCGTCCAATGCGGAGCGATCACCGCCAAGGGCGGCCGCCTCACCCCGCCGGAGGGTGGAGACGGCCCGCTCTACCAGCGGATGTGATGCACGTGTCCGTGCGCGGCTGCGCAACATCGGCGCCGATACCGTGTTGAGGTGGGTGTGATGACCGCAATTCGCCGCGTTCTGCTTCCGCTCGTAGCCGTCGTCGTCGCGGCTCTGGCGATGGTCGCCCCGGGCGCGCTCGGCGCGCAGGGGACGCCGGTCACGTTGGCCGCCTCGGCGACCGGTTCGACCGGCGCGACCGGCTCCACCAGCCCGCCCTCCGTCCTCTCCGCGACGTTGACGAGCTGCCACGCCGACCCGGTGGCCGCGAACCGCTACGCGATCTTCGCCTCGCAGATGACCTCGGTGCTGGGCACCCGGACGATGGCGGTCAACTTCGAGCTGCAGGAGCGAAGCGCGCGCGCGGACTCGTTCTCCACCGTCGCCGCGCCCGGGTTCGGCGTCTGGGTCGCCTCGCAGCCTGGCGTCGGGATCTACACCTACAGCCACGAGGTGCTCTCGCTGCCGGCCCCGGCCGCGTTCCGCGTGCTCGTGCGCGCCCGCTGGATCGACCGCCACCGCCGCGTCTTGCGCCGCGCGGAGCTCTACACGCCGGTCTGCGTGCAGCCCGCCGCGAACCTCGCTATCGGCACGCTGCGCCGCACCCCCGGCGCCCAGCCCGGCACGGTGAGCTACGACGTCGAGGTCGTCAACGCCGGAGCCGGAGCGGCCGGAGCCTTCCAGGTCGCGCTGACGGTCAACGGCACGGCGCTGCCCAACGCCTCGGTGACGGGCCTCGCCGCCGGCGGCACGCAGGTCGTGCAGTTCAGCGGCCCGCCCTGCAGCGCCGGCTCGACGCTGACGGCGGTGGCGGACCCGACCTCGGCGGTCACCGAGCCGGCCAACCCGGAGCGCACGAAGACGTTCCCCTGCAGCCGCTGAGAGCCCGCGCGGGCGGCCGTACCGATCAGCCGCCGCTGCGCTCTCGCTACACTACGTCTCCGATGAAGGCCGAGATCCATCCTGAGTACGTGACCGCGGTCGTGCGCTGCACGTGCGGCAACGAGTTCGAGACCCGCTCCACCAAGTCGGAGCTGCGCGTCGAGATCTGCTCGAACTGCCACCCGTTCTACACGGGTCGCCAGAAGCTGATCGACACCGGCGGGCGCGTCGAGCGCTTCCAGCGCCGCGTGGCTCGCAGCCGCCAGCGCGCCGCCGCGACCAAGTAGGGCGCACGCGTGGCTGCGCGGGGGCGCGATGCGCCGATCGGCGGTCAGGCCGTGCTCGAAGGCGTGATGATGCGCGGGATCCGCACGTGGTCGGTGGCCGTTCGCGCGCCGACCGCGGAGCAGCTCGCCCGCCGCGAGCGTGAGATCCCGGCCGGCGACATCGCCGTGCAGGCGTTCCCGTTCTCCTCCGCGCTGCGCCGCCATCGCGTGCTGCGGCTGCCGCTGCTACGGGGTGTCGTGGCTCTGGGCGGCTCGCTCGCGATCGGGCTGCGCGCCCTCAACATCTCCGCCAACGCCCAGATCGGCGGCGCCCCCGACGCGCCGCCCCAGGACGGCGCGCCGGCGCAGGACGAAGCCCAACCGGCCGGGGGCGGCGAGGCGCTCTCCGGCCTGGCCTGGACCGGCGCGCTGATCCTCTCGTTCGCCTTCGCGATCGGGCTCTTCTTCGTCGTCCCCGTCGGCCTCGTCAGCCTGATCAAGTCCCAGCTGCACTCAGCGACGCTGTTCTGGCTGATCGAGGGCGTCGTGCGGACGGCGATCTTCCTCGGGTACCTGCTGGCGCTCTCGCGCATGCGCGACCTGCGGCGCGTGTTCGAATACCACGGGGCCGAGCACAAGACGATCGCCTGTCACGAGGCCGGCCAGGAGCTGACCCCCGAGAACGCCTCGCGCTTCTCGCGCCTGCATCCGCGCTGCGGCACGAGCTTCCTGCTCGTCGTGATGATCGTGGCGATCTTCGTCTTCGCGCCGATCGGCCTGCCGGCGTGGTACTGGCTCGTGGCGACGCGGATCCTCGGCGTGCCGCTGATCGCCGGCATCTCCTTCGAGATCATCAAGCTTGCCGCCCGCCACCGTGACCAGGCGTGGGTCCGCGCCGTGATGGCGCCGGGGCTCGCCCTGCAGCGGCTGACGACGCGCGAACCCGACCACTCGCAGCTGGCCGTTGCGATCGCCGCCCTGCGCGCGGTGCTGGACGTCGAGGCCGCCGACGAGCGAAGCGCCGCCGACCTGGTCGGCCTGGAGGTGGTCGCGTGATCGAAGCGCTGGTCTCGCAGATCGAGGAGCGCTTCGGCGAGCTGGGCCGCCAGATGGTCGATCCGGCCGTGATCGGCGACCGCCAGCGCAACGCCGAGGTGGGCCGCGCCTACAGCCAGCTCGAACCGGCCGCCCGTCTCGCCGCCGAGTGGCGCCACGCGTGCGACGACGCCGCCGGTGCCCAGGAGCTGCTCGACGACGGCGGCGAGGACGAGGAGCTGCGCACGCTGCTGAACGGCTCACGCGAGCGGATCGCCGAGCTCGAGGAGCAGATCCGCCTGGCGATGGTCTCGCGCGACCCCAACGACGACAAGCACGTGCTGGTCGAGATCCAGGGAGGCGCCGGCGGTGACGAGGCCGGGCTGTGGGCCGGCGACGTCTACCGCATGCTGACGCGCTACGCCGAGCGCCTCGGCTTCACCGTCGAGCAGCTCGAGCTGGGGGAGGGCAAGTACACCTTCGCGATCAAGGGCGACGGCGCCTACTCGGTCTTCAAGTTCGAGGGCGGCACCCATCGCGTGCAGCGCGTGCCGGCGACCGAGTCGCAGGGCCGGATCCACACCTCGACCGCCACCGTCGCGGTGCTGCCGGAGGCGGAGGAGGTCGACGTGACCGTCGACCCGGCCGATCTGCAGATCGACGTCTACCGCTCGAGCGGGCCCGGCGGCCAGTCGGTCAACACGACCGACTCGGCCGTGCGCGTCACGCACCGCCCGTCCGGAATCGTGGTCGCGATGCAGGACGAGAAGTCCCAGCTGCAGAACAGGGAGAAGGCGCTGCGCGTGCTGCGAGCGCGCCTGTATGAGCGCGCGCTTGCCGAGCAGCAGGCGGCGGTCGCCGCCGATCGGCGCTCCCAGGTCGGCACCGGCGAGCGCGCCGAGAAGATCCGCACCTACAACTACGCCCAGCGACGCGTCACCGACCACCGCATCAACCTCACCGTCTACAACCTCGACGCGGTCCTGGCGGGCGAGCTCGACGAGCTGACCGCCGCCCTGCAGGGCGAGGAGAGGCGCCGCCGGCTCGCCGAGCAGGCCGGCGAATGACCACGCTGGGCGCCGTCAGCGTGCGCGACGCGCTGGACGGCGCCGTCACGGCGATCGGCGCCGCAGGCTGCCCCAGCCCGCGTCTGGATGCGGAGCTGCTGCTCGCCGACGCGCTGGCGACCACGCGCGAGCGGCTCTACAGCGACCCCGACGCGCCGGTCGGCGGCGCCGCCGTGCGCACCTTCCAGTCGCACGTGCGCCGCCGCTCGGTTGACCGCGAGCCGGTGGCCTACATCGTCGGCCACCGCGACTTCCGCCGGCTGCGGCTGACCGTCGACTCCCGGGTGCTGGTTCCCCGGCCCGAGACCGAGCTGCTGGTCGAGCTGGCGCTCGAGCTGCCGCCTGGTGCGGCGGTACTGGACTGCTGCTGCGGCAGCGGGGCGGTCGCGCTCGCGCTCAAGGACGAGCGAGCCGACCTGCGCGTGAGCGGCTCCGACAACGATCCGGACGCGCTCGCGCTGGCCGCCGCCAACGCGGTGAGGTTGGGGCTGGACGTCTCGTGGCTGCTCGCGGACCTGCTCGTCGGGCTTGATGACGCCCACGACGCGATCGTCGCCAATCCGCCCTACGTCGAGCGTGCGGCGATCGAGACGCTCGAACCCGAGATCTCCCGCCACGAGCCCCGTCGCGCGCTCGACGGCGGAGCGAGCGGCCTCGATGTGATCGGCCGCCTGATCGAGCAGGCCTCGCGCACGCGGGCCTCGACGCTGATCCTCGAGCACGGGGCGGGCCAGCAGCGGGCGGTCGCGGACCTCTGCGCACACGCCGGGTACACGGAGGTCAGCCACCACCGCGACCTCGCGCAGACCGACCGCGCCGTGCGGGCGCGACGGTGAGCGCCGGGGCGCCGGCTAAGGCCTCGCTCGCCGCCGTTATCGCCGCCGGCGGGGTCGCCGTGCTGCCGACCGACACCGTCTACGGCGTCTGCGTCGACGCGGAGAACGCCGAGGCTGTGGCGCGCCTGCTGGCGCTGAAGGGCCGCGCCGCCGAGAAGCCCGCGGCGGTGGCGTTCTTCTCGCTGGCGGCGGCGCTCACGGCCCTGCCGGAGCTCGGCGAGCGAACGCGCGCGGCTGTGCGCTCGCTGCTGCCTGGTCCGCTGACGCTGCTGTTGCCGAATCCCGCGGGCCGCTTTCCCCTGGCCGGCGGGGAGCTGCTCGGGGTGCGCGTGATCGATGTCGGCCTCGACGCGGGCCGTCCGGTGCTGCTGACCAGCGCGAACCTGGCCGGCGGTCCGGACGTCCGCTCGCTCGACCAGCTCGCGCCGGAGATCCGCGCCGGCGCCGATCTGTCGATCGATCGCGGCGTGCTTCCGGGGACGCCCTCGACCGTCGTCGATCTCGGCTCCTTCGAGACCGCCGGTCGCTGGCGTATCGTGCGTCAGGGAGCCTTCACCCGGGCGGCGCTCGAGCGCGCGCTGGTAGGCTCGTGAGCCCATGAGCGACGATCTTCCGGCCGACTTCTTCATGCGTCCGCTCGCCGAGGTCGACCCGGCGATCGCTGAGGCGCTGACGCACGAGCTCGAGCGCCAGCAGGACACCCTGGAGCTGATCGCGTCGGAGAACTTCGTCCCGCGGGCGGTGCTCGAATGCCAGGGCAGCGTGCTGACGAACAAGTACGCCGAGGGCTATCCCGGGAAGCGCTACTACGGTGGCTGCGAGTACATCGACGTCGTCGAGCAGCTCGCGATCGACCGTGCGAAGGAGCTGTTCGGGGCGGAGCACGCCAACGTACAGCCGCACTCCGGGGCGCAGGCCAACACCGCCGTCTACCACGCGCTGCTGGAGCCCGGCGACACGATCATGGGTCTCTCCCTGGCGCACGGCGGGCACCTCACGCACGGGATGAAGAAGAACGTGTCGGGTCGCCTGTACAACATCGTCGCCTACGAGGTCGACCGCGAGTCGAGCCTGATCGACATGGACGAGGTGGCGCGCATCGCGCGCGAGCATCGCCCGAAGCTCCTGCTCGCCGGCTGGTCCGCCTACCCGCGCCGGCTCGACTTCGTGCGCTTCCGCGAGATCGCCGACGAGGTGGGAGCGCTGCTGATGGTCGACATGGCGCACTTCGCGGGGCTGGTCGCCGCCGGCCTGCATCCGAGCCCGGTCGAGGCCGGCGCCGACGTCGTGACCACGACCACCCACAAGACGCTGTGCGGGCCGCGCGGCGGCGCGATCCTCTGCCGGGAGCGCTACGCCAAGGAGATCGACTCCGCCGTGTTCCCGGGCCAGCAGGGCGGCCCCCTGGAGCACGTGATCGCGGCCAAGGCGGTCACCTTCAGGATCGCCGCGAGCGAGGGTTTCCGCGAGCGCCAGCGACGCACGATCGAGGGCGCGAAGGCGCTCGGCGAGTCGCTGCTGCGCGCCGGCAACGGCGTCAACGTGCTTACCGGCGGCACCGACGTCCACCTCGTGCTGGTCGACCTGCGGGAGAGCGAGTGCAGCGGCCAGGACGCCGAGGACCGCCTGCACGACATCCGCATCACCGTCAACCGCAACGCGGTGCCGTTCGACCCGCGTCCGCCGCGCGTGACCTCCGGGCTGCGGATCGGCTCGCCGGCGCTGACCACGCGCGGCCTGGGCCGCGAGGACTTCCTCGAGATCGGCGAGATCATCGGCGTGGCGCTCGGGCCGCAGTTCGAGGCGCGCCGCGACGAGCTGCTCGACCGCGTCGGCGCGATCGTGGAGCGCTACCCTCTCTACGCCGAGTTGGCGACCCAGCCGGTGGGGTAGCCGCGGTCGCGCAACTCTTGCGCTTCTCTTGGGGTCTTGGTCTAGACCTATGACGATGTCTACAGCCGCCTCTCGACACCGTCTCCTCCTGCCGACCGTCCTGCTGGCGCTCGCAGTTGCGGCGTGGCTCGCCCCGGCGGCGGCGCGAGCGTCCGCGGCTCTTCCCCCGGTTGTCACGATCTCCCCGCTGCCGGGCACGCAGGACGCCTCGCCGACCACGCAGATCAGCTTCCTCGGCGTCGCGGCCGCCGATGTCACCGAGATCGTCGTTCACGGCTCGCTGAGCGGCACGCACAGCGGCAAGCTCGAGGCCTACTCGACGGGGACCGGTGCGAGCTACGTGCTCTACCGCGCTTTCGATCCCGGCGAGCAGGTCACGGTGAGCGCCGTGGAGACCGTGTCCGGCGCGCACCGCACGATCGGCACGAGCTTCACGATCGGGGTGCTGTACAGCGTTCCGCGACCCACCGGGCCCACCGGCAAGGCTGGCACGACCGGCAAGGCTGGCACGACCGGGACCACCGGAACCACCGGCACGACGGGCGCCACCGGCGCCACCGGCGCGACGGGGCCAACCCGAGTGCAGAGCTTCACCTCCCAGCCGACGCTGCACCCGCCGGCGGTCAGCGTCACCGGACCGGCGCCCGATCCCGCGCTCGGCGACGTCTTCCTCTCACCCGCCGAGGGCTCCCAGCAGCCGGGGGTGATGATCGTCAACCCGGAGGGGCAGCTGGTCTACTTCGACCCGGCGCCGGTGGGGGAGCAGTCCGAGGACGTGCGCGTGCAGCAGTATCTCGGCCAGACCGTGCTGACCTACTGGCAGGGCTGGATCGCGCTGGGTCACGGCATCGACGGCGTTGGCGTGATCGACAACACCGCCTACCGGCAGATCGCGCAGGTACGGGCGGGAAACGGCCTCTCGATGGACCTGCACGACTTCGAGCTGGAGCCCGGGGGAGTCGCCTGGATCACCGTGTTCGAGCCGGTCTATGAGAACCTCAGCGCCTACGGCGGCTCCTCCAAGGGTGTGATCGAGGACTGCGTCGTGCAGGAGATCGACGTCCGCACCGGGCTCGTGATGTTCGAGTGGCACGCGATCGGGCACGTGCCGCTGAGCAACTCCTACAGCGGCATCTCCCGCAGCTCCAGCTCGATCTGGGACTGGTTCCACATCAACTCGATCGACGTCGAGCCTGATCACAACATCCTGATCAGCTCCCGCAACACCTGGGCCGTCTACGAGATCGGGCACACCTACGGCGAGGTGCTCTGGACGCTCGGCGGGCGCCACAGCACATTCGCCCTGGGGCCGGACGTGCGCTTCGCCTGGCAGCACGACGCGACGCTGACCTCGTTCGGCTCGGTCGAGATCTTCGACAACGAGGCCACGCCGAAGATCGAGGGGCGCTCGCGTGGGATCGACGTGGCGCTTGATTTCAGCACCCACACGGCCACGCTGGCGCACGAGTACGTCGATCCGTCGGAGAACGTCCTCTCGCCCAGCCAGGGCGACATCCAGCAGCTCGCCAACCGCGACGAGTTCGTGGGCTGGGGCCAGATCGGTCTGGCGTCCGAGTTCGCGCCGTCCGGCGCGCTCGACTTCCAGCTGAGCCTGCCGCCGCTGGTCGAGTCCTATCGCGATTTCCGTTTCCCCTGGAGCGCTCGCCCGGCCACGCCGCCGAGCGTCGTCGCAACGGCGGGGGGCGCCGCGGGAACGACGGCCCTCGCGGTCAGCTGGAACGGAGCGACCGGCGTGCTCGCCTGGCAGGTGCTCGCCGGCGCGAGCGCGACCGCGCTCGCGCCGGTCGGGGCTCCGGTCGCCAGCAGCGGATTCGAAACGCTGATCACCGCCGCCACGAGCGCTCGCTACATCGAGGTGCGGGCGCTCGGCGCCGGCAACGCGGTCCTCGGCGCCTCCGCCGCCGTGCCCGTGACCGCGGCGCCCGCGTAGACGGCCGCAACGACGGCCGCAACGACGCCCGCGTCCAGCCGGGGCCGCCGCCGGCGTGCGATGCTTGCGCCGCGGCGATGATTCCCTCACAGCTCGACGCGCTGTACGCGTTCTTGGCGGCGACCGCGATCGCCGCGCTGCTGACGCCCCTGACGATGCGGCTCGCCCGCCGCATCCGCGCGGTCGATCAGCCGCGCGAGCGCGGGCTCTCGGAACGCGAGACGCCGCTGCTCGGGGGGCTCGCCGTGTTCGCCGCCGTGGCCGTGGCGGGGGAGATCTGGCTGCGCGGCACGCGCCTGCCCCGCGAGCCGGCGGCGATTCGCCATCTGCTCGGCCACCATGTCATCCCGACCCACTTCCCCTGGGTGGGCATCCTCGCCGCGGGCGCGGTGATCACGCTCGTCGGCGCACTCGACGACCGCTTCGACTTCCACCCCGCGGTCAAGCTGGGTGGCCAGATCCTGGCGGCGGTCGTGGCCGTGCGCGGCGGCGTCAACGTCCCCTACATCACGCTGCCGTTCTTCGGGCATCTCGCGTTCCCGCAGGCCGGCCCGACGCTCACGGCGATCGGCCTGGTGGCGATGATGAATGTCGTCAACTTCTCCGACGGGGTCGACGGCTTGGCCGCCGGCGTCTGCGCGATCGTCGCTGCGGCGTTCGCGGTGATCGCGTTCAACCTCGACCAGAACGCGGGCGGCGTGCTCGCCGCGATCACTGCCGGCGCGGCGCTCGGCTTCCTCTTTCACAACTTCCCGCCCGCCTCGAGCTTCATGGGAGACGCCGGCTCGAACCTGCTCGGCCTGCTGATGGGGTGCGTCGCCGTCGAGGCGGAGCTGAAGACCTCGGCGGTCGTCGCCCTGGCGCTGCCGCTGATCCTCCTCGCGGTGCCGTTCATCGACACCACCTTCGTCGTGCTCAAGCGGCTGAAATACCGCCGTCCGGTGTACGCCGCGGACCAGGAGCACCTGCACCACCGGATGGCGCGGATCGGCTACAGCGTGCGGCGAACGCTGCTGTTCTTCTATGGCTGGACGCTGATGTTGGCCGGGCTCGCGCTGGCGCTGCGCTTCATCCCCTACACCTACGACGACGCGGCCGGGCACGGTCACCTTCGGCTGGGCTGGTCGATCCTGGTCGGCGCGCTCGGGCTGATCGTGGCGGCGGCGAGCGTCTACCTGATCTACGTGCTCGAGATCTTCAAGTTCAACCGCGTTCGCGGCGGGCAGCAGGGCGAGTAGCGCCGCGGCGGCGAGCGCTCCGCCGGGGCCCTCGAACGCGTGTGCCAGAATGCAGGCACAGGCTTCGCACGCGCCACGACGAATCACGCTCCGAACACGCCCAGCGGCGCGGTTGGCGCAACTTCTCGACTCCGGGACGGTCTACACACTGATGTCGCGCATCACACGACTACTGATCTGCGTGCTCGCCACCGGGCTCACGGTCGCCTTCTTCTCGGCGGCCTCCTCGGCGCCGGCGCGCTCCAGCGCCGTGCGTCACCCCGTCGTCGGCATCGGCGACGACAAGGCGGACTTCTTCACCGATCCCCGCTTCCTCGCGCTCGGGATCAAGGCCGTCCGCTACGACATGTCGTGGGACGCGTTGACGGTGCCCTATCAGCGGAAGGCCGCGACCGCCTGGATGAATCTGGCCAAGAAGGACGGCCTGAGCGTGCTGGTCACGATCGACCACTCCGACCGCGTCATCTACCGCAAGGTCAAGGTCCACGGGAAGACGAAGCGCAAGGCGTTCAGCCAGACCCGCGTGCTGCCCACGCCCGCGCAGTACCTGAGCGCGTTCAAGGCCTTCCGAAAGCGCTTCCCCTGGGTCAAGGAGTTCGCGACCTGGGACGAGACCAACTATTACGGCGAGGCGACCTACGACAAGGAGGCGCTGGTCGCCTCCTACTACCGCGAGCTGCGCCGCGCCTGCTCCTCCTGCACGATCCTTGCCGCCGAGTTCCTCGACGTCTCGACGGTCGAGGCGGTGCCGATGACCAAGTGGGCCGCACGCTTCGTCAAGTTCCTCGGCTACCAGCCCGGCTACTGGGGCCTCAACAACTACGAGGACGCCAACCACCTCGCGAGCACCAGCACGCGGACGCTGCTGCGAGCGGTCAAAGGCAAGATCTGGCTCGCCGAGACCGGCGGCATCGTCCGCCGTCCCGCTCACCCGCACCCCGGATTCCCGCAGAACGCGACGCACGCCGCGAAGGTGGACGCCTACATCCTCAACACGCTCGGCTCGCTGAGCCCGCGCATCCAGCGCATCTACCTCTACGAGTGGGACGCCAAGACCCCCCACGACAGCTGGGACACCGCACTGATTTCTTATACGGGCGCTCCGCGCCCGGGCTACGACGTTGTCGCGAAGACCCTGGCGTCGTGGGGAATCAAGGCGAACTGCAGCATCTCGAGCGTGCCGCCCAGCTGCGCCGGAACCAAGACGAACGGCGCGACCGGCGCGACGGGCGCGAGCGGCGCGACGGGCGCAACCGGCGCGACCGGCTGAGCTCGGCCCGTCAGGCCGCCGACAGCGGGTGGTGGATCGCGAGGCGCATCGCGACGAGGTACGCGCACGCGACGACGGTGGCGATCCGCAGCCGGCGGCTCGAGCTGAGCGACGCCGGCAGCAGCGCCCACAGGCCGTACCACGGCACCAGCCAGCTGGTGGCGGCGAGCAGCGCGAGCGTCGCCCAGCCGTATGAGTCAAGCCACGGCGCGCCGCGCCAGGTTCGCCACAGGGTCGCGGCGAGCACGCCCGCGAACACGACGAGGAACGCGACCCGGACGCCGAGTGCGAGCTGGCCGAGGCCGAGCAGCTGGGAGACCTCCGCGGGCAGGCTGTGGCCGGCGACCTTGTCCTGCTGGGTGACCATCGCCCCGGCGAGCGAGAGCAGGTGCGGGCCGAACGCGATCAGCGCGATCGCCGCGGCGGCCACGAGGCTGAGCGCGATCGACGCGGCCGCGCGCCGGCGCTCGCGCGCCCCGAGCAGCGCGAACGGCAGCGCCAGTCCGGCAGAGGCCTTGATCGCACTCGCCGCGACCAGCGCGAGGCCGCCGCGCACCTCCGCCCCCGCCAGGATGCACAGCGCCCCGGCGGCCACGAACATGCCGATCAGCGCCTCGTTGTGGGCGCCCGGCACGGCGAACACCAGCACCACCGGGTTCAGGCCGTAGAACGCGATCGCCGCGCGCGGCGATCGCCCCAGGCGCGGGGCGATGCGCCAGATCAACGCGACCGTCGCGATGCTCGTGAGCGCGGCGATGACCTTGAACGACCACAGGGCGCCGGCGATGCCGAACGGCACGAGCGCGTCGCTCAGCAGGGTGAACAGCGGGCCGTACGGGGTCGTGAGGTTGGTCCAGCCGAGCAGGTGGTAGATCGCGTCGTGCGGCGCCGCGGCGGCCGTGTAGAGGTACGGGCTCAGCCCGTGCAGGACATCCAGGCGCGCGAAGCCGATGTAGCCGAACACGTCTCCGGAGAAAAGCGGCGGCGCGAGCGCGGCCGCGAGGTGCGCAAGCACGATCGCCACCCACAGCCGGCGCGAGGGGATCGCCGCGGCGCAGCGCAACGCAACGACGTAGCAGCCGCAGATCGCGACGACGAGCAGCTCCAGCACGCCCACCGGAACGGCGAAGGCGAGGCCGTGCAGCGGTCCCGCGAGCCAGGTGGGGAAGAAGCGGGGGCCGGCCTCCGCGACGGCGCCGGAGCTCGACGCGGCCGTGCTGAGCGCGAGCAGCGCCATCGAGGCCACGAGGCCGCCGAGCGCGAGCGTGCCGATCGCCGGCGCGCGCGCGATCGCCGCGCCGCGCCGGCCAGCCGCTCGGTCTTCGGATCGCCGCGGTCGCGCCGCCTCGAACGCCGCGCCGGACGGAAGCGGCCTGCCCAGCTCGATCGCTCCGCCGGCCGCCGACGGATGTTCCATCCCCGCGCCGTGCTTCGCGGGCGCCAGATCGCTGGTTGCCACCGGGCAATCATGAGGGCTCGCGCCCGCGGGCGCGTGCCCGCCCCGCGGCCGTGTGAATTTTCGTATCAATTTCTTACGTTTCGCCGCATCGCCCGGTACAGTTGGGGGTGCCCGGCAGCGTTCGACGTCTTGCGCGGGTGGGCGGCACCGGCCGCCGTACACCGTTTTGCGCCTCCGCCGCCAACACGAGCCACCAATTCCGCGTGCCCCCGGGCCGCGTCGCGTGCTGATCCTCTCCGCCGACGTCGGCGAGGGCCACGCGGCGGCTGCGCGCGCGCTCAAGGAGCAGCTCGAGAGCTGTGGCGAGCCGGTCGAGGTCGTGATCATCGACGGGCTGGCGGCGATGGGCGAGCGCCTGCGCCAGACGGTGCAGGACGGCTATCGCACGCAGCTGCGCGTCTCACCGCGCTCCTACTCCCTCTACTACTGGCTGCTCGAGCATCTCGCCCCCGTGCGCTTCCTGACCAAGCAGGTGCTGTGCCGCCTCGGTGCCGGCGCGCTGCGGCGCGAGATCCAGCGCCTCGATCCCGACGTCGTGGTCTCCACATACCCGGCGATCACCGTCGTCCTCAGCCACCTGCGCCGCCGGCGGATGCTCGACGTCCCGACGGTGGCGACGATCACCGACATGACCGGGCTGTTTTTCTGGGCTCAGCGCGGCATCGACACCCATCTCGTGATGTACGACGCGTCGGTCGAGGACGTCGAGCGGATCGCGGGCCGCGGCAGCGTGCAGGTCGTGCGGCCGCTGATCGCCGCCGAGTTCCTGCAGCCGCGAGCGCGCGGCGCGGCCCGCGAGGCGCTCGGCCTGTCGGGCTGCGGCCGCGTCGTGGTGGTCTCCGGTGGCGGCTGGGGGGTCGGCGACCTCGGCGGGGCCGTCGAGCAGCTGCTGTCGATCCCCGAAGCGACCGTGATCTGCCTCGCCGGGCGAAACGACTGCGAGCGCGCCCGCCTGAGCGAGCGCTTCGCGGACCAGGCGCGCGTCCGCGTGCTCGGCTTCACGGACCGCATGTCCGATCTGCTCGCCGCCGCCGACGTGCTCGTGCACTCGACCGGCGGCGTCACCTGCCTCGAGGCGATGGCGCGCGGCTGTCCCGTCGTCTCCTACGGGTTGCCGGTCGGTCACGCCCGTTTGAACACGCGACTGATGGCCCGGCACGAGTTCCTGCTCGTCGCGGAGAACTGCAAGGAGCTGGTCGGGCACGTCGAGCGCAGTTGCGCCACCCGCGCACAGCACCCGGTGCTGGCACGCGGCGCGGCTCTCGATGCCGCTGCGGCGGTGCTCGCCGCCCACCCGCGGGTTCGCCCGGTTGCGAGCTGGCGCCTGCGTGCGGCCAGCGTCGGCGCAGCCGCCCTGATGTCGCTGGGAGTCGGCGCCTGGGTGATGTCGACCGACGAGGTCGCCGCCTTCGCCTCCGTGGTCGGTATTCACCCCGTGAAGACGCTGAAGACCAGCCGTCCCGCGGTTGCGGTGATCGTTCGCACGCCGGCGGCCGGCGCGGCGAGCGTGGCCAGGCGGCTCGCGCACGACGGCCTCGAGGCGTCGATCGCGACGACCACGCCGCTCGGCGGCTCCGCGATGCGCACGCTCGCCGCCTACGGCGATGTTCCGATGCCGGCGATCGATCACGGCGGCCTGTTCGGCTGGGTCCGCACCTCGAGCGTGCTGCGCCGCGAAGCCCGCGCGCTTCATCTGCACCATCGCTTCTACTACCTGGAGCCGAGCGACCCGTCGCTCGGTCAGCTGCTGCTGGCGCGCAGCGCCGGCGCGCTTCCCGTGCGCGGCTCGGTGGCGCTGGGCGCGCACAGCGCGGTCGCCCGGCGGCGCCTCTCCGCCGGCGCCGTGGTGGTCGTCTCACTCGACGGCTCGGCCGGTTCGCTTCGCGCCCTGGACCGCCTCGCGAAGGCGCTTCAGTCGGACGGCTTGATCGCGCTGCCGCTCTCGGCTCTGACCGGCTGACGCCCGCCGCCACCCAGCGCGATCAGCGCGGGGGAGCGTGCGATCGTCGTCGCGCCCGCCAGCAGAACCACCAGGCAGCCCAGCAGCGGGATGCCGTCGAGCGGCGAGTCGATGAAGCTCGTGTGGACGACGAGCGGCGCGAGCCCGATCGGAACGATGGTCTGCACGACGAAGACGACCGGCGCGACGACGATCGCCGGCCTGCGTTGGAGCGCGCTCATCTCGCAGGTCAACCCGACGAGGGCCGCCGCGGCGGCCCCCGCCGCCCAGCTGAGCGCGGTTCCCCAGTGTCCGTTCTGCCCGGCGTCGGCCACGAACTGGTTCACGAGACCGCTCCAGGCGAACGCCAGTCCGGCGCCGATCATCGTCGCGTTGGCGACCGGGCGCCCGACCAGCTGGAGGACGAACGGCGTGAACGCTGCCGCGCCGAGCAGCGTCAGGACGACGACGATCGCCACGCCGTGCACGTGATGGGTGTTGTGGCCGGGCGCGAGCGCGGCGATGCCGGCGACGCCGGCCACGATCGCGGCGACGGCGAGCAGCTCGCGGCGTCCGGGCGACTCGCCCAGCATCCGCTCGCCGACGAGCAGGAGCACGAGCAACCCGCTCGCGAGCGCCGGCTGCACGACCACGAGCGGTACGAAGGAGAGCGCCAGGATCTGCAGCGGCCAGCCGAGCGCCGTCATGCCGGTGCCGAACAGCCAGCGGGCGCGCGTCATGAGGTGGGCCAGCAGCGAGATTCTCAGCGTGTGCTCGTGCGAGCTGTCGCGAGCGTCGAGCGACTGCACCGCGATCCCTAGGCTGTAGAGCGTGGAGGCGCCTGCCGCCAGAGCAACGCCGATGAGCAACGAGAGCATGGGGAGCCCCGATCATCGCACCCGTGGCGCGTTCGGAGCAGTCGCGCTCGCCGGGTCGATGCTGAGCGGCGCCTACGCGTTCCCCGCGCTCGCCGGGTTGGGAACGCTGAGGCGGCTGCGGGCGCCGCTCGGGATCGCCGATCGTACGGTCGACGGGCGCGGCTACGGCCTCACCTTCGACGACGGACCCCACCGTGAGGGCACGCCGGCGGTGTTGGAGGCGCTTGCCGCGCGCGGGGTTCGGGCCACCTTCTTCCTCGTCGGCGAGCAGGTCGCGCGCAACCCCTCGCTTGCCGCGGAGATCGTCGCGGCCGGGCACGGCGTCGGGCTGCACTGCGACCGCCACCGCAACCAGTTGCGCCTCGGGCCCAGAGCGGTACGCGACGACATCATGCGTGGCGCGGCGCGAATCGAGGAGACGACCGGGCGTCCGATCGAGCGCTACAGGCCTCCCTACGGGATCTTCAATGCGGCCGCCCTCGCGCTCGTGCGCCAGAACGGGTGGCGCCCGCTGCTGTGGACGCACTGGGGTCGCGACTGGCAGGCGCGCGCGACGCCCGACTCGATCGTCGCCACGCTCGTCGGGCGCGGGGTGCCCGAGGGCTCCGTGCTGCTGCTGCACGATTCCGACGACTACTCCTCCCCGGGGTCCTGGCGGCGCACGGCCGCGGCGCTGCCCCGCGTGCTCCAGGCGCTCGACGAGAGCGGGGCCGCGTGGTCACTGAACGTATAGGTGACGTTACGGACGGGTATCCGAATACAGCCCCGGAGTCGCGCACCCATCGCGGTCGCCGCGACCATCGGCCCTGCCGGCGAGGGGAGGCCGCGGCCGTTCAATCCCCGAGGCAATCGTCACAAACTTGTTACAAAGTTTCAGTCCCGCTAGACTGAGCCGCCGCACGGCTGCATTGGCGCGCGGCGACGGCGGTCGGTCCGCACCGGGCCGCAGTCCGGGTATAGGGTGCGCACGGAGACGATGTCAGAACACGCACACGCAGACGACCGACGACCGGAACACGGCCGCCAGGCTGGTCCGTGCCGGACCGGCGGCTGCCCTTCGTGCACGCAACGCCTGCGGCGCACGGCCAGGGCGACGATCGCTGCGCAGCGTGCTCGCCCTCGTCGGCCCGCCTGCTGACTCGCCAGCGCCTCGCTCGCCCGCCATGCTCGCCCACGCAACTCGAACCGATGGTCTGGTGCCGCCCCCAGGCGCGGACGGCGCGCCGCCGGCGCTCTCGCAGCCGCCGCAGGCGCCCGACTCGGGCGCGGCCCTGGCGGTCTCGTTCATCCGTTACCTGGACGTCGTGCTCGTGCTCGCGAGCACGCCTTTCGTGCTCGTCGCGGGACTGCCGTTCGCCGGCTTCGCGATCGGCGCGGGAGCCTGGATCGCGACGCGAGCCGGCGTCGTCTGGGTCGAGCGGCGGGCCTGGGCGGCGCACGACTTTCGCGTACGGGCGGCGCTTCACCTCGTGGCGATCCTCGGGCGGGTTTGGCTCGTGGGACTCGCCGTGCTCGTCGCGCGCTTTGCGATCGGAACCAGCAACGGCATCGCCGCCGCCGTCGTCGTGCTCGCCGCGTTCACGGTGGAGCTGGCCATCAAGCTCGTGCTGCGGCGGACGATCACGGCCGGGCTGCGGGGGCGCCCATGAGCACGAAGCGCAAGGTGGCGATCGGGGTCGCGATCTGGCTCGGCGGCACCGTCGCGCTGATGCTCGCCTTCGGGTCGGGCGGGAGGAACAACAGCTACCAGCCGCAGGCCGAGTTCAAGCTCCACACCTGGGTGAACCTCGGCATCTTCTCGATCAACAAGGCCGTCCTCTACCTGTTCTTGGCCGCGATCCTCACCTGCGCGACGATGATCTACGTCGCCCGGCGGATGAAGCAGCGGCCCAACCGCGTGCAGACCGCCGTCGAGGTCATCTTCCAGGGACTGCAGAACAACATCGTCGGCGCAAACATGGACCGCAGGATGGCGGTGAAGTGGTTCCCGTTCATCGCCACGCTCGCCCTCTTCATCTTCTTTTCGAACCTCGTCGGCTACATCCCGCTGCCGACCAGCACCGAGACGATCGATATCTTCGGCGCGCACATCCCCGCCTTCTCGCTCTACGCGGCGACGGCGAACCTCTCGATCCCGCTCGTGCTCGCGCTCGTCGTGTTCGTCTCCTACACGACGGAGGGGATCCGCGCGAAGGGACCGATCGGCTACCTCAAGGGCCTGATCCCCGGCGGTGTGACGGGACCGATGGCGGCGTTCATCTTCGTGCTCGAGCTGCTCTCGAACGTGATGCGGCTGATGTCGCTCTCGATTCGTCTTTTCGCCAACATCCTCGCCGGCCACCTGATCATCCTGTTCATGGCCGGGGCGCTCGCCGTGCTGCTCGGTATCTCGGCGCTCGGCTGGTTCACCCTGCCGTTCGGGGTCGCGCTGTTCGTGTTCGAGGTCGGACTCGTCGCGGCGCTGCAGGCGTTCATCTTCGCGACGCTCACCGCTATCTATCTCGGCGGAGCGGTCGCCGACCACCATTAGCCCAACAGGAGGAGTCACCGTGTTGCACAGCCTCATAACCGTTCTCGCCGACGCAGACATCGCCAAGGCGGGCAAGTCGATCGGCCTCGGCGTCGGCGGCGGCCTCGGCGCCGTGGGCGCCGGTGTCGGCATCGGCATCATCTTCGGCAAGGCGATCGAGGCGATCACCCGCCAACCGGAGATGCGCGACGAGATCACCCAGATCCAGTGGCTCGGCTTCGCCCTGACCGAGGCCTGCTTCTTCTACGGGCTGGTCGCCGGCCTGCTCGCGGCGTTCATCGTCTAGGGCCACCGCGATGCCTGACAGCACACATCTGATCGTCGCGGCGTCGAGCTCCGGCAAGTTCCTCATCTCCCCGAGCCTCGGGTTGATGATCTGGACGCTGCTGGTGTTCGCCGCCTCGATGCTGCTGCTGCGCCGCTTCGCGTTCCCGGCGATTCGCGCCGCCCTCGACCGCCGCCAGAAGTCGATCGAGGACGCGATCGACACCGCCGAGCGCACGCGGGTCGAGGCGGACCAGCTGCTGCACGAGTACCGCGAGCGCCTGAAGGAGGCGCGCGGACAGGCCGACGAGATCGTGACCCGCGCGCGCAAGGCCGCGGAGGAGCACGAGCACGAGGCGATCGAGGCCGCGCGCGAGCGGCGCGAGCACCTGCTGGAGCAGACCAGGCAGGACGTCGAGGCCGAGACGCGCCGCGCGATCGCCGCGATCCGCGACGAGGTGACGAGCCTCACGATCCTCGCCACCGAGAAGGTCACGCGCAAGTCACTCGACCACGACGATCAGCGCCGACTGGTCGAGGAGGCGATCGGGGAGCTCGACTTCTCGGCGCTGGCGTCGGAGAACTAGACGCGCGATGGAAGAGATCGCCACCGTCTACGCGCGCGCGCTGTTCGAAGCGGCCGAGGAGCAGGACCGCCTCGACGTCGTGCGCGAGCAGCTCGGCGAGGTTGCGGACGCGGTCGATTCCAACCGCGACCTGCAGGTGTTCTTCTTCTCGCCCTACTTCTCCACGCAGGAGAAACGCGACGGCCTGTCGCGCACTCTGAGCGACGCCGAACCGCTGCTGACCAACTTCCTCGAGCTGCT
The DNA here is from genome assembly GCA_963830975.1 of uncultured Solirubrobacterales bacterium. Lineage (GTDB taxonomy): Bacteria > Actinomycetota > Thermoleophilia > Solirubrobacterales > Solirubrobacteraceae > Palsa-513. The sequence continues at coordinate 606,534 of CAWHOI010000004.1, forward strand.
GATCGAGAACCACCGGATGCCCGTCATCTTCCGCATGCGGCGTGGCCTCGACCGGCTGTGGGAGGAGCGAAACCGCCTGCTGCCAGTCCACGTCACGAGCGCGATCGCGCTCGACGACGAGGCGGTCGCCCGCATCGGCGAGCAGGTCGGCGAGCAGACCGGACGGCGCGTGGAGCTCACCTCGACGATCGACCCGGACATACTTGGAGGCATCGTGCTGCGCGTCGGCAACGCGATCCTCGACGCCTCGATCCGCAACCGTCTTGAACAACTACGCAGGCAAGTCGCCCGGGGCTAGGCCCGCCGCCGCGACGCCAAGGGAGCCCTAACCACACATGCAGATCAACCCGGACGAAATCACCAGCATCCTCAAGGCCCGCATCGAGGGGCTCGACGCGGGCAGCGCCACGCTGACCGAGGTCGGCACGGTGCTGTCGGTCGCCGACGGCATCGCGCGCATCCACGGACTCGAGAACGCGATGTCCTTCGAGATGCTCGAGCTGCCCCACGACGTCGTCGGCCTCGCGCTCAACCTCGAGTCCGACAACGTCGGCGCCGTCCTCTTCGGTGACTGGGAGAAGATCGTCGAGGGCGACACCGTCAAGCGCACCGGCCGCCTGCTCGAGATCCCGGTGGGCAAGGGCCTGCTGGGGCGGATCGTCTCGCCGCTCGGCCGCGCGCTCGACGGCGGCGGGGAGATCGAGTTCACCGAGACGCGCCCCGCCGAGTTCAAGGCGCCCGGCGTCGTCCAGCGCCAGCCGGTGCTCGAGCCGATGCAGACCGGGCTGAAGGCGATCGACTCGATGATCCCGATCGGGCGCGGACAGCGCGAGCTGATCATCGGCGACCGCCAGACCGGCAAGACCGCGATCGCGATCGACACGATCATCAACAACCGCGACACCGGCGTCGTCTCGATCTACGTCGCGATCGGCCAGCGCATGTCGACCGTCGTTGCGCTCGCGGAGACGCTGCGCGCCAACGACGCGCTCGCCAACACGATCATCATCGCCGCGGCCGCCGACGAGGCCGCGCCGATCAAGTTCATGGCGCCCTACGCCGGCTGCGCGATGGCCGAGCACTTCCTCTACGAGGGCGGTCACGCGCTGTGCGTGTACGACGACCTGACCAAGCACGCCTACGCCTACCGCCAGATGTCGTTGCTGCTGCGGCGCCCGCCGGGCCGCGAGGCATACCCGGGCGACATCTTCTACCTGCACTCGCGCCTGCTGGAGCGCGCGGTCAAGCTCAACGACGAGCTCGGCGGCGGATCGATGACGGCGCTGCCGATCATCGAGACGCAGGCCGGCGACGTCTCCGCCTACATCCCGACCAACGTGATCTCGATCACCGACGGCCAGATCTTCCTCGAGCCCAAGCTCTTCAACTCCGGCGTGCGCCCTGCGATCAACGTCGGGATCTCCGTCTCGCGCGTGGGCGGCAACGCGCAGATCGGCCCGATGAAGAAGGTCGCGGGTCGCCTCAAGCTGGAGCTCTCGCAGTACCGCGACCTCGAGGCCTTCGCCCAGTTCGGCTCGGACCTCGACGCCGACACGCAGCGGACGCTCGCCCGCGGCGAGCGTCTGGTCAAGGCGCTCAACCAGGGCGAACGCCAGCCGCTCGCGGTCGAGGACCAGGTCCTGCAGGTATACGCCGCCACCAACGGCTTCGTCGACCGCATCACCGTCGAGCGCGTGCCGGCCTTCCTCGCCGACCTGATCTCGGCCGCGCACTCCCGCCACCAGGAGCTGCGCGCGAAGATCGCCTCGGGCGACTGGTCGGACGAAACCCAGGCCGCGGTGAAAGCGGCCGTCAGCGAGTTCGCCGAGGACTTCGGCTACGACCTCGACGAGGAGGGGCAGCCGCTGGACGATGACGCCCCCGGCCCCCCGCTCTCGGCCGGTTCCGCCGAGGGTCCCGCCGCCGAGCCGCAGGCGGCGGCAACCGAGCCCGAGCCGGAGGCCGTGACGGCCTAGCCGTCGCGGAACGAGCCCAGACACGGCCATGGCCTCCCAGCGCGAAGTCAAGAACCGCATCGCGAGCTTCAAGAACATCCAGAAGATCACGCGCGCGATGGAGGCCGTCTCGGCCGCCAGGCTCCGCCGCGCCGAGCAGCGGATCGCCGCCCTGCGTCCGTATGCGGACGCGCTGCGGCGGATGACCCGGCAGGCGGCCAAGGACGCCGGCGCCGAGGTCTCACGGCTGCCGCTGCTGGCCGAGCACGAGCACGAGGCGCGGATCGGCATCCTGCTGGTCACCGCCGACCGCGGCCTCGCCGGCGCCTTCAACTCGCAGATCATCCGCGCCGGCCTGCGGCTCGGCGCGGAGATCGAGGCCGAGCAGAAGCAGCCCGTGTGGTTCGCCTCGGGGCGGCGGGGGGTCTCCTCGTTGACCTTTCGGGGGCACGCGCTCGATGGCGCCTACACCGGCTTCACCGACCGCCCCTCCTACGCCGATGCGCGCCGCATCGCAGACGATCTGACCAGCGGCTTCATCGACGGCAACCTCGACCGCGTCGAGATCCTCTACAACGGATACGTCTCGCCGCTCACCCAGCGGGTCACGCGCGAGACGCTGCTGCCGATCAGCGAAGCGACCATCCTCGGCGAGGAGGACCTCGACGTCGAGGACGACCAGGGCCCGCGTCCACTCGTGGATTACGAGCCCGACGCCGAGGAGATCCTGCGCGTGCTGCTCCCCGACTACGTCGAGATCTCGCTCTACCGAGCGTTGCTCGAGTCGACCGCCTCCGAGCACGGCGCGCGGATGACCGCGATGCGCAGCGCCTCCGAGAACGCGGGCGAGCTGATCGAGGACCTCGCCCTGGAGATGAACAGGGCCCGCCAGGCCGAGATCACGCAGGAGATAATGGAAGTCGTCGCCGGCGCCGAGTCGCTGGTCTAGGGCAAAGGAGCCAGCACCGATGGAACCGTCCACCACCCGCAAGGAAACCGCCGCCCGCAAGAAGGGCGGCGGCGACGAATCCGCCCCCAACCTCGGTTACATCGAGGAGATCCAGGGGGTCGTGATCGAGGCGGTCTTCCACGACAAGCTGCCGGAGATCAACCACGCGATCACCGTTCTGCGCGCGAGCGGCGAGGAGGAGGTGGAGGGGATCTCCAGCGACGCCGACCGCCTGCTCGTCTGCGAGGTCCAGCAGCACCTCGGCGACAACCGCGTTCGCGCGGTGGCGATGGACTCGACCGACGGCCTCGCCCGGGGGGCCGAGATGACCGACACAGGCGGACCGATCACGGTGCCGGTCGGGCCCGCGACGCTGGGGCGGATCTTCAACGTGCTGGGCGAGACGATCGACCTCGGCGAGCCGCTGCCGGCCGACAACGAGCGCCGCGGCATCCACCAGATCTCACCGCGCGTCGAGGACCTCGCGCCGACGACCGAGATGTTCGAGACCGGCATCAAGGTCGTCGACCTGCTCGCCCCCTACGCCAAGGGCGGCAAGGTCGGCCTGTTCGGCGGCGCCGGCGTCGGCAAGACGGTGCTGATCCAGGAGCTGATCCACAACCTCGCCAAGGAGCACGGCGGCCTGTCGGCGTTCTGCGGCGTCGGCGAGCGCTCGCGCGAGGGCAACGACCTGTGGCTCGAGATGAAGGAGTCGGGCGTCATCGACAAGACGATGCTCGTCTTCGGCCAGATGAACGAGCCGCCCGGCGCCCGCATGCGCGTCGCGCTCACCGGCCTGACGATGGCCGAGTACTTCCGCGATCAGGGCCAGGACGTGCTGCTGTTCATCGACAACATCTTCCGCTTCGTGCAGGCCGGCTCGGAGGTCTCGGCGCTGCTCGGCCGGATGCCCTCGCAGGTCGGCTATCAGCCGACGCTCGAGACCGAGATGGGCCAGCTGCAGGAGCGCATCGCCTCGACGCGCTCCGGCTCCGTCACCTCCATCCAGGCGATCTACGTGCCCGCCGACGACCTCACCGACCCGGCGCCGGCGTCGGTGTTCGCGCACCTCAACGCGACGACGACCCTTTCGCGGGCGATCTCCGAGAAGGGCATCTACCCGGCCGTCGACCCGCTCGACTCGACCTCGACGATCCTCAAGCCCGACATCGTTGGGGAGGAGCACTTCCGAGTCGCCAACCGCGTCAAGGAGATCCTCCAGCGCTACCGCGAGCTGCAGGACATCATCGCGATCCTCGGCATCGACGAGCTGTCGGACGAGGACAAGGTCGTCGTCCAGCGCGCCCGCCGCGTCGAGCGCTTCCTCTCGCAGCCGTTCTCCGTCGCCGAGCAGTTCACCGGGACGCCCGGCGAGTACGTGCCGATCGCCGAGACGATCCGCGGCTTCGCGGAGCTGATCGAGGGCAAGCACGACGAGCTGCCCGAGAGCGCGTTCTTCCTCAAGGGCACGATCGAGCAGGTCGTCGAGGCGGCGGCGAAGAGCCACTGATGGCGCGCAACACCTTTGTGGCGGAGGTCCTCACCCCCGAGGGCGAGGTCTTCAACGAGGAGATCGAGATGCTCTCGACGCGCACGACGATCGGCTCGATCGGGTTGCTCGCCAACCACGAGCCGCTGCTCGCGCGGCTCGAGCCGACGGAGCTGCGGCTTTACCGCTCCGAGGACGACATCGTCCGCTACGCGCAGGCCGAGGGCTATGTGCAGTTCTCCGAGAACCGGGCGCTCGTGCTGGTCGAGGAGGCGCTCGACCCCGCGCGACTGAACGCCGCCGAGCTGCAGGAGCGCGCCGAGGCGGCCCGGCGCGCGGCCGAAGCTGCGCCGACCGGCAGCGAGGAGGCCGCCAGGGCCGCACGCGACCTGCGGCGCGCCGAGGCGTTTCTCGCGATCGCCGCTGCACGCCGCTGATCCGTGAGGGGAACGCACGGCCGGGCCGACGGCCGCAGCGGTGGTTCGCGGCCGAGCAGCCGAGCGACCGGCCCACCGGGAGGACCGGCGATCCCTCCTCGTTAGCATTTATCGGTGTCGATGGCGTCTAGGAATCCGAAGCTTCGCCGCACGCTCGCGTTGGCCGCGTGCACCGCGGCCGTGGCCGTCGCCGTCATCGGGGTCGGCGCCGCCTCGGCCGGCACGATCCACAACCAGTCGAGTCCCAACTGGGCCGGCTGGGTGGCCCTTCCCTCGCCGCACTCGCAGCGCCTCGCAAGCCATTTCGTGACGATCAACGGCTCCTGGATCCAGCCCTCGGCCACCTGCACGCCCCACCACACCACCTTCGCCGCCTTCTGGGTCGGCCTGGGCGGCTACTCGGAGCGCTCGCGGGCGCTCGAGCAGATCGGGACCGAGGCGGATTGCAGCAAGTTCGGCCAGCTCTTCTACTACGCCTGGTATGAGCTCCTGCCGGGGCCGCCGATCACGATCGGTCGGATCAAGGTCGCTCCCGGCGACGTGATCGACGCGAGCGTTCACGTCAGCTCCGACAACGTGCGCGTGGAGCTGAGCGACCCCACCAGCGGCGCCCCGCGCTTCGTGCGAAACGCCGTGATGCACTCGCCGCCGCCCGACACCAGCGCGGCCGAATGGATCGCCGAGGCGCCTTCGAACTGCGACGGGAACAACCGCTGCAAACCGCTCCGGCTCACCGACTTCGGCCGGATCGGCTTCACCTCGGCCTCGGCCACCGCCATCGGCAGCGCCGGTCGCCACAGCGGTCCGATCGACGATCCGGAATGGAACTACGGAGCGATCGTCCTCTCCAGCGACGGCAGCCTCATCTACACGCCCAACGAGCAGAGCTACGCGCTGCCCAGCCTGCTGAGCCCCGACGGCACCGCCTTCACGGTCAACTACGGGGCGACCGGCCCGACCGGCCCGACCGGCCCGACCGGCCCGACCGGCGCCAGCGGGGCGACGGGCGCAACCGGCGCCACGGGCGCGACGAGCGCGAGTTCCTGACGCGCCGCGACCGGTTCGGCGCCGCGAACGCCGTGGGGCGGCGGGCGAAGGCGTGCGGCGGCGCGCCGGCGCTGCACCGAGCGGCGCTCCGCGATGCTCCGATAGCCTTGCGTGCGGATGACTCCCGCGCGCGAACCGATCGGTGTGATCGGCACCGGCTACGTCGGTCTCGTCACTGCGGCGGGCTTCGCCGACCTCGGCAGCGAGGTCTACTGCGTCGACGTGGACGAGGCCAAGATCGAGATGCTCCGCCGCGGCGAGGTGCCGATCTACGAGCCCGGACTGGCCGAGGTGATCGCGCGCAACAGCGAGCGCATGCATTTCTCGACCTCGCTGCATGACGCGATCGAGCACGCTCGGCTCCTGTTCGTCTCGGTCGGCACGCCGCCCACCTACGCCGGCGACGCCGACCTCTCCGCCGTGCAGGCCGTGGTCGAGGAGATGCCCGCCTCGGCCGATCACGCGCTGGTGATGAAGTCGACGGTGCCGTGCGGCACCGGGCGCGGGATCCGCCGCCTGCTGACCGAACAGGGCAAGGGTGAGCTGGCCTACGTCTCCTGCCCGGAGTTCCTCAAGGAGGGGACCGCGCTGGACGACTTCACCCGCCCGGATCGCGTCGTCGTGGGCGACGACGACGACGGCTGGGCCGCCGACGCGGTGTGTGAGCTGTACGCGCCGCTCGGGGCGCCGCTGCTGCGCACCGACGTGGCGAGCGCCGAGATGATCAAGCTCGCCTCGAACGCGTTCCTGGCGACCAAGATCTCCTTCATCAACGAGATCGCGAACGTATGCGAGGAGACCGGGGCGAACGTGCTCGAGGTGGCACGCGGCGTCGGCCTCGACGAGCGGATCGGTCCGAAGTTCCTCTCCGCGGGGATCGGCTACGGCGGCTCCTGCTTCACCAAGGACGTCAGCGCACTGAAGCTGCTGGCCGCCAACTCCGGCTACCACTTCCAGCTGCTGGGCGCGGTGATCGAGGTCAACGAGCTGCAGAAGCGACGCGTCGTCTCCAAGCTGACCCGCCAGCTGGGCTCGCTCGCAGGCAAGCGGATCGGCCTGCTCGGGTTGGCGTTCAAGCCGAACACCGATGACATGCGCGGCGCCTCGTCGCTGGTGCTGGCCGCGCGCGTCGCCGCCGAGGGCGCGCAGGTGCGCGCGTACGACCCGGTCGCCACCGCGGAGGCGCGCAAGATCATGCCCGAGCTGGACTACGCGGAGCGCGTCGAGGACGTGCTGGCCGACGCCGACGCGATCGTGCTGGTCACCGAGTGGCCGGAGTTCCTCGCGCTCGACTGGTCGGCTGTCGCCGCGGCGATGAAGGGCAACGTCGTGATCGACGGCCGCAACGCGCTGGACGCCGAGGCGGTCCGGGCCGCCGGCCTCGCCTACGAGGGCATCGGGATCGGCTGAGCGCGCAGTGCAGGCCGTGATTCTCGCGGGCGGCAGTGGCACGCGGCTCAGGCCGCTGACCTCGCGCGTCGCCAAGCCGGTCGTGACGCTCGTTGACCGGCCGTTCATCGTCTTCATGCTGGACTGGCTGCGGCGCCACGGCTGCACCGACGTGATCCTCTGCTGCGGCTTCCAGGCTGACGGCGTGCGAGCCGTGCTCGGCGACGGCTCGAGCCACGGCGTCAGCCTGCGCTACGTCGCCGAATCCGAGCCGCTGGGGACAGGCGGCCCGCTGCTGCTGGCCGCCGACCTGCTCGACGAGCGCTTCGTCGTCTGCAACGGTGACGTCCTCACCGACATCGACCTCGGCGCGCAGCTGTCCGCGCACGAGCGGACCGGCGCCGTGGCGACGCTGGCGCTCGTGGCGGTCGAGGATCCGAGCGCCTACGGCCTCGTGCGCTGCGCGCCGGACGGTGCCGTGATCGAGTTCGTCGAGAAGCCGAGCGGGCCGGTCGACGGCGTGGCGCTGATCAGCGCCGGGGCCTACGTGCTCGAGCGCGGCGTGCTCGACGCGATCGCGCCCGGCCGTGCCGTCTCGATCGAGCACGAGGTCTGGCCGCAGCTGATCGGGGCGGGCCTCTACGGTCACCGGGCGGACGGCTACTGGCTCGACATCGGGACGCCGGAGCGCTACCTGCAGGGCAGCTTCGACATCGTCACCGGCGCGGTCCAGACCGACGCGCGACGCAACGGCGGCTCGCCCGCGATCGGCGCGCGCTGCGAGATCGCGCCGGATGCGCTGATCGGCGAGCTGGTCGTGCTGGGGGAGGGCGTGCAGGTCGGCTCCGGCGCTTCGATCGAGCGCTCGGTCGTGCTCGCCGAGGCGCAGATCGGCGCCGGCTCGACCCTGCGCGACAGCATCGTCGCGGAGCGTGCGAAGATCGGGCCCTACGTCGAGCTGCAGGAGGGTGTCGTGGTTGGGGAGGACGCCGAGATTGCCGCGCATCGCGTGATCGCCGCGGGGACGAGGGTGGCCGTGGGGGAGAGCGTGTGAGCGCGCTGGACCGCGCCAGCCTGGACGCGCTCGACTCCGGGCACATGCTGGCCGACATCCTCGCCCTGCCCGAACAGCTCGGCGACGCGCTGTGGCGCGTGGAGTCGGCCGCGATCGAGCCGATCGACACGCCGGGCGGACTCATCGTGGCTGGGATGGGCGGATCGGCCGTCGGCGGGGCGCTCGCCCGCGCGGCGCTCGGTGACCACGCCTCGCGCCCGATCCTCGCGGCGACCGGCTACGGGCTGCCGGGGTGGACGACGCCCGACACGACGGTGCTGTGCGCGAGCTACTCGGGCAACACGGAGGAGACGCTCGCCTGCTTCGAGTCGGCCGGGGCGCTCGGTGCCCGGCGGATCGTCGTCACCACCGGCGGGAAGCTCGCCGAACAGGCCCGCGCCGCCGAGGTGCCGGTGATCCCGATCCCGGGCGGCTTCGAGCCGCGCGCGGCGATCGCCTACCTGCTGGTCAGCGCGCTCGAGGTCGCCGCGCTGTGCGGCGCCGGTCCGCGGCTCGCCGCGGAGATCGACGTCACCGCGTCACACCTCGAAGCGCTGGTCGAGCGCTGGGGCCCCGACGCCGGCGAGGACGCGCAACCCAAGGCGCTTGCGCGGGCGCTCCACGGCACCGTCCCGGTGATCGCCGGCGCCGCGCTGACCGCGCCGATCGCCTACCGCTGGAAGACGCAGATCAACGAGAACACGGGCGTCCCCGCGTTCTCGGCCGAGCTGCCCGAACTCGACCACAACGAGATCGCGGGCTGGATGGGAACGGGCTCGCTCGGCCCGTTCAGTGCGCTGTTCCTCGACGACTGCGACAGCCATCCGCGACTGCGCGCGCGGATCGTGTTGACCGAGCGCTACGTCGCCCCGCACGCCCGCTACACCGGCGTCGTCAGCACGGAGGGGGAGAGCGCCCTCGAGCGGGTCTGCTCGCTCGTGCTGTTCGGCGATCTGCTCTCGTGCTACATGGCGGCGCTGCGGGGCGTCGACCCGACCGCCGCGCCTCCGCTCGAGGAGCTCAAGCGGGAGCTCACCGCCCAGGACTAGCTGGGCGAGCGCTCCGGGGCGCTACTCGAGCCCCCCGAGGCGCGCGAGGAGATCGACGGCGAGCCCGCGGAAGCGGTCGTATTGGTGCAGCACCGCGGGCACCGTGCCGTCGGCATTCAGCACGCGGCCCTCGCCGTCGCGCTCGACGCGCGACATGCCGGCCATCGTGAGGACGCGCCCGCGGCCGTTCTGCGCGAGTGTCACCTCGCCGAGCCGCCCGTGCCGCAGGAGATGGTTGTGAACGGCCTGATCGTGGCTCCCGAAGGGGATCCAGCGGCCCTCGATCTCCTGCGACATCGCCGAGAGGTAGCGGAGCATGTCCTCACGGCGCCCGATCGTGGTGCCCGAGCACGACACGACCTCGGCGCCGAGCGCGGCAACCTCGCGCGCCCCGTAGACGTCCTGCATCCACGCCCGCGTCCACGGCTCGGTGGCGATCGTGACGCGTGGCTCCTCGAGCGCCAGCTCGAGCCCGCCGAGCGGCGGGTCGAACGGATCGCGCTGGAACAGGACGTCGCGGAGGTCGGTGATGAACACCTGGTCGACGTCGGCCCCGGCGCGGGCCACGATCTCGTGGTAGTGGGCGTAGCGGAGTGCCTGCAGGCCCTCCAGCGTGAGCTCGAGGGCACGCCAGCGCGCGGCCGCGCCGCGCCCTCCTCGCGCCCTGGACGCAGCGGCGAACGCGGCGGGGTAGAGCACTCGCGTGCGACCTCTCGAGCGCAGGAACCGCAGCGTCCCGACCAGGCGCGCGTTCACCTCCTCGTACTCCCCGCTCACCGCCACCGTGAAGTCCGCGAGCGCGGCGAACTCGCGCAGCTGCTCCGGCGGATAGTGCCCGAGCACCAGCCCGAGGCGCCCCTGGAATCCGCTCGCTCGCAGCGAATGCACGAACGGCCGGAACACGGAGGCGGGAAGGTGCGTGGCGCAACCGAGCACCAGCGACGATGGGGTGGACGCCATCTGCCGGGCATCCTAGTGGCGGCCCGCGCCCCGCCCCGAGGCCGCCCACCGCTGACGCTATATTCGCGTGACTCGGCGGCGGCGGAGGGCCCATCGTGTCGCAACTCGGAAGCGATGCAGCGTTCGTCCACGGCGTGCGCGCCGACGATGGCCGCTGGGCCGAGCTGTGGGACTTCTCGCTCACCGGAGCTCGCTGCGCGCTCCAGGTCCTCAACCGGCCCGAGGACTTCGACGCGGCGCTCGCACCGCCGGCCGCCGAGCGCCGCGAGCTCGCGCTCGAGGCCGGACGGGTCGAGCATGCCCCGTCGGCTCCGCGCCGGCGCTCGTGCATCTGGATGCTGGAGGACAGCGCCGAGGGACGCGCGCGTGCAGCGCTCGCGGTCGGCCCACGCGGGTTCGTGCTCACCGTGCGCGTGATCGCCGCGGACGCGCTAATGCGCTGCGACAGCCGTTGGCTGGAGCGCGTCGAGGCCGATCCGGGCGACGCCGACGCCGTGCGCGGCTACTGGAGCGGTCTTCCGCTGGGGGCGGAGCCCCGCTGGGAGTACCTGCTCGACGGGCAGGTGGCGAGCGCCGATCCGGGAGAGCTGGCCCGCCTGCGGCGCTTCGTGCGCCGCAACCGACGGCGCTTCGGCTTTCCTGATCCGCTGCACGCCTGGGCCGCGGGCGCCTGACGCATCCGCCCCGCCCGGCGCGACCGCCCCGCCCGAGACCACCGGCCCTGCGTGTAACGTGTCGCTGCGTCCACCGGAGCATGAGTCGAAACCTCGCCATCGTGCCGGCCCTCGACGAGGCCGGGAGCATCGCGCAGATCGTGACGGAGATTCGCCGGCAGGCTGCGGACTTCGACGTGCTGGTGGTCGACGACGGATCGATCGACGACACGGCGGCGATCGCCGCCGCCGCCGGTGCGCGGGTGATCTCGATGCCGTTCAACGTCGGCATCGGCGGCGCCGTGCAGTGCGGCTACCTCTATGCGCGCGACAACGGCTACGAGGTCGCGGTCCAGGTCGACGGCGACGGGCAGCACGACCCCCGCGACATACCGCGCCTGCTCGAGGCGCTGCGCGAGCAGCCGGCCGTGGACATGGTGACCGGCTCCCGCTTCCTCGGCGCGGCGCCCGGCTATCGCTCATCGCCGCTGCGGCGGATCGGCATCCGCGTGTTCGCTGCGCTGATCTCGTGGATCACGGGTCGGCGCGTGACCGACGCCACCTCCGGCTTCCGCATGGCGGCGCGCAGTGGGATCGAGCTGTTCGCGCGCGACTACCCGCACGACTACCCGGAGGTTGAGGCGATCCTGCTGCTGCACGCGCACCGCCTGTCGCTGCGCGAGGTCCCCGTGACGATGCGCCCGCGCACGAGCGGCCGCTCGGCGATCGTCCAGGGCGTGCCGGCCTACTACATGCTGAAGGTGCTGCTGGCCGTGCTCGTCGGCATGCTCCGGGCCCGCCCCAAGCCCGGCGTGGACGCGCCGTGATCGCGCTCGCGCTCGGCGCCACCAGGGCGCCCCCGACCTACCAGCGGGTCGCTGTGATCGCGTTTGCCGTGATCGTCGTCGTCGTGGTCGTCGAGCTCGTGCGCCGCCGGCGGATGATGGAGCGCTACGCGCTGCTGTGGCTGGCGGCCGCGGCCACCCTGTTCGTGCTCGCGGTCTGGCAGGGCCTGCTGACGACGCTGTCCTCCGACGTCGGGATCCGCTCGGCCCCGAACGCCCTGTTCGCGGTCGGCTTCGTCTTCGTCGTCGTGCTGCTGCTGAGCATGACGCTCGTGATCTCGCGCCTGAGCGAACAGAACAAGCGGCTGGCCCAGCACGTGGCGCTGCAGGCGGACCGCCTGGAGGCGCTCGAGCGGGAGCGCCGCGAGAGGTGAGCGACGCCCTCGCGGTCGTCGTCGTGACCCACAACTCGGTCGGGCAGCTGGCGGCGCTCGTCGCGTCGCTGCGCGGTCAGCTGGACGGAGGAGACGAGCTGCTGGTGGTCGACAACGCCTCGGGCGACGACACCGTGGCACTTGCCCGCACGCTCGGGGTGCGGGTGCTGCAGGCGGGCTCGAACATCGGCTTCGCCGCCGGCTGCCGGCTGGGGGTCGCCGCCACCGCCGCGCCGATCCTGTTCCTGCTGAACCCCGACACGGTTCTGGCCGACGGCTCGCTCGCCCCGCTGCGCGCGATCGCCACCGAGCGCCCGGAGTGGTCGGCGTGGCAGCCGGCGGTGATGCTGGCGGACGGGCGGATCAACAGCGCCGGCGGCGTCGTGCACTACCTCGGCATGGGCTGGGCCGGGCGGTGCGGCCGCCCCGCGACGAAGCTGCCGGGGCAACCCTACGAGACGGCGTTCGCCTCCGGCGCGGCGCTGGTCATACGGCGCGAGGCCTGGCAGGAGCTGGGCGGACTGCGCGACGACTACTTCCTCTACGGCGAGGATCTGGATCTCGGGCTCCGGCTCTGGCTGCGCGGCCGGCGCGTCGGGGTCGAGCCGCGCGCGCGCGTGATCCACGACTACGAGTTCGACAAGGGCGCCGGCAAGCTGTTCCTGCTCGAGCGAAACCGCTGGCGCACGCTGCTCGCGACCTACCCGACGGCGCTGCTGGTCGCGCTCGCGCCGGCGCTGGCGGCGGGCGAGCTCGGGATCGTGGCGCTCGCGGCGCGCGACGGCTGGCTGCGCGAAAAGCTCCGTGCGCAGCGGGCGACGATTTCCGAGCTGCCGAGCCTGCTGGAGCGCCGCCGCGAGGTGCAGCGGACGCGGCGGATCGGCGTGTCCGCCTTCGCCGCGCATCTGAGCGGCCGTTTCGACAGCCCGAGCGTCGCCGTGCCGGCGCTGCTGCGGGCGCTCTCTCGGCTGCACTGGTGGCTGCTGCGGCTGCCGCTGCGGTTGCTGCGGCGCTGAGCTAGGATCGCCCCCCGGTGGCCCGCGCATGTCGATGATCCTGTCCTGGGCCCTGTTTCCGCTGGTGCTCGCGGCGGTCGGGCTGGGTTGGGGCGCGCTGGTCGAATGGGCGGCGGGGGAGCGAAAGGTGGGCGTTCTCGCGATCCCGCTGGGTCTTGCGGCGGCGCTCGTGCTCGCCGGCATCTTCACGATGTTCGACTTCAGCGCGCCGGCCGCCGCGCCCGTCGTCGTGGCGGGCGCGCTGGCCGGCCTGGCGCGGGCCTGGCGGCGGACGCGCCTGGCGCCGTCGGCGCTGGTGGCGGCCCTCGGTGTGCTGGCGGTCTACGGCGCGCCCGTGATCCTCAGCGGCGAGGCGACCTTCCTCGGTTACGTGCGCCTCGACGATACCGCCACCTGGCTGGGCTTCATCGACCAGTTCTTCGCCCACGGCCGCGCGCTCTCTCCGAACTCTGCCTCCACCTTCGGCCTGCTGCTGTACACCAACATCACCCAGGCGGGGTACCCGTCCGGCGCCTTCATGCTGGCGGGCGTCGGCCACTGGATCACCGGCATCGACGTCGCGTGGATCTTCCAGCCCTACCTGGCGGTCTGCGCCGCGGCGCTCGCGCTGTCGTGCTGGGCGCTGCTCGAGCCGATCGTCGAGCGTGTCTGGCTGCGCGCGTTCGTGGCGTTCATCGCCGCGCAGTCGGCGCTGCTGTTCGGCTACGCAGCCTGGGGCGGGATCAAGGAGCTGACCGCCGCGTTCCTGCTCGGGCTCGGGGTCGCGGTCACCGCCCGGCTGCTCGCGCTCGAGCGCCCGCACCCGCGCGCGTTCGTGCCGGTCGCGGTCGCCGGCGCCGCACTGATCGTCACGCTCGGGCCCGGAGCCGTGCTCTACGTCGGCCCGGCCGCGCTGGCGATCGCGGGCGTCCTGCTGTGGCGCTGGTGGCGCGACGGTGGGCGCTTCGCCGCGCCGATCGTCGCGGCCGCGGCGGTGGTCGCCGTCGCCGCGGCGCTGCTCGTCGCGCTCGGGATCGGCGCCGTCGTCTACGTCGGCCCGGCCGCGGCCGTGGCGTGCGGGGCGCTGGTGTGGCTGTGGTGGCTGCGCGGCGGGCGGCCGGTGCTCGGAGCGTTCGCCGGCGTGGTCGGCGTCAGCGCGCTGACCGCCGTGCTGGCGCTGCCGGCCTGGGCGACGCTGTCGACCTATCTGCAGGTCAACAGCGTGTTCGCGACGACCACCACCAGCTCCAGCGTGACGACCAGTCACGAGACGGCCTACGGCAACCTCGTCACGGCGCTGCGCGCGATCCAGCTCGCCGGCGTGTGGCTCGACGCCGACTTCCGCAGCTTCCCCGCCGCGCCGCCGTCGCTGATCAACCACCTGCTGATCTACGCCGTCTTCGCCGGCGCGATCTTCGCGCTCGGCTGGACGCTGTGGAAGCGCAGCGGCGGCCTCGCGCTCTACGTCGCGGTCGCGCTCGTGTCGGTGGCGGCGCTCTCGGCGACGGGCGGCGTGCCGTGGGTTATGGGCAAGTCGCTGGCGATCTCCTCGCCGGCGGTCCTGGTGGCCGGCATGGCGGGCGGGGCGATCCTCTTCAACCAGGAGCGCATCGTCGCCGTCATCGCCGGCGTGCTGCTGCTGGGCGCGATCGCCGGCGGCGTGCTGTGGTCGAACTTCCTGCAGTACCACAACGTGACGCTCGCGCCGCGCGCGCGGCTCGCCGAGCTGCAGAAGATTGGCACGCTCGTCGCCGGCAGGGGGCCGACGTTCATCAACGAGTACGAGATCTACGGCGACCGCCACTTCCTGCGCGCCGGGGCGCCGGTCGAGCCCGCCGAGTACCGGCCCGTCGACCTGCCGACGCTCGGCAACGCCTGGCTCACCGATCCGGCCTGGGCCAACATCGACGCGTTCGGCCTCGCGACGCTCGCCCCCTACCGCTCGCTGGTGATCAGGGTCGGACCGACCGAGAGCCGCCCGCCGTCGATCTACGGCCGCAGCCCCGTCTGGAGCGGCCGCTACTACCAGCTGTGGGAGCAGCCGGTGCATCAGACGGTGCGCGTGATCGAGCACCAGCCGCTCGGTGACACGCTGAACGACGCCTACTGCGGCAACGCGTCCAACGCGCCGCACTCCGACCTGTGCCCGATCGCCCCGGCGGCGGTGCCGCCCTGCAGCGAGGTCCACTCGCTCGCCGCCACCGCGGCCGCCGACGGCGGCTACCTGCTCGCCTTCGAGCGGGCCAACCCGGTCGTCGTGCGCGCGACCGACACGCGCTGGAGCGCCGGCTGGAACCCCGACCCCGGCTCCGAGACGCTGACCCCGACCGCGGGCGGCGCGAGCACGACCGCGACGATCGTCATCCCGCACCTCGCCCGCGACTACCAGCTGTGGCTGGGCGGGAGCTTCGGGCGCGGCTTCGACGTCAGCGTGGACGGCCGCGCGATCGGCTCGGTGGCCGACGCGCTGAACCCCGTGGGGGCCTACGAGCGGATCGGCTCGCCGCTGACGCTGCGGGCGGGCAGGCACACGATCACGGTGACCTACCGCCGCGAGACGCTCGCCCCGGGCTCGAGCGACGACGAGAACTACAGCTCGCTGTTCGCGATCGCGCTGGCGCCGCCGGCCTCGCAGATGCGCTACGTCGAGGCGGCGCCGGCGCACGCGCAGACGCTGTGCGGGCGCTCGCTCGATTGGCTCGAGGTCGTCGCGCCCGCCTGAGGATGCTTTTCAGGAGGGTGCATGCACCCTCCTGCGGGACGGTGCATGCACCGTCCCGACGGATCGGTGCATGCACCGATCCGAACGGCCCAAAACCTTGACACAGATATGGTAGGGTTCGGCGCCTTGGACGCGCTGACGATCAACGAGGCCGCGCAGACGACCGGATGGTCGCCGCGGATGCTGCGCTACATCGAGCGCGCCGGCCTGCTCGAGCTGACCCGCTCCGCCGGCGGCTACCGGCTCTACGGGCCGGCGCAGCTGCAGCGCCTGCGGACCCTTCGGGAGCTGCTCGCGCGCTTCGACTTCGGGCTCGCCGAGCTCGGCTTCGCGCGGCGGCTGCGCGCAGAGCCGGGGCTGGCGCGCGCGATCGACCGCTGGTTCGAGACCGAGCCGGCGCGGCCGGATTTCATCGCCCCTGACGACTGGCTCGCATGGGAGCAGCGCAAGCACCAGGCGCTGATCGCAGCCGCCGCCCGCAACGACCTACTGGAGGCCGCATGAGCACCACGGTACCCGTCACCCCCACGACCGAGGACTTCCGCGTCGCGGACCTCTCGCTCGCCGAGTTCGGCCGCAAGGAGATCCGCCTCGCCGAGCACGAGATGCCCGGCCTGATGTCGATCCGCAGCGAGTTCGAGGCGGCGCAGCCGCTGCGGGGAGCGCGGATCACCGGCTCGCTGCACATGACGATCCAGACGGCGGTCCTGATCGAGACGCTGATCGCGCTCGGCGCCGAGGTTCGCTGGTGCTCGTGCAACATCTTCTCGACGCAGGACCACGCCGCCGCTGCGATCGCAGTCACGGGCGTGCCGGTCTTCGCCTGGAAGGGGGAGACGCTCGAGGAGTACTGGTGGTGCACCGAGCGGGCGCTGCGCTTCGGCGACGGGCTCGGGCCGAACATGATCCTCGACGACGGCGGCGACGCGACCCTCGTCGTGCACAAGGGTGTCGAGTTCGAGCGCGCCGGAGCGGTGCCCGACCCGGCCTCCGCCGAGAGCGAGGAGTTCCGGCTGCTGCTGGCGCTGCTCGAGCGCTCGCTGGCCGAGGACCCGCGCCGCTGGACCAACGTCGCCGCCGACATCCGCGGGGTGACCGAGGAGACCACGACCGGCGTCCACCGCCTCTACCAGCTCGCGGAGACCGGCGATCTGCTGTTCCCGGCGATCAACGTCAACGACTCGGTCACGAAGTCGAAGTTCGACAACCTCTACGGCTGCCGCCACTCTCTCGTCGACGGCATCAACCGCGCGGTCGATGTGATGCTCGCCGGCAAGACGGCCGTCGTCTGCGGCTTCGGCGACGTCGGCAAGGGCTCTGCGGAGTCGCTGCGCGCCCAGGGGGCGAAGGTGATCGTGACGGAGGTCGACCCGATCTGCGCGCTGCAGGCCTCGATGCAGGGCTACCCGGTGCAGACCCTCGCCGACGTGCTCGCGACCGGCGACGTCTTCATAACCGCGACCGGCAACAGGGGCATCATCACCGTCGCCGACATGGCGGCGATGAAGCACCAGGCGATCGTCGGCAACATCGGGCACTTCGACAACGAGATCGACATCGCCGGCCTCGAGGCCTACCCGGGGATCGAGCGGATCAACATCAAGCCGCAGGTCGACGAGTGGCGCTTCCCCGACGGGCATTCGGTGATCGTGCTCTCCGAGGGTCGGCTGCTGAACCTCGGCAACGCGACGGGGCACCCCTCGTTCGTGATGTCGAGCTCGTTCTCCAACCAGACGATCGCCCAGATCGAGCTGTTCACCCGCCACGAGGAGTACGCCAAGCAGGTGCACGTGCTGCCCAAGCACCTCGACGAGAAGGTCGCTCGCCTGCACCTCGACGCGCTCGGCGTGAAGCTGACGCGGCTGACCGAGGAGCAGGCGGCCTACATCGGCGTGCCGGTCGATGGCCCGTACAAGCCGGACCACTACCGCTACTGACGCGCGGCCGGCTCGCAGGCGTCCCTTGGTCCCGCCGCCCAGCCGCCGTCCGAGCCGCTCCGCCGCGCTGATCGGCGCCGGGGCGGCCCGGATCGCGTGGGCCGACGGCCAGATGCCGGTGCTGGCGGCGATCCGCGAGCGCTTCGCGGCGCAGCGGCCGCTCGCCGGCGTGCGCGTGGCCGCCTGCCTGCACATCACGGCCGAGACCGCGAACCTCGTGCGCGTCCTGCTCGCCGGCGGCGCCGAGGTCGCGCTGTGCGCCGCCAACCCGCTCTCGACCCAGGACGACGTCGGCGCGGCGCTCGTGGCCGAGCACGGGGCGGAGGTGCTCGGCCGTCGCGGCGAGGATCGGGCCGCCTACGAGCGGGCGCTGTCGGAGCTGGTCGACCGCTCGCCGCAGATCCTGCTCGACGACGGCGCCGAGCTGATCGTCTGCGCCCACCGTGACGGCGGCGAGGCCGCACGGGCACTGCTCGGCGCGACCGAGGAGACGACGACCGGGCTCGTGCGCCTGCGCGCGATGGACGCCCAGGGCGAGCTTCGCTGTGCGGTGCTCGCCGTCAACGAGACGCTCACCGAGCGCGTCTTCAACGACCGCTACGGGACCGGCCAGTCGACGCTCGACGGGATCCTGCGCGCGACCAACCTGCTGCTGGCCGGCCGTGCCGTCGTCGTGATCGGCTACGGCTCGGCGGGTCGCGGCGTGGCGGCGCGGGCGAAGGGCGCGGGGGCCGCCGTCACGGTCTGCGAGGTCGACGCGGTGCGAGCGCTCGAGGCGCGGATGGAGGGCTTCGAGGTGATGAGCGCGCTGGCGGCGGCGCCGCTCGGCGAGGTCTTCATCACCGTCACCGGCGCGCCCGACGTGCTGCGCCGCGAGCACTTCGAGCTGATGCGCGACGGGGCGGTGCTCGCGAACGCCGGGCACTTCGACGTCGAGATCAGCCTCGCCGAGCTCGCCGCGGCCGCGGCCGGCCCGCCGCGCGAGGTGCTGCCGCTGGTCGACGAGTACGAGGTCGGCGGACGCCGGCTGCACCTGGTCGCCAAGGGGCGCGTCGTCAACCTCGCCGCCGCCGCCGGGCACCCGGCGGCGGTGATGGACCTCTCGTTCGCCGCCCACGCGCTCGCCGTCGCCGGCCTGGCGAGTGCGGACGGCGAGCGCGTCGCGGGGGTCCACGCCGTCGCGTCCGGCGTCGACCAGGAGATCGCGCGGTTGAAGCTCGCGACGCTCGGGATCGAGATCGACTCGCTCAGCGAGCGCCAGGAGCGCTACCTGCGTCCCTACGGCCGAATCCACTAGCGTCCCGACTGCGATGCGCGCGATGGTCCTTGCCGCCGGTCTGGGCACCCGCCTGCGGCCGATCACCTACGAGATCGCCAAGCCGATGGTGCCGGTGCTCGACCGGCCGGTGATGGCGCACATCGTCGACCTGCTCGAGCGCCACGGGGTCGAGCGGATCGTCGCCAACCTGCATCACTTCCCGACGGTCATCAGCGACTACTTCGGCGAGCGCATCGAATACCGCTACGAGCCGGAGCTGCTGGGAACCGCCGGCGGCGTGCGCAACTGCGCCGACCTGCTGGGCGAGGGCACCTTCCTGGTGATCTCCGGCGACGCGCTGACCGACATCGACCTGGGCGCGTTGCTCGCCGCGCACCGCGAGCGCGGGGCGCTCGCCACGATCGCCGCCAAGCGCGTTGAGGACACGCGCGAGTACGGCGTGGTGCTGCACGACCACAGCGGGCGGATCAGCGGCTTCCAGGAGAAGCCGGAACCGGAGGACGCGCTGTCCGACCTCGGCAACTGCGGCATCTACTGCATGGAGTCCGCGATCTTCGAGCACTTCCCGCGCCGGCCGTTCGTGGACTGGGCGCACGACGTCTTCCCGGCGCTGCTCGCGGCCGAGGTGCCGTTCTACGTCCACCAGATCGAGGAGTACTGGAACGACGTCGGCTCGCTCGCCGAGCTGCGCCAGGGCACCTTCGACGCGCTCGCCGGCGAGCTGCGGATCGAGGTCTCGGGGACCGAGCTGGCGCCCGGCGTGATCGTCGGCGAGGGCTCGAGCATCGACGGCCTCGAGTCGCTGGAGGGCACGATCTGGATCGGGCGCGACGTGAAGATCGGGGCCGGCGCGCGGCTGCGCGGACCCCTCGTCATCGGGGACGGCGCGAGCGTCGGCGAGGGCGCGGCGCTGCGCGACACGATCGTCTTCCCCGGTACCGTGGTGGCGCCGCAGACGATCCTGATCGGAGCCATCGTCGGGCACTTCGGCATCGCCGCAAGCCTGCGTCCACGCCACGGCTGAGGCCGCCGAGCGCGTCCGCGGCATTGGTAGGCTGAGCACATGGGGATACTCGATCGCGCCCTCAACGTGGGCGAGGGCAAGCAGTTCCGCCGTTACGAGCAGCGCGTCGCGGCGATCAACGCCTTCGAGCCCGAGCTCGAGCTGGACTCCGACGAGGAGCTGAGCGCGCGCCTCGATGAGCTGCGCGCGCGTGCGCGCGGCGGCGAGTCGCTCGACGATCTGCTGCCGGAGTGCTTTGCGATCGTGCGCGAGACCGGTCGCCGGCGCATGGAGATGCGCCACTTCGACGTCCAGCTGATCGGCGGCATGGTCCTGCACGGCGGTTCGATCGCCGAGATGCGAACGGGCGAGGGCAAGACGCTGACGGCGACGCTCGCCGTCGTGCTCAACACGCTCGGCGGCAGCGGCGTGCACGTCGTTACCGTCAACGACTACCTCGCGCGCCGCGACGCGGAGTGGATGAGCCCGATCTACGACGCGCTCGGCGTCACCATCGGGGTGCTGCAGTCGGGGCAGCCGCTGGAGGAGAAGATCCAGGCCTACGCCGCCGACGTGACCTACGGCACCAACTCGGAGTTCGGCTTCGACTACCTGCGCGACAACATGGCGGCGAGCCTCGAGGACAAGGTGCAGAACGGCGGCCGCCGCGACGAGAACGGGCGGCCGGTTACCGCCCACAGCTTCGCGATCGTCGACGAGGTCGACAACATCCTGATCGACGAGGCACGCACGCCGCTGATCATCAGCGGCGCGCCCGAGCAGGCGGCCGACCTCTACGTCAAGTTCGCGCGGCTGGCGCCGACGATGGTCCCCGGCAAGACGCCGGAGGGACTCGATCCGCACTCCAAGAAGGAGTTCGTCGCCGACTTCGACTACGAGTTCGACGAGAAGTACAAGACCGTCGCGGTGACCGAGGTGGGCGTCGCAAAGGCCGAGCGCTTCCTCGGCATCGACCATCTCTACCGGGCCGAGAACGGCACCCTCGTCAACCACCTGCACCAGGCGCTCAAGGCGGAGTCGCTCTACAAGCGCGACGTCGACTACCAGGTGGTCGACGGCGAGGTGAAGATCATCGACGAGTTCACCGGGCGCACGCTGGAGGGCCGCCGCTGGTCCGAGGGCCTGCACCAGGCGATCGAGGCGAAGGAGGGCGTGGCGGTCCAGGAGGAGAACCAGACGCTCGCCACGATCACGCTGCAGAACTACTTCCGCCTCTACGACAAGCTCTCCGGCATGACCGGCACCGCGCTGACCGAGGCGACCGAGTTCATGAAGATCTACAAGCTGCCGGTCGTGCAGATCCCGACCAACCGCCCGATGATCCGCGAGGACCGCAACGATCAGGTCTACAAGACCAAGGAGGGGAAGTGGTCGGCGGTCGAGCGCGAGATCGCCGCGCGCCACGCCGCCGGCCAGCCGGTGCTCGTCGGCACGATCTCGGTCGAGGTCTCCGAGCTGCTCTCGGCGCGCCTTCGCCGCCGCGGCATCGAGCACGCCGTGCTGAACGCCAAGCCGGAGTACGCGGAGCGCGAGGGCTCGACGATCGCGGAGGCCGGGCGCATCGGCGCCGTCACGATCGCGACCAACATGGCCGGGCGCGGTGTCGACATCAAGCTCGGCGGCAACGCCGAGCACCAGGCGCGGCTGGAGTGCGCCAAGCTCGGGCTGCGCCCCGGCGACGAGGGCTACGACGAGCAGTTCGCGGAGCTCCTTCCGACGCTCGAAGCGCGGCTCGAGGACGACCGCCAGCGTGTGATCGAGGCCGGCGGCCTCTACATCGTCGGCACCGAGCGCCACGAGTCCCGACGCATCGACAACCAGCTGCGCGGGCGCTCCGGACGCCAGGGCGACCCCGGCGAGAGCCGCTTCTTCCTCTCGGCCGAGGACGATTTGATCCGGCTGTTCGCCGGCGACCGCATCTACCGCATCCTCGACCGCCTCGGCGGCGTCGACGTCGAGGGCAACGAGGAGCCGATCGAGGCCGGACTGCTGTCCAAGCAGATCGAGAAGGCGCAGCGCAAGGTCGAGGAGCAGCACTACCTAGCCCGCAAGCACACGCTCGAGTACGACGACGTGATGAACGAGCAGCGGCGCGTGATCTACGAGCTGCGCGACCAGGTGCTCGAGGGGGCGAACCTCTCGCAGGCCCGCGGCGAGGTGGCCGCCGTGCTCGAGCGCACGATCGAGCAGTACACCGCCGGCGACTACGTCGAGGAGTGGGACCTGAACGCGCTGCTGGCTGCGCTGGCGGCGATCTACCCGGTCAGCGTCTCGCGCGATGTGTTCGCCCGCGACCGCGTGGACCAGGCGGAGCTGGTCGGCCTGGTCACCGAGGACGCGATCCACCAGTACGACGCGCGCGAGGCCGAGCTGGGCGAGGAGCTGATGCGCGCGCTCGAGCGCTACCTGCTGCTGCAGATCATCGACGAGCGCTGGCGCGAGCACCTGCACGACATGGACTACCTGCGGGAGGGCATCCACCTGCGCGGCTTCGCCCAGATCGAGCCGCTCGTCGCCTACAAGAACGAGGCCTTCACGCTGTTCGAGGACCTGATGAACAGCGTCTGGACCGACTTCGCGCGACTCGTCTTCCACGTCCAGGTGCAGCTCGACGGCGCGGGGGCGGATGGCTCGGGCGCGCCGGCCCCGCAGCAGCGCACCTACCAGCCGGCCGGCAGCTCGACCGGCGGCGCCACGCGCGTCAGCTACTCCTCCGGCGTCGCGGCCGGCGCCGGGGCGCTCGCCTCCGCCGCGGCGGGCGAGGT
The DNA here is from genome assembly GCA_963830975.1 of uncultured Solirubrobacterales bacterium. Lineage (GTDB taxonomy): Bacteria > Actinomycetota > Thermoleophilia > Solirubrobacterales > Solirubrobacteraceae > Palsa-513. Next base: position 629,457 of record CAWHOI010000004.1, read on the forward strand.
GCTCGCCGACCCGAGCGCCGGCAACGGGCACGGCGAGGCCGAGCAGATCGAGGCCCCCGCCTACGTCGAGCAGCGGCGCGTCTCATCCGACGAGCAGCTCGGGCGCAACGACCCGTGCTGGTGCGGCTCGGGCAAGAAGTTCAAGCGCTGCCACGGGGCATGACGAGCGGTTCCTCATCCGAGCCGACGCCGGCTCGCCTGGCGGCGATTCGCGAGCAGCTGAAGCTGCTTGCGGACTATCTTTGACCCCGCGAAGCTCGCGGAGCGCGTCGCAGCGCTCGAGACGCAGATGGGCGAGCCGGGGTTCTGGGACGACGCCGCCGCGGCGGCGAAGGTCGGCTCCGAGCACGCGCGCCTGACCCGCCGGCTCGAGAGCTTCCGCCGCGTCGCCGCCGACGTTGAGGACCTCGAGGCGCTGGTCGAGCTGGCCGAGGAGGACGACGAGCTGGCGCGCGAGCTCGACGCCGCGTTCGAGTCGGTCGAGGAGCGCCTGCTGGAGCTGGAGGAGGAGCGCCTGTTCTCGGGGCCCTACGACGCGGGCGACGCGATCGTCACGATCAACGCCGGCGCCGGCGGCACCGACGCGCAGGACTGGGCGGAGATGGTGCTGCGGATGGAGATGCGCTGGGCCGAGAAGCGCGGCTTCGAGGTCGAGCTGCTCGAGGCCAGCCCGGGCGAGGAGGCCGGCATCAAGTCGGCGTCGTTCCGCGTCAGCGGCGAGAACGCCTACGGCCTCTACGGCGCCGAGAAGGGCGTTCACCGCCTCGTGCGGATCTCGCCGTTCGACTCCGCGAGCCGCCGCCAGACGAGCTTCGCCGGCGTCGAGGTTGCACCGGTGGTCGAGGGTGAGGGGGAGATCGAGATAGTCGACGACGACCTGCAGATCGACACCTACCGCGCCAGCGGCGCGGGCGGACAGCACGTCAACAAGACCGACTCGGCGGTGCGCATCACCCACCGCCCGAGCGGGATCGTCGTGCAGTGCCAGAACGAGCGCTCGCAGTCGTCCAACAAGGCGACCGCGATGGCGATGCTGCGCGCCAAGCTGGCCGAACGCGAGGAGCGCGAACGCCAGGCTGAGATCGCGCGCGAAAAGGGGGAGGCGCAGGACGTCAACTTCGGCTCGCAGATCCGCAGCTACACCGTGCACCCCTACACGCTCGTCAAGGACCTCCGCACGAGCCACGAGACCGGTGACGTCCAGCGCGTGCTCGACGGCGACCTCGACCCGTTCGTGCGGGCCTACCTGCTGTGGGCATCGCGGTAATGGGCGAGCTCGATCGAGCCGCGCTCGCCGAGCTCGTTCGCCGAGCGCTTGCCGAGGACGTCGGCGCGGGCGACGTGACGAGCGAGGCGACCGTGCCGGCCGGCGCCCGAGCCCGCGCTCGCATCGTGCAGAAGCAGGCCGGCGTGATCTACGGCGTCGAAGCCGCGGTCGAGGCATTCCGGGCGCTCGACGCGGACGTCGTCGTCGAGCTTGCGGCGCCCGAGGGCGAGTGGCGCGACGCCGGGAGCGTCGTGCTGGTCGTGTCCGGCAACGCTCGCGCGCTGCTCGCCGCGGAGCGCACGGCGCTGAACTTCCTCGGCCGGCTGTCGGGGATCGCCACGCTCGCCGCGCGGGCGGTCGCGGCGGTCGCGGGCACCGGCGCGCGCGTGCTCGACACGCGCAAGACGACGCCGGGGCTGCGCGCGCTGGAGAAGCGCGCGGTGGCCGCCGGCGGCGGCACGAACCACCGCCAAGGGCTGTTCGACGCGGTTCTGATCAAGGAGAACCACATCGCCGTGGCGGGCGGGATCGCCGCGGCGGTCGCGGCCGCGCGCGAGCACGCGCCCGGGCTGCCGCTGGAGGTGGAGGTGCGCGACGGAGCGGAGATCGACGAGGCGCTCGCGGCCGGGGCGCCGCAGCTGCTGCTCGACAACATGACGCTCGAGCAGCTGCGAGCGGCGGTCGCCCACGTGGCGGGGCGCGCCGAGCTCGAGGCCAGCGGCGGCGTGACGCTGGAGACGCTCCGGGAGGTCGCAGGCACCGGCGTAGACTTCGTGTCGATGGGCGCATTGACGCATTCGGCCAGCTCGCTGGATCTCTCGCTGGCGCTGGAGCTCGCCCCGTGAACGCGCTGCCGATGGCCGGCGAGCAGCCGGCGGCGCTCAGCGCGGCGCAGATCGATGAGCTCTCGGCGGAGGTTCGCGAGCTCGCGCGGACTCGCGACGCCGTGATCCTGGCTCACAACTACCAGCTGCCGGAGGTGCAGGACGTCGCCGATTTCGTCGGCGACTCGCTCGCGCTCTCCCAGCAGGCGGCGCGCACGCCGGCGACCACGATCGCCTTCTGCGGCGTGCATTTCATGGCGGAGACGGCGTCGATCCTTTCGCCCGAGAAGACCGTCCTGATCCCCGACCCGGGCGCGGGCTGCTCGCTGTCGGACTCGATCACCGCCGCGCAGCTGGCAGACTGGAAGGCCGAGCACCCGGGCGCGATCGTCGTGATGTACGTCAACACCTCGGCCGAGGTCAAGGCGCTGACCGACTACTGCTGCACCTCCTCCAACGCGGTGGCCGTCGTGAGGCACATCTATGCGACACACGGGGAGGACAGCGAGATCCTGTTCGGCCCCGACATGTTCCTCGGCGCCTACGTCGAGCGCGAGGTCGGCCGGCGCATGCACGTGTGGGACGGCGAGTGCCACGTCCACGCGGGGATCCGCCCCGCCGACATCGCCGCCGCGCGTGCGGCGCACCCCGGCGCGGACTTCCTGATCCACCCCGAGTGCGGCTGCTCGACCAGCGTGATGGAGTACGTCGCGGCCGGCGACATCGACGCCGAGGGGGTGCACATGCTCTCCACCGGCGGCATGCTGCGCTACGCGCGCGCCGCGCAGCCCGGCTCGAGTGCGATCGTCGCGACCGAGACCGGCATGCTCTACCCGCTGCGCGAGGCTGCCCCCGGCGTCGAGTTCATCGCCGCCAACGAGCACGCCAGCTGCCGCTTCATGAAGATGATCACCCTGCCCAAGCTGCGCGACAGCCTGCGCGACGCCGTCCACGAGGTGCGCGTGCCCGAGCAGACGGCCGCCGCCGCGCGGACCGCGATCGAGCGCATGGTCGCGATCGGCGCCTGAGGGCGCCCGGGCGCCGCGGCTTGCCGCGCGCGGCTATGGGTGGGCGTGACAATCGTTGCTGGGATGGACCGGATACAGAACCGGGTCCTCGTGCGATATGTAGGTGAATGTTGAGCTCCGGCGGCGCAGGCGAGAAGCGCAGTGACGCTGTCCTGATCGCTGAGGCGAGCCACGACCCGGCGGCCTTCGCGGAGCTGTATGAGCGCCACGTCGAGGCCGTTTACGGCTGGCTGCGCGCGCGGATCGAGTGGGCCGCGAGCGACCTGACGGCGGAGACGTTCGCGCGCGCGTGGCTTCACCGCGGCCGCTTCCGCGACGAGCGGGACGGTGCGGCGCTCCCGTGGCTGCTGGGGATCGCCGCCAACCTGCTGGCCGACGCGGCACGCCACGACCGGATCGAGACCCGGGCGCGTGAGCGGCTCGGGCTGCCGGTCGATCTGGCGCACGAGGACGGCTACAGCGAGGTCGAGCAGCGGCTGTCGCCGCGCGTGGCGCTCGCGCGGCACCTCGAGTCGCTGGCGCCGGGCGAGCGGGACGCGCTGGAGCTGCGTGTCGTGAGGGAGCTGTCCTACGAGGAGGTCGCGCAGCGGCTGGAGATCCGGCCCGCCGCGGCCCGTCTGAGGGTGTCGCGCGCGTTGCGACGCCTCGCTGTGTCCGTCCCCAAGGAGAAACCGTGAACGACAACTTGTCCCCAAGCCTGTCTGGGTTCGCGGCGGAGCTGGAGTCGGCGATTCGCCGCGAGCTCGGCGCCCGCCGCGACCACCGTCTGCTCCGCCTGCTGCGCGCTCGGCCGCGGCTGCTCGCCGGCACCACGCTCGGTGCCGCCGCGACCGGCGCGCTGCTGGCGGTCGTCCTGAGCGCGGCGGGCAGCTCGCCTGCGTTCGCCCTCACGCGCAACCGCGACGGTAGCTACTCCCTGACGCTGCGGTCGCTCAGCGCGATCCCGGCCGCGAACCGGCAGCTGTCGCAGATGGGGCTGCGTGCGACGCTCGTCAAGGCTGCTGCCAAGTGTCCCACCCAGCGGCCACCGCTCCGCAGCCGGACTCCTGTCCCGATTCCACTGCGCTTCCGGATCCCACCGCCGCACCCACCGCTGCACCCGCGGATTCCCGTCCCGATCCCTGCCCCGACCCCGCCTCACATCCGGATCACGGTGTGCGATCCTCAGCCGCCCCGCAGCAGCGGCTGATACACCGCCGCCGCCTGCCAGGTGATCCGCGTGTGACGACTGCCGGCGAGCGCCGGCTCGGTGGCGGGCGAGCGCGTGACCGCCACCGAACCGACCAGGACGCGTCAGGATGCGACGAGCATCGTGAGCGTGTCGGCATGCACGCCGTCGTGCGCCATGGCGTCCGCGCCGGCCTGCGTTTGCATCATGGCCATGACCGCGTCCATGTCCGGGATATCCATCAACAGCCCGACTCTGTTCGATCCCTGCGGATCGACGAAGGTGCGGATGCCGGTCACGCCGAGCGGTCCGAAGACCTCCTCGCGCTTGGGCGACGTGAGCCAGTGCTGGACGTCGTCAACGTCGTGATAGGCGATTACGAGCGGCATGCTTCCTCCCCTGCTGCTGGTTCGGCAGGCACCCGGGCGGCGCCCGCACCGGCGGCAAGCATACGTTGGCGTGCGAGTTGCCGCTGACGGCCTAATCAACGCATCTCGCGCGCACAATGTGTGCTTCACAACGAGGCTCTACGTTGTGGCTATGACCATCCAACGCCGTGAGCGGACAGTCCTCGCCCCCGATCCACCCAACGCCGACGCCAGCATCAGCCGCGACGCCGCGGAGCTCGGAATACGCCTGCTTGACGACGCCTACATGGCGTGGCTGATCGCGGAGAGCGAGACGGAGCAGACGCTCGCTGCCTGGCGTGAGCGCGCAGGCACGTCCGCCGACCGCCATCGGGCGCATCTCGCGGCGATCGACCGCGAGGAGGCCGCGGCACGCGATCTTCAACGCCTGCACGAGATCGCGTCGCCCTACCTGCAGCGCTACGCCGAGGCGAGCGAGTCCTCGCCGGCCGCTGCCCTCGAGCGCTGAGCGGCGGCCCGCCACACTCGGGCCCCGTGCCTGCCTGCGGGCGCGCTCGCAACCCGACCGCGGCGAAAGCCGCGCCTAGAAGTCGGCGGCAGCGTGCGGCCCGACGCACGCGACCGCCAGCTGCTCACTGATCCCGCGCGCCACCTCCACGACCTCGTCGAAGCTGACGCGGTCGACGGAGTCGATCGCGTCATCGGGATCGAGCGTGTCGTTGTGGATGATCGCCTGGTGGGCCGCGTGGCGGGCGACCGCGCCGGAGTTCTCGAACGCGAGCACCAGGCGGCCGGCGGCGTAGGCGCGCGCGCGCTCGACCTCCTCCTCGCGCGGTCCCTGTGCGCGCAGCTCATCGACGATCTCGCGCATCCGCGCGTAGGCCTCGGAGCACTTGCTCGAGTCGAGTCCCGCCCCGAGGATCAGCGCCGGCATGTCGGAGAAGCTGTGGTCGTGGGCCCAGACCGAGTAGCAGAGGCCTCGCTGCTCGCGGATCTCGTCGAACAGGCGCGAACCCATCGACCCGCCGAGCAGCGTCGAGTAGATGCCGAGAGCTGCGCGCTGGCGGCGGTCGGTGGGGTCGATCGAGGGGCGGTAGACCATACGCAGGTGCGACTGGTTGCTCTCGCGGGCCTCGACCAGCGTGCCGGGGTGGAAGTCGGGCGCCGGCTCGTAGGAGAGTGGGTCCGGGAGGCTGGGGAAGCGCCCGAACAGCTCGTGCAGCGCCGCCTCGTCGGGCAAGTGTTCGGTGTTGCCGACGAGGAAGGCGCCGCCGCGGGCGGGCGACCAGCGGCGCTCGCGGAACTCGACGATCGCCTCGCGGGTGAAGCTGCGCAGGTGCTCCTCGGGGCCGAGCACCGGCCGCCCCAGCGGGTGATCGCCAAACGCGGCTCGATCGATCAGATGTCCCGCCACCATCGCCGGCTGGTCGTTCGCGCGGGCGATCTCCTGGATCACGACGCCGCGCTCGCGCTCGAGCTCGGCGGCGTCGATGCGGGGGCGGCCGGCGATGTCGCTGAGCAGGTCGATCGCCCCCGGCGCCGCCTCGGCGCGCGAGGTGATGTGGAAGGCGACGAGGTCGTGGCTCGTGTAAGCGTTGATCGTCGCTCCCATCCGCTCCGCGGTCTCGTTGACATCGCGGTAGGTCGCGTAGCGCTCGCCGCCCTTGAAGACGAGATGCTCGAGGAAATGCGCCACACCGTTCTCGTCGGGGCGTTCCGAGCGCGCTCCGGCGTCGAATGCGACCAGTGTGGTCAGCGCGCGTGTGCCCGGAATCGAGATGCGATGGATCGGCAGGCCGTTGGGGGCGCTCGTCGTCGTGATCTCGGGCATCGCGTCAGCGAAGCGTAGTGGGTCGGGTCGCGGGGGCGAGCCTGCGCGGAGCGGGCGACGGCCAGGCTGCCGCGAGCCGCTGGGGCGACCGATAGGCTGAGCCGGCTGACGATGAAAGCGAACTCGACGATCAAGGCGCTCGGCGTGCTCGTCGTGCTCGCCCTCGGCATCTGGTGGGGCGGCCATCCCACCGACCTTCCCGGCTTCTTGCGCAGCGCGTTCGTCGCCAACCAGCACGACGTCGTGATCAGCGAGGCGCTGAGCGACATCCAGCACGACTACTACCGCCCCGTGGCGCGCGGAAAGCTGATCGACGGCTCGATCGCCGGCGCCGTCGCCTCGCTGGGCGATCCCTACGCCGCCTACAAGTCGCCGAGCAGCTACAGCGCGTTCAACAACCCCAAGCCGGACCGCTTCTCCGGGATCGGAGTGGACGTGGACTCGACGCGCGCCGGGCTGCTGGTCGAGGAGGTCGTGCCGCAGACGCCGGCGGCGGGGGCCGGGATCCACGCCGGCGACGTGATCACCGGTGTTGACGGCCGCTCGCTGGCGGGTCTCACCAGCAACGCCGCGAGCAAGCTGATCCGCGGCCGCGCCGGCACCGCGATCACGCTTGCGCTCACGCGCGGCAAACAGCACCTGACGGTTCACCTCAAGCGCGAGGTGATCAGCACGCCCGTGCCACTCGTAGCAACCGACGTGGCGAGCTACCGCGGGGTGAAGATCGGACTGATCGAGCTGCCCACCTTCGACGTGCCGGGGATCCACGGCGAGGTCGCGCAGGGGCTCCAGGCGCTGCTCGCCCGCCACGTTAAGGCGCTCGTGCTCGACCTGCGCGACAACCCCGGCGGCCTCGTGACCGAGGCGCAGCTGGTAGCGAGCATGTTCATCTCGCACGGGGTGATCGTCACCACGCGCGGACGCGACCAGCCGTCGGACACGCTCAGAGCGACCGGCCACCCGATCGCGCCGAACATCCCGCTCGCGGTGCTCGTCAACGGCGGCACCGCCTCGGCGGCCGAGATCGTCACCGGCGCGTTGCAGGACCATCACCGCGCGGTGATCGTCGGCACGCGCACCTACGGAAAGGGCGTCTTCCAGGAGATCCAGCCGCTCTCCAACGGCGGCGCGATCGTCGTGACGGTCGGTCAGTACTTCCTGCCGGACGGAGAGAACCTCGGCGCCGGCGGGCTGCGTCGCGGCGCCGGGATCAAACCCAACGTGATCGTCACCGCCGGACCGAGCGCGAAGGGCGACCCGCAGGTGCAGGCGGCGCTGGCGATCCTGGCTGCCAAGGCCCGTTGACGGGCGCGGCGCCCGGATTCCCGGCGGTGCTCGAACGGCGCGGGCGCTTCGTCGTCGCGCGCCCGCTGTTCGCGCGCTCCTCGCCGGGCTCCGGGCAGCTCAGCGTCAGCGCCGACCGAACCGGAGCACGTCCCGGCGACCTCGTGCTGGTGGCGATCCGCCCGTCGCGGCGCGGCGGGCGCGCGGAGATCGTGCGCCGGCTCGGACGCCCTGAGGTCGCGCGCGACGTGATCGAGGCTCTGATGCTCGACCGCGGCCTCGCGCGCCGGTTCGATCCGGCGGTCGAGCGCGAGGCGGACCGGGCGAGCGGCGGCGAGGTCGCGCGTCGCGACCTGCGCGAGCTCGCTACCTTCACGATCGACCCGGCATCGGCGCGCGACTTCGACGACGCGATCTCGGCGGAGCGCACCGACGCCGGCGGGATTCGCGTGTGGGTGCACATCGCCGACGTCTGCGCCCACGTCGCGCCCGGCTCGCTGCTCGATCGCGAGGCGCGCCGGCGGTCCACCAGCGTGTACGTCCCGGGCGCCGTGGAGCCGATGCTGCCCGGCGCGCTTTCGAACGACAAATGTTCGCTGGTGCCCGGCGCCGACCGCATGACGGTCAGCGTCGAGCTGGAGCTCGCCGGGGCTCGCGTCGTGCGGGCCGCCTTCGCGCGCTCGCTGATTCGCTCCGACGAGCGTCTCGACTACGACCGCGTCGATCGGATCTTCGCGGGCGCGGAGGAGGCCGGCGAGCCGTGGGGGCGGCCGCTTGCCCTCGCGCGCGAGGCGGCGCGGGCACTCGGGGAGGAGCGCATGCGCCGCGGCGCACTCGAGGTGAGCGGCAGCGAGCCCGAGTTCGACTTCGACGGCTCCGGCCACGTGCGCACCGTGCGGATACCCGAGCAGACCGAATCCCATCGGCTGATCGAGCACCTGATGATCGCCGCGAACGAGGAGGTCGCCAAGCTCCTCGCCGAGCGCGGCGCGCCGACGCTCTTCCGCGTCCACGAGCAGCCCGAGCCGGCGCGCGTCGAGCGGCTCGTGGCGCAGCTCGCATCGCTCGGCGTGCCGACGCCGCCGCTGGGGGAGCATCTGTCGCCGTCTGAGGCCGGGGAGATGGTCGGACAGATCTCGCAGGCCGTGGAGCGCTACGTGCGCTCGAGCGGACGCGGCAGGCGGGCGTTCGGCGCGCTGATCCTGCGTTCGCTGAAGCAGGCCTTCTACTCGCCGCGCAACATCGGCCATGCCGGTCTGCGCTCGCCGCGCTACTGCCACTTCACCTCCCCGATCCGACGGTATCCCGACATCGTCTGCCATCGGGCGCTGCTGGCGGCGATCGGCGCCGGGGAGGCCGGGCCCGCCGCCGGCGAGCTGCGCGAGCTCGGCGAATGGACCTCGCTGCGCGAGCGCGAGGCGGTCGACGTCGAGCGCGCGGCCGACGACGTCGCGCGCTGCTTCCTGCTCGAGCGCGAGGACGCCGAGCGCGCGTGGGACGGGGAGGTGGTCGGGCTGATCGGCGCCGGCGCCTTCGTCGCGTTCGGCGACGGCTACGAGGGCATGGTCGCGGTGCGGCGCCTGCGCGGGGACTGGTGGGAGCTCAACGAGGAGGGCACGGTCCTGCAGGGGCAGCGCGGCGGCGGGACGATCCGGCTGGGCGATCCGATCCGCGTGCGCGTGCGGGGGATCGAGGCGGTGCGGGGGCGCGTGGACCTCGAGCCGGCCTGAGCGCTGGGTCGGCGGCGACGCGGTGGTCGCGTCCGCGCCGAGCCGCTACTGTCGGTGGATGGCCAAGAGCAAGAGGAAGATCGGCGCCGGTGATGTCGCGTCCAACCGCTACGCGGCGCATCGCTACAACCTGCTCGAGCGCTTCGAGTGCGGCATCGTGCTGAGCGGGACGGAGGTCAAGTCGCTGCGCAGCGGCAGCGCCCAGCTGAAGGACGGCTTCGCGACTATCCGGGGGGGAGAGCTGTGGCTGCGGAACGTGCACATCCCGCCCTACGCCCCGGCCAGCCGCGAGAATCACGACCCTGAGCGCGAACGCAAGCTGCTGCTGCACCGCCGCGAGATCGACCGGCTGGGCGCGCGGGCGGCGGAGCGCGGGCTGACGCTCGTGCCGACACGGATCTACTTCTCCGGCTCCCGCGCGAAGGTCGAGATCGCGCTGGCCCGCGGCAAGGACGTCCACGACAAGCGCGAGACGCTGCGCCGGCGGGACTCCCAGCGCGAGATCGAGCGGGGCCTGCGCGAGGCGCAGCGCTGAGCCCCGCGGCGGTCGGGGCCGCGCGCCGCTCCGGCGCTAGGAGATCGTGCGGTGCAGGTAGGTGAAGTGCATGCCGATCGCGAGCGCGGCGATCAGGCCGAGGTAGGCGGCGCCGATCACGATCCGGTTACGCGGCGACACGCGGTAGTAGGCGCTCTGCATCATCGTCGGCGAGCGGCGCTTCTGCCAGCGGTGGTAGAGGTCGTAGCCCGCAACCACGCAGATGATCAGCAGGATCGGATTCGGCGTGATGAACTCGAGCGTGACGAGGGCGCCGAAGCCGATGAACCACATCCACGGCGCCATCGCCGCCATCGCCCGGCCGCCGTCGAGCGGGACGACCGGCAGCAGGTTGAACAGGTTGAGCAGGAAGCCGATGTAGCCGAGCGCCTCGAGCAACTCGGTGTGGGTGGCGAGACCCGCGATCGCGACCGCGGCTGAGGCCGCCGCGCCGAAGTAGGGCCCGGCGAGGCCCACGCGCGCCTCGGTCAGCGCGTCGTCACCGAGCGTGCGCGCCCAGATCACCGCGCCCATGAACGGAACGAACATCGGCGCGCTCGCCTTGATGCCGTGCCGGCGCAGCGCGAACACGTGCCCCATCTCGTGGATGAAGATCAGCACCACGAAGCCCGCCGCGAACTCCCAGCCCCAGAACAGGCTGTAGGCGGCGACCGAGACCAGCGCGGTGCCCGCGGTCGACAGCAGCTTGATCTTCGGCAGAAGAAGGAGCAGGGCCTTCAGCTTCGCCAGCAGCGCGACGATCGCCGCACCGGCGGCGCCGAGCTTCTCGCGGATCCATGAGCGCCGCGGCTTGCCGAACGCGTCAGCCGGCGCCTGCGTCGACGTCGGCGCGGTCAGCGGCGGCGGCGTCAGCGGCGGCGGCTCGAGCGTCCAGCCAGGGGGGTTCTCCATCGTTTCCACAGTGTTGCAGGCGTGCCCAAGGTGCCGCTGAGGACGATTTTTGCGGAGGATGCGGCATCATCGTCGGCGGCCCCTTGCATCCCCCGGGGGGCCACCGTATGTTTCTCCCAGACGCGGATTTGAGTCGCAAAGAGCGAGGCCACCGAGGTGTGAGGCCGCGCCACCCAGAAGCCGACGGCCCCCCGGGGCAGGCGGTGGAGGGTTCCTCAAGCGGCTCGGTCCGCGTCGCTTTCGTTAAGCGCCAGGCGGTCGCGCGCTACGATCTGGTGGACGCACCCCGGGGACGACAGGCTTCGACGTGGTCGGTTCGTGGGGGTGGTCGCGAGTCGAGGTTCCGGGAGGCCTCGTAAATCACCCGGAAAAACCATACGTGCGGACTCTCACGAGTACGCCCTCGTCGCCTAGCAAACACTAGGACGATGGGGTCTCGGCCCTCGCAGCCTGCGGCGGGGATCACCGGGATCAGATAGCAGGCTCACCCGGGGCGGCCCGCCCGCGCCAATCCGGGGAATCAACCAGCGGGCTGGTCACCCGCAACCCCGCCGGCGAGGCGAGTGGGAGACGAGATCAGAGCGCCGGCTACGCTCGTAGACGCCACCTTCACGCGATCGCGGACGCGGGTTCGATTCCCGCCGTCTCCATCAGGTCACGATTTGCAGGGATCTTCCATGCCCCTGCCGGAAAGATCGCAAATCGTCGTCGGCAAGAACCGGCGCCGATGAAGTCAATCGGAGACTCATCGGCCGAGCGGCTCAGCCGATGGGGCGCGGTGGTTCAGCCGATCGTGTAATGAACAGCGGCCCCGTACAGCACTTCCGAGGCGCTTGCCGCCGGCGGCACCCAGTACAGGAGCGGAGTATCCCCGACCGGGGGCGTGTACGGCCCGAAGACGGGGGTGACCGTCACCGTCTGTTCGGATGCGCTCGTTGTCGTGAGCGAGGCCGTGCCCGCGTAGGTCGGGGTGGTCATGCTGGTGGGGTCCCCTTCGACCACCTGAACGGTCACGGTGCCTGCGGTGTTGTCGAGTAGGTAAAAGTCGACCGATGTGATCGTCGCATCACGGGGAAGCGCTTCGAGGTTCGCAACCAGACCGCCGAGGCCAGCCGTCTCATAGACGCCGACAAAATCCGAGGTGTCGAGCATCGTGCTGGCGCCGAGCGGGACAAACGCAACGCCGGGTACGTCGAGCTCGTTGCCAGCTGCACCCAGCGGTGCGTACCGCCCGTCACTCTGCGATTTCGTGTAGAAGTTGGATGTGTCGGGCGTCCCCGTCGCACCCGTCGGGCCGGCTGGTCCCGGCGCCCCAGCGGTTCCAGGCGCCCCTGCCGCCCCCCGTGGTCCTGCCGCGGAAAGCGTCAATCCGCGGGTCCCCTTGCTACAGCCGTGCTTGCCGAGCAGCCGCAGCTGTCCCTTGCTGTCAACGCACGCCTTTGCGCTCGTGCCACTCGTTGCCGCGACTGCGGCGACGATCCCCGAGGCGAGCACGACGCCCGCAACGAACCCCGCAGCGATGAGCGTGAAGCGGCGCATTCGACTCGAGTCTAGGGGGCGACAGGCTCCGGTTGCAACCTCGCCGAGCGTTCTCAGCTCCACCGCACGCACACCACATGACGTCAGTTGCCGCGGCGCCTGGTTCGCAGGCGGTTGCGCGCAACCTCGAGCGACTCCAGATCGAGCTGATCCTGTGGGCGTCCGGCAGCCCGCTTCATCGCGATCAGGTCCTCGAGCGAGGCAACACGCACCGGCTGGCCATCGAGATCGATTACGTCAGCACGCCGGCGAAGCGCCGCGTACCCTGGCGACCCTGGCGGGTGGGCGAGGAGGTCGAGGTCCCCGTCGCGTGTTGACAGCGTCAGCGTCTGCGCTCGCCGGAGGGTGCGCGCGTCGGGGACGAACGGGAGGTCCTCGTCCACCCCTCGGAGCTTGGCAACGAGGGACCCGAGGAGCGCTCCGAGCCGCTCGAGGTTGGCGGCATCGGTGGCGTAACAGATGTCGAGGTCGCGTGTGAAGCGTGGGCTCGCCTGCACCACGACTGCCACGCCGCCAATGACCACGAAGTCGACGGCGGCGCGCGCGAGCCCGCCGATCAGGGTGATCGGACGGAACTCAGGCCAGCTCGCCACGGCTCGTCATCCCTGCCAGCGACAGCTCGCGCGCCTGTGCGTACATGGCCTCGAGGCCGCGGAGGCGTTGCATCGGAGTGAGGGCGAGCTGCTGGCGAATCAGGCTGTCGTCGACCGAGGACACGTGCGGTCGCACACCGATCACGAGCTCGGCTCCGGCGGCTCGCAACGCACGCTCCAACGTCGCGAGCCGTGGGTTCGATCCGGGTTGCTCCAGCTGCGCCACCGCCGCCTGCGTGACGGCAAGCCGCTGTGCGAGATCAGCCTGCGTCAGTCCGGCACGCTGCCGCGCACCGGAAAGGAGAAGGCCGGGGCGCGACACGTCGCCGTAGATCGTCGAGCGGCCTGGTGCTGGGGCGGACATCCGCCGAGTATAAGCTAAAACTTATGATGCGGCAGGCGCCCTGGCAGCAGCGACCGGCAAATGCTTGTGAGATGGTGTGGGGTGCGGACGATGAGCTCCCTCGGCACCATGCGCGAAACCCTTTCCCGCGGCCATTTCGCCTCGGCTCCAGGACCGGCCGGTCCGCGCCTGCGCCGGGGACGGGGGGGCGCAGGGTACAGGGGGCGCCGGTGAGCGCACCGTGAAGCTCGGCGTGCACATCGGCTACTGGGCCGACGGCTTCGATGCGTCGGAGCAGCTGCGGCTCGCACAGGAGGCCGAGCGGATCGGGTACGACTCGGCGTGGGTCGCTGAGGCCTACGGCAGCGATGCCGCGAGCATGCTGGCGTGGCTGGCCGCCGGCACGACCACGATCAGACTGGGGTCGGCGGTCTTTCAGATGCCGGCGCGAAGCGCCGCGATGACGGCGATGACGGCCGCGACGATCGATCAGCTCTCGGGCGGGCGGATGCTGCTTGGGCTCGGAGCGTCGGGACCGCAGGTGGCGGAGGGTTGGCACGGACAGCGCTTCGCCGGGCAGCTCGCGCGCACGCGCGACTACGTCGCGGTCGTTCGCATGGCGCTCGCGCGCGAGCGCGTCACGATCGACGGCGAGGCGCTTCAGCTGCCGCTGCCCGACGGTCCGGGCCGGGCGCTCAAGCTCACGATCGGCCCCGTGCAGGAGCGGATCCCCATCCTGCTTGCGGCGATCGGGCCAAACAACACCCGGCTCGCGGGAGAGATAGCCGACGGCTGGATCCCGACGCTCGCGGCGCCCGAGCACGTCGTGCAGCTGCGCGGCGTGCTCGAGGACGGCGCACGCGCGGCGGGCCGCACCCTCGACGGCTTCCTCATCGTGCCGCACGTATATGCGCTGGTCGACGCCGATCTCGAGGCGGCGCGTGACGCGATGCGCCCGGTCCTCGCGCTCTACATCGGCGGGATGGGCTCGCGCCGGCAGAACTTCTACAACCAGCTGGTCGCCCGCCACGGCTTCGAGGATGCCGCGCGCGAGGTCCAGGACCTATACCTGGAGGGGCGCACGCGCGACGCTGCGGCCGCGCTTCCCGTCGCTCTGATCGATAGCGTGTGCCTGTGCGGCCCGCCCGACCGTGTGCGGGCGCGGCTGGCCGACTACCTCGCCGCCGGGGTCGACACGCTCGGCATCAGCTCGATGGCAGCCGATCTCGAAGGGCGCATCGCGCAGCTGCGCACGCTCGCGGAGCTGGCGGCTGCGTGACGCGACGAGTCGGCGCTCGCGACTCGCCGCTCAGACCGTCGCCGTCGGAGCTGGTTCGCGAGCGTGCCGACGCCCACGCCCGGCTGACTCGGCGCAACGCCGTCACGATCGCCGCGACGTCGATGCTTGCTTTGGCCTTGCTGCTCCTGCAGTCGCTCCTGCATGGTCACCTCAGCGGCTTGGTCGAATACGACGACGGGGTCTACTTCGGCTCGTCGCTGCAGCTGATCCACGGGCTGCTGCCGTATCGCGACTTCGTCCTGATCCAACCGCCGATGGTCACCGTGCTGCTCACGCCGTTCGCGGCGCTGTCGTTGCTGACCGGCACGGCGCACGCCCTCGAGGCGGCGCGGATCTTCACCGACGTGGTGGCGGTGGCCAACGTGGCGATGGTGGGTCTGCTCGTGCGCCGCCGCTCCACGTCGCAGGTGCTCGTCTCGACCGCGACGATGGCCGTCTACCCGGCCGCGGTGCGCTCCGCCCAGACGGTGCTGCTCGAGCCGATCCTGGTCAGCCTCTGCCTCGCCGGACTGCTGTGCCTGTTCGAAGGCGACCGGATCAGCCCCTCGCAGCGTCGGATCGTCATCGGCGGCGTGCTGTTCGGCGTCGCCGGCGCCACGAAGCTGTGGGCGGTGTTCCCGTTCGTCGCCGTCCTGGCGGTCGCCTGGCGTCAGGGTTTCCGGACCCTCGCCGGCTGGGTCGCCGGCGGCGCCGCGGGGTTCATCGCGTGTTCACTGCCGTTCTTCGTGAACGCGCCCGCGGCGTTCGTGCACCAGGTCTTCGTCACGCAGGCCGTGCGCAACGCGGGCGGCTACTCCTCGTGGGAGCGGCTGGCCGACCTGACCGGCTTCCCCGGTCTGTATTCGGCCGTGTCGACGTCCGGCGACGGGGGCGTCCCGTTGCTCTGCGTCGCGCTCGCCGCGGTCTTGGTGCTCTGTGGCCTGGCGTTCGCGGGGCGCCGCGGCCGGCCAGTGGAGCCGTTCGAGCGCTTCGTGCTGCTGGCCAGCGTCGTGACGGCGGCCGCGCTCTTCCTCGCGCCCGTCTACTACTACCACTACGCCGGCTTCGCGGCCCCGTTCGTGGCCATGCTCTACGGCGTGGTGATCGCGCGGCTGCGCCGACGAGTCGCCGGCGGGTCCGCGCCCGGCGTGTGGTCCGGGCGGGCCCGGCGGCTCGGACTCGCCGCGGGGAGCGCGGCTCTGCTCGCCCTCCTGTGCGCGACCGTCTGGGTGCGCGTCGACGCGATCACCACGGCCGCTCCGCCCCGGCAGCCTGCCGCCGTCGTCGGCGACAGGATCCCCGCCCGCGGCTGCGTGCTGTTCACCGCGCCGGCGATGGCGATTCTCGACGACCGGTTCACGGCTGACCGCGCCGGGTGCTCGAACGTCATCGACTGGCTGGGCCAGGAGCGAGTCCTCGACCACGGGCTCTCGCAGGCCCCGTCGGACGCGCGCAACCGCGCCGTTCAGGCGCGGTGGCTGCGCTCGATGCGGGTGTCGGTCGCGATGGTGATCGGGCGCTACCCCGAATGGGGTCCGACCGTCGAACGCTACGTGCGCAGGCACTTCCGGCTCGTGGGCGGGACGCGCGCGCGCGTGACGATCTACGTGCGCGACACCTAGCGGCGCTGCGCTCGCGGTCTCAACGGGCCGCGGGTCGGTAGTTCTCCGCGCCTGGAGCGTGGGCGTCAGCCGATGTGACCCGTGCGGGCGTTCGAAACGATCGGTGTTGATGTCGATTGTCTCCACTCGCGGCGCGCGGCCGTGACGGCGGATCTGCGACGACGCCTGTTCGCCGAGTTTGTGGGCTCGGCGTTTCTGTGCGCCGTCGTGATCGGATCGGGCATCGCGGCGAGCGAGATCTCGGCGGGAGCGCTCGGGCTCGAGCTGCTGGAGTGCGCCGCCGTCGTGGGCGCCGGTCTGTTCACGATCATCCTGATGATCGGCCCGGTCTCGGGTGGGCACATCAACCCGGTCGTCTCGCTCGTCGACGCCAGCTTCGGCGGCCTGAGCTGGCGCGACGCGGCCTCCTACATCCCGGCCCAGATCGCGGGCTGCATCGCGGGCGCGGTGCTGGCGAACGCGATGTTCGCGCGCGCCGCCGTCAGCATCGCCACCACACATCGCGCCACCCCGGCGCACCTGCTCGCCGAGAGCGTCGCCACGCTCGGATTGCTGGTCCTGATCTTCGCGCTCGCGCGGACGCGTCGTATCGCGTCCGCGCCCGCAGCCGTGGGCGCCTACATCGGGGCGAGCGTGTTCTTCACGAGTTCGAGCGTCTGCGCCAACCCGGCCCTCGCGATCGGGCGGATCTTCTCGAACTCCTTCGCCGGCTTCG
Source organism: uncultured Solirubrobacterales bacterium (assembly GCA_963830975.1). Lineage (GTDB taxonomy): Bacteria > Actinomycetota > Thermoleophilia > Solirubrobacterales > Solirubrobacteraceae > Palsa-513. The sequence continues at coordinate 646,495 of CAWHOI010000004.1, forward strand.
CGCCGGCGTCCGTCCCGGCGTTCGTCGTCGCGCAACTCGCCGGTGGGTTCGTCGCGGTCTGCGTCGTGCGAATCCTCTACCCGAACGTGACCGCGGCCGAGGCTGCGCTGGTCGTGCTCCCACATCCCGACCGCGGCTCGCGGACCGAGGGCGCAGCCGAGATCGCCGCCGCCGCCGAGACGTGCGCCGGGCAAAGCGCTCGCGTCGAACGCTCGCGCGGCGCGCGGCGCTGAACGCGGACGCACGGCCGGTGGGCCGATAGGCTCCCCACTGCATGGACCCACCGCTGCTCGATGAGCTGATCGACTGGTTGCGGATCCCCTCCGTGTCGACCGGCGGCGGCGACCCCGTCGCGATCGAGCGCGCGGCCGGCTGGGTCGTCGATCGACTGCAGGCAGCCGGTGGGGAAGGCGAGCTGGTGCGGATCGGCGGCGGCAACCCGCTCGCCGTCGGCGAGCTGCGCGCGGCCGACCCGGGCGCGCCGACGGTGCTGATCTACGGCCACTACGACGTCCAGGGGCCCGGACCGGCGCATCTGTGGGCCTCGGACCCGTTCGAGCCAGAGGTCCGCGGTGGGCGCCTGTACGCGCGCGGAGCGGCCGACGACAAGGGAAACTTCCTGCCACTGCTGCACGTCGCCTGCGCGATGGCGCGGGCCGGCGAGCTGCCGGCGCACGTGCGCGTGCTCGTCGAGGGGGAGGAGGAGCGAGCCGGCGAGTCGGTCGCCAGGTGGGTGCGCGAGGACACGCGCGGAGCCGACGTGGCGATCGTCTTCGACAGCGGCATGCCCGATCCTGAGACCCCGGCGATCACGGTCGGGCTGCGCGGCGTCGTGATGCTGACGCTCGACGTGCGCACCGCCGAGCGCAACCTGCACTCCGGCATGTACGGCGGCAGCGTGCTGAACGCGCTGCACGTGCTCGAGGGACTGCTGGCCGCGGTCCTGCCGGGGCCCGACGGGCGCGTTCGCGAGGAGCTGCGCGTCGGGATCCGCCCGCCGGCGGAGGCCGAGCTGAGGTCGTGGGAGCGGCTGCTGCCCGGCGATCAGGCGCTCGCGATGGTGGGCGGTCGGCCGGTGCATCCTGGCGCCGGCGCCGAGTACTACGAGCGCAACGGCGCCGACGCCTCGCTGGACGTCAACGAGATCGTCGGAGGCGAGGCGCGCACGATCGTGCCCGCGACCGCGCGGGCGACGTTGTCGCTGCGCCTGGCGCCCGGACAGGACCCCGAGCTGATGCAGGCGGCGCTGACCGAGCTGCTGCGCGCGGCGCTGCCCGAGGGCGCGGAGCTCGAGCTGAGCGGGCATCGCGCGCACCCGGCGCTGTTCGATCCCGACGAGCCCGCGCTGCGCCTCGGCGCCGACGCGCTGCGACGCGCCTGCGGCCGCGAGCCGGTCTTCATCCGCTCCGGCGGCAGCATCCCGATCGTCGCGGAGATGGCCGCGCGCGGCTACCCGGTGATCGTGAGCGGCTTCGGACTGCCCGACGACGCCGTTCACGCACCCGATGAGTCCTACGCCCTCAGCAGCCTCGAATGGGGGCAGGCGGCGGCGCGGGAGCTGTATCTCGCCCTGGCGGCGCTGCCGGCCCGCTCCGGGCGCTGAGCCGCTCGGCTACGCTGACGGCATGTGTCGAAACATCCGCACCCTCTACAACTTCGAGCCCACGGCGACGAGCGAGGAGATCCGAGCCGCCGCCCTGCAGTACGTGCGCAAGGTCAGCGGCTTCGCCAAGCCGTCGCAGGCGAACGCCGAGGCGTTCGAGCGTGCCGTCGACGCGGTCGCGGAGGCCTCGCAGCGCCTGCTGGCAGAGCTGGTCACGGCCGCGCCGCCGAAGGACCGCGAGGTCGAGGCCGCAAGGGCGCGCGCCCGGGCGGCCGAGCGCTTTGCGGCCTGACGGCCGCGCCGCCGCCGGGCTCAGCGTCGGTTCGCAGCCTGGGCCGCTACAGCGTGGCGGCCACCGGCGGCGGGGCGCCGGCCGGCGCGGTCGCGATCGCGCCGCAGTCGGCGCAGGTCCATGCGACCAGGTGAGGGTCGAGCTTCATCACGACCGGGCAGCCCCAGCCGTGAGGTGGGCAGCGGGCGGAGGAGCCGGGCTGGCCGTAGCGCCTCGCGGCGAGTATCGCCCCGTTGGGAATCGGTTCGAATTGAGTGCTCATTTGCGTTGGCGGCAATTGTTGCAAGCTCGTCAAGCCCGCGCGTTGCGATTGAAACGATCTAATCCGCCCGTCCCCGCGGGGGCGCCCGTAATGCCTGCAAGCGGCGCGAAACCGCGCCGCCGAAACCGTCAGCCGAGCCGGTGCGCGAGGCACAGGCGCTGCAGCCTGCTCATCGCCTCGTCGGGCTCGCTCGGCAGCTGGGCGAGCGCGTGGGCCGCAGCCTGGACGTCCGCCAACGTGGCCTCGTGGGCCTCGACCGCGAAGCGCGCGATCCAGCGCAGCGCCGCGCGTTCGTAGCGGTCCGGGTCGCGGTCGCGGATCAGCAGGCAGACGCGCAGCGCGTCGTCGAGGCGGATCACCGGCAGCTCGCCGGCCGCCGCGCGCACGAGCTGCAGGTTGCCGCGCTGCAGTGCCCGGCGGAAGCGCCCGTATGCTGACCCCTGGCTCGTCATGCGAACGTATGTTCGCACGGAAGTCAAGCGGTCGCGGCCGAAAGGCCGCGGATAAAGAGCCGTTTCAGGCTTCGCGTAGCGCGCGGAGCGACTGACGCAGCGAACGGCTCGTGGCGAGCACGGCGGAGGGCTCGTAGCCGCAGTGGGCCATGCAGTTGTTGCAGCGCTCGTCCTTGCCGCGCCCGTAGAGCTCCCAATCGGTCTCCTCGACGAGCTCGCGGTAGGTGCTGACGTAGCCGTCGCCCATCAGGTAGCAAGGGCGCTGCCAGCCGAGCAGCGAGTAGCTCGGGATCGCCCACGCCGTGCAGTCGAAGTCGGCCTTGCCCTCGAGGAAGTCGAGGAACAGCGGGCTGTGGTTGAGCCGCCAGCGCCGCCGGCGGCCGTCGGCGAAGGCTTCGCTGAAGAGCTTGCGAGTCTGCTGCACGCCGAGGAAGTGCTCCTGGTCGGGAGCCTTCTCGTAGGCGTAGGCGGGGGAGATCATCATCGCGTCGACCTTCAGCTCGTCGTTGAGGAAGTCGAGCACGCGGCGAACGGTGTCCGGGGAGTCGTTGGTGAAGAAGGTCGTGTTCGTCGTGACGCGGAAGCCGCGGCGCTTGGCCTCGGCGATCGCGGCGACCGCCTTGTCGAAGACGCCGTCGCGGCAGACGGACTCGTCGTGGCGCTCGCGCAGGCCGTCGATGTGGACCGCCCAGGCGAAGTACTGCGACGGCTTGAAGAGCTCCATCTTCTTCTCCATCAGCAGCGCGTTGGTGCACAGGAAGACGTACTTGCGCCGCGCGATCAGCTCCGCCGCGATGAGGTGGATGTCGGGGTGGATCAGCGGCTCGCCGCCGGCGATCGAGACCATCGGCGCACCGCTCTCCTCGATCGCGGCGATCGCGTCCTCGACCGGCATGCGGCGGCGCAACAGCTCGTCGGGCTGCTGGATCTTGCCGCAGCCGGCGCACGCCAGGTTGCACTGGTAGAGCGGCTCCAGCTCGACCAGCAGGGGGAAGCGCGTGCGCCGCGCGAGTCGCTGGCGCATGACGTAGGCGCCGATGCGCAGGCTCTGGCGGGCGGGAACTGGCATGGCTCTAGCTCCGATCGGCGGTCTGTGGTTGTGGCGCTGTGGCCGTCTGTGCTCGGACCTGCGGCGGCAGGCTGAAGCGCATCTCCTCGGTCGCGACGGTCTGCTCGCGCAGCGAAACGCCGCCGAGGCCGTCGAGCGCGCTGACAACCTCCTGCACGAGCGACTCCGGTGCGGATGCGCCGGCCGTGACCCCGATCCGCGTGACGCCGACGAGCAGCTCGGGCGCCACGTCCTCGGCGCGCTCGACCAGCCGCGCGCGGCAGCCGGCGCGCTCGGAGACCTCGACCAGGCGTCGGGAGTTCGACGAGTTGTGCGACCCGACCACCAGGATCAACTCGCACTCGCCGGCAATCGCCCGGACCGCGTCCTGTCGGTTCTGGGTCGCGTAGCAGATGTCCTCGGAGGCGGGGAGGGCGAGCGTGGGGAAGCGTTCGCGCAGCGCCTCGACGATGCCGGCGGTCTCGTCGACCGCGAGCGTTGTCTGGGTGAGGACGGCCACACGGTCGGAGTCTGGCAGGTCGAGGTTGCGGGCTTCGTCGATGCTGGCGATGACGCGGGTGTGGGCCGGAGCCTCGCCGACCGTGCCCTCGACCTCCTCGTGATCCTCGTGACCTACCAGCACGATCTGGAAGTCGCCCGCGGCGAAGCGCCGCGCCTCGGCGTGGACCTTCGCGACGAGCGGGCAGGTCGCGTCGATCACGTCGAGCTGGCGGGCCGTCGCGTGGCGGCGCACCGTCGGGGAGACGCCGTGGGCGGAGAAGATCACCGTCGCGCCGGCCGGCACCTCGTCGACGTCGTCGACGAAGATCGCGCCGCGGCGCTCGAGCTCGTCGACGACGTGGGCGTTGTGGACGATCTGCTTGCGCACGTAAACCGGGGCGCCGCGCTGGGCGAGGGCGCGCTCGACGATCTCGACTGCGCGCGTCACCCCGGCGCACGAGGCGCGCGGAGCGGCGAGCAGCAGCTCGCGGTGGCCGAGCGCCTGCGCCCAGCCCTCGAGCAGCGAGCTGGCCTCGCGCAGTGCGCGAAACGCCCGCCGCGCGGCGATCGCGGCGCGCGCCGGGCGATGGAACTCGTAGTGGGGGGTGTCGAGGACGACCCGCAGCGTCGTGAGCGCCTGCGCGCGAGCGTCCTGCGCCAGCCAGGCCGACTCCATGTCGACCGCCAGCGCGCCCTCGCGCGCGAGCTCGCGCCGCTGCTCGCCGCGGACCAGGCCGGTGCTGGAGAAGATCGGGCCGATGTGCACGCGCAGGCCACCGCGGCGCAGCACGCCGGCGAGGATCGTCGGATCGGGGCACGGCAGCGTCCCGGCATCCGTGCGCAGCTCGTCGGCCAGCACGATGTCGCCCGGCTTCAGGCGAGGGTCGAGCGCTCCGCAGACGCCGGCGATCAGCGCCGTCCGCTCGCCCGGCTGGTGGGTGAGCAGCGCCGCCTCGCGGGCGCGGCGCTGGCCCATGCCGATCTTCTCGACACGGCTCCACGGCGCCCCGGCGCGGATCGCCCGCGCCTCGAGCGCCATCGGCGCGAAAACGAGCAGGCCGTCGCCGGCCCGGCGATCGTCGCCGCAGCCGTTCGCCGACGGGCGCCTCCTCATGCGCAACGCGCCAGCGCCATGATCGGGAACACGAGCCGATAGAGGTGGTAGTTGATGTAGAAGTGGCCCGGGAAGCCGGTGCCGGTGTATTCGGGCTCGTCCCAGCCGCCGTCCTCACGCTGCGAGGCGACGAGGAAGCGGATGCCGCGGCGCATCGCCAACGAGCGCTCGCCGGCGGCGTGCAGCGCCAGCAGCGCCCAGGCCGTCTGCGAGGCGGTGCTCGGGCCACGCCCGATCGCCGCCGGATCGACGTAGGAGCGCGGATCCTCGCCCCAGCCGCCGTCGGGGTTCTGGTGGTTCTCGAGCCAGCGGACGGCGCGCCGGATGCGCTCGTCCTCGCGCGGCACGCCGGCGGCCACGAGCGCGGGGACGGCCGCTCCGGTGCCGTACACGTGGTTGACGCCCCAGCGGCCGAACCAGGATCCCTCCGGCTCCTGCTCGGAGCTCAGCCAGGCCAGGCCGCGGCGCGCGGAGTCGGTGTCGGCGCGTCCGAGCGCGGCGAGCATCTCCAGCGCGTGCGCGCTGACGTCGGAGCTCGGCGGGTCGATCACCTCGCCGAAGTCGCAGAACGGTAGGTCGCGGAGCATTCGCTTGGTGTTCGCGGCGTCGAAGGCGCCCCAGCCGCCGCCGGCGTCCTGCATCCCCTCTACCCAGTCGACGGCGCGCGCGATCGCCTGTTTCACGCGCTCGCCGTCGGGGTGCTCGACGCGCAGCAGCGCCAGCACGACCTCGGCGGTGTCGTCGACGTCGGGGTAGCAGTCGTTGTCGAACTCGAACGACCAGCCGCCCGGCTTGAGGCTCGGGCGTCGCACCGACCAGTCTCCCGCCAGCAGCACCTGCTCGCCGATCAGCCAGTCCGCCGCGCGCACGAGCGCCGGATCGTCGCCTGGCACGCCGGCGTCGGCCAGGGCGACGATCGCCAGCGCCGTGTCCCAGACCGGGGACTGGCACGCCTCGAGGCGGCGGCTGTCCTCCTCCTCGACTGTGAAGCGCTGCAGCCCGTCGAGGCCCGCCCGCATCAGCGGATGCTCGATCGGGTAACCGCGCAGGTGCAGGGCGATCAGCGAGTAGACCCAGGGCGGCTGGATGCCGCCCCAAGATCCGTCGGCCTCCTGACGGCGCACGATCCAGCGCTCGGCCGCGGCTAGGGCGGCCTCCCGCAGCGGGCGGATCGCGCGGCGTCCGTAGAGGGCCAGCGCGCGGTCGGCGGCGGCCAGCGCCCGCGCCGTGGTCGTCCTTCCGCGCGACGGCTCCCATTCCCGCGGACCGCGCAGCTCGTCGAGCTTGAACGGCAGCGCGCGGGTCGGGCGCACGGCCAGGACGATCGAGAGCGCGACGACGGTCTGGCGCGCCCAGCAGGCGAAGTCGTAGATGCTGAGCGGCGCCCACGAGGGCAGCAGCATCAGCTCCGGCGGCAGCTCGGGCACGTGCTTCCATGGCCAGGCGCCGAACAGGGCAAGCCAGATGTGGGTGAACACGCGCGCACCCTCGACGCCGCCGGCCTCGCGTGCGAACGCCGCGGCGGCCCGCATGTGCGGCGCATCGGGGCTGTCGCCCGCCAGCCGCAGCGCCACATAGGCCTCGATCGTCGTGGAGAGGTCGCCCGGGCCACCGTGGAAGTTGGCCCAGGAGCCGTCGTCGCGCTGCTTGGAGCGGATCCAGACCGCCGAGCGCTCGGTCGCCGCGGCCTCGCGGATGCCAAGGAACTGACGCAGCAGGATGTCCTCGGCGTCCATCGTCACGTTCGTCTCGAGCTCGCCCTTCCACCAGCCGCCGGTGTCCTGCTGGGCGAGCAGGTGCGTGCACGCCCGGTTCAGGGCGCCCAGCGCGTCGGGCGACGGGGCATGAGCGCCATCGCGCAGCACGATGTGGCCGCTCACCGTCGCGGCTTCGCGATCCCCGGTCATCAGGCACATATAGCGTTTTGCGGGCGAGAACGCAATGTCGGCGGGCCGTTTGGGGGGTCCTGGGCCGGCGATGCGGCGGACGGGTGGGGCGCCGGGCGCAGTCGTGCGGGCTGCGGGCGTGGGCGATGGCGGCCCGTGCAGGCCTACCCCGACACCTTCACACGCAACGACTTAGATTTTATACTGGCGACAGAGCAGAAAACCCCCTCGGAGGTGACAGATATGACACTGGTCAGGTGGGAGCCCGTTCGCGAGTTGAACACGCTCCAGCATGAGATGAACCGCCTGTTCGGCAGCTTCTTCGACCAGCCGGCGACGCGGCCGGCCAACGGCGGCGGCGGCGGCGCGCAGCGGCAGTGGCTGCCGGCGATGGACCTCGTCGAGACCGACGACGCCTACGTGCTGCGCGCCGACCTGCCGGGCCTCGCCGGCGACGACGTCAAGATCGAGTTCGAGGAAAACGTGCTCACGATCTCCGGCGAGCGCCGGGCGCAGCACGAGGAGCGCGCCGACGGATACCTGCGGATCGAGCGCGCCTCGGGCTCCTTCGCTCGCGCGCTCACGCTCCCGAGCGGCGTCGACGCCGACGCCATCGAGGCGAAGTTCGCCGACGGCGTCCTCGAGGTTCGCATCCCGCGGCCCGAGCAGCCCAAGCCGCGCCGCGTGACGATCTCCACCGGTGGGCGGGCGGTCACGGTCGAGGGCGCTGAGGCTCCGGCGGGCGACGCGACTGCAGCGGAGCCCGAGCCGGCGGCTGCAGCGGCCTGAGCTTCGCTGAGCAGATAGCGGTCGCAGCCTGGGCGTCGCGCCCCGGTGTCCGCCGGGGCGCGACGCCGTCAAAGGCGACGGTCGGCCGAGGGACCGCCGACGGACCGACCGTCGCGACCGCGGCGCGCCTGTGCTACCTTCGCGCGCCATGCGCTGTCTGGCCGCCATAGTTGCCGCAGCGGGCATGACCGTCCCGGCCGTCGCGAACGCCGCGGGCGCTCCGGCTGTCCCGCCCGCGCACCAGGCTGCCGCCGGGCTCAAGCTGCACCCGTCGAACGTCAACGGGGCGGTCGGAGCGGTGGTCAGCGACGCGACATGGAAGGTCAGCGGCACCGTGCCGACCTATGTGGCCGGCCAGCGCGTGAGGCTGCACGTGCTCCGCAACGGGCGCCGGATCATCGCGCGCACGCTGACCGTTCGCCGGCACGGCTCGCACGGCGTCTTCACGGCCTCGCTGCACGTCTCCGGCATCGGTCGGATCACGGTCCGCGCGTTCCGCGCGGCCACGGCGGCGCAGGCGCGCCTCGCCTGGAGCCCTTACTCGATCTGGCTGGTCGCGCCCCAGGCGCAGCCCGGGGAGCGCAGCTACGCCGTGCGGATCCTGCAGCACCAGCTCGCCGCCCTGCACTACGTCGTCGGCGCCCCGGGCGTCTATGACGCGCGCACTCAGCGAGCGGTGCTCGCGTTTCGAAAGATGGTGGGGCTGGTTCGCAACGAGCAGGCCGATGCGAGCGTGTTCGGCGCCCTGGCCGCCGGTGAGGGCGCCTTCCCGATCCGCTACCCGGCCCAGGGCCGCCATGTCGAGGCGGACCTGACGCATCAGGTGCTGGCGCTGATCGGCGCCAATGGGGTCGTGCAGCAGCTCTACCCGATGAGCTCGGGCAAGCCGACCACGCCAACCACCCTCGGGTCGTTCTCCGTCTACAGCAAGACACCCGGCACCAACAGCCTCGGCATGGTCGACTCGAACTACTTCAACGGCGGCGACGCGATCCACGGCTACGCCGAGGTGCCGCCCTACGCGGCGAGCCACGGGTGCCTGCGTGTGCCGGTCCCGGACGCCCCGACGATCTACGCCTGGGTCCAGATCGGCACGCCGGTCGACGTCTTCTACCGCTGAAGACGCTACGCTGACGCTCCGGCGGATCGCCCACTCGACCGGGGCGCCTCGTGTGCCCAGCCGCGCAACGCACCGGCCTCGGCCGTTGGCCAGTCGCGGTGGTCGGGAGTGTCACGCCACCCAGGCAAGACACAAAGTCCTGGGACGTAGTAATTCAGCGGCGATCCCTGACCGGGCGGAAACCGGGCGGGCCCTGTGCTCGCCCGGCCGCATTTCAGGCGCACTAGCTAGATTCCGGGCCGTGAGGTCGATTCACCAGGGCGCCGCCACGCTCCGCGCGGCGCTCTGCGGAGCCGCGCTGTGCGGGGCGCTCGTGGCCGCATGTGGCGGCAGCGGTTCCCCCGCGCCGCACGGCGCCGCACGGAGCGCGTCTACGAGCAGCTCGAGCACGAGCGCCGCGGTTCGCACGACGACCAGCAGCCCCAGCCGCGCCGGCAGCTCGACGGCCACGCGCTCACGCACCACGACGGCGTCCGCGAGCGCCGGCTCGACCTCCGCCGCCGGCGTGAGCGGCACACCCGCGCCAGCCGACCTCGGCGAGAGGGTGCAGGTCTGCAAGCAGGAGGTCGCGAGCCTGGCTTCGACGGAGCTGACCGCGGCCGAGCACACCCAGCTCGCGAACCTCTGCACGGTGGCGGCGACGGGCGACCGCTCGAGGCTCCGGGCCGTCGAGCGGAAGATCTGCCTGACGGTGATCCGCGACTCCGCGCCCGGTCTCAGCGGGCCAGCCATCGCGGCGGCGGATCAGTCCTGCGACAGGTATTGACGCACCGCGGCGGCGGGCGGGCGGCGGATCGACAGCCGGGTGCGACCGTCAGCGCGCCGCCGGGACGATCCGCAGCAGCACGGTCGCGTCGCCCTGGACGGTGGCGCCGAACGAGCCGGTCGAGCTCGAGCGCTGGTTGTTCCAGAGGTTCGTGACGCTGTAGGACTGCGCGGCGGGCAGCCCGAGCGCCGCGGCGGTAGTCGAGATCTGCAGCGGCGTCGAGCCGCGGTTCAGCAGTGCGACGGCGTAGGCGTCGTCGATCAGCGGCTTCTCCCACACCTCGCCGTTGCCGGGGGAGGAAGCCGCAACGAGCGTCCCCTGGACCCCGGCCGGGTCCTGGTCGACCGCGATCACGGCCTTGTTGGAGACGGTCGCCAGGCTCGCCTTGCTCATCGTCACCATGTCGTCGCTGATCATCAGCGGCGCCGCCAGCATCGCCCACATGCTGAACTGGGTCTGGAACTGGGTCGCGCTCATCCCCTGGTCGGGGCCGAGGTAGTCGGGGTCGTTCCAGTGGCCCGGTCCGGCCGCCAGCGGCGAGGTCGCGTCGGCGTCGATGTTGCGCAGCACGGCGTTGAACGGGACGTTGCCCGGGGCGCCCACGTCGGTGTCGGTTCGCCAGCTCGTGGCGACCGACGCGCCGAAGGAGTAGGAGATGAACGCCGACTGGTTGAACGGCGGCACGCCGGTCGACTTCTGGCCCGGCTGCAGGTAGTTGCACACGTTAAGGATGATCGGCCGGTGGCTCGAGTTGTTGAGGATCGCCTCGTGGATCTGCGTGTACTGCGTGGCCGGGTCCAGCGAATTCGCGACGCCGCCGCACCAGTCGACCTTGACCGCGTCGACCCCCCACGCGGCCAGCGTGTTCATGTCCTGCTGGTAGTGCCCGTATGAGCCGCCCTTGGTGCCGCAGCCGGTCGGGCCCCCGTCGGTGTAGACGCCGAGCTTGAAGCCGTTGGCGTGCAGTGTCGCGGCGAGCCAGGCGATCCCATGCGGCCACTGCGTGCTGCTCGGGGCGATGTTGCCCTGCGCGTCGCGCTGACCCTGCCACCAGCCGGCGTCGAGCCAGATCAGCCGGTAGCCGTCAGCCTCGAGGCCGGTGGTCTTGAGCCGGTCGGCCTCCTCGAGGATCGTCGTCTCGGAGAAGCCGCCCCGGATCGCGAAGTAGGTGTCCCAGCCCATGTAGGGCGTCGGCGCGAGCACCTTCGTCGGCTGCGCGGCGGGCTGCGCGCCGGCTCCGGCGCTGCCCAGCAGGGCGCCGCACAGCGCGAGCGACAGCGCGCTAGCGAGCGTGACGCGTCGCATGCCTCCGGGCGCCCTTTCTGCCGGCCTGGGTGAACACGAGCTTCGCGCTCTGCAGGTTCGCGGTCAGCGTGCCGATCACGGTGCCGCTCACCGTCAGCGTGACGGCCAGGGTGTGGTGGTTCTTCAGCATCCGCCGGCCCACGGCGTTCAGCGACACCGACAGCGTGCGCGACGCGCCGACGCCGAGCTTGGCCGTCGCGGAGCCGACGGGCACCTGCTGGGCGATGTGGTGCACGGTCTTCGTCGCGGTCAGCCGCAGCGTGAACGTGCAGCCGCCGGCCGCCTGCGGCGAGCACGTGACGGGCGCGCTGACGGAGGTGGCGCCGCGGCGGTCGGTGCCGACGAAGCTCTCCGTGATCTTCCCGGCCGTCTGGGAGGGCACGCCGTCATAGCCGCTGATCGCCGAGGCGCTGCCGCCGTCGCCGGCGATCGTGATCTCGCAGCTGAGGTGGTGGGTCTGGTCGCTCGCGGCGATCACGTAGGTGGGGTTGGTCGCGCCGGCGATCGGCGTGGTGTCGCTCAGCCACTGGTAGCTCGTCGTCTCGGCGCCGGTTGTGGTGACGTTCGACTTGCAGCTCAGCGTGTCCCCGACGGCCGGCGTGCCGCTGATCGAGGGGCTCGGCTTCAGCGGCGCGGGCGTGGTGAACGTCGCGTCGGCGCCGTCCGCGGTCGCGACGCCGCTCGAGGCGACGATCCGGAAGTGATAGGTGGTGGACGCGTTCAGCCCGGCCAGCTGGGCGCTCACCGCCTGCGCTCCGCCGGTCGCGCTCGGCACGACCGTGCACGGCGCGCTCGAGCCGTAGGCGGTGGTGGCGCCGTAGTCGAAGTGGCAGTCGCCGAGGGTCGCGTCGTTCGGATTGACCGTGGCGGCGACCGCGGCGGTCGTCTGCGACGACGCCGAGCCGGCGCCGGTTGCCACGGCCGGCGCCGGCAGCGTCGCCGCAACCGTGTTGCCGCCGCCGTCGCCGGCGACGCAGAGGCCGGCCGATAGACAGAACAGGGCGTTCAGCGCGTGGCCGGAGTCGATCGGCGTCTTCGTCCAGGTGGGCGCTCCACCCTCCGCGTTGTCGCTCTCGAAAACGTTGCCGAGGTTGTCGCCCGCCACGCACAGCCCGACGTCGCTGCACGACAGCGCCGGCAGCGGCGTCGTCCCGTCGATCTGCGTCCACGACCACGTGATCGGAGACGCCGACACGTTCGCGCTCGCATAGACGGTGCCGTCGCTGGTCGTGACCACGCACGCCGCCGAGCTGTTGCACGACACCGACGGCAGCGCACCGGATCCCGTCAGCTGCATCGAAGGCCACGAGGAGCTGGTGGGTGTCGCCGGCAACAGCACGCTGCCGTTGCTGTCGCTCGCCACGCACAGCGACGTCGTCGGGCATGACACGGCCGTGATGTGGTTCGAGCCGTCCACGTGATCGGAGGTCCACGGGATCTGCCCCGGCGTCACGGACGAGAGCACGTGGCCGGTGTTGTCGACCGCCACGCACAGAGTCGTCGAGGGGCACGAGATGCCGTTCAGCTGGGTCGTGCCGTCGATCTGCTCCGGCGTCCACGCCGACATCGCGGCCGTCGTCGGAGTGGTGCTGGCGTAGAGGTGGCCGTCGTTGTCGGTCGCGAAGCAGAGGGTCGCCGACGGGCAGGAGATCCCGGTGAACGCGTGACCGGGGTCGACCGAGACCGGCGCGCTCCAGGTGCCGCTCGCGGGCGCCGTGCTGAACAGGATGTCGCCGTTGCCGTCGACCGCGACGCAGAGCGAGGCCGACTGGCAGCTGATCGCGGTGATCGCGCCGGAGGAGTCCGACGGCGCGGGAGTCCCCCAGCTCAGCGGCGGCTGCGCCTGCGCGGCGCTGGCGCCGATCGCGAACGCGCACACGCACGCGGCCACCGCCACGGCGACGGCGGCACGTCGTGGATGTCCTGCGATGCTGGTTGTGCCCATCATCATCCCTCCTGCGTCGCTGCACCCGAAACCCGGGCCGGGCGCGATCGGAGCGGCGAAGCGAGCAGCCGCTCCCGATCGAGGTTAGAGCACGCTGCCTGCCGGCGGGCGGGGTGCTGCGAGATTGCAAGCTCGCGACCAACCCTCCGCAGTAGTGTGGAGCCTGCGCATGCCGGAGCTGATCGCAAACAACCTGCTGCGGCGCATCGGACGCACGTTGCTGACCGCCTTCGGCGTCGGCCTCGGAGTGGCGATGATCATCGCGCTGCTGTCGGTGAGCGGCGGACTGACGCAGACGGCGGCCGGATTCATCCACCTCGGGGGCTCGGACCTCGGCGTCTTCCAGGCCGACGTCTCGGACCCGACCGCGTCGGTCCTGCCGACCCGCCTCGTCGCCGAGATCGAGCGCAACCAGGACGTCCAGAAGGCCACGCCGCTGCTGCTGATGGTCAGCAAGGTCGCCGGCAGCCCGTCGGCCTTCGTCTTCGGCGCCGACCTCAAGGGCTTCTTCGCCAACCGCCTGATCTTCGACAGCGGCGCCCTGCCGTCGGCGAAGGGCGAGATCGCGATCGGCGACGGCCTGGCCGCGAGCCGGCGCCTGCAACCCGGCTCGACGCTCCGCGTCGCCGGGCGCACGCTGCGCATATCCGGCGTGTACCACTCCGACATCACCTACGAGAACGAGGGCGGCGTGATCGCGCTTCCGCTCGCCCAGGCGTTGACCGGGCTGCAGGGCGAGACCACCTCGATCGCCGTCGAGCTCACCCCGAACGCCAGCGCGGCCGCTGCGTCGCGCTCGATCGAGCGCGACTTCCACGGCCTCTACGCGATCTCCGATCCCGGCGAGGCGGCGCGCGCCGGCGCCAACGGCGCCCTGATCCACAACGCCACGCTGGCGATCATCGTGATCGCGCTGATCCTGGGCGCGATCAGCGTCACCAACACGATGGCGATGTCGGTGCTCGAGCGCCAGGGCGAGCTGGCGCTGCTCAGCACCGTCGGCTGGAGTGCCCCGCGGATCGCCGCGCTGGTGATCGGCGAGGGGATCGGGGTGAGCCTGCTCGGTGCGGCGATCGGCCTGGTGTTCGGGGTGCTCGGCAGCCTGCTGCTGATCAAGCTGCTCGGCGTCGGCGCCTACGTCTCCCCCCAGGTCACCGCCTGGGGGCTGGGCCGCGGGCTGATCGTGGGCGTCTCGATCGGTGTGCTGGGCGGGATCTACCCGGCCTGGCGCGTCACGCGAATGGTGCCGCTCAAGGGCCTGTCTCGGGCAGCGTGACGACGCCGTCGGTGACGGTCACCATGCGGTCGGCGCGCTCGCCCACCTGCGGGTCGTAGCTGACGACGATCATCGTCATGCCGCGCCGCTCGCGGATCTCCGAAAGCAGGTCGAGCACGCGCTGCGAGGTGGCCGAGTCGACCGCCCCGGTCGGCTCGTCGGCCAGCAGCAGCCGGGGCTCGTTCGCCAGCGCCCGCGCGATCGCGACGCGCTGGCGCTCGCCACCCGACAGCGCGGCCGGCTCGTGGTCGGCGCGGTCGGCGAGGCCGACCTCCTCGAGCAGTCCGAGCGCCCGCTCGCGGCGTTCGCGCCGGCGCATGCCGGCCCCGATCAGCGCGACCTCGACGTTCGCCTGCGCCGTGAGGTTGACCAGCAGATGGTGCTGCTGGAAGACGAAGCCGACCAGCTCGCGGCGGTGGCGCGGCGCGCGCGGCTCGCGCCAGATCTCCCGCCCGTCGATCAGGATCCGCCCGCTGGTGGGCTGCTCGAGCCCGCCGACGAGGTTCAGCAGGGTGCTCTTGCCCGAGCCCGACCGGCCCGTCACGGCGAGGAACTCGCCCGGAGCGACATGCACGCTGGCGTCGCGCAGCGCATCCACCGCGCCGTAGCGGCGCCCGGCGTGCTCGACGCGAACGTCGGCGCCCGCGGAGCGGTCCGCGGCGACGGCAGCCGAGGCGCCATCGGCCTCGGCCTGGGGGCTCACATGTGCGACTTGATCGACCAGTCGAGGTTCACCGTGTGGCCTGCCGCCTTGATCACGACGTCCAGCGTCAGACCCTGACCGGCCGATGCGGGCGGGAAGACGAGCTGGTCGGTGAAGTGCCCCGTGAAGCTGAAGTGCTTGTTGTTGCTGGGGTACTGCGTCGGCGCGACCTGCATGCCGTCCACGAGGAACTTGTAGGCCGCGGTCGCGTGAGCGGGCTTGCCCTTGAGCGTGGCAGTCACCGTGATCGGCCACTTGGCGTTGACCTTCGGCGTGTGCGTGCTCGGCGCGAGGGTCGCGCTGAGCGGGCCCGACTTCCCCTTGACGACCGTCGCGGCGCCCGCCTGCGCCGCGAGTACCGCTGCCGCGACGATCAGGATGCCGAGAGTCGGTCTGCTCATTCGCATACGCGGGGCAATCATACCCCTCCTTAAACGTCGCCTAAACGGCGACCGAGGATTTCGTCCGCCAGGCCGGCCGCCCGCTGGTCACAGCGCCTGCGCGGCCTCCTCGGCGGCGACGAGGCGGCGCTCGACGAGGTCCAGTCCGCGCTCCCAGAAGCCTGGATCGCGCAGATCGACGCCGACGATCTCGCCGAGCTCCTCGGGGCTGCGCGAGCCGCCGCTGGAGAGCAGCTCGATGTAGCGGGGCTCGAACGCGTCGCCCTCGGCGAGGTAGCGCTCGTAGACCGAGAGCGCGAGCAGCTGGCCGTAGGCGTACGCGTACACGTAGCCCGGCGTGTGGATGAAGTGGGGGATGTAGGACCACCAGCAGCCGTAGTCGTCGGTCAGCTCGACGGCGTCGCCGAGGAAGTCGTGCTGAGTCTGCGTCCACAGCTCGCCCAGGCGCTCGACCGACAGCTCGCCGACCTCGCGGCGCTCGCCGTGAACCAGCCTCTCGAACTGGTTCATCGTGACCTGGCGAAAGACCGTCGCGATCGCGCCCTCGATGTCCTCGGCGAGCAGGGCGAGCCGCGCCGCCGGGGTCGCGGACGCCTCGAGCAGCCGGCCGAAGGTGAGCGCCTCGCCGAACACCGACGCGGTCTCGGCGAGCGTCAGCGGGGTCCCCTGGTGGAAGATCCCCTGGCGAGCGGCGAGCGCGGCGTGCACGCCGTGTCCGAGCTCGTGGGCCAGCACCAGCACGTCGCGCCGGCGGCCGGCGAAGTTGAGCAGCACATACGGGTGCACGGACGGGACGGTGTAGGAGCAGAACGCGCCGCCCTGCTTACCCTGCACCGCCGGCGCGTCGATCCAGCGCTCGGCGAAGAAGCGCCGCACGAGATCGCCGAGCGTGGGCGAGAAGGAGCCGTAGGCGTCGAGCACCAGCTCGCGCGCGGTCGGCCAGTCCACGTGCTCCTCGTCGGCGGCCAGCGGCGCCATGCGGTCGTAGTCGGCGAGCCGTTCGAGGCCCAGCAGCGAGGCCTTCAGGCGGTACCAGCGCCGCGCGAGCTCGTAGCGGCCGGTCACCGCAGAGACGAGCGCGGCCACCGATTCGTCGCTCGCCTCGTTGGCGAGGTTGCGCGCCGCCAGCCAGTGCGGGAACGAGCGCAGGCGATCGTCGGTCGCCTTGTCGATCAGGAGCGTGTTGAAGATGAACGCGCGGGTGCGCAGGCCCGGCTCCAGTGCGCGCGTGACCGCAGCCGCGCTCTCGCGGCGCACGTCGCGCGACGGCGACGCGAGCCGCGCGAGCGCGACGTCGAGCGGCACCGCTCCGTCCTCGATCGACACCTCGATCGAGGAGGTCAGCTCGCCGAAGAGCCGGGTCCAGGCGGCCTCGCCGCTCAGCGACTTCTCGGCGAGGATCAGCTCCTCCGGCTCGCTCAGCAGATGCGGCCGGTAGCGCCGCGCGACGCGCAGGTGGTGGCGGCAGAAGTCCAGCCCGTCGTGCGCCAGCAGCTCCTCGGCGCGCTCGTCGCTCAGCGCCGCCCATTCCAGCTCGAAGAACAGCAGCGTCGTCGCGAGCGTCGTCGAGCGCTCCTGGACGCGCGCGACGCGCGCGCCGCGCACCGGGTCGGTCGTGTCGGTGGCGAAATCCAGCGACGCGTAGGAGCCGGCGCGGCCGACCAGCTCGTGGATCTCCGCCAACTCACGCATCGCCTCGGCGAGCTGCTCGCCGTCGATCTGCGCCAGCGCGCCGCGGTGGTGCGCGGCGAATGCCCCGGCCCGCTCGAGCGCCTCGTCGAGCAGCCCCTCGACCGCCTCCTCGCCGCGGCCCGCCACCAGGTCGGAGAGATCCCAGCGGACCTGGTCGGCGGACTCCGTGGTGCTCATCTCGCCGAACCCTATCCGTCCGGCGGCGATGCTCTGATCTAGCGCGGTGTTGTCTCCAGAGAGAGGTGGATGCGATGTCCGCTGCCCAGACCGCGACGACCAATGAGCAGGCGAGGGCGCAGGCCTTCGTGGAGCTCGGATTCGACACGACCCAGGCGCTGATGCTCGCGGCGACGCGCATCGAGGGCGAGTGCGTCGATCCAGCTCACGTGCGCCGGCTGCTCGAGTGCGGCTGCTCGCACGACCTGGCGCTGCGCATCGTCGTGTAGGCGCCGGCCGGCTCGACGCCGCGGCCGCGCTCAGCCGCGGTGGGCCTCCCAGGAGAACCCGCGCACCGCGAGCGCCACGCCGACGACGGTCCAGATCCCGAGCACCCACAGCGCGGTCACGTGACTCGACAGGCCGCCGTGGTGCACCACGAGGCCGCCCGAGATGCCGACGATCAGGTGATCGAGCGGCAGCGCCTGCGCGATATCGCGCAGGAAGCTCGGCACGTGCTTGACGTCGAAGAAGACGCCCGAGATCAGGATCACCGGCACGAAGACCGCGTTGACGACGGCGGGAGCGGACTCGAAGTTCGGGATCGCGTGCGAGAGCGCCACCCCGAGCGCGGCGAAGCACGCCACGCCGAGCACCACGAACACCACCAGCTCGACGGCGTCGGGCGGCCAGCCCAGACCGAAGAAGACGCGGCCGGCGACGACGACGATGGCGATCTGGATCGCGGCGTTCGTGATCGCGTTCAGGGCCAGCCCGCCGAGGTAGACGCCGCTCGGCAGCGGCGTGCCGCGCATCCGCTTCAGCACGCCCTGCTCGCGCAGGAACGTCAGGTTGTAGGCGAGCGCGGTAAACGTCGTCGACATCACGCTCATGCCGGCGATTCCCGGCACGATGATCCGCAGCTCGTGGCGGTTGCCGCTGACGATCGCGCCGAACAGCGCGAGGAAGATCAGCGGCAGCAGGAAGTTGAAGAACGCCGCGCTCGGGTTGCGCCAGAAGAGGTGGCGCTCGAAGCGGTACTGCCGCCAGAGCAGCCGCAGCGAGTCAGGCATCGGCGGTCAGCTCCAGGTAGATCTCCTCGAGGCTCGGACGCGTCACCGAGAGCCCGTCGAGCTGCTCGCCGGCTGCGAGCGCCGCGGAGGTCAGCTCGTGCAGCAGCCGCGTGGGGTCGTCGGTCTGTTGCACGACCAGCTCGTCGTCCTTGACGAACGCGACGCGATAGCGCGATCCGCCCCCGACGCCGAGCTGTGCGGGGGAGCCCTCGGCGAGGATCCGCCCGCCCTTGATGATCGCCACCCGATCGGCGAGCTCCTGGGCCTCGTCGAGGTAGTGGGTGGTCAGCAGCACCGTCTTGCCCAGCTCCTTCAGCGAGCGGATC
The DNA here is from genome assembly GCA_963830975.1 of uncultured Solirubrobacterales bacterium. Classification (GTDB taxonomy): domain Bacteria; phylum Actinomycetota; class Thermoleophilia; order Solirubrobacterales; family Solirubrobacteraceae; genus Palsa-513. The sequence goes on from CAWHOI010000004.1 coordinate 665,205, forward strand.
GTCTGCCAGGCGGTGCGCCGCGCGGCCGGGTCGAATCCCGTCGTCGGCTCGTCGAGGAAGATCAGCTCGGGGTCGCCGATCAGCGCGAGCGCCAGATCGAGCCGGCGGCGCTGGCCGCCGGACAGCCGGCGGGCGCGCTCGTCGCGTTTTTCGCTCAGGCCGACCAGCTCGATCACCTCCTCCACATCGCGCGGATGCGGGTAGAAGCCGGCGAAGTGGCCGACCACCTCCGCGACGCGCACCTGGCTGTAGATGCCGCTGCTCTGCAGCACGATGCCGACGCGCCGGCGCAGCTCGAGCGGACGGTCCTGCGGGTCGTGGCCCAGCACGCTGACGGCGCCCGAGCTGCGCGCCCGGTAGCCCTCGAGGATCTCGACCGTGCTCGTCTTGCCGGCGCCGTTGGGTCCAAGCAGCCCGTAGATCTCCCCGCGCTGCACGTCGAAGTCGATGCCGCGCACCGCCTCCACCTCGCCGTAGGCCTTGCGCAGGTCGCGAACCTCGATCGCCGGGCTGGCCGTCATGGCCGCATCATGGCAACAAGCGGCGCGAGCTCGGGGCCTGCGCCTCGTCGGCGCGCACGCGCCGGCCGGGCTACCAGTGCACGCCGCGCAACAGCGATGCGAGCGCTATCTGCGCCGGCGAGGCATGCTGCTCCGGCGAGTCGGGCTCGACGGCGCGAGCCGAGTCGGGGAAGAAGCGGTAGGCGGCGTGCAGAAGCTGATCGACCAGCTTCGGGGCGAGCGCGTAGGCGACCTCGCCGACCGTGCCGAGGCGCGTGCCGATCTGCTTCGGCCTGGAACGGATCGCCTCGCAGATCATCTCCGCGGCCTCCTCCGCGCTGATCGCCGGGAAGTCGTCGTAGAGCCGGGTCGGCTCGATCATCGGTGTGCGCACGAGCGGCATGTGGATCGTCGTGAACGTGATGCCGTCCCCGATCACCTCGCTCGAGACGACCCGCGTGAAGGCGTCGAGGGCGGCCTTCGAGGCGACATACGCCGAGAAGCGCGGCGGGTTGATCTGCACGCCGATCGTCGAGACGTTGACGATGTGGCCGCCGCCTCGCTCGCGCATCGGGCCCAGCAGCGCCATCGTCAGCCGCGCGGCCCCGAAGTAGTTGAGCGCCATCGTCCGCTCGTAGTCGTGGAAGCGCTCCTGCGCGTCGCTGGCCGAGCGGCGGATCGAACGGCCGGCGTTGTTGACGAGCACGTCGACGGGGTGCTCGGCGAGCACGCGGGCGACCAGCGACTCGACCGACTCGCCATCGGAGAGGTCGGCGGCGAACACGTGCGCCTCGCCGCCTGCGGCGGCGATCTCGCCGCGCGTGTGCTCGAGCCGCTCCGCGTCACGCGCCACGAGGATCAGGATCGCCCCGGCGGCCGCAAGCGAGCGGGCCGCAGCGGCGCCGATCCCTGACGAGGCGCCCGTGATCATCACGTGCCGCCCGGCGACCGCCGCCGCGAGCGAGCCGGCGCGGTCGAGCTCCGGGTTCAGCTGCCGCTCCCAGTAGTCCCACAGGCGCGCGGCATAGTCCTCGAGCGGCGGGACCTCGATCCCGCTGCCGGCGAGCGCGGCGTCCGCCTCGCGCGTGTCGAAGCGGCAGCCGAAGGTGAGGCTCCCGAGCAGCTCCGTCGGTATGCCGAGGTCCGCGAACAGCACGCCGATGGCCTCGCGCACCGCCGGCAGCTCGAGCGCTGAGGACACGCTGCCGTTCGGCAGCGCCGCGAGGATCCGCCTGTCGATTCGCAGCGCCAGCTGCGGTGCGTGGGCCGCCCGCGCAAACGCGTTGATCACCTCGCCGCTGCGTTGCGAACGCGGGCTCGTGAGGTGGAACGTGCGTCCATCGAGCCCGGGCTCGTGGGCGATGTGGTCGATCGCGGCGGCGACGAAGTCGACCGGGACGATGTTGGTGTGGCCCAGCTCGGGTCCCACCAGCGGCACCCACTCGGGCAGCAGGTGTCGCGTCCGCGCGATTGCCTTGAAGAAGTAGTACGGCCCGTCGATCTTGTCCATCTCGCCCGTCTCGGAGTGCCCGACCACGATCGAGGGCCGGTAGATCCGCCAGGGGACGGCGGTTTGGCCACGGACGATTCGCTCGGCCTCGAACTTCGCCGCGTGATAGGGCGACGGCTGGGTCTGGCCGAGGTCGAAGTCCTGCTCGCTGAAGGTGCCGCGGTGGCGCCCGGCGACGGCGACCGAGGAAACGTGGTTCAGGCAGCGCAGCTCGAGCGCGGAGGCAAGCTCGAGCATGTTGCGAGTCCCGAGCACGCTCGCCCGCTCGACCTCCGCCGCGGGCGCGCGCATGTCGTAGAGCGCGGCGAGATGGAAGCCGCGCTCGATCTGCCCCCTGGCGGCGTCGATCCAGGCCTCCTCGACGCCGAGCAGCGGCAGCTCGAGGTCTCCCTCCACGATGTGGACGCGTTCGGAGTCAAACAGCGTGCCGGCCCGCTCGAGCGACGCGGCCCGAACCACGACGTAGACGTCCTCGCCGCGCGCCAGCAGACGCTCGACCAGGTGGCGGCCGATGAAGCCCGTCGCGCCGGTGAGGAGCGAGGCCATCGGCGAAGCGTATATCGCCCACCGCGGCGCACCATGGGCGCGGCACGCGTGTGGCCCGGGTGGCCGGCGCTCGGGTGGCTGTTCGGTTTGGCGCGGACTACCAGCCGCGCTGCCACTCGGCGCTCTTCGCGCGCGCCTTGGCGGCCTGCTTGCGGGCGTCCTTGCGCTTCTCGAGGCGGCCCTGGATCATGCTCGCGACGAAGATGAACGTCGGGAAGAAGAGGATCAGGATGAACCCGGCGGCCGTCGTGACCTTGTCGTTGGTCTGGCCGTAGAGCCCCTCGCCGCCGTCGTGGGCGAGCGCGGCGGGCGCGAGCACGAGCAGGGTGACCGTGGCGGTCCCGATGAGGGCGATCAGACGACGCACCGGCGCGCACTGTACCGGAGCCGGCAGCGACATACGATCAAGACGTGGCTGTCGTGATCGCATCCAATCTCGCGAAGGACATCGCCGGTGCGCCGCTCTTGCGTGGCGTCTCGTTCAAGCTCGAGCGGCGCGAGCGGATGACGATCGCCGGGCGAAACGGCGCCGGCAAGACGACGCTGCTGCGGATGCTCGCCGGCGAGGCGACGATCGACGGCGGCGAGCTCGCGATCGCCAAGGGCGTGCGCGTCGCGCTGCACGATCAGCGCCCGCCGCGCGAGCGCGGAATGGCGCTGCGGGAGTACCTGCTGTCGGGCTGCAAGGCCGAGCTGGCGATCGAGGGACGGCTGGCCAAGCTCGAGACGGCGATGGCGCAGGGCGCCGCGGACGCCGCCACGCTCGACCGCTATGCCCGCGCCCAGGCCGAGCTCGACCACCACGGCGGCTATCTCTGGCGCGACCGGGCGAAGGAGGTGGCGCACGGCCTCGGCTTCCACGACCAGGACCTCGACCGCGGCCTGGAGAGCTTCTCCGGCGGCGAGCTGACCCGCGCGTCGCTCGCTCGCGCGCTCGCCACGCGCCCGGATCTGCTGCTGCTCGACGAGCCGACCAACCATCTCGACATCGAGTCGCTGGAGTGGCTGGAGCAGGCGCTGCTGTCGCTCGACGCGGCGATCGCGCTCGTCGCGCACGACCGCTGGTTCCTCGAGACCGTCGGCACCGCGGTGCTCGAGTTGGAGGCTGGACGCTCGCGCTTCTTCCCCGGGACCTGGCACGCCTGGCGCGCGGAGCAGGCCGCACGCGAGCTGGCGCTCGGCCGCGCGATCGAGCGCCAGCAGGCGGAGGTCGCGCGGCTCGAGCGCTTCGTGGCAAGATGGGGGGCGGGGACGCGGGCCCGCCAGGCGCAGTCACGCGTGAAGGCGCTCGAGAAGATCGAACGGATCGAGCGACCGGCGAGCGACGGCGCCTCGCTCGCCTTCCAGTTCGGCGCCCCGGCGCGAAGCGGGCGGGTCGTGTTCGAGCTCGAGGACGCCCGGATCGAGGTCGGCACGCCGCCCGTCGTGCTGCTCGAGCACGCTCAGCTGTGGCTCGAGCGTGGCGAGCACGTCTCCCTCGTCGGGCCGAACGGCTCAGGCAAGACGACGCTGATCGAGACGCTGACCGGCCAGCGGCCGCTCGTCGACGGCCGGCTGCGCACCGGCCACAACGTGCAGGTCGGCTTCCTCTCCCAGCACACTGACGAGCTCGGATCGACCGGCACCGTGCTCGAGGCGACCCAGCGCGCGACCGGGCTGACGCCGAACCGGGCGCGCGCGCTGCTCGGCCGCTTCCTCTTCGGCGGCGAGGAGGCGGAGAAGCCGCTAGCCGGCCTTTCGGGCGGCGAGCGCCGTCGCTTGTCGCTGGCGATCCTCGTGAACGGCGGGGCCAACGTGCTGATCCTCGACGAGCCGACCAACCACCTCGACCTGGAGTCGCGCGAGGCGCTCGAGGACGCCCTTTCGGCGTTCGCCGGCTCTCTGATCCTGGTTTCGCACGACCGCGCGCTGCTCGACGCCGTGGGCACGCGTACGATCGCCGTCGAGCACGACAGCCTGCGCAGCTACGTCGGCGGCTGGCCGGAGTACGTGCGCGTGCGCGAGGAGCGCCGTGTCGCCGGCGAGGAGCCGCCGGCGCGCCGCGCCGCGCGGCGGCCACGTGACGCGGACGCCGGCTCATCCAAGCCCTCCGGCGCGGCCCCCGCGCAGCCCAGGCGCAAGCCGAAGGCGCAGGCCGGGCCGAGCAAGAACCGGCTGCGCGCACAGGATCAGGCGGAGCAGGCGGTGGAGGCCGCCGAGGCGGCGCTCGCCGCGCTCGAGCGGGAGCTCGCCGACCCCGCGGCGTGGGCGACCAAGTACGAGGCGGCCAAGAGCGAGGCGCGCCACACCGCCGCGAAGCGGGCCGTCGAGGCGGCCTACGCGCAGCTCGAGGCCGTCCTCTAGCCGCGGCGGCGGGCGCTCGCGGGCGAGGCTGCGGAGGTCGCGTGGGAGCCCTCCGCCCTGATCTACACTGGACTGATGAAGCACGCACGCAACGTCGCGATCATCGTGCTGATCGCGCTCGCCGTCGTCGCGCTGCCGGGCGGCAGCGACGTCGCGGGCCTCGTCGGCGCCGTCTTCTCGCTGCTGATCGTCGCCCTGTTCGCGTATTTCGCCGGCCGCTTCTACCGCGATCATCAGATCGACATCTACGGACTGGGGGACGTCGACCGCGCGATCCTCTACCTCTCGATCGGGGCGGCCGTCGTCGTGCTCGCCGCCTCGGGCACGCTGACCACCAGCGCCGGCGGCACGCTCGTCGAGGTGGCCGCGCTGGCGCTCTGCGCCGGCGGGCTCTTCCGCGTCTACCGCAACTGGCAACGCCTCTGAGCACCGCGACCGACCTCGCCGCGCAGCGGCGTGCGCTGCCCGACCAGCCCGGCGTCTACCTGTTCCGCGACCAGGCGGGACGCGTGGTCTACGTCGGCAAGGCGATCTCGATCCGCAAGCGCGTCGCCTCGCACTTCGGCTCCGGCGGGAACAGCGCCATGACGGGGGAGGTGGCGACGATCGAGAGCGTCGTCGTCGGCAGCGAAGCCGAGGCGCTGCTCACGGAGCAGGCCTTCATCAAGCAGTACCGGCCCCGCTTCAACATCCGGCTGCGCGACGACAAGTCGTATCCGTTCATCGCGGTCTCGCTCGACGAGGAGTTCCCCCGCGTCTACTTCACGCGGGAGCGCCACCGCCGCGACCGCGCCTACTTCGGTCCCTACTCGAACGCCAAGCGCGTCCGCGAGACGCTCGAGCTGTTGAGCCGGATCTTCCTGATTCGCTCGTGCACCGGATCGCAGCCGGGCCGGCGGTCTGGCTCGCCGTGCCTCGATTACCACATCAACCGCTGCGCGGCCCCCTGCGTCGGGTACGTCTCGCGGGAGGAGTACCGGCGCGGGATCGACGGCGCGATCGACTTCCTCGGCGGACGCTACGGCGAGATCGAGCGCGAGCTCGAGCAGCGGATGAAGGCTGCCGCGGCCGCGCAGGAGTTCGAGCGCGCCGCCGTCGAGCGAAACCGGCTCGCGGCCGTGCGCTCGCTGCGCCAGCGCCAACGCGTCGCCGGCTCCACGGTCGGCACGCTCGACGCGATCGCCGTCGCACTCGCCGGCGGGGACGCCAACGCACAGGTGCTGCAGGTTCGCGACGGCGCGCTCTCCGACCGCCAGTCCTTCTACCTCGCCAACGAGGGCCGCCGGCCGCAGCAGGAGGTGATCGAGGAGTTCCTGCTGCAGTACTACGAGCACGCCGCGGCGGTCCCCGCACTGGTCGTCGTCGAGCAGCCGGTGTCGGAGCTCGTGATCGAGATGCTCGCCGCGCGACGCGGCGGCCGTGTCGAGGTGCGCGCCGCGGAGCGCGGCGACAAGCGTCGGATCCTCGAGCTGGCGGCACGCAACGCGGCGCTCGCGCTCGAGGAGGATCAGCTCAAGGCCGTGCGCCGCCGCGAGCGGCGCGCCGAGGCGCTCGACGGCCTGCGCGAGGCGCTGTCGCTGCCGGTGGTGCCGATGCGGATCGAATGCTTCGACATCTCCAATCTGGCGGGCACCCACACCGTTGCGTCGATGGTGGTGTTCGAGGCCGGCGTTCCGAAGCGCTCGGACTACCGGCGCTTTCGCATCCGCACGGTCGCCGGCTCGGACGATTTCGCGTCGATGGCCGAGGTGCTCGCCCGGCGCATGGCGGCGTGGGAGCGCCAGTCCGACACCTCGCCGCACGAGGCGGGCTACGACCGCTCGTTCGCGGCGCTGCCGAACCTGATCGTGATCGACGGCGGCAAGGGACAGCTGTCGGCGGGTCTCGAACCGCTGGCGGCGGCGCGCGCGCAGGGGGTCGCCGTGATCTCGCTCGCCAAGCGGCTCGAGGAGGTCTTCGTTCCGGGGCGGCGCGAGGCGATCTTGCTGTCGCACTCGAGTCCCGAGCTGCAGCTGCTCGCGCGCATCCGGGACGAGGCCCACCGCGTCGCGATCACGCACCACCGCACGCGCCGTGACCGCGCGATGACCTCATCGCTGCTGGACGAGCTGCCCGGCGTCGGTCCGGCCCGCAAGCGCGCCCTGATCGCACACTTCGGATCGCCGGACGCCGTGCTCACCGCAAGCGTCGAGCATCTGCAGGCGGTGCCGGGGCTGCCGGCCAAGGTCGGCCGCGAGCTCCACGCGCACCTGCACCGCGTCGGCTGACGCGCCGAGCGCGTGAACGCGCGCGTCCGCTGCGTGCGCGACGATTGCGCGGATGGCGGACTCACCCGGCGCGCTGAAGGATCTGACGATCATCACCGGCTTCTCGGGCGCCGGGAAGTCCACCGCGATGAATGTCTTCGAGGACGCCGGCTACTTCTGCGTCGACAACCTGCCGCCCGGGATGATCGGCAGCCTGATCGAGCTCTTCGTGCACGAGGGCTCGAAGGTCGAGCGCGCCGCCGTCGTGTCCGACGTGCGCGGCGGCGCCTACTTCGAGGCGCTGCAGGCGGTGCTCGACGACCTCGAGCGGATGAGCCTGGAACACCGCGTGCTGTTCCTCGACGCCGAGGACGAGACGCTGCTGAACCGCTACAAGGAGACGCGCCGACGCCACCCGCTGGCGCCCGAGGGCTCGATCGCCGACGGGATCGCCGCGGAACGCGCGCAGCTCGACGCGCTGAAGGCGCGCGCCGACGTCGTGATCGACACGACCGGGCTCTCGGCCGCGATGCTGCGCGGCAAGATCGTCGAGTCGCTGCTCGGACAGCAGTCCGCGAACCGGCTCGCGATCACGTTCTCCTCGTTCGGCTTCAAGCACGGCCCGCCACGCGACGCCGACCTGCTGTTCGATGTGCGTTTCCTGCCGAACCCCCACTACGAGCGGGCGCTGCGGCCGCTGACGGGACGCGACGCGCGGGTCGTCGAGTTCATCGACCGCGGCGGGAAGCTCGCCGAGTTCTACGAACTGCTCGAGCCGCTGCTCGACTACCTGTTCGCGGAGTACGTGGCGGAGGGCAAGTCGCACCTGCTCGTCGCGATCGGCTGCACCGGCGGCCGTCACCGCTCGGTGGCGATCGTCGAGCACCTCGCCGCGCGCTACGGCGCGAGGCCGGAGCTGGTCGTGGCGGCCAACCATCGCGACGCCGACCGCCCGCCGCAGGACCAGTGATCGACCACGTCGGCTTCGAGGTCTCGAACCTCGCGCGCTCGGCCGCCTTCTACGACGCCGTGTTCCTTGCGCTCGGTGGCCGCAGGATGCACGAGGGCTCGCACGCGATCGCCTACGGCATGGACGAACCGGCGCTGTGGATCGTCGTTCGCGGCCACAAGCCGGCGCCCGGCTACGGCCACGTCGCGCTCGCCGCGCGCGGGCGCGCGGCCGTCGTCGGCGCGCATATCGCGGCGCTGACCAACGGCGGCACCGAGGAGAGCCCGCCACAGCTGCGCCCACGCTACGGCCCGCTCTACTACGCGGCCTACGTCCGCGACCCCGACGGTCTGCGGGTCGAGTTCGTCAGCGGCTCGCACTGACCGCACGCCGCCGCGCCGTCCGCACAATCGCAAACCCGCGGTGCGCGGGCCGGCCCGCGCCGGCCGCTAGCCCCGGACGCGGCGGTGCAGGCGGTAGGCGAGGTGGAAGTGGAGTGCCGCCGGCGCCAGCAGCAGGAGTCCCCACCAGGAGACGCCGGCGCACAGGATGATCGTGAGGACGATCAGCCAGATGCCCACGCCGATGCGAATCGTGATCGCGACGCGCGGCGGAATCGTCGGCTTGGCCACCTCGCGAGGATAGACCCCGCGCAGTCGTGCCCTGCCCCCGCGCAGTCGTGCCCTGCCCTCGCGCAGTCGTGCCCTGCCCTCGCGCCTGCCGTGCCCGGCGGTCTTGTTACCGAATGGCGCGGGGGCCGTTGATAGCCTTGGACATCGCCCGGATCCGCTCGCGAAGACTGGGCAGTTCTCGTCAATGCGATGGAAGGATGCTGGGATGCCAGTACGGGTGGGGATCAACGGCTTCGGCCGGATCGGTCGCAACGTGTTTCGTGCGGCGATGGCCGCGGGTGCGACCGACATCGAGTGGGTCGCAGTCAACGATCTGACCGACGCGCCGACGCTCGCGCACCTGCTGCGCTACGACTCGATCCTCGGTCCCTACCGTGGGACCGTCGAGGTAGACGGCGAGAGCCTGGTGGTGGACGGCGTGCCGATACGCGTGCTCGCCGAGCGCGATCCGGGGGCGCTGCCTTGGGGTGATCTCGGCGTCGAGGTCGTGATCGAGTCGACCGGCTTCTTCACCAAGCGCGAGGCCGCCGCCAAGCACCTCGAGGGCGGTGCGCGCAAGGTGGTGATCTCGGCGCCCGCGAGCGGTGAGGACATCACCGTCGTGCTGGGCGTCAACTTCGACCGCTACTCGCCGGCCGAGCACCACGTGATCTCCAACGCCTCGTGCACGACGAACTGCCTGGCGCCGATGGCGAAGGTCCTGCACGAGACCGTCGGCATCCGCCACGGGCTGATGACCACGATTCACGCCTACACGGCGGACCAGCGCCTGCAGGACATGCCGCACAGCGATCTGCGCCGGGCCCGTGCCGCGGCCCTGAACCTGGTGCCGACCTCGACCGGCGCGGCGAAGGCCGTCGGCCTCGTGCTGCCGGAGCTGGCCGGCAAGCTGCACGGCTTCGCCGTGCGCGCCCCGGTGCCGACCGGCTCGCTCGTGGACCTGACCTTCGAGGCCGATCGCGCGACCAGCGTCGAGGAGATCAACGCGGCGATTCGAGCGCGCGCCGACAGCGGCGAGCTGAAGGGGATCCTGGCCTACACCGAAGATCCGATAGTCTCGACGGACGTCATCACGAACCCCTTCTCCTCGATCTTCGACGGCGGGCTCACCGCGGTGATCGACGGCACTCTCGTGAAGGCGGTGAGCTGGTACGACAACGAGTGGGGCTACTCGAACCGACTCGTCGAGCTCGTGCAGCGGCTGTCATGAGGCATCTTGACGACGTGGAGGTCGACGGCCGGCGCGTGCTGGTTCGCGTCGACTTCAACGTCCCGCTCAAGAACGGCGAGATCACCGACGACACGCGGATCCGCGCCGCCCTGCCGACGATCGAGAACCTGCGTGCGCGCGGCGCGAAGCTGATCCTCGCGAGCCACCTCGGACGGCCGAAGGGCGCCCCCGACCCGGCGTTCACGCTCGAGCCGGTGGCCGCGCGCCTCGCCGAGCTCACCGGGGCGCACGTCGAGTTCGCCCACGACGTGATCGGACCGAGCGCGCACGCCGCCGTCGAGCGCCTGCAGCCGGGAGGCATCGTGCTGCTCGAGAACCTGCGCTTCGAGCCCGGCGAGACCAAGAACGACGAGGGGCTGGCGAAGGCGCTCGGCGAGCTGGCCGACGTCTACGTCAACGACGCCTTCGGCTCCGCGCACCGCGCTCACGCCTCGACCGAGGGTGTCACGCACCACGTGCACGATGCGGTCGCCGGACTGCTGCTGGAGCGAGAGGTCACGCAGCTGCAGGCGATCCTCGCCGACCCGGCGCGCCCGCTGGTGGCGGTCCTTGGCGGCGCGAAGGTGACCGACAAGATCGCGGTGATCGAGCGCTTCCTCGAGCTGGCGGACGCCGTGCTGATCGGCGGCGCGATGTGCTTCCCCTTCCTCAGCGTGCAGGGCCACAGCGTTGGCGCCTCGATGTGCGAGGAGGAGGGGCTCGAGCCGGCGCGCGGCGCGCTGGCCGCCGCCGAGGGCTCACGCGCGAAACTGCAGCTGCCGGTCGATCTCGGGCTGGGGGAGCGAGTCGAGGCTGACGCTCCCCGACGCGACCTCGACGGCGTCGACGTCCCGGACGGCTGGATGGGGCTCGACATCGGGCCGCGCACCGCCGCGAGCTACGCCGAGGCGATCACGACCGCCGGCACCGTGTTCTGGAACGGGCCGATGGGGGTCTTCGAGCTCGAGGCGTTCGCCGCGGGCACACGCGCCGTCGCCGAGGCCGTGGCCGCCGCGCCGGGAACGACGGTCGCCGGCGGCGGCGACTCCGTCGCGGCGCTCAAGAAGTTCGGGCTCGAGGGCACGGTCACGCACCTCTCGACCGGCGGTGGCGCGACGCTCGAGCTGATCGAGGGGCGCACGCTGCCGGGCGTCGAGGCGCTCGAGCGCGCTGCGGACCGCGCATGAGCCGCACCCCGCTGGTCGCCGGCAACTGGAAGATGTTCAAGACCGTCACGGAGGCGGAGCGCTACATCCAGGCGCTGCTGCCGCGCGTCGCCAGCCTCGACGGCGTGGACGTCGCGATCTGCACGCCGTTCACGGCGCTGCACGCGATGGTCGACAGCGCGCGCGGCTCGCGCGTCGCCGTCTACGCCCAGAACATGCACGAGGCGCCGGAGGGCGCGTTCACCGGCGAGGTCTCGGCGCCGATGCTCGTCGATCTGGGTGTCGACGGCGTCGTGATCGGCCACAGCGAGCGCCGCCAGCACTTCGCCGAGAGCGACCGGGCGGTCGCGCTGAAGCTGGTGGCCGCGCTGGAGGCCGGCCTGCATCCGATTCTCTGCGTCGGCGAGACCGAGGAGGAGCGGCTCGCCGGGGACACCGAGCGCAAGCTCCGCCACCAGGTCCAGGAGGGCCTCGAGCACGTCGCCAACGAGCGCGTGCACGAGGTCGCGATCGCATACGAGCCGATCTGGGCGATCGGCACCGGCCGGGTCGCCACGCCCGAGCAGGCGCAGGAGGCCGCGAGCTTCGTGCGCGCGCTCGTCAGCGCGCACGCCGCCGGCGTCGGCGATCAGGTGCGGGTGCTCTACGGCGGCTCGGTGAACGCCGGCAACGCCGCCGAGCTGCTCGCGTTGCCCGACGTCGACGGGGCGCTGGTCGGCGGGGCGTCGCTGGACGCCGAGTCGTTCGCGGCGATCGCAAGCGCGGCGCGCGGCGGCGCATGACCCTCCCGCCGGGACCGGGCAGCATCCCGGCACCCAGCCTCTGCCTGATCATCCTCGACGGGTGGGGGATCGCCCCGCCCGGACCCGGCAACGCGGTCCTGCTGGCGCGCACGCCCGTGTTCGACGAGTTGTGGGAGCGCTATCCGCACACCCAGCTGATCGCCTGCGGTCGCGCGGTCGGGCTGCCGGAGGGCCAGATGGGCAACTCCGAGGTCGGGCATCTCAACCTCGGCGCCGGCGCCGTGCTGCGCCAGGACCTCACGCGCCTCGACGACGCGATGAACGACGGCACGCTCGGCTCGAACCCGGTGATCCGCGCGGCGCTCGCCGGCCCCGGCCGGGTGCACCTGATCGGCCTGGTCTCCGACGGCGGCGTGCACTCCTCGGAGGCGCACCTGCTGGCGCTGATCGACCTCGCGCGCGAGCTGGATGCCGGCGAGGTGATCGTGCACTGCTTCACCGACGGCCGCGACACGGCGCCGGACGCCGGGCTCGAGGCGGTCGGCAGGGTCGAGCGCCACGGTGGCGCGCGTGTCGGATCGGTGATCGGGCGCTACTGGGCGATGGACCGCGACAAGCGCTGGGACCGCGTCCAGCGCGCCTACGACCTGCTGGTAGCGGGCCGCGCCCCCTACTCGGCGGCGAGCGGTGTCGCCGCGGTCGAGGCGGCCTACGAGCGCGGCGAGACCGACGAGTTCCTCGAGCCGACCCTGGTCGGCGACGCGCCCCGCATCGCCCCCGGCGACCGCGTGTTCTGTTTCAACTTCCGTCCCGACCGGATGCGCGAGATCGTGCGCGCGCTGGCCGACCCGAGCTTTACCGAGATCGATCGCGGCGGCGTGGCGACGATCGGCGAGCTGAGCTGCATGACCGAGTACGAGGAGGGCTGGCCCTACCCGGTCGCGTTCTCGCCCGAGCACCCCACGATCACGATGTCCGCGGTCATCGCGGCCACCGGCGCCCGCCAACTGCACGTCGCCGAGACCGAGAAGTACCCGCACGTGACCTACTTCTTCAACGGTGGCGAGGAGACCCCGGAGCCCGGGGAGCGGCGCGAGCTGGTGCCATCTCCCCGCGACGTGGCGACCTACGACGAGAAGCCCGAGATGAGCGCGTACGAGGCGGCTGACGCGTTCGTAGCGGCGTGGAACGAGGACCATCCGCGCTTCGCGATCATCAACTTCGCGAACTCCGACATGGTCGGGCACACCGGCGTGATCCCGGCCGCGGTGCGCGCCGTCGAGGCGGTCGACGAATGTCTCGCGAAGGTCGTCACCGCGGTCCACGCCAGCGGCGGCGTCTGCATCGTCACGGCCGACCACGGCAACAGCGACGAGATGCTCAACCCGGATGGCACCCCGCAGACCGCGCACTCGCTCAACCCGGTGCCGCTGATCGTCACCACGCCCGCCGTGACGCTGGAGCGCGAGGGCGTCCTCGCCGACGTCACGCCGACGGCGCTGCATCTGCTCGGCATCGCCCAGCCGGCGGCGATGACCGGCCGCTCGCTGACCGAGCCGCAGGCCTGAGCGTCCGACCGGCGCCTACGGCTTCAGCGCGGCGGCGACGACCGCCACCATCGTGCGCAGGCTCTCCGCGGTCACGTTGCCGGCGAAGCCGACCGCGTTGCGCTGCAGCGGGTCGAGCGCGCCGAGGCTGATGCTTTCGGGCTTCTCCCGCTTGGCGGCCTCGAGCAGGGCGTTGTAGACCTTGCCGATCTCCCACGGCACCGGGCCGGTCCGCGGGAGGGCGTCCTGCAGCGCGATCGCCTCGGTGTAGGCCGACATGCCGTGAAGACTACTGCCGCCTCGCCCCGACGCCGGGCCGCATCATTCGCCGCCGCTCGCGGCGGCCGCGCGCCGGCGCCGCCGCCACCACCACAGCGCGAAGACGGCGAAGATCGCGAGCGCGACCGGGATGCCGTAGAGGCCGATCTTGCTGAAGACCTGCTTGGCGCCGTTGCCGCCGTAGTAGGCGGCGAGCGCGACGCTTGTCGCCCAGGCCGCACCGCCGAGCGCGTTCCACAACAGGAACGCGTGCCAGCGCATGTCGCTCGCGCCGGCCAGCCACGAGGTCCATACGCGCAGGCCGGTGATCCAGCGCCCGAGGAAGACCGCCTTGGGGCCGTGGCGTTCGAAGAACGGGTCCCCGATCGCCAGCATGCGCTGGCGCTCGTCGTAGAAGCGGCCGGGGCGCTCGAGCAGCCGCCGTCCGCCCTTGCGGCCGATCGCGAAGCCGACGTTGTCGCCGATGATCGCGCCGGCGGCGGCGACGACGATCACCGCGACGATCGACAGGCGCCCCTGGCTCGCGGCGAGCCCGCCGAGGATCACGGCGGTCTCGCCGGGCAGCGGGATCCCGAGCGCCTCGATGCCGACGACCAGCCCGATCACCGGCAGTCCCAGGTTCGTGGTGAGGCTGAGGATGCTTGCCAGCACGGGCGATCGGGGCGGTTGCGCGCGCTCTCTTAGGATTGCCGCGATGACCGCGCTGCGCATTATCGCCCGCGACCCGGCGTCGCGTGCGCGCGCGGGTGTGCTGGCTACCGCTCATGGCGAGGTCCGCACGCCGGCCTTCGTGCCGCTCGCGACCAAGGGCAGCGTGCGCGGGCTCGGGTCGGCCGAGGTCGCGGCGCTCGGCTACGACATGGTGCTCGGCAACACCTTCCACCTCCTCCTGCGCCCGGGCGGCGAGCTGATCGACCGCCTCGGCGGCCTGCACCGCTTCATGGGCTGGGAGCGGGCGATCATCACCGACTCCGGCGGCTTCCAGGTCTTCTCGATGGGCCACGGCAATGTCGCGGACGAGATCAAGGGTCGCCGCCCCGCGCTGCCGGGGACCGCTGGCCGCTCGGCTGAGGGGGCGATCCTGGCGATCGAGGAGGAGGGCGTGCGCTTTCGCTCCTACATCGACGGCGCCGAGCGCTTCATCAGCCCGGAGATCTCGATGGCGGTGCAGGCCCAGCTGCACTCCGACATCGTGCTCGCGTTCGACGAGTGCACCCCGTTTCACGCCGACCGCGACTACACCGCGCGCTCGAGCGAGCGCACGCACCGCTGGCTGGCGCGCTGCCTGGACTGGCGCGCGGCGAACCCCGGCCCGCCCGCGCTCTTCTACGGCATCGTCCAGGGCGGCGTGCACCACGACCTGCGGCTCGAGTCGACCGCGACGGTCGCCGCGAGCGCCGCCGAGGGCGTCGCGATCGGCGGCTCGCTCGGCCAGGACAAGGCGCAGATGTACGACGTGGTCGACTGGACGACGGGCGAGCTCGAGCGCCTCGCGCCGCAGCGCCCGCGCCACCTGCTCGGGATCGGGGAGGTCGACGATTTGATCCGCGGCGTCGAGCTGGGGATCGACAGCTTCGACTGCGCGATGCCGACGCGCCTGGCTCGCCACGGCACGGCGCTCGTCGCCGACCCCGCCAACCGCTGGCGGCTGTCGGTGGACCGACCGGCCTGCGCGAACGACGAGGCGCCGCTGATCGACGGCTGCGGCTGCCCGGCGTGCGCCGGCGGCCTCTCCCGCGCCTACCTCCACCACCTGATCCGCGTCGGCGAGCAGAGCGGCGGGCGCCTGATCACGCTCCACAACCTGACCTTCGTCGCGGCGCTGATGGAGCGCCTGCGCGCGGCGATCATCGACGGTCGCCTCGGCGAGGTCGCGGCCGAGCTTCGCGCCGGCGGCCTCACGCCGTAAGCGAGCGAAGCTCCGCGAGCAGGCGTGGCCCGACCGCGTTGCCGTAGCCATTCGCGATGCGAGCGAGGTCGCCGTTGCTCACGCGGTTGCACCCGGTCGTATCGACGGCGACGGTGACGGACTGCCCGTGGGTGTAGCGAAGCAGTACGAGGATCTGCGAGCCGTCGTCCATCGGGCACGCGAAGGGGAGCCTCGGGAACGGCGGCAGCGCGTCCAGCTCATCGACGAGGTGCGCGATGAGCCGCGGGTCGCTCAGCAGGCGCGAGCGTTCGAGGCTCAGCGCCGGCGGCGAGTTGAGGCCGTCGTAGCGGCACAGGCGCAGCGCGCTCGCGCCGCGCGGCGCCAGCTCGTCGCGCGCCGCCTTCCAGCCGTTGTGCGCCACCTCCGCCGGAGCGCGGGCCGGGCATGACGGCGGCTGCGGCGCCGTCGAGGCCCGGGCGGCGGCGCTCACGGCGACGAGCAGGCACGCCAGCAGCAGGGTTCGGACTCTCATCGTCAGTTCATCAACACTACGCCGCACCGGAGCCGCCATCACATGGTTCGGATCGGCGCATGCGCCGATCCGTCGGGACGGTGCATGCACCGTCCCGCGGGTGGGTGCATGCACCCACCCGAACAGCAACCGGCTTCTAGGAGCTGTTGTCGGTGATCAGCGTGTTCAGCTCAGTCAGCGTCCTGCTGAAGTTCTTCGAGAACGGGCCGTTCTGCAGCTGCACGGAGCCGTTCGATTGCAGCGAGAGCACGATCACCACGATCGCGACCGCGACGACCACGAGGCCGGCGACCGCGGCGGCGATCCGCCGGCCGTAGGCGGGCGGCGTCGGTTCGGGCGCCGGCGCCTCGCGGCGGGGCTGGCCGGGGCGCGGCTGGCGCGGCGTGACGGTTGCGCTGCGGCCGCGGTCCGTGCCGGCGACGACCGTCTGCTCCCCGCGATGGAGGGTGCGATCGTCGGCGTGGGGGACGGCCGAGCGCGAGCCGCCCGGGGGGACGATCGCGGTGCCGGAGCCCGGCTCGATCCCGCGCGCTCCCTCCTCCAGTGCGCGCGCCATCTCGGCGGCGGTCGGGTAGCGCTGGCGCGGATCGATCCGCAGCGCGATGTCGACCGCCGCGGCCAGTTCGGGGGAGACGGCGGCGACGAGCTCGTCGAGGCTCGGCGGAGGCTCGCGCTGCTGCTTGATCGCCAGCTCGGTCAGCGAGGCGCCCTCGAACGGCAGGCGCCCGGACAGCAGCTGGTAGGTCACGACGCCGAGCGCGTAGATGTCGGCCGGCGGGCCGGCTTCCTCGCCGCGCCCCTGCTCGGGCGCGAGGTAGGCGGCGGTGCCGAGCACCGAGCCGATCTGGGTGATGCTCGACTGCTCGGTCGCCTTGGCGATGCCGAAGTCGGCGAGCTTGACGGCACGGTCGGCGCCGAGCAGCAGGTTGCCGGGCTTGACGTCGCGGTGCACGACGCCCTTGCGGTGCGCGTAGTCGAGACCGGCGCAGGCGCCCAGCACGATCGGCAGGGTCTCCTCGACGCTCAACCAGCCGCGGTCGCGCAGGATCTCCGCGCACGACTGCCCGTCGATGTACTCCATCACGATGTAGTGCTGGTCTCGGCGCTCGTCGAGACCGGAGTCGAAGACCTGCACGATGTTGGGGTGGATCAGCCGCGCGGCGGCGAGCGCCTCGCGCTGGAAACGCGACACGAAGGCCGGGTCCGACGCCAGGTGCTCGGCCAGGAGTTTCACCGCGACGTAGCGCTCGAGGCGCTCGTCGAACGCCAGGTGCACGGTGGACATGCCGCCCGACCCGAGCCGGCTCTCGATCCGGTAGCGCCCGGCGACGGTGTTCTCGCGCGCCATCACGTGCCGGCCCCCGTCGTTCCGGCGCCGCCGCCGATGCCGGCGCCGCCGATACCCCCGCCGCTCGTGGACCCGTCGCAGGCCGGCGTGCCGCCGCCCGTCGTGGGGGTGCAGGTGATCCCGCTGCTGCCGGTCGTCGTGGTGGCGCCGCTCGTGGAGGAGGTGGTGCTGGAGGTCGAGCTGCTGGTGGTCGAGCTCGTGCTCGTGCTCGAGCTGCTGGTCGAGCTCGAGCTGGAGCTGGTCGAGGAGGTCGAGCCGGTCGTCCCGGTCGTCCCCGTGCTCCCGGTCTGGCTCGTGTTTCCGCTCTGGCCGGTTGGGCTCGTCGAGCTGCTGCGGCACGCCGTGTCGGCGTCGGCGGCGAGCGTGTTCAGCCCCGTCTCGAGCTGCGAGAGCAGACGCGTGTTGACGCTCGCGGGCAGGCTGTTGAGGTGCGTGTAGGCGGCGGTGATGTAGGTGTTGGCCAGGTTGCACTGCTGCTGGTCCACCGCGATCTGGATGTTCTGAAGGTCGCCGTGCAGGTTGTCGGCGTCGCGCGAGGGGATCAGCCCGACGCCGCTGCCGCAGGCGGCGAGCAGCGTCGCGGCGGCGGCCGCCGCGCCGAGCGTGGCGAGACGTCTCACTGGCCGTACTCCAACCGCTCCGCGAGCGAGTCGGGCAGCCGCGCCGCGCGGATCGCCCCCGCCGCGCCAGGGATGTCGTAGCTGCAGCGCTGGTAGTGGGCGGTCTGCTCGCCGAGGTCGAGCAGCAGCCAGGCCGCGCGGGGGTCGCCGTCGCGGGGCTGGCCGACGCTGCCCGGGTTCAGCAGCCACTCGCCGTCGCGCAGGTCGAGCACGGTGTCGGCGCGGCGCGTCTCCCCGGTCGCGGGCTCGCCTTCGAGGCGCTCGAACGAGAGCGCCACGTGCGAGTGGCCGAGGAGGTTGAGACGGTGCGTCGCCGCATCGAAGCACAGCTCGGCGAGCAGCGCCGAGAGGACGTACTCCCACACCTCGTCGCGCGGGCTCGCGTGGTAGAGGCCGATCTCGGCGCGCGCGCCGGAGGGGCGCAGCGACGCCAGGAAGTCGCGGTTGACCGGCGCGATCACGTCCTGCGTCCAGCGCACGGCGAGCGCCGCGCCGCGCGAGAAGTCGTCGAGCGGGATCTTTCCGGCGACCGCCAGGTCGTGGTTTCCGGCCAGGCAGATGTCGGTGTTGTCGCGCGCGAGGTCGACGCATGCGTCCGGGTCGGCGCCGTAGCCGACGAGGTCGCCGAGGCACCACACCTCCGCAACGGAGGCGTCGACGATGTCTCTGAGCACCGCCTCGAAAGCCTGGCGGTTGCCATGGATGTCGGAGATGATTGCGACCTTCATGTATCCGTTGAGCCGTCCCCGCTGACGCGCGGAGCACCACGCAGTCTTGCAGTCCGGGCGCTCGCGCGAGGCGTTGGGATCAATCCTGCGGCGTCGCCGGCGCCGACCCACTAGCGTGCTCTGGCGGTGCCCTCAGACTCCGATCGCGCCTGGCTCGCCGCATTCGCGCTGGCCGCCGCCGCCGCCGAGGCGGCGGTTCTCGCACTGCGGCCGCGCGACGGCATGATCGCCGCGCTGCCGGTCGACGCGCTCGAGCACTTCGACACCCGCGACATCGCGCGCGCCCGCCGCTACGGCCGCGGGCAGCTCGCGCTGGCCGGGGCGGGGGCGCTGGCGGAGGGAGGCATGCTGGCCTGGCTCGTGCACCGCGGGCGCGACCGCCGCCCGGAGGCGCGCGCTTCGCTCGCCGCGGTCGGCACGCGCGGCGCCGGGCTGTCGCTCGTGCTGGTGCTGGTACCGCTGCCGTTTGGGGCGCTGATGCGCGTGCGAGCCCTGCGCGTCGGGCTCGCCACGCAGTCCTGGCGCGGCTGGGCGGGGGATGTCGCGCGCAGCTCGGCGCTCGGCGCCGGCTTCGCTGCCGCCGGGGCGGTGATCGTGGCGGAGCTGATGCGCCGCCACGGTGCGCACTGGTGGAGGGCGGCGGCGGGCGGGAGCGTCGTGGTCGCGGTCGCCGTCACCGTAGCCGGGCCGGTGCTGCTGGACCCGATCTTCAACGACTTCACGCCGCTGCCCGAGGGTGAGCTGCGCCGCGAGGTTCTCGCTCTCGCGCGGCGCGCGGGCGTGCGGATCGGCGAGGTCTACGAGGTCGACGCGAGCCGGCGCACGAGCGCCGCCAACGCGTACGTCAACGGACTCGGCGCGAGCCGCCGCGTCGTCCTCTACGACACCCTGCTGGCCGGCTTCACCCCGGAGCAGGCGCGCTCGGTTGTCGCGCACGAGCTTGCCCACGTGCGCTACCGCGACGTGCCGCGACTGCTTGTCGCGCTGGCGCTCGTCGCGCCGGCCGGGACGCGCGCTGTCGCGCGTCTGGCGGAGCGCCTCGACCGCTCGGCCGAGCCCGACCTCCCGGCCCTCGCGCTCGCAGCCGGCGTCGTGTCGGCCGCGGTGGGGGTCATCACGCGCCAGCTGTCGCGTGCGATCGAGCGCCGCGCTGACGCCTTCTCGCTGCAGCTGACCGATGAGCCCGACGCGTTCGTCTCGTTCGAGCAGCGCATCGCGACGCAGAACCTCGCCGATCCGGACCCGCCGCGCTGGCTCTCGACGCTGCTCGGCACGCACCCGCCGATCGTCGAGCGAATCGGGATCGCCGCCGCCTACCGGGCCGGCGAGCGCCCTACTCCTTCTCGTCGGCGGGCGGGGCCTCGAACTCCGGCAGGTTCTTGATGCCCTCGCGCGCTTCCCAGCGCGAGTAGTTGTCGTCGAGCGCCGTGATCAGCTCGCGCATGAAGCGCGGCGAGAGGCTGACGCGCGAGACGATGACGCCCGGGATCTCGCCGCCCTCGACCTCGTGGTCGACGCGCGCGAAGGTGATCGTGAACTCGTAGTCGGAGTGGCTGACGTTGGCGAAGTTCGAGTAGACGCCGGCCATCATCTCGGGCGAGACCTGGATGTTGATGTGGCGGTCGCCGCCCGGGGACTCGGAAGCCATGCGCTCTAGTATCGCACCCGTGCAGGTCGCCGTGATCTCGGTCGGGCGGCTGCGGGCGCCCTACGTCGACGACGTGGCGCACTACGCAAAGCTGCTGAGCCGCCACGTCCGCCTTTCGCAGATCGAGCTGCGCGATCCGCCGACGGCGCAGAGCTGGGCCGACCGCGTCGCCGGCCGCCTTCCGCGCGGCGCGTTCGTGTCGCTGCTCGCCGCCGACGGCGAGCGCTTCGACAGCCTCGGCTTCGCCCGCTTCATCGAGACCCGCCGCGACAGCGGCCGCGACCTCGCCTTCGTGATCGGCGGCGCGCACGGCCTGGAGCTCGAAGCGGCCGACCACCGCCTCTCGCTCGGGCCGATGACGCTGCCCCACCAGCTCGCCCGCGTCGTGCTGCTCGAGGCGCTGTTCCGGGCGCACCGCATCATCGCGGGGGAGCCCTACCACTACTGAGCGCGGCCGGCGGCGGCGAGGGGAGACGTGGGGCGCGCGGCGTCGCGGGGGCTTCGCGCCGCGAGCCGCCGGCGGCGGCGTCGCAAGCCATAGGCTCCGGTCATGACGCCGGTGCAGGCCCTCCACGACGCGATCCGCGACGCCGCGGCGGCGGTCGCCGGCGAGGAGGTCCCAGCGGTCAAGCTCGAGGTGCCGCCGCGCGCCGAGCTCGGCGACTACTCGACCAACGCCCCGCTGATGCTCGCGCCGCGCCTCGGGGTGCCGCCTCGCGAGGTCGCGCAGCGGCTGGCCGACGAGCTCGCCGGGCGTCTCGGCGATCGGCTCGAGCGCACCGAGGTGGCGGGACCGGGGTTCCTCAACCTGTACCTCGGCGACGCCTGGTTCACCGACTCGCTCGCCCACGTGCTGGCGGCCGGCGAGAGCTTCGGCGCGGCCGGGCTCGCGACGGCCGTCACGATCAACATCGAGTTCGTCTCCGCCAACCCGACCGGCCCGCTGCACATCGGACACGCGCGTCACGCCGCCTACGGCGACGCCCTGTCGCGGATCCTCGATTTTCGCGGCTACGAGGTGACGCGCGAGTACTACATCAACGACCAGGGGTCCCAGGTGTTGAAGCTCGGCGAGTCGGTACGCGCGCTCGCGTTCGGCGAGCCTGTCCCCGCCGACGGCTACCCGGGCTCCTACGTCGCGACGCTCGTCGCCCCCGAGCGCGCCCGCGAGCTCGACCCGGACACGCTCGCGCGGGAGGCCGCCCAGGCCTGCCTGGCCCAGATCCGCGACTCGCTGGAGCGCTTCGGCGTGCGCTTCGACGTCTGGTTCTCGGAGCGCTCGCTGCACGAGACCGGCGAGGTCGAGCGCGTGCTCGCGCTGCTGCACGAGCGCGGCGAGACCTACACCGAGGACGGGGCTCTGTGGCTGCGCACCGCCAGCCACGGCGACGACAAGGATCGCGTGCTCGTGCGCTCCAGCGGCGAGCACACCTACTTCACCTCGGATATCGCCTACCTCGAGGACAAACGCGAGCGCGGCTACCAGCGCATCCTCTACGTCTGGGGGGCCGACCACCACGGCTACATCGCGCGCATGAAGGCGGCCTGCGCGGCGCTCGGCGGCGACCCCGACGCACTGGAGATGGTGATCGGCCAGTTCGTGCACCTGATCGGCGTCGAGGGGCGCACGGCGATGTCCAAGCGCGAGGGCGAGTACGTCACGCTCGACGAGCTCGTCGACGAGGTGGGGGTCGACGCCGCGCGCTTCCTGCTGCTCGCGCGCTCGCACGACACGACCGTCGACCTCGACCTCAACCTCGCGGTGCGCCAGAGCGCCGAGAATCCGGTCTACTACGTTCAGTACGCGCACGCGCGGATCGCTTCGATCCTCGAACGGGCCGGGGAGGAGCGCGTGGCGGAGGCGGCGTCCGCCATCGGCGCGGCCGAGCCTCTGCACCCGTCCGAGCGGGCGCTGCTGCGGCGGCTGCTCAGCTTCCCCGGGGAGCTGGCCGACGCGGCGGAGCGCCGCGCTCCGCACCGCGTCGCCTCCTACGCGCTCGAGCTGGCGCAGGACTTCACGGCCTTCTACCGCGACTGCCACGTGCTCGGGGTGGCGCCCCGGGAGACCGAGTCGCTGCGGCTCGCGCTCTGCCAGGCGTCGCGCAGCACGATCGCGCGGGCGCTCGCTCTGCTCGGCGTCGCCGCCCCGACGCAGATGTGATCGGCGGGTGTGAGCAGGGGGACGCGTTCAGCGGTCGTAGCGCGCCAGCTCGGCGTCGAGGCGCTCTCGGTCGGCGGCGCTGAGCGTCCCGGTCGTGCCGATCGCGGCGGTCCTGGCGCGGTTTCGCCGCCAGCGGGGGAGAAGCAGCGCGAGCAGGGCCAGCGCCGCCAGCACGACGCCGATCGGGACGAGGTAGAACGCCACGTTGAAGCCCTTGTCGGGCGGCAGGGCGAGCACGGCGGTCGTGTATTGCGCGACCAGCTTGCGCTTGATCTGCGCCGCGCTGTCGCCGGCGAAGACGAGCTGCTGGATGAACTGCTTCTCCTGCTGGGCCGCCGGCGAGTCGGCCTCCGCCAGCGGGATGCCGCAGGTCACGCACATCACCTGCTGCTCGATCGCGGCCAGCGAGGTTCGCGGGATCGCAGCGGCGGCGGGGGCCACGGCGAGGGCGAGCAGCGCGAGCGCGGCGGCGGTGGCGCGCCCGGCTGCCGCCGCGACCCTCATGTGCGCGCCGCCTGCGCGATCCAGTGGCTCAACCAGGACTGGTTGGCGATCTCGCCGCGGGAGATCGCGACCACCCGCAGCTCCCGGTCGAGCACGAACGTCTCGGGCAGCGCGTCGGTTCCGTAGGCGGCCGCGAAGGATCCGTCGATGTCGCGCAGGTTGGGGTAGCTCAGCCCGTGCTGGCTCACGAACTGCTGCGCGCCCGAGCTGAGGTCCTTGTAGTCGATGCCCAGCACGGTGCCCGCGCCGCTGGCGGCCAGCGAGCGCTCCGCCCGCTCGATCAACGCCGACTCGGCGGTGCAGGTCGAGCACCACGACGCCCAGAAGTTCAAGACCACCACCTTGCCGCGCCAGTGCGCGAGCGCGGCGTCGCTCGTCGGGACGCGGTCAAGCGCCGGCAGCAGCCGGCTCGCGTCGGGGGCGAGCGGGTGGCGCCCGGCGGCCAGGGCCTGGTCGAGCGCGCGGCTCGTCCCCTGCTGCGTCAGCCCGTAGACGAGCAGCGCGACGGCCGCCGTGGCCACGACGGCGACGATCGCTGGCAGCAGTTTGCGCCGCACCCCCCAAACCCTAGACCGCTACGATCACGGGCGATCCGGCGGGATTAGTTCATCGGTAGAACGCGAGCTTCCCAAGCTCGAGAGACGGGTTCGATTCCCGTATCCCGCTTAGGCTGAGGGCCCGGCGTCTGCGATCGCCACCTGTTGCGTCGCGGCGTGGTCTCAGCCGCGTCTCGCTGCTGCGCGACGACCAGGCTCAGCTGACCTGCGTGATCAGCTGCTGCAGCTGCTGCAGGGTCGGGACGACGCTGAGGTTCGGATCGGCGTTCTTGTCGTAGAAGACCGAGCCGCCGGGACCGCTCACGATGATCGCCGGGGTGCCGGTTGCGCCGGCTGCATGCGCGGCCTGATTGTCGGCTGAAACGGCGTCGATCAGCGTCTGATTGGTGAGGCCGGCCTGCCAGTCGATCAGGTTGAGGCCCGGGATCTGGGAGGCGAGGTTCTGAAGGTAGCTCGTCGTCACGTAGGCGACGTTCTCGGAGTTCTGCGGCTGCTCCTCGAACGCGAGCAGGATGTAGTACCAGGCCCGATGCTGCAGTCCGGCCGAGCGCACCGCCACCTGGGTGTCGGTGTACTCGCCTCCGTTGGCGAAGCTGCTGGCGGTGTCGAGCCCGCGGAACACGAGCTTGACGCGGCCGGTCCGAACCTCGGTCTGGATCAGCTGCTTCTCGGACGTGAGGGCGAAGACGTCGCAGACCGAGCAGACGAGGTCCGCGTACTCGGTGACGGTGACGGGGGCGCTCGCATCACCGAGCGTCGTGGCGGATTGCGGAATGCCGTCGATCAGCGACCGGACGTCGGCGATCGCGGTGGGCGCCGGTGTCGTCGGCTTCTTTGCGGAGCCTCCGGATGACAGCGCGAACACGACGATCAGAGCGACCACGAGCGCGGCCACAACCCCGCCGAGCCAGATCAGTCGCTGCCGCCGTGTGTGGGCGGCGCTGAGTTCTTGCTGCCTCGCCTCGCGCGCGGCGCGCGCGGCGGCCTTCTGCTCGGCCCTGTTGGCCATTCCACCGAGTGTATCGGCGGTCTTTCGGCCGACACTGAGCGGATGGGCGGCTCGTGAGGGTTTGTCCGCAACGTCCCGTAGGAGCCTTGCGGACGATCCGTGGGCGGCGACGAGCCGCGAACGTGACGCGATGGGGGAGGCGCGCCGGAAGTGGGCGCCGGCCGCACTATCATCGCCGTCGATGGGGTGTCGATCGAGCTCTGCAACGTGGCGCGCCATCGCGTTGGTTCCGCTCGCCGTGCTGCCGCTTGCCACCGGTGCATATGCGGCGCCGGCGGCGCACCCGGCGATCACGCCGAGCGAGGCGGCGGCCGTCGCCGCGGCCATCAGCGTGCGTCAGTCCGACCTGCCCGCTGACAAGCAGGAGGCTAACCCGGTGACCGCCGAGGAGCGCCGGCTCGCCGCGCAGGCGACGAAGTGCGCCGGCGGGGTCCCCGAGACGGACGCACTCGCCAACACGCAGTCGGCGAACTTCGTCAGCCGATCGGCGCCGTCGGTGACCGTGAGCTCCGGCACCGAGATCCTGCCGAATGTGTCGCTCGTCGCCAAGGATCTGGCCTCCGTGACAGGCCCGCGCGGCCTACCGTGCCTCCAGGCCGAGCTCCGCGACGAACTCGTCCCGTCACTGCCGAAGAACGAGAGAGTGGCGACGCACTCGAGCCGGCTCGCATCGCGCGTGTCCGGCGCCGACGCCGCGTTCGCCGATCGCTTCGCCGTCGTCGTGCGCGTGACGCACGGCAGCACGACGGTGATCCTGCCGACGTATGTCGACCTGATCGGGTTCACCTACGGCCAGGCCGAGGTCAGCCTCAGCGTGATGACCGTCGCCAAGCTGCCTTCGCGCTCGCTCGAGAGCCGCCTCGCGGCGCTGCTGGTTGCGCGCGCCAAGGCGGCAATCGGCTGAACACGACACTCTCGCCGGCCGACGCCACGACCGACGGCCGGAGTAGCCTTCGTGGCAGAACGCAACGTGAGCCTGCTCGTCTTCCTGATCGTGCTCGTGGTCATCGGCCTCGCCGTCGGTGCGCTTGCGCGGCTGCTGCTGCCGGGTCCCGATCCGATGGGGATGGGCATGACGATCCTCGTCGGTCTGTGCGGATCGTTCGCCGCCGGCCTCTTCTCGTGGTACATCCTGCACCGCCATGGCGCCGGCCTGATCCTGTCGGTGATCTTCTCCATGCTCATCCTGTATGTGATGAGGCGCACCGGGCGCGGCGCGGGTCGCTGACGCGGCCGCGCGCGGGCGGCTCGAGCCGACGGCCCCGGATGCGGGCCGGGGCGGGAGCGAGGAGTTCGCTAACTTCGCAGGAGCGGGGGAGCCACACGCTCGACGCACGAAAGGAGACGAAATGGCAGACACGTTGACGGGGCGGCCGCTCGAGATCATCACCGCCAAGAACTACGCCCACCTTGCTGTCCCGCGCGCGGACGGCACGGTTCAGACGGTGATCATCTGGGCCCACGCCGAGAACGGAAACATCACGGTGAACAGCTCCGAGGGACGGAGTTGGCCGGCAAACCTGCGCCGGGCCGGTACCGCGACCGTGACGGTGATGGCCGACGGCAATCCCTACGAGTGGGTCTCGGTGACCACGCGCCTGCTCGAGGCCACCCACGACGGCGCGCTGGAGCACATCAACTTCCTGGCCAAGAAGTACATCGATGCCGACGAGTACCCGTTCCTCGCGCCCGGTGAGCAGCGAATCCGCTTCGTGCTGCAGCCCGAGCGCGTTCACTACAGCCCACCGAAGTAGCCGCCGGGCCGATCCGCACGACCGGTGACCGTCGCCCTCTGCGGGCAGGGCGAGCTTGAGGCGCCCCCGCCAGGCAGGCTTGCGATACTTACGCGGCGCGATGACTCCGCCCCGTAAGCGACAGGTCAAGCTCGTCGTTTCGCTCACGTTGGCCGTGGCGCTTGCCAGTGGCTTGATCTACACGAGCTTCTCGGCCGCCGATCCCGCTCTCACCCCCAGCCAGCTGGCTCGACAGAGCAAGCCCGGCGCCACGGTCCAGTTGACCGGGACGGTCGTGAAGGGCTCGGTGCGCGACCTGCCGGACGGCGTCGTCGACTTCGGCTTGGCCGACCGCACCGGCGGGCCGACATCGGTGAGGGTGCACTACAGCGGAAGCGTGCCGCCGACATTCCGGGTCGGGCGGGAGCTGATCGTCACCGGCGAGCTGCGGCGCGGCACCTTCGTCGCCCAGCCCGGGTCGATGATCACGAAATGCCCCTCGAAGTACAGCGCCGCGCCAAGCGGCAGCTCGGCGTGAGCCGCCCGGGTCGCTGATGGCGCTCGCCGGGCGGATCGCCCTCGCGCTGGCGCTTGCCGTGTCGTGCTACGGCATCGGCGCCGCCCTGTACGGAGCGCGGCATGGTCGCCGAGACTGGGTGGATTCGGGCCGGCGGTCGGTCTACTGCCTGGCGGCGATCCTGACCGTCGCGATGGCGATCCTCGAGGTCGCCTTCATCCGCAACGACTTCTCCTACAACACCGTCGCGAACACGTCGAGCAGCACGACGCCGCTCCTCTACCGGGCGGCGGCGATGTGGTCCTCGCAGGAGGGTTCGCTGCTGCTGTGGGTGTGGCTTCTGTCGATCTGGGCGAGCGTCGCCACCGCGATCACCCGCAACCGGCTGCGCGACGTCGTGCCCTACGCGACGAGCGTGCTGCTCGGCTTCGGCGCCTTCTTCACCACGCTGCTGGTGTTCTTCGACTCGCCGTTCGCCCAGACCCACCCGGCGCCCGCCGACGGCGCGGGACTCGATCCGCTGCTGCGCAACCCGAGCATGCTGATCCACCCGCCGATGCTCTACTCCGGCTACACCTTCTTCACGATTCCGTTCGCCTTCGCCGTCGGCGCGCTGATCGTCCGCCGAGTCGATGCAGACTGGATTCGAGTCACACGCCGCTTCGCCCTGGCCTCGTGGCTGTTCCTGGGCATCGGCGTCGTGCTCGGAGCGCGCTGGTCCTACTACGAGCTCGGCTGGGGCGGCTACTGGGGCTGGGATCCGGTCGAGAACGCGGCGCTGATGCCGTGGTTGATCAGCACCGCCTTCCTGCACTCCGTGATGATCCAGGAGAAGCGCGGAATGCTGAAGGTCTGGAACGCGTCGCTCGTGCTCGCCGCGAGCACGCTCGCGATCGTCGGCACCTTCCTCGTGCGTTCCGGCGTGCTCAACTCGATCCACGCCTTCGGCGCCTCGACGCTCGGGATTCCCTTCGTCACCCTGATCGCCGCGATGGTGGCCGGGTCGGTCTACCTGGTGGTGAGCCGTCGCGACGTCCTGCGGAGCGAGCACACGCTCGACTCGCTGTTCTCGCGCGAGGCTGCCTTCCTGCTGAACAACGTCGTGCTCGTCGGACTTTGTTTCGTGATCTTCTGGGGGACCTTCTTCCCGCTGATCTCGAAGGCGGTCACGGGCACGTCGGCGGCGGTCGGCCCGCCGTGGTTCGACCGCTACACGGTGCCACTCGCGCTGATCCTCGTGCTGCTCAGCGGTATCGGTCCCGTGATCGCCTGGCGACGCGCGACGCTGGCAAACGCTCGCCGCAACCTGGCCGTGCCCCTGGCCGCAGCGGCGGCGATGGCGCTCGCTTCATACACGGTCGTCCCGATCGGCTCCTCGATTGGGGCGGTGCTGCTGTTCTGCGCGGCCGTGTTCGTGTTCGCGAGCGTCGGGCAGGAGTTCTGGCGGGGTTGGCGCGCGCGGCGTGCGATGTCCCGGGAGTCACCGCCCGTCGCGCTGCTCTCGATGGTGCGGCGCAACCGACGTCGCTACGGCGGCTACATCGTTCACGTCGGAATCGCCGTGCTCTTCATCGGCGTCGCCGCCTCGTCCACCTTCCAGCACGAGCAGCAGCTCAGCCTGCAGGTCGGCCAGTCGGTGCGCGTCGGCGCATATGAGATGCGGTACGTGAGCGCCACGGGGTCGGTGGTGCGCGACCCCAACCACACGGGTGCGACGATGACGTTGGGGGCCGTGCTGCGCGTCACCAGAGGCGGCCACTACGTCGGCACGCTTCGCCCGAGCGCCGGCTATTACCCGGCGTCACCGATCGTCGCCGGGCAGGTCGTCGCCGACCTGATCTCCGGCGACGCGGTCGACCAGATCGGCCTGAAGTCGAGTTGGCGGCGCGACCTGTGGGCCGCGATCAAGCCGTACGGGACGACGCTGGCCACGAACGGGACGCAGCTCCCCGAGGCTCGCCTCGTCGGGCTTGCGGACGCGAGCATCGATCCAAAGCTCCCGGCCGAGACCCAGCTCGCGGCTGCCTACACGGAACTCGGTGCGATCGTCACGCACTACGTACGCTACCCGCCGCCGGCCTCGTTCACGCTGATCGCCTCACCGCTGGTGATGTGGATCTGGATCGGCGGCCTGATCGTCTTCCTCGGCGGACTGACGGCAATCTGGCCGGCGCCGGCGGCGTTGCGCGGGCGCGTCCGGGCGCGCTACCTCGCGCGGGTCGCGCAGGAGCTGGGCCGCGCTTAGGGCCGCGAATCCGCGCCGGCGATGACCGCGCTGCTTGCCGCGCTGGTGATCGCCGCGCTGATGGCGTTCGTGCTGTGGGCGCTGAGCGGCCCGTTTCGCGGCCGCGGCCGGGCGGTCGCGGCGGGGGATACCGACGAACGCCGCGCGCTCGAGAGCGCCAAGCAGGCGAAGTACTCCGAGATCCGCGACAACGAGACCGACTACCGCACCGGCAAGCTCTCAGACGAGGATTTCCGGGCGCTCGATCGACAGCTGCGCTCCGAAGCGGTCGAGATCCTGCGCGCGATCGACGCGCTGGACGCACAGGATTCGGCCGCGAGCGATTAGACTTTCGGACGTGCAGGCGATCTTCTCAACGCTGCAGGTAGTGATCTGCGTGATCCTGGTGCTACTGATCCTGATGCACTCGGGCAAGGATTCGGGCCTCTCCGGCGCCTTCGGCGTGGGTACCGGCACAGGTCCGCTCGGCGGCGGCTCGCTGGTCGAGCGCAACCTGAACCGCTGGACGATCTTCTTCGCTCTCCTGTTCGTGGCGAACACGATCCTTCTGTTGAAGCATCCCTGGGGCGGATCGGGCTGAGCTTCGCGGCGTGGGCCGCGCGTGGGCGGCCGGGAGGGCCGCTCAGGCCGAGCCGCCGCTGACACGAAAGTCGTGTGCCCGCAGCGCCGGGCAGAGCACGCCGGTCGCGAATCGCGACCCGTAGAGGTCGACCTCGCTGACGAGCTGTTGCGCGGCCGTCAGCTGCTCGGTGGCGGCGAGGATGCGCAGGGCCGAGTCCGTGAAGCGAACGTCGCGCAGCGGGCCCTTGATGGCTCCGTCTTCGATCAGGAAGGTGCCGTCGCGTGTCATGCCGGTCAGCAGCGCGTGGCGGGGATCGACCGCGTTGACGTACCACAGCCGCGTCACGAACAGTCCGCGCTCGATCGGGGCGCAGAGCTCCTCGATGCCGGCGGCGCTGCCGCCGGCGAGCACGAGGTTGGTCGGCTCGGGGCCATTTGCGCTGCCGCCCGGGGCCAGGGCATGGCCGGTCGAGGAGGCCCCGGCGAGGGCGGCGGAGCGCCGGTCGTGGACGACGGCGTGGGCGATCCCGTCCTGGATCAACGGGAGCGGCCGCTTCGGAACGCCCTCCGCGTCAAAGCTGCGCGGTAGCGTGCCCGGGACTCTCGGCGAGTCCGCGAGGCTGATGCACGCCGCGGCCACGCGGGTCCCGATCGCCCCACACAGCGCGCCACGCTGCTCGGCATGAGCAAGGCCGTTGAAGGCCAGCGAGGCGAGGAACTCGAGCAGCGTTCCGACTGCCGGGTGGTCGAGGACGACCTCGTAGACGCCCGGCTGTAGCTCCCCGGGGATCGCCCGGCTGACCTTCGCCGCGGCTGTCGTGGCGAGTGCGCCTGCGTCGATGTCGCCGGCGGCGATCGCGGTGGTGGCGGCGTACCCGCTGCGACCATCGGGGTCGCGCGCGATCACCCGCATATGGGCGTCGGTGACGGCCTCCGCGAGCGAGACGCCCGTGCTCGAGGCGATGGCGGTCAGCACCTCGCCCGCAGTCCAGATTCCGAACGCCTCGAGGTCGGCGGTGCGGCACACAGCGAACGCCTCCGCCAGTGCCGTGCCTGCCACGGAGGCGTCGAGCTCGGCGGTGGCGCGGTCGTGACAGGGGTGCCGGCGGGTCGGCTCGGGTGACGGGAGTCCCGGATAGGCCCCCCGTCCGCTGCGTGCGGCGGCCGTGGCGGCGGCCAGCGCGCGCTGCGCCGCCACCCTCAGTCCCTCGTCGTGCAGCTGGTTTGTCGACGCGGCGCCCGTGTGCCCGTCGATCACGCACAGCAGCTCGACCGCGGTGTCGTCGATCGCGGTCGCCTGCGTGGCGGTCGAGCGGGCGAAGCGCGACACCAGTGAGCGTTCACGCGACACGCTGGCCTGCGCTTCGTCGCCGTCCAGATAGGCCAGCGCGCGGTGGGCGAGCGCGAGTTCGCTGTCGGTGTTCACCGCAGGACCCCAACCTCGACGTCGCGGAAACGGGCGGGCGCCGCACCGTGGGAGATGTGCGCGGATTGCCCGGGCTCGCCTTTGCCGCAATTGAGCAGGCCCCAGACCCGCCAGGACGGCGCGCTCGCGACGGCGTCGAGCGAGTTCCAGAATTGCGGTGTGACCCCGGCATAGGTCGGGTTGCGCAGCAGCCGTCCGAGCTTGCCGTTGCGGATCTCGCGGCCGATCTCGGTGCCGAACTGGAAGTGCAGCCGGCGGTCGTCGATCGACCAGGAGCGGTTGGTCTCCATGTAGACACCGTCGGCGACGTCGGCGATCAGCTCGTCGAACGTGCCTCCGTCGCCGGGTTCGAGGGACACGTTCGTCATCCGCACGATCGGCTGGCGGGCAAAGCCGTCAGCGCGCGCGGCGCCGCTCGATGGCACCCCGATCGCCGCGGCCGACTGCCTGTCCGACAGCGTTGCACGTAACACGCCGTCCTCGATCAGCATCGTCCGCTGCGCTGCCACTCCCTCGTCATCCCACCCGAACGAGCCGAGCGCGCCCGTAAGCGTTGCGTCGGCACTGATCGAAAGCAGCGGCGATCCGTAGCGGAGCGTGCCGATGTCCGCCGGCGAAACCCAGCTGGTGCCGGCGTAGGAGGCCTCGCCAAGCAGGATGCGGTCGAGCTCGAGCGCGTGGCCGATCGATTCGTGGACCTGCAGCGCCAGTTGTTCGTCGCCGAGCACCACCGTGGTGCGGCCTGCGGGGCACGGCGGCGCGCTCAGCAGCTCGAGCGCCTCCTCGGCGATGCGCGGCGCGTGGGCCGCTAGTTCCAGCGCGAGCAGGTGCTCGTGTCCGGCGAGCGCTGCAGCGCTTCCGTGCGCGCCTGGGTAGG
Organism: uncultured Solirubrobacterales bacterium; assembly: GCA_963830975.1. Taxonomy (GTDB): domain Bacteria; phylum Actinomycetota; class Thermoleophilia; order Solirubrobacterales; family Solirubrobacteraceae; genus Palsa-513. The sequence continues at coordinate 697,212 of CAWHOI010000004.1, forward strand.
AGCGCTTCTGCAGCTCGCCGCCGGCTGCGGCGTAGGCGCTGATCCAGCCGCCCGACTCGGTGCGCTCCTGGGTGATGGCGGCGCCGTCGCTGGAGGCGAACGCGACAAGGCTTCGGATCGCGAGTGACGCGGCTTCGCCGCGGACGATGCGGGGATCCCCGTGCAGCAGCGCCTCGGCGCTCAGCAGCAGCTCGAGGCGCTCGTCGAGCGCGAGCGCGAAGGGGTCGATCTCGCAGCTGCTCGCCCAATGGCCGCGGGCCGGCGGCACCGGCGGCAGCGGCGGCCGCGGCGGGGCCGCCGGCAACGTTCGCGCGATCGCAACCGCCCGCGCGAGCGCGAGCTCGAGCCCGGCCTTGGTCGCCTCGCGCGTCGCGGCGAAGCCGAAGCCGTGCCCCGGGACGGCAACGCGGATGCCGACGCCCTCCTCGCTGGCGCACTCGACTCGTTCGACGCGACCGCCGCTGACCTTCAGTTCCTCCGCGGTGCGCTCAACCCAGCGCGCCTCGACGTAATCGCAGCCGCTCGGAGGGCTCGCGACGAGCTCGCGCAGGAGTTTGAGTGGCGTCAGCCGCTCGCTCCGGTGGCTCCGCTGGCGCCGGTTGCGCCGCTCGCCGGGGTCAGGGCGAGCAGATCCACGATGAAGATCAGCGTCGAGTTCGGTGGGATCGTTCCCTGTGTCTGATCCTTGTACGCAAGTCCGGGCGGAATGATCAGCTCGCGCCTGCCGCCGACCCGCATGCCGGTGATCCCGAGGACCCAGCCGGGAATTATGTACGTGGTGGTCAGCGGGGTCGTGAAGGTTTGATTGCGGTTCCAGGAGGCGTCGAACACCTTGCCGTTGCTGTAGAGCGCCCCGACGTAGTTGACCGTGATCGTGTCGCCCTGGGCGGCGGTGGCGCCGGTGCCGGTCACGAGGTCCTTCGTGACGAGCTTGGCGGGCGCCGCGCCCTTCGGGACCGTGATCTTGGGCTCGGTTGCGAGCGGGCCGCTCGTCGGCGTGCCGATAGTCGCGGTCGAGGAGGTGCTGGTCGAGGAGCTTGCGGTCGCTGTCGCGGAGTAGGTGAGCGTCTGTGACGCGGACGGGGGAGCCTGGATGTGCGCGGTGTCTGAGTTGTTCGAGGAGCCGCAGCCGGCGATCACGCCGGCGGCGAGCACCGAGCAGACGATTAGATATCGGGATGACATGGGCAGCAGGCTATACGTTCGGGCGGCTGGGCGTGCCCAAACGGCCCAGGCACGCGGCGTGCGCGGAGTTCGAGGCGGTCGCTACGATGGGGCTCCCGTGAGTGGCGTGGTGGGTGTGGGGAGTGCGAGCGAGGTGCGCCGCTGGCGCCCGGTCGCGGCCTACGCGATGCTCGCCGCCGCGACCCAGCTGCTGTGGCTCTCGTATGCGCCGCTGACCACCGCGAGCGCGCACCACTACCGCGTCTCGGAGACGGCGATCGGCTGGCTCGCCGAGATCTTCCCGCTGTTCTACGTCGTGCTCGCGCTGCCCGCCGGGCGGCTGCTCGACCGCGCCTTTCACCGCTGGCTGGCCGTCGGCGCGGTGCTCACGGCCTGCGGTGGGCTGGCCCGGCTGATCGCGCCGGATTTCGGCTGGGCGCTGTTCGGTCAGCTGCTCGTCGCCGTCGGTCAGCCGCTGGTGCTCAACGCCGTGACGAAGGTGGCGAGCGAGCACCTGCCGCCGCGCCTGCGCCCGCACGGGATCGCGGTCGGCTCGGCCGGGATCTTCCTCGGCATGCTGCTCGCACTCACGCTCGGAACCCTGTTTGGCGGCGCGCACCTGACCGCACTGCTCGAGCTCGAGGCGGCGTTCGCCGTGGTCGGCGCCGCCGCGCTGCTTTTCGAGCTTCGCCATCACGGCGTGCGTGAGGGACAACCGGCCGTTGCGCTCGACGCCCTGGCGCTGCGGGAGGTGTGGGACGACCGCAACGTCCGGGTGTTGAGCGGCTTGCTGTTTCTCGGCTTCGGCGCCTTCGTTGCGTTGACTACCTGGTTGCAGGCGCTGCTGCACAACTACCGCATCTCCTCGACGACAGCAGGCGGAATGCTCGTCGCGATGGTGCTGGCCGGGGCGCTTGGCGCTGCGGCGCTGCCGCCGCTGGTGGTCAGCCGCGGCGCGGAGCGTCGCATGGTCGCCGGGGCCGTGGTCGTCACGGTGGCCGGCGCGGTAGTGCTCGCGTTCGAGCATGCAGTGGCCGTTGACGCGGTCGCGCTTGTCCTGATCGGCATGCTGCTCCTCACGTTGCTGCCGGTGCTGTTGGAGCTGAGCGAGCGTCGAGCAGGCGCCAGCGCCGGGACGGTCACCGCACTGCTGTGGCTGGCGGGAAACGCCGGTGGCCTCGTCGTTGCGCTGCTCGTCGCGGTCCTGGTGCACCATCCGACGCCGGCCTTCCTCGCCCTGGCGCTGGTCAGCCTGTGCGCCGCACCGCTCGTGCTGGCGATGTCGACGGAGTAGTTAGCGATCTGCCCACCGGCCGGTGACGAACTGGTGGCGCAGCCATCCGGGCGCCGTGATTGGATATCGGGCATGGAGCATCAGGTGGCGGTGGACAAGGAGTCCGAGCCGGCCGGGAACCGGCCCGAGGAGCAGCAGGCGCGCGAGCGCGAGGCGCTGAGGCGCCGCGTGCACGAGTCGCTCCTGCGCTGCCCCGGCGCCGAACCGACACGCCAGGCCTAGCGACCCCTGCGGAACGCCGGCTTCGCGGCGCACACCGCCGTTTCCGGCATTCCGCGTTCATCCGCTCTTCCCGCGCGACGCTTCCTCCGCCGGGTCGATCAGAGCTTTCGCGGTACTACTGCGAGGGGCGCGGCGCGGACCCGGTATAAAGGGACCTACACCCTCGCATCGCCTTGCATGCACAACCTTCCGCTCGACAGCCCTCTCGGTGACCAGCAGCTTCGCGGCTCGCGCACGGAGCTGTTGCGGGCGTCGCCACCGATGTTTCGCTGGCCGTGGCTCGACCGGCTCTCGCGCGTTCACCCCGCCGTTCCGCCGCTGATCTTCGCTCCGGCGATCGTCGTACTGACCGTGGTAGCGCTCGGCGGCGAGTCCGTCGGAACGACGCTGCTTGGCGCGCTCGGGGGCTACATGTTGTGGACATTCAGCGAGTACTGGATCCACCGGGCGATCTTCCACTTCGAGCCGCAGGACGGGATCGGCGCCCGCTTGCATTGGATGGTGCACGGCGTGCATCACGACCATCCGAACGACCCGCTGCGCCTCGTGATGCCGCCCGCGGTCTCCGTGCCGCTCGCGGCCCTGTTCCTGGTGGCCTTCGTCGCGGTCTTCGGAACGCCGCTGGCCTGGGCGGTCGGCGCGGGCTTCCTCGCCGGCTACCTCGTGTACGACATGCTGCACTACGCGCTTCACCACCACCGCCAGCCGCGCACGGCGCTCGAGCGCCGCCTGCGCGAGCTGCACATGCGCCACCACTTCGAGGACGAGACCCGCGGCTACGGCATCAGCGCGCCGTGGTGGGACATCGTCTTCGGGACGTTTGGTCAGCGCCGCAGCCGCTCCTGAGCGGCCAAGCCGCGACGCCACGATCCGCGTGCGATAAGATGCTTGCTGATAAGCAAGTGTATTTGAGACGGAAGGATCCGGCGTGCAGGCTTCCAACGACGACTCGGGCGCGCGACTGCGTGCTGCGATCGGGCGCCTCTCGCGACGACTGCGAGAGACGCGCGCCGGCAGCGGTCTGACGCCGACACAGATCTCCGTGCTCTTCACGGTGGTCCGTGCGGGGCCGCTGCCACTGGCCGAGCTTGCCGAGCGCGAAGCGCTCAACCCGACGATGCTCTCGCGCGTGTTGGCCGTACTGTGCGAGGCCGGGCTCGTCCAGCGCACCGCCGACACCGGCGACCGCCGCGTCGCGCTCGCCGCGGCGACGCCAGCCGGAAGGCGGATGCGCGAGCGAATCCAGCGGGAGCGCAGCGAGGCGCTGGCCGTTCACCTCAGCGCGCTCGAACCCGCCGAGCGCGCGGCGATCCTGGACGCGATTCCGGCGCTGGAAGCGCTGGCGGAGCGACTGCGGTGAACGCGCCGGAGCGCCTCTCGCCCGCGGCTCTGCGTGACACGCGCCGCCGCACCTTCGCCGCTCTCTCGGTGCATAACTACCGCCTGTACTTCTTCGGCCAGGCGACCTCGCTGATCGGCACGTGGATGCAGATGGCGGCGCAGTCGTGGCTGGTGCTCTCGTTGACGGGCTCAGCGACCGCGCTTGGCCTGATCGTCGCGCTGCAGACGCTGCCGGTGCTGCTCCTGGCCCCCTACGGCGGCGTGATCGCCGACCGCGTGAACAAGCGCCGGCTGATGGTGGTGCTGCAGAGCGCGATGGGGCTGCAGGCGCTCGCCCTCGGCGTGCTGACGATCACCGGTGAGGTCCGCCTCTGGGAGATCGGCGTGCTCGCCGTCGTGCTCGGACTCAACAACGCGTTCGAGAATCCGGCGCGCCAGTCGTTCATGCTTGAGATGGTCGGGCCTGACACGCTGCGCAACGCGGTCAGTCTCAACTCGGTTCAGGCCAATGTGGCGCGCGCGATCGGGCCGGCCGTGGGGGGTGTGTTGATCGCGACGGTCGGCGTCGGCGAGTGCTTCCTCGTCAACGCCGCGAGCTTCGTCGCCGTCGTCGCCTCGTTGATGTCGATGGAGCGCTCGGCGCTGCTGCCGACGCCGCCGGCGCCGCGGACCGCCGGCCAGCTCCGCGAGGGGTTGCGCTACGCCGCCGCGACGCCGGACATCATCGTGCCCCTGATGATGATGGCGCTCGTGGGTACGCTGGCCTACGAGTTTCAGGTCTCCCTGCCGGTGATGGCTCGCCACGCACTGCACTCAGGCGCCGAGGGCTACGGTTTCATGACGGCCGCGATGGGGGTCGGTGCGATCTGCGGCGGCCTCGTCGTCGCCGCGCGCGGTCGCACCGGGCTGCGGCCGGTCACGCTCGCCGCCGTGGCCTTCGCGGTCGTCATCGGGCTTGCCGCATTGGCGCCGACGCTGGGCGTCGAGCTGATCGCGCTGGCGCTCGTCGGCGCCGCCAGCGTGTCGTTCATGTCGAGCGGCAACTCCACGCTGCAGCTGGCAGCGGACCCCGCGATGCGCGGCCGCGTGATGGCGCTGTGGTTCGTGGCGTTCCAGGGCTCAACGCCGATCGGCGGGCCGCTGGTCGGCGTGATCATCAGCCTGGCCGGAGCGCGCATGGGCCTCGGCGTGGGGGCCGTTGCGTGTGTGCTTGCGGCGGGGCTCGGTTTTGGCGCGCAGCGGCGCATGCGCACGGCGCGCCGACGCCGAGCCGCGCTTCATCCCTCCGCCGCGAGCGTCCCCGCAATCGGCGTCGCGCAGAGTCGGGCGATCTACGGCGTTGAGATCTCGAACACGCCGAAGTCGAGCAGCGCGGTGCGATAGATGCAGTAGTACTGGGTCACGGCGCCCGGTGCGCTCTGCGCCGTCTCGGCTGTGACGCTCGCGCACTGCGTGCGGCCGCGGCTGGCGCGCCAGGCGGTCTTGCTGCCTGCATGCAGCTCGAGTGCGGGAACCCACGTTGGGACCGTCAGGGCGATCACGTCGCCCCGCCTGACGGGGATCGAGCTGGTCAGGGCGAACGTCGCGGTCTGCCCGAAGTACGGCTCCAGATGCAGGAGCGGGCTGACGGCCTCGAGGCGGTAGTCGAGACCCTTGACCTGGCGGATCACTGCGACCGCGGCCTGCGAGGTCCCGCCCTCGTTGGTGTCGAAATAGCGAATCTGCGCGGCCGTTGGGGCGCTGAGCGTGATCTCCCAGCCGACGATCCGCCCCGGGACCAGGACCTTGAACGGCGCCGAGGTATCCCCGACCTGCACCTGCTCCGCTGTTGTGCGAGAGATCACGGTGCAGGGGGCGGCAGCGGTGCCGGGGCAGCTGGGCGTGGCGGTCGGATCTGCGGGGTCGGTCAGCGTCGCGAGGACCGCGTACGCGGCGGCTGGAACCGCCATCGCGACCAGCGCAAGCACAAACGCGACGCTGAGGGCTCTTCGGGGCATTCTTGTCAGACCGGCGGCACGGAGACTATCGCCGGGAGGATCGGTCCGTTCGACCGTCGGCCGCTCCGCGCGCGCGACCCTCAGATCGGGTAGTGGCGCTCGGTTTCCTGGATCGTGATCCAGCGCAGCTCGGTGAACTCCTCGAGCGCCGCCCGGCCGCCGAACCGCCCCCAGCCGCTGTTCTTGACGCCACCGAACGGCATCTGCGGCTCATCGTGGACCGTCGCGTCGTTGATGTGGCAGATGCCGCTCTGGACGCGCTGGGCGACCTCGAGAGCCTGCGGGACGTTCGCGCTGAAGACGGCCGCCGCGAGGCCGTATTCGGTGTCGTTGGCCACCTCGATCGCCTGCTCGACGCCGTCGACGGGGATGATCGAGACGAGCGGCCCGAACGATTCCTCGGCGTAGACGCGCATTTCGGCGTTGACGCCGAACAGCACGGTCGGGGGATAGCACGGGCCTGCGGCCTCGCCGCCGGCGAGCACCTCCGCGCCGCGCGCACGCGCATCGTCGACGAGTTCGCTGACGCGGCTGATTGCGGCCTCGTTGATGAGCGGCCCGATCTGCGTGTCGGGCTCGCGCGGATCGCCGACTCGCAGCGCAGCCGCGCGCTCCGCCAGCAGCCGGCCAAACGGCTCGGCCACGGAGCGGTCGATGACGATCCGCTCGGTGGACATACATATCTGCCCCTGGTGGAAGAACGCCCCGAAGCTCGTTGCGGCCGCTGCCCGTTCGAGATCGGCGTCGGCCAGCACGATCAGCGGCGCCTTGCCGCCAAGCTCGAGCAGAGCCCGCTTGAGGTGGCGCCCGGCAAGCTCGGCGATGATCCGGCCGACGCGCGTCGAGCCGGTGAAGTTCACGCGCCGCGTGTCGGGGTGGGCGACCAGCTTTTCGACGACGTCGGCCGCGTCCTGCGGCGCGTTGGTGATGAAGTTGATGACGCCCGGCGGGAGCCCCGCGTCGGCGACGGCGGCGGCGACGTGCGCGTGGGTGCGCGGGCACAGCTCAGATGCCTTCAGCACGACGGTGTTGCCGAACGCCAGCGGCATCGCGATCGCTCGCGCCGCGAGGATCACCGGTGCGTTCCAGGGCGCGATCCCGACCACGACGCCGGCCGGCGCACGCACCGCCATCGCGAGCTTGCCGGGAACGTCGGAGGGGATCACCTCGCCGAGCGTGCCGTAGGTCTGGGCCGCCGCCTCGCGCAGCATCCCGGATGCCAGCATGCAGTTGAACATCCCCCAACCGAACGTCGCGCCGGTCTCCTCGATCATCGTCTGCGCGATCTCGTTCTGGCGCTCGGTGATCAGGTCGGCGGCGCGCGAAAGCATCGCGCGGCGCTCCCCGGGCCCGCTCTGCGACCAGCTCGCAAACGCCGCCTGCGCGGCGTCGACGGCGGCGCCGGCGTCCTCAGGGCCTGCCGCGCTGGCGATGCTGGCGGTCTCGCCCGTGTAGGGGTTCGACCGCTCAAAGGTGGCGCCGGAGCGTGCGGTGCGCCACTCGCCGTTGATCAGAAGCTTCTGCTCGGCCGGGCCTGCGGTTGCCATGTTCCCTCCCCTCGTGGTGTTTGCCGCAACCGGTTCGCCTGCGTGCACGGCTGGTCGGCTGGCGGCGGCAAGAGACAGCCTCGATGATACGGTGTGCGCGCAATGACGGCATGTTCACATTGCGCACACAGATGGCACGGATCCTCGAGCTGAGCGAAGCGGTCGCCGAGCTGGTGCGCGACGGTGATTCCGTGGCGCTCGAGGGCTTCACACACCTGATCCCGTTCGCCGCCGGACACGAGCTGCTGCGCCAGGGTCGCTGCGAGCTCGAGCTGATTCGAATGACACCCGACCTGCTCTACGACCAGCTGATCGGAATGGGCGTGGCAAGGCGGCTCGTCTTCTCCTACGGCGGGAATCCAGGCGTGGGATCGCTGCACCGCTTTCGCGACGCGATCGAGCATGGTTGGCCGCGTCCGCTGGAGATCGAAGAGCACAGCCACGCCGGCATGGCCAACCGCTACGCCGCCGGGGCAGCAGATCTCCCGTTCGCGGTGCTGCGAGGGTACGCCGGCACCGACCTCGTCGCGCACACGCAGGTCCGCTTCATCGAGTGCCCGTTCACGGGCGAGCAGCTGGCTGCCGTCGCGGCGCTGCGCCCCGACGTCGCGATCGTGCACGCGCAGGAGGCCGACCACCAAGGCAACGTGCAGCTGTGGGGAATCCCCGGCGTGCAGAAGGAGGCAGTGCTGGCGGCCAGGCGCTCCCTGGTGACGGTGGAGCGGATCGTCGAGCGGCTCGAACCCCGCCCCGGCTCGGTCGTCATTCCCGGTTGGGCGCTCGATGCGGTGGCGGCCGCACCCGGCGGATCGCAGCCGTCGTACAGCCAGGGCGTCACCGAACGCGACAACGACTTCTACCGCGAGTGGGACGAGATAAGCCGCGACCGCGACCGCTTTCGCGCGTGGATGGCCGAGCACGTTCTCGATGGGGTGGCGGCGTGAGCGACGCGGCCACCACCGACGAGGTGCAGACGGTGGTCGCCGCACGCCGGCTGGCCGCCACGACGACCGTCTTCATCGGCGTAGGGCGCCCGAGCACGGCCGCGATCCTCGCCCGGATGGTGCACAACCCCTCGCTCGTCCTGATCTATGAGTCCGGCACGATCGGTGCGAAGCCGTTTCGCATCCCGCTGTCGATTGGCGACGGAGCGCTCAGCGAGACGGCCGACGCGGTCGTCAGCGTGCCGGAGATGTTCAACTACTGGATCGGCGCGGGGCGCGTGCAGCTGGCGTTCCTCGGCGCCGCGCAGGTCGATCGCTTCGCGAACCTCAACTCGACGGTGATCGGTGACTACGACAGCCCGCGCACGCGCCTCCCCGGCGCCGGTGGTGCCCCCGAGATCGCGGCGAACTGCGGCGAGGTGGTCGTCACCGTTCCGCACTCGCGGCGCACCCTGGTCGAGCGCCTGGACTTCCTCACGACGGTCGGCCACGGCGACGGCCCGGGTGCTCGCAAACGGCTCGGGCTGCGTGGCAAGGGCCCGACCGCGGTAATCACCGACCTGGGCGTGCTGGAGCCGGATCCGGTGAGCGCCGAGCTGACGCTGACGCAGCTGCACGAGGGCGTCAGCGTCGCGGCGGCGCGCGAGGCGACCGGGTGGGAGCTGGCCGTGGCCGAGCAGCCGACGGTCACCGAGCCGCCGAGCGAGACCGAACTCGCGGCGCTGCGGGAGTTGCTTGCGCGATGAGCGAGGCCTTCATCTACGAGACGGTGCGAACGCCGTTCGGGCGCCTCGGCGGTGCGCTCGCCGGTGTGCGCCCCGACGACCTCGCCGCCCACGCCCTCACTGCGCTGCTCGAGCGGGCCGGCGTCGCCGACCCCGCATCGGTCGACGACGTCTATCTCGGCAACGCCAACGGCGCCGGCGAGGACAACCGCGACGTCGCACGCATGGCGGTGCTGCTCGCGGGCCTGCCGACGAGCGTGCCCGGCGTGACCGTCAATCGGCTCTGTGGATCGAGCCTCGAGGCCGCGATCCAGGCGACTCGTGCGATTCGCTGTGGCGACTCCTCGCTCGTGGTGGCAGGCGGCGTCGAGTCGATGAGCCGCGCACCGTGGGTTCTGCTGAAACCGTCCCGTGGCTATCCGGTCGGCGCGGAAACGCTGCACTCAACGACGCTCGGCTGGCGCATGGTCAACCCGAACATGCCCGCGGAGTGGACGATCTCGCTCGGCGAGAGCGCCGAGCGGCTGGCGACGATGCACGCGATCTCGCGCGAAGCGCAGGACGCGTTTGCGCTGCGCAGCCATCGGCTGGCCTCGCAGGCCTACGACGAGGGGGCGCTGAGCGAGGTCGTGCCCGTGCCGGGGATCGCGCTGGAGCGTGACGAGGGAATCCGCACCGACACCTCGCTCGAGGCGCTCGCCGAGTTGGCCCCCGCATTCGTTCCCGGCGGCACCGTCACCGCGGGCAACTCCTCACCGCTCAACGACGGCGCGAGCATGGTCCTGCTCGGCGACCGCCAGGCCGGCGAACTGCTTGGCCGAGAGCCACTCGCGCGAGTCGTGTCGATGGGCGCGCACGCCGTCGATCCCGACGTCTTCGGGATCGCGCCGGTGCAGGCGGCAAATACCGCGCTGGCCCGCGCTTCGCTGAGCTGGGAGGACATCTCCGTCGTCGAACTGAACGAGGCGTTCGCCTCCCAGTCGCTGGCCTGCCTGGCGTGCTGGCCGCAGCTCGATCCGGAGCTGGTCAACGTGCGCGGCGGGGCGCTCGCGATCGGTCATCCGCTCGGCGCGTCGGGGACACGGATCCTCGGGCGCCTCGCGCTCGAGCTGCGCGCGCGCGGCGGTGGCTACGGTTTGGCTGCAATCTGCATAGGCGTGGGCCAGGGCCTCGCCATGATCCTGGAGGGATGAGCGTTGACCGATCTGGGAAGTGAACCGCGGCGGATCTACGAGCCTGTGGCCGACACGCCGTCGTGCTACGCGCGCGAGGAGGACGCTACGCACCCGCCGCTCGACTTCCCGCCCTACAAGTCGACTCAGCTCCGCCACCCCAAGCAGCCGCTGATCTACCTGCCTCAGAACCTCACCGAGCTGACCGGGCCGGCGCTCGGGTCGCTCGCCGGCGGTGAACTCGACAGCGACCTCACACGACAGCACGACGGCGCGCCGATCGGTGAGCGGATCACCGTGTCCGGGCACGTCTTCGACACCGAGGGCAAGCCGCTTCGAAACACTCTCGTTGAGATCTGGCAGGCCAACGCCTGCGGGCGCTACCGCCACCGGTGGGACCGCTTCGACGCGCCGCTGGACCCCAACTTCAGCGGCGCCGGGCGCGCCGTCACCGACGACGAGGGCCGCTACCGCTTCGTCACGATCAAGCCGGGGCCGTATCCATGGGGCAACCACTACAACGCCTGGCGTCCGGCGCACATCCATTTCTCGCTCCTCGGTCGCGCGTTCGCCCAGCGCCTGGTGACGCAGATGTACTTCCCGGGCGACCCGTTCTTCCCCTATGACCCGATCTTCAACTCGGTCCGCGACGAGGCCACGCGCAACACGCTGATCTCGCGCTTCTCGATTCACGACACACAGCCGGACTGGGCGCCCGCGTACGAGTTCGACATCTACCTGCGCGGCCCCGGCGCGACGCCGTTCGAGGAGGCGCTGTGAGCTTCCGAGGCACGCCGTCGCAGACTGTTGGTCCCTACTTCGCCATTGGCCTGCCGTGGCCCGAGGGACCGTACGCGGTCGCTCCTGGAACTCCGGGCGCGCTCACGATCCGAGGGAGGGTCTTCGATGGCGCCGGCGCGCTGATCCCCGACTTCCTGCTCGAAACGTGGCAGTGCGATCCGGCCGGGCGCTTCGCCGACCTGTGGGGGCATGGCGGCCCCTCCGAGCTCGCGGGCTTCCGCGGCTTTGCTCGCGTCGGCCATGAGGACGGCGATGGCAGCTTCGAGCTGCTGACCGTCAAGCCCGGCCGGTTGGCAACGCCAAGCGGGGCCCTCGCGGCGCCGCACATCGACGTCTCGCTGTTCGCTCGCGGGCTGCTGCACCGGTGCGTGACGCGCTTCTACTTCGCCGACGAGGAGCTGGCCAACGCCGCCGACCCTGTGCTCGCCACCGTTCCACCGGATCGCCGCGAGACGCTGATCGCGAAGGTCGCGGAGGGCGGCTACGAGATCGACGTGCACGTGCAGGGTCCGGGAGAGACCGTCTTCTTTGCGATCTGAGCCGCCCTCACCGGGCCTGTTCGATGCTCTGTACGCGCGCGGCCCCGTGGCCGGCGCGACCGATGGCAGCGCATGGCTTGCCGCGATGCTGGACGTCGAGGCGGCTCTCGCGCGGGCGTGCGCGGAGGAGGGGCTGATCGCGCGCGCTTCGGCCGAGACGATCGCCGACGCCTGCCGTGTCGAGCGTTTCGATCTGGCGGCGATCGCACGCGAGGCCGGCGAATCGGCGACGCCGGTGATCGCACTCGTCGCCGCGTTGCGCGAGGCGGTTGGGGGCGAGCTGGCCGCCGAGGTGCACCTGGGTGCGACTAGCCAGGACATAATCGACAGCGCGGCAATGCTCGTGGCCCGGCGCGCGCTCGAGCCGCTGCTTGCCGACATTTCGGAGTCCGCGTCGGCGGCCGCGCAGCTCGCGCGAACCCATCGGGCGACGGTGATGGCCGCGCGCACGCTGCTGCAGCAGGCGCAGCTCACCAGCTTCGGCCTGCGTGCCGCCGGCTGGCTGGTCGGGCTCGACGAGGCCGGCGCCCGCCTGCGCGAGATCGCGGACACGCGGCTCGCGGTTCAGATGGGAGGCCCGGTGGGCGCGCGCGCTCCCGCGGTTGCGGCGCGCGTCGCCGAACAGCTCGGCCTCGCCCAGCCGACGCTGCCGTGGGGCGCGATCCGTGTACGCCCGGCTGAGCTCGCTGCCGCGCTTGGCACCCTCGCCGGCGTCTTCGGCAAGGTCGCGGGCGACGTGGTGCTGTTCTCGCAGAGCGAGGTGGGCGAGCTGCGCGAGGGCGGCGGAGCAGGCCGCGGAGGATCCTCGGCGATGGCCCACAAGCGCAACCCGGTTGCGAGCGTCTCGATCATCGCCTGCACGACGCGAGTGCCGGGCCTCGTTTCGACGATGCTCGCGGCGATGCCGCAGGAGCACGAGCGCGCCGCCGGCGGTTGGCAGGCGGAGTGGGGGACCCTGAGCGAGCTGCTCGCGCTTGTCGGCTCCGCTGCGGCGTGGACGGCGGACCTTCTGGCGCACCTCGAGGTGGACACCGATCGGATGCGCGAGAACGCGGCGGGCCTGGACGGCGATCTGGCGGCCGTGGACGTGCTGATCGACCGAGCGCTGGCGGCGAGCGCGCGATGAGCGCCGTCGCGCTGCACTGTGCCCAGAGCGGCCCGCCGCAGGGGCCTGCCGTGGTGCTGGGATGCTCGCTGGGCACCTCGCTGGAGATGTGGGCGCCCGCCGTCGCGACGCTGGCGCGGCGCCACCGCGTCGTCTGCTACGACCATCGCGGCCACGGCGGCTCGCCGGTGCCGCCCGGTCCCTATGCGATCGCCGATCTGGGGGCCGACGTGCTTGCGCTGCTCGATCGCCTCGGTCTCGAGCGCGTGTCATACGTCGGCGTGTCGCTGGCCGGTATGGTCGGCCTGTGGCTGGCCGCCCACGCGCCCGAGCGCATCGAGCGCCTGGTGTGCGTCTGTAGCTCTGCCTACCTGCCGCCGCCGGAGGCATGGGCGCAGAGGGCGGCGAGCGTGCGAGAGGCCGGGAGCGTCTCGGCGGTCGCCGACGCGGTCCTGGCGCGATGGTTCACGCCGTCGTATGCGGGCTCGCACCCGGAGGTCCTGGAGTGGGTCGGAGCGATGCTGCGCAACACGCCCGCCGAGGGCTATGCGGCGTGTTGCGAGGCGATCGAGCGCCTCGACCTGCGCGATGAGCTCGCGGACATCGCGGCGCCGACGCTCGCGATCGGAGCGGCCGAGGATCCGGCGATCCCGCCTGAGCACTCGCGCCTGATCGCCGCCGGCGTGCGTGGCGGGCAGCTCGAGGTGCTGTCTCACGGAGCGCACCTGGCGGCGATCGAACGCGTGGATGAGGTGACGGCGCTGATCGCGCGCCACCTCGAGGGTGCGCAATGAGCGACTCGCTCTACGAGGACGGCATGGAGGTTCGCCGCGAGGTGCTCGGCGAGGAACACGTCGATCGGGCGATCGAGCAGACCACGGAATTCACAGCCCCCTTCCAGGCCTTCATCACGCGGTACGCCTGGGGGGCGGTGTGGGCGCGCGAGGGGCTCGACCGGCGTACCCGCAGCGCGATCACGCTGGCCGTGCTGACGGCGCTCGGGCGCGAGCACGAGATCGCGATGCACGTGCGTGCGGCGCTCCGCAACGGCCTCTCGGCTGCCGAGATCGGCGAGGTGCTGCTGCACACCTCGGTCTATGCCGGCGTGCCCGTGGCGAACCGCGCCTTCGCGATCGCCGACGAGGTGCTCAGGGAGAGCGACCGAGGTGAGTGAGACGGCCGCACCCCCCGGTCACTTCGTCCAATCGCTCTCCCGTGGACTGGCGGTGATACGCGCGCTCAGCAGCCCCGAACCGATGACGCTGAGCGACGTCGCGCGCGCGAGCGAGCTCTCCCGCGCCTCGGCGCGCCGCTTCGTGCTCACACTCGAAGAGCTCGGCTACGTGCAGCAGACCGGCGGGCGCTTCGCGCTCACGCCGCGCGTGCTCGAGCTGGGCTTCGCCTATCTGTCAGCGCTCGGGTTGCCCGAGATCGTGCAGCCGCACATGGAGCGCCTGGTCGAGCAGGTCCACGAGTCCTCGTCGGTGTCTGTTCTGGACGGCGAGTCGGTCGTCTACGTCGCGCGCGTGCCGACGCAGCGGATCATGAACGTCGTGATCAACGTCGGCACGCGCTTTCCGGCCTACGCCACCTCGATGGGGCGGGTGCTGCTCGCCGGCCTGGAGCGCCACGAGTGCGCCCAGCTGCTCGACCGCATCGAGCTGCTGCCCCTGGCGCACGACACGATCACCACACGGCCAGAGCTCGAGCGCGAGCTCGAGCGCGTGCGGCTTCAGGGGTACGCGATCGTCGACCAGGAGCTCGAGTCGGGTCTGCGGTCGGTCGCCGCTCCGATCCGCGACCGCCGCGGGCGGGTGGTCGCGGCGATCAACCTCGCGGTGCAGGCGGGACGTGTCAGCGTCGGGGAGATCCGGAGCTCGCTGCTCGAGCCGCTGCTGGCGGCCGCCGCGGCGATCGAGTGCGACCTCGGCGCCGAGCGCCCGCCGCGATGAGCGACCGGCGCCGGGCTGCCTGATGCGCCTGGCGAACCTCCAGGGCCGGCTGATGGTGGCGCGCCGGGGCGGCTTCGTCGATCTGGCTCGCGCGAGCAACGGCCGCTTCGGCCACGATCCACAGCTCGTCTACGAACGCTGGGACGAGCTCGTCGGGTGGCTCGCCGATGCGCCGCTCGATGACGGTGTCGAGCTTGACCCTGCGGCGCTCGGTCCGCCGGTGCCGCGACCGCGCCAGATTTTCGCCGTGGCGCTGAACTACCGCGCGCACGCCGCTGAGGGCGGCACGGATGCGCCGTCGGTTCCGCAGGTCTTCACGAAGTTCCCAACATGCCTGACCGGACCACGGGCGTGCGTGACCCTGCCGGGGGGATTCGTCGATTGGGAGGCGGAGCTGGTGGTGGCGATCGGGCGTCGCGCCCACCGTGTGGCGAGCGCGCACGCGCGCGAGCACGTGGCCGGCGTGATGGTCGGCCAGGACATCTCGGCCCGCGACGTCCAGCGGTCCGGTCCGACGCCGCAGTTCTCGCTCGGCAAGTCGTTTCCGGGCTTCGGGCCGACCGGCCCATGGCTGGTCAGCGCCGACGAGTACGGGGACGACGAGGCGGAGATCGAATGCCTCCTCAACGGCGAGCGCGTGCAGCACGCGACCACGGCCGAGATGATCTTTCCGGTCGCAGCGCTGATCGCCCACATCTCATCGATCACGCCGATGCTTCCCGGAGATCTCATCTTCACGGGGACGCCCTCGGGCGTCGGCGCGCACCGCAGGCCGCCGATCTTCCTGCGCCCCGGAGATCGGCTGGTCAGTCGGATCGCGCGGATCGGTGAGATCGCGCAGACGTTCGAGGCGGCTTAGGCGCCCGCCGGGGTGGCGATCGGGGCGAGCTCGGCACCGGTCAGGCGGGCGAGCTGCTCGCCGCACAGTGGAAAGACCGCGTGCGGCGTGCCCGCGGCGGCCCACAGCTCCGAGAGCTCGGTGAGCGAGGTGTCGGCCACCGTTCGCAGGCCCGGGCTGTGACCGACCGGCGGCACACCGCCGATCGCAAAGCCCGTCTGCTGCCTGACCCAGTCGGCATCGGCCCGCTCGACCGGCTCGCCTAGATGGTGCTCGAGCAGCTGCGGATCCACCCTGCTCGTCCCGCCGACCAGCGCCAGGATCGCCTGTCCGCTGCGGCGGCCGCGAAACACCAGCGACTTGACGATCTGCTGCTGATCAACCCCCAGCGCTGCCGCGGCCTCGGCGGCGCTCGCGGCTGAGTCGTCGAGCAGGCGGATCGCGCCGGCGTGCCCGTGTTCGGTCAGCGCATCGGCCACGCGCCGCGCCGCGCGCGGCAGCGAGGAACGCTCGTGCTGCATGGGCCGATTGTGGCGGGTCCGCTACTCGTGCGTGTCGCTGGGCGTCGGCACGTCGGTGCGCCGGGCCGCCTGTCGCCTGCCCGCCTGCAGCCGGGTGGGCGGCGTGTGTGGCACGCGGTGGTGCTTTGGGACCCACTCGCGCAGGATCGTCACGAGCACCCGCCAGCCGTCCTTGAAGGTCTTCAGGTTGCTGCGACCGTGGATCCGTGCGAGCTCGAAGCTGGCCACCTCGGTGACCCGCAGCCCGGACTTCGCGGCGCGCAGGTTGAGCAGCGTCTCGACCTCGAACCCGTCGACGTCCACGTTGAGCTGCGGAAGGCAGGCGTGCCAGAAAGCGTTGTAGCCGTAACAGAGGTCGCTGAAGTGCGTTCCGTGCAGGACGTTCGCGAAGTGGGTGAGCGCCCTGTTGCCGAGCCGTCGGAGCCTCGTCATGTCGTGGCTGCCGCCGCCCTGGATGGCGCGGGTGCCCTTGGCGAAATCGGCGCCGCTGACCAGCGCACCGACGAACGCGGGGATCTCCTTGGGATCCGCCGAGCCGTCGGCGTCGAGTGTGACGATGATGTCTCCGCTGCACGCAGCGAAGCCGCACGCCAGAGCGTTCCCCTTGCCGTGGCCGCTCTGATGGATCACGAGCACATCTGGCCGCAGCGTCCGCGCCACGATCTCGGTGTCGTCGGTCGAGCTGCCGGGGACGAGCACGACCTCGAACACGCTGTCGGGCAGGTTTGCCAGAACGTGACGCAGGTTGAGCGCCTCGTTGAGAGCGGGGATCACGACGCTCACGCGAAGCGCGCTGATGTTGCCGCGCCGTCCGCCGCTGCCGCGGCGCTCGCGGCGCTCCAGCTCGGGCTGGGTCGGGTGCGATCCATTGCGCCCGCCGACCGCCGGCGTCGCTTCCACCAGCATGGCGTCACCGAAGGCGCCGGTGGCGCGCCCGTTGCCGGAAACCGGCTGGCTCGTCGAGGACGTGGGCTCCACGGTGGGCGTATCGGCCGCACACCCCAGATTGATAAACGCTCGCCGTGATCCTGGACGCATCGCACGCCGCTACGCATTTTCCCGCTCGGCTTTTTGGCTAAAGCTGTCGATACCTGCCCCATGGAGCTTTCGACACGGGTGCCGGCGCCCGGCGCGTCGGCGCCCGAGCAGTCACATCCGCGGCGTGCCCGGATCGGCGACATCGTCGTCGAGCTGGGCTTCAGCGACCGTCAGACGGTTGAGACTGCCGCGCGCGCGGCACGCGAGGCAGGTGAGCAGATCGGCCAGGTACTGCTCGAGCACGGCGCGATCACGCCGGAGCAGCTCGCGATCGCGATGGCGCGCCGATTCGGCCTCGAGCACCGTCCGCTCGAGCACATCACCCTCGATCCCGAGGCCGCACAGTTGGTCTCCTTCACGGCCGCGCGCCGTATGCGCGCCGTGCCCGTCGCCTTCGAGTCCGATCACACGCTGCTTGTGGCCGTCGCCAATCCGGACAACTTCCTTGCGCTCGAGGACATGTCCATGTTCACGGGGATGCAGATCAAGCCGGTGGTGGTGTCCCAGGAGGACCTCGACGCGCTGCTGAAGCGGCTGAGCGTGCTCGACGGCGAGCTGTTCGAGGACGAAAGCGGCGTCGACGCCGGGCCGCCGGACGTGGAGCTCGACAGCCCCGACGACGCCCCGACGATCAAGCTCGTGCGCTCGATCATCTCCGAGGCGGTCGATCGCGGCGTGTCCGACGTGCACTTCGCACCCGAGGATGGGACGCTCGGCGTTCGCTTTCGAATCGACGGGGTGATGGTCGACGCCGCGCGGGTCCCGCGCAGCCAGGCGGCGGCGGTGATCTCGCGAATCAAGATCCTCGCCGATCTCGACATCTCGGAGCGGCGGCTGCCGCAGGACGGACGGATCGGCATCGTCATCGACGGGCGCCGCGTCGACATCCGCGTGGCGGTGATGCCGCTAGTCGGTGGCGAGTCGGCCGTGCTGCGCATCCTCGACGCAGGGCGCTCGCCTCTCTCGCTCGACGATCTCGGAATGAGCAAGGAAGACCGCGATCGGCTCGCGGCTTCGCTGCGGCGCACACAGGGTGGGATTCTCGCGACCGGACCGACCGGCTCGGGCAAGACAACGTCCCTGTACGCGATGATCGCGATCGTTCGCTCGCCCGAGAAGACGCTGACGACGATCGAGGACCCGGTCGAGTATCGCCTCGAGGGCGTCAACCAGATCCAGGTCTCCGAGCGCAACGGCCTGACCTTCGCCACCGGCCTGCGCGCGATCGTTCGCGCCGACCCGGACGTGATCATGGTCGGCGAGATTCGCGACCGTGAGAGCGCTCACATCGCGGTCGAGGCCGCTCTGACGGGACACCTTGTGCTCTCGACGATGCACACCAACGACGCCCCGAGCGCGCCGATGAGACTCGTCGACATGGGAATCGAGCCCTACCTGGTCGCGTCGTCGATCAACTGCGTGGTCGCTCAGCGTCTTGCCCGCCGCGTCTGTCACACGTGCCGCAAGCGCGTTCGCGTTCCCGGCCAGCACGTCGGACAGGCGGACGGCGAGGTCGAGATCTACGAAGCCGTCGGATGCGCACGCTGCCGACAGACGGGCTACCGCGGCCGGCTCGGCCTGTACGAGGTGATGACCGTCAACGACGAGATCCGCAGTCTGATCGTCGGGCGCGCCGCCGCCCAGGACATCTCCCGCGCGGCGGTCGCCGCCGGAATGCGCACGCTTCGTGACGACGGGCTCGCCAAGGTCCTGTCCGGCGACACCACGCTGTTGGAGCTCGAGCGCGTACTGGGCTGAAACGCTTGGTGGCAGAGCGCCGCAGCGCAAGGGCCGCCACGGGGCCGGCGCGGTCAGCGCAGCGCAAGCGCCATTCGCTCAACGGCCTGCGCAAGGATCGCCGGCGACGTCGCGAGGTTGAGACGCACGTGTCCCGCACCGCCCGTGCCGAAACGCGGGCCGGAGCTCAGCGCCACCCGTCCACGCTTTTCGAACACCTCCGCCGGATCGTCTCCGAGGCCGAGGGCGCGGCAGTCCAGCCAGGCGAGGTACGTCCCCTGGGGCGGGCTGTAGCGGACGCCCGGCAACTGTTCGGCCAGAAGCTCCCCGAGCAGCCGCCGATTGGCGTCCAGGCCTGCCAGCAGACTGTCGAGCCACGGTCCGCCGTCCCGCAGCGCCGCGGCGTGGGCGATCACGCCGAGGTGGCTCGCTCCGCTGCGCGCCTCCTCCGGTAGTCGCTCGAGATCCGCTTTCGCCTGCGGTCCACAGACCGCCACGGCCGCCCGCAGGCCGGCCAGGTTCCAGCCCTTCGATGCCGATAGCAGGGCAAAGGACCGCTCGGATCCGGGCAGGGACAGGTACGGCACGTGCTCGCACTCGGCGTGGACGATCGGCGCGTGGATCTCGTCGGCCACGACCCGTAATCCGTGCGCCGCCGCCAGGCCGACCACCGCCTCGAGCTCCGCGCGCGTATGCACCGTGCCGGTCGGGTTGTGCGGGCTGCACAGCAGGAACGCCGCGTTGCGGCCTCCCTCGGTGGCGGCCGCGAAGGCTGCGTCCAACACCGCCGCCTCGATGCGGTGTTCGGCGTTCAGAGGCGCCTCGATCACCTGCCGGCCGAGGTGTTCGATGAAGCGGTAGAACGGCGTGTAGACAGGGGAGTTGATCACCACACGGTCGCCCGGGGCGGTGATCATCGCGAGCAGGGCCGCCACGCCGCCCATGACGTCAGGGACATTTGCGCTCTCGCCGAGCTCGAAGCTCCAACCCCACCGCGCGTGTGCGAACTCCGCGAGGGCCAGGGCATATTCCGTTCCCTGCGGATAGCCGGTGTCGCCGATCGCTATCGCGTGATCGAGCGCGGCGACGATCGGCTCCGCCAGGGGCACGTCCATCTCAGCCACCCAAAGCGGCAGCACGTCCGCCGGGTAGCGCCTCCACTTCATGCTCGTTCGAGCGCGCAGCTGCTCGAGTGACAGTGCGGTGAGTGGGTTCTCCACGCGCCGGACGCTACATCGCGCAGCGATCGGCCAGGGCGAGCGTGCGGCCGCCACCGCCGGCGTTGTTTCGGCGGCGCGGTGTCTGGGCTAGGCGGGGCCGCCGAGCACGGCCTCGAGCGGCGGGAGCTCGTTGGTCCGCGCGATCCGCGCATACATCTCGGCGCTGCGCTTGACGCGGCGCCTCTGCGTGTCGTAATCGATGAAGAGCAGGCCGAAGCGCTTCTGGTAGCCCCGGGTCCATTCGAAGTTGTCGTGCAGCGACCAGTAGAAGTAGCCGGCCAGCGGCACGCCGGCCTGTATCGCGCGCCACGCCGCCTCGAGGTGACCGTGGATGTAATCGATCCGCTCGACATCGTTGACGACGCCGTCCTGGTTGACGTAGTCCTCGGCCGCGCAGCCGTTCTCCGTCACATACAGCGGGCAGCCCGGTCGCGTCTGCGCGGCGAGCTCGACGAGCGTGTCGTAGAGGCCATCCGGCTCGACCGGCCAGCCCATCGCGGTCTGCGGTACGTCGTCGCGCTTGTAGACGATCACGCCCGGACGACCCGCGACAGCGTCCTCGCCGTAGCGCAGCTTCGAGGTGTCGCCGAGCCTGACGTAGTGCGGGGTGTAGTAGTTGATCCCGATGAAGTCGACGGGCGCGGAGATCGTCTCCATGTCGCCGTCGAGGATCAGCGACGGCGGCGGCAGCAGGTGCTCGCGGGCGAGCTCGGGATAGCGTCCGTGCAGCACCGGGTCGGTCCAGATCCCGTTCTGCTCGGCGTCGCTGATCCTGGCCTCCTGCTCGGCGTTCGGATCGGCAGCGCGAGTCGGGTGGATGTCGAGCGTGATGCCGACCGGAGCAGCCGGCAGGACGCTGCGCAGCCGCGCCAGCGCGAGGCCGTGGCCAAGCATCAGATGGTGAGTCGTGGCGGCCGCGAGCGCATCGTCGCGTATGCCCGGTGCGAACACCCCGGCCCGGTAGCCCTGGTTGGCGACGACCTGGGGTTCGTTCAGCGTGATCCACATCGTTCCGGCGTCGCCGATCGCCTCAGCCAGGATCTCGGTGTATTCGGCGAACCGTTCCGCCGTATCGCGGTTGGGCCAACCGCCGCGATCCTCTAGCGCCTGGGGGAGGTCCCAGTGGTAGAGCGTGATCGCCGCGACGATGCCGCGGGCCCGCAGGCCGTCGACCAGCGAGCGGTAGAAGTCGAGACCGCGCTGGTTGACCGCTCCGCTGCCCGTGGGCTGAACGCGCGGCCAGGAGACCGAGAAGCGGAAGGCGCCGAGACCGAGGTTCGCGATCAGGTCGAGATCCTCCTCGGCGCGGTTGTAGAAGTCGCAGGCCACGTCGCCCGTATCACCGCCGTGCACCTTCCCTGGGAGGTGGCTGAAGGTGTCCCACACGGAGGGTCCGCGGCCGTCGGCGTCGGCAGCCCCCTCGATCTGGTAGGCGGAGCTCGCCGCGCCCCACAGGAATCCGTCTGGAAATCGCAGCGCGGCTGCGGACGAGCCGTCGGCTTCTGTCGTGGCCATCCGATCCTCGTCCTCTCTGCGTTGGAGGGTTGCGTTTCGCGGACAGGCGCCGCCGCCCCGCCCCCGGAGGAGCGGGGAGCGGGGCATTGGCACCGGTTGGGTTAGGAGACTACGAGACCGGCTTGAGGTGCAACACGATGACCTCGTTGGTCGGCGTGTTGGGGCTCCCCGACTCATACGGGTCGCTCGCCGTCGGCCAGCCGGTGAAGTGCGCCGTGCTGTACTCGTCGAACGATGCGCCGTACACGGTCGGGATGACCGGCAGGTTCTTCGCGACGTACGACTCGATTGGCGCGAGGTCAGTCAACTGCTGCGCGTTCGTGGTCGCACCTGCGAGCTTCGCCAGGTCGGCGTCGAGCGAGGAGACGTTCAGTCCCTCGAAGTCGCCGGTCGCGTTGGTCGGTGAGTTGAGCTTGCTGTCCAGCCAGCCGTCATACAGACCGTAAGGCAGGATGGCGGTGTTGGACCAGTGGCTCGTTGCGTTTCCGAACTTGCCGTCGGCCAGGTCGGCGTACCAGGCGTTGTCCGACAGTCCGTCGAACGACGCTTCGATGTGCGCCTTCTTCAGCTCGGCGGCCATGAGCTGATCGTCCAGCGCATAGTCCGAGTAGTTGGACGGGTCGGTGATCACGATGTTGACCACCTTGCCCTTGAGGGCGTAGTAGCCGCCCTTCAGGGTATAGCCGGCCTTCGTCAGCACCGCGTCGGCCGCCTTGGCGTTGGCGTTCGGCGACAGCGTGGCGCTCTTGACCGACGGCGCCACCAGCGCTGAGAAGTTCGGCAGCACGATGCCGCTGGCGTTCGTCGCCACCGGCTCGAGCCCGGACTCACCCTGCTTGCTGACGGCGGTACGGTCGATCGCCAGGCTGACGGCCTGACGGACGGCCAGCTGGTTCATCGGCCACATGCGGAGATTCGGCACCAGCATGTTTGTCTGCACTGGCGCGAACCACACGTGGTGCGTGGACGGCGACTGGTTGACGAATCCGCCGTTCAGACCGTTGATGAAGTTGCCCGCCCAGTCCAGGCCGTTGCTCTCGAGTGCCGAGAGAACGGTGTTGGAGTCGGCGAGCAGCGGGAACTGCACGTCAGCGACGGCCGGCGCACCGCTGCCGCCGAACGGACCACCCCAGTAGTTCTGGTTGGCCTTCAGCGTCACGCCGAGGCCGGCGCTGAACGTGTTCAGCACGTACGGTCCGGATCCGATCGGGTTGGTGTCCGTGAACTGCGACGGATCGCCGGTCAGCTTGCTCCAGATCGCCTGCGGCACGATGTACACCGATCCGACGTACTGCAGGTTGGTGTACTGCGACGAGGAGAACGTGACCGTCACGTCCTGCCCGCTAGCCGTGGCGCCCGTGATCGGAACACCGTTGGTGTTCACGTCGGGGTATTGCTTGAGCATGTTGTAGGTGAACGCGACATCGGCCGGCGTCAGCGCCGAGCC
Organism: uncultured Solirubrobacterales bacterium; assembly: GCA_963830975.1. Taxonomy (GTDB): domain Bacteria; phylum Actinomycetota; class Thermoleophilia; order Solirubrobacterales; family Solirubrobacteraceae; genus Palsa-513. The sequence continues at coordinate 720,331 of CAWHOI010000004.1, forward strand.
GTCGCTCCACTTCACACCGGTGCGGATCGTGAACGTGATCGAGGTGCCGCCGGCTCCCCACTTGTAGCCGCTGGCGAGGAAGTCATACGGCGCCTGCAGCGGCTTGGCGATGTCGAACTGCAGCAGCGGCTCGTAGATCAGCGACGTAGCGCCGACCACCGTGCCCGCCGACTGAGTCACGAACGGGTTGAAGTTGTCGGTCAGGGTCGTCTCCTGGCTCGACTCCATCACCAGCGGAGTCGATGAGGCGGCCCGTGCCGGGGCGCTGGCGCTCGAGGCGCTAGGCAGCGCAAATGCGACCATGAGCCCCGCTGTTGCGGCGACCGCGGCCACTGCGGAGGCAAACAGCCTTCGCTTGTTGGACGTTTTCGGTTCCATTACGTGATGTACCTTTCGTTGAGCAGTAAGCAGTGCGATGCGATTGGGCGCGTGTGCAGCACGCGCCCGAGTTGTCAGCGCCCGGCGTCGCGAGAGCCTCGCGGCGTCGGGTGACTGGCAATGCGACTCACGTCTTCATCGGGACGCTCCTCTCCTCGCCTATCTCGGAGAGAAGATCCGGTGCGGCGACATCGAGTCGCCAGCACGCTGCGGCTCTCTGCGAGGTGATCGGGAGAAGTGGTGGATCCTGCGTCCGGCAGCGCTCCTCGGCGAGCGGACAGCGCGGGCTGAACCGGCATCCGACCGTCGTCGAGAGCGCGCTCCCCGCGCGACGCACCGCGAGCGCGGACTGCGGCTTGGGAGTTGCACGGTCGAGGCGGTCGGGATCCGGCGAGGAGGCGACGAGAAGCTGGGTGTAGGGGTGCGCAGGCCGCTGGGTGAGATCCTCTGAGGGCCCGCGCTCGACGATCTGGCCGGCGTACATCACGAGCGTGTCGTCGGCGAAGTAGCGCGCCGAGGCGATGTCGTGGGTGACGTAGAGCACGGCGAGCTCGAACTGAGAGCGCAGTTCGTCGATCAGGTCGAGCACCTCGAGGCGGATCGACACGTCGAGCATCGATACCGGTTCGTCGGCGAGCAGCACGCGCGGCCTCGCCGCGATCGCACGCGCGATCGCGACGCGCTGGCGCTGGCCGCCGGAGAGCTCGTGTGGGTACTTGGCGAGGAACTGCTCGGGCGGCGTCAGGCGCACGCGCTCGAGCAGGCGCACCAGCTCGGCGGCGATCGCGTCCTTGCCCTTCGCGCGCTGGTGCAGGCGCACCGGGCGACCCAGCGTGTAGCGGACGGTGTGTACGGAGTTCAGCGACGCGAACGGGTCTTGGAATACCATCTGCACGTCGCCCTTGTAGGAGCGAAACACGCTGTGGCGCCACGGGTGCACCTCGGTGCCGTCCAGCGAGATCGTCCCGGAGGTGGGGCGCTCCTGCCCGGCGAGTATCCGGGCCACCGTCGACTTGCCGGAGCCGCTCTCGCCGACGAGGGCCACGACGGCGCTGCGGTAGAGACCGAACGAGACGTCGCGCGCGGCGGACAGGATCTCCCCGCGCGGGCCGCGCGTCAGCCGGAAGTCCTTCGCGATCGAGCGCGCCTCGAGCACGAGCGGGCCGCGCGCTGCCGCGGCCGGCATGACCTCTGCGGGTGTCTGCGACTCGCTCATGACTGGCTCCACCCCGGCGACGAGGTTCCGGCACCGGCTCCCACGGTCGCGGGCGCGGCCATCTCGGGTGTGACGAAGGGACACGCGCTGATGTGGCCGGGATCCGCGCCCGGTACCGGCAGCGCGCGCATGTCGATCGAGCGGCACGCCTCGGTGGCGTAGTGGCAGCGCGGCACGAACGGGCAGCCGGGTGGCAACGAGCGCAGGTCTGGCGGCGTGCCCGGGATTCCCGCCAGCTTCTTGCGTGCGCCGTGCACGCTCGGGAACGATCCAAGCAGCCCGCGCGTGTACGGATGGGCAGGCGTGCGGTGGATCTGTTCGGCGGTGCCGAGCTCGACGAGCTTGCCCGCGTACATGACTGCGATCCGGTCGGCGATCTCGATCAGCAGCGAGAGGTCGTGCGTGATGAAGAGGACCGCGAAGTTCAGACGCCTTTGCAGCTCGACGATCTGCGCGAGGATCTCACGCTGAACGACGACGTCCAGCGCCGTCGTCGGCTCGTCCATGATCACGACCTCGGGATCGACCGCGAGGGCCATCGCGATCATGACGCGCTGGCGCATGCCTCCCGACAGCTCGTGGGGGTAGCTGCGCAGGCGCTCGCGGGGGATGCCGACAAGGTCGACCAGCGTCTCGAGCTTCTCGCGCTTCTCGGCGCGCGTGAGGTCGAGGTGCGCGTCGAGCACGTCGCCGAGCTGGTCGCGAATGCGCAGCACCGGGTTGAGGGCGTTCATCGCACTCTGGAAGACGACCGAGATCTCGCGCCAGCGAAGCTTGCGGAGCTCCTTCTTGTTCTGCTCCAGCAGGTCGACGCCAGCCGGGTCCACGCGGCTGCCGCGGTACACGACGCTGCCGCTCGTGATCACGGCCGGCGGACGCAGCAGCCGGCACAGGCCGAGCGCCAATGTGGACTTGCCCGAGCCGCTCTCGCCGGCGAGACCGACCGTCTCGCCGGGTGCCAGCGACAGATCGACGTGGTCGACCGCCTTCGTGTCGGTCTCGCCGCGGTAGACCACCGAGAGGTCGCGAACCTCGAGCACCGGCTTGGTGTCGGTGGCCCGATGGTCCGGCGCCGATCCGTTCCGGGTCGAGGGAGACACGGTCATTGTGCGGCCTCCATGCGCTCAACCGGTGTCGGGTCGGTCGGCCGCCAGGCACGCCCGGACCACTTCGGCTGCGGGTGGTGGCCTGCCTTGAACCAGGCGAGGGTGGGTCGCCAGGAGCCGCGCTTGCGCTTCCTGCGCCCGGTGGCCCCGCGCAGTCGCGGGTTGCCGAGCTCGTCGAGCCCGAAGTTCAGCAGCACGAGGCTCGTCCCGAGCAGCGCCGCGGCAATCCCGGGCGGCCCGTACCACCACCAGGCGCCGATGTTGAAGGCGTTGGCGCTCTGCGCCCAGAAGAGCATCGTGCCGAGATTCCAGGTGGAGAAGTTGGCGACGCCGATGAAGGCGAGCGCGACGGAGGTGAGAATCGCGTAGAGGAACGTGCCGACGAAGTTCGCTGCGATCAGGCTGACCTCGTTCGGCAGGATCTCGAAGGCGACCAGCCGCCAGGTCCGCTCGCCCGTCTCGCGCGCGGCGGCGATGAAGTCGCGGTCGCGCAGCGACAGGGTCTGGGCGCGGATCACGCGCGCCCCCCACGACCAGCCGAGCGCGCTGAGCACGACCGCCGTCGGCAGGTCGCCGCTGTGGGGGAGGTAGCCGAGCAGGACGATGAGCAGCGGAAGCGCCGGCAACACGACGAAGACGTTCATCAGCAGCGAAAGCCCCTCGTCGGCGACGCCGCCGAGGAAGCCGGCTGTGACGCCCGTGCTGACCGAGAGCACAGTCGCGATCGATGCGGTGAGCACACCCAGCAGCACCGATGAACGCATCCCGACGAGCAGCTGCGAGAGGACGTCCTGGCCGGTCGAGGTCGTTCCGAAGAGGTGGTGCAGCGTCGGGGCTGCCGCCGAGGTGGCGAGCGTGGTCGCTGAGGGGTCGTACGGGGCGATCGCCGGCCCGATGATCGCGATCAGCACGAAGAAGCCGAGGATCGACAGCCCGACCTTCGCCTTCGTCGGCATCGAGCGCAGGAACTGTCCGCGGCGGCGGGGGAGGGCGACCGCGCCCTCGGGCGGGGCTGTGACCGCGACGGCCATCAGAACGCAGCCCTTCGGCGCGTGCGCGGGTCGGCGATCACGTACACGACGTCAGCGAGCAGGCAGGCGAGGAGCACGCAGGCCGAGATCGCCAGGAAGATCCCCTGCATCACCGGGTAGTCGTTGTCCGTGACCGCTGTGTAGAGCTGGTAGCCGACGCCCGGGTAGGAGAAGACGATCTCCATCACCAGCGCTCCCGCGACCACGAAGCCGATCGCCAGGGCGAAGCCCGCGATGTTCGGCAGGATCGCGTTGCGAGCCGCGTAGGTGAACATCACGCGGCGGGTCGAGAGTCCCTTCGCCTCCGCGGCGAGCACGTAGTCCTCGCCGATCGTCGTGATCATCACGTTGCGCATCTGCAACATCCAGCCGGCCATCGAGGTGAGGATGATCGTCGCCGCCGGCAGGATGCCGTGGTTGATCGCGCTGACGATGAAGGTGCCGTTGAAGCCGACTGTGTCGCCGAGGGAAGCGCCGCCGTACGGCGGGACCAGGTGCCAGTCGTTCGCGAACAGCTGGATCGCAACCAGCGCGAGGAAGAAGTACGGGGTCGCCTGGAGGAACGTGAACGCCGGCAGGAGCTGATCGAAGCGCCCGCCGCGCCGCCAGCCGGCGAGGATCCCAAGCAGCGTCCCGATGACGAAGCTGAGGATCGTCGCTGTGCCGACGAGCACGATCGTCCAGGGCAGGGTGTTGTTGAGCACGCTCACGACCGTCGCCGGGTAGGCGGTGCTCGACACGCCGAGGTTCCCGTGGAACAGCTGGCCGAGGTAGGCGCCGTACTGGTGCAGCAGCGAGCCGTGGTGGCCGACGCCGAACTCGATGTCGAGTGCCTTGACGGCGGAAGCCGTGAAGTATGGGTGCTGCGCGAGCATCGCCTCGACCGGGGTGCCGGGGAGCAGACGCGGGATCAGGAAGTTGATCGTGATCGCCACCCAAGCGGCGACGGCGTAAAACCCCAACCGGCGAAGAATGAACTGCATGTGCTCGACCGACCTCCTCTGACCCGCTCCTCCTACTGACGGCACGTGTGCGTCACGCACGCGTTACCATCATATGTGGAAACGCTACCAGCCGGTTACCGGCGCGTCAAACCTCAACCGTCGCCCTGGTCCGGGCGACCCGACAGGAGCCCTCCGTGCGGTATGGACACTTCGATGACGAGCGCCGCGAGTACGTGGTCGAGCAGCCTGCCACGCCGCTGCCGTGGGTGAACTACCTCGGGACCGACGACTATTTCGGCATCATCTCCAACACCGCCGGCGGCTACTCCTTCTACCGAGATGCGCGCCTGCGCCGCCTGACGCGCTACCGCTACAACGCTGCCCCGTTCGACGTCGGGGGCCGCTACGTCTACCTCCGCGACGACTCGAACGGCGAATACTGGTCACCCTCCTGGCAGCCGACGCAGGCGCCGCTGGACGCCTACGAGTGCCGCCACGGCCTCTCGTATACCGCGATCGCGTCGTCCTTCCGGAAGGTGGACGCCGAGACCCTCTACTTCGTGCCGCTCGGCGAGACGCTCGAGGTGTGGCGTTTGCGGGTCACGAACCGCCGCGACGAGGCGCTCGATCTCTCCATCTTCTCCTCCGTCGAGTTCTGCCTCTGGGACGCCCAGGATGACGCCACGAACTTTCAGCGCAACCTCTCGACCGGCGAGGTCGAGGTCGTCGACGGCGTCATCTACCACAAGACCGAATACCGTGAGCGCCGCGACCATTTCGCCTACTTTGCCTGCTCGGAGCCGCTCGAGGGCTTCGACACCCAGCGCGAGGCCTTTCTCGGTCCATACCGCGGCTGGGACCGCCCGATCGCGGTCGAGCGCGGCGTCTCGGGCAACTCGGTCGCCCACGGATGGGCGCCCCACGGCTCCCATCACGTCAAGCTGAGGCTCGCGCCCGGGGAGACGCGAGAGGTCGTGTTCGTGCTCGGCTACTGGGAGAACCCGCGCGATCAGAAGTTCGATCCAGCCGGCAGCCAGGTCGTCAACAAGCAGTTCGTGCTGCCGGTCATCGAGCGCTGGCTGCAGCCGGAAACGGTCGAGGACGGGCTTGCTGGCCTGCGCGAGTACTGGGACGGTCTGCTCACGGGCTGCCAGGTGTCAACGCCCGACGCGGACACGAACCGCATGGTCAACATCTGGAACGCCTACCAGTGCATGATCACCTTCAGCATGAGCCGGTCTGCGTCCTTCTTCGAGTCGGGCATCGGCCGCGGAATGGGCTTCCGCGACTCCAACCAGGACCTCCTCGGCTTCGTTCACATGGTGCCGCAGCGGGCACGTCAGCGGATCGTCGACATCGCGGCCACGCAGATGGACGACGGCTCGGCCTACCACCAGTATCAGCCGCTGACGAAGCGCGGAAACAACGCCATCGGCTCAGGATTCAACGACGATCCGCTGTGGCTGATCCTGGGCGTCGCCGCCTATCTCAAGGAGACCGGCGACAGCTCGATTCTCGACGCAGCGGTGCCCTACGACAATGCCCCCGGGAGCGAGACCTCGCTCTATGAGCACCTTCGACGGAGCATCGCCTACACGCTCGTGCGGCTCGGCCCGCACGGCCTGCCGCTGATCGGGCGCGCCGACTGGAACGACTGCCTGAACCTCAACTGCTTCTCGGAGACTCCGGGTGAGTCCTTCCAGACGACCGAGAATCGCTCCGACGGCAAGGCCGAGTCCGTCTTCATCGCCGGCCAGTTCGTGCTGGCGGCGCACGAGATGGCGTCCATCGCCGACACCCTCGGCGGTGGTCGCGCGCAGGACGGCGAGGCCGAGCGCTACCGCGCCGCCGCCGCCGCGATGGAGGCAACGATCACCGAGCACGGCTGGGATGGCGCGTGGTTCCGCCGCGCGTACGACTTCTTCGGCGACCCGGTCGGCTCGGCGCAGAACGAGGAGGGCCAGATCTTCGTGGAACCTCAGGGCATGTGTGTTCTCGGCGGCGTGGGCGTCGTCGACGGCAAGGCGCGTCTCGCGCTCGACAGCGTGCGCGAGCGTCTCGCGACACCCCACGGCGTGGTGGTGCTGCAGCCGGCCTACTCGCGTTACCACGTCGAGCTGGGCGAAATCTCCTCCTATCCGCCGGGCTACAAGGAGAACGCCGGCATCTTCTGCCACACCAATCCGTGGGTCATGATCGCCGAGACGATCCTTGGGGACGGCGATGCCGCGTTCGACTATTACAAGCGAATCAATCCCTCGGCCCGCGAGGCGATCAGCGAGGTGCACCGCTGCGAGCCCTACGTGTACGCGCAGATGATCGCCGGGGGCGACGCGCCGACGGCGGGCGAGGCCAAGAACTCCTGGCTCACCGGCACCGCGGCATGGACCTTCGCCGCCATCACGCAGTGGATCCTGGGGATCCGGCCGGAGTACGAGGGCCTGCGGATCGACCCTGTGATCCCCGCCTCGTGGCCGGGCTTCACAGCCGTGCGCTCCTTCCGCGGGGCGACCTACCGGATCGCGGTCACCCAGCCCGACGGCGTGAGCGGAAGGGTCGAGCGGCTGCTCGTTGACGGCCGCGAGATCGAGGGCAACCTGATTCCGGCGGCGCCGGCGGGCGCCACGGTCGAGGTCGAGGCCACCGTTTCAGCCTGACCTGACGTCCGCAGGCCAGCGTCCGGGCGTCTGGGGGCGGAAACAAAAATGACGGTTCTGCCGTGCGCAGCTGTATGGAAAGCGGTAACGTTTTCAGAGCAACCCGCGAATGAATGTGATGGCAAACCCACAAGCCAAGAACGGCCGATCCGGACAGCGCACGACGATTCGCGAGATCGCAGAGTACGCCGGCGTCTCGATCGCGACCGTCTCGCGCGTCGTGAACGGCAGCGGGTATGTCTCCGAGCAGACCCGCCGGACCGTCGAGAGCGTGATCCGCGAGCACCGCTACACGGCCAACCGCAGCGCGCGGGCACTGTCCGCCGGCCGCACCGGTCTGGTCGGCGTCACGCTGCCGAGGATTCATCCGACCTACTTCTCCGTGATCATCGCCGGCGTCGCCGAGGCGCTCTACGAGCATGACATGCGCGTGGTGCTCGCCCCGACATTGCACGAGCACGATCGCGAGGTCTCGCTGCTGGACCGCCTGATGCACGGCACCACCGACGGCGGCCTGCTCGTGCTGCCTGAGGAGTCCGGCGCCGAGCTGCGCTCGCTGATGACCTACGGCTACCGCTTCGTCGTGGTAGACCCGCGCATGCGCATCGACGAGCGGGTCCCGACCGTCTCGGCGGCGCACTCCTCGGGCGCGGACCAGGCGACGCGGCACCTGCTCGAGCTTGGCCACCGTCGCATCGCCGCGATCACCGGGCCGAGCGACATGATGGCCACGGACGAGCGCCTGCGTGGGTATCACGCCGCGCTCGCGACGGCGGGCGTGCTTCCGGATCCCAAGCTCGTGATCGAGTCCGACTGGGAGGTCGACGGCGGGCGTGCGGCGGCGGCCGTCCTGCTCGAGCTCTCCGATCCGCCCACGGCGATCTTCGCGTTCAACGACCCGCTCGCGATTGGTGCGATGCAGGCAGTGCAGGCCCGCGGCCTGCGCGTCCCGCACGACGTTTCGGTGGTGGGCTTCGACGACACGGCCGAGACCGAGCTCGTCACCCCCGAGCTGACCACCGTGCGTCAGCCGCTCGCCGAGATGGGCCGCATGGGGGTCAGCCTGCTGATGCGGCTGCTAGAGAATCGCCGCTTCGAGGCGCTCCACGTTGAGCTCGCGACGCAACTGATCGTGCGCGGCTCGACGCAGTCGCCGCGTGCGCCGCGCCGCTAGCTTCGGCGAGAGCGGTTCTTGCCGCGGCCGGCCGGCCCGGGCAGGCGGAGGCTACTTCGACGGCTTGAGGTACACGATTCCGGCGCCAATGGAAACGGCTCCGTTGGAGCAGACCGTCTCGTAAGGCGTTGCCACGCGGCAGGCGTACCCGGTCGGAGGCTTGTTGAAGTTCGCCTCGAACGTCGCGACAGTCGACTTCGCCGTCGCGCAGCTGACCGCTCCCTTGAGCACGAACGCGTCGAGCTGCGGCACCGAGCCCTTCGGCACGCCGCGCGGGAGCGGACCGCGCGTGGGCACGCCGCTGACGCTCAGCGGGCTCTGCCGCGGTGAGCGCCCGCAGTCGTGCCCCTGCGGCCGCTTGTAGGCGGGCGCCGCGGCGGCGAACGCAGTCGCAGCCAACCCGCCGGCCGCGAGGAGCGCGAGCAACGTCATCGACAACGGCGAGCGGCGGGGCTGCACGTGCCCAAGGTAGCAGAGCTCCGTGGCGTCACCGCCTCGCAACGCCGCTTGCCGCGCGGACAAACAGAATATGGCCCAACGGCGTTTCGGACCGCGCGAGCCGGCGCACCCCGATCCCTGGTCAGATCCCTGTTCACGCTGACGACAGCTCTGCTCCTGTGCCTGCTGGGCCTCGCCGTGGGGGCGTTCGGCACGCTCGTCGGTGCCGGTGGTGGTTTCATCCTCACGCCGGTCCTGCTGCTCATCTACCCGCATGCCACGCCCGAGTTGATCACGGCCATCAGCTTGGTCGTGGTGTTCTTCAACGCCAGTTCCGGGACCGCGGCCTACGCTCACCAGCGCCGCATCGACTACCGCTCCGGGCTGATCTTCGCGCTATGCACACTGCCGGGCTCGGTCCTCGGCGTGCTCGTGGCCGATCGCGTGTCGCGCCCCGGTTTCGACGTCGTGATGGGGGTCGCGCTGACGGCGCTGGCGATTTGGCTGATCGCCGGGACGACCGAGGCCGGGGAGGGCAAGCCGGGCGTCGGCTCGCCGCGCACGATCACAAGCCGCGAGGGGGAGACGTACCGCTACCGCGCGCGCGTGCGGCGCGGCGCGGTGCTCAGCGTCGGTGTGGGCTTCGTCTCGAGCTTCCTCGGCATCGGCGGTGGCGTCGTGCACGTGCCGCTGCTGGTCGCGGCGCTGGGGTTTCCCACCCACGTCGCGACCGCGACTTCGCATTTCGTCCTCGCGATCATGGCGCTCGTTGCCACGATCACGCACATCCTGAGCGGTTCGTTCCATCACGGCGTCGGGCTCCGCCGCGCGGCAGCGCTGTCGGTGGGTGTCGTGATCGGGGCGCAGGTTGGAGCGCGGCTCTCGAAGAACATCAGCGGCCGGCGAATCCAGCATCTGCTGGCCGCCGGACTGCTGGCGCTCGGTGTCAGGCTCATCCTGAGCGTCGTGCTGTAGGGGCGTGCGCGCAGCCGCGCTCTTGTGAGGCGTCCGCCCGGATTCACCGATTCGTCCCGGATTGACCGCATCCGGCTCAGCGGTCTTTTACGGATGCGCCTGCCCCTGGCCCGCGGTTAGCTAGGACCGCAGTGTCCACCGCCACCTCCACCGACGGAAGCTCGGCGCTATCCCCGGACTCCGGCGGCGGCATGACCTCGCGCCGGCGCGTCGAGCTCGCGCTGGCCCACCAGGAAGCCGATCGGGTTCCGCTCGATCTCGGCGGGAGCCTGATCACAGGGATGCACGTGAGCTCGGTCTACAAGTTGCGGCAGGCGCTCGGCCTCGATCCGCCCGGTACGCCGGTCAAGGTGATCGAGCCCTACCAGATGCTCGGCGAGATCGCCCCCGACCTGATGGACGCGCTTGCCGTCGACGTGGTGGGCGTCGGACGGCCGGTCAACATGTACGGCTTCCGTAACGTCGACTGGAAGCCGTGGAGCGCGTTCGGCGTTCCGCTGCTGGTTCCGGGCGAGTTCCCGACGGAGCCTGAGCCCAACGGGGACATCCTGATGTATCCCTGCGCCGACCGCTCGGCGCCGGCGTGCGCGCGGATGCCCAGGGCCGGCTTCTACTTCGACTCGATCATCCGCCAGCAGCCGATCGACGAGGCGAACCTCGACCCGGCCGACAACCTGGAGGAGTTCGAGCCGATCAGCGACGAGGCGGTCGAGCACATCCGGGCGGAGGTCGAGCGCCTCCTGCCGAGCGGCCGCGCGATCCTCGGTGACTTCGGCGGGATGGGCTTCGGCGATGTCGCTCTCGTTCCCGGTCCGACGCTTCGCAACCCGAGGGGAATCCGCGACCTCGAGCAGTGGTACATGAGCCTGGTCAGCCGGCCGCAGTACGTCCACGACGTCTTCGAACGCCAGTGTGAGATCGCCCTCGCCAACCTCGCCCGGATCCACGCCGCGATCGGCGACGGCGTCACCGCCGTGTTCGTCACGGGAACGGACTTCGGCACCCAGCAGGGGCCACTGATCTCGCCGCGCACCTACCGCACGCTGTTCAAGCCGGTCCACGTGCGAATCAACGAGTGGATCCACGCAAACACCGGCTGGAAGACGTTCATCCACTCCTGCGGCTCGATCTGGCGGCTACTCGACGACATCGTCGATGCGGGCTTCGACGCACTGAACCCGGTACAGGCCTCGGCTGTGGACATGGAGCCGCAGCGGCTGAAGCAGACCTACGGCGAGCGGATCACGTTCTGGGGCGGCGGGATCGACACTCAGCACGTGCTGCCCTTCGGCACGGCAGAGGACGTACGCGCCATGGTCCGCGAGCGCATCCTCACCTTCGGCGCCGGCGGCGGCTTCGTGTTCAACCCGATTCACAACGTCCAGGCGGGCGTCCCCGTCGAGAACCTGCTCGCACTGTACGACGCGGTGCGCGAATTCCGCGCCTACCCGCTCGACGAACGCACACGCTAGGAGGACGAGGAATGGCAACGCTCGATCAACTTCGCGAAGCGGTGGTCGACGGGCAGGCCGCGACCGCGGTGGAGCAGGCGAGGCTCGGCCTGGAGAAGGGCATCCCCGCGCAGACGCTTTTCGACGAGGGGTTGATGGCCGCCATGCGGCGTGTCGGCTCACTTTTCGAGGAGGGGGAGGTGTTCGTCCCCGAGATGCTGGTCGCCGCTCACGCGATGACCGCCGCACTCGACGTGCTGCGCCCGGGGTTGATCGCCCAGGGCGCGCACTCCTCCGGTCGTGTCGCGATCGGCACCGTGATGGGCGACCTGCACGACATCGGCAAGAACCTCGTGGCGATGATGCTCCAGGGCAACGGCTTCGAGATCGACGACCTCGGCACGGACGTGTATCCGGAGCGGTTCGTCGAGGCGGTCCGAGACGGCGCGGAGGTCGTCGCGATGTCCGCGCTGCTGACGACCACGATGACCAACATGGGCGAGGTCGTGGCGGCGATCCGAGACGCCGGGCTGCGTGACCAGGTCGTGATCGTCATCGGTGGCGCGCCGATAACGCAGACCTTCGCGGACGAGGTCGGCGCCGACGGGTACGCGCGCGACGCGTCCAGTGCGGTGCGCCTGGTCGAGGAGGTCCTCGGGCGCGTCCGGGCCGGCGATGGACGTTGACCTCGCGCGCTTCAGCGTCGAGATCGCGTCGGTAGACAAGCGCGTCGAGGTGCCGCCGGGCACGACGATTCTCGCTGCCGCGCAGCAGGCCGGCGTGGGGCTTGCGTCGGCGTGCGGTGGGCACGGGATGTGCGGTTGCTGTCGCGTCCGCGTGCTCGATGGCGAGGTCACACCGGCGTCCGCGGACGAGCGCCGTCTGTTGGGCGAAGCTGCGCTCGCTGCCGGCGAGCGTCTCGCGTGCCGCGCAGCCGTCTCGAGCCCGGTGCGGATCGCGATTCTGGCCGAATCGTTGACCACGAACCAGCGCCTGCAGCTCGAGGGTCTGGCCACGACCGTCGAGCTTGACCCGCCGGTGGTCGCCGTCGAGGTTGCGCTCGAGCCGCCAACGCTCGACGATCTGCGCGCCGACGCCACGCGTCTGCGCGCTGCGCTCGCCCCGACGCAGGCGCTGATCGGGCTGGCCGTGGCGTGCGAGCTGCCCGGTGTGATGCGCGCACAGGATTGGGCGGCGCGTGTCGCCATCCGGCGATCCAACGGCGAGGTTGTCGCGGTACGGCCTCCGGGGACGGCCCTTCTCGGTCTGGCCGTCGACCTCGGCACGACCAAGATTGCGGCCTACCTCGTCGACCTGGAGACCGGGGACACGCTGGGAAGGTCCGGTGCGCTCAATCCACAGATCGCCCACGGCGAGGACGTGATGAGCCGGATCGCGTACGCGAACACCAGCTCGCAAGCCGCGCGGACGCTGGGCGAGGCGGTGGTGGAGGCGATCGGGCGCCTCACGCTGGAGCTGTGCGCCGCTGCCGGCACCGACGCCGCGGCGATCGTCGACTGCGTCGTCGTCGGCAACACGGCGATGCAGCATCTGTTCGCCGGACTGCCCGTGCGCCAGCTCGGGCAGGCGCCCTACGTCGCGGCCGTGAGCGACCCGCTCGATCTGCGCGCCACCGACGTGGGCCTGCGTTTCGCGGCGGGCGCGGCGATTCACACACCGCCGTCGATTGCCGGCTTCGTGGGAGGCGACCACGTCGCGATGCTGCTCGCCACGGGCGTCGCGGACACTGACGTGACGACGCTTGCGCTCGACATCGGCACCAACACCGAGATCACTCTCGCGCACGCCGGGCGGCTCTGGAGCTGCTCCACGGCGTCAGGTCCGGCGTTCGAGGGAGCGCACATCAGCAACGGCATGCGCGCAGGGCCGGGAGCGATCGAACGCGTCCACTACGCCGATGGGCGGTTCCACGTGCAGACGGTCGCTGAGCGTCCGCCGGTCGGCGTGTGTGGCTCAGGGATCCTCGACGCCGTCTCCGAGGCGGTGCGCGCGGGCATCGTCGACGCCCGCGGCGGACTGGCCCGCTCACACCCGCTCGTCACGGGGCAGGGCGGTCGGTTGAGCTGCCTGCTGGTGCCGGCCGCCGCCGCCGGCCATCACCGCGACATCGTCTTCACGCGGTCCGACGTGGGGGAGATACAACTGGCGAAGGGTGCGATCCGCGCGGGGACCCAACTGCTCCTCGAGGCTGCCGGGATCGACGTCGCCGAGCTGGGCGAGGTCGTCGTCGCCGGAGCCTTCGGCACCTATCTCGACCTCCGCAGCGCCGTCCGCGTGGGCCTGCTTCCCGATCTACCCGAGGAACGCATGCGCCAGGTGGGCAACGCCGCCGGGGCCGGCGCGCAGCAGATGCTCCTCTCGCGCGAGCGCCGCCGCTCCGCCGTCGAACTCGCCGCTCGCGTCGAGTACCTCGAGCTCACTACTCACCCGGAGTTCGCCGAGCGCTTCGTTGCCGCAATGGGGTTCTGATGGACGCGATCGGGACGTACACGAGCCTTGCAATCGACGACATCGACGACTTCGTCTTCGGCCGCTGCCCGCATCCGCTCACGGTCGGTCACGGCCTGCAGCTCGGCGCCGGCACCGTTCACCCGGAGCTGAACTTCACGCTACCGCCGAGCACGATCAGCGCCTCGACCATGGGCGCCGTTCGCGCCGAGTACGCGGCGATGATCGACGATGCCTGCGCTCGCGCCGTCGCCCTGCATCTGCCGGGGCTGCTCGTCGAGTTCGAGCTGCTGCCCGAGCTGACGTCGGTGCCGGAGTGGGGGGCGGAGGTCACGGCGACGTTGCGCGAAGCGCTCGACCGTTGGCACGAGCGCCACGGTCTGGCCTGTGCGCTGCGCGTGACGCCGAACGACGTGCGCGAGTTCGTCCGCCCGCCGCGAATGCGCGCGGGGGAGCGGTGGGAGTAGATGGTGCGAAGCTTCGAGCTGTGCGCCGACGCGGGCGCCGACCTTCTCGCGATCGAGTCGACCGGGGGCAAGGAGGTTCATGACGACGCGCTTCTCGCCGGCGATCTGACCGGTGCAGCTTTTGCGCTCGGCGTCATGGCGCCGCGCGACATGGCCTTCCTGTGGGACCGGATCGTGTCGATCGCGCGAGCGCACGACTGCGTCGCCTCCGGCGACACGGCTTGCGCGTTCGCCAATACGGCGATGGTGCTCGCCGAGACACGCCACATCCCGCGCGTGTGGGCCGCCGTGATCCGCGTGATGACGGTTGCGCGCAGCCTCGTCGCGTATGAGCGGGGCGCGGTCGGGCCGAGCAAGGACTGCGCCTACGAAGGGCCCTACCTCAAGGCGATCACCGGCTTCCCGATCTCCATGGAGGGGGCGGAGGCCGCGTGTGCGCACCTGTCGCCGGTCGGCAACATCGCCAGGGCGACCGCGGATCTCTGGAGCAACGAGTCCGTGGCGAACGTCAAGCTCCTCGGGGGGATGGCGCCAACCGTGTCGCTCGAGCAGCTCGCCTACGCCGCGCGCTTGATGAACGTTGCGAGCGAGCGGGGTCAGGCGCTCGTGCTGCGCGACCTGTTCGTCTGCTCGGATGCGGCACTCGACCCGCAGGCCCATGTGCTGCGCCCCGACATCGTGCTCGAGCTCGCCGCGGAGATCGTCGCCGAGAGGACGCCGTACGGACGGGTACGCCGGGCGGCGGTGGCGACGCTGGAAACGCTGCGCGGCGCGCACGCAGCCGGAACGTTGGCGCTTTCCGCGCCTGAGCTCTCCTGGCTCGAGCGGCTGTCGCTGGCAGCCGAGCGGCTGCCCACCGACGAGGAGGAGCTGATCGCGGCCGTGGCCGGCGGCCTGGATCGCCGCAGGGTGAGCCTTCGCGACTATGACCTGGGGGAGGCAGCGTGACGCCGCGCGAGCGCGTCGCCGCCGCGCTGGCCCACGTCCAGCCGGATCGCTGCCCGTTTCAGGCGACGTTCACGCCGGAGTTCGCCGCACGGCTGCGGTCCGACCTGCGGCTTGCCGACGGTCGGCTTCACAATCCTCACGGCGGCGGCAACACCTACGAGCTCGAGCTCGCGATCGGCGAGGATCTGCTGTTGACCTCGGTCGGCTGGGCGAACTCCTACTACCAGGAGGGCGACACCTACGTCGACGAGTGGGGCGTGGGGTGGCGCGCGGTTCGCTACAGGACGCCGTACGGAAGCGGCCACTACACCGAGCCGTGCGTGCACCCGCTGGCCGACCGGGCGGCGCTTGCCGCCTACCACGCGCCGGACCCGGCTCGGCCCGAGCTCTACGTCGACGCGGCGAGCGCGATCCGCGACTTCGGCGAGCAGTACTGGATCGTCGGAGTCACGGTGACCACGATCTTCGAGGCCGCGTGGGCGCTGCGTGGGCTTGAGCGTCTGCTGATGGACTTCATCGAGGATCCAGACCTGGCCGACGAGATCCTCGAGATCCCCTACCGCTACCACCTCGCCGCCGCCGAGCGGCTCGTGCGCATGGGCGTAGACACGATCTGGCTGGGCGACGACATCGGCCAGCAGAGCGGCATGCTGATGTCGCCGCGCCACTGGCGGCGGTTCCTCAAGCCTCGGATGGCGGAGATGATCGCCACGCTGAAGGCGATCAACCCGCGGTTGACGATCGCCTACCACACCGACGGTCGCGTCTACGCGATCATCCCGGAGCTGATCGAGATCGGGATCGACATCCTCAACCCGGTGCAGCCCGCCGCGATGGATCCCGCGATGCTCAAGCGCGAGTACGGACGCGAACTGAGCTTCTGGGGCTCGATCGACGAGCAGCACACGCTGCCCTTCGGAAGCCCGGACGACGTCCGCGCAGAGGTGCGCGAGCGCATCGCGACGCTCGGCGCCGGCGGCGGGCTGATCCTCGGGCCGACCCACCACCTGCAGCTCGACACGCCGCTGCCGAACTTCTGGGCGATGGCCTCGGAGGTCACGGGGCGCGATCCGCCGCCGGACGCGGACGGCGCGACGGTGGGCTGAGGCCGCTGCTTCCAACTCGGGCGCTGTGGGTTCTACGATGAGCGCAGTGGCGATGCAGCAGTCACCGATCGAGATTCTGGAGCACTGGGAGCAGCACGGCGGAGTCTGGCGGCGGCGCTCCGCGACCGCGTCGGAAGCGGTTGTCGAGCTGTGCACCTGCCACGGTGAGCCGGTCGACGAACTGCGCTCCGGCGACCCGGCGCTCTTACGCTACCTCGACCGCCGGCCGCGCTCGGACCCCGAGGCTTGAGGCCGCTCCGCGCCGCCGCGCCGGCAGCGCCGGCGCCCGGCAGGCCGACGCCTTTCGGCTACGTTTCGCTCGTGCGCCGTGGCAGCCAGGTGGTGAGCCCGCGGCGCCTGGCGCCGTGGTGGCCGCTCGCGGCGCTGACGCTGCTCGCGGCGCTCCTGCGCTTCTCCACCCTCGACCTGCAGAGCTTCTGGTACGACGAGGCCTTCACGCCGGTGCACGTCCTGCACCCGAGCCTGGTGGCGACTCTGCATGCGGTGGTGCACGACGAGAACACGCCGCCGCTCTGGTACGTGCTGATCTGGGGGTGGTCGCGCGCGTTCGGCACCGGGATGGTTGGGCTGCGCTTTCCGTCGGCGCTCGCCGGCGTCGCGACGGTGCCGGTGGCGTGGGGAATCGGTCGCGAGCTCGCCGGACGAACGCGGGATGCCCGGCGGGTCGCCGCGGTCACGGCCGGCCTGGTGGCGGTGAACCCACTGTTTGTCTGGTATTCACAGGAGGCGCGGGCGTATGCGCTGTTCGTGCTGGTGGTTGCGCTCGCGATGTTCTGCTTCCTGCGGGCGCTGCGCGAACCGAGCGCACGCCGGCTGGCAGCCTTCGCCGTCTGTGGCGCGCTCGCGCTGCTGGCCCACTACTTCGCGGTGTTCCTCCTCGCCCCGATGGCGCTCTGGCTGTTGCGAGGGCGCGCCCGCCGCAGGGATGCGGCCGTCGCCGTCGGCGTACTCGCCGTCGTTGGCGCCGCCCTGATCCGGTTGATCGTGGCGCAGGGTGGCCACGGGACGCAGTGGATCTCGGCGTGGGCTCTCTCGAGCCGCCTGCAGGCGATCCCGCAGTACTACCTCACCGGCTACTCCGGCGCGCCGCTCGGACACGGCATCGAACTGGCCGTGGCGCTGCCGGTCGTGGCGGGCGTCGGGCTGGGGTTGTGGCGAGGACTCGAACGCCTCGAATGCTTCGGTGCTCTGCTCGCGCTCGCGCTCGCCGCGTGCGGCGTGCTGATCCCGCTGCTCGCCGCCGTCCTCGGCGCCGACTACCTCGCGCCGCGCAACCTGGTGGCGGCGATGATTCCCGTGACGGCGGCGGTGGCGGTCACCGTCACGGCCCGCCGCACGGGTCGGTCCGGGATGGTCGTGGCGGCAATCATCGGGCTGGCCTTTCTCGCCGTCAGCGTCGATGTGGATCTCAGCCCGCGTCTGCAGCGTGGCGACTGGCGCGGCGTCGCGCGGGCGCTGTCGCGAACCCCTGGCGGCGGAGTCGAGAGCCGGGGTGTGCGGCGAGTGATCACGACCGTCGAGCTTGGAGCGGCGCCCCTCGAGTACTACCTGCCGCCGCTGCACAACCTGCGTGAGGGGGCGTCGGTGACCGTCAGCGAGATCGACGAAACCGGCTACGCGCCACTGCGTCGCGACGCCGGTGCGCCGCCGGCGCGCGGGTTTCGTCTGCGCGCGCGGGTGGACATCCACGGGCTGATCGTCTACCGCTTCACCTCGTCCGTCGCTCGCACGGTGCCAGAGGCCGCGCTGCGTCGGCACGTGATCACGCCTGCGACGCCGGAGGTGCTGGTAGCCGGGCGCGGCGGCGCGAGCATCGGCGCACCGTAGTCGTGCCGGGCGCTCCGACGCTCGCTTCTGCCGGCAGACTAAAGCCAGCGGTCGCTCAGAAGCGCCGACGGCCGCGACGGCGGCCATAGCCATAGCCGGAGAACAGCAGGACGGCGATGACGATCAGGAGGATCAAGACCATGTGCACCTCCTTTGGGTCGGATTCGATCGTGGGCTCATCGTTACTTGCGCCCCCCGATGCCAGCCAGCGTGTCCGTGACCTTCCCGACCGCGTGTTCAACGGCATGGACGAGCGAGCTCTTGGCGCGCTCGAGTCGATCTTCATCCCTGGGCAGCTCGTCAGTGTTTGGGGCTGCGGACTCTGGTTCGGATGGTGCGGCTTCGTCGAACTTGGTTTCGGTCATGACTCCTCCGTTGGTGTGTGGGCTGCAGGGCACCCGGATGACCGGGTATGCGGGGAACGTCGCTCATGCGGATCCTCCCCCGGCGGCAGCGCGGGCATGCGGTGCGGCAGGCCGCGCTCGGCACCCAACGCTCACGGCGTCAACGGGTGCGGCTGCCGGCGTGTTGCATCGCCGGACGGCAGCTGCCAGTTGCGCCGCGACATTACGTGTGCCGCCTGCGATCGAAGCGGTGTGACGCACTGCATCGAGCACAGCGACCTCCGGGGGGTTGTGGATCCTCGGAAGTCAGGTCGCGCTGCCGACCATTCTGGCCGACATCACGGTGTGTGCCCTCGAACACCCACGCTACTCCTGCTGTCAAGCCGGGGTGTCGGTCGCCGATGTCGCTCATGACTGATCGACACGGGATGCCGGGCTCCCAGGCGTCGTCTGAGTGGCGGCCTGGTGTGGTCCGCGTGTGCGAAGGCGGAACAGGATCGTGATCAGGATCCCGAGCAGCCAGCCCAGGATCGCCGCGAACAGCATCAACCAGACGAGCGGAACCGCAGAGCTTGCGAAGACCCAGTCGACCCTCACGCGGCGCGTGTTTGACGTGGCCAACGCGACGACGTACACGAGCAATAGGACCGTGCCCCCCGCGTAGAGGTGCAGCCGCGCGCGATGGGCCATTCGGATGACGCGGGCGCCACGACTCTCGACGCCGCGGTCCGGTTTGGCCGCGCCGTTGGGTGAGGTCGGCGACTGGTCCGTGGCGGCTGGCGCATCGCTGAGCCCCGCAGCCGCGCCGACATCGGGCGCCGGCTGCTCGACCGCTTCATGAATCGATGGTGTTGACATGACTGCCTCCTTGGGCGAGTGCATGCGCCTCACGCTGCCGCGCACGCTGCGGCCCGTGCCGCCTGATAGCTGATCGCGCGCGCGTTGGTGCGCGCACGTGTGCGTCTGTGCTCTGAGACCCCTTGTCGCTGGCTCCCGGTCGCTGCAGCCTCGAGCTCGCGCACTGCGACCGACTCGCACAGGCCCGCGCGGGCACGCACGAGCAGCGACTTCACCGCGGGCACGCTCGTATCCATGGCGAGCGCGATGCGCTGGTAGCTGAACCCGTCTATCTCGCGCAACAGCAGCGCCGTCCGTTGCGTGTCTGGTAATGCGCGAACGTCGACGACCAGCTCTCGGAACCGCTGTCTGTCGACCAGTTTCTCGACGACGGTGCGGCCATCTTCAGCGGGGCGGTCGTCCATCGAGTCAGAACAGACCGGCACGGCGCGCCGCAGCTGGTTTATGCAGCGGTTTCGTGCGATTCGGTAGAGCCACGGCCGCACATGGATCTCCCGCTCGTCGCTGACGAGCGCGTTGAAGGCGGACGTGAACACGTCCTGCAGGGCGTCCTCGGCGTCCTCCTTGGATCGCAGAATCTGCCAGCAGAACCACAGCAGTCTCGTCTGGTAGCGCGCCGCGAGTGTGTCGAAGGCCGTGCGCTCGCCGCGTCGCAGCAGCGCGACCAGGTGCTCATCCGACAAGCCCGTTCGCGCTGCCGCAGTTGTTTGGTCCTGTCCCCGCCGCCGCGCGCTGCGCCTCAGTGGGTCACGGGAAGGGGAACGTGGAGAGGCCACCGGCGTCGTGGCCTCACGATGCGTCGTGGTTGGAGGATCGCTCGCAGCCATGTGCTCAGCCGGTCACGGCCCAGGTGCCGTAGGCAAAGCCTGAGTCTCCGGTAAGCGAGACGAGCGTTCCGTACACGTCGGCGCCGGTGCTTCCTGCGGCGCTGTTGGGGTCGAGCGTTCCGACCTTGACGCCGCTCACGTGCGCTTCATAGATGCAGACGTTCCCCGATGCCGCGAGGGGCCTTGCCACGCTGCCGGGACACGCCGCCGTGGACGCGCCGCCGGCGGCGACCAGCGATGTCACCGGCTTGGCTGCGAGCGGAATGTCGAAGCTGATCGGTATGTAGTAGGGGCTTGACGTCGACGAGCCGACGTTGCCCGCCCATGTTCCGACCTCGGTCTTGCCCGTCGGCAGCGTGCTCGTGAATCCCGTCGGTCCAGCCAGCCCGGTCGCGCCGGCCGGGCCGGCAGCGCCCGTGTAGCCGCGGTAGCCGCGGTAGCCGCGGTTTCCTCGGAGTGCTCTGAGCACGTTCGGCTTGACCTGGCTGGTTGAGACGATCAGGTAATGGCGTGCCGCCAACGCGGTCCCGCCGCCGACCGCGAGAAACAGCGCGAGCGTCGCGGCGACGTTGGCGTAGGTCAGCCGCCGGTGCGCCGGCCCGCTGGCGCGAGGGCGAATTCGAAGGTGAATGCGGGGCATGTGCGACCTCCTGGCTCGTGTGGAAACGAAAGCTCAGAAAGTCACGTGGTGCTGCCCGCCCACAAGCTGTGAGCCGACCTCACGTGATGCCCTTCCTACACAACTGTACTCCGCGTAGGGACGCACCACAATCACGCGTGGACGGCTGGGCGGAAGTCGCGGGAGACCGCGAGCCGCGTCAGTGCGGTCTCGAGGCCGGCGCGGCCGCCGGGATCTCGTCGTGGTCGACGAGGTCGGTGGGGGCGAGGATGAAGACCTCGCACATCATGTCGGGGTGCTGCTGGTTGCCGCTCATGAACCCGATCACGCGCCGCCCGGTCGCCTGCTCGATGACCTCTTCGAAGCGCTGGCGCATCAACTCCTGGAACTCCATTCGCTGTTGGATGACGGCGTCGCCGCGGCCGCCCTCGAGCAGCGTCTGCTCGACCCGCGAGAAGCCGCCGCGCAGCACGCACACCACGAGGTCGTCGGCATAGTAGGACTTGGTCCGCGTCGGCCCGTGGCCGTAGAACTCCTTCAGCAGCGCGACCATGCCGTCGGAGATCGCCGTGAGCACGTCGCCGTGGGTTCGCGTCGAAGGCGTCTGGACGTCAACGTCGCGTTGGGTCATGGTGCGTAGGTCAGATGTCGTGCCGCTGGTAGGACGTCCGTAGCCTACCGCGCTCGCGCTATGGTGTCCTGAGCATCGCTCGTAGGGTCATCGCCCTTCGCCTCGCGCGCGACCGTGCCCTGAGGGACGAGAGAGAAGGCCGCCATGTCGGCCCCTGGCACACCATTGACCGGTGACGAGCTGCTCGTGGCCGTGACCGATGCAATGGTCGCGCTTCACCAGCGCTACCACCACCGCGCCCCGGTGACCGCCAAGACGATCCTGCTCGGCGGCGACCTGCTCGCCTGCGTGCTCGGAGGGGTCTACACCACCGTTGAGCAGACGATGATCGAGCTGCAACGCTCGACCATCGTGCAGGAGACCCGCAGCGCCTTCCAGAACGCGATGGCGCAGAAGTTCATCGCGGCGGTCGAGCGACTCTCCGGTCGTGACGTGCTTGCCTTCATCTCCAACCATCATGTCGGCCCCGACATCGAGATCGAGCTGTTCATGTTGCGGCCCCAGAGCTGATGACGCACCGCGGGGGGCCGCACCGCTTTGTGGCGGACTACTGAGGAGCGACCGGAGCGCGGAGGTGTAGGCTGTCCGTGAGGGCATCCACGTGGGGTCGGCTCACAGCGTGTGGGCGGGCAACACGGTCTGACTTCCGAGATCCACTCACCGGAGGTCGCAGTGCCCCAGCAGACGTTTCTCGTGGACCCGCCCGGCGAGCCCGCAGTGAGCGCCGCCCCGACGAGCACCGGCGAGCCTGATCGCGTTTGTGTGCTGCCGAACGTCCGCCCAGCGCTTGGCGGCATCGCCGCCGACCGTGTGGTCGCGTTGACCGTCCACCCGCAACCGTCGGCGAACGCATTCAGCGGCGCCCGGTTTCCCAGTCTGAGGAGGTAGAGCCATGCCAGCCAGTCATCTGCGCCGGAGGATGCATCCGGTGGTGCGCCGTCACGTGACCGCCGGCCCGGGCGGCGCGCGCGTCCTTGGCGCCTCGTCGCTCGCGCTGATCAGTCTCGCGGCCGTGCTCACGCTCCGGAGCCTGCCAAGCATCGCCGAGGATGGCTGGTCGAGCATCGCCTATTACCTGCTCGGTGCGCTGCTGTTCTTCATACCGCTCGCGCTGGTCGCCGCGGAGCTCGCGACCGGCTGGCCGCGCGCGGGAGGCTTGTACGCGTGGGTGAGGGAGGCGTTTGGTGAGCGCTCCGGGTTCCTCGCGATCTGGTTCGAGTGGGTCGAGAACGTCGTCTGGTTTCCGACGGTGTTGTCGTTCGTCGCGGCTGCCGTCGCCTACGTAGTCGAGCCGAAGCTGGCGAACGAGAAGGTCTACCTCGTGATCGTCATGCTGGTCGTCTTCTGGGGGCTGACGCTGCTGAACTTCTTCGGCGAGAAGTCGATCCTGCGTTTGAACAACCCGGCCGTGATCATCGGCACGCTGATCCCTGCCGCGGTGCTGATCGGGCTCGGCGCCTACTGGCTGCTCGCGGGCAGGCATCTGGCGGCTCCGTTCAGCGCGTCGGCGCTCAAGCCGAACCTCGGCAGCGTGAGCAACCTGGTCTTCTTCGTGGGGGTGGTGCTCGGCTATGCCGGCATCGAGATGTCGGGCTTCCACGCCAAGGAGACGCGCAACCCCAGACGCGATTTCCCGCGCGCGATCCTGTTTGCCGCTGTGCTGATCGTCGGCGTCTCGATCCTCGCCACGCTCGCGATCGTGATGATCGTGCCACGCGGCCAGCTGAGCCTGGTGGCCGGCATTCCGCAGACCTTCGATCTCTTCTTCAAGGCCGTCGGCGTGGGCGGCTGGGCAACCAAACTGCTGTCCGGGCTTGTCGCGATCGGCACGCTCGCACTGATCAGCACCTGGCTGCTGGGGCCGACCAAGGGCCTCTATGCGGCGGAGCGCACGGGCGACCTGCCGCCGGAGCTGCACTACGTCAACAAGCGCCACGTGCCGGTCGCGCTGCTGGTCTTTCAGGGCATCCTCAGCACGCTGTTCGCGCTGATGTTCCTGTTCGTTCCCTCCATCAACAGCAGCTACTGGATGCTCACGGCGCTGACCACGCAGATCCTCGTGATGATGTACGTGCTGATCTTTGCGGCGGCGATCAAGCTCCGCTACACGCAGCCGGATACGCCTCGCGCGTACAAGATCCCGGGCGGCCTACCCGGGATGTGGATCGTCGCCGGCACCGGGATCGTCGGATCCGCGTTTGCGCTGGTGATCGGCTTCGTCCCGCCGAGCGGCGTGAGCCACTGGCCGACCCCGATCTACATCGCCGTCATGCTCGGGCTGATCGTGATCTGCTCGGCGCCCCCGTTCATCGTCGAGCGGGTCAAGAAGCCGGGCTGGAAGATCACGAGCCCCGACACCGTCCTGCTCGACCTCGACGACGGCTCCGCCGACGCAACGGCTGCGGCCGTCCCTGCGCTTTCCGGCGCCTGAGCACGTCAACCCGTCCAACTGCAAGGAGCGCACGATGTTGGAGCGTCACGAATTTCCAGTCCTGTTCGTTGCCGGACCGCAGCGCCGGCGGGCGGCGAGCCAGACGCTGCGCCGGATCGTCGAGGAGTTGGTCGTGCTCGGCCACCGCGTCGTGGAGGCGCAGACGCTGACCGACGGCCGCGCGCTCGTCAGCTCGGATCCGTCGTTCGGTGCAGTGATCCTCGACTGGGATGTCACGGAGCACGACGGCGAGGTCGATGCGCGTGGCGTGCTCGAAGCGTCACGACGCCTCAGCGACCGCCTCCCCGTCTTCCTGATGCTCGACCACGGCGACGCGGCCGAGCTGCCACTGGATGTGCTCGAGGAGGTTCGGGAGGTCGTGCTCGTGCTCGAGGACACGCCGGCGTTCATCGCCGGGCGGATCGACTTCGCCTGGCGCCGCTACGTCGAGACGCTGCTGCCGCCGTTCTTTGGGGGTTTGGTCGAGTTCGCCAACACATACGAGTACTCGATGCACACACCCGGGCATGCCGGCGGCACCGCGTTCCGCAAGACGCCGGTGGGGAAGGCGTTCTACGACTTCTACGGCGAGAACCTGTTCCGCACCGACCTGTCGGTCTCGGTCCCGGAACTCGGGTCGCTGCTCGACCACTCGGGGCGCGTCGATGAAGCGGAGCGCAACGCCGCTCGGATCTTCGGCGCCGACATGACGTTCTTCGTGCTCAACGGAACCTCGACGGCCAACCAGATCGTCGCGCACAGCGCGATCGTCGCGGGCGACGTCGTGATGGCCGACCGCAACTGCCACAAGTCGTTGAACTACGCGCTAGCAATCACCGATGCGATTCCCGTCTACCTGCGCCCTGTACGCAACGGCTACGGGATCATCGGTCCGATCCCGGCCGCCGCGCTCGGCCCCGACGCGATCGCGCGGGCCATCGCAGCTCACCCGCTGGCCGCTCTTGCCGAGGACCGTGCGCCGGTCTATGCCGCGGTCACCAACTCGACCTACGACGGCCTCTGCTACGACGCCCGCGAGGTGACGAAGCTGCTCGGACAGAGCGTCCCGCGCATCCACTACGACGAAGCCTGGTTCGCCTACGCCGCCTTCAACCCGCTCTACCGCGACCGCCACGCGATGCACGCGACCACCGACAGCGGCGGCCCCACGCTGTACGCGACACAGTCCACGCACAAGCTGCTCGCCGCGTTCTCGCAGGCCTCGATGATCCACATCCGTTCGAGTGAGCGGGCCCCCGTCGATCCGGCCCGCTTCAACGAGGCCTACATGATGCACGGCTCGACCTCGCCTTTCTATCCGATGATCGCCGTCCTGGACGTGGCCGCGGCGATGATGGACGGCCCGAGCGGAGCGACGCTGACCGGCGAGTCGATCCTCGAGGCGATCGATTTCCGCAAGCGGATCCGCTCGCTCGCGCAGGCGATCCACGAGCGCGACGGCGCCGACGGTTGGTTCTTCGGCGTCTGGGGGCCCGAGCAGGTCTGCGACCCGGTCTCGGGCGTGGAGTACGCGTTCGCGGACGCCCCGGATGAACTGCTCGCCCGCGAGCCGGGATGCTGGACGCTCGAGCCCGACGCGCCCTGGCACGGGTTCGGCGCGCTGACTGAGGGCTTCTGCCTGCTCGACCCGATCAAGGTCACGATCACGATGCCCGGGATGGACGTGACCGGCACCTTCGCCGCGCGGGGGATCCCGGCGCAGATCGTGTCGATGTTCCTCGACGAGCAGCGGATCGAGATCGAGAAGGCCGGCGACTACATCATGCTCGTGCTGTTCTCGATCGGCATGACCAGGGGCAAGTGGGGAACCCTGCTCGACGGCCTGCTCGGCTTCAAGCTGGCCTACGACGAAAACGCGCCGCTGCGCGATGCGCTGCCCCGGCTCGTCGCGGCCCACCCGGATCGCTACGGGGCGCTCGGCCTTGCGGACCTGTGCGACGAGATGCATGACGCGCTTCGCAGCGGTCGAATGCCGGCGCTCCTCGACAGCGCATTCGACGCTCTTCCGTCAGCGAAGCTCACCCCTGCCGACGCTTACCGCCGCCTCGTCCGCGGTCGCACCGAGCGACTGCCGCTCTCGGCGATGGCCGAGCGCACCGCCACGGTGATGGTCGTCCCCTACCCGCCTGGCATCCCGATCCTGATGCCCGGCGAGAGCGCGGGCGCCGCCGACGGACCGCTGCTCGAGTATCTCGCCGCGCTCGAGGCCTTCGACCGGCGCTTCCCCGGATTCGAACACGACATCCACGGCGTTGAACGGGATGACTCCGGCACATACGCGATCGAATGTGTCACGCTCGAGGCGCCGCCCTCGGCCGCGCACGGATCACACGCTGTCGAGCGCGAGCTGCCGCTCGAGCTGGAAGTGGGAGCTCGCTAGCACCAGCTCCGCCGTCGCTGGGCGAGCGTCGCGCTCCGCGTGGGGGATTGCACGTAAGACGCCCCGGCGGGAATCGACGAATGTCCAAGTGACCCAGCCTCGACGGCCTTACGCGCTCCCGCTGAGCAGGTCCTGCCATTTCCGGGCGAGCTTGGCCGTCGAGGTCATGCGGGCCACGGCGAGGGCATCGCCGACGACGCCGACTCCCGCCCCCGCGGCGCCGCCGAAGCGGATCGCCAGGTCGCTTCCCGAAACCAGCGACGGCGTTCCGCGCCCGCCGAAGCTAACGCCGTAGAAGGCGCCGTTCACCTCAAAGCTGATGTAGGAGCCCATCGCCCATCGGGGCCTCTTGACGTCGCCGATCCGCGCCCGCTCGATCTCCCAGCGGGTCTTCCCGGAGGCGAGGAAGATGAGCTTGTCGTCGGTGAGCGCGAGGATTCCGCGCTCGCCGTAGGCTCCGTCGCCGAACAGGCGCTTGGTGCGCTTGACCGTGACCCACGACGCGAGCCTCACGGTCTCCTGAACATCGCGCACCGCGTCCGCGGACGCGGAGGAGTCAGGTTGCATGATCTTCCTTTCGTGTTGACGTTTGAGTGATCTCGGGTGTGTGTGGCTGGGTGCATGCACCGAGCCGGGGAGGCCATGCGCCGTACCCTGGGTCGGCGCATGCACCGACCCGCCAATGTCTCGGAGGCGCCTGCTAGCCGCCAAGCGCATCCACGACTTCCTTAGCGGCCTTCTTGGACGGCCGCGGAACCTCTAGGCGCCAGCAGTAGTCTCCGGCGAACGTGATGGTCAGCGGGGGGGAGTAGAGGGTGTGACCACCGCCGAGCTCTGCGCTCGCCACATCGTTGCGCGGCACCCGCTCGATCACCCCTTCCAGGCGCAGTCCGACCAGTCCGTTCTGCTTGAGCTCGACAAGTGCCAGCTCGTTTTCGGTGACAGCCAGCCAGGCGAGTCGTCCGAACTCGGGCGTGCGTGCCTCGGCGATCGTCGCGGCGAGCTTCTTCTCGCCCTTCTTCCCGATCGCCTGGAGGATCGCCGTGCTTACCGTGTCCACGGCAACGCCCCCGCCGACCGCAACGGAATGCCGCCGGATGCGTTGGGAGAGACCCAGCGGATTCACCTTCACGCCGGCGAGCTGTGCGGCGCCGAGGATCGAAGAGGCGTCATGTGACACGGGAACCTCCTCTGTACCTAGAACCGTGACCTTGCATTGACATTCTCCTTGTTGTTTTCAGAAAAGCCGCGCACCGTCAGCCGGTGGTCAGCGCCTCCGCGGTGAACAGGCAGACGCCGCCCACCGTGTACTGCCCAGTCGTCCACACCGTGGCGACGTGGTTTGACGTGGCGCCGCTGTAGGCCGCCTGGAAGGTGACGGCCTGGGGTGCTCCCACGCCGGAGGGGGTTGCCGGCGAATTCGGCGCCGTGAAGGTTTGGCCGACGGCCAGGCTGCGGGTTGCGTTGATGCTGGCGCTGGCTGGGTAGTTCGTGGCCCACTCGATCAGGTCGGGGTCGCTCACCTCGGCTGTGAAGGAGACCTGCGGCACGCCCGCGCCCGCGCAGGTGGCGTCGATCTCGCCTATCCCCACGTCCAGCAGCTGACGCTTACCCCCGCCATAGACGACCTCGACGCGGTTGAAGAGCACGCTGCTCGAGCCGTTCACGTAGGCGCTCGCCGGCTTGCCGCCGAGCTCGTTTGAGCTGACCGCGGTTCCGTTTGCGGGCAGGAACGTGTTCGGCGCGAGATCTGATGCCGTAAGTGAGCCCGCCGCCACCTTGGAGCCGGTCACCGCTCCCGCGGCGAGGTTGACGTTCGCGACCTGCCCGGGTCCGATCTTCTTGCTGGTGATCGTGCCGTTCTTGATCTGCGAGCCGTTGATCAGGCCGCTCGCCCACGTCGTCCCGCCCGCCGCGGCGAACAGCGCCAAGGCGGATAGGGCAAGCGCCGCCGCCGACGTCCTCGAGCTTCGCATTGCTCCTCCTGGTCTCGGGGCCCGGCGTTCGCAGTCGGGCCGTTGTGCGCGCCGATTCCCCCGGCGCTGCGGCGTCGCGCCCTTCATCGCGCGAGCGTGATGGTTTTGGTCACCGCCGCGGTCTTGGCGCCGGCGACGGTGAGCGTCAGCTTGGAGGGGAAGCGGTGGCGGTGGGAGAGCAGCGATTTTGCGGTGGCGCTCAGCTTGATGGTGAACGTGGCGCTTGCGCCGCCGGTCACCTTGTAGGCAGCACGCCCGAGCGCGACGGTCCGCGTGTTCCGCTTGGCGGCGCTCACCGCCGTGATCGTGTGACCGCTCAGGTGCTCGACCGCGCTCAGCGCCAGCGTGCCGGCGCAGAGCTGGCTCGCGCTGCCGTGACAGGAGAGCGTGACAAGGGTCGCCTTGTTCGCCTCGACCTTGACCTTGGCGATGCTCGCCGTGGCACGATTGGTGCTCGAGGCGTTGCTCGAGCCTTCGCTCGAGGACGACGGTTGCGCTGTGATCGCGATCGATAGCGATGCGGTCGCCTGCTGTCCGGATGGCGAGAGCTCCGGTTCGCTTACCGTGATGGTGAAGCTGGAGGTTCCGGCGGCTGTCGGCGTGCCGGAGATCACGCCGGTCGTGGCGTCCAGGCTCAACCCGGCAGGCAGCGCGCCCGAAGCGAGCGACCACGCGTAGTTGCCCGCGTCGCCGCCGTTGGCTTTGAGCTGCGCGCTGTACGCGGAGCCGACGACTCCGGACGGCAGCGCGTTCGTGGACACGCTCAGTGCCGGCACGATCGTCGCCAGCAGCGGAGCGGCGCCGCCGCCGGGCAGGGTGTAGTAGCCCAGGGCGGTGCAGTTCGTCGCGCTGGAGCAGCTCAGCGATCGGATGTTGGCGGGAAGGCCGACGGTGATCGGATCGGTTTGGGCGCCGTCAGACGGCTGCGTGAGCCCGCTCTCACGAGTCCACTGTCCGGCGACCTCCGTGGTGACCATCAACCGGTCCACGTAGCCGGTTTGGGCATCGGCGCTGGCAGCGAGGTAGAGGCCGCCGGCAGTGCAGTTCCCCACGCTCGTGCACGACACCGCGTCGAGAGAGTCCGCGGGGACGGTCGTGCTCTCGTCGGAAGGGGGCGTGAGCCCGTATGACGTCCATCCGCCGCCGCTTTCGCTGGCCACCATCGCGTGGCTTGCGCCGGTGGTGTCCACGAAGTTGCCGACGATGACGCAGTTCAGCGGCGTCGTGCAGCTGACCGCGGGCGTGACGGCGAGCAAGCCGTTGTAGGAGCTGCCTAAGGTCGTGCTGGCGTTGGGCGGCGCGACCTCACTGGGCGTGGGCCACGGACCGCCCGACCAGTTGGTGGCCATCGTCCGTATGTGCCCGTTGCTATCGGCGTAATAACCGGCGGCGGTGCAGCCCACGAGGTGGGTGATCCCGGTGCGGACGGTGCAGCTCACCGAGGCGAGCACGGCGTTGGGCTGCGCGTTCACGTTCCCTGGCTGCGCCACCGCGGTGGCCGGATTCCACGTCCCCTGGGACTCGTAGGCGACCATCGCGGCCGAATCCCCGTTCGTGCTGCCCACGGCGATGCAGTCCCCCGCGCTCCAGCAGGAAACTCCGTAGAGGTTCGCGGAGAGGGCGCCCGCAGGCAGGGCTGCGAGTTGGGAGAGGTGCCACGCGCCGCCGACCTCCGTCGCGACGAGTGCCTCCAAGGTTGCGCTGCCGTTGCCGGCGACGAGATAGGAGCCGACGGCGACACAGTCCCCGACACTCGTGCAGCTCACCGAACGCAGGGTGCTCTGCACCACGTTGCCCGCCTGCGGGTCGGCGTTGCTCGGAAGCGGCAGCGGGAGCGCCGGAGCCCACACGCCATTCGACTCGGTGGCGGCCAGCGGCAGGTAGTCATCGATGCCGTTGGGGCCCTCGTAGTTACCGACGGCCACGCAGTTTCCGGGACTCGTGCAAGTCATCGTCAGGTTGGGGTTCGGCTGCAGGGAGCCTGGAAGCGTCAGCTTGGTGGCCGCACTCCACACCGGACTGACCGGGGGAGGAGCGGGTTCGGCCCCCAGCGCGAGCGTCGCGTCCGCCGCGAGCGCCAGGGCGACGAGCGTCGCCACCGCCATCGCACAGCGAACGCGGCGCGACTCACGTCCCTGCGCCCCTCGACCTCGCAGCTCCAGCTTGTGATCTGGCATTGGGGACGAGGCTAGGCGCCGGTCGTCGGCGTCGCAATATCGGAAAACCTCAATCTTTGAGGTAGTGGGGATTGGCGCCGGCGGGGCGAGTGGGCGATGCGAGGCCCCCGGCTGCTCGGCGGACTCGCCCACAGCGAGCGCCCGCGGCCATCGGAAACGCCGGCGGCTGCGGGGCTCTCGTGGTCGCCGCAGCGCCAGCTGTGGGGTCAGCAGCCCTTGGTGGGGGATGTGGTCGTCGAGCCCCCGGATAGGGGCGCTGAGCCCTTCTTGCCGTTGACCGTCAGCCATGTCACGTCCGTCGCGTTGATCGCGATCGACCAGTGGATGAGTCCGCCGTGGCGCGCGGTGAAGAGCACCAAGAGGGGCCCGAGGCGGTAGCCATCGCCGGAGGGCTTTGCTCGTGCGGGCAGAACGGCGACCACCTCGCATTTCACGCCGACGATGAGGGCGGTGGCGCCGTCGGGCGCAAAGGCGTAGCTGACGAGGGACAGGTCGGCGGGTAGGGGCCCGTTCTCGGGGGTTTCCTGTCCACCGTCAAGCAGGCCGACGGCGACCTCGCCGGTCTGAAGGTCGACCCAGCCAAGATCGGTCTCGACTCCACCTGCGCCCAGCCCGATGTCCTCGAGCTCGAAGCCGAGTCGAGCGCCGCGGAGGTGGAAGTCGCCGGCCTCGAGCTCGACGGCGGGACCGGGGTCGTCGATGACGACCGGCCTGGCTGAGGGACTCGGGCAGACGTACGCCTCCTGCAAATTGCCCGGGGCGGTCGTCTCGAATGCGCGGACCGGGCCGCTGCGGAAAAGCGTATGACCCGACGCGCACGTCGGCCCTGCGTCTGCTGCGAGCGAGCCTGCCGCGAAACCGGGATAGGCGCACGCGGCGATCAGCAGGGCAAGCAGCGAGGCGATCCCTGTCCGCGGGTGGGTGAGAAGCCCGGGTTGGCTGGCCTTGGTCATGGCACGACCGGGCACGACGTGTCTTTCGGCGGAGGTGTTGGCCATCGGTCCCCTATCGCTTTGAGCGTGAACGGCCTGGTCGCCGTGAGATGTGCGCGCGAGCTGGTGAGGGCGCCGCGGGCGCTCATAATGAGGCGGCCGGCGTTCTTCAGTAGGCCGTGCGAAAGCGGGTGGACCGGAAAGGCGTTCTCGGGCACCACGGCCCTACTCCCGGGCCGATCTGCTCACGTACGGATGGACGGCGCTGATGCGCCCGCGCGGCAGCGCTGCGAGCTCGGCGGCGTCGCGAACGGCGTCAGCCGACTCGGCTTCGAAGAGGACGAAAAGGGTCTCCTCGGCTGGGACGAAGATCGAACGGCAGTAGCGGACCGCCGTTCCGCGCCGCGTCAGCTCCTCCGCCGCGGAGCGGGCACTCTCGCCGTCATCGCTGGCGCCACGCGCATTGCCGCGGGGCATATAGAACTCGAGGAGGTACTCCTGCACCGAACCGACGGTACGCGCACGCCGCCACCGCGGCAATATCGGAAACCCTCAATCTTTGACTGCGGCGGCGGCGAGGCGTTGGGCGAGCTGCCCGCGGGAGCGCACGCCCAGCTTGGCGTAGGCGCGCGACAGATGGATCTCGACGGTGTGCACGGTCACGAACAGCTCGCCGGAGATCTCCTTGTTCGAGAGGCCCGCGGCCGCCAGCTCGGCGGTGCGAAGCTCGGTCGCCGTCAGCTCGCCGGCCGGTCGGGGCCGCCGTGCTCCCACGCGCGCGAGCTCGGAGCGAACCTCCTCGGCCCAGACGGGCGAGCCGATCTCGTCAAAGGTGGCAGCGGCCCTCTCGAGCGCGCTGCGCGCCAGCCCCCACTGCTTGAAGCGTCGCGCCGCTCGGCCCACTGCGAGCAGCGAACGACCGGCGTCGAAGCGCAGTCCGAGCCGCTCGTACTCGTCGGCCGCAGCCACGAGCCGCGCCCCGGCCTCGGCGTCGTAGGTGCTGCCCGCGAGCGCGACGACCGCCTCGCAGCGCTCGGCACTCGCCAGACCCCACGGATGCGCTTGGTCGTCCGCCAACTCGCGCAGGCGAGCGCTCACCGCACGCGCCTCGTCGAGTTCGCCGACCTCCACGAGTGCCGCGACGAGTTCCGGCGCGACCGGGAAGACGCCGGGATCCCCCACGCCCTCCGCTTCGGTGTAACTCCAGACCTCGCGCAGGGACTCGACGGCGGCCGCTAGATCGTGGCCGAGTATCGCGGCGAGCGCGAGTGCCCGCAGTCCCTCGAGCCCGTCCCAGCGAGAGCGCGTTTCGTCGGCGCGCGCGATTGCCTGCCTGGCCCACCTCTCCGCGTCGGTGGCGTTGTCGTGCCCCGCGGCGAGCAGTGCACGGCAGCGCTCGTACTTCGGGCGGAACATCAGCTCGCGGTCGGAGGATTCGGTCCACTCATCGAGCAGCGAGGCCGCGGCGTCGAATTCGCCGGTTCGCAGGTGCAGCTCGCACATGTGCAGGCGCGCCATCGCGTAGGACTCGCGCTCGCCTCGTTCGTCGGCGACGGTCAGCAGCGCCGTCAAGGCCGAACGGGCGCGACTCACCTCTCCTCGCCACATCAGGCGTTGTGCTGCCACGCGCTCGGGCGATCCCGCTCCGTAGGACGGCGCGTCCGAGACCGCCCAATACGCCTCGCACTGCTCTTCGACCGGACGGCCCCGCATGGCGAGCGCCCAGGTCAGGCCGTAGAGCGCGAGGCGCTCGGCGTCCGGGCTGGTCCCGCGCGCGGATTCCAGCCCCTCGCGCGCCCATATCTCCGCCTGGGGGAGCTGCGAGACCGTGCTGCCGGCGGCGTTGGCGGCCTTCTTCGCCAGCACAATCCCACGTAGTCCCGGATCGTCGTCGCACTCGGCGAGCGCGTGATCGCGGTAGCGCGCGAGGTCGTCCATGTTCCGCGGGCCGACTCCCTCGCCGAGCATCAGCCATGCGCGCGCGCGTGGCGCGCCCGCCGGCAGCGAGGCGAGCTCGGTGGTGAGCAGTTCGGTCATCCGACTCATCTCCCCGGCCGTCTCGAGATACCCCGCCAGGACGAGCACCCGCGCCGGACGCTCTGCTGCCTCCACCGGCGTCAGCCGCAGCGCGTGCTCAGCCAGCGCTACGGCCTGCTGGCGCGCCCCGCGCGAGGCCGCGGCCGAGGCTGCCACGGCGACTGTCTCGGCCAGTTCCGCGTCCTCGCGTTCGGTAGCGAGCGCGAGATGCTCGGCGCGCAGCTCCGCATCTGACACCGCCGCTGCCAGAGCGAGGTGGAGCTCGCGACGCTCCCGCGGCAGTGAGCTGTTCTTCGCCGCGGCGGCCAGTAGCGGATGCGACGCGCGCACCCGGTCTCCGGCCACGACCAGGAGTCCCGTCGCGATGGCGCTTTCCAACGCGTCGACGCCTTCAACGCTCTCAAGCTCGGAGATGCGGAGGTCCGCGTTCAGCGCGACGGCAGTCAGCAGCCGCCGCAGTGGTGGCGCAACCGAAGCGACGCGCGTGCCAAGCATCTCCTCGATCCCGCCGGGCATCGGGATGTCCTCGCCGCCCTCCGGCAGGCCGCGCTCCACGAACGCGCGCCCGACCTCGAGCACGAACAGCGGGTTGCCCAGCGTGATGTCGACGACTCGGCGCAGCAGCTGGCGCGACATGCTGAGCCCCAGCCGCTCGGCCAGCACGCGACGCGTGGCGCCGAAGCTCAGCGGCCCGATCTCCACGCGCTCCAGTCGGCCGCGTTCGAGTGCGCGCTCGAACGCCGAGGGATCGTCGCCTCGACGTGAGAGCAGGAACCCGAGCCGCTCTCCACCGAGCCGGCGCGCCACGAACACCAACGCCTCGGCCGAGGGCGAGTCGAGCCATTGGATGTCGTCGACCGCCACCAGCAGCGGCGCGTCCGCGCTCAGGGCACGCAGCACGTTGAGGAAGCCGAGCGCGATCGCGTGCGGTTCCGGTGGCGCGCCGCTCGGCTCGGCGCGCAACAGTGCCACCTCCAGCGCCAAGCGCTGCGGAGGGGGCAGAGTCGCGAGCGAAGCTGACTCGACCCCGTCACAGAGGTCGATCAGCGCGGCGAAGGAGAGCTGAGTTTCGGCACTGCTCGCCCGCGCCGAGAGAACGCCTAGCCCGCGCTCACCGGCATCATCTATGCCCGCCTCCCACAGGGTCGTCTTCCCGATCCCCGGACCGCCGCTCAACACGAGCGAGCGCCCCGACGAAATGCCCTCCAGGAAGGCGCCCAGTTGCGCGAGTTCCGACTCGCGGCCAACGATGCGAGCTCTCCGTCCCGCCGACTCGGGGCGCACACGCCCTCCAACGCATATCGAAGCTGTCGCGACGGAGAACGCGACCATCGCGGCGCGGGCCTGCGCGCAGCGGCAGCGTAGCGTAGGCGCGGCGAGAGGCTGGCCCGCGTCGGCGCGCGCGGCGACGCGAAAAAGTGGAGGCAGAGCCTCACGTTTCAGCGCGAGTGCGAAGAGCTAAGACACCGTGCGCTCGAGTTCTGCGACGACCGACCTCGCCGTCTGCCTGTCCGATTTTGGGATGTCGAACTCCCACAGTCGGCCGTTGCTGAAGCGAAGCCGCAGGTGCGAGACCATCCTTCCCTCTTCCAACTCTGCCGAGTCCAGCTCACTGCGGGCGGCCCGCGCGAGCGCCACGTCGGTCGGGTGCATCTTCCAGCCGATCTTCGTCTTCACCACCGCGACCTCGGTCGCGCTGACGGCGACGTAGCCGACGCGCCCGAAGTCGGGCAGATCTGGCACCGCCGCGCGGCCGTCGCGCGTCGCAAGCCCGGCGGCCACCGAGCCAACCAGTCCCGCTACCTCGCGGCCGGCGGCGCGAGCCACCGTCCTCTTCATGTAGCCCCTGGGATTCACGAGCGTTCCGGCGACCTCGGGTGCGCCGAGCGCTGCGGAGGCGTCATTTGCCATCTGTCGCTCCCCGATTCATCCCACGAACGCGGGTGTCCGTTACATGATCGTGTGTCGGCATGGTTGCGGCTCCTGAGGGTTGGTGCGTGCGGCGCGGACGCGCTCCGCCATCTCGCGTCACGTTAGGCGCGCCGCCCGGCGGCGGCAATATCGGGAAACCTCAATCTTTGGCGGTGGCGCGTGCATGGGCGCCGCGGGCAGCTCCCTCAAAGATTGCGGTTTTCCGGTATTGCCGACGTGCAGAGCGGTTCGTATCGTCGTACGGGTCAACCCGTCGACCGTTCAGGGGGTCCCGTTGCTCTACCGCCGCATGTCACACCGCGCCGCAACAGCGGCCATCGCGATGGCTGCGCTCGTGGCGGCGACCGCCCAGGCCTACGCGCCGCCGAGGGGGACCCCCAATCTCGCCGAGATGACGTTGCAGCCCTCGGATCTCGCGCCGGGCGCAACGCTGCTCGTCAACGGCTACTCCGACCCAGGGGGGTCTGGGCTACACGTGCGCGCCGAGTTCGACCGCGACTGGGGCGCCGCGAGCACCACCGCCGGCGTGAAGCTCCAGCAAGTTCAGACCACCATCACGCTCGCGGCCTCGACGAAGTGGGCACAGGCCGTCCTCGGTCAGGTACCGGGCATCTATGGCGCAAGCGCCGGCCATGAGGACTTGATGGCGAATATCGATGCGGGCAACGGCTCGAGCGCCACGATCAAGGACGCCCGCTTCAGCAAGCTGCGAAGCATCGGCGTCGGCCAGCAGTCGGTGTACGGGTCGGCCACGATCGCGACCAAGGGATCGACGCTTATCGCGGACTTCGCGTGGGTTCGCGTCGACGCAGGGATCGCATTCGTGTTGGTCGTCGCGCCGAAGCCGCTGGCCGACTCGGTGACGATCGCGCTGGCGAGGACGCTCGCCGCGCACATGACGTCGGTGCTTGGGCCGCACTGAGTCGTTGACGGTCGCGTCGCCCTCCCGAGGCTGGCGCGCAATCGACGGCCGTGACTGCCCTGGCGCGGGGCGGCTGGCAGCCGCCTGATCAGCCCAGAAAGCGAGGAGGCCCTGCGTAGCAGGGCCTCCTCGATGCGCCCGAGAGGACTCGAACCTCCATGTGCGGCGCCTCCTCGACAAGTCCGTGAAGCGCCGCTTCATCGGGAAACCCACTCGAAGCCAAGAGCCCCCACCCCGAGCCAAAGTGCCGTCAACTGCGTCTCGTCCAGCCTCGGCGATCGTCGCTACGGGCAAATCGCGAGCCAGCCCGCACGGGTTGACTACCCACCGGTCGCGCTGTCTTCTGCGTCGAAGAGGGGCGCAAGCGCTTCCGCGAGCAGGCTGGTCGTGAGGTCGCCCCCCGCGCGATCATCGATGTCGAGCCCGGCGAAGCCTGACCTCTGGTGCGTGCCGAGCACGGCTGCAGGCCCGGGTGGCACAGGATGATCTCGAGCACGCTGCGCGCGGCGGGATCGCGGTCGCCAACCGGAGCGCACATCCCGCCGCAGGGTCGCCAGCGTGGCTAGCCGAGCGCTGCCCCGGGCGTGGCCCGCTCATTAATCGCCCAGGCCCGCGAACAGCGCGGTCGTCAGGTAGCGCTCGCCGAATGATGGGATCACCACGACGATCAGTTTGCCGGCGTTCTCCGGGCGGTGCGCGAGCTGCAACGCCGCCCACACCGCGGCGCCGGAGGAGATGCCGACCAGAAGCCCCTCCTGACGCGCCAGGCGTCGGGCGATCTCGAATGCGTCGTCGTTCTCGACGGTGATGATCTCGTCGAGCAGGTCGCGATCGAGGATGGCGGGCACGAATCCCGCGCCGATGCCCTGGATCGGATGGGGTCCTTTGGCTCCGCCGGACAGCACGGGCGACGCGGCCGGTTCCACCGCGACGAGTCGAACTGACGGCTTGCGCTCCCGGATCATCTGACCGACGCCGGTGATCGTGCCGCCGGTGCCGACAGCGGAGACGAAGATGTCGATCTGCCCATCGGTGTCGCGCCACACCTCCTCGGCGGTGGTGGCTCGGTGGATCGCCGGGTTCGCCGGATTCTCGAACTGCTGGGGGATGAAGTAAGCCGCGTCGCTCTTGGCGAGCTCCTCGGCCTTGGCGATCGCGCCTGGCATGCCTTCGGGACCGGGGGTGAGCACCAGCTCGGCTCCGTACGCTCGCAGCAGGATTCGCCGCTCCGTGCTCATGGTCTCCGGCATCGTGAACACGCAGCGATAGCCGCGGGCCGCGCACACCATCGCCAACGCGATCCCCGTGTTGCCGCTCGTCGGTTCGAGGATGATCGTGTCCGGTCCGATCAGCCCGTCGCGTTCAGCCGCGTCGATCATCGCCACGCCGATCCGATCCTTGACGCTATGCGCCGGGTTGAAGAACTCCAGCTTGGCCATGACTTGCGCCACGGCGCTCTCGGTCACCCGGTTCAGCCGCACCAACGGGGTGTTACCCACCAGCTGGGTGATGTCGTCAGCGATTCTCATCGTCGTCCCGCTTTCAGTTGAGTCATGTGGCTGCGTCACGTGGTTGGTCATCCGATCCACAGCCTTCCACGCGGACCTGCAGCCCGGTCGCCGTGCGGCTCATGTAGTGCACGAAGTCGTACTCGCGTCCGAGCGCGTCGGACCAGCTGTCGTCGGCTGATCCGAGGGCCGGCTGCGGGCGCCGAGGATCCCGCCCGTCGCAGGTGCAACCGCGCAATCTGCGCACGACAGCACGTCGGGCGCGACGGACATCACGGGCGCCGCGGCGGAAACGCCCGGGCGGGAATCGAACCCGCGTGCGCGGCTTTGCAGGCCACCGCCTTGCCACTCGGCCACCGGGCGCGGAGTTGATGCTCGTTGCGGCCGGCGCTGCGGGCCGCCCGGAAGGTGAGGAGAGCGAGAATCCGAGCGACCCGCGACGCCGGCCGGCGACGCCAGCTGGATGATCGACCCGCGGCGTTGGTCGGTCACGCGCTCGCGGGCGCCACCTGGTAGGGGAGCGGTCAGCTCACGCCGGCCGCGCCCGGCGAACAACATCGCGTGCCATGCCAGACGCGCCGCACCTCGGCGTAAGTCGCCCATGGGATCTCGGCCGAAGCCGAGTGGTGCGTGTGCGTAGCCGGACTCACGACGCGACGACGTTATCAGCCCTCAGCTATATTTACAAGTATGTCGATCGACAATAGGTGGTTTAGCCGCGGGCGGGCGCGGGAGGCCCACCTCCTGGGGGTCAGCTGAGCATGCCCGCCGGCAGAGCGGCACGCTGGGCGGCCGCGGCGCTCGCGCTGCTTGGCGTCGCCCTCGTGGCGATGCCCATCGCCTTCCAGATGTTCGACCGCGCGCCCAGGGGCGCGCGGATGATCGCTTCCTTCCGCCCGTACATGACGGAAGCGCGGCTGGGCGGATACCAGCTCGAGCTGCGCGAGATCGACGCCGGCGTGCGGGAGGGCCCGTCAGTCGCCACGCGGTTGTCCCGATCGCAGGCGAGCGGCAGCCAGAAGCGCTTCGCCGCGAGCTTTGCGGACTTTGGAGCGTTCGAATCCCAGTGGCGCGGGATCTACCGCGACATGACCGCCATGTTGAACACGATCCGGGCAAACCTGGGCAACTACGAAGCCGTCGCGGCGCTGCCGAGCTTCACGCTGTTTCCCTGGTTCTTCGTGATCCCGGGTCTGATCGTGCTCGCGCTGCTCGCGCTCGGGCTCGGACGCCCGCCCACGTGGCGCACCGTCCGTTGGGTGCTCGTCGCCCTGGGCGTCGGGCTCGTGCTCGCGCCAGCGATCTTTCAGATGTTCTCGCGGGCCCCCAAGGGCGGCCGGATGATGACCGCCTTCAAGCCGATCGAGACGAGCGTTCGGGTCGAACGCATTCAGGGCTATTTCGGTGAGATGGCCGTCGGGCAGGGTGCGGTGCAGCTGGAGCTGATCCCGGCGCTGCGGCGTTCGGGCCTGACCGGCGCCGAGATCAGCGCCAGCTATCCCGGGCTCGAGACCTTCGATAGGCAGTGGGTTCACATCCTCAACGACATGACGCCGATGATCGGCGCGATGAGCGACAACGTCGCGAACTACCAGGCCGTCGCGGCTCTGCCCCCGTTTCCGCTCTTTCCCTGGTTCTTCGCGGCGCCCGGTCTGCTCATCGCCGGCTCCGCGCTTCTGGCCGGGCCGAGGCGCTCGTCGCAGGCGCGCCGGCAACCGTCCACCGACCTTCCCAGTTCCCTAACCGAAGGAGTCACATGAAGAGTCGTCACATACCGCGCCTCGGCGCAGGACTCGCCGCCGTCGCGGTGCTGGCTGTCGCTGCCGCTCCCGCGAGCGCGCAGCAACTCAAGGGCCTGTTTCGCATCTCCGCGGGATCGTACTTCCGCATGGAGGAGCCGACCGGCGCCAAGTCCAAGTTCTTCGCGAACCCCTACTCGAACGACGCCAACAAGACCTACACGCTGATCACCGCGGGCAGCGACGGCGGACTCCGTGCCGGCGTTCTGCAGCCGGCTCCGACGCCGGCCTTCGACGCCAAGGGCGACTCCCTGGCGAACCTCATCATCGCGCCGACGGACTTCACCGGCATCAACTTCGGGCTGGCGACTGTCGGGACCGCGCCGAGCATCACCGCGAGCGCAGGCCACCTGAGCGGCCAGGTGAACGGATTCACGGCGGAGTGGAACAAGCTCAGCTTCAAACAGGGCGGCAAGGTCACGGGCACCTATAACGCCCAGACCCACGCCTACGTCCTGACGTGGTCGAGCCTGATCTCCGGCGGGCCGTTCAACGGCTTCACGGGGATCTGGCACCTGAAAGGCACGTTCGCCTCGTAGTGGTCGGCCCGAGCGCGGCGCGGTGATCGGAGGGCGTCCGGGCGTTTGGCCCGGACGTCCCCATCACCCTGTGGCGCGGGCGCCGGCATGCGTGCCCTTCACGCCGGCACTGCGGGCCCGGCGACGATCGATCCGAGGGCGACGCCTGCCACCGTCTTGTCGCACGGGCACAGAGCGAGCCGGTAGGGCCGCGGTCCACGGCCCGCCGGCGCCGAGAGGCAGTCTAGGTCCCGGAGTCCCAAGCCGGAGGTGGCCGTTTGGGTGGACAGCGGGGAGCGCTCGGAGGCCTGGGGGTTGGCGAGGAGCGGTTTCGGTCGCCTTCATGGTCGATCTCGTTAGGTGTCGTGCGCGGCGCTCAAG
Organism: uncultured Solirubrobacterales bacterium; assembly: GCA_963830975.1. Taxonomy (GTDB): domain Bacteria; phylum Actinomycetota; class Thermoleophilia; order Solirubrobacterales; family Solirubrobacteraceae; genus Palsa-513. Next base: position 760,832 of record CAWHOI010000004.1, read on the forward strand.
CTCGCAGCGCGCCAGCTTCGGTACGCAGCTCTTCGGTGTAGGGCGTGGAGTCCCGCTCGAGCGCGCCGTCGCGTGTGGTTCGGTACACGCCCTGCTGGCGCAGCGGTGGGGAGTAGGCGTGGATCGACAGCGCCGGAACCTCTCCGAGGTGGCACACGCGGTGGATGACCGAGGCGGAGAGGTGGAAGGAGTCGCCGGCGTCGAAGCGTCGCGCGACCGGGGGATTCGACAGCGCGAGGCGCTCCTCGATCAGGCTGCCCTCGACCACGACGATGCCCGCGGCGGAGACGTCGTGGTCGTGAAAGCCGGTGTCGGAGTCCTCGGACCAGCGGATCACCCAGGCGTTGACGTGGTCGCCGGACCAGATCGCCTCGTAGACACGCTCGCAGCGATCGGTCCTCACGAGACCTTGCCAGTGCTCCGCTGTGTCGGCAAGCGCGCGAGCGAACCGATCGCTGCGGGCGTGCCACGAGCCATTTCGCGTTCTCGTGCAGCAGCGCTTCGCGACCGGCCGGCAGCGGTTCGACGACGGGGCGGTCGGAGCCGTAGAGCAGCTGCTCGGGGCCGACGCGGCGTGCCATCGCCTGGACTGCGACCGGACCGTAGGACGAGGTGTCGTAGAAGGTGAAAGGGTCGCGGATCTCGATGCTTGGCCCGCCGCGCGCGTCGAGTCGCTCGCTGAGCAACGGTGCCCCTCCCGCGAGCATGGCGAAGACCGCGCGCAGCCGCGGGTGCGCCCTGCGTGCCAGTGTCGTGAAGGCCAGCCAGGCGGTCTGCATCTGCGCCACGTAGCGCGTCAGCGCAGGCCACCACAGCGGATCGGCGAGCGAGGCCTCCGCCGGCGTGTGTCCTAGACCCGGGCCCGGGTGGATGAACAGCGGTACGTCCAGCCGCTCGAGCCGTGTGAACACTGGGCTCAGCGAGTCCATCCGGGGTCCGAACGCCCCCGCGGGCAGCGAGACGCCGACACAGTCGCGCTCGAGCACCACGTCGACGTCGTCGCAGCGCAAGCTACGCGCTGCCGCTGCTCTGCTTCACCGCGATCTTCTTCGCCTACTTCATCGTCGGCTGGTGGCGGTTGAGCTCCGGCGTGCCAAAATGGACCTGGGCACTCGCCGCGCTCGCCATCGCCGCGCCGACCATCGCCGAGATTCCGGCGAACCTTCGCGACATCGACTTCGACCGCGACGACCTCTCGCGCCAGACGGCCGCAGAGGCCGCGCTCGCCCAGCTTGTCGCGCCGGCGACAATCCGATCCGTGCTGGCGAGCTGCTCACCGATCAACGCCGACTGGCGGATCGTCCCGATCCTCGCCTTCGACCTACACCGCAACCCCACCGGCCTGACCGTCGTCGACTCCGGCGTGCCCAACCACGGCGTCGTCATCGAGGCCACGCGCGGCGTCGCGGGCGAGTTCTTCCAGGACATCACCCACCCGCTCGCCTCCTTCCAGCGCCGCCACTTCCGCGTGGGCGCGGCGAACGCCGACTTCACGATGTACGCCCGCTGCTGAGGGGCTCCACGACGCCGCGCGGGACGGGCGGATTCACGACGAGAAAAGCCCCGCATCGCGGGGCTTTCCCAGTGCGCCCGAGAGGACTCGAACCTCCACGAGCTAAGCGCTCACAAGGCCCTCAACCTTGCGCGTCTACCAATTCCGCCACAGGCGCAGCGGAGGCGAGTATAGGCGCTTGATTCCGTCCCCGCCGGGCGCTAGTCTACGAACAGGTGTTCGCTATGCGCGCTGTCCCTCCCAAGGAGGCCGGTATGGACTTGACGAAGCGCCAGCAGGAGATCTTCGACTTCATCAAGCGGTACTCGGCGCGCCACGGGTATCCGCCGACGGTGCGCGACATCGGCAAAGCCGTTGGCCTGGCCTCGTCCTCGACGGTGCATCAGCACCTGGCGAACCTCGAGCGCATCGGGCTGCTCAAGCGTGATCCGTCCAAGCCGCGGGCGATCGAGCTGCTCGATCGGGCGGTGCAGGAGGTGCGCAAGGTGGTCCGTCCGGATGGGCTGCCGCTGCTGGGCGCGGTTGCGGCCGGCCAGCCGATGCTCGCCGAGGAGAACATCGAGGACTATGTCGCGGTGCCGTCGGTGGCCGGGGGAGACGACGGCGCCTACCTGCTGCGCGTCCGCGGTGAGTCGATGAAGAACGTCGGCATCATCGAGGGAGACCTCGTCGTCGTGCGCCCGCAGGAGTCCGCGACCGACGGAGACATCGTCGTCGCGCTGGTCGGCGAGGATGCGACCGTCAAGCGCTACTTCCGCGAGAACGATCACGTGCGCCTGCAGCCGGAGAACGACGAGATGGAGCCGATCCGCAGCCGCGAGGTGCAAATCCTCGGCAAGGTCGTCGGCCTGATGCGCTCGCTGTAGGCCTGGCGCACGCGCGTCCGACGCGCTACTGTCGATGTGCGAGCCAAGCAGCCGCGGAGGCTTCGCCTTCGAGGAAAGTCCGGACATCACAGGGCAGGGTGGTCGCGGAGAACGACCCGGGGAAACCCGCGGGAAAGTGCCACAGAAATACACCGCCTAAGCGCGCGGCCACACGTGAGCCGCGTGCCGGTAAGGGTGCAATGGTGCGGTAAGAGCGCACCGGCGTCGCGGCGACGCGGCGGCCAGGCAAACCCCACCCGATGCAAGGCCAAGCAGGACCGCTCGCAGGCTGCCCGCCGAGGTCCAGGTAGGCCGCTCAGATGGATGGCTGCTCACGACAGAATCCGGCTTACCGGCTCGCTAACGGAAAGCCCCGCCCCGGCGGGGCTTTCCCACGTCACGGGCCGCCCTGAACGGCCCGGTGGCCGCGCGAGCCAGCGGGTTCATCGGATATGTTGCCGCGCGTGCTCTACTTCGTGCTGGCGTTCTGGCTGCTGGTCGGGGGCGGTGTCTTCCTCGTCGCGCTCGGCGGAGGTCCGCGCGGCGCGCGCGCCAAGCTGCACTCCGAAGGCCGGCTGGCGAACCGCCTGCGCCTGCTCGGGATCGGAGTCGTGCTCGCCTTCGGACTCGCCGTGCCGCTCGCTGTGGCGATCGCCAACGGGCACGACAAGCAGCGTCAGGGTCCCTCGGGCATAACGCTGAGCGTCAACGAGGCCACCGGGCGCGAGCTCTTCGCCCACTCCTGCGCGACCTGCCACACGCTCGCCGCGGCCGCGGCGGTCGGTCACGTCGGCCCCGACCTCGACCTCGACTCGGCAGTCGTCAACAACCCCGGCTTCGTGCTCAACGCGATCGAACTCGGGCGCGCACGCGGGAACGGAGACATGCCGGCCGCGATCTACACCGGCCAGCAGGCGCGCGACGTGGCCGAGTTCGTCGCCGCCGTCGCCGGGCGCTGAGCCCCGGACCGCAGGGCCGAGGGCGGCGCCACCGCGCAACTGTGGCCTCGCCGCCGCGTTGAGGTTGAAAAGACCCTGCATCGGGTAGCGGTCAGGGGCCGGGCCGCAGCGGCTCCCGGCTCCTGTTGGCGAGCGCTGTGGCCGTGGCGAGACCACCGCGCAGCGTCCTCATGGCCCGGGCCGGGGATTCCGATGATCCGAAGCGACCGCAGCGGCGCACTTGCTAAGGAATGGTGAAGCCGGGCTTGCGCAATCCCGACACGGCCGGTATCCTTACCAAACGTAAGTTGTAAGCAGAAGGTAAAGCAATAAGCAGAAGGTAAAGCGATGGAAAGCACGAAAGTCGTGATGCGATGAAGACGACGATGAGCAGGTTCCAGATCCACGACGACCTGACCGCCCCGGACGGCTCGCTGCCGGTCCTGCGCGGCGCTCTGGCGACGGGCGGGCAACTGCCGAATTTCCTCGGCGTGCTGGCCGGCTCACCGGCGGCGCTACGCGGCTACGCGCGCTTCCGCGCGGAGCTCAAGCGCGGGACGCTGGGCCGCGCGACGCTCGAGCGGATCTCGCTCGCCGTCGCCGAGCAGTACCGCTCGGCGCCGGGGATCGCGCTGCACAGCAGGACCGCCCGGTCGGCGGGCCTGGGCCTCGACGAGGTCGCCAAGGCGCGGGAGTTCGACTCCGGCGATCCGAAGCAGGCAGCACTGATGTATTACCTCAAGGCGGTGCTGGATCCCGAGTCGGGGACTCCGATGCATCTGCACGAGGAGGCCCGCGAAGTGGGCTGGGACGACGAGCAGCTGATCGAGGCGATCGCCTACGCCTCGCTCGAGGTGTTCACCGCGATGGTGAACGTGGCCGGCGATGTCCCGATTGACGGGTCCGTCGAGGATTCGAGGACGCTGCGCGCGGCGTAGGATGCCGACGCGATGGCGCCCCTGACGAGCACAGAAGCCCAGCTGGACGCGCTCGGCGCCTCTGCGGAGGCGCCCCCGGCGGCGAAGCCGTCCTGCTGCCCCTACTTCCACCGAGCGGTCGAGCTGATCGGGCGCCGCTGGACCGGCGCGATCCTCGAGATCCTGATGCAGGGCGGGTCCCTGCGCTTCTCGACGATCGCCGCGGCGGTGCCGGATCTGTCGGACCGAATGCTCTCCGACCGCCTCAAGGAGCTCGAGTCCTATGGGCTGGTCGAGCGCACGGTCGTCTCGGGACCGCCGGTGCGCGTGCAGTACGCGCTCACGCACAAGGGCCAGGAGCTGTCCCCGGCGCTGACTGAGCTCAAGCGGTGGGCACGCCGCTGGATGCGCGCATCGGCATAGTTCCGCATCAGGTGGCCGACCCGATCACAGCGCAGGACGTCAAGGCGATCGTCGCCGACCGCGAGATCCGCTTCATCCGACTGTGGTTCACCGACGTGATCGGCCAGCTGAAGTCGTTCTCGATCAACGCAGCCGAGCTCGACGGCGCATTGGAGGCCGGCATGGGCTTCGACGGCTCCTCGATCACCGGCTTCAACGCCGTCGAGGAGTCGGACATGATCGCGATGCCCGACCCCGCCACGTTCGCCGTTCTTCCGTGGCGCCCCGAGGAGCAGGGGGTCGCGCGCATGTTCTGCGACGTGCTGACGCCCGAGCGAACACCATACGAGGGCGACCCGCGCCACATCCTCCGTCGCGCCGTAAGGCGCGCCTCAGAAATGGGCTTCGACACCTTCAACGTCGGGCCCGAGCTCGAGTACTTCCTCTTCCGTGACAGTTCCGGGACCGAGCCGCTCGACAGCGGCGGCTACTTCGACCTGACGACGCTCGACGCCGGATCGGACGTGCGGCGCGAGACATCGATCGCGCTCGAGGCGCTCGGGATCCACGTCGAGTACAGCCATCACGAGGTCGGGCCCTCCCAGCACGAGATCGACATCCGCTACGCGGACGCGCTGAAGATGGCTGACGACGTCATGACATACCGGATCACCGTCAAGGAGGTGGCGCTGAAGTACGGCTGGCACGCCACCTTCATGCCCAAGCCGATGTTCGGCGAGAACGGCTCCGGGATGCACACGCACCAGTCGCTGTTCTCGGGCGGGCGCAACGCGTTCTTCGATCCCGACGACCACCACCATCTCTCGCCGGTCGGCAAGGCGTTCATCGCCGGGCAGTTGCGGCACGCTCGCGAGATCTGCTCGATCTTCGCCCAGTGGGTCAATTCCTACAAGCGGCTCGTGCCCGGTTACGAGGCCCCCGTCTATGTCGCCTGGTCCAGGCGCAATCGCTCGGCGCTCGTGCGGGTCCCGCTCTATCACCCGGGCTCCGAGGAGGCCACGCGGATGGAGCTGCGCTGTCCCGATCCGGCCTGCAACCCCTACCTGACCTTCGCCGCGCTGCTGCAGGCGGGGCTTGAAGGCGTCGAGAAGGGGTACGAGCTGCCGGAGCCGATGGAGAAGAACCTCTACCACCTCTCGCCGGAGGAGCGCCGCCGGCTTGGAATCGAGCAGCTGCCCGAGACGCTCGGCGACGCGATCGAGCTGACGGCCGGCTCCGAGATCGCGCTGAGGACGCTCGGCGAGCACACCTTCAACCGCTACGTCGAGATCAAGCGGCGCGAATGGGAGGAGTACCGCATGCAGGTCACGCGCTGGGAGCTCGACCGCTACCTGCCGATCCTGTGAGCGTGCGGCGATGAGCGCAGCCGGCAGGATCAGGATCGGCGAACTTGAGGTCGACCGGCTCGGATTCGGCGCGATGCGCATCACCGGGCCCGGGGTCTGGGGTCCGCCGCCGGATCCGCAGGGCGCCGTGGCTCTCCTGCGCCGCGCCGTCGAGCTCGGCGTCGACTTCATCGACACCGCCGACGCGTACGGCCCGAACGTCAGCGAGGAGCTGATCGCGGAGGCGCTCTCGCCCTACGACGGACTCGTCGTCGCGACCAAGGGAGGACTGACGCGCAGCGGCCCCGGCGTGTGGAACGCCGACGGGCGCCCGGAGCACCTGCGGGCCGCGCTCGAGGGCAGTCTGAGGCGCCTTCGCCGCGAGCGGATCGATCTCTACCAGCTGCACCGCCCCGATCCCAGCGTGCCGTTCGAGGAGTCGCTCGGCGCCCTCGTCGAAGCTCAGCAGGCCGGGAAGATCCGCCACATCGGGCTCTCCAACGTGTCGCTCGAGCAGCTTGAGCGGGCGCTCGCGATGACCGAGATCGTCTCTGTGCAGAACCGCTACAGCGCGCTGGATCGCGGGAGCGACGCCGTGCTCGACGCCTGCACCCAGCGCTCGATCGCCTTCATCCCGTGGTTCCCGCTAGCGGCCGGGCAGGCGACCGTCGGCGGCGGCGCGCTGGAGGAGCTCGCGAGCTCGCACGGCGCCAGCAGCGGCCAGATCGCCCTCGCCTGGCTGCTCGCAGTCTCGCCGGTGATGCTGCCGATCCCCGGCACCTCGCAGATCGCGCACCTCGAGGAGAACGTCGCCGCCGCCGAGATCGTGCTGAGCGCCGAGGATCTCGCGGCGCTCAGCTGAGCAGCGCCCGCAGCGCGTCAGGGTCGCTGACCGGCGCCTGGCAGGCGAAGCCCTCGCACACATAGGCCGTCGCGCGCCCGTCGAGCGCCGGGCGTCGCTGCAGCAGCGGGACCTCCGTGGCGGCCGTGTCAGCGGCAGCAGCCAGGACGATGTGCGGGCGGTGGCGCTCGTGCACGACCTCGAGCAGCGCCGCGAGGTTGGGACCCACCAGCGCGACCTCGCGCACCGCCGCGGTGTGGAAGTCAACCGCGCACAGCAGGTGACCGAAGGCGGCGGGGAAACGCGGCGCGATCTCCAGCGCGAGGCGGATCGCACCGAGCGCCGCCTCCTCGTAGGCCCGCTCGCCGCTCAGCGCCGCGAGTCGCAGCAGCCCGAGCGCAGCGCTCGAGGATCCCGACGGTATCGGGTGATCCTCGAGATCCTTGCGGCGCGCGATCAGGCGCTCACCGTCGTCCGCGGTGACGAAGAAGCCGCCCCGCACCGGGTCGGCGAAGCGCGCCAGCAACTCGTCGGCGAGCGTCCGCGCCCAGCGGTAGAAGCGCTCGTCGAAGCTCGCCTCATACAGCGACAGCAGCGCCTCGAGCATGAAGGCGTGGTCCTCGAGGAAGGCGGGCACGCGCGCGGCGCCGTGGTTGAAGGTCCGCTGCAGGCGTCCGTCGCCGTCGCGCATGCGCTCCCACACGAACTCGGCGGCGGCGATCGCCTCCCGCAGGTAGCGCTCCTCGCCGAGCACCGCGCCGGCGTCCGCGAGCGCGCCGGTCATCAAAGCATTCCAACCGCTGAGGCGCTTGTCGTCGAGCGCCGGGCGCACGCGACGCGCGCGTGCGGCGAGCAGCAGCTCCCGTATCCGCGCGCGCTCCGTCGGCTCCGGGCCGCGCGCCTCGAGCACGTTCGCGCCCTCGAAGTTCCCCCGCTCGTTCACGCCGAAGTAGGCGATCGCCGCCGGCGCGAGCGCGCCGAGCTCGCGCCGCAGCTCCTCGAGCGTCCAGACGTAGAAGCGGCCCTCGACACCCTCGGAGTCCGCGTCGAGCGAGCAGTGGAAGCCGCCGTCGGCGGCCCGCAGCTCGCGCAGGCAGAACTCGAGCGTCTCGCGGCAGGTGCGCTCGAACAGGGGCTCACGCGTGTCCTGCCAGCCGCGCAGGTAGGCGCGCGCGAGCAGGGCGTTGTCGTAGAGCATCTTCTCGAAATGGGGGACGGTCCAGGTCGCATCGACGGCGTAGCGCGAGAAGCCGCCGCCGACCTGGTCGCATATGCCGCCCAGCGCCATCGCCCGCAGCGTGGCGATCGACATCTCGCGCTCGCCGAGCGCCGCGAGGAGCTCCAGCGCACAGTGCGGCGGGAACTTTGGGGCGCCGCCGAAGCCGCCGTTGCTCCCGTCGTAGGTACGTCGCAGGCCGCTCAGCGCCGAATCGAGGGCGGACCGCTCGATCGGTGCCTCCGAAGCTTCGAGCAGCGCCGCGCCGCCGAGTCGCGCGGCCAGCTGCGCGCCCGCCTGTGAGGCCTCCTCTCGGCGCTCGCGCCAGAGCGCCGCCACCGCCTCCAGCACCTGGGTGAAGCTGGCCATCCCCGCCCGCGGCGTGGGCGGCCAGTATGTGCCGCCGAAGAAGGGCTCCTGCTCGGGGGTCAGGAACACGTTCAGCGGCCAGCCGCCGTGACCGGTCATCGCCGTCACGGCCTCCATGTAGACGCCGTCGACGTCGGGGCGCTCCTCGCGGTCCACCTTGATCGCCACGAAGTGCTCGTTCAGCAGCGCCGCCGTCGCCGCGTCCTCAAAGGACTCGCGCTCCATCACGTGACACCAGTGGCAGGCGGCGTAGCCGATCGACACGAGCAGCGGGCGGTCCAGCGCGCGGGCGCGCGCGAACGCCGGCTCGCCCCACGGCAGCCAGTCGACCGGGTTGTGCGCGTGGGCGCGCAGATACGGCGAGGTTTCCTGCGCGAGCGCGTTGGCCACCGCGCGCCGCCTCTCAGCGTGCGGCCGAGGCGCTCAGCGCCGAGAGCTTGGAGCTCGAGATCTTGAAGTGAACGGCCACGCCGCCCAGCCGGCCGTGGAAGTCGTTGAAGCTGGTGGCGACGAGCGTGCCGGCCGCCGCGCGTCTGCCGCCGACCGTCAGCGTGCCGACGCCGTCGCTGATCCTGCCGGTCAGCGTGACTCCGGGAACGTAGGAGAAGTGGTGGAAGGTGACGGTCGTCTTCTGCGTCGTGGCGTTCGTGCTCAGCTTCGCGTAGCCGCCGTGCAGGCCGCCCAGCCCGTGGCCGTAGTCCGGGTTGTAGCTGCCGATCAGCGTCTCGAACAGGCTCTCGGAGAGCTCGCGCGAGCTCCACGCGAGCGACAGCTCGAAGGCGCGCGCCGTACGCCCGGGGTTGCCGGCGCCGCCGAGCGGGCGCAGGTTCGCGAGGGCGGTAGGGGCGAGCGGGGCCGGCTCCAGGTAGTTGGGCACCGCCCGCGGGGCGCAGGTCGTATCGATCGTCGTGCCGTCGAAGAACGCGTCGACGGCGTCCTTCGCGCAGGAACCGAACTCGGTGGTGAGCACCGAGTGTCCGGTCTGCGGCACCACGACGACGGTGGCGTCGGGGATCAGCGCGGCAACGGCGCTGGCGTTCGAGGTCGGCGTGCGCAGGTCGTCGGCGCCGCTGATGATCAGCGTTGGGACGTTCGGCAGCGTCGTGACCAGCGTCTCCGGGGCCGAGCTGGCGAACGGCCAGTAGGCGCAGTCGGCGGCCGTGCTCTGCTCGTAGGCGGTCAGGTAGCTGAACGGGCCGAACGTGCCGGCCGGCAGCGCCTTCGCGAACGCGACCGCCTCGGCCGCGCGCTGCGCGGGCGTGTCGGTGCGCGTCCACGGGAACGGCAGCTCCTCGCACTCGGTGTCGAAATACAGCGGGTTGTCGACCGTGGAGTTGGGCAGCTCCCCGTAGACGGCGTGCGCGACCAGGATCGCGAGCAGCGCATAGTGGCCGGCCGCGGCGGAGGCGATCGCGGCCGGGAAATCGGCTCGCAGCGCCGGGTCCTCGTCGCCGGCGAGCAGGACCGACGCGACCTCGCCGGCGGTGATCGGCACCTTGACGGCCTTGCCGTCGCTCTCGATGTACGTTGCGCGCAACGGGCCGCGACCGAGCCGGGCAAGGACCGCCCGCAGGTCGGCGTTGGGGTCGGGGATTCCCGGGCAGGCGTTCGCCGCGCAGATCTGGTCGATGATGCGCGGCACCGCCTGGTAGCTGGACTGATCGAAGACGTCGGGACCGTTGGGAGTGACCGTCGAATCGAGGATCAGCCCGGCGACGTTGTTCGGGTATTCGGCCGCGTAACGGAGGGCCACCTTGGTGCCGTAGGACGTTCCGTAGAGGATCAGCTTCGTGTACCCGAGGGCGACGCGGAGCGCCTCGATGTCGGCGACGGTGTCGTCGGTCGTGTAGAGCCCGCGGGCCGCGCCGATCTGCATCGCACAGTCCGGGATCACCTCACTCACCGGCGCGGTGAGCGAGCTGAGGGCCGAGCATTTCAGCGGACCAGAGAACCCCGTGCCGCGCTGGTCGAAGACGACCAGGTCGTCGCTCTTGAGCGCCGCGGACAGGATCTGGGAGGCGTCGGCGGCGAACGGCAGCGCCGCCTGGCCGGGTCCGCCCGCGAGCGCCACGACGGCGGTGGTCGCGGCGCCCGTGGCCGAGAGCTGCCGACGCACGGCGAGCGAGATCGTGCCCGGGATCGCGCCGGTCGGATCGAGCGGCACGTTGACGTGCGCGCAGCCGAAAGTGGGGGCGTCGGCGCAGGTCGTGAACGCGACCGAGCTCGTGGCCGCCTGCGCCGTCGCGGTCGCAGCAAGCAGTCCGATCAGGGCGACCGCGGTCAAGAATGCCAGCACGGTGCCCGAGCGGCGCATCACTTGGACCTTACAAGATCGCCGTAGCAGTCCCGCGGGCTTGCAGGCGCCGGCGAGGTCGAGGAGGCCACCGGCCCGGCAGGACGCGTGGCGACCGCGCCGGAGCACTGGCGGGAGCGCCGACGGGATATCGTGTGAGCGGATGAGCGCCGAGCGCGAGATCGTGCACGCCGCCGACGCCCCGGCCGCGATCGGCCCCTACAGCCACGCCGTGCGCTGCGGCGAGCTGCTGTTCTGCTCGGGCCAGATACCGCTTGACCCGGCCAGTGGCGAGCTCGTCGAGGGCAGCGTGTCGGCGCAGGCCCGTCGCTGCCTGGAGAACCTCGAGGCCGTCGCGCGGGCGGCCGGCACGACCCTCTCGCGAGCCGTGCGGATCACGATCTACATGGTCGACCTCGGCGCATTCGGGGAGGTCAACGCGGCCTGCGAGGAGTTCTTCCCGGCCGATCCGCCGGCGCGCGCGACCGTGGGGGTGGCGGCGCTGCCGCGCGGCGCGGCCGTCGAGATCGACGCGATCGTCGCGGTCTAGTCGCGGCCCGTGCGTAAACTCCAGACGTGAGCGCGACCACAGACGCCAAGGCCCAGATCGCTCAGGCGCTGGAGACCGTAATCGAGGAGGTCCCGGCGCTCGCGCCGCTGAAGCTCGTGTTCGCGGTCGTGCTGCGCGGGCGCGGCGACGTGCAGCAGTTCCGCGTCGAGCTCCCGGCGCGCAAGATCACCAAGGAGGTCGCCACCGACGCTCGCGTGACGATCGAGATGCCGCGTGCGTTCTTCAACGTGATGGTCTCCGAAGGTGCGCGCGTGGCCGACTGGCGCGAGGCGTTTCACTACGGGCAGGCGAAGGCGACAGGCGTGCCGCCGATCCTCAAGCTGATCGAGCGGGTCGTTGACATGCAGGAGGAGCGCTCGCGGCTGCGGCGAGCAAAGCAGCACTGACGGGCGCGGGCGGCGCCCCCTGGGCGCGTCTCAGCCCGTGACGGGCGTCAGCGCGGCGAGCACGCGCGCAGCTGCGGCGCCGACGTCGAGATCCTCGGTCAGCTCGACATCGGGGTTGATCGGAGCCTCGTAGGGGGCGCCGACGCCGGTGAGGTTGGCGAGCGCGCCGCCGCGGGCCTTCGCGTAGAGGCCCTTGACGTCGCGCCGCGCACACTCCTGCAGGCTCGTGTTGACGAACACCTCGACGAAGTCCAGTCCGGCCTGCTCGTGCACCTCGCGGGCGTGCGCGCGATCCACCGCGTAGGGGGAGACGAGGCAGACCAGCGCGACGCAGCCGGCGTCCGCGAACAGCAGCGCCAGCTCCGCGACCCGGCGGGCGTTCTCGGCCCGGTCGTCGCGCGTGAAGCCGAGATCGCTGCAGACGCCGTGGCGCAGGTTGTCGCCGTCCAGGCGGTAGGCCCAGCGGCCGGCGTCGATCAGCTGCTCCTCGACCGCGGAGGCGACGGTGGACTTGCCGGAGCCGGACAGGCCGGTCAGCCAGATCGTCGCGCCACGCTGGTTCAGGCGGTGCCAGCGGGCGAGGCGGTCGACGGTGCCCTCATGCCAGCTGACGTTGCTCGCGGGGGTGGTTCGGGTCCTCGTGCCGCCGCGAAGCCGGGTTTGTTGCATGTTTAGAAGTATCCGGCTTTTTTGCGGTCTTCCATGGCGGCTTCTGAGGTTTTGTCGTCGGCGCGTGTTTCGCCGCGTTCGGTGATGCGGGTGGCGGCGATTTCTTGGACGATTTGGGGGATTGTGGTGGCGGTGGAGCGTACGCCGCCGGTGCAGCTCATGTCGCCGACGGTGCGGTAGCGGACGGTTTCGTTGCGGGGTGTTTCGCCGGGTAGGAGTTCTTGGCCTTCGCGGTAGGCGTAGAGCATGCCGTCGCGGGTGAAGGTTTGGCGGGTGTGGGAGAAGTAGATCGAGGGGACTTCGAGTGCTTCGTCTTGGATGTATTCCCAGACGTCGAGTTCGGTCCAGTTTGAGAGTGGGAACACGCGGACGTGTTCGCCGGGGCGGATGCGGGTGTTGTAGAGGTTCCACAGTTCGGGGCGCTGGTGTTTGGGGTCCCAGTGGCCGAAGTCGTCGCGGAAGCTGAATACGCGCTCTTTCGCGCGTGAGCGCTCCTCATCGCGGCGTGCGCCGCCGATCGCGGCATCGAAGCGTGCCGTGGCGATCGCGTCCAGCAGGGTCGTGGTCTGCAGCCGGTTGCGCGACGCGCGCGGCCCGGTCTCCTCGACCACCCGGCCCGCATCGATCGAGTCCTGCACCGCCGCGACGATCAGCCGCTCCCCCAGCTGCGCAACGCGGCGATCGCGAAACTCGATCGCCTCCGGAAAATTGTGGCCCGTATCGACATGCAACAGCGGAAACGGAAACCGCGCCGGACGAAACGCCTTCTCCGCCAACCGCAACAACACAATCGAATCCTTACCCCCCGAAAACAACAACACCGGCCGCTCAAACCCCGCCGCCACCTCCCGCAACACATGCACCGCCTCAGACTCAAGCGCACGAAGATGCGAGGGCCGCAGATCCGGGTGCGAGCGCGGCCGCAGCCGCACGACATTGGCCGAGTGCGCGGCGCGGGGGGCTTGGCTGCGCCGCGCGGGCTGCGCGAGCGGCGTGCGAACGGGGCTCATGGTCATAGCGACACCGCTGATCCTTGCAGGTTGCGGAGACGATGAAATTATGTTGCGTCTCGTTAAGAGTCTATTAAACAACGTGTAGGGATGCCGGGTGGTTTCGTCCCGGCCCGCCGGGGCTGGCCCGCGGCACGTCCAACCGCCCCCGTGCCGGCCAACTCGGCCGGCGCGCGACCCCCGTCCGCGCGGTCGGGCCACCGCCGCGCCTCCGCTCCCCGGCGCGCGCACGGCCCATCCCGTCCCAGCGCGCGGACCGCCCTGGCCGCGCTCAGTCGTGCGCCACTCCAAACGGCTTCGAAGTGCCGATCACGCGGCCGCCGGCGCTCAGCGCCTCGACCTCGAAGCTGCTCTGGGAGCTCGCTCGCAGCGGTATCGCGGTCTCGAACCCCGACTTCGCCGTGCGGGCCACCGCCACACTCAGCTCACCGGGGCCCGACCCCGCCAGCACCCGCCACGCTGCGACCTGGGTGGCTCCGTTCCAGCTCGCGTAGACGGTCGTCCTGCCGGCGGCTCGCCGGGCGGCGCCGGCAGGCGGGTAGAGCGGCAGCCCGACCCACGGCTGCACCATGGCCCGGTAGCTGAGATCGGACCCCGGGAAGAAGGCGTCGAGCAGCAGCTTCCCCGATCGGCTGTACTCCGAGAAGTAGGGCTCCGAGCCCCAGCCGACGAACGAATTCCCGTTCGCCAGCGGCTGCGTGTCGCCCATGTACTCGGAGTTGAACCGCCGGTTCCCACCGTACTGCGCGACGAGAGTCGCCGTATGCGTCCGCTGGTCGAGGTGCAGCTCGAGCGCGCGAGAGGGCGCGGTCGCCGGGACGTAGGTGCCGCCGCCGGTCAGCTGGCAGCAGTGATCGTCGAAGACGGTGAGGAGCCCACCCGGATGCAGCACGGCGTCGTGCTGCCACTCGAACTGCGCACCCGGCGCGAAGCTGAAGCTCGAGTGCTTGCCGCCGAGCGTCCACTCGATGTGGCCGGTGGCGATGTTGACCAGGTAGACCGCCCAGGTGTCGCGCATCGAGACGAGGAACGTCCCGTCGCCCACCAGCTCGACCGAGTTGACGTGGTAGGCGTCCCACGGGAATCCGTTGGTCGGCAGCGTGGCCCAGGACTCGCTCAGCGGGATGTGATCGCGCGCGTCCCAGTTGTAGATGAGCTTGCCGGTCTTGAGGTTGTACTCCTGCACCGCCGAGTCCTCGAGCGCGCCGTTGTAGGCGCCGCCCCAGTGGGAGAGGTTCATCGGGATGTCCTTGTTGGCGGTCACCCAGACGTCGTCGCCGCTGATCGCGATCTCGTGCAGGGTGAGCTTCCAACCGTCGCGGCCGCGCACGGTCGCGACCGTCTGGTAGTGCTGGTTGACGACGACGTCCTCGCCGCTCTCGGTCGCGCCGGTGTTCGTCACGACGCCCTGCCACCACGCGAGCGCCGGGTGGCCGTCGAAGGTCTGCAGGCTGAGGTTCGAGGCGACGAGCCTGACCGGCACGGGGTGGAACCAAACCGGCTGCAGGCTGTTGTCGAGGATCAGCGGGCCGCTCTGGCCGACCATCGGCGGGTAGTTCACGTCGTAGAAGCTGGTGATGAAGATGTAGCCCGGTGCGAGTTTCGCGCTCGCGGTTGTGCGGTCGGCAGTGATCTGCGGCGGATGCAGAGACGGCGCGGTCACGAAGCTGTAGGACCCCCCGGCCGTCGTGTAGGCGCCGATCGGCGCGGCAACCGAGTTGCCGAAGGCGAGATCGACCGCGACGAAGCCGGCCACCACGACACCGATGACGGCGGCGAACCGCCGCGGCGCCGGTCCGATCGAGGCGGCGGCCTTCGGCACCGCGACGAAGGTGACCAGCGCGGCCGCCGCTGCCAGACCCGCACCGATCAGGTAGGCCAGCCGGAATCCCTGGGTCAGCGCCTGCGGCACCTCGACGCCCGTGCCGATCAGGTGGCTGCTGCGCTGCGTCGCGAGCGTGATCAGGATCGCGAGCCCGAGCCCGCCGCCGATCTGGCGCGAGGTGTTGACGAGGCCGGATGCGAGCCCCGCCTGCCCCTCCTTGGAGCCCTGGGTGGCCGCGATCGTCGAGGGCACGATCGACATGGCGATCCCCGCCGCCGTGATGAGGCCTGGGATCATCACGTACACGACGCCGCTGCCGCTGGAGGCGATCCTCGCGAGCAGCAGCATGCCGGTCGTCAGCATCACCAGCCCGCCGCCGAGCACGGCGCGCACGCCGAAGTGACTGACCAGCTTGCCGGCGCGCGAGGCGACGAGCATGATCATCAGCGTCATCGGCAGGAAGATCAGGCCCGTGTGGAGCGGCGAGAGGCCCAGCACCTGCTGCAGGTACAGCGAACTGACGAACCACATCGGGAACAGCGACGCACTGAACAGCAGCACGATGTTGTTGGCGATCTGGAGCGGCTTGGTGAGCTCCTTGAAGGGGACCAGGGGGGCTGAGGCCAGGCGCGTCTCGATCACGCCGAACGCAACGAGCAGCGCCGCGCCGATGAAGATCGGGCCGAGCGCGCCGGCGGCTCCCCAGCCGTCGAGCCCGGCCTCCACGACGCCGTAAACGAGCACCATCTGGCCGACCGTCAGCGTCAGCGCGCCGGCGATGTCGAAGCTCGCGCCGTCCTGCGCCCGGCGACGCTCGTGCACGACGAAATACGCGCCCACCGCGGCGGCGACCGCGATCGGCGGATTGATCAGCAGGATCCAGCGCCAGGTGAGCTCCTGGGTGATGACGCCCCCGAGCAGAACGCCGGCGGCGCCGCCGAGCCCGTTCATCGCCGCCCAGGTGCCGATCGCGCGGTGAAGCCTGGGGCCGGGCGGAAACGAGGAGGTGATGATCGCCAGCGACGACGCCGCCATCAGCGCGCCGGCGAGTCCCTGCGCCGCCCGGGCGCCGATCAGCAGATCGCGGTCTGGTGCGACGCCGCCCGCCAGCGAGGCGAGCCCGAACAGCAGCAGCGCGATGACCAGCATCCGGCGCTGCCCGAGATGATCGGCCGCCCGTCCGCCCAGCAGCAGGAAGCCCGCGAAGGTGATCGCGTACGCGTTGACGACCCATTGCAGCTCGGGCGAGGAGAAGCCGAGGCTCAGCTGGATCGACGGCAGCGCCACGTTGACGATGCTCAGGTCGAGGATGACCATGAACTGCGCGATGCAGCAGAGCGCCAGCAGCCATCCGTCGTGGGAGCCGAGCGTGCGCCGGTCAGAGCCCGGCTGCGCGCGATCCGCGCTCGCCGGCGCCTCGACGCTCACGTTCTGCCGATCATCGGTTGCGTTGCCGTTTCCAATTCGCCGATTCCTCCGCTCGCCTGACGGCGGCGCCCAGCGCAGCAGCGTAGCGTCCGCGCACCCCGGCATTGCGCCGCGAACCGGGTCCTGCGGCCGGCCGGGTTACCCGGTCGCGAGCGCCGCCCGGAGCACGATTTCCGCCGTGGACGCCTGGTAGTGTGAGGACGGAAGTCGTCCCGCGACCACAGGAGCCCGACCCATGAATCGAACGCCAATGACCGCCCGGCGAAGGCTGCTGGCTGCGACGGCGGTCGCCGCTGCGGTCGCTGTGGCGGTGGCGGGATGCGGCGGCGGCAAGACGCCGAGCAGCTCTCAGAGCAGCAAGAGCACGTCGAGCACGCCCACCAAGCCGAAGGCCAAGAAGCCGGGCTACTGATCATCGCCTCAACCTGGCCGCCGCGTGGCTGGGAAGAGCGCGGCGTAACGCCTCACCGGGACGGCGCTGGAGGTCCCGAGCACCTGGCCGGCGGCTCCGAGCGCCTGCACCGCGACGTAGCCGGGGCTCGCGGGCCTGTAACCCCGGAAGGTCCGCGGCAGGATCGTCGAGCTCTCGAAGCCGCTCGAGGTGATCGTCACCTGCGGCTGGAGCGTTCCGGCTCGGCTGCCTGCGAGCACCCGCCAGCCGGCGACGTCGGTCGCGCCGTTCCAGCTCATGTGCACGATCGTCTCTGCGCCGGTGTTGTTGAGGTTGGCGGTCGCCGTCGGCGGGCTCTGCGGCTGGGCGCTCCAGGGGTGACGGAAGCCCCGATAGAAGATCAGGTCGTAGGGCAGGTGCGCGTCGAACAGCAGCGAGCCGTTCCGGGCGTACTCGCTGATCTCGGGGACCCCGCCCCAGCCGACCAGCGTGTTGCCGTCGGCGAGTGTCTGCATGTTGCCCTGGCTTGCCGCGAGCAGCGGCGGGCTCGGGTGGGTGAGCTCGGAGACCAGGCGGGCGGTGTGGGCCGCGAGGTTGAGCGCGATCGTCACCGCGCGCGATTGGGGCTCGCCCGGCTCGCCGTCGTCGAACAGCGTCACCTCGCCGTCGGCGAGCATGCGCGCGTCGTGCTGCCACCTGGTGCCCGTGCCCGGTCCCATCTTGAACGAGCTAGCCAGCC
Source organism: uncultured Solirubrobacterales bacterium (assembly GCA_963830975.1). Classification (GTDB taxonomy): domain Bacteria; phylum Actinomycetota; class Thermoleophilia; order Solirubrobacterales; family Solirubrobacteraceae; genus Palsa-513. The sequence goes on from CAWHOI010000004.1 coordinate 778,552, forward strand.
CGCCGAGGCGCCAGAGGATCTTGCCGGTGCCGCCCTGGATCTGGTAGGCCGCCCATGTGTTGCGCGCGGAGATCAGGATGTCGCCATCCGGCTCGGGATCGATCGAATTGAGATGGAACCAGTCCCATGGGAAGCCCTGCGGGGGTGAGGTCTGAGCCTCGTTGACGCCGACGTGATCGAGGCTGTGCCACTCCCAGCGCACCAGGCCGGTCTTCATGTCGATCTCCTGCACGGCGCTGTCGGTTATCACCCCGTCGCGCGCCCCGCCCGCCGAGCGCAGGTCGCAGCGGATCGTGTTGTACGCGGTGATGTAGGCCACATCGTGCGGCGCAAGCTGGAACTCGTGCAGGTCGGCCTGCAGCCCGTTCCCGCCGGTGACCGTCGCGACGACCTCGTAGCGGGAGTTCATCACCACGTCCTCGCCCTGGCCGAAGCCAAGCGAGAGCACCCGGCCCCGCCAGAACGTCAGGTCGCTGTGACCCTCGTAGCTCTGGACGTTCAGGTCGTCGGCGGTCAGGCCGCCAGAGAGCTGCGCGAACCAGACGAGCCGGCCCTGCGGCGTGTAGATGAGCGGCCCGTAGCTCCCTGGACCGGGTCCGTTGGTCAGGAAGATGTCGCCCGCTGCGGGGTCGCGGTCCGCCACGGTCACGGTCAGGATCGGGGCCTGCACGCCCGGCAGCGTGTCGAAGCTCTGGTAGTCGGCCGGCGAGGCCGGCGGGTTCGCATACTCACCGACGCCCGCGGTCGAATTCGGCGTGTCCACGCGGAAGGCGAAGGCGACCGGCTTGCCGCTCGCGCCGGAGCCGATCGACGCGTGCACGGCGACCTGCTCGCCCGGCGCGAACGGTGAGTCGGGCACGAAGCTCGCGCCGTCACCCTGCGAGTAGCTGCGAAGGCTGCCGGCGTGACGGCCGCTCCGCGCCCCCACCACCGAGACCACGTGGATCTGTGCGGCCGCCACCCCCAGGAAGCTGATCTGGGTGTGCGGGTTCGCCGTCACGGTGCCCGGCGCGGGGGAGACGTCGACCGCCGTCCCCGCGAGGCGGGCGCTGGGGTCGAGCGTGGCCGGCAGGCACGCCGGAGCCGAGCCGCTCGAGGCCGCCGCCGAGCCGTGCGCGCCGCCCGAGCCGCCGCAGCCCGCGACGAGCAGCGCAGCCAGCGCCGCCGCGCAGGCGAAGGCGCCGCCGCGCCGCGCGCTCTCACCGACCTTCGATGTCCTGCGAATCACCGGCATCGCTCGTTCTCTCGCCTGTCGTCGTGCTGCGGCCATGCCGAATCAACCCTGCCGGTGGGCCCGATCAGCCGCCCGCGGACCTGACCGTGGTGGGCTGGATCGGCGCATGAGGCGCCGCAAGCGACCGGACCAGAAATGTTGTGTTTGTGTTAGCGGCACGTTAGCAACACGGTTGGCGGGCGTCCTGTGACGCTCCTGGCTGCGCTTCGAACTCGGCTCAGTCCCCGGCGATCAGCGTCCCGAGCGCCGGGCTTCCGCCGTGGAGCTCGTAGGCGAGGAAGCGGCTGAACAGCCGATGTCCGGGGCCGTGGTAGTCCGACGAGGCGCTGCGCAACAGGCCCAGCTCCTGCGCACGCCCGGCGAGCAGCGCGGTCTGGCGCTCGTCGTGGGTGACGTAGAAGCATTCGACGCCGTCGAGTCCAGCTGCGCGGTAGCGGTCGAGCGCCGCCAACACGTCCTCGTCGGCGGCGATGTCCCAGAACGGGTGGGCCCAGAACGCGAGCCCGCCGGCGTCGTGGATCCAGCCGATCGCCTCCGGCACCGTCGGGCGAGTGCGGCCGGCGTAGGCGGGCATGCCCGGGATCAGGTACGCGCGGATGAACGAGGTCACGTCCGCGTGCCCCTCGCGGGCGAGTTTCTCAGCGTTGCCGGGGTGGCCGAGAACCGCGCCGGCGAGATGCGGACGCCCGACCGGCTTGCCGGCGGCGCGCCGCGCCGCAAGCGGCGCGTCGTCGACGAGGTAGCCGGCCTCGGCGAGCAGGCCCGCCATCCGATCGGCGCGCGCCTCACGGTCCTCGCGCGCCCCGCGCAGGCGCTCCAGCAGCTCGTCGTCGTGGTGGTCGATCCCGTAGCCGAGGATGTGGAGGTCCTCGTAGCCGCCGTCCACCGCGGAGATCTCGGTCGCCGTGAGCAGGCCGATCCCGTGCGCGGCAGCGGCCACAAGCGCCTCGTCGACGCCGTCGACGGTGTCGTGATCGCTGAGCGCGAGCAACTCGACCCCGGCCGCCGCCGCCGCGGCGACGAGCTCGGCGACGGGCAGCTCGCCGTCGGAGTGACGCGAGTGCGACTGCAGGTCGATGCGCTGCACCCGGCTACTGCCTGGCGCAGAGGGCGGGGGCGATCACGGGCTCGCGGCGGCGCACGCCGCCATCCTATGGCTCACCGATCGTCACGCGGCGGGCGATCTGCCGGTATCCTCTCTGCTCCCAAACGTCGTCGTCGCCAGCCGCGTCACCGCTTGCGCTCCTTGGGGCGCTTTTTACTTACTTGGATGAATCGTCTCGAGCCAGATCACGACACGCGCAGCGGGGTCGCACCGTGATCGAGTCTGGGCCGGCGACGAAGCACGCCAAGCTGCTCGCGTGGGTCGATGCGGTCGCGGCGCTGACCCAGCCGGACGCGGTGCGCTGGTTCGACGGCTCCGCTGAGGCCTTCGAGCAGCTGTGCGAAACCTGTGTCGAGGCCGGCACCTTCGAGCCGCTGGACCCGGGGCGCCGTCCCGGCTCCTACCTCGCGCGCTCCGATCCGGCCGACGTCGCGCGCGTCGAGGATCGCACCTTCATCTGCTGCGAGCGCGAGGTGGACGCGGGGCCGACCAACAACTGGCGTGATCCGGTCGAGATGCGCGAGATGCTGCGCGGCCTGTTCGCCGGCTGCATGCGCGGCCGGGTGATGTACGTCGTGCCGTTCTCGATGGGGCCGCTGGGGTCGCCGATCGCTCACGTCGGCGTCGAGATCACCGACTCGCCCTACGTCGCGGCGAGCATGGCGATCATGACCCGCGCCGGGAACGGCGCGCTCGCGGTGATCGGCGAGGACGGCCCGTTCGTTCCCTGCCTGCATTCGGTCGGCGCTCCGCTCGCCGACGGCCAGGCCGACGTGGCGTGGCCCTGCAACGCCGAGAACAAGTTCATCGTGCACTTCCCCGAGACGCGCGAGATCTGGTCCTACGGCTCCGGCTACGGCGGCAACGCGCTGCTCGGGAAGAAGTGCTTCGCGTTGCGGATCGCCTCGGCGATGGCGCGCGAGGAGGGCTGGCTCGCCGAGCACATGCTGATCCTCAAGCTGACCTCGCCCGAGGGAAGTGTGAAATACATCGCCGGCGCTTTCCCGTCGGCCTGCGGCAAGACGAACCTGGCGATGCTGATCTCGACGATCCCGGGCTGGACGGTCGAGACGATCGGCGACGACATCGCGTGGATGCAGTTCGGCGCCGACGGGCGCCTCTACGCGATCAACCCCGAGGCGGGTTTCTTCGGTGTCGCGCCCGGCACCAGCGAGCTCACCAACGCAAACGCGATCGCGATGATCGCCTCGGGCACCGTGTTCACCAACTGCGCCTCCACCGACGACGGCGATGTCTGGTGGGAGGGCATGACCAGGACGGCGCCGGAGCACCTGATCGACTGGCGCGGCGGCGACTGGACGCCGCAGTCGGGCACGCACGCGGCTCACCCCAACGCGCGCTTCTGCGTGCCGGCCGCCCAGGACCCGGCGATGGCGCCGGAGTGGGAGGACCCCGCCGGCGTCCCGATCGACGCCTTCCTCTTCGGTGGCCGCCGCTCGAGCGTGGTGCCGCTCGTCCACGAGGCGTTCGACTGGGAGCACGGCGTCTTCCTCGGCGCGACGATGGCGTCGGAGACGACCGCGGCGGCCGCCGGCGCGGTCGGCAAGCTGCGCCGCGACCCGTTCGCGATGCTCCCGTTCTGCGGCTACAACATGGGCGACTACTTCGCCTACTGGCTGAAGCTCGGACGCGAGCACGACGCCGCGAAGCTTCCGCGCATCTTCTACGTCAACTGGTTCCGCCGCCACGCCGACGGCAGCTTCCTGTGGCCCGGGTTCGGCGAGAACAGCCGCGTGCTGGAGTGGGTCTTCCGCCGCTGCGACGGTCAGGCCGCCGCGCTCGACACGCCGATCGGCCGCGTCCCGGCGCCCGCCTCGATGCACCTCGACGGCCTCGAGCTCGGCGACGAGGACCTCGACGCGCTTCTGCACGTCCATCCCGACGAGTGGCGTGCCGAGCTCCCCTCGATCCGCGAGCACCTCGAGACCTTCGGTGACCAGCTGCCCGCCGAACTGCTGCGGCAGCTGGACGCGCTCGCGGAGCGGCTCGGTTCTTGAGGGGCGCGCGTGGGCCTGGCGGCCCCGCGCGCATCGTTGAGGATCACTCGTGGATCAGTGGCGTCCGCCGGTCGACGCCGGCGGCCGTGACTCCTCGGCCAGCGAGGTCACCTGCAGCGCGCCGCGGGCGGCGCCCTCGAGCACCTCGGTGGCCTCCTCGAGCGAGCGCGCGTAGAGCTCGACCAGAAGGTGCACCGTGATCCGGCGGTCGTCGTCGTGCTTGTGGAAGCGCACGTGCGTGAAGAACTCGCGCACGCCGTGGTCGCCGAACGCGGCGTAGGAGAGGGCGTCGCCGGCCTCCGGTCCCGAGCAGGTCTCGACGTCGTCGGAGTCGACCGTCACGGTGCAGGACGCGACCCAGGGCGTGCCGGTGACCATGCGCTCCCAGCGGTCCTCGATCGGCTCGACGCGACCGTCGACGAAGCCGAGGTGGGGCTGGTCGTGCATACAGTCCAGGCACTGGATCACGGCCTCCTGGATCTCGTCCACGACCTCGGCGCGCTCGCCTGTGACCGGGTCGATCTTGTGGATGCCTTCGTAGTGGACCTGCACCTCGAGGTCGCTCGACCAGCAGCGGTAGCAGCGCAGCCAGTTGCGCGGGTCTTCGCTCATCGCACAGATTCTATGCTCCCCCGGTGGGCGACTCCCGAGGCGACGCCGCGCTGCTGGCGCTCGACCGCGCGCACGTCTGGCACCCCTACGGTCGGATGCCCGGTCTGGCCACGCCGCTGCTGGTGCGCTCCGCCCACGGCGTGCGGCTCACGCTCGCCGACGGCCGCGAGCTGATCGACGGCATGTCGTCGTGGTGGTGCGCCATCCACGGCTACCGCCATCCGGCACTGGACGCCGCCGCGCGGGCGCAGCTCGAGCACACCTCGCACGTGATGTTCGGCGGGCTGACGCACGAGCCGGCGATCGAGCTCGCGCGGCGCCTCGTGGCGCTGACGCCCGCGCCGCTCGAGCACGTGTTCTTCGCCGATTCGGGATCCGTCGCCGTCGAGGTGGCGATCAAGATGTGCCTGCAGGCGGCCGGTCGAGGGCGCACCCGCCTGCTCGCGCTCCGCGGCGGCTACCACGGCGACACCTTCGGCGCGATGTCGGTCTGCGACCCGGTCGACGGCATGCACCACCTGTTCGCGTCGGTGCTGCCCGGCCACGTGTTCGCGCCGCGCCCGCCCGGCGGCGTCGAAGCGGCGCTCGACGGGGAGTGGGAGGGCGAGCTTCGGGCGCTCTTCGACCGCCACGGACACGAGCTGGCGGCCGCGATCGTCGAGCCGATCGTCCAGGGGGCGGGGGGGATGTGGTTCTACTCGCCGGCATGCCTGGCGCTGCTGCGCGAGCTCTGCGACGCGCACGGGGTGCTGCTCGTCTTCGACGAGATCGCCACCGGCTTCGGGCGCACCGGCGCGCTCTTCGCAGCTGAGCGCGCCGGCGTCTCGCCCGACGTGATGTGCGTCGGCAAGGCGCTCACCGGCGGCTACCTGACGCTGGCGGCGACGCTCTGCACGCCCGCCGTGGCGGCGGCGATCGAGGGGCCGCTGATGCACGGTCCGACCTACATGGCAAACCCGCTGGCGACCGCGGTCGCGCTCGCCAGCCTGGAGCTGCTCGAGCGCGGCCGCTGGCGGGCCGAGGTTGCGACGATCGAGAGCGTGCTGCGCGAGGAGCTGGCCGCGGCCGCGCCGCTGGCGGGGGTGCGCGAGGTCCGCACGCTGGGCGCGATCGCCGTGATCGAGACGCACGCGCCGGTCGATGTCGCGGCGGCCACCGCGGCCGCGGTCGAACTCGGTGTCTGGCTGCGACCGTTCCGCAACCTCATCTACGCGATGCCGCCCTACGTCTGCGAGGAGCAGGAGTTGCGGAGCATCGGACGCGCGATGGTCGCCGCTGCGGGCGCCGAAGGCGCCTCCTCAACCGAAGGTGAATGAGTAGCCGCTCGTTCCGGAGGCGAACTGCAGCTGGATCGAGTGGCGGGAGTTGGTCGCGAAATGCGCCACCTGGTAGAGGCGCTGCTGGGTCACATCGAGCGTCTGGCGGTAGTGGCCGTCCACGAACACGGCGACGGCGCCCGGCCCGGTGGCGGGTGGCGAGAGAACGATGTAGACGTTCTTGGCCTGGACGTCGGCGTCGATCGTCGCTCCGGGCCCCGCGAGCGCCTGCTGGCTCGCGATCGTCCAGGTGCCGCCGTAGGCGAAGTCGTTGACCGCCAAGGTGTAGCTCGGAGCGGCGTAGGTGTGGGTGCCGCCGAGCGGCTCGTCCTCGATCCAGCCCATCGCGCGCGCCGTGCCGAGATAGGTCTCGGGGGTGGTCGGCGTCTGGGAGGGGACGATCACCCCGTGCGCCTTCACGCCGGCGCCGAGGTTCTTGGCGCCGTCCTGTGCGAGCAGCGCGCGGATCGCCGCCTCCGTCGTCGTGTAGTCGCCCTCGCCGACGGTCGCGTAGCGCACCTCGCCGGTCTTGTCGATCAGGTAGTCGGCCGGCCAGTACTCGTTGCCCCAGGCGTTCCAGGTGTCGAGGTTGTTGTCCTGGACGACCGGATAGTGGATTCCGAACTGCTTGATCGCGCTCTCCACGTTGCCCGCGTCCTTCTCGAACGGGAACTCCGGCGCCTCGATGCCGACGATCGTCAGGCCCTTGCTGCGGTATTTCGCGTCCCACGCCTCCAGGTAGGGCAGCGTGCGGATGCAGTTGATGCAGGTGTAGGTCCAGAAGTCGATCAGCACGACGCGGCCACGCAGGCCGGCGATCGTGAGCGGTCGATCGCCGGGGGTGTTGAACCAGTCCTCGGTGCCGACGAACGCCGGGGCCTTCCCGACCGGCTTCAGCGGCGGCGTCGGGACGCCGGGCAGCGCCACGGTCGGCGCGAACTTGACCTTGTGGGAGCGCACCTCCTTCAGCCGCTTGGCGACAGCAGAGGAGTTGTCGACGAACGCCGTGATGTTGACGTTGGGGATGTTGTCGGCGATCCACTGGTTGAGCCGGACATCGAGCTGCGTCGCCAGGACGATCGCCGTCACGACCATCACGACGCCGAGCGAGCGCTGAACGAGGACGGCTCGACCCGCGCCGCGCAGGCGGTCGAGGATCCTACGCCCGCCGAGCGAGAGCGCCAAGAGCATCAGGCCCGTGCCGATCGCGTAGGCGATCCCGACCGCGACCGCGCGACCGCTGGCGGCCGACACGGTGATCACCGCGGCGAGGATCGGCCCGGAGCAGGGTGTGTAGACGAAGCCGAGCGCAGCGCCGACGAGCAGGCCGGAGGCGAAGCCGTCACCTCTGGTCCGGGGCCCGAGCCGCGAGAGGGCCGCAAGCGGGCGCTCGAGGCGCTCCGAGAGCCCAGGCACGAGCAGCGCCAGACCGAAGACGATCAGCACGGCGATCGCGACGTCGCGCAGCGGGTCGGAGCCGAGCCCGACGTTGCCGACGACCTTGGCGATGCCGATGATCGTGATCGCGAACGTCGTCGTCAGCCCGATCACGATGCCCAGCGGCCTGCGTCGGCCGCCCGCTCCGCTTGCCGACAGCAGCGCCGGGAGAACCGGCAGCACGCACGGCGAGACGGCGGTGCCCGCGCCGACCACCAGCGCGAAAAGCATCAGCAGCAGCATCGACCGGCGGGATTCTGACGCATCCGGCGCGCCCCCGGAGCGGGGGCGGGTCGCGTGTGGGTGGTGGCGTGCAGGTCCACGTCCTGCAGTCTCGCTGGACCGCCGGGGCGTTACAGCCGCGAGACGCGGCCGTCCGTGTTACTCCCGCGCGCTGAACTCGACGATCGCAACCGCCAGGCAGCTGACGCCGATCGCCAGCACGGCGGCCGCCTCGAGCAGCGTGGGTACATGCCAGCCCCACCACGTCACCCCCGGATCGAGCGCTCGCTGCGCGGCGGCGCTGATGTGCAGATGGCTGAACACCAGCCGGCGCATCGGGTCGACCGCGTAGGTCATCGGGTCCAGGCGGTTGAGGATCGTCAGCCACTGCGGCAGACCGGACACCGGGAACATCGCGCCCGAGAGGAAGAACATCGGCATCATCACCATCTGGGTGATGGCCATGAACGACTGCATCGCCTTGATCCGCGCGGCGACCATCACGCCGAAGGCCGTGATCGTGAACGCGAGCACGAGCTGCAGCGCGAAGATCTCGGCGACGAGCACCGGCGCATAGGGAACGCCCACCGTGCCGGCCAGGCAGAGCACGATGACGCCCTGGAAGCAGGCGACGGTCGCGCCGCCGAGGCATTTGCCGGCCACGAGCGAGCTGCGGCGCACCGGCGCGACCATCATCTCGCGCAGGAAGCCGAACTCGCGATCCCACACCAGCGACGCGGCCGAGAACATTGCCGTGAAGAGCACCGCCATGCACAGGACGCCCGGGTAGACGAAGGTGCGCAGGTCGACGCCGTGCGTGCCGGCGCTGGCCAGGCGCGAGAGGCCGGTCCCGAGCACGAACAGGAACAGGAACGGCTGCACCAGCGAGGTGACGATGCGCAGCCTGTCCTTGGAGAAACGGATCAGCTCGCGCTTCCAGACGATCTTGATCGCGCGCAGCTCGCCGCGCAGGCTGCCGGCCGGCACGTGGACGGCCGCCACGGGCGCGCGGCGCTCGACCTGGGTCTGCCTGGCGTCGGTGGTCGTCTGGGACGCCATCAGCGGCTCCGCCTGAAGGCCGCGGTGGCGGCCCGTCGCTGCTCGGCCCCGCTCGCCTCAGCGTCGCGGATCGTCGTGCCGGTGTAGGACATGAAGACGTCGTCGAGCGACGGGCGCGAGACGCTGACCGAGCGGATCGGGACGCCCAGCTCCGCGAACAGGCGGGGGACGAACTGCTCGCCCGCGGCGACACCGAAGGTCACCGCTCCCTCGGCCATGCGCGCGGTGATGCCGAAGCGCTCGGCGATCGCCGCGATCGCGGCCTCGTCGTCGTCGGTCTGCAGCATCACCCGATCGTGGCCGACCGAAGCCTTCAGCGCGTCCGGCGTGTCGAGCACCACGATCACGCCCTTGTCCATGATCGCGATCCGCTCGCAGTACTCCGCCTCGTCCATGTAATGGGTGGTGAGGAAGATCGTGATGTCCTCGCTGCCCTTCAGTTCGCGGATGTAGGCCCAGATCGAGCTGCGCGTCTGCGGGTCCAGGCCGACGGTCGGCTCATCGAGGAACAGCACTCGCGGCGAGTGCATCAGGCCGCGGGCGATCTCCAGTCGCCGCTTCATGCCGCCCGAGAACGTCGCGACGGCGCTGCGCCTACGCTCCCAGAGGCCGACCATCTCCATCACCTGGCGCATCCGCGGGCCCACCAGCTCGCGCGGCACGCCGTAGAGCTCGGCGTGAAGGCGCATGTTCTGCTCGGCCGACAGGTAGCTGTCGAGGGTCGTGTCCTGGAACACGAGGCCGATGTTGCGCCGCACGGCGTCGCGCTGGTGGTCGATGTCGAATCCGGCGACCGTGGCCGACCCGCCGCTCGGCTTCACGAGCGTGCAGAGCATCGAGATCGTCGTCGACTTGCCGGCGCCGTTCGGTCCGAGGAAGCCGAAGATCTCGCCGGGCGCGACATCGAAGTCGATCCCGCGCACGGCCTCGACCTCGCCGTAGCGCTTGGTCAGGCCGTGCACCGAGATCGAGGCCGCGGCGGCGGGCGTCGCGAGCGCGAGACCGCCGCCGTCGGCCGGGTACTCGCTCACGCGTCCTTGCCGTCGTCGCCGTCGGCCAGGATCTTGTAGATCGCGCGTCGCGTCTCCGTCAGCACCTGCTTGGCCTCCGCGAGTTGTTTCTCCGTCGCGGTCTGCACGAGCTGCACGCCGGCCATTCCGACCTGGCGCATCAGGCCGAACAGCTCCTGCACCTCGCGCGAAACACCGTCCGCCAGCGTATCCCATGGCGCCGGCGCGTCCGCCGGGCGCGCCGCGACCTGTTCACGGCCGGCGTCGGTGATCGCGAACTGCTTGCGTCCCTCGGACTCCTCGGAGCGGATCAGCCCCTCGTCCTCGAGTTGGGCGAGGGCCGGGTAGACGGAGCCGGGGCTCGGTCGCCAGACACCGTCCGAGCGCTCCTCGATCGCCTGCATGATCGCGTAGCCGTTGCGAGGCTCCTCCGCCAGCAGCATCAGCGCAGCCGTGCGAATGTCGCCGCGCCGTGCGCGGCCGCCGTGGCGGCGGAAGCCGCGCGGGCCGCCGAAGCCGAACGGGCCGCCGAACGGGGGACCGAAGCCGCCCTGGCGCGAGCCGGGGCCGCCGAAGCCGCTGGGCTCATCGCCCGCCTCGCCGCGGTGCATGAGGAGGATGTCGCGATAGGTTCGCAGGTTGAATGGGCGGCGGCAGGACGCGCCACCAGCGTAACTTCCAGTCATTCGATGCTCCTTCTTGGGTACTAGTTAGTACGATCACGATATATCGTAGAGTGTCTCTTGTCAAGCGAGCGCTCGTCGCGGGGGTGACGTGCCGCTAGGGTTTGCGGACGGATGGACAGCGCGGCGTTACGCGGAATAGACGTCCGCCAGCTCGGGCACGAACGGGTCATCGGCTGCTTCCTCGCGGGCGATGTGCTGTTCGACTGCGGCCCGGCGTCGTGCGTCGAGGGGCTGCTCGAGGGGCTCGGCGACACGCCTCCGCGCGTGCTCGCCCTGACCCACATCCATCTCGACCACGCCGGCGCCGCGGGTGTGCTCGCCGAGCGCTGGCCCGAGCTCGAGATCTGGGTGCACGAGCGCGGCGCGCCGCACCTGATCGACCCCACCAAGCTGCTTGCCAGCGCGACCCGGCTCTACGGCGAGGACATGGATCGCCTCTGGGGGGAGGTGCGGCCGGTGCCGCGCGAGAAAGTCCGCGTGCTGGCGGGCGGGGAGCGGATCGACGGCATCGAGGTCGCCTACACGCCCGGCCACGCCTCTCATCACGTGAGCTACCTGCACCGCGAGAGCGCGACCGCGATCGTCGGCGATGTGGCCGGAGTACGGGTGGCCCCGAGCGACTACGTCCTGGCGCCGACACCGCCGCCGGACATCGATCTCGAGCGCTGGTACGACTCGCTCGCACGCGTACGCGCCTGGCAGCCGCGGCAGCTCGCGATAACCCACTTCGGGATCTTCACGGACGTGTCCTTCCAGCTCGACGCGATCGCGCGCTCGCTGGAGCAGGCCGCCCGGCTCGCGCGCGAGCTGCCGCGCGAGGAGTGGATCGAGAGCGCGGCGGCCCAGATCGAGGCGGATCCCGCGGCGCGCGAGGCGGCCGCGTACACGCTGGGAGCCCCGCTGGATCAGTGTCACGCGGGGCTCGAGCGCTACTGGTCCAAGCGCGCGGAGCGCGCGTGAGCGCCACCGTCGAGAAGCCCCGCACCGCCGGGCCGCTGGACGCGGTCGGCGGGCGCTGGAACGTAATCGTGCGCAACGACGACCACAACACCTTCGACCACGTGGCGCGCACGCTCGCGCGCGTGATCCCGAGCGTCACCCTGGACCAGGGCTACGCCTTCGCCGATCGCATCCATCGCGGCGGCCTCGCGATCGTCTGGAGCGGCCACCGCGAGGCGGCGGAGCACTACTGGGAGATGCTGCGCGACGCGGGCCTCACGATGGCCCCGCTCGAACAGGGATAGCGCGCGAGGCCGCCGCGCCGGCTCGCGCGAGACGACGCGCCGCGGTGTCAGTGACCGTTCGCGGGTGCGGCTTCCGCCGTGGCGTGGCGGACCGCCGTGCCCTGGCAGACCAGGTCGTTCCAGGCGTAGACGACGGGAACCTGGAACCAGCCCTGGCAGTAGATCCGGAAGTCGGTCATCTCGGGGCCGTTCCAGAAGCGGTCCCAGTCGAGGTGCTCGTCGAACTCGAGCACCTGCAGGAACTTGTAGCGGTCGTCGCGCCCGCGATAGACCGCGTAGCCCGTCGCGCCGTAGCGCACCGACAGCGCCGAGATCCGTTCGAGCTCGGCCTGCAGCTCGTCGCCGCGGAACCCCGTCGCATACCAGGGGATGTGAACCACTCCGGACATCGGCGGCATCGTATCGGGCCGTCGCGGCGGCGTGCGCTCGCGCGGGCGGCGGTTCTAGGATTCGTCGCCGAACGGCAGCTCGACCACCGTCGCGCTCGCGCTCGGAGCCTCACCGACCTCGAGGATCGCGCCGGGTTCCGCCTCGCGACGCACCATCGCCAGTCCGATCGGTCCGAGCCGCGGCGAGCTCGCGAACGATCCGAGCGTCCCCACCGCCAGCTCGCCGAACCGCAGCTCAGCGCCCGGCTCGACGCGCTCGCTCAGGCGCAGCCCGCGCAGGTGGCGGTTCGGCTTGCCCTTCCAGTAGAGCCGCGCGACCGTCTCCTGGCCGACGTAGCAGCCCTTGGTGTAGGACACCGTGCGCTCGTGCAGGCCGGCCTCCTGCGGCATCGTCGTCTCGTCGATCTCGACGCCGAAGCGCGGCCGGCCGCGCTCGATGCGGATCGTCTCGGCGGTCTGGGACTCGATCGGCGTGGCGCCCGTCCCCGCCAGCGCGTCGCCCACCTCCGCGGTGTGCTCGCTGGAGCACAGCACGTCGATGCCGAGCGCGCTGCGGATCACACGCACCGGTCGCCGGGCGATCGCGTCCGCATGATGGTCGTGCTCGGCGGGGCCCGGCGGGGCGGTGAGCACGTCGTCGGCCTGCGGGCCGATCAGCGACAGCAGGCCGCACTCGAGCGTGCGCTTGTGCAGCTTCACGTCGTAGCCGATCTGGAACTGATGCAGCGCGTCGAACAGCGCCTGCAGCGCGATGCGCTCGGTGTCGAGCAGCAGCTCCTCCTCGGTCCGCAGCACGCGCACCTCGGCGAGGAGGCGCCCCTTGTGCGTGAGCAGCGCCGCGTCCACTCCGCTGCCGACGGCGACCGAGGCGATGTCGTTCGAGAGCAGCGCGTCGAGGAACTCCGCCGCCTGCGAGCCGCTCACGGCCAGCTTGCCGGCCTGCGAGCGATCGAGGAGCGCGACGCCCTGCGCCGCCGCGCGGTACTGCTCCTCGGGCGTGGCGACGAGCACGTTTCGAGCATACAAGACGGGTTTTCGGGCATCCGCGGACGCTTCGCGGGTAGGCTGTGCGCCATGTCACTCGCGGAGCGCTTCCAGGAGATCGTCGATTCGCTTCCCGACGACTGGACCGACCTCGAGCTGGACCTGCGGATCGCCGACGAGACGCGCTACGTCGATGCCGCGGTGTTTCTCGTGGTGGCCAACGCGCAGCCTTACTCGAAGCACGACTGGCATTGGCGTCTGCTCGTCGCCCACCGCTTCGGCCACGCCGCCGCCGTCGAGGCCGTCCACATGGCGCTCAGCCTGCTCGACGACGCGCAGATCGACGGCGAGCTGGCCCTGCGCGAGGTGCGCGAGGGTCGCGTCCCGGTCGAGTCGGTGTGGGGCCGGCCGCAGTCGCTGCGCGACGAGATGCGCCAGATCAACGCTCAGTAGCGAGCAGCCCGGCGAGCAGCGAAGGTCCTTCGCGGGCGATCCGCGACCGGGGCACGACCAGCTCGATACCGGCGTCCAGGGCGTGTGCGCGGACGTCGGTCTCGACGTGGGAGTAGAAGGCCAGCGTCGGTGGGCGCGGGGCGTCCACCAGCAGCGCGATCCGCCCCTCGGCGTCGTGGGTGAGATCGGCGACGATCGCGTCGGCCGCGCGGTCCGGCGTCGGCGCGAGCGTCACCTCGTGTCCGGCGGCCTCCAGGTCCGATCGCAGGCGCGAGCCGAACAGCAGGTCGTCGGTGAGGACGCAGATCCGGCTCAAGTCTGCGCGATCTTAGAGCGGCCGGCGAGGGTGGGGTAGGGTCCAACCCGTTCTTCAAACCTCGGAAGGGGGAGCAGATGCAAGACCGTAGGCTGGCCGCCTACGTCGCGGAGTTTCTCGGCACGCTGCTGCTGGTCTTCTTCATCGGCGTCGTCGTCGTGACGCAGGGACCCGGCAGCGACTTCGCGGCGATCGGCCTCGTGCACACGTTCATCCTCGCGATGCTGATCTTCACGCTCGGACCGCTCTCGGGCGGCCACTTCAACCCGGCCGTGACGGCGGGCCTGCTGGCGATCAGGAAGATCTCGCCCAGAGACGCCGGCATCTACGTCGTCGTCCAGATCGCCGGCGGCATCGTCGCCGCGCTGCTGGTCGGCTGGCTCATCACCGGGACGCCGAACGCCTCACACGGGTTCGACCCGGCGGTCGGCACAGGGCTGAAGGGGGAGTGGGGCGCAGGCGCGGCGCTCGAGCTGCTCGGCGCCTTCGCGCTGGTCTGGTCGGTGGTCGGCCTGGCCGTAAACCCGAAGGCTCCGGCCGGCTGGGCCGCGCTCGGCATCGGCGCGACGCTCGGCATGGCCGTGATGGCGATCGCGCCACTGACGGGCGCGGGCTTCAACCCGGCGCGCTCGCTCGGTCCGGCGATCACCGCCAACTACTTCTGGGGGGGCGGCAAGTTCATCCTCGTCTACCTGCTCGCGCCGGTCGTCGGAGGCGTGCTTGCCGCCGTCGGCTACAGGACGCTCGCGAACCTGCGCGAGGAGGCGTCGGCAGCCTAGGTGAAGAGGTCCTCGGCGCGGCTGCGCAGCAGCGCGGCCGCGCCCGGACCGTCGTGCTCGCAGACGTGCGCTCCGAGCCCGCGCACGATCACGACCGGCTCCCCGGAGTCCTTGGCCCGCGCCAGGTCGGCCGTGGCCGCGACGGCGTCGGCCACGGCGAGCACGCTGGCGTGAAGCTCGCGTCCGCGGCGGTCTTTGCGCCCACGCCAATCATCGAGCGGTTGCAGGCCGGCGGCGCCGATCGCGCAGTCGAGCTGCCCGATCCGCCAGGCGCGGCCGAAGCTGTCGGTGATCAGCACCGCCGGCGCGTGACCGGTGAGCGCGCGCAGGCGGGCGCGCAGCTCGCGGGCGGCGCCGTCGGGGTCGAGCGGGAGCAGCACGAGCATCCCGTCGGCCGGGGTGTTTGACTCGTCCACGCCGGCGTTGGCGCAGACGAAGCCGTGCCGAGTGCGCACGATCAGCACGCCGCGCTGCGCTCGGATCAGCTCGAGGGACTCGTCGAGGATCGCCTGGACGTGGCGGGGGTCCTTGTCGTGCTCGACGGCGAGCGTCCGCGCGCGCTCGCCCGGTTCGATCTCGCGCAGGGCCCGCACGCGGCCCTGCGCCTTCGACACCGCCTTGTGCGCGATCACGACGATGTCGCTGTCGCCGAGCTCCCCGGCGGCTGCGGCGATCAGCGCCGCGAGGTCGTCGCCGGGAGCGATCTCGGGCAGCCCGCGCAGCGCGACTGCCGTCAGCTCTCCCATGTGAGCTCCGCGAGCAGCGCGCTGGTGCGTGTCGCCGCGCTCGGGACCGCGGAGCGCAGCGCAACGAGGTCCTCGGGCGTGTCGATGTCGAGCAGCAGGCCGGGCAGCCGTTCGACGTGCCAGTCCGCGGCCGCGGCGCTCGCCCGCAGCCGATGGCGCTCGAAGCTGTCGGGGCCGAAGCCCGGCTCGATCGCATCCGGCGGCGTCAGCAGCAGCGCGTTGGTGCCGCTTCCGTGACGGTCGGCGACGATCGTCACCGACGGGGGCGGTGCTTCGCGCTCGAGCAGCGCGCTCAGCGCGGCGCCATCCAGCGACGGGCAGTCGCCGGGCACGAGCAGAGCGCGCTCGTAGCCGTTGCGGAGCGCGTAGGCGATGCCCACCAGTCCGGCGGCGCTCTGTCCGGACTCCGTCGGGTCGGGCAGCACCGTCGCCCCAAGCGGCTGCGCCAGCGCGGCGACCTCGCGCTCGTTGGTGACGACGAGCACCGCCTGCAGGTGCGAGGCCGAGAGCAGCGCGTCGAGCACGTCGGCGACCATCGCCCGCGCGAGCGCGCGACGCTGGATCGGGCCGAGCGCGTCGCCCAGCCGGGTCTTCGCCAGCTCGAAGCGCTTGACCGGGAGGATCGCCAGCGTGCGCATCACCCGATCAGCGCTTCGGCGAGCTCGAGCGTCTGCGCCGCGAGCCGTCGGCGCGCGTCGGCATCGCCCATGCGGGTGTCGCACTGGAGCGAGCGAATCGAGCCCGCGACCGGCTCGTCGGCGACGATCGCGTCCAGCAGCGACCCGTAGTGGCGCGCGATCCCGGGCGCGTCGGCGGTGGTCCGCGCCCACTCCAGGCAGGCCGCCGTCGGGCCCTTGAGCACCTCGCCGCCGACGATCGGACTGACGGCGACGACAGGCGCCGGCGAGCGGTCGATCGCGTCGCGGATCGAGTCGATCGCGAGGATCGGACCGATCGAGATGACCGGGTTGGACGGCCCGATGATGATCGCGTGCGCATCGGCGATCGCCGCGAGGACCGGCGGCGAGCCGACAGCCTCCTCAGCGCCGGCGAAGACGATCTGCTCGATCGGCGCGCTTCCGTGCTCGGCGATCAGGAACTCCTGCAGCGACAGCGTCCGCCCGCCGCTGGCGATCGTCGTCCGCACGCGCTCGTCGCTCATCGGGATCACCTGCGCGCTCACACCGAGCGCGGCAGTGAGCAGCGCGTGCGCCTGGCTGAGCGTGTGCCCGGCATCGAGCAGCCGCCTGCGCTCGAGGCACAGCGCCAGGTCGCGATCGCCGAGTGCGAACCAGACGTCGCGCCCGAGCTCGCGCAGCATCTCCATCGCGGCGAAGCTGTCGCCGGCGATGCCCCAACCGCGCTCGTCGATGCGCTCCGCCAGCCAATAGGTGATCAGGTCCGGATCGGGGGAGACGTACGCGCCGTGGATCTCGATGTCGTCGCCGGTGTTGGCGATCACCGCGAGCTCCTCGCCGAGCAGGTCGTAGAGCCCGCGTGCCAGCTTGGCGCCGCCGGTGCCCCCCGAGAGCAGGACGACGCTCACCAGAGGGTGTCGGGAAGCCCGGTGAGCCGGATCCCGGCGTGCGCCTTGTGGCGCACGTTGACGGCGATCAGCATTGCCGTGAGTGACTCCGTGATTCGCGCCATCTCGAGCCGGCCGGCGTCGACGCAGCGCAGCCCCTCGATGCGGTCGAGCAGAGCGGCGACCCGCGCCTTGTCGGCGCGCCCGTCGCCGACGATCAGCACGTCCTCCTCCAGCGGGCTCCCGTGGTCGGCCAGCGCGGCGGCGCTGACGGTGTGCAGCGCGGCCACGACGTTCACGCCGGCGGGCACGAGCTCCTGGGCCTGCTCGGCCGCGGAGCCCTGCCAGACGCCCAGCATTCGCGTCGGCTTGCCGCCGACGGCCGCGGCGAGGGGAACCGTCGCGTCGATCAGCAGTTGACCCGCTCGCATCGCCTGCGCGATGTGCGCGACCGTCTCGTGATGGCTGCGAAACGGCACGCTCAACACGACCAGCTCGTTGGCGGCGGCGGCCTCGGCGTTCTCCATCCCGGACACGCGAGCGCCGGGCACCGCGAGCAGCACCCTCGCCGCGGCCTCCTGCGCTCGCGCGGGCTCGCGCGAGCCGATCGTGACGGCGACGCCGGCCGCACCCAGGCGCACGGCCAACCCGAACCCGAGGGCCCCCGACGCGCCGATGATCGTGACGGAACTGTCGGGCACGCCGGCGCAGTATATGCGGGCGCCTGCGGTCTTCCGCCGTCGTCCTGCGGCGCTCGCGGGCGCCCGGCCAGCGGGTACTGTCCCGGCTATGAGCGAGTCGCCGCAACTGCGTGCCGCAGACGCCGACCGCGAGCGGGCGGCGGCGGACCTGCGCGAGCATTTCGCGGCCGGGCGGCTGAGCGAGGATGAGCTCGGCGAGCGGCTGGCGGCGGTCTACGCGTCGAGCACGCTGGCGGAGCTCGACCGCGTGCGCGCCGATCTGCCCGATCCGCGCCCGCTGCCCGTCCCGGCCGGCCCGCGCGAGCTGGCGCGCAGGCGGATCTACCAGGACGCCGGCGCCGTCGTGATCTTCGACCTCGGCTGCGTCGCGGTCTGGGCGGCGACCGGCGCGGGCAGCTCGTTCTGGCCGATCTGGGTGATCCTCGTTTCGATGCTGCGACTCGCACGCGACGCCTGGCGGCTGCTCGGCCCGGCCCCGGCGGACCCGACGCTCGAGCGCAGCCAGCGCCGAGACGAGCACCGCCGGCTCAGAGCCGAGCGCCGCCGGCGCCGTCGCCTCTGAACGCCGGTCCGCCCGCCTGCTCGGGTCATCCGCGTGCGAGTCCGCGACCGTTCGCGGCCACGGTAGCGGCGGGAGCGCCCGGCTCGCGGCCCTGGTCCCATACAGTCCGGGAATGGAGATCGACCAGCTGCTCGAGGTGGCGAGCGAAGCGGCGCTCAGCGCGGGCGCCCTGCTGCGAAGCAGATTCGAGGCCGGCCGCGAGTCTCCGCTGTCGAGCAAATCGACGCCGACCGACCCCGTGAGCGAGGCCGATCTCGCCTCGCAGCGGGTGATTCGCTCGCTGCTCGCCGAGCGCCGCCCCCAGGATGGGTTCTTCGCCGAGGAGGAGGGCGCGGACGACGGGGGCTCGAGCGGCCTGCGCTGGGTCGTCGATCCGCTCGACGGCACCGTGAACTTCCTCTACGGCCTGCCGCAGTGGTGCGTCACGATCGCGGTTCGCGACGAGCAGGGCACGCTCGCCGGTGTGATCCACGCGCCGATGACCGAGGAGACCTTCACCGTGGCGCGCGGCACGCTGCCGCGGCGCAACGGGGTAGAGCTCGCCTGGCTGGGCGACTCGAAGCCATCGCTGGCGCAGTCGTTGGTTGCGACCGGGTTCTCCTACGACTCGCAGATGCGAGCGCAGCAGAGCGAGCTGCTCAGACGCCTGCTGCCGCTGGTTCGCGACATTCGCCGGTTCGGATCGGCGGCGCTCGATCTCGCCTGGACCGCGATGGGGCGCTACGACGCCTACTTCGAACGAGGCGTCAACCTCTGGGACATCGCCGCCGGGGCGCTGGCCTGTGAGTCCGTCGGACTCGTCGTCCGCGAGATCGACGGCGGCATCATGGTCGCCGCGCCCGCGCTCGTGGAGCCGTTGGCCGAGATCGTCGTCGGGCCGGACGCCGTCCGCCCCGCCTGAACCCGACCGCCGTCGCACGCCGCCTCGTCGCCGGTATGTCCCGCTCCGCCGCGGGCGTCGAGGTGCCGCCGGCTAGCTCGGTGGTATCAGCAGGTAGACGCGCGCGGGCGGAATCGGCTCGAACGAGAACACCAGCCAGCTCGTGCCACGCCAGCGGACGACGCCGGCCGTCGGGAGTCTCGAGGGAGCGGATCCGCCGCTCGCGGCCAGCTGGGTGGGGCCGTCGCGCACGAACACCTCGGCGCCCGTGTAGACGTGCACCGTCCGGGCGAAGCCCGGGTAGTGCTGCGCCAGTGAGATGGCCAGACTCGCAAAGCGTTCAGCGATACGGCCGAACTCCCCGGCGCGAACGAGCGCGCACGGCTGTGCCTGCACGGCCGCCGTCGCCGGGCCGACCAGGAGCGTCGCGTTCAGCGATCCGGTGGGGAAGGAGCGGTAGGTCTCTCTGCGCACGAGGTAGCTGACGCCGCCAAGGCTCAGCGACGCTGTGGCCGGCGGTGTGCCCGGGAAGCTCGCGAAGCGCTCCGCGACGAGCGTGGAGTCCACGTAGATCCCGATCGGATCGCCCACGAAGCGGGTCTCGAGCTTGGTGAACCCGGTGTCGTCCTGTACCGACATCAGGTAGCGGCCGATCACGCGGCCGTGTAGGCGCAGGACGCCCGCGACCGGTGCGATCACGTGCGCGCCGCCGAAGTCGACCAGCACGCGACCCGCTGTGTCGAGCACGCGCAGGCGGACGATGTGCCACGCCGGATGGAACACCAGTCGCCTGACCGCGGCGAGCGTCGCGGCGCTGTTGTCAGCGGCGACCGCGCTCAGCAGGTCCGAGGCGCCGCTGACCTGCGCGCTGTCGAAGCTGACCTCCGTCCCGGCGAGCTCGTTGGCATAGATGTGGTTTGCCGCCGTGACGTCCACGGCTGCGATCGTCGAGCCCGCGGCGGCGCGGCACCGCGCGCTCGACCGGAGGGCCGCGGTCGACGATGCCGACGGCGCCCCCCCGCCCGAGCAGCCCGTGGCTCCGAGTGCGAGCACGACGGCGGCGGCGAGCGTCGAGCCGAACGGGCGCCGGCGGCCGGCACGGTCGGCCGGCCGCGTGCGCCGACCGGCGAGGCGTCCGCGACACCTGCTGCCGTCACCCACCGGATCGCTGCGCTGCCGGCGCTCGCGCCCCTCGGCGGGAAATCTCGTCGTCCGCCTGCTTCGGAGGAGCCACGCGGCGACTATAGGTTCTCGCGCGCCGCGTCGTCAATTCGCCGGGGCGCCGCCCGGTTTCGCCAGCCTTCCCAGCCCGCGCGATCTCTGGCAGGGTTCGCTCGTGCTGCGAGTCGGCTTCGGGCGCCCGGCGGATCTCCGCAACGTTCAACTTGCCTGGCGCACCCAGGCTGGCGAGGCGCGGCGGCGGCTGCGCTCGGCGATCTGGCCGGCCGCCCAGGCGGCCGCGGCGGCCGCGCTTGCCTGGCTACTCGCCCACGACGCGCTCGGCCACGCGCAGCCCTTCTTCGCGCCGATCGCGGCCGCGATCGCGCTCAGCACGAGTGGCGTGCGCCGCGGCCGTCGCATCCTCCAGATGGTCGTCGGGGTGATGCTCGGCATCGCCGTCGGCGAGGGCGTGGCGGCGGTGCTCGGCACGAGCGCCACCTCGGTGGGCATGGTCGTGCTCGTGACGATGGCCGCCGCGCTGATCGCCGGAGTCGGCTTCTTCAGCGAGGGGATGATGTTCGTCAACCAGTCGACCGCCTCGGCGATCCTGGTGGTCGCGCTGCGCAAACACGGCACCGGGGCGGAGCGCCTCGTCGACGCGCTGGTCGGGGGCGGCGTTGCGGGCGTGATCGGCGTCGGCCTGTTCCCAGCCGAACCGCTTCGGCTGCTGCGCGACGCCGAACGGGAGGTGTTGCGATCGCTGGCCGGCGCGCTGGACGACGTTGCCGGCCTGCTTCGGCGGGGGATCCCCGCGGAGCCGATGTGGACGCTCGCGGCAGCGCGTGACGTGCATACGCAGCTCGCCGCGCTCGGGACGGCGCGCATGACTGCGCGTGCGAACGTGCGGATCGCCCCGCGCCGCTGGCGCCTGCGCTCCGCGGTGAGCGCGGAGGATGCGCGGGTCGGGAGGCTCGACCTGCTCGCGAACGCCGGACTCAGCCTGTTTCGACTCGCCACCGACGCGCTCGACGAAGGCGACACGATGTCGGCCGCTCTGTGCGGGAGCGTGGCCGCGCTCGCGGAGGTGCTCGGGATGCTCGCCGACCGCCCGCAGCCATGGCCGCCGGAGATGTGCTCCCAGATCACCGCGCGAATAGAGGCGACGATCGAGGCGGCCGGATCTGAGGGCGCCTCACGCGCGCCGGTGATCGCCTCGCTGGTGCGCGCGACCGGCCGTGACCTGCTGAACGTCCTGCCCGCCCCGGCGCACTGACGCCGGGGATGCCCGGGGTGGGACTCGAACCCACAAGCTCTTGCGAGCGGCGGCTTTTGAGACCGCTCCCTTTACCGATTTGGGCACCCGGGCTCGGCGTCGGATCGTACCCGCAGCGGTCGGCGCGCCGCCGTGTGCACCGCCGGCCGGCGCGGCTCTGCTAGAACGCGTGCGCAGGGCGGCGCCGGCGACGGCGCTCGCAGGCCACGCGGGCGTGGTGGAATTGGCAGACACGCCGGCCTTAGGAGCCGGTGGGCGAAAGCCCTTGGGGGTTCAAGTCCCTCCGCCCGCATCGGTGTGGCCCCGCGAACCGCGCCGCCCCCGCGAACCGCGCCGCCCCCGCGAACCGCCGCGGGCTTGTGCGCCTGAAACCGCTAGGCCTGCATGCCGGTGCGGATGGCCGGCCGGAAGGTATCGGAGAACTCCTGGAAGAGCCCGGTCGTGACGAACGCGACCTGTTCGCCGATGTCCACCGCGTTGTCGGCGATCCGTGCCAGAGCGCGTGCGACGAGAACCATGTACGTCGCCCACTCGCGGGTGTCCAAATCGCCGCCGGCCTCGAGCGCCGCGTTGAAGATCTCGCGGTTGAGCTTGGCGATGTCGGCCTCGCGCGGAATCATCTCGACGGCCAGCTGGAGGTTTCGCTCCTGGAACGCCTCCCGGCACTGGGTGACGTCGAGCCGCGCGAGCGCTCCCATCCGGCCGAGCAGGGCCAGCAGGTCCGGACGCACCGGCGGCTCGGAGCCCGAGAGCGGGATCAGCTTGGCGATGTTGACGCACTGGTCGCCCATCCGCTCGACGTGCATGACCACGTGGAGCAGCGCGGCAACCAGGCGCAGGTCGCCGGCGACGGGTGTCTGGCGCGCCAACAGCGACAGGATCCCCTGGTGGATCTCGAGGTAGCGCGCGTCGATGCGCTTGTCCTCGTCGATCACGAGGCGGGCTAGCTCGATGTCCTGGTGGGCGAGCGACTCCAGCACGCGATCGAGCTGCGCGCCGACGATCTCGAGGCCGTCGAGCACGCGCAGTTCCAGCTCGGCCAGTTCCTGATGGAAGCGCGGCCGCAGATCGTGTTGGCCGGCCTCGCGGGTGTCGGGCCCTGTGGGGGCGCTCATCCGAAGCGGCCCGTGACGTAGTCCTCGGTGCGCTTGTCGTCGGGGCGCGTGAACAGCTTCTCGGTTTCGTCGTATTCGACGAGGACGCCCGCGCGTCGGCCGGCACTCACGTCGAGGCTGAAGAACGCGGTGCGCTCGGCGACGCGGGCAGCCTGCTGCATGTTGTGCGTGACGATCACCAGCGTGTAGTCGCGCTTGAGGCTCTGCATCAGCTCCTCGACGGAGGCCGTGGCGATCGGGTCCAGGGCGGAGCAGGGCTCGTCGAGCAGCAGCACGTCCGGTTCGATCGCGATCGAGCGCGCGATGCACAGCCGCTGCTGCTGTCCGCCGGAGAGCCCGAGCGCGCTTCCCTTGAGGCGGTCCTTGACCTCGTCCCAGAGCGCCGCGCCGCGCAGCGCCTTCTCGACGCGCTCGTCGAGGTCGGTCCTCATCCCGAGGATGCGCGGCGCCCAGGCGATGTTGTCGAAGATCGACTTGGGGAACGGGTTCGGCCGCTGGAAGACCATGCCGATCCGCCGGCGCACCTCGACCGGGTCCACGCCGCTGCCGTAGATGTCGTTGCCGTGGTAGAGCGCCTCGCCGGTCACGCGAAAGCCGGGGACCGAGTCGTTCATGCGGTTGAGCGTGCGAACGACCGTGCTCTTGCCGCAGCCGGACGGGCCGATCATCGCCGTGATGACGTTCTTGTAGATCTTCATGCTGACGCCCTCGACCGCCAGCGTCCGGCCGTAGAACACGTCCACGTTGCGCAGCTCGAACACCACCTCGGTCGCCGTGCTCGGCGCCTGCTCCCTGGTCGCGATGGCGAGCGGCGCGAGCGGGGCGGCCGTCGATGCGTCGGTGTCGGGCTGGCTGCTCTCCATCGGCTCAGCACTCCTCGTCGTGTTCGTCTCGGTCATCTTGACAGTAGTCGGCGTTGGCGCGCGAGCATCGCGCGAGCGGTCAGGTTGCCCACCAGGATGAAGGCGATCAGCACCAGTGCTGCGCCCCAGGCACGCGCCCGGTCGGCCGGGAAGGACGACTCGGACAGCGTGAAGATGTCGACGGGGATGTTCGGGATCGCCGTGCCGAACACGTTCACCGAGGTGCCGGTGCTGAAGATCGAGCAGGTCAGAAGCAGCGGCGCGGTCTCGCCGGCGGCGCGGGCGATCGCCAATACGGTGCCGGTGAGGATGCCGCCGAGCGCCCCCGGCAGGACGATCCCGACCACGGTGCGCCAGCGGCTCACGCCCAGCGCGTGCGCGGCGTCGCGAAGCTCCCGGGGAACGAGCAGGAGCATCTCCTGGGTGGTCCGTGCGAGCAGCGGAACCATGATGATCGCGAGCGCGAACGAACCGGCCAGACCCGTCTGCTGATGCCCGGCCACAAGCAGTCCGAACACGAACACGCCGATCACGATCGATGGCATGCCGTTCAGCAGGTCAAGCGCCATCCGGATCGGCCGCGCCGTGCGCGGCTTGGAGAACTCCGTCAGGAACAGCGCGATCAGCACGCCGACCGGCAGCGCCATCGCGGTCGCGACGGCGACCAGCAGAGCGCTGCCGATGATCGCGTTGGCGATGCCGCCGCTGGTCGCACCGAGCAGGGGGCTCGGGTTCTGGGTCAGGAACGGGATCGACAGCTCGCTCGCGCCGTGCCCGATCACGGTGACGATCACGATCACGAGGATCGCGACCGCGACGAGCGCCGCGGAGGTCGCGACGCCGCGCATCATCAGATCGACCCGCCTGCGGCGTCGCAGGTTGGCGGAGGCGACAAGCGGACGCGCCGGATCGAGCGTCGACATCAGTGGACCACCCCAAGGCGGCGATCGAAGCGCCGGACGATCAGCTGCGCCGCGATATTCGCCACGAGCTCCATGACCAGCAGGATCACGGCGCAGTAGAAGAGCGAGGCCGTCTGGAGCCTGCTCTGCGCTCCGACGAACTGCTCGATGATGCGACTGGCGAGCGAGTCGCCGTTGCCGAACAGGCTCGTGCCGATGGCGGATCCGGTACCGATGAGCATCGTCACTGCGACGGCCTCCCCGAGGGCGCGGCTCAGCCCGAGGATCGTGGCCGCCATGAGGCCCGGGCGGGTCGAGCTCAGGACGACGCCCCGGATCATCTCCCAGCGTGTCGCGCCGAGCGCGAGCGCCCCGTCCTTCAGCTCGCGCGGCACGCTCAGGAAGAGGTCGCGGCTGATCGAGGCGATGATCGGGAGCACCATGATCGCCAGGATCACGCCGGCCGTGAACACGCCAAGACCGGTCGCCGATGCGGCTCCGAAGATCGGGATGAAGCCCAGCACGTTGTGCAGCGCCGGCTCGATGGTGGAGCGCAGGAACGGCGCGAGCACGATGATCCCCCACAGGCCGAGGATCACGCTGGGCACCGCGGCGAGCAGCTCGACCAGCGGGCCGATCACCGCTCCGGCGCGGCCGGGCGCGAGCAGGCTGAGGTACACGCCGATCGCGATCCCGAGCGGCACGGCGACCAGCAGCCCGATCAGAGAGGTCACGACGGTGCCGAAGATGAGCACCGCCGCCCCGTAGACGTTGCCGTTGACAACGCCGGCGGAGAGCGCCGGGTTCCAGGTCGAATGCCACAGGAAGGCGAGCCCGAAGGTCGAGATCGACAGGCTCGCGCCCGCGAGGATCTTGTCGATGACCAGCGCGATCACGACGACCACGGCGATCGACGCGAGCGCCGTCAGGCTGAAGAGCAGCCGGTCGCCGAGGCGGTCGGCGAGATTGCGGCGGGTCGGGAGGCGCTCGACGGCCGTCGTTGTGCTCATGCGCGACAGCCTAGTCCGAGCTTGCGGAGCAGTTCCGCCCCGTTCACAACTTGATAACGAGCGGTTCACTGGTCCGTAACGCCCGTGACGGCGGCCGGCGACATGCTCGCGTCGACAACATTCGACAGGAGGCAGGTTGCACATGATTCGCCCCATCCCCACGACGCTCGCGGTGATCGCGGCGACCGCTGTCGCTGCGCTCGGCTTTGCCGCGTCCTCGTCCGCCGCCGGCACCCTGACCGGCGCCGGCTCCTCGCTTGTCGCGCCGCTCGTGGACAACGTCTTCGCTCCGGACTTCAAGAGCAGCACGGGCAACGCGGTGAACTACTCCTCGGTGGGCTCCAGCGCCGGGATCGCCGACATCAGCGGCAAGACCGTCGACTTCGGCGCCTCCGATGCGCCGCTCACCAGCACGCAGGACGCCGGCTGCACCGGCTGCGTCGAGATGCCGTGGGCACTGGCGGCCACCGGCCTGTCCTACAACCTGAGCGGTATCAGCCACATCAACCTCTCCGGCCCGGTGATCGCAGGCATCTACCTCGGGACGATCACGATGTGGAACGACCCGCAGATCGCGAAGCTGAACAAGGGCGTGGGCCTGCCGGCCGAGAAGATCACGCCGGTCTTCCGCAGCGACGGCTCCGGTGACACCTACGCCTTCACGTCCTATCTCTCGAAGATCAGCCCGACGTGGGCGAGCAAGGTCGGCTTCGGCACGACGGTCACCTTCCCGGTGGGCGTCGGCGGCCACGGAAACAGCGGTGTAGCCGCGATCGTCGCCTCGACACCGGGTGCGATCGGAAACAACTCGTGGTTCTACATCCGCGACGCGAACCTGCGGGCCGTGTCCGTCGAGAACAACGCCGGCAACTACGTCCTCCCGCTCGTGCCCTACGTCGCCGCCGCGGCGGACCTGGTGAAGTCGGTGCCGTCGCTGAGCTCGCTTTCGCCGACCACCGCGGCCTCGATCGCGAGCTCGCTGTCGCTCGTCGATCCGCCCTACAGCAAGCCGAAGAAGGGCAAGAAGCCCACGCAGATCCAGCGCTGGGAGGCCGCGGCGTACCCGATGGCGACCTTCACCTACGTGATCGTCCGCCCGGACGCCAGCGACATCGCCCTGCTCAAGCAGTTCATCTCCTTCGCCCTCACGGCGGCGGAGCAGGCCAAGGGCGCATCGCTGCAGTTCGCGCCGCTGCCCAAGGTGGTCGCGACCGCCGACGCAACCGCGGTGGGGTCGCTCTAGAGAGCCGCGCCTCGTAATCGAGCGTCGGCCCCGGGGGCGCGATCGGCGGAAGTCGATCGCGTCCCCGAGCCGTTTCCGGGCCGACACCTCAGACGGTTCACGCGGCGCGGCGCCGCGCCGCGAGCTCGCGCCACAGCCGCGCGGTTCAGTCGCGCTCGAGCAGCAGGGCGAGCGTCGGGCAGGCGTCGGCTGCCCGTCTCGCGTGCGCCTCGAGCTCCGGCGGGATCGTGCCCGGTTCGATGATCGGATAGCCCCACTCGTCGAGGCGGATCCACTCCGGGAGCAGCTCGGCGCACAGCCCGTGGGCGTGGCAGTTGATCGGGTTCACGCGGATTCGCATCAGCGGCGCCGGCTTGCGGGGATCGGCAGCAGCGGCGCCGCGACGCACGCCTCGCACGGACCGTGTCGGGCGTGGTCCTCAAACGCTTCGGCGAAGGTGCGCAGCGAGCTGCCGACGAACTGGGCGAGCCCGTCGGGAAGGTGGCAGGCCCCGCGGCCGGGCAGCAGCGCGGTCCAGCGTCGCAGGTCGGCCAATGCCGCCGGCGTGGCGCGGCCTGCGGCGATCGCCCGCAGCGTGCCCGCGATCGCCGCGCCGCCGTTGACACACGGGCCGCACTGGTTGGCGGTCTCGGTCGCGAGATAGCCGGCGACGCGGACGGTCTCGGCGACCGGACAGGCGCTCGCCGGGAGCGCGACGACGGCGCCGCAGCCGAGCGCCGCACCGTGCGCTGCGAGGCCGGCGTGCGAGAGCTCGAGGCGCGGAGCCAGAGCGGCCGGCAGCCAGGAGCCGAAGTAGCCGCCGATGAGGAGTCCGCCGAGCTCGCCGCTCAGCCCACCCGCGGCCACGAACAGCTGCTCGAGCGCCGTGCCGGGCTCGATCTCGTAGACGCCCGGGTCATTGACGGCGCCGGCCACGGTGACGAGCGTCGAGCCGGGTTCGGCGTCGGTGCCGAGCTGGCGGTACCAGCCGTCGCCGTGCCGTGCGATCAGCGCGAGGTGGGCGAGCGTCTCGACGTTCTGGACGAGGGTCGGGCGCCGGCGCACGCCGCGCTGCGCCGGGCGCGGCGGGATGAACGACGGCTGGGGCGGGCCGCCGTTGATCTGGGACACAAGCGAGGTCTCCTGCCCCGTGAGGAAGCGGTCGGCGGCGGCGAACAGCTCGAAGCGGACCGAGTCGACGCCCGCCACGCGGCGCTGGCTCAGCGCGTGCTCGAGGCTGATGCGCGCGGCGGAGTTGTGCGCCTCGTGCGCGACGATCACCCGCTGCGCGCCGACGGCGCACGCGGCCAGCGAGGCGCCGTCCAGCACGAGATGCGGCAGCTCGCGCAGCAGCAGCGCGTCCTTGCCGCTGAGCGGCTCGCTCTCGCAGCCGTTGGCGACCACGATCGTGCGGCTGCCGGCGGCGACGGCGCGCATCTTCGCCGCCGCGGGAAAGCCGGCGCCCCCGCGCCCGCGCAGCTTCGAGCGCTCCGCCAGGTCGATCAACGCCGAGCCGTGGAGCTCGCGCGGGCGCGGCAGCGGGCCGTGGACCGCCAGGTGGCGGTCGAGCTGCGCCATCTCGCGGAACGCAACCCCGGTCAGCAGGCGGGGGAGTGCCGTGGTGGTGGTGGCGGTGGTCACTGGGAGGCCACCTGGAGCGTGCCGCTTGCGCTCCCGGCCTGCGTGATCTGCAGGGCGAGGGCGAGTGACAGGCTCTGGCCGCCGGAGCCGCTGACGCGCGCGGCGATGTTGGTTCCCTCGAGCGCGGTGATCGCGCCCGTGAAGCGCTGGGGGTCGGCGCCGCTGCCGAGCGTGACCGCGCTCGAGGTCATTCGCACGCCGCCGCCGCCCTGCGAGCGTCCGACGATCCGCACGCTCAGCGCGGAGAGGGCCGAGTTGGACACGGCGAGGGAGATGTCCACCTCGACGAGCCCGGCCGCCGTCTGGTGCTGGCTGACGCTGCCGGTGACGGAAGCCGTGAACGAGGAGACCGCGCCGGAGCCCGCGGTTGTGCCGCCGGCCCCGCCGCTCGAGGTCGAGGTCGTGGCGGCGCCACCGGCTCGCGCGAGCACCGACGCCGGTGTCCCCGCCCGCCGCGCCCAGTCTGCCCCGAGCGGTCCGCTCGGCAGCCAGAGGACGAGCGCGGCGGGCAGAGCCACCGAGGCGGCCACCGCGGTGCCGCGCAGGCCGCGGCGTGAGGGCCAGCCAAGCCCCACGCGCACCCACACGGCGGCGATCACGGTCGCGGCGCACACCGCTGTGAGCGCCAGCAGCCAGACCTGCTTCACGTCGCTGCCGGTCCCGACGGTGTGCAGCACGGCGACCGGCCAGGACAGGTAGGCCAGCCAGTGCGTCGCGCGCCAAACGCCGTGACCGAGCCGTCGGCGCACGAGGCTCGTGATCACGATGGCGAGCAACAGGTCCGACGCGAACGCTCCGAGCCCAAGCCAGAGCGGGCGGTAGGAGCCGGTGAACGGCACGATCGCGTCGATCAGGTGGATCCCGGCGAACGGGTCGAGCACCGAGGTGGCGATGTGGATGAGGAGCACCACGATCGCGAGCAGCGAGACGTTGCGATGCACGCCCTCGACGACGAAGCGTGGCCAGCCGGCGGCCTGCAGCCGGCCGACGTTGGCGACCCCGAGTGCCACGCTCACGCTCAGCAGCACGAGCGTCACGGCGCCGGTCGCGCGTGTCAGGTACCACAGCGCGCTGGGTCCGGCGGTCGCGAGCAGGGTCACGCTGGCACCCGGCCGTTCGTCATCGGGGACTGCGCCGGCCAGCCCGCGGTGACGAGGACGGCGCCGTCGTGTGCGACGAGTCGCGCCGGAAGACCGAGGCTCTCGAGCCAGGCCGGAGCCTGCTCGCCGCGAATGATCGCGGTGGTGCTCGCGACGTTGGCGTCGACGCACGACGCCGCGGCGACGCTGACGGTGCGCCAACACCCGTCGATCGGGCGCCCGGTCGAGGGGTCGAGGATGTGGTGAAGCTCGGCGGCGCCTCGCCGCCAGCGCCGCACGGTCGTGCTCGAGGTCGCGAGCCCGCCCGATCGCAGGGCGACCGTCTGGCCGTCCTGCTCCGCCGCGTGCGCATGGTCGTCGGTCACGCGGACCGGCCAGCCGTCGCGCGGTGCGGGGCCGGCGAGCGCGATGTCGCCGCCGAGGCTGACGAGCACGCCTCCCGCACAGCGCTCGGCCGGCCGTCTCGGCCGCGATGTCGGCGGCCAGCGCCTTGGCGGTCGCGCCGAAGTCGAGCTCGACACCGGCGGGCACCCGGACGGTCGAGCGCTCGTCGTCAAGCGCGACCGACCGCCAGCCGCCGGCGCGCACAAAGCGGACCGGCCCGCCCGCACGAATCGCGGCGAAGTCGCGGTCGTAGCCGACGGCGCGCAGCGAGGAGCCGATCGTCGGGTCGAGGTCGCCGTCGGTGAGCCGGGCGGCCCGCAGCGCGCAGCGCGTGGCGCGCAGGAACAGCCGGCTGACGCGCATCGGCGAGCCGCCTGCCGCGTTGACGCGGCAGAGCTCCGAATCGTCGCGAAAGCGGCTGCAGGCGCGGTCGATCTGATCGATCACCTCGTGAACGGCCTCCACGGCGCCGGCCAGCTCGTGCGGCTCACTCGCCAGCACCGCGACCGTGGTTCCGAGCGCACTCCAGCTCTGCGACGCGCCGACCCCGCTCACGAGCCGCCCGAAACCACGGTTGGAGTCGCGGTCGTGGCCGCCGGCGTTTGCGATGCCGGCTGCAGCCCGCTTGACTGGGTCGTGGCGGACTGGCTCGCCGCCGCGGCGCTCGCAGCGCTCGCCGCGGCGGCGGTGGATGACGCGTTCGCGATCGCGTGACCGTGGAAGGCGTGAGAGGCCAGCAGCGCGAGCGCGCCCGAGAGCCCGACGACCGCCACGGTCACCCAGCGCGTCACGACGGAGATGCGCCGAAGGCCTGCGTCGCGTGCTGCGACCGCGCGTTCGGATCGATGGACCATGGCCCAATTGTGCCCCTGCCGATCCCAAGCTCTCCTAAGCGGAGGATGAGAACGCGCTTAGAACCTGCGGAGCGGTGGGGCTGCGATCACCGTGAAGCTTTTCGGGTGGGTGCATGCACCCACCCGCGGGACGGCGCATGCGCCGTCCCGGGGATCGGTGCATGCACCGATCCCAAACGGCCTAACTCTTCGTGCGCTTGCGCCGCGGCTGAGCCTGAAGCGTGCCGCTGGCGGGCGTGATCGTGCTCTCGTGCCCGTCCTCCCAGCGGACGCGGTAGCGGGGTGAGGGGTCGCCGCGGAGGACCTCCTCGATGACCCCGGCGCGGGGGCCGCGCGTCGTCGACTGCGCTTGCGCGATTACGGCGGTGCCGACTGCAAAGGCCATTGTCGTCTCCCTGGTGGTGTGGCGCGAGGATACCCTGCGGTCGCTCAGCGGGCGGCCGGGCAGGGCGGACGAGGATGCACCGCGCGGGCGGTTGCGTGCACAATCCGGGGCAGGCAGTCAAACGGAGGCCCGGGGGCAGCGGCGGGCCGGAACTGGAGAACGGTCATGGCGCATCACTCGGCTTCGTTCAGCCTCACCCTGCGCGTCCGGCTGGATGACCGGCCGGGCACCTTCGCCGACCTTGCGCGCGCGATCGCCGACGCCGGCGGGCTGCTCGACGCGATCGACCTGGTGCGGGTCAACCCGGGCAGCAAGACCCGCGACGTGAGCGTGCTCGCGACCGATGACCAACACGCGCAGGCGATCGTCGCGGCGTGCGCGCAGATCGAGGGCGTCGAGGTCGAGCACGTCTCCGACCGAACGTTCCTGTTGCACCTGGGCGGCAAGATCGCGATGGACTCGAAGATGCCGATCAAGACGCGCGATGACCTCTCGATGGCCTACACGCCGGGCGTCGCGCGCGTCTGCCAGGCGATCGCCGAGGATCCGGAGACGGTCTGGAACCTGACGATCAAGCGCAACACCGTCGCGGTCGTCACCGACGGCAGCGCCGTTCTCGGGCTCGGCGACATCGGACCGGCGGCGGCGATGCCGGTGATGGAGGGCAAGGCGCAGCTGTTCAAGGAGTTCGGCGGCGTCGACGCCTGGCCGATCTGCCTCGACACCAAGGACACCGACCGGATCGTCGCGACGGTCGAGGCGATCGCGCCCGGCTTCGGCGGCATCAACCTCGAGGACATCGCCGCTCCGCGCTGCTTCGAGGTGGAGCAGCGGCTGCGCGCGTCGCTCGACATCCCGGTCTTCCACGACGACCAGCACGGCACCGCGGTCGTCGTGCTCGCGGCGTTCCTGAACGCGCTGCGTGTCGTCGGCAAGCGGATCGAGGACGTCAGGGTGGTGGTGACCGGCGTGGGGGCGGCGGGCGTCGCCGTCACCGAGACGCTGCAGGCCGCCGGCGTGCGCCACGTGATCGGAGCCGACAGCCTCGGCACGATCTATCGCGGACGGCCCGGCCTGACGGCCGTCAAGGAGCGCTACGCCGAGAACACCAACCCGGACAACTTCTCCGGCACCGCGAACGAGGCGCTGGCCGGGGCCGACGTGTTCCTCGGGCTCTCGCAGCCGGGAGCGGTGAACGTTGAGGGGATCCGGTCGATGGCCAGCGACGCCGTCGTCTTCGCGATGGCGAACCCGACGCCGGAGGTGATGCCCGACGAGATCGCCGGGCTCGCCGCCGTGGTCGCCACGGGGCGCTCCGACTTCCCCAACCAGATCAACAACGTGCTGGCCTTCCCGGGCATCTTCCGCGGCGCGCTCGACGTGCGCGCACGGGAGATCACCGAGAGCATGGAGGTTGCGGCCGGTCACGCGATCGCCGCGACTGTCGGCGACGACGAGCTGGCTGCGGACTACATCGTCCCGAGCGTCTTCAACCGTGACGTGGTCGCGGCCGTGGCGGCCGCGGTCGCAGCGGCGGCCGACGCCGACGGCGTGTCGAGGCGTGCGCGGCCAGTGGGCGACGAGGCGCAGTGAGCGCGGGCGCGGCGCATCGGGGCGCGCCGGCGAGCGGCGTCCCGGCCGCGCGGACCGAGATCCCCTACCGCTCCCAGCACGCCTCCCCCGAGCTCGTCGGGGAGATCGTCGCCGGGCGCGTCGCGATCGAGGAGGATCCGCGCTGGCGGGAGTCGGGCGCGAGCGACCTGCACGAGTACAGGCGCTGGGCGCGCAGCGGCTGTGGCATGGCGTGCCTGCAGATGATCCTCGAAGCCAGAGGCGAGCCCGCGCCGCCGCTCGCCGAGCTCGGGCGCCGCGCGATCCGCTACGGCGCCTACGAGGCTCAGCCGGCGCGCGGCTTCGGACCGCTGATCTACGCCGGCTTCGTCGACTTCGTCGCGTCGGAGTTCGACCTGGCGGCTCGCGTCGCCTCGCCGCTCCCGCTCGTGGATCTGGCCGGCGCGGTCGCCGGTGACGAGGTCGTGCTCGCCTCCGTCAGCGCACAGATCCGCACGCCGGAGGTGGAGCCCGAGCGTCGCGGCGGACATCTCGTGCTGGTGATCGAGGTCTCCGCGGACGGGGAGCGGCTGTGCTTCCACGATCCGGCCGGCGACGGGCCGCAGAGCGCTGGCGCGGTGTGGCTGAGTCGCGAGACGTTCGGGCGCTTCTACGCCGAGCGGGGGATCGCCGTCGCGTTGCCGCGCGCGTAGGCGGCCGCGGCCGCTCGCGCGGGCGATCGGTCCGCTGATCACGGATCGAGCTGCGCGAGCCGTCCGCGCAGGAACGCGCGCTCGACGTCGTTCTCGCTCAGCCGGAGCGCCTCCTCGTAGGCGCCGCGGGCCTCGGCGGAGCGGCCGAGCTGGCGCAGGAAGTCGGCGCGCGCCGCCGCGAGGTAGCGGTATCCGGCGAGCGCTGGCTCCTCGGCGAGCGCTTCCAGTGCGCTCAGCCCGGCCTGCGGCCCGCGGGCGAAGCCGATGGCGGCCGCGCGGTTGAGGGCGACCACCGGCGAGGGCCAGATCTCGCCGAGCAGGTCGTAGAGGCCGACGATCTCGCTCCAAGGAGTCAGCTCGAAGCTCGGCGCCTGCGCATGGACGGCGGCGATCGCCGCCATCAGCGCGAAGCGACGCGGCGGGCGCGCTCCCAGCGCTTCGCGCGCGAGCGCCGCGCCCTCGGCGATGGCGCCACGGTCCCAGCGTGAGCGGTCCTGGTCGGCCAGCAGGGCGAGCTCGCCGTCGTCGGAGACGCGTGTGGCGCTGCGTGCGTCCGTCAGCAGGATCAACCCCAGCAGGCCCGCGACCTCGGGCTCCGCCGGCATCAGCTGGCGCATCATCCGCGCCAGATCCAGCGAACGCTCGACCAGATCCTCGCGCACGAGCGCGGCGCCGGCCGGAGCCGTGTGACCGGTCGTGAAGACCAGGTGCACGACGCTCAGCACGGCGTCGGTGCGGGCGGGCAGCTCGGCCGCGGCGGGCACGCGATAGGGAATGCGCGCCGCCGCGATCTTCTTCTTCGCTCGCGTGATGCGGGCCGCCATCGTCGGCTCGCTGACGAGGAACCCACTGGCGATCTCGGCCGTGCGCAGGCCGCAGACCAGGCGCAGCGTGAGAGCGACCTGCGAGGCGGTCGCGAGGGCCGGATGGCAGCAGGTGAAGATGAGCCGCAGGCGATCGTCGGCGACCTCGTGCGCCGGCTGCGGATCCTCGTCGGGCTCGCCGCGGTCCTCCGCGAGCAGCGGCAGCGCGCGCTTGAACCTCGCGTTGCGGCGCAACAGATCGAGCGCGCGCCGGCGCGCGACGGTTGTCAACCACGCCCCCGGGCTTGCCGGAACCCCGTCGCTTCGCCAGCGCTCCAGCGCACGTGCGTAGGCGTCCTGCACGCATTCCTCGGCGAGGTCGATGTCACGCGTCACGCGCACCGTCGCGGCGAGCACGAATGCCCACTCGCGACGGTGCGCCTGCGCCACGGCGCCGGCGACGTCGGAGTCGCCCACGCTCATCCGACCGTGCTCAGTTGAACACCCGGATCGGCCGCACCTCGACGCCGCCGAACCTCGCCGGGACCTGCTTGGCGATCGCGATCGCCTCGTCCAGATCGGCGGCCTCGATCAGGTAGTAGCCGCCGAGCGCCTCCTTGGTCTCGACGAACGGGCCGTCGGTGACCTCCTGCTCGCCGGAGGCGTTCGTGCGGATCGAGGTGGCCGCGTGGCTCGCCTCGAGCGCGTTGCCGCCGCTGAGCGCCGCGCCGTTCGCCGCGCCGAACGCGTTGTGCGCCGCCATGACCTCGCGGAACGTGGTCTCGTCGGCGGTCGCGTAGGACGCCTCGTCCTCGTAGATCAGAACCAGATAGCCAGCCATTGCTTGATCCTTTCGTCGATTGCCCGCAGTCGGGGCTGCCAGCCATTCGACGAACGGGAAGAGCCCAGATCGACAGCCCGCGCCTGCGGGGAGGGCGCGCCCAGTTCAGTCGCCGATCTCGCCGTCCCAGTAGTCGACGGCGCTGGAGCGACGCACGACCAGGCGACCGTTCTCGCCCGGCGTCCAGATCCCGACCTTGTCGCTGTCGGGATAGACCGTCGCCGCCGGCAGGCGCACGGTCGAGAACATCAGGACGCGGGCGGTCGACTCGGCGTGGTTTGTCAACTTGTGTGCGCCCTCGGCGTTCGGCGGGAAACACACGACATCCCAGGGCGCCAGCTCGTCGGACCCCTGCGGATGGCGCAGCGTCGGTGTTCCTTCGAGCACGATCAGCCACTCCTCCTCGGCCTGCTCGTAGTGGTAGGGGCAGATCGACTCCCCGGGGGGCAGCTCGTAGACGGTCGTCCCGAGCTGATCGGCGGAGAGCATCGGGCCGATGCGGAACATGCCGGCCCGGTAGCCGACGGGGTCCTGCGGGTCGTACTCGAACTCGGGCGCGGCGATGTTGATCCGGTGCATCGCGCGACGGTAGCAGCGCGTGTGAGCGGCGTCAGCGTGGCGCGACCTCGGTCGCCGCGCGCGGGCCGCCCGGCCGGCAGGGTGCTAGCGGATCGTGAACGCGTATGTCGCGGGAGAGCCGGTGCCGCCTGGCCCGATCGCGCGGACGTAGAACACGTACCTGCCCGCCCTGAGGTTCCTGTAGGTCTTGGGCGAGACGCAGCCGGCGTAGCTGGGGGCGGGCGTGTGCCTGCCCTTGCCGGTGACGGTGCGCACGAGCGCGCACTGGAAGCCGCTGGACCTGCCGGCGGCCTTGAACGAGAACCTGGCGGCGGCGCCGCTGACCTTCTTCGCCGTCAGTACCGCGCGCGGCGGCGGCGGTGGCGTGGCCGTCGAGGCGGACGCGACCACGGCGCTGGCCGCCGAGCTGGCCGGCGCACTCGCGCCCGCGACGTTGTGGGCGCATTCAGCCACCTCGAGCGTGTCGCCGACGTCTGCGCTCGTCGGTGTGTAGGCCTGGAGCGTGGCGCCGCTGATCGCCAGGCAGCCGGCGCCGCTGCAGCGATACCACTGGTAGGTGTAGGAGGTCGGGCTGTTGGACCAGGCGCCGGGCCCCGCCGTCAGCGTCTGACCGACGACGGCCCCGCCGGCGATGATCGGCGGTGCGCTGTTGGCCGGAACGGCGATCGTGGGCGCCGGCGGGGTCCCGACCGCCGCAGCGATCACGACCGCCGTCGCCGTCGAGGTCGCCGGCTCGCCGGCCCCGGCGCCGTTGCTGGCCACCTCGACCACGCGCAGCGTGTGGCCGACGTCCGCCGCCGTCAACGTGTAGGTGCCGCCCGTTCCGTCGCCGGCAACGTCGGTGCAGTTCTCACCGGAGGCGTCGCAGTCCTGCCACTGGTAGCTGAACGAGGTGGGGCTGCCCGTCCAGCTGCCATGGGTCTCGCTGAGCACCTGCCCCTGGGTCGTGACGCCGCCGATCGTCGGCGGCGCTGTGTCGGCCGGTGTGGGGAGGGCGACGACCGACGCCGAGACATCGGGGAAGCCCGAGCTCCTGTCGGTGTAGTCGACGGCGAACGTCAGGCCGCCGTCCAGCGCCGGTGTCGTCGTCACGCTGGCGAAGGCGCCGTTCAGCGTGCCCTCAAAGGTGAGGAAGTAGTCGTCGTCCCCGAGGGCGGCCGAGGAGACGTAGTTCGTGTCGGGCTCCAGCACGAGTGCGCCGCCGAGGGTCGTCGTCCCCCCGACATAGACCTGCTCGTCATAGATGCCCTCGGCTTCCTCGCCGGCGGGCGCAATCGTGACGTCAAGCAGACCGGCGGCTGACTGGGTGAGGCTGCCGAACAGCTCGAATTGGCCGGGGCCCGCGATGAGTCCCTTTGTGAAGGGGTGGGCGTCGATCGTTCCCTGGTTGTCGACGCCGCCGTCGATGCGGGCGAAGCCCTCGGCGTCGATCGTGCCGGTGTTGGTGACGGCGCCGGTGTTGTGGAGCGTGCCGTCGTATTCGAAGATGATCGTGCCGGCGTTTGTGAACGCGCCGGCGTCGAGCACCCCGGCGATGCTGTATCCGGGGTCGACGGTTGTGATCGTCAGCGTGTCGGCGGCGGGAATGTCGCTCAGCAGGTGGCTCGTCCCGTAGGCATCCTCCAAGCCGACGGAACCGGAGGTCGGCGTCAGTTCCAGGAATTCATTGTTGATGGAGACCGGGTTTCCGCTGATCGTGCCCGCGATCTGCTGGAAGGTGCCGCCGCCAAGGTCGACGGAGCCGTCGTTGGCGATGGCGCCCCCGAGCAGGGTGAAGGAGCCGCCGGCGCTGAGCGTGCCGTCGTCGGTGAGAGTTCCGCCGATGTAGTCGACACCGCTGGCGACGCTCAATTCGTCGTCGGCGGGAATCGTGGTGGCACCCGCGCTCTGGTCGAAGGCGGTGACGGTCGCCGCGCCGCTGACGGTTCCGCCCTCGTTGTTGAGAAGGCCGTTGATCCGCCCGCCCGCGGCGGTCACGGTGCCGGTGTTGGCCAGCTGCGCGATGTTGACGACGCCCTCGTAGCCGAGATTGAAAGTGCCGGCGTTGGTGGTGGGAGTGGAGGCTGCGCCGTTGCCCACGAGGCCCTCGACGTCGATGGTCTCGCTCGGGCCGATGTTGGTGGTCAGGGTGTCGGTACCCCCGGTGGAGATGCTGGCGGAGCCGGAGGCGGGGCTGACCGACAGGTTGGCGTTGTCGACCTCGAGGGGGTTGCCCGTGGCGGTGCCGGCGGAATGGCTGAACGTACCGCCGGCCTGGTCGAAGGCACCGCCGTTGGTGATCGTCCCGCCGTCGAAGTCGAAGGTGTCAACCCCGACGGACAGGGTCTGTCCGGCGGCGATGGTGATCGCCCCGGTGTTGGTGATGGTGGCGTCGGCGGACCCGGCGTCCAGCTCCGTCGAGCCGGAGACGCCGAACGCGTTCTCGTTGTCGATGTTGCCGTTGAGTGCGCCGCCGCCGAAGCTGAGTGTCCCGGTGTTGGTCAGCGTGGTGGCGCCGACCTCGCCCCCGGAGACGGTCTCGATCGTGCCGGTGTTGGTCATCTCGTTGACGCTCACCGAGTTGGCGGAGGAGGTGAGATCGATCAGGCCGGCGTTCGTGAGGTCGCCGAGCGCGGACGTCAGGTGGCCGGCGTCGAGGCCGCCGTTGCTGCTCGCGAGGGTGAGCGTCTGATCCGCTCCCACGCCGGCGGTCAGCGTGTCGACGCCGTCGTCGATCAGGATGTCGGCCGTTCCGCCCGATGGCGCCAGGTCGGCGTCGCTGACCACGGGGGAGTTGCCCGTGATCGTCCCGGCGGTCTGCTCGAAGGTACCGCCGTACTGGTAGAAGGTGCCGTTGTTGGTCATCGTGCCGCCGTCGAGATCGAAGACGACGGTTGCGTCAGCGGGGGCGAGATCGAGGGCCTCGCCTTGGGCGATCGTGATCGTGCCGGTGTTGGTGAAGGTGAGGCCGCTGCCGTCGGGGTCCAGGTTGAGGGCGCCGTTGACGTTCAGCGATCCCTGGTTGTCGACGCTGCCGTAGATGTAGGCCGAGCCGTTGCCGGGAGCGGTGGTGATCGTGCCGGTGTTGTGGATGGTGCCGCCGTCGTCCGAGAGCAGGCCGTAGAAGTTGTTGAGCGTGATGGTGCCGGCGTTGTAGATGTCGCCGAAAGCGATCAGGTGCGCCTGGTTGTTGTTGGCGTCGTTGGTGAGGTCGACCTCGGCGCCGGCCGAGATTTGCAGGGTTCCGACCTCCGCGGCCCCCGTCTTGGTGCGATCGTCGTTCGGCGTCCAGTCCCAGAAGCGAGAGCCGAACGGGCCGTACTGGACGACGTCGGAGCCGGAGGGGATGCAGGCGTTCGAAGCTGAGGTGGGGACGCCGTTGCTCCAGCCGCCGGCCACATCGATCCAGACCGGACTCTCGATTTCGATCGAGTGCCAACCGGGGGTGTCCTCCCAGTCGGGCGTCCAGCTGGTGTAGCCCAGCAGGGCGCCGTTCGGAGCCGAGTAGTAGGGGATGGTCCCGGCGCCTTCAGGGATCCACATGTCGTCACACGCTGGTGCGTCGAGGGCGCCGGCCGTGACGAGCGGCGCGAATGCGGTCCCGGAGAGCGACGCCCACCCTCCGCCGGAGGCCGGCGTCGCGGTGCCGGCGGGCTGGGCGAGGGCGGGCGGTGTTTGCACCAGCGCCACCAGGAGGAGCAGCAACGCAGCTCCTGATCCGAGCAACCCAGCGTATGTGCCCGACCGCCTCACAGCGACCTTCCGACGTCGCAAAGGCAAGATGATGCCGTGTCCACGATATCGCCCGCTCAGCGACGCGGCGGTGGGTACTTGCCCCGGCGTGCGGGTGTCTTCCTGCCCCAGCGGATGTCCGCGACGCGCGCGCCGGTCGCGTTCTATGCTCGCCCTGACGCCGTCTCGACATCGCGAGCGCGACGCACCTCGCGCCACCCCAAGACCTCCGGACGCCGATCGCACGTGATCACGCAGCAGCAGGCGCGCGCGCTGGCGCTGGCGTTGCCCGGCGCGGAGGAGCGCGACCACCACGGGCGGCCGAGCTTTCGCGTCGGCGGGCGGATCTTCGCGACGCTGTGGGACGCCGAGCAGATGAACGTGATGCTCGACGAGGCCGGGATTCGCACCTACGTGGAGCGCGACGCGGCGATCTACGGAGAGGTCTGGTGGGGGAGGCGGCTGGCCGCCGTGCGCGTGCGGCTGGGCGGCGTGGACGCCGATTCGCTCGCCGAGCTGCTGGCCGACGCCTGGGAGGGCAAGGCCCCGAGCGCTCTGCGCGGCTCGGACTAGAATCGCCGGCATGTCTGACATGACGCTCGGCGAGGCGGCGAAGGCGATCGGCGTGAGCGTCGACACGCTGCGGCGCTGGGACCGCCTGGGTCGCGTGCAGACGCGGCGCGACGAGCGCAACCGGCGGATCGTGCCGGAGGAGGAGGTCACGCGGCTGCGCCGCCACCCTCAGCGCCACCGGGCCGGCGATCAGTTCTCGGCGCGCAACCGATTCCCCGGCCGTGTCGTCTCGGTCGAGGTGGACGGGGTGATGGCGCTGGTCGAGATCGAGGCGGGACCGCACCGCATCACGGCCGCGGTGACGCGCGACTCGGTCGAGGAGCTCGGCCTGCGCGAGGGTGTGCGGGTCTGCGCGCGCGTGAAGGCGACGAGCGTGATGGTCGAGCGCGACGATCGACGGGCGCGGCCGGCGGGGTAGCTCCGACTACAGCGGAGCGCCGGCGAGCGCGGCCACGACGCCGATCGCGGCGGCGCCGAGCAGGGTTTCGACGACGCCGCGGCGCACGAGCAGCAGGGCGACCGCGGCGGCCGCGAGCAGACCGAACTGCCAGGCCTGCCCGAGCGCCAGTGCGAGCGTGATCGCGGCGCCGAGGATCGCGCCGATCGCGGCGGGGCCGGCGCCGTCGAGGAAGGCGCGGGCGCTGGGGTTGGCGCGCAGGCGCCCGAAGCGCTCCCCGCCGAAGATGATGAAGGAAAACGAGGGGCTGAAGGCGACGAGCGCGGCCAGCAGCCCGCCGAGCAGGCCGTGGGCGGCGTAGCCGACGGCGGCGACGGTGGCGACCACCGGCCCCGGGGTGATCTGGCCCAGCGCCACGGCGTTGAGGAACTGTGCATTGGTCATCCAGTGGTAGGTGTGGACGGCGTCTCCCTGCATCAGCGGGATGATCACGAAGCCGCCACCGAACGACAGCGCGCCGACCTTGAACGCCGTCCAGGCGAGCGAGCCGAGCGCACCCGTGCGGGCCCCGAGCTGCGCCAGCGCCGCGAGCGTCCCGGGGTGGAGCGCCGCGACGCTCGACGGGCGACGCTGGAGTGCGAGCTCCGTCACGCCGCAGGCGAGCAGGACGAGCACGAGGTAGGGGCCGATCAGCGCCGCCGCCGCCACGCCGGCGCCCAGGTAGGCGAGCCAGCGCGTGGCGCGGGCGTGGTGCTTGCGCACGCGCCGGTGGCTTGGGCCGATCAGCCCGCGGGCGGCGTGGACCGCGACGGCGGCCACCGCGGCGCCCGCGCCGGCCCCGGCGCCGCGGATCCACAGCGGTGGCGCGTGGGCGAGGAACACGAGCGACAGCAGGAGGATGAGCACCACCGCCGGGGCGATGAAGCCCAATCCGCCCACGATCGCCCCGGGGATGCCGCCGACGCGGTAGGCGCAGAAGATCGCGAGCTGTGTGGACGCGGGCCCCGGCAGCAGGTTGCAGGCGGCGTTGGCGTCCTCGAACTCGCTTGCGTCGAGCCACTGCTCGCGCTCGACGACGAGGCGGCGAAGCAGCGCGATGTGTGCCGGCGGCCCGCCGAAGCCGGTCAGGCCGATCCAGCCCCAGGCCTTGGCGATGCGCGCGAGTGGGGCGTTCGGGCCGGCAGGGGGGCCCCCGGGTTCCGCGTCACGTGGGGGCTGTGCCATCAGCTCGTCTGAGCCACGGGACGCTAGCCGGCCGCGCCCGCCGAGCCCTTGGCGGCCAGCCTCGAGGTCAGGTTCGCGGCCACGGTCGGCCACTCACGGTCGAGGATCGAGTAGACCGCCGAGCTGCGCCGACTGCCGTCGTGCAGGATGCGATCGTCGCGGCGGATGCCCTCGAACTGCGCCGGGAGCGCCTCGAGGGCGCGGCGCGAGCGCTCGTTGCGCTCGTGCGTCAGGAACTGGACACGCTGGCAACCGAGCTGCTCGAAGGCGTGACGGAGCATCAGCAGCTTCGCCTCGACGTTGGCGCCGCGGTTCCAGGCGGACGGGGTCAGCCAGGTCCAGCCGATCTCGAGGCTCGCGTGCTCCGGCTGCAGCGTCATGAAGCTGGTCGAGCCGATCGGCCTGCCCGTGTGCGCATCGAGCGTGGCGAAGTGTGCGCGCGTCCCCTCGGCGCGGGCAAGCAGGGCGCTGTCGAACCACTCCTCGAACGCCGCCGGCGTGGACATGTCGACGTTCCACCAGGCCCACGTCTCCTGCGGGCGAGACGCCTCGAGCAGGCCGTCGAAGTGCTCGAGCCCGAGCGGCTCGAGGGTCACGATCTGTCCAATCAGGCGCGGCTCGAGGTTCCACACGGCCGCCATGTTCCCAGCACGCGCGGTCGGAGGGTGCGCTCGTGGCGCTCGGAGCTGTTCGCCGCGCGGCGCGGAGCAGCCGAGCGCGTGGCGCGCGTTCTCAGGCGGCCGCCGCGGCGCGGGCCTCGACGCCGACGCTCACCCAGCTGCGAACCACGTCGCGCATCGAGAGGATGCCGACGAGCTGCGCGCCGTCCATCACCAGCACGTGACGGAACCCGCCGCTCGTCATCTGCTCTGCGGCGCGCTGAAGCGGCCAGTCGGCAGCGGCGTAGACAACGTTGGCGGTGAGGTGATCGCCGACGAGCTCGCTGTCCAGGTCGCCGCCGTGACCGGCGCAGCGGAGGATGTCGCGCTCGGTGACGATCCCGGGGGCCGGAAGCTCGTGGTCGATGACGACCGCCGCGCCGGTCCCTCCGTCGGTCATGCGGCGCGCCGCCTCCCGCATCGTGTGGCCACTGCCGACGGTGACAGAGACAGGGTTCATCGCCTGGCGCACCATCATTGCGGACCTCCTCGGGTCGTCGCGTTGCTTGGCCGAAGACGGCGATTGTACCGATCGGCACGTGATTTGCAACATCTGATACAAATTCTTAGGCGCCTCTCACGTGCCTGCCGTGAGGGGTCCGAACCTCGCGGCAGGCGGGCGCGTCGGGCGACACCCGCGGCCGGGTAGCATTCCTTCACCCGACCCGTCGGAGCTTCTCGTGCAAGGTGCAGAACACGCCCATCAGCTGGGGCCGTTGTCGTCGCCGAGACCTGCTCTCGAGCTCGAGCTGCGCCATGTCAGAAAGACCTACGCACGGACGCGAACGGCGGCGATCGAGGATCTCAGCCTGACGGTGGCCGCCGGCGAGGTCTGCGTCCTGGTCGGGCCGTCGGGCTCGGGCAAGACGACCGCGATGCGCCTGATCAACCGCCTGATCCCATTGAGTGGCGGCGACATCCTGCTCGGCGGCCGCAGCGTCCTCGATCGCCCCGAGGTGGATCTGCGCCGCGAGATCGGCTACGTGATCCAGCAGGTCGGCCTGTTTCCCCACCTGACCGTCGCCGAGAACATAGCCACCGTCCCGCGGCTGCTCGGATGGGAGCGCGAGCGGATCGTCGAGCGCACCCGCGAACTGCTCGAGCTGATCGGCATGGACGCCGAGGAGCTCGGGCCGCGCTACCCCGCGGCGCTCTCCGGCGGGCAACGCCAGCGCGTCGGCGTGGCGCGCGCGTTGGCCGCCGATCCGCCGCTGCTCTTGATGGACGAGCCGTTCGGCGCAATCGACCCGATCAACCGCGCCCGTCTGCAGGACGAATTCCTTTCGCTCCAGGCGCGTGTGCGAAAGACCGTCGTGTTCGTGACCCACGACATCGACGAGGCGATCAAGATGGGCGACCGGGTTGCGGTGCTGCGCCAGGGCGGCACGCTGGCCCAGTACGCCACACCCGGCGAGCTGCTGTGCTCGCCGGCCGACGACTTCGTCGCCGCCTTCGTCGGCGCCGACCGGGGGCTCAAGCGGCTCGGCCTGTCGACGCTGGCTGACATCGAGCTGCCCGACGCCGGGTCGTTGAACGGCAACAGCGCTCGCGTTCCCGACTCGATGACGTTGCGTGACGCGCTCTCGACGCTGCTCTTGGGCGGCGGCGCCCCGCTCGTCGTCGTGGACGCCGCCAACCAGGTCAGCGGGCAGTTCACGCTCGAGCTGGTCGGCGGGATCCTGCACAGCGCGAACGGGGGCGCCGAGTGCTGATCGGGGCCGCCGCGCCGGTGATTCCCAACTTCGGCGGCAGCGCGTTCGCATGCGAACGCGCCAACCGGCTGTTCTGCTTCGACTGGGTCTCGCGCAACTGGGACGGGGTGCTGTGGCCTGCGCTGCGGGAGCACGTGCTGCTGACGGTCGTCGCCGTGGTGATCGGCTTCGCGATCTCGGCCGCGCTCGCGATCCTGGCCTACCGCCGTCGCTGGCTGGAGCGCCCGATCGTCGCCGTCACGCTGGTCTTCTACACGATCCCCTCGATCGCGCTGTTCGAGCTGCTCGTTGGCGTCAAGGGGCTCGGGCTGAGCGTCCGCAGCGCCGAGCTCGCGCTCGTCTCCTACACGCTGCTGATCCTCTTTCGCAACACGCTCACGGGCCTGCGCGAGGTGCCGGAGGAGGTGCTCGACGCCGCCCGCGGCATGGGGATGAGCACGCGCCAGCTGCTGTGGCGGGTCGAGCTGCCGCTCGCCCTGCCGGCGATCGTCGCGGGGCTGCGGATCGCGACCGT
Source organism: uncultured Solirubrobacterales bacterium (assembly GCA_963830975.1). Classification (GTDB taxonomy): domain Bacteria; phylum Actinomycetota; class Thermoleophilia; order Solirubrobacterales; family Solirubrobacteraceae; genus Palsa-513. The sequence continues at coordinate 823,017 of CAWHOI010000004.1, forward strand.
GACGGTGATCTCGCTGGCGACGATCGCCCCGCTGATCGGGGTGCAGAGCCTCGGCACGCCGATCTTCGCCGCGATCGGCAACAACCTGTTCAAGACCGAGCTGATAGCGGCGGGCGGACTCGCGGTCGCGCTGGCCCTGCTCGCCGACGGCGCGTTCGTGCTCCTCCAGCGCGCCCTGACGCCGTGGAGCAGGGCGCGATGAGCGCCGCTCTGCGCTTCATCTTCCGCAACGGACAGGTGCCGGGCGCCGGCCCGCTGCCGAGCCTGGTGCACCTCACGCTGAACACCCTGGCGGTCAGCGGGATCGGCATCGGCCTGGCGCTGGTTGTGGCGCTGCCGATCGGCGTCGGCCTCGGGCACGTGCACCGCGGCTCCTTCATCGCGATCAACATCGGCAACCTGTGGCGCTCGCTGCCGAGCCTCGCCGTGCTCGCGATCGCCGTCGCCTTCCTCGGCCTGGGTCTGGTCAACGTGGAGGCGGCGCTGATCGTCTTGGCGGTGCCGCCGATCGTGACCAACTCCTATGTCGCGGTCGACGGCGTCGACCGTGATCTCGTGGACGCCGCGCGCGGGATGGGGATGACCCAGTGGGAGGTGCTGAGGCGGGTTGAGCTGCCGCTGTCGCTGCCGCTGATCTTTGCGGGCATCCGCACGGCGGCGGTGTTCGTCGTGGCGACGACGACGATCAGCGCGTTGGCGGGCTACAGCGGCACGCTCGGCGACGTGATCAACAACGAGACCAGCTACAGACCCGCGGGCGTGTTGGGCGGCGCGATCTGCGTCGCGCTGCTCGCACTGGTGGTCGAGGGGCTGCTGGCGCTTGCCCAGCGCGCGCTCACGCCGCGGGGGCTGCGGGCGGCGTGAGGCGCAGCTGCCGCGGCTGTCCGTATAGGATAAACGTACTAAAGACGATCGACAATGGAGGAAATATGCGGAGAAGCGTAGTCAGGGCGGCCCTCACCGGGCTCGTGGCGGCGGGCGCCCTGGTCGCCGTCGGTGTCCAGTCGAGCGCCGCAAGCCTGCCGGGAACCGGCAAGCCCGCGGTTGTCATCGGGGACAAGAACTTCGCCGAGGAGAACATCCTCGGCGCGCTGTACGCCCAGGCGCTCAAGGCGCAGGGCTACTCGGTCACGCTGAAGGACAACATCGGCACCTCCGAGATCACCTGGAAGGCCCTCGTCGCCGGGCAGATCAACCTCTACCCGGAGTACACCGGAACGCTGCTGTCGGCGATCGCCGGCGTCACCAAGAACCCGACCAGCGCGACGGCCGCCTACACCGAGGCAGCCGCTTACGCGTCCAAGCACGGCTTCACTCTGCTCAAGGCGACTCCGTTCTACGACTCCGATGCGCTCGCGGCGTTGGCGGGCTACGCCAAGGCGAACCATCTGACGACGATCTCCGACCTGAAGAAGCTCGGGACGAAGGTCATCCTCGGCGCGGCGCCCGAGTTCGCCACTCGCTTCGAGGGCCTGCTCGGCCTCAAGCAGGACTACGGCATCGACCCGACGTTCAAGCCGATCGGGATCGGCTTGAGCTACACGGCGCTGGACTCGGGCAAGGTCGACGTGCAGGACGTGTTCACGACCGACGGCCAGCTCGCGACGCCCGGCAAGTACGTGATCCTGACCGATCCCAAGCACGTGTTCGGCTATCAGAACGTGGCGCCCGTGGTGAGCACGAAGCTGCTCGCGAAGGAGGGCCCGGCGTTCGCCGCGACACTCAACAAGGTCGACGCCCTGCTCACGTTCAACGCGATGCAGCAGCTGAACAAGGCGGTCTCGATCGATCAGCAGACCCCGGCCGCGGTGGCCGCGGCCTTCCTGAAGGCCAACGGACTGGGCTGATCGTGCGCGGGGCGGGCGGGGACCTGTGCGGTCCCCGCCCGTTCGCCTCGCACTGCGCGGCGATCAGGCGGTGAGCGCCGCCGCCATCTCATCGAAGGCGTCGACGTAGGCGTCGATCGCCTCGGTCGTGTGGGTGACCGACAGCGTCCACTCCTCCTCACGACCGGGCGTCATGTAGATGCCGCGGTTCATGTTCCAAAGCCAGGCGAGCTCGGTCACCGGCACGTCCTGGTTGGCCTTGAACGTCTCATAGTCGACGATCCGCTCGGTCGAGAAGGTGACACAGCCCTTGGAGCCGATGCCGACGGCGTAGCCCGGCAGGCGATGGCGCTCGATCACGGCCTCGCAGCCGGCGACGATGCGGTCGTTGAGGTCATCCAGATGCCGATAGGCGTCGGGTGTGAGGACACGCTCGAGGCTGGCGCGCGCGGCGGCCATCGCGAGCGGGTTGCCGTTGTAGGTGCCGACCTGGTAGACGCTCCCGTCCTCGACCACCGACATCACCTCCTCGGTGGCGCCGATCGCGCCGGCCGGCAGTCCGCCGCCCAGCGTCTTGGCGAGGGTCACCATGTCGGGCGTCACGCCGAAGCGCTCGGTGGCGCCACCGGCCGCGATCGCGAGGCCGGTCTTGACCTCGTCGAAGATGAGCACGATGCCGTGGCGCTTGGTGATCGCGCGGACCTCTTCGAGGTACCCCGGCTCCGGCGGCACGACGCCGAGGTTCATCATCGCCGCCTCCATGATCACGCAGGCGGGCTTGCGGCCCTCGCGCTCGAGGCGCTCGATGCGGCGCTCCATCGCGCCGGCGTCGTTGAACGGAACCGCGATCGTGAGATCGACGACGCGCTGCGGGATGCCCGCGCCGTAGGGCAGCGAGGCGAGGTTCTCGCGGTCGCCGATTTCGTCGTAGGGGACCCCGATCGAGACCATCACGCCGTCGTGGTGGCCGTGGTAGGAGCCGAAGATCTTCATGATCGTTTCGCGACCGCTCAGCGCGCGCGCGATCCGGATCGCGTCCATCGTGGCCTCGGAGCCGGAGTTGACGAATCGCCAGCGGGCGAGGCCGAAGCGCTCCTGGAGTTCCTCGGCGACGATCACCGCGTCCTCGGTCACGGCGGCGAAGTGCGTGCCCAGCGCGACACGGTCGCGGATCGCCTCGACGAGCACCGGGTGCGCGTGACCCTGGACCATCGAGCCGAAGCCGTTGTGGAAGTCCCAGTACTCGTTGCCGTCGACGTCGGAGACCTTCGGTCCATGCCCGTCGACGAGGTAGATCGGCCAGGGGTCGCGAAGCTGGTAGGACGACGCCACGCCGCCGCTGAGCGAGCGGCGGGCGCGCTCGTACATCGACGCCGAGCCCTGCGTGCGGGCGTTGAGCGCTGCGAGTTCGCGCTCGAGCAACTGCTCGACGCGCTGGCGGTCCACGTGGATCGGGCTGTGGACTGACATCGCTTCCTCCTTGGCGGGCGAGGCTTCGACCCAGGTTGACCGCCTCAAACGAAGTCTAGTCGTTCCTGGCGGGCCGGCCGACGCTCTCCCCGGGAGCGGGCGCTCCCAAGCCGGGTTCGCCCGCCCCGTGCGGCGAGAACGGTGGGGCGATTAGACTGGTCGGCTCCGTGGGGGACTGGTGTATCGGTAACACGGTGGTCTCCAAAACCGCAGCGTCAGGTTCGACTCCTGGGTCCCCCGTAGTGGCGCCGGCCGGGCAGATGTGGTCGCTAGAGGCCGAGCAGGAGGCGGAGCGCTTGGTCGATGGCCCGTAGCTCGTCTGGGTCGAGTCGGCCGGCCGATCGTCCGAGGCGTTGTGGGTCCACGGGGTCGTCTGCTCGACGAGCACGCGGGTCTCGGTCCCGTCGACGTCGAACGAGGAGCTTCGCGGGTTAGGGTTCGTGACGTGGCATTCCGGATCATCCGCCCCGAGCAGTTCGAGTGGACCACGCGCCCTCACGAGCCGCAAGAGCCGGCGCGCCATGTCGCCGAGCTTCAACAGCTCGCCAACTTCGAGCACACACGCGGGAATGTCTGGCGCTACGACCCGCATGCTCGCGGCCGCCGCCATGTTCACGCTGAGCAGGAAGAAACCTTCGTGGTGCTCGCCGGCTGCCTGACGATGTACCTCGGAGAGCCGCCTGAACGCCACGTCGTCCCGACTGGCGGGATCGTCCACGTGCGGCCTGGCACCCCGCTTCAGAGCGTGAACGAAGGCAATGTCGATCTCGTCGTGTACGCCTACGGTGCTCCACCGGACGAGGGCGCCGAGCTCCTTCCTCCAGCGGTGTAGCCGCCGCCCGCTGCCTCCGGCGTCAAGTCGGCCGGTGTTGACGCGGGCAGCACTTCGTCGCCGCCGGCAACGTCCTGCTGACCGCGGCGACCGTCCCGGGCTTTCGCCCGGGACTGTCGTCTTTGGGGGTTACTTGACCTTGGCGGTGAACTTCATTGCCAGCGGGCCGCAGCTCTTGCTGAAGCCACCGGGGCCGGTCAGATGCTGCGAGAACGTGACCGTGCCGGCAGCGCTCTTCGCGGTCTTGAACTTGCCCGTGACCGCAGTCGTGAAGACGGTTGTCGTGCTCGCCTTGGTGTTCACGTATGTGAACGTGGCGGCGGCGACCGAGAAGTGGCCAGTGGCCGCCAGCGCGACCGTTCCGACCTTCACGATTCCCGACGCGCTGGCGTAGGGGTTGCCGGCGATCGTGCCGCCGGGGATGCATCCGATGTTGCCGTACTGGAACCCAAGCAGCTTGGTGCCGTCGCTCGAAACCGTAAAGGTGACGGGGCCGCGGAAGCCGTTCACGGCAGGCGCCGCGGTATGGCCCGAATACGCCGCGCCGGCCTTCGGGTGCGCGGCAAGCGCTACGGCGGCCAGCAGCAGCAGGCCGGCCGCAGCTGCCAGCACCGCGATCAGTGCCCGCGAGCGAGATGTGGAGTTGCGATGCATGCTGTCTCCTTCTTGCCCTGATCCGAGGAGCGGTTAGCCCGACCGCTGGACCTGGTTGCGTCGCTGGCTGTTGTCCGGACCTGTCGTGGTGGGCAGGTTCTCCGGATGGGCCGTGGCGTCAGCGCGTGAATGGAAGGTGTGTTCGAGCCGCTCCCAACTGATGGCGGCCGACGGGCCGCTTCAAGATCCTGCTTCGCCCACGTCGTAGCAGCGGGCGAGGGGGCGCACATCCGGTGACGCCACGAGCTCGAGTCAGGAGTTCCCCGCAGACGTGTCGCTATGTCGCGGGCGCATTATGTGTGACTCGAAGCTTCTCTGCTCGCTACATGTGGTGACAGACGATGGCTGTCAGATGCGGCCGCCTGCCCGATCGGCGGCCCGTCGGCGATACTGCCCGCGTGGACGATCGCAACGTGTTGGGTGGGGAGCTCGAGCCGTGCGGCGACGACCCGGTCACCGGCTTCTTCCGCGACGGGTGCTGCCGCACAGGGCCTGAGGATCGCGGCAGCCACACCATCTGCGCCGTCATGACGGCCGAGTTCCTGCAGCACCAGCAGTCCATCGGCAACGATCTGATGACGCCGCTGCCGCAATACCGGTTCCCGGGCCTTGTCCCGGGCGACCGCTGGTGCGTGACGGCGGCGAACTGGCTGCGTGCGCACGAGGACGGAGCGGCCGCCTACGTCGTGCTGGCCTCCACCCACGAGCGAGCTCTGGAGATCGTGCCGTTCGACGCGCTCGCGGAGCACGCGGTCGACGTCCCCTCCGATCCGGGCGCGCTGGCCGAGTGACAGGTAGTCGTGTGAGCCCCGCGCTCACGCCGATGCGCCGGCGAGGATGGTGGGAGTTGCCGGGATGAGCCGCAGCGAGGAGGCGGCGTCATAGAAGATGGCCAGCGGCTTTGCCGCGCAATAGTGCACGACATCGAACTCTTCAGTGCGTGTCGATTTGCCGCAGCGCGCGAAGCCGGCAAGGAGCGGACGGCTGGCGAGCGCAGGCGGATCGTGCTGCAGATCGATGACGTCGATCTCGCGCGCAGTCAGCAACTGTCTTTTGGGTGGCACGACGTGAAGCCAAGGCGCGTATATCTCCAACGCAGGGGCGCCGTCCGACGGATTGACGATGACCAGCAGCGGTCCCGGCGCGGGGCGGCCAAGCGCAGCCGCTGCGTCGCGCCAATCGTCGCGCTGGTAGCGCGCGTTGGCTTCGACGCCGGCGAAAGCAACGACACCGATCACGCAAAGGCCACCGACGATCGCCGGTCCGATGGCGCTGCGGCCTGCGGCCACCGCAGCCAGCGCGACGAGCGGGACGAGCGCGGCGATCAGGTTGCGCGTGATCAGATAGTCGGCCCCTAGGGGCGCCATCAGCACCGGTACGCCCACCGCGACCGCGGCGAGGGCGAGCAGATCGCGGTCGGATCGACGCAGTTGCAGCCCGAGGGCGACGGCGAGCAGCGCGGCCAGGACGGTCAATACCGCGGCGTGCGGGGTGGCATAGCCGATCAGGAACTGCTTGGGCACGGCGGCGATGCGGCTCGCCAGGCCGCGTGTGCGGATGAAGCCGGCGCGATCGCCGCCGGCCTGCACGATCGCAAGAGGCGACAGAGCGGCGGCCACGGCGATGACGGATGCGGCCGCCCAGGCGGCCGGCCTGGAGCGGCCGGCGTGACGCCACAGCAGCCATCCCAACTCCGGAACGACGATGAACACCGCGAAGTAGTGGGTCGCGAGCGCGAGCGCTGCGGCGATCGCCCAGCCCCGCCAGTCCTCGCGGAGCAGGCACCACAGCGAGAGCGCGCAGAGCGCGACCAGCAGCGCGTAGGCGCGGGCCTCCTGGCTGTACCAGATCAGCAGCGGGTTGAAGGCGACGAGCGCTGCGGCGGCGAGCCCGGCGCGGTTGCCCGCGAGGCGGCGTGCGATCAGCGCGAGCAAGACGATCGTGGCCGTGCCGAAGAGCGCCGAGAGCGACCGCAGGCCGACCTCGCCGGCGCCGAAAACCCGCACCCAGGCCCACGCCGCCAGGTAATAGAGAGGTGGTGTCGATTCCGAGTGGGGGATCGCGCGGAGCATCGATCCAAGCGTCCGCGTGACGAGCTGATGCGTCACCGCCTCGTCCAGCCAGAAGCTCTGAACGCTCAGGGTCGAGAAGCGCAGCGCCGCGCCGGCGGCGCTGAGCGCCGCAAGCGCCCAGACCCAGGTGTGCTCGTGCCGCCGCTCGGCCATCCGGCCGTAGGTTCCCAGACCGGGTGCCAAACGCAGCGTGTTCTCACGGCCGGCGGCGCCGGCGCACGCGTGCCACGCGGCGGGGCCGAACGTGGAGCGCGGCGTCGCGCCGGCCCGATTCCCGCTTCGGGCGAGCTTTGCGATGCTTTCGCCAGCGCCCCGACGGGGCCGCGAAACCGTGAGGAGCACTCCGATGTTGACCGGGCTCATGCAGGACGACTTCCAATTGACGCTGCAGCACGTGCTGCGACGGATGCGCGCATTTCCCGCCGGCGGTGAGGTCGCCACCCTCACCGATGCGGGCGTCCAACGCGCCAGTCACGGGGAGATCGTCGAGCGGATCGACCGGCTCGCCCGCGCGCTGCGCACGCTCGGAGTCGAGCGCGGCGACCGGGTCGGCACGTTCGCCTGGAACTCTCAGCGCCACTTCGAGTGCTACTTCGCGATCCCGTGCATCGGCGCCGTGATGCACACGATCAACCTGCGCCTCTTCCCCGAGCAGATCGCCTACGTCATCAATCACGCCGAGGACCGCGTCGTGTTCGTCGACGACACGCTCGCGCCGGCGCTTGCGCAGCTGGCTCCCGCGCTCGGTCATGTCGAGCACTTCGTCGTGATGGGCGACGGCCCGACCGGCGATCTGCCACGCGTCCTGCGCTACGAGGAGCTGCTCGAAGCGGCCGGCCCCGGCGAGGCCGACTACCCGCAGCTCGATGAGCGGGAGGCGTCCGCGCTCTGCTACAGCTCCGGGACGACCGGCAACCCCAAGGGCGTCCTCTATTCACACCGCTCGATGACGCTTCACTCGATGGGCGTGCTGATGTCGGGTTCGCTGGGCGTGAGCGAAGGCGACCGGATCCTGCTCGTCGTGCCGATGTTCCACGTCAACGCCTGGGGACTGCCGTACGCGGCGGCGCTCGGCGGAGCGAACCTGGTGCTGCCCGGGCGATTCCTGGCGGCCGAGCCGCTGGCGAAGCTGATCGAGGGTGAGCGCTGCACGACGATGGCGTGCGTGCCGACGATCTACGCCGACCTGCTGCGCTACGCCGACGCCGAACACCCGGATCTCAGCTCGATGAAGTGCGCGATCTGCGGCGGGGCGCCGATGCCGCTGGCTCTCGCGCAGGCGTTCGAGCAGCGACACGGCCTCTCTCTCCTGCACGCCTGGGGTATGACCGAGACCAGCCCGATGTGCACGGTCGCGCGCCCGCCGGCCGGTCTGGACGACGAGGAGGAGTGGAGGATCCGCGCGACCCAGGGACGCCCCGTGCCCTTCGTCGAGTTGCGCCTGAGCGACGACGCCGGCGGCGAGGTCCCGTGGGACGGGAGTTCCACGGGCGAGATCGAGGTGCGCGGGCCGTGGATCGCGAGCGGCTACTTCAAGGAGGAGGCGCCGGAGAAGTTCGATGACGGTTGGTTGCGCACGGGCGACATTGCGCGCGTCGATCCGGCCGGCTGGGTGACCATCACCGACCGCTCCAAGGACGTGATCAAGTCGGGCGGGGAGTGGATCTCCTCGGTTGAGCTCGAGAACCAGCTGATGGCGCATCCGGCGGTGCGCGAGGCGGCCGTGATCGCGACTCCCGACGAGCGCTGGAGCGAGCGCCCGCTGGCCTGCGTGGTGCTCGAGGAGGGGGCGGCCGTCACCGCCGAGGAGCTCGTCGAGCACCTCCGAGGCCGCGTCGCGAAATGGTGGCTTCCGCAGGAGTTCGCCTTCGTCTCAGAGGTGCCAAAGACGAGCGTTGGGAAGTTCGACAAGCGGCGCCTGCGTGCCGAGCTCGCCGAGGGACACCTCGAAGGCCGCGTGCGCGTGGAGGCGTAGCCGGCACGCCTCAGACTTGTGCGTCGCCGCCGTGCTCGTCGCCGTCGCCGAGCAGCGAGCGCGGCCACATCTGCTTCGCGCGAACCACGTTCAGCTCGGCCGCATAGAGCGTCGCCTGCGCCCCGATGTGCAGCCAGGCGAGCGTGCCGAGCACGATCGCGAACAGGCCGTAGGCATCGCTCGTCTTGTTCAACTCGTGCACGACGATGTAGCCGCCCAGGTGTTGAAGGATCTGCCAGAGGATGGTCGCGAGAATCGCCCCCGGCAGGATCTCGCGAACGGTCGCCGGATAGGAGGTCAGCAGCACGAACACGGCGACGAACAGGCCGAGGTCGAGCGCCAGTGAGACGACGAGCGCACCGATCGTGGCGAGGGCGCCATTCGGCGATCCGGCGTCCACCCAGCCGTCGATCACGGTCGCCGCGATGTTCACCGCGCCGAGGATCGCCAGCAGCGCCAGGCCGCGCAGGCGCCAGCGCAACCATGAGTTGCGCTGCGCGGGCGCGACGTCCCACATCCTGTCCTGCGCGATCTGCGTGGCATGCATCACGCCAAGTCCGGCGAGCAGGGCCGTCACCAGTCCGATCGCCAGTGGCAGGCCGCCGACGCTCAGCGCGTGGAGGTTCTTCTTGATCGTCGAGCCGATGATCGGGAAGGACGCGAGGGAGGAGGACTCGATCTGATGCTGCAGCGTGGCGTCGCCGTGCAGCACGAGGCCGAGCACCGTCACAAGCACCAAGAGCAGCGGGAACAGCGAGAAGAACGCGTAGTAGGACACCAGGCCGGCGAGCTGTCCGCCGTTGTCCTGGCTGAACTTCTTGTAGACAGCGAGCGGTAGAGCGCTCGCGCTGTGCCGTTGCTGGGCGCGGTCGATGGCGCGTATGCGCGCGCTGAGCGCGCGGCGGACGTTGCTGGCGCGAGACACGGAGCGGAGGTTATTCCGCATGCCCGGATCGCCAAACGCATACACTCGCGCCGCACGGGTTATGGAGAGCTACGTTCGCGCTGTCCCGCTTGGGGTCGGGCCGTCGGAAGAGCCCACGATGGGCCTTGCGAGTCGTGATGCGGTCGTCGATCCGGCGGAGGCGGTCGCGCGGATCGCCGCAGCCCGCCGTGCTCGCCTGTTGCGGATCTACAGGCGCCGACTGCGCTTCGAGGACCTCGAGGACTGCTACAGCCAGGCGACGCTCGAGCTCGTCGCCCGCTCCCGCCGCGCGCCTTTCCAGTCGCAGCAGCACTTGCTGAACGCGCTCGAGCAGAAGTTCCTGAGCCGGATCGAGGACAAACGCAGGGCGATCGGTGGGCGCAGCGCGATCGAGGCGGCGATCGCCCGAGCGGTTCCGGTGGACGTCCCAGAGCACGGCGCCGGGGAGCTGGAGGATCGCAGCGCAGCCGTCGAGAGCCAGGTGATCGCCCGTACCGAGCTTCGCCGGCTGCGCGAAGTGATCGCCGATCTCAGCCGTGACCAGCAGCTGGTCCTGGCCAGCCAGGTGTGCGTGGACATGGGCGCGAGCGAATTCTGCGCGCGATACGGCTGGTCGGTTGAGAAGTACCGCAAGGTGGCGCAGCGTGCGCGGGGCAAGCTGCGCGCTCTCGTCGAGGAATACGAGCGGGGAGAGCGCTGCGTGCGCTTGGAGTCCGATCTGTTGGCGATGTGTGCCGGTGTGGCGGCGGAGGAGAGCCTGGCACGCGCACGTGCGCACGTGGCGAACTGCCAGTCGTGTGCGCGGATGGTCGGCGACCTGGATCGCGCGGCGCGGTCGGTCGCCGCGCTGCTCCCACCTCCGGCCGCGGCCGCGGCTGGCGGTGGCGTGGCGGTCAAGCTCACGGCTGTGTTCGGCGCGGTGCGTCGCGCGGCCGCAATGGTGCGCCACCCGCTTGCGGAAACCGGTGGAACATCGGGCGCTGGCGTGGCGGGCGGATCGATCGCTGGCGTCGGCGCGCTGAAGGTCGGTATCGCAGCCGTCTGCGTCGCCGGGGCCGCCGGGAGCTACGCCGTCTGCGCCCGCTTCGGCGTGCTTCCATCGGTCGGGCCGCTGCGGCCTGCTGCGCACCTTGCCACCAACAACCACCGCCTTCCCCTGCGGCATGCACAGCGACACATCGTGGTCCGATCTCACGATCAGGCCACCGTCCCGGCGACGGCGGTTGTGCCGGTCGAGGCGGTGCGGCGGGTCGCGCCCACTCATCTCAGCGTAATCGCGCAGACCCGTCGCGAGTTCGGCGTCCCACCGGCGCGTGTCGCCTCGAGCAACCGCGTTTCGCGTAGCAATCCGCCGCGGGTCTCGAGTGTTGGGGGCGCGGCGGTTAGCTCCGCAGCCACGCCCGCCGCGGTGAGCCAGACGAAAGCCGAGTTCGGCTTCGAGAAGTAGCGGCGGCGCGCCCCGGGCGCGCACGGTTCGTCTGTGTTCGCGTGGCGACTCGCCACGCCCACGATCAACAGCGCGGTAGCCGCTGTCCCCCTGCCGACGCACGGTCGGAAGAGGTCGGGAGAGCGACCGTGTCCAAGTCCACCCAGCGCAGAGATCTTGCTCGCATCGGCGGCCGCCGCGGCGCAGCCCGCGGCCCTGGAGGGCGCCATATCGCTGACGCCGCAGCTCGAGCGCCGCGCCGTCCGGACCGGGCCGACGCGATCGTCGGCCCGAGATCGCTGTGATGCGCCGACGACCGGTCGCCGTCTATCGGGTGATCGACGAGGAGGAGCTGCTCGGCGGGGATGCCATCGACCTATTGGGCGACGGCTTCGATCGGCCGACCCCGAGGCCGTCCGCGGCGCCTGCAGCGACGGCACCCAGATCGTGGGGTGAGCGCTCCCCAGATCGGCGCGGGTGGATAACGACAGCGTTGGTCGCCGGAGCGCTGGGTTGCACCGCCGCCTTGCTCCTGCTGGCGTCGCCGCACGCCCCGGCACGTCTCGCGCCGCCGCCCAGGAATGCCGCACGGCCAGATCGCGCAATCGCGCAGGAGCGTCTGGTCGCTCGCCCCCGGGCGACAGCCATTCGGGTGCCCACACACTCGGGCCGGACCGCGGTCGTTCGACGCCCGGCACGCCCCACGGCGAGACCTGCGGCGCGCCTGCAGCGCCGCCGGACGCGCCCGCCCGAGCGCCGGATCTCGTCGCCTCCGCACGTCGAACGAGGCCTTCACAGCCGCGAACCCGCGGCGCCGGACAGCGCGTCGACGCCCGTCTCAGCCGATCAGGAGTTCGGCTTCGAGCGGTGAGGGCGGGGGTCCCCCATCCTCGGGTGAGGCTCGAGCCTCGCCGCCTATGGTCAATCCGTCTCTCAATCGGAGCGACCCGGTGGGTCTTGTACGCAGTCGCCCTCGTCGGCGTCGGCGCGACCGTGCACAACGCTGTGGCACCGCCGCGTCAGCGAGTAGTCGTGACGACCGTCACCCGCGTCGGCGACGCGAGCGCACAGTGGTTCGCGTTGAGCTTCGCGCGGGCCTATCTGACCTGGTCGGCCGATCTTTCGGCCCACGAGCGAGCACTCAGTCCGTTCCTTGCGGCCGGGAACGATCCTGACGCGGGATTGACACCGGCGGCGGGGGACGCGGAGCAGGTCAGCTGGTTGGCGATCACCGGCGAGAAGGATCGCGACGACGGCGAGCACGACTACACGGTTGCGGCGGGTATGACGGACGGGACGGTGCGCTACGTCGGCGTTGCGCTCGGCACGGGGGCTGGGGGCGCGGCACTCGTGCGCTATCCGGCGCTGGTTGGCGCCCCCACCCCGAGGCCGGCGACTGACCTTGACGGCGCACACCTGCCCGTCGTCACGAATTCGGCCGTGGTTGCCGTGCTGGATCGGGCGCTCGGCAACTACGTCGGCTCCTCGCCCGAGAACCTCGCGGCGGATCTCGCTCCCGGTGCACTCGTCGACCCCGCGGCGCCGGGCTTATCGCTGCGCAACATCCTGCGGCTCGCGGTCGAGCCGTCCGGCAACGTGCTGGCCACCCTGATTGCGCGCGACGCGGTCGGCGACGAGTTCACGCTCGCCTACGAGTTGTCGCTGCGGGAGCTCAGCGGCCGCTGGGAGATCACGCGAATCGAGCCATGACCGACCCACGGGCCTGAAGGCATGACAACCGACACGGAGGAGCAAGGCAGATGAGGAAATTGATCGCGAGCGCGCTCGCGGCGTTGACGGCACTTGTGGCACCCGCCGCGGCGGTGGCGGCTGGGTCGCTCACAAGTGCCAACGGTACCTCGCTCGAAAGTGCCGCGAACCAGGCGAGTTCAACCGGGCGCACGGTCGCGCTCAGCCTGATCGGACTGGCGTTGGCGGTGGCGGCAGTCGTCTTGGTCTTCAAGCGCGATTTCAAGGAGGCCGTTGGCGTGCTGGCGATTGGGGTCATCGCGGTGCTCCTCGCAAGCCCGGTCGGGCTGAGCGTCCTGCAGAACACCGTGTCGTTGCTGTTCGGGTCTGGCTGAGCGATGGCGCCGACTGGAACCCCAGTGCTAGAGATCCGGTCCTTCCGGTCGGTCTTCTCTCTCGAGCGCCGCATTTACCGCATCGACACGTTGCGGCTGAACCCGGGCGGCATTCCGCTGCGCGGAATCGTCTACGCGACGCTCCTTGTGCTTACGGCGCTCGCCGCGGGCGCCGTGCCGCCGACGGCCTGGCTCGATCCTGTGCTGCCGTGGTACCTGCGTGATCTTGGGTTGCCGCTTGCGGCCGCGACGATGCTGGGGGCGCTGCGGATCGAGGGCCGCCCGTTTCACCTCGCCGCGCTTGCGCTGCTCGCATACATGTGTGGGCCACGCCGGCTGAATGGGCTCGCCGCGTCAGACACGCGCGCGACGCGCTGGCGCCCGACGGATGTGTTGTGCATCCCGGACGGATCTGACTCGTCCTTTCGAGCGCTCCGCTACCGCGGCCCCGGGGCGGTCCTGGTGCAACACCCGCATCTGCGGGTCGAATGGTCGGCACCCCGGGGCGCGGACGTCACGCTTCATCCGGTTGCCGGACCGCGCGGGCGGCCCTCGGTGCTCGAGCTCGCAGCCGGCGCGGTGCTCGAGGTCCGGGAAAGGTGAGCTCATGGCGCCGTCCCATCTCGTTCGTCTACGGCAACTGTGTGCTTGGCTCGTGTGGTCCGTGGGCGCTCTTCGCGCTCGCGCCATACAGCTACGCGACGCTTCCCACCGAGCGCAAGCGTGAGCGTTTCGCACGGCTGCTCTCAGCGGTCGAGTCGCTCGAGTCTGACGTGCAGATCCTGCGCGTCGCACGAGGATGGGTTCCGCGTCCGGAGTTCGAGCTTCTGGCCCGCGACCACGCCAGTCCGCATGCCCCGGCGCTGGAGTCCTATCTGGCCGCTCAGCTCGCCGCACTAGAACAGGAGTCTCGCGGCGGCGCCGCCGCCGTCTACCTGGCCGTGAGCCTCGACCGACCACAACGCGACGTTGGCGCCTTCGTCTCCGAGCTGGGTGAGCGCTCGCCGCGCGAGCTGCTGAAGGGTCTCGGACGGACGCTGCGCCTCGGATCAGCTCGCCAGCTCGCGTGCGCCGAGCTTGAGCGCCTGCGGCTTCGTGCAGACGAGGTGCATGCACGGCTGGTCGCCAACGTCGACGCCCGCCCGGCGCGAACGGTCGAGGTGCAGTGGCTCGTGCGGCGCGCCTTCTGCCGCGCCCTGGGCGAACCGCAGGTCGACGGACTGCACGACCCGCAGGCGCTCGTGTTCGAGCGTAACGGCGAGGCGGTCCTGGCTCCGCTCACAGCCGACGTGCTGCGGTGGACCGAGAGCTACGTCGAGCATCGGGGACGACTCCTTCGTGTGGAGTCCGAGCTGGGTGTCAGCTGGCAGGCGCAGCTCGTCGCGGGAGCCCTGCCGGAGAGCGCTTCGTTCCCGAGCTCGCGACTGGAGCTGATGTTTGCGACGGTCGAGTCGCTCCCGTTCGCGGTGGATCTCACCCTCTGCGCCCGGTATCTGTCGAACGGCCTGGCGATGCGACTCGTGCGCCGCCGTGTCCAGGACGCCGACGAGATCGCGCGAGCCGAAGCTGGAGGCGACCAGGGCGTCTCGGACCGCGGCTACGAACGTACGCAGCAGGCGCGCGACCTGCTCTCGTATCTCCAGTCCGCGAGCCACCCCCCGCTCCTGCGCGCGACGCTCACGGCCACCGTCTCAGCCGCATCGCCGGACGATCTCGAAGCGCGGGTGGAAGCCGTCAGGCGCTCCTTCGGCGAGGTGCACCTGCATCGACCGCTCGGCGATCAGCTCCGGCTGTTCGTCGCGACTCTCCCGGGGCAACGATGCTCCGTCGCCGGCTACGACGACGTGATGACGGCTGAGCAGGTCGCCGCGATGATGCCGCTTGCGACGCACGCCGTGGGCGCATCCCGCGGTTTTCACCTCGGCCATGTGCTCAGCGGCCGACGTCAGCCTGTTCGCTTCAACCTTCGCGAAGGCTCGGATAACGATCGCAACGCGGCGATCCTGTCAATCGGCGCTCTGGGATCGGGCAAGACGACGCTGGACCAGAAGCTGGCCTACGAAGCGTTCCTGATCGGCGCTCGCGTCATCGACTGCGACCCCAAGGGCGATCACCGGATGCACGAGCTGCCCGAGGTCGCGCCACACGTCGAGACGATCGCCTTGCGTGGCGAAAGGGCGCTCAGGGGGATGTTGGACCCGCTGCGGATCGCGCCTGAACACCTGCGCCAGGACGCCGCGGTGTCATTCCTGTGCGACCTGCTACCGCTGCGCTCCGAGGCGGCCTGGGAGGCGTCGGTCGCCGGCGCGGTCGACGCCGTCAGGCGTCGCGCCAAGACGCCGACGTGCTTCGAGGTGATCCGCGCGCTTGCCGCTGGCGACTCGGTCGATCAGCAGGTCGCCAAGACCCTTGCCGTCTGCGCTGGAGCCGGACTCACCCAGCTCGGGTTCGCCGATCCGGACGTTCGTCTGCCCGAGGTCGGCACGCGGCAGGTCACCTACATGTCGATCCGCGACCTGCCAGCTCCACGGCCGGGGAGCGCGCGTGCGGAGTACTCGCCGCTCGAGCGCGTTGGCGAGCAGATCGTGCGCCTGATCGCCATGTTCGCGATGGCGCTGATGGCGGCCGAGCGCTCGCGCCTCAAGGTCTTCTCGTTCGATGAGGGATGGCGGCTGCTCGGCGACCCGGTCGGACGGATGCTGCTCGCGTCACTGCAGCGGATGGGACGCAGCGAACTTGCGGTGCCGATCATCTCGACACAGCTGGTGAGCGACACTCTGCTCGACGGCCGGGCGTCGCTCGAGAACCTGATCGGTGCGACGTTCGTGTTCGGCTTGCGATCAGAACGCGAGGCGGAGCGCGCGCTCGAGCTGCTCGACCTCGACCCCGGCGACCGACAGCTCCGCGACCGCCTGCTCGAGTTCGACGCCGGGAGGTGCCTGATGCGCGATCATCGCGGCCGCGTCGAGGCAGTGCAGGTGGAGATCCTCGTGCCGCGCTTGCTGGCCGCGTTCTCGACCACTCCGTCGCGCACGTGAGCCAGGCTCGGCGCGTCGCCGCGGCGCTCGGCGCGGTGATGCTTCTTGGAGTTCCTGCCACTGCGTTGGCAGCCGGGACTCCAGCTCCGGTTGACGCGAGTCCGTTGGCGTCGAACGGATTTGCGAGCCCGTCGTGCACCTCCTCCGCGCTGAACGCGCAGCTCTACGACGTCGAGCGCACGAACTGCGCGGTCTCAGGTGTCGCCGTCGCGCCCGTGCCGCTGTCGAACTACTCGATCGACGTGAACGTCCCATCCGGACTGGATGCCAGCGTCACCGACGACGTCTACACGGTGGTGCAGGACCTGTTTGTGACGCCTGTGTGGACGGCGCTTGTCTGGCTGGTTCACGTGGTGCTGATCGCCCTCGAGTGGTGCTACGCGATCGATCTGCTGGCACCGGCGACGCTGGCCCGCGTCGGTTCGGCGCTGGGCGCCGCGAAGCATGTCTTCACCGATCCATGGCTTGGGCTCGCGTTGGCCGTGGCTGCCGCCGGCTTCGCTTGGCAGGGGCTCGTGCGCCGCCGCGTGCTCGACACCCTCGGGCAGGTGGCGCTGCTGGCCGTGATGGTCTGTGCAGGTCTGTGGATAATCGCCGACCCCGTTGGCACGGTGGGGGCGGTTGGCAACCTCGCCGATCACGCCGCGCTCGCGACCGTGGCAGCGAGCGCCACGGGCAATGTCGATCAGCCTGTGGCGAGCGTTGACGCCGCGTTCGCTGACGTCTTCGACACGGCGATCACGGGACCGTGGTGCTATCTCGAATTCGGCGACGTCGAATGGTGTCGCCAACCGAGCGACCTGGATCCCGCGCTGCACTCAACCGCCGTTCGGCTTGAACAGGTGCTGCGCGCCGAGGCCTCCTGTCGCGGGCCGGTGACGGGACTGGTCCAGTGTGCACCCGGCGGCAGCGCGCTGCAGAGCCAGCTCGCCGGGGCGGCGACCGCGCTCGGGGTCGCGCGCAGCAACGGCGAGCTGTTCCTCGCGATCCCACCCGACGCGCTGTCGCGCACCGCGTTGTCCAGCCAGACGGTGACGCCCACGCTGTACGGAACTCTGTGCGGGTCGAACGACCCGACAGCCTGCACGGCCCCGACGGCGCCACAGGCCGAGTTTCGAACCGCCAGCGGGACGTGGCCGCGCGTCGGCGGGCTTCTTTTGATCGTCGCGGGAAGCCTCGGGATGCTGTTGCTGCTCGGATTCATCGCGCTGCGGCTCCTGGGCGCGGCGCTCGCGACGCTGCTTTATCTACTGCTCGCTCCTCTTGCCGTGCTCGCGCCCGCGCTTGGCGACTCTGGACGCGACGCGTTTCGGCTCTGGTTGACGCGCCTCGTCGGGGCAGTGCTCGCCAAGCTCGTCTACTCCGTCGCGCTCGGGGTTGTGCTGCTGATCGTGACCCTTCTGAGTGAGCTGGACGGTCTTGGATGGTGGACCCAGTGGCTCTTGGTCTCAGCCTTTTGGTGGATGGCGTTCGAGCAGCGCCATCGAATCCTTTCGCTCGTCATCCACGAGCGCGGCGAGCCGGCGCGCAGAGGCCCGATCGCCACACGAGCATGGCTCGCCGGGCGGAGCGTCGGGGCCGGGGCGGGAGCGGCGCGAGCGGTCGGGCGTGTCGCGGCACGCGTGGGGGGTGGAGCGGGAGAGACGTTCAAGCGCGTCCGCGAGTTCCCGCAGGACGGGGCGCCGGCCGGACTCGCGGCCGCTGTCGGTCCGCGCGGTGGCGGCGAGGCGGGATCCGACCGGCGCGGCGCGCGCGATCAGCGCGCCGTCGCTCGCCGTGAGTTGGCTGCTCAGATTGAACGTGTGCGAGCTGCGGCGCCCACCGGTTTGGCGGCGGGCGCGCGGGTCACGGAGCGCCCTCCCGTGGCGCGAGCCGAGATTGCGGCCCTCGAGTTGCGCCGCTCCCGAATCGAGGTCGCCGCCCGCCGAGCTGAGTCGCTCGGGGATCGTCGACGGCTCGTGTCGCTGCGGATCAGAGCGCAGCGCGTGGAGGGCGAGCTCGCGGAACATCGCCAGCGGCGAGCCGCGACACGGGGCGGGCGTGTTCTCCGTGAGGTCCAGGCGACGGTTGCCCGCTCTGCTCCTCACGTGCGGCTGGCGGCCGCACGTGAGGAGCGGAGCATCAGCCGCGCCCTCGCACGCGCGACGCAGGCGCCTGCCGGTGAGATGCTGCGCTCCGGGCGAGGCGCGGCGCAGCTCGCTGGACTTGCCGGCATCAGCCCATCCGAGTACCTCCGCAGCTCGCCGGCCCAGCAACGCGTGGCTCGGCTCGAGATCGAGCGCGAGCTGGACCGCCGACGGGAGCTCCTGCGAGTGCTCGGATTTGCAGATCGGTTGGGCATCCGGCGCGCCTCGATGCCGGGCGCTGCAACCGGCCACCGGACGTTCGAGGCGCGCGCGCTCGTCAGTCGGCGGGCGCGGCAGTTCGGCTCGCGAGAGCTGTGAGCGCACGACTCGCCGTGCCGCTCGCGTTGCTTGGCGCGCTGATCGCCGGCCTGGCTGTGCTCGGAACGTGTGTGCTTCTGCTCGTCGTCACGTTCGCCCACGCCGCCGCGAGCTTCACATTCGCCGGGGAGCGAGGCGCAACCACATACGCGCCGGCAACCGCATACACGCCGTCTGCAGAAGCGCGCGCGGACATCCCGCCGCTCTACCTCGAGCTGTACATGCAGGCGGCCGCACGGTTCGGGCTCGACTGGACGATCCTGGCGGGAATCGGGCGGGTCGAGTGCGATCACGGGCGGGACCCCGCACCGTCCTGCACCGTGGAGGGGCAGCTCAACTACGCTGGTGCGGGCGGTCCAGCACAGTTTCTCGTCTCGACCTGGCAGCGATACGGCATCAGCGCGACCGGGCAGGGGCCGCCCGACATGTGGCGGCCTTCGGACGCCATCTTCAGCATGGCGAACTACCTGCACGCGTCCGGCGCGCCCTCCGACTACCCCCGGGCGATCTTCGCCTACAACCATGCCTGGTGGTACGTGGCCGAGGTCCTGGCATGGGCGCGTCGCTACCGCGCCGAATACGAATCACCGCCAGCGCCCGGCCCGGCGGTAGCGGCGCCGCAGAGCCGGCCGCCGCGACCCGCCGCGCGGGCGATACGCGCGCCGCGGCCGCGCCCTCGCCCCCGCAGCCCCCGCCCGTCGCGCGACCCGCCGCCTCCCTCCGCGAAAAGCGCCCGCGCTCACCGCCGAACCGCGCACTCCCGTAGGCCGCTCCGCAACTTGCGCCCCGCCCGCGCGTCCTAGTGCAAGAAGTGACGGTTCCGGGTAGTTCCAGGACTCCAATGCGACACGCCAAGCTCACAGCCCTCCTGACTGTCGCCGCCCTTTCGGTCGCCGGCGGCATGAACGCCGCTCCGGCGCTCGCCTCGCACAACGAGACGGTCTTCTTCGAGGCGCCGAACGCGCTGCTGACAACCGCGACGCGGACGCCGACGCTGAACCAGCTGCAGGCGCTGGGCGTGCATGCGTTGCGGGTCATCCTCTACTGGCGCGACGTCGCGCCCAACCCCAACCACAAGCGGCGGCCGAGCTTCAACCAGGCGAATCCTTCGGCCTACCACTGGGGGGCCTACGACCAGCTGGTGAAGGCGGCGAGCGCCCGTCATATGAAGCTGCTGCTGTGCGTGAGCGGGCCGGTGCCGCGCTGGGCGACGCCGCACGGCGCCGACATCTACAGCAACCCGAACGCGACGGACTTCGGGCTCTTCATGCGCGCCGTCGGCCGCCACTACGGCAACGTCGTGAAACTCTACTCGATCTGGAACGAGCCGAACGAGCCGGGCTTCCTGCGGCCGCAGTACGTGCACGGCAAGCTCGCCTCCGCGGCGATCTACCGCGGCCTCTTCCTCGCCGGCTACAACGGGCTGAAGGCCTCGGGCCACTTCCGGGGCATGACCGTGCTGATGGGTGAGACCTCGCCGACGGGCGTGCGGGTGCAGAGCGTCCCGGCCCCGCTCGCGTTCCTGCGCGGCGTGCTTTGCCTGAACTCGAGCTACAAGCCCGTCGGGCACTGCGCGCGTCTGCCCGCCGACGGCTACGCGCAGCACCCCTACTCGAACTCGCGCGGGCCGTTCTGGACGCCTCCGGCCGACGACGTCACGATCGACGTGCTCGGGCGACTTGTCACCGCGCTCAACCGCGCCGCCGCGGCCGGCGCGCTACGCCCCGGACTGCCGGTCTACATCACCGAGTTCGGCGTCCAGAGCGTCCCCAACCCCTTCGTCGGGGTGTCGCTCGGCAAGCAGGCCGAGTACCAGGCGCGATCGGAGCAACTCGCGTGGAGCAACCCGCGCGTTCTCTCGTTCGGTCAGTACCTGCTGGCGGACGACCATCCCGTCAACGGCCAGGTGGTGGGCTTCCAGACCGGGCTCGAGACCTACACCGGGGCTCAGAAGCCGCTCTACGACGGCTTTCGGCTGCCGCTGACGGTGACGCGGACCCGCACCGGTGTCGCCTTCTGGGGTCTCGTTCGCCCGGCGCACGGGTCGACGTCGCTGCAGCTGCAGTACTCCTCGAACGGCGGGCGCACGTGGCACGGGCTGGCGCGCGAGCACGCCGCTGCCGACGAAGCCTGGACCGGCACCGGCCGCTACGCGCGCAGGCGCCTGTGGCGCGTCCGCTGGGTCGCGCCCGGCGGGCAGACCTTCACCGGCGCGCCGACGCACGCCTACAGCAGCTCCGGCCAGATCGACTACTGAGCGCCGCCGCTCAGCGGTTCTCGCCCGGAACCCACAGCGGCTCCTCGCCGCTGTTGGCGTCGCGGGCGAGGATGAACAACAGGTCGCTGAGCCGGTTGAGGTAGCGCAGCGTCTGCGGGCTCGCAGCCTCGCCCAGCGCGACCACACGCCGCTCCGCGCGGCGGCACACGGTGCGGCAGACGTGCAGCCAGGCGGCCGCCGGGGAGCCGCCCGACAGCACGAAGGAGCGCAGCGGCGCCAGCCCCGCATTGACCTCGTCGCAGCGTTGCTCGAGCCACTCGACCTGCTCCGCCAGAAGCCGCAGCCGCTCGCGCGGATCGTCCCGCGGCACCGCGAGGTCGGCGCCCAGATCGAACAGGTCGTTCTGGATCCGTCGCAGCCACGCGGCCGTGCGCTCGGGCAAACCGGGCACGGTCAGCGCCACTCCCAGATGCGCGCCCAGCTCGTCGACCTCGCCGTAGGCCTCGATCCGCGGATCGGTCTTGGGCACGCGGCTGCGGTCGCCGAGGTCGGTCTCGCCGCCGTCGCCCAGCTTGGTGTAGATGCGGGTGAGGTTGACGGTCATCTGCTCTGCTCGGAGTGTCGCAGAGCGCTACGATGGCGCCGTAATTGGTCGGTGGCATGGGAAGCCGGTGCAACACCGGAGCGGACCCGCCACTGTGACCGGGGACGTCCGCCGCACGCGCGCAAGCGCAGGCCACTGGCTCGCCATCGCGAGCCGGGAAGGCGCGGCAGGATTGGCCCGGAAGCCAGGAGACCTGCGCCGACCGCAAGCCCACATAGACCCTCGTGGAAAGGGGTTGGCCACTCATGCAACGCACCCATTCGGGTCGTCCGGCGCTCACCTGCCTGGCGATCGCCGCCGTGCTCAGCTCGTCGCTGCTCGCAGCCGCGCTCGCGGCGACTCTCAGCAGCTCAAGCGCAACCGCCGCGCCCGCCGCCGCCACCGTGACGGTGCGCGTCGAGGGATCGAAGTCGACGCTCCTGCCGGCCACGACCGTGACGCTCAACGCCCGGAAGGTCGTCAATAACGGCGTCGCCGCCGACAGCTGCAGCGGCCTGAGCGCCGCCGGAGCGCTCGAGCTCGCGACGCGCGGCGACTGGCGCGGCGCCTGGTCGGCGTCCTACCATGCCTACTTCCTCAGCGCCATCGACGGACTCGCGTTTCCCAGCAGCGGCGCCGAGTACTGGGCCTTCTGGGTCAACGACGCGCCGGCCGCCGCCGGCATCTGCTCCTATGACCCAAAGCCGGGCGACAGCCTGCTGTTCTTTCCCGACTGCTACGGCAAGGGATGCCCCAAGAGCGCGGGCGTGCTCGGCGTGAAGGCGCCGGCCGTGGCGATCGCCGGCAGGCCGTTCACCGTGGCGGTGACCGCCTACAGCGACGCCAAGGGGACCCCGTCGAAGGCGGTCGGCGCGACCGTCAGCGGCGGCGGCGCACAGGCTCGCACCGGCGTCGGCGGCACCGCGGAGCTCTCGATAGCCAACGCCGGGCGCTACACGCTGAAGGTCGACGCGCCGCACGCGATCCGCGCGGAGACGAGCGTGTGCGTGCAGGCCGCGGCGGCGAAGACGTGCGGGTGATCGACGCGACGTGAGCGCTCGTCCGGGCACCGGTCGCATGGCGGTGGCGAGCGTCGCGATGCTTGCGGCGCTCGCGCTCGCCGGCTGCGGCCTGGGCGCCGGCGGCAGGCCATCCGGCGTCTCGCTGCTCGTCACACAGGGTTTCGGGGCCCAGGCCGTGATCGCCAACTCCGCGCCGCGGATCGTCGGCGCCGACACCGTGATGCGGATGCTCGAGCGCAACGCGAAGGTCGCGACGCTCGACGGCGGCGGCTTCGTTCAGAGCATCAACGGGCTCGGCGGCGGCGGCGGCCGGGACTGGTTCTACTACGTCAACGGCGTGCAGGCGCCGAAGGGCGCCGCCGAGACCAGGCTGCACACCGGCGACCACGTCTGGTGGGACCGCCACCTCTGGAGCGCGACCGAGAGCATCCCGGCGGTCGTCGGCTCCTTCCCGGAGCCGTTCATCGACGGCTACGGCGGCAAGCGGCTCCCGCTGCGGATCGAGTGCACCCAGACCGCGTCGAAGTCCTGCTCGGCGGTCGAGCAGGTGTTCGCGGCCGACAAGCTGCTCGCCTCGCTCGGCTGCCTGCTCTGCTCGCAGTACAACCTCTCGCTGCGCGTCCTGGTCGGGCCCTACGCGACGCTGACGCCCGACCCCGCCGCCGACCAGTTGGCGCAGGGCGTCGCGACGAGCGGCGTCTACGCGCGCTTCGAGGACCACGGCACGCGGCTCGCGCTGCTCGGCCCGTCCGGGCGCGTCGTGAGCACGGCTGGCGCCGGCGCCGGCCTGATCGCCGCGACGCGCTTTCGAGGACAGCCGCCGGTGTGGTTCGTGACCGGCACCGACGCCGCCGGCGTCGCCGCCGCGGTCCAGGCGTTCAACGCCCAGACCCTGGATGCTCACTTCGCCGTCGCGGTGATCGCCGGGGCGGCGATACCGCTGCCAGACCAGGAGCCATGAGCTACCTGCGCCGCGCCAGTCCGCTGCACGCGGCACGCGCGAGCGTAGCCGCCGCCTACTGCGCGGCGTTCGTGCTCGCCGCGCTCGTCCTCGCGCACCCGCTCGTGCTCGGCGTGCTGGCGCTCGCGCTGCTCGGAGCGGGCGTCGGTGCGGGCGCCGGCGGTCGCGTCGCGCGGTCGCTCTACCTGTCGCTGCCGATGGCGCTGCTGATCGTGCTCGTCAACGCGCTGGTTAGCCGCGAGGGACTCACCGTGCTCGCGCGCCTTGGCGACGCCGGCCCGCTCGGCCAGCTCGACATCACCCTGGAGGCGGTCGCCTACGGCGCGAAGGAGGCGCTCGTGCTGATCGTGATCATCGCCGCGTGCGCGCTCGCGAGCGCCGCCGTGGACCCCGACGAGCTGCTGCGCTCGCTGCGCCGGGTCTCGTTTCGCTCGGCGCTGACGGCGACGATCGCCACGCGCATGGTGCCGCTGCTGGCGCTCGACGCGCGGCGGATCGGGGAGGCGCAGCGCTGCCGCCCCGACCCGGGCGGTCGCCTGGCGGTCATGCGCGCGATCACCGCCAACGCGCTCGATCGCTCACTCGACGTCGCCGCCACGCTCGAGGTCCGAGGCTACGGCTCCGCGGGGCGTCCGCGCCGCGTGCGCCGGCCATGGTCGCGCCACGACGTCGCCTTCGCCCTCTCCGCGCTCACGATCGCCGTGCTCGCGATCGTCCTGCCGGCGCCGTTTCAGTTCTACCCGTCGATCCGCGGCTCGCTGGGTGGATCGACCTTCGTGCTCGCGGGCGCGCTGGCGTTCGCGACGCTCGCGCCGTTCGCGCAGCGTCGGGGTATCTCGCGATGAACGCGCTCGAGCTCTCCGGCGTCTCCTACTCCTACCCCGGGGCGGCGGCGCCGGCGCTGCGCGAGCTGACGCTCGAGATCGCCCAGGGAGAGTTCGTGGTGCTCGCCGGCGGCTCGGCGGCCGGCAAGTCGACGCTGCTCGGCGTCGCCTCGGGCCTGGTGCCCCACTTCCACGGCGGGCGCTTCGACGGTCGGGCCCTGATCTGCGGGATGGACCTGCGCGAGCACGGGCCGGCGCAGCTGGCGGCCGAGGTCGGCACGCTGTTCCAGGACCCCGAGACGCAGGTCGTGATGGGCACCGTCAGAGCGGAGCTGGCCTTCCCGCTGGAGAACCGCGGGCACAGCGCCGTCGGCGTTGCACGCGCAGTCGAGGAGGTCGCGCTCGCGCTCGGGATCGAGGCGCTGCTCGATCGCTCGACCGTCGAGCTCTCCGGCGGCGAGCTGCAGCGCGTCGCGCTCGGCGCCGCGCTGGCCGGGCGTCCACGGCTGCTCGTGCTCGACGAGCCGACCTCGCAGCTCGACCCGGTCGCCGGCGACGAGCTGCTCGGGCTGCTGCGGCGGCTGAACGAGGAGTGGGGGACGACGATCCTGCTGGCCGAACATCGCCTCGAGCGCTGCCTCGGCGCGGCCGACCGGGTGATCGCCCTGGAGCGCGGGGCGGTGGCCTGCGACGCGGCGCCTGGGGGCTTTCTCGACTGGGCGCACGACGCGGCGCCGGCGCTCGAGACGCCCGGGGCGACGCTGATCGCGGGACTTGGCCTGCGGCCGGCGCCGGCCGGGGTCAAGCAGGCGCGCTCGACGCTGCGCGCCGCGGGACTGCTCGTCGAGCCCGAGCCGGCGCCCGCCGCGGATCCGCTGCGGCGCGCATGGCGGCGGCGCGGCGCAGCGCCGGCGAGTCTGCGATTGCGACGCGTCTGGCACGAACTGAGCGACGGACCGGCGATCCTCGCCGGTGTGTCGCTGTCTGTGGCAGCCGGCGAGCGCGTCGTCCTGCTCGGACGAAACGGCGCCGGCAAGTCGACGCTCCTACGCCACGCCGCCGCGCTGCTCGAGCCCACGCGCGGGCGGGTCGAGCGCGCGGGCCGGGTGGCACTGCTGCTGCAGAACCCGGGCGACTACTTCATCCACGACCGCGTCGGCGACGAGCTCGACGAGGCGGCCCTCGCGCGCGCCGGACTCGCCGGACTCGCAGACCGCCACCCGCGCGACTGCTCCGGTGGCGAGCGCCAGCGACTCGCGCTCGCGATCGTGACCGCCGGCGAGAGCGACCCGGCCGTGCTGTGCCTGGACGAGCCGACGCGCGGGATGGACCGGGCGGCGAAGGCGACGCTCGCCGCCGAGCTGGTCGGCTGGTCCCAGCGCGGCGTCGCGGTGCTCGTCGCGACGCACGACCCGGAGTTCGCGGCCGGGTTCGCGACCCGGGCGATCCTGCTCGCCGACGGACGCGTGATCGCCGACTCGAGCCCGGCCGACCTGCTCTCCGGCGGCTGGTATTTCGCGACCGAGACCGCCCGGATCCTCGGCGGGCACCGCGGCATCCTCACCCCGGCGCAGGCGCTCGCCGAGCTGAGCCCCGAGCGCCCCCCGCTGCGCGTGCCGCGATGAGCTGGGCGCTCGCCTCATTCGTGATCCTCGCGCTGGCGCTGGCGGGCGCGTTCGCCTGGTATGAGCGCTCGCGTCCCTCGTCGCGGACGGTCGCGATCGTCGCGTCGCTGGCGGCTCTGGCGACGCTCGGGAGGATCGCGTTCGCTCCGCTGCCGAGCGTCAAGCCGACGACCGACATCGTGCTGATCGCCGGTTACGTGCTCGGCGGGCCGCCCGGCTTCGCCGTCGGTGCCGTCGCCGCGATCGCCTCCAACATCGTCTTCGGGCAGGGCCCGTGGACGCCGTGGCAGATGGCGGCGTGGGGGATGGTCGGGCTGCTCGGCGCGGGCCTCGGGCGCCGGCGCACGCGTCCGATCCCGAGGTTTGCGATGGCGCTGATCTGCGCCGGCGCCGGCTTCGCCTACGGCCTGGTGCTGAACCTCTCGACGTGGGTGACCTTCACCGGGCAGCACAACCTGGCGCAGTTCCTGCTGATCGAGGGCCAGGCCTTCCCGTTCGATCTCGCACACGCCGCCGGCAACTTCGTCTTCTTCCTCGCCTTCGGCCCGGCGCTGGTGCGGGCGCTGCAGCGCTACCGCACGCGCATGGAGGTCAGTTGGGGGCTCGTCGCGTCGGCTTCGCTGATCCTGCTCGTCTGCATGGGCTGTTTGAAAGGGGCGGCGCCGAGCACGGCGCAGGCGTCGCCACCGGAGCCGCAGCAGGCTGTCGTCGCCTACCTCGCCCGGGTGCAGAACGCCGACGGCGGCTTCGGGCTCTCGCCGGGAGACCCCTCGACTCAGCTCGCAAGCGCCTGGGCGGCGATCGGGCTTGCCGCCGCCGGCCGCGACCCCGCCACGCTCACCCGCGACGGGCACGACGTGGTCGCCTGGATCCGCTCGCACCTCGGCGAGCTGCAGGGTCCCGGCGACCTCGAGCGCACGATCCTCGCGCTCGCCGCGGCGCGGGCGCCGGACGGCTCGCTGGTGGCGGAGCTGCGCCACGACCAGGGCCGCGACGGCTCGGTCGGCGAGCAGGCCAACCTCACGGCGTTTGCGATCCTCGCGCTGCGCGCCGCCGGCGCCGTCGGGGTCGCGCGCGCGGCCGGCTGGCTGGAGCGCGAACAGAACGGCGACGGTGGCTTCAGCTTCGCCGTACGCGGCGATCCGAGCGACGCCGACGACACTGCGGCCGCGATCGAGGCGCTCGTCGCCGCGCAGGCGCCGAGTGACGCCGTCGCACGCGCGGTGCGCTACCTGCGGGGGCTGGAGAACGCGGACGGCGGGTTCCCTCAGCTGCAGGGCGGCGCATCCAACGCGCAGTCCACCGCCTGGGCGGTCCAGGCCCTGGCGGCGGCCGGCAGCTCGACGCGACGCGCGCTCGCATACCTGCGGGCGCGGCTGGCCGGCACGGGCGCCGTCGGCTACGCCGCGGGCGAGACGATCACCCCGGTGTGGGTCAGCGCCGAGGCGCTGGCTGCGTTCGCGCAGGCGCCGCTGCCGATCGGTGGCGGTCGCTGAAGCGCCGCTCGGACGGCCGCGGCGCGTAAGGACTTTGCCGCAGCCCGGCTGGGGCAAGTCACGGATCAGCCGGGCCGCGCGATCGCATAGGGTTGAGGCAGATGCTGATCGGGGTGCCCACGGAAACCGCCCAAGGCGAACGACGTGTGGCCCTCGTACCCGAAGTGGTTCGCAAGCTGTCCGCCCGCGGCGTCGAGGTGATCGTGCAGGCCGGCGCCGGCGCCGCCGCGATCATTCCCGACGCGCTCTATGAGGCGGCCGGCGCGAAGGTCAGCGCCGACCCGGCCGCCGTCTGGGCGGCGCCGCTCGTGGTCAAGGTCGCGCCGCCGAGCGACGCCGAGGCCGCGCAGCTCTCCGCCGGTGCGGTGATCATCGCCTTCCTGAACCCGCTCGGGAGCGCGCAGGCCACCCGTGCGCTCGCCGGCGCCGGCGTCACGGCCTTCGCGATGGAGGCGATCCCGCGGATCTCGCGCGCCCAGGGGATGGACGCGCTCTCGTCGCAATCCAACGTCGCCGGCTATCGCGCGGCGCTGCTCGGAGCCGAGCACATGGGCCGCTTCTTCCCGATGCTGATGACCGCCGCCGGGACGATCCCGCCCGCCAAGGTGCTCGTCCTCGGCGCCGGAGTCGCCGGCCTGCAGGCGCTCGCCACGGCCCGGCGGCTCGGCGCGCAGACGACCGGCTACGACGTGCGCCCCGAGGTGGCCGAGCAGGTCAGCTCGCTCGGCGCGAAATGGCTCGACCTCGGCATCGAGGCGGCGGGCGAGGGCGGCTACGCACGCGCGCTCACCGCCGAGGAACAGGCCGCGCAGCAGCGCGCGCTGACCGAGGCGATCAAGGGCTTCGACGTCGTGATCACGACCGCACTCGTGCCGGGTCGCCCGGCGCCCAAGCTCGTCACCGCGGAGGCGGTCGAGGGGATGAAGCCGGGCAGCGTGATCGTCGACCTCGCCGGCGAGACCGGCGGCAACTGCGAGCTGACGACGCCGGGGCAGGTCACCGTCGAGCACGACGTCACGATCGTCTCGCCCCTGAACCTCGCGGCCGAGATGCCCGAGCACGCCTCGCAGCTCTACGCCCGCAACGTGCAGGCCCTGCTCGAACTCTTCCTCGACGAGCACGGCGAGCTGGCGCTCGACTTCGACGACGAGATCGTCGCCGGCTCCTGCATCGTGCGCGACGGAAAGATCGTCAACGACGCCGCCCGCGCGGTTGTGGAGGCCGCCGCCTGATGCTCGTCACCAACCTCACGATCCTCGTGCTCGCCGGCTTCATCGGCTTTGCCGTGATCTCGAAGATCCCCAACACGCTTCACACGCCGCTGATGAGCGGCACCAACGCGATCCACGGGATCGTGCTGCTCGGCGGCCTGCTGGTCGTCGGCTTCGCCGGCAACAGCGCGTTCAACAAGGTGATCCTGGTGATCGCGATCGCGTTCGGCACGATCAACATCGTCGGCGGCTTCCTCGTCACCGACCGGATGCTCGAGATGTTCAAGCGCAAGCCGAGCTCGGCGCCGAAGGACGGCGAGCAGAAGTGACCAGCCCCCTCGCCACGAGCTTCTTCCAGAACGGCAACTTCCTGCGCGTCCTCTACATCGTCGCGTTCGCGCTGTTCATCTACGGCCTGATGGGCCTGACCGGCCCGCGCACCGCCGTTCGCGGCAACCGCATCGCGGCGCTCGGCATGGCGATCGCGGTGATCGCGACGCTGCTGGCGCGGGGCGAGGGCAACTGGGGCCTGATCATCATCGGCGTCGCGATCGGCACGGCCGTCGGCATCCCGGCGGCGCGCAAGGTGCGGATGACGGCGATGCCGCAGATGGTGGCCCTGTTCAACGGCGTCGGCGGCGGCGCGGTGTTCCTGATCGCCTGGGCGGAGTTCCGCAACACCGGCGGCTACCACGGAACGGCGCTCTACGTCGCCGTCTTCTCGATCTTCGCGGCGATCGTCGGCTCGGTGTCCTTCTGGGGCTCGAACATCGCCTTCGGCAAGCTGCAGGAGCTGCTTCCCGGCCGCCCGCTCACCCTCGGCTCCGCGCAGCAGCCGGTCAACTTCCTGCTCGGCGCGATCGCGATCGGGCTGGGCGTCGCGATCATCGCCGGCTCGCACTCCGAGCTGATCTTCATCCTCATGCTGCTGACCGCGGCGCTGCTCGGCAACGCCGTCGTGCTGCCGATCGGCGGCGCCGACATGCCGGTGGTGATCTCGATGCTGAACGCAGCGACCGGTCTGTCCGCGGCCGCGACCGGCGTGGCGCTGAACAATCCGGCGCTGATCGTCGCCGGAATGATCGTCGGCGCCTCCGGCTCGATCCTGACCAACCTGATGGCGGTCGCGATGAACCGCTCGATCCCGGCGATCATCGCCGGCGGCTTCGGCGGCGGCGGCGTGGTCGAGGGCGCCACGGGCGCAGGCGAGCATGCCGGCAGCGTTCGCTCGACGAGCGCCGCGGACGTTGCGCTGCAGCTCGCCTACGCGCGCCAGGTCGTCGTCGTCCCCGGCTACGGCATGGCCGTCGCGCAGGCCCAGCACGCCGTCCGCGAGCTGGCCAAGGCGCTCGAGGCGCGCGGCGTCGAGGTCAAGTACGCGATCCACCCGGTCGCGGGCCGCATGCCCGGCCACATGAACGTGCTGCTGGCGGAGGCCGACGTGCCCTACGACCAGCTCAAGGAGATGGACGACATCAACCCGGAGTTCCCGCGCACCGACGTGGCGCTGGTGATCGGGGCCAACGACGTGACCAACCCGGCCGCTCACACCAACCCCAGCTCGCCGATCTACGGCATGCCGATCCTCGACGTCGAGAACGCACACTCCGTCGTCGTGATCAAGCGGTCGATGAACCCCGGCTTTGCCGGCATAGAAAATGAGCTGTACTTCAAGCCGAACACGTCTATGTTGTTCGGCGACGCGAAGTCCGCCGTGTCAGACATCACCGCAGAGTTGGCGGACATCTGAGCCAGCCACGAGGGAGGTAACCATGCCGGCGACGGGCAACGCGGAATGGAAGGGCGACCTGCGATCCGGCAGCGGCACCTTCACCGCAGGCGACTCGATCCACGGTGAGTTCTCGTTCCACTCGCGCTTCGAGGACGGACCGGGCGCGAACCCCGAACAGCTGATCGGCGCCGCCATCTCCAGCTGCTTCTCGATGGCGCTCTCCAACGCGCTCGCGCAGGCCGGGACGCCGGTGGAGTCGGTCCGCACGGACGCGGTGGTGTCGATCCGCCAGCTCGACGGCCAGGCGACGATCGCCTCGATCGCGCTGCGCACCGTCGGCGTCGTCGCCGGCGTGGACGAGGAGACCTTCCGGCGTTTCGCGCAGGACGCAAAGACCGGCTGCATCGTCAGCCGGGCGCTCGCCGGGGTGCCCGAGATCACGCTCGAAGCGACGCTCGGCGGCTGAGCGCGCGCGGCGCCAGCGGCCGGCCGCGCCCGCCGGGCGCTCCGCCCGTCCTGGCAGACTGCAGCGTGTGATCTCCCGCGCACAGGCACTCGAAGCGCTCTCGCGGGAGCGCTTCGACGTTGCCGTGATCGGCGGCGGGATCACCGGCGCGGGCGTGGCGCTCGACGCCGCCAGCCGCGGCTACAGCGTCGCGCTGCTGGAGCGCGCCGACTACGCATCGGGCACCTCGAGCCGCTCCAGCAAGCTGGTGCACGGCGGCCTTCGCTACCTGCAGCACTTCGACCTCGGTCTCGTTCGCGAGGCGCTGCTGGAACGCCAGCTGATGGTCGCCCTGGCGCCGCATCTGGTGCGCCCGCTGCCGATCGTCGTGCCGGCGTTCGACGGCGCGCGGCTGGACCGGCTGGTCGGCGTCGGCCTGAACCTCTACGACGTGATGTCGGTCGAGCGCCTGCGCGGCCGGCGCGGATCGGGGGACAGCTGGAGCCCTGACCGCCACCGGGTGATCGACGGCGATGAGGTGCTCGAGCTGCTGCCGGCGCTGGCCGGGCGCGAGCCGAGCGCCGGCTACCTCTTCTACGACTGCCAGACCGACGATGCGCGGCTGGTGCTGACGGTGCTGGCCGAGGCGGAGCGCTTCGGCGCGGTCTGCGCGAACGGCCTGGCCATCGAGGAGCTGCTGAGCGAGCACGGCCGCGCCACCGGGGTGCGCGCACGCGACGCGCGCACCGGTGAGGCGATCGCGGTCGCCGCCTCGCACGTGGTCAACGCGACCGGCGTGTGGGCCGACCGCCTGCGCCCGGAGGAGCTGCACGACGAGGCCGAGGTGCCGCAGATCCGCCCGAGCCGGGGCACGCACATCATCTTCTCCTCGGCCGACGTGCCGCTGCGCGCCGGCGCGATCGTACCGGCCGGGGGAGGGCGCACGATCTTCGCGCTGCCGTGGCTCGGCCACACGTTGGTCGGCACCACGGACAACGACTACGAGGGCGGGCTCGAGCACGTGCTGCCGGACGACGACGACGTCGACTACCTGCTCGCGGCCGTCAACGAGTTCTTCGGCATGGCGCTCGGGCGCGAGCGGATCTCCGGCGCCTTCGCGGGCGTGCGGCCGCTGATCTCCAGCACCGACTCGAAGTCCTCGGTGGACATCTCGCGCAAGGCCGAGCTGTACGAGACCTCCAGCGGGATGGTCACGATCACCGGCGGCAAGCTGACGACCTGGCGGCGGATGGCGAAGATGACGGTCGACCGGATCGTCGAGTCCGACGCGCGCGAGGCGCCCTGCCGCACGCACGAGATCCAGCTCGGCCAGGCGATCGACGCGGCCGAGCTGCAACGTGTCGAGGGCGTGAGCGAGCAGGCCTACGAGGCGCTGGCGGCGCGCTACGGCCACCAGGCCCGCCAGGTGCTGGCGCTCGTCGCCGCGCAGCCGTCGCTCGCGCAGCCGATCCTCGAGGGCCTGCCCGACCTGCTGGGGGAGGCGGTCTACGGCGCCGTCCACGAGCAGGCCGGCACGATCGGCGATGTGCTGCTGCGCCGCACGCGCGTCGGCCTGCTCGAGGCGCGCGGCGCGCTTGACGGCGGCACGCTCGAACGTGTCGCGGGCGCGCTCGCGACGACGCTCGGATGGGACTCGGCGCGCAGCGCAGCCGAGATCGCCGCCTTCCGGGAAGAGGCCGCCGCGGAGGGCATCGTCGTCGCCACGGTGGCGGCGTGAGCGGGCGCCGGGCGCGGCTCGGAGCGGCGGCGATCGCGCTCGGCGCACTGGCCGCCCCGGCGGCTGCGCACGCGGCGCTGGCGGCGCCGGTGACGATCGACGGGCCGGGCGCGGTCGTCGCGCTCGACGGGGTGGCGCTCGCCCAGGACGGCAGCGGGGCCGTCGTCTACCGCAAGGACGCGGGCGCGGCCGCGCACGTGTTCGTCTCGCTGGAGAGCAGCGGCGCGTGGGCGGCACCCGTGCAGCTCGACGCCGCGATCGCGGCCGGCGCGAGCGCGTCGGCGGTCGCGGTCGCCGCCGGCGGTCGCGTCGCCGCGGTCTGGATCGCCGGTGGGACGCTCTACGGCGCCGTCCACGCCGCCGGCTCGAGCGGGTTCACCGCGCCCCAGCAGATCGCGGCGGCGAGCGGCCGGCCGGCGCTCGGAATGTCGCCGAGCGGGACGGCCTACGTCGCGTTCGCCGCCCCCGCCGCGGGCGGGGCCTCGGACGTCGACGTCGCGCGGCTCGATCGCTCCTCGACGAGCTTCGCAGCGCTCGACGCGCCGATGACGGCCGCGCCGGTCACGCTCGCCGACGCGGGCGGGCCGAGCATCGCGGTGTCCGCGGACGCCACCGCCGTCGTCGCCTGGGCACAGCAGCAGCCCGATGGCAGCACGCACGTGCTGGTGCGCCGAGCCTCGGCCGCCGGCCCGAGCCCCGTCACCGACGACGCGACGGTCACGACCCTTGACGGGACCATGGGCGGCGACGCCGACAGCCCGGCTGTCGGCGTGGCGTGGGACTCGAGCGACGCCTGGGTCGCCTTCCGCGAGTCCTTCGGTGCGACCTCGCGCGTGGTCGTCACCGAGCTGCTGGGCGATGAGCTGCGCACCCCGGCCTTCGCCGACTCACTCGGCGCCGGCGGGACGCCGCCGGCCTCGGCGCTGGCGCCGAGCCTGGCGGTGAACGGCAACGACGCCGGGCTGCTCGCGAGCGAGCTCTCGCCGGACGACAGCGTGTCCGTCGCGGCGCTCGGAAGCCCCGCGGCGCCGTCCGCGTGGACGCCCGGCGCGGTCGCCAACCCGGCGCCCGACGGCGTCAGCCCCGCGCCCGTGGCCGCGCTCTCGTCCGACGGCGACGGCGCCGTGGCCTACGCGCCGAGCGCCGGCGCGCTCGCCGCCGAGCTGTTCGTCGACGGCGGGCCGACCGGGTCGCTCACCCTCTCGGACGCGGCGCTCGGCGGGGTGGACGTCGCCGACGGGGTGTGCGCCGCCGCTGACGACGCCGGCGATCTGGTGCTCGGCTACGTCGCCGGCGCGGCGGGTGCCCTGTCGCTCGTCGTGCAGCCGATCGTCGCGGCCCCCGGAGCGCCGCGGGCGACCGGCACGCAGCTGTGGACCGCGCAGCGGCGGCCGGTCCTGCGCTGGCAGCCCTCGAGCGACTCCTGGGCGCCGCCGCGCTACACGGTCTACCTCGACGGCAGCGTCGTCGCGACGACGAGCGCCACCAGCTACGCGACGCCGGCCGCGCTCCCAGACGGGCGCCACTCCTGGAAGGTGGTGGCGAGCGACGCGCTCGGCCAGGAGGCCTCCTCGACCACGCGCCGGCTGCTGATCGACGCCGCGCGGCCGAGCGTGCTGCTGCGAATCGCCGGCCCGCGGACGGCCGGCCAGCCGCTCGGCTTCACCGTCTCGACCGGCGCGCCGTCCGGGCTGCGCAGCGTGTCGATCGGCTACGGCGACGGCACGAGCGCCGCCGCGGCGCGCTCGACACACGCATACGCGCACGCCGGAAGCTACGTCGTGAGCGTAACGCTGACCGATCGCGCCGGCGTCAGCGCGGTGGCGCGCCGCGTGGTGGCGGTCTCGTGAGCGTCGTGCTGCGCGCCTGCGGGCGCGAATACACGCTCGACGGGAGCCCGTGGCTGATGGGCATCGTCAACGCGACGCCCGACAGCTTCTCCGACGCCGGCCTTCACCCGACGCTCGCGGCGCGCGTCGCGCTGGCCCAGGAGCTGATCGCCGCGGGGGCGCGGGTGATCGACGTCGGCGGGGAATCCGGCGTGACCAACCGCCCGGCCGTCGAGCCGGCGGAGGAGATCGAGCGCGTGGTGGGGCTCGTCGAGCGGATCGCCGCCGAGCCGGGTGTGCTGGTCTCGGTGGACACCTACAAGCCGCAGGTCGCGGCAGCGGCGATCGCGGCCGGGGCGGTGATCGTCAACGACGTCAGCGGACTGCGCGATCCGGGCCTCGCGGACGTCTGCGCGCAGACCGGGGCGGCGCTCGTCGTGATGCACACGCGTGCGGCGCCGAAGCAGCGCCTGCAGGACCCCGGCCTCTACGACGACGTGCTGGCCGACGTGGTCGCGTTCATCGGCGAGCGGCTGGCGCTGGCGCGCTCCCGCGGCGTCGCCGATGAGCAGCTGATCGTCGATCCGGGGCCGGACTTCGCGAAGACGCCGGCGCAGACCGTCGAGCTGCTGCGCGGCGCGCGGCGGCTGCACGAGTTCGGGCGTCCGCTGCTGCTGGCCGTCTCGCGCAAGGACTTCGTCGGCGCGCTGACCGGCCGTGCGCCGCGCGAGCGCGGGGCGGGCACGCTCGCCGCG
Source organism: uncultured Solirubrobacterales bacterium (assembly GCA_963830975.1). Taxonomy (GTDB): domain Bacteria; phylum Actinomycetota; class Thermoleophilia; order Solirubrobacterales; family Solirubrobacteraceae; genus Palsa-513. The sequence goes on from CAWHOI010000004.1 coordinate 858,202, forward strand.
CTCGCCTACGGCATGGATATCGGCGCGCAGATCTTCCGTGTTCACGACGTCGCCGCCGCGGCGGACTTCGTCGGCGTGCTCGCGACACTGCGCGGTGAGCGCGAGCTCGCGCCCGACCTCGCGCTGCCCGACGAGCTGCGCTGGGAGCAGCCGGGCCAGCAGCTACAGTAGGAGGACCGGGTGCCGGCGGCTGACGACAACGCCGCGGGACGCCTCACACCCACCGCAAAGGAAGACGATGTCCATCATCAGCACAGCCGATCTCGAGGCGAGCCCGCTCGCCGACCTCCACGCCCTCGCCTCCGCGCTCGGCATCGACGGCTTTCGCCGTCTGCGCAAGGAGGACCTGGTGGAGGCGATCCTCGCCCGCCAGGGCGCCGCAGCCCCGCCACGCGCCCGCACGCGCAGCCGCCGGTCCGCCGCCGCCGCTGCGGAGGAGGCTGCGCCCGCGGAGGACGCCGCGGCCGCTCCGCAGGACGGCGAACCCGCCGCGGAGGACTCGCGCGAGGATCGCCCGGCCCGTACCAGCCGGCCGCGGCGACGTCGCGGGCGCGCCCGCGAGGGGAGCGAGGAGTCGCCGGCGCCGCTCGACGCTCCGCGCGGGTCGCGATCGTCGCGTGCGCGTGAGGAGTCCGAGCCGCCCGCCTCCGCCGAGCGCATCGCCGAGGGCGTGGTCGAGCTGCTCGCGAACGGTTCCGGCTTCCTGCGGGTGAACGCCGACGAGGTCTCCGACGACGACGTCTACATCTCCGCCGCACAGGCGCGCCGCTGCGAGCTGGTGGCCGGCGACCGGATCAGCGGACCGGTCCGCCCGGCGCGCCGCTCGGAGCGCCACGCCTCACTGGTCCGCATCGACACGATCAACGGCGTGGCGGCCGACGAGGCCGTCGTCGGCACGCGGATCGACGAGATCGACGTCGACTTCCCGGCGGAGGCGTTCGTCTTCGCCGGCGAGGAGGCGCTCGCGGCGCTGCCGCCGTTCGGTCGCGGCTCGCGCGTGCTGATCGTCGGGCCGCCCCGCTCGGGACGCAGCGCGCTGCTGGCGCGAATCGCCTCGGCGCTGTCAGCCGTCGAGGGGCTCGACGTCGAGCTGCTGGCCGTCGGCGTGCGCCCGGAGGAGCTCTCCGAGTACAAGCAGCTCGCTCACGCGACCTCGAGCGGCCTGTCGTTCGCGGCCTCCAGCGACGCCCAGGAGTCGGCGGTCGAGCAGGCCGCCGAGCGCGGCCGCCGGATCGCCCTGCGCGGCGGCGACTCGGTGCTGCTGATCGACACGCTCGACGGGCTCAGCCCGGGCGGGTCGCGGCGCACGATGGCCGCGGCACGCAACCTGCGCGGCGCCGGCTCACTCACCGTGATCGCCACGGCAAGGGCGCCGCTCGGCGGCGAGACGACGCTGATCGCGCTGCTCACCGAAGGCGAGTTCCCCGCCCTCGACCCCGCGCAGACCGGCACGCTGCGCCCCGAGCTCCTGTCCGCGCCGGCCGCCAAGGCGCCCCGCGTCCGCAAGCCCCGCACCCCCCGCGAGACCACCGCCACGCCAACCCCACGCACCCGCGCACCACGCAAGCCCCGAGCGCAGGCCGCCACCACGCCCACCGAGCCCACCGAGCCCACCGAGCCCCAGGACGACACCGACGAATAGCGCGCCCGGCAAACCCCCGCCGAGCCCTGCCCGTCCCAAACCGTCAGGCGAAAGCAGCCCCGCAGCCGGGGCGGCGTAAGCCGCGCCGGCGGGGAGGCCTTTACGAGGCGGTCCTGTACGCCACGCGGCCCCAGGAGGGCTCGGGGGCGAGCTCGATCGGCTCGCCGCCGCGGTCCGGCTGGACGTAGGAGAAGCTGGCGGTCTCCTCGCAGAAGGCGACGTCCAGCTCGCCCTCGCGCACGCGCTGGTCGAGCCAGGCGCCGCGGAAGACGAGCCGCCGCAGCCAGTGGACGAGCGAGCGCTCGGCCGGGCCGATGATCTCCGGCCAGCAGTCGTTGACGTGGTCGCCCAGCGCCGAGGCGGCGTCCAGGATTTCGCCGTTGACGGCGAGGTTGACGAGATCCTCGAGCTCAGGGTCGTCGAGCCTGCCGCCGATGAAGCTCAGGCGCAGAGCGGCCTGCTCGCAGCGCTCACGGAAGTCCGCCTCGTTGAAGGTGAACCGCAATTCGCCGTACTCGAGGACGAAGTCCTCGCCAGAGTTGTAGTTTCCACGACGCGCAGTGTCCATGAGCAGGCCCCTTCCAAGGGCCGTCGGCATCATAAGCCGCTTTCCTGCATTGACGACCGCGCTGCACGCTTTCTTTCAAGGCGAACAACAACGAGGATCGAATGATGTGGGGCGCCGTGAAGGGAGGTCGTCATCGCTCGCCTGAGTGAGCACGGACTGCGCCGGACGGTCGGCGTCCCCGGCCTGTTCGCGACCGCCTACGGCAACGTCGGCTCCTCGATCTACTACGCGCTCGGCCTGGTCGCGGCGCACGCGCTGGGGCTCACGCCGCTCGTCTTCCTGTTCGCCGGCGGCCTCTTCGCGCTGACCGCGAAGACCTACGCCGAGGGCGCGTCGATGTTCCCGGAGGCCGGGGGATCCTCGTCGTTCGCCCGCCACGCGTTCAACGACTGGATCTCCTTCTTTGCCGGCTGGGCGCTCTCGCTGGACTACATCCTGACGATCGCGATCTCGGCCTACTTCGTGCCGTTCTACGCCAGCGCGCTGCCCGGCCTGCACGCGCTGCACAACCCGCCCGGGAACATCATCTTCGCGCTCGGCGTGCTGGTGCTGCTCGTCTTCCTGAACATCCGCGGCCTCGGCGAGTCGGCGAAGGTGAACTTCGTGCTGGCCATCACCGACCTCGGCACGCAGGTGCTGGTCGTGATCCTCGGCGCCGCGCTCGTGCTGAACCCCTCGCTGCTGGTCAACCAGGTCCACCTCTGGTCGGCGCCGAGCCTCTCGCAGCTGATCTTCGCGCTGTCGATCGCGATGCTCGCCTACACCGGCATCGAGACCGTCTCGAACATGGCCGAGGAGGCCCAGGACCCCGGCAACGACGTGCCGCGCGCGGTGAACCTCGTCCTGATCGCGGTGCTCGGCGTGTACATGGGCATCTCCGTGATCGCGCTCTCGGCGCTGCCCGTGACGCACGTTCACGGCGTCTACAGCACCCTGCTGGGCAACAACGGGCCGCACGGCTTCGAGTCCGAGCCGGTGCTCGGGATCGTCGACCACCTGGGTCTGGGCGGCGCCCTGCTGACGGGCGCCCAGTACTACGTCGGCCTGCTGGCGACGACGATCCTCTTCATCGCCACCAACGCCGGCCTGATCGGCATCTCGCGGCTGTCGTGGTCGCTCTCGGAGCACCGCCAGCTGCCGGGCATCTTCTCGCGCCTGCACCCGACCTACCGCACGCCGTGGTTCACGATCGTCTTCTTCTCCGCCTTCGCGGTGCTGCTGATCACCTTCGCGAACATCAACGTGCTCGGCAACCTGTACTCGTTTGGCGCGATGCTGTCGTTCACGACCGCGCACGCGGCGGTCGTCGCGCTGCGGATCAAGGACCCCGATCGCGAGCGCCCCTACCGGATGCCCGGCAACGTGCGCATACGCGGGCGCGACATCCCGATCACCGCGGTGGTCGGCGGGATCGGCACGTTCCTCGCCTGGGTCGCGGTGGTCGCGCTGCACCCCGAGGCCAAGTACGTCGGCATCCCGTGGATGGTGTTCGGCATGGTCGGCTATGTCGTCTACCGCAAGCGCGCCGGGTTGAGCCTGTCCAAGAGCGTCGTCCTCGTGCGCCCGGAGCGCCCACCCGACTTCCGCGCCCTCGGCTACCGCACCGCGCTCGTGCCGATCTTCGGCGCCGACGTCAGCGCCCAGACGCTCGTCAGCGCGGCCAAGCTGATCGGCAAGGACGGCATCGTCTACGCGGTCTTCGTGCTGCCGGTGCCGCGCCAGCTCTCGCTCGACGCCGGGCTCGAGGCCGAGGAGGCGCTCGGGCGCTCGATCCTCGAGAGCGCGCGGATCCAGGGCCGCCGCGCCGGCATCAAGGTGCACACCGGCCTGATCCGCGCGCGCAACCCCGGCGCCGCGCTCGCCGACGAAGCGCTGCGGATCGGCGCCGACGTGATCTACCTCTCGACGCTGCACGCCCCCGCCAGCGAGCAGCGCATCGGGCTGACCGCCTCATACCTGCTGGACCGCAGGCCCTGCCGGATCGTGATCGAGACCGACAGCGCCGCCGCCGAGCGACTCGCCGTCGCCTGAGAGCCCGGGAATTTGACGGCTGGGTGCATGCACCCAGCCGACGGGACGGTGCATGCACCGTCCCGCGGGTCGGCGTACCCCGTTCGGGGCACAGGCAGCGCCGACCCGAACAGCATGGGGATTGGAGGCGTCCGGACGGCTTGCGGATGGGAAAGTGGATGCAAGTGGGCAATTGGTGCAGATTTGTGTTGAAAAGTGGGGGAGATTTGATACGGTCCGCGCAGCGAACCGGGGTGGATGGGTTCCTCCCGCCTCTTCCAGCCCGGTTCGACCTTCTTCACGACGCACCCCGGCATGGCGTTCCGCGGCTACTACGACACCACTCTCGACGCGAAGAATCGGCTCACGATTCCGTCGAGGCTGCGCAACCAGCTCGCCGACCGCCTGGTCGTGGCGCTCCAGCGCGACGCGCCCGACTGCGTGGCGATCTGGGGTGTCGAGGACTACGACGACTACGTCGAAGGCCTGCTCGATGGCATCCACCCGCTGTCCGAGGACTACGGGCACATCGAGCGCTTTTCCAACGCCTACTCGCACGAGCTCGAGCTCGACGCGGCCGGACGCGCCATGGTCCCCGCGCCGCTGCTCGAGCGGGCCGGCCTCGGCAAGGAGGTGGCCGTGATCGGCGCCGGCAACCGCCTGGAGATCTGGGACCGCGAGGCCTGGCGGCGCGCGAGCCCGACCATCGTCAGCACAGTCAAGGACATCGGACCGGGATCGTCGAGTGGCCACACTGCTTGAGATGACGATCGACCACGTGCCCGTCCTGGCCGGAGAGCTGATCGAGCTGCTCGATCCCGCTCCGGGATCCGTCGCGGTGGACTGCACGGTCGGCGGCGGCGGTCACGCGCGGCTGATCGCCGGGCGGATCGGCTCCTCCGGCACGCTGATCGGGATCGACCGCGACCCGACCGCCCAGGAGCGCTTCGAGGAGCTCTCGCGCGAGGTCGCCTGCGACACACGCTTCATCCGCGCGAGCTTCGCCGACGGCCTGGCGCTGCTGCTCGACGAGGGCCTCGGCGCGGACTGCGTGTACTTCGACCTGGGCGCCTCCTCGATGCAGATCGACACCTGGGAGCGCGGCTTCGCCTACTCCTACGACGCGCCGCTCGACATGCGCATGGACCCCGACCAGGAGCTGACGGCGGGGGAGATCGTGGGCGAATGGGACCAGCGGCGGCTGGCGCGGCTGCTGCGCGAGTTCGGCGAGGAGCGCTTCGCTGCTCAGATCGCGCGGGCGATCGTCGCCGAGCGCGAGCGCGCTCCGATCGTGACGACGCTCGAGTTGGTCGAGGTGATCAAGGCGGCCGTGCCCGCGCCCGCTCGCTTCGCCGGCGGCCATCCGGCCAAGCGCACCTTCCAGGCGCTGCGGATCGCGGTCAACGAGGAGCTCGACCAGCTCGACGCGGCGCTGCCGCTCGCGTGGGAGCTGCTGAACGCCGGCGGCTCGCTCGCCGCGATCTCGTTCCACTCGCTCGAGGACCGTCGCGTCAAGCAGTTCCTGGCCGCGCGCACGCGCGGCTGCATCTGCCCGCCCGACCTTCCTGTCTGTGGCTGCGGCCGCACGCCGGAGGCGGAGCTGGCGCACCGCCGCGCGATCGCCCCGAGCGCCGGCGAGATCGCCGCCAACCCGCGCGCGTCGAGCGCCCACCTGCGTGTCGCACGCAAGCTGGGGGCGAGCGAATGAGCCCGCCCGCTGCCGCCAGCGCCGCCGCCCGCGCGCGCCACGCCGAGGCGGCGCCGCTGCGCCTGCCACCCGCGCCGCGGCGCGTCTCCGGCCCCGCCCGCCATCCGCGCGCGCAGCCGCAGACGCAGACGAGCCCGAGCCTCTTCCTTCGCCTGATCGACCATCCCTGGCTCGAGCGCCTGGTGCGCGGCCGCGCCTGGATCGCGATCGTCGCGACGGCGCTGCTCGGGATCGTCGCGATGCAGGTCGCGCTGCTTCGGCTCGGCGCGCAGATCGGCAGCGAGACCTCCGCCGTCAACGCCCTGACCGCGCAGAACGAGACCACCCAGACGGCGATCGGCTCGCTCGAGGCAAGCCACGGTCTGGGCCCCGGCGCAAGCACGCTCGGCATGGTCTACCCGCCGCCGGGCGCGCTCACCTACCTGCAGGTCAACCCGGGCGACGCCGCGCGGGCCGCGCGCATGATGACGGCGCCGTCGGCCGCGGCGATCGCCGAGGCATCCGCCCACCCGCCGACCACCGCGCTCACCGCACCCTCGGCCGGCGCGGGCACGACGACCACCGCCGCCACGACCTCGGGCAACGCGCAGACGACGACGCCCGCGACGAGCACCCCCGCCACCACGGCCGGGCCGCCCGCGACGACGACGGGCACGCCCGCGACGACGACGGGCACGCCCGCGACGACGACGGGCACGCCCGCGACGACGACGGGCACGCCCGCGACGACGACGGGCGCGAGCGCCACCGCGGCCGGCACGGCCGCGACGACGACGGACACGAGCGTGAACGGGACCACCGGCGCAGCCACCACCACCCCCACGGGCACGGCGGGCGCCACGACGACGGCCACGACTGGGACCGCGGCCTCCTCGACGACGACTGCGGGGGCCACGCAAACGGCCCCCGCAGTCTCCACCCCGGCCGGTGGCACGACTCCGGGTCCGTAGGCGACCGTGGCACTCAGTCAGCGTAGAATCGGCTGGCTGCTCGGGATCTTCGCGTTGCTGCTGGCCGTCGCGGCGGCGCGCACGCTGCAGCTGACCACGCTGAACTCAGGGCGCCTCTCGAGTGCCGCCAACGCCGAGCACGTCACGACCGTCACGCTGCCGGCGGCGCGCGGCTCGATCACCGATCGAAACGGCGTCCTGCTCGCGGTGACCGCGGCCGCCGACGACGTCACCGCGACGCCGAAGCAGGTTCAGGACCCGGCCGCCGTCGCGGCCCGGCTCTCGCCGCTGCTGGGCATTCCGGCCGCCACGCTCGAGAGCGACATCACCAACCCCGTGGCCCCGGACTGGGCGAAGCTCGCCACGCAGGTTCCGGCCGCGACGGCGCAGCAGATCCGGGCGCTGAAGCTCCCCGGGATCGACCTGACGGCTGACCCGCGCCGCACCTACCCCGACGACTACCTCGCCGCGCAGGTGCTGGGCGGGGTGGGAACCGACGGGACCGGCCTGTCGGGCATCGAGCTGGAGCTCAACCGCCAGCTCGCCGGCACGCCCGGACACCAGCAGGTCGTCTTCGACGGGCAGGGCCAGCCGATTCACGTCAGCGGCCCGACGGCCGTCCCCGGCAAGACCGTGCAGCTGACGCTGGACGCGGCGCTGCAGCAGTACACCGACAACGTGGTCTCGCAGACCGGCGAGCAGTTCAAGGCGGAGCACGCGACGGCGATCGTGCTCGATCCGCGCACGGGCGCGATCCTCGCGATGTCCAACTGGCCGCGCGTGAACGCGAACGACCCGTCGAAGGTGGGCGTCGCCGAGAACTACGCCGTCGGCCTCGACTACGAGCCGGGTTCGACGTTCAAGATCGTGGCGATCGGCGGGGCCCTCTCTGACGGCCTGATCTCGCCGAGCACGCCGTTCACGATCCCGCCGTGCATCCACGTTGCGAACTACTGCATCTCCGACTCCGAGGCGCACGGCACCGAGACGCTGACGACCAGCCAGATCCTCGCCCGCTCGAGCAACATCGGGGCGATCAAGATCGGCGAGCTGCTCGGCCCGGACGGGCTGTACGCGTGGATGCGCCGCTACGGCTTCGGCTCGCCGACCGGCGTCGATCTTCCCAACGACGAGCCCGGCAGCGTGCTGCCGGTGTCGCAGTGGTCGGGCTCCTCGATCGGCAACCTCCCGATCGGCCAGGGCGTCGACGTCACGCCGCTGCAGATCGCGACCGCCTACGCCGCGATCGCCAACGGCGGCCTGCTGCGCCCGCCGCACATAGTCTCGAGCATCGGCGGCGTCGCGCAGCGCCTGCCGGCCGCCACGCGGATCCTCAGCCCGACCGTCGCCGCCGAGCTGCGGCGGATGCTCGAGGGCGTGACCAGCGCCGGGGGCACCGCGTCTGAGATCCAGATCCCCGGCTACGAGCTGGCGGGCAAGACCGGCACCGCCAACAAGGTCGTGAACGGGACCTACTCCCACACCGACTACTACGCCTCGTTCGTCGGCTTCGCCCCCGCGCAGGACCCCCAGATCGAGGCGATCGTGATGGTCGACTCGCCACGGACCGGCTACATCTACGGCACCGAGGTCGCCGCGCCGGCGTGGCAGAAGATCATGGACTTCGCGCTGCCGTACCTCAAGATCGCGCCCGGTTGAGCCGCTCCCGCGCAGCGGGCCCAGGCCGGCGTCGGCGGTCCGCGTCATAGACTGCGGGCGGATGTTGCTCTCGCAACTGAGCGCCGGGGCGGCGCCGATCGAGATCACCTCGCTCGCCTACGACAGCCGCGCGGTCACGGCGGGGACGCTGTTCTTCTGCGTGCCGGGCAGCCACAGCGACGGGCACGAGCACGCCGCCGAGGCGCTCGCGCGCGGAGCCGTCGCGCTCGTCGTCGAACGCCCGCTCGGGCTCGGCGTGCCAGAGCTGGCGGTGCCGTCGGCACGGGCGGCGATGGCGCCGATCGCCGTCCGCTTCCACGGCGATCCGAGCGCCTCGCTGCGCGTCGTGGGGGTGACCGGCACCAACGGCAAGACGACCAGCGTGTTCCTGATCGCCGGGCTGCTCGCGGCGGGCGGCGAGCAGTGCGGGCTGCTGGGAACTGTCAAGTCGGTGATCGGCGGCCGCGAGGGCCCCGTGATCCACACCACGCCCGAGGCGATCGACCTGCAGGCGAGCTTCCGCTCGATGCTGGACGGCGGCGACCGCGCCTGCGCGATGGAGGTCTCCTCGCACGCGCTCGCCCAGGGCCGCGTCGATGGCACGCACTTCGCCGCCGCGCTGTTCACGAACCTGACCCAGGATCACCTCGACTACCACGAGACGATGGAGGAGTACTTCGCGGCGAAGCGGCGGCTGTTCGAGCTCTCGCCCGCCGTCAGGGTGGTGAACGTCGACGACCCCTACGGGCGCCGCCTGCTCGACCGCCATCCCGATGCCGTCACCTTCGCGCTCGAGCAGGCGGCCGACTACGGCGCGCGCGAGCTGCGCTTCGGCGTCGCCGGCGCGAGCTTCGTCGCGCGCACGCCGGAGGGCGAGCTCGAGCTGCGCACCAGGCTGCCGGGGCGCTTCAACGTCGCCAACGCGCTGGGAGCGCTCGCGACCGCGCGCGCGCTCGGCGTCCCGCTGCAGGCGATCGCCGACGCGCTGCCCGCGATCGCGCCGGCCCCAGGGCGCTTCCAGGCGCTCGACGAGGGCCAGCCGTTCACCGTGCTCGTCGACTACGCCCACACGCCCGACTCGCTGGCGAACGTGCTGAGCGCCGCACGCTCGCTGACCGAGCACCGCCTGATCTCGGTGTTCGGCTGCGGCGGCGACCGCGATCGCGGCAAGCGCCCGCAGATGGGGCGGATCTCCGCCGGGCTGGCGGATCTCACGATCGTGACCTCCGACAATCCGCGCTCGGAGGACCCGGGGGCGATCGTCGCCGAGATCTTCGCCGGCGTGCCGGACGGGGCGGCGGCCGTAGAGGCGATCGTGGATCGCCGCGCGGCGATCGCCGCGGCCGTGTCGCTCGCACGGGCCGGTGACGTGGTCGTGATCGCCGGCAAGGGGCACGAGCAGGGACAGGAGTTCGCCGGCGGCCGCAAGCTGCCGTTCGACGACGCGCAGGTCGCCCGCGCGGAGCTTCGGGCGCTCGCGTGAAGGGCTGGGGGGCAGAGCGGGTCGCCGCGGCCGCCGCCGGCGCGCGCGTGCTCGCCGGCGGCGGGTCGAACGGGGGTCCACGGGGCGTCGTCGTCGACTCCCGTGCGGTGCGCGGCGGCGAGCTGTTCGTGGGGCTGGCGGGTGCCAACACCGACGGCGGGCGCTTCGCCGCCGACGCGCTGGCGGCGGGAGCGTGGGGGGTGCTCGCGCGCCCCGAGCACCTCGAGGGCCTCGCGGCATCGCACGGCGGGGTCCTGCTGGCCGCCGCCGACCCGCTGGTGGCGCTCGGCGGCCTCGCGCGCGAGTGGCGGCGCGAGCTGGGCGCCCGCGTCGTCGCGATCACGGGGTCGACCGGCAAGACCTCGACCAAGGACATCCTCGCGGCGCTGCTGCGGCCCGTCCTCGCGACGGTGGCGAGCCCGCTCAACCAGAACACGGAGATCGGCCTGCCGCTCTCGATCCTCGCCGCCCCGGCCGGCACGCAGGCGCTGGTGCTCGAGCTCGCGATGCGCGGGGCCGGCCAGATCGCCGAGCTGACGGCGATCTGCGAACCGGACGTCGGCGTGATCGTGAACGTAGGGCCCGCGCACCTCGAGCTGCTCGGGTCGCTCGAGGCCATCGCCGCGGCCAAGGGGGAGCTGCTCGCGGGGCTTCGAGGCGGCTCAACCGCGATCGTGCCGGCCGGCGAGCCGCTGCTCGAGCCGCACGTGCGCGAGGACCTCGAGATCGTGCGCTTCGGCGACGGCGGCGATGTGTCGGTGATCGAGGCCGGCTCGGCGGGCGTGCTCGTCGCGCTTGGCGGGCAGCGCCTGCTGATCGAGCCGGGCTTCCGCGCGGCTCACCTGCTGAGCGATCTCTGCGCGGCGCTCGCGGCCGCCCGCGCGCTCGGGGTGAGCGTCCCGGACGGCACGACCCTCGCGGTCGAGTTCTCCGGCCTGCGCGGCGAGCGGCTGACGCTGGGCGAGGGGGTGGTCGTCGTCAACGACTGCTACAACGCCAACCCGATGTCGATGCGCGCCGCGCTCGAGGAGCTCGCCACGACCGCCGCCGGCCGGCGCGTCGCGGTGCTCGGCGACATGCTGGAGCTCGGCGCGGCCGAAGAGCGCCGCTATCACCGCGAGCTGGGGGAGCAGGCCGAGCGGGCCGGCGTCGCGCTGCTGATCACGGTCGGCCCGCGCGCGGCCTGGGCCGGTGAGAGCTTCGGCGGCGCGGAGCACGTGCACGCACGCGACGCGCAGTCCGCGGCGGCGATGCTGCGCGCCCGACTCGCCCCCGGCGACACCGTGCTCGTCAAGGGCTCGCGCGGCGTCGCGCTCGAGCACGTCGCCGAAGCGCTCGTGGCGGCCTGATGGCACAGGTCCTGATCGGCGGCACCGCCGCCCTGCTCATCTGCATCTTCCTCTCGCCGAAGTTCATCGAGTTCCTGCGCGGGCGCGAGTTCGGCCAGCACGTGCGCGACGACGGGCCGCAGGGCCACCTGATCAAGGCGGGCACGCCGACGATGGGCGGCGTGATCATGTTCATCGCGATCGCGGCGCCGTTCGCGATCCTCTCCGACTGGAAGGACTGGCGCGCGATCGGCATCTTCGGCGCGGCGATCGCCTGCGCCCTGCTCGGTTTCGTCGACGACTACATGAAGATCGTCAAGCGCCGCTCGCTGGGCCTGCGGGCGCGCACGAAGCTCGTCCTGCTGGCCGCGATCTCGATCGGCCTGTGGCTCCTGGCGCGCAAGGCCCACGTCCAGCCGGTGCTGCGCCTGCGCGTCGTCGACTACACCGTCGATCTGGGCGACTTCTACCCGCTGCTGATCTACCTCGTCGTCGCCGGCACGACCAGCGGCGTGAACCTGACCGACGGGCTCGACGGCCTCGCGGCGGGCTGCGCGGCGATCGTGCTGATGGCCTACGTCGGGATCACCTTCCTCGCCGGCGGGGAGCTCCAGATCGCGCTGCTCGCTTCGTGCCTGGTCGGGGCGTGTGTCGGCTTCCTGTGGTTCAACGCCTTCCCGGCCACGATCTTCATGGGCGACACGGGATCGCTCGGACTTGGGCGGCGCGATCGCCGGGCTCGCGGTGATGACGCACACCGAGACACTGCTGATCCTGATCGGCGGGATCTTCGTGATCGAGGCGGTCTCGGTGCTGATCCAGATCGTCGCCTTCCAGCTGTTCCGCAAGCGCGTGTTCCTGATGGCCCCGATCCACCATCACTTCGAGCTGAAGGCGTGGTCGGAGACGAAGATCATCCTGCGCTTCTGGATCATCACGGCGATCGGCGCGGCGATCGGCTTCACGATCTACGCGCACTCGATCAAGTGAGCCGGCCGCCGCTGCCGGGCGGCCCCTACCTCGTCGTCGGGCTGGCCCGCTCGGGGACGGCGGCGGCGCTGGCGCTGGCGGCGCGGGGAGAGACGGTGATCGGCTCCGACAGCGCCGGGATCGCGCCTGCCGAGCTCGCGCAGGCCGGCGTCGAGCTCGTGGACGACGCACTCGCCGCGCTCCCGCGCGCCGGCTGCGTGGTCAAGAGCCCGGGCGTGCGCGCCGACGCGCCGGTGATCGCGGCCGCGCGCGAGCGCGGCGTGGCCGTGATCGGCGAGCTCGAGCTGGCCTGGCGGCTGCTGCCCAACCCGTTCGTCGCCGTGACCGGAACCAACGGCAAGACGACCACCGTCGAGCTGATCGGCGCGATGTACCGAGCCGCCGGCGCCGCCGTCGCCGTCGCCGGCAACGTCGGGCGCGCGCTGAGCCTCCTCGCGACGCCGCCGCCGCACGGCGAGGCGCCGCTGGACCCGGCCACCACCGTCGTCTGCGAGGCCTCCTCCTTCCAGCTCGAGGACAGCGTCGCGTTCGCCCCGCACGCGGCCGTACTGCTGAACCTCGCCCCCGACCACCTCGACCGCCACGGCGACATGGGCGGCTACCTGGCGGCGAAGCTGCGCGTGTTCGCCAACCAGGGGCCGGAGGACTTCGCCGTGCTGCCGCGCCGCGGCTTCGACGCCCCGGTTCCGGGTCGCGCCGCCAGGCTGACGTTCGGTAGCGACGCCGATGCGGACATGCGCTGCGACGGGGAGTGGCTGCTCTGGCGCGGCGAGCCGCTGGTCGCGCTGTCGGGCATCCGGCTGCGCGGCCCCCACAACGTCGAGAACGCGATGGCCGCAGCCGCGGCGGCGCTCGCCTGCGGCCTGCCGGCCGACGGCGTCGTTGGCGCGCTCGCGAGCTTCCCCGGCGTCCCGCACCGTCTGGAGGAGATCGCCACGCTCGAGGGCGTGCTGTTCGTGAACGACTCCAAGGGCACCAACGTCGCGAGCACGCTGGTCGCGCTGCGGTCGTTCGAGCCGGGCAGCGTCCACCTGATCCTCGGCGGGCGCGGCAAGGGGGAGGAATTCGGCGCGCTGCGGGAGGACGTCGCGACGCGCGCGCGGGCCGTCTATCTGATCGGCGAGACCGCGGTGGAGATCGCCGCCGCGCTTCAGGGCGCCGGGGTCGCGCTGCTCGCCTGCCGAACGCTCGAACGGGCGCTCGAGGCGGCGCGCACGGCGGCGGTCGCGGGTGAGGTCGTCCTGCTCAGCCCGGCGGCGACCAGCTTCGACCAGTTTCACGACTTCGAGGAACGCGGCGACGAGTTCAGGCGGCTCGTGCTGAGCGCTTAGCGCGGGAAGGCATTTTGCCGTTGCCGTGGAAGCACCACGGATGGCCTCGGTCGCAGCAGAGCCGGCGGGCGCGCGCCGCCGCGCCCAGCCCACCGCGAGGGCGGCGAAGCCGCGGCTGCCGATCGAGCACAGCCTGCTGCTGACCGCGACGCTGTGCCTGCTGGCCGGCGGCGCGGTGATGGTCTACAGCGCATCCTCGCCGCTGGCGATCGACGGGGGCACGACCGGTGGGGCCGGCGAGCTGGCGCGTTTCGTGCTCTACGGCGCCGTCGGGCTGGTCGTCCTGCGCTACGCCTCGAGGGTCGGGTTGGACCGCGTGCGGCGCCTGACCGGTCCGCTGCTCGGACTCGCGTTCGCGCTGCTGATCGCCGTGCGGCTGCCGGGACTCGGCCACACGACGCTCGGCGCGCAGCGCTGGATCGGGGCCGGACCGCTGCAGTTCGAGCCCTCCGAGCTGATGAAGCTCGCGCTCGTCCTCTACGCGGCCCACGTGCTCTCGAGCGGACGTGCCGGAGCGCGCGCTCGCGCGCTCGCGCTCAAGCGCGTCGCGCTCGTCGGCGTCGCCGCCTGCCTGCTGGTCGGCTCCCAGCCGGACATCGGCACGACGCTCGTGATCGCCTTCGCGATCACCGCAGTCGTGCTGACCGCCGGGATCTCGATGCGGCTGCTGACGGTCGCGGCGATCATCGGCATCGGCGCTGTGGTGCTGTTCGCGATCGCGGTGCCCTACGCCGGCGCGCGGCTGACCTCGTTCCTGGACCCCTGGGCGCACGCGACCAAGAGCGGCTACCAGGCCGTTCAGAGCCAGATCGCGATCGGCTCCGGCGGCTTCTTCGGCCGCGGTCCCGGGCAATCGCTGCAGAAGGACTTCTACCTGCCCGAGGCGCCGACGGACTTCATCCTCGCCGTGATCGGCGAGGAGCTGGGATTCATCGGGATCGCGGGCCTGCTCGCCCTCTACGGGCTGATCGCCTACGCCGGCCTGCGCGCCGCGCGGAACGCGAAGGGCGCCTACGCACTGCTGGTGGCGGTCGGCGTCACCTCGCTGATCGTGTTCCAGGCGGCGCTCAACGTGTTCGCCGTGCTCGGCATCGCTCCGGTCACCGGCGTGCCGCTCCCGTTCGTCTCCTACGGCGCGAGCAACCTGCTGGTGATGCTCGCCGCGATGGGCCTGCTGCTGAACGTGGCGGGCGGCGGCGCGGCGCATCTGCACGCTGTGCGCAGCACGAGCCGCGAAAAACCGCGACGATCAGAGGATGCGCGAGCAGCCGCGGATCGCGATCGCAGCCGGGGGGACCGCCGGGCACGTCGTGCCCGCGCTGGCGGTCGCTGACGCGCTCGCGCAGCGCGGGGCCGAGGTCCTGTTCATCGGCGGCGACCGCGCGGAGAGCGAGCTCGTGCCCGCCGCGGGCTACCGCTTCGCGGCGCTGAAGGTCTCGGCGCTGGACCGCCGCAACCCGCTGCGCGCGCTGCGCGCGCTGTGGCGTGCCGCGCGCGCGGTCGCGAGCTCACGGCGGATGCTCGCGGCCGAGCGCGTCGACGCCGTGCTGGGGGGCGGCGGCTACGCCGCCGGGCCCGTGGCACTGGCCGCGTGGACGCTGCGCATCCCGGTCGTGCTGACCGAGGCGGACAGCCATCTCGGGCTGACCAACCGCCTGCTGGCGCCGCTGGCCAAGCGCGTCTGCCTGGCGTTCCCGATCGCCGGGCGCCGCGGCAAGCGCTACCGCGTGACGGGGCGCCCGGTTGCGCCCCCGAACGCCGACCGCGACGGGGCGCGGGCAGCATTCGGGATCGAGACGTGGGAGCAGTGCGTGCTGGTGTTCGGCGGCTCGCTCGGGTCGCGCACGATCAACGAGGCGGCCCTGCAGGGTCTCGACGGCGCGAGCTTCCACGTGCTGCACGTCACCGGCGCGCGCGACTGGCCGGCGCTGCGCGCGCGAGCGCGCGGCCCGCACTACGACATGCGCGAGTATCTCGACCGCGACCGCTTCGGGCAGGCGCTCGCCGCCGCCGACCTGGTCGTGGCGCGCTCCGGCGGCTCGATCTTCGAGATCGCCGCCTACGCGCGGCCCGCGATCCTCGTGCCCTATCCGGCCGCGAGCGCCGACCACCAGACCACCAACGCGGCCTGGATGGCGCGCGCCGGCGCCGCGGTCGTGCTCGACGACGCCGACTGCAGCGGCCCGCGGCTGGCAGCCGAGGTCGGCCGGCTGATCGGCGACCCGGCGAGGCTCGCGGCGATGGGCCGTGCGGCGCGCTCGCTGGCGCGCCCGGACGCCGCGGCGGCGGTCGCGACGATCGTGCTGGCGGCGGCGGCCTAGTGGGGGCCGGCGAGCTGGGTCTGGTGGCAGCCGGCGATCGAAGCCCGTGGTCGGGCCGGCGCCTTCACTTCGTCGGCGTCGGCGGCGCCGGGATGAGCGCCTACGCCCGTGCCGCCCGTGCGCTGGGCGCCGAGGTCAGCGGTTCGGACCGCGCCGACTCGCCGTTCGCGGCGGCGCTCGCCGCCGACGGCGTGCTGACGGCGGCGATCGGGCACCGCGCCGAGAATCTGCCGGCGGGGGAGGGGGTGGAGGTCGTCTGCTCGACCGCGATCGCGGCCGAGAACCCCGAGCGCGTGGCGGCGCTGGAGCGCGGCCTGGCCGTCCTCACGCGGGCCCAGCTGCTCGCGGAGCTGACCGCGCTGCGGCGCACGATCGCCGTCGCCGGCGCCCACGGCAAGACGACCACGGCGAGCATGATCGTCAGCGCGCTGCGCGCCGGCGGCCTCGACCCCTCCTACCTGATCGGCGGGATCCTGCGCGAGAGCGGGCGCAACGGCGAGTGGCGCGACGGCGAGTGGCTGGTCGTCGAGGCCGACGAGTCGGATCGCTCGATGCTGTCGCTGAGCGTCGAGGTCGCGGTGCTGACCAACGTCGAACTCGACCATCACGACAGCTTCGGCTCGCTGCATGAGCTGGAGGCCGTCTACCGCGAATTCCTCGCCTCGCCCGCGCGCGCTGTGATCTGGGATCGCCCCGAGCTGCTCGCGCTGCGCGACGGAGCGGCGGTCGCCTACGACGCACCCGCGCCGGCGCTGCATCCCGGCGGGTCGCGCTTCATCTGCGACGGCGTCACGGTCGAGCTGGCCGTGCCCGGCGAGCACAACGCGCGCAACGCCGCGGCGGCGCTGGCGGTGGCGGCGCTGGTCGGCGTGGACGCCGCCGAAGCCGCGCGCGGCCTCGCCGCCTTCCGCGGCACCGCGCGGCGCTTCGAGGCGCTCGGCCGCACCGCCGCCGGGGCCGAGGTCTACGACGACTACGCGCACCATCCGACAGAGATCGCCGCGACGCTCGCGGCGGCGCGCACGCTGCATCCGCGCCGGCTGCTGGCCGTCTTCCAGCCGCACCTGTACTCGCGCACCCGGGCGCTCGCGCGCGAGTTCGGCGCCGCGCTGGCCGGCGCCGACGTCGTCGTGGTGCTCGACATCTACGCGGCGCGCGAGGCGCCCGCCGACTTCCCCGGGCTCAGCGGCCTGCTGGTGGCCGAGGCGACGGCCGACGCAGCGGCGGGCCGGCCCGTGTACTGGCTGCCCGACCGCGACCGCGCCGCCGCGATCGTGGAGCGCCTCGCGGGCGCCGACGATCTCGTGATCGTGATGGGGGCCGGCGACATCGACGGGCTCGCCCGCGCGCTCGTGGCGACGGCCGAGGCGCCGGGATCGGCCGAGGCGGCCGGAGCCGCCGAGGCGCCCGGTGCGGCGGGAGCGCGCGGCGATGGTTGAGCCCGAGCCCGGCTACCCGCTGGCGCGGCTGACCACCGTGCGCAGCGGCGGCGCGGCTGAGCGCTTCGCGCGCGCCGGCTCGCAGCAGGAGCTGCGCGAGCTGCTCGCGTGGGCGAGCCAGCGGCGCCTCGAGGTGCACGTGCTGGGGTCGGGATCGAACCTGCTGATCGCCGACGAGGGCGTCCGCGGGCTGGTCGTCAAGCTCGAGGGCGGTCTGGCCCGGATCGAGCCCGACGGATCGGGGCTGCGCTGCGGCGGCGGCGCCCGGCTGCCCTCCGTGGCGGCCCGCGCGGCCGCGCTCGGGCTGAGCGGAATCGAGTTCGGCGTCAACATCCCCGGCAGCGTCGGCGGCGCGGTGCGGATGAACGCCAACGCCTACGGCGGGGCGCTCGCCGAGGTGCTCGATTGGGTGGAGATCATGACCGCCGAGGGGGTCGCCCGGCGCGGGCCGGCGGAGCTCGGCTTCGCCTACCGCAGCTCGGCGCTGCGCCCTGGCGAGATCGTCGCGCGCGCGCGCTTCGAGCTGACGCCGGCGCCGCCGGAGACCGTTCGCGCGACGCTCGCGTCGCTGCGCGAGCGCCGCCACGAGGCTCAGCCGAAGGGGATCAAGACGTTCGGCTCGACCTTCAAGAACCCTCCCGGCGACAGCGCCTGGCGGCTGCTCTCGGCGGCCGGCGCGCAGGAGCTGCGCTTCGGCGACGCCCGCTTCTCCCGCAAGCACGCGAACTTCGTGGAGAACGCCGGCGCGGCGAGCACCGCCGAGATCCTGGCGCTGATGGCCGCCGCGCGCGAGCTGGTGCGCGCGCGCTTCGGCGTCGAGCTCGAGCCCGAGGTGCAGCTGCTCGGCGAAGCGCGCTTTCCGTGGTAGGGGATTGCGCGCGGAGCGCGAAGCACTACGCATGGCGCTGCGCCACAAGCTCGTCTGCCTTGCGCTGCTGCCGTTGCTCGGACTCGGTGGTTGGATGCTGGTGCGCGACAGTGCGCTCTTCGCGGTCGACCAGGTCAGCATCGTCGGGCTCTCGCCGGGCGCCCTGCCGGCCGTCAGCGACGAGCTGATCGCGGCCGCGCGCTCGCAGACGACGACCGACTTCTCGGTCGGCGCGCTGCGCGCCGCCGTGGCGCCGTACACGCTGATCGCGGGCATCCGCGCGCAGACTCACTTCCCGCACGGCGTGCGGATCGAGGTGACCGAGCGCCAGCCGCTCGCGCGGGTCGTCGTCGGGCGGCGGTGGTTCGCGCTGGCCGTCGACGGCAGCATCGTCAGCGGGCTCGCGCACGACGGTCACCTCGCGGTCCTGCACTCGACGCGCTACCCGAGCGGCGGGCGCACACGCGACCCCTTCGTGCTGCTCGCGTTGCGAGTGCTCGGCGCTGCGCCGGCGCCGCTGCTCGCCCGCGTCGCGGCTGTGACCGACGCCGACGGACAGCTCACGATCTACATGCATCGCGGACCGCGGCTGATCTTCGGCAACTGGTCGCTGCCGCACGCCAAGTGGGACGCCGTCGCGGCCGTGCTGGCCGAGCCGAGCGCGCGCGGCGCCGCCTACATCGACGTGCGGCTGCCCTCGCGCCCCGCGGCTCAGGTGGCCGACCCCGCGACGATGGGCCTCGACGCGGCCACCGCGGGGGCCGCCGCGAGCGCGCCGGGGGAGGCCACTCCGGTCGCGACCCTGCTGCGTTCGGCCCTGATCCAACCCTCAAGCTCTACTACAGGTTGATCCCCCGCCGAACGCGTATTTCAGGTCGTACTTGAGGGTTCCGCGATCTGCAACGAAAGTTGCGATGATGCGGTCTCATTGACAATCGCCCGAAGCCCTGCATAACGTGGGTTTTACAGCGCCTTCGCGGCGCCGGCGAAAAACCCTTCATTCTGACTCTAGGCTCGGATAAAACATGGACGGCGGCAGCTATCTCGCAGTTATCAAGGTCGTCGGCGTCGGCGGCGGGGGCACCAACGCCGTCAGCCGGATGGTCGACGCGGGCGTTCGCGGGGTCGAATTCGTGGCGGCCAACACCGACGCTCAGGCGCTCGCGATGTGCGACGCCGACGTCAAGCTGCACATCGGCACCGAACTGACCAAGGGCCTCGGCGCCGGCGCCAACCCCGACATCGGCTTCGGCGCGGCCGCCGAGTCGCGCGACGAGATCAAGGAGGCGCTGAAGGGCGCGGACATGGTCTTCGTCACTGCCGGCGAGGGTGGGGGCACGGGCAGCGGCGCCGCGCCCGTGATCGCCGAGATCGCCAAGAACGAGATCGGCGCGCTGACCGTCGGCGTCGTGACCCGCCCGTTCGAGTTCGAGGGCACGACCCGCGCGCGCCAGGCCGAGGAGGGCATCCGCAAGCTGCGCGAGGTCGTCGACACCCTGCTGGTGATCCCCAACGAGCGGCTGCTGTCGGTCGTCGAGCGGCGCACCTCGATCCTCGACGCCTTCCGCGAGGCCGACAACGTCCTGCGCCAGGGCGTCCAGGGCATCACCGACCTGATCACGATCCCCGGCCTGATCAACCTCGACTTCGCCGACGTGCGCACGATCATGACCGACGCCGGCACCGCGGTGATGGGGGTCGGCACCGGTTCCGGCGAGAGCCGCGCGGCGGACGCCGCGAAGGCGGCGATCGCCTCGCCGCTGCTCGAGGAGGCGATCGACGGCGCGACCGGCATCCTGCTCAACATCACCGGCGGACGCAACCTCGGACTGTTCGAGGTCAACGAGGCGGCCGAGATCGTCCAGGCCGTCGCCGACCGCGAAGCCAACGTGATCTTCGGCGCGGTGATCGACGAGCAGCAGGAGGACAACGTCTCCGTCACCGTGATCGGCACCGGCTTCCACCACCGCGTGCGGGGCTCCCGCGTCGCGTCCGAGGAGCGCGAGCGCCCGCGGCGCCGCGGCGCCGAGCGCGAGCGCGTCGCGGCCGAGATCCGCGACGAGGACATCGACGTGCCGCCGTTTCTGCGCTAGGGGGCTCCGCCGGAATCCGGCTGCGCCGGGATCGAGCCGCCGCCTGCGCTACCGTCGTCGCGGCATGGCGGATCGCCCGAACGTGTACGGGGAGGGATGGGAGCGCGAGATCTCGCACGGCCCGTTCGCGGTGCGCGGCGCGCGGGTCGGCGCGGCGGCCGGCGCCGAGCGCCTCGGCGCCGCCGTCTACGAGCTCCCGCCCGCCAGGCGGAACATGCCCTACCACGCCCACTTCGGGCTCGAGGAGCTGCTCTTCGTGCTGCGCGGGACGCCGACGCTGCGCTCGCCGGCAGGGGAACGCGAGCTCGTCGAAGGCGAGGTCGTCTGCTTCCCGCCCGGTCGCGACGGCGCCCACCAGCTGATCAACAACACCGACTCGCCGGTGCGCTACCTGATCGTCAGCTCGCACACCGCCGCCGACGTCGTCGAGTATCCGGACAGCGGCAAGGTCGCCGCTCGCGGGGGCCCGCTCGGCGCCCCCGACTCCGTCGCCTACATCCTCTCGACCGAGCACCAGCTCGGCTATTTCGACGGCGAGGCCGGCGAGTAAACCGACGCGCTAGGTTTGGCGGCGAGTGTCCGACGCGCTCCGCCACACGCCGCTGCATGACGCCCACGTCGCGCTGGGGGCCCGGATGGTGCCGTTCGCCGGCTGGGAGATGCCGGTCCGCTACGACGGGGTGATCGCCGAGCACCTGGCCGTGCGCGGCGCCGCCGGCGTGTTCGACGTCTCGCACATGGGCCAGATCGAGACGCGCGGCCCCCAGGCGCGCGAGCTGCTCGAGCGGGTGTGCACCAACGACATCGCGCGGATCCCGATCGGCGGCGCCCAGTACAGCCTGCTGCTGCGCGAGGACGGCGGCTTGCTCGACGACCTCTTCAGCTACCGCCTCGAGCACGACCGCTACCTCACGGTGACCAACGCCGCCAACCACGAGCAGGACCTGGCCTGGTTTCTCGAGCACGCCGACGGCCTGGACGCGCAGGTGACCGACCGCGCGGCCGACTACGCGATGATCGCCGTGCAGGGGCCGATCGCACGCGAGATCGCGCAGGCGATCGCCTCCGCCCCGCTGCCCGAGCGCATGACGATCGCCGAGCGCACGCTGGAGGGCGCGGTCATGCTCGTCGCCGGCACCGGCTACACCGGCGAGGACGGCGTCGAGCTGCTGCTCGATCCGGGCGATGCGCCGGGGGTGTGGGACGCGCTGGTCCGCCGCGGCGCCAAGCCGGCCGGGCTTGCCGCGCGCGACACACTGCGCACGGAGGCCTGCTACCACCTCTACGGCAACGACCTTTCGACGGAGCGCGGCCCGATCGAGGCGGGCCTGGGCTGGTGCTGCCGCCCCGCGGGCGGCTTCATCGGAGCGCAGGCCGTCGCCGCGGTGCGCGAGGCCGGGCCGGCGGAGCTGCTCGTCCCGTTCGTGGTGCCCGAGCGCGGCGTCGTCGCGCGCCCCGGCGACCAGGTACTCGGCGGCGGCGTCGTGAGCAGCGGCACCTTCTCCCCGACGCTCGAGATGGGGATCGGGATGGCCTACCTGCCGGCTGCGGCGGCGGTCGTGGGGGCCGAGTTCGAGATCGACGTGCGCGGCAGGCACCGGCGCGCGCGTGTCGAGCAGCGCCCGCTCTTGAAGGTGCGACACGCAAACCAATAAGGTGGAGGAGTCGAGCTGATGGCCGAAGCGTCCTACCCTCAGGAACTGCTGTACCACCCCGAGCACGACTGGGCCCGCATCGACGGCGAGGTCGCGACGTTCGGGATCACCTGGCACGCGCAGGACGCGCTCGGCGAGGTCGTCTTCTTCGAGCCGCCGGCGATCGGCGCCGAGCTGACCCAGAACGAGCCCTACAGCGAAGTCGAGTCGGTGAAGGCGGTGTCGGACGTGATCGCCCCGCTCTCCGGTGTCGTGACGGAGGTCAACGGGGCGCTCGCCGACGCCCCCGAGGCGATCAACGAGGACCCCTACGGCGCCGGCTGGATGGTCAAGGTCCGCCTGTCGGACCCCGCGCAGGCCGCCGCGCTGCTCGAGCGCGACGCCTACGTGGCCTCGCTCGCGTGAGCCGCCGATGAGCCGCTACACGACCGTCACCGACGCCGACCGCGAGGCGATGCTCGCGGCGATCGGCGTCGCGAGCATCGACGAGCTGTTCGGCGAGATCCCGGCCGCGGTGCGCTTCGACCGCGCCCTCGACCTGCCGCCCGGCCAGGGCGAGGCGGAGGTCTACGCCCACCTGCGCACGCTCGCCGCCCGCAACAGCTCGGCCGAGGACGAGCTCTGCTTCCTCGGCGCGGGGATGTACGACCACTACGTGCCCGCCGTGATCGACATGCTGCTCGGCCGCTCCGAGTTCCTCACGCCCTACACGCCCTACCAGCCGGAGATCTCCCAGGGCGGCCTGCAGGTGATGTTCGAGTACCAGACCGCGATCTGCGAGCTGACCGGCATGGACGTCTCCAACGCCTCGGTCTACGAGGGGCCCTCGGCGCTCGCCGCCGCCGGCTACCTGGCAAAGCTGAGCAACGACCGCCGCCGCTTCGTGATCTCCCGCGGCGTGCACCCGCACGCGCGCGAGACGCTGCGCACGCTGTCGGCCGGCTACGGCACCACCGTCGAGGAGGTGGGGCTGCTCGACGGCGTCACCGACGCCGCGGCCTGGGCGCGGGCGATCGACGAGGGCGTCAGCGCCGTGTTCGTGGCCCAGCCGAACTTCCTCGGGGCCGTCGAGGACCTCGAGCCGCTGATCGCCGCCGCGCGCGAGCACGGAGCGCTCGTCGTCGCCAGCGCCGACCCGCTGTCGCTGGGGATCCTCGAGCCGCCTGGCGCGCTCGGCGTTGACGTCTGCGTCGGCGAGGGGCAGACGCTCGGCAACCGGCTCGACTTCGGCGGCCCGTCGTTCGGCTTCTTCGCCACGCGCGCCGAGCACGTGCGGCGGATGCCCGGGCGGATCGCCGGCGAGACCGCAGACGTGGACGGCCGGCGCGGGTTCGTGCTCACGCTCCAGACCCGCGAGCAGCACATTCGTCGCGAGAAGGCGACGTCGAACATCTGCACCGCCCAGGCGCTGAACGCGCTCGCCGGCGTCGTCTATCTCTCCTGGCTCGGCCGCTGTGGACTGGTCGAGCTGGCCGAGCTGCTGGCACGCCGCACCGACTACGCCCGCCAGGCGCTCGCGGCGCTCGACGGCGTCAGCGTCCTGCACGGCCAGCCGGTCGTGCGCGAGTTCGGGGTCTCCCTCGGCCTGCCCGACCTGGCCAGCGTGAGGCGCGTGATCGCGCGCTGCGCGACCGAGCGCGTGACCCCCGGCTACGCGCTGGGGCGCGAGTACCCCGAATACGCCGACGGCCTGCTGGTCGCGATCACCGAGCAGCGCTCGCGCGAGGACATCGACCGCCTCGTCGAGGTGCTGGGCCGCGCGCTGGCCGCGGAGCGCGCCGCCGCCGCGACGGGAGGGGCGCAGGCATGACGCTCTCCAGCGAAACCGCGATGCAGCGCGAGCGCGCCGTGACGATCTTCGAGCAGGGCCAGCCGGGGCGGCGCGCCTTCCAGCCGCCGCCGCTCGATGTCCCCGAGCGCCCGCTGGACGAGCTGATCCCGGCGCGGCTGCGCCGGCGCGAGCCGGCGCGCCTGCCGGAGGTCTCCGAGCCGGAGCTGGTGCGCCACTACGTGCGCCTCTCGCGGCGCAACTTCGACCTCGACTCCGGCTTCTACCCGCTCGGCTCCTGCACGATGAAGCACAACCCCCGCCTGCACGAGCGCGTCGCGGCGCTGCCCGGCCACGCCCGCCTTCACCCGCTGACCGAGCCCGCGCGCGCGCAGGGCGCGCTCGCGCTGATGTGGAACCTGGAACGGGCGCTCGCCGAGATCGCCGGCCTGCCGCACGTCTCGCTGCAGCCCTCCGCAGGCTCCCACGGCGAGCTGGCCGGCGTGCTGCTGACGCGCGCCTACCACGCCGACCGCGGCGAGCGCCGCCGCACCGTGCTGACGCCCGACACCGCGCACGGAACCAACCCGGCGACGGTGACGATGGCCGGATACGAGGTCGTCAAGGTCGGCACCGACGCGCGCGGAGGCGTCGACATCGACGACCTGCGCGCCAAGGCCGACGGCGACGTCGCCTGCCTGATGCTGACCAACCCCAACACGCTCGGCCTGTTCGACGCCAACATCGAGGAGATCGCGCGGATCGTGCACGGCGTCGGCGGCGTTCTCTACTACGACGGCGCCAACCTCAACGCCGTGATGGGGCTCTCGCGCCCGGGCGACATGGGCTTCGACATCGTGCACTTCAACCTGCACAAGTCGTTCACCCAACCGCACGGCGGCGGCGGCCCCGGCTCCGGCCCGATCGCGGTCTCCGAGCAGATCGAGCCCTACCTGCCGCGACCGGTGATCGTCCGCCACGGCGGCGCCGAGGGCAACGGATCGACGGTCGAGTTCGACCTGGAGTACGAGCGGCCGAAGTCGATCGGCCGCCTGCGGGGCTTCCAGGGCAACTACGGCTGCTTCGTGCGCGCGTACGCCTACATCTGCTCACTCGGCGCCGCCGGCCTGCGCGACGCCTCCGAGACCGCCGTGCTGAATGCCAACTACCTGCTGGCGCGGCTGCGCGCGCTCGGCGTCACCGAGCTGCTGCCGCCCGCCTACGACCGACTGTGCATGCACGAGTTCGTGCTCAGCGGCGCGCCGATGAAGCACGAGCTCGGCATCCGCACGCTCGACCTCGCCAAGCGGCTGCTCGACTACGGCTACCACCCGCCGACCGTCTACTTCCCGCTGCTGGTCGAGGAGGCGCTGCTCGTCGAGCCGACCGAGACCGAGACCAAGCAGACCCTCGACGAGTTCGCACAGGCGATCGCCGAGATCCTGCGCGAGGCCCGCGAGGACCCGGAGCTGGCTCGCAACGCCCCCTACTCGACGCCCGTCCGCCGCCTCGACGAGGCCGGCGCCGCCAAGCACCCGGTCCTGCGCCAGGCGCTGTAGCGGACGCCCCGCCTGGCGTCTGCGCTCAGCAGCTGCGGGGCGAGGGACTCCTCGGCCATCGCTGCAGTCTGGCCGGGCGCGCCGGGCGCGTCAATGCTCTCGGATACGCTCCGGAGCGTGCGCATCTTCTCCGGCATCCAGCCGACGGGCCGCAAGCACCTCGGCAACTACATCGGCGCGGTGACGCAGTGGGTCGCGGGTCAGGACCGCGGCGACGCCGTCTACTGCATCGTCGACCTGCATGCGACCACAGTCGAGTTCGACGCGGCGGACCTGCGCGAGCGGACCTATGACACCGCGGCGATCCTGCTGGCGGCAGGCCTGGACCCCGGGCGCTGCATCCTGTTCCGCCAGAGCGACGTGACCGAGCACTCCGAGCTCGCCCTGCTGCTCACCTCGGTGACCGCCTACGGCGACCTGCAGCGGATGACTCAGTTCAAGGACAAGTCGGCCAAGCAGCGCGAGCTCGTCTCCGCCGGGCTGTTCTTCTATCCCGTGCTGATGGCCGCGGACGTGCTCGCCTACCGCACCGACGAGGTCCCCGTCGGCGAGGACCAGCGCCAGCACATGGAGCTGACGCGCGACATCGCGATCCGCTTCAACTCGCGCTTCGGCGAGACCTTCGTCGTCCCGGAGGCGCGGATCCCGGAGGTCGGCGCGCGGATCATGGATCTCCAGGATCCGACCGCCAAGATGTCGACCACCGCCGCCAGCGAGGAGGGCACCCTGTACGTGCTCGACGAGCCGGCGCTCGTCGAGCGCAAGCTCAAGCGCGCCGTGACCGACTCCGGCGAGGGCGTGGTTCGCTCGCCTGAAAAGCCGGGGATCACCAACCTGATCAACATCCTCGCCGTCGTGCGCGGCGTGGCCCCCGCGGCGATCGAGCGCGACTTCGCCGACCTTCGCTACGGCGACCTCAAGGCGGCGCTCGCCGCCGAGGTGACCGCCTACCTCGCGCCGACGCGCGAGCGCTACGCGCAGCTGCGCCCCGACATCGCCGCGCTCGAGGCGATCCTCGCGCGCGGCGCCGACCAGGCCCGAGCGCTCGCGGCGCCGGTGCTCGCCGAGGTGCGCGCGGCGATGGGCGTCGGCCCGCCGGGCTGAGCGCGCGGCGCTCGCGCGCCGTCGGGTCGCAGCGGTAGCTTTAGCGGCGTGCACCTCGCGGAGCTCGAGCTGGATCTCGACGTCTTCAGCGGCCCGTTCGACCTGCTGCTGACGCTCGTCCTGCGCGAGGAGGTGGACCTGCGGGAGCTGTCGCTCGCGGAGGTCGTGGTCGCCTACCTCGATCACCTCGACGCACGGGGCGAGCTGGACCTCGAGGTCACGACCGAGTTCATCGTGCTGGTCGCGGCGCTGCTCGAGCTCAAGTCGCGCCTGCTGCTGCCGGGCGAGGAGCTCGAAGAGCTGCTCGACCTCGAGCCCGGCGCGGCCGCCGAGGAGCTGCTGGCGCGGATGCTGGAGGCTCGCCGCTACCGCGCCGCGGCCGCCCACCTGGGCGAGCGGCTCGCCGGTCAGCCGGCTGTGCGCTACCGCGAGGCGCCGCTACCGGCCCATCTGCGGCGCTCCTCACACGACGATCTGGAGGCCGTGCGCTGGGATCCGGCCGGCCTCGGACGTGCGCTCGGCGACCTGCTTGCGCTGCCGGCCAAGCTCGACTTCAGCCACATCAGCGTGATGCGCGTCTCGGTCGCGGAGCGGGTCGCGCACCTGCGTGGGCTGCTGCGCTCCGCCGTCGCGCTCAGCTTCGACGACGCGGTGCGCGACGCCGACCGGATGACCGTCGCCGTCACGCTGTGGGCGCTGCTCGAGCTGTACAAGCGCGGCGAGGCGAGCTGGGACCAGCTCGAACCGTTCGGCGAGATCACCGTGCGGCGGCTCGCGCGGGCGGACGGGCAGCCTCCGCAGCGGGGCGTGAGCACGGCGTGAGCGAGCTCGCGCGGATCATCGAGGCGCTGTTGTTCCTGGCGAACGACCCGGTCGGGCTCGAAGAGCTGGCGGAGGTGACCGGGCACGACGAGCCGGCGGTCTCGGCCGCGCTCGAGGAGCTCGCGGCGGCCTGCGCTCCCGGCGAGCGCGGCCTCGTGCTGCGCGAGGTCGCCGGCGGCTACACGCTCGCGAGCGACCCGATAGCCGAGCCGGCAGCACGGGCGCTGCTCGCGAAGCCGCGACTCGCCACGCTCACGCCGGCGCAGCTCGAGACGCTGGCGATCGTCGCCTACCTGGCGCCCGTCTCACGCCCGGAGATCGCGCGGATCCGCGGCGTCAACGCGGACTCTCCGGTCGCCACGCTGCTCGACCGCGGCCTGATCGAGGAGAGCGGGCGCTCGCAGTTCGGCGCCGTCACCTACCGCACGACGACGCTCTTCCTGAAGGTGTTCGGCCTGCAGAGCGCGGATGAGCTGCCCGACGTCGCGCAGTGGGATCCGAGCCCGCAGGAGCAAAGCGCGCTGCGCGATCGCCTGCTCGCCGCCGGTGAGGCGCGCGCCGGGATCGTCCCGGAGTAGTAGCGCGGGGTCGCGCGGGAGCGAGGAGGGAACATGCCGGCCACCGCGCCCGACCGCGACGTGCGCTCCCAGGTCGTGATCCGCGCGCTCGAGTCCGGCGACGTGGACGCCGCCGACCGCGTCACGCGCGTCGCGTTCGGAACCTTCCTCGGGCTCTCGAGCCCGCTCGCGGTGTTCGGCGACATGGAGCACGTGCGCTCGCGCTTCGCCGCGGACCCGGCCCGCGCGTTCGTCGCGACGCTGGACGGTGAGGTGGTCGGCTCGGTGTTCGCGACGCGGTGGGGAAGCTACGGGTGGTTCGGTCCTCTGACAGTCGTCCCGGCGCTGTGGGACGCCGGCGTCGGCGGACGCCTGCTGGAGCCCGTCATCGAGCTGTTCGAGCGTTGGGGCGTGCGCCAGGCGGGACTCTTCACGTTCGCGCAGAGCCCGAAGCACATCGGCCTCTATCAGCGCTTCGGCTTCTGGCCCCAGCAGCTGACCGCGGTCCTGGGCCAGGCGACGCCCTTGGCGGCGGAGGGGACGCCGGGCGGGCTCGAGACCTATTCCGGGCTGGCGGCGGCTGCGCGCGAGGCGGCGCAGGCGGAGTGTCGCGAGCTGACAGACGCGATCTTCGAAGGGCTCGACCTCGGGAGCGAGATCCGGGCGGCCGACAGCCTCGCGCTCGGCGACACGGTGCTGCTGCGCGAGGACGCGCAGCTCGTCGGCTTCGCGGTCTGCCACCTGGGGGCCGGCGAGGCCGGCAGCGGCGTCTGCTACGTCAAGTTCGCCGCCGCACGCCCGGGCAGCGGGGTCGGCGAGCGGTTCGAGCGGCTGCTCGACGCGTGCGAGGCGCTTGCCCGCACGCGCGGCCTGGAACGGATCGTGGCCGGCGTCAACACCGCCCGCCACGACGCCTACCGCCGGCTGCTCGCGCGCGGCTACCGCGCGCGCATGCAGGGGGTCGTCATGCAGCGCCCCAACGAGCCGGGTTACTGCAGGCCGGACGTGTACGCGATCGACGACCTGCGCTGAGGAGGGGGCTCGGCGGCGCGGGCGGCGCGGCGGCGTGGGCGGCGCGGCGGCGGGGCCGCTCAGCGGCGGGGGCGGCCGAACTCACGGTCGCCCGCGAGTCTCAGCAGCACCGTCGCCCAGGTTCGAAACGGTCGCCAGGCCTGCGCCAGCTGCGTGAGCTGCTCGCGCGTCGGCGGCGCCGCGAGCCCGTAGAAGCTCGCCACGTGCGCCAGGATCCGCGGCTCGTCCATCGGCATCAGCGCGTCGGCGAAACCGGCCGCGCGCAGCACGATCAGGCCGGCGTAGAACGGGCCGATCCCCGGCAGCTCCTGCAGCGACTCCCAGGCCGCGTCGGGACCGAGACCGTGCAGGCGCTCGACGTCCAGCGCACCCTCGATCGCCGCCTGCGCGATCGCCCGCAGGCGCGTGGCCTTCTCCTCTCCGAGCCCGGGCAGATCGGCGGCCTCGAGCAGCCGCTGCGGTTGCGGAAACGCCACGACCTGGTCGCCTGCGAGCTCGAAGGTGTGCCCGAGCGCCTCGCCCAGGCCGCGGCGCACGGCCGCCGCCTGCGCCGGCTGGCGGCGGGCGGAGATCACCGACCAGGCCGCCGCCTCATAGGGGGAGTGGAACAGAACGGGGCGCTGCCCCGGATGGCGTCGCTGCAGATCGCCGATCACCGGGTCGCGCTCGCCAACCGCGAGGAAGGCGTCGCCGTCGTGGTCGAGCGAGAGCACGCGCATGATCTGGCGCTCGATCGGCGCGAGATCGCCGCCGCCGTGGATCTCGCACTCCAGCGGCCCGCCGGCGAGCGGTTGGCGGATCGCCGCGCCGGCGTGGCCGTCGCCGCCGTCGATCGGGAACGCGAGGCGCATCACGCCGTCGAACTCGGGCGCGCGACCCTGGGTCGGACCGAACCCGAACTCGGCGGCCGCACGCAGCGAGAACGGACCGCGCGGGTGCAGCGTCAGGCGCTGCGACTCGCTCATCGCGCGGCCTCGCTCACTTCGCGGCTCCGGCGGCGAGCTGCCCGCAGGCCGCTGCGATCTCGCGGCCGCGCGTCAGGCGAACGGTCACCGCCACGCCGCGCGACTCGAGCGCCTCGCGGAACACGGCGATCGCGGCCCGTCCCGAGCCGGCGTAGTGCGAGTCGGTCGGGTTGTAGGGGATCAGGTTGACCTTGAAGGCCTGACGCGGGGACAGCAGCCGCGCCAACTCGAGCGCCTGCTCGTAGCGGTCGTTGACGCCGGCCAGCATGACGTACTCGACGAACACCCGCCGCCGCCGAATCACGTGGTCTGCGCGGCAGGCGTCCAGTACCTCGGCCAGCGGGTAGCGCTCGTTGACCGGCATCAGCGCGCTGCGCAGCGCGTCCTCGGGAGCATGCAGCGAGAGCGCCAGGCGGATCGCCGTCCCCGAGGCGCTGAGCCGCTCGATGCCGGGGATCCAGCCGACCGTCGAGATCGCCGTGCGGCGGTTCGTGATCCCCAGGTCGGGGAGCCGCGAGCACGCCTCGAGCACGGCGTCGAGGTTCATCATCGGCTCGCCCATCCCCATGAAGACGGCGTGGTCGACAGGCCCGGCGCGGCGGAAGTGCAGCGCCTGGTCGAGGATCTCATCGGCGCTGAGGTTGCCGGCGAAGCGCATCCGCCCGGTCGCGCAGAAGGTGCAGGTCAGCGGGCAGCCCGACTGCGAGGACAGGCACAGCGAGCGGCGCCCGTCGCGGTATCGCATGAGTACGGCCTCGACCGGATTGCCGCGCGCGTTGCGCAGCAGGACCTTCACGGTGCCGTCGGCGGCCTGCGCCTCCTGCTCGAGCGTAAGCGTCGAGAGCGGCACGTGCTCCTCGAGCAGCGCGCGCAGCGTCGCCGGCAGGTCGCTCATCTGCGCGTAGGAGTCGGCGCCACGCGCGAGCCAGGCCCACACCTGGCGCTCGCGGTAGCCCGGCTCGCCGTGGCGAGCGAGGGTTTCGTGCAGCAGGACGCGATCCATCGACCTATGGTTGCAAGCGATGCGCCTCGCCAAGTTCCTCGCCCACTCCGGTCTGGCCTCGCGCCGCGCCGCAGCCGAGATCGTGCGCTCGGGGCGCGTCCGCGTCGACGGCGTCCGCGAGCTCGACCCTGCGCGCGAGATCGACGGCGAACGCGTGGAGCTCGACGGGCGCGTCGTGGAGGGTCTGGAGGCGCGTGTGGTCTACGCGCTGCACAAGCCCGCGGGCGTCGTCTCGACGGTGCGCGACACGCACGGTCGCCCGACCGTCGTCGAGCTGATCGCCGACGAGCGCCGGCTCTACCCGGTCGGCCGCCTCGACGCCGACAGCACCGGGCTGATCCTGCTGACCAACGACGGCGAGCTGGCACAGCTTCTCTCGCACCCGCGCCACGAGGTGCCGAAGACCTACCGCGCGCGCGTCGCCGGCGGGCGGCCGAGCGCGGCCGCGCTCGAGGCGCTGCGCGACGGCATCGAGCTCGACGACGGCCGCTCGGCGCCGGCGCAGGCGAGCCTCGTCTCGGCGAACGTGATCGAGCTGGTGCTGCGCGAGGGCCGCAAGCGCCAGGTCCGGCGAATGTGCGAGGCGATCGGGCACCCGGTGCGCGAGTTGACGCGCGTGCGCTTCGGCCCGCTCGCGCTCGGTTCGCTGCCGGTCGGCGCCTCGCGGCTGCTGACCGACGCCGAGGTGGCACGCCTTCGCGACGCCGCGCGCCGGTAGGCTGCGCGCGTGAGCGAGCGGCTGTACGCGCTGCGTGGGGCGACCAGCGTCGAGGAGAACACGGCCGAGGCGATCCTCTCGGCGACCGAGACCCTGATGCGCGCGCTGATGGAGCGCAACGAGCTGCGGATCGAGCAGTTCGTCAGCTGCATCTTCACCACCACCGAGGACCTCGACGCCGAATTCCCGGCACTCGCCGCGCGGCGCATCGGCTTCGAGCGGGTTCCGCTGATCTGCACACGCGAGATCGACGTGCCGGGAGCGCTGCCGCGGGTGATTCGCGTGCTCGCGCACTACTACGCACCCGCCGGCCACGTGGCCGCGCACGTCTATCTCGGCGAGGCTCGCGCTCTGCGCGCGGACCTCGATGCCGCACAATAGGGCGATGGCGCTCGAGTTCAGCGCAGCAGTCAGGCGGATGCCGTCCTATCCGGCCGCGTCGGGCTACGCCCTGGAGGGCCCGCTGGTGCGCCTCGCGAGCAACGAGTCGCCCTATCCGCCCCCGCCCGAGGTCATCGCGGCCGCGACCGCCGCGCTGCCCGACGTCAACCGCTACCCCGACCCGACCAGCGCGAAGCTGCGCGGGGCGCTGGCGGACCGCTACGGAGTGCCCGCCGAGCGGATCGCCGTCGGCAACGGCTCCTGCGACATCCTGCTGGCGATCGGCGAGGCGCTGCTCGAGCCGGGCGCCGAGCTGGTCTACGGCTGGCCGTCGTTCTCCGTCTACCCACAGCTCGAGGCGGCGTCCGGATCGCGCGGGATCCGCGTCCCGCTCGATGCGCGCGAATGCCTCGATCTGGAGGCGATGGCGCGGGAGATAACCGTGGCGACGCGCCTGGTGATCGTCTGCAACCCGAACAACCCGACGAGCACGGCGCTGCCGCTGGAGCAGATCGCCGCGTTCGTGGAGCGCGTGCCCGCGAGCGTCTGCGTGCTGATCGACGAGGCCTACTGCGAGTTCAACCTGCTCGACGATCCTGACGCCTCGATCGCGCTGCTCGACCGCCATCCCAACCTCGTCCTGCTGAGAACCTTCTCGAAGATCTTCGGGCTCTGCGGCCTGCGCGTGGGTTACGCCCTGTGCGGCTCGCGCGACGCGCCGGATGCGCTGACCCAGCTGCGCCAGCCGTTCTTCCTGAACGCGGTCGCCCAGGCCGCCGCGTTCGAGGCGCTGCGCCATCAGGACGAGGTCGCAAGGCGCGTCGAACGGGTGGCGGTCGCGCGTGTGCAGATGGACGACGGGCTGCGCGAGCTGGGACTCGAGCCGGCCGCCTCGCAGGCGAACTTCTGCTGGTTCGAGCTGGGCCGCGACCGCGAGGAGGCGGCGATCGTCGACGGGCTCGCGCAGCAGGGCGTGCTGGTCCGCGCCGGCGCCGCTCTGGGCAAGGCGGGGGCCCTGCGCGTCAGCTACGGCACGCCGGCCGAGAACGCGCGCTTCCTCGAGGTCCTGGCCACGCTGCTGTGATCGGTCGCGGGGCCGCGCGCGCGTTGCGGGCGCGCCGGGAGCAGCTAGCTTTCAGGCGATGACGGGGTTTCGCGACGCGCTGCGCGCGGGTGAGTTCGTGGTGACCGGGGAGCTCGGGCCGCCGCGTGACCCGGATCCGGCGCTCGTGCGCGAAACGGCGCGCCGCCTTGCGCCGGTCGTGCACGCCGCGAACGTGACCGACAACCCGGCAGCGACGGTCCGGCTCTCGCCGCTGGCGTGCGCCGGCTGGATGATCGAAGAGGGCCTCGAGCCGATCATGCAGCTGACCACGCGAGACCGCAACCTGCTCGCGCTGCAGTCCGACCTGCTCGGCGCGTGGGCGCTCGGCGTGCGTTCGATTCTCGCGCTGAGCGGCGACCCGCTGTCGGTCGGGGCCTACGACGGACTGACGCGAGCCTGCTCCGATCTCGACTCGATCGGCCTGCTTCGCCTCGCGGCGGGCATCAACGCCGGTCAGCTGGCCGCCGGCGAGGCGCTGCTCGTGCCGACCGACTTCCTGCTGCTCGCCGCCGTCAACCCGCTGGTCGACACGGTCGAGCGCCTCGAGCGCAAGCTGGCGGCCGGCGCCCAGTGCCTGCAGACGAACATCGTCTACGACGTCGGGCGCTTCGCGGCGTGGCTGGATCTGGCGGTCGCTGCGGGCGTCACCGAGCGGGCGCCGCTGATCGCCGGCGTCGCGCCGCCGCGCAGCACGCGAATGCTGCTGCACATGCACGACCACGTCCCCGGCATCGAGGTCGACGATGCGACGTTCGCTCGCATGGAAGGGCTCGAGGGCGACGAGGCGAAGGCGGCCGGCGTCGAAATCGCCGTCGAGGTGGTGCGCCGCCTGCGCGAGCTGCCCGCGCTCGCCGGCGTGCACATCATGGCGCCCGGCTGGGAGGGGGAGGCGGTGCCCGCGGTCGTCGCGGGCGCCGGCCTGGGCGAGCGCCGCGCGCGCAGGCGGGGGCCGGTAGACAGCGGCGCACCGACCACCGCGGCGCCGCCTCGACCGCGCGATCCCGACGAATGACCGTTTGCGCGCTCGCGCCGACCCTGCTACACATTGCGAGAGATGTGCGACGCAGCTGACCGATCGATCACCCTCGTGAGCGCCCACGGCGCTCCGCTGGTCGCTGCCTATTCGTACTCCTATCAGGCGTCCTGGCGATTTAGCTAGGCGTCCGGACCTGCGCCCGCCGCGAGCGGGCGCTCGGCCGCGACAGACAGGCCCACCGGGCCCGGGCGCCTCCTCCACCGCCGCCGCGAAACGCAGCTTGCAAGCGCTTCGCCGGCTCCCGCCTAAGCTTTCCGCCGAACTTTGAAAGGACTTTCCCAATGATGATCGTGATGAAACCCGACGCGACGGAAGCGGAGATCGAGCACGTCCTCGCCCGCGTCCGCAGCGTGGGCGCACGCGCGCACATCTCCAAGGGCGAGGAGGTCACCGTCATCGGCGCGATCGGCGACCGTGAGCACGTCGCGCGACTCGAGCTCGACGGCGCTCCGGGCGTCTCGCAGGTCGTGCCGATCCTCAAGCCCTACAAGCTCTCCTCGTCGCAGTTGCGCGCCGGGGCCCGCTCGGTCTTCGAGATCGGCGGGCGGCGCATCGGCGGCGAGCACTTCGCGCTGATCGCCGGGCCGTGCACCGTCGAATCTCGCGAGCAGCTGCTCGAGACGGCGCGCGTCGTCAAGGACGCCGGCGCCGCGATGTTCCGCGGCGGCGCCTACAAGCCCCGCACCTCGCCCTACGCCTTCCAGGGGCTGGGGCAGGAGGGCCTTCGCCTGCTGGCCGAGGCGAAGGAGCTCTACGGGATGCCGATCGTCACCGAGCTGATGGACGTCCGCGATCTGGAGCCGGTGCTCGAGGTCGCCGACGTCCTGCAGATCGGGGCGCGCAACATGCAGAACTACACGCTGCTCTCCGAGGTCGGACGATCCGGCTGTCCGGTGCTGCTCAAGCGCGGGCTCTCCGCCACGCTCGAGGAGCTGCTGATGGCCGCCGAGTACATCCTCAAGGAGGGCAACGAGAAGGTCATCCTCTGCGAACGCGGGATCCGCACCTTCGAGACCGCATACCGCTTCACGCTGGACCTGATGGCGGTGCCGGTGCTGCGTGAGCTCTCGCACCTGCCGGTCGTGGTCGATCCGAGCCACGCGGCCGGGCGGCGCGACCTGGTCGGGCCGCTCTCGTTCGCGGCGGCCGCCGCCGGCGCGGACGGGATCATCGTCGAGGTCCATCCGAATCCCGACGAGGCGATCTGCGACGGCCCGCAGGCGCTGCGCGCCGACGAGTTCGCCGAGTACGCCGCGCAGGTCGAGCGCGCCGCGGCAATCGCCGGCAAGGCGTTCACCGCCGCGTGAGGGTCGCCGTCATCGGCGTCGGGCTGATCGGCGGCTCGATCGGGTTGGCGGCGCGTGGACGCCTCGGCGCCCACGTCGTCGGCTACGACCCGGACGAGCGCGTCGGCGCCGCGGCACTGGAACGGGGAGCCGTCGAGACGGTGGCGACCGGCCTCGCCGGCGCCGTCGCGGATGCCGAGATCGTGTTCGTCGCGGCGCCCGTCGGCGTGCTGGCCGGCGCGCTCGACGAGGTCCTGGCCGCGGCGGGCGGGGACTGTGCGGTGAGCGACGTCGGCTCGACCAAGCGGGCGATCGTCTCCGGCCGAGCGGATCCGCGGTTCATCGGCGGACACCCGCTCGCCGGCGGTGAGACCTCGGGCGTCGAGCATGCGCGCCCCGACCTTTTCGAGGGCGCGACCTGGTACCTGACGCCCGGGCCGGCGACCTCGGGGGCGCTGTACGAGCGGCTGCACAGGGCTCTGGTCGGGATCGGTGCGCAGCCCACCGCGATCGACGCCGCCGTCCACGATCGGGTGATGGCGAGCGTCTCGCACCTGCCGCACGTCTTCGCCAACGTGCTCGTCGCGCAGGCCGCACGAGCTCTCGGCGACGGCGCCGACATGCCCGCGACGGGGCCGAGCTTCCGCGACGCGACGCGCGTCGCCGGCGCGAACGCCGCGATCTGGCCCGACATCTACCTGTCCAACAGCGACGCGATCGTGGCGCTGATCGACGAGACGCAGGCCCGCCTGGCCGAGGTACGCGCGTCGCTCGCAGCCCACGACCGAGGCGCCATCGAGCGCTGGAACGACGCGGCCCGCGAGGATCGCGACGCGCTGCTCGGCGCCGGACTTGCCGGCGGCGCCGTGCACGAGCTGCGCGCCGCGGTGACCGACCGCCCCGGCGTCGTCGCCGAGATCGCGCTGGCGCTCGGTCACGCGCAGATCAGCATCGTCGACATGGCGCTGTCGCCCTCGCGCGACGGCGGCCAGGGCGTCGTCGCCCTGTGGGTACGCGGCGAGGAGCAGGCGCGGCGCGCGGTCGAGCTGATCGAGGCGCTGAAGATCCCCGTCGCGCGGGCCTGAGAGCGGAGGCGGGCGGTGGAGGTGCAGAGGATCGAGCCGCTGGCGGAGCCGCCGGTCGCGACGGTGCGCCCGCCCGGTTCCAAGAGCATCACCAACCGGGCCCTGCTGTGCGCCGCGCTCGCCGATGGCGAGAGCACTTTGCGCGGTGCGCTGTTCGCGGCCGACACGGAGGCGATGATGGACGCCGTGGTGGCGCTCGGGGCGCGACTGCGGGCCGATCGCGCGAACGCAACGATCGAGCTGGGCGGCTCGGGTGCGCGACGGCCCGCGGAGCCGGTGCGCATCGACGCCCGCCAGTCGGGGACGACATCGCGTTTCATCCTTCCGGCCGCGGCTCTGGGGAGCGAGCGCGTGATCGTGGACGGAGCGCCGCAGCTGCGCGCACGACCGTTCGCCCCGCTGATCGATGCGCTCGAGCAGCTCGGCGCCGGCGTCGCGTCGCTCGAGCGGCCGGGACGGCTGCCGGTCGCCGTACACGGGCCGGTGCGCGGCGGCGAGGTGCGGCTGGCGGGGCACATCTCGAGCCAGTTCCTTTCGGGGTTGCTGATGGCCGCACCGCTGATGGAGCACGGCCTGCGCGTCACGCTTGCCTCGCCGCTCGTCTCCGTGCCCTACGTGAAGATGACGCTCGCGGTGATGGAGGCCTTCGGCGTCGTCGCGGACGGGCTCGAGGTGCGCCCCTCGAGCTACGTCCCGGCCGAGCTCGAGATCGAGCCGGACGCGAGCGCCGCGGCATATTTCTTCGCTGCCGCTGCGATCACCGGCGGGCGCGTCACCGTCGACGGCCTCGGGTCGCGCTCGATCCAGGGGGACATCGCCTTCGTGGACATCCTCGAGCGGATGGGAGCGCACGTCGAGCGCGGCGAGGAGCGCATCAGCGTCACCGGAACCGGGACGCTGCACGGCGTCGACGTCGACATGGCCGACGTCTCCGACACGGCGCAGACGCTGGCCGCAGTCGCCGTCTTCGCCGACTCGCCGACGAGCGTGCGCGGCATCGGCTTCATCCGCGCCAAGGAGAGTGACCGCATCGGCGCCCTCGCGACCGAGCTGGCGCGCTGCGGCATCGAGGTCGCGACCAACGCGGACGGGTTCGTCGTGAAGCCGGGGAGCGTTCGCCCGGCCCGCGTGCGCACCTACGACGACCACCGCATGGCGATGAGCCTCGCGCTGCTCGGCCTGCGCGTCCCCGGGATCGAGATCGAGGATCCGGGTTGCGTCGCGAAGACCTATCCCGGCTTCTTCGCCGACCTGGAGTCGCTGCGCTAGCGGCCGGCGGCGGCTGGGGTCGCCGAGCCGGAGCCGCGGGCGTTTCGCCGGGCACGGCTATCGTGCCCCGCATGATCGTCGCGATCGACGGCCCAGCCGGCGCCGGCAAGTCGACCGTCGCTCGCGCGCTCGCGCAGGCGCTCGGCTTCGGCTATCTCGACAGCGGCGCGATGTACCGCTGCGTCGCGCTCGCCAGCCTCGATGACCCGACGCGGAGCGCCGCCGAGCACGCCGCCGCGCTCGACGTCTCGCTCGGCGAGCACGTGCTGCTCGCCGGCCGCGATGTGACGCACGCGATCCGCAGCCCGACGGTCACGGCGCAGGCTTCGGTCGTAGCCGCCGACCCGGCCGTGCGTTCGGCGCTGGTGGAGCGCCAGCGCGAGCTGCTCGCGAGCGGGGACTGGGTTGCCGAGGGGCGAGACATCGGCACGGTCGTCGCGCCGGCCGCGGACGTCAAGGTCTTCCTCACGGCAGGCGCCGCCGAGCGTGCGGCGAGGCGCGCGCGCGAGCTGGGGGCGGACCCGCGGGAGGTGCTCGCCGAGATGGGCGTGCGCGACGCCCGCGACCGCGACCGCGACCACTCACCGCTCCAGGCGGCGCCCGACGCCGTCGTGCTGGACACGAGCGGCCTCGACGCCGACGAGGTCGTCGCACGGGTCGTGGCGCTGGTCGAGACGGCCCGCGCCGCCGCACGGGGCTGACCGGCCCAGGGCTTTCGGCCGAGCCGGGCGGGCTATGCTGGTCAGCGTGACCGTCGAGCCTCCTGCCCGTCGTGCAGACCAGCCGGCGCCGGCGCCGGGAACGGTCAGCCGGGCGCCGTCGCCCGCGGGTTGCTGAACGATGAGCGATCCGCAGCGGGCCGTGAAGGTCGCGGTCGTCGGCTACCCCAACGTCGGCAAGTCGTCGCTGGTCAACCGCCTGAGCGGCTCGCGCGAAGCGATCGTGCACGAGCGGCCGGGGATCACGCGCGACCGCAAGGAGCTCGACTGCGAGTGGAACGGCCGGCGCTTCACGCTGATCGACACCGGCGGGGTCGACTTCGCCGACTCCGATCCGCTGGCCTCCTCGATTCGCGACCAGGCGCGTGCCGGTCTCGCCGACGCCGACGTGGCGCTGCTCGTGGTCGACGCGCGCGCGGGGGCACG
The DNA here is from genome assembly GCA_963830975.1 of uncultured Solirubrobacterales bacterium. Taxonomy (GTDB): domain Bacteria; phylum Actinomycetota; class Thermoleophilia; order Solirubrobacterales; family Solirubrobacteraceae; genus Palsa-513. Next base: position 897,082 of record CAWHOI010000004.1, read on the forward strand.
GCCGGGCGAGCATGAGATAGCGGACCTGCTGCGGCGCGGCGACACGCCGGTGCTGGTCGCCGCCAACAAGTGCGACACGGTCGCCGACATCCCGCTCGCGGCTGAGTTCCATGCGCTCGGGCTGGGCGAACCGGTCGCGGTGTCGGCGGCACAGGGGCTCGGCACCGGCGATCTGCTGGACCGCCTGGTGGCGATGCTGCCGCCGGAGCGCGAGCCGGGGGCCGACGACGATGCGGACACCGTTCGCCTCGCGGTGATCGGGCGACCGAACGTCGGCAAGTCATCGCTCGTGAATCGCTTCGTCGGCGAGCAGCGTGTGATCGTGGCCGACGAGGCGGGGACGACGCGTGACGCGATCGACCTGCCGCTGTTCGTCGAGCACGCGTCACGTCCGTCCGGTGGCCGGCGGCTCGTGATCGTGGACACGGCCGGGATGCGCCGCCAGTCGAAGGTCAGCGAGTCGGTCGAGTACTACACGACGCTGCGCTCGCAGCGCGCCGCCGAGCGCGCCGACGTGGCGATGGTGGTCTGCGACGCGCGCGACGGCGTCACAGCCCAGGATCTCCGAGTTGCGGACCTTGCGATGCGCAGCGGCTGCGCCACGCTCGTCGTGCTGAACAAGTGGGACGTGCAGGCGCCGACGCTCGACCTCGTCTACGAGCGGGCGCGGATCGCCGAGAAGCTGCGCCAGCGCCCGCGCGTGCTGACCGCCTCGGCGACGACCGGGCGCAACGTCGCGCGCCTGCTGTCTGAGTCGATCACGCTCGGAGACCGCCGCGCGGGGCGGATCCCGACCCCCGAGCTCAACCGCTTCCTGGGCGAAACGGTGCAGGCGCGCCAACCGCCGGCCAAGCAGGGCCACCGGCTGAAGCTGATCTACATGACGCAGATCGGCACTCGCCCGCCGCGCTTCGCGATCCAGGTCAACTCCCGCTCCCGGGTCACGCGCGACTACGCCTACTACATCGAGAACCAGATGCGCGAGCGCTATGCGCTCGACGGCGTGCCGGTGATCATCGACTTCGTCGAACGCGGCGCTCGCGCCGGCGGCAGGCGGGCGCAGGCGGCGCCCGCCGTCGCCTCGGCGGCCGAGGAAGCCGACCGCCACCCGCTCTAGTCTGGGCGGGTGGCCTCGATCGCACAGGTCGAGCCGCTCACGAGCGCGCGCGCGCTGCGTGGGCCGTTCGACTACGCCCTGCCGGAGGAGATGCGCGACAGCGTCGGTGTCGGCTCGATGCTGGTCGTTCCGTTCGGCCGGCGGGAGTTGCTGGGCGTAGTCGTCGGGCTGAGCGAGGCCAGCACGGTTTCGCGCGAGCGCCTGCTCGCGCCGCGGCGCGCCGTCGAGGCCGACGTCCCGGCCGACCTCGTCGAGCTGGCCGCCTGGATCGCGTTGCAGTACTGCTCGACACCGGCGCGCGCGCTGTCGCTGGTGCTGCCGCCGGGGGCCGGCAGCGGCATGCAGAGCCTCGCGCGCCTGGTGGCTGAGCTGACCGCGGCCGGGCGCGAGGCGCCGACCAGCGGGGCGCGGCTCACCGCGCGCCAACGCGGCGTGCTCGAGCGGCTCGCCCCGGACGGTGCGACTCCGGCCGCCGCGACCGGCGCCGATCACGCGACGCTGCGCCGGCTGGAGGCGCGCGGGCTGCTCAGGCTGAGCCGGCGCACGCTCGCGCGCACGCCGCAGCACGTGGCCGTGGGAGCCCGCCGAGCGCGGCCGGTGACGCTCGGAGCCGACCAGCGCGCCGCGCTCGAGTGCGTCTGCGAGGCGCTCGCGGCGCGCCGCTTCGAGCAGCTGCTGCTGCACGGGGTCACCGGCTCCGGCAAGACCGAGGTGTACCTGCGCGCGGCCGAGGAGACGCTGGCGCAGGGACGCGGCGTCATCGTGCTCGTGCCGGAGATCGGTTTGACGCCGCAGACCGTCGGGCGCTTCATCGACCGCTTTGGCGACACCGTCGCCGTCGCGCACTCGCGTCTGGGCGCCGGCGAGCGCTACGACGAGTGGATGCGGATGCGCCGCGGCGAGGCGCGGATCTGCGTCGGCCCGCGCTCGGCCGTGTTCGCGCCGATCGAGCAGCTCGGGCTGATCGTGGTCGACGAGGAGCACGACCCCTCCTACAAACATGAGGGCGACCCCCGCTACGACGCCCGCCACGTGGCGGCGCGGCGGGCGCAGCAGGGCGGCGCGGTGTTGGTGGCAGGCAGTGCGACTCCCCGTCCGGAGAGCTACCTGCGGCTGCGACGGCTGGCGCTTCCGGCGCGCGTCGACGGCGCCGAGTTGCCGGCCGTCGAGGTGCTCGACATGTGCGGCGTGCCGGGCGCGCTGCACGATCGCACCGCCGCTGCGCTGGGCGAGCTGCGCCGCGCGCGCGGCAAGGGAATCGTGCTGCTCAACCGCCGCGGCTGGTCGAACTTCCTCTCGTGCCGATCGTGCGGGAAGGTCTGGGGCTGCCCGGAGTGCGACGTCGCACTGGTGCTGCACCGCGCCGAGGGGGTGATCAGCTGCCACCACTGCGGGCATCGCGAGGCGGTGCCGGCCCGCTGCGACGCGTGCGGCTCGACGAGCGTTGCGCGTCACGGCCTGGGTACCGAACGGCTCGAGCATGAGCTGGCTGCGGCGCTCGGGGAAGCCGACTATCCGATCTTCCGCCTAGACGCCGACATCGCGGCGGCGAAGGGCCGCGCCGCATCGGTGCTCGCGCGCTTCGAGCGCGCCGAGGCCGGCGTTCTGGTCGGGACGCAGATGGTGGCCAAGGGCCACGATTTCGACGGTGTCGCGCTGGGCGTCGTGCTCGACGCGGACGCGACGCTGCGCTTCCCGGACTTCCGCGCCGAGGAGCGCACGTTCGCGCTCGTCGCGCAGCTGGCCGGTCGCACGGGACGGGGGGGCGGCGAGGGACGCGTGCTCGTGCAGACGCTGACGCCGGCGGCGCGCAGCATCGTCGCCGCTGCGCAGCACGACAGCGCGGGATTCTTGGAGGGGGAGCTGCGCCGCCGCGAGGCGCTTCGCTACCCGCCCTACGGCGAGCTGATCCGGATCGTCTGCTCGAGCGATAGCGCCGAGCTCGCACTCGAGGCGGCACGGGAGCTGCGCTCGCGGCTCGTGCTCGACGACGCCGCGCTGCTGGGCCCGGCGCCGCTGTTTCGCCTCCGCGGTCGCGCCCGGGCGCAGCTGGTGATCAAGGCGGCCGATCGCCTCGCCGCCGTCGCGGCGGTGGGGGACGCGCTCGCGGCGACGCAGCGCCACCGCGACGTCGCGCTCAGCGTCGACGTCGACCCGCAGTAGCGCCGGACGGGCGCGCCGTAGACTGAAGCCATGGCTGAAGAGGTCCTCGAAGCCGAGCAGGAGGTCGAGCACGAGTCGCCGCAGGAACGCGAGCGGCGCGAGGCCGCGCTCGCGCATATCCGCAAGCTCGGCGACCCCGTCCTGCGCACGCGGGCCCTCGAGGTGACGGATTTCGACGACCGCCTGCGCGCGGACGTCGATGGGATGCGCGCGCTGATGGACGACGCGCTCGGCGTCGGTCTCGCCGCCACCCAGGTCGGCATGCTGGCGCGGGTGCTGGTTTACCGCGTCGAGTCGGAGAGCCCGACGGCCGCCGTGGTCAACCCGCGAATCGAGTGGCACAGCGAGGAGACCGAGACGATGGAGGAGGGCTGTCTCAGCATCCCCGGCATCCGCGTCGACGTCGAGCGACCGCTTCATCTGCGGGTCGCGGGAGCCAACGAGCACGGCGCCGCCGTGACGATCGAGGCGTCGGGGCTCGAGGCGCGCGTGCTGGCTCACGAGATAGACCACCTCGACGGCGTGCTGATGCTCGACCGCGCCGGCAAGGCGCAGCGCCGCGAGGCCATGCGCGCCTGGCGCGATCGCCAACGCGACGCGTGAGGACCGTCTACATCGGCAGTTCGGAGTTCTCCCTGAGGGTGCTGAAGGGGGCCGCAACGGCCCTGCGCCCCGAACTGGTGGTGACGAGGCCGCCCGCGGCCAGGGGTCGCGGCCGGCATCTCGCTTCGACGCCGCTCGCGGAGGGTGCGCGCGAGCTCGGTCTGGCGGTGCTCGAGCCGGCGCGGCTCGGCGACGTGGCCGAGGAGATCGCCGCCGCGGAGCCCGATCTCGTGGTGCTGTGCGCCTACGGGGGGATGGTGCGCGAACCGCTTCTCTCGCGCCACGAGATCCTCAACGTCCATCCGTCGCTGTTGCCGCGCTGGCGTGGCGCCGCGCCGATCGAGCGCGCGATCATGGCCGGTGACGCTCGCAGCGGGGTCTCGCTGATGCGGCTGGTCGCCGAGCTCGACGGCGGGCCGGTCTGTCGCGCGGAGGCCGTGGCGATCGAGCCCGACGATGACTACGGCACTCTGAGCGCGCGCCTTGCGGACCTCGCGGCGAAGCTGCTGCTCGCGGCGCTCGACGGGCCGCGCGAGTACGTCGATCAGGACCCCGCGGCCGTCACCTACGCCGAAAAGCTGACCGCGGCCGACCGGGAGCTCGACCCGAGCCGCCCGGCGCTGCAGCTCGAGCGGACGGTGCGGGCGCTTCACCCGCACATCGGCGCGCACCTTCCGGGCGGGCTGCGCGTGCTGAAGGCACGCCTTTCCGATGCCGACCCGGACGCCGACGCCGACCCCGACGCCGGCGCCGTGCCACCCGGAACGCTCAGCTCGCAACACGGGCGGCTCTACTACGCGACCGCCGACGGCCCGCTCGAGCTGCTGCAGGTGCAGCCGCCGGGCCGCCGCGCGATGGATGCGGCCGCCTATCTACGCGGCCATGCGGTCTGAAGGCGCGGGCCGTGCGGTCTGAGCGCGCCCGTCATGTGCGGTCTGAGCGGCCCGCGCATGCCGTCTGAGGCCCGCGCGGCGGCCTACCTCGTACTGCGGCGGACCTTCGAGCGGGGGGCGTTCACCGATCGCGCGTTTCACCGCGCGGCGCTCGGGTTGGACGGGCGCGATCGCGCCCTCGCGATGCGGCTCGCCTACGGCTCGGTGCAGCGCGCGCTCACGCTCGACCACCTCATCGAGGGCTGCGCCGGTCGCCCCGTCGCAAAGATCGACGCTCCGCTGCTGGCGGCGCTGCGGCTCGGGACCTACGAGCTGTGCTTCTCCGGCGGCGCCCCGCACGCGGTCGTCAACGACGCCGTTGAGCTGGCGAAGGGCGCGCACGGGCACGCGCTCGTCAACGCCGTGCTTCGGCGCATCGCGCGCGAGGGCGCGGCCCTGCTCGGCTCGCTCACCGACGCCGAGCCGCAGGACGCCTCGATCCGCCACTCGGTCCCGCTGTGGATCGTCGAGCTCTGGTTCGACGCGCTCGGCCCGGCGACGGCTCGCGCGCTGCTCGCGCGGGCAAACGAGCCGGCGGAGAGCTCGCTGCGCGCGAACACGCTGCGCACGGACGCTCCCGGTCTCCTCGCGGCGCTCGCGGCGTCCGGTGTCGCCGCGTCGCTCGGCGGCGAGCCACCCGAGGCCGTCATCACCGGCGGCCCCTTCGACGCCCACGGCTCGGCGCTGTGGCGCGAAGGCGCACTGATGCCGCAGTCGCGCGCGTCGATGATGGTGGCGCACTGCCTGGGCGCCCGCGCGGAGGAGCGCGTGCTCGACCTCTGCGCGGCGCCGGGCGCCAAGACGACGCACGTCGCTGCGCTGATGGGCGCGCGCGGCGAGGTGGTCGCCGTCGAGCGTCACGCGGGACGCGCGCGTGCGCTGCAGGCCACAGCCGCACGGATGGGCGCCGCCAACGTCACCGTGGAGGTCGCTGACGCGACGGCTCCGCGGCGCAGCGGCGAGCGGTTCGACCGTGTCCTGCTGGATGCCCCATGCTCGGGACTCGGGACGCTGCAGTCGCGCCCCGACCTGCGCTGGCGGGTGACGCCAGACGCCGTGCAGGCGCTCGCCACCCAGCAGGCCAGGCTATTGTCCGCTGCGGCCGCCGCGTGTGCACCGGGAGCTACGCTCGTCTACTCGACGTGCACGATCTCGCCGGCCGAGAACGAGCAGCAGATCGGAGCCTTCCTCGATGCCCACCCCGAGTTCTCAGCGGTCGACCTGCAGGTGCGTCACCCGGCGTGGGCGCACCCGCGGGCGCGCGACCAGCTGCTCGCCCTCGGCCCGGTGCAGGGCAGCGACGGCTTCTTCATCGCCGCGCTGGCGCGCGATCGCGGCTGAGCGGGCAACGCTTCGCAGCGTGCCGCGGCGGGGAGCTCCGCGCGATGAGTGACAGCGCCGGCCTCGGACCGGGGTGCCCCAACTGCGGAGAGCCGTGGCTGCGGCCGACCAACCTGCCGGGCCGCTACCGCTGCGTGTACTGCCTGCACCGCTTCGAGCTGGTCTCGGTCTGCCCGAACTGCGGCGAGCACTCGACGATCGTGCGGATGGCGAGCACCGCGATCGTGATGTGCAACGTCTGCGGCGGCAGCATGTTGAGGGAGATATGACCGCAACGAACCCGCCGCGCGTCGCGCCGTCGATCCTCTCCGCCCACTTCGATCGGCTCGGGGCGGAGGTCCAGGAGGTGCTCGATGCGGGCGCGCGGGTGATCCACGTCGACGTGATGGACGGGCATTTCGTGCCGCCGATCACGATGGGGCCGGTGATCGTCGCCGGGTTGCGCGAGCGCGTCGGCGCTGCCGGCGCGCGCCTCGAGGTGCACCTGATGATCGAGCGCCCGGAGCGCCAGATCGACGAGTTTGCCCGCGCCGGAGCGGACCTGATCACCGTCCACGCCGAGGCCACGCCGCACGTCCACTACGCGCTCTCGCAGATCCGCGAGGCCGGCCTGGCGGCCGGGCTCGCGGTGTGTCCGGCCACGCCGCTCGAGATCCTCGGTGAGGTCGCGGAGATGCTCGACCTGGCGCTTTGCATGACGGTCAACCCCGGCTGGGGCGGGCAGCGCTTCATCGAGGCCTCGATCGGACGGATCGAGCGTGCCCGTGCGCTGGTCGGAGATTCGGTCGCGATCGAGGTGGACGGCGGCATCGACGTCGACACCGGGCCGCGCTGCCTGGCGGCCGGGGCCGGGGTGTTCGTCGCCGGCAGCGCGGTTTTCGGGTCGCCCGACCCGGCGGAGGCCTACGCCGCGCTCGCCGAGGCCGTCGGCGACCCGCGGCGGTAGAGCGCGCCGAGCCCGAGCGCGAGCAGTCCGGCTGCCCCGGCGTAGCCGACCTCGGTGCGCAGCACCGGGTCGCCGACCACGCCGAGCAGCATCCAGCCGACGAAGATCGCCGCCGCCAGCAGCCACAGCGCCGCCGCCGTACTCGCCTGACCGCGCGCCAGCGCCGCCTGGTTGAGCGCCCCCGACGAGAGGTGCAGGCCCATGCCCACCGCGATCAGCGCCAGACCGAAGCGCTGGTAGGGGTAGCTGTTGTGGAAGACGTGATGGAGCACGAACGGCCCGACCGCCAGCAGGCCGAGCGCGACGGCCAGCGCGAAGGCGGCGATTGCGAGGATCGTGAGGCGGATCGCGCGCGCGAACGCCGCGCGGCCCTGCGTGACCTCCAGGCCGGCGAGGTGGGGGAGCAGCGAGGTCTGGATCGCCTGGAACAGCTGCAGCGGTGCGCGGGTGATCAGCAGCACGTTGAAGACGATGCCCGGCAGCTTTGGCCCGTTGGTCGCCGCGATTGTCAGCACCGCCGCGTTCAGCAGGGTCTGCTCGGCCAGCTGGATCCCCGAGACCGAGATCGCGAAGCCGCTCCCACGGCGGATCGAGAGGTCGCTGACCGCCTCCTCGATTCCCTCCGCCGCGGGTCCTTCGAGCGCCGCGTCGGTGGCGGGAGGCGTGCGCTCCTCACGCGCTGCGCGACTCGCGAACGCGGCCGGCACCACGACCAGTGACACGAACGGCGCTGCGGCGATTCCCAGCGCGATCGCCGACTGCCCGTGGCTGATCCCAACCGCAGCCGCGATCGCGAACGCGATCCGCGACGCCGACTCCATGAAGACCAGGCCTCCATAGAGCGCGAAGTAGCGGTGCCCCGCGAGCCAGCCCCGGGCGAAGTAGCTCGCCGCGTAGGCGACGATCCCGACGACGAAGACCCAGTAGAGGGTGTCGGAGTGGAACGCGTGGTTAGCCAGCTCGCCGTGCAGCGGCAGCGCCACCGCCAGGAACAGCAGCGCGAAGCCGCCCTGGATCGTCATCGGCACGCGCATCGGGAGCGCCGCGATGCCGCGGGCGTGGTGGTCGGCGATCGTGCGCGAGAGCAGCTGCTCGATCGGCCGGTAGATCACGCTGATGATCACGAACATCACCGACCACAGCACGTCGAGGTGCGAGTACTGCGCCGAGACCCGGCCGCCGTGATCCAGCAGGTGGCCGGCGATCGCGAAATAGGCGAGCGTCAGGACGCCGGTCGAGGCGATCCCGATCGAGAGCATCCGCGCGCCTCTCGCGTAGGAGGATGCGCCGCGCTCAGAGGTCATCGCGAACGGTCGTCTCAGACCCGGACGAGCACCATCGTCCAAGGGAACGGCGAGCGGGTCTCGATCACCTCGCCGTGCTGCGCGCACAGCGACACGATCGCCGAGGTGGAGAAATGGTTGACGTGCCCCGGGGTGTTGCCGAGCTGGGGCCAGTACGCGCCGCGCGCCATGTTGACCGCGCGCCAGAGCGGCTCGTGCGGCACCGAGACGAGCACGTGGCGGGCGGCGCAGCGCGCCATCTCGGCCAACGTGTGGCCCGGATCGGGGACGTGCTCGAGCACCTCGATCGCCGTCGCCAGGTCGAACTCCCCGTCGGCGAACGGCAGATGCTCCGCGGGGTGGGCGATGTAGGTGAGGTTCGGTGCCTGCCGGCTCGCCCACTCGGCGGCCAGCAGCGGGTCGTCGAGGTCGATGCCGACGACGCGCCGCGGAGCCAGCTCGGACGCCCAGCGGTGGGTGAGCACGCCCTCGCCGCAGCCGACGTCCAGCAGCGACTGCGGCTCCGCCGAGGCGAGCAGGTCGTGGAGGTTGCGCTCGAAGCCGCGCATCAGCGCCCGCGCGACCGGGTTGCGGGCGTTGTACTTGTCGTAGGTGTTGCCGGTGACGACGCCGTCGGCCGATCGCGTGACGGCCGTCAAGAGGTGGCCTCGCTGGCCGCCGCGACGCCGCCGGCGCCACCGGGCTCCGCGCCGGCGCCCGGGCGTTCGCTCGCGCCGTCGAGAGGGTGCTCCTGCGGTTCGTGGCCGTGGTCCGCGGGCGTGCTCTCCTGCGGTGCGAGCGCCTCGTAGTGCGACGGCGCAACGCCGAGCTGCAGCTCGATCCGCCGGACGCGCTCGTGCGTCCGCTGGATCATCGTGCGCTGCGCGCTCAGCAGGTCGCCGATCACCCCGAGTGCGGCAACCACCACGCCGGCGTTGAAGAGCACGGCGCCCAGGATCAGCGACTGGACGTGCCCGGACCCGTTGCCCTGGATGAAGGCCACCGCGAAGCGCACCCACACCCCAACCGCCGCGAGCAGCAGCAGCCCCGCCACCGTGAGGAACACGCGCAGCGGCTCATACTGGGCGTAGATGCGGAAGATCGAGACCGCGTTGCGCCGCACGTAGGACCACATCGAGAGGAAGAGCCGGGACTCGCGCGTCACGGGGTTGGTGCGGATCGGGACGTGGTCGATCGCCACCAGCTGCTTTCCGGACTGGATGATCGACTCCAGCGTGTAGGTGAAGCGCGAGACGATCATGATCTGCAGCGCGGCCTCGCGGTTGTAGGCGCGGAACCCCGATGTGGTGTCCGGCACGCCGGTCGAGGAAGCGGCGCGCACGACCAGCGATCCGAGTCGCTGCAGGCGCTTCTTCAGCGGCGAGAAGTGCTCGATCGAGAGCACGTCGCGGTCCCCGATCACCATGTCGGCGCGGCCGGCGACGATCGGCTCGACCAGCTTCGCGATGTCCTCGCCGCGGTACTGGTTGTCGGCGTCGGTGTTGACGACCACGTCGGCGCCGAGCTTCAGCGCGGCATCCATTCCCGCCTGGAAGGCGGAGGCGAGGCCCTTGTTGTTGGTCAGGCGGACGATGTGCTCGACCCCGTGCGCGCGCGCCACGGCGATCGTCTCGTCGGTCGAGCCGTCGTCGATCACCAGCCACTCGATCGTGTCGAAGCCGGGAAGCTCGCGCGGGAGGTCGGCAAGCGTGGCCGGTAGTTGCTCGGCTTCGTCCTTGCAGGGGATCTGGATGATCAGCTTCATCGTGTGCGGTGCCGTCCGCGCGTTCCGTCCACGACGGTGCCGTAAACTGGCCGCCCAGTATCCCAGAGAAGCGGGGGGCCGCCAAGTCTGCGGCCGGCGCTCGCTCTCCGCGGATTCTCGCTTCGATGATCACGGCGACGGCCACCGGGCGCGACACCCGGCCACAATGGGTCGCGCGGCTGCTGGCCGTGCCGGCGGCGACGTGGGCCAGGCTGTCGTTCGCCGCGATGAGCGTCGGCGCCCTGATCGGCTTCCTGCTGATCCCGACCTACCCGATCTACGACACCGAGTACTACCTGCTGTGGGGCCGCGAGATCGTGCACGGGCAGCTGCCCTCGTTCACGGCCTACGAGGCGCCGACCGAGCATCCGCTGGCGGTCGCCTGGGGCGCGGTCATGTCGATCTTCGGCAACGCCGAGCTGCGCCTCTCGGTGCTGTGCGCGATCATCTCGTTCCTCCTGCTCGCCTGGGGCGTCTACAGGCTGACGCGCACGGCGTTCACGCCGATCGTCGCGGCGACGGCCGTGGCGCTGCTGCTGACCCGCTTCAACTTCATGTTCCTGGCGGCGCGCGGGTACGTCGACCTGACCTACTGCGCCGCGATCGTGTGGGCCGCCGCCTTCGAGATCGAACGCCCGCGACGCGGCACGCTGGTCTTCGTCGTGCTGGTCGGGGCGGAGCTGATCCGCCCCGACGCCTGGCTGCTGGCCGGGATCTACTGGCTGTGGTGCGCGCGCAGGGCGACCTGGTCGCAGCGCGTGCGCTGGGCGGCCATCGTCGCCGCCGGGCCGGTCATCTGGGTGCTGCTCGACTGGATCGTCACCGGTCACCCGCTGCACTCGTTGACCAGCACGCAGAACACCGCCGTGGCTCTGGGCCGCACGGTGCCGCTCGCGAAGCTGCCCGGCACCCTCTCGCATTACCTGATCCTGCTGACGAAGTCGGCCGTCGTGGCGGGCGCGATCGCCGGCGTCGTGCTCTCGGCCTGGTTCGTGCCCCGGCGCATGGCGGCGCCGTTCGCCGTTCTGGCGATCGGGATCGGCACGTTCGTCGTGATCGCCGGCGCCGGCCTGTCTGTGATCGACCGCTACCTGATGATGCCGGCGGTGATGATCCTGGTCTTCTGCGCCTTCGCTCTGAGCGGCTGGACGATGCTCCAGCGAGGCCTGCTGCGCCGCCTGTGGGCGGGGGGCGCGGTGGTGCTTGCGGGAATCGGCATCTACCTCGCCGCGAGCACGCTCAGCCTGAACAAGATCGAGACCGAGCTCGGCTTCCGCGACAGCGGGCAGACCTCGCTGGTCGCGATCCTCGACAACCCGGGCGTTCGCCGTGATCTCGCGTGCGGGCCGGTCTCGGTGCCCGACCACAAGCTCGTGCCGGACGTGCGGCTGATCCTCAACCGGGGGCGGGGCGGCGTCATCGACCGCGGCGACGCGCGCTACCTGCTCGACACGGGTCAGCCCGCGCTCTATGACGCAGAGCAGCACGGCGTGGCGCTCTACCCGCTCGGCCTCGCCGTCGTGCGCTACGCGCTCACCAGCCCCAACGACAACCCGCTCGACCAGGTCCCGCTGCCCGGCTTCTCGAAGATCGCCGACACCCGCTACTACGCCGCCTACGCGCGCTGTTGACCGGCCTGCTGCGGCGCTGGGACCTCCGCTACGGCGCAGCCGTCACCGGTGTGCTCGCGGTTGCGCTGGCGCTGCGTCTGTGGGGCGTGCGCAGCGGGCTGCCGTGGATCTACAACGTCGACGAGGCCCAGCACTTCGTGCCGCTGGCGGTCGGCATGCAGCGCGGCAACCTCGATCCGGCCGGCTACTTCGGCAACCCGCCGGCATTCACCTACCTGCTCGCCGGCCTGTTCAGGCTCTGGCTGGGGGGACGCACCTCCGCGATCTACCACTCGGCCCACTCGACCGAGGTCTGGCTGCTCGCTCGCGTGGCCTCGGGAGTGCTCGGCACGCTGGCTGTCTGGCTGCTCTATCTGACCGGCGCACGGCTGTTCGACCGTCGGGCCGGCCTGCTCGCCGCGGCGGTGCTGGCGGTCGCCTTCCTGCCGGTCTTCTACGGCAAGCTCGCGCTCAACGACTCGCCGACGCTGGCGCCCGTGTGCCTGTCGCTGTGGGGCAGCGCGGGGATCCTGCGTCGCGGCCGCGGCCGCGACTTCGTGGTCGCGGGCCTCGGCCTCGGGCTGGCAGCCGCCACGAAGTACACCGGTGGAATCGTCGTGCTGCCGCTGCTCGCCGCCGGCCTCTCGCGCGTCTGTGTCCCCGGCGGGCGCCGCCGCGCCGCGGCGTGGACGGCGCTCGCCGGCGTGATCGCGCTCGCCGCCTTCATCGCCGCCAATCCCTACTCGGTCGTCGACTTCCACTCGTTCATCCACCAGCTGGCGCGCCAGTCGTCGGAGAGCGAGGACAACGGCAAGCTCGGGCTGACCTACGGGAGCGGCGTCTTCTACTACCTGTGGTCGATCACCTGGGGAGTCGGCTGGGTTCCAGCCGTGGCTGGCGTCGCCGGCGCGGTGCTGCTCGCGCTTCGCCGCAGCCGCTGGGCGGCCTTCGCGATGACGGTGCCCGCACTGGTGGCCTACCTCGCCTTCATGGGACTGCAGGGGCGCTACTTCGGGCGCTGGGTGATGCCGGTCGTGCCGATCGTGTGCCTGCTCGCGGCCTACGCGGCCGTCGCCGGCGCGGACTGCGCCGCCGGCGGTCGCCGGCGCGTGCGCGTTGCCCTGGCAGTGCTCGCGGCGATCCTGCTCTGCGGGCAGGGCCTCGTCTACAGCGTCCACTCGGGCATCGTCGACTCCCGAGCCGACACGCGCGCCAGCGCGCGCGCCTGGCTCGTGGCGCACGTGCCGATCGGGGCGAAGATCGTCGTGGAGCCGATCGCCCCCAACTCGAGCCACCCTCCCGACGACTTCCTCGCGCCGTGGGTCGCGCTGCCCGACCTGCTGACGCACCGCGGCCCGCGCGGCATCCTCTACGTCCTAGCCGGACGCGAGGTCAAGCTCGAGAACTACGAGCGCACGCTCTCACCGGCGCTGGTCGGCCTCTACGAACGCGACGGCTACTGCTGGGTCGTGACCGGCTCGACCGAGCAGGGGCGCGCGGAGGTCGATCCCGCCGCCGTGCCGCGCGCGATTGCCTACTACGCCGCGCTCGCCCGCCAGGGCACTCGCGTGTTCACCGTCTCGCCGTTCTCGAACGTACGGGCTGCGCTGCCGTTCAACTTCGACTGGTCGTTCGACTACTACCCGCTCTCCTACGCGCGGCCGGGGCCGGTGGTGACGATCTACCACCTGCACACCGGGCGCTGCGCGCCGCCGCGCAGGGCGGCTCGCAAACGGCGGCGCACGGGCTGAGCGCGGACTCGGCCGGGCCGCCCGGTCGCCGTATGCTTCAGGGTGGATGCAAACCTGCACGGAGACCGACCGGGCGCATCTCGAGCGCGCGATCGAGCTCGCTCGCAACGGCGTCGGACGCGCTAACCCCAACCCCGTCGTGGGTGCGGTGATAGCCGTCGACGGCGCCGTGCTCGGCGAGGGCTGGCACGATCAGCTCGGCGGGCCTCACGCCGAGGTCAACGCAATCGCAGCGTGTGGCGGCGCCGACCTCGCCGCGGCGACGCTGTACGTCTCGCTCGAGCCGTGCTGCCACCAGGGTCGCACTCCGCCGTGCACCGAGGCGATCCTCGCCGCCGGTATCCGGCGCGTCGTGGTCGCCAGTGACGACCCGACCGAGAAGGCCTCGGGTCGCGGGCTCGGCATCCTCCGCGACGAGGGCGTCGAGGTCGTCGTGGCCGACGGCGAGCTGGCGCACGCCGCGCGGCTGCTCAATCAGGCCTTCCGCAAGCACGCCCGCACTGGCAGGCCGTGGGTCCTGTTCAAGTCGGCGATGACCCTCGACGGCAAGGTGGCGACACGCGACGGGGATTCCAAGTGGATCTCCGGTGTCGAGAGCCGCGAGCTCGCGCACCACTGGCGCGCCTCCGTCGATGCGGTCGCGATCGGGATCGGCACGGCACTGACCGATGATCCGCAGCTGACGGCGCGCGTCGAGAACGTTCACCGCCAACCGCGCCGCGTGGTGTTCGACTCGCTCGCCCGGCTGCCCCTCTCCTCCCAACTGGTCTGCCTGACGGCCGAGGTGCCGCTGATCGTCGTCGTCTCCCGCGCCGCCGCGCGCAGCGAAACCGACGCGCTCGAGGTGGCGGGCGCGGAGGTGATCGTCGCGACCGGCGAGAACGAGCCGGCGCGGGTGCGCTCGGCGCTCGACCAGCTCGGCTCCCTCGGGATCGCCTCGATCCTGCTCGAAGGCGGCCCGCACCTGGCGGGCGCCTTCCTGGATGCCGGCGAGATCGACGAGGTCCGCCTGTTCCTCGCGCCCATGCTGCTGGGCGGCCGCAGCGCCCGCGACCCGCTGGAGGGAGAGGGCGTCGAGCGGATCGCGGAGGCCATCAGCGCGCTGACGCTGGATTGCCAGCGCGTCGGCGAGGACCTGCTGATCTCGGCGCGGCTGCGGGAGTGGTGATGTTCACCGGACTGGTCGAGGCGATGGGCGAGGTCGTCGGGCTCGAGCGCGACGAGCACGGGGCGGTGCTCGAGATCGAGTCCGCGATCACCGACGAGCTGCGCCCCGGAGATTCGATCGCGGTCGCCGGCGCGTGCCTGACTGCGCGCGCGATCGACGGTGGCCGGTTCCGCGCGGACGTGGTCGCGGAGACGCTGCGGCGCACGACGCTCGGCGAGCTGCGCGCCGGCTCGCGCGTCAACCTCGAACCGGCGCTGAGGCTCAGCGACCGCCTCGGAGGGCACATGGTGCTCGGCCACGTCGACGGCGTCGGCGAGGTGCGCGCGCGGACGCAGGAGGGGGAGATCGAGGTCGCGATCGACGAGCAGCTGTCGCGCTACGTCGTGGAGAAGGGCTCGATCGCGCTCGACGGCGTCAGCCTGACGGTCGCGGCGGTGGGCTCCTCGAGCGTCACGATCGCGCTCATCCCGCAGACCTGCGAGTCCACGACGCTCGGCGACGCCGACGTGGGGCGGCGCGTCAACGTCGAGGTCGACATCCTCGCCAAGCACCTCGAGCGGCTGGTGAACAGATGAGCTCCGAGCCGCAGGCCGGCCCGTTCGCGACGATCGAGGAGGCGATCGAGGAGATCCGCCGCGGGCGGATGGTCGTCGTCTGCGACGACGAGGATCGCGAGAACGAGGGCGACGTCGTGATGGCCGCCCAGTTCGTCACGCCCGAGTCGATCAACTTCATGACCAAGCAGGCGCGCGGCTTCATCTGCCTGGCGCTGACGCCGGACCGTTGCGCGGAGCTCGGGCTCGACCTGATGACGGCCAAGAACGAGTCGCGCATGCAGACCCCGTTCACGGTCACGATCGAGGCGCGCGAGGGGGTCACGACGGGCGTCTCGGCACACGATCGCGCTCACACGATCCAGGTCGCGATCGACCCCCGAAGCGGTCCGTCCGACCTCGTGCAGCCGGGCCACGTGAACCCGCTGAAGGCGAAGCCGGGCGGCGTGCTCGAGCGCACCGGGCACACCGAGGCGAGCATCGACCTGGCTCGCCTCGCGGGGCTGACGCCGGCCGGCGTGATCTGCGAGGTGATGAACGACGACGGCTCGATGGCGCGGGTGCCGGACCTCGTCGACTACTGCGCCCGCCACGGCCTGAAGATGATCACGATCAAGGATCTGATCATCTATCGCCGCCGCCGCGACCGCCTGGTCGAGCGGGTCGTCTCGACCCGCCTGCCGACCGCGTTCGGCGTCTTCGAGGCGGTCGGCTACCGCTCCTTCGTCGACGACAAGCATCACCTCGCGCTCGTCAAGGGCGAGGTCGCGGGCAAGCGCGACGTGCTGGTGCGCGTGCACTCGGAGTGCCTGACCGGCGACGTGTTCCACTCCGAGCGCTGCGACTGCGGCGGCCAGCTCGCCTCGGCGCTGAACCGGATCGAGGCGGAGGGGGAGGGCGTGCTGCTCTACCTCGCGCAGGAGGGCCGCGGGATCGGCCTGCTGAACAAGCTGCGCGCCTACAAGCTGCAGGAGGAGGGGCTCGACACCGTCGAGGCCAACGAGCGCCTCGGGCTGCCGGCCGACCTGCGCGACTTCGGCATCGGCGCGCAGATCCTCGTGGACCTCGGGCTGACGTCGATTCGCATCCTGACCAACAACCCGAAGAAGATCCGCGCGCTCGAGGGCTACGGCCTCTCGGTCACCGACCAGATCCCGATCGAGGAGCCGCCGAACCCCGAGAACGTCGCCTACCTGCGCGCCAAGCGGGAGAAGCTCGGCCACACGCTCCACCACCAGGGCCTCGACCTCGACGGCGAGATGCTGCTGCGCGAGCGCACCAACGAGTCCAAGCGCCCCGGCGAGCGCTGATGGCGCGCTACGCGCTGGTCGTCGCGCGTTTCTACGAGGACCTCGCGCTCCGGCTGGAGAGCGGCGCGCGCACGGTGCTCGAGGAGCACGGGGACGAGGTCGAGGTGTTCGACGTGCCCGGCGCGTTCGAGCTGGCCACGGCCGCGCGCTACGCGGCGCTCAGCGAGCGCTTCGACGGCGTCGTCTGCCTTGGGGCGGTGATCCGCGGCGAGACCGACCACTACGACCACGTCTGCGCGGCGGCCACCCACGGCATCCAGGAGGTGTCGCTGACGACCGGCGTTCCCTGCACGTTCGGGGTGCTGACCGTCGACACCTACGAGCAGGCGCTGGCGCGCTCCGGCGGCGACCGCCGCGACAGCGGCGCGCACGCGGCCCGCGCCGTGCTCGCGCTGGCCGGGATCCGCGCCGCTCTGAAGCTCAGCTAGACTGACACGCTCGATGGCCAAGGTCTGTCACTCATGCGCGAAGGGGCCGGCGTTCGGCAACAACCGCAGCCACTCGATGGTCGCGACCCGGCGGCGCTTCAACCCCAACCTGCAGAAGGTCCGCATCGTCGTGGGCGGGGCTCCCCGCCGCGTGTACGTCTGCACGCGCTGCCTCAAGGCCGGCAAGGTCATCAAGGCCCGATAGCTGGCGAGGGTCGTGCCTGACCCAAACCTGATCCGCTTCCGCGCCCTGGTCGCCGGGGCGCTCGCGCATCTGGAGTCACGGCGGCAGGAGGTCAACGACCTCAACGTCTTCCCGGTCGCCGACGGCGACACCGGCGACAACATGGTGCTGACGATGGAGGCCGTGCTCGCCGAGCTCGACCGACTCGCGGCCGGCGGCGAGCGCACGATCGACGAGATCGGCCGCGACGAGATCGTCGAGTCGGTGGCGCGGGCGGCGTTGCTGGGAGCGCGCGGCAACAGCGGCGTGATCCTCTCCCAGCTGATCCACGGCGCCGCCGAGGAGCTGTTCAGCCGCCCCGGCGAGCTGATCGATCCGACGCTGATCGGCGCCGCGCTGGCGCGCGCCGCGGATCGCGCGTACGCCTCGGTCCGCGACCCGGCCGAGGGCACGATCCTGACGGTCGTGCGCGAGATGGCGAGCCGCGTGATGGTCGAGCTGGCGCACATGCCGGACACGCGCCTGGGCGTCGAGGCAACCTCCGAGGAGCAGGACGACGCGATCGCCGGCCTGCTCGAGCGGGCGGTGGCGGCCGGCGAGGCGTCGGTGATGCGGACGCCCGACCTGCTCGCGGTGCTGCGCGACGCCGGTGTCGTCGACGCGGGCGGCTACGCGCTGGTCGTGATCTTCGCCGGCATCGTCGCCGCGCTGCGCGGCGACGAGCCACCCCCGCTCGAGCATCACGCCCCGGCCCGCGTCACCCACCCCCAGCACCTCTCCTCGACCTACCGCTACTGCACGAACTTCGCCGTCACCGGCTGGGGGCTCGAGCCGAGCCGCTTCACCGAGGCGCTCGAGGCGCTCGGCGACTCGGTGCTGGTCGTCGGCGACGCGCGGACGCTGAAGATCCACGTGCACACCGACCAGCCCGACCATGCGATCGCGGTGCTCGCCGCGGCCGGCGAGGTCTCGCACCTCGACATCGCGGACATGCACGCCCAGGCCGCTGCGCGGGCGCGCCAGCTCGCGGAGGCGGCCCGTTGCGGCGTGCTCGCCGTCGTCGCCAGCGCCGGCATCGGCAACCTCTTCCAGAGCCTCGGCGCGCACGTGCTGGACGGGGGCCCGACGCTCAACCCCTCGACCTACGAGCTGCTCGCCGGCATCCACGCCGTGGCGGCGGAGGAGGTCGTGGTGCTGCCGAACAGCCCGAACGTCATCATGACCGCCGAGCAGGCCGCGGCGCTGTCGGAGAAGGAGGTCGTGGTCGTCCACTCGCGCAGCCAGCAGACGGCGCTGGCGGCGCTGGTCGCGCTCTCGCCCTCGCGCTCCGCCGCCGAGAACGCAGCCGCGATCGCCGACGCGATGGCGCGCGTGCGCAGCGGCTCGGTCGCCCCGGCCGCGCGCGACGACGTGGACGGCCGCTTCAGCGTGGGGGAGGCCGTCGGCTTCGTCGGCGAGTCGCTTGTCGCATGGGGCGAGCCTGAGGCCACGCTCGCGCACGTGCTCGCGAGCCTCGGCGACGGCAGCGAGCTGATCACCTGCATCGCCGGCGCGGGCGCGCCGCTCAGCCAGGAGCGGGTCGCGGCGCTCGCGCCGGAGGCTGTCGAGCTGGAGCACCGCCACGGCGGGCAGCCCAGCTACTGGTGGCTGCTGTCCGCCGAATAGTGACCGCAGCGCGGAGCATCATTGGCCGATGAGCCGCGCACCGACAACCGAGGATGCCTCGGCGGCAAGCTTGCCGCGAGGGTTCGCCGACGCCGCAGCGCCGCCGCGCGACGCGCTGCTGGCCGCGCCGGTGCACACGCCGCGACCCTCGCGGCTGCAGCGGCCGCTCGAGCTCGGTCCGAAGGCGGCGGAGGGCGCTGCGGCGCTGGGTCTGAGCACCGTCGGGCAGCTGCTCGAGCACGTGCCGCGGGCGCGCCGTGAGGCGCGCACGGTCGGGGCGCTCGCGCCGGGAGAGACCGCGACCGTGCTCGTCGAGGTGCGCTCGATCGCCGCGCGGCCGGTGCGCCGGCGCGGTATGCGCCCGCTGGTCGAGGCGACCGTCGCCGACGCCACCGGGCCGATGCAGGCCACGTTCTTCAATCAGCCCTGGCTCGTCAAGCGCTACGGGCCCGGCACGCGGCTGGTGCTGCACGGCAAGTACGAGGGGCGCAACCGCTTTCGCGTCTCCAACCACGCGACCACCGACGAGGCGGCGGCGGGCACGGAGGAGGTCTCGCACTACGCCGCCAGCGAGGGCCTCTCGAGCACGCAGATCCTTGCCCTTGTCGCGGCCGAGCGCCCCGCCCTGCGCGAGGTCGTAGACCCGCTCCCGGCGCGCCTTCGCGCACGCCTTTCGCTGGCGGAGCGCGGCGCCGCGCTCGAGGCGATGCATTTCGGCGACGGCCCGCAGGTCGTCGAGCGCGGCCGCGAGCGGCTGGCGTTCGAGGAGCTGCTGC
This sequence comes from uncultured Solirubrobacterales bacterium, assembly GCA_963830975.1. Classification (GTDB taxonomy): domain Bacteria; phylum Actinomycetota; class Thermoleophilia; order Solirubrobacterales; family Solirubrobacteraceae; genus Palsa-513. The sequence continues at coordinate 916,678 of CAWHOI010000004.1, forward strand.
TGGTGCAGCTGGCGCTGCTCGCCCGCCGTGCGCGCGAGGACTCCGGCGCCGCGGCGCTCGCGCTGACCGCCGAGCCCGCGCTCACCGAGCGCTGGCTGAGCGGCGGGCTGCCTTTCGCGCTGACCGCCGACCAGCTGGCGGCGATCGCGACGCTGCGCTCCGAGCTCGCCGGCGAGCGCCCGACCCAGCGGCTGCTGATGGGCGAGGTCGGCAGCGGCAAGACGGTGGTCGCGCTGTACGCGATGCTGCGCGCCGTCGAGCACGGACACCAGGCGGCGCTGATGGCGCCCACGGAGACGCTCGCGGAGCAGCACTTCGCGACGATCCAGCGACTGCTCGGCGAGGAGACCGTGACGCTCGCGCTGCTGACCGGATCGACCCCGGCGGCGCGGCGCGCGGAGCTGCTCGCGCGCCTTCACAGCGGCGAGTGCTCGCTGATCGTCGGTACGCACGCCCTGATCGAGGAGCCCGTGCGCTTCCGCTCCCTGGCGGTGGCGGTCGTCGACGAGCAGCACCGGTTCGGCGTGCGCCAGCGCACGGCGCTGCACGGCAAGGCGCCGGAAGGCCACGCCCCGCACGTGCTGCACATGACGGCGACCCCGATCCCGCGCACGCTCGCGCTGTGCGAGTACGGGGATCTCGACCAGACACGGCTGCGCGAACGCCCGGTCGGCCGGGGACCCACCGCCACCCACCTCGTCGCGGGAGCGCGCGAGCGCGCGCGCGCCTACGAGCGGATCGCGGAGGAGCTGCGCGCCGGACGTCAGGCATTCGTCGTCTGCCCGCTCGTCGAGGCCGGCGAGCTCGAGGAGGGGATCGGCGCGGCGGCGCAGGCGCGCGCGGCGACGGAGGAGTTCGAGCGGCTGCGCCACGGCGAGCTGCGCGACTTCCGTCTCGTGCTGCTGCACGGCCAGATGGGCCACCGCGAGAAACAGGCGGCGATGGCGGCGTTCGCGGCCGGCGACGCGGACGTGCTGGTCGCCACGACCGTGATCGAGGTCGGCATCGACGTGCCGAACGCGACGGTGATGATGATCGAGAACGCCGAGCGCTTCGGCATCTCGCAGCTGCACCAGCTGCGCGGGCGGGTTGGGCGCGGCGAGCACGAGTCGCTGTGCCTGCTGTGTGGCCCCAAGGGATCGCCGCGCCTGACCGCGCTGGCCGAGCACGACGACGGCTTCGAACTGGCGGAGATCGACCTGCGGCTGCGCAAGGAGGGCGAGCTCGTCGGGACGAGGCAGTCGGGCGTCGGGCAGTTCACGCTGGCGCGGATGCCGGAGGACGAGTGGCTGCTCCTCAGCGCGCGCGAGTGCGCCGAGACGCTGATCGCCGACGACCCGCTGCTCGAGTGGCCCGAGCACGTGCTCCTCGCCGACCGCCTCGCCGAGCTCTACGGCGAGATCGACGTGCACCCGATTGCGGCGTGAGCGACGTGGGCCGACCACAGCCGTCGAGCCGCGTGGACCGACCGCCGCCGGCGCGACCGCGACCGCGACGCCGCGCGGAGCCGCGATGCGCGTGATCGCGGGGGAGCTGGGGGGGCGCAGGCTGCGCAGCGCGCGCGGCGCCGCGACGCGACCGACCGCCGAGCGGGTGCGCGAAGCGCTGTTCTCGATGCTCGGACCGCTCGATGGCGCCGTGGTGCTGGACCTCTTCGCGGGCTCCGGGGCGCTCGGGATCGAGGCGCTCTCGCGTGGCGCGGCGCATGCGACCTTCGTCGAACGCTCGCCGCCGGCGCTCGCCGCGCTGCGGGCCAACCTCGCGGCGCTCGAGCTGGACGGGCGGGCGCGGGTGCTGGGCGGCGACGCGCTGTCCGCACTGCGACGCGAGGGCAAATACGATCTGGTCTTCATCGACCCCCCATACGCGGTGGCGGCGACGCTCGCGGGGCCGCTGTCGGGCGCGCTTGCGGGAGCGCTGCGCCCCGGCGCGCGCGTCGTCAGCGAATCCGACCGGCGCGCCCCGCTCGAGCTGGCGCTGCCGCTGCGACGAGAGCGCCGCTACGGCGACACGATGATCCGAATCCACGAGATGGAGCAACCTTGAGCACCGACCACAAGATCGCCGTCTGCCCCGGCTCCTACGACCCGATCACCAACGGGCACGTCGACGTGATCACGCGCGCCCGCGCGCTGTTCGACGAGGTCATCGTCGCCGTCGTCGCCCACTCGCTGCGCAAGTCGGGCACCACGCTCTTCCCGCTCTCGGAGCGCCTCGAGTTCATCGAGACGGCGATCGAGCACATGGACGGCGTGCGCGTCGAGGCGTTCGACACGCTGGTGGTCGAGTTCGCCCGGCGCAGCGGCGCGACAGCGATCGTCAAGGGCCTGCGTGCCATCTCGGACTTCGAGTACGAGTTCGAGATGAACCAGCTCAACCGCCGCCAGGCGCCCGAGATCGAATCGCTCTACATCATGGCCAGCCCGGAGTACAGCTTCGTCTCCTCCAGCGGCGTCAAGGAACTCGCGACCTTCGGCGGCCGGATCGACGGCCTCGTCCACCCCGACGTGGCCCGACGCTTGCAGGAAGAGCTGGGCCGAACGCGAAAGTCGTGAGCACAGCGCCCTCGGGCGCCGGCGCGTTACCCTGTAGCCATGGACGTCCTCGTTCTCATCGACAAGCTTGACGACTTGGTGCACAACGCCAAGCAGGTCCCGCTGACCGATCAGGTGCGCGTCGACAAGGAGGAGATCTACGATCTGCTCGACCAGATGCGCGCCACGATCCCCGAGGAGATCAAGCAGGCGCGCTGGATCGTCAAGGAGCGCCAGGAGATGCTCGCCGAAGCCAAGCGCGAGGCGGAGCGGATCGTCAAGGAGGCGCGCGAGCGCCAGGAGCAGCTGATCTCGGGCGAGGAGGTCATGAAGGCCGCCGAGCGGGCCGCCGAGGACATCGTCGAGGAGGCCCAGGCGCGTGAGCGCGAGATCCGCCTCGGAGCCGAGGACTACGCCGACGAGATACTCAACACGCTGGAGATCAACCTCTCCAAGTTCATCGCCGCCGTGCAGCGCGGCCGCGATCGCCTGGCCGGCCGCGACGAAGCTGCCGTCTAGCCCCTCCGGTCGCCCGCGCCGCCGCGCGTTCACCGCTCGTTGCCCTCCGGCGCCGGGCCGAACTGCTTGGATACGCTCGTGAACCTGGGACGGATCAAGAGCTCGCTGCACACCGGCGTGACGCTCGCCCGGGTCGGCGTGCTGCGGCCCGAGCGTCCCGACCGGCTGCTGCGGGTCGGGACGACGCTGCTGCGCTGGGGGCCGACGCCGGCTTCGGGCTACGCCGTCTCAGCGGTTCGCACTCCCAACCGTCCCGCGATCCACGACGACCGCGGCACGATCACCTTCGCGGAGCTCGAGGCGCGGACCAACGCGCTCGCCCGCGGGCTGCGCGAGACGGGCGTGCGCGAAGGGGACTCGATCGCGATCTTCTGCCGCGACCACCGCGGCTTCATCGAAGCCTCGATCGCGTCCGGCAAGCTGGGCGCGACGCTGCTGCTGCTCAACACCTCCTTCGCCGGGCGCCAGATCGCCGAGGTCTGCGAGAACGAGAACCCGCGCGTGCTGATCTACGACGAGGAGTTCACCGAGCTGTGCGCCGCCGCGGCGGTCGGGCGCACCAGCGTGATCGCCTGGCAGGACTCGCCGACGCTGCCGCACCCGACGATGGACGATCTGATCGCGGCGCACTCCACGGCGCGCCTCGCGCCGCCGCGCGACCGCGGCCGAGTCGTGATCCTCACCTCCGGCACGACCGGCACGCCCCGCGGCGCCTCGCGCCACCAGCCCCGCAGCCTCGACCCCGCCGCGCGGTTCTTCTCACGCATCCCGCTGCGCGCGCGAGAGACGACGCTGATCGCCGCGCCGCTCTTTCACTCATGGGGCTACGGCCATTTCACGATGGCCCTGCCGCTCTCCTCGACGCTCGTGCTGCAGCGCCGCTTCGAACCCGAGGCCACGCTCGCCGCGATCGCGACCTGGCGCCCCAGCGCACTCGTCGTCGTGCCGGTGATGCTGACGCGCATCCTCGAACTCGGGCCGGAGGTGATCGGCCGCTACGACCACAGCTCGCTGCGTGTGATCGCCGTCAGCGGATCGGCGTTGCCGGGCGAGCTGGCGCTGCACGTGATGGACACCTTCGGCGACGTGCTCTACAACCTCTACGGCACCACCGAGGTGGCGTGGGCGACGATCGCCTCGCCCCAGCAGCTGCGCGACGCGCCCGGAACCGCGGGCACGCCGCCGTTCGGAACGCGGGTCCGCCTGTTCGACGAGCACGACGCGCCGGTCACCGAGCCCGGCCAGACCGGGCGGATCTTCGCCAGCAACGAGATGGTGATGGACGGCTACACCTCCGGTGACGGCAAGCCGATGATCGGCAGCCTGATCGCGACGGGCGACGTCGGCTACTTCGACACCCGCGGCCGCCTGTTCGTGTCCGGCCGCGACGACGACATGATCGTCTCCGGCGGGGAGAACGTCTTCCCGCGCGAGGTCGAGGACGTGCTCGCCGAACACCCCGGCGTCGAGGACGTGGCCGTGATCGGCGTGCCCGACGACCACTTCGGCCAGCGGCTGCGGGCCTTCGTGGTGCCCGAGCACAACTACCAGCTCACCGAGGACGACGTGCGCGACTACGTGCGCGACAACCTGGCGCGCTTCAAGGTGCCCCGCGACGTCGTCTTCGTCGACGTGCTGCCGCGCAACGCCACCGGCAAGGTGCTCAAACGGGAGCTGCGCGCTCGGTGAAGGCCGACGTGTTCGATCTCGGCGGCCTGCGCCTCGGCACGGGCGAGGGACGCCGGCTCGAGCTGGAGGTGGAGCAGGACGCGCTGGAGCTGGGCGGCAGCCGCTACGTGCCGCTGCCGCCGCGCGTGCCGGTGACGATCGACGTATCGCGCACGAACGGAGGCGGCTACGCGCTGCGGATGCGCCTGACGGCGACGCTGCAGGGGCCGTGCATGCGCTGCCTGGAGCCGGCCTCCCCGACGGTCGAGGTGGAGGCGCGCGAGGTCGAGCTGCCCGGGGGCGGGGAGGAGCTCGACAGCCCGTACGTGCAGGGCGAACTGCTCGACGTGCGCAGCTGGGTGCACGACGCGGTCGCGCTCGCGGCACCCGACCAGCTGCTCTGCTCGCCCGACTGCCTGGGACTGTGCCCGGTCTGCGCGGTGGCGCTCGCGAGCGCCGGTCCCGACCATCGCCACGAGCGCGAACCCGATCCGCGCTGGGCGAAGCTGCGCGAGCTCGACATCTCCTGAACTGTTCGATTCGTGCCCGATGTTGTGCGAGTCGGCGCATGCGCCGACTCGTGGGGGCGGCGCATGCGCCGCCCCCCGGGTGGGTGCATGCACCCACCCGACCGCCCGGTGTGTGATGATGGGTGTGCGTTCGCGCGTCCGCCATCCCGGTGTCCGCGCTCCGCATGGAGTCCGCCGGGATCCGAACACCCCTGTCGCCATGGGGCAGCGACCCCGCGCGGAACGCCCTTGGCAGTCACCGAACCCCGACCGACAACCACCCGCCCCGTCCGGATCGTCCTTCCGGCGCCGCCCGGCGAGTTCCAGCCCCCGAGCAGCCACGACCGCGCCGACCGCGTCGCGACGGCGATCGTCACGCTCGCCCCGGTGCTCGCCCTGGCGGTCGCGATACCGCTTGCCTGGGGCAGCGTGCTGCACTGGTACGACGTCGTCGTCTTCGCGCTCTGCTACGTCCCGACCGGGCTCGGGATCACCGTCGGCTTCCATCGCCTGCTGACCCACCGCGCGTTCGCGACGACGCCCGCGCTGCGCGGGATCTTCACGGCGCTCGGCTGCATGGCGATCGAGGGCCCGCCGATCGAGTGGGTCGCCAACCACCGCAAGCACCACACCTACTCCGACGAGGAGGGCGACCCGCACAGCCCGCACGTCAACTTCGCCGGCGGCCTCGGCGGATCGCTTCGCGGCCTCTGGCACGCGCACCTCGGCTGGGTGTTCGAGGGTGGAATGGCGAACGAGGCCCGCTACGCCCCCGACCTGCTCGCCGACCCGGTCGTGCGCTTCGTCGACCGCACGTTCGTGGTCTGGGTCCTGCTCGGGCTGGCGATCCCGTTCGGGCTCGGCTGGGCGCTCAGCGGCGGGACGATCGACGGCGCCCTGACCGGCCTGCTGTGGGGCGGCGCGGTGCGCGTCATGGTGCTCCATCACGTCACCTTCTCGATCAACTCGCTATGTCACTTCTTCGGCCGGCGCGAATTCGAGACGAGCGACCACTCGACCAACCTCGCCTGGCTGGCGCCGTTCTCGCTCGGCGAGTCCTGGCACAACAACCATCACGCCTTTCCGCGCTCCGCGGTGCACGGTCTTGGCCGCCGCCAGCTCGACGTCTCGGCGCTGCTGATCGGCGCGCTGGCGCGCGTCGGGCTCGCCTGGGACGTCGTCACCGTCAGCGCCGAGCGCCAGCAGAGCAGGCGCTCGCCGGGCTGACCGGCGCGCCGGGCTGGTAGGCTTGCGCGCCGATGCAGGCTCCAAAGCAAAAGCAATCGCACAGCCGGACCGCCAAGCGGCGCTCGCAGCACAAGATCGTCGCGCCGACGCTGAACGCCTGTCCGCGCTGTCACAGCCCACGCCGGCCGCATCGGGTGTGCTCGGTCTGCGGGACCTACGACGGGCGTGAGGTCATCGCAGTGCACGATCACGATCACGACCACGACCACTAGCCCCCACCGGGGCCACTAGCCATGACGGTCATCGCGGTCGACGCCAACGGCGCCGATCTCGGACCGGGCGAGGTCGCCGCCGGGGCGCGGATCGCCGCGGCGCAGGGGGTCGAGGTCCTGCTGTTCGGGCCCGCGGCCGAGCTCGGCGAGGCGCAGGCCGGGATCGAGATCGTCGACGCGCCGATCTCGATCGCCAAGGACCCGGACCCGGTGCGTGCCGTGCGCGGCACGCCGGAGGCCTCGATCGTGGCGGCGGCGCGCGCGGTCGGCGACGGACGCGCGCAGGCGCTGGTCTGCAACGGCTCGACCGGCGCCGCGCTGGTCGCAGGGCAGCTTCACATCCGTCGCGCGCCCGGGGTGCACCGTCCCGCGCTCGCGCTCACGCTGCCGATCCCGGGGCGCCCGGTGACGCTGCTCGACGTCGGCGCCAACGCCGACGTGCGACCGGAGATCCTCGTGCAGTTCGCGTTCATGGGGGCGGCGTACGCCAGCGCCGTGCTCGGCATCGCGCGCCCGCGCGTCGGGCTGCTCTCCAACGGCTCGGAGGCCGAGCGCGGCAGCCAGCTCGTGCTCGAGACCCACGCGCGCCTGGTGGCCCAGTGCGCCGGCAGCGACGCGCTGGTGTTCATCGGCAACGTCGAAGGCAGCGGCTTGACGCAGGGGGTGGCCGACGTCGTCGTCACCGACGGATTCACCGGCAACGTCGCGCTGAAGCTCGTCGAGGGCGTCTCGCAGGCGACGCTCGGCGCGATCCGCGACGTCGCGCTCTCCTCCGCCCGCGGGCGTCTCGGCGGGCTGCTGCTGGCGTCCGGCGTGCGCGAGCTGCGCGAGGAGATCGACCCGGAGCGCCAGGGCGGCGCCTACCTGCTGGGCCTGCGGCAGCTCGGCGTGCTCGCCCACGGGCGGTTCACCCGCCACGGCATCGCGCGCGCGATCGTGCGCGCGCGCCGCGGCGTGGAGGAGGATCTGGTGGGCCGCACGCACCGTGCGCTGGAGGCGGCGGGGGCGCTGCGGCGCCACGACCTCCCGTCCGCGTCGGGCGCTACGGTCCTGAGCGGAGACCCATGACGCGCGAAGAGGTGTTCGAAAAGATCCAGGCGCATCTCGCCGACGAGCTCGAGCTCGATCCGGCGCGGATCACGCCGGCGACCCGCTTTCGCGAGGATCTCCAGGCGGACTCGCTCGACCTCTACACGCTCGTGCAGGAGCTCGACGACACCTACGCCGTGAAGATGTCCGACGAGCAGGCGGCCCAGATCCTGACCGTCGAGGCTGCCATCGACTTCGTCCTCTCACACGCCGCTGACCGCTGAAGCGCCTACGCGAACTCCTCGAGGAGCTGCCGGAGGAGTTGCACCGGCAGGTCTTCACGCACGCGTCGTGGACGGCGCGCCGCAGCGACTCCTACGCGCGGCTCGCGTTCCTCGGCGACAGCGTGCTCGCGCTGTCGGTGACCGCTCACCTGTACCCGCGGCTGGAGGCCGAGCACTACGGCGCCGGGCGCCTGACGAAGATCCGCGCGCAGGCCGTCTCCGGACCCGCCTGCCGTGCCGTGGCGGAGCAGCTCGGCGTGCCGGACATGCTGCGCGCGGCGGCGCCGCCGGGGACGGCGGCCGGGGCGGCGGCGGTCGTCGAGACCGAGCGCGTGCTGGCGTCGGTGATCGAGGCGGTGATCGGCGCCTGCTATTTGTGCGCCGGCTTCGAGCGTACCTCGGCGGCGGTCGTGGAGGCCTTCGCCGAGCAGATCGAGGAGGCGCTGGAGCGCCCGGTCGACTTCAAGTCCGCGCTGCAGGAGCGCCTCGCGCGCACCGGCGCGACCGTGCTCTACGAGGTGACCGAACAGGCCGGGCCGCCGCACGACCGGACCTTCTCGGTCGTCGCGCTCGTCGCCGGGGAGCCGCTCGCGGAGGGCTCGGGGCGCAGCAAGAAGCTCGCGGAGCAGGACGCCGCACGCCGCGCGCTGGAGGCCCTCGCCGGCAGCGCGGTCCCCGACGAGGGGGCCGCGGCGGAATGAGCTGACGATGCACCTGAAGTCGATCACGATCAAGGGCTTCAAATCCTTCCCGGACCGCACGCGCCTGGAGTTCGGGGAGGGCGTCAGCGTGATCGTCGGCCCGAACGGCTCGGGCAAGTCGAACATCACCGACGCGGTGCTGTGGGCGCTCGGCGAGCAGTCGCCGCTGGCGGTCCGCGGCCAGTCGATGCAGGACGTGATCTTCGCCGGCGGGCGCGGCATCCAGGCGCGCGGCGAGGCCGAGGTCGAGCTGGTGCTCGACAACGGCGACGCGACGATCGCCGACGGCGCCAGCGAGGTCTCGATCCTGCGCCGCTACAACCGCGCCGGCGAGGGCGAATATCGCCTCAACGGGGCGCACTGCCGGCTGGTCGACGTGCTCGAGCTGCTCTCCGACACCGGCCTCGGCAAGGAGGCGCATTCCGTCATCTCGCAGGGCCGCGTGGAGGCGATCGTGACCTCCAAGCCGCGCGACCGCCGGCTGCTGATCGAGGAGGCCGCCGGGCTCGGCAAGCACCGCAAGCGCCGCCGCCGCGCCCAGCTCAAGCTCGAGCGCACCGAGGAGAACCTCGACCGCGCGCTCGACGTCGAACGCGAGGCTCGCGGCCGCCTGCGCCCGCTCAAGCGCCAGGCCGAGGCGGCGGAGCTGCACGAGCGCCTCGAGCGCCAGACGCTGGAGGCGCGCTGGACGCTGACCCGGGAGGAGGTCCGGCTGCGCCGCGCGCGGCTCGCGACGGCCGAGGCCGCGGTCAGCGGCGTGCGCGAGTCGCGCACCGCGCTCGAGCGCGAGATCGAGGCCGTCGCCGCGCGCCGCGAGCAGGCCGAGCACGCGCTCGCGCAGCGCAGCGAGCGCCACGACGCGATAGCGAACCGCGCCTTCGCCGCACGCTCCGCGCGCGAGCGGCTCTCGATGCGGCTCGAGCAGGCGCGGGCGCTGTCCGCGGCGCTGGCGTCGCGCGGGCAGCGACGCGAGGCCGAACTGGCGGCGCTGCGCGCGCAGGCCGGCGCGAGCGAGACCGTCGGCACGGCGCGGATCGAGGAGCTCGAGGCGGAGCTGGCGGAGCTCGACCGCCGCCGCGAGCGCGAGCTGGCGGGCGAGCTCGAGGCGCTCAGCGCGCAGCGGGAGCAGGCCGCCGGCGTGATCGTGGCGCTCGCGCGCGAACGGGAGCAGCGCTCCCGCGAGAGCGGGCTCGCCGAGGCGGCGGTCGCACGGGCGCGAGAAGCGCTCCGCGAAGCCGAACGCGAAGTCGAGCGGGCGCGCCGCGAGGCCGCGTCCGTCGGCGCCGAGCTGGCGGCGGTCAACCAGTTCCTGCGCAGCCACGCGGCCGCGGGCGGCGTGAGCGGCGCCCTCGAAGGCTCGCTGAGCGTCGCCGCCGGCTACGAACTTGCGCTCGCCGCGGCGCTCGGCGGGCGCCTGGGCGCCGCCGTCGTGGACAGCCGCGCGCAGGCGCAGGCGGTCCTCGAGCGTGCCGGCGAGGAGGGCGGCCGCGCGCTCGTCGCGGCGCCCGGAGCCGCCGCGCCGCCGCTCGGCACGCCGCCGCTGCCGGGCGCGCAGGCGCTGATCGAGCTGCTCGGCGGCGAGCCGGCGGCGCTGGCCGTGGCCGCGCGGCTGCTGCGCGACACCTGGGTCGTCGAGGACCTCGCCGCGCTGCCGGATTCGTTCGCCGGGACGGCGGTGACGCGCGCCGGACGGGTCTGGAGCGCCGCGCTCGGTGAGCTGCGCCAGGCCGCCGGCGGCGGGCCGGAGCGCGCGCTCGAGCAGCGCAACCACCGCGAGCGCCTGCTCGGCGAGACCGAGCGCGCCGCGCAGCAGGAGCAGGCGGCGCTGGCCGCCGCGGCCGCGGTGCAGGAGCAGCTCGCCGCCGCGCTCGACGAACGCGAGAACGCCGACGCCCGGCTGCGCGCCGCCGACCGCGAGCACGCCGAGGCGGTCGAGGCCGAGCGCCGCGCCGGCTGGCTGATCGAGCAGCGCCGTGGCGCCCCCGACCAGGGCGAGGCGGCGGTCCGTCGCGCGCAGCTCGAGGGCGAGCGCGCCGCCGAGCGCCGCGCGGTCGAGCGGATCGAGCGCGAGGCTCGCGCGCGGGAGCAGCGGCTTGCCGCACTCGAGGCGCAGGCCGGCGAGGACCGCGCACTGGGCCCCGCGACCACGCGCTTCTGCGCGGCGCTCGAAGCGCTGCACGGCACGCTCGACGGCGTGCTCGCCGTGCTCGATGAGGAGCTGCGGGCGGACAGCGCGGCCGGGGAGGCGCTGGCCGGGGCGCTGCGCGAGTGCGCGGGCGAGGAGAGCGCCCTGCAGGCACGTCTGCGCGAGCTTGCCGACGCCGTCACGAGCGCCGAGGTCGCGGCGCAACAGGCCCGCGACCAGGCCGTCGAGGCCGAGGCCGAGCTCACCGGTCTCGCGTCGCGGCTCGGCCTGGAGGCGACGGCGGCCGAGGTCGAGCTCGGCGACGGCGAGCGCGACGCGCTGCGCGACCGCGTCGAGCGGCTCGCGCGGCGGCGCGAGGCACTCGGACCGGTAAACCCGCTGGCGGCCGAGGAGTACCGCGAGGCGCTCGAGCGGGTGGAGGAGCTCGAGGCCCAGCGCGGCGATCTGGAGAGCGCGCTGCGCGAGCTGCGCGCGCTGATCCGAAACACCGACCGCGAGATCGCGGAGAGCTTCGAGCAGACCTTCGCCGCCGCCGCTGCGAACTTCGAGGCGCTGGTGGGCGACGTCTTCCCGGGCGGCCGCGGCCGCCTGCGGCTGGTGCGCGAGCAGGCCGGGCCGCGCGCGGTGCTCGGCGGCGAGGCGGTCGAGGCTGCGGCCGCTGAGGAGGCGGCGGAGCTCGAGGCGCAGGAGCAGGAGGCGGCGGGGGAGGGCCTCGGGCCCGACGAGCTGCTCGGAGTCGAGATCGAGGTGACGCCCGCCGGCAAGTCGATGAAGCGCCTGTCGCTTTTGTCGGGCGGTGAGAAGTCGATGACGGCGATCGCGTTCCTGTTCGCCGTCTTCCTTGCCCGGCCGTGCCCGTTCTACATCCTCGACGAGGTCGAGGCGGCGCTCGACGACCTCAACATCGACCGCTTCCTCACGCTGCTGCGCCGCCACAGCTCGCGCGCGCAGTTCATCGTCGTGACCCACCAGAAGCGCACGATGGAGGCCGCCGACTGGCTCTACGGCGTCTCGATGGGCGGTGACGGCACCTCGAAGGTGGTCTCCCGCCGGCTCGGCCGCGACGGGCTCGCCGAGGTTGGCGCCGACGCCGCCTGATGGCGCGCGAATGGTCCGAGCTGCTGTCGCTGCGCGGCGAGGTCCCGGCGGGCGAGCGCGAGGAGGAGGCGCAGGCGCGGCGCGGCTTCGTTCGCCGTCTGCGTGAGAGCCTGCGCGCGACGCGCGAGGCGCTCGGCGGACAGCTCAGCGCAAGCTTCGCGCAGACGCTGGCGGCGGGAGACTGGGAGGCGCTCGAGGAGGCGCTGATCGTCGCCGACGTCGGCGCCACGACGACGGCCGCCGTGGTCGAATCCCTCGAGGCCGCCGCGCGGCGCGAGCGCCTCGGGGGCGAGGAGCTGCGCGAGCGCCTCGCTTCGATCCTCGCGGCCACCGCGCGCGGCGGCGAGGACACGCCCGAGCCGCTGATCGACCTGCGAGCGCTGCCCACCGTGCTGCTGATGGTCGGCGTGAACGGCACCGGCAAGACGACGACGCTCGGCAAGCTGGCATGGCAGCTGCGCGAGCACTTCGGGCTGCGCGTGCTGCTCGCGGCGGGCGACACCTACCGCGCTGCGGCGACCGAGCAGCTCGAGGAGTGGGCGCGCCGCGCCGGCTGCGAGATCGTCACCGGCGAACCGCGGTCCGACCCCGGCGCGGTCGCCTTCGAGGCGGTCGCGCGGGCGCGCGCCGAAGGCCACGATGTCGTCCTGGTCGACACCGCCGGGCGGCTGCACAACCAGGAGCCGCTGATGGCGGAGCTGGAGAAGGTGCGCCGCGTGATCGCGCGCCAGCTCGACGGCGCCCCGCACGAGACGCTGCTGACGATCGACGCCACGACCGGCCAGAACGGCGTTCGCCAGGCCGAGCTGTTCTCCCGCGCGGTCGCCGTCGACGGGATCGTCCTGACCAAGCTCGACGGCAGCGCGCGGGGCGGCGTCGCGATCGCGATCGCACGCGAGCTGGGCATCCCGGTCAAGCTGATCGGCGTCGGCGAGCAGCTCGAGGACCTGCGCCCGTTCGACGCCGACGAGTTCGCGCGGGCGCTGATCGGGCTCGAGTAGAGCTTCGAGGGCGGGCGGGCGCGCGCCGCCCGAGGATCCCGCGGGCGCGGTTTGGAGGACCGGCACCGCGGGTAGGTGGTTTCCCCGCCGGAGGCCGCAGTGCCCGTCCAGTGCGATCTTTCGCGCCGGCGGTCCCAACGCGCCATAATCGACAGATGGGCTCATGGGTGCTGTGGACGATCGTGGCCGCCGCGTTCACGCTCGGGGAGCTGCACACGAACTCGTTCTACCTGGCCCCGTTCGCGGTCGGCGGAGCGATCGCCGCGGTGCTCGCCGCGCTCGGCGCCGGCGGCCTGGTCGCGACCGTCGCGTTCGTTGCCGCGGCGCTGCTCTTCCTGGTCCTGTTGCGGCCGCTCGCGATCCGTCACCGCCACGCGCCGGCGATCCGCACCGGAACGGCGGCGCTCATCGGCCAACCGGCGCTGGTGCTCGAACGCATCGCCAACAACGAGGGAGTCGGCACGGTGAAGATCGGCGGCGAGGTGTGGACCGCCCGCGCGTACGACGAGGAGCAGGTGATCCCCGCCGGCGAGCACGTCGAAGTGGTCGAGATCAGGGGCGCCACGGCGCTCGTCATGCCATAGCGAGGAGTCCAACGTGGTCGGATTGATCGTCGTTGCCGTGGTCGTCGTAGTCGCGCTGGCACTCGCGGCGAAGACGATCCGCGTCATTCCGCAGGCGCGGGCGGCCGTGCTGGAGCGGCTCGGCCGCTATCACCGCACGCTCGAACCGGGGCTGAACTTCATCACGCCCTTCATCGACCGCATGCGTCCGCTGATCGACCTGCGCGAACAGGTCGTGAACTTCTCGCCCCAGCCGGTGATCACCCAGGACAACGTCGTCGTCAACATCGAGACCGTCCTGTACTTCACGATCACCGACGCACGCGCCGCTACCTACGAGATCGCAAGCCCGCTGCAGGCGATCGAGCAGCTGACGGTGACGACGCTGCGCAACGTGATCGGCGGCCTGACGCTCGAGCAGACGCTGACCAGCCGCGAGGGGGTCAACACCGAGCTGCGCGCCGTCCTCGACGACGCGACCGGCAAGTGGGGGATCCGCATCAACCGCGTCGAGATCAAGTCGGTCGATCCGCCGTCGGACATCAAGGCCGCGATGGAGAAGCAGATGCGCGCCGAGCGCGACCGCCGCGCCGCGATCCTGACCGCCGAGGGGACCAAGCAGGCGGCGATCCTGACCGCCGAGGGCGAGCAGCAGGCAGCCGTGCTGACCGCCGAGGGCGCGCGACAGGCGGCGATCCTGCGCGCCGAAGGCGAGGCGAAGGCGATCGCCACCGTGTTCGAGGCGATCCACGCGGGCAAGCCCGACCAGGAGCTGCTCAGCTATCAGTACCTGCAGATGCTCCCCAAGCTCGCGGACGGCCAGGCCAACAAGGTGTTCGTGATCCCGTCGGAGTTCACGCAGGCATTCGCCGGGATCGGCGACTCGCTCAGCCGCATGCTGCCGGCGAAGTCCGACGAGAAGGAGAAGTGAGAACCGCGTTCCCGCCGTCTGGCGGGAGGACGCGTGGCGGTTCGGTCTGGGAGCGGCGGAGGTCGGCGAGCGTCGCTGTGACCCCCACGGCGGCCGTCGTGGCGGTCGCGGGCCTCGCGGTGGTCGCCTCGGCGGGCGGCTGAACCTTGTTCGACTCCCTTTCGGAGAAACTCCAGGCGACGCTCGCCGGGCTGCGCGGCCGCGGGGTGCTGAGCGAGGAGGACGTAACGCGCTCGATGCGCGAGATCCGTCTCGCGCTGCTCGAGGCGGACGTGAACTTCAAGGTCGTCAAGCAGTTCACCGACGCCGTTCGCGAGCGCTGCCTGGGAGCCGACGTGGTCGGGCAGCTCAACCCGGGCCAGCAGGTCGTGAAGATCGTCCACGAGGAGCTGACCGCGATGATGGGCGGCGAGAGCCCCGGCGTCAGCTTCGCCGGGCGTCCGCCCACGGTGATCCTGATGGCCGGCCTGCAGGGGTCCGGCAAGACGACCGCCGCCGCCAAGCTCGCGCAGATGCTCTCGCGCGAGCATCGCAGCTCGGTCGCGCTGGCTGCGTGCGACATCCATCGGCCGGCGGCGGTCGATCAGCTCGAGACGGTCGGCAGGCAGGCGGGCGCGACGGTCTATCAGCAGGGCACCGAGCGACCGGCGGTCGAGATAGCCCGCTGGGCGCTGGAGCGCGCGCGCACCGACGGCAAGGACGTGCTGATCATCGACACGGCCGGAAGGCTGCACGTGGACAGCGAGCTGATGGCGGAGCTGGTCGCGATCCGCGACGCCACCTCGCCGCAGCAGATCCTGCTGGTCGTCGATGCGATGACCGGTCAGGACGCTGTGAACGTGGCCGAGCAGTTCGCCGCCGCGGTGGCCTTCGACGGCGTCGTCCTGACGAAGCTCGACGGCGACGCGCGCGGCGGCGCCGCGCTGTCGGTCCGCGCCGTCACCGGCAAGCCGATCCTGTTCGCCTCGACCGGGGAGAAGCTCGACCAGTTCGAGCGCTTCCACCCCGACCGCATGGCGGCACGGATCCTCGGCATGGGCGATGTGCTGACGCTGATCGAGAAGGCCGGGCGCGAGGTCGACGAGCACGAGGCTCGCCAGCTCGAGCAGCGCGTGAAGGCAGGCGAGTTCGACCTCGAGGACTTCCTCGGCCAGCTGCGGGCGATGCGGCGGATGGGGCCGCTGCAGGGCCTGCTCGGGATGGTTCCCGGTCTCGGCGCGCAGATGCGCGGAATGAAGGTCGACGAGCGCGAGCTCGACCGCGTCGAGGCGATCATCCTGTCGATGACGCCCGAGGAGCGCCGTCGGCCCGAGTTGATCAAGGGCTCGCGCCGCCTGCGCATCGCGCGCGGGTCGGGCACCAACGTGCAGGCCGTCAACCAGATGGTCAAGCAGTTCGCGGCGGTCCGCAAGGTGATGCGCCAGGTCGGGCGGGGAAAGATGCCGGACCTCGGCGCCATGATGCGCCAGCAGCGGTGAGGGTCGCGAGGGTGGGCCCGCGTGGGGGCGCGCGGGAGTGGGCCGCGGGGACGCGTGGACGCGCGCGGGCGCTGCGGCGGCTCGCGCGCGCGGGAGGGGCCGCGGCTCGCCGCCGTCCTCGCGGCGGTGTTCGGCGTTCTGCGGCGTCGGCCGGTCAGCTAAGGTGATGGATCGCTTTCCACTGATCGAAGGGACATCGTGGCTGTACGACTGAGGCTGACCCGTGTCGGCGGGCGCAAGGATCCGGTGTGGCGCGTCGTCGTAGCCGACCAGCGTTCAAAGCGCGACGGGCGAGTTATCGAAACCGTCGGGCACTACAACCCGCAGACCAACCCGTCGACGATCACGCTCGACGAGGAGCGCGTGCGGGACTGGCTGGCGCGCGGGGCGCAGCCGTCGCAGACGGTGCGCAAGCTGCTGCGCATCCACGGCATCGCCGCCTGAGCCGATGGATCCGACCGAGCTGCTCGAGTACCTGGCCGAGGGCCTCGTCGACGACCCCGAGCAGGTGGAGGTCGATCGTTTCGAGGAACGCGACGGCAGCATCGTGCTCGAGCTCGCGGTGGGCCCGGACGACTACGGCAAGGTGATCGGGCGTGGCGGGCGCACGGCGCAGGCGCTGCGCACCGTGGTGGGCGCCGCCGCTGCGAGCGACGGCCAGCGCGTCGTCGTCGACATCGTCGACTAGGTGGTCTCCGCCGGCGTCGTCGGGCGCCCCCACGGGCTCGACGGAAGCTTCTATGTGGCCGAGCCGGACGTGGCGATGCTCGGGCTCGGCCACACCGTGACCCTCGGCGAGCGCGAGGTGGCGATCGTGCGCCGCGCCGGAACCGACGAGCACCCGATCGTCCGTGTCGAGGGCTGCGACAGCCGCGACGCCGCCGAGGCGCTGCGCGGGCAGCGGCTGCTCGTCGCACCGGCGCCGCGGCCGCAGCTCGGGCCCGACGAGTGGTGGGCGGAGGAGCTCGAGGGAGCGCGTGTGTTCGACGGCGAGCGCGAGCTCGGAGTGGTGCGCCGGCTCCTGGCGCTGCCCTCGTGCGAGTGTCTCGAGGTCGCGCGCACAGAGGGCGGTGCGGACCTGCTGGTCCCGCTGGTGCGCCAGGCGATCCGCAGCGTCAACGTCGCCGCCGCACGCATAGATGTCGACGCGCGCTTCCTTGGGGAGGCGACGTGAAGCTCGATGTCGTAACGCTGTTCCCCGAATGGTTTGCCTGGTTCGCGACGCAGCGGCATGTCGCAAACGCTCTTGCGGGCGGCAGCACGCTGACGCTGATCAACCCCCGCGAGCACACGCCGCTCGGCGGTGGCCAGGTCGACGATGCGCCCTTCGGCGGCGGCGCCGGCATGGTGCTGCGGGTCGATGTGATCGACGCGACGCTGAGCGCTCACTACGGCGGCGACGCCGCCTCGCTGCGCAACCGCCGGCGCGTTGTCGCGCTGGCCCCCGCCGGACGGCTGCTGGACGACGCGCTTGCGGCGGAGCTCGCGGCGGAGCCGGCGCTCACCTTCCTCTGTGGACGCTACGAGGGGTTCGACGAGCGGATCGTCGAACACTACGCCAGCGACGTCGTCTCGATCGGGCGTTACGTGCTTGCCGGCGGCGAGCTGGCTGCGATGGTCTGTGCCGACGCCGTGCTGCGCAAGCTGCCAGGCGCTCTCGGCCATCCCGAGTCGGCGCTCGAGGAGTCCTTCAGCGAGGCCCTGGGCGGTCTGCCGGAGTACCCGCAATACACGCGTCCGGCGGAGTTCCGCGGCTGGCGCGTCCCTGACGTCCTGCTGTCCGGTCACCACGAGGAGATCCGCCGCTGGCGGCTGGAGCGCGCCCGCGAACGCGGGTGAGCGGCGCCCCGGGCAGCACGGCGGCGGCGCCGTCGCGAGCGCGCTAGGATTCCTGAGCGCGCCGGCGTGCCCGCTGTGCGCGCCTTCTTTTTGCCATGAGCACCGTCATCGACACCATCGAGCGCGCGCAGCTGCGCCGGGTTCCCGAGTTCCGCGCCGGCGACCGCCTGCGTGTGCACTTCATCGTGATCGAGGGCACGCGGCGGCGCACGCAGGTCTTCGAGGGCGTCGCGATCAAGCGGCAGGGCCAGGGCGTGCGCGAGACCTTCACCGTGCGCAAGCAGTCCTTCGGTGTGGGCGTCGAGCGTACGTTCCCGCTGCATTCGCCGAAGATCGAGCGGATCGAGGTGGCCGCCCGCGGCGACGTGCGCCGCGCCAAGCTCTACTACCTGCGCGAGCGTGTCGGCAAGGCCGCGCGTGTGCGTGAACGCGGCTACGTCGGTCCGGAGGAGACGATCCAGCCGGGGCTCGTGCACGCCGCCGCGCAGGGCGACGAGGCAGAGGCGCAGGCGCAGACGGATCCCGAGACCCAGGGCTCGGAGTACGCCGAGCTCGACGCGGAGCCGACCGCGGACGTCGGGGAGACGGGGGAGGCCGAGGAGACGGTTGAGGCCGTTGAGGCCGAGGTCGCGGCGCCGCCGGATGAGTCGGCCGCGCCCGAGGAGGTCGCGGAGGAGCCCGCCGGCGCCGCGGAGGCTCCGGAGGCGGTTGGCGACGCGACCGACGACGGAGCGCAGGCCGAGGACGAGCAGCCAAGCGGCTCGGCGGCCGCCGACGACGATGCAAAGGCGGAGTCGAGCGAGGACGCGGGCGGCGAACCGGCCACCGACTCGCCCGACCAGCCGGCGTGACGCTGCGGCGACTTGCGCGCGGCAACCAGGCCGTCGAGTTCGTTCTGATCGTCGCCGTCGCGCTTGGGCTCGCCTTCGCGATCCAGGCCTTCGTCGTCAAGCCCTACCGGATTCCCAGCGGCTCGATGGAGCCCACGCTGAAGATCGGCCAGCGCGTGCTCGTCGACCGCATCGGCAACGACTTCTTCGCGCCGTCGGTCGGCGACATCGTCGTCTTCCATCCGCCGGCCGACGCCGCGGCGCAGGTGTGTGGTGACACGCACGAGAAGCCCGGTCAGGCGTGTGACCGGCCGCAGCTGCAGGAGTCGAGCCAGAACTACATCAAGCGACTGGTGGCCGGTCCGGGCGACACGATCAAGATCATCGCCGGCCGCGTCTACCGCAACGGCAAGCTCGAGAACGCGCCCTACGCGAACCTGTCGGGCTGCAACAAGCTGAGCCCGGACTGCAACTACCCGACGCCGATCAAGATTCCGGCCGGTTACTACTTCATGATGGGCGACAATCGTGACTACTCCGACGACAGCCGGTTCTGGGGACCCGTCCCGCGATCCTGGATCATCGGAGAAGCCTTCTTCACCTACTGGCCGCCGGACAGGATCGGCTTCCTCTAGCGCCAGGGCTCGCCGCAGCGCACGGCGGCGCACGAGCGGGCACCGCCTGTTCGCCTACGACCGCGCGCTGGGGGTGCGCCTCGTCGCCGGCGCCGACGAGGCCGGCCGGGGCTGTCTTGCCGGCCCACTGGTGGCGGCGGCGGTGTTGTTCGACTACGCCGCCCTGACGACCCGCGAGCTGCGCTCGCTGAGCGCGCTCAACGACTCCAAGCAGCACGACCACGCTGCGCGGGAGGAGCTCTACCCGCGTGTCCTGGCCTGCGCTCGTCGCGTGGTGGTGGTGTCGCGCTCCGTGCGCAGCATCGACGGCTGCGGCCTGCACGTGATGAACCTCGAGGCGCTGCGCGACGCCCTGGCCGCCGTCGCCAGACCGGGAGCGCTGTGCCTGATCGACGGATTCGCGGTCCCCGAGTTCGGCTTCGAGCAGCGCGCGATCGTCAACGGCGACGCGACCAGCGCGGCGATCGCGGCCGCGTCGATCATCGCCAAGGTCACGCGCGACCGCTTCATGGTTCGCGCGGATGAGCGCCATCCGGGCTGGCAGTTCGCGACCCATGTCGGCTACTCGACGCCCGAGCACCGTGCGGCGATCGCGCACAGGGGCGTCTCACCGCTGCACCGGCTGTCGTTCCAGTCGAGCGCGTACGAGCAGCTCGCGCTGTAGCGCGCGCTCGCAGGGCCCGCGGGGCCGGCGCTCTGCGCGGGTGCCGTGGCAGCGCGGAATGCCATCGTGGGGGCGGATGATCGGCGGGGCGGACCGCTGCGGACTAGGGTGTGGCGGGGATGCGCGACGACACGCCGAGAGTCCCTGAGCTACCCGGCGAGCTCACCGAGACCGCCGATCCGCTCGGCGCGGGAACGCCCGGCGAGCTGAGCCTTTCGGGGGCGCTGCTGCATCAACGGGGTGGCGTCGCGCTGAGGGCTCAGCGTGTGCGCATCGAGGAGTCGGAGCTCCACGCGGTGACGCTCTCAGACGGCCGCGCGGACGGCCTGCTGCTCACCGACGTCGTGCTCGCCGAGTGTGACTTCTCGAACGTCGAGGCCCGCCAGGGCGCGCTGAGGCGCGTCGAGATACGCGGCTCGCGCCTCGTCGGGTTCACGCTCACCGAGGGCAGGATGCAGGACGTTCGGGCGCTCGACACCACGCTTGCCTACGCCTCCTTCGCGCGTTCGCGGCTGCACCGGGTCGTCTTCGAGCGTGTGATCCTGCGCGAGGCGTCGTTTCTCGACGCGACCCTCCAAGCGGTCGCATTCATCGGCTGCGAGCTCGCCGGCGCGGACTTTCGCGGCGCCAGCCTCGCGGATTGCACGATGATCGGCTCGACGCTCGAGGGCGTCGTCGGAGTGGAGTCGCTGCGCGGGCTGACAATGGGCTGGCCGGACGTCGTCGGCTCGGCTGGGGCGTTGGCCGCGGCGCTTGGCATCGCGATCAAGCCCGACACGCCGACCTGACCGGGGCTCTGCCGAATGGCGCCCCGGCCTCGCCCGTGGACGACTCAGGCTCGCGCCGCCTCGACGACGTGCCACAGCAGGCCGTCGTAGGCGGCCAGCCGGCGCGTAGCCTGGCCGAGCTCGTGTGCGCTCCACTCGAGCCGTTGCTCGCGCATCTCGGCGATCAGCGTGTTGCGGGCCTTGCGCAGCACCCAGATCACGAAATCGTCGGCCACGATCCGCCCCTGCACGGCGGCCGCTACCACCTCCTCGCAGCGATCGAGGTGGCCAACGGGGTACATCGCGACGCGCAGCGCCTCGAGGTCGCCCGGAGCGGCTTCGATCGTCCTGCTTCGATCGGTCGTTGCGAAGCGCTGCTCAACCATCGTCGGAGTCGCCCTTCTGAGTCGCACTGAACGTTCAGAAAGCGTCCCCCGACACGCGGCCGCGTCCCCGGCGCGCCCGAGCCGCTGATTCGGCGCACTGCCCGAAGTGAGTATGCCCGCCACTGAGCGGTCTGCAAACGCAGCTCGAACACCCGTCCAGCGCAGCCGCGTCGGAGCCCCGAGCGAGCCGGCTGCGCGTGAGGAGTCGGAGCAAGCGGGCGGGCTGCGGCCACGTCCTGGCCTCACGCGACGTCCTCGAACTGCTCCAGCGACACGAGCGCGCCGCGCGGGTCGACGACGATCGCGACGGCGTCGATGCGAAGCTCGTCCGTGCGGGGGCGGTCCGGGTCGATCGGCCAGCCACGCGGCAGCCAGGGCGCGCATCCGGCGCCGCTTGAGCACCGTCAGCGAGAGCAGCGGATCCAGGCCGCCGGCGGTGCGCGTCTTGACCTCGACGAACACCGTTCGTGTGCGGTCGATCACGACGAGGTCGATCTCGCCGGCGCGCGTGCGGTAGTTGCGCTCCAGCAGGCGAAAGCCCAGGCGCTCGTAGTGCTCGAGCGCGAGACGCTCGCCAAGGCGCCCCAGGATCTGCCGCGCGGTTTCCGCCACCTCGCGACCGTAACCGCCGCGGCCACCTCGTTTGATGAAGAAGTGCGACGAAACCGAGACGGGACCGTGAAGCGTGCGCCGGGCGATCGTGGGGTGTGCGACGCGAGGTTCTCGGGCGCGCAGTTCCTACCCCGTCGCCTGCTGTGATCACCTGATGCTGGTCCACGCCCATGGCTTCGCGATCAACCGCGAGCTCGCCGAGCACGTGCACGTCGAGCTCGACACGCGCGGCGGCCTGCCGGGGTTCTCGGTGATCGGGCTCACCGGCGGCGCCGCGCGCGACGCCCGCGAGCGCGTGCAGGCGGCGGTGCTCAACAGCGGCTTTGCGTTTCCGCGCAGGCGGCTGACGGCGAACCTGGCACCGGCGCCTGCTCCGAAATGCGGCCCCGGGTTCGATCTGGTGCTCGCCTGCTGCGTGCTCGCCGTGCAGGAGGAGGTCGATCCGCAGCGGCTCGCGCGGGTCGGGCTGTTCGCGGAGCTCGGGCTGGGCGGCGATCTGCGCGGGTGCCGATCTGCCGCAGCCGCCGCCGAAGCGGCCGGCCGCGCCGAGCTCGGTGGGATCGTCGTGGCGCGGGCCGACGTGCAGGAGGCCCGGAAGGTCGGCGCGCTGCCGGTCGTCGGCGCGGCGAGCCTCGCGGAGGTCGCCACGCTGCTCGCTGCCGAGCGCCCCCGAAGCGGCGGCCGGGGCCTTCGGGCCGCGGCAGGATGAGCGGCCGGCGGGGCGCAGGCGCAGGCGCGACCCGCAGTCCGCCGCGGCCCACCCCGGGGCCGGAGTGCAGACCGATTCGCGGTGGTTGCGGTGTTTGCGATAATCGCGCGATGCGACTGCTCCGGATGAAGCCCGGGCATGGAGAGGTGCTCGTCGCCGAGGGTGACGTGGAGATCGCCGAGCAGGAGCGCGAGCTGATCGCGGCCTTCCGCGAACAGCTCGATCAGGGGATGTGGGCGGCCGTCCCGGTCGTCGCGCCCGACGGCCGCCGCCAGGCCGAGCTGGTGCGCGACTTCGACGAGGTTCCGCGCGACGCCGAGCGCGTGATCTTCTTTCCGCGGGCTGCCGGCGGCTGCTGAGGCGCGATCGTGCTGGTGGCGCTCGTCGTCTGCGCGGTGGTCGCAACGGTGCTCGCCTGGGACGTCGGAGCGTCGTCGCTCAAGCCTCTGCTTGTGCAGTGGCAGCGGCGTCTCGCGTCCGGCCGCGGCGAGGACGTCGCCGATTACGACCCGGGACGGGAACGGCGCGCCGAGCACCGCGCGCGCGAGCTGCTGCGCTCGTGCATCGAGGAGGACGACTGGGAGATGTATCGCGATCTCGGCTTCCTGCGCGTCTGGGGAAGCGACGGCTCGGGGACCGGAGCGGGCCACGGCGTCGCTCCGTACGCCTACCTGATCTACCCGCACAAGCCGATCGTCGCCTACGTTCCGCGCAGCCGGCGCCTGCTGAGCGAGTATTGCGTGGACTTCCCCGACGGCGAGCGGCCCTACGGGAGCGCCCGCCTGCCGCCCTCCGATGACGTGCTGGCGAAGTGGATGGCGCTGACCGCAGACGAGAGGCGGCTGATCGAGAACGCCAACCTCCACCTGGCGGGACGCCAACACGACCCGGACGCGATTCGCACGGACATCGGCGCGCTCGAGCGCTGGGAGCGTGAACGCGAGCGCCGGCGCGCCGCCGGTAGTCTTCCCGCCCCGTGAGCGACGCCAACGGATTCGACCTCAAGCATCGCAGCCGACAGCTCACCGACGGGCCGGAGCGAGCAGCCGCGCGGGCCTACCTGAAGGGGATCGGCTACGACGACGAGGCGCTTGCAAAGCCGCTCATCGCCGTGGCGTCGACCTGGATCGAGACGATGCCGTGCAACTTCCACCTGCGCGCTCTGGCGGCGCAGGTCAAGGACGGCATCCGCGAGGCCGGCGGCACCCCGATGGAGCTGAACACGATCGCGATCTCGGACGGGATCACGATGGGGACCGCCGGAATGAAGACCTCGCTCGTCTCGCGCGAGGTGATCGCCGACTCGATCGAGCTCGTCGGGCGCGGCCACTACTTCGACGCGGTGATCGCCCTGTCCGGCTGCGACAAGACGATCCCCGGCACGGTGATGGCGCTCGCCCGCCTCGACGTGCCGGCCGTGATGCTCTACGGCGGCTCGATTCCACCCGGACGCTTCCGTGGCCACGACGTGACGATCCAGGACGTCTTCGAGGCGGTCGGCGCTCACGCCGCCGGCAGCATGACCGACGCCGAGCTCGCCGAGCTGGAGGCCGCCGCCTCACCTGGCGCCGGCGCCTGCGGCGGTCAGTTCACCGCCAACACGATGGCGATGGCGTTCGAGATGCTGGGCATCTCACCGATCGGCGATTCGCTGATGCCGGCTCAGGAACCCACCAAACCGGATGTCGCGCGCGCAGCCGGCGCGCTCGTCGTGGATGTCCTGCGTCGCGGGCTGCGCCCGAGCGCGCTGATCACGCGCAAGGGCATCGAGAACGCGATCACCGCCATCGCCGCCAGCGGCGGCTCCACCAACGGCGTGCTGCATCTGCTCGCGCTCGCGCGCGAAGCCGGCGTCGAGCTCGAGATCGACGACTTCGACGCGATCAGCGAGCGCACGCCGCTGATCTGCGACCTCAAGCCCGGCGGGCGCTTCGTCGCCCTCGATCTCTACCGCGCCGGCGGCGTCGCGGTGCTCGCCCGCCGGTTGGCCGAGGCCGGTCTGCTGCACGAGGATGCGCCGACCGTGACCGGGCAGACGATCGGTGAGATCGCCGCGGGGGCGCGCGAGACGCCCGGCCAGGAGGTGATCCGGACGCTCGCCGACCCGCTGAAGGCGACCGGCGGGCTCGCCATCCTGCGCGGCAACCTTGCGCCCGAAGGCTGCGTGGTGAAGCTGGCGGGTCACGAGCGCCGCCACCACCGCGGGCCCGCGCGGGTGTTCGAAGGCGAGGAGGCCGCCATGGTCGCCGTCACGCACAACCGGATCTCCGCCGGCGACGTGGTCGTGATCCGCAACGAGGGTCCGGCCGGCGGACCCGGGATGCGCGAGATGCTCGCCGTGACCGCCGCGCTCACTGGCGCCGGGCTGGGCGAGCATGTCGCACTGCTGACCGACGGACGCTTCTCCGGCGCCACGCACGGGTTGATGGCGGGCCATGTGGCGCCAGAGGCGGTACGTGGCGGACCGATCGCGGCCGTGCGGGACGGCGACGAGATCACCTTCGACGTCGACCGGCGCCGCCTGGACGTTGCCCTCAGCGACGAGCAGATCGCAGCCCGGGTCGCGGAATACGAGATCCCGCCCAATGCGGACCTCACCGGCGTGCTCAAGAAGTACGCGCGCGTCGTTTCGAGCGCCTCCGACGGCGCGATCACGATCTGAGGCGCCGCGCCGGGCCGGTGCCCGAACGCGAGAACTTGTCAATTTCGGAATTCAGAGGGGCGTCCCGGCACTCACGGGCCTCGGCCCCGGTGAGGACCATTCAACGACGTGCGTAGGGCCGCAATAGGCATCGTCATTGGTGCCGTGGTGATAGGCGTGCTCGCGGCGGGGTGCGGGGGCACCCCAGCCGGGAGCGCGACGACGGGGTCGGTAGTTGGCACGATCGCCTTTGACGGCCGTCATTTCGGCGTCGTTGTCCGCGTATTCGATGCCAGCCGCGTACGGGTTGCAAGCGAGTTCGTGCCGCCGCGCGATGATCGATTCCGCTTCGATCTCCCGCCAGGCCAGTACGAGCTCCAGCTGACCAGGCCTTCGGCGCCAGTCACTTGCGACTACGAGAAAGCGGTCAGCGTTCGAGCGAGCGGCACGACCCACGTCAACTTCGTCGCATCCGTTTTGACCCCGGGGTGTGGGACTTACTAGCCTGGATGCGTCGTCAAAGCCGCTGGACGGGCGCCCGCGGGCGCAGCCCGGCGGGGGAAGGTCGCCGGGTGCCACCGGCGAACAACGCACAATCGTGACGACGCCGGCGACAGAGACCGAGACCGAAAGCGAGCTCGAGACCCACTGGCGCGACGTGCTGCGCGAGTTCGACGCCGAACTGCGCCTGCGGGCCGCGGCGGAGAAGACCCGGCGAGCCTACGGCGGGGACCTCGCTCGCTTCGCTCAGTGGTGCGTCGCGCGCGAGCTCGAGCCCGCCGCGGTCGATGCACGCGGTCTGCGCCGCTACGCGGCGGCACTTTCCCAAGGCGGATTGAGCGCGACCTCGCTGGCACGCAACGTGGCCTCGCTGCGTTCGTTCTACCGAATGCTTCGCGAGCACGGTCAGGTTGCGTCGAATCCGGCCGAGCTGCTGACGCTGCCGAAGCGTCCGCGCTCGCTGCCTCACGTGCTGGGTCCGGAGGATCTCGCTCGGCTGCTCGATTCGATCCCCGCCACCACGCCGCTGGAGTTGCGCGATCGAGCGATGCTCGAGCTGGCCTACGCCTCCGGTCTGCGCGCCGAGGAGCTCGTGACTCTCACGCTGGACTCGGTGAACTTCGACGAGGAGCACGTGAGGATCGAGGGAAAGGGCTCGAAGACACGGCTCGTGCCGGTTGGCGAGCCGGCGCTGCGCGCTCTGCAGCGCTATCTGGAGCGGGCGCGCCCGGCGCTGGCGCACGACGGGCAGCGTGCGCTGCTGCTGTCGAAGTCCGGGCTGCCGCTGTCCACCTCGGATGTGCGCCGGCGCCTGCGAGTCTGGTCCACGCGGGCCGGTCTGGGGGGTGCGGTGCATCCGCACGCCCTCCGGCACTCCTTCGCCACCCACCTTCTCAACGGCGGCGCCGATCTACGCGCGATCCAAGAGCTGCTCGGGCATTCGAGCATCTCCACTACTCAGGTCTACACTCAAGTAGAGTCTGCGCGACTGAGGCGCGCCTACGCAAGCAGTCATCCGCGAGCGTAGCTGGCTCGGGCAGCTGGATCCGGGAGTCCTGGTGCAGACGAACGTAAAAGCGGTCGAGCTCCGTGACCTGTGGCGGCGCTACAAGACCTCGAACGACCAGAAGGCGCGCGACCGGCTGGTCGTCGCGTATTCGCCGCTGGTCAAATACGTCGCCGGCCGCATGGGCGCGGGCCTGCCCGCGCATGTCGACGAAGCCGACCTGATCTCCTACGGCCTCGGCGGCCTGATCGCCGCGATCGAGCGCTTCGATCTCAGCCGCGAGATCCGCTTCGAGACCTACGCGATCACCCGCATCAAGGGAGCGATCCTCGACGAGCTGCGTGCGCTCGACTGGGTGCCGCGTTCTGTGCGCGCGCGTGCGCGACAGATCGAGCGCGCGAACCTCAAGCTCGAGGCGAAGCTGCAGCGCGTTCCGACCGAGGAGGAGCTGGCCGGCGAGCTGGAGATGAGTGTCGAGGAGTTCCGAACCGCGCTGCTGCAGATCGCCAACTCGTCGATCCGGGCGCTCGACGAGTTATGGAGTCCTTCGGACTCCGGCGGCGACAGCATGTCTCTGCTCGACACGCTGAGTGACGCGAACGCGCCCAACCCGGAGCGGATCGTCGAGCAGAACGAGCTTCGCGACCGGATAGCCGAGGCGCTCGAGCGCCTGCCGGAACGGGAGAAGCTCGTGATCGCGCTCTACTACTACGAGAACCTGACCCTGCGCGAGATCGGCGAGGTGTTGCGCGTCACCGAGTCGAGGGTCTCCCAGCTGCACACCAAGGCCGTGCTCGGGCTGCGCTCGCACCTCAGCGCCGCGCGCTGATCCCGTCGGTCCAGACCGGCGCGTTCGCGGTATGTTGAGCTCCCCGAAGGAGAGGAGAGTTCGCATGGCGTACAGCGCGGAAGCCATTCGGAATGTGGCCCTCGTCGGCCACCGCGGCGCCGGCAAGACCTCGTTGCACGAGGCCCTGCTGTTCGAGGCCGGTGTGCTCACACGGCTCGGGTCTGTCGTCGACGGTACGACCGCCTCCGACATCGAGGCCGATGAACAGGCTCGCCAGATGTCGATCTCCATGACGCTGAGCTCGTTCGAGTGGGCGGGACGCAAGATCAACCTCCTCGACACGCCCGGGGAGCCGAGCTTCATCGCCGACGCGGTGGGCGCCCTGCGCGTGTGCGAGTCAGCCGTCTTCGTGATCAACGCCGTGATGGGCGCCGAGGTCACGACCCGACGGCTGTGGAACGTCGCGGCCGAGCGCGACATCGCGCGAATGCTGTTCGTCAACATGCTCGACCGCGAACGCGCAGACTTCTACCGCACCCTCGACACGCTCAAGGCCGCCTTCGGCCCGCACGTCGTGGCGACCGAGATCCCGATCGGCAGCGAGCATGCGTGCAGCGGCGTGATCGATCTCGTCGACATGCGCGCCTATCGCTACGACGGCGCAGGACGGGGCAGTGCCACCGAGATCGAGATTCCCGAGCAGGAGATCGCGCGGGCGCAGGAATACCGTGAGAAGCTGCTCGACGAGGTCTGCGAGGTCTCTGACGAGCTGATGGAGCGCTACCTCGAGGGCGCCGACATCTCGCACGAGGAGATCGTCGACGCGCTCAAGCGCGGGACCAACCATGGCTCGATCTTCCCGGTCGTCTGCGGCATCGCGACTCGCAACCTGGGCACCAATCGCCTGCTCGAGGCAATCGTCGAAGACCTTCCGTCGCCGGTCGAGCACGGCGCCTTCGTAACCGACGAGGTGACGCTCGAGCCGCGCGGGGATCGCGAGATGTTCGCCTACGTCTTCAAGACCCGCGCCGACCCGTTCGCCGGTCGCATAAACCTGCTGCGCGTCTTCCAGGGCACGATGGCGCACGACACGCAGGTCGCCAACACGCGGTCGCACTCCAAGGAGCGCATCGGCCAGCTGATCGTCTTCGCCGGCAAGGGCACGACGACCGCCGACTCCTTCGGACCGGGCGACATCGGTGGTGTGGCAAAGCTGAAGGACACCCGCGCCGGAGATTGGCTTGCGGCCCGCGAGCAGCCGATCCGCATGCCCGCCGAGCGCCTGCCCTCACCCGTCATGGCTTTCGCGATCGAGCCGAAGACGAAGGGCGACGAGGACAAGGTGTTCACCTCGCTGCGCCGCCTGCAGGAGGAGGATCCGACCATCGACCTGCACCGCGACGCCCAGACCGGCGAGCAGATCGTCGCCGGGCTCTCGCAGATCCACGTCGAGGTGATCGTCGACCGCCTGCGGTCGCGCTTCGGCGCGGAGGTCACGTTGAAGCCGCCGCGGGTTCCCTACCAGGAGACGATCCGCGCCGGCGCGAAGGCGCACGGGCGCCACAAGAAGCAGTCCGGCGGGCGCGGCCAGTTCGGCGACTGCCACATCGAGATCGAGCCGCTCGATCCGGGTGCGGGCTTCGAGTTCATCGACCGCATCAAGGGCGGGGCGATCCCGGGCTCGTTCATCCCCGCAGTGGAGAAGGGCGTGCGCGAGGCGATGGAGCACGGCGTGCTGGCCGGATATCCGGTCAAGGATGTGCGCGTGACGCTTTTCGACGGCTCCTTCCACACCGTCGATTCCTCGGAGCTCGCGTTCAAGCTGGCGGGTTCGATGGCGATGAAGCAGGCGCTCGAACACGCCAGCCCCGTGCTGCTCGAGCCGATCATGCTCGTCACGCTGTCGGTTCCCGAGGACACCGTGGGCGACGTGATCGGCGATCTGAACTCGCGGCGCGGCCGGCCTCAGGGAATGGAACCGAACGGCGCCGTGACGGAGATCAAGGCCGAGGTGCCGATGGCGGAGATGCTCGGCTACGCGCCGGACCTGCGATCGATCACCGGCGGCCAGGGCGACTACACGATGGAGTTCGTTCGCTACGAGGAGGTGCCCGGACACCTCGTCACGAAGCTGCTCGAAGCTGCCGCCAAGGAGCCCGCGCACGCCTGAGCGACGGTCGCCGCTTCGCGTCGAGCATGCTGCGCTAAGGTGGGCGCGATGGCGACGCGCCAGCTGCAAACCAGCCACCAGCCGGTCACGTGCGAGATCTGCGGGCGATCGTTGCTGCGCGGCGAGCACCCGTCCGCGTTTCGCAACGGCCTGGAGATGCACACCGTTTGCGAGCTCTGCACGGTCCGCGCGCTCGGCGAGGGCTGGGTGCGCGAGGGCGTGCAGATCGGCGACGCGGCGCAGACGCGCACCGTGCGGGCGCGCTCGCTGGTCGGGCGACTGCGCGCCAGGCTCGAGGACGCCCACGGTTCCACCGAGCGGCTCGAGGCAGCGGCTCCCGAGCGTCACGTTCGCGCGCTGCCGGCCGACCAGCGGGGCCAGCTCGCCCGCGCCGTGGCGCTTTTCAACGCCAGCGAACATCGCAAGACGATCGCCGGCGTGATCCGCTCGCTCGGCGCTCCCTACGTGCACGTGGGGCCGGTCCACAACGAGGTCGTCGTCGAGATGTTGGTTGCCTGGGAGCTTTGCTGGTATCGCTTCGACGCCGATCTGGAGGGCGACATCGTCCACCGGCGTGCCCAGGGATATGAGCTGACCGAGCTCGAGGGCGATCTCGCGGAAGCAAACGCCGCGGCCGACCCGGATGGTCGCCTGGCGCTCGCAGTGTAAGCTGGCGGGCATGATTTACTCAGTAGTCCCCCGCGAGCTCGAGGCCGATCTGCTCGAACAGCTGAAGGCCCACTATGCGGATGAGCCCGACGTCACGGTCATCGTGGACCGTCGCCAAGGCGAGCGCCGCAGCCGCGGCGCCGACGCCGACGCCGAGCAGGCTCATCGGCGCGAGCTGCGCGATCGCCGCCGCCGGCGCGCCGGTGGCGACTTCGCCGCGCTGCACGGCGAAGGATCGCTGACCAGCGCCGCGTGAAGATCGTCGTCCACGTCGACGGCGGCTCTCGAGGCAACCCGGGGCCGGCCGCCGGTGCGGCTGTGCTGACGGCGCCAGACGGCGAACTGCTTGCGCAGGCGAGCGAGCTGCTCGGAGTGGCCACCAACAACGTCGCCGAGTACCGCGGGCTGCTGCTCGGCCTGCGACGGGCACGCGAGCTCGGCGCGACCGAGGTCGAGCTGATCAACGACTCCGAGCTGATCTCCAAGCAGCTGACCGGCGCCTACAAGGTCAAGCACCCTGACATGCGCCCGCTCTACCTCGAGGCGGTCACGGCGTTGCGCGGGTTCGAGCGCTGGTCGATTCGCTCCGTCCCTCGGGCCCAGAACGCCCAGGCCGACGCGCTGGTCAACGCCGCGCTCGACGCCGCCCGCTGAGGCGCGCGGCGGACCGATCCCACCGGCACCGGCGCCGCCAACCAATAACCTTCGGCCGTGTTCAGCGCTCGCAACCGGGAGCTGCTGGGGCTCGTGCCCTCGGCGCTGCTCGTGACCGCCGGATTCACGGCGATCTTCATCCAGTCGAGCAACACGATCTCCACGGTCTCGTTGACCTACGGTGGCGCGTTCCTGGCGCTGTGCCTGGCCGGCCACGTGGTGATCCGGCGGGCGCTGCCGCACGCCGACCCGTATCTGTTCCCGCTGGCGGCGGCGCTCGCCAGCATCGGGATCGTCGAGATCTACCGGATCAGCCCCACGCTCGCGCGCCAGCAGGCGCAGTGGCTGGTCGTGGGCCTCGTGCTGTTCGCCGCCACGATCGTCGTGCTGCGCGACGGCGGCTACCTGCGCCTCGAGAACTACCGCTACCTGATCGCGATCGCGGGCGTCGGTAGCCTGCTGCTGCCCCGCCTGCCGGTGATCGGCGGCCAGACCAACGGCGTGTACCTCGCCGTTCACCTCGGCAGCCTCAGCTTTCAGCCGTCCGAGTTCGGCAAGATCGCGATCGTCGTGTTCCTCGCCTCCTACCTGCGCGACAACCGCCAGGTGCTGGTCACGGCGGGTCGGCGCATCCTCTGGCTGACGATCCCGCCGATGAAGCAGTTCGGCCCGCTGCTGCTCGTCTGGGGCTCGGCGATGGCGATGCTGCTGGTGACGCGCGAGATCGGCACCTCGCTGATGTTCTTCGGCGCCTTCCTCGCGCTTCTGTATGTGGCGACCGGCCGTTTCTCGTTTCCGTTCCTGGGGCTCGTGCTTTTCGCCATCGGCTCCTACTACCTGGGCACCCACGTGGGGCACATCCACAGCCGCGTGAGCGCGTGGGAGCACCCGTTCAACGCGAAGCTCTACAACGCGCCGGGCGGCAGCTATCAGCTGGCGAACGGCCTCTTCGCGCAGGCCGACGGCGGGCTGTTGGGCGTCGGTTTCGGTCAATCGCTGATCGGGCTGCTGCCTGTCGCGGAGAGCGACTCGATCTACGCCGTGATCGTCAACGAGGTCGGACTGGTGGGCGCGATCGGGCTGCTTGTGGCGTACCTGCTGTTCATCGCCCGGGGCCTGAAGATCGCGACGCTCGCTCGCGACTCCTTCTCCAAGCTGCTGGCGACCGGCCTGTCGTTCGTCGTCGCGATGCAGGTATTCGTGATCGTCGGCGGCGTCACCGCCGTGATCCCGCTGACCGGCGTGACGCTTCCGTTCGTCGCCTACGGGGGCTCGTCGGTCGTAATGAACTTCGTCCTGCTGGCGCTGTTGCTGCTGGTCTCCGACAGGGCGAGGCGCCCGGCCTGACGTTCAGGACGCCAGCGGCTGCGAACGCCATCCGCGACCGCTAGCGGCGAAACCCGCCCTCCGCGTCGATCACCTGCCCTGTCACCCAGGCGGCGTCTCTCGAAACAAGCCACGCGACGACCGCAGCGATGTCGTCGGGGCGGCCCCACCGACCGGAGGGAAAGCGACGGCCGAGCTGCTCCCGGAGCTCGGCGGAGGCCCAGCCCGTATCGACAGGCCCCGGGTTGATCGCGTTGACCGTGATCGCGCGGTCCGCCAGGGCATCGGCCAGGGACGCGGTCATCTGATGCACCGCGCCCTTGCTGATCGCGTAGGGAAGCTCTGCGGCCATCGGCCCGAGGTGCTGTCCGGACGTGAACAGGACGACGCGCCCGTCCGCTCGCGTCTCGTCATGACAGGCGCCGTAGGCCTGCACGAGCAGTGCGACGGCACGGGCGTTGATCGCCCACGCGCGGTCGAGCTCCGCGGCGCTCAGGCGCTCCAGCGTCTGCGCGGAGGAGTGGGCGTGATTGGCCACCAGGACGTCGATCGCCCCGAAGGTCTCGGCCGCGAGTGCGACCGCCCGGCGCGGCGCGTCGGGGTCCTCGAAGTCCGCCTCGAGGTGAGCGAGGCGCGGCCCGAGGCCACCGAGCGCCTCGATCACCGCCGCCATTCCGCCGGGCTCAGCTCCGTGCGACGCCGCGGCGTCGTGCGCCGTCCACGAGTGGATCATCACGCTCAGTCCGTCGGCCAGCAGCCGCTGGGCGATCGCGAAGCCGATCCCGGCCCGGCGGCTGACGCCGGTGACGACGGCGATCCTGGCCGTCGAGGCTTCGACGCGCTTCGGCATTTCAGGCGGGGTGAGGGGCCGCGGACAAGCGGGCGGATCATCGCGCACTCACCGGCGCGGGATGCGGCCCGCCGCTTTGCTCAACGCCGCCGCCCGCCGCCGAAGCTCTGGACGGGCGGCGCCACGGCGCGAAATCCGGCGGCCGCGACCTTGCGCTCGCTGGGCGCGGGTTCCGCAACCGTCGGGGAGTGCGCCTCGCGCGCTGGCAACTGCGCGACCGCAGCCACCGCGACGCCCGCGAGTTCTTCATCGAGCGTGCGCAGCTCGCGCACCAGCACGTTGATCGTGCCGCCGCCGGCCGGAGGTCGTTCGAGGCGACCGTGGGCAAGGATCAGCGGCTCGGCGCGAACGAGATGGCGGCGGCGCTCGTAGATGGCGGGAGGAACGATCAGGTTGACTGGGCCAAACTCGTCCTCCAGCAACATGAAGACCACTCCGCTCGCTGTCTCCGGGCGCTGGCGGGCGACGACCAGGCCGGCGACCGTGACCGGCGCGCCGTGGCGGATCTCGGTCAGCTGCGCGCTCGTGGCGACGCCCTCGAGGCGCGGGCGCAGGATCGCCAGCGCGTGATCGCCCAGCGTGACTCCGCTGGTGGCGTAATCGGCGAGCAGGACCTCCCAGCGGCTGAGGCCGGCCAGCTGCGGGGTTGGTCCGCCGTCGAGCGCGAGCGCGAGCTGGGTGCCGCCGGGGACACGGCGGCCCGGAGTCGCGACGCCGAGATCCCACAGCGCGCGGCGCCGTTCGCCGGCCAGCGCATCGCAGGCGCCCGACCAGGCGAGCTGCTCGAGCGAACGGCGCGCCGCCGGGACGCGCGCCGCCAGCTCGGCGACGGTGCCAAACGGACCACCCTCCTCACGCGCGCAGACGAGCGCCGCGACCTCCTCGGCGTGCACGCCCCGCACGTAGCCGAGCCCGATTCGCACGATCCCTCCCGGCTCCATCGAGCACTCCGCGAGCGAGGCGTTGACGTCGACGGCGCGCAGCGGTATCCCGCGCCGCTGCGCCTCGTGGGCGAGACTGTCGGGCGGGTAGAAGCCCATCGGCTGCTCGTTGAGCAGCGCGCAGAGGAACTCGGGGCCGTAGTGGACGCGCAGCCAGGTCGACTGGTAGGCGAGCAGCCCGAACGCGGCGCTGTGGGCCTTGGGGAAGCCGAAGCCGGCGAACCCGGCGACCATCTCCCAGACCCGCTGTGCGAGCGTCTCCGGCGCGCCGACGTGGGCCGCGGCACCCTCGATGAAGCGGAGGCGGTAGCGCTCGATCGCGACGCTCGCGCGCTTGCGGCTCATCGCACGGCGCAGCCCGTCGGCCTCGCCCGGGCCGAAGCCGGCGAACGCCTGCGCGACCTCGAGCACCTGATCCTGGAAGATGATCGTGCCGAGCGTCTCGCGCAGCACGCCGGCAAGCGAGGGGTGGAGGCTCGGCGGCTCATAGGCCGGGTCCTCGCGCAGGCGCTGGCGACGCTCGATGTAGGGGTTGACCGCTCCGCCCTGGATCGGACCGGGGCGGATGATCGCGACCTGCACCGCCAGCTCCGCGAGGTTCTCGGGACGGGTGCGTCGCAGCGACTGCATCTGGGCGCGGCTCTCGATCTGGAACACGCCGGTCGTCTCGGCCGCGGCGATCGCGGCGAAGGTCGCGCGGTCGTCGAACGGGATTCGCGAGAGGTCGATCCGCTCTCCACGAGTGCGGGCGATCAACTCGACGGCCCGCTCCACCGCGGAGAGCATCCCCAGCCCGAGCAGGTCGATCTTCAGGAAGCCCGCGTCGGCGCATGAGTCCTTGTCCCACTGCACCAACTGGCGGCCCTCCATCGCGGCCGGCAGCACCGGGCAGCAGTCGATCAGCGGCCGGGTGGAGACGATCATCCCGCCCGGATGCTGGGAGATGTGGCGCGGCAAGCCGAGCGCCTCCTGCGCCAGTCGCGCCAGCCAGACCCAGCGTCCACCGTGTGCGCGCGTACCCAGGGCGCTCGTCAGGTCGCGCTCGACCACGTGGCCGAATCCGTCTGCGCCGCGTGCGACGCGCTCGATCTCGCCCGGGGGCAGGCCGAGCGCCTTGCCCAGCTCGCGGATCGCACCGCGCGCGCGAAAGCTCGGAAAGGTCGCGACGAGCGCCGCACGGTCGTGGCCGTAGCGTTCGTGGACGCGACGGATCAGGACCTCTCGCACATCGCGCGGGAAGTCGATGTCGATGTCCGGCAGCGAGGTCAGCTCTGGGTTGAGGAAGCGCCCCATCGCCAGCCCGCCGGCGAGCGGGTCGATGTGCGACAGCCCTGTCAGGTAGCAGACGATCGAGGAGACCGAGGAGCCGCGCCCGCGGCCGGGCGGCAGCAGCGCGCGCGCCGAGTCGGCGCCGCGAACCTCCACGGCGACTTCGCGCGAGAGCTCGAGGATCTCGTGGTGCAACAGGAAGAAGCCGGCCAGCGAGAGCGTCTCGATCACGGCCAGCTCCTGCTCGAGGCGGGCTCGGGCTTCGCGCAGGCTCACGCCCGCGTAGCGCTCGCGCAGTCGCTCCGTGCACAGCTCGGCCAGCCGTCGCTGGGCCGCTGGATCCTCGACGCCGGGGTAGCGGTAGCCGAGATCGCCGGTGAGGTCGAAGTCCAGCTGCTCGGCGAGCGCGGCGCTCTCGGCGACCGCCTGCGGATGGTCGCTGAAGCGAGCCGCCATCGCCGCGGGGGAGGCGAGCACGTGCGAGCCGTTGGGGCGTCGCAGCGGCTCGCTCGACTCCAGCGTGAGGTGATTGCGCAGCGCGACGAAGGCGTCCTGGAGCGGGACGCGCACGGCGGCGTGGGCGTGAACGTTGCCGCTCGCCACGCAGCGCAGCTCCAGGCGCGCGGCGAGCGCGGCGAGCGCGCCGTTGCGGGCGCGATCACCGGCGAGGAACGGCCGCTGCAGCTCGACCCGCAGGCGCTCGACGCCGAAGGCGTCGCGCAGCTGCCGCACGCCCGGCTCGTCGTGCACGCCGAGCTGCGCACAGCCGGTCAGGCAGACGAGCCCCTCGGCGTGCGCGCAGACCGCTTCGAGTGAGACGGCCGGCGGGGTCGGATCGCGCGGGCGCTCACGCGTGCGGGCGTGGGCGAGCGTCAGCAGGCGGCAGAGGTTGCGCCAGCCGCGCTCGGAGGCGACCAGCAGCGTCAGATGGCGACTGCCGGGGCCCGCGAGGGTCAGCTCGGCGCCATGGATCGGGCGCATGCCGAGCCCGCGGGCGGCGTGAGCGAACTCCATCGAGCCGTAGACGCCGTCGTGGTCGGTCAGCGCGAGCGTCCGGTGGCCAAGCTCGAGCGCGCTGGCGGCGAGCTCCTCGGGCAGCGAGGCGCCGTCGAGGAACGAATAGGCGGAGTGACAGTGCAGCTCTGTGTAGGTCATCGCTCGTGCCCTGAGCGTTCATCGCTGGCGGAACCAGTGGCCGTCGGTTAGGTCGTGGAAGACGACGAGATCGCGCCCGGACTCGCTGACGAGCTCCCAGTAACGGCGACGAAGCGGCTGTCCGGTCCACCAGCGGTCCTCGACCAGCCAGGACTCGCGCACATGCTCCACGGCCTGTCCGTCGACCGCCAGCGGCGCTCCATCCGGGGCGGCTCGCACCCGCGCGGCGCGCGGCATGGAGAGGCGGCGCGGTCCGCTCACGATTCGAAGGGGGTGAGCATCACGCGCCGCTCGGGGACGCGCGAGTCAAGCTCGAGACAGTGAACACGCAACGCCGCATCGGCTCCGGCCGCGCTGCGCATCTGCTGGATCGCCTCGCGAAGCAGCGCGCGGCGGTGCTCGCCGGCTTGGTCCAGCAATCCCCGCTGCTCGCCGGCCGGCGGCCCGAAGCGCTCGGCGACGAGCGACAGCGCGCTGGCGGGGGAGGGCAGCGCGGCGAGGCGCGGGGCAAGCGCAAGCCGCATGCGCTCCGGCTGGGCGAGCGCCTCACGGAAGGTGACGGCGCTGCGCCAGCTGCCGCCGTCGATCAGGCGGGCGCCGAGCGTCGCCGCCCGCAGCGTGCGCCCGCGACGCTCCGGCCGTGCCAGCAGCCGGTCGATCAGCACCGTGAGCGCGCGCTCCAAGGCCGGCCCGCCGCTCGCCTCGGGAAGCTCCAGCGACTCATGCAGCGAAGCCTCGATTCGTCGCGGGCGTGGCGGATCGTCCTCGCCGCAGGCGAGCCGGTGCGCCTCCAGGCCCGCTGCGCCGAAGCGATCGGCGAGCGAGTCACGCGGAAACGCCGCAAGCTCGCCCAGCGTCGCCACCCCGAGCCGCTCGAGGGAGTCCACCAGCGGCGCGGTGCGATCACGCGAGCGCAGCAGCGCCACCGGCAGCGGCGCCAGATGCGCGCGGGCCTCCTCGCGGATGATCAGCGTGCGTCGAGGACGGGTCGCCAGCGCGGCCGCCAGCGCACAGAAGCGGGTCGGCGCCGCTGCCAGGCGGGCCGGCCGGTCCAGCGCGCGCCGCGCGGCCGCAAGCACCAGCTCGTCGCTGCCTCCGTGCAGCCCACGCAAGCCGTCGAGTGAGAAGCACGCAAGACCGGGGCGCGCGGGTTCGACGCCGGCTCCGATGCTCTCCAGCGTTTTCAGGGTGCGCTCCCAGGCGGCGGCGACGGCGACCGGGTCCGCACCGAGCAGCTCGAGCGTGGGGCAGCGTGCGAGCGCCTCGCCGAGCGCCATCCCGCTGCGCACGCCGAAGGCCTGGGCGGCGCCCGAGGTCTCGCCGATCGCTCCGGAGCCGTTTTCCGGGGCGATCGCGACCGCACGACCGGCCAGCGCCTCCAGTCCTCCGGCGGCGACCACGAGCTCGAAGCGGGGGATGAGGACGCATGCGATCATACGAACGTATGTTCGCACTCGACGTGCCGATGAGCCGTGGTGGGAGCTAAGCGAGACCGGCTGCACTGCTGTCGGCGTGGCAGCATCAAGATTCATGAGCTACCGACAAGCACGCGCCGGAGACGAAGCATTCATTGCAGAGATGGCGCGCCAGGCGAGCACTATCGAGGACCGTCCTCTTCCTGACGCTGATGCCCCGGTCGTTCTCGCGGTCCTACCGCCGTCGCTCGACGCTGCAGTCATTGCAGCCGACGAGACCGGGCGGCTCCTGGGAGCTGCATGGTGGCATTGGCATGAGCCGCCGCTCCTGCTCGACGCCGACGGAACGCCTCTTCCCGAGATGATTGTCGCCGTCGTCGAGGATGCCCGCGGCGGCGGTCTCGGAGCGGGATTGATTGAGGCGCTCGCGAGCAAGGCCTCCGAGCAGTTCGACGCGGTTGCGCTGAACGTTCACCTTCGCAATCCCGCGGCGCGGCTCTACACGCGGACAGGGTTCCGCGTCGCCGGCCAGGGCCGCGGGTGGTTCGGGGTAGCCATGCGCCGCAACCTCCGCACCGACGACGACTACGAGGGCGAGGACTGATCCACCAGCGCCATCGCTCACGGGCGGGTGCGCTGTCTGAACACCCGCGCCGTATCACGTCCTTGCATCGAGGCGGCAGCCTGCCGGCGCCGGACGCAAGTACAAATGCGCATCGACCTGCGACGCAATGCTGATGTGCGCGGCCGCGCATGGGTCTACGCTCGCAGTTGCCCGAGCCGACCAAGGAGCTGCTATGAGAATCACCACAAACCTCGCCGACATTCGCGCCCAGAAGCGTCGGCACATCGCCTACATCCGCGCCCAGAAGCGCCGGCACGTCGCCGCCTGGCATCGCCTCGTCCGCCACGCGCTTCACCTCGGCTGAGCGCGGCCGGCCAGCGAGCCTCGCGACAAAGCGGAGTCGGTCAGCCGTCGCCGGTGACGCCGCCGGCGTCAGCCGGCGCTACTGCTCGTAGCGCTCGACCGTGTGCGACGGGCGGATGCTCGCCTCGTCGGGGTCGAGATCGAACTCCTCGTGGGCGCGGCGCTGGCGCAGGAGGTCCCAGTAGCGGTCCAGCGCGACGCGAATCTCCTCGAGGCGGGAGCGCTCCTCGATGGTGTGGCCGCCCTCACGCTCGGCTGCACCGTAGAGCTCATGCTCCTCGGCGACGAGCGCCTCGATGTGGTCCTGCACCTCGCTGTCGTCCATCCTGCCTCCTGCTCACTCGGCGTTTCGGGGCTCGCCGTTCGGCCACCACCGGGCGACCGGCAGTGTTGCAGCGTCGTATCCCGATGTCGAGCCGGTTCGTCGGACGCCTCTGCGCTCGGTTCGATCGCCCTCCTTCGGGACGGTATTCCCGCATCCGCGCCCCTGCAACGATTCTTTCCGCTCCGCTCCGTGGCGCAGGATCCGTAACACTGTTTGGTGTCATGTGCCACGAACACGGGGAGCGGGTACTCGGCTGATGGTGGAGCCGCCGGAAGAGCCGCCCGAAGGCCTGTTCGGAGAGCCGCCCGACGAGCCGCACGAGGAGCCCACGGGCGAGGTGTTCGGCGATCCGCCGGAACCTGACGAGCCCTCCGGGAACCTGTTCGACGAGCCCGCCGACCACCGCTTCGACGAGGCGCGCGAGCCCGCGGGCGACCCGTTCCGCGAGGGCAGACGCGGCACGACCCGCGGCACGACCCGCACGAGTCCTCGCACGATGAGCCGCCGCACGATCCCCGCGACCCGCACGAGCGCCACGATCCGCACGAGGAGCACCCGGACGAGTATGCGTCCGTTGACGCGCCGACCGGCGAGCTGTTCGAGGAACTGCCGCCGGTGGAGCCGTCGGAGGATCTGCTGGGGGACCTCGGCGAACAGGTCCACTCGGCCTCCGAGCTCGCACAACGTCGCGCGCGCGAGCGCACGCAACGCCGCCGCGCCGGGCAGCAGCGCCTGCTGGTCCTGGTCGTGGGCGTGGTCGTCCTCGTCGTCCTGATCCTGCTGCTGACGAGCAACTCGTCGAAGCACACGCCCACCGCCACGACCGTCACCTCGCCGCTGGCGGCGAAGGGGGTCGGGGCGGGCAGCCTGGCCCCGGGTTTCACGGCGGCGGGCCTGCCCGGCAACATCCTCATCGCCGACCGCAACAACGGCCGGCTCGTCGTGATCTCGCCCGCGGGACAGGTGGTCTGGTCCCAGCGGCTCGCCGGTCCCAGCGACGCCTACGTCAGCCCGAGCGGTAAGTCGATCGTCGTGACGCAGCACGGAGCGTTCGTGGTCCTCGTGTTCGGCATCGCCAGCCGCAAGATCGACTACCACTACGGCCACAGCGGCCGGGCGGGCGTGGCCGACAACCGACTGCACGACCCGCAGACCGGTCAGGAGCTCACCAACGGCGAGCTCCTGATCGCCGACAAGTCGAACTGCCGCATCCTCGTGATCAAGCGGCCGGTCCACCGCCCGATCAGAACGCTGGGCACCCCTGGTTCGTGCGTGCACAGTCCGCCCAAGGACTTCGCCTACCCCGACGCCGCCTTCCCCACCACAGACGGCGGGCTCGTGGTTACCGAGCTCGACCCGGCGTGGGTCGACGTCCTGGACAGCTCCTACCACCTCGTCGATCAGCTGCCGCGCCCCGTCGGCCTGAGCGCTCCCTACGACGCCAACGAGTACGCCTCCGGCGATCTGATCGCGACCGACCACGCCCGCCCGGGAGCGGTCGCCGAGTTCACGACGAGCGGGAAGCTGCTGTGGCGCTACGGTCCGACCAGCGGCGCCGGGGAGCTCGACCGGCCCACGTTGGCGCAGGTTCTGCCGGGCGGAAACGTGCTCGTGTCCGACGCCGGCGACGACCGTGTCGTTGTGATCGACGCGCAGACAAAGAAGATCATCTGGCAGTACGGCATCAGCCGGCACCCCGGCAGCACCGCGGGGCACCTGCACACGCCTGACAGCGCCGTCCTCGTCCCCTAGCCCCGTCCGTCGCTAGCCGGGCGACGCGGGCTCGTTGCGGATCCCGGCCAGGCCGATCGCACCGCCGAGCGCCAGCAGGACGGCGGCGATCAGCAGCGCCAGATGGAAGCTCGACACCGACGCGGCGTTCGCCGCTCGCACGATCGCGCGAGCCTGCTCCCGGCCCACGCCCGCGACCGACGGGCGGCCGAGCACGAGCCGCTGCGCCAGCTCGACGCTCGCCCGCGCCGATCTCCCCAGCGGGACCGCTCGCAGCCGTGCATGCAGGCTCGAGGCGAAATGGGCGGCGATCAGCGCTCCGACGCCGGCCGTCCCGAGCAGGGCGGCGACCCGGGCGACGGCGTTGTTGACCGCCGAGGCGATCCCGGCGCCGTGGCTCTCGACCCGTGCGAGCACGGTCGTCGTCAGCGGCGCGACGGTCAACGACAGGCCGAGTGCGAAGACGAGGACGGCCGGCAGCAGGTCCGTGAGGTAGTTCGGGCGCTGGCCGATCCGCAGCGCCAGCAGCAGGCCGACGGCGGCGAGCAGCGGGCCCGAGCTCATGAACAACCGCGGCCCAAGGCGCGCCGACAGGAGCCCGACGCGGCGCGAGAAGAGGAACAGCACGATCGTCATCGGCACCGTCGCGAGCCCGCTGTGCAGCGGCGAGTAGCCCGCGACCTGCTGGAGGTAGAGGATCAGGAAGAAGGAGAAGACCGACAGCGCCGCGTAGACGACGAGCGTCTCGAGATTCGCGGCGGCGAAGTTGCGCCGCGCGAAGATCGAGAGCGGCAGCATCGGGTCGCGAGCCAGCCGCTCGCGCAGCAGGAAGCCGGCGAACAGCAGGACGCCGGCGAGCAGCGAGACGATGATCTCCGGGTCGTGCCAGCCCAGCCGCGGCGCCTCGATCAACGCGAACACGACGCCGGCGAGTCCGGCCGCGCACAGCAGCCCACCGGCGAGGTCGACGCGGCGCCGGTGCAGCGGCGACGCCTGCGCCCCTGGGATCACGACGAGGATCAGCGTCAGGCAGGCCAGCACGACGGGAACGTTGATCAGGAACAGCCACCGCCACGAGGCGAGCGCGAGCAGCTCGCCACCGGCGAGCGGGCCCACCACCGTCGCGATCGCACCGAACGCCGTCCAGGTTCCGATCGCGGCGCCCCGCTCGTCTTCGGGGAACGTCGCCGCGATGACGGCCAGCGAACTGGGCGTCAGCAGCGCTCCGGCGACGCCCTGCACCGTTCGGGCGGCGATCAGCAGGCCGATCGTCGGCGCCGCCGCGCACAGCAGCGAGGCGACCCCGAAGCCGCCCACGCCGAGCGCGAACACGCGCCGCTCGCCGAAGATGTCCCCGAGCGAGCCGCCGACGAGGATCAGCGAGCCGAGCGTCAGCAGGTAGGCGCCCGAGATCCACTGCTGGCCGGCCAGGCCGCCGCCGAGGCTGCGCTGGATCGTCGGCAGCGCGACGCCGACGATCGTGCTGTCGAGCATCGCGACGGCCGAGCCGAGAATCGCCGCGGCCAGCGTCAGCTGCTTGATTCGCGCGACCGTCACGGCGGCGGAGTCTAGGCCCGCCCGCCGCGCCGGGTGAGCGTGCACGTGGGGGCACCGGCGCCCAGGGGCCGGCGGCTTGACGGCGCGTGGCAGAGGCCGCGGCGAGGATCCCCTTCGGTCACCGCGAAACTGCTAGAAAGGTCCATCCGCGAAAACGTCAACGTGCTCCCCGAGCGCTAGCGAGGGTCTCCATGAAAGTGATCGGCGCAGGTCTTCCTCGAACCGCCACCACCACGACGCTGATCGCCTTCGAACAGCTGGGTTTCGCGCCCTGCTACCACATGCGCGACCTGCTCGGCGACATGACGACCCAGCTGCCGTTGTGGGAGCGCGCCGCCGCGGGCGATCCCGACTGGGAGGCGATCTTCGCCGGTGCGCAGTCGTCGTGCGACTGGCCCTCCGCGTTCTTCTACCGCGAGCTGTCCGAGGTCTATCCCGACGCGAAGGTCGTGCTCAGCGTCCGCTCGACCGAGGGCTGGGTGAAGAGCATGCGCGACACGGTCTGGCCGGTCTACTTCGGGCCGTCGGTGATGCACCACGTGTGCGAGGCGCGCCGCGCCGTCGACTCCGACTGGGACCGCTACATCACGATGATGTTCAGCCTTCTGTTCGGCTCCGAGCGCGGCCCGCTGGCCACCGATCACGAGAGCGACGCCGGGCTGGGCGCGAGCATGGAGCGCTGGACCGACCGCGTGAGGGCGGACATCGCGCCGGAGCGACTGCTCGTCTGGGAGCCGGCCGACGGCTGGGAGCCGCTGTGCGAGTTCCTCGAGGTCGCGGTGCCGGACGGGCCGGTGCCCCGCGTAAACGACACCGCGGCCTTCTCCGAGGGCATCCTCGGCGGCAGCCTGGCCGTGATCAACGCGTGGTGGGACCAGCGCGAGCGTCCCAGCAGCGGCCTGCACGGTGCACCGCTGAGCTGACCGTCGCGCCGTGGCCCGCCGCCGTCCGCGCCGGCGACGTGCGAACAGATAGATTTCGCCCCGCACATCGCGGATCGGATCTCGTCGCATCGAGCCCTGCCGGCCGCCACGAGAAGGAGCGAGATGACGCTGAGAACGACGTTGGCCACCACTGTCGCCGCGCTGCTGGCGTCGGCCGCGCTCGCGCTCGCCACGACCGGCGGCGCAAGCGCAGCGCCCGCCGCCTGCACGAAGGGCTCGCTCGCGCTTGTGCACGCCGGCCAGCTGACGGTGGCGACCGACGCTCCCGCCTATCCGCCGTATTTCGAGAACAACAAGCCGGCCAACGGCAAGGGCTTCGAGAGCGCCGTCGCCTATGCGATCGCCGGGCAGCTGGGGTTCAGCCCGGCCCAGGTCAAGTGGACCGTGGAGCAGTTCAATGACTCCTACGCTCCGGGCCCGAAGTCGTTCGACTTCGACATCAACGAGATCTCGATCACCGCCGCGCGCGCCAAGGCTGTCGACTTCTCGACGCCCTACTACACCAACCCGCAGGCGGTGATCGTTGTCAAGGGCTCGAAGTTCGCGCACGTCACGACGCTTGCAGCCCTGCGCGGCGCGAAGTTCGGCGTGCAGGTGGGGACGACGAGCCTGACGGCGGTCACCTCAGAGATCCGTCCCAGCCAGCAGCCGCAGGTCTTCAACAGCTCGAACGACGTCGTCACGGCGCTGCGAGATCACCTCGTGGACGCGATCGTCGTGGATCTCGCGACCGGCTTCTACCTCACCTCCGGCGAGATCCCGCACGGCATCGTCGTCGGACAGTTCAACGCTCCCGGCGGCGACAATTGGGGGGTGCTGCTGACCAGGCACTCGAAGCTCACGCCGTGCGTCGACCAGGCGCTCGCAAGGCTGCGCTCGAACGGGACCCTGGCGTCGATCACGAGTCGTTGGATGCAGTCGGGCGCGGGCGTGCCGGTGCTGAAGTAGCGCTGTCGTGAACGTGATCCCGACGAGCCGCGCCGAGCGCCAGAGCGCCCGGCGCCGTCAAGCTCGCCGGTCGATCGCGGTGTCCGCGACCTCGACGGCCGTCGTGCTCGGCGCGCTCGCCACGGGGATCGTGCTCAGCCCGGGATGGCGCACCGTCCGCTCGACGTTCTTCTCGTGGCACTACTTCCGGGTCGTGCTGCCGCAGCTTCCCGGCGGCTTCTGGCTCGACGCGCGCATGTTCATCATCGTCGAGGCGGTGGTGCTCGTGCTCGGCCTGCTGATCGCGCTGGTGCGGACGCTGCGCGCGCCGGTGCTCTTCCCGTTGCGTCTGGTGGCGGCGATCTTCGTCGATGTGCTGCGCGGAATCCCGTTCCTGATCCTGCTCTACCTGATTGGCTTCGGCGTGCCGTCGCTGGGCTTCTCGTTCCTACCCACC
Source organism: uncultured Solirubrobacterales bacterium (assembly GCA_963830975.1). Lineage (GTDB taxonomy): Bacteria > Actinomycetota > Thermoleophilia > Solirubrobacterales > Solirubrobacteraceae > Palsa-513. The sequence goes on from CAWHOI010000004.1 coordinate 961,297, forward strand.
GATGAGACCGTGCTCGGTGGCGCGGCGCTGGCGCTCTGCTACTCGGCCTACGTCAGCGAGGTCTTCCGGGCGGGCATCGAGTCGGTGCATCCGAGCCAGCCCGCTGCTGCGCTCTCGCTGGGCCTGACGCGAACGCAGGCGCTGCGCCACGTCGTCCTGCCGCAGGCTGTCCGTCGCGTCGTGCCGCCGCTGCTGAACGACTTCATCTCGCTGACCAAGGATGTCGCGCTGGTCTCCATTCTCGGCCCACAGGAGATCGCCCGGATCGCGCAGATTTCGAGCGATCAGTACTTCAACTACACGCCGTACGTCGCGGCCGCGGCCTTCTACCTGTTGTTGACGCTGCCGATGATCCGCATCGTCGACCACATGCGCGGACGTGCGCTGCGCCGCCAGAACGCGGTGGTGATGCTGTGAGCCGCCCGCCGGTGCTCGAGCTGCGCAGCGTGACGAAGTTCTACGGCGAGCGCCAGGTGCTCGGCGGTATCGACCTGACGGTCTGCCAGGGGGAGGCGGTGGCGCTGATCGGCGCCTCGGGCTCCGGCAAGTCGACGCTGCTGCGCTGCATCGACCTGCTCGAGGAGATCGACGACGGCGACATCTACCTCGATGGCGTCGCGATCACCAACCCGGGCGCCGATCCGGTGCCGATCCGCCGCCGCCTGGGCCTGGTGTTCCAGGCCTACAACCTCTTCCCGCACAAGTCGGTGATCGAGAACGTCGTGCTCGGCGCGATCCTCGCGCAGGGCGTCGCCCGGGCCGAGGCGCTCGCCGCGGGGCACGCGCTGCTCCAGCGCTTCGGGCTCGCCGGGCGCGAGCACGACTACCCCGATCGTCTATCCGGCGGCCAGCAGCAGCGCGTGGCGATCGTGCGGGCGCTGATGACGCGGCCGCGCGCGCTGCTGCTGGACGAGGTCACGAGCGCGCTGGACCCCGAGCTGGTCGGCGAGGTGCTCGGCATCATCCGCGAGCTGAAGGACGACGGCATGACGATGCTGATCGCGACCCACGAGATGAGCTTCGCCCGCGAGTTCGCCGACGAGGTCTGCTTCATCGACGAGGGGCGGATCGTCGAACACGGCCCGCCGGCGCAGATCTTCAGTGACCCTGCGCACCCCTCGACGCGCCGCTTCCTGACGCGCCTGCTCGCGGGGGCTCGCGGGTGAGGCGCCGACTCGCCCGAACCCGCCTGCCCGCCCGCGCCCGCGCTCTTCCGCGACCGAGCGCGGCACGCGCACCGCTGCTGCTCGGCGTCTGCGCAGCCGTCGCGCTGGCCGTTGCGAGCGCCGCAACCGCCACCGCCGCGCCGCCCGACCCGTCGCGCAACCTCCCGCTCGGACCGCTGCCGAACGCCTGCGCCGGCGCCCCGACCGGCTCGATCTGCGAAGCGGCCTCGATCGCGCGCCTGGACGCCGGGCGCGCAAGGCTCGGCCTCGGCCCCTACCGCCTGCCGGCCGACTTCATCACCCTGCGGCCGGTGCGCCAGTGGCTGATCCTCGCGAACCTCGACCGGATCGCCTACTCGCTGCCGCCGATCGTCGGTGTCAGCTCCGCGCTGGACACGGTCGCGCTGGCGGGGGCCCGCTCGCGCGAGGATCCCAACCCCTGGCCGCTGCTGGCGAGCCTGCAGGGCCAGCAGCGGCTCGGCTTCGCCTCCAACTGGGCGGGCGGTGCGCCGAACGCCGTCGTCGCCTACTTCAGCTGGATGTACGACGACGGCTACGGCAGCGGCAACATCGACTGCACCTCACCGTCCGCCTCCGGCTGCTGGGGGCATCGCCACACCATCCTCGCGTTCCCGGGCGGGCACACGCTCAGCCTCGGCGGCGGGGTCGTGCGCTCCGAGGCGAGCTACGCGCTGACGGTCGTCGAGACCTCGACACGGGTGTGGCCGTACACCTACACCTGGGCGCAGGCCAAGGCGGACGGCGCCGGCCGCGGGTGAAGCGCGTCAACCGTGCTGCGCGAGCAGCTCGCGCAGCACGTTCAGCCCGTCCCAGACCTCGACGAAGCTCGTGCTGAGCGGCGATAGGCCGACGCGCACGACGTCCGGAGCGCGGTGGTCGGCCAGCACGCCGCGCGTGGCCAGCAGGTCGCACAGCTCGGCCGCGGCGGGGTGGGCGAGGGCGACGTGGGCGCCGCGGATGCGGCCGTCGCGGGGCGAGGCGACGGTCATGTCGTGCTCGGCGAGCCAGGCGTCTGCGAGCGCGATCGCGAACTCGGTCAACGCCGTCCCCTTCGCGCGGATCGCGTCGATCCCGGCGCGCTCGACCAGCTCGAGGCCCGGGACGAGGGCGTGCAGGGCGAGGATCGGCGGCGTGCCGGAGAGGAAGGAGCGGATACCGGCGGTCGGCTCGTAGCCCGGATCCATGCGAAACGGGTCGCGCCGACCAAGCCAACCCCAGATCGGCTGGCGCAGCGCGGCCTGGAGCTCCTCGCGGACGTAGATGAAGGCGGGCGAGCCCGGCCCGCCGCAGAGGTACTTGTAGGTGCAGCCGACCGCCAGGTCGGCGCCCGCGGAGTCCAGCTCGACCGGCACGGCGCCGACGCTGTGCGATAGGTCCCAGACGGTCAGCGCGCCCGCGGCGTGGGCGACCGCGGTGATGGCAGCCATGTCGAGGATCGCCGCCGAGCGGTAGTCGACATGGGTGAACGTCACCAGGGCGGTTTGCTCGCCGACGAGCGCCTCGAGCTCCGCGGCGCTCGGCCCGCTCGTCGGATCGGCCGGCTCGAGCCAGCGCAGTCGCAGGCCGCGCGCCGCCGCGAGACTCTCGAGGACGTAGCGGTCGGTCGGGAAGTTGCCGGGGTCGGTGACGATCTCCGAGCGTCCCGGGCGGGCGTCGAGTGCGGCGCTGGCCGCCTTGAAGAAGCAGACCGTGGTCGAGTCGGCGACCGCGACCGTTCCGCCGCCGGCGCCCAGCAGCGCGCCGATGCGCTCGCCGAGCGCCAGCGGCAGATCCATCCAGCCCTCGGTCCAGGCGCGGATCAGCCGCTCCCCCCAACCGGCAGCGACGACCTCGGCGAGCGCCTGAGCGACGGCCGCCGGCGGGCGCCCGAGCGAGTTGCCGTCGAAGTAGACGATCCGCTCGTCGGGCACCAGGAACTCGGAGCGGAAGGCGGCGAGCGGGTCGCGGCGGTCGAGCTCGGCCGCGTGCTCGCGCGTGTGGACGGGTGCGCTCGCGGCCACCGCTTCAGGCTCCGATGTCGTGCTCTGCCGGCAGGCTGCGCGGCGGACGCGCCGGCTGGCCGTTGTCGCGCAGCCGCACGAGCGGGTCCAGGCACCACGACAGCATCGACGGCCAGGGGCCGTAGTCGTCGTCCTCGCTCAGGTGGCCGCCACTGGGGATGACATCGGTGTCGAGACCGAGCGGCGCGGCGAACAGCGCCTGCGCGCCCTCGGGGCAGTAGGGGTCATCGGTTCCGGCCACCAGGCGCGTGCTCTGGCGGGCGGCTGCCGCGACCGCCTGCGGCGTCAACTCGGGCGGGGGCGCGAACGCGGCGACGTGCGGCCAGAGGATCCGCGGGCTGGGCGGCGCGACGAGCAGGACGCGGTCGACGCGGCGGGGCGCGCAGGGGTTGGCGCAGTGGTGAAGCCAGAGCAGGCAGCTGAGCGAGTGGCAGACGACGACGCTCTCCGCATCGCTGTCGCCGAACTCCTCCAGCTCGCGCCCGAGCGTCGCGAGCCAGTGGCGCAGGCTGGGCTCGTCGGGGTCGGGCAGCTGGGGGTAGGAGACCGGCTCGCCGGCGTCGGCCAGCCTCCGCGCGAGCCAGTGCAGCCAGTGCCCGTGCGGGCGGTGGTGCTCGACGCCGTGCAGCAGGAGGAAGCGGCGCGACTGCGTGGGCATGCGCGCAGTATGAGCGCATTCGCGGGCATGCTCCTCGGGCGGGCGATCCGTATCCTGCGCCTCGGTATGGCCAGCCGCGCAGACATCGAGTTCACCTACACGTCGATCGACCGGATCTTCCGACTCAGCCTGGGCGAGCTGGCCGACTTCAGCGGCGCGAAATACGACGGCGACTTCTCGCTCACGCTGGAGCAGGCGCAGGCGCGCAAGCACGAGTACATCGCCGAGCAGATCGGGATCGGGCCGGGCCGGCGCGTCCTCGACCTCGGCTGCGGCTGGGGGGCGCTGCTCGCCTCCGCCCGCGCCCGCGGCGCCGAGGGGGTCGGGGTGGCGCTCTCCTCGGCCCAGGTCGCCTCGTGCCGCAGCCACGGCCTCGACGTCCAGCTGCGCGACGCGCGCACGGTCGATCGCGAAACCTTCGGCCCCTTCGACGCCGTCGCGAGCCTCGGCGCCTTCGAGCACTTCTGCTCGCCGGAGGAGTACCGCGCCGGCCGACAGGATGAGATCTACCGCGGCCTGTTCGCGAACGCCGCGAGCGTTCTGCCGGCGGGCGGGCGCTTCTACCTGCAGACGATGGTCTTCGGCGCCAACATGATCGCGCTCGAGCAGGTGAGCGAGCACGCGCCGCGCGACTCCGATGCGTTCATCCTGTTCCTGCTCGGCTGCCAGTTCCCGGGCTCGTTCCTGCCGTTCGGCCTGGAGCAGCTCGTGAGCTGCGCGCAGCCGCACTTCCGCGTCGTCGAGAGCTCCAGCGGCCGCCTGGACTACATCGAGACGATCAACCAGTGGAACGCCCGGATCGGCGCGCCGAGCATGCGCAAGAACCTGCTGAAGCTGCGACTGCTGCCGCACTGGCTGCGCAGCCGCGAGTTCCGCTTCGCCTTCACCTCCGGCGTCAGCGCGAACCGCGTCTGCTTCGAACGCCAGCTGCTCGACCACTACCGCGTCGTGTTCGAGAAGGCCGACCCCGCCGCCGACGCCCGCTGCCGCGCCCGCCTGATGCCGCCCCGCCATCACCGCACGGTCGACCGCACGATCGCGATCATGGAGGTGGCCTCGCGCGCGACCAACGGCGTATCGCTGGCCGAGCTGGCGACCCGCCTGGACGCGCCGAAGTCCTCGATCCAGGAGCTGACGAACGGCCTGCTGGCGACCGGCTACCTCGTCGAGCGCGACCGCCGCTTCCTGCTCGGCCCGGGCGCGTTCGTGCTCTCCCTGCACACCGCCGGGCTGCCGCTGCGCCAGGTCAAGCACGAGGAGCTCGAGCGCGCGCAGGAGCGGGTCGGCCTGTCGCTGTTCGTCGGCGCTCGCGTCGGCGACGACCAGGTCTTCGTCGACCAGGCGGGGGAGGACGTGCTGATGGACTTCGTCTCCTCGACACACCCGCGACGGCCGCTGCTGACGACGGCGACCGGCAAGATCATCCTCTCCTACATGCCGTCGAACGAGCGCAACGAGTTCCTGCGCCGGATGGAGCACGAGCAGCCGAAGCTGGTCGCGGCGTTCCTCGACGAGCTGCTCGAGATCCGCTCGAGCCAGCTCGCGTTCAACCCCGCCTCGACTGTGCCCGGCCGCTACGCGGTCGCCACGCCGCTGATCGACCCGGAGGGCAACTTCCTCGCGGCGATCTGCGCGGTCGGGTCCGCGGAGCTGGCCGACCGGCTGCCGGCGGTCGGCGAGACCCTGCGCGAGGCCGTCGCGGCGTGGCGGTTCCCGCGCCGGCGCCGCCGCGCCGGCACCTAGCACCGGCCGGCGAGATCCCCCTCAGCTGTGCGAGTCGGCGCATGCGCCGACTCGTGGGGAAGGCGCATGCGCCTTCCCCCGGGTGGGTGCATGCACCCACCCGAACGGCTCCGGGGAAAGGAACCGGCGCGCGTCGCGCAGGGCGGTTGCTAGGCTGGCGGACGTCGTGTAGCATCCGCATACAAGTGCTGGTATTCGTATATACGGATACCGAGGAGGGTCGAACAAAATCGAACCGGGAGGCCGGGAGGGACCTATGAGGCACGCAGTCATCGGATTGCCACGGGCCAGGCGGCTGGTCGTGGCGCTAATCGCATTCGCGGCGCTGGCCGCGGCCGCAGTCAGCCTGGGCGGCGCTCAACGCGCCAGCGCTGCGTCGTCGAAGTCGACCTGGGTGATCGGCAACATCGGCACCTACAGCGGGATCAACTCGGGGAACTTCCTCGGCGCCGGGCAGACGCTGCAGGCGTGGGCGGACTGGACCAACGCGCACGGCGGCGTCAACGGCCACCACATCAAGGTCATCACGATGGACGACGGCGGGGTCGCCTCGACGTCGGTCAACGACGTCAAGCAGCTCGTCTCCGATCACGTGCTGGCGATCGTCGGCATGAGCAGCGGCGACGACGCCGACTGGGCGAGCTACATCCAGTCGACCGGCGTGCCGGTCGTCGGCGGCAGCACGCCGCTGCCGGACTTCATCAGCAACCCCGACTACTTCCCCGTCGGCGCGACCGCCAACAACTCGGTGCCCGACCTGCTGCTGTACGCAAAGACGGTGCTGCACCAGACGGTCGGCGGCTACCTCGGCTGCGAGGAGGCGCCGGTCTGCTCGGCGCTGGAGCCGGTGTACGCGGCCGCCTACAAGGGAATCGGCGGCAACCTCGCCTACAACACGCTGTTCTCGAGCAGCGCCCCGAGCTACGCCTCGCAGTGCCTGGCGGCGCAGTCGGCGGGCGTGCAGGATCTCGAGATCATCGGCCCGGCGCCGGTGATCCCGAAGATCGCGCAGAACTGCGCCTCGCAGGGCTACGACCCGACGCTGCTGCTCAACGACGTCGTGCTGACGCCGTCGCTGGCGCAGTCGATCGGAACCGCCGACGCCGTCTTCGGCGCCGACGCGTTCCCGTTCACCGCGACCGGCAGCCCGGCGGCCAAGACGTTCCACGCGGCGCTCGCGAAGTACGAGCCCTCTGTGCTCAACCCCGCCACGTTCACCCAGGACGACGCCGACACGTGGGCCTCCGGGCAGCTCTTCGCTGCGGCGGCGGAGGCGGGCAAGCTCGGCAACCACCCGACCCCCAAGCAGCTCGTTGCCGGGCTCAACAAGATCAAGAACGACACGCTGGGCGGGCTGACCCCGCCGCTGACCTTCACCAAGGGAAAGCCGCACTCGGTCAGCTGCATCTACATCATGAGCATCTATCACGGCACGATCATCCAGCCGCAGGGGCTCAAGCTGTACTGCCCCGCGGCCGGCTAGCAGGGCAGTGGGCAACACGCGATGAGGCCGCCGGCGCGACCCCGATGGTGAGACGGAGCTGAGATGTCGGATCTCCTGCCGTTCATCATCATCGGGGTCGTGTCCGGCTCGGTCTACGGGCTGGCCGCCGTGGGCCTCGTGCTCAGCTACCGCACCTCGGGCATCTTCAACTTCGCCCACGGCGCGCTGGCGACGCTGTCGGCCTACGTCTTCTACGCGCTGCACATCGCCGGCGGCGTGCCGTGGCCCATCGCGGCGGTCATCTCGGTGATCCTGCTCGGCCCGGCGCTCGGCATCGGGTTCGAGCGCTACGCCCGCGTGCTCTCGCGCGCGAGCCTGATCATGCAGGTCGTCGGCACGGTCGGCGTGCTGCTTGTGATCGAGGCCGCCTGCACGCAGTGGTACGGCTCCAACGGCGCGTTCTACCCGAGCTTCCTGCCGCTGACCTCGATCGCGTTCGCGGGGGCGCACGTGACCGTCAGCGACCTGATCGTCGTCGGCGTGTCGATCATGCTGACCGCCGTGCTGTATCTGATGCTGCGCGCGACGCGGCTCGGCAAGGCGATGCGCGCCGTGGTCGACGACCCGGACCTGCTCGCGATCTCCGGCACGAGCCCGGTCAGCGTGCGCCGCGCGGCGTGGGTGATCGGCTGCTTCTTCGCGACGCTGTCGGGCGTCCTGCTCGCCCCCGACGTCGGCCTGGAGGCCAGCGCGCTGACGCTGCTGGTGGTGCAGGCCTTCGGCGCGGCGGCGATCGGGCGCTTCCGCAGCCTGCCGATGACCTGGCTCGGCGGCGTGATCATCGGCGTCGCGGCGAGCGTCGCGACCAAGTACTTCACCTCGCGCTCGATCCTCAGCGGCATCCCGACGGCGCTGCCGTTCCTGATCCTGTTCGTCGCGCTGCTGCTCGTTCGCCAGCGCGGCGGGATCGAGAGCGCGGCGCGCCGGCTGCACGAGAACTACGGCGCGCGGCGGCTGCCGGCGCCGCTGCAGCTGCCCGGGGCGCTCGTCGTGCTGGGCGTGCTGATCGCCGTGCCGTGGCTTTTCCCGAGCGACCTGACGGCGTGGATGACCGTGCTGTGCGACGTGATCCTGTTCCTTTCGCTCGGGCTGCTCGTGCGCGCCTCGCGCCAGGTCTCGCTCTGCCAGGTGACCTTCGCTGCGATCGGCGCGGTCGCGTTCTCCAAGCTCGCCGGCGCCGGCGTGCCGTGGGCGCCGGCGCTGCTTCTGGCCGGCCTCGTCGTGGTGCCGATCGGGGCGCTGCTGGCGATTCCCGCCGTGCGCCTCTCGGGCCTCTATTTGGCGCTCGCCACGTTCGGCTTCGGCCTGCTGGTGCAGGCGATGTTCTACCAATCCTCGGTCGGCTTCGGCGTCGCCGACCTCGGCCTGCCGATGCCGCGGCCGAGCTGGCTCGGACTCTCCAGCGACCGCGGCTTCTACTTCCTGCTGCTCGCCTTCACGGTGGTGAGCGCCGGCTTGGTGATCTGGCTCGTGCAGGGGCGCTTCGGCGGGCTGCTGCGAATGCTGGGGGAGTCCCCGCTCACGCTCGAGGCCTTCGGCGTGAACATCATGGTCACGCGGATCCTCGTGTTCTGCATCTCCGCTTTCATCGCGGCGATCGCGGGCGCGCTCGCCGGCTCCGCGCTCGGCAGCGTCACGGGCTCCAACTACGACCCGAACATGTCGCTGACCCTGATGGTCGTGGTCGCGATCGTCGCCGGCGGCGCGCCGTGGTACGCGCTGGTCGCCGCGCTGCTGGTCGGGCTCCTGCCTGTGTACTTCACCGGGCAGACCGCGACCGACGTGCTGCAGATCCTCTTCGGCGGCGGCGCGATCCTCTTCTCGCTCGGGATCGCGCCCGCGGTGCCGCCGCCGCTGGCCCGCCGGATCGAGCGCGTGCGCGCCCGCGCCGAGCGGCGGCGGCGCGCACCGGCGGCCGTTGAGGCGCGCCCGCCGGTGGCGGCGGCGACGCTTCGCGCCGAGGAGGTCACCGTGCGCTTCGGCGGCCTGGTCGCCGTGGACGATGTCAGCGTGACCGCCTCGACGGGGCGAATCACGGGCGTGATCGGGCCCAACGGCGCCGGCAAGACGACGCTCTTCAACGCCTGCTCGGGCCTCGGCGCGGCGCCGGCCGGCGGGCGGGTCCTGCTCGACGAGCGCGACCTCTCGCGCCGGCGCCCCTCCGTGCGCGCGCGACTCGGGCTCGGGCGATCGTTCCAGCACGTCCAGCTCGGCGAGTCGCTGAGCGTCGAGGAGAACGTCCGCATCGGCGCCGAGGCCGGGATCGTCGGCGCCAGCGTGCCGCGGCATCTGATCCGCCGCGCCGCCGAACGGCGGGCGGTCGAGGCGCGCGGCGCCGAGGCGCTCGCGCTGTGCGGGATCGGCGAGCTCGCCTCGCGCGCGGTGAGCACGCTCTCGACCGGCCAGCGCCGCCTGGTCGAGCTCGCTCGCTGCCTCGCCGGCTCGTTTCGCATCCTGCTGCTCGACGAGCCCTCCGCCGGGCTCGACGCGGCCGAGACCGAGGCCTTCGGGGCGCTGCTGCGGCGCGTCGTCGCGGAGCGCGGCGTCGGGATCCTGCTGATCGAGCACGACCTCTCGCTGACGATGCGCGTGTGCGACGAGCTCTACGTGCTCGACTTCGGGCGCCTGATCCATCGCGGCACGCCGGACTCGGCGCGCGACTCGAGCAGCGTGCAGGCCGCCTACCTCGGCGACGTGGTGCTGCAGTGACGATGACCGCGCGGGAACCCCTCACGGCGGCGAGCGTGCTGGAGCTGCGCGGCGTCGAGGCCGGCTACGGCGAGGCCAGCGTGCTCCGCGGCATCGACATGGCGATCCCGGCGAACTCGATCGTCACGCTGCTCGGGCCCAACGGCGCCGGCAAGACGACTCTCATGCGCGTCGTCTCGGGCCTGCTGACGCCGACCCGCGGGCAGGTGCTGCTGCACGAGGCGGACGTCACCGGGGCCTCGCCGCAGCAGCGCTCGAGGCAGGGCGTCTGCCTGATCCCGGAGGGGCGCGGGATCTTCCGCTCGCTCTCGGTGCGCGAGAACCTGCAGCTGTTTCGCCCACCGTGGGTCGCCGACGGCGGGCTCGACCGCGTGATCGAGATCTTCCCGATCCTCGGCCGGCGGCTCGAGCAGACCGCCGGCACGCTGTCGGGCGGAGAGCAGCAGATGCTCGCGCTCTCGCGCGCGGTCCTCTCGCAGCCGGCCGTCGTGGCGGTGGACGAGGTCTCGATGGGACTCGCGCCGCTGATGGTCGACCAGATCTTCGAGGTCCTGACGCGGATCGCCGCCGAGGGCGTGTCGGTGTTGCTTGTCGAGCAGTACGTGCGCCGCGCGCTCGAGCTGGCCGACCACGTCTACCTGCTCAGCCGCGGCGAGATCGTCCTCTCCGGCACGACCGGCGAGATCGACTACACCGACGTCGCCAACACCTACCTGATCTGATGGCGCTTCCGCTCGACGGCATCACGGTGCTCGACCTCGGCCAGGTCTACGGCGGGCCCTACTGCAGCCTGCTGCTCGGCCATCTCGGCGCGCGCGTGCTGAAGATCGAGGCGCCGGCCGGCGGCGAGCCGCTGCGCGCGCGTGGCGAGGGCGGCGCCGGCGGGGATGGTGCGGCCACAGGCGGTGGGGCCGGCGGCGACGCGGGCGGCGACCCGATCGGCTTCCAGCTGCTCAACGGCGGCAAGGAGTCGGTCACGCTCGACCTGAAGTCGCGGCGCGGGCACGACGCCTTCCTCGAGCTCGCACGCACCGCCGACGTGCTGGTAGAGAACTTCGCCCCGGGCACCACGGCGGCGCTGGGGATCGACTATCCGACGCTGCACGAGCGCAACCCGCGGATCGTCTACGCGTCGCTGAAGGCCTACGGCGCCGACACCCCGAATCGCGACCTGCGCGGAATGGACCTGACGGTGCAGGCGAGCTCCGGCGTGATGTCGGTCAACGGCTTCCCCGACGGGCCGCCGGTCCGCTGCGGGCCCTCGCTGGTCGACTTCCTCGGCGGCTCGCACCTCGCGCTCGGGGTGCTCGCGGCGCTGATCGAGCGCGAGCGGACCGGACTCGGACAGGCCGTCGACGTCTCCCTCCAGGACGCCGTGATCCCGACCCTCGCCTCGAACATCGCCGGCTGGTTGACGGACCCCCAGGGCGCGCCGGAGCGGACCGGCAACCGCCACGGCGGGATGCGCGAGTCGCCCTACAACAGCTACCGCACCGCGGACGGCTGGGTCTCGATCCTCTGCATCACGACGCCGCAGTGGCGCAGCCTGTGCGAGCTGATCGGCCGCGAGGACCTGCGCGACGACGAGACGCTCGCGAGCTCGCTGGGACGCGTGGCGCGCATGCACGAGATCGACGACGCGGTCGAGGCTTGGACGTCGCGCCAGGGCGGCGAGGCGGTGACCGCCGCGCTGCAGGCCGTCGGCGTCCCGGCCTCGCAGCTGAAGACCGTCGCCGAGCTGGTCGCCGACGAGCTGACCCGTCCGGTGCCGATGGTCCAACGCAGCCAGGACGCGGGCGGCGCCACGAGCTACACCTTCGGCACGCCGATCCGCCTCGCCAACCACCCGCCGCGCGGTCCCGCGGCCGTGCCGGCGCTCGGGCAGCACACCGCCGCGGTGCTCGCTCAGCTCGGCGGGGGCGGGCGCTCGCCCGGCGCCGTGGCGCAGGCGGGACCGGGCGTGGAGGAGGGGGAGGGGCCCGATGGCCGTTGACGACGCCCTGCGCGCCGCGCTCGAGCGCGAGATCGGCGTGGCGCACGTCGAGGAGCTCGGCGAGATCTCCGCGAGCGCGATCGGGCGCTACGCCGCCGCCGTAGGCGAGCGCAACCCGCTCTACACCGACGCCGAGTACGCCCGCTCGCGGGGCCACGCCGACGTGATCGCCCCGCCGAACTTCGTCGCCGCGGTCATCAACTGGTCGGCGGGAGCGCCGTACGAGCGGCTGCGCGAGGACGGCACCGAGGCGGACTCGCACCTGCCCGGCGTGCCCGCCGCGGGCGTTCGGATCATGGGGGGCGGGGAGGAGATGAGCTTCGAGCGCGCCGTCGTGGCCGGCACGCTCGTGACGCGCACGACGACGCTGGCGGAGGTCGACGAGCGCGTTTCGAGCCAGGGTCCGATGCTCGTCGCGCGCTACCGCGACAGCTACCGCGACGCCGGCGGGGAGCTGCTGATGAGCACCGTGCGAACCGTCCTGCTGCGCTGAGCCGACCGCCATCCCCGTGTACACCATTCCCCAGGATCAGTCGCTCTCGGTTGGTCTCGCCCTCCGCCCGGTCGTGCACCGGACCTCGACGATCTCCGTCTTCCGCTTCAGCGCGGCGACCTGGAACACGCACCGGATCCACTACGACCGCGAGTACGCGATCGCCGAGGGCTACCCCGGTGTGCTCGTGCAGAGCCACCTGCACGGCGCGTTCCTGACGCAGTACTGCACCGACTGGATGGGTCCCGATGGGCGGCTGCTCAGCCTGGCCGTTCGCGTGCGGCGCTTCGCGGTCGCCGGCGAGGAGCTGACCGTCGCCGGCGTGATCGCGGCGGTTTCGCCGGCGGAGGACGGGTGCGCGGTCGTGGCGCTGGAGTTGACCGAGACGCGCGGCTCCGACGGCGAGCTCGCCGCGACCGGCGCGGCGAGCATCGAGATTCCCGAGCGCTGGCTCGCGCCGGACTCCCCGCGGGAGCGGCCGTCGTGAGCCGGGTCGAGCCGCTGCGGGTCGCGAACTGCTCGGGCTACTACGGCGACCGCGCGAGCGCGGCGCGCGAGATGCTCGACGGGGGGCCGGTCGACGTGCTGACCGGGGACTACCTCGCCGAGCTGACGATGCTGATCCTCTGGAAGACGCGCCAGCGCCGCCCGGGCGAGGGCTACGCGCGCACCTTCCTCGCGCAGATGGAGGGCGTGCTCGGCACCTGCCTCGATCGCGGCGTGAAGGTCGTCGCCAACGCCGGCGGCCTGAACCCGGCCGGACTGGCCGAGGATCTCGGGGCGCTCGCCGAACGCCTCGGCCTGCATCCGAGGATCGCCCACATCGAGGGCGACGACGTGTCGGGCGAGCTGGCCGGCTGGCTGGAGCAGGGCGTCGAGTTGCGCAACATGGACACCGGCAAGCGGCTGTCCGAGGTCGAGTTCGAGCCGATCACGGCCAACGTGTACCTCGGTGCGTGGGGCATCGTCGAGGCGCTGCGCGCCGGCGCCGACGTCGTCATCTGCCCTCGCGTCACCGACGCCTCCGTCGTCGTCGGCCCCGCCGCCTGGGCGTTCGACTGGGCGCGCGACGACTGGGACGCGCTCGCCGGCGCGGTGATCGCCGGGCACGTGCTGGAGTGCGGGACCCAGGCGACCGGAGGCAACTACTCCTTCTTCGGCGAGATAGCCGACCCGGTCGCGCCGGGATTCCCGCTGGCCGAGATCCACGCCGACGGCTCCTCTGTCATCACGAAGCATCCGGGGACCCCCGGCCAGGTCTCCCGCGGCACCGTCACGGCGCAGCTGCTCTACGAGATCGACCGTCCCGCCTACCTCAACCCCGACGTCGTCGCGCACTTCGACACCGTCACGGTCAGCGAGGTCGGCGAGGACCGCGTGCGCCTGAGCGGTCAGCGCGGCTCGCCCCCGCCGGACACGCTGAAGGTGTGCGTCAACTACCACGGCGGCTTTCGCAACAGCTACACCTGCATGATCGCCGGTCTCGACATCGACGCCAAGGCCCGCCTCGCCGTCGACTCGGTGTTCAGGGCGCTCGGCGGGGCCGAGCGCTTCGACGCCACCGACGTGCTACTCGTGCGCAGCGATCACGCCGATGCGAGGAGCAACGCCGAGGCCGTCGCCCGGCTGACGATCACCGTCAAGGACCGCGACGCCGACGCCGTCGGACGGAGCTTCGCCGCGGCCGTCAACGGCATCGGCCTGGCGATCCATCCGGGCAACTACAACGACATCGTCGGCCAGGCGACCGAGTACGGCGTGATGTGGCCGACGCTGGTACCCGCATCGCTGGTCACCCAGCGCGTCGTCGTCGGGGACGACGCGTCGCTCGAGCTGCCGTGCGGTCCGCCGCCCGACGGCTGGCCCGCCGTCGAGCTGCCGGCGCCGCAGCGCGCGGAGCGGCCCGGGCGCGACTGGACGGCCGAGCCGACGGAGCGGAACGCGCTCGGCCTGCTGCTCGGCGCGCGCTCGGGAGACAAGGGCGGCAACGCGAACCTCGGCGTCTGGGCGCGAAGCGACGACGCCTTCGACTGGATGGCGTGGTTCCTCACGGTCGAGCGGCTGAGGCGGCTGCTGCCCGAGACAACCGAGCTCGCGATCGAGCGCTTCGAACTGGCGAACCTGCGCGCGCTCAACTTCGTCGTGCGCGGCCTGCTGGGGGACGGCGTCGCGGCGACGACGCGCCCCGACGCGCAGGCCAAGAGCCTCGGCGAGTTCCTGCGCTCGCGCCACGTCGAGCTGCCGCGCGTGCTGGTCTGCGCGGCGAACGGGGCCCCGGGCGGCCCCGCCGCGACGGGGACGGCGGGGGCGGCGGCGATTCAGGGCGCCTGGTAGGCGGGGGTCGGGGCCCTCGCTGCGCGTGCCGGCGCTCGCCGATCGGCGTCCGCTGCGGTGAGGCGGACGTCAGTAGTTTTCCGCGCGAGTCTGCGGGCGGCTACGCTCGGTGCGGGACGCGCGCGGCGGTAGCTTTTCGCCATGCTCGGGCGCAGGCGCAACCAGGCTGAGAACGCGGGCGGCAAGCCGTTCGAGGTCGTGATCGCCGGGGGCGGCGTGGGCGCGCTCGAGGCGGCGCTCGCGCTCCACAGGCTTGCGGGCGAGCGCGTCGCCCTCACGCTCGTCTCGCCCGCGGCTGACTTCTCCTACCAGCCGATGGCGGTACTCGAACCGTTCGTGCGCCGTGCTCCTCGCCAGCTGCCGCTGGCGCGGTTCGCTTCGGAGATCGGCGCGGAGTTCGAGCAGGACTCGGTTGCCGCGGTCGATTGCGAGCGGCGCGTGCTGCTCACCGCCCGCCAGCGCGAGCTGAGCTACGACGCGCTGGTCGTGGCGGTCGGCGCCCGCCGCGGCCCCGGGTTGGCGAACGCGGTGAACGTGGACGTCCCCGGCGTCTACGGCAGCCTGCGCGACCTGATCCGTCAGCTCGACCGCGGGGCGCTGCGCAGCATCGCCTTCGTCGCGCCGCGCCCGACCTGGCCGCTGCCGGTGTACGAACTCGCGCTGCTGGTTCGCGAGCACGGACGCGAGCACCGGCTGGATCTGGCGCTGACGATCATCACCGCCGAACCGAGGCCGCTGGGGGTCTTCGGCGACGCCGTCAGCGCCGAGGTCGCCTCGATCCTGGCCGGGGCGGACATCCACACGATCCTCGACGCGCAGGTGGAATCCACCGACGGCGCCCTCGTCGCACATTCTGGCGGCGAGCCGCTGCGCTACGACAGCGTGGTCGCGCTGCCGCGCCTGCAGGGCCCCGCGATCAGCGGCCTTCCGACCGACGCCGACGGATTCCTGCCGGTCGGGCGCAGCAGTGAGCTGATCGGCGCCGAGCGTGTCTACGTCGCCGGCGACGCCGGCAACTTCCCGGTCAAATACGGCGGGATCGCGGCGCAGCAGGCCGACGCTGCCGCGGCCGCGATCGCCGCGGCAGCCGGCGCGAGCGTCGATCCGATCCCCTTCGACGGCGTCGTCCACGGCTTCCTGCTGCGCGGCCGCGAGCTGCCGCGGCTCCATTTCAGCGCTCGCATCGAGGACGGCATCGCGCACGACTCGCAGACCAGCGATACGGCGACCGCCTCGCCCGAGGCGAAGATCGCTGCGCGCTACCTCGGGCCCTACCTCGACGAGCTGTGGGCGTCGGGCGCACGGTGGCTGTCCGGTCCGTGGTCCGGAGCCGACGTGCCCGGGTCGGGCCCGGCGGCGTAGCGTCCGCGGCACGCCGCGGCCCCGGTCCGGGGAGCGTGTGGGAGTATGGGCCGTCGCGTCACAGCGGCGCAAGCGCCGGCGTCGCCGGCGCTTATCACGACCAGGGGAGACCACATGGCCTACGCGGTGGTACATCAGTTTGCGGGCGGTACGGCGGACCAGTACGAGGCGTCGGTGGCGGCGGTGCATCCGAGCGATGGCAGCCTGCCGCCCGGCCAGGTGCTTCACATCGCCGGCCCCTCGGGCGACGGCTGGACGATCGTTGCCGTGCATGAGTCGAAGGAGGATTGGGAGCGCTTCCGCGACGAGCAGCTTGGACCGAAGATGGCAGCCGGCATCGAGGGAGGCTTCACGGCGCCGCCGCAGGAGACCGGCTTCGAGGTCCACACTCACGCGACCGCCTGAACACCGTCGCCCCGGCGGCGCTCCGGAGCCGCGGCCGGGAGTCCGGGAGGCTGCTGCCGCCCACGCGCCGTGCGCGCACGCGGCGGCAGCCATCCCGGCGCGCCGCAGCACGCCGTAGCATGGTCTCGGGGCTTCGATGACAACCGAGCCAGAAACCGAGCTCGATCGCGACCGCGCGCCCGCCGCAGCCGACGACGGTTCTGGGCCGCCGGAGCGGGATCGAACGGGCGCCCCCCGTGTGCCGGCGCAGGCGCGCGCGGAGCTGCTGGCGCTCAAGTCGGGCGCGCGGTTCGTGTGCACGCGGCCGGACGGCAGCATCCGTCCGGCGCTCGCCTCAGGCGAGGGGTTCTACGCCAACGACACGCGGCATTTGTCGGAGCTTCGCCTCGCGATCGGAGGCGAGCAGCCGATCCTGCTCTCCTCCGTGATGGAGTCCGGCCATCACGCCGTGATCAACGCGACCAATCCGACGCTGCTTGACGGCGCGTCGCTGATCCCGCAGGACACGCTCAACGTCCGGCGCACGGTGCTCGTCGACGACCTCCTCTATTACCTCGTGAGCGTGCGCAGCTTCCACCCGCGCCCGGTGGCGACGAGCGTCGAGCTGTGGCTGGCGGCCGATTTCGCGGACGTGTTCGAGGTGCGCGGGATGGGTCGGCGAACCGCCGGGCGCCTCGCGGCGCCGGTCCACGACGGCGAGCGGCTGCGGTTCGCCTACATAGCCGCCGACGGGCAGCGGCGCGAGACCCTGGTCGAGCTGAGCCCGTCGCCGCAGGGCGTGAAGATCGACGAGCATCGGATCTCCGTGCGCTGGGAGATCGAGCTCGCCGCCGGCGAGGAGGTCGGCCTGCAGCTGACCGTGCGCCCGGCCGCCGGACGCGCCGCCCGGCGGCGTGCCGGGGCGACGCTCGAGCAGGTGACGGCGCGGCTGGCCGCGAGCGACGCCGGCTGGGTGGGCCGATGCGCGTCGATCACCAGCGACAACGAGCTGTTCGACCGCCTGATCGACGCCTCCGTGCGCGACCTGCACGCGCTGATGATGCCCGTCGGCGGGGCGTCGCTGCCGGCCGCCGGGATCCCCTGGTACGTCGCCCCGTTCGGGCGCGACTCGCTGCTCAGCGCGTGCGAGTCGCTGATGATCAACCCCGATGTGGCGCGCGGCACGCTGCTCGTGCTCGCCGGCCTGCAGGCCGACAGCGACGACGGCTGGCGTGACGCCGAGCCCGGCAAGATCCCGCACGAGCTGCGCACGGGAGAGCTGGCGCGGACCGGGCAGATCCCGCACACGCCCTACTACGGCACCGTCGATGCCACGCCGCTGTTCCTGATGGTCGCCGGCGGCTACTACCGCTGGACGCTCGATCTCGACACGATGCGCAAGCTGCGACCGGCGATGGACGCGGCGCTCGGGTGGATCGACGAGTGGGGCGACCGCGATGGCGACGGGTTCGTCGAGTACGAGCGCCGTTCGCCGGCGGGGCTGCGCAACCAGGGCTGGAAGGACTCAGAGGATGCGATCGTGCACGCCGACGGGTCGCTCGCGGAGGGGCCGATCGCGCTCGTCGAGGTGCAGGCCTACGTCTACGAGGCAAAGCTGCTCATCGCCGACGTCTATGAGGCACTCGGCGAGGGCGCCCGCGCGGCTTCGCTGCGCAGCGAGGCCGCCGCGCTGCGCGAGGCGTTCAACGACGTCTTCTGGATGGCCGACGAGGGGTTCTTCGCGCTCGCCCTCGACGGACGCAAGAAGCAGGTGCGCAGCGTGACGTCCAACCCGGCTCACTGCCTCTACTGCGGCATCGTCGACGAGCAGAAGGCGCGAGCCGTCGGCGAGCGGCTGATGGCGCCCGACATGTTCTCCGGCTGGGGGATCCGCACGCTGTCGTCCGAGTCGCCGGCCTACAACCCGATGAGCTACCACAACGGCTCGATCTGGCCGCACGACAACGCGATCGCGGCGGCAGGCCTGAAACGCTACGGCCACGACGCCGCCACCACGCGGATCGCGGCCGGGCTCTTCGACGTCGCCTCGGGTGCGCGCGACTTCCGCCTGCCCGAGCTGTTCTGCGGTTTCCACCGCAACGAGTCGAGATCGATCGTCGCCTACCCGGTGGCCTGCATCCCGCAGGCCTGGGCGGCGGCGGCGCCGTTCATGCTGGTCCAGGCCATGCTCGGGATCTCCGCGCACGCGCCGCAGCAGTGGCTGATCGTCGATCGCCCGCGGCTGCCCGACTGGCTCGGCGACATGGAGATCTGCGACGTGCGGGTCGGCGCGGCGAAGGCCAGCCTGGCCTTCCACTACAGCTCCTCCGGCTCGACCGGGTTCTCGCTCCTCGAGCAGCAGGGCGACGTGCGCGTGACGATGTCGGCCTGACGGCGGGGCGCGCCGGGCGGGTTCAGGACAGCGCGGTGCTCGTCGGAACGGAGGCGCGGTCCGCGGGGTCGCTGTCGCGCGCTTGACGGTAGACGTGCTCATAGGCCGCCGCGGAGACCCACATGTCGTAGCGCTCGGCCACGCTCGCGCGGCAGCGCAGCGCGTCGATCGAACCGACGCGCCCGATCGCCCGCGCCATCTCCAGCTCGTCGTCCACGAGCAGGCCGTTCTCGCCGTGGATGACGATCTCGGTCGCGGCGCCCTCCGGGAAGGCGATCACCGGCGTGCCGCAGGCGAGCGCCTCGACCATGACCATGCCGAACGGCTCGCGCCAGCGGATCGGCACGAGCACGGCCGCGGCGTTCGCGAACAGGTTCTGCTTCGCGCTCGTTCCGACCTCGCCGACGTAGCGCACGCGCCGACCGTCCACGTGTGGACGGACCTGGTCGTGGAAGTAGTCCTCCTGCCCGGGCTGCACCGGTCCCGCGAGCACCAGCTCGCGACCGGCCAGGAGCGCGGCCTCGATCGCCCGATGGGCCCCCTTGACGGGATCCATCCGCCCGATCCACAGCACGTAGTCGGACTTCTTCTGGCGCAGCGGCCAGCGTGCAACGTCGATCGGGTTCGGCACGACGGCGCTGACCTGCACTCCCGCGGGCGCGCTGGCCGCCTGTGTACGGCTGATCGCGACCAGCCGGGCCTTGTGGCCGTGGCGCACGTAGAAGGGCTCGGTCTCCGCGACGAACGGCCCGTGCAGCGTGTGCACGACCGGCGAGTCGATGCGATCGGCCATCGCCACCGCGGTGAAGCCCGAATGGTCGTGGACGACGTCGAACGGACGCCCGCGCTCGGCCGCCCAGTCGATCTCGCCCCAGGCCCAGGCGACGTGGTCTGACTCGTGCATCGACGAGCCGATCTCGTCCGGGTGCGCAGAGTCGAGAGGGGTTCGCACTCGCGCCGTCGAATGCGAACCCGGCGCGGCGAACAGCGTGACGTGGTGTCCGCGCGTGACGAGCGCCTCGCACAGCAGCTCGACGACCGCCTCGATCCCGCCGTAGCCGGGCGGCGGGACGGGGATCCACGGCGGGGCGATCACGGCGACACGCAGTGCGCCGCGACCGCCGCCGGCGCGCAGCAGCCGAAGCGACGGGGGATGGTCGCCGGGAACGCGGCCAGGCTCGGGGTAAGGCTCGCTGCTCATGCGATTCGCGGCCTCATCTGGGCGCCTCGGCCGGCCGGCCGATAATGCGCATCCGCACTATACACCGAACGGGTTGCCATAAGAAAAGCGGGATTGTGGCCGTAGCGGCGCGGGAGCGAGGCCGCCCGGCGAGCATCGCGGCGGCGCGTTATCGTCGCTGGTGCGGCGCGTCGGCGGTCCGGCGCGCGCAGTCGCCACCGTCCCAAAGGAGGAGCGCCATGGAATATCGCCAACTCGGAGCCTGCGGCCTGCGCGTGTCGGCGCTGTCGCTCGGCACGATGACCTTCGGTGGGCGTGGGCGCTTCGGCCTCGTCGGTCAGACGGACGCCAAGGCGGCCGCGCGCCAGGTCGACATGGCGCTGGACGCGGGGGTCAACCTCATCGACACGGCCGACGTCTACTCGGACGGCTGGTCGGAGGAGATCGTCGGCGAGGTGCTCAAAGGCCGCCGTGACCGTGTGCTCGTGGCCACCAAGGCGCGTTTTCCGATGGGTGGCGGGCCCAACGACGCGGGCCTCTCGCGACACCACCTGATCGAGTCCTGCGAGGCGAGCCTGAGGCGGCTCGGGATGGACCACATCGACCTCTTCCAGGTCCACTCCTGGGACGGCCAGACGCCGCTCGAGGAGACCGCGCGTGCGCTCGACGAGCTCGTGCGCTCGGGCAAGGTCCGCTACGTCGGCGCCTCCAACCACTCCGGCTGGCATCTGGTCAAGGCGCTCGCGGTGCAGCGGGCGCTCGGGCTGCACCCGTACGTGTCCGAGCAGATCTACTACTCGCTGCAGGAGCGCTCGGTCGAGTACGAGCTGATCCCGGCGGCGATCGACCAGGGGCTCGGCGTGCTCGTCTGGAGCCCGCTCGCCGGCGGCCTGCTGAGCGGCAAGTACCGGCGCGATGAGCCGTGGCCGCAGGGCGCGCGACAGCTGACCGAGTGGGGCGAGCCCCCGATCCACGACGAGAACCGCCTCTACGACACCGTCGAGGCGCTGCTCGAGGTGGCGCAGGCTCACAACGTGTCGGCCTCCGCCGTCGCGCTGGCCTGGCTGCTGGGTCGGCCGGCGGTGAGTACGGTGATCATCGGAGCACGCACCGACGAGCAGCTGGCGGACAACCTCGGTGCGTCGGAGCTGACGCTGGCGCCCGAGGAGTTGCAGCGTCTGGACGAGGTGAGCGCACAGCCGCTGATCTACCCCTATTGGCACCAGCGCAACACCGCGAGCGATCGCCTGAGCGAGGCGGACCGCTCGCTGCTGGGAGGGCGGCAGCCCTCGTCCTGAGCTTTCGCTCGCGGCGCGGCATCGCGCGTCGCAGCCGGTGATCACGTTGCTCGCGCGGTCGCGCGGCCGTGTTCTCGCGTTCTTCACGAGCTGGTCACGAGATGGACACCTCCGACCGCGGGGTGGCGCCGAGACTCGGGGTCGCCCGGGCAGACCGGGTCCCCGACACCACACCACGTGCGCGAACGGAGATGGAGGCTGCGATGAACGCGAGAAACCCGGGCCGAAAGGCCCGCCTGAAGAGTGTTGGAAGCGCGCTGCCACGGTCGCCGTGGCGCCGCCGAGGGCTGGCGGCGATCGTCGTCGCGCTGGCGTTGACCGCGGTCGTGGTGCCGATCGCCTCCTCGTCGGGGGCGACCAACCGGCACTGGTTCCTGGACAACCGCGACGGCCTCGGAATCCAGCCCGGGAAGATCAAGCATGTCTGGCTGATCATCCTCGAGAACAAGTCGTATGACGCGAGCTTCACCGGCCTCAACAACAACACCTACCTGTGGCAGACGCTGCCCGCGCAGGGGGTGCTGCTGAAGAACTACTACGGCACCGGTCACTTCAGCCTGGACAACTACGTCTCGATGGTGAGCGGGCAGGCGACCCAGCCCGACACGCAGGCAGACTGCCCCGACTACACCTCGTTCGTGGGATCGGTCGACAGCACCGGCTCGCTGTTCTCGAACCCGAACTTCGGGCAGCTGGCGTCGGCCGCCGGCCCCAACGCGGCGGCCGGCACCAACGGCTGCGTCTACCCGGCGAGCGTGCCGACGCTGTTCAACCAGCTCGACGCCGCGCATGTCAGCTGGAAGGGCTACGCGCAGGACCTCGGCAACAGCGACGGCACGATCAGCCCGACCAACCCCGCCCACACCGTCGGCGGCAGCAGCCAGCCGTGGCTTGACTGCGGCGCGCCCTACGCCGCGCCGAGCGCCTCTCCGACGGTCACGGGCGGCCTGCCGAACACCGCGCAGCCGAACCCGGGCAGCGCGAACGCGACCGACCAGTACGTGCCCAAGCACTTCCCGTTCCCCTGGTTTGAGTCGATCCTGACCTCCGGCGACTGCAACGCGGCGCACATCGCCAACCTGCTCGACCCGACCGACGGGCTCTACCACGACCTGCAGTCCGAGTCGACGACGCCGGCGTTCAGCTGGATCTCGCCGAACAACTGCAGCGACGCCCACGACGCCGTCTGCAAGGGCAACAACCTCTCGGGCGGCTGGGTCGATCCCAACACGCCGAACGGGACGCCGCGCAATCACACCGGCGGGCTGTACGCGGCCGACCTCTTCCTCGAGCACGTCGTGCCCGAGATCGAGGCCTCGCCGGCGTTCAAGGACGGTGGGCTGATCGACATCACATTCGACGAGGCCTTCCCGCCGTTCACCTACACCGGCAACAGCTTCGCCAACTCGACGATCGTGTCGCCCGACGCCGCCACCTCGGTCGCGTCGGACTCGGCCGGCGAGACGCTGTGGGGACACACCGTCAACTCGGAGCCGACGGGCCCGAACACGCCGCTGGCGAAGGATGGGAGCGGCAACGAGCTCTACCCCGGTCCTGGCGACAACGCCTACATCGACCGCCCGAGCACGTGCATCGCGCAGACCGTGCCGTCGCTGCCCGCAACGAGTTGCCTGCTGGGCGGCGGCAGCCACACCCCGACCACCAACCGCACGGACGCGGGCGCGACGGCGCCGGCCAACAGCAACACGATCGTCGATCCGGCGATCGTCGCGACCGACGCGGGCCGCTCGGTGAGCGGCACGGGCATCCCGGCCGGCGCGTTCGTCGGCGCGATCAGCGACACGGGCACGGTGCCCGCCGTTGCGACCGACCCGGCCGTGGAGGGCTACTTCACGCTGGTGGATTCGACCGGTCACGCGCTCGACACGACGGCCGCGGTGAGCGGCGTCGTCCTCGGCCCGGAGACGACCGCGACCGACCCGCTGTATGACGCCACCGACGCGACCACCGGCGGCGGCGACACCGGCAGCGTGCTGATCAGCCCCTACATCCGGCCCGGGACGGTCAGTGACGTCTACTACAACCACTACAGCTGGCTGCGCACGATGGAGGACCTGTTCAACGTCGGGGCGGCCTCGCCGGGCCTCGACGGGGACGGGCACATCGGCTACGCCGCGCAGCCCGGGCTGGCGCCGTTCGGACCCGACGTGTTCAACAACCCGTGGGGCTTCCAGTAGGCCGCAGGATGAGGGTGCAGTGGCGAGCGGGGAGCCGGGCCTCGCGGCCCGGCTCCCGCCGTGCCGTGTGGCTTGGCGGAGCCGTCGTGGCGCTCGCGGCCGTCGCGGTTGCGGTCGTCGTGGTGCTGAGCGCCGGGGGAGGCTCGCGGACCGGTGCGCCGGTCGTGAGGTACGGCGGGATCCCGAGCTGGCTGCCGAAGCCGAAGGTCGCCGTCAATAGGATCGCCGCGGCGAGCGTCGCTCATCCGTGGCTCGCGATCGAGGGTGACACGGTGTCGGTGCGCCTGGCGGGCGGGCGGGTGCTGGCGACCGCGGTCGGGCCGGCGGTGCCGGAGGAGGGGCGGTTCCCGGTGCCCGCGACGACGCGCTGCTCGTTCACCGTCACGTTCACCGCGGCCAGCGGGTCGGTGCCGCTGCGCGCCCGCGACCTCACGATCCTCGACGAGCTCGGGGGGGTGCACCATCCGCGGGTCACGGCCGCCGGCGGCGCGCTGCCCCGATTCGTGAGGCCGGGGCGGAGCGTCACGATCGCGGTCAGCGCGGTGCTGCCGACCGGCAACGGGCAGCTGCGGTGGGCGCCGGCGGCGGCGCGCCCGGTCGTGTCGTGGGACTTCGACGTCGAGATCGACTGAGGCGCGGGGCCGGGAGCGCGCCGGGTGGCCGGCGCGGCGTCCGCGCGGCGGGCGGCGCACCCTCGAGAGCCTGCGGGTGGGAGTAGGCTGAGGTCACGAAGCCCGTGTGCCCGTGCGGCTCGGCCAACCGGGCCGGCACCCGGACTCGGCGGAGGCGCCCCCGAATGCGACAGACGACGTTCCCCACGGCCGGCGAGGACCGGGAGCGCGATCGCACGGGCGCCGCTACCGGGGAGGAGTGGTGAACATGCCGTCAGCGAAGAGCATCAACCGCGCGGGCGTCCTGTACGGCGCGCGCGACCTGCGCGTCGAGGAGATCGCGATCCCGACGCCCGGGCCCAACGAGGTGCTGGTCGAGATTGCGGCGGTCGGGATCTGCGGCTCCGACGTGCACTACTACGCGCACGGGCGGATCGGCGAGTTCGTCGTGCGCGAGCCGATGGTCCTCGGGCACGAGGTGTCGGGGACCGTGATCGCCTGCGGCGAGCGCGTGAGCCGCCATCGCGTCGGCGACCGCGTCTGCCTGGAGCCGGGCGTGCCATGCGGTGGCTGCCGCGAGTGCCGCACCGGGCGCTACAACCTCTGCCGCGACGTGCGCTTCTTCGCCACGCCGCCGATCGACGGGGCGATGTCGAACTACGCGACGATCCACGAGGACTTCGCGTTCGCGCTGCCGGCCGGGATGTCGGACGAGGCGGGGGCGCTGATCGAGCCGCTCGCCGTGGGGGTCTGGGCGTGCTGGAAGGCGCACGTCAGCGGCGGGGACCACGTGCTGGTCACGGGCGCCGGGCCGATCGGCCTGATCGCGATGCAGGTCGCGCTCGCGATGGGCGCGACGCAGGTGACGATCACCGACGTCAACCCGCGCCGGCTCGAGCGCGCGCTTCAGATGGGGGCGAGCGCATCGGTCGATGTCAACGCGACGCCGCTGGCGTCGCTCGAGCTTGAGGCCGACGCGCTGATCGAGTGCTCCGGCAACCCGGGCGC
Source organism: uncultured Solirubrobacterales bacterium (assembly GCA_963830975.1). GTDB lineage: Bacteria > Actinomycetota > Thermoleophilia > Solirubrobacterales > Solirubrobacteraceae > Palsa-513. The sequence continues at coordinate 986,351 of CAWHOI010000004.1, forward strand.
GCTGGCCGACGGCATTCGGGCGCTGCGGCCCGCGGCGACGGCGGTCGCGGTCGGGATGCAGCCGGATCCCTCGACTGTGATCCCGCTTCAGGTGCTGCAGAACCGCGAGATCATGCTCACCGGGACGTTCCGTTACGCCAACGCCTACCCCGCCGCGATCAGCCTCGCGGCGGCCGGCCGCGTCGATCTCGAAGCGCTGATCACCGGTCGCTTCAGCCTCGATGAGGCCGAGAGCGCGCTGCGGGCGGGCGAGGACGATCCCGGGTCGATCAAGGCGATGGTGCTGCCCGACCGCCACGGCGGCGAGGGGGCGAGGGCGTCGTGAAGGCGGTCGTGTACTCGGCGGCGCGCACGTTCGACGTGCGCGTGCTGGACGACCCCGTCCCGGGGGCCGGCGAGGTCGTCGTGCGCCCGCTGGTGACAGGGATCTGCGGGACGGACCTGCACATCCACGAGGGCGGCTTCTTCTCGTCCTATCCGCTGATCCCGGGCCACGAGATCTTCGGCGTCGTCGAGGCGCTCGGCGAGGGGGTGTCCGGACTGCGCGTCGGCCAGCAGGTGGCGGTGGACAACGCGCTGCCGTGCGGCGCGTGCCAGTCGTGCGGACGTGGCGCGCTGCTGTTCTGCACGCGGTTCGTGTCGCTGGGAGTGAACGCGCCGGGCGGCGTCGCCGAGAAGGTGCTCGTCCACGCGGAGAAGTGCTTCGACGCGGATGACCTCGAGGCCGATCGCGGCGTGTTCGCGGAGCCGCTCGCGTGCGCCGTGCACGGCATGGACGTGCTCGGACTCAAGCCGGGAGCAGACGTGGCGCTGATCGGCACGGGTCCGACCGGGCTGCTGCTCGGGCAGCTGCTGCTGCACGGCGGCGCGGGGCGGGTCGTGGTCGCGGGTCCCAGCCCGTTCAAGCTCGAGCTGGCCGCCGAGTTCGGCGCCGACCGCACGATCCTCGTCGACAAGACGACGCCCGGCGAGACGGCGCGCCTGCTGCACGAAGCGGCGCCCGACGGCTACGACGTCGCGGTCGACGCCACCGGCGCCGCGACGGTGATGCAGGAGCTGCCCGGTCTGCTGCGCGACGGCGGCACCGCGTTCATCTACGGGATGGCCGACGCGGACGCGAAGGTCTCATGGAGCCCGTATGAGATCTTCCGGCGCGAGCTCACGGTCCGAGGATCGTTCGCGCAGGTGAACTGCTTCGACCGCTCGCTGGCGCTGCTGCGAACCGACCGCATCCGGACCGACTCGATCATCACGCACCGGTTCGGTCTCGAGGAGTACGGCGACGGGTTGGATGCGCTGCGCTCCGATCCGGCGTGCCTGAAGGTCGTGATCAGCCCGTAGGGCTCTGCGGTGTGCGAGCGCAGCAGCGAGGCCGCGTCCGGGTCGATGTTCAACTTCTCGCGAGCTGCCATGGGGGAACGGTCTCGGCCTGGCGAGCTTGGAGCGCTGATAATGCGCGGCGTGGACCTCGAGCGTCTGCGTACGCCATTCGAGCCGTGGCTGCTGGAGTTCGTGGGTAGCCCCGCCGCCGCTTACGAGCTGGCCTGGAAGCTGGCACCGGAGGGCATTGTGACGCGCGTGTAACGCAACGCTGTTGGTCGCCGCGCCAAGCGGCGGCCGGCGGCCGTTGCTTAGCGCGGACCGGGAGGCGGCGGGATGCCGAGGTCCTTGCAGATCTTTCGCGCCAGCCCGAACGCGATTTCGCGGTGTCGAGGCACCGCGGTCGACCGCTCAGCGTCGAGCCCCCAGAAACTGTGGTTACCGCCTTCACGCAGGAGCTGAACGCCGTGCTCGCGCAGATGTCGCTCCAGGTCGCGGCGCTTCACGCCGCGATGCGCAACTCGAGCGATTCGGTGTCTGCGGCCGGCTCGGTGAGCGCGTGCTCGCCGAAGCGCAGCTCGAGGATGCCGTGCAGAGCATCGATCACGTTGTCTCGTGCCTCCTCGCGACTACGGCCCTGGCTAAGGGCACCGGGCACTTCTGGGATTGACGCGACAATCCAGCCATCCTCGTCCGGCTCGAACACGATCGTCAGACGCAGCGGCTCGGTCACAACTCAAACGGTACCCGCTCACGCGGCAGCAGCCAAACATGCGTGTCCAGGCGCGGCGCAACTCGCGCACAGCACCATTCACGCGCTTGTCGCTGGAGCGCGACTCGTTCGCCAGTGGGCGCGGTTGCACCCCAACGAACTCGGGACAACTGGGTGCGCGCCCACGCGCTGGAGCCGCACCATCGTCCGGCCGAACGGACTCGATCCCGCACCCGAACTCCTGTACGACAGCGGCGAGCCGACGAACCAGCGCGCCGAAGCACACGCGGCCAGAACGTAGCTTCGCTCAGGGACCGCGACGACTGCAGTGCTCCTGGTCCTCGCGCATAGCAGCTGGCCGACAGGCGCATACCTACCCACCCGGCCGGCTACTCCCTTTTGAACACCAAGCCGCCGGCCCCGCACAGGACCACCAAGACTCCGATGACCAAGATCGCGCCGCCGGGTCCGCTGATATCGGCTGAGCCGCCGATCATCAATCCGATGCCGAGGAAGGTGATGTTCGCGGCCCAAGATCGACGCCCACGAGAATGGGCGTCCGTTTCCGTACCGTCTCCAGGGTTCATCGGATACACGCCTGGCGCGGAATCGTAGCGCCCCATCCGACCGGCACCTTCACCTGCGACGCCTTCGAAGCGGGCGTCGATCGAGTGCTGCGTTTCGCGCCAAGCGGCAGCGTCCGGTTCGCGCGGCGGCCCGGTCGTGCGGTAGGTTCCGCGCGTGCGCGAGGTCGTGAGCACCGCAGTCACGCCCGAGGAGGCGATGTGAAGCGACCCTCGCAAACGATGGTGATTGGCGTGTGCGTTGTCGGTGTCGTCGCCGTCACGGTTTACGCGGTTGTTGGCGCGTCTGGTTGGCTCGTGCACCCGCTCGGGTCTTGCACGGGGAACGCCCATCTGGTGGTGCGGTGCAAGGGCTACAACTTTTGGTCGGGCATCGGGTCGGACCTGGGCGAGGTGACGCTGCTCACGGCTGTGCTCGCAACCTATTGGCATCACACGTGCCATGTGAGTAGGTGCTGGCGGCTTGGCCGCTTCGCGCATGGCCACCTGAAACTGTGTGCCCACCATCACCCGCTGGTCCCCAACGATGGCCGCGTTAGCAAGGTCGAGATCGACGCGGTCACAAAGTCGATGGCAGGCGGAGATCAGTAGTCCTCCCGGCGATCCCTAGCGGGAGTGTCCGTGCGGCTGCGGCACTGTCGCCGGAACACCCGCTCCTCGCGCGGAGCGACAGCGAGGGTGTGGGACGATCGGGGCGATGAGCGCCACCAAGATTGTGCGCTACGACCGCATCGGCCACGCATATGCGCGGACCCGGCGTGAGGACCCGAGGTTCGCAGAGGCGATCCAAAGCGCGCTCGGTGACGCCCGGACGGTGATCAATGTCGGCGCCGGAACCGGTGGATACGAGCCGCGTGACCGGCATGTGATTGCGATCGAGCCGAGCGACGTGATGGCAGCGCAGCGGCCTGAAGAGGTGTCACCGGCTATCCGAGCCAGCGCCGCGCGGCTGCCGTTACGCGACGGCGGGGCGGACGCGGCGATGGCGGTGCTCACGATCCACCACTGGGATCGCGACCAGGAGCGCGGCGTCAGGGAGATGCGGCGCGTCGCCCGCAACGCGGTGGTGATCGTCACTTACGACGCGATGGTCAGCGGCAGGATGTGGCTGATGTCCGATTATCTGCCGGAGGTCGCCGAACTTGACCGGCGGATCTTCTCCGCGCCAGAGCTGCTGGCGGACTGGCTGGGCGGCACGACCCGAATCGAGCCGCTGCTGATCCCGAGCGACACGCCCGACTGGATGCTCGGCTCGTTCTGGGCTCACCCCGAGCGCGTGCTCGATGAGCAGGCGCGCAACGCGACCTCAGGCTTCGCCCGCATGGAGAGCGCCGTCGTGGAGCGAGTCGTCTCGGCGGTGCGAAGCGATCTTCAGAGCGGAGTCTGGGACGCGCGGCATGGTGACCTCCGTGGCCTTGACGCCTACGACGCCGGACTACGCCTCCTGATCAACACGCCAAACTGAACCGGCGCTTGCTTGCTCGTCGCGCGCAGCAGCAGCGCGGGTGATGATCGGTCAGGGGATGGTGTGGCCACCGGGAGCGAGCGAGATCGCGGTCGACTGCGTTGACGACGAGCTGCCCGATTCACTGCATTGCACGGTCGGTATGCCAGTCAGTGGTTCGACCGGGGCCGTGTAAACCGTCCTGCCGTTGGCGTCGCGGAGGGTAACGGTGTCCGGGCTGGCTGCGATTAACGCGTAAACGAGTCTGCCGGCCACGCCAAAGCCCTTCGGCACGGTCGCGGCCGGCATCTGGGAAACGCCAGCTGGGCTGTGCAACCAGGCGGTCAGACCGGCGCGCAGAACGACGCCGCTGATGACCTGAAAGTGGTGCTGCGTGCAAGCTCCCACGTAGGTCGTCCACCACACGGGGTTGTTCCCGATGTTCTGGCCGCTGTTGGGACCAAGCGGATAGTTCGCGCACGACTGGCTCGTGACGCCCCCGTTGGCCTCGCTCATGCACAGCGCGACCTTGCCGAGGTAGCGGATGCGGTGCAGCGTGATCACAACCGGCCCCTGGACGGTCTTCACGCTCGCGAGCGCCACATGCCCCGGCGGGAGCTGGTACACCGGGGCTCGCTCGAGCGCGACCGGCGATCCGAAGGCGGCATTGCCACTCGACCAAGCGACCGCCGCCGAGACGATCGCAACCACGAACGCACCTGACCCGAAGATGAAGGCGCGACGTTGCCGACGATGACTGCGGTCTACACGATCCATTCCGTAATCCCCACGAGCAGAGGGTACTCGGGCACGGGATGCAAACAATCGACGCGGCCCCAGCGGTGTCGCTCTTCGCGCTTTGCGACAATGCTCGCGTGTTGAGCGGCACACGCCGCGTGGCAGTGGTCCGCGGCGCTTTGATCGCCGCTGTGCTCGCCGCGGGTTTCTTGGCCGGTGCGGCGACGATGAGCGCCGGTGTGTTGCCTGCTCGACAGTGCGCGTCCTCCGATTTCGCGCTGTCGCGGACTCCCGGCGTGACATCGGAAAAGACGATGCAGCTCACCCTTCGGTTCACGCTGCGCAACGTTTCGGCCAGTGCTTGCGTGGTACGGGGGTATCCCGCGGTCGCCTTCATCGAACGCGGCGGCAGAACCCTAGGCTTCGGCTACCGACAGGAGGGCGACGAGATGGTCACGGACGCTCCGCCGAGACTGGTGTCTCTGCGGCCCGGCGAGCCTGCCTACTTTGCGCTCAACAAGAACGCCTGCGTGACCCACTCCCGCGTAATTGCGATCCAGGTTCGGATCACGCCACCCCACGACACGCGCGCTCTCTCCGAGAAGACCGACCTGAACTACTGCGCGGACGGAGATCCCGGCCACGTCATCGACATCACGCCCATCGAAGCGACGCCACGAGCAGTGTTCACCCAACCCGGAGTCGTCGGCATCGCAGCGGGATACCCGCGTGGGGACCGTTCGTGAGTACCGCTTCCGCGTGAAGCGACAGCGAAGGCCCGCCCCGACACCGCCACGTTGAGTCTGCGGTAACGCCTCGCGGTCGCGAGTCTTCGTCTCGCGACAAGGCTTGGTCTTCGCTCCACCCCAACCAAACAAAAAGCCCCGGTTTCCGGGGCTTTTCGAAGCGGATGAAGGGACTCGAACCCTCGACCTTCTGCATGGCAAGCAGACGCTCTAGCCAACTGAGCTACATCCGCGGGGGACGGCCAGTATAGATCGGTCGCCGCGATTGCGCGAGCGTTGCGGGCGCGGGGTCGCGGTGGTCGCGCCGGCCGTCGGCCACCACGGCCCCCGGCTCTCGCCGGGGGCCGCGCCGTGCTCCGCGCCGTACGCTCAGCTGCCGGTCGTCGACGGGGCCGCGGTGGGCCCGCCGGCGCCGGGCATGTTCGGGCAGTGGTGCCCGCTCGAGCCGCTCGTGCTGCCCGAGCCGCTCGAACCTGTGGACCCGGTTGAGCCCGCGTTGGCGTTCGTCGAGCCCTGAGCCGACGAGCTGTTGCTCGACGTCGAACTCGACGTGGTGGTGCTCGTGGGCGTGGTGGTGCTACTCGTGCTGCTCGAAGCTGCCTCGGCGACCGTGGCGCCGCCGATCGCTCCGGCTGCGGCGAGCACGGCCAGCGCGCTCAGCATGCGTGGTCGGATCATGTTTGCCTCCTTCGAGGTCGGTTGATGCGATCCAGTGAAGGCGGTTGGGCTAAAGGGGCACTCACGTCGCCCTGAGACTCAGCTGGGGGTGGCGCTGGGCCCCCTCGACCCGCGATTCTCAGCTTCTCCATAGCCTGGCGAAAAGGCGCGGCGTCAAGCTGTGCTGCGATGGCGATCCTCCGCCGCGTCCTCGAGCCACAGCCGGCCGGTCCGTCCGCCGGCGAGCTGACCGCGCGGCGGCGCGCCGCGATCGCCGGCCGGCTCGCTCAACCGCTCGCCGCGGTGCGCCGGGCGCCGGAGATCGGCGGACTCCTAGGCCTGTCCGCGCTTCTGAACCTGTGGGCGCTCGGCCGCAACGGCTGGGCGAACACCTACTACTCCGCCGCCGTGCGCTCCATGGCAGCGAGCTGGCACAACTTCCTCTTCGTGTCGTTCGACCCCAGCGGCGTGATGACGGTCGACAAGCCGCCGCTGTCGCTCTGGCTGCAGGCGCTGTCGGTTCGCGTCTTCGGCTTCCACCCGTTGGCGATCCTCGTGCCGCAGGCGCTGATCGGGATGGCGAGCGTCGTGCTCGTCTACGACCTGGTGCGCCGGCCGTTCGGCCGGATCGGCGGCTTCGCCGCGGGCCTTGCGCTCGCCACAACGCCGATCGCGGTGGCGATGTTCCGCGACAACAACCCCGACGCGCTGCTCACGCTGTGCTGCCTGGCGGCGGTGTGGTTCGCGGTGCGGGGCTTCGAGGACGGCCGGACGCGCTGGCTCGTGCTGGCCGGCGTCGCGGTCGGCCTCGGCTTCGAGACGAAGATGCTGGTCGCGCTCGTGGTCGTGCCCGGGATCGCGCTCGCCTGGCTGTGGATCGCACCCGGCGGACGTCGTCGGCTCGCGGCGATGCGCCAGCTGCTTGCGGGTGGGGCGGCGATGCTCGCGGTGGGCGGCGCGTGGCCGCTGCTGATGATCCTGACTCCCGCGTCCGAGCGCCCCTGGGTGGCCGGGACCTCCGACAACAGCATCGTCTCGCTGATCTTCGGCTACAACGGGCTCGGCCGCGTCACCGGCCAGAGCGGCGGTCCCGGCGGAGGGGCTGGCGGCATTCTCGGGCGGATCGGCGGCGGGGGTGGCGCGGGCGGCGTGTTCGCCCAGGGCACCGGGCCGTTTCGGCTGCTGAACGCGTCGCTCGGCGGACAGGACGGCTGGCTGCTCGGGCTCGCTGTCGCCGGCGCCGTCGTTGTCCTGTGGGCGACCAGGGCTCGCCGGCGCGACCCGCGTACCGGATGGCTCGCCGTGGTCGGTGGCGCGTTCGTCGTGACCGCGGCGCTGTTCAGCCTCGCCCACGGCATCTTCCACCCGTACTACGTCGTGCTGCTCGCACCGTTCACCGCGGCGCTCGCCGGCGCCGGCGTGGCAACCGTCGTCAAACGCGGCGCTCAGGCCGCGATCGGCGGAGCCGCGATGCTCGTGGCCGGTGCGATCTGCGAGCTGGTCGTGCTGCACGACTATGCCGGTGACCTCAGCTGGCTGCAGATCGTCGTGCCGCTCGTGTGCGCCGGCGCCGCGGCCGCGCTGTTCGTCCTCCACGACGGCCACGCTCGCGCCTGGGCGATCGGCGCGGGCGTCGCCGCGCTGCTGATCGCGCCGACCGTCTGGGCGTTCGACACGCTCGGCTACGCCACGGCGTCGACCTTCCCCGCGGGTGGCCCGGCGATCTACAACACCGCCATCGTGCGTGGCGGCGGCTTCGGAGCCGGCGGGTTCGCCGGCGGCGTCCCCCGTCGCTTCTTCCTACCGAACGGGGCTGGCGGAACGGGCGGCTCCGGGACGGGCCAGAGCCTCTTCGGCGGGGGTGCTCAGGGCGCGGCGCCCGTTCAGGGCGCCCTGTTCGGCGGCGGCGGCGGATTCACCGGAGGCGGCGGATTCCCAGGCGGCGGCGGATTCGCTGGCGGGTCCGGTGGCGTCCCCGCGACGGCTGAGCGCTACGCCGCCTCACACGGCGGGGGCACGATCGCCGCCGCCAGCCAGTCGGACCTCGCCGGTGAGATCATCGCCAGCGGCGCGAAGGTCGCGGGAATCGGCGGCTTCACCGGGCAGGAGAGCGACCCGTCGATCTCGTGGTTCGCCGACGAGGTCGCCGCCGGGCGCATCCGCTGGGTCTACGACACCGGCATCGTGACCACGGGAGCCGGCGCTCGTCCCGGCGCGAAGGCCGTGCTGAACGCGGCCGCTGCAGCCTGCGCCCCGGTGGCGTCGGTCGCCTCGCTCTACGACTGCGCCGGCAGGGCCGCCGCGCTTCGCGCCCTCAGCTGAGCTTCGGTACGACGAGCACCGGGCGCTTGGCGTGGTGCACGACCGCGTTCGATACGGCGCCCAGCACCAGCGACTCGACCGCCGTGAGCCCGCGCTCCCCGACGACGATCAGCTGCGCGTCAACCTCGTCGGCGGCGTCGAGGATCGCGCGCCAGGGCGCGGCCGCCGTCCGTTCGAGGCGTCCCTCGGCGGCGAAGCCGAGCTTGCGCGCCAGCGTGACGCCCTCGGCGAGCACGCTGTTCGCGCGTTCGAGGATCGCTGACTCGAGCTCGGCGACCTGCTGGGGACTCCATGTCTGAAGTCCACCGAAGGGGTCGGCCGGGAGGAAGTTCGCCGGCGGGTCCCACACGTGCACGACCGTCGCGGCCACGTCGCCGACCAACTCGTGCGCGGTCTCGATCGCGTGCGTCGCGCTCTCGGAGCCGTCGTAGGCGAGCACGATCATCGCCGTCGGCACCTCACTCCCCGCGCCCGTCGCATACCTGGAGTCTACGCACCCGTCCGAACCTGTAACGGCCCCTGCTTCCCGTTACGGAACAGGCCGGGCGAGTCTCGTATGCTGGTGAGAGATGACACGCGTCGGCATCCTGACGGGCGGCGGGGACTGCCCCGGACTCAACGCGGTGATCCGTGCGGTCGTGCGGCGCGGCCTCGACGATCCGCAGAACAGCTGCGTCGGCTTTCGCCACGGCTGGGCGGGTGTGCTCAAGGGCAGCTCGTTCGAGCTGACCCGCGCCGTCACCGCCGGCATCATCGGACGCGGCGGGACGATCCTCGGCACCTCGCGCACGAACCCCTTCGCCGACGGCGCCGACGGCACCGACCAGGTTCGCGCGACCCTCGCCGCCCAGGGTGTAGACGCGCTGATCGCTATCGGCGGCGACGACACCCTCGGCGTCGCCGCGCGCCTCGCGGCCGGCGGCGTGCCGGTCGTCGGCGTGCCGAAGACGATCGACAACGACCTCGCCGGAACAGAGCTGACGTTCGGCTTCCACACGGCGGTGCAGATCGCCACCGACGCGATCGACCGCCTGCGCACCACGGCGGAGTCACACGACCGCGTGATCGTCGTCGAGGTGATGGGACGCGAGGCGGGCTGGATCGCCACCTACGCCGGCATTGCCGCGGGCGCCGACGCGATCCTCGTGCCGGAGTGGCCCTACGACATCGACGAGGTCTGCAAGCTGCTGTGGGCGCGCCACGCCAACGGCACGACCTACTCGATCGTCGTCGTCGCCGAGGGCGCGAAGCCGAAGGACGGCGACTCGAGCGTCACGGCCGAGCACGTCGACGCCTTCGGCCACGCCCGGCTGGGCGGGGTCGCCGTGTCGCTGAGCGCTGAGATCGAGGCCCGCACCGGGTACGAGACGCGCTACACGATCCTCGGTCACATTCAGCGCGGCGGCACCCCGACCGCCTTCGATCGCGTGCTCGCGACGCGTTTCGGCGTCGCGGCGATGGACGCCGTGACCGACCGGCAGTTCGGCCAGATGGTCGCGCTGCGCGCCGACGAGATCGTGCTGCTTCCGCTCAGCGAGGCGACGCAGGCACACAAGCTGCTCGACCCGCGCATGCTCGAGCTGGCCTCGGTCTTCTTCGGCTAGCGCAGCGCCGAGCCGGCATGCAGCCGCTGACCGCAGCGCTCGCCGATCTGCTCGGCGCCGACGCCGTCAGCACGCCGAGCGCCGCGCAGCTTCACGACAACACCGAGATCCGCGGCGTCGACGCGCACGCCGACGCGTACGTCACCCCGGGCAGCACCGAGGAGGTCGCGCGCCTGCTGGCGTGGTGCAACGAGCACGGCGTCCCGGTCACCCCGCGCGGCGGCGGCACCGGCTTCGCCGGCGGCGCGGTGCCGTTGAACGGGGGAGTCGTGCTGAGCCTCGAGCGGATGACGCGGGTGCGGGCGCTCGAGCCGCTGCGCTGGCGGATGTGCGTGGAAGCGGGCCTCACCACGGCGCACGTGCGCCGCCTCGCGCGCGAAAACGGCCTGCTGTTCCCGCCGGACCCCGGCGCCGGCGAGCAGTCGCAGATCGGCGGCAACATCGCCACCAACGCCGGCGGACCGCACGCCTTCAAGTACGGCGTGACCGGGGCGTGGGTGACGGGGCTCGAGGCGGTGCTCGCGAGCGGCGAGGTGATCACGCTCGGCGGCGCGATCACCAAGGACGTCGCCGGCTACGACCTGCGCAGCCTGCTGGTCGGCTCGGAGGGCACGCTCGCGGTCATCACCGCGGCCTGGCTGCGGCTGATCCCGGCACCCGAGGCGGCACTGCCGCTGGTCGGCCTCTACGCCGACGCCGCCGCCGGGTCGGCAGCGATCGAGCGGGTCATCGGCAGCGGGCTGGCCGTCGCGGCGCTCGAGTACCTGGACGCGGCGACGGTCGCGCTCGCGGCCCACGGCTTCCCCGCGCCGCTGCCCGAGGGCGGGGCGTTCATGGTGATCGCCGAGGCCGACGGCTCGGCGGCCGAGGCGGAGCGGCTCGCGGCCGAGGTGGCGCAGGCGCTGCAGCAGGACGCGCTCGCGCTGCTGCAGCCGCGCGCGCGAGCCGACATCGAGGCGCTCTGGCGCTGGCGCGGCGGCGTCTCGCTCGCGGTCAGCGCGCACCTGGGCGGCAAGTTCAGCGAGGACATCGTCGTGCCGTCGGAGTCACTGGGCGCCGGCGATCGCCGCGACGCTCGAGATCGGCGCGCGCCACGGCCTGCAGGCCTGCAGCTGGGGCCACGCCGGCGACGGCAACCTGCACGCGACATTCCTGCTCGCACCGCACGACGCCGAGGCGCTCGAGCGCTCGCACGCCGCGGCGCAGGAGCTGTTCGAGCTGGCGGTGTCGCTCGGCGGCTCGGTCAGCGGCGAGCACGGCCTCGGCTGGGTGAAGAGCGGCCAGCTCGCGCGCCAGTGGCAGCCGGCGGCGCTCGACCTCCACGACGCCGTCAAGCGGATCTTCGACCCGCGCGGGATCCTCAACCCGGGGAAGAAGCTCAGCCGCTCCCCTTGACACATAGCAACGCGATGTATAGGATCGCTCAGTATGAGAGCTGAGGCGCTGAAGGGCCACCTCGACGGGCTGATCCTCGCGACGCTGGCGAACGGCCCCGCGCACGGCTACGCGATCGCGCAGGCGCTGCGCGCCCGCAGCGACGGCGCGTTCGATTTGCCCGAGGGCACGCTGTACCCGGCGCTGCACCGTCTCGAGCGCTCGGGGCTGATCACCAGTGAGTGGTCCACACAGGCGGGGCGCCGCCGGCGCACCTACGAGCTGACGCGTTCGGGCGAGAAGGGCCTGCGCGAGCGGCGGCGCGAGTGGCAGCAGTTCGCGAGCGCCGTCGAGGCGGTCCTGGCATGAGCTGGCTCGCCGAGTTCGACGCTGAGCTCGAGGCGCGCGGAATCGCGCCCGCGCAACGCGAGCGCCTGGTGGCGGAGCTGGCCGACCACATCGCCTGCGAGCAGGGCGCACCGACGCGGCTCGGCCCAGCGCGCGAGATCGCCGGCCAGTACGCCGACGAGCTGGGTGCCGAACTCATCCGTCACGGGGCCGCCGCCGTGTTCGCAGCGCTCAGCTGCGCGGCGCTCGCGCTGGTCGTCTCGCAGCTGACGCTCGGCCGCGTCGGCTACCCGGGCTTCAACCATGGCTTCAGCACGCCGCTAGCGCTGGCGGCGATCGTCGCGATCCTGATCGGCCCGCAGGTCGCGCTCGTCGGCGGCACCCTCGCAGCCTGGCGCGCGCTGCGCCGCCGCCACGCCGCGGTCATGCCGGCCGCCGAGATCGCGCTCGTCCGCCGCCGCGCCCAGGTCGGCCTCGGCGCAGGCGCCGTCACCGCCGCCGGATTGCTGCTCTACACCGCCAACTTCATCGGCGTCCTCCCGGCCTGGTGGCTCGCGCTGAGCGGCGGTCTCGCGGCGGGCGCGATGGCGGCTCTGCTGTCGGCGTCGCGCGTCCTCGCCCGAGGCGGCAGCACAGTCGTGCTCGCGGGCGGCCCGGCGGGGGACCTCTTCGACGACCTCGCGCCGCTGCGGGCGCTGCGCGGCCATCCGCTGCTGCTGTGGCTGTCCGCGGCGCTGGTCTGCGGCGGCCTCGTGACGCTCGCGGCCTGGCACGCCGAGCGCTCGCTCACGGAGGGGTTGGAGCGCGGGCTCTTCGAGGCGGTGGCACTGAGCATCGGCTTCGCCGCACTCGGGCGGACCATCGGTGCCCGGCGGTAGCCGGCCATAAGAAGAATCCCCGCGCGCGAGCCGGCCGGCGACTCCCCAACCGCTACCGTTCGTCGGACATACGCACGAACGTGAGGAGCGCCGATGACGCTGCCAGTCGAGGGCTACCAGCTGAAGGGCATCTCGTCGAAGGCCTACGAGCATCCCGCCGACCGCGCCGCGACGGCCTCGCTGCAGTCGATCCCCTACCTCGATCGCGTCGTGCGCAAACTGATCGAGCTGGGCTACGAGCGCGCGCTGCGCCAGGCGGCGCTAGGCATGTCGGTGCGGCTCGGGGAGGACCAGCTGCCGAACGTCTGGCGCCTGCACGAGCGCGCCTACCGGACGCTCGACCTCGACCCGGTGCCGGATCTCTACCTCACTCAGTTCCCGTTCGCCAACGCGGCGACGATCGGCGCGGGCCAGCCGATCGTCGTGCTGCAGTCGGGCCTCGTGAAGCTGCTGAACGAGGAGCAGCTCTACGCGGTCCTCGCGCATGAGGCCGGGCACGTCCTGTCCGACCACGTGCTCTACGGCACGGCGCTGACGATCCTGACGCGTCTCAGCCGCCTCCCGGGCATCCCGCTGCCGCTGATGCCGCTGCGGGCCGCGCTGATGGAGTGGTACCGATCGGCCGAGCTCAGCTGCGACCGGGCGGCGGCGCTCGTCACCCGCGACCCGCTGACGGTCTGCCGCGTGCTGATGATCATCGCCGCCGGCGCCGAGGCCAAGCGCCTCGACCTCGACGTCTTCATGAAGCAGGCGCAGGAGTACCGCGAGCGCGGCAAGGGCCTGGAGCGCCTCTCGCGGATGCTGCTCGACCTCAACGTGACACACCCGATGCCGGTGCGCCGGATCCACGAGCTGATGGCGTGGGTGGAGACCGGCGAATACGACCGCATCGTCGGCGGCTCCTACGTGCGCCGTGACGAGCCGCCCCGCCCGCGGGCGGATGCCGGCGACGCGGTCGCCCACTACGCCGAGCGCTTCAAGAACGTCTTCCGCGACGCCGGCGAGTCGATCAACGACGTCGGGCAGCAGCTCAGCGATTGGCTGCGCGGCAGCGGCGATCAGGAGGATTAGGAGGCGAGCAGAGCTCGCCCGGATTGCGTGGTGCCGTTCGCGACCGGGCTGCCGGGGTCCGCATCGCCATCGCGTGCCGTCGTGGGGGCGCGGTCAGGGACCGAGCACTAGAGCCGACGGCGTCTGCGGCGGACCGTTGTCGGCCGGGGCGGGGGAGACGAGCGTCGGTGAGCTCGCGCGCAGGTGAATCATGCGGAAGCCGTGGTAGTCGATCTCGCCGACCGCGCGAAACGCCGTGCCCCACAGCTGAGTGAGCGGCGGATCGGCGACCGGGTTCAGCGCGCGCTCGCCGGCTCCGCGCGCCGGCTGGACCATCACCCACAGATCGATCGTGCGCAGCGGCGCGGCGAGCGCCGTGCGGTGCAGGTAGTGGCCGGCGACGTCGAGCTGCAGCCCGGGCATCACGGCGATCGGCTCCCCGCGCGCCTGCACCTCGATGCGCTGGCCCGCGCCGCGCCAGTCCGTCGAGCCCTGGTAGCGCCAGTCGCCCTCGACCGCGACGACGGCGACCAGGCAGATCACGCTGTAGAGCACGAGCGGGACGCCGCGCACACGCGTCAGGCCGTAGGCGGCGAGCGGGGCCAGGCAGATCCACACCGCGGCCACGTTGCGCGCCAGCAGGTGGTCGTCGATGCCGCTGATCGCGGAGAGGATCGGCAGGCCCGCCCCGATCAGCGCGAGCGCGACCAGCGTCACGGTGCTCGGCTGCCGCCGCGTACGCACCACGGCGAACAGGGCGGCCGCCAGCACGAGCGCGATCCCCGCCCCCTCGAGCCAGGAGGTGGGAACGTTCGTGCCCATCGCGAACTGCCGCACGATTCCCTCCAGCCGGCCGAGCAGCGGCTCGGCGGCGATGTAGTCGGTGCGCTCCGAGGCGCCGCTCTGGGACAGGAAGAGCGACCACAGCGGCGCCGTGGCAACCGCGACGCCCGCAAGGCAGACGAGCAGCCTGGATCGGGCCCTCGGCAGCCTGACGAGGAGCACCGCCACCTCGGCGAGGAGCAGGAACGCGGTGAAGTAGTGAGTCCACAGGCACACGGCGTCCGCGGCTCCCCAGAGCGTCCAGCGCTGCCACGAGGGCCGCTCGAGCAGCGCGCCGAGCGCCCACACCGAGAGCGCGCCGACGAGCACGAGCAGCGCATAGGAGCGCGCGTAGATCGAGTAGGAGACCAGCAGCGGGCTGACCGCGCACAGCCAGGCGACCACGAGCGCGAGGCGATCGCCGACGAAGCGCCGCGCGGCCAGGAAGGACGCCGGGACCGTCGCCGAGCCGGCCAGCAGCGAGCTCATCCGCAGCATCGTCTCGCTGTGGCTGCCGGCGAGCTTCACCCACAGCCAGGTCAGGACGTAGTAGAGCGGCGGCGTCGACTCCGTCGCCCGGATCCCATGCCAGACCGCCGCGATCGACGAGTGATCGACGATCTGCGCCGTGAACAGCTCCTCGTAGCCGAGGCTCTGGTCGCCGACGAAGACCGCGCGAAGCACGACCGCCACGGCGGTGATCCCCGCCACCGCCGCCCACGTCAGCGACGCCGAGCCGGCGTGACCTCGCCTCTCGGCAGCACCTGCCGGAGCGTCGTCTCGAGCGCCGATCACGGCCGTCTCCCTGGGCTCGTTTGGCATCTGTCGCCGTCCGTGGACGGCGCCGCGTCGCCGCGCTCCGGCAGCCTACCGGGGCCGCCAGAGAGAGCGTCAGCCCGACTGGCTCGTCGCGAGCGCTGAGCCGTCAAGTGACGCCGCGCTCGCGGAATATAGGCTCGGCGGCGCTCCGGCCACGAAGTAGAAGCTCGCCTGGCTGCCTCCCGGTGCGCACAGCGAGGACGCGAGGTAGGGGCTCAGCGATCCGCTGGGTGTGGCGTTCGCGAACGGTGTTCCGCCGGCGTCTGCGACATACAACTCCTCCGCCTGGGTCGGCCCGGCCGCCGCGAGTTCGAGAACCACGCGGTCCGCGGCGCTGAAGCAGGCGTCGTACCCGCTCAGCGGTGGTGGGCTCGCGCCCGGCAACTCGACCCTCGTCCACGTATCGGCGCCGACGTCGATCACCCACTGGTCGTTGAGGATCAGGTAGCGCTCGTCAGTGCTCCAGGCCAGCTGTCCTTCTGCCGAACCGCCGCCCGGCTCCACGAGCACCTTCGGCGCCCGGAAGCGACGTTGGTGAGCGTCAGATGATCGCCGTCGGCGGACGCCACGGTCCGCCCGTTCGGGCTGAGGCCGCTGAACGTCTGGTTGCGACCGAGAGCGACCTGACGGGTGTGCCCGTGTCCGGCGACGAGCACGAGCGTCTTGGCTTGGAATTGGGGGCCGACGGCCATGATGAACGCTCCGTAGCCGCCGTCGACGGCGCTGCACCCGGCGGCGGCGGCGCTGGCGAGGTTGAACGGCTGAACCTTCTGCACGCTGGCGGTGGTGACGCGAAACGTTGGCACGACCTCATACACCGTCAGCAGGAATCGGTCGTGTTCCTGGTTGTCCGCCGGTCCGTCGCTTCGCCGCAGCGTGGTGCATGTTGTGAACGTATTCTGGGTTGGTGACGTCGCGGTGTCAGCGGTGTAAGCCGTTTGTATCGTGGCTGCGAACGGATCGTTCACCAGCTCCCAACTGGGTGTTCCCGGCGTCGCGTTCAGGACCCCCTCACTCGCAATGTTGGTATCGGCGTAGGCGCCAACCATGTGGACGAAGGCGTAGATCTGGCCCGTCGCGCTGACGGCCATCCCATGTACCTCGAGGATGTCCGGCCCTCGCCCCAGGCCGTTGGGGCTGAACGACGAGCTCAACCGCAGGCGCACGGGCGGGGCGCCGATTCGATCCTCGTACATGGGTGAGCCGTGCGCCGAGGACGCCCAGACGACGGTCTCACCGTTGGGGGACTGAGCCCACGCTGCGAGGCCGGCGAGGCCGGTCGAGGACGGCGCGACCGCAGTGACCTCAGCCTGCGCGACATCGACCGAGACCAAGCCGGTGCTTCCGCCGAGCAGGACACGCCGGCCGTCAGCCGATGGTTGAACCGCAGAGACGTGTGCATCCAACGACGGCCCAACCGCGCTCACCAGGGTGGCCGGCTCGCCGCTCGCGGGAATCGCCACGGCCACGAACGCCAGGGCCGCCGCCGCTACGAGGCGAGCCCAGAGATGGCTGGCGCAGGCTCGCTTGTTCATGCCGTCCTCCCGTGATCCCGCAGAGCCGGATGGCACGAACGTAGAGTTCCGGGCGTCGCCGTGCATCGGGGCAAAGCCGCCTGCCTCCTACATGAAGGCGGCAGTGTGTCGTGCGTGCGAACGATCCGAGGTGGGCGCCAAGGAGGCCCTACAGGCGACGGCCGGAATCGAACCGGCGTAGACGGCTTTGCAGGCCGCTGCGTAGCCACTCCGCCACGTCGCCAGCGCGCTCAAGCCTACCTCCGCGGCGGGCGGACCGGGGTGGCGCGGGCCGATCCGCGTGGCCCGGGCCGCGCGTGGCGGGCGGGTTCGATCGTCTAGGCTTCGCGGTCCCAGGGCGATTAGCTCAGCTGGGAGAGCGCCGTCTCGACAAGGCGGAGGTCACTGGTTCGAGCCCAGTATCGCCCATCACCGAACGGACGCCAAGCCGGGATGTCTCCGTGTCAACGGCAGTGATGTGCCCTCCGATCGCCGCGTCTCTCCGTCCCGGGCGGCGCTCGGGAGTGAACGCCAAGGCGTCAGGGGCCGGCCGCCTCGCGCGATCGGGGCACGGCCGGTGAAGCACGCGCGGGTGACCGCGGCGGTGGTCGTGGCGGCCGCGGTCGTGGCGGCGGCCGGTATCGCGGCGGCTACCGGCAGCGGCCCGGCGCGCCCGGCGGCCAGGGCCGGCTCAAGCCACGTCCAACGGGCTCTGTTCTCCAGCTGGATGCCGATGATCGCCCTGCCGCCCGGGTTCGCCCCGATCGCGAGCTACCCGACGCTCTTGAAGGACTACGAGTTCTCCGGCATGACGATGCCGGCGGACTGGGCGCCCTCGGCCGACACCAGCTACGGCGACCACGCCACCGAGTTCCAGCCCTCGCAGGTGAGCATGACAGGCAACGACGTCGCGTTCACGGCGATCCGACACAGCAGCGCGCCGAACCTCCCCTACACCTCCGGCGCGATCTCGACGCAGGGGCGCTTCTCGTTGAACTACGGCATGCTCGACTTCAGGGCGAAGATGCCGGCCGGTCAGGGACTGTGGTCAGGGCTCTGGCTCGATCAGGCCGGCGGCAGCGACCCCTGGGGCGAGATCGACGTCGCCGAACTGCTGCTCGGCGACACGCACGCGGTGTACGGCAGCCTGCACGAGTGGTCGCCCCCACCGCTGTGGGGTGAGACGCAGGGGACGCGCATGGCAGCCGACGCGTCGCAGGGCTTCCACGACTACGAGCTGATCTGGCAGCCCGGGATGATCACCTGGGCGCTCGACGGCGTGGCGTACGCGCAGTACACCAAGGCTCAGGCGCAGGCCGCGGGTCATCCGTGGGCGTTCGACGACGGCACCGGCTTCTACCTGATCGCCGACCTCGCCGTCGCCGCCGCGTCGGAGTGGGGTGGGGGGACAGACCGGGCGACCGTGTTCCCGGCCACGATGCAGCTGCAGTGGATCCGGATCTGGCGCTAGCCGCCTCGCGTTTGGCGAGCCGCGCTCGCGCGCGGCGGCGGCCGCGGACGAACGCCCGGACGATGGGCAGATTCAACCCCCATGCTCGTGGCGTTTCGTCACAATCGCCGGCGCAGAGGCCGGTATCATCTCGCGATCTGGTCCGAACGGACCTCGGCACAGATTGGGTTTAGGGATGCACCCGCCTCGCGGCTCCAAGACGGAAAACGAGACGGCGAGCGCCGATCGGCTCGCTCCAGCGTGTGCGCCACGCCGTTGGTTCGCTGGCGCCCTGCGCCTGCTCGTGGGCACGGCGGTCGTGACTGTCGTGGCCGTCGCGGTCGTGGAGGCGGCGCCGGCCACGGTCCGGCCGGCGACGAGTTCCTCCCAGATCCAGCAGACGGCGGTCGTGCACGGCCTGCCGTCAGCGGCGCCGCTCATCGCGTCGAAGCGCAAGCAGCGCCACGGGAGCAAGGCCACGATCGGACTGTTCACCGCCACCCCCGCGAAGCTTTCCGCGCATGGCGGGAAGGTGCGCCTGATGGCTGTCGTACAGAACGCAAAGATGTGTCGCTTCACCTCGGCGGAGGCTCTCAAGCAGCTCCCCGCGGCCAAGGACTGTGCCGCCGGTTCGGCCTCGGTGAGCGTCGTCCTGCCGAAGAACACCACGCGGTCGGCGCGCACCTACCGCTTCGCTCTGGCGGCAAGGGGCGCGTCCGGCTCCGCCAGCGCGGGACCGGCGCTCGTCGTCGAGAGCGCCCCCGGGAGTTCGACGGCTGCGCCGCTGATCACGACGGAACCGGCCAGCGCCAGCGTCGTCGCCGGATCAAGCGTGACGTTCGCGGCGACGGCGGCCGGCGCTTCGACCACCGTTCAGTGGCAGCTCTCAACCAACGGCGGGGGCACCTGGCTGGACATCGTCGGCGCGACCTCGCCGCGCTACACGCTCACCGCGACCGCCGCTGAGAACGGATACGAGTTCCGGGCCGTGTTCGCGATCGGCGGACGGGCGGCCACGACGACCGCCGCGAAGCTGACCGTCGAGCAGGGCGCTTCCGCCCCCGCGAGCGTGTCCCAGCCGTCGGCGACGACGACCGCGTCTGCGAACACCGCTCCGCAGATCACGCTGCAGCCCCAGAGTGAGTCCGTCGTGAAGGGTTCGCCCGTGACCTTCAGCGCCGGCGCCTCCGGAACTCCGGAGCCGACCGTTCAGTGGCAGGTCCTGGAGGCGGGCGCCGGCTCCTGGACCGACATCTCCGGCGCCACCGCTACGAGCTACTCCTTCACGCCGACGACGGACCAGGATGGAAATCAGTACCGCGCCGTGTTCACCAACGCTGTTGGCTCGGTGGTGAGCGCCGCGGCGACGCTGGGTGTCACGGCCTCCGCTCAGGGACCGTCGGTCGTGCTCGACCCCGAGGACGACAGCGTTCCCGCCGGCTCGCCTGCGACCTTCACTGCCAGCGCGTCCGGCAGCCCGACCCCGGTCGTGCAGTGGCGGGTCTCGACGGACAACGGCTTCAGCTGGGCGCCGATCCCCGGCGCAAACTCGCCGAGCTATTCGTTCACCGCGGTCCCCGCACAGAGCGGCTATGAGTACGAGGCGGTGTTCACCAACTCGGCCGGCTCGGCGACGTCCACGCCCGCCACGCTGACCGTGACTCCGGCGCCGGTGGCTCCGGTCGTCTCGGTCCAGCCAATAAACCTCAGCGCGCAGGCGGGGGCGGGAGTGTCCTTCACGGCGCAGGCCACGGGGTATCCGCAGCCGAGCGTGGAGTGGGAGGTCTCGACCGACGGGACCCACTGGGCGCCGATCGCGAACGCGACGTCGAACAGCTACTCGTTCGTCGCAACCGCCGGCGACAACGGCAACCAGTACCGCGCCGTGTTCACCAACTCCGCCGGGACCGCGATCACGAACCCGGCGACGCTGACCGTCGCGGTCGTGCCCGTCGCTCCCGTCGTCACGCAGCAGCCGGCGAACCAGGCGGTCATCTCCGGCGGGAACGTGACGTTCACCGCGGCCGCGTCGGGCGAGCCCACGCCGACCGTTCAGTGGGAGGTGTCGACTGACGGGGGCGGCTCTTGGGGGAACGTGACGCCGAACGGCACCTCCCCGAGCCTCACCTTCACGGCGACCGGCGAGAACGGGTACGAGTACCGGGCGGTCTTCACCAACAGCGTCAACTCGGCGACAACGAACCCGGCGACTCTGACCGTGGGGTCTGATCCCTCGACCGGCAACTGGTCGGGCTACGCCGCGACGGCCGGGGGCGGGGCGTTCACGCAGGTCACGGGAACCTGGACCGTTCCGATCGCGAGTTGCCCCGACAGCTCGACGTCTTACTCCTCCGCGTGGATCGGGATCGACGGCGACGGCAGCAACAGCGTCGAGCAGGACGGCACCGACTCGGACTGCACAAACGGGGTGCCGACCTACTACGCCTGGTATGAGATGTACGGCGACTCGGCGGTCAACGGCGGCGCCTCGGTGCCGCTGGCGGCCAACGCATACGGCGTCTCGCCGGGAAACGTGATGAGCGCGACGGTCAGCCTGACGGGCTCCGGGTGGATGCTCTCGATCGACGACCTCAGCTCGGGGTGGACATCCTCGAACGGACCGTTTCCTTTCAATGCGAACCAGAGCTCGGCCGAGTGGATCGTCGAACGTCCCCAGGTGGGCGGCGCGCTGACCGCTCTGACCGATTTCGGCACCGCCAGCTTCAGCACGGGTTCCGCCGTGGTGAACGGCCAGAACAAACAGCTGTCGGCGCTGGGGGTCGGGCCGATCGAGATGGCGAGCGGCTCGGAGCTGCTGGCCCTTCCCGGGCCGCTGTCCGGCAGCAGCTTCAGCGACACCTGGTACGGGAGCGGCTGAGCGGCCCCTCGCCGGTACTCGCGCCCGGCGCGGTTGCAAAAAACCGCTCCGACCACCGTTGATCCTCAAATGGGCGCGGGGGGAGGCGGACGCTGCTGAACGCGTGGCCTCCGCAGCGCGAGCCGGGACGAGAAAGGACTCTGCGTGAGGGCACGACTCAACAAGCTCGGCGACCAGCGGGGCTACACGCTTCTCGAGGTGCTCGTCGTGGTGCTGATCATCGGCGTGCTCGCCACGATCGCGCTGCCGTCGTTCCTCAACCAGACCACGAAGGCCACCGGCGCCGCCGCCGAGGAGCTGGCGCACACCGCCCAGATCGCAGCCGAGACCTACGCGACCGATCACGACGGGAGCTACGTCGGCTTGACCGCGGCGATCCTCAGCCAGTACGAGCCGACGATCCAGGTGACCTCAGGCAACGGCAACGCCTACCTGCTCAGCGTGACGAACGCGACCGCGACCGGCTACACCGTCACGACCACGACCGTGAACGGGAACGCGACGTTCAGCGTCAACCGCAGCAACGGCCTCACCACGCGAACATGCACGCCGGCCAGCGGCGTTCAGGGATCCTGCGTGCACGGCACCTGGTAGCGGCTCGTAGACGACTGAGGACCGTCGCCGAGGCGACCCCGCAACGCGGTCCCTCTGAGCGCCCGGCTCCTACGGGCGATCAGTCGCCAGATCGATCACGGCGGCGCCCTCGATCCGTCCGTGGCGTAGGTCGTCCAGCGCTCGCGCCGTTTCTTCGAGTTCGTAGGTCTTGACTTTCGTGCGGATCGATGCGCCCCGAGCGAGCTCGAGGAACTCGTGGGCGTCGCTGCGCGTGAGGTTCGCGACGGAGCGAAGGACCCGTTCCCCCCACAGCAGCTCGTAGGGGAAAGCCGGGATCTCGGACATGTGGATGCCTGCGCAGACGACGACGCCGCCCTTGCAAACGGCTGCCAGCGCGGCCGGAATCAGCTCTCCCGCGGCAGCGAAGATGATCGCGCAGTCGAGCTCCTGCGGTGGGCGATCGAGCGACCCTCCGGCCCAATCCGCGCCGAGCTCGCGCGCGAAGCGCTGCGTGGCCGCGTCGCCGGGCCTGGTGAACGCGAACACGCGACGGCCCTCGTGGCGGGCGAGCTGCGCGACGATGTGCGCGGAGGCGCCGAATCCGTAGAGCCCGATGCGCTCGCCGTCGCCGGCGAGACGCAGCGCGCGATAACCGATCAAGCCGGCACACAGCAGCGGTGCCACCTGCACGTCGCTGTAACCGTCCGGCAGCGGGAAGCAGAAACGCCGGTCGACGACGGCGAACTCCGCGAACCCGCCGTCCATGTCGCGGCCCGTGAAGCGCGCGCGGTCGCACAGGTTCTCGCGGCCGCTGCGGCAGTAGCGGCACTCGCCGCAGGTCCAGCCCAGCCACGGAATGCCGACCCGCTGGCCGACGCGGAAGCCATCGCTCGCGAGCGCCGCCTCGCCGGACTGTTCGGCGACGGTGGCGACGATCTGGTGCCCGGGGACGACCGGGGGATGGGGGATGGACACCTCGCCGTCGAGCAGATGCAGATCGGTTCGACACACGCCGCACGCGCACACCCGCACGAGGATCTGTCCACGTGCGGGCGTCGGGCGCTCGATCTCGACGAGCTCGAGGGTGCCAGGCCGCAGGATCTGGACCGCGCGCATCGCGTCAGCCTGCCTGCAACGCGTCGCCGGCCTGCCGGGGACGTGCCGGTCGCCGACGTCCACCGGCGAGAGCCGTGCTCGCGCCCAGCAGAGCCAGGGCGCCCAGCGGGCAGGCGAGCCAGGGGAGCCCGTCCGGGTGGGCGAGCGGGTAGAGGACCCGCACGCCTCCTCCGGCTGCGTCGAACAGCAGGTGCGCGAGGTTCACGGCGAACACGGCCCAGGCGGCGAACCAGCGCCGCGTCAAGACCAGGGCGAGGAGGGCGAGCACGAGCACGAACGCCAGCGAGTGCGTATCGGGTCGTCCCGACATCGTCTCGACCGCGTGCAGATTCAGACTGCCGGCCGCGATGAAATGGTCGAGGTCGAGCACCGACCCTCCGACGAACGCAAGCGCTCCGTAGCGGAGTCGGTGGTCACTGCGCCAGATGATCGGCGCCACCACCATCACCCCGAGCAAGCCGTGGATCAGGACGGCCCAGACGGCTGAGAGAAGCGGATGGTTGGCGTCCGAGAGAAACGGCCAGGCGCGGTAGGGCGTCACGCGTGCGTCGCCGACGAGGCAGTCGTCGACTTCGCGTTGCGCTGCAGCGGCGGAAGCTTGCGGGTCAGCTCCACGGTGTTCAGATAGGTGCCGCTTCGACCGTGCCCAACGGTGACCACGACGGTCAACTGCACAGCCATTCGCTGGGTGGCGGACAGGGTGCTGCGGGCACCGGAACCAACGGTCATGTGGAGCGTGCCGGCGGCGCCGCCACCGAGCTGGAACTTGACCTGAGAGATCAGTGCGCCGGTCGGCTTCGCGGCGCTCGTCGACGCGAAGCGCAGCGACGCGGTGCCGTGGCAGGAGGAGGCGCACTGGAGCTCGGTTGTGATCTGGCTCCCCTTCAGCAGTGCGACGGCGGGCAGGCCGATCGGCACGCCCGGGCATGTTCCGGTGCACGCCGGGTTGGCGCCGTCCGACGGGTGCGCCGGAGTTTGGCCGTCGCCGCCCGAGCTGCCCCCCGACCCGCCGCTGCCGTGGGTGAACGTGGCACCGCCCGGGACCGAGTGGACCGAGGAGCCGCTGTCGCCGAGACAGATCGCGCAGCTCGGGCCGCCGGCGCCGCCGCCGCCGGCCCCGCCGCCACCGCCCGACCCGCCGGCGCCGCCGTGCCCACCGGCGCCGATCAGCGGCGTTCCGCTTGTGCCGCCGGTACCGCCGGCTCCGCCGACGCCGCCTGATCCGCCCGACCCGCCGTTGCCGCCGTTGCCGCCGCTGCCGGAGGTGACGACGCTGCCCGTTTGAGCGAGGACCATCGAGGAGCCGTCGAGGTAGAGGCCGAACGAGCCGCCGCCGCCACCACCACCGGTGCCGCCGGTGCCGCCGGTGCCGCCACCGCCGCCACCACCGCCGCTGTTCCCGGATCCGTACACGACTCCGCCCGGCTCGAGCTGCATGTCACCGCCACCACCACCGCCGCCGCCGCCGCCCGAACCCGGGCCGCCGGCCGCGCCGGAACCGCCGTTGCCAGGAGTCCAGCCCGGACCGCTGATGCCACCCGCCGTTGCCGGCGCCCCGTCGCCTCCGTGCGCGCCGTTCGAGCCATCGGAGCCGTTCGTACCCGACGGGCCGTCCGCGTTCGAGCTGGCCGCTCCCGCGCCACCGCCGGTGCCCGCCGCCACCGCGGTGGCGTCGTAGGGGGTCGAGCCGGCGCTGCCGGCGTAGAGCCCGATGATCTGGGTCTTGCCGCCAGCAACCTTCGCCGGCTCGCACTGCTTGGCTGAGCCGGATCCCGAGCAGCGTTGCGGGGTTGTGCTCGCGTTGGTCGAACCCCAGCCGCCGAAGCCGCCATCGCCGGCCGAGGGTCCCGATCCAGGTAGCGGCAGGCCGTCGGCCGCGCTGAGTAGCAACGGGTTCTGCTCAAAGACCGTGCTCGTGCGAAGCGAGTAGTCATTTCCGTTGGACCCAGTTCCCGGCGCGCCACCGGGGGGATCGACGGGAGCGCAGTGTGAGGACGAAGCCAGGCATGCGGCGACGACCTGCGCGGGCGTCTCGCCCGCAGTGCCGTTGGTGCCCGCGTGGCCGGCCGCTCCTGCGCCGCCGGGCGCCCCGTTGGCGCCCGCAGTCCCGTTCGAGGCGTTCACCGCGACGTTCGTGAGGAGTATCTGCGAGCCGCCGAGAGCGAGCACTCCGTAGGCGGAGGACGACGGCGCGCTGGCTGCCTGACCGTCGAGCGAGAGCTGCTGGAGCGTGATCGCGACGGCGCCGTTGGCGAGCAGCGCCTCCGGCGAGCCGGTGATCGTCGTGGGCGTCGTGGGGTTGTAGGTGGCGGCCCATGTGGTCGGATCGAACCCGCCGTAGATCCCCACCCCATCGTCGGTCGCGGTGAGCGCGAGCGGCCCGCCGTAGCTGCCCTGGGCGAGCCACAGGTACTGGTCGGCGCCTTTCGAGGCTTCGAGGATCGCGAGTCCGCGTTGCGGGCTCGCGACGGGCTGGGACTGAGTGCCGGGGTTGCTGTCGTTGCCCTTCGGCGAGACGAAGACCGTGTTGCTGTTGCTTCCACCTGAGACCGGCAGTGCGAACGTGACGGTCACCGTCGCGTCGGCCTGGGCCTGCTTGATCACGCAGGTGGTGGCGGTTCCCGTGCAGCCACCCCCTGACCAGCTCGCGACCGAGAAGCCGCTGGCCGGCGTGGCGGTGATCGTGACCTGGTCGTCGTAGTTGGCGACACAGCTCGTGTCGTTGCTGTTGCACGGGGCGGTCGGCGACGAGTTGTCGACAACCGTCGCGGAGCCGTTGCTGCCCGGCTCCACCGTGATCGCGTACTCGCTTGGGGTGGTGAACGTTGGCGTGTCGGTCTCGTTCGTAGTCGCCGCAAAGCCGCACATGCGCCCCTGCATCACCGGGGTGGAACATGAGCCTCCGAGCCAACTGACGAAGTGGTAGCCGGTGTTCGCGGGTGGAGGCGAGTTGGGGTTCGGCCCGTTCGGGGTGGCGACGATCTGGATCGTGTCCCCGTAGCTGACCGTGCATGTCGTGGCGCCCGTGGCGCAGTCCCCGGGATTCGTGAAATCGGTGATGGCGGCGCTGCCGTTCGCCGGGCTGCCTGTGCTGATCGTCTCCGGGTTGGGAGCGAAGGCGGCGGTGTCGGTCTCGGACGCCTCGACGCCGGGGATGGTGCATGGATTTGCGGTGCACGAGCCGCCAGCCCAGGACACGAAGTGGTAGCCGGTGTTCGGCGTGGCGGTCAGCGTCACGACGTCGCCGTAGTCGGCGTGGCAGTCCGTCGTGCTGCAGGTCGAGCCGGTGGTGTCGAAGTCCTGCAACGTCACCGAGCCGTTGGAGCCGGCCACGCCCTTGACCTCGAACTGCTCCAGCACGAAGTTGGGCGTCTCTGTGTCGGTTTGTGAAACGTCCTGGAGCGTGCAGACCGCACCCTGTCCCTGGCACAGTCCGGGATATGCCCAGGAGCCGAAGATGTAGCCGGGGGCGGTAGCCGTCGCGGTGACCGTAACGGTGTCACCGACGTCTGCTTGACACGACGCCTGCTTGGGACAGTTGACCGTCGGGTCGCTCACGGTCGCGGTGCCGTCGAGCGAGAATCCCATCGCGTAGATGGTGACGGCGGGCACGAAGTTCGCAGTGTCGGTTTCGCCGGCGGAGACACCTGTGATCGTGCATGCGGCGGCGGCCGGCGAGCACGATCCGCCGGCCCAGCTCTTGAAGTTGTTGGTGTTCGACGGGCTCGGCGTTGCGTTCAGGGTGACCGTGTCACCGTAATCGACGGTGCAGCTGCTGCTGCCCGTGCTGCTGGAACACACGCCGTTGGGGTCGCTAACGGTGACGTTCCCGGTGCCGGTCCCGCCTGCGAGGGCGGTGATCGTGTAGGTGTTGATCACGAAGTTGGCGCTGTCGGTCTCGCTCTGCGTCACGCTGAACGTGCACGGATTGCTCGTGCCTGTGCACGATCCCCCAGGGGCCCATGTGCCGACGTGGTAGCCGGTGCTGGGGTTCGGTTTGATCTGAATTTGGTCGCCGTAGTGGGCGGCGGTGCAGCTGCTGCCGCTGCAGGCAGCCCCGGGGTTGCTGGTGTCGGCGATCGCAACCGAGCCGTTGCTTCCGGCCAGCGCGGTGATCGTGTAGTTGGTGAGCGTGTAGTTGGCGGTTGCGCTGGCGGGGCCGTTGACGGGGCTGATGACGCAGTCGCCGGTGCCGGTGCAGCCGGCGCCGCTCCAGCCGTTGAAGGTGTAGCCGGGGTTGGTGGTCTGGTGGAGGGTGACGGTGTCGCCGTAGTTGGCGGTGCAGCTGTTGCCGCTACAGGAACCGGGGGGATCGCTCGCCGTGACCGTGCCGCCACCGACGAGGTTCGGCGAGCCGGAGACCGTGTAGGTGTTCAGGGTGTAGTTGGCGGTTGCGCTGGCGGGGCCGTTGACGGGGCTGATGACGCAGTCGCCGGTGCCGGTGCAGCCGGCGCCGCTCCAGCCGTTGAAGGTGTAGCCGGGGTTGGTGGTCTGGTGGAGGGTGACGGTGTCGCCGTAGTTGGCGGTGCAGCTGTTGCCGCTACAGGAACCGGGGGGATCGCTCGCCGTGACCGTGCCGCCACCGACGAGGTTCGGCGAGCCGGAGACCGTGTAGGTGTTCAGGGTGTAGTTGGCGGTTGCGCTGGCGGGGCCGTTGACGGGGCTGATGACGCAGTCGCCGGTGCCGGTGCAGCCGGCGCCGCTCCAGCCGTTGAAGGTGTAGCCGGGGTTGGTGGTCTGGTGGAGGGTGACGGTGTCGCCGTAGTTGGCGGTGCAGCTGTTGCCGCTACAGGAACCGGGGGGATCGCTCGCCGTGACCGTGCCGCCACCGACGAGGTTCGGCGAGCCGGAGACCGTGTAGGTGTTCAGGGTGTAGTTGGCGGTTGCGCTGGCGGGGCCGTTGACGGGGCTGATGACGCAGTCGCCGGTGCCGGTGCAGCCGGCGCCGCTCCAGCCGTTGAAGGTGTAGCCGGGGTTGGTGGTCTGGTGGAGGGTGACGGTGTCGCCGTAGTTGGCGGTGCAGCTGTTGCCGCTACAGGAACCGGGGGGATCGCTCGCCGTGACCGTGCCGCCACCGACGAGGTTCGGCGAGCCGGAGACCGTGTAGGTGTTCAGGGTGTAGTTGGCGGTTGCGCTGGCGGGGCCGTTGACGGGGCTGATGACGCAGTCGCCGGTGCCGGTGCAGCCGGCGCCGCTCCAGCCGTTGAAGGTGTAGCCGGGGTTGGTGGTCTGGTGGAGGGTGACGGTGTCGCCGTAGTTGGCGGTGCAGCTGTTGCCGCTACAGGAACCGGGGGGATCGCTCGCCGTGACCGTGCCGCCACCGACGAGGTTCGGCGAGCCGGAGACCGTGTACGTGTAGGCGGTGAAGCTCGCGGTATCGGTCTCGTCACTCTGGGCGTGATTGATCGTGCAGCTGGCGCCCTGCGAGGAGCAGCTCGGGCCGCTCCATGAGCTGAACTGGTAGCCGGTCAAGCCCGCCGCACTCAGGGTGACCTGATCGTCGTAGTCGGCATTGCAGCTGGGCTGGCTGCTGCAGCCAGCATTCAAGTCGGTCACCGACGCCGTGCCGTTGCTTCCGGCCGCGGCCGTGATCGTGACGGTGAAGACGGCCGTGTCGGTCTCGTCGGCCTGGATGCTCGGGATCGAGCAGCTCTGCCCCTGGCCGGCGCAGGTGCCACCGGTCCACTTGACGAAGGTCTCGCTGCTGCTACTCGGCACCGCCGCCAGCGTCACCAGGTCGTTGACCTGGGCGTGACAGCTGGGGGCCTCGCTGCAAGTAACGCTCGGGTTCGAATCGCTGACGGACGCTGTTCCGTCGCCCTGCGCCGCCGCCGCCACCGTGACGCTGTAGTTGGCCGTGTCTGTCTCGGGGTCCTGAACGTTCGTGAGCGTGCAGGTGGCGCCCTGCCCGACACAGTTGCCGCCGCTCCAGCCGAGGAAGGTCGCACCGCCGATCGCAGCTGAGCTGAGCGTGACCGTGTCGCCGGTGTTGGCGTCACAGCTCGGTTGGTCGCTGCATGAGACGGAGTCGTCCGTGACACTCGCCGTCCCATCGCCGCTCGCGGCCGCAGCGATGAGCGGGTCATCGAATGGGATCAGCGCTCCGGCGCGCAGCCCGCCCTGCACCTGGAGCGGGCCCTGCGCCGGTGGCGCCACGGGCCCGCCGACCCAGGTGAATTGGGCGGCCGTGGGTGCTCCGGACACCATGGACGAATGTTCGACCAGGGTGGACGTGCCCTCCGCGTCCAGATAGGCTGAAATCGCCGTCGCGCGGGCGCCGTTTGCGGCACGCGCGCCATCTGTGGCGGCGTCCGGCCCCCGAACTTGGGCGACCTGCCGCGGCGCCGACGCGGCGCCCGGCGCTCCCAGAGCGCCACGTCCGGAACCCGGTACGGAGATCAGCGCGATCGCGATCGCGCCCGCCAGCGCGACGCTGACCGCGATCAAACACCCTCTCCAGAGCAGCAACGCACGCCGTCGCTTTGCCCGATTCCCCGGGCGAAACGGCGCGTGCCCGGAGTGTCGCCCGTCCTTAAGCACCACATCACTATGGCGAACTCGCGCGGTCCGCGTCAAAGCCTCAGCGCGGGCGAGATCGCGGCACGCGGGCCCGCCGACGTCTGTTCGACCCGCGAACCGCCCCGGCGGCTCGGCTCACGGCGCTGCGGACGCTGCGCCGCAACGCCATGAGCCGGCCGAAGCCAGCCCTCGGCGCGCCGCGTTCCGGGTTCCCGGCTCTCAGCGAACTCGCCTAACATGGCCGCGGAGTCCGCAATGACCGAGCCCGCTGAATTCGTCGTCGATCCCGAGGCTGCCGCGCACGCGCTCGTGCTTGCCGAGGCCGCGGCGCGCAACGTGCTCGACCTCCGCGCGGACTGCCCGGTCGGCGAGCTCCACATCGCGATCTTCCACGGCTCCAGGGACGGAAACGGGTCGCTTCCGAACGCGGAGGATGCGCGGGCCGTGGTCGACTACATGGAGGACCGGTTGATTGCCGACCACGGTGTCGGCACCGCGGCGGTCATCGAGTCGATCGGGTTCTCCAAGCGCGACATAACCCGCCTCAAGGCGTTCGAATGCGTGCGGACCGGCATGGACTCGTACGAGGCGATCACGGCCCGGCGCAAGTTCGACGGGGCCACGCGCAGCTACGGGAGCCACCTGTTCAGCCAGATCGTCCCCGGGGGCGAGTCGACGACGCTGATCGCCGCGGCAAGCGGCTGGCGCGAGGATCAGGACTATCTCGCCGCGATGGTCGTGCCGGCGACGCTGCAGTGCGTGCTCGTGGACTACGGCGCGCTGCCGCGCGACTCGATCGTGTCGTCCGAGTTCCTGCTCTCAGGCGGAGCCTGGGAGTATCCGGGCGACTGACTCGCCTCGAGGCTCGCCCTGTAGGGTCGGGCGCCCCGGCAGCCGCGCCATGACTCGACTTCGCCCGCACCGACTCGCGCTCACGCTCGTCCTCGCCTTCTCGGCGGTGCTCGAGTGCTACCGCCTCGGCCAGAACAGCTGGGCCAACGCCTACTACTCGGCCGCGGACCGCTCGATGCTCATGTCGCTGCACAACTTCTTCTTCGTCTCCTCCGACCCGGGCGGCCTGGTCAGCGTCGACAAGCCGCCGCTGGGGCTCTGGCTGCAGACCGTCAGCGCAGCCATCTTCGGCTTCCATCCGCTGAGTCTGCTGATCCCCGAGGCGCTCTGCACGGTCGCGGCCGTCGCCGTGGTGTATCTGATCGTCGCGCCGCGCTTCGGGGCGTGGCCTGGTGTGGCGGCCGCCGCGACGCTGGCGGTCTTCCCGTCGCTCGTCGCCTCGGGGCGTGACAACAACGTCGACGCTCTGCTCATCCTGCTGATGGCGCTCGCCTGCCTCGTCGGCCTGCGCGCGATCGAGACCGGCTCCTGGCGCCGGATGGCCGCGGCCGCCGTGCTGGTCGGTCTGGCCTTCAACACCAAGACTCTGGCCGCCTACCTCGTCGTGCCGGGCCTTGCCGCGGCGTGGCTGCTGTGTGCGCCGGGCAGCCTGCGGCGGCGCGCCGGGATGCTGGCCGGCGCCGCGGCGGTGCTCGCCGCCGTGTCGCTCGTCTGGCTGGTTGCGGTGCAGCTGACTCCGGCCTCGCAGCGCCCCTACGTTGGCGGCACGATCGACAACTCCGAACTCTCGCTGAGCTTCGGGCACAACGGGCTCGGTCGCGTGCTCGGGGAGCGGAATGCTCCCGTGCAGAACATCGTCGTGACCCAGGCGAAGGGGAGTAAGCGCCAGGCCGGCTCGATCTCCTCGACGGGCAAGCCGGGGCCCACACGCCTGTTCGACCTCGCAGACGGCGACCAGGGTGCGTGGCTGTTGCCGTTTGCGATCTTCGGCCTGCTGGCGCTCGCGCTGCTGGCGCGAGGCGAACGGCGGCGCGACCCGCGACTCGCCTTCCTGCTCGTGCTCGGTGGCTGGTTCCTCTTCGAGGCGATCGTCTTGAGCATCTCGACGGGCATCGTTCACCCCTATTACGTCTCGGCGCTCGGGCCCGGGGTGGCGGCGATGACCGGCGCCGGCGCTGCCGCGTTCGCGGCGCTCGGCGCGCGACGGCGCGCGTATCTGATCCTTCCGGCGGCGGCGTTGATCGTCACGCTGGGCGTGACGCTGATGCTGTTGCGCCGCGAGTACGACTACCTCCACTGGATGTGGCCGCTGCTGGTTGCGTTCGTCGGTGCGCCAGTCGTGATGATGCTCTGGCAGCCGCGCGTCACGCGTGTCGCGCTCGCCGCCGGGCTGGCGACGCTGCTCGTCGTGCCGGCGATCTACTCCGCGACGGTTTGGCAGGTGCCCGTCAACGGGACCTTCCCGGTCGCCGGCCCATACATCTCCGACTACCGTGAGCCGTACAACATTCCACCGGATGACGTGCCGAGCTATCGCTCGCTGCTGGCCTACGTTCGCTCTCACCAGCCGCCGAGCCGCTGGGATCTGTTCACACAGGGCGCGACGACCGCGGCGCCGCTGACGCTGCTGGGCGGCCGGGCGGCCGCGATCGGGGGCTACGGGACGATCGATCCGGTGCTCGAGCCCCGCGCGCTGGCGGCGCTCGTCAGTCACGGCGAGGTTCGCTTCGTGGCGCTCGGAGGCGGATACGCCACCCGCGGTGGCAACCGGGCGTCGACCGCCGTGCGGCACAGCTGCCGCGAGGTACCGCCGTCGCTCTGGCGCAGGCCGCAGGACATCGGTACGCCGGGCCACCCCGACTACGTCTACCCGCGGGGCGGATGGAACCTCACGCTGTTCGACTGCGCGGGCCGGACCGCCCAGCTAGCCGCCGATCACTGAGCGCCCCTCAGCAGGCTTCGCCCGCCGGCCGATACGCCCATCGATGCAACGCGCCCGCCGCAGTATCCGCGTTCGGGTTACTAACATGACGCGTCAACTGGAGGGATGGACAGGATGGTGAGCAGCTGATGGGGTCGAACTGGCGTGGGACCGGCCGCCTCGTGACCGTCGCCGCGGCGATCGGGACGATCGTGTTCGCCGGCGCCGCCGCGGTGCTCGTCGCCAGCGCCTCCGGCGCGCTGCGCCACACGACGGCGGCTCCGGTGAGTCCGGATGCCCCGTCGCTGATGCCCAGCTGGACAGCACTGCCGAAGCCGGCTCCGCTTGCCCTGCAGGCGTCTCCGACCGGGCGTCGCACGACACTGACCCACCTGCCGCTCACCGGCGTCGCCGACGGCACGCGCGGGGTGGCGATCCGCCTCAACGGCGTGCCGGCGATCGATACGCCGCGCCCGAAGCTGACTCCGCACACCGCTGGACACTGGACCACCTTCGGCGACTACGAGTTCTTCCGCCCGGCCTCGACGCTCGAGCCGTGCGCGAGCTACACGCTGACGATCCCCGCTGACACCGCCGCCGCCGGTCATCGCCGGCTCGGTCACAGCCGCAGCTTCAGTTTCAAGGTGGCCTGCCCCGGTATCGCGGCGGTGCAACAGGCGCTCGCCCGTCTGAACTATCTGCCCTACAGCCTGCACGGGTTCGTCGGGGCGTCGAGCGTGAAGCCGCTGACGCGCGCGCAGGCCGCCCGGCGCGCGTTCGTCCTGCCAGACGGCGTGCTCCGCCGCAATGTCCGTGGCGCTCCGCCGCTCACGATCGGCTCTGTCGATCCGGCCACCACCGGTGCGATGGAGGTCTTCGAGGAGGATCACGGGCTGCCGCTCGGCACGGTGCCGACGCAGCAGCTGTGGACCGAGCTGCTGGCTGACGAGACGCTCGCGAAGCGGAATCCGCGCCCCTACACCTGGGTCACCGTCACCGAGACGATCCCCGAGACCCTCGAGGTGCACGAGAACAATCGGATCGCGCTGAGCACCCCGGCCAACACCGGCGTTCCCGGTGCGGCGACGCAGCAGGGGATCTTCCCGATCTACGTCCGCTACGTGGCGACCACGATGATCGGCACCAACGTCGACGGCACGCACTACGACGACCCGGGCGTGCCGTGGGTCAACTACTTCAACGGCGGTGACGCCGTGCACGGCTACGTCCGCCCGACCTACGGCGTGCCGCAGTCGAACGGGTGCGTCGAGCTCCCGATCGCGACCGCACAGACGGTGTACGGGATGCTGCAGGTCGGCGATCTCGTGATAGTCGAGTAGAGGAGACACACGAGGAGGTCGCGGCAGGCGATCCCCTCCGTTGCGTGTGAGTATCGCGGCGACCGGCCTCGCCGCGCCCACCGCCGGGCGTTTGTGTCACTCCGTCCCGGGCAACGGCACTGCCGTTAACGGCCTCCGGGGTGCCTCTTTGCGAGACACCCCGGAAGGCGGGAGAGGAGAGGAGGGTCGGTCCTCAGTCTGTCGGCGGTTATGTGGCCGGCAGGTTCACCGCGGCCGCTTCTCCTGGCGGGCGGCGGAAATTCACACGTCGGTGCTGGGCGAGCGTCCTTTTTCGACAACCACACGCGCCGCGATCAAACGCGCGTTCGTGGCCGCGGACACGCAGCGCTCGCTGCTGCGGTCCGCGGCCACGCGCGTCCTCAGGCGGACCCCCCGGGGGCCGGCTGAAGCGTGGGCGCGCCAAAGCTGCCGAGCGAGGCAACGTCGGCTGGGTAGACCTCGTGTCCGTGGATCGCGTGATCTCCGATCTCGAGTTCCTCTTCGGAGGCTCGAAGCGGGATCACCAACCCGACCAGCTTCAGCAGGATGAACGTGCCGATGCCGGAGAACAGGATCACCCACAGCGCGGTCTCGGCCTGCCAGCGGAGCAACGTCGCGTTGCCTCCGGGCTGGAACAGACCGGTGAAGTTGACCGCGCCGACATAGATGTTCATGTGCGGGTCGCTGAGCAGGCCGACCAACAGGCCGCCGACCAGCCCGGCAATGCCGTGGGTGTAGATCACACCCAGCGTGTCATCGACCTTGCGGAACAGCCACGTGCGGCTGAGGTAACGGATCGACATCCACACCACCGTCGCGGCCACGACACCTTCGATGATCGCGCCGTAGCCGTTTACGTAACCGGCGGCTGGCGTGATCGCCACGAGTCCCGTGATCATGCCGTTGACGGTGCCGATCAGCGACGGCTTGTCCTTGTAGATCAGGTCCCAGCCGATCCAGACCAGCATCGCGACCGCCGTGCAGAGATTGGTGTTCAGCACGGCTGCGGACGCGCTTGCGCCCGCGAAGTACGGGTCGCCGCCGTTGAAGCCGTTCCATCCCAGCCACAGCAGTCCAGCGCCGGCTGCCACCATCAGCAGGTTGTTCGGCGCGTCGACCTCGCGGTCGCGCTTGAGACGCGGACCGATCACGAAGGCGGCGACGAAACCGGAGACGCCGGCCGACAGGTGGATCACGTAACCACCGGAGTAGTCCAGCGCACCGTGCGCGCCGAAGTAGCCGCCGCCCCAGATCAGGAACGCGTCCACGGCGTAGATGAACGTCGTCCACAGCAGCACGAACGGGATCCATGCCTTGTAGTTGACGCGACCGAGCACGCTCCCCAGCATCAGGATCGGCGTGATCGCGGCGAACACGAACTGGAAATAGACGAGCGACGCCTGGGGGAATCTGAAGCTCGGTATCAACCCCTTCAGCAGGGGTATGTTGGCCTGCGCCTGCAGGCCGACATGGCCGAGCACGCTTCCGGGATTGCCGACCATGTTCTCGAAGAACCCGGAATTCGCCCCAAACAGATGGATCGGGCTGCCGAAGCCCATCTTGAACGCCCACAGAACCCACGCGACGAGCACTACGGCGAAAGCGATGAAGGTCAGCATCATGCTGTTGACCGACCAGCGCTTCTGCATCACGCCGCCGTAGAGGATCACGAGTCCGGGGACGCTCATCAGGCCGACGAACGTCGCGGCGGTCATCTGCCACGAGTTGTCGCCGGCGTTGAGCCAGCTTGGATACGGCAATAACGTCGATGCGAGCATTGCGCTCCTCCTGGGGCGGGGTATGACCAATGGCCGCGTCTGCGGGCCTCGCCCGGAGTTCTACGCAGCCGCCGTCGGCGCCCATACCGCCCGGCGGAGCAATTCCCGGGCCGGCGTTTGTACATGTGGACGAGGCGGTCGCTTTGCACCCCGCCGCGATGGCCAAGAATCCACCCACTAGCGGTCTCGCGCGCCTCGTCACCGCCGTCCTGCGCGGCTCGCGCCACTCCCGTCCGCACCGCGCCCCGAGCACAGGATCGGGCTCCACTACAGTGCATTCATCGCGATTCGCACGACCCTCTACAGCGATCCCGCCTGTCCCTGGGCCTATTCGGCCACCCCGGCCCTGACGGTCCTGCGCTGGCGCTACCGCGACGGTCTCGACTGGCGGCTCGTCACGATCGGCCTGCGCGAGGAGGGAGCCGCCGCGGGCAGCTACGCGCCCGCCCGTCAGGCCGCCGGACGGCGCGCCTTCCGCGACCGCTACGGGATGCCGTTCGCGGCGGCGCCGCACCCGCGCGCGTACACCACCGCACGTGCCTGCCGTGCCGTCGTGGCGACCCGGCAGGCGCACCCGGGCCGCGAGTTCGCGGTCCTGCGCGCGCTCGCCTTCGCGTGGTTCAACTCCTCGCTGGCGCTGGACGAGGACGACGGCATCGCGGCGGTGCTCGCGACGGTTGACGGGATCGACGCGGCCGCGATCGTTGCCGCGCTCGACGACGCCGCGGTGCTCGAGGCCTACGCCGCCGACACGCTCGAGGCGCGCGGCGCCGCCGGCGGGGCGACCGAGTTTCAGGGCAAGGCGGCGATCAGCGACGGGCGCGTGCGCTACACCGCGCCGTCGGTCGTCTTCGAGACCGCCGACGGGCGGCGCCTGGAGGCCGGCGGGTTCCAGCCGCTCGAGGCATACGACGTTCTGATCGCGAACCTCGACGTGACGCTCGCGCGCCACGACCCGCCGCCCGGGCCGCTCGAGCTGCTCGAGCACTTCCCCGAGGGACTCTGCACACAGGAGGTGGCGGCGCTGCTGGCCGGGAACCTGGTCGACGTCGACCGCGCCGGCGCCGAGGACGCCCTGATCGCGCTTCTCGCCGATGGCCGCGCGACGCGCGAGCCGCTTGGCGACGATGCGCTCTGGCGCCCCGCGTGAGGACCGCTCGCGCGCACCGGGGATTGCGCCCCGCGCCCCCGTCGGGCCCGCCTAGTTGACCGACAGGTCCTCGGGCATCCGCGCGAGCAGCGCGTAGCGGCCGCCCTTGCGGCGCAGCGCCGTCGACCACAGCTGCGTGCTGTCGGGCTGCCACAGCTCGTCGGGCGCGAGCTGACCGACGATCCAGCCGTCCGCGGTCAGCTCGTCGTCGAGCTGACCGGGTCCCCAGCCCGAGTGCCCGGCGAACACGCGCGCCCGCCGCGCCCCGGTCGCCAGATCCTCCAGCTCGCACTCCGCGTGCGGGAAGCCGACGCTGCCGAAGATCATCAACGCCGCCAGCGCCGGGTCGCGGAAATCGGCCAGCACGACGGCTGACTCCGGCGCGACCGGCCCTCCGACGTGCAGCGTCGAGCCCGGCTCCGCGAGCGACTCGAGCACCGGCGAGATCTCGGCGAGCGGCGTCTCCAACGGGCGGTTCAGCACCAGCCCGAGCGCGCCCTCCTCGTCGTGTGCGGCGATCAGCACGACGGTGCGCGCGAAGTTGGGGTCCGCCAGCGTGGGCGGCGCGATCAGCAGTTTCCCGCGCAGCGAGTCCATCGCCCTCAGCCTACCCGTGCGCGTGCGCCGCGCCGACGGTCGGGCGCGAGCGCGCGTTGACGTAGGATCGCTCCCGCGATGAGCACGCTCGTGACATTGCCGGACGGCGCCACGCTCGAGCTGCCGGACGGCTCCAGCGGCGCCGATGTGGCGGCCGCGATCGGCGCCGGCCTCGCGCGCGCCGCGCTGGCGATCGAGGTCGACGGCGAGCTGCGCGACCTCGCGCGAGCGGTCGACGACGGCGCGTCGGTCTCGATCCTGACGGCGAGCGGCGACGGCGCGCTCGGCCTGGTTCGCCACGACACCGCACACGTGCTCGCGGCGTCGGTGATGGAGCTCTACCCGGGCGTGAAGATCAGCATCGGTCCGGCGATCGAGAACGGCTTCTACTACGACTTCGAGTTCCCCGAGGGCGTGTCGATCTCCGAGGAGGACTTCCCGGCGATCGAGGCGCGCATGCGCGAGCACGTGAAGGCCGCCGAGCCGTTCGTGCGCGAGGAGGTGACGGTCGCCGCGGCCCGCGAGCGCTTCCTCGCCGAGGGGCAGCCCTACAAGGTCGAGCTGATCGACGACCTGGTGCGCGACCAGCAGGTGCAGACGGTCTCGCTGTACACCAACGGTCCTTTCACCGACCTCTGCCGCGGCCCGCACGCCCCGACCACCGCGGCGATCAAGGCCTTCGCGCTGCAGTCGGTCGCCGGCGCCTACTGGCGCGGCGACTCGAACCGGGAAATGCTGACGCGGATCTACGGCACGGCGTTTCTCTCCAAGGCCGAGCTGGAGCAGTACCTCGAGCGCCTCGAGCTGGCCCGCGCCCGCGACCACCGCCGCTTCGGACGCGAGCTCGGCCTGTTCAGCTTCTCCGAGCTCGCGCCAGGCAACGCCTTCTGGATGCCGCGCGGCACGACGCTGTGGAACCAGCTGCGCGACCTCGCCGGCGAGATGACCCGCGCGCGCGGCTACACCGAGGTCAAGACCCCGCAGCTCTACGACGCGCAGCTGTGGCGCACCTCCGGCCACTGGGACAAGTACCGCGAGAACATGTTCATCACCCAGGACGAGGAGCGCCCGATGGCGCTCAAGCCGATGAACTGCCCGGGCCACTGCGCCCTCTACGCGATGGAGCGCCGCTCCTACCGCGATCTGCCGGTGCGTTTCTCAGAGCCCGGCCTGCTGCATCGCAACGAGCCCTCCGGCACCCTGCACGGCCTGCTGCGCGCCCGCGCCTTCGCGCAGGATGACGCGCACATCTTCTGCACCGAGGAGCAGGTCAGCGACGAGGTCGCAGCCTGTCTGGACTTCGGCTTCGAGGTCTACCGCCTGTTCGGCTTCGAGGTCCGCCTCGAGCTCTCGACGCGCCCCGAGCAGCGGTTCGGCGACGACGCGTTCTGGGACCACGCCGAGGGGCTGCTCGAGGCGGCGCTCGAGAGCCGCGGCCTCGAGTACCGCGTGGCCGAGGGGGAGGGCGCCTTCTACGCGCCCAAGATCGACCTGCACATGACCGACTCGCTGGGCCGCTCCTGGCAGCTCGGCACCGTGCAGCTCGACTACAACCTGCCCGAGCGCTTCGATCTCACCTACACCGGCGCCGACAACGCCGAGCACCGCCCGGTGATGATCCACCGCGCCCTGTTCGGCTCCTTCGAGCGCTTCATCGGGATCCTGCTCGAGCACCTCGACGGCCAGCTTCCGGTCTGGCTCTCGCCGGTCCAGGCGATCGTGCTGCCGATCACCGACCGCCAGAACGAGGCGGCCCGTGGCGTGCTCGACGCGCTCAGCGCAGCCGGTCTGCGGGGCGAGTTGGACCACCGTTCGGAGTCGGTCGCGCGCAAGATCCGCGACGCCGAGCTGCGCAAGATTCCCTACATGCTCGTCGTCGGCGAGCGCGAGGCTGCCGCCGGCGCCGTTTCGGTGCGCGAGCACAGCGCCGGCGACAGCGGCGTCGTCGCGCTGGCGGAGTTCGTCGAGCGGCTGCGCGCGGAGACCGAACAGAGATCGCGTTAGGAGGCCGCCGCGCCGGGAAGCCTGCAGAGCACGCCGTTCACAGCTCGCCAACAAACCCTCGCCACCGGACCGCCGCCCCGCTATACTCGCGCCTCTTGGCAACCGCAACACCCACCATGCGCTGCACGCACCCCGCTTGACGCGCGCTCGTGATCATTAGTGCCGGTCCCGCGTAGATTCGACCGGCGCCCGCCAGAGCGCGACCCGACCAGGATCAACGAACGCATCCGGGTTCCCGAGGTCCGGCTGATCGGCGAGGACGGGGAGCAGATCGGCCTGATGAAGATCGACGACGCGCTGCGCTATGCCGCCGAGCGCGATCTCGACCTGGTCGAGGTGGCGCCCGAGGCCAAGCCGCCCGTCTGCCGTGTGCTCGACTACTCGAAGTACAAGTACGAGCAGGCGCAGAAGCAGAAGGCGGCGCGCAAGCACCAGCAGCAGATCACGATCCGCGAGATCAAGTTCCGGCCGAAGATCGCCCAGCACGACTACGACACCAAGAAGGGCCATGTCGAGCGCTTCCTGCGCCACAAGGACAAGGTCAAGGTGACGATCATGTTCCGCGGCCGCGAGGTCACCCACCCCGAGCGCGGCGTCGCGATCCTCGACCGCCTGGCCGAGGAGCTGGCGGAGTTCGCCGTCGTCGAGCAGCGCCCGCTGCAGGACGGCCGCAACATGACGATGATGCTCGGCCCCTCCAAGGCGGTCCTCGCCGGCCAGTTCGACAAGCTCACCAACGGCGCCGCGGCCGCCGCGCTGGCCGAAGCCAACGGCGCGGAGGCCCCGGATGCAGCCGCGCCCGAGCTCGCCGCGCCCTCGCCCAACGGCGACACCCCCGCGCCGGAGCCCGTGCCGGCAGCCGGCCCGGACACGGCCGAGGCCGCCACCGCGGCGGACGTCGCCGACGTGGCCGAGTAGCCGCGCCCGCGGCCTTCTCTGCCATACTCCTTCGCTCGCGATGCCCAAGATGAAGACGCACTCCGGCGCCAAGAAGCGCTTCAAGACGACCGCCACCGGCAAGGTCAAGGGCCGGCACGCCTTCACGAGCCACATCCTCGAGAAGAAGTCGGCCAAGCACAAGCGCGAGCTCGGCCAGGACGCGTTCCTCTCCGGCCACGACGCCCCCCGTGTCAAGAAGCTGCTGGGGCTGGGCTCATGACGCGCGTCAAGCGGTCCCTGCACGCCAAGAAGAAGCGCCGCGCGACACTCGAGCTGACGAAGGGCTTCCGCGGCGAGGCGAACTCGAACTACAAGCGGGCGAAGGAAGCGCTGATGAAGGCGGACGCCTACGCCTACCGCGACCGGCGCAACCGCAAGCGCGACTTCCGCCGCCTGTGGATCACGCGCATCAACGCCGCCGCGCGCGAGTGCGGCATGAGCTACTCCCAGCTGATCCACGGCCTGGCGCTGGCCGGCATCACGCTCGACCGCAAGGTGCTGTCGGACATCGCCGTGCGCGATCCCGAGACCTTCCGCCGATTTGCCGACGCCGCCCGCGAGGCTTCGGCTGCCTGAGTTCCTACGCCGATAGCAATCACCTCCCGGGCGCCGCTCCTCACAGACGGCGCCCTTTTTTGTGCAATGACGATCACTTCCCCCCAAAACCAGCACCTCACCGAAATTCGCAAGCTCTCACGCGCGCCGGCGCGAGCCCGCTCGGGCCGCTTCGTGATCGAGGGCGAGGATCTCCATGAGGCGGCTGCCGCCGCCGGGATCACACCGCTCTATCTGCTGTGCGCGCAAGGCCACGAGGCGGCGCGGGCGGCGGGCGCGCTGGAGGTCGCACCGGCGCTGCTGGCGAAGGTCTCCGCGTTGGGGTCCTCCTCGCGCCTGATCGGCGTCTACGAGCAGCGCTGGAGCGCGCCGGCCGGCCCGCTCGCCGTCGCGCTCTGGGGCGTCGGCGATCCGGGCAACGTCGGCGCCGTCGTCCGCGCCGCGCACGCCTTCGGCGCCTCCTGCGTGGCGCTCGGCCCGGGCAGCGCCGACCCCTACGGCCCCAAGGCGGTGCGAGCCTCGATGGGCGCGATCTTCGACGTCCGGCTCGCGCGCTGCTCGAGCGTCGCCGAGCTGCCCGGAAAGCTTGTCGGCCTGGTCCCCGGCGCCGGCGAGCCGCTCGCCGGTCCGCTGGAGGGGACGGTCACCCTGCTCGTGGGCGGCGAGCGCGACGGACTGCCCGCCGAGGTGCTCGAGCGCTGCCATGAGCTGCGCCACATTCCCCAGTCCGCCGGCGACTCGCTGAACGCCGCGATGGCCGCGACGATCGCGTTGTATGAGGCGACTAGGATGGCCGCGGCATGAGCGCTCTCGAGCGGATCGCGGCACTGCGCCTGGAGGCAGAGGCGGCGATCGCCGCGGCCCCCGACAGCGCCGCCCTCGAGGAGCTGCGGATCGCCTATCTCGGCCGCAAGGCCGAGCTGCCGCAGCTGCTGCGCGGCGTCGCCGAACTGCCGGCGGCCGAGCGCGCCGCGGTCGGCAGCGCCGCCAACGCCGCCCGCCAGGCGCTCGCCGAGCTGATCGAGGAGCGCTCCGCGGCGCTCGCGGGCGCCGAGCTCGACGCGCGTCTTCTCTCCGACCGCATCGACATCACGCTCCCGGGCGCGCCCGCCTTCGCCCCTGGTCACCTGCATCTGCTGACCCAGACGCGGCGCGACCTCGAGGACGTCTTCATCGGACTCGGCTTCCAGATCGCCGAGGGGCCCGAGATCGAGCTGACCGCCTACAACTTCGACGCGCTCAACACCGACCTCACGCACCCCTCGCGCGCGCACACCGACACCTTCTACGTGAGCGACGATGTCGTGCTGCGCACCCACACCTCGCCGGTGCAGGTGCGCTCGATGATGGCCTCGCCGCCGCCGCTGTACGTGGTCGCCCCGGGCCGCGTCTTCCGCCTCGACCACGACGCGACCCACACGCCGCAGTTCCATCAGCTCGAGGGCCTCGCCGTCGACGAGGGCATCACGCTCGCCGAC
Organism: uncultured Solirubrobacterales bacterium; assembly: GCA_963830975.1. Taxonomy (GTDB): domain Bacteria; phylum Actinomycetota; class Thermoleophilia; order Solirubrobacterales; family Solirubrobacteraceae; genus Palsa-513. The sequence continues at coordinate 1,028,415 of CAWHOI010000004.1, forward strand.
CTGAAGGGAACGCTGCTGGCGTTCGCGCGCGCGATCTTCGGCGAGCAGCGCGAGGTGCAGCTGCGCCCCGATTTCTTCCCCTTCACCGAACCGAGCGTCGAGGTCGACGTCTCCTGCTTCAACTGCGCGCAGGGCCACCTGCGCGACGGCTCGCGCTGCCCGCTGTGCAAGGGCTCGGGCTGGCTGGAGATCCTCGGCGCCGGGATGGTCGACCCGAACGTCTTCGCCTACGTCCGCGACTACGGCTACGACCCCGAGCGGATCACGGGCTTCGCCTTCGGCATGGGGATCGAGCGGATCGCGATGCTGCGCCACGGCATCCCCGACCTGCGGCTGTATTTCGAGAACGACATGCGCTTCCTCGAGCAGTTCGGAGCCAGGTGATGCTGGTCCCGCTCGAGTGGCTGCGCGAATTCTGCGACCCGGACCTCTCCACCGAGGATCTCGCGGTTCGGATGACGCTGACCGGCACCAAGGTCGAGCGCTGGTTCCGCCACGGGCCGCCGTCCGCCGAGCACTACGTCGTGGGGAGGGTGATCGAGGCCGGTCGGCACCCCGACGCGGACCGCCTGAGCGTCTGCCGGGTTGAGGTCGGCGACGCGCAGCCGGTGACGATCGTCTGCGGCGCGCCCAACGTCGCGGCCGGGCAGACGGTCGCGGTCGCCCGGCCGGGGGCGGCCCTGGCCGACGGCCGGACGCTCGCCGCCGCGAAGCTGCGCGGCATCGTCAGCGAGGGCATGATCCTCGCCACCGACGAGATCGCTCTCGGCGGCGAGCACGAGGGGATCATGGTGCTCGACGACGGGCCCGCACCCGGCACGCCGCTGGGCGAGGTGCTCCCGCTCGGCACCGACGTGCTGGAGTTCGAGATCACCTCCAACCGGCCGGACTGCCTCAGCGTGTACGGCATCGCGCGCGAGGCGCACGCCGCCACCGGCGCGCCGCTGGCGCCGCCGCCGTGGGCCGACGACGCGGGCTCGGCGCAGGGCGAGCCGCCCGGGATCGCGATCGCCGTCGAGTGCCCCGACCTCTGCCCGCGCTTCACCGCGCGCGTGTTCGAGGACGTCAAGATCGGACCCTCGCCGCTGTGGCTCGCCGCGCGCCTGCTCGCCGCCGGCATGCGCCCGATCTCGAACGTCGTCGACATCACCAACTACGCGATGCTGCTGAGCGGGCAGCCGCTGCACGCCTTCGACCTCGACCGCATCGCCGGCTCCAGCCTGACCGTTCGCCGCGCGCGCGACGGCGAGACCGTGGACACCCTCGACGGCGCTTCGCGAACGCTCGACGGCGAGACGGTCGTGATCTGCGACGCCGACGGGCCGACATCGATCGCCGGGATCATGGGCGGAGCCCGCTCCGAGGTGGCGGACGACACGACGCGGGTGCTGCTCGAGGCGGCCAACTGGAACGGCGCCAACGTCCAGCGCAGCGGCGTGCGCCTCGGCCTGCGCAGCGAGGCCTCGGCGCGCTTCGAGAAGGGCCTCTCGCCCGGATCGACGCTCGAGGCCCAGGCGATCGCGACGGCGCTGATGGTCGAGCTCTGCGGCGCCCGCGTGTTGCCGGGAACGATCGACCTCGGCGGCCCGGGTGAGCCGCCACCGCCGCTGACGCTTCGGCCGGCCCGCGTCGCGGCGCTGCTCGGGGCCGAGATCGCCCCGGCGCGCTGCGGCGAGATCCTCGACGCGCTCGCCTTCGAGCCGAGCGCGGATGCGGCGGGCGAGGCGATCACGGTCCGCGTGCCGCACTTCCGCCGCGGCGACGTCACGCGCGAGGTCGACCTGATCGAGGAGGTGGCGCGGATCGACGGCCTGGATCTGCTGCCGGCGACCCTGCCGCCGCGAAACGGCGCGGCCGGCCGGCTGACCCACGCGCAGAGGGTGCGCCGCCGGGCCGAGGATGCGCTGGCCGGACGCGGCCTCTCGGAGGTCGTCGGCTGGAGCTTCGCCGACCCGCGGCTGCTCGAGCGCCTGCGGCTCGGGCCGGAGCACCCGATGCGCGAGGTCGTGCGGATCGAGAACCCGATGGCCGAGACCTGGTCGATCATGCGCCCGACGCTGCTCGGCTCGCTGCTTGACGCCGCCGCCCGCAACGCCGCGCGCGGCGTCCGCGACGTTGCGCTGTTCGAGTCCGGGACCGTGTACCGCGCGGCCGCGACCGACACCCTCGCGGACGAGCATCACGCGCTGGCGGTGCTGATCGCCGGCGATCTGATCCCCGCCACCTGGCGCGGCGAGCCGGCCGCGGGCGCCGACTTCTTTGCCGCCAAGGGGCTGCTGGCCGCCGTTCTCGCCACGCTCGGCGTGCCCTGGACGGTTGCCGCCGCGCAGTGGCCGTTCCTGCATCCCGGCCGCGCCGCCGCGGTGCTCGCGGGCGAGCGGCGGCTGGGCTTCCTCGGCGAGCTGCACCCGCTGGTGGCGGCCAGCTGGGACATCGAACGCGCCGCGGTCTGGGCGATCGACCTGGGCGCCGTGGCCGAGCTCGCGCCCGAGCTGGTCTCCTACGCGCCGTTCGCCGAGTATCCGGCGGTGCGCGAGGACCTGGCGGTGATCGTCGCCGACGGGGTTTCGGCCGGCGATGTCGTCGCGACCGTGCGCGAGGCGGGCGGTTCGCAGCTCGCCCGCGTCGAGGTCTTCGACGTCTACCGCGGCGCACAGGTGGGGGAGGGTCGCGTGTCGCTCGCCCTGCATCTCGAGTTCCGCGCCGCCGACCGCACGCTCACCGACGCGGACGTCGCGGCGCAGCGCGGTCAGATCGCCGCGGCGCTCGCCGAGCGGCTCGGGGGTGAGCTGCGTGCCTAGCGCGGTGGTGCTCGGCGCCTCCGGCTACGCCGGCGCGCTCGCGGCGCGCCTGCTGTGGCGCCACCCGGAGTTCGAGCTCGTCGCGGTCACCGCGCGCGAGGATGCCGGGCGGCCGCTCAGCGAGCTCTACCCGCAGCACCGCGTGCCGCTCACGCTCGAGCCGCTGGATCTCGACCGTGCGGGCCAGGCCGACGCGGCGATCGTCGCCTACCCGCACGGCACGGCCGCGCCGGTGGTCGCCGGACTGCTCGATCGCGACGTCCGCGTGCTCGACCTCTCGGCCGACTTCCGCCTGCGCGACCGGGCGACCTATGAGCACTGGTATGTGCCGCATCCCCATCCTGAGCTGATCGAACGCGCCGTCTACGGCCTGACCGAGCTGTACCGCTCGCAGATGGCCGACGCGGCGCTCGTCGCCTGCCCCGGCTGCTTCCCGACCGCGGCGATCCTCGCACTGGCGCCGCTCGCCCAGGCGGGCTTGATCGCCGACGTCGTGATCGACGCCAAGACCGGCGTCTCGGGTATGGGCAAGCAGCCGCGCGACGCCAACCACTTCGTCAGCGTCACCGAGAACGTGCGGCCGTACGGAATCGGCGAGCACCGTCACATGCCCGAGATCGACCAGGAGCTCGCGGCGCTCGGCGCGCCGGTGCCGGTCACCTTCACGCCGCACCTGCTGCCGATCGATCAGGGCGAACTGCTCTCCTGCTACGTCACGCCGCCACGCAAGGTCTCGCAGGAGGAGCTCGAAGACCTCTATGCCGCCCGCTACGGCGAGGAGCCGTTCATCGAGCTGGTCGCGACGGCGCCCGGCGTCCGCGACGTGCGCGAGACGAACGTCTGCGCGATCAACCTGCACGCCGACGCGCGCACCGGCAAGCTGTTCGTGTTCGCCGCGATCGACAACCTGTGGAAGGGCACGGCCTCCCAGGCGATCGCGAACCTCAACCTGATGTTCGGCTACGACGAGGGGCTGGGATTGCGATGAGCGCGTTCTTCAGCTCGAGATGGGTCGAGGTTCCCGAACAGGTCCGCGACGCCGTATCGCTGCCCGCCGGCTTCCGCCTCGGCGGGATCGCCTGCGGCGTCAGGGACCCCGCATCGCCCGAGCTTGATCTCGGCCTGCTCGTCTCCGACGTGGCGGGGACGGTGAGCGCTGCGCGCTTCTGCGACTCGGGCGTGCTCGCGGCTCCCGTCGTGCTCACGCGCGAGCGCTGCGATCTGCACGCGCTGCGCGCCGTCGTGGTGAACTCCGGCAACGCCAACGCCGCCACGGGCGAATCCGGCTTCGAGCAGGCGCTGCGCACGCAGCAGGCGGCGGCCGATGCGCTGGGCCTGCACCCGCGCGAGGTGGCGGTCGCCTCGACGGGGGTGATCGGCGTGCCGCTGCCCGGTGGGCGGATCGCCGCCGCGTTGCCCGCTCTCGCGCAAGCGCTGCGCGAAGACGGCGCGGCGGACTTCGCGCACGCGATCCGCACGACCGACGTGCTCGACAAGCACGCGGCGCTGACAGTCGATCTGCCGTCAGGCAGCATCAAGCTTTCCGCCCAGTGCAAGGGCGCGGGCATGATCTCTCCGCGTTTCGCGACGATGCTGTGCTTCGTGCAGACCGACGCGGCGCTCGACGCGCACACGGCGGAGCTGCTGCTCGGGGTGACCGTGAAGCGCTCGTTTGACCGCATCAGCGTCGACGGCCAGCTTTCGACCAACGACACGGTGATCCTGATGGCGAGCGGCGCGAGCGGCGTGCACATCGAGCCGGAGAGCGAGGACGAGCTGCGCTTCGGCGAGTCCCTCGACGCGCTGCTGCGCCAGCTCGCGCTGCGCATCGTCGCCGACGGCGAGGGCGCGCGGCGGGTCGGTCGCGTGCACGTGCGCGGAGGCGGGGGGGAGGCCGTCGCCCGCGTCGCGCGCTCCGTCGCGAACTCGCCGCTGGTCAAGTCGGCGCTGTTCGGCGGCGATCCGAACTGGGGCCGGGTCGCCCAGGCGGTCGGCGCCGCGCTGCCGGGAAGCGCGCCGCTTCGCTTCGACATCGCGATCGAAGGGGTGACGGTCGCCCGCGACGGCGCGCTCGCCGAGTTCGACGCCGGCGTGCTCGCCCGCGCGGTCGACCGCGACGAGGTGCTCTACGAGATCACGCTCCCGGGCGAGGGCGCCGAGGCCGAGCTGTTCTTCTCCGATCTCAGCTACGACTACGTGAAGATCAACGCGGAGTACACGAGCTAGTGAGCCACCCAACGACGGCCCGGACCGAAAGGGCTGATGCCTGATGCGCGACGTAGCAACCCTGCTCGAGGCGCTGCCCTACATCCGCGAGTTCCACGGCTCGACGGTCGTGATCAAGTACGGCGGCGCGGCGATGGACGATCCCCTGCTGCGCGAGGAGTTCGCGCGCGACGTCGTGCTGCTCAAGTACGTCGGCATGAGCCCCGTGGTCGTGCACGGCGGCGGGCCCGACATCACCGCCTACATGGAGCGTCTCGACATGCCCGTCGAGTTCGTCGGCGGACTGCGCGTGTCCGACGAGGCGACCGTCGAGATCGCGAAGATGGTGCTGGTCGGCAAGTTGAACACCGACATCGTCCTGCGGCTGGGCCGCCACGGACAGCCCGCGGTCGGGCTCTCCGGCGACGACGGCGGGCTGCTGCGCTGCTCGCGGCGCGCCGCCCCCGGCGGTGAGGACATCGGCTTCGTCGGGCAGATCGACCACGTCGACGCCGGCGTGATCAACCACATCGCGCGCGACTACATCCCGGTCGTGGCGTCGGTCGGCGCCGACGCCGAGGGCAACTCCTACAACGTCAACGCCGACGAGGCGGCGGCGGCGATCGCGGTCGCCTTGCGTGCGCGCACCGCGATCTTCCTGACCGACGTGCGCGGCTGGCTGCGCGACCCCTCCGACCCCGACAGCCTGATCGCGCAGGCCACCGTCGAGCAGGTCACGCGGGCGCTGGGGGAGGTCGAGGGCGGCATGCGGCCGAAGCTGCAGGCGTGCGTCGACGCCGTGCGCGGCGGCGTGGGCGCGGCGCAGATCATCGACGGGCGGCTCGAGCATTCGCTGCTGCTCGAGCTGTTCACCGACGCCGGGATCGGCACGAAGGTGACGGCGTGAGCGCCGTCCAGCCCGCCGACGCCCACCTGACGCCCAACTACGCGCGCTTCCCGGTCGAGTTCGCGCGCGGCGAGGGCGCGCGCCTGTGGGACTCCGACGGCATCGAGTACCTCGACTTCCTCGCCGGCATCTCGGTCTCGAGCGTCGGCCACTGCCACCCCGCCGTCGTCGCCGCGATCCGCGAGCAGGCCGGCCGACTGCTGCACGTCGGCAACCTCTACTACACCGAGCCGATGTCGACGCTCGCGCGCCGGCTGGCGGAGAGCTCGCTGGGCGGGAAGGTGTTCTTCACCAACTCCGGCGCCGAGGCCGTCGAGGCCGCGCTCAAGTGCGCCCGCAAGGCCCGCCAGGGCGGCACGATCGTCTCGCTGCACGGCGCCTTTCACGGGCGCACCTACGGCGCGCTGTCGGCGACGCCACAGGAATCCAAGCAGGCGCCGTTCGCGCCGCTGGTCGGCGGCTTCGTCAGCGTCGACGCCACGATCTCCGCGCTCGCCGCCGCGCTCGACGAGCACACCGCCGCGCTGATCCTCGAGCCGATCCAGGGCGAGACCGGGGTGCACGTCCTGCCGGACGAGCTGCTGCGCTTCGCCCGCGAGCGCTGCGACGAGGTCGGCGCGACGCTGATCTTCGACGAGATCCAGACCGGCCTCGGCCGCACCGGCGCCGCCTGGGCCTACGAGCAGACCGGCGTCGTTCCCGACCTGGTCGTGGCCGCCAAGGCGCTGGGCGGCGGCCTGCCGATCGGCGCCCTGATCACCGGCGCCCGCCACGCCGACACCTTCGCTCCCGGCGACCACGGCTCGACGTTTGCCGGCGGCCCGGTCGTCTGCGCGGCTGCGCTGGCGGCGCTCGATGTGCTCTTGGATGGGGCGCTGCTGACGCGCGTGCGCGAGCTCGGCGAGCTTCTGTGCGAGCGCCTCGCCACGCTGCCGCACCTCGTCGAGATCCGCGGACGCGGCCTGATGGTCGGCTTCGACCTGGACATCGACGCCCCCGAGGTCGTTCGCCGCGCGCTGCTCGAGCAGCACCTGGTCGTCAACGCCACCGGCCCGGCCACCGTTCGATTGCTGCCGCCGCTGGTGATCGGCGAGGCCGAGGTCGAGGACTGCGTCGGACGGTTGCGGGCGGTGCTGGCCTGAGATGCGCCGCGCGCTCGGCGACGGCTACGAGCTCGACGACGACCGCGCGCGGATCGACGTCGACTTCGTCTTCAACTACCTCTCGCGCGAGTCCTACTGGGCGCGCGGCCGCCCGCGCGAGGTGGTCGCGGGATCGATCGCCGGCTCGGCGCGCGTGCTCGGCGTGTATCTCGGCGATCAGCAGGTCGGCTTCGCCCGCGTGATCTCCGACGGCGCCGTGCTCGCCTACCTCGGGGACGTGTTCGTCGATTCCGCCCACCGCGGTCGGGGGCTCGGCGTCGAACTGGTGCGCGAGGCTGTCGACGGCGGCCCGGAGCGCGACCTGAGCTGGCGCCTCGACACGAGCGACGCGATGGAGCTGTATGTGAAGTTCGGCTTTCGCGAGCGCGTCTCGCCGCCGGTCCACATGGAGCGCGGAGCGCGCCGGCCGGACTGACGGGCGAAGCGCGCGGCCGAGAGGCCGGCGGGGCGCCGGGCGCGACCGAGGCGGCGTCAGCCGCCGAGCCGGGCGCGCATTCGCAGTGTTGGCTCGCCACTCCTGGCGTGCGTGTTCGCCGCGCCGTCGGCGGCGAACCCGACGGTCTCATAGAACGCTCGCGCTGCAGCGTTCTCGATGAGGACCCAGAGCGACATCTCGTCGGACCCCTGCGCCCGTCCGAGATCCATGGCGGCATGCATCAGCCGGCGCCCGACTCCGTGGCGCCACGAATCGGGGTCGACGTACAGAGCCGCCAGCTCGCAGCTCCGCGGGCCGAGATCGGCATCCGGGCTGGGGGCGACCACTGCGGCGAAGCCAATGACGCTCGCGCCCATCTGCGCGAGCAGCGTCGTGGACTCCCCCCGCGGCCCGGCCCCGCTGGTGAGCCAGCCTGCCCACTGGCCGGTGCGCTCGGCCACGGACTGCGCCGCAAGCACCGAGTCCGGCACGATGCCGCGGTAGCCGACCTGCCACGAGCGCACATGCACGCCCGCGATCGCTGCGGCATCGGCGACGACGGCCTGGCGGACGGTGATCTCGGTCACGGCCGGAGCGTAGAGCGCACGACCGCCCGAACGCGATGGGCACGAAAGGACCCGGCGATCCGCAGGCGTAGTTGCTGCCTTCGGGCGCTCGGCCCGGCGTGGGACCCGCCGGGCGGCGTCGCGCCGGTAGGCTTGCGCACCCATGAGCGACCCCGAGTTCGCGCCGCGCACCGCCGGCTACCAGGCTGATCCCGCCGACGTCCATCGCGTGCTGCTGCTCTACAGCGGCGGCCTGGACACGAGCGTGATGCTCAAGTGGATCCAGGAGCGCTACGGGGCGGAGGTCGTGACGCTGACCGTCAACCTCGGTCAGCCCGGCGAGGACTACGCGGTGATCGAGGACAAGGCGCGGCGGATCGGCGCGGTCGAGTGCCACATCGTGGATGCGCGCGAGGAGTTCGCGAGCGAATACGTCGCGCCGGCGATCAGGGCCAACGCGCTCTACGGCGGCGGCTACCCGCTCTTCACCGCGCTCGGGCGGCCGCTGATCGCCAAGCTCGCGGTGGAGTACGCCCGGCGCAGCGGCTGCGACACGATCGCGCACGGCTGCACCGGCAAGGGCAACGACCAGGTGCGGATCGACGGCACCGTGGCGACGCTGGCCCCCGAGCTGAAGGTGATCGCGCCGGTTCGCGAGTGGGCGATGGGGCGCGAGGAGGAGATCGCCTACGCGCGCGAGCACGGGATCGCGGTCAAGGGCGGAGTCGAGGTCGTGCCCTACTCGATCGACGACAACCTCTGGGGGCGCTCCTCGGAGGGTCGTTGGATCGAGGATCTCGAGCACGCGCCGGACGAGGATGTGTTCCAGCTCGTGACACCGCCGCGCCGGGCGCCGGATGAGCCGCAGCGGGTCGTGCTCGACTTCGAGCGCGGCCTCCCGGTCGCCCTCGACGGCGAGCGACTCGCGCTGGCCGAGCTGATCGAGCGCGTCGGGGAAATCGGCGCGCGCCACGGCGTCGGCATCGTCGACCACATCGAGGACCGTATCGTCGGCCTGAAGGTCCGCGACATCTACGAGGTGCCCGCGGCGGCGATCATCCTCCCGGCCCACCAGGACCTCGAGCACCTCGTCTGCACGATCCACCAGAACCAGTTCAAGGCCGGCCTCGACCGCCAGTGGGCCTACCTCGTCTACGCGGGCCTGTGGTGGGAGCCGTTGCGCGGCGACCTCGACGCCTACATGGAGTCCGTCAACGCGCAGGTGACCGGCTCGATCGGCGTGGAGCTCTACAAGGGCACCGCCCGCGTGGTCACGCGCTCCTCGCCGAACGCGGTCTACGACCAGTCGCTCGCGTCCTTCGCCGAATCCGGCGGGCTGTTCTCGCAAACCGCTTCGCCCGGCTTCATCGAGTTGTGGACGCTGCAGTCGCGCATGGCGTGGCGCCTGCGCAACCGTTAGGGCTTGCGCCCTGACGGTTGCCCGGCCGCGCCGCTGACGGCGCGCTTCGCGGACGTTGCGCAAAGACTGCCGCGCCGGCCCCCCGCGCGGTGGTAAACGACGGCGGCAGACGCCGAAGGCGTCAGGCCGCCCCTCTAGGATCAGTTCAGCGGATGCCCGAGCCCTGCTGCGCCCACCTTCACGTCCACTCCGAGTACTCGCTGCTCGACGGCGCGTCGAAGATCGGGGGTCTCGTCGAGCGTGCGGCGGCGTTCGGCCAGCCCGCGCTCGCGCTCACCGATCACGGCGTGATGAACGGCGCGGTCGAGCTCTACCAGGCGGCCCGCAAGGCCGGGATCAAGCCGATCATCGGCTGTGAGGTCTACTTCGTCGACGACCACCGGGCGGTCGCGGCGCCCGGGCAGCGCATCGAGCACAACCACCTGACGCTGCTCGCCGGGAGCGATGCCGGCTATCGCAACCTCGTCCAGCTCTCCTCCGCGGGCTTCCTGGAAGGGTTGCAGCGCGGCAAGCCGACCGTCGACATGGAACAGATCGCGCGCTACGGCGACGGCGTGATCGCGCTGAGCGGCTGCCTCGCCTCGCGCCTGTGCTCGCGAATCGCCGACGGGCGCCTGGCGGAGGGCCGCGAGCACGTCGACCAGCTGATCGGGGCGCTCGGGCGCGAGAACGTCTACTTCGAGGTGCAGAAGAACGGCCTCGCGCTGCAGGAGCGCTGCAACGAGGAGATCGTGCGCCTTGCACGCGAGATGGGCGGCTCGCTGGTCGGCACCGGCGACGTGCATTACCTGCGCCGCGAGGACTACGAGCACCACGCGGCGCTCCTGTGCGTGCAGACCAAGAGCACGCTCGCAGAGCCCAAGATCCGCTTCGAGACGAACGAGTTCTATCTCAAGGACTCGGCCGAGATGGCGCAGGCCTTCGCGCAGTGGCCCGAGGCGCTCGCCTCGACGCTCGAGATCGCCGAGCGCTGCAACGTCGAGCTCGAGCTCGATCGCCAGCTGATTCCCGCCTACCCGGTGCCGGAGGGTGAGACCGACCGCAGCTATCTGAGGGTGCTGGTCGAGAAGGGCCTGCGCGAGCGCTACGGCGACCCGCCGCCGGCGGCGACCCTGGAGCGGATGGAGACCGAGCTCGAGGTGATCGACCGGATGGGCTTCAACGCCTACTTCCTGATCGTCTGGGACTTCGTCGATTTCGCCAAGCGCAGCGGCATCGCCGTCGGTCCGGGGCGCGGGTCGGCCGCCGGCTCGATCGTGGCCTACAGCCTGCGGATCACCGACGTCGACCCGCTCGCCTACGACCTCCTGTTCGAGCGTTTCCTGAACCCCGAGCGCGTCTCGATGCCGGACATCGACATCGATTTCTCCGTTCGCGGGCGCGAGCGCGTGCTGCGCTACGTGGTCGAGAAGTACGGCCGCGAGTCGGTCGCGCAGATCGTCACGTTCGGCAAGATGGCGCCGCGGCAGGCGACACGCGACGCCGCGCGCGTGCTGGGCCACGACTACGGCGTCGGTGATCGCCTCGCCAAGCTGATCCCCGATCCCCAGCAGGGCCGCGCGCCGTCGTTCGAGGAGTGCCTGGCGGAGGGCGAGCTGCTGCGCGCCGCCTACGACGAGGATCCGGTCGCGCGCAAGGTGATCGACACGGCGCGCGGGCTCGAGGGCGTCGTGCGCAACTCCTCGATCCACGCCGCGGCCGTGGTGATCGCGGACCGGCCGCTGACCGACATCGTGCCGCTGCAGCTGGCCGACGCCGGCCTGGACGAGGACGGCGAGCGCCAGTTCCGCACCGTCACCCAGTTCTCGATGAAGCCGATCGAGGAGATCGGCCTGCTGAAGATGGACTTCCTGGGCCTGCGCAACCTCGACGTGATCGAAGACGCCCTCGACATCATCGAGCGCTCGACCGGGATCCGCCAGGACATGGCGACGCTGCCGCTGGACGACCCTGCGACCTACGAGATGCTCGCGCGCGGTGACAGCGTCGGCGTCTTCCAGTTCGAGTCCGAGGGCATGCGCGAGGCGCTCAAGAAGGTCCGCCCCGACCGCTTCGACGACCTCGTGGCGCTGAACGCGCTCTACCGTCCGGGGGCGCTTGACCAGATCCCCAACTACGCGCGCGGCAAGCGGCACCCCGAGTCGATCGTCTACGCCGATGAGCGCCTGCGTCCGATCCTCGAGTCCTCGATGGGGGTCATCCTCTACCAGGAGCAGGCGATGCGGATCGCCAAGGAGATCGCGGGCTTCTCCGGGGCGAAGGCCGACGACCTGCGCAAGGCGATCGGCAAGAAGAACCGGGCGGCGATGGCGAAGCTGAAGCCCGAGTTCGTCGCCGGCGCTCGCGCCAGCGGCACCTCCGACGCCGTGATCGACCTGCTGTGGTCCACGAACGAGAAGTCCGCCGACTACTCGTTCAACCGCAGCCACGCCGCCTGCTACGCGCTGATCGCCTATCGCACGGCGTGGCTGAAGGCCAACCATCCCGCCGAGTACATGGCGGCGCTGATCTCATCGGTGATGTCCACGAAGGACCGCGTCCCGTTCTTCGTCGCGCGCTGCGAGGACATGGGGATCGAGATCCTGCCGCCCGACGTCAACCTCTCAGACCACGAGTTCACGGTCGTCGAGCGCCGGATCCGCTTCGGCCTGGACGCCGTCAAGGGCGTCGGCTACCAGGCGGTCGAGGCGATCATGCGCGCCCGCGAGGAGGGAGGACCGTTCACGTCGCTCTGGGACTTCTGCGAGCGCGTCGACGGCCGCGCGGTCAACAAGAAGGCGATCGAGGCGCTGATCAAGTGCGGCGCGCTCGGCTCGACCGGCGCGACGCGGCGGGGAATGCTCGAGGTGCTCGAGCAGGCGCAGGGCGCCGGGCAGAAGGCGCAGCAGGACGCCCTTATCGGGCAGGGCTCCATCTTCGACCTCGGCGAGCAGGGAGTCGCGGTGAACGGGCACGCGGCGGCCCGGCCGCTGATCCCCTCCGTCGAGTTCGAGCAGCGCGAGCTGCTCGCAGTCGAGAAGGAGGCGATCGGCCTGTTCATCTCGGCGCACCCGTTGAAGGCGGTGCGCGAGGCGCTCTCGCTCGCCGTCGACTGCTCGCTCTCCGCGGTGCTCGAGCGCCCCGACAAGGACACGGTCACGATCGGCGGGATCGTGACGCAGGCGCGCAAGATCCGCACGCGCGCCGGCGCGGACATGATGTTCGTCACGCTCGACGATCTCGAGGCCCAGGTCGAGATCATCGTCTTCGGCTCGGCGCTGGAGAAGTTCGAAGGCTCCCTGGAGGTCGACTCGATCGTCACCGTACGGGGCCGCGTCGACCAGAAGGAGGAGGGCCGCACGTCGGTTGTCGCGCAGGCGGTGGAGGCGTTTCGTCCCGACGCCGAGCAGCTCGCCCGCGCTCACGCCGCGGCGCTGGAGGCCGCGCACGCCAAGCCGCTGCATGTCCGCCTGGGCGACGGCTGCCGCTTCGCGGGTGTGATCGACGACCTCAAGAGCGTGCTCGTCACCTTCCCCGGTCGCTCGGAGGTCGTGATCGAGCTGTCGGACGAGCGTCGCGTCCGCCTCGGCGATGAGTTTCGCGTGGACCCGAGCGCGGGCCTGCGCGCCGAGCTCGAGCATCTGCTCGGCGGGCCGGCGCGGCTCGTGGCCTAGACGAGTCCGGTCGTCGAGGCGGCCCCAGACCGACGCGGAGCCGTCGCAGTCGCCCCCGCGCCGTTCTTGGGTCCTGATCAATCCGGTGCTCGCCGACGAGCGGCAAGCAGCTTCATGGCGCAGACGCTACGGCCGGTGGGATCCGCGGCCAAGCCCCCAAAGGGGGCGCATGTCCCACCCCTGCTCGGGCCCGTCAGCTCGCGAGCAGCCCCTGCACCAGCGCAACCTCCTCGGCGGTCGGTCCGCTGCGATCGGGGCCCGGGGTCTCGAGCACGCAGGAAAGCCCGCTGAAGCGCGTCTCGTTGACGAACGTGCGCGCGCCCTCGAGGCCGAGCTCGCCCTCGCCGATGTTCGCGTGGCGGTCGCGGTTCGAGCCGAGAGGTGTCTGGGAGTCGTTGAGATGCAGCGAGCCGAGCCGCCCCGCACCGACCGCCCGCTCGCAGTCGTCGAGCACGCTCGCCAGCGCCGCGGGCGCGCGAATCTCGTAGCCCGAGGCCAGCAGGTGACAGGAGTCGAGGCACAGGCCGAGGCGGGCCCCGCCGCCGCCGGCCTCAATCAGCGCGGCCAGCTCGTCGAATGACCGCCCGAGCGTGCCGCCGGTGCCGGCCGTGTTCTCGAGATGCAGCGGGCAGCGCTCGGAATCGGCCAGCGCCTCCGCGAACACCTCGCCGGCCCGAGTGATCGCCGGAGCGACCGGACCGGCGAGCGCGGAGCCCGGGTGAACCACCACGGCCGTCGCGCCGATCGCGTCGCCGACGCGGAGCGAGTGGGTCAGCGACGCGAGCGACTTCGCGCGGATGTCGGGATCCTCCGAGGCGCAGTTGACGAGGTAGACCGCGTGGATCAGCACCCCACCGATCTCGCTGTCCCCCTGGGCCTCGAGGAAACGCGCGAAGTCCTCCTCGCCGTAGGCGGTCGGCCGCCAGGCGCGGGGCGACTGGTTGAAGATCTGGATCGAGCGCGCGCCAAGCGCGGTGCCGCGCTCGATCGCGCGGTACAGGCCGCCCGCGGGTGAGACGTGGGCGCCCACTAGCATCCGAGACCGCCCATGAGAGTTCGCTTCGCTCCTTCCCCGACCGGCGCCCTGCACATCGGCGGCGCCCGCACGGCGTTGTTCAACTGGCTGCTCGCGCGTAACGCCGCGGGGCGCTTCGTGCTGCGGATCGAAGATACCGACCGCGAGCGCTCGACGGCGGAGAACGTCGAGCAGATCCTCGACGCGCTGCGCTGGCTCGAGCTCGACTGGGACGAGGGCCCGATCTTCCAGAGCGAACGTGAGGAGCGCCACCGCGAGGCGGTGGAGTCGCTGCTCGCCAGTGGCCGCGCTTACCGCTCGCTGACCACGGCCGAGGACGTCAAGACGTGGAAGGCCCGGCACGGCGACGAGCGCGGCTTCCGCGGCGAGCCGCAGGAGAGCGGCGCCGTGCGCCTGCGTGTGCCCGACGAGGGGGACACCGTGTTCGAGGACCTCGTCGTCGGCGAGGTGCGCTCGCCGAACCGCTCGATGGACGACCTCGTGATCGCACGCGCCGACGGCACGCCGCTCTACAACCTGGCCGTCGCGGTCGACGACCTCGATCTCGAGATCACCGACGTGATCCGCGGCAACGACCACCTCACCAACACCGCCAAGCAGCTGTTGATCATCCGCGCCCTCGGCGCCACGCCACCCCGCTACGGCCATCTGCCGCTGCTGCACGGGCCCGACGGCAAGAAGCTCTCGAAGCGCCACGGCGCCGCATCGGTGCAGGAGCTGCGCGCGGCCGGTTATCTGCCGAGCGCCGTTCGCAACTACCTCGCGCTGCTGGGCTGGGGGGCCGGTGACGACGAGACGATCATCTCGACCGACGAGCTCGTCCGCCGTTTCGAGATCGCGCGCGTGCAGCGCAACCCGGCGCAGTTCGACGAGACAAAGCTGCGCTGGCTGAACGGCCGCTACATGCGCGAGCTGAGCCTGGCCGAGCTGACCGCGCAGCTCGAGGCCTTCTACGGCCGGCGCGGCCTGGGCCCGGCGGCTGCGATCAGCGCCGAGAAGCTCCAGACCCTGGCCGACTTCTGGCCGCTGTGCGGATTCATCTACGACGGCCCTGAGGACGACCCGCAGGCACGCGAGCGCTGGCTCGGCGAGGAGGGCGTAGAGGTTCTCCAGGAGCTGCGGCCCGTGCTCGCGGCGCTCGAGCCGTTCGAGGTCGACACAATCGAGAGCGCGCTGAGCGCGGTCGTCCAGCGTCGTGGCTGCAAGCCGCGGGACGTCTTCCAGCCATTGAGGGTCGCGCTCGCCGGCCGCCCGATCTCGCCCGGCATCTTCGAGACGGTGGCCGTGCTCGGCCGGGAGGAGACGCTCAAGCGGATCGATGCGGCGCTCAATCTCCAGTCGCGTTCTGCCGATAGGTAGCCCGACAAGACCGCGCTGCGCCGCGGAGCCGAGGCGGCAGGGAAGTCGCCCCGTCAAAACCACACGGACGAATGCGGAACAAGCATGCAAGCTAATCAAGCCCTGACGGCGGCCAGCACGCCGGCAGGCGTTCCGGGGCTCGAGCAGATCCGACACGGCGAGGGACACGGACGTCGCCTCACGGCGGCGTTCGAGGCGCTCGAGGGCTTCCCGGCGCTAGCCGAGTCGCGCAACCGCCTGCTCGCGCTGGTCGGCGGACACCGTGTCCCGATCGCCGAGGTGGTTGAGGCCGTCGAGTCCGACATCGCGCTCGTCGTCGCGGTCATGCGCGTCGCGAACGACGTCCCGACCCGCGGCGGAGCCAAGGTCGAGAACATTGTCGACGCCGTGCGGATCCTCAGCCCCGAGGCGGTGCAGCAGCTGGCTGAGCGCGTGCGCACCTTCGACTTCTTCGAGCGCAGCGCCGTCTGGGACTCGATGCCGGACCGCTTCCGCCTGCACGCGCTCGCCACCCGCGCGGCGGCTGACCTGCTCGCCAGCGAGATCGGCTACCCGGACCGCGACCGTCTGATCGTCGCCGCTCTGCTGCACGACGTCGGCAAGCTGGTCCTGATGCACGCCTACCCGGGCTATCCGGACTCAGTCCACCGCGACGCCCGCACGCCCGAGGAACGCATCACGCGCGAGCGCCGCGAGCTCGGCGTCGATCATGCCGTCGTCGGCGGCGTGCTGGCCCGCCGCTGGGGTCTGCCGAAGCTGATCGCGAACTCGATCGAGCGCCACCACTCAGACGACATCGACGGCGACGCCGCGCTCGTGCGACTCGCCGACATCCTTGCTCACTACGCCCACGGCGCCCCGGTCTCGCCGGCCGACATGCTGCGCGTCGCGCGCACCGCGGGAGTCGGTTCGGGCGAGCTGCGTGCCGTCCTGTACGCGCTGCCGCAGGCCTCCGGAGTCGGCAAGCGCCGCGTCGTGGAGGCGTGCCCACTCTCGGCCCGCGAGCGCGACGTCCTGCGTCTGCTCGCCGAGGGCAAGGTCTACAAGCAGATCGCCTCCGACCTGACGCTCTCCACGAGCACCGTGCGCACACATCTGCACAACGTGTACGGCAAGCTCGGCGCGGTCGACCGCGCGCAGGCGGTCCTGATCGCCACCGAGCGCGGCTGGCTGTAGCGCCGTTAGGATCGAGGGCGCGTGCTCTCGATCACGACGAAGTCGCCCTACGCGATAGCGGCGCTGGCCGAGCTCGGCCGCGGCGGCGAGCAGGCGCCCGTCCCGATCGGGGAGCTGGCACGGCGGCGTGAGATTCCCGTGCAGTTCCTCGAGCAGCTTTTCGCCACGCTGCGACGGGCCGGCGTTCTGCGCTCATATCGCGGCGTGAAGGGCGGCTACAGCTTCGCCCGAGCGCCCGACAGCGTCTCGGTGCTGGAGATCGTGGAGCTGCTAGACGGACCGCTCGGCGCCGGTGCGACGGGCATCTTCGCCGACGCCGCAGAGGCGGCGAGAACCGTGCTCGCGGGCGCCACGATCGCCGAGGTGATCGAGCGCGAGGCGCGCGACGGCGGGGTCATGTACTACATCTAGCGCGCCCGGGCTGCCGCGGCGGCTCGCTCCCGCGCGGCGGCTCGCCGGCGCCATCGGGTGAGCGCTCGACGAGCTTTGCAGTAGGCTGAGCGAGATGTCGTGGATGCCCACCCTGAAGCTTGCGCGCGCCGCCTGGCGGGGCAGCAAGGACCCCGCGGGCATGATCAAGGCCCAGTTCACCGAGGAACCGCGGCCGCCGGCTCCGGCCGTCACGGCAGCCGTGCCCGCCGCGGCGCCCGTGCCCGCCCCCGAGCCCGCTGGGGCGCCCGCTCCCGCACCCGCTCTCATGACCGCGCCGGTCGAGGCGCCCGTGCCCGAGCCGGTCGACGACACGCCCGCCAAGCTGCTCCTGCTGATGAGATGAGCGCGCCCTGGGAATACCTCGTGCTCGCGTGGGCGATGACCGCCACTGCGCCGGATGAGGTCTCCGACGTCTGGCGCCTCGAGGCGTCCTTCCACATCTTCCGTCCCGGCGCAGCGGTGGCCGAGACCCGGACCTACGACGGCACGCACGCATCGACGCTCGGCTTCGACCTGCTGAACGAGCTTGGCGCCGAGGGCTGGGAGCTCGTGAGCACCGTCGTTGAACGCACCGCGGTCGCCCCGGCGCAGGGCTATCAGACGGCCGGCGTGCCGATCGCCACGACACAGATCTTCAAGCGGCCAGTCGAGCAGTAGGCTCGCGCCGCGTCGCGAGCGTCCCGTCGCTCACTCCCAGGGTCGCCGCATCGGCCTTTCGATTGGCCCGGCGGGTGCTGGCGCACAGCGGACCGGTAATGCGCGCGCAATAGGGCGCGCAACGACTCGACGGGCTGCTCGCGCTCAAGGAGTGCCCGGATAAGGGCGATATTTGTCTTGCTATGGGAGGCGGCTAGCCAATGACCGCGCCGCGACCGTCGGCGCACGCGCCTGCGGACTCGACCGCTGCGCAAATCCGCCGCCGCCTGGGCCGAGCCCGGGGCCTGTTGATCGGCGCGCTGATCCTCGTGGTGTGCCTCGGAGCGTCGGCGTTCGCGGCGACCGAGTGGCACTCGAGCCTGAGGGCCGCCGACCGGCGCTCGTTCACGACCACGGCGGGTGATCTCGGAAGCGCGCTCGCGCCGAAGCTGGAGGCCGACGTCGCGCTCGCGCGCACGCTGCGCGCGATCGCGACGATGGAACCCGGCGCCGGAGAGACGCGGTTTTTGCAGTGGTACAGGCAACTCCAGTTTGGCGGCGCGCCGATCTCCTCAGACCTGACCGCCGGGCTGATCGTGCCGGTGGCCGCGGCCCGACTGCCCGCCTTCCGGCGCGAGGTCGAAGCAGACCCCGCGTACCGCGCGTTGACGGGCGGCAAATTCCAGATCGTGCCTGCCGGTCGCCGCGCCGTGTACTGCCTGGCGCGCGCGGTGGTCAACGGATCGTTCGTGAGCAGCGTCTACCCGACGCTGCTCGACTACTGCGCGCCGGTCCTGCCCGTGTTGGGCCGCTCGCCGTTCACGGCGCTGATGCGCACGGCCACGAACACCGATTCGGCCGTGATCGTTCCCGTTGGCGGCATCAGCGGCCTCTCGCTCACCGGCATCGCCGTCGCCGTGTACCGCAACGGCGCGCCGCTCGCGACGAGCGCCGAGCGCCGGGCGGCGGTCACCGGGTTCATCGCCACCACCTTCAACGGGGTCGCGCTGCTGGAGTCGGCGCTGGTGGGTCACCGATCGATGTCGATGACGCTCTACCACACCAACGCCGGCGGCTCCCCGGAGCTGATCGCAGAGGCCGGCGCCGGGCCGCAGCGTCGCTCCGGCTCCTACGTCGTCCGCAGCGTCCTCGGCGACGGCTGGGTGCTGGAGACGACCGGGATCATCAGCAGCGCGCCGGCCGACGCGCAGAGTCTCGCCGTGTTCGGCTTCGGGGCGCTCATCACCCTGCTCGTGGTGATGCTCTACATGGTTCTCCTGCGATCGCGCCAGCAGGCGTGGGGGCTCGTCGCCGAGAAGACCGAGGAGCTCAGCTACCTCGCACTGCACGACGCGCTCACCGGCCTGCCGAACCGCAGCCTCGTGCTCGACCGCGCGCAGCAGATGCTCGCTCGCGGCCGGCGGCTCGAGCTGCCGGTGACGGCGGTCTTCATGGACATCGACGGCTTCAAGCAGATCAACGAGCTTTACGGTCACCGCCTGGGCGACGAGATCCTGCGCCAGGTCGCGGAGCGCCTGCAGAGCGTCCTGCGTGATGGCGACACGGTCGGGCGCCTCGGCGCCGACGAATTCGTGATGCTCGTGGACCCGGCCGACCGCGGCGCTGCGGAGCGCGTCGCCGACCGCATCGGGCACACGCTCGATGAGCCGATCGACGCGCCGGAGCTGGCGACCGCTCCGGTCTCGCTGACCGCGAGCATCGGCGTCGTGACCGGGCTGCCGGACGCGGCGGAGGACCTGCTGCGTGACGCGGACCTCGCGATGTCCGCAGCCAAGGCGATCGGCAAGGGCGGACACGTCGTGTTCGAGTCGGCGATGCACACCGCAGCGCAGGACCGCATCGAGCTCGAGCTGGGCCTCGGGGAGGCGCTCGAAGCCGACCAGTTCTCGCTGGTCTACCAGCCGATCCTCGAGATCGCCACGCAGCGGGTCGTCGGCGCGGAGGCGCTGCTGCGCTGGACCCATCCGACTCGCGGCGAGACCCCGCCCGACGTCTTCATCCCGATCGCCGAGGCGAGCGGCCTGATCATCCCGATCGGCCATTGGGTCCTGGAGCAGGCCTGCATGCAGTGCGCCGCCTGGCATCGAAAGGGACAGATGCTCGGCGTCTCGGTCAACGTCTCGGCGCGGCAGTTCGAGCGCGCCGAGTTCGTCGACGAGGTGCGCTCGGCACTGGCGGCCAGCGGCCTGGACGCGATGTGGCTGACGCTGGAGATCACCGAGACGGCGCTGATGCGCCGGCCGTCGGCGACCGAGCACCTGCTCGTCGACCTCAAGACGCTCGGCGTGCAGATCGCCGTCGACGACTTCGGTACGGGCTACAGCTCGCTCGGCTACCTGCGCCAGTTCCCGATCGACTCGCTCAAGCTCGATCGCAGCTTCATCACCGGGCTGGCTCGCTCGAATGAGGCCAACGCGCTGGTGCACACGCTGATCCAGCTCGGCAAGACGCTCGGCCTGCAGACCGTCGCCGAGGGCGTCGAGGCCTACACGCAGCTGCGCCACCTGCAGGGCGAAGGGTGCGAGCTCGCCCAGGGCTTCCTCTTCGCCCGCCCGCTGACCCCGGACGCGCTCGACGCCTACCTAGGCCACGCATCCGGGGCCGGCAACGGCTTCACGCCGGGGCAGCCGCAAACAGCCGGCCGAACGTGAGGCGCGCGGTCAGCTCAGGCACTTCTGCTCCTCGCTGAGGATCGGGCTCTTCAACGCGGAGAAACGGGCGGCCTGCGTCTCGACGGCGCCGTTCACCGTGTTCAGCTGGGCCGTGATCGCGTTGAGCTTGGTGGTGCTCTTCTCCTGGCCGGCCTGGTAGGCCTTGGAGATCAACGGTGGGTACTTGGAGGCGTCCTCGAGGATCGTTCCGAGGATCTGGAACGCATGGCCGACGTTGACGGCAAAGCTGTCGCAGGCGGCAGGAGCCTTGGCCGCACGCGCTACGGTGTGCGCCTGGGACGCCGCCAGCGGCGCGGCGACCTCGCCGATGCACAGCCCGAGTGCCCCGGTGGCGAGCAGCGACGCCGCGAAGGCTCTGCGCGAGATTTGGATCGTGGCACTGGCGTGTTTCATCAAGCCCCCTCCTGGTTGGTGTGGTTCGTTGGGCCGTGCCGGGTGGCGGCGTGCACGCCCCCGCCGCGGCGGCGCTAGATTGCTCTGCAATGGGGCGAATCCCGGCCGACATTACGCAATGCATCGGCGGCACGCGCCTCGTGCGGTTGAGCAGGCTGGCCCCGCAGGTCGAGCTCTATGGCAAGCTCGAGGCGTCCAACCCGGGTGGTAGCGTCAAGGACCGCATCGGGCTGGCGATGATCGACGCCGCGGAGCGGGCCGGGCAGATCGAGCCCGGCCGCACGACCGTCGTCGAGGCGACCAGCGGCAACACGGGCATCGCACTGGCGCTGGTCTGCGCCGCGCGCGGCTATCAGCTCGTGCTGACGCTGCCGCAGGGCATGAGCCGCGAACGCACCGCCCTGCTGCGCCAGTACGGCGCGCGCGTCGAGATCGTCGAGTCGCTGGGGGGGATGGACGAGGCGGTCGCGGCGGCCCGCGCGCTCGCGAGCGACCCGGACGTGTTCCTGCCCGACCAGTTCTCGAACCCAGCCAATCCCGAGGTGCACCGCCGCACGACCGGGCCGGAGATCCTCTCCGCGCTCGACGGGCGCGTCGACGCGCTGGTGGCGGGCGTCGGCACGGGAGGGACCATAACCGGGGTCGGCGAGGTGCTGCGCGAACGCAATCCGGGTTGCCGCATCGTCGCGGTCGAGCCGGCCTCCTCGGCCGTGCTGAGTGGGAAGCCGCCGGGACCGCACCGCATCCAGGGCATCGGGGCGGGTTTCGTGCCGGCGGTGCTGAACCGGGAGCTGCTCGACGAGGTGATCGCCGTCAGCGACGAGGCGGCGGTCGAGATGGCGCGCCGCGCCGCCCGCGAGGAGGGCGTGCTCGCCGGCATCTCCTGCGGGGCCGCGCTCGCCGGGGCGCTGGAGCTGGCGGGCCGCGCCGAGTTCGCGGGCGGGCGCATCGTCGTGATCCTCCCGGACTCCGGGGAGCGCTACATGTCGACGCCGTTCTTCCCGGCGTAGGCGGGTTCCCGCCGGAGCCCATCACCTTTGCCCGCTAGTCTCTAGGGGCAATGGCCGCGCTCTCCTCGCTTGCGCGTGTGGCGCGCGAAGTGCGCCTCGACCTCGACGCCGCGCGTGAGCGTGACCCGTCGGCGCTGGGCGTGGGGCCGGTCCAGATGCTCGCGACCTGGCCGGGCGTCCAGGCGCTGCTGGCGCACCGCGTTGCCGCCGCGCTGAACGCCGCCGGCGTGCCGCTGCTGCCGCGCGCGATCGCCTACCTCGCGCGGGCGCTGACCGGCATCGAGATCCATCACGCCGCGCAGATCGGAGCGGGCCTGTTCATCGACCACGGCGCCGGCGTCGTCATCGGAGAGACCGCGATCATCGGCGACGGCGTCACGCTGTATCAGGGCGTGACGCTCGGCGGCACGGGCTTCGAGACCGGCAAGCGCCACCCGACCGTGCAGGACAACGTGACGATCGGATCGGGCGCGAAGCTGCTCGGCCCGATCGTGATCGGCCATGGCGCCAAGATCGGAGCCAACAGCGTCGTCGTGCGCGACGTCCCGCCCAACTCGACGGTCGTGGGCGTTCCGGGGCATCCGGTGCGGATCGACGGACGCCGCGTGGAGGGCCCGGACACCGACTGGATCCACCTGCCCGACCCGGTCGCCGACGCGATGCGCGTGCTCTCGGCCCGGGTCGCCGAGCTCGAGCGGATGGTCACCGACCTCGGCGGCACGCCGCCGGCCGCCGATCCGGCGAACGTCCACCCGCTTCGTCCGGTGCGCGGGCGCAACCCCGCGGGCGGCTAGCGGGTCGGCGCATGCGCCGACCCGGGGATCGGTGCATGCACCGATCCCCCGGAGGGTGCATGCACCCTCCGGTCAGATCAGTAGTACACGCAGCGGCAGCGATGGCGGGGCCGCGCCTTGTACTCCGGCGACTGGCCCCGGTTCCACAGCCAGTTGTCGAGCACGCGCGGGGGGACACCGAGCCGTTCGCTGAGGCGCTCGCAGGCGTGCACCGCACAGGCACGGATCTCCCGCTCCTGCGGGCCGAGCCGCAACAGGCGGCCGCTGTCGATGTGGGCGGCCAGCCGCTGCTCGTAGACGAGCACGCCTTCGCAGCGCAGGACGTGCGGGACGAGGTTGTCGGCGAAGATCGTGAGGCGGTCGAGGTCGTCGAAGCTCGCGACACCGGCGAGCGCGAGGTTCGCCGGGACGAGCTGCGCACGCTTGTAGAAGCCGCGGTCGTCGAACAGGGCCATCGCGCCGGCGAGTTGGGCAGCGAGCGCCTGCGCCGATCCGCCGGCGCCGGCGACCGCGTCGAGCACGTCGCGCTTGCCGAGCCAGCCGCCGAGCGCGCGGAGCGCCTGGGCGTAGAGCGCCATCAGCTCGTGGTCGGCGCGCTGGCCGAGCGACGCGGCGACGGTGCCCGTGTCGAGCGCGCGCAGTTCCTCGTTGCTCCACGCGCCGTGGGCGCGAAAACGGTCGGCGAGGCGGCCGGCGATCGTCGTGTACCCGGAGCATCCGGGCCGCTTGCGCAGGGTCGGGAACCAACCTGAGCCGAAGTTGATCGCATCGAGCGCCAGCAGGTAGCGAGCGACCTCCTCAGCCGGGCCGTCGAGGTGGTGGACGGAGGCGTCAAGGGTCGCCTGCGGGGACGCCTCGAACGCCTCCAGCCTCGCGCTGTCGATGGTGACCGAGCGGGCGGAGGCTGCGACCTGGGCGCAGAGTGTTCTCACCTCGTCGCAGATGCCCATGCGGAGAGGCTAGCCGCCTGCGCATCTATGCTGGATAGGTGCCCGAACACACCGTCGCCGAGGAACGCATCGACGCCCTGCTGGAGGGTCTCAACGCGCCCCAGCGCGACGCCGTCACGCATTCTGAGGGGCCGCTTCTGATCCTGGCGGGAGCCGGCAGCGGCAAGACGCGCGTGCTGACCCATCGAATCGCCTACCTCGTGCACAGCGGGCAGGCGCGGGCCGATGAGCTGCTGGCGATCACCTTCACCAACAAGGCCGCTCAGGAGATGCGCGAACGCGTCGAGCTGCTGCTCGGACGCAGCACGCGCGGCATGTGGGTGCTGACGTTCCACGCCGCGTGCACGCGGATGCTGCGGGTCGAGGCGCCGCGCCTCGGCTACACGCGGCAGTTCACGATCTATGACCAGGCGGACGCCCGGCGGCTCGTAAAGCAATGCCTGGACCGCGTCGGGGCGGACCCCAAGCGCTTTCCCCCGGCCGCCGTGCACAGCCAGATCTCCGACGCGAAGAACCGCCTGCGCGACGCTGCCGAGTACCGCACGATGGTCGGCTCCTACTTCGAGCAGACGGTGGCCGACGCGTTCGAGCTCTACGAGCGCGAGCTGCTGCGATTCAACGCGATGGACTTCGACGACCTGCTGGTGCGCGCCGTCAACGTCCTGGAGCTGTTCCCCGAGGTCCGCGAGCGCTACCAGCAGGCGTTCCGTCATGTGCTGGTCGACGAGTACCAGGACACAAACCACGCGCAGTACCGCTGGCTGACGCTGCTGACCGGGGAGCGGCGAAACCTCGCCGTGGTCGGCGACGACGCGCAGTCGATCTATGGCTTTCGCGGTGCCGACATTCGCAACATCCTCGACTTCGGGCAGGACTTCCCGGACGCGCGGATCGTCAAGCTGGAGCAGAACTACCGCTCGACGCAGACCATTCTCTCCGCCGCCAACGGCGTGATCGCGCACAACCGCGGCCAGGTGGCGAAGGACCTGTGGACGGAGGTCGGCGAGGGGGACCCGGTCAAGGTGCGGATGCTGGCCGACGAGCACGCCGAGGCGCGCTACGTGCTGAGCGCGATCGAGGGCCTCGTCGATGAGGGCGTTTCGCGGGCCGAGATCGCCGTCTTCTACCGGACCAACGCGCAGTCGAGAGTGCTCGAGGACGCGCTCGTGCGCGCCGAGGTCCCCTACCAGGTGATCGGCGGCACGAAGTTCTACGAGCGCAGCGAGATCAAGGACGCGATCGCCTACCTGTCCCTGCTGGCCAACCCGGCCGATCAGGTCAGCTTCACGCGCGTTGCCAACAGCCCGCGGCGCGGGATCGGGCAGACCTCGCTCTCGCGGGTGATCGCGCACGCCTCGACGATGGGGGAGACGGTGTGGGAGACCGCGGCCGCGCCTGAGCGGGTGCCGGGGCTGGGCAGGGCGGCGGTCAGCGCGATCGGGCGCTTCATGGAGACGATGGTGGAGCTGCGCGAGCTGGCGCGCGGCGGAGCGGCGGTGGGCGAGCTGCTGGAGGCGGTGCTCTCGCGAACCGGTTACCTGGACGCGCTCGAGGCGGAACGCACCTTCGAGGCGCAGGGGCGGATCGAGAACCTCGAGGAGCTGGTCGGGGTCGCGCGCGAGTTCGACGCCGGTCACGAGCCGATCCCGCCCGAGGAGGGGGAGGCGGGGCTCGCGCCGCTTGACGCCTTCCTCGGCCAGATCGCGCTGGTCAGCGACGCCGACGAGCGACACGACGACCGCGGCCTGATCACGCTGATGACGCTGCACAACGCGAAGGGGCTCGAGTATCCGATCGTGTTCATCATCGGCTGCGAGGAGGGCGTGTTCCCGCACTCGCGCTCGCTCGACGAGGGCTCGCTCGAGGAGGAACGCCGGCTCTGCTACGTCGGGATCACGCGGGCGATGCGCGGGCTGACGCTGACCTACGCGCGCCGGCGGACGCTGTTCGGAGCCGAGAGCTTCGGCCTGCGCAGCCGCTTCCTCGACGAGATCCCGCCCGAGCTGACCGACGCCAGCGACGATCCGATCGGCTCGGGCGCCGGCGGGATCAGCGCGTCGCGGATCGCGCCGCGGGGCGGCGGCGCTCCGGGACTGTGGGCGGCCTCGGCGGCGGCGTCGTCCTCGAGCAGCGCCAGGCGTTCGCCCGCGCCGGCATACCGGATCGGCGAGGACGTCGTCCACGCCTCCTTCGGCGATGGCGTGGTGACCGGCCTCGAGCGCGACGGGATCGTGATCGTGCGCTTCGCCGCGGACGGATCGGAGCGCAGGCTGCTCGCGGAGTTCGCGCCGGTGACGCGCCGGTGAGCGCGGCGCTGATCGACGGACGCGCGGTCGCGGCGGCGCTGCGGGCGGAGCTGGCGCGCGACGTCGCCGCGTTCGCGGAGCGCCATGGGCGCCCGCCGGGGCTCGCGACGGTGCTCGTCGGCGAAGACCCGGGCAGCCTCGTCTACGTCGGGATGAAGCACCGCGAATCCGAGGCGATAGGGATCGCTTCGTTCGATCATCGTCTCGCCGCCGATACGAGCGAGGCCGAGGTGATCGAGCTGATCGAGCGCCTGAACGGCGACCCGCTGGTCAGCGGCGTGCTCGTTCAGCTGCCGCTGCCCGACCATCTCGACGGCGTCAAGCTGACCGGCCTCGTCGACGTGGGCAAGGACGTCGACGGGCTGACCGCGCTCTCGGCCGGCATGCTCGCCCTGGGACGCCCCGGCCTGCGGCCCTGCACGCCGAGCGGCGTGATGCTGCTGCTGGAGAGCACCGGCGTGGTGCTCGAGGGAGCCGAGGCGGTCGTGATCGGGCGCTCGAACCTGTTCGGCAAGCCGATGGCGCAGCTGCTGCTCGCGGCGAACGCGACGGTCACGATGTGCCATTCGCGCACGCGCGATCTCGCCGGCGTGTGCGCGCGAGCGGACGTGCTGATCGCCGCCGTCGGGCGGCCGCGGATGGTGACGGCGGAGTGGGTGAAGCCGGGCGCGATCGTGATCGACGTGGGGACGAGCAGGCTGGAGAGCGGCCTGGTCGGCGACGTGGACTTCGACGCCGTGCGCGAGCGGGCGAGCGCGATCACGCCGGTTCCCGGCGGCGTCGGCCCGATGACGATCGCCTGCCTGCTCCGCAACACCGTGCTCGCGGCGCAGGCCGCGGCGGAAGCGGACCCGTCGTCGGTCTAGGGACCGTGGCGAGGGGGGCGCGCCGCGGTGGCGCCGGACGGACGTGTGCGCCCGGCTACAGTGAATGAACTCGATGGTCGACCGCGCACGAGCCGAACACTCCGACCGCCGGCGCTGGATGGCGCTGATCGTCGTCTGCTTGGCGATGCTGATGAATGCACTCGACGCGACCGTGGTGAACGTCGCGCTGCCAAAGATCCAACACGACCTGCACTTCACGCAGGCCGGCCTGGCGTGGGTCATCGACGCCTACCTGGTCGCCTTCGCCGGGTTCCTGCTGATGTCCGGGCGTCTTGGCGACCTGATCGGCCGCAAGAAGGTCTTCCTCGGCGGCCTCGCGGTCTTCACGGTGGCCTCGGCGGTCTGCGGGCTGGCGCAGAGCCAGGCGCTGCTGATCACGGCTCGGTTCGTGCAGGGCATGGCCGGCGCCTTCTCCACCTCGGTGATCCTCGCGATCATCGCGACGGAGTTCCCGGACCCGCGCGAACGGGCGCGGGCGATGAGCGCGTACATCTTCGTCGCGGTCGGCGGCGGCTCGATCGGGCTGCTCGCCGGCGGCATCCTCACCCAGGCGCTGAACTGGCACTGGATCTTCTTCATCAATCTGCCGATCGGGGCGATCGCGCTGATCCTCGGCGTGATCCTGGTCGAGGAGAACGAGGGGCTGGGGGTGCGCGCGGGGGTGGACGTGCTCGGCTCCGTGCTCGTGACGGCCGGCCTGATGCTCGGCGTCTACGCGGTTGTGAAGTCGAGCGACTACGGCTGGGGGTCGGCGCGCACGCTCGGCGTGGGCGCCGCCGCCGTGGCGCTGGTCGCGGCGTTCTTCGCGCTCGAGTCGCGGCTGGCGAAGCCGATCATGCCGCTGCGAATCCTGCGCGTGCGCGGGCTGCTCAGCTCGAGTCTCGTGCGCGGCTTCCTGTTCATGGGCATGTACGCCTGCTTCTTCCTCGGGACCCTCTACCTCGAGCACGTGCTGCGCTACAGCGCGCTGCACACCGGCGTCGCCTTCCTGCCCATGACGCTCGTGGTGGCCCTGTTCTCGAGCGGCATCACGGCGCGCCTGGTGAGCCGCTTCGGTCCCTGGCGGACGCTGATGCCGGCGATGGTCGCGGTCGTCGCGGGCCTCGCGCTGCTCTCCCAGGCCGGCGTGCACGCCGGCTACTTCCCGCTGCTGTTCCTGGCGTTCCTCTTCATGGGAATCGGGATGGGCACCGCGTCGGTGCCGCTGCTGACGATCGCGATGTCCGAGGTGCCGATGGCCGACGCCGGGCTGGCCTCGGGGATCGTCAACGTGTCGATGCAGGTGTCGGGCGCGCTCGGGGTCGCCGTGCTCGGCACGATCTCGGCCGATCACACGCGGGCGATCACCGCGGCCGGCGGGCAGCTAGCCGCCGCCCTGACAGCCGGCTACCACCTCGCCTTCGTCATCGCGGCCTGCTGTGTCGTGGGCGGCATGCTCGTGGCGACGCTGCTGCTGCGCCCGCGCGGCCCGCGGACGGTCGGTGCGGACGCGCACGCGACCGCACCCGCGCGCTTCGAGCCAAGCGGCGAGGCGGCGGGGGCAGCGGCAGGACCCCAGGCCTGATTCGCGGCGGGCGCCGGCCCTCGCGTGCCCGCGCCCTGCGTGCAGTCGGGCGGCGCTCGGGGGACGGGCGCGCGTGAGGGATAGGCTTCGCGCCGTGCACGTCGACCTGCGCCGAATGCGCCCCGCCGAGCTGCTCGCCCTGCCCGCCGCGGGTCTGCTGGCGGTGGCTCTGTTCCTGCCGTGGTTCGAGGTCGCGGGCAGCCGTGAGAGCGCCTGGCACGCGGTGGCGGTCGCCGCGGTGTTTGCGGCGCTCGCTGCGCTCGGTGCGCTCGCCCTGGCGGCGGCCACGGTCACGCAGCGCTCGCCCGCGCTGCCGCTGGCCTGCGCGGTCGCCACGACCATCCTCGCCGCGATCTCGACCGTGCTGATCGCGGTCTTCGCGGCGGTGGCGCCGAACGGCGCGGACGGCCGCTGCTACGGGCTCTGGCTCGGCCTGGCCGGCTCGCTGGGCGTGCTGTGGGCGGCGTGGCGCTCGTTGCGCGACGAGCGTCCGTTCTGGGGCGTTCCGGTGTCGCGATGATCGAGCGCGACGAGGTCCGCCACGTGGCGCGGCTTGCGCGCCTACGACTGAGCGACGAGGAGGTCGAGCGGATGGCGCTCGAGCTGGCCGGCGTGCTCGGGCACATCGCGACGATCGACGAGCTCGATCTGGACGAGGTGGCGCCGACCTCGCACGTCGTCGCGGTCGAGAACGCGCTGCGCGCCGATGAGCCGCAGCCGTCGCTCAGCCGCGAGCGCGCGCTGGCAGGGGCCCCCTCCGTCGCGGATGACGGCTTCGCCGTCCCGAGTCCCCAGGCATGAGCGACATCCTCTCGCTGTCGGCGGCGCAGGCCGCCAAGGCCGTGCGCGCCGGCGATCTGGACGCCTCCGAGCTCTTCGAGACCTATCGCGCGCGGGCTGCGGCGGACCAGCTGAACGCCTACGTGTGGGTCGCCGAGGCCGGCGCCGGGGCATCGGCGGCCGCGGCCGCGGGGCCGCTCGGCGGCGTGCCGCTCGCCGTCAAGGACCTCTTCTGCACCGAGGGCGTGCCGAGCCAGTCCGGCTCACGGATTCTCGAGGACTATCGCCCGCCCTACACCGCGACGGTGGTCGAGCGGCTCGCCGCTGCAGGCGCGCCGCTGCTCGGCAAGACCAACCAGGACGAATTCGCGATGGGCTCCTCGACCGAGAACTCAGGCTACGGACCGGTGCTGAACCCCTGGGACCGCACGCGCGTGCCGGGCGGATCCTCGGGCGGCAGCGCCGCGGCGGTGGCGGCGCGGACCGCGCCGTGGGCGCTGGGAACCGACACCGGGGGCTCGATCCGCCAACCGGCGGCGCTGTGCGGGATCGTCGGGCTCAAACCGACCTACGGTGCGGTGTCCCGCTACGGCATGATCGCCTTCGCCTCCTCGCTGGATCAGGCCGGGCCGCTGACGCGCGACGTCACCGACGCCGCGCTGCTCTACGGCCAGATGGTGGGGGCGCGCGACCCGCGCGACTCGACCTCGCTCGATTTTCCCGGCCGCATCGAGCTGCCGACGCGGACCGATCTGCGGGGCCTGCGTTTCGGCGTGCCCGCCGAGCTCAGCGGCGAGGGGATCGAGCCGGGCGTGCTCGCCGCCTTCGAAGCTGCGCTCGAGCTGTTGCGCACGCTGGGCGCGAGCGTCGAGCCCTGCGCCCTGCCGCACGCGCCCCACGCGCTCGCGGCCTACTACGTGCTGGCGCCGGCCGAGGCCTCCTCGAACCTCGCCCGCTTCGACGGCGTGCGCTACGGCTACCGCGCCGCCGGGGCGCACGAGCTGACGGAGATGTACACGCGCACCCGCCACGACGGCTTCGGAGCCGAGGTGAAGCGCCGCATCATGCTCGGCACCTACGCGCTCTCGAGCGGCTACTACGAGGCCTACTACGGCCGAGCGCAGCGCGTGCGCACCAAGATCGCCGAGGACTTCGCCGCCGCGTTCGAGCGCTTCGACTTCATCGCGACCCCGACGGCGCCCGGCGTCGCCTTCGAGCTGGGGGCGAAGACCGCGGACCCGCTGGCGATGTACCTCAACGACTTCTGCACCGTGCCGATGTCGCTCGCCGGAATCCCGGCGATCTCGCTGCCGTGCGGGCTGGCGGAGCCACCCGGCGGCGGTCGCGCGCTGCCCGTCGGCTTCCAGCTCGCCGGCCCGGCATTCAGCGAGAACGCACTGCTCGACGTCTCGTTCGCGCTCGAGCAGGCGCTCGGGTTCGACGCTCGTGCGGCGGCGGAGGGGAGCCCGAAATGAGCGTTGCCCTGGAACCGGTCATCGGTCTGGAGATCCATGTCCAGCTGGCGACCGCGACGAAGATGTTCTGCGGCTGCGAGCTGAGCTTCGGCGAGCCGCCGAACACGCGCACCTGCCCGGTCTGCCTCGGCCTGCCTGGCGCGCTGCCCGTGGTGAACGCGCGCGCGATCCACTTCGGGCTGATGATCGGCCTGGCGCTCGGCTGCGAGCTGGCCGCGCGCTCGATCTTCCACCGCAAGAACTACTTCTATCCGGATCTGCCGAAGGGCTACCAGATCTCGCAGTACGACGAGCCGCTGTGCAGCGGCGGAGCGCTGGCCGGCGTGCGGATCCACCGCGTCCATCTCGAGGAGGACGCGGCGAAGCTGATCCACCTCGGCGCCAGCGGGCGGATCCACGGCTCGGAGCAGTCGGTCGTCGACTTCAACCGCGGCGGCACGCCGCTCGTCGAGATCGTCACCGAGCCGGACCTGCACTCGCCCGCGGCGGCCCGCGAATGGCTCGAGCTGCTGCGGGCGACGCTGCGGGCACTGGGGGTCAGCGACGTCAACATGAGCGAGGGCTCGCTGCGGGCCGACGCGAACGTCTCGCTACGAGCCGCCGGCAGCGACCAGCTCGGGACCAAGACCGAATTGAAGAACATGAACTCGTTCCGCTTCCTCGAGCAGGGTGTCGCGGCGGAGATCGAACGCCAGCGGGCGATCATCGAGGCGGGGGAGGAGGTGGAGCAGGAGACGCTGCACTTCGACCCCACGAGCGGCGCGATCACCTCGCTTCGCTCCAAGGAGGAGGCGCAGGACTACCGCTACTTCCCCGAGCCCGATCTGGTGCCGATCGCGACGACCGAGGAGATGCTGGCGGCGGCGCGTGCGGCGATGCCCGAGCTTCCCGCGGCGCGGGCCGAGCGGTTCGAGCGCGAGCTCGGGTTGAGTCCCGAGCGGGCCCGCCAGCTCGCGTTTCGCGGCGAGCTCGGCGACTTCTACGAGCGCGCGCTGGAGGGCGCGGCCGAGCACGCCGTTGCGCTGGCCAACTGGGTCGGCGGAGAGCTGGTCGGTCGCATCGGGGACGAGGACCCGGCCGGGAGCGCCGTCGCGCCCGGCGCGCTCGCGTCGCTCGTGGCGATGCTTGCGGCTCGCAGGCTGAGCGTGACCGCCGCTCGCGAAGTGCTCGACGTGATGGTCGCGCAGGGCGGCGACCCGGCGGCGATCGTCGAGGAACGCGGACTGGGGGCGTTGGACGACGCCGAGGGGCTGAGTGCGATCGTGGCGCGCGTGATCGCCGCGGATCCGGCGGCCGCCGAACAGGTCCGCTCGGGGAATCCGAAGGCGATCGGCGCGCTGGTCGGGCCGATCATGCGCGAGACGCGTGGACGCGCCGACGGAGCCGAGGTGACGCGCCTGATCCACGCGGCGCTCGGTCTCGACGAAGGCTGAGCGCGCGCCGCGACGGCGCGGCGAAGCCGCGCTCCTCGATCTTGGACCGCTGGCCAACGACTCCGACGCCGCGGTGGCGGATCATCCCGCCCATGAACACACCCAACGCCCGATCCAGATTCCTGCTTCTCCCGCAGGTCGTCGAGGCGTCCACGAAGGTGAAGGCGCCGGCGGTGCTGCGGCGCTACAGCCTTGCTCGCCTGGCAGCCTCGGACTCAGCGGTCAGACCGCAGCCGCGCCCGTACAGGCCGCAGCCGCGTTAGTAGCGCCGCGGTTGGGCGTAAGCTCTGCCGTATGAACGAAGAACACACCGAGAGTCCGAGCCGCATGCAGTCGTTCGGCCGCCACGCGCTCGCCGCGCTGGTGCTGCTCGTCTGCGCGTGGATCCTGCTCCACATCCTGTTCAAGGTCGTCATCGTCGCCGCGACGATCATCGCTGTGGTCGTGGCGATCATCGGCGCCGTCTGGGCGGTTCGCGTCCTATTCTGAACGGCGGGGAGGTCTACGTCGCGGTCTGCCTGGTCTCGGCGCTGGCCGGTGGATACATCGGCATGCGCAAGGGCAGCTCGCTTTTCGTCTGGTTCGTGATCTCGGCTGTGATTCCGATCCTTGGCCCGCTGGCGGCGGCCCTGTATCGCCGCGAGACCGAGGAGGCGTTGCGGGTCTGCCCGGGATGCGGAGCGGCGGTGCGCCACTACGATGCGATGTGCATGCGCTGCGGGACCGATCTCGAGTACCCGCAGGATTCGGAGCTGATCGAGCCCGACTCGCGGCTCCGCGTGCGCGCGCGGCTCTGAACAGGCTGCTTAGCCGGTTAGGGGCCGTCGCGCACGCGCACCGGCCGGAGCCGGGCACCGGCACGCTATCCTCACCCACAGGCCCGTGTTTGCGGGCCACCTGAGGAATTCGAGCCAGTTGAAAGGAGGTCAGCGCGATGCGTGCAGTCGATGCCGTGATGGAGTGCCTTAAAGCCGAGGGCGTCGACGTCGTATTCGGCCTCCCGGGTGGCGCGAACCTCCCGACCTACGACGCGTTCTATGACGCCGGGATCCGCCACGTGCTCGTGCGCCACGAAGCCGGCGGCGGACACGCCGCCGAGGGCTACGCGAAGGCGACCGGAAAGGTGGGCGTGGCGCTCGCCACCTCAGGCCCGGGGGCGACCAATCTGGTGACGCCGATCGCCGACGCGATGCTCGACTCGGTGCCGGTCGTCTTCATAACCGGCCAGGTCCGCACCGAGCTGCTCGGCACGGACGGGTTCCAGGAAGCCGACACGCTCGGCATCACGATCCCGATCGTCAAGCACTCGTTCATGATCCAGCACCCGCTCGAGATCCCGCGGGCGATCCACGAGGCCTTCCACATCGCGCGCACCGGACGGCCCGGGCCCGTCGTGATCGACGTCCCCCAGGACCTCTCGCGCGCCGAGATCCCCTACGAGCCGGTGGTCGAGGTCTCGCTGCCCGGCTATCAGCCGACGATCGAGGGCAACCAGAAGCAGATCCGCCAGGCCGCCAACGCGCTCGCCAGCGCACGGCGCCCGGTGATCTACGCCGGTGGGGGCGTGATCAACTCGAACGCCTCCGCCGAGCTGGTCGAGCTCGCGACCGCCGACCGCTTTCCGGTCACGTGCACCCTGATGGGGCTCGGCGCGTTCCCCGGGACGCACGAGCAGTGGCTCGGGATGCTGGGGATGCACGGCACGCGAAGCGCGAACTACGCGATGGACGAGGCCGACCTGATCTGCGCCGTCGGAGCGCGCTTCGACGACCGCATCACCGGCAAGCTGGCGGAGTTCGCGCCGCACGCGAAGTTCATTCACATCGACATCGACCCGGCTGAGATCTCCAAGAACGTGCCGGCGCACATCCCGATCGTCGGCGATGCGCGCAACATCCTGCGCAAGCTGGCGGCGGAGTACCGCGCGCTCGAGGCCGATCCGGCGCGTCTTGCCGACTGGTGGGTGAAGATCGACGCCTGGAAGGCCGAACACCCGCTCCGTTACGAGGACAGCGTGGATTCGGAGATCAAGCCGCAGTTTCTGATCCAGGCGCTCTACGAGGCGACCGACGGCAAGGCGGTCGTGGTGTCGGACGTCGGGCAGCACCAGATGTGGGCTGCGCAGTACTTCCACTTCACGCGGCCGCGCCAGTGGATCAACTCCGGCGGGCTCGGCACGATGGGCTTCGGCCTGCCGGCGGCGATGGGTGCGAAGGTGGGTCTGCCCGACGAGACGGTCTGCGTGATCGCCGGCGACGGGTCGATCCAGATGAACATCCAGGAGCTCGCGACCTGCGTGCAGGGCGACATCGCCGTCAAGGTGTTCATCATGAACAACGGCTATCTCGGCATGGTCCGCCAGTGGCAGGAGCTGTTCTGGGACCATCGCTACAGCCAGGTCGACATGGGCGAGCACCCGGACTTCGTGAAGCTCGCCGAGGCCTACGGGGCCACCGGGCTGCGCTTCACCGACAAGCGCTCGCTCGTCGAGGACATCCGTGCCGCGATCGCGACGCCCGGAGTCGTCGTCGCGGACGTCCGCGTGACGCGCGAGGAGAACACGTACCCGATGATTGCGCCCGGCGCCGCCGCGCGGGACATGGTGGGGTGATCGAGATGGGAGAACCAGGAACCAAGACCCCGCTGAGCCTCGAGGAGCTCGATGCTGCGGTCGGCCTGCGGACCGGACGCAAGCACGTGCTCTCGATCCTCGTCGAGAACCGCCCGGGCGTACTCACCCGGATTGCCGGTCTGTTCGCGCGCCGCGGCTTCAACATCGAGACGCTGACCGTCGGACCGACCGACGACGAGCAGTTCTCGCGCATCACGCTGACGGTGGACGGCGCCGTGCACCCGATCGACCAGGTGACCAAGCAGCTGCACAAGCT
Source organism: uncultured Solirubrobacterales bacterium (assembly GCA_963830975.1). Taxonomy (GTDB): domain Bacteria; phylum Actinomycetota; class Thermoleophilia; order Solirubrobacterales; family Solirubrobacteraceae; genus Palsa-513. The sequence continues at coordinate 1,063,357 of CAWHOI010000004.1, forward strand.
GGTCAACGTGCTGAAGATCCGCGATCTGGAGCCCGCCGGGACGGTGACCCGCGAGCTGGCGTTGTTCAAGATCACGGCCGAGGCGCAGGCGCGCAGCGAGATTCTCGAGTTCACGCAGATCTTCCGCGGCCGCGTCGTCGACACGACGAAGCGCTCGGTCACCGTCGAGGTGACCGGGGACGCCGAGAAGATCGAGGCCTACGAGCGTGTCGTGAGGCCGTACGGCCTGATCGAGATGATGCGCACGGGCGAGATCGCGATGGCCCGGGGGCGCACGGAGACCTAGTGGGGCGGCCGGTGTGGCGGTAGCGCGACCGGACTCTGCCCGTCGGGGGCGGTTCGCGCTACCGCAGCAGCACCGTCGGGCGCTCGACGCGCAGCTGCGTCGTGCGCTGCGCTCGGCGGCGCGTCATGGCGAGTGCGTCGCCGCCGTCAGCTGGCGGCTCGAGAACATCAGCGATCCGAGCGCGGTCGTACTGGCGTCGCGGCGGCCCGGTGAACCGTGGATGTGCTTCGAGCAGCCGGAGCGCGAGCGATCCGTCGTCGCCGCGCTCGGATCGGTCGTGGAGCTCGAGGACCGTGGGCACGGCCGCTTCGAGCGGACCGCCGCGCGCTGGCGCGATCTCGTCGCTCGCGCGTGCGTTGAGCCCTGCGGCGCACCGGTTGGCGGCGGGTTGATCGCCTGCGGCGGCTTCGCGTTCGCGCCGGACGGGGGAAGCTCGCCGCACTGGTCGGCGTTCGCGCCGGCCTCGCTGGCGGTGCCAGAGGTGGCGCTCGTGCGCCGCGGCGAGGACGTGTGGTGCACCGCCGCCACGATGGTGCGCCAGGACGACGCCGTCGAGCAGCTGCTCGAGTGCCTCGACCGGCGGCTCGACTCGCTGCGCGAGCAGGCGCTGCCGCTGCTCGACCCGCACCCGACCGAGCACCACACCGTGGCCGGCGCGATGGCGCCTGAGCACTACGAGGCGGCCGTCGCGCGCGCGGTTGAGCTGATCGGCGCCGGGCGGCTCGAGAAGATAGTGCTGGCGCGCGAGGTCGACGTGCACGGTCCGGCGCCGCATGACCCGGCGGCCGTGTTCGGCGTGTTGCGCGAGGGCTTCGCCGGCTGCTTCGTCTACGCCGTCGGGCGCGGTGCGGCGACGTTCATCGGCGCCACGCCGGAGCTCCTGATGCGCCGCGAAGGCCTGCGCGTCAGCACGGTCGCGCTGGCCGGCTCGATCGGACGCAGCGCGGACCCGGGTGTCGACGACCACCTGGGCGAACGTCTGCTGCGCTCTGACAAGGAGCGCGAGGAGCACGCGATCGTGGCCCGCCGGATCGAACGGGCGCTGCGACCGCACGCCGTGTGGGTGACGATGGCCGAGGAGCCGGAGGTCGTGCGGATCGCCAACATCCAGCACCTGGCGACTGCGATCCGCGCGCAGCTGGCTGCGCCCGTCGCGGCGGTCGAGCTGGCAGGGCTGCTGCATCCAACGCCGGCGGTCGGCGGCGAGCCGACGGCGGTCGCGCTGCCGCTGATTCGCGCGCTCGAGGGGATCGACCGCGGCTGGTACGCCGGTCCACTTGGTTGGACCGACGCCAACGAGGACGGCGAGTTCTGCGTCGCGCTGCGCTGCGCGCTGATCGAGGGCGCGCTGGCGCGCTGCTACGCCGGGGACGGCGTCGTTGCCGACTCCGAGCCCGCAGCCGAGCTGGCCGAGACCGAGGTCAAGCTGGGCGCGCTGCTCCCGGTGCTGGCGACCTGAACGCCGGCCTGGCGTTCGCGGGCCGCCGGCGTCAGTCGCGCAGGGCTCTGGCCACCGCTTCGCTCACGCGCCTGTGCAGCGCGACGCCGGTGTCGCGGTTCGTCCGCACCTCGATCACTGTCCCGGGCGCCGGCTCCGCGAGCAGCGTTCGCAGCGCCTCGAGCGTGTGCGGGCACTCGTGGCGGAAGCCGTACAGCGCTGAGGCTCGCTCGAAGTCGAGGCCGGTGGGCGTCGCGATGTGCTGCTCGTAGACGTCGAGCTCGCGGGCGATCGGCAGGTAGTCGAACACGGCCGCGCCGCCGTTGTTGATCAGCACAATCGTCAGGGACAAGCGCAGGCGCGACGCTGCCAGCAGCCCGCCGATGTCGTGCGCGAAGGCGACATCGCCGATCAGCGCGACGACGGGCCCGTCGGACACGGCGGCGACGCCGAGCGCGCTGGAGAGTGTCCCGTCGATGCCGTTGGCGCCGCGGTTGGAGAGCACCCGGGGAGCGTCGTCGCGAACCGGCCAGAAGGACTCGAGCTCGCGCACGGGCATCGATGCGGCGACGAACAGCGTGGCTCCGCTGGGCAGCGAGGTTGCGATGGTGCGCGCGACGTTCGGCTCGCTCAGCTCGTCGGCGAGCGTGTGATCGATCGCGGTCGCGGCCGTGGCGTCCGCTTCGAGCCACGCCCGCAGCCAGGCCGGATCTGCCGCCGCCGGCGGCTCCAGCAGACGGGGATCGGCCCGCAGAACGACGTCCGCGACCGACGCCGGGTCCTGCCACGCCCACTCTGGGTCGACGAGGATGTGGCGGGCGCCGTCGAGCCCGGCGAGCCACGCGCGGAGCGGCTTGGAGGTCGGCAGGTCGCCGACGCGGATCACGACCTCGGGCGCGTGTCGGCGCGCGAACTCGCCGTCTCGCAGCAGGCTGTCGTAGTGGGCTATCGCCGCGGCGCCGCGCCGCGCACCCGACAGCGGGTCGGCGAGCAACGGGTAGCCGGCCGCGGTTGCCAGCGCCGGGATCGCAGGGGCGAGGCCGCGGTCGTCTCGCCCCGCGACGATGACCCCGCGCGCGGCGGCGGTCACGTGATCGGCGAGCGGCGCCGCCACCGGGTCCGGTCTGTGGATGTCGACCCAAGGGCGGCCCCCGGGGCGGCCGCCGACGGGCTGTTGCGGCGCGGTTGGCACGAGCGGCTCGCGCAGCGGCCAGTTCAGATGCACCGGTCCGGGGCGCTCGCCGGTCGCGACGGCGTACGCGCGGCAGGCGAGCGCGCGGGCCCACGCGACCCGCTCGTCGGTCACCTCGTGGTTGCCGACCTCGAAGAACCAACGCGCCGCCGTGCCGTAGAGCTTGATCTGGTCGATCGTCTGGCCGGCGCCGATCTCGCGGAGCTCCGGCGGGCGGTCTGCGGTCAGGACGATCAGCGGCACGCGAGCCTCGGCGGCCTCGATCACGGCCGGGGAGAGGTTGGCCGCCGCGGTGCCGGAGGTGCAGGCCACCGCGACCGGGCGGCCGGTGGCCTTGGCGATCCCCAGCGCGAAGAAGCCGCTCGAGCGCTCATCGATGTGGGAGTGAGCCCGCAGGCGAGGGTGGCGTGCGAGCGCCAGCACGAGCGGCGTCGAGCGCGAGCCGGGCGAGGTGCACGCGTCGGTCATGCCGCAGCGCGACAGCTCGTCCACGAAAGCGGCGATCAGGTCGTGACTGTCGGGGACGTGGGCCACGGACGAACCGTAGCGGCGCGGGGCGAGGGGAACCCACGCGCCCTGCCGTCGCGCCGTCACACTTGCGTCCATGGCTGTCTCCGTGGTGATGCTGCACGGCTTCGCGTCCACCGGCCGTCATTGGGACCGGGTCGCGGCCGCGCTTCCGCGTGACCGCTTCACCCCGCTCGCTCTCAACCTCGGCGACGCCGATCCCCTGACGCCTGAGGGCGTCACCAAGCTGGTCGCGGCGAGCACCGACGGTCCCTTCGTGCTGGTCGGCTACTCGATGGGCGGGCGCCTGGCGCTCCACGCCGCTCTGGCGATCCCGGAACGCATCTCCAGGCTCGTCCTGATCTCGACCAGCGCCGGAATCGCGGATGGGACGCAGCGAGCCGCGCGCAAGCTCGCCGACGACGCGTTGGCGGAGGAGATCGAGCGCAGCCCGATCTCCTCCTTCATCGAGCGCTGGCGCACGACGCCGCTTTTCGCACGTGACCCCGACTGGGTCCAGGCGGAGGTGGCGGCCGATGAGCGCCGCTGTGAGCCCGCCAGGCTCGCCGTCAGTCTGCGCCAGCTCGGAGCCGGGGCGATGACGCCGGTCTGGGATCGCCTGCACGAACTGCGCATGCCCGTGTCCGTGCTCGCGGGGGAGGATGACGCGGCGTATTCAGCGGCCGGCCGTCGGCTCGCCGCGGCGATCGAGAACTCGACCCTCCGCACGCTGCCCGGAGTGGGGCACCGCGTCGCTCTCGAGGCGCCGGACGAGGTCGCCGTTGCGATCGGGGCCGGTTAGCTCGCGGACCTGCAGCTCGGGCTATCCGGGTGGACAGCCACCCGCGGTGCGCTCCGCAAGCCGCTTCAGGTTCAGCAGCTGGCGGCGCATCATCAGCAGGTCACCGGGCGGAAGCAGCAACCGCACCAGCGCAGCGAGAGGCGCCCGGGGCGGGACGGCGACGGCGACCTTGACGACGATGCGCGAGCGCTCGGCCGAGAGTCGGTCGGCTCTGTAGGTGCATGCGATGCGACCCATCAGTCGGCTCGAGAGGGCCATCGTCAGCGACCGGCCGGACTCGAAGGCGACCAGGGCGAACACCGACTGAAAGCGCTGGCCGACTGCGATGTCGTCGAGCCCGGCTGTGAGTGTCTGTGGGCTGCGGCGGCCGAGGTTGTCGAGCCAGTCGTAGCTGTACGGCGCCGCGCGCAGCTGACAGAGCCAGCGAAACGTCACCTCGGCCGGCGCGCTCACATCGACCGCCCTGAACATCACCAGGTCCGGGTTTGCGAGCAGGCGATCGCAGGGGAACTCCTGCGCGCGTTCGGCCGCGGTGGATCCCCAGTAGGCGATCCGGTTGGGCCGCATCACGCGAGTTCAGGCAGTCCGAGACCGGGTCCGCGCGGAACCGCGATCTCGCCGTTCACCACGCGCAGCGCCGCGGGTGGATCCTCGAACAGCTCGAGCGTCGCGAGCCCGCACGCCGGCAGCGGGGCCAACGCAGCCGCCGCGTGAAGTGCGGCAGCGATCCCGCGCGGGCCGTCGTAGGTCGAGGCGACGTACACCTCGGCGCCGCTCGCTCGAACCAGCGACGCCGCTGCGAGCAGGCCACCGATGCCGCCGCAGCGGGATAGCTTCAAGCACACCGCGTCGGCCACGCGAGCGGTGAGAGCCCCCGGGGTGCCGGCGGTCTCGTCGATCGCGATCCGGACGGCCACGCGCTCGCGCAGGGCGCGGCTGTCGGCGAGCCCGTGGACCGGCTCCTCGATCAACTCGAGGCCGTAACCGCTGAGGGACGCGATCGCCTGCTCGGCCTCGGTGAGGGACCAGGCGCCATTCGCGTCCAGACGCAGGCTCGTCTGCGGCCCGATCGCCTCGCGCACCGCCGCCACGCGCGCCAGGTCATCGACAAAGCCGACCTTCAGCTTCACGCAGCCGTATCCGGCCGCGACGGCGTCCGCAGCGGCGCGCGCTGCGTCCTCGACCTGCTCTGCGGCGATGGTCGCGTTGACGGCGATACTCGCCGCGGCGCCGTCGCTCAGCAACGCGCACACCGGTCGGCCCGCGCGCTTGCCGGCCAGATCCCACAGCGCGATGTCGATCGCTGCGAGCGCCTGCGGAAGGTCGTCGAGGTCGCGACAGGCGTCGAGCAACATGCCACCCGGAGGCCGCGGGGGGGTCGCGAGCGCCGGCCGGTATGCCTCCAGCGCCTGCAGCGTGCGCTCGATCGTGACGCCGTCGTAGCTCTCCAGCGGCGCCGCCTCGCCGCGCCCCACCAGGCCGTCGCCGTCGGTCAGGCTGACCTCGATCAGCTCTCGCGAATGCAGGACGCCGTGGGTGGCGACCTGCCGCTCGGCGAACCGAAGCTCGACGCGGTGGAGCGACAGCTCCATCGCGCTATGCCAACACGCCGGCGCAGAGCAGCAGGCAGAAGACGAGAGCGAGCTTCGCGGTGCCGGCCAGCGCGCGGTTCAGCGACGGTCCGTCCGAGTGCGCGCGGACGGTGCGGACCACACCGAACGCGAGAGGCGCCGCGGCCGCCGTGAGGAACACCCACGGCGAGAGCGCGCCGGCGATCCATGGCACCCAGGAGCTGACGAAGGCGACAGCGACCATTGTGGCGAAAAGGATGCGGGTGCGTTCGCGCCCGAGGCGCACGGCGAGCGTGCGCTTGCCGGCGCGGCGGTCGGTGTCGATGTCGCGGACGTTGTTGACGACGAGAATGGCCGCGATCAGCAGGCCGACCGGCACCGCCAGCGCAAACGCCTCCCAGGGCAGACCCTTGCGCTGCACGAAGTAGGAGCCGGACACGGCCACGACACCGAAGAAGAGAAAGACGAACAGCTCGCCGAGCCCCTCGTAGCCGTACGGTCGTGGGCCGCCGGTGTAGAGCACGCCGGCGAGGATCGAGGCGGCGCCGACAGCGAGCAGCAGCCAGCCGGCGACGGCGATCAGGTACACGCCGCAGAGCACCGCCGCCGCGAAGGTCACGTATGTGGCGACCAGGACCTGGCGAGGCGGCACGAGCCCGCCCGCGGTGACCCGCACCGGACCGATCCGCTCGTCGGTGTCGGCCCCGCGCCGCGCGTCGGAGTAGTCGTTGGAGAGGTTCGTGCCGATCTGGATCAGCACCGCGCCGAGCAGCGCCGCAATGAAGGCGAGCGGGTGGAAGGTGCCGTAGCGGATCGCCAGCGAGGTGCCGACGAGAACCGGCGCCACGGCCGCCGGCAGCGTCCGCGGCCGGGCCGCCATCAGCCAGATTCTCACGGCCGGCGCGGGAACCGCGAGAAGTCGGGCTGGCGTTTCTCGCTGTAGGCGCTGCGTCCCTCGCGTGCCTCCTCGGAGCCGTAGAACAGGAGGTTCGCGTCGTGGGCGAGCTGCTGGATGCCGGCGAGGCCGTCCTCGGACGCGTTGAAGCTCGCCTTCAGCAGCCGCAGCGCGAAGGGCGAGAGGGCGAGCATCTCGCGACACACCGCGACCGTCTCCTGCTCGAGGCGCTCGAGCGGCACGACCGCGTTGACGAGACCCCATTCGAGCGCCTGCCGCGCGTCGTACTGGCGGCAGAGGAACCAGATCTCCTTGGCTCGCTTCTGGCCGACCTGGGCGGCGAGGATGCTGGCGCCGTAGCCGCCGTCGAAGGAGCCGACGCGCGGTCCGGTCTGGCCGAAGCGGGCGTTCTCCGCGGCGATCGTCAGGTCGCACACCACGTGCAGCACGTGGCCGCCGCCGATGGCGTAGCCCGCGACCATCGCAACGACAGGCTTCGGCGTGCGCCTGATCTGCAGGTGCAGGTCGGTCACGTGGAAGCGGCCGACCGCGCCCGGCTCGGACTCGTAGCCGGAGTCGCCGCGCACCCGCTGATCGCCACCCGAGCAGAACGCCTCGCCGCCCTCACCGCACAGGACGATCACACCCACGCTCGTGTCCTCGCGGGCGCGCGTGAAGGCATCGGACAGTTCCACGACCGTCTGCGGGCGGAAGGCGTTGCGAACCTCGGGCCGGTTGATCGTGATCTTCGCGATTCCCGGCTCGCGGGAGAGCTCGTAGCGGATGTCCGTGTAGTCGCCGTCCGGCGTCCACTCGGCCGCGGCTGCGCTGCTGGCGTCGTCTGGCACGCCCGCAAGGCTAGCCTTTCGGGCGTGCTTGTCGAGGCGTGGTTGACGCGGTCCGCACGGCGCTGGCCGGAGCGGGTCGCCGTGGAGACGGCGGACCGGTCGCTGAGCTACCGCGAGCTCGAACGGCTCGCCGGCGCCGGTGCGCGCGAGCTCGCGGTCCCGCCGGGGTCGCGTGTCGCGATCGCGCTGGCGCCCGGCGTCGATTTCGTGGTCGCCCTTCACGCCTGCCTGCGCGCCGGCGCCGGCGCCGTCCCGGTGGATCCGCGCGAGCCCGCCGGCCGCAGCGCCCTGGCGGGGTGCGACGCGGTCATCGAGTCGGCGCTCGCCTGCAGCGGCCCGCCGCTGCGTGGCGCGACCCATGTCCTGGAGCACACGGCGGCGCTGGTGCGCACGTCCGGAACGAGCAACGAGCCGAAGGAGGTGCCGCTGACCTACGGCAACTTCCTCTGGAGCGCGATCGGCTCGGCCGTCGCCCTCGGCCTCGATCCGCAGGAGCGTTGGCTGTGCACGCTGCCGCTGGTGCACGTCGGCGGGCTGTCGATCCTGATGCGCAGCGCGATCTATGGGACGACGGCGGTCGTGCACGAGCGTTTCGTGGCCGAACGGGCGCTGGACGCGCTGATGTCGCGCCGGATCACGATCGTCAGCGTGGTCGCGACGACGCTGACGCGGCTGCTCGACGCCGGGCTGGCCGATCCGCCGGCACTGCGCTGCGCCCTGGCCGGTGGCGGGCCGGTGCCGCCGGCGCTGCTCGCGCGTGCGATCGCTGCGGGCGTCGCGGTGAGTCAGACATACGGGCTGACGGAGGCCTGCTCGCAGGTCGCCACCCAGGCGCCGGGAACCGGAGGTGGCGACGCCGGCCCGCCGCTGTTCTGCACCCGCGTCTCGCTCGCCGGCGACGGCGAGGTGCTCGTCGCCGGGCCGACCGTCAGCCCGGCCGTCAGCGGCGGCGTGCTAGCGACGGGCGATCTCGGGGAGATCGGCGCGGACGGCTCGCTGCGGCTGATCGGCCGCAGCTCCGACACGATCATCTCCGGCGGCGAGAACGTCGCTCCCGGCGAGGTCGAGGCGGTGCTCGAGGAGCACCCAGACGTGATCGAGGCTGGCGTGTACGGGGTTCCCGACGCGGAGTGGGGCGAGGCGGTGCACGCGGTCGTGGTGTTGCGCCGGCCGGTCGACGAGGCCGAGTTGCGCGCCCATTGCGCTCGAGCGATCGCCGGGTTCAAGGTGCCCAAGACGATCGCGGTGGCGGCCCGGCTGCCACGCACGAGCTCCGGGAAGCTGCAACGCGCTCGCCTCGCTGTTGACGCTCAGCGACCGAGGTCTTAGGGTCATTCGCATGCGTCCCCGCGCGACTCTGGCGGCTCTCCTGCTCGTTGGCGCACTGGGCGTCGCGGCGCTCGCGTCCGGAAATGCGAGGCAGGTGGTCGGCGATTGCACGAAGTCGCAGGTGCGTCCGGCGTCGATCGTGATCGCCTGCGCCGACGACAACCTCACGCTGACCAAGCTGCACTGGAGCTCGTTCGGCGGATCGAGCGGCTTCGCCACCGGGGAGTACTACGTGAACGGCTGCACGCCGGACTGCGCCGCCGGAAGGTTCCATTCCTATCCGATCAGCCTGATGGTCTCGGCGGCCGCGCCGTGTCCGGACAAGCACGACGACTACCGGCGCGCGACGGTCACCTTCGTCGACAAGCGCCCGCCCGGGCAGCGGACCGCTCGCGAGCAGCTGGAGCTGTCGTGCCCGCTGCGGGGCTGACCGTGCTTGCCGCGGCGTTCGCGTCGCGAGGCCTTGACCACCGGGTCCTCCGTGTCCGCTGAGCATCCAGAGCAAGGCGCCGGCGAGCGCGACCACGACAGCGAGCGGCGCGAGAGCCTCGAGCGCTGGGAGGCGGCCGCTTCCGGCTGGGGACGCCAGCGCGCAACCTGGAGCGAGCAGGCGGCTCCCGTCACCGACTGGATGTTGGCCGCAGCGGACCTGGCGCCCGGGCAGCGCGTGCTCGACCTCGCGGCCGGGCCGGGGGAGGTCGGCTTCCGTGCGGCGACGCTGGTCGCACCGGGCGGTGAGGTGATCTGCAGCGACCAGTCCGAGGCGATGGTCGAGCTCGCCGCCGCGCGCGGGCGCGAGCTGGGACTGACGAACGTCACCTACCGGGTGCTGGACGGCGAGTGGATCGACCTGGAACTCGCGAGCGTCGACGTGGTGCTCTGTCGCTGGGGCTACATGCTGATGGTCGACCCTGCGACCGCGCTGCACGAGACCCGGCGAGTGCTGCGCAGCGGCGGACGCGTCGTCCTGGCGGTATGGGACGGCGCCGAGCACAACCCGTGGCTCGCGATCCCCGCCTCCGCGATGGTTGAGCACGGCCTGACGCCCGCGCCCCAGCCCGACGCGCCCGGACCCTTCGCGCTGGCCGACACGGCGCGGCTGCGCTCGATGCTCGAGGACGCCGGGTTCGTTGGAGTCGTGGTCGAGGAGGTGGAGATAGCACGGCGCGCGCCCGATTTCGACAGCTGGTGGGCAGCGCATCTGGATCTCTCGCCGATGGCGCGGACGGCGTTCGAGCAGGCCGACGAGGCGCAGACCGTGGCGATCGAGGCCGAGTTGTCGGAGCGGCTCGCACGGTATGCCGCCGCGGGTGGCGGGCTGGTCGTGCCCGGTCGCGCGCTGGTTGCGGCGGCCGATGCGTGACGGCCCCGGTCACGCTTGACCCGATAGCCTGCAACCCATGATCTATGACGACGACGCAGACCTCGGCAGGCTCGACGGCAAGACCGTCGCGATCATCGGCTACGGCTCACAGGGCCATGCTCACGCGCTCAATCTGAGGGACTCGGGGGTCAGCGTCGTGGTCGGCCTGCGCGAGGGGTCGAGCTCGATCGCGGCTGCCAGGAAGGCTGGCCTCGAGGTGCTCGGCGTGGTCGAGGCGGCCAGCCGTGGGGACGTCGTGATGATCCTCGCGCCCGACGAGCTCCACCACGCCGTGTGGGAGGAGGAGGTGCGCGACGGGATCGCGGAGGGCAACCTGCTGCTGTTCGGTCACGGGTTCTCGATTCACTACGGCGAGATCGTGCCGCCGCCGGGCGTGGACGTGGCGCTCGTCGCGCCAAAGGGCCCAGGTCATCTCGTTCGCCGCGAGTTCGTCGAAGGTTCCGGCGTGCCCGGACTGGTCGCCGTCGAGCAGGACGCCACCGGCAACGCCCGCGCGCTGGCGCTGGCCTACGCGAAGGGAATCGGCTGCACCCGGGGCGGGGTGATCGAGACGACCTTCAAGGACGAGACCGAGACGGACCTCTTCGGCGAGCAGGCGGTGCTCTGCGGCGGCGCGTCAGCCCTGGTTCAGGCCGGTTTCGAGACGCTCGTCGACGCGGGCTACGACCCCGAGATGGCTTACTTCGAGTGCCTGCACGAGTTGAAGCTGATCGTCGATCTGATGTACGAGAAGGGTCTTGCGGGGATGCGCTTCTCGATCTCCAACACGGCCGAGTACGGCGACTACACGCGTGGCAGCCGCGTCGTCACCGCCGAGACGCGGGAGAACATGAAGCAGATTCTCGCCGAGATCCAAAGCGGCGAGTTCGCGCGCGAGTGGATCGCCGAGAACCGCGCGGGCCAGGAGAACTTCAAGCGGATGCGCGCGGAGCAGGCCGCCACCCAGGTCGAGGAGGTCGGCGCGGAGCTGCGCTCGCACATGAGTTGGATCAAGCCGAGCTTCTGATGCTCGCCTACGTCTTCTGGCACCGGCCCGCCGACGGGGTCGCGCCGGAGGCCTACGCGGAGGCGATCGCCCACTTCCACCGCTCGCTCGCAGCCCGTCCGCCGGCCGGTTTCATCCGGTCGGCGTCGTTTCACGTTCCGGAGCCCAACTGGCTGGGCGAGCCGCCGGCGTTCGAGGACTGGTACGTGGTCGAGGATTTCGCAGCGCTCGGCGTGCTCAACGCCGCCGCGGTCGGTCGTGGACATCTGAGCGCGCACGACGCCGCCGCCCGTCACGCCGGTCCGGGGACGGCAAGCATCTACCGGCTGCTCGAGGGTGCGGCGTCGGTCGCGGAGGCGCGCGTCGCGGTCTGGATCGAGAAGCCTCGCGGCGTCGAGCTGCCGCTGCTGGCCGCGCTGCTGGGTGACGGCATGGACGGCGCGCACGCCGGTCTGTGGCAGCGCCAGCTTGCGCTCGGCCCGGCGCCCGAGTACTGCGTGCTGGCGCCGGAGGCGCCAAGCGGAGTGGGGCCGGCCCGCCTGCCGCGCGGCTGGAGCGCCACGATCGCGCGCCGCGACCCGCTCTGAGCTGATCGGTCGCGACGGGCCGTCGCGGTGACTCGCATCCGCTGCCCGAGCGACTACAATCCGAGGCAGCCGCCGTAACTGGCGTTCGGGTGGGACTCAAACCCACGGGGAGCGGTGGCGAGCACCGCCGCGCGCCTGGGCACCTCCGCATATCCAACCGCGAGGAGTTGCCATGACGCCACCTACAGACACCGAGAACGCAACGACGATCACCATCCCGGCGGCGCTGAAGCCCGCCGACGGTCGCTTCGGCAGCGGACCGTCGCGGATCCGTCCGGCGCAGCTTGCGCGCCTGGCGACCGACGGCGCAACGCTGCTCGGTACATCCCACCGCCAGGCGCCGGTTCGCGGGCTGGTCGGCCGCGTGCGCCAGGGACTGCGCGAGCTGTTCTCGCTCCCGGACGACTTCGTCGTCGCGCTCGGCAACGGCGGCGCCACGGCGTTCTGGGACATTGCCGCCTTCTGCCTCGTCAACGAGCGGGCCCTGCACCTCGTCAACGGCGAGTTCTCGAGCAAGTTCGCGGCCGTGACGAAAGCCGCGCCTTTCCTGGCGGACCCGATCGTGATCTCGGCGGAGCCGGGTAGCGCGCCGGAGCCGACCGGCGCGGCCGGGGCAGACGTGCTCGCGTGGGCGCACAACGAGACCTCGACCGGCGTGATGATCGACGTTCGGCGCCCCGCCGACGCCGGCGACGCGCTCGTCGTGATCGACGGAACCTCCGCCGCGGGCGGACTCCCTCTGGATCCGGCGCATGTCGACGCCTACTACTTCGCGCCGCAGAAGAGCTTCGGCTCCGACGGCGGACTCTGGCTTGCGCTGCTCAGCCCGGCCGCGGTCGAGCGCACCGCCGAGATCGCCGCCTCCGGTCGCTTCATCCCCGCGTTTCTCTCACTCGCCGACGCGGTCGCGAACTCCGAGAAGAACCAGACCGTGAACACGCCGGCGATCGCGACGCTCTACCTGATGGCGGAGCAACTCGACTGGATGCTCGCCGGCGGCGGCCTGGACTGGTGCGTGGCGCGCAGCCGCGAATCGACGGACCACATCTACGACTGGGCTGAGCGCGGAACGGTCACGACGCCGTTCGTCAGTGACCTCGGCGCGCGCTCGCGGATCGTGGCGACGATCGACTTCGACGCGTCGGTTGACGCCGCCGCGCTCGCCGCGACGCTTCGCGCCAACGGCATCGTCGACATCGAGCCCTACCGCAAGTTGGGGCGTAACCAGCTGCGAATCGCCACCTACCCTGCGGTCGAGCCCGATGACGTGCGGGCGCTGACCGCGTGCATCGACTATGTCCTGGAGCGTGTGGCATGAGCGCCCGCGTGCTGGTCCGTGAAGACGTTGGCGAGTCCGGGCTCGCCCTGCTGCGCGAGCACTTCGACGTGGAAACCGGGTTCGACTGGTCGCTCGAGCAGTTGGCCGAGCGCATCGGCGAGTACGACGCGATCCTGATCCGCTCGGCGACGAAGCTGACCGCCGATCTGATCGAGCGCGGGGAGCGGCTGCGCGTGATCGGCCGCGCCGGCGTCGGCGTCGACAACGTCGACGTGCCGGCCGCCACACGGCGCGGCATCGTGGTCGCGAACGCGCCGCAGTCGAACGTCGTGACCGCAGCCGAGCACACGATGGCGCTGTTGCTGGCGCTAGCGCGCAACATCCCGCAGGCGCACGCCTCGCTGACCGCAGGGCGTTGGGAGCGCTCCAAGTTCTCGGGTGTCGAGTTGGCCGACAAGCAGCTCGGCATCGTCGGCTTCGGGCGGATCGGCCAGCTCGTGGCGGCCCGAGCGCGCGGCTTCGGCATGCGCATCATCGCCTTCGATCCGCTGGTCTCCGCGGAGCGCTACCGCGAGCTCGGGGTGGAGAAGGCGGCGAACGTGGACGAGGTCTACGCGCGCGCGGAGTTCCTCACGATCCATCTCCCTGTCACCGACGAGACGCGCGGGATCATCGACGCGAAGGCGATCGCGAAGATGCGTGACGGCGTGAGGATCCTCAACGTCGCGCGCGGCAAGCTGATCGACGACGCGGCGTTGCAGGCCGGCCTCGACAGCGGCAAGGTGGCGGGCGCCGCGCTCGATGTGTTCCCGAGCGAGCCGATCACCGACTACCCGCTGTTCCATGGCTATCCAAACGTCGTGGTCACGCCGCACCTCGGCGCCTCGACCGCGGAGGCGACCGATCGCGCCGGCTTCCAGAGCGCCGAGCAGATCGTCCTGGCACTGACCGGTGGCGCCGTGACCACGGCGGTGAACATCCCGTCGGTGGGGGCCGAGGCGATGGAGCAGCTGGCGCCGTTCCTGCCGCTGGCAGAGCATCTCGGCCACCTGGCAATGGGCTTGGCGCAGGGCAGCTCGGTCGAACGTATCGAGGCGGCGTTCCTCGGTCGGATCGCCGATCTCGACACGCGGCTGCTCACGCTGGCGGTGATCAGCGGAGCCATGCGCGGCCGCACCGAGCAGGACGTCAACTACGTCAATGCCGCGTCGTTTGCGCAGGAGCGCGGGATCGTGATCGAGGAGAAGTCGAGTCGCGAGGCCGAGGACTTCAACGAGCTGATCCGCGTGACCGTCGTCGCCGGCGGCGAGCGCGTTGCCGTCGCCGGAACCGGCGTGGGTCCGAGCCACGTGCCGCACCTGGTCGAGGTCTGGGACCACCGCTTCATGGTCGCGCTCGAACAGCACGTGTCGGTCTTTCGATACCGCGACGTGCCGGGGATGATCGGCCACGTCGGCACGGTGTTCGGCCGCAACGGGATCAACATCTCCTCGGCCGCCGTCGGCCGTCAGGCGGATGGCGCCGACCACGGCAACGGGGGGCTCGCGGCGATGGTCGTAACGACCCACGAGCCGGTGCCGGACGCGGTTGTCGCGGAGGTGTTGGCCGCGCCTGAGTTCGTGAGCGGCCGCAGCGTCACGCTGGTTTGAGACGAGAGGCACATTGAGACGGGGACTCGGGCCGGCCGCGCAGGGTGAGGTCGCCGCGTTGGCCCGCCACGATCCGTTCTGGCCGGCCCAGCTCACCGTTCTCGCCGCGATCCTGCTCAGTCTCGACCTGCCGAGCAGCCTGACGATCCGTCCGGTTTGGCTGATCCCGGCAATCGAGGGCGTACTGCTCGTCGCGCTGGTCGCGAGCACGCCCCACGCGCACCAGCGACGTTCGCAGCGGCGCCGGCTCGCACTCGTGGTGATAGGACTGGTCAGCGCCAGCAACCTGCTCAACCTGGTGCTGCTGACGCACCGCCTGCTGCATGGCCCCAGCACGAGCAGCTTCGGGCACCAGCTGATCCTCGCCGGCGTCGAGATCTGGATCACGAACGTGCTGCTGTTCACGGTCTGGTACTGGGAGCTCGACCGTGGCGGACCTCTCGCGCGCAAGCTGGAGGAGCTGCGCGCGCCCGACTTCCTCTTTCCGCAGATGACCGAGCCGAAGCTCGGAGGCCTCGACTGGCGGGCCGGCTACATCGACTACCTCTACACGTCTTTCACCAACGCCACGGCTTTCAGCCCCACCGACACGATGCCGCTCAGCCCGACCGCGAAGATGCTGATGCTCGTGCAGTCCGGTGCGTCGCTGGTGGCGATCGGCATGGTCGTCGCGCGCGCGGTGAACATCATCCAGTGAGCGGGGCGTGTGCGCGTTGTCGTGGAGCCCTGCTGGGGCGACGCGCGGGCAGGCGAACGTCTAAGCTCTTCGCGAATGATGTTCCCGAAGTCTCTCCTGCTTCTCCTCCTCCCCCTTCGGGGGGAATAGCGCGTGGCGGCCGCGTAGCCGCAAACGAAGCCGAGAAGAAGCCGTAGGAGAAGCCCGAAAGGAACGAGGACATCATGGCCAGTGAAGCCGACCGAGTACTGATCTTCGACACAACGCTGCGCGACGGCGAGCAGTCGCCCGGCATCTCGCTGAACGCGGGCGAGAAGCTCGAGATCGCCCAGCAGCTCGCGCGCCTCGGAGTGGACGTGATCGAGGCCGGCTTCCCGATCGCCTCGCCGGGGGATTTCGAGGCCGTCCAGGGGATCGCGCGCCAGGTCGAGGGGCCCGTGATCGCCGGTCTCGCGCGCACGCACTTCGCCGACATCGAAGCGGCCGCGAACGCGGTCAAGGATGCGGCGCGCCCGCGCATTCACACCTTCATCTCGACCTCCGACATCCACATCGTCCACCAGCTGCAGACGACGCGGGAGGACGTGCTGGGTCAGGCACGCGCGGCCGTGGCCCACGCCCGCGAGTTCGTCGAGGACGTCGAGTTCTCGCCGATGGACGCCACACGTGCGGAACTCGAGTTCACGGCCGAGGTCGTCGCGGCCGCGATCGAGGAGGGGGCGACGACGATCAACATCCCCGACACCGTCGGGTATGCGATGCCGCACGAGTACGCCGCCTGGCTGCAGCGCCTCTACGAGCTCGTGCCGGCGCTGCGCGGCGTCGTCCTGTCCGTCCACTGCCACGACGACCTCGGGCTCGCGGTCGCCAACTCCTTCGCCGGCGTTCGCGCCGGCGCGCGCCAGGTCGAGTGCGCCATCAACGGGATCGGCGAGCGGGCCGGAAACGCCTCACTCGAGGAGATCGTGATGCTGCTGGCGACGCGGGCCGATGACATCGGCCTGCGTACGGCGATCAACACGCGCGAGATCGCCCGCACGAGCCGCCTCGTCTCGCGGCTGACCGGCTACGCCGTGCCACCGAACAAGGCGATCGTCGGGCGTAACGCCTTCGCGCACGAGTCGGGCATCCACCAGGACGGCGTGCTGAAGGAGCGCACGACCTACGAGATCATGGAGGCCACCAGCGTCGGCCTGGCGGCCAACTCGCTCGTGCTCGGCAAGCATTCCGGACGCCACGCCCTGCGCCAGGCGCTGGAGAACCTCGGGATCGAGGTCCAGGGCCAGGCGCTCAACGTAGCCTTCAAGCGCTTCAAGGAGATCGCGGACCGCAAGAAGACCGTCAGCGCGATGGACCTCGAGGCGCTCGTGACCGACGAGCTGCGCGAGAAGGTCGCCGGCTACACGCTGGAGAGCTACGAGCTCGAGGCCGGCAGCGAGCGCGAGCCGCACGCCACCGTGACCGTGCGCACGCCCGCCGGGGAGAGCGTGCGCGGCCAGTGCAGTGGCGACGGCTCGGTCGACTCGGTGTTCGGCGCGATCAACGCCGCCACCGGCATCGACGCGAGCCTGCGGGAGTTTCGAATCGACGCCGTGACCGAAGGCCAGGATGCACTGGGGGAGGTCTCGGTCGTCGTCACGCTCGGGGAGCGCTCGGCGTCCGGCCAGGGAGTCGCGACCGACGTCGTCGAGGCTGCCGCGCGGGCGTACATTCGCGCCCTGACGACGCTCGCGCACGCCGAGGAGAGCGCGTCGCCGCCGGCGCCGAACCTGGCCGCAGCGCCCTGACGCAGGGGCGGTCACCTCGCACGGGCCCTCCACCGGCCGCCGCGACGGGGTACGCGGGGGCCACTGTCCGTGATAGCATACACTCGTATGGCATTGCCAATCGACCCGGAGGCCTACGACTCGACCGCCGTGGGACCGCGCGTGCGCGCGCTGCGCGAGGCGATGGGCCTTTCGTTGCGCGAGCTGGCGCTGCGCTGCGGGGTCAGCTCGGCGATGCTCTCGCAGGTCGAACGCGGCGAGACGAGCCCGACGCTGCAGGTCGCGGCGAGGATCGCATCCGGCCTCGAGCTGCGTCTGTCGCAGCTGCTGCGACTGGACGAGAGCGGGAGCGTGACGATCGTGCGCGCCGGCGAGCGGCGCGTCGGCGGTAACGCGCGCCGCGGCCACCGTGCGGAGGTGCTGACGCCGCCGATCCCGGGTCAGCGCGCCGAGCTTTCGCTGCACACGCTCGCTCCGGGCGCCGTCACCGGCGGGTCCGAGGATCCGCCGATGCACGAACCCGGCAGCCGCGAGACGGCGCTTGTCACCGAAGGCGAGATCGTCCTGCTCTGCGACGGGTTGCCGTATCCGCTCGCGGCCGGCGACTGCGTGACCTTCGATGCCGACCTGCCCCACCACTTCGAGAACCCCGGCCCCGCTGAGGCGCGTCTTCTCGCGATCGTCTCGGCCGGACTGCGGCGCAGCTGACGGACAACATGGAAACGAGACGACAGGCGGAGCACTGAGATGGCTTCCAGGACCATGCTCGACAAGATCTGGGACGCCCACGAGGTCGTCCCGGGACTGCTGTACATCGACCTGCACCTCATCCACGAGGTGACGAGCCCGCAGGCGTTCGACGGCCTACGGCTGGCGGGGCGTGCGGTGCGCCGACCGGATCGCACCCTCGCCACGGCCGACCACAACGTGCCGACCGACGGTACGCCGCGCGCGGCGGCGATCCGGGACGAGCTCTCGCGTGTCCAGGTCCAGACCCTCGAGCGCAACTGCGAGCAGTTCGGGATTCCGATCTACTCGGTCGGTTCCGATCGCCAGGGCATCGTGCACGTGATCGGCCCCGAGCTCGGTGTGACGCAGCCCGGCATGACGATCGTCTGCGGTGACTCGCACACGGCGACTCACGGCGCCTTCGGCGCGCTCGCCTTCGGCATCGGCACAAGTGAGGTCGAGCACGTCCTCGCGACCGGATGCCTGGTTCAGGGCAAGCCACGCTCGATGCGCATCCGCTACGAGGGCAGCCGGGGCTTCGGCGTCACCGCCAAGGACCTGATCCTGGCCACGATCGGTCAGATCGGTGTCGACGGGGCCGTCGGGCACGTCGTCGAGTACAGCGGCGAAGCGATCTCGGAGCTTTCGATGGAGGGCCGCATGACGGTCTGCAACATGACCATCGAGGGTGGCGGCCGCGCGGGCATGATCGCTCCAGACGACGTGACCTTCGAGTGGTTCGAGCGCACCGCCCGCCCAGGCGCGCCGTCGGGCGACGCACTGCAGCGGGCGATCGAAGGCTGGCGCGATCTGCACACCGATGCCGGTGCCGGCTTCGACACCGAGGTGCTGGTCGACGTCGCGGCGGTCTCGCCGCAGGTGACCT
This sequence comes from uncultured Solirubrobacterales bacterium, assembly GCA_963830975.1. Classification (GTDB taxonomy): domain Bacteria; phylum Actinomycetota; class Thermoleophilia; order Solirubrobacterales; family Solirubrobacteraceae; genus Palsa-513. Next base: position 1,082,166 of record CAWHOI010000004.1, read on the forward strand.
GGGGAACCAACCCGGGGATGGTGGTTGGGGTGTCCGAGCGCGTGCCCTCGCCCGACGACTTCGACGCCCCGGCCGACCGCGAGGCGGCCGAACGGGCACTTGCCTACATGGGGCTCGCTCCCGGGACACCGATCGAGGAGATCAGTCTCGACCGCGTGTTCATCGGCTCGTGCACCAACTCGCGGATCGGCGACCTGCGCGCCGCCGCCTCCGTGATCGCCGGCCGCCGCGTCGCTGAGCACGTCCAGGCGATGGTTGTACCGGGATCGGCGCAGGTCAGCGCACAGGCCGAGGCGGAAGGCCTCGACGAGCTGTTCCGCGCCGCCGGCTTCGACTGGCGCACGGCCGGCTGCTCGATGTGCCTGGGAATGAACCCCGACATCCTCGCGCCCGGCGAGCGCTGCGCGTCCACCTCCAACCGCAACTTCGAGGGGCGCCAGGGCCGCGGCGGGCGCACCCATCTTGTCTCCCCGGAGATGGCGGCGGCGGCCGCGATCGAGGGCCGTTTCGTCGACATCCGCCACTGGAGCTGAAGATGGAGCCGATCACCCTGATCGCGGGCGCCGTCAGCGATCTCGACCGCAGCGACGTCGACACCGACCAGATCATCCCCAAGCAGTTCCTAAAGCGGATCGAGCGCACCGGCTTCGGCGAGTTCCTGTTCTTCGACTGGGCGAAGGAAGCCGGCTGGCAGCTGCCGCGGAACCCGATCCTCACGAGTGGGCGCAACTTCGGCTGCGGCTCCTCGCGCGAGCACGCAGCCTGGGCGATCGAGGATTACGGCTTCCGCGCCGTCGTCGCGCCGAGCTTCGGCGACATCTTCTACAACAACGCCACGAAGATCGGGCTGCTCCCGGTCGTGCTCGCAGAGCCCGACGTGCGGGCGCTCGCCGCGGCAGGGGAGGGCGAGGTCGACCTCGAGGCGCAGGAGGTCCGCTTCGCCGGGCGCGCCGTGGCCTTCGACATCGATCCCGAGGTGCGCCGCCGGCTGCTGGGCGGCCTCGATGACATCGCATTGACGCTGCAGCAGTCCAGCTCGATCGACGCCTACGAGTCCGAGCGCGAGCGCGCCGGTCCGGTCACGACGTCGCTCTAGGCGCGCGCCGCAGGCGCGCTGGTAGCGTGCGGTCCCATGACGCGGATCGTGACGCTGCCCGGCGACGGGATCGGGCCGGAGGTGCTCGCCGCGGGCCTCGAGTTGCTCGCTGCGGTGGCCGAGTGCGAGGTCGAGGAGCACATCTTCGGCGGCGCGTCGATCGACGCGCACGGCGTGGCGCTGACCGACGAGGTGCTCGCCGCCTGCCGACAGGCCGACGCGGTGCTGCTCGGGGCGGTCGGCGGTCCCAAGTGGGACACGACGGACCCGCAGCGGCCGCGGCCCGAACAGGGACTGCTGGGTGTGCGCAAAGGGCTCGGCCTGTTCGCGAACCTGCGCCCCGTCCGTGCGATCGAAGCGCTGCACGACGCCAGCCCGCTGCGCGAGGAGCGCATCGCCGGGACCGACCTGCTGGTCGTGCGGGAGCTGACCGGCGGGATCTACTTCGGCGCCAAGACGCGCACGGCGCAGTCTGCAAGCGACCTGTGCGAGTACACCGTGACGGAGGTCGAGCGCATCGCGAGGGTGGCCTTCGCGTCCGCGCGCACGCACGTCACCAGCGTCGACAAGGCGAACGTGCTGGAGACCTCCCGCCTGTGGCGCGAGGTCGTGACGCGCGTGCACACCGAGGAGTACCCGGGCATCGAGCTTCGCCATCTGCTCGTGGACAACGCGGCGATGGCGCTGATCAACGCCCCCAGCAGCTTCGACGTGATCGTCACCGAGAACATGTTCGGCGACATCCTCAGCGACGAGGCGGCGATGATCACGGGCTCGATCGGGATGCTGCCGAGCGCGTCGCTGGGGGAGGGTGGACCGGGGCTGTTCGAGCCGATCCACGGCTCGGCCCCCGACATCGCCGGCCAGGGTGTCGCCAACCCGCTGGCGATGTTCCTGTCGATCGCGTTGATGCTGCGCCGAGGCCTCGGTTTGGATGCACAGGCCGTAGCGGTAGAATCGGCCGTCGATCGTGCGCTTGCCGACGGGCTGCGAACGCGCGATCTCGGCGGTTCGGCGACCACGGCGGAGGCCACGGCGGCCGTGCTGGCACACCTATAGCGAAGGGAATCTGGGCGCTGTGATCGAGACCGAGGTCATCTGGCACAACGGCGAGTTCGTCGCTTGGGAGGACGCCAAGGTTCACGTGCTCACGCACGGTCTGCACTACGGCACGGGCGTGTTCGAGGGGATTCGCTGCTACGACACGGCGCACGGCCCGGCGATCTTTCGCCATCTCGACCATCTGGACCGCCTCGAGCGCTCGGCGAAGCTCTACTACATGGAGTTGCCGTATTCCCGCGAGCAGCTTCGCACCGCGACGCACGAGCTGATCGGCCGCAACGGGCTGTCGTCCTGCTACATCCGCCCGATCGCCTACCGCGGCTACGGGCAGATGGGGCTCAACCCACTCGACGCCCCGGTCGAGGTTTCGATCGCCGTCTGGCCGTGGGGCACCTACCTCGGCGAGGAGGGAACTCGCAACGGCATCCGGGCGAAGGTCTCCTCCTGGGAGCGGATCAGCCCCCGCTCGCTGATTCCAGCCGCGAAGGCGTCCGGCCAGTACCTCAACAGCGTGCTCGCGAAGATCGAGTCCGTCAAGGCCGGCTACGACGAGGCGATCCTGCTCGACGCCCACGGCCATGTCTGCGAGGGCTCGGGCGAGAACGTCTACACGGTGCGAGACGGCGTGATCGTGACGCCGCCACAGACCGCCTCGATCCTCGACGGCATCAACCGCCGCTCCGTCGTCCAGATCGCTCGCGACCTCGGATACTCGGTGCTCGAGCGCGACATCACGCGCGCCGAGCTGTACCTCGCCGACGAGGTCTTCCTGACCGGCACCGCCGCCGAGCTCGTCCCCGTTCGCGAGATCGACGACCACGCGATCGGCGCGGGCGGACCGGGCGAGATCACCCGCGTGCTGCAGGCAGCCTTCCAGGACGTGCTCTACGGTCGCGACGAGCGCTATCTGGAGTGGCTCGACGTGGTGTCCCTTCCCGTCGCCGGGCAGGCGGCGGCACAGCCGGCAAGCGCATAGTGTTGGCGCTCCTTTCGATGTTCGTGGTGCGAATTACGCGGGCGGCCGGCTAGCGCTTTCGCGCACGGCCGCTGCTCTGCCCGCCGCCCTCGCTCCGAACCCTTCGAAAGGAAACACCGTGAACACGATTCAGCTATACGACGCCACCTTGCGTGACGGCATGCAGGGCGAGGGGATGTCCCTCTCGGCCGAGGAGAAGCTGCGCGTCGCGCACAGGCTCGACGAGCTCGGCATCGATCTGATCGAGGCCGGCTTCCCAGCCTCCAACCCCAAGGAACGCGAGCTGTTCGAACTCGTCGCGCGCGAGCGCTTCGCGCACGCCGAGCTGACCGCGTTCGGCATGACGCGCCGCCGTGACGCCGCGGCGGCGGAGGATCCGGCGCTGATCGAGTTGGCCGAATGCGTCGCGCCGGTGTGCACGCTGGTCGGCAAGACCTGGACGCTGCATCTGGAGAAGATCGTCAAGGTCGACCGCGAGGAGAACCTGCGGATGATCGCCGAATCGATCGCCTTCCTGCGCGGCGAGGGAAAGCGCGTCGTCTACGACGCCGAGCACTTCTTCGACGGCTACCGCGCCGAACCCGAGTACGCGCTGCTGTGCATCCGCACAGCGGCGGAGGCCGGCGCCGAGACCGTGACGTTGTGCGACACCAACGGGTCCTCGCTGCCGCAGCAGATCTCCGTGGCGACCGGCGCGGCCATCGCGGCGCTCGGGGACGCGGTGCGCGTGGGCATCCATTGCCACAACGACGCCGAATGCGGGGTGGCCAACACGCTCGCTGCGGTCGACGCGGGGGCGCGCCAGGTCCAGGGCACGATGAACGGCTGCGGCGAGCGAACCGGCAACGCCAACCTGGTCTCGATCATCGCCAACCTGCAGCTGAAGATGGGCTACCGCTGCCTGACCGACGAGCAGCTCGCGCGGCTGACCGAGACCGCGCGCTTCGTCGACGAGATCCTCAATGTCACCCCCGATCCCAACCAGCCCTACGTCGGACGCAACGCCTTCGCGCACAAGGGCGGGATGCACGTCGCCGGCGTGAGCGCCGACGCGACGACCTTCGAGCACATCGCGCCGGCGCTGGTCGGCAATCAGCGCGAGCTGCTGGTGTCCGAGCTGGCGGGACGCGCGAGCGTGATCGAGAAGGCCACCGCGCTCGGGATCGAGATGGATGACGAAACGACCAGGCGCGTGCTCGCGCGGATCAAGGACCTCGAGCATCTCGGCTACCAGTTCGAGGCCGCCGACGGCTCACTCGAGTTGCTGCTGCGTCGCGAGAGCGGCGGCTACGAGCCTCTCTTCACGCTCGAGTCCTGGCGCGTGATCGTCGAGCAGCGCACCGACGGCGAGGCACAGACGGAGGCCACGATCAAGATCTGGATCGACGGCGAGCGCCGCGTGCACACGGCTGAGGGCAACGGACCGGTCAACGCCCTGGATTGCGCGCTGCGGGCCGCGATCGGCGAGGTCCACCCGCATCTGGCCGACATCGAGCTGGTCAATTTCAAGGTGCGCATCCTCGACGAGGACAAGGGCACGGGCGCCGTCACGCGCGTGCTGCTGGACTCCTCCGACGGCACCCGCGTCTGGGGCTCGATCGGCGTGTCCGAGAACGTGGTCGCGGCCTCCTGGGAGGCGCTGGTTGACTCTCTGGAGCGGGGCATGCTCGCCGGACCGGCGGCGTGAGCGACGCCGAGATCCCGCTCGCGCGGCCGCTGCTCGGCGAAGCAGAGGAGCGCGGCGTGCTCGAGGTGCTGCGCTCGGGCCGTCTGTCGCTGGGTCCGCTGCTGACCGAGTTCGAACGGCGCTTTGCCTCGCGCATCGGCGCCCCGCACGCGAGCGCCGTGTCGAGCGGCACGGCGGGCCTTCACCTGGCGCTGCGGGCAGTCGGCGTGAGCGACGGCGACGAGGTGATCACGAGCCCGTTCTCGTTCGTGGCCTCCGCCAACGTGATCGTCTACGAGCGAGCGCGTCCGGTCTTCGTCGACATCGATCCGCGCACGTTGACGATCGACCCGGCGGCCGCCGCGGCGGCGGTCACCTCGCGCACGGCGGCGCTCCTGCCGGTGCACATCTTCGGCTGGCCGGCCGACATCGCGGCGCTCGAGCGTCTCGGGCTGCCGATCGTCGAGGACGCGTGCGAGGCGCTCGGCGCGGTGCACGCCGACGGTGTCTCGGTCGGCGCGCGAGGACACCCGGCGGTGTTCGCGTTCTATGCCAACAAGCAGCTGACGACCGGCGAGGGCGGCATGGTGACGCTCGGCCGCGAGGATCACAAGCAGCGAATCGACAGCGAGCGCAACCAGGGCCGCGCGGCGAACATGGACTGGCTCGACCACGACCGGCTCGGTTTCAACTACCGCCTGACGGAACTGGCGTGTGCGATCGGATTGGCCCAGCTCGACCGCCTGGACGGGATGCTCGCCGCGCGCGCTGCCGTGGCGGCCAGCTACGGCGAGGCGCTCGCGGGCATCGAGGGCCTCGAGCTGCCGTGTCCCGACGAGGGCGGGAACGTCCGCGGCTGGTTCGTCTACACGGTGCGGCTCCCGCACGGTTCAGATCGTGACGCGACGATCCGCACTCTGCGCGAGCGGGGGGTGCAGAGCAAGCCCTACCTGCCGGCGATCCACCTGATGAGCTACTACCGGGAGACCTTCGGCCACCGGCCGGGGGAGTTCCCGATCTGCGAGGACGTCGCGGCGCGCTCGCTCGCGCTGCCCTTCCACCCGCTGCTGAGCGAGTCGGAGGTCGGACGCGTCGCCGAGGCGCTGACCGCCGCGCTGACGGCGCGCACATAGACTGGGACGCCGTCGATGTCGCGCTTCTCGCAACCACAGGATCCGGCCTTCCAGGCGATCAACGCGTCGCTGTCATTCGACCGGCGGCTGTGGCCGCACGACATCGCACAGTCACGCGCCCACGCGTCGATGCTGGCCTCCATCGGAGTGATCGACGTGCCGGAGCGCGACGAGCTGCTCGCCGGGCTGGACGCCGTCGCGGCCGAGCTCGCGTCTGGGGAGTTCGCCTTCCTTGCGGGCGACGAGGACATTCACATGGCGATCGAGCGGCGCCTGACCGAGATCGTCGGTCGCGTCGGCGGCAAGCTGCACACGGCGCGCTCACGCAACGATCAGGTCGCAACGGACGTCGTGCTGTTCGTGCGCGACGCCTCGGCGGCGGCGCACGGCGCTCTGGGCGAGCTGATCGACGTGCTGCTGGCACGCGCGGAGGAGCACCTGGACTGGCCGATGCCCGGATACACACATCTGCAGCGGGCGCAGCCCGTCTACCTGGGTCACCACCTGCTCGCCTACGTCTGGATGTTCCTGCGCGACCGCGGTCGATTCGACGCGGTCGGCGCGGCATGCGGCGCGCTGCCGCTTGGCGCCGGCGCTCTGGCTGGTGTCAACTTCGCCACCGATCGCGACGCCGTCGCGCGGGAGCTCGGCTTCACGAGCGTCGCGGCGAACTCGATCGACGCCGTCTCGAACCGCGACTACGCTCTCGACTACCTCGCCGCGGCGGCGACGGTGGCGACGCACCTCTCGCGTCTCGGCGCCGAGCTCGTCTTGTGGAGCAGCGCCGAGTTCGGCTTCTGCGAGCTCGCCGACGCGTGGAGCTCGGGTTCCTCGATCATGCCGCAGAAGAAGAACCCCGATGCCGCCGAGCTTCTACGTGCCAAGGCGCCGCGGATCCTCGCCCACCACAGTGCTCTCCACGGGGTGCTGCACGGCCTTCCGCTGACCTACAACAAGGACATGCAGGAGGACAAGGAGCATCTCTTCGACACCGCCGACACGCTCGCTCTGATGCTCGCTGCCGCGCGCGGCATGCTCGCCGGCGTCAGCTTCGAGCGCGACCGGCTCGCGCAGGCAGCCGCGGACGAGCTGATCGCCGCGGTCGACGTGGCGGATCTGCTCGTGCGGGGCGGCATTCCGTTCCGCGAGGCGCACGCGATCGTCTCCGGGCTCGTACGCGTCGCGATCGAGCAGGGCCGAGACCTCTCGAGCTTCAACGATCAGGAGCTCGCTTCGCTCGCGCCGTCGCTGGACCGTGGGGAGCTGCTGGCGCTCCTGGCTCAGCGCGAATGGCTCGAGTCGAAGGTCTCCGTCGGCGGTACCGCGCTGGCGCGCGTGCGCGAGCAGCTCGCCTCCGCGCGGGCCGCGCTAGCGGCGGGTTGAGCGCGCACCGCCCGAACGGGTCGCGCCGGGCCACACCGCTCGACTTGCGGGAGCTTTGCGCGGGAGAGGTGTGCGAGGTCGCGCGCGCCCTGATCGGCTGGGTCGTGCGCCACGGCGACAGCGCCGGTGTGATCGTCGAGACCGAGGCCTACCACGAGGCCGAGCCCGCCTGCCACGCCTACGTCGGCCGCACCGCGCGCACGCAGACGTTGTTCGGCCCGCCGGGGTTCGCCTACGTCTACCGCTCCTACGGCGTCCACGCGATGCTCAACGCGGTCGCCGAGCCCGAGGGGGTGGGCGCGGCCGTGCTGATCCGGGCGCTCGAGCCGCTGCGAGGGCATCGAGCTGATGCGGGCGCGTCGCGGCCGCCAGCGCCTCGAGGAGCTGTGTTCGGGCCCGGGCAAGCTGACGCAGGCGCTCGGCATCGGGCTCGAGCTCAACGGCTGCGACCTGAGCGTCGGGCCGGTGACGATCTCGGCGGGCGACGGGGCGCCATTCGAGCTGCTGCGCTCCCGGCGGATCGGGATCACCAAGGCGGCCGAGCTGCCCTGGCGCTTCAGCGTGCGCGGCAGCCGTTTCGTCTCCCGCGGCGCCGGGCGGGCGCGGTAGGCTCGGCGCGCTCAGGGTGCGGCGGTGCCGCCGCCGGGCGCGGCGACGCCGCCTCCCGGGGTCGTCTGCGGCGGAGGGCCGGAGGCGCTGGTGGATCCGCCCGTCGTGGTGGTCGAGCCGCCGGTGGGGGCGCTCGAGCCGCCAGCCGGAGCCGTCGAGCCGGCGGTGCTGCCCCAGCCGCTCGTGACCTGACCGCTCGACGGCGAGGTCGGTCCGGTGTTCGAGGTGTTCGTCGACGTCGCACCCGTCGTGCTCGTCGCCGCCGTCGTGCCGGCGGCTCCACTCGTGCCGGTGGAGGCGGCGCTGCCGGAGGCGCCGGTCGCTCCGCTCGGCGAGGTCGAGCTGACGTGGTGCACGTGCGCGGCCGCGTTCACGACCGCCTCGTGCCTGTACTGCTGGATCGCCTGCAGGACGTACTGCTTCCAGATCAGCGCCGGGTAGGTGCCGCCGTAGACCGGCTTGCCGCCGTAGTCCTTGGCCATCGACTTGGAGCCGCTGTCGGGATAGCCGACCCAGACCGCGACGGTCATCGACGGCACCGAACCGCTGGCGGCGGTCGAGCCGACGAACCAGGCGTCAGCGTAGTTGGAGGTGGTGCCGGTCTTGCCCCACGCCGTGACGCCAGGGATGGCCGCCGCGGCGCCGGTGCCGACCGGGTTCAGCACGTCCTTCATCATCGCGATCTCCTGGCGGTCGTAGCGGTAGGGGAAGACCGGGTCCGTGTGGGTCTCGTTGCGGGCGACCACCTTGCCGTTCTGTGTGATCAGATCGACGCCGACCGGCCCGGGACAGCTGTTGGCGGCGGGTGGCGTTCCCAGCCAGCCGGGGATCTTGCCCGGGACCGTGCCGCCCGCGCAGGCGTCCGAGGACAGCGTGCCGTAGGTGAGGTTGCCGCCGTTGGCGATCGTCTCGTAGGCGTGGGCCATGTCGAGCGGCGTCACCCCGATCGTCAGGCCGCCGATCACCATCGACGGGTTGATCGAGATCGTCGTGGAGATGCCGAAGCTGTGGGCGAGCGCGGCGATCGTCGACTCTCCGTCGACCTCCAACCCGAGGCGCGAGAACACCGTGTTGTCCGACAGCTCCAGCGCCTCGTAGAGAGGGATCTTGGCGTACTCGTAGCCGCCCTCGTCGTTGTGCACCGTGAAGTCGCCGAACGGATCCGCCTGCTGGGTCCAGACGAACGGTTTCGAAAGGAAGGTCGAGTCCGCGTTGTAGCCCTTCTCCAACGCCACGGCCAGGTCGAAGACCTTGAACGCCGATCCCGGCTGGCGCTCGGCCGTGGTTGCCAGGTTGAAGGCGTTCTTGGTGACGTCGTAGCCGCCGACCATCGCCTTGACCTCGCCGGTCTCGTTGTCGATCGCGACCAGTGCGGCCGCCGGGCCGCCGATGTCCGGCGGGAGGGTGTGGTCGATGATGCTCTGCGCGTCGTTCTGCAGACCCATGTCGAGCGTCGTGTGGATCGTGTAGCCCGCGCTGTAGACCTTCTGGCCGAGGTAGAGCGGCGTTCCCCTGTTCTGCTGCGACGTCAACTCGCTCTCGATCCAGTGCACGAAGTATCCGGCGCTCGGCTGGACGTCCTCCTCGGAGGGAGACTGGATGTCGGCCGCCGGCGGCAGCGACTGCAGGATGTCCTGCTGGTACTCCGGATAGGTCAGGTAGCCCTGCTCGTACATGTCCTTGAGCACGAGATTGCGGCGCTGGTACACCGCGTCGACGTCGTCGAACAGGTCGTTTCCAAGCGTCGACGGCGCCGCGACCATGCCCGCCAGCAGAGCCGCCTCTGGCGCGTTCAGGTAGGTCACGCAGAGGCTGGAGGGGACGCGGTAGTTCGGCACCTGGCCGCAGTGGTAGAGGTTCGAAGCCGGGTCGTTGCCGAAGTAGGCTCGGGCGGCGGCTTCGATCCCCTGCGCCCCGTTGCCGAAGTAGGCGGTGTTCAGGTACTCGGCGAGGATCTTCGCCTTCGGCCACAGGTGGCTCAGCTGGAAGGCCAGCGCGGCCTCGCGGAGCTTCTCGAAGATCGTCCGGTGGCTCGCCTCGCTGAGCGCGTTCTTGATGAACTGCTCGGTGATCGTCGAGCCGCCCTGGGTGCCGTTGCCGGTGTGCAGGACGTCGGCGAGGAAGGCGCGCGCGATGCCGCGAAAGTCGACGCCCGACTCGGTGTAGAAGCGCTTGTCCTCGATCGCCACGATCGCGTGATCCATCAGCAGCGGGATGTCGCCGGCGGGCAGGAAGTACTGGTTGTGGTTGGTCAGGATCCCGATCTCGTTGTAGCTTCCGAGCGGTCCCGACGCGAGGATCGTCGAGTTGAGGCCCCTGCTGTAGGTGACCTTGAGCTGGTGCGCCAGCGGGCCGAGCGCAGGCGCGAACGCCAGCACCATGCCGAACACGGTGGAGACGAGCGCGAGGAAGCTGAACGGGACGAGCACCGCCAGCAGGCGCAGCCAGCGGATCCGGCGGCTGCGCTTGCGCCGGCCGAACAGGCCGCCGCGGCGCCGGCGCTCGCGTGGATTCACCGGCGAGAGCACGGACGAGAGGTTCTCGGTCGTGCCAGCGCGGGATTGTCCGGTTCGGTCATCCTCAGTCATCAGCACGCCGCCCCACGGCGGATTTCGCCTTGCCCTCGGAGTGCGGCAGCTCACGCGCCTCGGGGGTGGGGCGTGGCGGCGACCCGCCCCATGGACCCGGCGGCAGTCTAGCATTGCGCCGATGACGAGAACCGGCGCCGAGGAGCTCGCGCGCGGCGCCGCCGAGGTGCTGCCGGCCGGCGAGTTGGCGCGCAAGCTGGCGCTCGGCCGCCCGCTGCGCATCAAGCTCGGGATCGATCCGACCGCGCCCGACATCCATCTCGGACACACCGTCGTGCTGCACAAGCTGCGTGCATTTCAGGACGCCGGGCACCTGGTCGTCCTGATCATCGGCGACTTCACGGCGCGCGTGGGGGATCCGAGCGGGCGCTCGGAGCTGCGGCCGATGCTGACGGTGGAGCAGATCGAGTCCAACGCGCGCACCTACCAGGAGCAGGCCTTCAGGGTCCTCGACGCCGATCCCGCCCGGCTGGAGCTGCGCCGCAACAGCGAATGGCTCGACATGGGCATGGACGAGCTGCTCGCACTCGTGCGCACGACGACGGTCGGCCAGTTGCTCGAGCGCGACGACTTCGCCAAGCGACGCGCGCGGGGGGAGCCCGTCTCGATGCTCGAGCTGCTCTACCCCCTGATGCAGGGCTACGACTCGGTGGCCGTCCGCGCCGACGTCGAGCTGGGGGGGACCGACCAGACCTTCAACCTGCTGCTCGGGCGCGACATCCAGCGCGCCTACGGCCAGCCCGAGCAGGCGGTGATGACGATGCCGCTGCTGGTCGGAATCGACGGGAGGGAGAAGATGTCGAAGTCGCTCGGCAACCAGATCGGCGTGACCGACGAGCCGAGCGAGATCTACGGACGCACGATGTCGATCCCCGACAGCGCGCTCGAGCAGTGGTATTTGCTGCTGCTGGCCCGCCCGCTGCCGCCGGGCGCGGATCCGCTGAGCGCCAAGCGAGAACTTGCGCACGAGCTGACGGCGATCTACCACGGCGACGAGGCTGCAGCCGACGTCGCCGCCGAGTGGGACCGCGTGCAGCGGGCCGGCGGGCAGCCCAGCGAGATTCCGACGGCCGAGTTCAGCGCCCCTGACGGGTCGGTCCACCTGCCGGCGCTGATCGCCGCGGTGTTCGGCCTCTCGACCTCGGAAGCGCGGCGGCTGATCGACCAGGGCGCCGTCTCGCTCGACGACGCTCCGGTAGACGCGCTGGATCTCGCGGCGGAGCTCGTGGACGGGCGCGTTCTGCGCGTCGGCAAGCGCCGTTTCGTGCGTCTGGCACGCGGCGCCGGCTGACGTCACCCTGCCCGGGGCGCTATAGTTCCCCGTTCGTCCGGCGGGCGCCGCGTGCGCCTGCCTCGCGTGCTGCGTTGGGAGTCCCCCGACGACGGATGGCGCGGCGGTCTTTGAAAACTCAACAGCATGCGCACCGAGACCGGCTTCGGCCGATCTGGTGTGCGTCCAGGTTCGACCCGCGGTCGACCGCGCTTTCGCGTGCGGCCGCGGCACGAGTCAAGAATAGAAGTACCCCTGTCATGGTCGAGTGCCCATGTGTATAGGCCTCGAACCACCATGACGACTCTCTTCACGGAGAGTTTGATCCTGGCTCAGGACGAACGCTGGCGGCGTGCCTCATACATGCAAGTGGAGCGACGAACCAGGCTTCGGCCTGGGGCAAAGCCGCGAACGGGTGAGTAACACGTGGGTTACCTGCCCCGATGATTGGGACAACCCGAGGAAACTCGGGCTAATACCAAATGTGCTCCTGGTCGTAATGGCCAGGTGGAAAGGAAGCTTCGGCCTCCGCATCGGGATGGGCCCGCGGCCCATTAGCTAGTTGGTGGGGTAATGGCCTACCAAGGCGACGATGGGTAGCTGGTCTGAGAGGACGATCAGCCACACTGGGACTGAGACACGGCCCAGACTCCTACGGGAGGCAGCAGTAGGGAATCTTGCGCAATGCGCGAAAGCGTGACGCAGCAACGCCGCGTGGGGGAAGAAGGCTTTCGGGTTGTAAACCCCTTTCAGTTGGGACGAAGCTCCGTCGGTAAATAGCCGACCGGAGTGACGGTACCTTCACAAGAAGCACCGGCTAACTACGTGCCAGCAGCCGCGGTAATACGTAGGGTGCAAGCGTTGTCCGGAATCATTGGGCGTAAAGAGCGTGTAGGCGGCCCGATCAGTCCGCTGTAAAAGTCCAGGGCTCAACCCTGGGAGGCCGGTGGATACTGTCGGGCTAGAGTCCGGAAGAGGCGAGTGGAATTCCTGGTGTAGCGGTGAAATGCGCAGATATCAGGAGGAACACCAATGGCGAAGGCAGCTCGCTGGGACGGTACTGACGCTGAGACGCGAAAGCGTGGGGAGCAAACAGGATTAGATACCCTGGTAGTCCACGCTGTAAACGATGGGCACTAGGTGCGGGAGGTGTCGACTCCTCCCGTGCCGAAGCTAACGCATTAAGTGCCCCGCCTGGGGAGTACGGCCGCAAGGCTAAAACTCAAAGGAATTGACGGGGGCCCGCACAAGCAGCGGAGCATGTGGTTTAATTCGACGCAACGCGAAGAACCTTACCTGGGCTTGACATGTGAGTGACCGCCGTGGAAACACGGTTTCCCTTCGGGGCACTCTCACAGGTGGTGCATGGCTGTCGTCAGCTCGTGTCGTGAGATGTTGGGTTAAGTCCCGCAACGAGCGCAACCCCCGTCGCATGTTGCCAGCATTTAGTTGGGGACTCATGCGAGACTGCCGGTGACAAACCGGAGGAAGGCGGGGATGAGGTCAAGTCATCATGCCCCTTATGTCCAGGGCTACACACGTGCTACATTGGCGCGTACAAAGGGTTGCGATACCGCGAGGTGGAGCGAATCCCTTAAAGCGCGTCTCGGTTCGGATTGCAGGCTGAAACTCGCCTGCATGAAGGCGGAGTTGCTAGTAATCGTGGATCAGCACTGCCACGGTGAATACGTTCCCGGGCCTTGTACACACCGCCCGTCACACCACGGGAGTGAGCAACACCCGAAGCCGGTGGCCTAACCCGCAAGGGAGGGAGCCGTCGACGGTGGGGCTCGTGACTGGGGTGAAGTCGTAACAAGGTAGCCGTAGCGGAAGCTGCGGCTGGATCACCTCCTTTCTAGGGAGCGCCGCAAGGCGCCCCGGCGGAGCCGGCGTCCCATCCCGGGACGCCCGAGCGACCGTCGGGCCTAGCACGTCGACCGAACCGGACCGGACCGACTGTTGACCGGGCGCCACTCTTGAGGCGCACGGCCCGCGGGCCCCGGCATGCTGTTGAGCTTTGAGAGACCGGCGCGAGCCGGGTGCTCCGTCGCGCATGCCGCGAGCGGGGCGCCGTCAACGGCGAGCGTACGCCTCCGGCGATCCTTGAAAACTGCACAGTAGCCACAGCGGTCGCGAGCAATCGCGATCGCAATCAACAACGGGTATCACCGAACCATTTGGTTCGATCACCGTCAAGATAGTAAGGGCACGTGGTGGATGCCTTGGCACTAAGAGTCGATGAAGGGCGTGGACGGCTGCGATAAGCCGCGGTGAGGCGCTGAACAGCCTATGACCCGCGGATTCCCGAATGGGGAAACCCAACGCCGGTAATGCGGCGTTATCCCCGGCTGAACACATAGGCCGGCGGAAGGCAAGCAGGGGAAGTGAAACATCTCAGTACCCTGAGGAAAGGAAATCAACCGAGACTCCCTGAGTAGTGGCGAGCGAAAAGGGATCAGCCCAAACCCGGCGCGTGCAAGCGGCCACGCGTTGCGCGTCGGGGGTTGTAGGGCGTTTGTTCCGGGCCGTGGCCGGTCCGGCGGAAGTTACAAAATCGTGTGGTAGTCGAAGCGCGTGGAACCGCGCACCACAGAGGGCAATCGTCCCGTAGACGAAACTGCACGATCTTCCGTCAAGCGTTCCTGAGTAGGTCCGCACACGTGAAACGCGGACTGAATCTGGGGGGACCACCCTCCAAGGCTAAGTACTCCTTAGTGACCGATAGCGGACTAGTACCGTGAGGGAAAGGTGAAAAGTACCCCGGAAGGGGAGTGAAATAGTACCTGAAACCGCGTGCCTACAAGCGGTGGGAGCAGGCTTGTCCTGTGACCGCGTGCTTTTTGCATAACGAGCCGGCGAGTTACTCGTCTGCGGCAAGGTTAAGCGATGAGCGGAGCCGTAGCGAAAGCGAGTCCTAATAGGGCGACACAGTCGTAGGCGGTAGACCCGAAACTGAGCGAGCTACCCATGGGCAGGCTGAAGCGGGGGTAAGACCTCGTGGAGGGCCGAACCGACCTAGGTTGAAAACTGGGCGGATGACCTGTGGGTCGGAGTGAAAGGCTAATCAAGCTCAGTGATATCTGGTTCTCTCCGAAATATATTTAGGTATAGCCTCGGATAAATTACGTCGTGGCCGTAGAGCACTGTTTGGACTAGGGGCCCTACCAGGTTACCGACTTCATGCAAACTCCGAAGACCACGACGTCTACTCCGGGAGTCAGTTGCTGGGGGATAAACTTCAGCGTCAAAAGGGAAACAGCCCAGACCGCCAGCTAAGGTCCCCAAGTTCTAGCTAAGTGGTAAACGATGTCTGGATGCATAGACAACCAGGAGGTTGGCTTAGAGGCAGCCACCCTTGAAAGAGTGCGTAACAGCTCACTGGTCAAGTGTTCGGGCGCGGATAATGTAACGGGGCTCAAGCTAGACACCGAAGCTGCGGGTGCGTGAGGACTTCGGTCCGATCGCGCGGTAGGAGAGCGTTCCCATGCCAGCGAAGCGGCGGCGGAAGCCAGTCGTGGAGGCATGGGAAGTGAGAATGCCGGCATGAGTAACGAAAGAGGGGTGAGAATCCCCTCCACCGATTGTCCAAGGTTTCCTGGGTAAAGTTCGTCTTCCCAGGGTTAGTCGGGTCCTAAGGCGAGGCCGAAAGGCGTAGTCGATGGCCAACAGGTTGATATTCCTGTACCGCGTCGAGTCCGTTTGACCGATGGAGGGACGAGGACGGCTAAGGGAACCCAGGCGATGGTCGCCCTGGGGTAAGCGTGTAGGGGTGGTCCTAGGCAAATCCGGGACCGCATAACCTGAGGCGCGATGCCAGCTGGCTTTAGAGCCGGCGAGTCCCTGACGCCATGCCTCCAAGAAAAGCTCCTAGGGAGGACTCGCGCGCCCGTACCAAAACCGACACAGGTGGACAAGTAGAGAATACTAAGGTGATCGAGATAACCATCGTTAAGGAACTCGGCAAAATGGCCCCGTAACTTCGGGATAAGGGGCGCCCCAGTAGAGCGAAGTCACTTGCTGACGGAACTCGAGGGGGCCGCAGTGAAATGGCTGGAGCGACTGTTTACCAAAAACACAGGTCTCTGCTAAGTCGAAAGACGACGTATAGGGGCTGACGCCTGCCCGGTGCCGGAAGGTTACGTGGAGATGTTAGGGCTTGACCCAAAGCATTGAAGCTAAGCCCCGGTAAACGGCGGCCGTAACTATAACGGTCCTAAGGTAGCGAAATTCCTTGTCGGGTAAGTTCCGACCTGCACGAATGGCGTAACGACTTCAGCGCTGTCTCAACGATGGGCTCGGTGAAATTGCAGTCTCGGTGAAGATGCCGAGTACCCGCGGCTAGACGGAAAGACCCCGTGAACCTTTACTACAACTTGGTATTGGGATTCGGTGCACTTCGCTCAGGATAGGTGGGAGGCTTTGAAGCCCCGGCTGCGGCTGGGGTGGAGCCAACCTTGAGATACCACCCTTGGTGTATTGGATTTCTAACACCGTTCCGTGAATCCGGGCGGTGAACAGTGCCAGGCGGGTAGTTTGACTGGGGCGGTCGCCTCCCAAAATGTAACGGAGGCGCACAAAGGTTCCCTCAGCACGGTTGGAAATCGTGCGTAGAGTGTAAAGGCAGCAAGGGAGCTTGACTGCGAGACCGACAGGTCGAGCAGGTGCGAAAGCAGGTCTTAGTGATCCGGCGGTAGCAAGTGGAAGTGCCGTCGCTCAACGGATAAAAGGTACTCCGGGGATAACAGGCTTATCGGGCCCAAGAGTTCACATCGACGGCCCGGTTTGGCACCTCGATGTCGGCTCGTCGCATCCTGGGGCTGGAGTAGGTCCCAAGGGTTGGGCTGTTCGCCCATTAAAGCGGTACGCGAGCTGGGTTCAGAACGTCGCAAGACAGTTCGGTCCCTATCTGCCGTGGGCGTTGGAGAGTTGAGAGGAGTTGTCCCTAGTACGAGAGGACCGGGATGAACAGACCTCTGGTGTATCTGTTGTCGTGCCAACGGCATCGCAGATTAGCTACGTCTGGATTGGATAACCGCTGAAAGCATCTAAGCGGGAAGCCAACCTCGAGATGAGCTCTCCCATCCCCATGAGGGAGTAAGACCCCTGGTAGACCACCAGGTTGATAGGCCAGCTCTGGAAGGGCGGCAACGCCCGGAGGAGACTGGTACTAATCGGTCGAGGGCTTGACGGATAACTTTGTGATGCCCCGACTTGAGTGGCGCTGTGCAGTTTTGAAGGATCGCCGAGGCGGTGTCTCTCGCGATTTCCGGTGGCTATGGCGAGGGGGAAACACCTCTTCCCATTCCGAACAGAGCAGTTAAGCCCCTCAGCGCCGATGGTACTTGGCTCGCAAGAGCCTGGGAGAGTAGGTCGCCGCCGGTTTACTTGAGCGCGGGCCCCGCAGCGATGCGGGGCCCGCTGCTGTTCAGACCAGGCCGTGCCGGCACAGTCGTGCGCCCGCCGACACCCCTTTCGCCGGGACTCCCGTAGCTGCAGAGCCCCGGCGGGGTGCGGTTTTGCCGGCCTGCCTCCCAGCGTCAGCGACGACCTGCGAGCTCACTGCTGCAGGGCGCCGACCGGACCAGCGGTGTGATGCAGTGCTGCGGACGTGCCAGGACCGCTCCCGGACGCCGCGGCGCCGACGGCCGACGCAGCGGAGGACGGTGGTGCGGGTGGAACGCGCGCGCCGCGACGAGCTCGTGGGCTTCCTCGAACGGCAGCTCGAGAAGCAGGGCGGCACGAGCGAGATCACGCGCGCGGTGCACGGCGCGGAGTGGGGACTTCGGGTGTGAGGTGCGCCAGAACATGTGTTCGTATGGTGCATGCGGGCTCGGACGGAACTGCGAAATTCGGGCGGCCCTTGGCCGCCGATAAACCAGAAACCGGCGCTGTAGAGCCCGGAACGCTACGTTCAACTGCAACGCTGCTTGCAGAACGCCTGTTCGTCTCCGGTCACGCGACCCGCGTGGGTCGGCCCGGACGGGCTGCCGCGAGGCTTGGGTGTAGGCTTGCTCGCGGGCACCAGCGATGGAGAAGTTCGTCATTCACGGCGGCACGCCGCTCTGCGGAACGGTCGTGCCCGCGGGCAACAAGAACGGTGCGCTGGCGATCCTGGCTGCGTCGGTGCTCACCGACGCCGAACTGACGCTGGGCAACGTGCCCCGCATCCGCGACGTCGACGCGATGCTCGAGATCCTCGCCGGGCTCGGCGTCGATGTGCGCTGGCACGGCGACAACGAGCTGACGCTCTGCGGCGCGGATGTCGACGCGAGCGCGGTCGATCCGTCGCTCGGCGAGCGGATCCGCGCGTCCTTCCTGCTCGCCGGCCCGCTGCTCGCGCGCTTCGGTCGCGCCGAGATGCCGCCGCCAGGCGGCGATTTCATCGGCCGCCGGCGTCTCGATCCTCACATCGATGCGTTCGAGGCGCTGGGTGCCGTCTGTCACCACGACCGCGCGTTCGTGCTGCACGCCGAACACGGTCTGCGAGCGGCTGACGTGTTCATGGACGAGCCCTCCGTGATGGCCACGGAGAATGTGTTGATGGCCGCCGCGCTGACGCCGGGGACGACGGTGGTTCACAACGCGGCGTGCGAGCCGCACGTGCAGGACCTCGCCCGCCTGCTCGTCAAGATGGGAGCGCGGATCCATGGCATCGGCTCGAACCTGATCACCGTCGAAGGCGCCGAGCGGCTCGACGGAGCCACGCACGAGATCGGTCCCGACCACATCGAGATCGGCAGCTTCATGGCGCTCGCGGGCGTGACCGGGGGCGAGCTTCGCATCACGGACACGATCCCGGACGACCTGCGGATGATCTGCCTGGTGTTCGAGCAACTCGGGCTGCACAGCGAGTTCGACGGCAACGACATCCTCATCCCGGGCGGCCAGCGGCTGCGCGTCAAGGCAGACCACGGCGGCTACAAGCGCAAGGTGATGGACGGGCCGTGGCCGGCTTTCCCGGCCGACCTGACGAGCGTGGCGGTTGCGCTGGCAACCCAGGCCGAGGGGTCGGTGCTGATCCACGAATGGATGTTCGAAAGCCGCCTGATCTTCACCGACAAGCTGGCGACGATGGGCGCCGACATCGTGCTCTGCGACCCGCATCGCGCGATCGTCACCGGACCGCGACGGCTTCACGGCGAGCGCCTGGAGTCGCCAGACATCCGCGCCGGCATGGCGATGCTGATCGCGGCGCTCTGTGCCGAGGGACGAAGCGAAATCGGCAACGTGTCGCAGATCGACCGCGGCTACGAGCGCATCGACGAGCGCCTGCGGGCCCTGGGGGCTCAGATCGAACGCGAGTCCACGACCCAGATCGAGCGCGAGTCGCGGAGCGCAGCCGAAGCGTAGGCCGCTCGCCGCGGCAGGACCGTCGCGTGCGACGGCGGATAGCGCCTGTTAGGGTTCCCTAACTCCGGGGACGCCTCCGTCGTCCGGAAGCCACTCCAACGACGGCTCACGTGCACCCCAACCGCCCCCCGCGGAGTCTGGACTCCGTCTCGACAGAAGACCGCGCCCGCTCGCGGGTCTTCCTCTACGTCTGGACGCTCGTGGTCCTGGCGATCGCGGCCGCCACCGTGATCCTCGGCTGGCACGCTGCGGGCGGCACGGCCGATCCCGCAGCGCTGGCCGCGGCCCACGTCCAGGTCAGCCGCACGACCGCCGTGGTCAACAGCGCGATCCTCGTCTTCCGGGAGGGACTCGAGACGATCCTCGTGCTGGCGGCGGTGACCGCCAGCTTCCTGGGTGCAAACCGTGTGTACCGGCGGCCCGTCGCGGCCGGTGGCGCTGTCGCTCTGCTGGCGAGCGTCGGCACCTGGTTCCTGGCGATCTGGCTGATCGGCGTGGTGGGGGGCCAGGAGCTCGACGTGCAGGCCGCCACCGGGATTCCGGCGATCGTCGTTCTCCTCGTCGTGATGAACTGGTTCTTCCACCGGATGTACTGGACCGGATGGATCGCCCATCACCACAAGCGGCGCCGTTTGCTGCTCGGCTCCGCCGGCGTGGAATCCGCGAACGTGCGGCGCTTGATGCTCGGGTTCGCGCTGCTCGGCTTCACGTCGGTCTACCGGGAGGGCTTCGAGGTCGTCCTGTTCCTGCAGACGCTGCGTGTCCACTTCGGTTCCAGCGTCGTGCTCGAAGGCGTCACGCTCGGCCTTCTCGCCACCGGCGCGGTCGGCGTGCTGACGTTCGGTCTGCACCAGCGTCTGCCCTACCGGCGGCTGCTTGTGATCACCGGAGCGATGCTGTGCGTCGTCCTGCTCGTGATGGTCGGCGAGGAGGTCAACGAGATGCAGCTGGCCGGTTGGATCGGCACCACAGCGATCGGCGTGCATCTGCCCGGCTGGATGGGCACGTGGTTCTCGATCTTCCCGAACGTCGAGACGATCGCCGCTCAGGCGGTCGCGATCGCCGTGGTGCTCGGCTCCTATTTCGTCGCTGAGCATCTGCGCGTGCGCAGGCCGCGCGCGCGGGGTCTCGTCGAGGCGGTCCCCGCGCAGGCGCCGCCGGAGCCACCGTCGCCGCAGCGCCCGTCCGAGCGCCCGCTCGCCGGCCGGGCCGTCGGCTAGAAACGCGCCCTCTTCGGTGGCGGCCCTTCCGCTACCGTGCCTCACCGATGATCCTCCCGATCCCAAGCGGCACGCGCGACGTCCTGCCCGACGAGATGGGCGAACTGCGCACGCTCACCGAGCGCCTGCGCTCCGTGTTCGCCGACGCCGGCTACGGCGAGATCTCCACGCCCGCGCTGGAGTACGAGGCTGTGCTGACGCGCGGGGCGCTCGGCGGCGCCAGGCCCGCCTACCGCGTGTTCGACGAGAACGGCGAGGTGCTCGTGCTGCGCTCGGACATGACCGTCCCGATCGCGCGCCTGGTCGGCTCGCGCTACCAGGGCAGCGACCCGCCGCTGCGATTCGCCTACTTCGCTCACTGCTATCGAGGAGTCCGCCCCCAGCGAGGCCAGCCGCGCGAGTTCCTGCAGGCCGGCATCGAGCTGATCGGCTCCGCTGCGCCCGCCGGCACGGCGGAGGCCGTGTCTGTGCTCTGCCGCGCGCTCGACCACGCCGGCCTTGCGCGCTACCGCGTCGGCATCGGCGATGCAGCGCTCTACCCGGCGCTGATGGATGCCCTCGCGGTGCCGGAGCAGCGGCGTGAACGCCTGCTCGCCGAACTCGGCCACGGAGACTTCGTCGGGCTGGAGAGCGCGCTCGCCGAGCTGGAGATCGACGATCGCTCGATCGAGCTGCTGCTGCGCGTGCCCCAGTCGCGCGGCGGCCCGGACATCCTGCACGGCCCCCCGGGACCGGTGGCGGACGCCGTCGCCGGACTGCGCCTGATCCACGAGTTGCTTGCCCCCGACGTCGCCGAGCGCGTGATCTTCGATCTCGGGCTCTCGCGTGCCCCCGGCTACTACACGGGCGCCGTGTTCGAGGTCTACGACCCCGCGGTCGGCATGCCGATCGGCGGGGGCGGCCGCTACGACCACCTGCTCGGCCAGTTCGGCCGGGAGCTGCCCGCGGTCGGCTTCGCGCTGGAGGTCGAGAAGCTCCACCAGGCGCTCGCCGCCGAGGAGCGCCTTGGCGAGGCGGCGGCCCGATGAGCGCCAACGGCCTGACGATCGCGGTGCCTCGCGGAGCACTGTTCGATGAGACGCTGAACTGGCTCGAGCGGCTGGGCGTCGCCACCGGCGAGGTGCGCACGAATGACCGCCGGCTGCTGTTCGAGGATGTCGGCCTGATCACGATGCGCCCGTCCGACGTGCCGACGTATGTCGCCGCAGGCGCCGCGGACATCGGCATAACGGGCAAGGACGTGCTGATGGAGCAGGGCGATCCGACCCTCGGCGGTTCGGGCCGCGACGTCTACGAGCTGCGCGATCTCGGGTTCGGTCGCTGCACGATGGTCGTGGCGTCGGTCGCTGGTCCCGATCGCGCCACCGAGGCGCTGCGGCGGCTCGGCGTGATCCGCATCGCAACCAAGTACCCGCGCGTCGCGGCGGCGCACTTCGAACGGACCGGCCGCCAGGTCGAGATCATCGAGGTCAAGGGGTCCGTCGAGCTGGCCCCGCTGACGGGTCTCGTCGATGCGATCGTCGACCTCACCGCGACCGGCACGACGCTGCGCGAGAACAACCTCGTCGTCCGCGAGACGATCGCAACCTGCACGGCACGGCTGATCGCCAATCCGGTCGCGCACAAGCTCAAGGCCGCGGCGATCGACGAGCTGATGGAGCGCTCCGGTGCTGCTTGAACGCCACGAGCTCGGGGCGCCGGCGGACCTGGTGGCCGAGATTCGCGCGCTGGCGCCGCAGGCGCCGTCTGTGGCCGCAGCCGTTGCGGAGATCATCGAGGCCGTCGCGACCGAGGGAGACGTCGCGGTGAGCCGGTACACGGCGCGCTTCGACGCCGATCCCCCGCCGCCGCAACGGGTCGCGCCAGAGGAGCTCGGACAGGCGCTCGCGGCGCTTGACCCGGCCGTGCGCGCCGGCCTCGAGATTGCGATCGCCAACGTCGCCGAGGTCTGCTGGGCGGCGGCCGCTGACGACCGGGAGGTGACGCTTGCGCAGGGTCAGCGCGTGCTGCTGCGCGAGGTGCCGGTGGCGCGTGCCGCGGTCTACGTTCCCGGCGGCCGCGCGCCCTACCCGAGCACCGTCGTGATGGGGGCGGTCGCGGCGCGCGCGGCCGGTGTCGGCGACGTCGTCGTGGCGACCCCACCTCCGGTCGATCCGGTCACGCTCGCAGCCTGCGAGCTCGTCGGCGTCAGCGAGGTCCAACGCATGGGTGGAGCTCAGGCGATCGCGGCGCTCGCGCACGGCACCGAGACCGTTGCGGCGGTCGATGTGATCGTCGGCCCGGGCAACCTCTACGTGCAGGAGGCAAAGCGGCAGCTGTCCGGTCGTGTCGGCATCGATGGCTTTGCCGGCCCGAGCGACGTCTTGGTGCTGTTCGACGCCTCCGACGCCGGGTCGGTGCGTCTCGTCGCCCATGACCTGCTGGCTCAGGGCGAGCACGGCGAGGCGAGCCTCGTGGTCGCGGTCGCACCGGACGCCGCGCTGCTGGACGCGCTGGAGCTCGACCTGCGCGCGCTCTGGTCCGGCCAGACGGCCCCGTTCGTGCTCGTGCAGGCCGGCTCGCTCGAACACGGCCTGGATTTCGCGAACGCCTTCGCGCCCGAGCATCTCGAGCTGATCGGGGCGGGCGCCGAGACGCTCGCACCGCGCGTGCGCTCAGCCGGCTGCGTGTTCGTCGGCTGGCCGAGCGCGACCGCGTTCGGCGACTATGTCGCCGGGTCCAACCACATCCTGCCGACCGGCGGCTCGGCGCGGTTTGCCTCGGCGCTCGGTCCGCGTCACTTTTGCCGCCAGATGACCGAGCTGCACGTCAGCCACACGACCCTCGACGTGCTCGTGCGGGCGGGCCTGCCGATCGCGCGCGCGGAGGGCTTCGACGCCCACGCCGAGTCGATGCGGGCCCGCGTCCCCGACTTCGTGGAGAATCAAGACCCGTGAGCCGCGAAGCACAGATAACCCGCGCGACGCGCGAGACGAGTGTTTCGCTGCGTCTCGCGCTCGATGGCAGCGGGGCCGGCACGCGCGAGACGGGCGTCGGCTTCCTCGACCACATGCTCGACCTGCTCGCGCGTCACGGGCGGCTCGACCTCGACGTCGAGGTCAGTGGCGACCTCGAGACCGGGGGGCACCACACGGTCGAGGACACGGGCATCGTGCTCGGGCAGGCGCTCGACCAGGCGCTCGGCGAGCGCGCCGGCATCTACCGCTACGGCGACGCGACTGTGCCGATGGACGAGGCTCGCGCGCTCTGCGCGATCGACATCTCCGGCCGTCCGTACCTGAGGCTGGTCGCAGACCTGCCTGCCGGCTCGACCGGCGGCTTCGATCACGAGCTGCTCGAGGAGTTCTTCCGCGCCGTCGTCAACAACGCCAAGCTCACCGTGCACCTCGAGATCCAGGCCGCGGGCAACGCGCACCACATGATCGAGGCGGCGTTCAAGGCGTTCGCGCGTGCCCTGCGCGCCGCGGTCGCGATCGACCCCACCGAGACGGGCGTGCCGAGCACCAAGGGGGTGTTGTAGGTGGAGGTCTCCGGGTCGCGCGGGCGCCGCGGTCCGCGGGCGCCCGCCACCGCTCGGCGGTGATCGGCCTCGTCGACTACGGGATGGGCAACCGCCGCTCGGTTGAGAAGGCGCTCGAGCACGTCGGTGCAAGCGTGCTGGTCAGCTCCGACCCGGCTGCGCTCTCGCGCGCCGACGCCTTGGTCGTGCCGGGCGTCGGCGCCTTCCCCAAGGCGATGGAGCGCCTTCGGGCGCTCGAGCTCGACAGTTTCCTGGTCGAGCGCGCGCAGGCGGGCGTGCCGACGCTCGGGATCTGTCTCGGCATGCACCTGTTCTTCGATCGGTCGAGTGAGCTGGGTGGCTCCGACGGGCTGTCGGTGGTGCCCGGCGAGGTGCGGACGCTGGCGACCGGGCAGCTGAAGGCGCCGCAGATCGGCTGGAACGAGGTTCGCTGGGAGCGTCCGGCGGCGGTGCTCGAGGGTCTCGGCGAAGCGGCCGTCTTCTACCACGTGCACAGCTTCGTCGCGGTACCGGAGGAGCCTGAGGACGTGCTCGGCAGCGCCGAGTACGGCGAGCGCTTCGCCTCGGTCGTGGTGCACGGATCGTTCCTCGGCGTTCAGTTTCACCCCGAGAAGTCCTCACACGACGGTCTGCGGCTGCTCGCCAACTGGGTGGTCGCCACGGGCGGCGGCGCGTGATCCTCTATCCGGCGATCGACATCCTCGACGGCCACGCGGTGCGCCTCGTGCAGGGGGACTTCGATCAGCGCACCGAGTACGCCGCGGATCCGCTTGACGCGGCGCGGGGCTGGGCCGCGGCGGGCGCCACGCGCCTGCACGTCGTCGACCTCGACGGCGCGCGGGCCGGATCTCCGGTCAACCTCCACCACGTCGAGCGGATCGCAGCCGAGACCGGCCTGCCGATCCAGCTGGGCGGTGGACTGCGGTCGGCGGCCGCAATCTCGGATGCGCTCGCGGCGGGAGCGCAGCGGATCGTCCTCGGGACCGCCGCGTTCACGGACCAGGCGCTGCTGGCCGCGGCGCTCGCAGCGCACGGCGAGCGGATCGTGGTCTCCGTCGACGTGCGCGGCGGCAACGTGTCAACCGCCGGTTGGACCCGAACCGGCTCGCTGGACGCGGTCGAGGCCGTGCGTGGGCTCGTCGAGCGGGGGGTTCGCAACCTCATCTACACCGACGTCGACCGCGACGGGATGCTGGGGGGCCTGGATCTCGACGCCGTTGCGCGTGTCGGCGATGCGGCCGAAGGGGAGCTGATCTACTCCGGCGGCGTCGGCTCGCTGGCGGACCTTGAGGCGCTCGTGCGCCTCGGCCTCCCGCGTCTGGCGGGCGTGATCGCGGGCAAGGCACTCTACGAACGGCGCTTCAGCGTCGCGCAGGCGCAGGCGATCCTGTGCACCTGAAGCGCGTGATCCCGTGCCTGGACGTCGACGCCGGGCGCGTCGTCAAGGGCACGCGCTTCGTCGAGCTGCGGGACGCCGGCGACCCGGTCGAGCTGGCGGCGTTCTACGACCGCGGCGGCGCCGACGAGCTCGTGTTCCTCGACATCACAGCGACCCACGAGAAGCGCGCCACGATCGTCGAGCTGGCGCGGCGCACCGCCAACGACGTGTTCGTACCGTTCACGATCGGCGGCGGCATCCGATCCGTCGCAGACGCCCAGGCCGTGCTCGACGCCGGCGCCGACAAGGTCGCGGTCAACAGCGCCGCCGTGGCGCGCCCCGCTCTGCTCGACGAGCTGGCGGAGCAGTTCGGAGCGCAGTGCGTGGTGCTGGCGATCGACGCCAAGGCCCGCGAGGACGGCACCTGGGGGGTGCACGTGCGCGGCGGACGCACCGAGACCGATCACAACGCGCTCAGCTGGGCGCGCGAGGGCGTCGAACGCGGCGCGGGGGAGATCCTGCTCACGAGCATGGACCGCGACGGCACCAACGACGGCTACGACCTCGCGCTCACACGCACCGTCGCCGCCGCGGTCGGCGTTCCCGTGATCGCCTCCGGCGGGGCGGGAACGCTCGAGCATCTGGTTGACGCGCTGGCCGCGGGCGCCGACGCGGTGCTCTGCGCCTCCATCTTCCACTACGACCAGTTCACGATCGAGCAGGCCAAGGCCCACCTCGCCGACGCCGGGATCGCCGTGCGCCGCTGATGAGCGGGAGCGCGTTCGACCCGGCCGCGGTGCTCGCAGCCTTGGCGCGCTACCCGCCGCTGCCGGTCGGCGAGGGGCGCGTCGCAGTGGTCGGAGGCTTCGTGCGCGACGTCTGGCTGGGCGTCGAGCCGCGTGAGCTCGACCTCGTCGTCGAGGGGGACGCGGTTGCCTTCGCCCGCGAGCTGGGAGGCGAGCTCGTCGTGCATGAGCCGTTCGGAACCGCGACCGCGAGCGGCGCGAACTGGCGGATCGACCTGGCGATGGCGCGGCGCGAGCGCTACCGCGTGCCGGGAGCGCTGCCGGAGGTCGAGCCGGCCACCATCGAGGAGGACCTCTCGCGCCGCGACTTCACCGTCAACGCGATCGCCGTGACCGTCGCCGAAGGGGGGCTTCTCGCCGCCGACTGCGCGCTCGAGGACCTCGCGGCGCGGCGGCTGCGCGTGCTGCACGAGGCCAGCTTCATCGACGACCCGACGCGTCTGATGCGGCTCGCTCGCTACGCCCAACGGCTCGGGTTCGCGGTCGAGCCGCGCACCGCCGAGCTCGCCGAGGCAGCCGACCTGCGCACGCTTAGCGGCGGGCGCCTCGGCGGCGAGCTGCGCCTCGTGCTGACCGAAGGGGACCCGCTCGGCGTGCTGGAACGCCTACGGGACAAGCTCCCGATCGCGATCGACCGCGCGGTGGTCGAGCTCGCGCTCGATCTGGCGCCGCCGGAATCCGACCGTGCGATGCTCACCCTCGGCGCGGTCACCGCCGAGGAACCGTGGCTGGGGGGACTGGAGCTGACGGTGCGCGAGCGTGAAATCGTGCTCGCCTGTCACGGAGCCCGCGTACCCGCCGACACCACGCCGAGCGGGCTCTGGCGCGCCTGGCACGCCGTGCCGGTCGAGGCCGTAGCTGTCGCCGGCGGGCGCGGCGGGCGCGAGGCGGCACGACGCTGGATCGAGGAGCTTCGCCACGTTCGCCTGGAGATCGGTGGCGACGATTTGATCGCCGCCGGCCTGAGCGAGGGGCCGCACATCGGGCGGCGACTGGCGCGCGCACTGGCGGCCAAGCTCGACGGCCAGTTGACGGGCGGCCGCGAGGCCGAGCTGGCCTATGCGCTCGAGCACGATCAGGTGGGCGACTAGGTGCTCCGCCTCAGCTTTCCCGCCTGGGAGGCTGCCTTCAGCGAGCGCGGCGACGGCGATCTGCGAGTCAGCTCGCGTGGCGACGGCGAGCGGCTCGATGTCGTTCAGGCACGCGTACTGGAGCTGCTAGCGCTCCCCGGGGTGGCGGTGCCGCGCCAGGTGCACGGTGCGGTGATCGTGGCGCTGGAAGAGCCGCTCGACGGCTACAACGTGGGAGTCGGCGAGGGGGACGGCGTCGTGACCGACGTGGGCGGCGTGGCGGTCGCGGTTCACGTGGCCGACTGCCTGCCGATCGCCGTCGGCGGCGACGGCGGTGTCGCGATGGTCCACGCGGGATGGCGTGGATTGGCGGAGGGCGTCGTGCAGGCGGGTGTGCTGGCGCTGCGCTCGCTCGGCGTCGCCGGCGAACTGGAGGCGGTGATCGGGCCCGGGGCGGGCCGATGCTGCTACGAGACCGGGGATGAGGTGCGCGAGCGCTTTGCCCGCTACGGCGCGAGTCAGGGCCGGATGCTCGACCTGAAGGCGGTCGCGCGGGCCCAGCTGACGGAAGCCGGCGTCGGCACGATCCACGACGTCGGGCTGTGCACGATATGCGCCGACGGGGGCGCCTTCTTCTCGCATCGGCGCGAGGGAGCGGCAACGGGCCGCCAGGGCGGGTTCGCGTGGCTGCGCTGAGCGCCGCGAACGTCGCGGCGAACCTCGCCGCGGTGCGCGCGCGGATCGCCGCCGCCGCCGAGCGCGCCGGCCGCGATTCGAGCGACGTGGAGGTGCTCGTGGCGGTCAAGTACGTCGCAGCGGACGACATCGAGACGCTCGCGGCGGCGGGTGTGACCCTGGTCGGCGAGAACCGTGCGCAGGATCTCCTCGAGAAGGTCACGCGCGCTCCCGGGCGGCTGCGCTGGCACTTCATCGGTGCGCTGCAGTCGCGCAAGGTCAGACAGATCGTCGGGCACGTCGAATTGATCCACTCGGTCGCGAGCCAGTCGGTGCTGGACGCGCTGGCGCGCCACGCGCCCGAAGGGTTCGAGATCCTCGTCGAGGTCAACGTCAGCGGCGAACCGGGCAAGGCGGGAATCGCGCCGCAGGAGCTCGACGCGTTCATCGCGCGCTCGCCGGTGAGGGTCGTCGGACTGATGACGATGCCGCCGCTGACCGGCGAGGCACAGGCGAGTCGCCCGCACTTCGCGGCGCTTGCGGCGCTCGCCCGGGAGCGTGGGCTGCCGACGCTCTCGATGGGCACCAGCCAGGACTTCGAGGTCGCCGTCGAGGAAGGGGCAACTATCGTGCGGATCGGCACGATCCTGTTCCTCTAGCTGGGCCGTCCGCTAAAGTCCTCACTTGCAGGGAATCAAGCGCAATCAGCGAAACATCCAGCCATGCCGCTCCGAGACTCCTGGCATCGCACGCTCGTGTACTTCGGCCTCGCCGAGGAGGCCGACGAATACGACGACTACGCCACCGAGCCCGTGCGCGCGCAACCCGAGGCCGCGCTCGCGGACCGCTATCGCGAGCGCCCCAACGTGCGCCGTCTGCAGGGGCGCCGTCGCCGTGACGAGTTCGACGACATCTTCGCCGACGACGAGGAGTCCGCTCCGCCGCCACGGCACAACCCCGTCCTGCGCTCGGTCACCGGAGGCCGCGCCGGCGCGGCCCGCGGGTCGGCCGGGGACTTCGGCGTGCACCTGGTGATCCCGAAGTCGTTCAACGACGCGCAGCAGGTCGCCGACAAGTTCCGCGAGGGGACCCCGGTCATCCTCAACCTGCAGGGCATCGACACGCCGCTGGTGATGCGCCTGATCGACTTCGCCAGCGGCTTGACCTACGCGCTCGACGGCGGGATGCAGCGCATCGCCGACAAGGTCTTCATGCTCACGCCGCGGAACGTCGAGCTGTCCGCCGAGGAGCGGGCTCGGCTGATCGAGAAGGGCTTCTTCAATCAGGCCTGACGCTGTGGTTTCGCCTCGCGAAACCTGCGGAATCGGTCGGTCGCGCGGATACCTGTCAGCAGCCGCGCGGCGTGGCGGACGGTAGCCTTGAGCTGATGGTCATCGGATTCGTCGGGTCGGGAAACATGGCTCGGGCCTTGGCGCTCGGGTGGGGTGAGCCCGCGCTGTTCACCGACCACGGGTCGGGGCGCGCCGGCGAGCTGGCTGCTCTGGTCGGCGGCGAGGCGGTCTCCTCCAACCGCGAGCTCGGCGAACGCGCCGATCTGATCGTCCTCGCGCACAAGCCGCATCAGCTGCAATCGGTGGCGGCCGAGGTTGGGCCCGCGAGGATCGTCCTTTCGCTGCTTGGAAGGGTCGGAATCGAGGCGCTCGCGGCCAGCTATCAGAACGCGCAGATCGTGCGCTCGATGCCCAACACGGCCGTCGAGGTGCGCTGCGGCGTGACATGCGTGTGTGGCGCCGAGGTGCCCAAGGTCGAAGAGCTGCTGCAGCGCGTCGGGTCCGTCGTGCGGCTCGAGGAGCGGCTGATGGATGCAGCAACCGCCGTGAGCGGCGTCGCGCCCGCGTACCTTGCGCTGATCGCCGAGGCCTGGATCGACGCCGCGGTCGCCCAGGGCATTCCCGCCGCGCAGGCGGCTCGGCTGGTCGGCGATTCGATGGCCGGCGCAGCGGCGCTGCTGAAGGCGCGCGGGATGGACACCCTGGGCGTGCGCCGCGCGGTCACCTCGCCCGGCGGCATGACCGCACGCGGCCTGCGTGCGCTCGAGCAGGCGGGGCTCCGCAGCGCGTTCGCCGACGCCGCCGCCGCGGTCGCGGGACCGAGCGCGACGTGATTCTCGCGGCCTCCGGTGTCCGCGGCACGATCGCGGACTTCGTCGTGGCCCTGATGTGGGTCTACACGCTCGTGATCTTCGCCTACATACTCACGAGCCTCGCCTTCACGGCCGGGCTGCGGATCCCGTATTCGCGCACCAGTGACGCGGTTCTCGGCTTCCTTCGCGACGTGTGCGAGCCCTACCTCCGACTCTTCCGGCGCGTCCTGCCGTCGTTCGGCGGCCTGGACTTCAGCCCGATTCTCGCGATCATCCTGCTGCAGGTCGCCGGGTCGCTGATCGCCACAGCGATTCGCTGATGACGGCGGCTGGGCGCGCATCGAGGCGCGCGGCCGTCGTGGCCGCCGTCGTCGTGCTCGCCGATCAGATCACCAAGCAGCTGGTTCGCAGCTCGATCGCCCTCGGCTCGAGCCGCCACGTGCTGCCGGGAATCACGCTCGTGCGCGCGCAGAACAGCGGTATCGCCTTCAGTCTGTTCGCGGGCGGCGATCTCGGCGTGATCGTGGTCGCGGCCGTGGTTCTCGCGGTCGTGCTGACATATTTCGCGCGCATGCGGGAGCGTCCCTGGATGTGGCTTCCCTGCGGGCTGATCGCCGGGGGCGCGCTGGGCAACCTGATCGATCGGCTGCGCGACGGCGTCGTCACGGACTTCATCAAGCTCCCGCACTGGCCCGCCTTCAATCTCGCCGACACCGCGATCACCCTCGGTGTGATCGCACTCCTGTGGGTGGTGGCCCGTGGTGGAACCGCTGCGCGTCCCGCCTGAAGCCGCCGGCGAGCGCCTGGATCAGTTCCTCGCCGAGCGCCTCGGCTCACGGGCGCAGGCGCAGCGACGGATCGAGGCCGGCGCGGTCTCGCGCGACGGGGTGCCGGCGCGCAAGAACGACCGCCTGCGCGGTGGTGAGACGATCGTGGTCGCCGAGTCGGCGGTCGTGGCCGGCGACGACCCGGCCGAGCTCGCCAAGTTCGTCGTCGTCTACGAGGACCGCGATCTGCTCGTCGTCGAGAAGCCGGCCGGCGTGGTCGTGCACCCCGCGGGACCGCATCGCGGCGGCACGCTCTCCGAGGCGCTCGCGCGCCGCGGAGCCGCCGGCGGTGATCCCTGGCGGCCCGGGATCGTGCACCGGCTCGACAAGGACACCTCGGGCCTGCTGGTGGTCGCCAAGAGCGGGGAGGCGCATCGCCGCCTGAAGGCTGCGCTGGCCGCGCGCAGGATCGTCCGGGAGTACCTCGCGCTCGTCGAAGGCCGCCCGCCGGCGCGCAGCGGGACGATCGACGCGCCGCTCGGCCGCGACCGCCGCGATCGCACGCGCATGTCGATCGACACCGACAAGCCGCGCGAGGCACGCACGCACTTCGCGCTCGAGGAGATCCTGCCGGACGCCACGCTGCTGCGCGTGCGCCTTGAAACCGGCCGCACGCACCAGATTCGCGCGCATTTCCGGGCGATCGGGCACCCCGTGTGCGGCGATCGCGAGTACGGGACGGCCGGCGTCTACGGGCTGCGGCGACAGTTCCTGCACGCGGCACGCCTGGAGCTCGAGCAGCCGTTCAGCAACGAGCCTCTCGTGCTCGACTCCGCTCTGCCCGCTGATCTGGCGCGCGCGCTGGCCGTGGCCCGACACGGGTGAGCTGCCGGGCGCCGGGCGCCACTAAGATGTGAAGCTCAACCCAACTCGACCCGCGCGGCGTCGAGGGCCTGTGTCCTGCCTGGAGCGACCGGCTTCAGGTCCACAGAGCCCGCCGCGCGGCATCTGATCACATCAAAAAGGAGCTTCTACCGTGGCTCAGCCAGGAATCAAGGAGCTGCTGGAGGCTGGAGTTCACTTCGGCCATCAGACGCGCCGCTGGAACCCGAAGATGCGCCGCTTCCTGCATGGGGAGCGCGACGGCATCTATCTGATCGACCTGCTCAAGACGAAGCGACTGCTCGACCAGGCGAGCGAGTTTGCGGGCACCGTCGCGCATCGCGGCGGGACCGTGCTGTTCGTGGGAACGAAGAAGCAGGCTCGCGACGCCGTGCGCGAGGTGGCCGAGGAGACCGGCATGCCCTACGTCAACCATCGCTGGCTCGGCGGCCTGCTGACGAACTTCCAGACGATGAGCGAGCGGATCCGGCGACTGCATGACCTCGAGCGCTATGAGGCCGACGGACAGCTTGCGCTGCTCCCGACGCGGGAGCGGCTCGCCGCCCAGGCCGATCTCGCCAAGCTGCAGGCGAACCTCGGCGGCGTCAAGAACATGAAGGGAACGCCGGCGGCGATCTTCGTGATCGACCTCAAGACGGAGGCGATCGCCGTGCGCGAGGCGCAGCGGCTGCGTATTCCCATCATCGGGCTGGTCGACACGAACTGCGACCCCGACGGCATCGATTTCGTGATTCCCGGCAACGACGACGCGATCCGCTCGTGCGCAATCATCACGCGCGCGATCGGCGAGCGGGTCGGCGAGGGCGCCGGCATCTACCGCGCCGAGCAGGAGCGCCTGCGCGCCGAGGCCGAGGAGCGCGCCCGCCGGGAGGCTGAGGAGCGCGCGCGGCGCGAGGCGGAGCAGGCCGCGGCGGCAGCCGCAGCCCAGGAGGCGGAGGCAGCCGCAGCCGCGGCTCGCGCAGCCGCAGAGGCCGCGTCTGCCGCTGCGCCCGCTGCCGCGCCACAGTCGCCTGAGGCGGCCGCCGTGGAACCGGCGCCGGTCGCTGCGCCGGCACAACCAGTGGCGGTCGAGGAGCCGCCCGCGCAGGCCGAGACACCCGCCGCGCCGGCCGAGGAGGAGGCGCCCGCAGCGGTCGAGGAGGCGCCCGCGCCGGCCGAGGCCCCTGCCACGCCGGCCGAGGAGGCGGCGCCCGCAGCCGTCGAGGAGTCGCCCGCACCCGCAACCGAGCAGCAGCCCGCTCCGGTCGAGGAGCCGCCGGCCCCGACCGAGGACCAGGTGTCGGCAGCCGACGCGGAAGCGAAGGCCGAGGAGCCGCAGGCGGCCGCCACCGACGCCGAGACCAAGGCCTCCGAAACGCCGGCCCCGACGCCCGACGCGGAGGCGGAGCCAAAGGCGCCCGCCGAAGCCCCGGCCGAAGCCCCCAAGCGGACGCGCCGCCTCGGCCGTCGCAAGGCCGCGGACCCTGCGCCGCCGGCGGACGAGCCCGCGAGCACCGAGGCCGAGACGGAGCCGAGCGCTCCAGCCGCGACACCCGAAGCCGAGGCGGAGCCGAGCGCTCCACCGGAGGCCACCACTGAACAAGAGGAACCCAGTGCCTGAGATCTCAGCGAAGGATGTCAAGGCGCTCCGTGACCGCACGGGCGCCGGAATGATGGACTGCAAGAAAGCGCTCACCGACTCCGGCGGCGACGTCGAGAAGGCGATCGAGCTGCTGCGCGTCAAGCAGGGCAAGCGGATCGAGGATCGCGGCGAGCGTGTCGCCTCCGAGGGAACGATCCAGACCTACGTCCACCACAACGCCAAGATCGGCGTGCTGGTCGAGGTCGACTGCGAGACCGACTTCGTCGCCCGCAACGCCGAGTTCGTCGCGTTCGCCAAGGAGGTCGCCGCGCACATCGCGGCCGCCGCGCCGCGCTGGGTCACCCAGGACGAGGTCCCCGCCGAGGCCCGCGACGCCGAGCTGCGGATCTTCGAGCAGGAGGCCGCCGACAAGCCCGAGGAGATTCGCGCCAAGATCGCCGAGGGCAAGCTCGCGAAGTGGTACAGCGAGGTCGTGCTGCTCGATCAGCCCCACGTCAACGCCGACAAGCACGAGGGCAAGACGATCGCCGAGCTCCAGCACCAGGTCGCCGCGACGACCGGCGAGAACGTGTTGATCCGGCGATTCGCGCGCTTCACGATCGGCGACTGAGCGGCCGGATGAGCGAGCCCATCTTCAAGCGCGTCCTGCTGAAGCTCTCGGGCGAGGCGCTGATGGGCGGGCTCGACTACGGCATCGACCCGGCGCGCGTCGTGGCGATCGCCGAGGCGCTCGGAGGTGTCGTCGAATCCGGCGTGCAGCTCGCGATCGTGCCCGGAGGCGGCAACATCTACCGCGGCCTGAAGGGTGCCGCGGAAGGCATGGATCGCGCGACCGGCGACTACATGGGGATGCTGGCGACGGTGCTGAACGCGCTGGCTCTCCAGGACGCGCTGGAGAAGCGGGGCGTCTACACCCGGGTGCAGTCGGCGATCACCGTGCAGGAGGTGGCCGAGCCCTACATCCGCCGCCGCGCGATGCGCCACCTCGAGAAGGGACGGATCGTGATCTTCGCCGCCGGAACCGGCAACCCGTTCTTCACGACCGACACGGCGGCGGCGCTGCGGGCGAGCGAGATTCACGCTGACGTGATCCTGATGGCCAAGAACGGCGTCGAGGGCGTCTACAGCGCCGATCCGGCGCTCGACCCCACGGCCGAGTTCATTCCGAAGATCACCCACATGGAGGCGATCCAGCGGCGGCTGGCGGTGATGGACGCGACCGCGCTGACGCTCTGCATGGAGAATCGCCTGCCGATCCGCGTCTTCAACGTCGACGACGACCGCAACATCGGCCGCATCCTCGCCGGCGAGGATGTCGGGACGCTCGTCGCGACGCCGCTGAGCTAGCTCGTCCGGCGGCGCTGCGCGGCTCGCGCGGGAGCGGCGATGCAGGCCCGCGCGACGGACCCCCAACCCGTTATTCTCCCCCCGGCCATGGTCACGATCTCCCTGCAACGCCGATGATCGACGACCTGCTCGATGACGCGCGCGAGCGCATGCACAAGGCGGTGGAGGCGACCGGCCATGAGCTCGGATCGGTGCGCACCGGCCGGGCCAGCCCGGCGCTGCTGGACCGCATCCAGGTGGACTACTACGGCACCGCGACGCCGCTGCGCCAGCTCGCGACCATCTCCGCACCGGAGGCGCGCCTGCTGACGATCCAGCCGTTCGACGCCTCCACGATCAAGGCGATCGAGAAGGCCATCAACACGTCCGACCTCGGGCTGAATCCGTCCAACGACGGCAAGCTCGTGCGCCTGGTGATCCCCGAGTTCAACGAGGAGCGCCGGCGTGAGCTGGTCAAGGTCGCCCGGCACATCATCGAGGAGGGTCGCGTCGCGGTCCGCAACGTGCGCCGCGACGTGATCCACGACCTGCGTGAGCTGAAGGAGGGCGGCGAGATCGGCTCCGACGACGAACATCGCGCCGAGGGCCTCCTGCAGAAGCTGACGGACGCGAACATCGGCGAGCTCGACGCGGTGCTGAAGAGCAAGGAAGCAGAGATCCTCGAGGTGTGATGGGCGCCGACGCGGGCCGGCCGCGGTACGTCGCGATCATCACCGACGGGAACGGGCGCTGGGCGAGGAAGAACGGTGTCTCGATCGCTGCGGGCCACAACGCGGGCGCCGACACGGTCAAGGCGCGCCTGCGCGACGCGGTCGAGCTCGGCGTTCGCGAACTGACGGTGTACTCGTTCTCGACCGAGAACTGGTCGCGCCCGCCTAGCGAGGTGAACGCGCTGATGCGGATGTTCAGCCGCCGGATCAAGACCGAGACGCCGGAGCTGCGCGAGGAGGGGGTGCGGATGCGCTTCATCGGCCGCCGCGAGGGCATCTCGCCCGCGCTCGCGCGCAAGATGGACTGGGCGCAGGAGGAGACGGCGCACAACGACCGCATCACGCTCTACGTCGCGTTCAACTACGGTGGACGGGCCGAGATCCTCGACGCCGCGAGCCGCTTCGGCGGCGGCGACGAGGACGACTTCCGTGCGCTGCTCTACGCGCCCGAGATGCACGACCCGGACCTGATCATCCGCACCAGCGGCGAGCAGCGGCTGTCGAACTACCTGCTCTGGCAGTCGGCCTATTCCGAGCTGGTGTTCCGCGACGAGCTGTGGCCCGACTTCAGCCGCCAGGCCTTCGAGGAGTCGCTCGCCCAGTACGCCGGCCGCCGCCGCCGCTACGGCGGCCGGTGACGGGAGCGCGATGGCGTCCGGTCAGCTGCGCCGCCGCCCGCCTTCCGCGCGTCCGCGCAGTCCGCGCCCGGGCGCCGGCGGGCGCCGCTCCGAGCTGCGCGCGCGGGTGCTCGTGGCGATTCCGGCCCTGGCGGTCGCGGTGTTCGTCGTCACCGAGGGCGGCCTGCTGTTCGCGGCGGTGCTGCTGGCGCTCGGCTTCGTCTGCCTCGACGAGCTCTACCGCATGACCGCGCGCGCCCATCCGGCCAAGCTGGCCGGTTTCGTCGCGCTGTTCGCGCTCCTGGTGGCGGCGCACTACGGCACGCGCGACCAGGTCCTGCTGATCGCCGTGGCGGCGCTTCCCGTCGCCTTCGTGCTGACGCTGGTCGCGCCCTCGGGCAGCGTGTACGGGATCGCGATCACGCTGCTCGGCGTGTGGTGGGTCGGCCTCGCGCTCGCCCACGCCGTGATGCTCCGCGATCTGCCGCACGGCGGCGGGGTGCTGATCGACGTGCTGGTCGGCACGTTCGTGGGGGACAGCGGCGCCTATCTCGGCGGGCGCAGCTTCGGTCGCCGCAGGCTCGCACCGGCGATCTCGCCGAACAAGACGGTCGAGGGGCTCGTGATCGGCATCGCGTGCGCGATCGTGGGGGTCTGGTTCGCCTCGCTCTACCAGCCGTGGTTCCCGAAGGGCGACGCGATCCTGCTCGGCGTCGGTGTGGCGATCGCGGCGCCGATCGGCGATCTGTTCGAGAGCTACGTCAAACGCCAGGCCGGGGTGAAGGACTCAGGTCGCGTGTTCGGCGCGCACGGTGGCGCGCTCGACCGCGTGGACGCGGTGCTGTTCACCGTCGTGGTGTCCTACTACGCCTGGCTTGCGATCCTGACGAGCAGATGAGCAAGCGCATCCTGATCCTCGGCGCGACCGGCTCGATCGGCGTCCAGGCGCTCGATGTGGTCGGGCGCTCGGCGGACCTCGAGCTCGTCGGGCTGTCCGCCCAGTCCTCCTGGGAGCAGCTCGTCGAGCAGGCGCGCACCCACGGTGTTCGGCGGATCGCGCTCTCCGACAGCGAGAGCGCCGCGCGTGCGGCGGCAGCCTGGCCCGACGGCGACGTGCGCGGCGGAGCGCAGGGGATCGTCGAGCTGATCGTGGAGTCCGGCGCCGATCTCGTGCTCAACGCGATCGTCGGCTCGGCCGGACTTGGCCCCACGATCGTCGCGCTCGGCGAGGGAATCGACCTCGCGCTCGCGAACAAGGAGTCGCTGGTCGCGGGGGGCGAGCTGGTCACCGCGCTTTCCGAGGCGACGGGCGCGCGCATCCTGCCGGTCGACTCCGAGCACGCGGCGCTGCACCAGCTGATCGCCGGCGAGCGAGCCGCCGGCCCCGGCACGATCGAACGGCTGACGATCACGGCCTCCGGCGGCCCGTTTCGCGGCCGCACGCGCGAGAAGCTCGAACGGATGACCGTCGAGCAGGCGCTCGCCCACCCGACCTGGTCGATGGGCGACAAGATCACGATCGACTCCGCGACGCTGATGAACAAGGGGCTCGAGGTGATCGAGGCCCACCACCTGTTCGCGATCCCCTACGAGCGCATCGATGTGCTCGTGCACCCGCAGTCGATCGTCCACGGCCTGGTGGCGCTGTGCGACGGCGCCGTGCTCGCGCACCTCGGCTGCCCGGACATGCGCGTCCCGATCGCCTACGCCCTGCACCATCCCGAGCGAACCGAGCTGGCCGACGTGGAGCGCCTCGACCTCGCGGCACTCGGCAGCCTGACCTTCGAGCAACCGGACCTCGAGGCGTTCCCCGCCCTGCGGGTCGCGCGCGAGGCGGCGCTCGCCGGCGGCACGGCGCCATGCGTGCTGAACGCCGCAAACGAGATCGCCGTGCACGCGTTCCTCGGCGGGCGGATCGCCTTCACACGCATCGCCGAGGTGATCGAGGCGACCCTCGACGAGCTGGGCGCCCAGCCGGTCCGCGAGTTCGAATCGCTGTTCGAGGCCGACCGCCGCGCCCGCGAGGTCGCGACGGCGATCGCCTGACGGCCGACGGCCAGGGCGCGGGTGCCGCTCACGCCGCCGTTTAGTCGCCGTTCACCCGGCCTGCGAGACTTACGTCCGTGACCTGGGTGATCGCGATCGCCGGTTTCTGCGCGCTCATCGTGGCGCACGAGGCCGGGCACTTCGCCGCGGCCAAGGCGGTCGGCATGCGTGTGGAGCGCTTCTCGCTGTTCTTCCCGCCGAAGCTGATCGGCTTCCGGCGCGGCGAGACGGAGTACCAGATCGGTGCGCTCCCGCTCGGCGGCTACGTGAAGATCACCGGCATGACGCCGGACGAGCTCGCCAGCGTCGATCTGCGCGTGGCCGAGCGCAGCTACTACATGAAGGAACCGTGGAAGCGGATCGT
This sequence comes from uncultured Solirubrobacterales bacterium, assembly GCA_963830975.1. GTDB lineage: Bacteria > Actinomycetota > Thermoleophilia > Solirubrobacterales > Solirubrobacteraceae > Palsa-513. The sequence continues at coordinate 1,120,408 of CAWHOI010000004.1, forward strand.
CGTGATCCTCGCCGGGCCGGCGGTCAACCTGCTGCTGGCGTTCGTGCTGTTCGCGGCGGTGCTGCTGTCGGGCGGCCTGGACGGCGCGTACGCGATCGGCAACCTCGCGCCGTCGCAGACGACCCTGGCGATCGCGGACACCAGCACCATCTCGGCGATCATCAAGGGCAGCGGAGCCGACGGTCGGCTCGTCGTCGGTGACCGGATCGTCGGCATCGACGGACACCGCGTGCCCGCCAGCGGCTTCGCCCACGCGCTGCAGAGCCACCGCTGCGCGGGGCCGATGCTGCCGGGCTGCGCCGCGGCCACACCCGCCCGCGTGACGGTCCGACGCGGCGGGCGGACACTGACACTGACCGTGACGCCGCACTACAGCAAGGCGGCGCACCGGATGCTGCTCGGCGTCGACCTCGGACATCTGGTGGCGGCCAAGTTCGGCGTGCTGAGCGCGATGAGCACCTCCGCCGGCGCGATGTGGGACCTCGGGACCTCGACCGTCACGCACTACTTCGACGCGCTCACGAGCTCCAAGGCTCGCAAGCAGCTGCAGAGCGTCGTGGGCATCACCCAGGACACCGAGGAGGCCGTTGCGCGCGGCCCCGGCTACGCGCTCGTGATCCTCGCCCTGGTCTCGCTGGTGCTGGCGGTCGTCAACCTGTTCCCGTTCCTGCCGCTTGACGGCGGGCATGTTGTCTGGTCGCTCGCCGAGCGGCTGCGCGGCCGCCGCGTCTCGCTGAGCGCGATGTGGCGCTTCAGCTCGGTCGGGATCGTGCTGCTGGCCTTCCTCGTGCTCAACGGCATCAGCAACGACGTCAGCCGCCTCGGCGGCTAGCGGGTCAACGCGGCAGCCGCACGCTGATCCAGCTCTTCGTGAACGGGCCGAAGCGCTCGCGCTCGGCCGCACCGAACAGCGCCTCCAGCTCGGCCCGCCGCAGCAGCGAGACCTCCTCGGACTCCCCGCCCGCGCCCAGGCGCCAGTAGCGCGCCCGCAGGCCGCCCGGCAGCCAGTGCGCGCCCGGCAGCAGCGAATGGGGCTCGATCGGGAACGAGCGGGCCGGGGTCTGCACGTACCAGCCTCGCGCGACGCGGCGAAGCTCGGCGGCGAAGGCCTCGCGGCGCGCCGGCGCGACGTGCTCGATCACGCTGTTGCAGTAGGCGAGATCGAACTCGCCGTCCGCGAACGGCAGGCCATCGGCGGCGTCGGCGAGCACGAACGGACCCGGGTAGCCGGGGTGGGCGACCAGGTCGACGCCGGTGACGTCGAGCTCCGCAGCCAGGCCGCGCAACCCCAGCGCGCCGCAGCCGACATCGACGATCCGCATGTCCGGCGTGGGGGAGACGAGCGCAATGAATCGGCGGTGGCGGCGCTCGCGAGCGCGCTTTGCGAACGGCTCGGCGAGCCGCGGCAGCGGTCCGCGGGCCGTCGGATAGACGTCGGGAGCGGCCAAGCTCGCAGCGTAGTCGAGCGGCCCTCTAGACTGCTCACATGGCCTCGAAACGGCAGATCATGGTCGGCGACGTGCCGATCGGCGGCGGCGCTCCCGTCGCGGTGCAGACGATGACCAAGACGGAGACCGCGAACCTCGCCGAGACGATGAAGCAGATCCACACCGTCGCGGCCGCGGGAGCCGACATCGTGCGCGTGGCCGTGCCGCGCGAGGCCGACGCCGTCGCGCTGGCCGAGATCGTCAAGCGCTCGCCGATTCCGGTGATCGCCGACATCCACTTCAACTACACGCTCGCGCTGAAGGCGATCGACGCGGGTGCGCACTGCGTCCGGCTGAACCCGGGCAACATCGGCACGCCCGAGCAGGTCGCGACCGTAGTCAGGCGTGCCAAGCAGGCCGGTACGCCGCTGCGCGTCGGCGTCAACTCCGGTTCGCTGCCGAAGCACCTGCTCGAGCTCGAGTTCTCGAACCCGGTCGAGGCGCTCGTGACCGCGGCGGTCGAGACGGTCGAGTTGATGGAGAGCCTCGACTTCACCAACTTCAAGATCTCGATGAAGTCGACCTCGGTGCCCAACACGATCGCCTCCAACCGCGAGCTGGCGGCGCGGATCGACTACCCGCTGCACCTCGGGATCACCGAGGCAGGGACCAAGTGGTCGGGCTCGCTGAAGTCGGCGGTCGGCCTTGGCACGCTGCTGGCCGACGGGATCGGCGACACGATCCGCATCTCGCTCTCCACCTTCCACGCCGAGGAGGAGGTCAAGGTCGCCTGGGAGATCCTCAAGGCGCTGAAGCTGCGCGAGCGCGGGCCGGTACTGATCGCCTGCCCGACCTGCGGGCGGCTGCAGTTCGACATGGACTCCGTCGTCGCCGAGGTCGAGCGGCGCCTCGAGGCCTACGAGGACCCGATCGAGGTCTCGATCCTCGGCTGCGCGGTCAACGGCATCGGCGAGGCCCGCCACGCCGACTTCGGCATCACCGGCGCCAAGGACATGGGGATGATCTACTCCAAGGGCGAGCCGCTCAAGAAGGTCCCGACCGAGCGCCTCGTCGACGAGCTGTTCGCCGAGATCGACCGCTACTACGCCGCGGGCAAGACCGTCCTGCGCGACGAGCAGCACGCCGCCGAGGCGCGCGTCTGGCTCGCCGAGAACGAGGACCCCGACGCGATGACGCCCGAGCGCATGGCCGCGCTCGAAGCCGAGGCGGCGCGAGCCGTGCTCGACGAGGCGGAATCCCCGGTCGACGGCCGGCGCTTCACCCGCGCCTAGCCAACCGCCTTCTTCACGAGCGCGCGGATCTTCGCCTCCTCGGCGCCGGTCAGCTTCGTCAGCGCGAAGTCGGTCGGCCACATCGCGCCCTCGTCGAGGTTCGCCTTGTCGCTGAAGCCGAGCGTCGCATACCGGGTCTTGAACTTCTGCGCGCTGCGGAAGAAGCAGACGACCTTGTCGTCCTTGGTGTAGGCGGGCATCCCGTACCAGGTCCTCGGCACGAGCTGCGGCGCGGTGGCCTTGACGAGGGCGTGGAGCCGTTCGGCCATGGCGCGGTCAGCCGGCGGCATCTCGGCGATCTTCGCGAGCACGTCGGCCTCGCCGTCCGCCTTGGCCGCGCTCGCACGCAGTTCGCGCACGCGCTCCTTCATCGCGGCTCGCTCCTCGGCTGTGAACCCCTTCGTCGACCCTGCTGCGGGTTTCTTCTTCTCAGCCATCGTTGTCTCCTCTGCCGGATCTCGTGAGGTCGGCCTGATCGTAGGGGGCCGTCGCCGCCGCGGCTTCTTCAAACCTGATCTGATGCTTTTCGGGATGGTGCATGCACCATCCCGGGGGGCGGCGCATGCGCCGCCCCCTCAAGGAGATGGATTACTGACTCAGGCGACGGCGTCGAAGCGCTTGGCGACCTCGCCCCAGTCGACGACGTTCCACCACGCGTCGATGTAGTCGGGCCGGCGGTTCTGGTAGCGCAGGTAGTAGGCGTGCTCCCAGACGTCGACGCCGAGCAGCGGCGTCTTGCCGGCTGAGATCGGGTTGTCCTGGTTGGGGGTGCCGAGAACCGCCAGGCCGGAGCCGTCGTGGACGAGCCAGGCCCAGCCGGAGCCGAACTGGCCGACGCCGGCGGCCTTCAGCTTGGCCTGGAAGTCGGCGAAGGAGCCGAACGCGGACGCGACCGCGTCGCCCAGGGCGCCGCCGGGCTCGCCGCCGCCCGAGCCCGACAGGCTGGTCCAGAACAGCGAGTGGTTGTAGTGCCCGCCGCCGTTGTTGCGGACCGCGTTGCGCTTGTCCTCGGGCACGCGGTCGAGCGACTGCAGCAGCTCCTCGATCGGCAGCTCCGCCAAGTCCGTGCCCTCGAGCGCCGCGTTGACGTTGTTGACGTAGGCGGCGTGGTGTTTGTCGTGGTGGATCTCCATCGTCTGCGCGTCGATGTGGGGCTCGAGCGCGTCGAACGAATAGGGAAGGTCGGGAAGGGTGTAGGCCATGGTTCTCCTTGCGAACGTGGACGTCGAGCAGACAATAGAGGGGCGGCGAGGCCACCCCTTATAGGCTTGTGGCGTGACCCGCCTGTCGCAGTACTTCCTGCCGACCGAGAAGGAGGCGCCGGCCGACGCGGAGGCGCTCTCGCACCGCCTGATGGTGCGTGCGGGCCTGGTGCGCCAGGTCGGCTCGGGGTTGTGGAGCTGGCTGCCGGCGGGCTGGCGGGTGCACCAGCGGATCTCGGCGATCGTGCGTGAGGAGATTGACACGATCGGCGGCCAGGAGATGCTGATGCCGTTGATCCAGCCCGGCGAGCTGTGGAAGCGCAGCGGGCGCTACGGCATCGAGGAGCTGTTCAAGCTGAGCGACCGCCGCGGGGCGGAGCTGGTGCTGGCGATGACCCATGAGGAGGTCGTCACCTCGCACGTGGCGCAGGTGGTCCGCTCATACCGCGACCTGCCGCTGATCCTCTACCACCTGCAGGTCAAGGGCCGCGACGAGCCGCGCCCTCGTGCGGGCGTGCTGCGCACGCGCGAGTTCGTGATGAAGGACTCCTACAGCTTCGACCGCGACCAGGAGGGGCTGCAGCGCGCGTACGAGCGCCACATCGAGGCCTACGACCGGATCTTCGAGCGCAGCGGGCTGCGCTGGTACCGCGTCGCGGGCGACGTCGGCGTGATGGGCGGGACCGGCGCGCACGAGTACATGGCGCCCTGCCCGGCGGGCGAGAACGACGTGGTGCTGGCGGGCGGCTACGCCGCCAACCTCGAGGTCGCGAGCGCGCAGGCGCAGGCGGTCGAGCTGCCCGCCCCGCTGGCGGCCCCGGAGGACGTCCACACCCCGGGGGCCTCGACGATCGCGGCGGTCGGCGAGCTGCTCGGGCTGCCCGCGGGCGCGATGCTGAAGGCGTTCCCGGTCGTGGTCGAGGAGCGCGGCCTGCTGATGCTGATGCTGCGCGGCGATCACCGCGTCAACGAGCTCAAGCTGGCGGCGGCGCTGCGGGCGCCGTGGCGGCCCGCGACGGTCGAGGAGATCGAGGCGCAGATCGGCCCGGCCGGGTTCATCGGCCCGGTCGGTCTGTCGGTCCCGGTGCTGCTCGACGAGGGCGTCGCGGACGGGCCCTACGTCGCCGGCGCCAACCGCCCCGAGCATCACCTGCGCGGCGTCGAGCCCGGGCGCGACTTCGCCTACGAGCGCGTCGACGTGCGCACCGTGGAAGCCGGGGATCTGGTCGCCGGCTCGCCGGTCACGATCGAGCCGGCGATCGAGGTCGGCAACATCTTCCAGCTCGGCACGCGCTACTCCAAGGCGCTCGGCGCCAGCTACCTCGATGAGCAGGGCGCCGAGCAGCTGATCTGGATGGGCTCCTACGGGATCGGCATCGCGCGAATCGCCGCGGCGGCGGTCGAACAGTTCGCGGACGAGCGCGGGATCTCCTGGCCGGCGGCGATCGCGCCGTTCGCCGTCCACCTGGTCGCGGTCGGCAAGCCCGGCAGCGCGGAGCGCGAGCTAGCCGACGGCGTGTACGCGGCGCTTCGCGAGGACGGCGTCGCGGTGCTCTACGACGACCGCGACGCGGGAGCGGGGGAGAAGTTCGCCGACGCCGAGCTGCTCGGCGCGCCGCTGCGGCTGACGGTCGGACGGCGCGCGCTGGAAGCGGGCGAGATCGAGGCCCAGCTCCGCCGCGGCCGCGAGCAGCTGGCGGGGATCGCGCCCGCCGAGGTTCTCGCGCGGGTGGAGGAGCTGTGCCGCGCCCTGCCCTGAGCGCGCGGCGGCTGCTCGGACTCGACCGCTCGGGGCCGCCGCCGCCCCAGACCGCCGCTGACGCGCCGCTGCGCCCGTGGACCATCCCCAACGCGATCGGCTACGTGCGGGCGGCGCTCATCCCGGCGATCCTGGTGCTCGAATACAGCTCGCGCAGCGGCACCGACGCCGCCGCCGGGATCTGCTTCTTCTTCGCCGGCGCGGGCGACTACGCGGACGGGATCGCGGCGCGCGTGACCGGCCAGTACAGCCGCCTGGGAGCGCTGCTCGACCCCGTCCTCGACCGCATGCTCGCGCTGAGCGGCCTCGCGGTCTGCTGGTCCTACGAGCTGCTGCCGCGCTGGCTCGTGGCGATCGTGGTCGCGCGCGAGCTGCTGATGCTGGCGCTCGGCCAGGCGTGGGTGCGCCGCGGGCTGGCGTTGGCGATCAACTGGCCAGGGCGGATCGCGGTCGGTCCGACGCTGTTCGGCATCTGGCTGGCGCTGCTCGGGGTGCGCGCGGTCGCGGAGGGGTTCCTGGTCGCCGGAATAGCGCTGGCGCTGGTCGCAACCGGGTACTACGTGCGCGACGGCATCGGCCAGATCAGAGACTCGGGGGGCGGCGGCGGTCCCCGAGCGGGAGGCGGCGAGCCCCGAGTCTCAAGCTCAGCTTGACCCTCGGACTCGCGCCGCTATACTCGCCACAACCCCAGCCCCGTACGGAAAGACCGCTATGGATGAAGAAACGACCTTCCCCGATCTCGGCACGCTCAGCGATCTCGAGCTCAAGGACCTGATCAAGCAGCTCAGCCAGGAGGAGGAGGAGGTCTCCTACCGCCGCCGCATGCTGCACGGCAAGATCGACATCCTGCGAGCCGAGTTGGTCAACCGCCTGCGCGTCAAGCACGCCGGTGGCGAGGAGATCTTCAGCGGCTCCGACGTGGAGCGCCTGACGCAGATCCTCACCGGGCACGCCACGCCCACGCCGTCAGACGCGGACTAGCGGCGGACGCGCGGTGGCTCTGCACTGCTCCGAGTGCGGGTTCGTCAACCCCGAGGGCGCCAACTACTGCCAGAAGTGCGGGGCGCTGCTCGAGGCGGCTGCCGGCACCGGTGAGCCGACGACGGCCACCTACCGCATCGGCGAGACCGGCGATTTCATCCCGATCGACATCGGCGAGGTGACGACCCACGCGGCCGCGCTGATCATCCGCGCCGGCGGCGGCCGCGCCGGCGAGAGCTTCGCGGTGGAGGGCGAGCGGATGACGATCGGGCGCCGCCCCGACTCCGCCGTCTTCCTCGACGATGTGACCGTCTCGCGCGACCACGCGCTGCTCGTGCACCGCGGCAGCGACTGGTACATCGACGACTGCGGCTCGCTCAACGGCACCTACGTGAACCGCGAGCGGATCGACTCGCAGCGGCTCGCCGACGGTGACGAGGTGCAGGTCGGCAAGTACAAGCTCACCTTCAGGGCGCGATGAGCACCGTACCGGCCATCGAGAGCCCCGAACCCAAGCGGCCGGCGGCGAAGGCCTCGACGATCGGCGCGGTCTGCAAAGCGCTGTCGGCCGAGTTCCCGGACATCTCGATCTCGAAGATCCGCTACCTCGAGGATCAGCGGCTGCTGACGCCGCGGCGCACCCCCGGCGGCTACCGCCTCTACAGCGCCAACGACGTCTCGCGGCTGCGCACGATCCTGCGGCTGCAGCGCGACGAGTTCCTGCCGTTGCGCGTGATCCGCCAGGAGCTCGCGACCGGCTCGCCGGAGACGACCGACGTCTCGGGCGCCGCCGGCGATGGCCGCCGGCGCTGGCGGCCCGGGGTCAGCGTCACCGAGTCGAACTCGTACTTCACGCTCGAGGACGTGCTCGAGGAGACCAAGGCCGATCCGAAGCTCGTCGCCGAGCTCGAGGACTACGGCGTGATCAAGGGCGAGCTGCGCAACGGACGGCGTTACTACGACGACACCGAGCGCGAGATCGTGCGCGCGGTGACCGAGCTTGCGCGCTACGGCGTGGGCGGGCGCAACCTGCGCGTGTTCCGCTCCTCGGCCGACCGCGAGGCGACGCTGCTGCAGCAGATCCTCGCCCCGGCGCTGCGCTCGCGCAACCCGCAGCGGCGCAAGGAGGCCGTCGAAGCGCTCGAGAACCTCGCGGCGGTCGCGACGCACCTCAAGCATCTGCTGCTGGTCCGTGACCTCCGCAAGATCGCCAATTAGCACTCAGCCGACCAGCGGTCCGCAGCCGATGCGGTGGTGGGGGTGGGGCCGCGAGGACCGCCGCGTGCCGTTGACGCCGGAGCTCGTGGAGCTGCTGGACGCCTCGCTCGAACTGGACGGATCCTGGCGTGAGCCGGTGGAGCTCGCCGACGTCGTGCTGCGCGAGTCGGTGCTGCCCCAGCCCGCGCGCGCCCGCCTGGAGGCGGCTGTGGGGGGAGCCGCCTGGGTGCGCAGCGACCCGGTGTCGCGCGTGGTGCACAGCGGTGGCAAGAGCTACGTCGAGCTGGTGCGAATGCGCGCCGGCCTGCCGCGCGGCGCACCCGACGCAGTCGTCTACCCGGCCAGCCACGAGCAGGTCCTCTCGGTGCTGGCCGCGTGTGCCGCCGAACGCGTCGCCGTCGTGCCGTTCGGCGGCGGCACGAGCATCGTCGGCGGCCTGGCCGCGATCGCGGGCAGCCAGAATGCCGTGATCTCGCTGGACACCAGCCGCCTCGCCGGCGTGCTGGCCGTCGATCCGCAGTCGCTGACGATCAGCGTCGCAGCGGGAACGCGCGCCCCCGCGCTCGAGGCGGCGCTCGCCGAGCACGACCTGACGCTCGGCCACTACCCGGACAGCTTCGAGTTCGTGTCGATCGGCGGCTGCGCGGCGACGCGCTCGGTCGGGCAGGCCTCGAGCGGCTACGGTCGCATCGACCAGGCGATCCAGGGCGTCCGCCTGGCCACGCCGGTCGGCGAGCTCTCGCCCGCGGCGCTGCCGGCGAGCGCCGCCGGCCCGGCGCTGCGTGAGCTGTTCGTCGGCTCCGAGGGCGTGCTGGGGGTGATCACCGGACTGCTCCTGCACGTGCGGACACGGCCGGCTCAGCACTGCTACGAGGGCGTCGTCTTCGAGACCTTCGAGGCGGCCGTCGACGCGATGCGGGTCGCGGTCCAGGATCGCGCGACGCCCGAGGTCGTGCGGATCACAGACGAGCTGCAGACACGCGTCCTGATGAGCGCCGGGGAGGGTGGCCGGCGGGGCTCGCCGCTGGGGCGCCGGGGCCTGCGGCGGCGCGAGGGGGTGCTGGCGATCGTCGGCTGGGAGGGACAGCGCGACGCGGTGGCGCGCCACCGGCTGCACACGATGACGTTGCTTCGCCGTGGCGGCGGAGTGCCGATCGGGGAGGGCCCCGGGCGGGCGTGGGCGGCATCGCGCTTCGCCGCGCCCTACGTGCGCGATGAGCTGATCGGCCACGGCGTGCTGGTGGACCAGTTCGAGACCGCGACGACGTGGACCGGCATCGCGGCGCTGCGGCTGGCGATCACGGCCGCGGTGATCGACGCGCTGCGCGCCTACGGGACGCCACCGCTGGTCGGCTGCCAGATCTCGCACGTATACGAGACCGGCGCGTCGCTGACCTTCACGATCCTCGCGCGCGCGCTGGAGCATCAGGAGGAGCAGCAGTGGCGTGCAGCCAAGGATGCCGCGAGCGCCGCGATCGTTCGCGCCGGCGCGACGATCTCCCACCACCACGGGATCGGAAGCGACCACGCCCAGTGGGTCTCGGCCGAGCTCGGTGAGCTCGGCGTCGGCTCGCTGCGCGCGCTGAAGGCGCAGCTCGACCCGTTCGGCGTGATGAACCCCGGCAAGCTGATCCCGGGCGGCTGATCGCGGCGATGGAGCCCTTTGAGGTCGTGATCGCGCCGGAGGAGAGCTTCATCGGGCTGGTCGGGATCGTGATCGCGCAGGCGGACGAGCACACGGCGCGCGGCTCGCTCGCGGTGCGACGTGAGCTGCTGCAGCCGTGGGGTGTCCTGCACGGCGGCGTGTTCGCGACGATCGCCGAGTCGCTCGCCTCGTGGGCGACCGCCCAGGTCGTCGCCGCCGAGGGCAGCGTCGCGCTCGGGCTCGCCAACAACACCAGCTTCCTGCGCCCGGTGGCCGAGGGAACGGTCCACGCGCTCGCGACCCGCCGCCACCGCGGGCGAACGACCTGGGTCTGGGACGTGGACATGACCGACGACGCCGGACGGCTGTGCGCGAGCTCGCGGGTGACCGTCGCGGTGCGGCCGCTCGAGCAGCGCGGCAGCGGCGGGGAGTCGCGCGGCGGCGCGTAGGGGCGGGACGGCCAGGGCGCTGCGCGCCCGGGGTCAGCCCCGGTAGCGGTTGGTGATCGGGATCCGCCGGTCGCGGCCGAACGCGCGCTCCGTGATCTTGATCCCGGGCGGCGCCTGACGGCGCTTGTACTCGGCGCCGTCGACCAGCGCGATCGCCTGATCGATCGCGGCGGCCGGAAGCCCGCGCTCCAGCAGTTGCTCGCGACCGCAGTCCTCCTCGACGTAGCCGCGCAGGATCGCGTCGAGAGTCTCATAGGGCGGCAGCGACTCATCGTCGCGCTGGTCGGGGCGAAGCTCGGCCGAAGGCGGGCGGTCGATGATCGATTCCGGGATCACGGCGCCGTCGCGGTTGCGCCAGCGGGCGAGCTCGTAGACGCCGGTCTTGAAGAGGTCCTTGATCACCGCGAAGCCGCCGGCCGAGTCTCCGTAGAGGGTCGAGTAGCCGACCGACATCTCGGACTTGTTGCCGGTCGTCAGGACCAGCCAGCCGAACTTGTTCGAGAGGGCCATCAGCAGGTTGCCGCGAATGCGGGCCTGCAGGTTCTCCTCGGTCAGATCGTTCGGCCGGCCGGCGAAGGTCTCGGCGAGCAGCGCCTCGTAGGTGTCCATCGCCTGGGCGATCGGCAGCTCGAGCAGATCGACGCCGAGCGTCGCGGCCAGCGCGCGGGCATCGCCCTGGGTCTGCGCGGCGGAGAACACGGAAGGCATCACGGCGACCGTGACCTTCGATGCCCCCAGGGCGTCGACGGCGACCGTCGCGACGAGCGCCGAGTCGATCCCGCCCGAGAGCCCGAGCACGACGTGGTCGAAGCCGTTCTTGCGTACGTAGTCGCGCAGACCGCAGCAGAGCGCTGCATAGACCTCGGCGGCGGGCGGCTCGAGCATCGGCGCGATTCGCGCCGGGGCGGCCTGCGCCAACGGCGGGGGCGCGGGCAGCGTGGCGAGCGTCTCGGCCGCCGGGGAGCCGTTGGCGGCCAGCTCGCGGTGAGCGGAGCGCCGGCGGCGCTCGCTGAGCGGCGCGTCGAGCTCGACGTCGCAGATCAGCAGCTCCTCCTCGAATTGCGCGGCGCGTGCGAGCAGCGCACCGCTGTGATCGACGACGAAGGAATGCCCGTCGAAGACCAGCTCGTCCTGACCGCCGACGAGTGCGCAGAAGGCGAACGCGGCGACGTGCTCTCGCGCCCGCTGGATCACCATCCGCTCCCGCTCGTTGCCCTTTCCGGCGTGGTAGGGGGAGGCCGAGAGGTTGACGATCAGCGTGGCCCCGGCGCCAGCGAGCTCCGAGCAGGGCGACCCGGGCTGCCAGATGTCCTCGCAGATCGTGATCCCGATGCGGTGGTCACCCAGCTCGATCAGCCCCGGCGCGACTCCGGCCTGGAAGTAGCGCTGCTCGTCAAAGACGCCGTAGTTGGGCAGACGGATCTTGCGGTAGACGCCGGCGACGCGTCCGTCCGCGAGCACGGCGGCCGAGTTGTGGACGTCGGCTGCTCGTTCGGGGAAGCCGACGACCGCGACGAGGCCCTCCGTCCGCTCCGCCAGGCGATCGATTGCCGCCCGGGCGTCGCGCAGGAAGTGCTCCTTGTAGAGCAGATCCTCGGGCGGGTAGCCGGTGACCGCGAGCTCGCCGAAGAGCACGAGCGACGCTCCGCGGTCGCGCGCCAGCTCCAGCGAGGCGACGATCGCGGCCTCGTTGGCGGCGATGTCGCCCACCGTCGGATTGAGCTGGCAGAGCGCCAGTCGCAACGTCGCCACGCCTGCGATTATCGGGCATCGGGCGGGCCGGGCCGGACGGGATCGGTGGCGAGCGCCCGCGGGGGGTTGTACGCATCGTCACTTGACGTGGGGGTGTGGCGTCCGCCGCCTGGGTAGACTTCGGACAGTCGTACTTATCTGCCGAGTCGTTTCGCATCAAAAGCGGGACGAGCGGGGGACCCATTGCCGAGAGCCGTGGCGCATCTGGTGCCGGGCTTCGGTTGGGGCGAATCGGCCGCTGATCTGCGGTCGTAGCGACGAAGGGACCGGCTCGCCGTTGAGCCTTGGCCCGCGCCGCGAGCCCGACAGCTAACCCCGTAGGCAGCGAAGCCAAGGAGGACCTCCAATGAGGCCGCACTTCGTCTGGCGCGCTCCGCGCGCCGTTGCCGCTGTCGGCGCCCTCGTGCTGGGCGCAGGCGGCATCTCCGGCGGTATCGCCAGCGCCTCGAGCGCGCCGCCGATCCGCGTCCGTGCCACGCGCCGTGAGCATCGACGCGTGCCCACGCGCCTGCACGCGCTGCTGCTTCATCCCAATGTGCTGCTCGGCCAGGACGTCGCGTTCGTCGGCGTCGCCCGCCCGGGCGGCGCTGAACGGCGTGTGGCCGTTCAGCAGCGCGTTGGGGACCGCTGGGTGGCGGTGGCCCGCGCCGTCACCGATCCGCGTGGGTACTTCGTCTCACGCTTCTGGCCTCGGCGGCTGGGGCGGATCGTCTTGCGCGTGCGGGCCGGCGGCATCCCTCCGGCGCGCACCACGGTGATCGGCGGGCTCGCCACCGTCTACCACGAGGTGCTCGCCTCGTGGTACGGCCCCGGCGGTGAGACGGCGTGCGGTGAGTCGCTCGGAGCGGCCACACTCGGTGTCGCCAACAAGACGCTCCCGTGCGGCACGCTCGTCACGCTGCGCTACCGCGGCCGCACCGTCCGCGTGCCGGTGATCGACCGCGGACCGTACGTCGCGGGACGCGACTACGACCTCACGTATGCGACGCGTATCGCGCTCGGAGCGGGCGGCGTGTCCCAGATTTGGGCGAGCGCCTGACCCCCGCTGCGCCGGTGCTCCGTTGGCGCCGGACGTGCGTGCGCGCGGAGTATTGAGACGACTCCTAGAAGGGAAACGCGAGCTGAACCGGACCAGCCGCCGTGGTGGCGCTCGCCTCGTCCTCGAATGAAGCGACGCGAACGCCCAGCAGGCGCACCGGCCGTGGCGGGGCGTAGGCGCGCAGCAGCTCCAGGGCCACGCTTCGGATCGACTCGGCGGAGTCTGTGAAGGAGTCGATCGTCCGCGCTCGCGTGACCGTGGTCCAGTCGTCCAGGCGGACCTTGATCGCGATCGTCCGGGCGCGGCGGGATCTGGTGCGCAGTCCCTCGGCAAGCTCGCTCGCCATGCCGGCCAGCGCCTGCTCGAGCGTCGACAGCTCAGCGACGTCGGTCGGGAAGGTGATCTCGCTCGAGCGGGACTTGGCGATCCGCACGGGCTCGACCGGACTCTCGTCGAAGAAGTGGGCGCGCGCGAGCATCTCCCCGGCCATGCGCTCGCCGAAGCGTTGCCCGAGCAGCTCGGGCGCCGCCGCCTGCAGCTGGCCGACGGTCTGGATGCCAAGTCCGCCGAGCCGCTCGGCGGTCTTCGGTCCGATTCCCTGAAGCACGCGCACGGGGTGGGGCGCGAAGTGGGCGACAGCCTGCTCGCGACTCATTGCCACGAACGCGGCAGGCTTGAACGAGGCGCTCGCGGTCTTGGCAACCAGGCGCGAGGGCCCGATGCCGACCGACAGCGTCATGCCGGTGTGCTCGAGCACGCTCGCGACGAGCCGGCGCAGCAGAGCGATCGGGAACGGCTCATCGCTCAGCTCGACGTAGGCCTCGTCGATCCCCGCGCTCTGGATCACCGGGACCTGTCCGCGCACGATCCGCCAAACCTCCCCGCTGGCCTGGCGGTACGCGTCGAAGTCGGGCGCGACGATGACCGCGTCGGGGCAGAGTGCGCGTGCGCGCGCGGCGGGCATCGCGGAGTCGACGCCGAAGCGCCGTGCCTCGTAGCTCGCCGTGGTCACCACGGCGCGTGGGCCGGATCCGGCGACGATCAGGGGCAGGCCCTTCAGCTCCGGTCGCCGCCGCAGCTCGACCGAGGCGTAGAAGGCGTCGATGTCGAGGTGCGCGATGACACGGCGTGTGGCAGTCATCAGCCCAGATTGTCCGCCGCCGGGCAGACGTCTCGGGCGGGCGCGCCGCAGTCCAGCCCGGGCGGGCTGGCGCGTCTGCGGGGTGTCAGTACAGTGCGGCCGCGAGCCGCCGGCGCGTCTCGCGCACGAGCGGGTCGACCGCGCCACGGCGATCGAGCTCGCCGACGATCAGCTGGCGGACGTCGTCGTCGGGAAGCGCTGCGAGCAGCAACTCGAACGCGCGCTCGTCCTCGCCCTGATCGAGCGCCGCGGCAGCTTCCGCACAACGGCCGGCGCGACTGAGGCGGATGCGCGCCTGCAGCCCCTCGACCTGAAAGCCGTCAACCACGGCGTCGAGCAGCGCCTGTGACTCGTCGAGCTCGCCGCGGGCGAGCAGGATACGGGCCAGCGCGACGGCGGCGTCGGCCCTCGACGGCTCCAGCGCGAGCGCGCGGCGAAGAGAGTCCTCGTCCCCGGCGGCGGCGAGCAGCTCGGCCTCGCTGGGGACGACGGCGTCGAAGAAGGCCTCCACGACCGGACGCGGTTGCGCGCCGACGAACTCCTCGACCACGGCTCCATCGCGGAAGGCCTTGACCGCCGGGATGCCCTGGATCCCGAACGCCTGGGCGAGGCGGGGGTTGGCGTCCGTGTCGACCTTCGCCAGCACGACTGACCCGTCGCGGGTTGCGGCGGCCTCCTCCAGCAGCGGCGTCAGCGCACGGCAGGGGCCGCACCAGGCGGCCCAGAAGTCCACGACAACGGGCGTCGTGCGCGAGCGTTCCAGGACCTCGCGGTCGAAGTCCGCTTCGCTGACATCGAGCACCGTCACCGCCAGATCCTCCCAGATCGCGCCTTGCGCTAGACATCACGGCGTGACGCACGCGATCGAACGCGGAGGCCAGACGCTGGCATACGAGCTGCACGGCGGCGGGCCGGCGGTCGTCGGGCTGCACGGTTTGACCGCAACCCGCCGCTACGTCGTGATGGGCTCGCGCGCGCTCGCGCGGGGCGGGCGCCGCCTGGTGCTCTACGACGCCCGCGGCCACGGAGCGTCGTCCCCTGCGCCCGATCGCGACTACTCCTACGCCGCCCTCGCGGGCGACCTCGAGGCGGTGATGGACGGTCTTGGCATCGAGCGGGCGGTGCTCGTCGGCGCCTCGATGGGGGCGCACACGGCCATCCGCTTCACCCTCGAGCGCCCGGAGCGCGTGGCCGGCCTGGCGGTCGTGACGCCCGCGTTCGACCCGGAGCACGTCTACGGTGACCTGGCGCACTGGGACGCCCTCGCGGCGGCCCTGCGGGCGGGCGGGGTGGAGGGGTTCGTGGCCGCCTACGATCTCGCCCACGTGTCGGTCCAGTGGCGGGAGACCGTCGAGCGCGTGCTGCGCCAGCGGATGTCCGCGCACGCGCATCCGCAGGCGGTCGCCGACGCGCTCGAGGCGGTGCCTCGCTCGCGGCCGTTCGACGGATGGGAGCAGCTCGAGGCGATCGCGGCCCCGACGATCGTCGTCGGCAGCCGCGATGAGGCCGACCCGACGCACCCGCTGGCGATCGCGGAGCGCTACGCCGCCGCCATCCCGGGTGCGCGGCTGACCGTCGAGGAGGCGGGCCGTTCCCCGCTCGCCTGGCAGGGGAGCCAGCTCTCCCGCCTGCTTCTAGACTTCTAGCGGAGATGGCGTCCTCCGCGACAGGTGTCGGCGTGTTCGCCGCGATCGCCGCCGGTGCGGTGTCGTTCCTGTCGCCCTGCGTGCTGCCGCTGGTGCCGGGATACCTCTCGACGGTGGTCGGCGTGTCGCCCAACGAGCTGTCGGGCGCCGGCGTCCGCCGCGTGCTGCTGCCGAGTCTCCTGTTCATCGCGAGCTTCTCGGCGATCTTCATCCTGCTGGGGCTCGGCGCCACCGCGATCGGGTCCGCGTTGATCGAGAACAAGGTGACCCTCGACCGGGTCGCCGCAGCGATCATCATCGGACTCGGCGTGCTGTTCGTGCTCTCGGCGGTCGTCCCGGCTTTCGGGCGCGAATGGCATCTGGAGCGCCTGCTTTCGCGCGCCGGACACGGCGGTCCACTGGTTGCCGGCGCGGCGTTCGCGATCGCCTGGACGCCGTGCGTCGGCCCGACGCTCGGAGCGATCCTGACCGCCGCCGGCTCGACCCGTTCCGAGGGTCATGGCGCGATCCTGCTCGCCTTCTACTCGGCGGGTCTCGCGGTGCCTTTCCTGGCGACCTCGCTGGCCTTCGGACGCATGACGACCCTGTTCGGGTGGGTCAAGCGTCACTACGGCGTGATCGTGTTCGCCGGCGGCGCCGTGCTCATCGCCATGGGCGTGATGATGTGGACAGGCGAGCTGGGCGTGCTCAACACGCAGGCCCAGAGCTGGCTGAGCTCGATGGGGATCAACTTCATCGGCATCTAGCCGGTCTCGGGAACGTCGGGCGTCGCGGGTCTGCCGCGCCGCGGCGGCGGCGTCGCGCTGCGCTAGAGGCGCGGCATGCGGTAGCCCGGCAGCTCGATCACGACGCGTGCGCCGCCGAGCGGGGAGTCGGCCGCCCACACGCGGCCGCCCTGCGCATCTGCGATTGCGCGGACGATCGCGAGGCCGAGCCCGGTTCCGCCGGCGCTGCGCGCGCGCGACGGGTCGGCGCGGTGGAAGCGCTCGAACACGCGCTCGCGCTGCTCGGGCGCGATGCCCGGACCGTCGTCGTCGACCCAGATCTGCACGCGGCCGTCGGGCGTGTCGGACGCGTGCAGCTCGATCCTCCCGCCCGGGCGGGTGTGCTCGATCGCGTTGCGCAGCAGGTTGCGCAGCGCCTGGGCGAGGCGGTCGCGGTCGGCGTTGAGGATTCCCGGCGTGTCGGCGTGCAGGGCGAGCTGGCGGTCCGTGGTCGGCCGGGCGCTCGCCAGGAGTTCTGCGAGGAACGGTTCGAGCTCGATCGGCTCGCGCCGGATGAAACGCGACTCGTCCGCATGGGCGAGCAGCAGCAGGTCCTCGGTCAGCCGGGTCATGCGATCCACCTCGGCCTGAACCAGCAGCTGCACGCGGCGGATCTCATCGCGGTCGGGGCTCTCGCGGCGGGCCAGAACCTCGAGTTGCCCGCGGATCGCCGTCAGCGGTGTGCGCAGCTCGTGCGAGGCGTTCGAGACGAACGTCTGCTGGCGCGCGAAGGCCTCCTCGAGGCGGTCGAGCATGTGGTCGAACGCGTCGGCCAGGACGCGCGTCTCGTTGCGCGGGCCGCGGTACTCCATGCGGGGTGAGAGATCGCCGGCGTCCACGCGCGCCGCGATGCGGGCCATCCGTCGCAGCGGGCGAGCGAAGCCCGCGGCCAGCAGGAAGCCGGCCAGCAGCGCTGCGGCAAGCGTCAGCGAGCCGCCCAGGGCGAAGCCGCGGGTGATCCCGTCCAGGGCGTTGTCCACCGGCGCCAGCGGTTCGCCGACGCCGACGCGCACCAGCGACCCGCCCTTGGTGCGGATCGTCGCGACGTAGAGCCGCAGGCGGCCGGCGTCGGGTGCGTTCTCGGTCGAGAAGCCGGCCGGCTGGTGCTCCAGCACCGTCGCGAACCGCGCCTCCTGCCGCCTGGTCGCCGGCGTGTCGTCGCTGTCGGCGCGATCGACGCCAAGCAACTCGGGCTGATTCGTTTCGACGGGCTGGCCCGGCACGATCGCGTACAGCAGGCGGGCGGAGGCCGAGAACGACTGGACCTGCAGGAAGTCGTGCGCCGCGCGCGCGATCGATCGTGCGCTGTGTTCGCGGCGCGACGGAGAGATTCGGCCCGAGAAGAACAGCGACTCGCTTCGCAGGGCGCTGTCGACCTGACCGCGCAGGCGGGAGCTGGTCTCGTGGTAGACGACGTAGAAGGTGCCGAGGAACGCGAGGATCAGGACGGCCGCGAGCGCGAGCGTCAGCCGCCAGCGCAGCGACCGCGGTCGCAGCGCCGCCAGGCTAGCCACGGGTCGGCGCCAGCCGGTAGCCGACCGAGCGCACCGTGACGATCGGCGCGGGTGACCCGGGTCGACCCAGCTTGCGCCGCAGGTAGCTCACGTAGACCTCGACGATGTTCGTCCCCGGATCGTGGGAGTAGCCCCACACGGCGCTGAGGATCTGCTCGCGCGAAAGCACGTTGCCCGGATGGCGCAGGAAGTAGGCGAGCAGGTCGAACTCCTTGGTCGAAAGCGCCACCTCGACGCCGTCGCGCGTGGCGCGGCGGCTGAGCAGGTCCAGCTCGATGTCCAGCGCTTCCAGGCGCGTCGAGCGCGTCTGCGAAGGGGTTCGCAACTGGGCGCGGACGCGCGCCGCGAGCTCGTCGAAGGCGAACGGCTTCGTCATGTAGTCGATCGCACCGGCGTCGAGTCCCTCCACACGGTCGTCGAGACCGGCGCGCGCCGTGAGCATGATCACGCGCAGCTCGGGCTTGGCCGCCCGCAGCGCGGCGAGCACCTCGATGCCGTCACGACCGGGAAGCATGCGATCCAGCACCACCAGCGCGAAGTCCTCCGAAAGCGCGAGCGAGAGCGCATCCTCGCCGTTGGACGCGACCGTTACGGCGTAACCCTCGGCGCTCAGGCCGTGCTGGATGAAGTCGGCGATCGTCGGCTCGTCCTCGGCTACGAGTATGCGCATCCGCTCCAGCGTAGCTCAGCGACTGCTGGGCGGGGGGAGCTGACTGGACCCGCCGACGGTCAGACCGAGCCGCGGCGCAAGAGGGTCGGAGTCGCCCTGCTCTCCGGCGGCCCGCAGGGCGCCGGAGGCGACACCGAGCGGCGCCGTCCGTCCCGCCGGGCGAGCTTCGGAGAAGAGGAAGCCCTGGGCGAACCCGCAGCCGGCTCGGTGCAGCTCGGCGAGCTGCGCGGTGTCCTCGACGCCCTCGGCGATCACGCTGATGCCGAGCTCCCGGGCGGCCGTTGTGACGGCGATCAGGATCGCCCGGTCGCGGCTGGCATCGTCGCGGTTCAGCGCGCTTACGAACGTGCGGTCGAGCTTGATGACGTCGACGGGCAGCTGGCTGAGGTGGCGCAGGGAGGAGTAGCCCGTGCCGAAGTCGTCGAACGCGATGCGAACGCCGAGTGCGCGGAGCTCCGCGAGACGCGCGGCGGCGCGCGTGGGGTCTGAGAGCACCGCGGTCTCGGTCACCTCGAGGCACAGCGCCTCGGCCGGAACCCCGGTCTCGGCAAGCAGCGCCGCAACCATCAGACACACGCTCTCGTCGGTGAGCTGGCGCGGTGAGATATTGACCGACACCCCGATCTCGCTGCCGTGGGCGCGCCAGCCGGCCAGTTGGCGCAGCGCGGTGCCGAGCACCCAGGCGCCGATCGGGACGATCAGGCCATTCTCCTCGGCCAGCGGGATGAACTCGTCGGGTGAGATCAGGCCCCATTCGCGGTGCGTCCAGCGCAGCAACGCCTCGCACGAGACCACCGACGCGTCGGGCAGCGACACGACCGGCTGGTAGTGGAGCTCGAACTCGTCACGCGACAGCGCATGACGCAGGTCGTGCTCGATGCTCAGCCGGCGGTCGACCTCGCTGCGCAGGGCCGTGTCGAAGATTGCGAAGCGGCTGCGTCCAATCGCCTTGGCGCGATACATCGCCATGTCGGCCTCGTGGATCAGTTCGTCGGCGGTCTTTCCGGCCCCCTTCGCGGTGGCCAGGCCGACGCTGGCGGAGACGGCGACCGGCCCGCCGCCGATCTCGAACGGCTCGCTGAACGCCTGCTGGACGTGGCGTGCCACGGCGATCCCCTCGTAGTCGTTCTCCAGCAGCTCCAGCAGCACTCCGAATCCGTCGCCCCCGAGGCGGCCGACGACATCGCCTATGCGAACGGCCTGGCGTAGGCGCTTTGCGGTCTCGATCAGCAGGCGGTCGCCCGCCTCGTAGCCGATGCTGTCGTTGATCTGTCGGAAGGAGTCGATGTCGATGAACAGGACGCCGACGTCGAGGTTCGAGCGCCCATGGCGCGCGAGCGCCCGCGTCAGCTCGTCGGTGAAGACCTCGCGGTTGGCCAGCGAGGTGAGCGGGTCGCGGCCGCCGCGCTGGTCGAGGCGCAGCCATTCGGTCACGTCCTTGGCCGCGGCGTACCAGTACTCGCCGTGGGTGCTCCCGCTCCACAGCAGCGATCGACAGCTGCCGTCGCTGTGACGGTGGCGGCCGAGCAGCTCGATGAAGCCGTCGGGCCAGCCCTGGGCGGCCTCGGCCTTGCGCGCCGCGGCCGTGGGGTCGTGCGGGTGCAGACTGTCCAGCAGGCACTGGCCGACCAGCTCTTCCGGGGAGCGGCCCAGCACGCGCCGGCAGGCGTCGTTGACGGCCACGAAGCGGGCCTGCCCGTCGAAGATCGCGAGCATGCAGCCGGCGTTCGCGAACATCTGCTCGAACGCTTCGAGGCCGAGGTCGGCGCGCGCCTTCTCCGGTGCCGCAGGCGGCACCTCGAACGTCTCGGTGATCAGCCTGAGCGTCAAGATCGGAACGCGGCTTTCGAATTGGCGCAGCCGACGCCGTTCGACACGCGCGAGGCCCCTATCGGCAGATCCGCTCCAGAGCTTGAGCTCCTGCAACAGATCCTGCACCGTCGTCTGAGTGCGGTCGAGGGCGCCGCCGACGGCAGCGCCCGGTTCCCGGCGCTTTCGCGCCCACGTTCGGCCGTCAGGCTGGTGGCGAGGAACCGAAGCAATAAGATCGTGTGATGGTCCTGCGGGCTCGTTCGCGGCTGATCGCGCCGCTGCTTGCCGCCGCGTTGACGCTGCTTGCCGTCCTCACGGGGGCGAGCGGAGTCGACCTCGCGGCCGCCACCTATCGCGTCGAGCTGTTCGCGCGCAGCGGCCTGACGCTGTGGGACAGCCAGTGGTACGGAGGCCACTGGACGTTCGACTACTCGGTCCTGTTCGCGCCGATCGGCTGGATCGCCGGCATTCCGTTGATGGAGGTCGTCTGCGTCGCGGTCGCTGCCTGGGCGTTCGACCGGCTCGCGGTCGGCCGGTTCGGCCGGGCCGGGCGCGCGGGTGCGATCGTGTTCGCCGTCGGCACCGTGGTTCAGGTGGCGATCGGCCAGGAGCCATACCTCCTGGGCGAGACGCTGGCACTCGTCGCGCTGCTGGCGGCCCGCGGCCGGGTCTGGCCGCTCGCGATCGCCTTCGGACTGGCCTCCTCGCTGGCGAGCCCGCTGGCCGGCGGCTTCCTGGCGATGGCGGCGTTCGCCTGGCTGATCGGGACGTGGCCGAACAGCCGCTTCGCGGCGGGCACGCTGATGGCATCGGCGGCGCTACCCGTCTTCGCGCTCGAGCTCCTGTTCCCGGGGCTGGGAACCGAGCCGTTCCCGCTGCTCAACTTCGCCGGCATGTTCGCCGGGCTCGTGGTCGTCGGCGTCCTGGCGGCGCGCCTGGACCGGACGATCGCGATCGGCGTCGGCCTCTATGCCGCGGCGCTGCTGCTCTCCTTCGCCGTGCCGAGCGCGATCGGCAACAACGTCACGCGCCTGGGCATCTCATTCGGCGTCGCGCTCGTCGTCATGCTCGCGTGGGAGCAACGACGTCACGCACGCGCGCTGCTGATAGCCGCGGCCGTCCCGCTTGCGCTGGCACAGTGGGTTCCTGCGGCTCATGCGCTCCTCGGTGACGGCAATCCCTCGATCCAGGCCGCGTATTTCAGGCCGCTGCTCAGCTTCCTGCACCGCGCCGATCGTCCGCTCGGACGCGTCGAGGTCGTTCCCACGGCGCTCCATTGGGAGGCGGCGTACGTCGCCCCGTCGTTTCCGCTCGCGCGCGGCTGGGAGCGGCAGCTCGACACCGCCTCGAACCCGATCTTCTACGTCCCGGGCAGGCTGACCGACGCCTCCTACCGTGCCTGGCTGTTCGCCAACGGCGTGCGCTTCGTCGCCCTGCCGAACGTCCCGCTCGACTACGCGGCCGTCGCCGAGGGGAGGCTGGTGCGCGCCGGCGTGCCGGGGCTGCGGCTCGTCTGGGAGACGCGCAGATGGCACGTGTATGCGGTGAGCGGCGCGCCCGGGATCGTCAGCGGGCCGGCCCGGCTGCTCAGCTCGAACGGCGCCGAGATGCGGCTCGCCGTCTCACATGCCGGCTCGATCATCGTGCGCGAGCGCTTCGTCGACGCCTGGCGGGTGGCGAGCGGCGACGCCGTGCTGAGCCCCGCGCGCGGCGGCTGGCTCGAACTGCGAGCCCGCCGCGCGGGTCGCATCGAGCTGCGGATCGACCTCTGAGCCGGCTTTAGTCGCGATTCAGAGTCGCTCGCGATCATCACGGCGAGCCGATGAACCGCCAACCGATCACCTCGATCCTCGCCGCCGTGCTCGGCGGCGCTCTGGCCGCGCTCGCGGTCGTCGCCATCTCCCCGTCGGGGACGACGACGACTCACAGGGTCGCCTCCTCGACCGGGCTCGCCGCCAACGCGCTCGCCTCCGACGAGCAGACGCATCAGACTGTCGCGCACGCGGTCTACCAGCACGCAGCGCCGAGCGTGGTGGCGATCCTCGCGACGACGGTCAACAGCGGCCTGTTCGGCGGGACGCAGAGCGACAGCGGCTCGGGGATCGTCGTGAGCGCGAAGGGGCTGATCCTGACCAACTACCACGTGGTTGACGGAGCCAACCGCATCGTCGTGCAGTTCGGTGGCAGCGGCGGATCGACGCGATCGGCGACCGTGGTCGGAGTCGACGCGTCGAACGACCTGGCGCTGCTGTCCGTCAGGCCGGGGAGCTTGCGCCTGACGCCGCTGCACTTCGGCAACTCCGGCGCCGTGCACGTCGGCGATCCGGCGTTCGCGATCGGAAACCCCTTCACGTTCGACCAGACGCTGACGGTGGGCGTGATCTCGGCGTTGAACCGCACGATCACCTCGCCGAACGGCGCGAGCATCACCGGCGTGATCCAGACAGACGCCGCGCTGAACCCGGGCAACTCCGGCGGTCCGCTGCTGAACGCGGCCGGCCAGGTCATCGGCGTGAACTCGCAGATCGCGAGCGGAGGGGGCTACGACGTCGCCGCGCAGGGCGGAAACAGCGGGATCGGGTTCGCCATCGCGAGCGACACGGTCCTGCAGGACCTCACCAGGCTCGATCACGGGGCCGCCCGCGGCGGCTGACCCCCCGGTGCGCCGCCGCAGCGCTCAGGCGGCGGCGGCCAGACCGCGCGTCAGGCTGGCGACGGTCTGCGCTCCGGCGCTGCTCGACGCGATTCGTCCTCGCGGATCGATGAAGACCGTCGTGGGCAGCACGGATATGTGGAAGGCCGAGCCGACGGCTCCGCTGTCGTCGGCGAGCACCGGGAAGCTCCAGCCGTAGGTGCTCAGGAACGCGCGCCAGTCGCCGCCGTCGTCGTAGTCGATCGCGACGACACGGCCCCGCCCGGCCGGCGAACGCGCGAACCGGGCAACAGCTCGAGCCTCTCGCTTGCAGTCGGTGCACCAGCTGGCGAAGAAGACGACCACCGCGGTTCGTCCGCGCAGGTCGGCGAGCGTCGTGGGCGTGCCCCTGAGCGCGTGGCTCGGCAGCGCCGGCGCCAGCCGTCGCGCCGTCGAGGGGTGTGCGAGCAACCCGTAGGCGAGGCCGGCGATGAGCAGCGCGGCCAGCGCGACGCGCAGCGCGTTGCGGTGCGTGGCGAGCCGAGCGAGCATCGAGGCTTCAGAGGGTACCGCCGGCGGCGATGTGCGAGATCAGGATCTCGTAGCCGAGCTGAAAGCTGACTGTGAACAGGCCGCTGACGCGCGCCCGCCGGCCGAGCTCGCGAGCGGCCGCCGAGCTCGGCTCGAGCGCGATCCGCTTGCCGTGACCCCCGTCGAGCACGTACAGGCCGCCCGGCGTGCGGGCGACGACCCCGACGGTTGTCACCTGAGCGTCGGCGTAGACCTCCGGGAAGTGGGCCAGGTCGCGCAGTGCGACCGCGCCCGAGGTGCCCGGGGATGGGGGCAGCGTGCTCTTCTGGCTGCCGCACGCGGCGAGCGCGAGCGCCGCCGCGATCGTCACCAGGATGGTCAGGCGAAGGCGGATTCGTGGATCCTAGGACGCCGCCGCATGCGTCACACTGAACGTGTGAAGACCGCCCGCCGGGCCGCGCTGTTCGAGGGTGCTGCCGTGATCGGCATCCTGGTCGCGGTCATGTGGATCGTCGAGGTCGTCAACAAGATCGACGGCCAGCGACTCAGCAGCGACGGCATCTACCCGCGCAGCCTCTCCGGCCTTCCGGGCATCATCTCCGCGCCGTTCCTGCACGCCGGCTTCGGCCACCTGCTCGGGAACACGGTCCCGTTCATCGTGCTCGGCCTGGTGATCGCCGCGGCCGGTGCGCGTCGCGTGATCGCCGTCACCGCGATCGTGATCCTCGTCGCAGGACTGGGGACGTGGCTCACGGCCGCGAGCGGTACCGACACCGTCGGCGCGAGCGGCGTGGTGTTCGGCTACGCCGGCTTCCTGATCGCGCGCGGGTTCTTCACGCGCAACATCGGCGCGCTGCTGGTCGGCGTCGTCGTGGCGCTGCTGTTCGGCGCCGCCCTGGCGAGCGACCTCGTGCCGCAGAGCGGGATCTCCTGGCAGGACCACCTCTTCGGGGGCGTCGGCGGCATCCTCGCGGCGCGCCTGCTGCCCGGTGGCCGGAGCGTGAGGACCGCGCGCGCTCCGGCGGCCGTTAAATGAATTCAGACGCGGAAGCGAGCCGTTTGAGGAACCCTCCTCCAGATCGCTCCCGAAGGGGCTCTCCAGTCTCTGGGTGGCGCGGCCTCACACCTCGGTGGCCTCGCTCTTTGCGGCTCGTCCCGCGTCCTGGCGAGAACATACGAGCTACCCACCCGGCGTGCAAGACCACCCGCGTGCGCTTCCCGCATCCTGCGGGAAAAACCAGGATCGGATAGGGTCGCGCCGAATCGGAAAGGGTCGCGAAATGGGCTTCACACCGTCGCAAAAGGTTCTCGAACGCTACGCGGACGTGCTCGTCAACTTTGCCCTCGGCGCCGGCGCGGGAATCAAGTCCGGTGACGTCGTGCGGATCGACGCCCACGAGGCGGCAAAGCCGCTCTACGTCGAGTTGCATCGCGCCGTGTGGCGCGCCGGCGCCCATGCCATCGGTCACTACCTGCCCGATGACGACGGCCACTACAACCTCTCTCGCGACTTCTTCGAGTTGGCGAGCGAGGAGCAGATCGACTTCTTCGCGGCGACCTACATGCGCGGGATCATCGATCAGGTCGACCATCAGGTGAGCGTGCTGAGCGACACCGACATGCATGCGTTGGAGAGCGTCGACCCGGGGCTGATCATGCGCAGCGGCCGGTCGCTGAAGCCGGCGCTGGATTGGCGCACCGAGAAGGAGAACGCCGGGCTGTTCACCTGGACGCTCGGCCTCTACGGCACGCCGGCGATGGCGGCGGAGGCGGGGCTCACCGAGGAGGAGTACTGGCAGCAGATCACCGACGCCTGCTTCTTGGAGGAGCAGGACCCGATCGCTCGCTGGCGGGAGGTGACCGCGCAGATAGGCGAATACGTCCAGCGCCTGAACGCGCTGCCGATCGATCGGCTGCACGTCGTGGGCGAGGACGTCGACCTGCGCATCAAGCTCGGCGAGCGCCGCCGCTGGCTGGGGGGGAGCGGTCGCAACATCCCGAGCTTCGAGATCTTCACGAGCCCCGATTGGCGCGGCACGGAGGGCTGGATCGCCTTCAACCAGCCGCTCTACCGCTATGGCAACCTCGTCAAGGGGATCCGCCTGGAGTTCGCGAACGGAGTCGTGAGCAAGGTATCCGCAGAGCAGAACGAGCAGGTGATCGCCGAGATGGTGGCCACCGAGAACGCCGACAAGGTGGGGGAGTTCTCGCTGACCGACCGGCGCTTCTCGCGGATCACCAAGTTCATGGCCGAGACGCTCTACGACGAGAACGTGGGCGGGCCGTTCGGCAACACACACATCGCGCTCGGACGCTCCTACCACGACTGCTTCGAAGGCGATCCGGGCAGCGTCTCGCCGGAGGAGTGGGACCGGCTCGGCTTCAACGAGTCAACCGTCCACACTGACATCGTCTCGACGACCGACCGCACGGTGACCGCGACGATGCACGACGGCAGCGAGCTCGTGATCTACGCGGGCGGCGAATTCCAGCTCTAGCGGGGTCCTGCCTGCGCCGTGCGGGGCTGGAAGCGCTTTGGGAGGAAGTACTTCCAGACGAGCTGCGAGATCCCCTCGACGGTCTCGACACCGTAGGTCATGTCCGGATCGTCGCTGGTCAGCACGGCGATGAGGTAGTCGCGGTAGCGGCCCGTCACGGCGCCGATGCTGTTGATCTCCCAGCCGTACCCGACGGGGAGCCAGCCGTTCTTGAGCGCGACCGTCGCGGGGGCGAGGACGCCGGCTGAGACGCCCCAATCCTGGTCCGACTCGATGTTGTGCATCAGGCCGAGCTCGTAGGAGCGCGATGCGTAGCTGAGCACGCGGTTCGGCAACGCGACATGCGCGAGCAGGCGGATCTGGTCGCGTGCGCTCGACTCATACAGGCCCCACGCGCCCTCGGGGTCGAGGATCGTCTGCGTCATCCCGATCTTGGCGTTGAACGCCGCGATCCCCGGGTTCCCGCCGTCGTCCTCCCACAGATCCTCAGCCGCGTCGTTGTCGCTGTTCTCGATCGCCGCGGTGGCCAGCTCCTCCTGGGTGCCGCTCAGCGTCGTCCCGTCCTGCTGGGCCTCATAGAGAGCCGTCGCCAGGATGTCGACCTTGGCGATGCTCGCATCGTCTCCGAGCGCGCCGGGGCGGTAGAGGAACAGGCGCTTGGTCTTGACGTTGTAGACGCCGGCTGTGATGTCGCCCGAGCGAGTCGCGAGGAACGCCCGCATCGCCGCCGTCACGAACGGCCCCAGCGGTCGCGCTCGCTGCTTGTGCGCGCCGGCCGCCGCGCCGGTGGCGGCCAGCGCGAGCGCGATGAGTGCGGCCAGCGCAAGCGCGGCCGCGCGCCTTCTCATGACAGATCCAGCACCGGCTGCGGGTCGGGGATCACGTGATCCTCGCTGCCCTCGGCCGGGATGATCGCCGTGCCGATTGCAAAGAACTCGATCACGTGGCTGCCCCAGCCGTGCGAGCGCTCGTGGAGGTCGACGCCGACGATGCCTTCGGCCTTGGCCTCGAGGGCCTCAGCCTGCATGCGCTCCATCGCCAACTCGCGGGCGTCGTACAGCGCCTGCGTGTAGTTGGCAAGCTCGACGTTCTGGCCGACCTGGCGCATGCTCTGGCGCATCGTCTGGTGGGCCACGTGGTAGACGCAGGAGCCCATCACCATCCCGACCGGGCGGTGGCCGGTCTGCAGCAGGGTCCAGAACTCCTGACCGCTGAGATCGCTCGTGAACGGGCGACCGGACGGCGCGCGGTGCAGCTGTCCGCCGTCATGCTTGACGGCCGTGCCCACGGCGATGAACTCGGCGAGGTGCTCGCCCCACTCGTATCGCCCGATGTCCAGGCGCACCCCGACGACGCCGTCCGCGCCGAGCTGGTCGGCCTCTTCCTCCATCCGGGTCATCGCCAGCTCGCGGGCGTGATACATCGCCTGCGAGAGGACGGTCATCTCCTGGTTCTGGCGGTAGCTGGCCTGCTGAAAACCGATGTGGTAGATGCTCGAGCCGATCACGAGCCCGAGCGGGCGGAATCCGGCGTGGCGCACGAGCAGGAACTCGTTGACCGAGAGGTCGCTGGTGAACAATCCCGCCCGGTTCTGCTGCAGGCGAGCACGGCCGGCCTCCGGGACTCCCTCGGTGCTGCTCGGGTCATAGGCCATGGTGTGGTTCCTTTCGGAGAGTTCGCCGCGCGCGGTGGTCGGTCACGCGAGTGACAGGACGGTGCTGGGGGCGGCCGCCGCCGCCGCTGACGCGAGCGATGGGTCCTCGCGCACGGCGGTGCCGATGACGTGGAAGGTGACGATCAGGTCGTCGCACTCGATGCCGCCACGCGACACGCGGCGACCGCTGGCATGCTCGTCGATCTTGACGCCGACGATGCCGTCGGCGCCGAGCGCGGTGGCCTGCTGCGTGACGTAGGTCATCGCCTTCTCGCGCGCGTCGTATACGCCCTGAGTGAAGTCGCCGAGCTC
The DNA here is from genome assembly GCA_963830975.1 of uncultured Solirubrobacterales bacterium. GTDB lineage: Bacteria > Actinomycetota > Thermoleophilia > Solirubrobacterales > Solirubrobacteraceae > Palsa-513. The sequence goes on from CAWHOI010000004.1 coordinate 1,148,346, forward strand.
CTGGTTGTACCAGGAGCTGCCGAACATCCCGCCGCCCTGAGCGCGCGCGGTCTGCCAGCTGGCGGGCACGTAATGGACGCTCGTATGGGCGGCGATGCCAACGGGACGGATGCCGGCCGCGCACAGCTGCCAGAACTCCTGTCCCTCGAGATCGGTCAGCACGGGGCCGCCCGGGCCGCGCAGCGCCGCCGGCAGCCGCACGGCGGTCCCGACGGCGATGAACTCGACGGAGCCGGCCGCGAAGTCGTGCTGTCCCTGTTCGATCCGGACGCCGACGACGGCGTCCGCGCCGACCAGCTGCGTCTCCTCGAGCAGCCTGTTCAACGCCAGCCGGCGGCTCTCGTTGTACGCGTGCGAAAGGCTCTGGATCTCGGTCGGGACCATGTAATAGGTGCCCTGCCACCCGACCTGGTAGATCGAGGAGCCCATCACGAGCGTCACCGGCACGATCCCAAGCTTGTTCAGGAGGGCAAACTCCTGAACCGAGAGGTCACTGGCGAAAGCGAGCGTCGAGGGGTCGCTCCTCGCGAGCGTCGCGAGGCGCTCGGCGGCGGCGAGTGGGACGTGGCCCTGGGCGAGGCGTTCGAGCGATTCCTGGTCGCGCTGCGCCTGTGCCTGTTGCTCGGCGGGATCCGGGGCTGGGCCGCGCGAGCGGCCGAACAGCGGGCTCACGTCAACAGTCCCTCGAGCGTGATGCGGGCCTGCTCGCCGACAGCGGCCGTGCGAGTGACCTCCGCGACCAGCTCGGTGATCCACTGCGCGATCGGAAGCTGGTCGCGCTTGAGCGTGATGCCGCGCACCACGCGGTGGCGCGTGCACTCGAGGCCGCTCCGCGCCGCCACCAGCTCGAACCGTTCGTCGCCGAGCACGACCTCGATCCGTTCCACCTCGGTCTGCTTGGAGCGAAAGCCTCCGACGCGTCGGCGCCTGACGGCGGCGAGGCGGGGGAGGGACTGCTCGAGGCGCGTCGCGAGTGCCTCGATCAGGGCATGCGTGTCGGCGTGGTCGACGCGCACTTCGGCGGCCGCGAGATCGAGCGCCGAACCGGGATCATCACGCGGATCGGAAAGCTCCTGACTCACAAGGTGGAGCGTACTTCAATCGTCGCTGCGGGCCGAGGGCGTGGGAGGCCGGGAACGCCGGATCTTCTCGGCTGGAATGCTCGATAATCTATCTTATGTAGTGCAAGGCGGAGGAGGCTGGGTCCGCGAGAGAGCGGTGTGGCCGGCGGACGCCCCCGACGCGGTCTCCCGTGCGAAGCCGCGGTTCGCGACGTGCGGGCATTTGGGCGCACCCGAGCGCCCAAGCGGTCGACGTTCGAGCGCGATTCGGGCTCTGGTTTCGGGTTTCGCCGCGGGCCGCGCTGGTCCACGACGGTCCCGGGCGGCTCACGCGGGCTTGCGTGCGTATTCGCCCGCGCACGGTCGCAGCGAGGCGTGATACTCAGCCGCGCTGCGGCGACAAGCACCAGCGCGCCGGCCAAAGGGCCGGCGTACCCCACCGCATCGTTCGTTGTGCCCAGCTTTCCGCGTGTTATGTGAACTGGCGGACCAGCTGGCGCAGCGTCCACATCGCCACGCGCCGGCCCAGCGGACGCCGTTTCTTGGTCGGCGTCGCGGGTGCCGGTGCGCCGTCTGCGGGCTCCGGGTCGCGGTTGCGTCGCGTTCCGACCGCTCCGTAGAGCAGGCCGCCGAGCGTCGCGAGCGCGAGCACGATGAGGATTGCGGTGAGCGGGCTGAGCCCGCCGAACGTCGAGTCGTCGTGATCCACGGGCGCAAGACTACGCGATCGCGCGGACTTGTCGAGTGCCGCGCCGAAACCGTCGTTCGGCTCGCCGCTGCACGGTTCGAAACGCCCGCGCGCAGGCGGGCGCGACGCCCTAGGAGCTTGCCTTGCGCCCGGGCCAGCGACCCGTCAGGCGGGCGAACTTTCGTCGCGAGACGTGGTCCAGCAGACCGCCGACGATCGCGGTGCAGGCGCCTTCCAGCGCGAGGGCGACGGCGAGCTTGGCAACCGAGGCCTCGCGCTCCTCCGCGCGCGGTGGTGGCTCATCGCCGCCGACCAGCCGCCACAGGCGCGCATAGAGCCGCGTGGACAGCCTTGGTGCGGCGCGCCGGGTCACGAGCTTGACCGGCGCGAACATCAGCTTCGTCACGATCGGAACCCCGGGCTCGGCCTCCGGGGCCACTGCCGGATCTTCGTCTTCGGGTCTGCGCCCCACCGCCGCAGCGTACCCGCCGCTTCGGCTCGACGCTCGCTGACTGCTGCCGGGCCGAGCAGTCGCGGAGAAAACGAATCGAGCGGTCACGAAATGTGTTTCGAAAGCCGATTAGGGGTTGAGGAATCATGTCGACGGTCGACCGGCCACCCGCGATCGAGACGCCGCCCGCGCGCGGTGTTCGGCGGCGCATCGCCGAATCGGCCTGGGACGACGACTCGGCGGTCGCCCGCCGCGCTGCGCGCGGACGACGCGTGGCGCGCGATCTGGTGGAGTTGGCGCGGCTGCAACGTGGCGAGGAACGCGCGCAGAGCAGCTCGGTGGACCTGGCAGAGCTGCTGCAGGCGATCTGTGCCGCCTATCCGGAGGTTCGCCTGTGCGGCCCGCAGCCGCTGGTTTTCTGCACCGACCCGCGCCGGCTGGCGCGCGTGCTCACGACGCTGATCGACAACGCCTGCCTGCACGGCGAGCCGCCCGTCAGCGTGCGCTACGACGAAGGTGAGATCGTCGTGCACGACGGCGGGCCCGGTCTGGCGGAGGACCTGCTGGCGCGGGCGACAGAGCCATTCGTGACCGGCAGGCGCTCGCGTGGCCGTGGAGTCGGGCTGGGCCTGGCGATCGCGGCGCGCCAGGCGGCGCTGCTGGGCGCCGAGCTGCGGCTCAGCAACGCGCCGGAAGGCGGCGCGGTCGCGCAGCTGTGGTTCGAACCCGCCTCCGTGCCGCCGACGCTGCAGATCTAGCCGCCGCGTCTGCGGGGCGGCTCACAGCGCGATCCCCCACTCCGAGCTGTGCGTCTGCGTCGGCTCGAGCCGCACGAGCCCCTCGCCGCTGACGAAGGCATTCGGAGCGCACGTCATCGGCTCGACCGCCAGCGCACGCCGGCGCTTCGCGGTGACGCCGAGCGTGTCTCCGCTGTAGACCATCGCGTAGTCGTAGCCCTCCCCCATCCACAGCGTGACGGACGCCTGCGGACCGGCGAGCGTCACGCGCGCCCGGCCGTCGCCGTCGCGCGCGAGCTCGTGGAAGCAGGCGTCGACGACCAGCGGGCCGATCTCCCGCGGAACGCGGAAGTCATACGGCGTGCCGGCGACCGGCTCCGAGGAGGCCGGGATCAGGCGCTCGTCGGTAACCAGCATGCGCTCCGCCGGCAGCGTCAGACGAGCCCCGTCGATCGAATCGCCGACCGTCAGATAGGGATGGAAACCGACGCCGAAGGGACACGCCTGGCTGCCGAGGTTCTCGGCCCGCGTGCACACCCTCAGACCGTCGTCGCTCAGCTCGTAGTCGATCGTCATCCCGAGCGTGAACGGGTAGCCGCCCATCGGGAAGAGCCGCAGGCCGAGCGTGAGCCGAGCGGGCTCCCAGGCGAGCACCTGCCAGTTGCGCCACCGAACGAGGCCGTGAATCGCATGCCCGAGCTTGGCGTCGCTGAGCGGCAGCTGCAGCCTCTGCCCCTCCCATTCGTAGGACCCGTCGCGCACGCGGTTCGGCCACGGCATCAGCGGCTGGCCCCGCGCGCCGTCCGCACGCTCGTCGAGCCCGTAGCCGTCGAGCACCTCGCGGCCATCGACGGTGTAGCGTCGCAGGCCCCCTCCGACCTCGACGACGATCGCGTGCTGGTCGCCGTGGCGCAGCTCGAACTGCTCGCCCGAGACCGCGAGGCTCATCGATCCAGCCAAGGGGTGTGCCAGCGGCCGAGGCCGTGGATCAGGGCCTGGGCCGCAGCCTGCGGGCCCCACGAGCCTGGTGCGTAGGGTTCGAGCGGTCCCGGCTTCGCCAGCAGCGGAGCGACGATCCGCCAGCTCTCCTCCACGGAGTCCTGGCGCGTGAACCGTGCGGCGTCGCCCACCAGCGCCGCCTCGATCAGCAGCTCATACGGCGTCGGCGGCACGCCGCCCTCGTCGACGAGGTCGGCGGCCAGCGTGATCGGCGCCGGCCCGGCACGATCGGCGCGCAGCCCGTCGAGCGTCAACTGGATGCCGACGCGGGGATCCAGCCGCACGACCAGCTGATCCGGCTCGGGCCGGCGGTGGCCGCCGGCGACGAAGCCGAGCCGTGGCGGATGGCGAAAGACCAGGCGCACCTCCGTCTGGGTCACCGGCAGCCGCTTGCCGGTGCGGATGAAGAACGGCACTCCCGCCCAGCGCCAGTTCTCGACCTCGAGCCGCAGCGCCGCGTAGGTTTCGATCCGCGAGCGTTTCGACACGCCGTCGATCTCGCGGTAGCCGGAGTACTGCCCGCGCACGTAGCGGGCGGGGTCGGCGTCGGCGGTCGAGCGGAGCACCGCGTACTTGGCGTCCTTGAGCGTTGCGGCGTCGGCGGCCGCGGGCGGCTCCTGAGCCACGGCCGCCATCAGCTGCAGCAGGTGATTGACGACGACGTCGCGCAACGCACCGACGGAGTCGTAGAAGCGACCGCGATCCTCGACGCCAAAGGCTTCGGCCATGGTGATCTGCACGCTCGCGATGTGGCTTCGGTTCCAGACCGGCTCGAGCATCGTGTTCGCAAAGCGCAGGTAGAGGAACTGCTGGAGCCCCATCTTGCCGAGGAAGTGGTCGATGCGGTAGATCTGGCTCTCCGCCAGGTGCTCGTGCAACTCCGCGGCGAGCGCCCGGGCCGAGGCGAGATCGTGCCCAAACGGCTTCTCCACGACCACGCGGGCGCTCGGCGTGAGCGATCCCGCCGCGGCGAGGCCGGCCACCACCGTGGCGAACAGCGCCGGCGGGATCTCGAGATAGAAGACCGGAGTTCGGGCCGAGCCGATCACCTTCGCCACGCGCTCGAAGGTCGCCGGGTCGGCGAAGTCGCCGCTGACGTACGACAGCCGCTTGGCGAAGCGGGCGAAGATCTTCGGGTCGACCGGCTCGCCGCTCGCGGCGATCGCATCGTCAGCGTGCTCGCACAGGCGCTTCACCGTCCAGTCATCGACGGCGACGCCGACGATCGGGCAGTCGAGTAGGCCGCGCGCCTCGAGGCGATAGAGCGAGCGCAGGGTCATCTTCTTCGCGAGGTCGCCCGTGATGCCGAAGATCACGAGCACGTCGGCGCGGTCGCTCATTCCCCGCTCCCCTCACGACGCAGTGCGAGCCCGGTCAGGATCTCGCGTACGACGCGATCGGCGATCAGCGCCGTGACGTCGGCGGAGCCGACGGCGGTCGGGATCACCTCGACAAGCTCCGCGCCGACCAGGTCGAGTTCGCTCGCGAGCGTCCGCACCGCCCACAGGAGGTCCGCCGCACTCATCCCTCCCGGCTCCGGCGTCCCGGTTCCCGGGGCGACCGACGGATCGAGCACGTCGATGTCGACCGAGAGGAAGGCCGGGCCTGCACCGACGATCGCGACCGTGCGACCAACCACGCCGTCGATCCCAAGCTCGCGGACATCGTCCATGAACAGCGAGGTGATGCCGTGCTGGCGCTGCCAGTCGAACTCGCGCTCGCCGGGCCAGTAGCCCCGCAGGCCGACCTGGACGTAGCGCGTCGCGTCCACGATGCCCTGCTCGACGAGCCGATACATCGAGGTTCCGTGCGAGCGGGCGACGCCGAAGACCTCGCTCCCGGTGTCGGTGTGGGCGTCGAAGTGGACCAGCCCGAGGGGTCCGTGCCCGGCCGCGACGGCGCGCATGTCCGGCTCGGCGATCGAGTGGTCGCCACCGAGGATCATTGGAATCGCACCCGCCGCCACGATCTCGGAGACCGTCCGCTCGATCGCGTCGTGACTTGCAAGCGGATCGGCAGGAAGCACCGGGGCGTCGCCGTAGTCCAGCACGCGCAACGCCTTGAATGCGTCGATCCCGGCATGAAGATGGCGTCCGGGCGGACAACCCGCGGCGCGGATCGCGCGCGGGCCAAACCGCGTTCCCGGCCGATCGGAGACGAGCTCGTCGGTCGCCGCACCGACGATCGCCACGTCGGCGCCGGTGAGCTCAGCCGGATCCTCGGTGTAGGGCTGGCCGGCGAAGCTGAGCAGGCCGGTGAAGTCCGGTTTCTCGCCGTGCGCTGCCCAGCGCGACAGAGGATCGATCATCGGCACGGACGCTACCAGCGCGGCGCGGTGATTAACCTTCCCTGACGTGAGACAGCAGCTTCGCCCCCTCTTTGACCGCGTCGTCATCAAGGAACTGGAACCGGACCGCATCCGCCAGTCGGGGCTCGTCGTCCCGCCCGGCACGCATGAGCCGCCGCCGCAGCATGGGATCGTGCTCGCCGTGGGCAGCGGCCTCGACTGGTGGGCGCAGGCCGGCGTCGAGATGCCCGTGGTCCCGGGAGACCACGTCGTCTTCCCCTACTCGGCCGGCTCGTGGGTCGAGGTCGAGGAGGAGAGACTGCTCGTCTGCCGCGTCGGCGAGCTCCTCGGCGTCCTGGAGTTCGTCGAGGAGCGGACCGCCCTGCGCGAGCCGGAGTAGACGGCGGCGGCCGGCCGGGCGCCTCGCGCGCCCGCCGTCAAGCCGACGCGTAGCGCCGCAGGGCCTCGACGAGCGGCCCGAGCTCCCGGCCGCGCGCGGTCAGGCGGTACTCGACGCCCGGTGGGCTGTCGGGGATGACGACGCGGGTGATCAGGCCGGCGCCCTCAAGATCGCGCAGGCGTGAGGAGAGCATCCGCGGGGAGATCCCGACCACGGCCGAGCCGAACTCGTTGAAGCGCACAGCCCCCGAGTGCGCGGCCACGACCACCTGAATCAGCCACCGGCGCTCGAGCAGGTCCGCGGCGAGGCGGACCTCTCGATTCACCGGTTCGCAGCTACGACAGCGCGACATCACGCACCACCGGCTCGAGCGCGAGCTCGAGGACCTCCCCCACGGTCATCACCGGGTGGAAGCGCACGGCTTCACGCACCTCGCTCGGAATCTCGTCCAGGTCGCCCCGATTTCGCTCGGGGATGACGATGTCCGTCAATCCCGCCGCGCTGGCCGCAAGCGCCTTCTGCTTGAGGCCGCCGATCGGCAGCACGCGCCCCTGCAGCGTCACCTCCCCGGTCATCCCGACCGTGTGCTTGATCGGGCGCCCGGACAGCAGCGACGCGAGTGCCGTGACCATCGTGACGCCGGCGCTCGGCCCGTCCTTGGGGATCGCGCCGGCCGGCACGTGGATGTGAAACTCGCGCTCCTCGAAGGCGTCGTCGGGGATCCCGAGTTCGGGAGCGTGCCCGCGCACGTAGGAGAGCGCGATCCTCGCGGACTCCTTCATCACGTCGCCGAGCTGTCCCGTCAGCACGAGGCCGGCGGATGAGCCGTGCGACTTCATCGAGGTCGCCTCGACGAACAGGACGTCGCCGCCGGTTCCCGTCACCGCCAGGCCGGTCGCGACGCCCGGCACGGCCGTGCGCGCTGCCGACTCCTGGAAGAACTTCTGTCGGCCCAGAGCGTCACGCACCGCGTCGATGTCGATCGACACCGGAGCCTCGACCTTGGCGGAGGCGATGAGAGTCGCCGTCTTGCGCAGCAGCTTGCCGAGCTCCCGCTCGAGGTTGCGCACCCCCGCTTCGCGGGTGTACTCGGAGATCACGGTGCGCACCAACTCGTCGGTGACGCTGACCTCGCCGTCGAGCAGGCCGTTTCGGTCGCGCTGTCGCGGCAACAGGTAGCCCCTGGCGATCGCCACCTTCTCCTCGGTCGTGTAGCCGTCGAAGGCGATGACCTCCATGCGATCGAGCAGCGCGGGCGGGATCGTGTCGGACTGGTTGGCCGTCGCGATGAAAAGCACCTGGCTGAGGTCCAGCTCGACGTCGAGATAGTGGTCGCGGAAGCTGTGGTTCTGGGCCGGATCGAGCACCTCGAGCAGTGCGGCGCTCGGATCGCCGCGCCAGTCCGCGCCGACCTTGTCGACCTCGTCGAGCAGGATCACCGGGTTCATCGTTCCGGCGTCGCGCAGCGCGCGCACGAGGCGTCCGGGCAGCGCGCCGATGTAGGTGCGGCGGTGCCCGCGGATCTCGGCCTCGTCACGAACGCCGCCGAGCGACATGCGCACGAACTCCCGGCCGGTCGCTCGGGCGATGGATTCGCCGATCGAGGTCTTGCCGGTTCCCGGCGGGCCGATCAGGGTGAGGATCGCGCCCGAGCGAGGATCTGCCTCGATCCCGCGCTCCTGGCGCAGCTTGCGCACCGCGAGGAACTCGGTGACGCGGTCTTTGACGTCCTCCAGTCCGGCGTGGTCGGCGTCCAGCACCTCGCGGGCGGCGAGCGGGTCGAGGCGCTCCTGCGAGCGCTTGTTCCACGGCAGCGCGATGAGCCAGTCGAGGTAGGTGCGAATCATGCTCGCCTCACCCGACTGCTCGCCCATCCGCTCGAGGCGGCCGAGCTCCTTGACCGCCTGCTCGTGCGCCTGCTCCGGCATCTCCGCGGCCTCGATCTTCGCGCGGTATTCCTCGACGATCGACGCCTCGTCCTCGCCCAGCTCCTTGCGGATCGAATCCATCTGCTTGCGCAGGAAGTAGTCGCGCTGCTGCTTGTCGGCGCCCTCCTGGACGTCGTCGCGGATCCGCTTGCGGATCTGCAGCTCCTCGAAGCGCTCGCGCTGGAACTTGAGCGCCAGCTCGAGGCGGTCGGTCACGTCGATCGTCCGCAGCAGCTCGAGTCGCTGCTCGTAGTTCAGGTCCGGGCTGTATCCGCAGGAATCCGCGAGCATGCCCGGCTCGCTGATCGAGCGCAGCCAGCCCGTGATGCGCGCATCGGCTCCGCGCAACTCCAGGATCTCCTCGACCACGGCGCGGTACTCGCGCGTCAGCGTACGCGTGCGTGCGTCGACGGGCACCCCGTCCTTGCGCTCGTCGACCTCGACGAACAGGTCTCCGTCCGATCCGGTCTGCGCGGCTCCGATCAGCGCGCGGTACTCGGCCTCGACGTTGACCGCGTGCCCGCCGCCGGGCAGGCGGATGCGCTCCGCGACCGCGGCCACGACTCCGACGTCCGCGAACTCCGCCTCGTGGCGCGGGACCAGCACGACGCGCTCGTCGTCACCCACGCCGACTGTGAGCGTGATGCTCATGCCGGGGAAGACGACGGTGTCATCGAGCGGGATCAGGCGCAGGTAACTCACGAATATCAACTCCCTATCTACTTACGATTAGGAAGTAAGTGTAGCACGGTGCAGGCGGGCTCCCAAGCGGTGCGCGTAGGCTGTCGGCATGGCCGCCGCCGCCCCCGCATCCGTCGCCGATCTACTCGCGACACACCGCGGCGAGGCGATGGAGCTCAATGACCGCTATCTGAACCCGCAGCTCGGGCGGATCGTGCGCACGCTCGGTTTCGATCGCGTCTGGGCGCACGGCGAGGGAGCGCACCTGATCGACTCCGACGGCACGAGCTATCTCGACCTGCTCTGCGGCTACGGCACCTTCGCCGTGGGGCGAAACCACCCCGACGTCATCGACGCGATGCGCCAGCTGCTGGACGCTCGCAGCCCCAATCTTCCCCAGCTCGGCGTGAGCGTCCTCGCCGGTGCCCTGGCGCAGGCTCTGGTTGCGCGGGCGCCCGCGCGAATCGCGGCGATGGTGCCTGCCAACACCGGCACGGAGGCCGTCGAGGGCGCGATGAAGCTTGCGCGTGCGGCCACCGGGCGGCCGCGGATCATCTACGCGAGCCACGCCTTCCACGGACTCACGCTCGGGTCGCTGTCTCTGAATGGGGACGAGCAGTTCCGTGCCGGCTTCGGACCGCTGCTGCCGGGCTGCGACCGCGTCCCGTTCGGAGACCTCGACGCCCTGCGGCGCGAGCTGGCGGCCGGCGACGTCGCCGGCTTCATCGTCGAGCCCGTTCAGGGCAAGGGCGTGAACCTGCCCCCGGAGGGCTACCTCGCAGGAGCGCAGGCGGCGTGCCGCGAGAGCGGAGCGATGTTCGTCTGCGACGAGGTCCAGACCGGCCTCGGGCGCACCGGCCGCTTCTTCGCGCTCGAGCACTGGGGACTCGAGCCGGACATGATCTGCGTCGCCAAGGCGCTCTCGGGTGGGTTCGTGCCGATCGGCGGCGTGCTCGTGTCAGCGGAGGTGCGCGACCGCGTGTTCGACGGGATGGAGCACGGCGTGCGCCACGGCTCCACCTTCGGCGGCAACGACATGGCTGCGGCGGCCGGTTTGGCAACGCTCGGCGTGATCGAGCGCGAGGGTCTCGTCGAGCGTGCGGCCGCGCTCGGCGACCTTCTGCTCGAGCTGACGCGTCCGCTGGTCGACCGCTACGAGATCGTGCGCGACGTGCGCGGCCTGGGCCTGATGTGGGCGATCGAGCTCGGGACGCCGACGAGCCGGCGCCGGCGCGCCGTCTGGAGCCTCGTCGAGCGCGCTCAGACCGGCTTGGCGGCGCAGCTGATCGTCGTCCCGCTGTTCCAGCGCCATCAGATCTTCTGCCAGGTCGCCGGCCATCGCATGAACGTCGTCAAGGCGCTCCCGGCGCTCGTCGTCGAGGAGGATGAGATCCGCCGCTTCGCGGCGGCGCTCGAGGATGTCGTCGCCCGGGCGGACCGGATGGGCGGCGCCGTCGGGCGGCTCGGATGGGATCTCGCGCGCGGCAGCGCGCGTGCGCTCCGGCGGTGAGGGCGCTCGTCACCGGGGCCGCCGGGTTCATCGGGGCGCATGTCGTCGCGGCGCTGGTCCAATCGGGCGCCGACGTGCGCGCGTTCGACCGTGTCGAGCCGATCGATCTGCCGGCCGGCGCCGAGTTCGCGCAGGGAGATCTGCTGGACCGCGAAGCGCTCCGGCGAGCCCTCGCCGGATGCGACGCCGTCTTTCACCTCGCGGCGCTCTACAGCTATGCGGCCGCCGACACCGACGCGATGGAGCGCGTGAACGTCGAGGGCACGCGCATCGTGATCGAGGAGGCCGGCTCGCGCCGCATCGTCCACACGGCCTCCTGCGCCACCTGCGGACCGGTCGCCGGGCGCGCGGCGACCGAAGCCGACACGCCGGCCGCGTGGGAGCTGCGCGTCCCCTACAAGCGCACCAAACTCGCCGGCGAGCGCCTGGCCCTCGACGCGGCCCAGCGCGGCGCGAACATCGTCGTCGTCAACCCAACCACACCCGTCGGGCCAGGCGACCGGCGGCCCACGCCGACCGGCAAGATGGTGGCCGACGTCGCGAGCGGGCGCGCACGCGCGTATCTCGCCGGCAGCGCGCTCAACATCGTGGCCGTCGAGGATGTCGCGCGTGGACACCTGCTCGCGTTCGAGCACGGGCGCGCCGGGCAGCGCTACCTGTTGGGCGGCGAGAACATGTCGATGCGCGAGATCTTTGCCGCGATCTGCGCGGCGGTCGGGAGGCGCCCCCCGGCGCTCGGCGTGCCGTGGTCTGCCGCCTATGGCGCGGCATGGATCGCCGCACGGCTGCGGCGTGAGCCGAAGCTCCTGGTCCTCGACGAGGTGCGCGTGGCGCGCTGGCCGATGCTGTTCGACGACACCCTCGCCCGCACCGAGCTCGGCTACGGCTCGGAGCCCGCCGTCTCGGCGCTGGCAAGGGCCGCCCGGGCCGCCGCGAGCTCCTGAGCAAGTGACTCGTCCCGGACCCGACAGTCAGCGCCAGCTCGTCCCGGAACCTCCCCTGAACGCCCCAGAGAGGAGCACGTTATGTCACTGCTGAACCCCGCCGCGCGCCGGCTCATCGAGTCTGGCAAGCTCGCCCATCTCGTCACGCTCGCCCCTGACGGCAGCCCACGCGTCGCGATCATCTGGGTCGGGCTCGACGGTGAGGAGATAGTCGCCGGGCACCTGGACAAGCGCCAGATCAAGCTGCGCAACATCGCGGCCGACCCCCGCGTCGCGCTGTCGATCGAGGCGGACACGTTCAACCCGATCGGCATGCAGGAGCATCTGGTGATCCGAGGCACGGCGCGACTGCAGCAGGGCGGCGCCCCCGAGCTGCTCCAGCGACTCGCTCACGTCTATCTGGGAGCGGACGTCAAGTTCCCGCCGATGCCCGACCCTCCGGCCGGATGCGTGTCACGGATCACCGTCGAACACGTCGGCGGGATCGGCCCCTGGCACTGACGCGCCCGGTGCCCACCGGCGGTCCGGGCCGCCGCGGTCAATCCGTGGGCCACTCCCCCGTGCGGTCGAACTCCTCGCGCGCGTGCGCCTCGCGCTCGCGATCCGGCTGGCTCTGTGGCCCCAGGCGCAGGAGGATCACGCCGACCACCGCGATCAGCATCAGGCCGAGCAGGATCGAACCGACCACCTCCTGCGCGCCGCCGCCGGGCACCGCCAGCAGGACGAAGCCGGCCAGCCCGCAGAAGCTCACCGCCGCTATCGCGACACGCTGTCGCACCGGCGCCAGCGTAGTGGCTGTCGGTTCTCGGCGAGCGGCCGCCGTTCCGCAAGCGCCCGCCGGCGCCGTCTCGTGGATCAGCCCGAGGCGAGCGTGGGACGATCGGCGCCGGGCGTCGCGGGCGGCTGTGGCGGCGCCGGCTGTACGGGGGCTGGAGGCTCGACGCCAACCGCCGCGGCGGCGGCGAGGGCGAACTGCGCGGCGGAGCCGAAGCGCGCGGCCGGATCTTTGCTGAGCGCGCGGACGATCACCGCGTCGAGTGCGACTGGCACCGCGGGCCAATGCTCGGACGCGCGTGGCGGCGGGTCGTGCAGCTGCGCCGCGATCCGGGCGGCCTCGCTGGGAGCCGGGAAGGGCACCCGCGCCGTCAGCGCCTCGTAGAGCACGCAGCCGAGGGAGTAGATGTCGGCGGGCGGCCCCACCGGCTCCCCGCGGCACTGCTCTGGCGACATGTAGTCGACCGTGCCGATCCGCTCGCCGGCGGCCGTCAGTCCCTCCTCGCGCAGGTCGCGCGTGACGCCGAAGTCGGTCAGATACGCGTGCTCGCCCTCGTGCAGCAGGACGTTCGCCGGCTTCACGTCGCGGTGGACGAGCCCGGAGCTGTGCGCGGCGTCCAGCGCCCCTGCCACCTGTGCGATCAGCGCCACCGCACGAGCGGGCGCGAGCGGCGCCGCGGTCGCGAGCAGCTCGGCCAGGCTCTGACCGCGGACGAGCCTCATCGCGATGAAGAGCAGACCGCCGTCCTCGCGGGCCTCATAGACCGGGATCACGTGCGGGTGCTCGAGCGCCGCCGCCACATGCGACTCGCGAACGAAGCGCGCCCGGAATTCCTCATCGTCCGCGCGGGCGGGATCGATCAGCTTCAGCGCGACCGGGCGCTCGAGCGTCAGCTGAACGGCTTCGTAGACGACGCCCATCCCGCCGCGCCCGATCAGCGAGACGATCCGGTAGCCGGCGATCACCGATTCGGGACCGATCGCGAACGCGCGGGCACGCAGCGCGACGCCGGGATCCGCGAGCACCGCGTCGACGACCGCCGGGTCGAAGCGCGCGAAGCGATCGCGCAGCGTCGCGAGCTCGCGCCGCTCGAGCGCCAGCGGCAGGAGCACGGCCCCGATGCCGCTCACGACGAGTGCGACGAGCACCGGCGCGAGCAGGCTCACGGTGCCGCCGTCGAAGGCGATCTGGGCGCCGACGGTCAAGGCCACGGCTACGGCGATCGCCGTCCAGACGAGGCGCGGCCAGCGCACGCGCCGCCACGCGAGCAGGGGCAGCAGGACGGCGGCGAGCGCCAGCAGGAGCCAGTCGACCAGCGTCGAGGACGAACGCAGCGGGGCGCCTTCGATCAGCGTGGCGATCGCGTCGGCCTCGAGCTCGGGGCCCGACATCGGCTGCGACGCCCAGCCGCCGACCGTGTGATCGTCCTGGAGGTAGGGGTCGGTGGCGCCGACGACGACGATTCGCCCCCGCAGCTGCGCCGGCCCGACCGCGCCGGACAGGACGTCGGAGAAGGAGTAGGCCCTGACCGTTCCCGCCGAGCCGGGGAAGTCGATCCAGACCGGCCCGCCGGCGAACATTGCGCGGAGCCCGTGCGCTGAGAGGCCGGCATCGCGTGCCGTGGCGGCCGCGAAGCTCTGCAGCCCCTCCACCGACCAGGGGATCCGGCGCACCGATCCGTCGGTGTCCTCCGGGAAGAACACGCTTCCGACGCTGACTCCGGCTGCGCGCTGGTTCGCGAGCCCGCCGAGCACGAAGGTCTCGCCGCGCGAGTTCGTGGCGGTGCCCGCGAGCACCAGACGGCCGTGATCTCGCCATGCCGCGTCGTAGAGCGCGAGATCGTCGAAGTTGTCCGTCCCGTGGTCGAAGACCAGGTCGAAGGCGACCGTCCGTGCGCCGTCGCGCCGCAGACGGTCGATCATGCGCGCGTCGTACCGGCGCGCGAACGGGAAGGATCCGTATAGCCCAGTCTCCAGGGTCCGGTCGTCGATGCCGACGATCACGACCCGTGGCGAGGGCTTCTCGCCGCCCCGCAGCGCGAACCGGGCGTCGATCGTCTGCAGTTCGAGGTTGTGTCCGAGAGTCGTGTGCCAGGTCGCGTAGCCGGCGGCAAGCGCGGCCAGCGCGACGGCGAGCAGCGCGGTCGCCAGACCGTGTCGCAGCCGCCGGCCGGGGGTCGGCCCTAGCGGTCCGCGCCGACCAGGCCCCACGTGATGGCTCGCTCGGCGAGCTGCGCGCGCTTCTGGTTCTGCGGCAGTCGAGCCACGCCGAACAGCTGGTACATCGCGCGCAGGTTCGCCTTCACCGCGTCGAGGCTGAGGTGGAGCTCCTCGCCGATCTGCTGGTTGCTGGCCGGCGATGCAAGGTGCGAGGAACCGGCGTAGGGCCGGCACAGCGCCACCAGCACGCGTCGCTGCGTGTCGCTCAACTGCTCGAGGGTGACGCCGACCGATCCGCGCAGCGTCGCGGCGGGCGCGGTTCGCGGGTTGCGAAACAGCATCACCGTCGCTCCGACACGGATCGCGTCACCGTCGGCGAGCCGCCGGCGGCCAGCTATCCGCCGGCCGTTCACGAACGTCCCGTTGCTCGACAGGCCGTCGTCGAGGACGATCCACTCCCCCGCCGCGCACTCGATCTCGGCATGCACGCGCGAGACCTCGCCGTCCCACGTGATCGCGACGTCGGCGCGGTCGCTTCGCCCGATTGTTACGCGCGGCCGCGCATCGCCGTCGAGCTCGAGCAGGCGCTGACGCTGGGAGCCGTCGCGCAGGACGAGGAAGGGCCGGCCGGCGCGTTCGGCGACCAGACGCTCCTTGACCTCACTGCCCGAGCGCGCCGCTGGTGGGTCTCCCGTGTCGTTCTGCACGTTGCGCTGTGACGCGGACACGACCCGGCGAGTGTAGACGCTGGGTAGCCAGGGTCGCAGCCGCTCAGCGTGTGCGCGCTAGATAGTGGTGGCCGGCGGTGAGCACGAACGTCCGGTGACGCACCCGATCGGTGACCGTCACCCGACCGGCGAACACGGCGATCTGGGTGCCGTCGCAACGGTCGGCGGTCCGCCAGGAGGTCCCCTGGTCCGCGGCGGTGGCGTAGTGACCGCGGGTCGAGTACTGGCCGTGCGCGTTGCCGAAGACCTGGTTGACGACCTTGTGCGAGACCTTGCGCTTCTTGTGCTTTGCGGCGGACGCGCTCGATGCTTGGGCTGGCTTCGCGGCGGCACAGCGCTTGAAGCTGCTGACGAGGACCAGCACTGTGGCGGTGGATCCGGCCGGCTGCGTCACGGCGAACACCCCGCCCGAGAAAAGGCCGCTCGCCACCTCGCCGGACCCCTGCGCGGTCGCGCTCTGGATGAGCACGCTGCCGTGGCGTGTATCGAGCGTGGCCCCGAGCGGGATCAGCTGGCCGGCGCGGAGGCGCACGAAGCGATGCTTGCCGCGCAGCTCGATCAACACCGTCCCGGCGGTCGTGGTCACCCCCACGTCCGCGTGCAGAACGGGCTGGAGCGTCGAGCCGGTCGTGAAGGTCTGGTCGGGACTCACCGCCTCACAGGACGCGGCGGCGCAATCGCTCGCGACCAGGCGGTAGTGGTAGGTGGTGTAGGGCGTGAGGCCGCTCAGCGGCGCGCTGACGCTCGTGCCCGACGGTGTGGCGGTCGCCGTCGCCGAGGGAGTCGAGGAGCCGTACGCCGTGCTCGTCCCGTATTGGAACTCGTAGGTCACCGCGGTCGGCGCGCTGCCCGCGGGCTCGGAGATCGTCCCGTGGACCAGCTCGCCGGACGTGGAAACCGCCGCCGGCGCCGTAAGCGTCGCGGCGAGGGTGGGCGGCGGCGGGACCGGCACCGCCGGCGTCGGCGTGGAGCCGATCGTCGGCGGCGGGGGCGGAGCCAGCGGGACGCGGTAAACCGCGTTCGAGGTCTGGTCGGTCATCCACAGAGCGTCCGCGCCGCCGGGGTCGGAGATCATGGAGCTGATCGTGTCAGCCGTGGGCACGATCCCGGGGTAGGTCGCAAAGGTCCCGGAGGTCGTCATCGAGGTCAGGCCTCCGTCGGTGCCGGGAAGGTCGGGCATCCACAGCTCGCCGTCCGGACCGGCGGCCAGGACGTCGGGATCGGCCGTGGAGTTCGCCGCGAGCGCGGACGGCGTGATCACCCCCGACGGCGTGACACGGAGCACGTAGGAGGCGTTGCCGGAGTCTCCGAGGGCGCCGAGCCAGAGATTCCCGTCGGGGCCGAGGACGATGTTGCCGAGCTTGTCTGCCGATGGGGACGGCAGCGGGTACTGCGTCACGAGCCCTTTCTGGGTGATCGACGCAACGCTGTTGACGCCCGGCTCGGTGAACCACATCGTCGCGCCGTCCGGTCCGGCGGCGATCGACTGGGCGGCGGGGGGCGCAGCAGTCGCGGCCTGCGTGTTCACCTGAGTCGAGCAATCGGGGTTGCCAAGGGGCTCGACGCCGTTGGGAAGCGTGACCCACAGATCGCCGCTCGCGTCGGCGGCCATTCCACGCGGCGATTCGCGGAGCTCCTCGCAGAACGTGACGACGCCGGTGGTCGTGTCCACCGACGCCAGCTCGCCGATGTCCGAGTTCCCTTCCGCTAGCCAGAGCTTCCCGGACGCCGCGGCCAACGCCACGGGCTCGAGGCCGCGGTCATCGGTCGCGTACTCGCTGACCTCCCCCGCCGCCGAGACCGTGCCGATGTAGTGGGTGCCGTCGACGTCGTGGGTCAACACGAACCACGGGTTGTGGTCGGGGCCTGCCGCGAGGCCGCCGAGCCCGGTCGCACCCGTTGCCCCGGTGGGGCCGCTCGCGCCCGCGAGCGGGTAGACCGTGGCGGCGCCGGTCGGCGCGTCCGCCCCGGCGAGTGCCGCGCCGCCGAGGGTTGCCGCCACGGCGGTTGCGACCGCGATGACCGGCCAGCGCCTCACGCGGCAACCACCCGCGCGGCGACGCCGCGCGCCTCAACCACATCCCCGTCGCGCAGCTGGCGGCCGCGGCGCGTCTCGATGGCGCCGTTCACGCGAACTCCCTCAGCCAGCAGCGACTTCGCCTCGCCACCGGAGTCGGCGATCCCGCTGAGCTTCAGCAGCTGCCCCAAACGGATCATCTGGCCGGTGATCTTGACCTCCCGCATCCGCGATTGATCTTGACGAAATCTCCACGCGGGCACCCCGCTTCTTGATGCGGCCCACACGGGCGCGGTCCTAGGCTCGTGCCAATGCCTGGCGACATCATCGCAATCGTCCTCGCGATCGTCGCGTTCGCGGTCCTCTATCTGATGATCGAGGCGATCGACCGGGTATGACGACGCTCGGCTACTTCGTCGCCCACATGAGCGCCGCCGACTTCTTCGGCCTGGTCGTCTCGGTGCTGGTCTGCATCTACCTGGCCTACGCGCTGGTGCGCGGGGAGAAGTTCTAGGCCATGACGGTCAACGGCTGGCTGCAGATCCTCGCCTTCTGCGCCGCTCTGATCATCCTCTCGCCGTTCCTCGGCCGCTACATGGCCAAGGTCTACACCGGCGAGCGTGTCTTCCTGACGCCGGTGTTCGGCGGGTTCGAACGGCTGCTGTACCGCTGCTTCGGTGTGGACCCCAAGCGTGAGCAGGACTGGAAGTCCTACGCGCGCAGCCTGATCGTCTTCTCGCTCGCCGGCTGGATCATCCTCTACGTCATCCTGCGCAGCCAGACGATTCAGCCGTGGAACAACTACGGCGGGGTCACCTTCCACGCGGCGCCGTGGGATGTCACGTTCAACACCGTCTCGTCGTTCCTGACGAATACCAACTGGCAGTACTACGGCGGCGAGGCGACGATGACCTACTTCAGCCAGATGCTCGGGCTGACGGTGCAGAACTTCGCCTCGGCGGCTGTCGGCATCGTCGTGGCGGTCGCGCTGGTGCGCGGGATCATCGGGCGTAGCGGCAAGAGCCTCGGGAACTTCTATGAGGACTTCACCAAGACGATCCTCTACGTGCTGGTCCCGATCGCGTTCGTCAGCGCTCTGGTGCTCGTGTCGCAGGGGTCGATCGACAACCTGGCGCACTACGTCTCGGCCCACGGCATCAGCGGAATCGTGCAGACGATCGCGATGGGGCCGGTCGCCTCACAGGAGGCGATCAAGGAGCTCGGCACCAACGGCGGCGGTTTCTTCAACACGAACTCCGCGCACCCGTTCGAGAACCCCAACGGCTTCACGAACTACTACGAGATGCTCCTGGTGCTGATCATCCCGGCCGCACTGGTGTGGATGTACGGGCGCATGGTCGGCTCGCGCCGTCAGGCAATCGCGATCTTCTCGACGATGTTCGTGCTGTTCATCGGCGGCGTGACCGTCGCCTACGCCGCGGAGGCACATGGCTCGCCGGCACAGAGGGCCGCCGGCCTGCACACCCAGGTGATCGCCAACTCCACCGGCGGCAACCTCGAGGGCAAGGAGCAGCGCTTCGGCATTGCCGGCTCCGCGATCTTTGATGTCGTCACGACCGTCACCTCCTGCGGCGCCGTGAACAGCTCGATCGAGTCCTACACCGGCCTCGGCGGCGCGATACCGATGGCCAACCTTTCCGCAAGCGAGGTGATCTTCGGCGGCGTCGGGACCGGTCTGTACTCGATCCTCCTGTACGTGCTGCTCGCCGTGTTCATCGGCGGGCTGATGGTCGGGCGCACTCCGGAATACCTGGGCAAGAAGGTGGAAGCCAAGGAGATAAAGCTCGTGGCGCTCGGTCTGCTGATCACGCCGCTGACGGCGCTCTTCTCCACCTCGCTCGCCACGGCCAGCGCGGCAGGGCGCGCCTCCATCTACAACGCCGGCCCGCAGGGATTCTCCGAGACGTTCTACGCCTACCTCTCGCAAGCCAACAACAACGGCTCCGCGTTCGCGGGCTACACCGGTTTCATCCAGCCCGCCGCCGGCAACGTGGGCTCGCACGGAGTGACCTTTGCCGACCTGCTCGGCGGCTTCACGATGCTCTTCGCACGCTACGCGCCGATTCTCTTCGCGCTGGCGGTTGCGGGAGCGCTCGCCGGCAAGCGGGTCAGTCCCGCGGGGCTCGGCACGATGCGAACCGATAACCCGACCTTCGTGGTGCTGCTGATCGGCGTGATCATCCTCGTCGGCGCGCTCACCTTCTTCCCGGCCATCCTGCTCGGCCCAATCGTGCAGGCACTCACAGGACACCTCTACTGATGCGTCGCGACCTCCTCAGCGGGTTCCGCTCGATGGTGATCTTCACCATCCTGCTCGGCCTCGCCTATCCGATGCTGGTTCTCGGCGTCAGCCAGGGGATCTTCCCCGGCAAAGCCAACGGCTCATTGATCAAGAACAGCGGTGTCGTGGTGGGGTCCGCGCTCATCGGCCAGCAGTTTTACGAGCCGGTGATTGGCAAGAACGGCAAGCAGGAGGTGATCAAGGGCGTTCCCCAAACCCAGCCCGACCCGCGCTACTTCCAGACGCGGCCGTCATACACCTCCGACAACGACGCCAACACCGCCTTCTCGAACCTCGGCCCCAACGGCAAGACCACTCTGACGGCCTTCCAGGGCTACATCCAAACCTATCTCGCGCTCAACACCGCGCCCGACAAGAAGCCATACGACCCGGCTGTCACCAGGGCGGCGCAGATCCCGGTCGACGCGGTGAGTGACTCGGCGTCCTCGGTGGATCCGAACATCTCGGTCGCAAACGCCAGGATCCAGGCATACCGCGTCGCGGCGCTTCGCCATCTCGCGCTCGCGACGGTGGACGATCTCATCTCCACCTACACGACGGGCCGCAGCCTCGGCTTCCTCGGCGAGCCCGGCGTCAACGTGCTCGAACTCAACCTCGCCCTCGACCGCATCGGAGCAAGCAAGTAGATGTCGATGCAGCCCGCAACCTCGGAACGCCGCGCAATCTCGCTCTTCCGACGTGACATCGTCGTGCGTGCGCTGCTCGACAGCCTCGCCAAGCTCGATCCGCGCGTCCAGATCCGCAATCCCGTGATGTTCGTGGTGGAGATCGGCGCGCTGATCACCACGGTCACGTGGTTCATCCAGCTCGGCGGCGGTCAGGCGCTCGGCGGCCACGACCCCGCGTGGTACACGTTCACGATCTCGGTCTGGCTGTGGCTGACCGTGATCTTCGCGAACATGGCCGAGGCGTTCGCCGAGGGCCGCGGCCGCGCCCAGGCCGACACCCTGCGCTCGATGCGCAAGGAGACGGTCGCGACGATGCAGGACGGCAGCACGCGCGCGGCCGCCGAGCTCCAGCGGGGCGACGTCGTCGTGGTCGTCGCCGGCGAGGTGATCCCCGGCGACGGCACCGTCATCGAGGGCATCGCCACGGTCGACGAGTCCGCGATCACCGGCGAGTCCGCCCCCGTGATCCGCGAGTCGGGCGGCGATCGCAGCGCGGTCACCGGCGGCACACGCGTCACCTCCGACCGGATCCTCGTCGAGATCACTCAGGAGCCCGGAAAGTCGTTCCTGGACCGCATGATCGCGCTCGTCGAGGGCGCCGAGCGGCGTAAGACCCCCAACGAGATCGCCCTCAACATCCTGCTCGCCGGCCTGACCCTGATCTTCATGATCGTCGTCGCGACGCTGCGTCCGTTCGGCCTGTTCGCGAGCACGCAGATCTCGGAGACGACGCTGATAGCGCTGCTCGTCGCGCTGATCCCCACCACGATCGGCGCGCTGCTGTCGGCGATCGGGATCGCCGGCATGGACCGACTCGTGCGTCGCAACGTGCTCGCACTGTCCGGACGCGCGGTCGAGGCCTCAGGCGACGTGGACGTGCTGCTGCTGGACAAGACCGGCACGATCACGCTGGGCAACCGCCAGGCTTCCGAGTTCATCCCGATGCCCGGGGTCACCGAGGCCGAGCTCGCCGAAGTCGCGCAGCTCGCCTCGCTCGCCGACGAGACGCCCGAGGGCCGCTCGATCGTCGTGCTGGCCAAGCAGTACGGAATCCGCGAGCACGACATGACCGGCAGCGACGTCACGTTCGTCCCGTTCACCGCCCAGACGCGCATGAGCGGCGTCGACTGGCGCGGCCAGCAGCTGCGCAAGGGCGCCGGCGACGCCGTGATCGAGTTCGCGCGCAAGGAGGGCGGCGAGGCGCCGCCCGAGCTTCAGGCCCAGCTGGACCGCATCGGCCGCGAGGGCGGCACCCCGCTCGCCGTCGCACGTGACAGCCAGGTTCTAGGCGTCGTCTACCTCAAGGACACGATCAAGGAGGGCATGCGCGAGCGCTTCGACCAGCTTCGCGCGATGGGCATCCGCACCGTCATGGTCACCGGTGACAACCGGCTCACGGCCGCCAAGATCGCGGAGGAATCCGGTGTCGACGACTTCCTGGCCGAGGCCACGCCCGAGGCCAAGCTCGCGCTGATCAAGGAGCAGCAGGCATCCGGACGGCTCGTCGCGATGACCGGTGACGGCACCAACGACGCGCCCGCGCTGGCGCAGGCGGACGTCGGCGTGGCGATGAACACCGGCACCCAGGCCGCCCGCGAGGCGGGCAACATGGTCGATCTTGACTCCAACCCGACAAAGCTGATCGAGATCGTCGAGGTCGGAAAGCAGCTGCTGATCACGCGCGGGGCGCTCACCACCTTCTCGATCGCCAACGACGTCGCGAAGTACTTCGCGATCCTGCCCGCGATCTTCATCGCCACCTACGCGGCCACCGCGAACGCCCAGGGCCCGCTGCACGTCCTGAACGTGATGGGCCTCGGCGACCCGCACTCCGCGATCCTCTCGGCGATCATCTTCAACGCGATCGTCATCCCGATGCTGATCCCGCTCTCGCTGCGCGGCGTTCGCTACCGCCCGATCGGGGCGAGCGCGCTGTTGCGCCGCAACCTGTGGATCTACGGCCTGGGTGGGATCATCGCGCCATTCATCGGGATCAAGCTGATCGACCTGATCGTCCACAATCTGCTCGGCGGCTAGCAGCCGCGCAGCCGTGATCGCCGCACCCCGCCGAGGATCGCACCGCGTGTTTCTCGGCATGGCCGCGGGCGTCGGCAAGACCTACCGCATGCTGCAGGAGGGCTACAGCGAAGCGGAGAGCGGTCGCGACGTCGTGATCGGCTACCTCGAGGCCCACGGGCGCCGTGAGACCGAGGAGCTGGCGCGCGATCTCGAGGTGATCCCGCGCCGGCGGCTCACCTATCGCGACACGCCGGTCGAGGAGATGGATCTGCCGGCGATCCTGGCGCGCGCGCCCGAGCTTTGCCTGATCGACGAGCTGGCCCACACCAACGCCGCCGGCGTCGAGCATGCGAAGCGCTGGGAGGACGTCGAGTCGGTGCTGGCGGCCGGAATCGACGTGTTCTCCACGGTCAACGTCCAGCACCTCGAGAGCCTCAACGACCAGGTGGCCGAGCTCACATCGACACGCGTGCGTGAGACGATCCCGGACTCGGTGCTCGGCCAGGCCGATGAGCTCGTCCTCATCGACATCACCCCCGAGGCCCTCATCGAGCGCCTTCGCGCGGGCAAGATCTACCGCCCGGACCGCATCGAGGCGGCGCTCAACAACTTTTTCCGGATCGAGAACCTGGCGGCGCTGCGCGAGGTCTCGCTGCGCCAGGTCGCGCAGGAGGTGGAGGCCAAGCGCCTGGTGCCGGGAACATCGGTCCGCGAGGACCGGCTCGCGCGCACCGCTGCGCCGCAGGCCGTCGGTGAGCGCCTGCTGGCGCTGATCACGCTCTCGCCGCAATCTCAGCGCGTGGTGCGGCGGGCGTGGCGCTCCGCCCAGCGTCTCGGTGCGGAGCTCGACCTGCTGTGGATCGTCAAGCCGGGCCGGCTGATGAGGGAAGAGGCAGGCGGCGAGCTGGCGGCGGTCCGGCGTCTGGCGTCCGTCCTGGGCGCCCACGTGCTCGTCGAGGAGGGCGACGTGATGATCGACGTGATCACGCGCGTCGCTCGCGAGCGCGGCACGACCTACATCCTCATGGGCACCCCGCCGGCGCGCAGCGGCTGGCAGCGCCTGACCCGCCCCTCGCTGCTGTTCCAGATCCTGCGCGCCCTGCCCGGAGTCGACCTGCGGATCGTCGCCGACCGCACCCAACGACCGGAGGAAGACGCATGACCGTGCTCGTTGTGATCCTCGCCCTGGCGGTGGCGGCGCTCGTGATCCTGATCGCCCTGCGCGAGCGCCGGCACGGCACGCCGGCGGCAGCCGCGACCTCCTCCAGCCGCATCCTCTTCCCGTTCCTCGGCGCCGAGCTGTCCGAGCGCGGCCTCGGCGTAGCACTGCGCCTGGCACGGATCGACGGCGCCACGCTCGTGCCCGTCCTGCTCGCACGGGTTCCGCTGCACCTGCCGCTCGACGCAGCGCTGCCGGTCCAGTGCGAGAGCGCCCTGCCGCTGCTCGAGGCGATCGAGCAGCGCGCGGCGCGGGCGGATGTGCCGGTCGATTCGCGGATCGAGCGCGGCCGCAGCTACCGCCACGCGATCCGCGAGATGATCAAGCACGAGACCTTCGACACGACCGTCGTGACGGCTGCGGACAGCGGCACCGCCGGCCTGCTCCCGGACGAGATCAGCTGGCTGCTCGAGAACGTCCCCGGCGAGATCTTCGTCATCCGCCCGGGCACGGAGGTCGACCTGAGCGCACGGCGTGCACGGCGGCCGGGCCGCCGGCAGGGGGTCAAGCGCCGCTAGGGGTGCTAGACGAACGGTCCGCCGATCGACGCGCGTGCTAAAGACACTAGGCGCTCCTGCCGATGAACCGCTGAATGTCTTCGCCTCCTCGTCGCCGACGCCTCGCCGAGCAGGACGGGTTCACGCTGATCGAGCTGCTCGTCGTGATCCTGATCATCGGCATCCTCGCCGCGATCGCGATCCCGTCGTTCCTGAACCAGAAGAGCAAGGCGTCCGACGCGGCGGCGAAGGAGCTCGCGCACACCGCGCAGGTGGCGATCGAGACGCTGGGGACGGACAACAGCGGCAGCTACGTGTCGGCCAACAACAACCCGTCGGCGCTGGCGGGGTACGAGGCGACGATCCAGACGGTGTCGGGGAGCGGCAACGCCTACCTCTCGGCCGTCACCGCGAGCTCGAACAGCTACACGGTGACGACGACTGCGACCAGCGGCGACAAGTTCAGCGTCAACCGTCTCGCCAGCGGGGCGCTGACCCGCACGTGTACGCCGTCCGGCACCGGTGGATGCAACTCGTCCGGCAGCTGGTAGCGCCACCGCCGCTCAGGCGTTGAAGCGGTAGCCGATCCCCGAGTCGGTGCGGATGAAGCGCCGGCGCTCGTCGCCCCCCTGCAGCTTGCGTCGAAGGTTTGCGATGTGCGTACGCAGCAGCGGGGTCGCGTCGTCGTACTCGGGGCCCCAGACCTCCGTCAGGAGCTTGCGGTGGGTCATCAGCAGGCCGCGGTTGAGCGCCAGCGCCCGCAGCAGCGCGAACTCGAGCGGCGTCAGGTGCACCTCCTCGCCGTCGAGCGTGACGGCGTGGGCGGCGAGGTCGAGCACGAGGCCGTCGACCTCGATCCGCGGCTCCGCGACGGCCCGGCCCGCCCGGCGCAGCACCGCCTGCACACGCGCGACGAGCTCACCGGGTGCGAAGGGCTTCGTCACGTAGTCATCCGCGCCGCTCTGCAGCGCGGAGATCTTCGCCTCCTCGTCGGTCACCGCGGAGAGCACGATGATCGGCAGCTCGCTCCAGCTGCGCAGCTCGCGGCAGACCTCGATGCCGGGGCGGTCGGGCAGCATCAGGTCGATGATCGCTGCGTGCGGGCCCCCCACCGACGCGCGGTCGAGCGCCTCCTCGGCGGTCGCGCTGGTCAGCACCTCGTAGCCGGCGCCGCGCAGCACGAGGCGCAGCGCGCGCAGGATCTGCGGGTCGTCATCGCAGACGAGGATGCGCTCACCGGCCATCAGACCGACACCCCGGCGCGTGGCGCCACCGAGGCGATCGGGAACTCGACGACGAAGCTCGTGCCCTGCCCGGGCAGCGACTCGACAGAGATACGGCCGCCGTTGACCTCGATGAAGCCCTTCGCGATCGCCAGCCCAAGGCCCGAACCCTGATGCGACGGCGGCTGCTGCGGCGAACGATAGAAGGGCAGGAAGATCCGCTCGAGCTCGCTGGCGCGGATCCCCGGCCCCTGATCCACGATCCGCACGCGGACGCGGTCGCCGACCACACGCGCCCGGATCGAAACAGGCTTGCCCGCGGAGTAGCGCACGGCATTCTCGATCAGGTTGGCGAACGCGCGCTCGAGCTGGCTGGAATCGCCCTCCAGCAGCGGCAGCTCCTCGTCGAGCGAGACGCGCAGCAGGCTGCGGTCGCCTTCGACGTGCTCGATCGCCTCGCCGATCACCTCGTCCAGCGAGTAGGCGCCGACGTGCTGCTCGGCCGCCGCGCCGGATTGCAGCCGCGAGAGGTCCAGCAGCTTCTCGACCAGCGCCGCGAGCCTGGTCGCCGCCTCGAGCACGACCGCGCGGACCTCCTCGACCTCCTCCCCGTCGGGGCGGCGCGGATCGAGCGCGGCGGCCGCGCTGAGAATCGCCGTCAGCGGCGTGCGCAGGTCGTGTGAGACCGAACGCAGCAGTGCGGTCTTCATCTCGTCGTTTCGACGCAGCGCGGCGGTCTCGACGACCTCGGCCTGAAGCTCGGCGCGCTGCAGCGCGGCCGCGAGAACCGACTGCAGGGCCGGCACGATCCTCTCGATGATGCGCTCGTGGTCCTCGGCGGCAAACGCGTTGGGCAGCACCAGCGAGCCGATCACGCGATCGCCGTCACGCAACGGGAACGAGCTGCGACGCTCGTCGGCGTCGACGGCGCCGCGCTCGATCGCTGCCGATGAGGCTCCGATCGCCACGGCAAGCCGCTGCGCGGTGATCGCCAGCGCAGCGTCCAGATCCGCACCGGCCAGCAACGTGTGCGCCATCTCGGTCGCGAGGTCGGCCTCGCGGCGGCGGCGGTCGGCTTCCTCGGCCCGGGCACGCGCCAGCTCGGCCACCAGCCCGGTCGCCGCGGCGACGACCAGGAACGAGGCCAGCGCGACCCAGTTTCGGTCGTCGGCCAGCGTCAGGCGCCCGATCGGCGGCAGGTGGAAGTAGTTGTAGGCAAGCGCGCTGACGAGCGCGGTCGCGAAGCCCAGGCGGATCCCCCAGTAGGTCGAGACGACCACGACACCGATCAGGTAGACGACGCCCAGCGACACGACGGGTGCGATGTGCGCGAGCGGGTAGATGGCCAGCGTCTCCAGGGTGACCACGGCCAGCGCCACCAGGCCGCCGAGCGTGAGCGACGGCCGCGGACTGCGTAGGAAGAGCGGTGAGAGGGAGCGCGTTCGCATGGCAGAAGGAATGTTCCTCCATGTGCCAGTCGGTCACACGGCCGCGCTCGTAGGCGGCAGGCGGCCGTCTTTCACCGAACTATGATGCGCGGTGATGGAGTTGCCGTCGCGGCCCTCGACGCGAGCGACGCCGTCCCCGCCGCAGCGCTCGCAACCGTCTCCGCTGCGCCCCGAGGTGGCGGGTCCGCCCGCCCTGCTGATCGTGGGCGTCGTGCTGATGGCGGCGACCCTGCGCCCGCTCGCCACAAGCGTCGGTCCGCTGATTCACCAGGTTCGCCTCGGCGAGCACCTCTCCGGCGCCGCCGCAGGCCTGCTCCTGACGATCCCGGTGCTCTGCTTCGGGGCCGTTGCGCCGCTGGCGCCGCTGCTTCGCCGCCGGCTGGGGATCGCGCGCACCGTCGCGCTCGTGCTGCTCGCGATCGTCGCCGGCCTCCTGGTGCGTGTGGTGGGAGGCGTGATCCCGCTGTTCGCCGGCACCACGCTCGCGGCCGCGGGCGCGGCGTGCGGCAACGTCCTGCTCCCCGTCGTCGTCCGCCGCAGCTTCTCCGACCGCGTCGGGCGCATGAGCAGCTTCTACACGACGGCACTGGTCGGGACCGCGGCGATCGCCGCCGGCTCGACAGTTCCGATCGCCGGCGCGCTCGGCGAAGGCTGGCGCGGCGGGCTGGCGGTCTGGGCGGCGCCTGCCCTGATCGCACTGCTGGTGTGGCTGCCTCAGCTCACCCGCGAGCCCCCCTCGCGCCCGGACGATACGGCGCTGCCGCTGCGCGAGATCACGCGCAGCCGCCTGACGTGGCAGCTGACGCTGTTCTTCGCGCTGCAGTCGTGGGGCTTCTACGCGACGCTCGCGTGGCTGCCGAGCATCTTCGAGAGCCACGGCATCGGCAGCACCTCGGCCGGCCTGCTGCTCGGCTTGTGCGGCATCATGGCGGTCCCGGCGGCGCTGGTGATCCCGTCCCTGGCGGCGCGATACCGAGATCAGGCCGCGCTCGCCGTGGCCATGACGACGATCACCGCGGTCGGCTACTGCGGCCTGCTGCTCGCTCCCGGCAGCGCAGCCGTGGTGTGGGCGATCGTGATCGGGATCGGTCAGGGAGCCGTGTTCCCGCTGGCGCTGACGCTGATCGTGCTTCGAACCGGATCGGCTCAGCTGACCGCCGGGCTCTCGACGCACGTGCAGTGCGTCGGCTATCTGCTCGCGGCCGCCGGCCCGTTCGTGGTCGGCGCCCTGCACGACGCGACCGGCTCCTGGACCGCGTCGCTCATTCTGCTGCTCGCGATCCTGTTGCCGCAGGCGCTGATGGGAGCCGGTGCGGGACGCAGTCGGACGCTGTCGGTGCGGGCGGCGAGCGTCGCCGGCTGAGACGCGCGAAGCCGCTCGGCTTGCCGCTAGCTGAGCACCCGTCGGCGGAAGTTGCGTAGCCCGAGCGTCAGGAACAGGGCGGTGAAGCCGAGCAGCGCGGGATAGACGACGTAGAGATGCATGTTGTGCTGGATCGATGTGAGGCCGGCGCGCAGGCCTTCGTTGACGTAGATCAGCGGGTTGACGAGCACGATGATCTGCAGCCAGTGGATGCCGCCGACGCTGACCGGGGCGAGGCGGTTCCACTGGTAGTAGGTGCCGCCGAGGAAGGTGATCGGCAGCACGACGAAGCCGAACATCAGCCCGATGTTGCGTGGCTCGAACGTGGTTCCGAGCAGGAGGCCGAGCGATGTCATCATCACGCAGGCGAGCGGGATCAGCGTGACGACGATCGCCCAGTTCGCCGACAGCTGCGCGTGCACGCCCGGAGCGTGCACGACCGCGGCGATCGGGAAGACGATTAGCGCCGCGAGCAGGCCCTGGGTGGCCCCCGAGAGGACCTTCGCCATCGCCACCAGCCAGATCGGGCACGGCGCCTGCACGCGATCTTCGATCTCGCGGGTGTAGCCGAACTCGGTGGCGAGCGCCAGTGCGACGGCCTGGATCCCCTGGAACATGATCGAGATGCCCACCACGCCGGGCACGAGCACCGTGGCGAAACCGGTCCGGCCGCTCGCTCCGTGGGCGCCGCCGACGGCCTGGCCGATGCTCGGGAAGACGTAGAGAAAGACGAACACCAGCAGGAACGGCTGGATCACCGTGCGCACGACGAACTCGACGAAGTGCTTGCGCAGCACGAGCAGGTCGCGCACGATCAGCGCGACGAGCGCCGAGCGGCTCGCCGCAGCCGCGCTGCGGGTCGGCGTGGCGACGATCCGGTGGTGGGCGGACCAGTCGGTCGCGGGCGTCGACTCGCTGCTCACTCGCGCAGATCCTTCCCGGTCAGGTTGATGAACACGGTCTCGAGGCTCGGCTCCGAGACGGCGAGGTCGACGATCTCGAAGCCCGCGCTCTCGGCGGCGGCGACGACGCTCGGAACGAGCCTGTCGGCGCCCCGCACATGCAGCTCGACGCCGCCCGGGATCTCGCGCGTGCGCGTCACGAACGGCAGCGCCGCGGCGAGCGCCTGCGAGAGCGCGGCCCCGTCGCCGCGCGCCTTCAGCGTCACGATCGTGTCCACGCCGACCGACTGCCTGAGCGCCTGCGGCGTGTCGAGCGCCAGGATGTGGCCGTGGTCCATGATCGCCACGCGCCCGCACAGCTGATCGGCCTCCTCCATGTAGTGCGTCGTCAGCATGATCGTCTGTCCGTCGCGGTTCAGCTCCCCGAGGATCTCCCACAACGCCAGCCTGCTCTGCGGATCAAGCCCCGCCGTCGGCTCGTCCAGGAACAGGACCGCCGGGCGGTGGAAGATCGAGCGCGCGACCATCAGTCGCTGCGCCATGCCGCCTGATAGGGCGAACACGGATGCCTTGGCCCAGCGGGAGAGCTGAAACTGCTCGAGCAGCTGATCGGCGATCCGGCCACACTCGCGCGCGTGAATCCCGAACAGGCGGCCGTGGTAGTAGAGGTTCTCGCGAACGGTCAGCTGGCGGTCCAGCGTGTTCTGCTGGGAGACGATGCCGATCAGCTGCTTGGCGAGCGCCGGATGGGCGACCACGTCGATCTCGCCGACGAAGGCCGACCCCGATGTCGGGACGACGCGTGTGGTGAGCATGCCGGCGGTTGTCGTCTTGCCGGCGCCGTTGGGGCCCAGCAGGCCGAAGATCTCGCCGGTGTGGATGCTCAGGTTGAGGCGGTCGACCGCGGCGAAGTCGGTTCCGGCGTAGACCTTCGTCAGCGCGACCGTGCGGATGATCTCGGGCCCGACTGGGGCGCCCGGCATGGCATCGTCGTCGACTGCGTGGGGCGTCGTTGCCACGTGGGTTCCAGTTTCGTCGCGGGTCGGCGGAGCGGTCAAGGATAGCCAAGGGGCTCGGCGCGCCCGCGGCGCGGCGGCCGTGGATGCGCGGTTATCCGGGCTGGTCGTTGAGATGGTCGAGCAGCTCGCGAAGCTCGCCAAGTGCCTGCGGGCGTCCGACGGCGAGCGCTGCGACCGGCTCGCCACGGCGGGTGTAGGTGGCGACGAAATCACGCTTGCCGGGCTCGCCGTCGATCGTCACGCGATCGGCCAGCGGAGCATGTCCGAGGTATTGGATCCGCATGCCGTACTGCTCCGTCCAGAAGCTCGAGAGCGCCGGCGGTGGGGGCGGCTGCCCGATCAGAGCATGAGCCACGGCGGCACCCTGACGGCCGGACGCCTCCCAGTGGCCGTTCGTCGCGTGGCAGCCCAGGAAGGGGTCGTAGACGGCGGCGGCGTCGCCCGCGGCGAAGACGTCGGCGAACTCGCTGCGCCCAGCCGCGTCGGTCGGGATCGCCGTGGCGGGCAGCCCGCCGGCGGCGGCCCAATCGAGCGCGGCGGACACGCCGACCGCGACCAGGACGTGGTCGGCCGCGACGCGTCGTCCGTCCGCCAACGTGACGGCCTCGACGCGGCGGTCCCCCCCGTGTGCCTGCGCGACCGGCCGGCCGAGCACGAGATCGACGCCCTCGTTCCGGTGCAACTGGGCGAACCAGGCGCCGATCTCCGGACCGAGCACGCCGTGCAGCGGGGCGGGTTCCGCCTCGATCACCGTCACCTCCGCACCGGCGCTGCGCGCGGCCGAGGCGACCTCCAGGCCGATGAAGCCGGCGCCGATGATCAGCAGATGGGCGCGAGCGGCGAGCAGCTCGCGCAGCGCGCGCGCGTCCTCGACGTTCCGCAGGGTGCTGACGTTGCCGTACGGTGCGAATGTGGGCAGCGTGCGCGGCGTCGAGCCGGTGGCGATGACCAGCTGTTCATAGCCGAGAGTCCGCCCGTCGGCCAGCTCGAGCGCATGCCCGGCGACGTCCAGGCCGCTTGCCGCAACGCCGCGGATCAGCTCGACCGCACGCTCGTCATACCACTGCTGCGCGCGAAAGCCCACCGCCTGCTCCGCCGCGGGATCGCGCAGGACCTGCTTGGAAAGCGGCGGGCGGTCGTAGGGCAGATGCGCCTCCGCGCACACCATCCGCACGCGGCCACCGTAGCCGAGCCGCCGCAACGTCTCGGCACAGCGCTGCGCCGCGAGCCCGCCGCCGGCGATCACCACGCCGTCGCGCTGCGCGGCGGCGCTCATCGACCTCCTCGCCCACTCGTCTCGCCGCTCATCCAGGGAATCGTATGCGTCCGCCCGCCGGCCGCCGAGCATGCGGCCGGCGGCGGCGTGAACACCCCCGTGGAGGCGATCGCCTAGGCTCGTCAGCGGTGCTGATCCCCCGAGACGACATTCGAAACGTCGCAATCGTCGCCCATGTGGACCACGGAAAGACGACGCTGGTCGACGCGATGCTCTGGCAGTCCGGGGCGTTTCGCGCCAACCAGGAGGTCGCCACGCGGGTCATGGATTCGATGGATCTCGAGCGCGAGAAGGGCATCACGATCCTCGCCAAGAACACCTCGGTGCGCTATCGCGGCGTCAAGCTCAACATCATCGACACGCCGGGACACTCGGACTTCGGGGGCGAGGTCGAGCGCGGCCTGACGATGGTCGACGGCGTCCTCCTGCTCGTGGACGCGAGCGAGGGCCCCCTGCCGCAGACGCGGTTCGTGCTGCGCAAGGCGCTCGACGCGCGCCTCCCCGTAATCCTCGTCGTCAACAAGGTGGATCGGCCCGACGCGCGCATCGGCGAGGTCGTCAACGAGGTCTACGAGCTGTTCCTCGACCTCGACGCGACCGAGCACCAGATCGAGTTCCCGATCGTCTACACCAACGCGCGGGCCGGCTGGGCGGCGCTCGAGGAGGGCGCCGTCGGGACCGATCTCGGACCGTTGATGGACCTGTTGCTCGAGCACATCCCGGCACCGATGCACGACCCCGACCATCCGTTCCAGGCACTGGTCACCAACCTCGACGCGTCCCCGTACGTCGGTCGCCTCGCCCTCTGCCGTGTGCGCCATGGCACCGTGCGGCGTGGTCAGCAGATTGCGTGGTGCCGCGCCGACGGCGAAATCGAGCGGGCACAGATCGGCGAGCTCTACGTGACCGACGCGCTGGATCGCGTCGACGCGGAGGAGGCCGGTCCGGGCGAGATCATCGCCGTCGCCGGCATCGCCGAGGTGACGATCGGGGAGACGCTCGCCGACCTCGAGGACCCCCGGCCGCTGCCGGTGATCACGGTCGATGAGCCGTCGCTGTCGGTGACGATCGGCATCAACACCTCCCCGCTGGCGGGTCGCAGCGGCACCAAGCTGACCGCGCGCCAGATCCAGAACCGGCTTGCGGCGGAGCTGGTCGGAAACGTCTCGCTGCGCGTCGGTGACACCGAGCGCCCCGATGCCTGGGAGGTCCAGGGCCGCGGCGAGCTGCAGCTGGCGGTGCTGGTCGAGATCATGCGCCGCGAGGGCTTCGAGCTGACAGTCGGGCAGCCGCAGGTGCTGACCCGGGAGATCGGCGGCAGCGTGCACGAGCCGGTCGAGCGGCTCGCCATCGACGTCCCCGAGGACTACGTGGGTGTGATCACGCAGCTGGTCGCGCTGCGCAAGGGCCGGCTCGAGCAGATGGTCAACCACGGCACCGGCTGGGTGCGGATGGAGTACCTGGTTCCCGCGCGCGGCCTGATCGGCTTCCGCACCGAGTTCCTGACCGAGACGCGCGGCACCGGCCTGCTGCACCACGTGTTCGATCGCTGGGAGCCCTGGGCGGGCGAGCTTCGGATGCGCCCGACCGGAGCGCTAGTCGCCGACCGCAGCGGCATCGCCGCCCAATTCGCGCTGATGAACCTGCAGGAGCGCGGCACGCTGTTCGTCGGACCCGGGGATCCGGTCTATGAGGGCATGATCGTCGGCGAGAACGCGCGGGCCGAGGACCTGGACGTCAACGCGTGCAAGGAGAAGCACCTCACCAACATCCGCTCGTCCACCGCCGAGGTGCTCGTGCGGCTCGTGCCTCACCGCCAGCTGTCGCTCGATCAGGCGCTCGAGCTGCTGCGCAGCGACGAATGCGCCGAGGTCACCCCCGAGGCCGTGCGCCTGCGCAAGGTCGTGCTGGCGAAGGTCGAGCGCGTGAAGGTCGCGCGGCGCGCGCGCAGCTAGCGTCGCCGGCGCGCCCGGCGCGCCGCCTTGGCCTTGGCGCGTGAGCGCTTGACACGCTCCGCTCGCGGCGCGACGGTACCGCGCTCGCGGTCGATCGTGCGCGTGGCGTGCCGCGGCGCGTGCAGGCGGGCGTCCTTGCGGATCACGTAGATGATCGACGCGAACAGCGCCAGCACCACTACGGCGATCCCGGCGTCGTCGAGCGCGCTCAGGCCGCCGCCGCTGGTGCCGTTGGGGATCGTCACCGGCGGCGCGGTGGTCTGTGACGCTGTCGTCGTCTGCGCTGTCGTCGTCTGCGCTGTCGTGGTCTGCGCGGTCGTGCTGGAGGTCGCCCCGGTCAGCCCCGTGACCGAAGTGTTCGCTGCCGCGCCGGCTGGCAGCGCCAGCATCACCGCCAGCGCGAGCGCCGCGGGCAGCGCACGGATCCGCTGCGATCTGAGGGCCATCGCGCCCAATATATCCGCCGACGGTCCCTAGACTACGAAGCGTGGCGCCCAAGCAACGACAGATCCGCATCGAGCAGCGCGTCGGCGCCGACGTCATGGAGCAGATGCAGACGCGCAGCAACGAGCAGCTGGAGGCGGAGCGCAAGCACAAGTCGATCGCCTTCGCGATCCTCGGCGCCCGCGCCGCGGAGCGCTACGACGCGGAAGCCGCTCGCGGCTGGTTCCAGAAGGCGATGGTCGCTTCGACCCATCCCCAGGAGCGGATGCAGATCCGCCGGATGGCGGACGCCTCGCTCGCACTCGCCGAGCGGCGTGCCGGTGACCTCAAGACGGCCGTCGAGAAGCTCGGACAGGAGGCTCCGTCGTCGCGCGCGCTGTTCGGCCTGCGCATGATGGGCCTGATCGCTCCGCCCAAGAGCATGGGCATCCTGGCGCGCTTGCGCGGCATCGCGGTGGCGGTCGTCCTGGTGATCGCCCTGATCGCGTTGGGGACCGGCATCATCGAGCTGATCTCGCTGCCGTCGGGTCGGCTCAGCCTGCCTCCGGCGGTGCTGCTCGGCGTGATTCTCGACGCGGCCGTGCTCGGCATCCTCGCCGCCTTCGGACGCCGCCGCCAGAAGGCGGCGCGAGCCAAGGCCGCGGGCGGCTCCTGAGCGCCGCAGCCCGGGCGCCGTCAACGGCCACCCGCTCCGCCGCTCGCGAGCCGCTCGGGGCGAGCGCCCGATAATGGAGATGGCAGTGAGCGCGAAGCGCACCCACCACAAGCACTCCTCGTCGAAGGGCTACCGTCGCTTGCTCGACCAGCTCGCCGATCACCCTGCGGTGCACCGCGTGGCGACGGGCAGGATCACGCCTCGCATGGGCGCGGGGCGCCCGGTGGCGATGATCTCGAAGGTTCGGCCCGTCGCATCGGGGCTCTCGATCACGATCAACGTCGAGGGCGCCATCATCGACGCCTACGTGATCACCGACCAGCCTGACGCGGTCAGCGAGTTCATGGCGGAACAGGGCTGGACGCAGCCGTGAGCGCGGACCTGCGGGCGCTCCTCGCCCGCGGCGCCGGACGCGGCGCCCGCGCCATCGGACGCGGCGGAACAAGCCTGCCCGGCAAGCTGATGCTGCGCATGGACCCGGCTGCCATCGCGCGCCTTTCCTCACCGCTGCCGAGCGGCAGCGTGGTCATCTCGGCGACCAACGGGAAGACCACCAGCACCGCGCTTGCGGCGTCGATCCTCGACCAGGCGGGGATCGCGACGGTGCACAACATGGCCGGGGCCAACATGGCGGGCGGAGTCGTCTCGGCCCTGCTCGAGCGCCGCGCGGGCGCCCAGCTGGGCCTCTTCGAGGTCGACGAGTTCTGGCTCGACTCGGTCGCTGAGCAGCTTGCACCGCGCGTGACCGTGCTCGGCAACCTGTTTCGCGACCAGCTGGACCGCTACGGGGAGCTCGAGACGATCGGAGAGCGCTGGGCGAGCCTGGCCGCCAGGCTCCACACACGGCTCGTGCTGAACGCCGACGATCCGCTGATCGCGGAACTCGGTCGCGGGCACTCCGACGCGCTCTATTTCGGCATCGAGGACCCCGCGGCCGCCGCTGCGGCGGGCCTCGCCCACGCTTCGGACTCCAAGCACTGCCGCAACTGCGGCACGGCCTACGCCTACGCGCACGTCTACCTCGCTCATCTGGGTGACTACCGCTGTCCTGGGTGTGGCAGTCGCCGCCCCTCGCCGGCGGTCAGCGCCCACGACGTCCGCCTCGACGGCCTGCGCGGCGCCAGCTTCGAGCTTCGCACGCCGCGCGGCACCACGAGCGTCCAGATCTCGCTGCCGGGGCTCTACAACGTCTACAACGCGCTAACCGCGGCGGCGCTCGCGTGCGCGCTGGGCATCGAGCCGCCGACGATCGCGGCGGGGCTCGCCGCTGCCTCGGCGGTCTTCGGTCGCGGCGAGCGGATCACGATCGGCGAGCGCGAACTAGCGATCCTCCTGATCAAGAACCCGGCCGGGGCCAACGAGGTGCTGCGCCTGCTCGGAGCCCGGGACGGCTCGCACGACGTGCTTGGGCTCCTCAACGATCAGATCGCAGACGGGCGCGACGTCTCCTGGATCTGGGACGCGGATTTCGAGACGCTGGCCCCCCGCGTGCGCCACGCGACCTGCGCCGGCACGCGCGCCGCGGAGCTCGCGCTGCGGCTGAAGTACGCCGGCGTGCCGAGTGAGCGAATCACGGTCACCCCTGAGATCGAGAGTGCGCTGGGCGAGGCGCTCGAGCGCTCCGAGGGCGAGCTCTACGCGCTGCCGACATACACCGCGATGCTGGCTCTGCGCGAGCTGCTCGCGCGGCGCGGCCAGGCGCAGAGCTCCTGGACGCGCGCATGAGCGCCGAGGCGGTGATCTGGCACGACCTCGAGTGCGGCGGATACAGCGCCGACCTCCCCTACTGGCTGGAGCTCGCCGAGCGCCGTGGTCCCCGTGTGCTCGACGTCGGCGCCGGCACGGGCCGGGTGGCGCTGGCGCTGGCGCGCGCCGGGCACCGCGTGATCGCGCTCGAGCGCGACGCGACGTTGGCGGCGGAGCTCTCGCGCCGCGCCGGTTCCCTTGCGCTCGAGGTGCTCTACGCGGATGCCTGCCGCTTCGAGCTGACCTCGCCTGTGTCGCTCGCGATCGTACCGATGCAGACGATCCACCTGCTGGGCGACCGGCCCGCCTTCCTGCGCTGCGCGCTTCGCGCGCTGCAACCGGGCGGTCTGCTGGCGATCGCGTTGCTCGGTGAGGGCGTCGAGCCGTTCGAGCTCGAGCTCGAGCCCGACGCCACGCGGCAGGACAACGTCCGCTATGAGAGCGCGCCGACCGCGCTGCGGCGCGAAGCGGGCCAGGTGGTGCTCGAGCGCCGCCGCTCGCGCATCGCGGGCGGCTCCACGCACTCGGCGATCGACCTCACACGTCTGCTGGAGTGTGACCGCGCGACGCTCGTGGCCGAAGCGCGGAGTTGTGGCTTCCACGCGGGCGCCGGCCACCTCATCGCGGCGACCAGCGAGCATGCCGGCAGCGAGATCGTCTGCTTGGAGGTGCCGGGGTGAGACTGTCGGTCTGTGCGCTGTATCCGGATCTGATGAACATCTACGCCGACCGCGGCAACCTGCTGATGCTCGAGCGACGCTGTCGCTGGCGCGGCATCGAGTGGCGATTGCACGAGAGCACGCTCGGCGAGGAGCTGCGCGACGAGCATGACCTCTACTACATCGGCGGCGGCCAGGACGCCGACCAGCGTCGCTGCGCGCAGGACCTGCTCGAGCACAAGACCAACGCGCTGCAGAGCGCGGCCGGTCGTGGCGCCGTGGTGCTCGGTGTGTGCGGCGGCTACCAGCTGCTCGGCCACTCCTACGAGCTCGGCGATGAGACGATCCCGGGGATTGGTCTGCTCGACCTGCACACGGTGCGCTCTGACGGACCGCGGCTGATCGGCAACGTGTCGGTGCAGTGCGGCGAGGGTGTGATCGCCGGGTTCGAGAACCACGGCGGGCGCACCCATCTGGCGAGCGGCCAGGAGCCGCTCGGGCGCGTGCTGCGCGGCCACGGCAACGACGGCCACAGCGGCTTCGAGGGCGCGCGGCGGCACAACGTGATCGGCACCTACGTGCACGGGCCGCTGCTGCCGAAGAACTCGTGGCTGTGCGACTGGCTGACCGCGCGGGCGCTCGGTGTCGAACCCGACGCGCTCGCCCCGCTGGAGGACACGCTCGAACGCGCGGCCCACGCCGTCGCGCTGCGCGCCGCCGCTGGCGGGCACTGAGCGCGCCGCTCAGCCGCTCGAACCGAACCCCCGCCCCTCGCGCTCGCTGCCGTCGAGCGCCTCGACCTCGACCACCGTGACCGCCGCGAACGCGACCACCAGCAGCTGCGCGATGCGGTCTCCGACCGCGATCTCGAAGGTCTCTTCGCGGTCGGTGTTGAGCAGCAGGACCCGCAGCTCGCCGCGGTAGCCGGCGTCGATCAACCCCGGGGCGTTGACGAGCGCGATCCCGTGGCGCAGCGCGAGCCCGGAGCGCGGAAGCACCAGCCCGGCGTGCCCAGCCGGGATGGCGACCGCGACCCCCGTTCCGACGCTCGCCCGCTCACCGGGCGCGAGCCGCGCCGGCTGGGCGGCGTAGAGGTCGAGGCCGGCGTCGCCGTCGTACGCGCGTGTCGGCAGCACCGCGTCCTGGTGCAGCCGCGTGACACGCAGCGTCATCGTGGGCTCCGCCGCGCCACGGCGAAGCGCTCGAAGCGCCCTACGCTGGCGGCCGGCAGCTGCGCCCGCACGTGCACGCCGTCCGGCGTGTCCTCGCGCTCGAGCTCGCCCGCCAGCTGGTGGAGCTCGGCGAGCCGCGCGCCCTCCGCGTAGGGCACCAGCAGCTCCACCGGCACGAGCAGGCTGACGAACGTCGCGTCGATCCGCTCGCGCAGCGCGTCGAGACCAAACGACGTCGCCGCTGACACGAGCAGCGCGTCGCGATGGCCGTTGACCGAGCGGGTGCGGCCCAGCTCGTCCAGGAGATCGGCCTTGTTGAGCACGAGCAGGCGCGGACGCTCGCCGGCGCCGATCTCCTCGAGCACCTCGTCGACCGCCTCGGTCATCGCCTGAATCTCCTCCTCCGAGGCGCTCGCGTCCACGACGTGCAGGATCAGCGCGGCGCGGCTCGTCTCCTCGAGCGTGGCGGCAAAGGCATCGACCAGCTGGTGGGGCAGCTTGCGGATGAACCCGACCGTGTCCGTCAGGAGGTAGGTGCGCCCGTTTATCTCGACCGCCCGCGTCGTCGGGTCGAGCGTGTGGAACAGGCGGTCGGCGACGGCGACCTCGGATCCGCTCAGGGCGTTCAGCAGCGTCGACTTGCCGGCGTTGGTGTACCCGGCGAGCGCGATCTGGGGCAGCGCCGAGCGTTCGCGCTCGCCGCGCATCACCTGTCGTGAGGCGTGGACGTCGCGCAGCCGTCGACGCAGGACGGCGATGCGGTCGCGCGCGAGGCGGCGGTCGGTCTCGATTTGGGTTTCCCCCGGTCCACGCGTCCCGATGCCGCCGCCGAGGCGCTCCAGATGCGACCACAACCCGCGCATTCGCGCGAGGTTGTACTCGAGCTGCGCGAGCTCGACCTGCAGCTTGCCCTCGGCACTGTTGGCGTGGCGGGCGAAGATGTCGAGGATGACCTCGGTGCGGTCCACGACCGCGATCCCCAGCTTCGTCTCGAGCGTTCGCTCCTGTCGCGGCGAGAGCTCGTCGTCGGCGGCGATCACGTTGGCGTCGAGCGCCGCGGCGAGGGACTTCAGCTCGTCCAGCTTGCCCGGGCCGAGGTAGCTGTTGGGGTGGGGCTGATCGCGCTGTTGGACGAGCTCGCCGACGACCGCCACCCCCGCCGTTCGCAGCAGCTCGCGAAGTTCCGCGAGGTCACCGGCGTCGCTCTGGGAGGCGATGCAGAGGGCGCGCTGACGCGCTCGTCCCTCGCGCGCCGGTGTGGCCTGGCTAGGGTTGCTGGGGGCGCCGTGGCGCACAGGCCCGCTCAACGCGCGAGCTTGCCCAGCCGCTCGACGGCCTCGGTCAGCCGGTCGTCGGGTGTCGTCAGCGAGATGCGGAAGAAGCCCTCGCCGTTCGCGCCATAGGTGCCGCCGGGCGAGAGCACGACGGCGGCCTCCTCGAGCACGTGCTCGCAGTAGGCGGCGGCGCTGTCGAAGCCCTCCGGCAGCGGCGCCCAGATGTAGATCGTGCCCCGCGGCGGCGTGACCGGTACGCCGATCCTGGCGAGCGCGTCGCAGACGAGATCGCGCCGGCGCTGGTAGATCAGGTTCATCTCCGCCTTGTAGCTGTCGAGCTGCGGCGAGAGCGCCGCCGCCCCGGCCAGCTGAACCGCCTCGAACAGGCCCGAATCGACGTTCGTCTTCAGCCGCCAGTAGGAGGCGATGGCCTGCGGGTTACCGACGATCGCGGCACAGCGCCAGCCGGTCATGTTGTAGCCCTTGGAGAGCGAGAAGACCTCGACGCCGACGTCCTTGGCCCCCGGGGTCTGCAGGAACGACGGCGCGACGTAGCCGTCGTAGGTTGTCTCCGAGTAGGCGTTGTCGTGCACGATCAGGATGTCGTTGGCGGCGCCGAACTCGACCAGGCGCTCGAAGAAGCCCTCGGGCGCGACGGCGCCGGTCGGGTTGTTCGGGTAGTTGACGAACAGCAGGCGCGCCCGCTCGCGCGTGGCGGCGTCGATCGCGTCGAGGTCGGGGATGAAGCCGAGCTCGGGCACGAGCGGCATCAGGACGGCCTCGGCGCCGGCGAGCAGCGGCCCGCCGGTGTACACCGGGTAGCCCGGGTCCGCCGCGAGGGCCGCATCGCCGGCGTCCAGGAACGCGAGGTTCAGGTTGAAGATGCACTCCTTGGCGCCGATCGCCGGCATCACCTCGGTGTCGTGATCGAGCTCGACCGCGAAGCGGCGCCCGTAAAAGCTCGCCACGGCCTCGCGGAACTCCTCGCGCCCCCGGTTGGTCGGGTAGGTGTGCGTCGAGGGGTTGGCTACCGCGCGCTGCGCGGCCTCGACGATCGGGGGGAAGGTCGGCACGTCGGGGTCGCCGATGCCGAGCGAGATCACGTCGATTCCCGCCGCCCGTTTCTCGGAGATCTTGCGCTCGAGCTGGGCGAACATGTACGGCGGGATCCGCTCGAGGCGGTCACTGTGTCTCATCTAGCTCCTTGATGAAGTGGTCCGAGAGCGTACCGGCGCAGACGGGAACGGCCCAGCCGGTCAGGGTCACCTGCAGATCCTCCCCCACCTTCACGTGCAGCTCGCCGCCGTCCAGCGCCACGACGATCTCACGCGGGCCGCCGGCGAGGTGGTGGGCGACGGCCGCACCGCTCGCGCCGGTGCCGGATGAGAGCGTCTCGCCCACTCCGCGTTCGAAGATCCGCGCCCGGATCCTGCCCGGCTCCAGCTCGCGGTACCACGAGACGTTTGTGCGGTTGGGAAACAGCGGATGGTGCTCGATCTGCGGCCCGATCGCCGGGAGGTCCAGCCCGTCGAGCTCCGCGCAGGCGATCGCGCACTGGGGGTTGCCGATCGAGACGTGCTGGAAGTCCCAGCGGTGCCCGCCGGCGTCGAGCTCACCACGCCCGTCCGGCGGCCCTGAGGGAAAGTCCTTGGACACCGTCGCCGCGTGACCCATGTCGATCGCGGCGCTGAACTCGCCGTTGATCGTGGCGCCGATCGGGCCGGCCGGCGTGGTGATCGCGAACTCGTCACGCTCGACGTGCCCGCGGCGGCGCAGGTAGATCATCGCCTGGCGTGCTCCGTTGCCGGACAGCTCGGCCTCGGAGCCGTCCGGGTTGAAGATGCGGAGCGCCGCGACATATCCCGCGTCGGCGCTCGGCGAGATCAGCAGGACGCCGTCGGCGCCCACGCCGCGATGCGGGTCGCACAGGACGCGAACCCGCGCTGGCGTGAGCGGCCAGGGCAAAGCGCCCGACTCCACGATCAGGTAGTCGTTGCCGAGAGCCTGCCACTTCTCGAACCGCATCCGCTCACCCGATCATCGCAGCGCGTCGGCGAGCTCGTCGGGCGAGCGGCCGGTCGCGTCGAGCAGCTCGACCTCCGCGAGCTTGCGCATCCAGGTGAGCTGGCGCCTCGCGTAGTTGCGCGTCCGGCGCTTCATCGCCTCGACGTCGCCGGCCAGCAGCTCCTCGAAGCCGAGCGCCGCACGGGCCGTCGTCGAGGCGCCGGCGCGGTGGGCCGTGCGCACCTCCTCTACCACGCCGGCCCCGATCATCGCGTCGACCCGGCTGTCGATTCGGGCGTAGAGCTCCCGGCGCTCCATCGTCAGGCCGACCAGGCGTGTCGGATGGCGGACCTCGGCGCTCCACAGCTGCGAATCGCCCTGCGGCGGTTCGAGCGCCCCGATCTCCTCGAGTTCCAGGGCGCGCACGATCCGGTGACGGTCGCCGGGGTCGATCCCGGCAGCGGCCCACGGCGCCCGCTGTCGGAGCAACTCGTGCAGCGCCTCCGGCCCGCGCTGCTCGAGCTCTGCGTTCCAGCGTTCCCGCACGCCGGGCGGCGGCGGTGGACGCAGGGCTAGCTCGGTCAGCGCGGCGCGCAGGTACAGGCCGGTGCCGCCGATCACGATCGGCGTCGCGCCCTCCGCCAGCAGCTCGTCGATCTGCGCGTGGGCGAGCGCGGCGTACTCCGCGACGCTGAAACGCGCGTCCACGGGCAGGAAGGAAACCAGTCGATGTTCCAGGGCACGCTGCTGCTCCGCCGTCGCCACGCCCGTCAGCAGCTCGAGGCCGGCGTAGACCTGGAGCGCGTCGGCGGAGACGGCGACCGGCCGCCGGCCGTCGGCGCGGAGCCTCCGCGCCAGCGCGAGCGCGACCTCGGTCTTGCCGACCCCCGTCGGCCCGAACAGCGCGATCACGCCCTCGCCCACCGCGTCAGTATCGTGACGTCCGTGTCCGAGCGCATCGGCTTGTGCCGCTCGCGAACGCATCACCGCCGCGTTGATGGCACCGGGGAGGCTGCGGCGACCCGTGTGCGCCCCGCGCGGCCGCGTCTCGACATCGTGGTCGCATTCGACCGCGGAACGCACCTCGTGGCCGCACAGACGATCAGGGGCTGTCGGTCCGGGCAGGGATCTCACCGATGAGGTCGCTGTCGGTTCGCGGCGCGCGCGTCCTGCTGACGGGCGCTAGCGGCGGTATCGGTCACGCGATCGCACGCCGGCTCGCGCGCGAGGGGGCGCACCTCGTGCTCACGGGCCGGCGTGCCGACGTGCTCGCCGCACTCGCT
This sequence comes from uncultured Solirubrobacterales bacterium, assembly GCA_963830975.1. GTDB lineage: Bacteria > Actinomycetota > Thermoleophilia > Solirubrobacterales > Solirubrobacteraceae > Palsa-513. The sequence continues at coordinate 1,190,860 of CAWHOI010000004.1, forward strand.
GAAGAGCTCGGCGCCGACGCCGTGAGCGTCGACCTGGCGCACCGCGAGGAGATCGACCGGCTGCTCGAGAGCGCCGGCGACGTGGACGTGCTCGTTGCGAACGCGGCGTTGCCGGCGAGCGGGCGTCTGCTCGCGCTCGAGCGCGTGGCTGTCGACCGGGCATTGGAGGTCAACCTGCGCGCGCCCATGGCACTCGCACAGGCGCTCGCGCCGGCGATGGCGGCTCGGGGGCGCGGGCATCTCGTGTTCATCGGCTCGCTTGCGGGCAAGTCGGCGAGCGGCGGCGCGTCGGTCTACAGCGCGACCAAGTTCGGCCTGCGGGGCTTCGCGTTGGCGCTGCGGGCCGAGCTTGCTCCCGCCGGAGTCGGCGTGTCGCTTGTCGCGCCGGGGTTCGTGAGCGAAGCCGGCATGTACGCCAGGACGCAGATCAAGCTGCCCCGCGGCGTCACCACCCGGACCCCGGAGCAGGTCGCGGACGCGGTCCTGCGCGCGATCGTCGAGAACCGCGGCGAGGTCGATGTCGCGTCGCTGACCATGCGTGCCGGCGCCGGGTTCGCGAACCTGGCGCCCGAGGCCGCGGCCCGCTTGGGGAGCGCGCTGGGCGCCGAGCGTGTCGCGCTCGAGTTCGAACGGCGTCAGGCGGAGGAGCGCTAGCCAGCCAGGTCGGAACTCGTCGCGACCGCTCAGAACAGGCTGGCCTGTTGGCTGGTTCGCGGACCGGCACGCTCGGGCCGCAACTCCGCGCGCGGCCGCTCGAACCGCCGCCCGCTGGAGCGCGCCCGGCTGTCGGGCCGCACCAGGGCGCCCAGGCGGCGACGCTCGTCCGCCGGGAGGTAGGAGCCGCGGCTGTAGAGCTCGGCGTAGCGACCGGTCAGCTCGGGCCGCTCGCGCTGCAGCCAGTCGGCGAACACCTCGCGCACGCCCGGGCGCAGGTGCAGTGCGATCGGAGTCACGTGGCGGGCGCCCGCGGCGCGTGCGCGCTCGACGATCTCACGCACCGCGCGTGGCTCGTCGTTTATGCCGGGCATCAGCGGCGCGACGAGCACGCTCGTCGGCACGCCGGCCCGAGTCAGCTTCGCCACCGCCTCGAGCCGCGCGGCGGGATGCGGGGTGTGCGGCTCGGTCGCCCGCCACGCACGCTCGTCGAGCGTTGGGATCGAGAGCGCCGCCGTGAAGAGTCCCTCGGCGGCGAGCTCGCTCAGCAGCGGCAGGTCGCGCAGCAGCAGTGGCGACTTGGTCAGCACCGAGCACGGGGTGGCGTTCTCCAGCAGCGCTCGCCAGATGCCGGGCATCAGCCTGTAGCGCGCCTCGACCCACTGGTATGGGTCGGTGTTGGTCCCCAGCGCCACGTGCTCGCGCGTCCACGTGGGGCGCGCCAGCTCGCCGCGCAGGACCTCGGGCGCGTTGACCTTGACCACGATCTCGCGCTCGAAGTCGCGGCCCGCATCGAAGTCGAGATAGCGATGGGTCGAGCGCGCGAAGCAGTAGACACAGGCATGTGTGCACCCCCGGTACGGGTTCACCGTCCAGCGGAACGGCACCATCGAGCGTTCGGGGACGCGGTTCAGCACGGAGCGCGCGCGCACCTCGTAGAAGCGGATGTCGAGCGCCTCCGGGGCGTCGAAGCGCCTCACGACCGCCTCGTCGCGGTAGCCCGGCAGCCGGCGCTGCTCCTCGTTGGTGAGCGTCAGGTTGTTCCAGCGCACGAACATATGTTCGCATAGCGCGAGGACGACTCCGCCACCTCGACTCTGACGTCGTGCATCCCCTACGCTGCGCCGATGGATGGCGTCAGCCTGGTGCGAGAGACCTGGGAGGCGCTCTCGCGCGGCGACCTCGGTCCGCTGGAGGCCGCGCTCGCGCCCGACGCGCGCTGGCGCGCCGTCGAGGACGGGCCGTGGAACTCCGAGAACGCCGCGGCAATCCTCGACGTGATGGGACAACAGGTCGCGAATGGCCTGTCCGGGCGCATCGACGACGTCTTCATCGTCGGCCAACGGGTCGTGGTTGCGTTTCGCCCCGACCATCACGAGGCCGGGGCATGGCCACTCGACGGCGGCGTCCGCTACATCGTCGTGAGCATCGCCGGCGAGCGCGTGACGGAGATGAAGGGCTGCGCCACTCGGGAGGCCGCGCTCGCCTACGCCGCCGCGGAGTAGGCACCGCAACGAGCCGGCCGCGCTTCAGAGCTCTTCGTCGTCCTCGTCCCGGCCGGGACGCCTGATCTCGCCGTAGGTCGTCTCGTACTTGGTCATGTTCTCGTTCAGCGCGCGCAGCACGTCGAACACCAGCGTCGGCGCGATCTTCACGCGCGCCACGACCTGGCAGGGCATCGTCGCCGGCTCACCTGGGGCTAGCGGCGGCGTCGTCGGCATCATCACCGCGAAGTCGAGCGTGAACTCGTGCTCGGTGTGCCAGATCCCCACGACGTTGGCGTACGCGCCCGCGCTCAGCTCCTGCGGGACCTCGACGTTCATGTGAAGCTCCGGCCCTTCCATCCCGCTCAGCGTACTCGCATCGCGGCGGTGTTCGTGAACGACGCCGGCTCGAAGCGACGCCTCGCCACGACGGCGGGCACCCATACCCCCTAGTCTCAGCGGCGTGGGCAACGACCCCTACATGCACCCGCGGGACGTCATCCGCGAGTACATGACACGCATCTACGGCTACCGGATGACCACCACCTCCGGTGGCAACCTCTCGATTCGCGAGGACAACGGCGACATCTGGATCACGCCGGCGAAGATCGACAAGGGTCGCCTGCAGCCTTCGGACATCGTGCTCGTGCGGCCCGACGGATCCAGAGAGGGTGACGCCCCGCCGTCGTCGGAGCTCCCCCTCCACCAGGCGATCTACCGCAGCCGCCCCGACGTCCACGCGATCGTGCACGCCCACCCGGTGGCGCTGGTCGCCTTCAGCATCGTCGCGCAGGTGCCCTCGACGCGCGTCTTCCATCAGGGTTGGCGCATCTGCGGCGCCGGAGCGTTCGCGCCCTACCGGCTTCCGGGCAGCGACGAGCTGGGCGAGTCGATCGTCGAGGCACTCGGCGACGGTCACGTCTGCGTGATCCTCGAGAACCACGGCGTCGTCACGGTCGGAGGCGACCTCGCCGAGGCGTTCCAACGTTTCGAGACCTTCGAGTTCGCCGGCAAGAGCATCATCAAGGCGCGGCTGCTCGGTGGCGAGATCCGCGAGCTGAACGACGTGGAGCTCGCGCTCGCGGACGAGCACGCCGCCGAGCCTGCCGGTCGCCTCGCACGCGAGCGCCCGCCAGCCGCCGAGCTGGAGGTCCGAACGACGCTGCAGGACTTCGTCCGCCGTGGCTATCGCCAGCGGCTCTTCATCAGCACGCACGGCACCTTCTCGGCCCGTGTCGATGCGGCGTCGTTCGTGATCACCCCGCACGACACCGACCGCGGCGCGATCGAGCGCTCGGACCTCGTTCTGGTGGTGGACGGCGAGGCGCCGGCCGGATCCCAGCCGAGCCACGCGACGCGCCTGCACGAGCTGATCTATCGCCGCCACCCGCACGTCAACGCGATCGTCAACGCCGCGCCCGTCAACGCGACCGCTTTCAGCATCACCAGCGCGGTGCCCGACACGCGCACCATCCCCGAGAGCCGGCTCGTCGTGCGCAGCCCGCTGCTTGCCCCGTTCGGGTTGCAGTTCGAGGATCCGCAGGCGCTCGCCGAGCTGATCTCGGCGGAACGCCCGATCGCGATACTCGAAAACGACGGGGTGCTCGTCACCGCCACCACCGTGCTGGAGGCCTTCGATCGCCTGGAGGTCCTCGAGTCGACCGCCGAGGCGCTGATCAACGGCCGTGCACTCGGCCCGCTCTCGCCGATGGACGACGCGCGGATCGAAGAGCTCGAGCTGTTCTTCTTCGGCCCGCCGGAGGCCTGAGCGCCCGATCCGCGAGGGGTCTCGGCGCTCAGCCCGCTCGGGCGAGCAGGCGCTCCTCGCCCGCAAGCGTCTGGCTGGTCGCGCCGTGTATATCGACGAGCGCCAGCTCCCCCGGGCGCGCCAGCCCGCTGAAGTTCACGACCTTGTTGTGCCGTGTTCGCCCGCGCAGGCGGTCCGGGTCGGTGCGGCTCGCGCCTTCCACGAGCACCTCGACGGTGCGTCCGACGAAGCGCTCCGCGCGCTCGCGTGCACGCCGCTGAACCAGCTCCACGAGCCGCTCCATGCGGGCGACCTTCTCGTCGTGCGGCAACGACACCGGCCGTCAGGTTCGCCGCCTCGGTGCCGCGGCGCGGCGAGAAGATGAACGTGAACGCGCCGTCGTAGCCGACCTGTTCGACGAGCGACAGCGTCTGCTCGAAGTCCTCATCGGTCTCGCCCGGGAATCCGACGATGATGTCGGTCGTGAGCGCCACGTCCGGGACGTGCTCGCGGATCAGTGCGACGCGATCGAGGTAGCGGTCGCGGTCATAGGTCCGTCGCATCGCGCGCAGCACGCGCGTGGAGCCCGACTGCAGCGGCAGGTGGATGTGCTCGCAGACCGACGGCAGCTCGGCATGGGCGCGGATCACGTCCTCGCGCATGTCCTTGGGATGTGGGCTGGTGTAGCGGATGCGGTCGAGGCCATCGATCGCGTCCAGCTCGCCGAGCAGCCCGGCGAAGCTCGCTCGCTCCGGACGCAGATCGCGGCCGTAGGAGTTGACGTTCTGCCCGAGCAGGGTGATCTCGCGGACGCCGTCGTCGACCATCCGCCGCGCCTGCTCCACCAGGTCAGCGAGCGGCCGGCTCACCTCGCGTCCGCGCGTCGATGGCACGATGCAGTAGGAGCAGGCACAGTTGCAGCCGACGCTGATCTGCAGCCAGCCCTGGAAGGCGCGCGCACGCTTCTCCGGCAGCTCACCGGTGAACCCTTCGAACTCGAAGTAGCCCTGCGCGCTCAGCGAGTCGCTGGTGAGGAACTCAGCGAGCCGGTGCACCTGCCCGGGTCCGAACGCGACATCGACGAAGGGGAAGCGTTCGAAGACCTCCTGCTTGATCGACTGCGCCCAGCACCCGCCGACGCCGATCACGCGCGTCGGGTTCTCGCGCTTGAGGCGCTTCGCCTCGCCGAGGTGTGAGAGCAGCCGGTTGTCCGCGCTCTCGCGGATCGAGCAGGTGTTGAACAGGATCAGGTCCGCCTGCGCGCGCTCCGGCGCCTCCTCGTAGCCGAGTGACTCGAGCATTCCCCGCATGTGCTCGGAGTCGTGCTCGTTCATCTGGCAGCCGAACGTGGTGACGTGGTAGCGCTTCACGTCGGCAACGGTACCGTGCGGCGCGCCACGCGGTGCGCGCAGGGCCCCCCGACTCAGTGCGCCGGCAGCGAGTCGCCCGACCGCCGCGAGAAGCTCCGAATCGCGTCGTAGGCGACCTCGGACTCATAGCCCGCCCTGATCAGGATCGCAAAGGCGCGCGCACGCTCGCGATCGTCGCCCGGCGGCTCGCGGCATCGCCGCTGCAGCATCGCCACGGCCGCTTCCAGCTCGGACGCCGCGTCGTGGCCCGCCAGCACCTCGTCGATCAGCTCACGCTCGATGCCGGCCGTCTGCAGGCGTTCACGGATGCGGTCCACGCCCCAACCGTCGATGTTGCGTCGATCCTCGGCGAGCAGGCGGGCGTAGCGCGCGTCGTCGAGGTAGCCCTGGTCGGCGACGATCGCGAGCGCTTCCTCGACGACCGAGGGGTCGAAGCCGGCGCGTTCGAGCCGGGCGCGCAGCTCGGCGACGCTGTGCTCGCGGTCGCCGAGATGGCGGTAGCAGCGCGCGAGGGCGTCATCGAGCGCGTGCGCGCCGCGCTCGAGGCGTGCGTCGGGGTTCGCGTCCGAGCCGGCGGGCACCGCCTCAGGCGGCTCGCTCGTCGGCAATCGTGATCGCCGCAGCCTCCTGCTCGAAGTTGATCGGGCCGGCGTCGTCGGTTGCCTCGCCGTCGAGGCGCTCGATCGGCGCCACCAGCGAGTCGGTGATCCCGACCGCCGCGTAGATGCGCTGCTCGATCTCCTTCGCCATCTCGGGGTGCTCTTCGAGGTAGACCTTGGCGTTGTTGCGTCCCTGCCCGAGGCGCTCGTCACCGTAGGAGAAGAACGATCCGGACTTCGTCACGATGTTGTGCTCCAGGCCCAGATCGATCAGGCAACCCTCGGTCGAGATGCCCTTGCCGAACTCGATGTCGAACTCCGCCTGGCGAAACGGCGCCGCGACCTTGTTCTTGACGACCTTCACGCGGACGCGGTTGCCGACGGCCTCGTTGCCGTCCTTGAGCGTCTCGATGCGGCGGATGTCGAGCCGCTGAGAGGCGTAGAACTTCAGCGCCCGCCCGCCCGGCTGGGTCTCCGGCGAGCCGAACATCACGCCGATCTTCTCGCGGATCTGGTTGGTCAGGATGCACAGCGTCTGCGTGCGGTTGAGGTTGCCGGCGAGCTTGCGCATCGCCTGCGACATCATCCGCGCCTGCAGGCCGACGCTCTGGTCGCCCATCTGGCCCTCCAGCTCGGCCCGCGGCGTCAGCGCGGCCACCGAGTCGATCGCGACGACATCGACCGCGCCGGAGCGCACGAGCATGTCGGCGATCTCGAGCGCCTGCTCGCCGTAGTCGGGCTGGGAGACCAGCAGCTCGTCGATGTCGACGCCGATCTGCTTGGCGTAGAGCGGGTCCATCGCGTGCTCGGCGTCGATGAACGCACACGTCCCCCCCAGCTTCTGCGCCTCAGCCAGCACGTGGTAGATCAGCGTCGTCTTGCCCGAGGACTCGGGGCCGAAGACCTCGACGATCCGCCCGCGCGGGACGCCGCCGATGCCGAGCGCGAGATCGAGCGACAGCGCGCCCGTCGGGATCGCGGCGCAGCGAACCTGCGCGCCCTCGTCTCCCATGCGCATGACGGAGCCCTTGCCGAACTCCCGCTCGATCTGGGCCAGCGCACCCTGCAGGGCCGCCACTCGGGCCTTGGCGGCCTTCTCGTCTTCTGTCACGCTCATCGTCAGGCTCCTGTCGCGCTAGTTCGGGTAGCCAACCGTACGGCCTGCTGCGGACAGAACTCGCAGCGGGCCGGCGGCATGCTGCGGCCGCAGCTAGCCGGGCGGGATCGAGGCGAGCGGCGTGTAGCTGGCGCCGGCGGGATCCAGCGCGGAGCGAAACAGGGTCAGCGAAACCGGGGCGAACGCGAGCGCCGGGGTCGGCGGCAGCTCGCGGGCGCGCATGCTGCCGGGGCGCATCCGTGCGAGCGTGACGTGCGGGCGGAAGCGCTCACGCGGCGGCTGCCAGGCGAGCACCGCCGACAGCTCGCGCGCCAGGCTCGCGTGCAGCGCGCGCAGAGTGCCCTCGGGGTCGCCGACCTCGACCGCCAGCACGCGCGGACGCCGGGGCGGCAGCCAGGCCGGCGCGCCGATGTGCAGCTCCTCGACGGCAGCGAACGGCTCGACCATGCTCGCCAGCACGGCGGCGATCTCGCCGACGCGCTCAGGCGGCTGCTCGCCGAGGAAGCAGAGCGTCAGGTGCAGCGACCCGGCCGCCAGGCAGCGCGCCGGCCCGCCCCGCCCGACCGCGCGTTGCGTCCACGCCGACAGCTCCGCGCGGACCGCTCTCGGCGGCTCGGCAGCGACGAACAGGCGCAGCCCGCTCAAGGCGCAGCGGTGTCGGCGCCGCCGGCGAGCAGGCGGCGCAGCAGGTGCATGGCCGCGGTGACGGCGCGCTCGCGCACATCGGCGCGGCTGCCGCGATGGTCGGTGCGCCGCACGAGCCGATTCCCGTCGGCCGTGGTGAGCGCGATCCAGACCAGCCCGACGGGCTTGGCGGCGGTGCCGCCGTCGGGTCCGGCGACGCCCGTCACCCCGATCCCGATGTCGGCCCCGACGCGCTCGCGCGCCCCGTCGGCGAGCGCCACCGCCACCTGCTCGGAGACGGCGCCGTGCTCCTCGATCAGACCCGCCGGCACGCCGGCGAGCTGCTCCTTGACCTGGTTTGAGTAGGCGACGATGCCGCCGCGCACGAACACCGACGCGCCGGGGCGCTCGGTCAGCCGCCCCAGCAGCAGCCCTCCGGTGCAGGACTCCGCCACCGCGACGCTCAAGCCGCGCTGCACCATCATCGCGGCGACCTGGTCGTCCACGCGGCTGCCGTCGTCGGAGTAGAGCGACCGCTCGTGGTGCTCACGGATGATCGCCTCGAGCGCCGTGTAGGCCTCGGCGGCGTCCGGCTCGAAGCGGGTGACGACCTCGAGCTCGCCGTTGTGCACGCAGGTCGTGACCTCCAGACGCTCGAGCGCGACGCCGGCCTGCTCGGCAGCACGCAGCGTCATCGCGATCTCGGACTCCGGCAGGCCGAACAGACGCAGCACCCGCTGCTCGTAGATCGTGGCTGCGGCGGTGGCCTGGGCAAACAGCTCCGTCGCGACGGCGGCCTCCCAGAGCGGCTGCAGCTCACGCGGCGGTCCCGGCAGGACGACGACGAGCGGCCCCGGCTCCCCGTCGGCCGGAGGCACGACAAGTCCGGGGGCGGTGCCGACCGGGTCGAGCACCGTCGACCCCGCCGGGATCAGCGCCTGCTTGCGGTTGGCCTCCCGGACCGCCGCCTCGGAGAGGTGCGCCCAGCGCACCCGCGATTGCCGCAGGATCTCCGCGATCCGCTCCTCGAGCGCGGTGTCAAGGACCATCTCCCGCCCGCAGAACTCGCCGACGACCGTGGCGGTCAGATCATCCGCGGTGGGCCCGAGCCCACCACTGGTGACGATCAGATCGACGCCGAGGGCCGCGCTCGAGCGCAGCGCCGCGAGCATGTCCGCCGGACGGTCTCCGACGATCGTCACCTGCGCCAGATCGACGCCGAGCGCGTCGAGCCGCTCGGCCAGCCACGGCCCGTTGCGGTCGCTGACGCGCCCGCTCAGGACCTCGGTCCCGGTGACGATGATCGCCGCGCGGGCGCTCACGTGCAGCGCGGCGCGGCGCTCGCCGCCAGCTTGCGAGAGTGCCCGTCGAGGTAGATCTCGTATGCGGCCGTGGCCGCGGTGGCGCCGACCGTGACGCTGCGCCCGTTGACGACCATGCGAACCGTGCCGCCGGTGAAGCTGACGAGGAAGTGATTGTCGGCGTGGTAGACGGGCCCGCCGGACGCGGGCCGCAGCACCGCGTTGACCCGCTGGTGCGCGCCGCCGTGCGCGGTGCGGTAGCCGATCAGGCAGACGTGGACGGCGGTCACGGGGACGAGCGCAACGCCGACGCGCGGCGGCGCTGTGCGGGAATGGCTGCGCGAGCTGGAGCTCGACGTCGTCGAGCTCGTCGTGCGCGCAGGCGTCTTCTTGTTGTTCTTGCTCAGCTCGCGCACCACGAACAGCGCCGCGGCCAGCAGCAGCACGAGCAGCGCCACGGCCAGTACACGCGAGGAGGGCCCCTTTGCCGGGCGGCGGCCGCGGCCGCCGCCGCCTCCGCGTTCGCCTGTGCGCTCACGCGACCGTCGCGGTTCGCCGCGCGCGGGTTGCACCGGCGCCAGCTCGAGCTCGGAGGGATCCTGGTACTGCCGCTTGAACTCGTCGACCAGCATCCGCCCGTCGAGCCCGAGCATGTCGGCGTAGGTGCGCAGAAACGCCTTGGTGAAGGTGTAGCCCGGAAGCAGCCCCCACTCCTCGTCCTCCAGCGCGCGCAGGTACTTGGCGCGGATCTTCGTGCGGGCCTCGAACTCCGCGATGTCACGGTGCTCGCGCATCCGCGCCTCCCTGAGCATCGCGCCGATATCGGTCATATCGACGCCAAGCGTATAGGGCTACTGGGGCTCGGCGGGAGCGACCGCGTCAGCCGGGCGGGCGCGGGCCCCGAGCGCGGCGATCACCTGGGGCAAGTCCGCCTCCGAGACCAGCACCTGGCGCGGCTTGGAGCCCTCGTAGCCCGAGATGATCCCGCGCCGCTCCAGCATGTCGATCAGCCTTCCGGCTCTGGTGTAGCCGAGGCGGAGCCGTCGCTGGAGCATCGAGGTCGACGCCGTGCCCATCTCGACGACAAGCGCGATCGCATCCTCGAGCAGCGGATCCTCGTCCGGATCGAAGCCTTCGTCCTCGCCGTCGCCAGCCGGCTCGGCCTCGAGCTCGGCGAGCAGCTCCGCGCGGAACTCGGGCTCGCCCTGGCGGCGCCAGAACTCCGTCAGCGAGGCGATCTGGACCTCGTCGATGTAGGCGCCCTGGATCCGCTGCGGCGCCGAGCTGCCGATCGGTGAGAACAGCATGTCGCCGGCCCCGAGCAGCGACTCCGCGCCGTTCTGGTCGAGGATCACGCGCGAATCGGTCTGCGAGGAGACGGCGAAGGCGATCCGCGAAGGCACGTTGGCCTTGATCAGGCCGGTGATCACGTCCACGCGCGGTGACTGCGTCGCCAGCACCAGGTGGATGCCGACCGCCCGGGCCTTCTGCGCGAGGCGGATGATCGCCGTCTCGACGTCGGCCGGCGCCACCATCATCAGGTCCGCGAGCTCGTCGATCACGCACAGGATGAAGGGGATCGGCGGGTCGCCACGCGAGACGCGGTGGCGGTTCAGCTCGACCAGGGAGCGGGTGCGAGCCAGCGACATCATGCCGTAGCGCTGCTCCATCTCGCGCACGAGGTTCCCGAGCGCGTTGGCGGCCATCCGCGGATGGGTTATGACCGGCGTCAGCAGGTGCGGGATCGACTCGTAGTGGTTCAGCTCGACCTGCTTGGGGTCGATCAGTACCAGGCGCACGTCGTGGGGCGTGGCGCGCAGCAGGATGCTCGCGAGCATCGCGTTGACCGAGCCCGACTTGCCCGACCCGGTCGTGCCGGCGACCAGCAGATGCGGCATCTTCGCGAGGTCGGCGCCGATCGCGTGCCCGGAGACGTCCTTGCCGAGCCAGACCGCCAGCGGCGACCAGTCGACCGGGGGGTTCTGGTAGACGTCGCCGAGCCGCACGATGCGCCGGCGCGCGTTGGGGACCTCGACGCCGACCGCCTGCTTGCCGGGGATCGGAGCGAGGATTCGCACGTCGGTCGCAGCGAGCGCGTAGGCGAGGTCGTCCTTCAGGCTTGCGACCTTGGAGACCTTGATCCCGGGCGCGAGGCGCAGCTCGTAGCGCGTGATGTGCGGGCCCGTGACGGTGCCGATCACCTTCGCCTCGACGCCGAAATGGCCGAGCGCCTCGAGCAGTCCGGCGGCCACCTTCTCCTGCCCGGCCGTGTCGGGTCGCACCTGTTCGAGACTGGAGCGTGTGAGCAGGCTCGGCTTGGGCAGCCGCCACTGGAAGCTCGGATCGTCGGTGACGGCGGCGCGGAAGCGGCCCTGCGGCGTGAGCCGCGCGGCGTCAGGCGCCTCGTGATGCGGCAGGGGATCCTGCAGGTGCGCTGACGGCTCGCCGTCGTAGTCCGCCTCGTGGTCCTCGAGCGGGTCGGGCTCCGGGAATTCCGGCGCCTCGACGGCCGGGGCCTCCACGTGCGTCGCCCGCACGACCAGTTCGCGGCCGTCCACCTCGGGCGGGATCAGCCGCTCGGCCTGCCTGTTCGCGACGGCTGCGGCGCGCCGGGTTCGCGTCGCCTCGGCGATGCGAACCCCGCCGTGACGCAGTGCGGCCGCGAGCGAGCCGCCGGAGAGCAGCACGACGCCGGCGAGCGCGAGGAACACGGCAAGGATGTGCGCGCCGGTCGTGCCGATGAGTCGCGAGGCGACCCACAGCTCGCCCTGGCCCAGGACGCCCCCATGGCCCCTGAAGTAGGCCGGCGACCAGAAGCCGTGGAGCGGGCCGTTGCCCGCGAGGATCAGCGAGCAGGACGCGAACAGCAGGATCGCGCCGGCGCGAAACGGCTTGACGGTGCTCAGCAGCGGGCGCAGCCACAGCAGCGCTCCCGCGCCGCCGAGCGCGATCGGGACGCCAAGCCGCGCGCCGCCGATCAGCCAGGCGAGGCCCTTGGCAAGCGAGTCTCCGACCTGTCCCCCGTCCCAGTGCGCGTACAGCACGAAGCCGAGCAGGACGGCGATCGCGACGAGCGCCAGGCCGAGCACATCGAGGTGGCGCTGCTGCAGGCGGAACGGCTCGCGCCGGCGCCGGCTCCTGCTCCGGCGGCGCGCGCGGGCCGTCGCAGGGCGCTTTCGCCGCGCCGGACGGCGGGCGGCGGGCTTGCGGATGGCGGCCATTGCCCGCCCATTCGACACGCGAACGCTTTTGCCTGCCGCACCGGGCGCCCGATCGAGCGCTCTGCCCCATCAAGGCGGCCTAAATATCGGGCCGACCACACTCCGGCTGCCCTAACATCGCTGGAAATGGCTGAATTCGAACGCCCACCGCGGGTGCTGGTGGTCGAGGACGACAGCGACATCGCCGACGTGCTTCAGCGTTCGCTGCGCCTCGAGGGATACGACGTGCGTATCGCCGGCGACGGGCAGCTGGCACTCGATGAGGCCAACGCGTTTCTGCCCGACGTCGTGATCCTCGACCTCGGCCTGCCGAAGATCGACGGGATCGAGGTCGCGCGCGAGCTGCGGCGCGACAATGCCGTTCCGATCCTGATGCTGACGGCCCGCGACGCGGTGGAGGCACGTGTGATCGGCCTCGACGCCGGCGCCGACGACTACCTCGTCAAGCCGTTCGAGCGCCAGGAGCTGCTGGCGCGGATCCGTGCGCTGCTGCGGCGCACTCCACCCCGCGGCAGCGCCCCGCTGCGGGTCGCGGACCTCAGCCTCAACCCCGACACCCACGAGGTCGACCGCGGCGAGCGCGTGGTCGAGCTGACCCAGCGCGAGTTCGAGTTGCTCGAGTACCTGATGCGCAACGAGCGGATCGTGATCTCGCGCCAGCGCCTGCTGGATGAGGTGTGGGGCTACGACCCGTTCTCGACGACCAACACGATCGAGGTCTTTGTCTCGAACCTGCGCCGCAAGCTCGAGGCGGGGGGCGAACCGCGCCTGCTGCACACGATCCGCGGAGCCGGCTACGTTCTCCGGGCTTAGAGGGCGTCTGCGCCGGCCGTTCGCGCGGCTGCCGATCCGGCTGCGACTCGCCACGAGCGTGGCGGCCGTCGCCTTCGTGATCCTGGTCGTGTTCGCCGTCGTCGTCGGGCGGATCAACTCCCACCGGCTGCGCTCGGACTTCGACGCTGAGGTCTCCTCGAACGCGAGCAACGTCAACGGGTTTCACTTCCATCTCATCGGCTGCCCGGCGAAATGCACGATCGCCCCCCCGATCTCGGACCTGATCCCCAACGTCGGCGCCGTGATCCGGCTGCTCGACCTCTCGGGGCGTGTTCTCGCGCCGGCTTCGAACGCCCCGAACCTCGGCAGCCCGCTCTACCTGGCCTCGACGGACGAGCACTCCGGAGCCAGGGACGTCAACGGCTACAGGGTCGTCACCTTCCTTGTCAACCTCGGATTCGACGGCGACCAGGGCTATCTGCAGTACGCCCAACCCTTCAGCTCGATCAACAGCGAGGTCGCCGGCCTGCAGCTGATCCTCTTCCTCGGCGCGCTGATCGGCACGATCCTCGCCTTCGTCGCCGGCTCGCTCGTCGCCCGCCGCGCCATCGCCCCGATCGCGGGCCTGACCGCCGCCGCCGGCGAGATCGAGCGCACACGCGACCCCGACCGGACCCTCCCCGAGCCGGTGGCCGACGACGAGGTGGCCGAGTTGTCGCGCACGCTGTCCGGCATGCTCGCGTCGCTGAGCGAGGCCCGCGACGAGACCGAGGCCACGCTCGAGCGCCAGCGCGCGTTCGTCGCCGACGCCTCGCACGAGTTGCGCACGCCGCTCACCAGCGTGCTCGCGAACCTCGAGCTGCTCGTCGACTCGCTGGGGGGCGCCGACCGCGAGGCCGCGAAGTCCGCGCTGCGCTCGACGCAGCGGATGCGTCGCCTGGTCGCCGACCTGCTGCTGCTCGCGCGCGCGGACGCGGGGCGTCTCCCCCTGCGCGAGCCGGCCGACCTCGCCGACATCGTGATCGAGGCGACCAGCGAACTCGAGCCCGTCAGCGGCGACCACGTCCTCGACCTCGACGTCCAGCCGACGCCGGTGGTCGGCGACCGCGACGACCTCCAGCGCGTGGCCACCAACCTGATCGAGAACGCCCTGCGCCACACCCCGCCCGGCACGCACGTCACGGCCCGCACGCGCGCGCTTCCGGGCGGCTCGGCCGAGCTTGTCGTGGCCGACGACGGACCCGGGATTGCTGCCGAGCTGCGCCCCAAGCTGTTCGGGCGCTTCGTGCGTGGCTCCGGCGACCGGGGCGCCACCTTCGGCCTCGGCCTCGCGATCGTCGCCGCGGTCACCCAATCGCACGGCGGCACCGTCACCGTCGACGACTCAGCCCACGGTGGAGCCCGTTTCACGGTCCGTCTGCCGGCCGCGGCGACGCCCGAACCCGTCACGCCGACGCGCGCCGACGACGTCCAAGCCGAGCCGGTCAGCGCCCCGAGTACGCAGTAGAGCAGCGAAGCCCGCAGGCCGGCGAAAGCCGGCCGAGGACTGCAGCGTCAGACCTCCACCACGACCGGAAGGACCATCGGCCGCCGCTTCAACCGCTCGTACACGAGCGCCCCGAGGTGGTCGTGCAGCAGCTGCTGGAGGTGCTCGACGTCGCGCACGCCCTCGCGGGCGGCGCGGTCGAGCGAGTCCTCGACGGTGTCCTTGATCTCGTCGACGAGTCGGCCGGCCTCGTCCATGAAGGCGACGCCGCGGAAGATCACCTCGGGCTCGGCGACCGAGCCGCCGTCGTGCTCGGAGATCGTCGCGACGACGATGAAGATGCCGTCGCCGGAGAGCATGCGGCGGTCGCGCAGCGCCGCGTCGGCGATCTCGCCGATGTCGACGCCGTCGACGAAGATCATCCCGGCGCCCTCGGGCTTGCCGAAGCGCGCGCCGCGCTCGTCCAGCTCGAGCACGTCGCCGTTCTCGGCGAGGAAGATCGCCTCGGTCGCGATGCCGACGGCCTCCGCGAGCTGGCCGTGCAGCTTCAGCCGCTTGTAATCGCCGTGGAAGGGCATCACGTAGCGCGGCTTGGTCAGGTTCAGCATCAGCTTGAGCTCCTCGGCGTAGCCGTGCCCGGAGGCGTGGACCTGCGCGTCGGCGGTCGTGATGACCTCGCAGCCGATGTGGTAGAGCCGGTCGATCGTGTCGTTGACGGCGCGCTCGTTGCCAGGCACCGGCGTGGCGGAGAAGACGACGGTGTCCCCGTCGTGCAGCTTGACCTGCGGGTGGTCGCGGTAGGCCATGCGCCGCAGCGCCGACAGCGGCTCGCCCTGGGAACCGGTCGAGATGATCACCATCCGCTCGTCGGGGAAGTCGTCGATCTCGCGCGGGGCGACGATCAGGCCGTCGGGGATCTCGATGTGGCCGAGCGCGCCGCCGATCGTGACGTTCTTGCGCATCGAGCGGCCGACCAGGGCGACCTTGCGGTCGAGCGCGGCGGCGGCGTCGACGACCTGCTGGACGCGGTGGATGTTGGAGGCGAAGCTGGTCACGATCACGCGCCCCGGCGCGCGCGCGAAGACCTCCTCCAGGTGCGGGCCGACGACCGACTCCGACGGCGAGAAGCCGGCGCGGTCGGCGTTGGTCGAGTCGCCGCAGAGCAGCAGGATCCCCTCGGCGCCGAGCTGGGCGAGCCTCGACATGTCCGCCGCCTCGCCGTCGACCGGGGTCTGGTCGAACTTGTAGTCGCCGGTGACCAGGACGGTGCCCAGATCGCAGCTCAGCGCCACCGCGCTCGCGTCGGGGATCGAATGGGTCATGTGGATCAGCTCGAGCGAGAACGGGCCCAGCTCGATCTGCTCGCCGTCGTCGAGGTCGACCAGCTCGACCTCGCGCAGCTTGTGCTCGTCGAGCTTGGAGCGCGCCATCGCCATCGTCAGCGGCCGGCCGTAGATCGCCGGCGCGTCGGCCGCTCCGAGCTCGCGCAGCACCCACGGCAGCGCGCCGAGGTGGTCCTCGTGGCCGTGCGTCACGACGATCGCCTCGATGTCCTTGACGCGCCCGCGCAGGTAGGAGAAGTCCGGCAGCACGAGGTCGATGCCGAGCATCTCCGGCGTCGGGAAGCGCAGGCCGACGTCGACGACGACGATCCGGCCGTCGTACTCGAAGACCGTCATGTTCTTGCCGATCTCGCCGAGGCCGCCGAGCGGCAGCACGCGCAGAGGGCCGCTCACGCGGTCACGTGCCCGAGCAGGCCGTGGCGGATCAGCATCGCGCGCACCGCCTCGCGTTCGCCGTCGTCGGCCTCGACCATCGGCAGGCGCAGCCCGCCGACGTGGTGCCCGAGCAGCTCCAGCGCGGCCTTCGTGCAGGTCGGGCTCGCGGTCAAAAACAGCGTCTTGTAGACGTCCTGCAGCGAGGAGTCGATCGCCGCGCGGTTCTCGGGCTCATCGACCATGCGGCGCATCTGCGGGCCGACGATGTGGCTGGCGACGAGGATCCCGCCGGCCTCGCCGAGGTCGAGCGTGCGCGCGAACAGGTCGTCGTTGCCGGCGTAGACGCGCAGCCCGTCGACCGGCGAGAGGTTGTCGGCGTTGCTCTGCTTTACGTAGTCGATCCGCTCGATCTGAGCGAGCCGCGCGAGCAGGTCGTTCGGCATGTCGGTGGCGGTGCGCGAGGGGATGTTGTAGAGGACGACGGGCACATCGGCGGCGGCGGCGACCGCCTCGTAGTGGGCGAGGATGCCGCGGCGGCTCGGCTTGTTGTAGTACGGGGTGACCGACAGCACGCCGTCCACCCCGAGCTCGCTGCAGCGCTCGGTCAGCTCGACGGCGTGGCGCGTGTCGTTCGAGCCGGCGCCGGCGATGATCGTCACGCCGTCGGGACGCTCGCGCACCGCCAGCTCGACCAGGCCGAGGTGCTCCTCGTCGCTCAGCGTCGAGGCCTCGCCGGTCGTGCCGCAGACGACGAAGCCGTCCGAGCCGTTGGCGGCGAGGTGGTGCATCAGCGAGACGAAGGCCTCCTCGTCGACCCGCAGCTGCGCGTCGAACGGCGTCACGATGGCGGTCAACACGGTGCCGAGATCGGACATGCCCGCTCAGTATCCCAGGCGCGCAGGCACGCCGCGCACACGAACGCTCACGACTCGAACAGCAGCGATGCGAGCCCGACGACGGGCGAGCGCTCGAGCGTGCCGACGCGGCGCACGGCGAGCAACACCCCGGGCATGAACGACTCGCGCGAGAGCGAGTCGTGGCGGATCGTCAGCGTCTGACCGAGGTCGCCGAGGATCACCTCCTGGTGGGCGACGAGGCCCGGCAGGCGCACCGAGTGGATCGGCGGCGGCGCACCGCTGCTCGCGGCCGCCATCAACTCGGCGGTGAGTGCGGCGGTCCCGCTCGGCGCGTCGAGCTTGCCGTCGTGGTGCAGCTCGATGATCTCGGCCGCCGCCATGTGCCTCGCGGCCTCGGCGGCGAAGCGCATCATCAGCACGGCGCCGATCGCGAAGTTCGGGGCGACGAGGATGTTGGCGCCGCGCAGCCCCGAGAGCGCGTCCAGATCGAACCCCGTCGTGCCGATCACGACATGCACACCGGCCCCGACGCACGCCCGCGCATTCTCGAGCGCCGCGTCGGGCGTCGTGAAGTCCACCACCACGTCGCAGTCCCCAAGGATCGCCGACAGCTCCACGCCGATCGCCGGGTCCGCACGGCCCCGCAACTCCATGTCGCCCTGAGAGGAGATTGCGGCGCAAGCCGCAATCCCCATCCGCCCCGCGGCACCGGCCACGCCGACGCGGATCACGGCGCCTGCGCCAAAGCCGGGGTGAGCGGCACGATCGCGGCCCGGAAGGCCTCCTCGTCGGGGCCGATCGCCGCGGCGCACAGCCGCTCGGGGGCGAGCAGCTCCGCGGCGACCGAGCCGACCGCGTCGGCGTCGACCGCCTCGATCCGCGCGAGCGTCTCGTCGAGCTCGAGGATCGGCATGCCGGCCAGCACCGCCGAGCCGAGGCGGTCCATCCGCGCGCCGGTGGATTCCAGCGCGAGCACGATCCGCCCCTTCACGTTGTCCTTCGCGCGCTCGAGCTCCTCCGCGCTCACCGGCTGCTCGCGGATCCGCTCGAGCTCGCCGCCCAGCACCTCGCAGACCTCCGCGAGGTTCTCCGGCCGCGTCCCGACGTAGAGGCCGATCTGCCCGGTGTTGCGGTAGAGGCTCTGGAAGGTGAAGACCGCGTAGGCGAGTCCGCGCTGCTCGCGCACCGCCTGGAACAGCCGTGAGGAGGAGGTGCCGCCGAGGATGCTGTCGAGCACCCGCAGCGCGAAGCGGCGCTCGTCGTCGCGCGCGAGCGCCGGAGCGCCGACCGTGACGTGGTACTGCTCGGTGTCGCGCAGGCGAAAGCGCGCCGTGCCCGCGGTCTGAGCCGGCACGCCGGGCGCGAGGTCGACGTCGCTGTGCCCGGGTTCCGGGATCTTCAGCGCGTCCGCGGCCCAGGCGACGACCGCCTCGTGCTCGACGCTGCCGGCCGCGGCGACGACGACGTTGCGGGCGAAGTAGCGCTCGGCGTGGAACGCCAGCAGCTGCTCGCGCGTCGCGGACCTGACGACCGCGGCGCGCCCGAGCGTCGCGCGGCCGAGCGGGTCGTCGGGGAAGATCGTCTCGCCGAGCACGTCGAAGATCAGCTCCTGCGGGTCGTCCTCGTACATCGCGATCTCCTCGAGCACGACCTCGCGCTCCTCGGCGAGCCCGTCCATCGCAGGCACGGTGATCATCTGCGCCATCACGTCGAAGGCGCGCTCGAGGTGCTCGTCGAGCACGCGCGCGTACACCGAGGTCATCTCCTTGCCGGTGGCGGCGTTCAGCTCGGCGCCCATCGCGTCGAAGATCTGGTCGATCTCCTCGGAGCGGTAGCGCTCGGTGCCGCGGAACAGCATGTGCTCGAGCAGGTGCGAGAGGCCCGCCTGCGCCTCGCTCTCGGTGCGCGAGCCGGTGCCGATCCAGAAGCCGAGCGCCACCGAGCGCACAGCCGGCACGCGCTCGGTGACGACGCGCACGCCACCGGGAAGCTCCGTGATGACGTGCGCGTTGCCCATTCTGCGAATGCGAGCGCCGCTAGCTGTCGCGGTGGCGCGGGCGGCCTGAGCCGCGTGCGCCACCGTTTCGCCCGCCGCCCTCGCGCGGCCGGCGCGGGCCGCGATCGCCGCCACCGCCACCGCCGGAGGGGCCGCCGGCGCTCTTGAGCGTCGCCAGCTCCTCGACCGACTTGCCGGCGATCTCGGGGTCGTCGGAGCGGCGCACGCCGATGCGGCCGCGCTCGCGGTCGACCTCGACGACGCGCACGGTGATCTCGTCGCCCTTGCTGAGCACCTCCTCGACCGTGTCGACCCGGTTGCCCGGCGAGACGTTCGAGATGTGCAGCAGGCCGTCGGTCCCCTTCGAGAGCTCGATGAAGGCGCCGAAGGTGGTCGTCTTGACGACCTTGCCGAGGTATTCGTCGCCGATCTCGACCTCCTTCATCATCGTGCGGATGCGCTCCACGAGCGCCTCGGCGAGCTCGCCGTTGGCGGAGTAGATCAGCACCTGGCCGTCGTCGTTGACGTCGATCTGGGACTCGTACTCCTCGCACAGGCCGCGGATCGTCTCGCCGCCCTTGCCGATCAGCAGGCCGATCTGGCTGGGGTCGATCTTGATCTTCTCGATCCGTGGCGCGTAGAGGCTGAGCGACTCGCGCGGCGCCTCGATCACCTCGGCCATCCTCGAGAGGATGAACGTGCGCGCCTCGTGCGCCTGCGTCAGCGCGTCGCGCAGGATCTCGAACGTGACGCCCGAGATCTTGATGTCCATCTGCAGCGCCGTGATGCCGCGGTCGGTGCCGGCGACCTTGAAGTCCATGTCGCCGAGGTGGTCCTCGACGCCGGCGATGTCGGTCAGCACGACGTAGTCGTCGCCCTCCTTGATCAGCCCCATCGCGATCCCGGCCACCGGGCGCGTGATCGGCACGCCGGCGTCCATCAGCGACAGCGAGCTGCCGCAGACCGAGGCCATCGACGAGGAGCCGTTGGACTCCATGATGTCGGAGACCACGCGGATGCTGTAGGGAAAGTCCTCGATCGAGGGCACGACCGGCACCAGCGCGCGCTCGGCGAGCGCGCCGTGGCCGATGTCGCGGCGCTTGGGGCCGCCGAGCCGTCCGGCCTCACCGACCGAGAAGGGCGGGAAGTTGTAGTGGTGCCAGTAGTACTTCTTGGTCTCCAGCCCGAGCGTGTCGAGCCGCATCTCCTCCTTCAGCGTGCCGAGCGCGACGACGCTAAGCGCCTGCGTCTGTCCGCGCGTGAAGAGCGCCGAGCCGTGCGTGCGCGGCGTCACTCCGACCTCGATGTCGATGTTGCGGATCTCGTTCGCGGCACGCCCGTCCGGGCGCTTCTTGTGCACGGCGATGCGCTCGCGGATGATCGAGCGCTCGAGCTTGTCGAACACCATCTGCGCCGCCGCGCGCCGCTCGGCGTGGCCTTCGCTGTCCGCCTCGCCGGCGAACTGCTCGAGCACGGCCGTCTCGACCGCCTTCGTCGCGTTCTGGCGATCGAGCTTGTCCTCGACCTGGGTCGCGGCGTCCAGCGCCGCCCCGTGCGCGGCGCGCACGGACTCGAGCAGCGCGGTGTCGATCTGCGGCACGACGACCTCGAGCTTGGGCTTGCCGACCTTGGCGGCCAGCTCGCGCTGCAGCGCGCAGAGCTTCTTGATCTCGCTGTGCGCGATGTCGAGCGCGTCGAGGATCTCCGCCTCGGGGATCTCGCGGGCGCCCGCCTCGACCATCAGGATCGCGTCCTCGGTGCCGGCGACCGTCAGCTCGAGCTCGCTCGCCCCGAGCAAATCCTCCTCGCGCGGGTTGACGACGAAGTTGCCGTCGACCTTGCCGATCCGCACCGCGCCGACCGGGGTCGGCAGCGGGATGTCGGAGATCATCAGCGCCGCGGAGGCGCCGTTCATCGCCAGGATGTCGTAGGGGTGGACGTGGTCCACCGACAGCGGGATGGCGACGAGCTGGGTCTCGTAGCGCCAGCTCTTGGGGAACAGCGGCCGGATCGGGCGGTCGATCATGCGCGCCGTGAGCGTGCCCTTCTCGCCGGCGCGACCCTCGCGCTTGAAGAACGAGCCGGGGATCTTCCCGGCCGCGTACATCCGCTCCTCTACATCGACTGTGAGCGGGAGGAAGTCCGTGTCGCGGATGTTTCCGGCGGTCGCGGTCGCGAGGACCATCGTGTCGCCCTGGCGGACCACGACGGCCCCGCCGGCCTGCTTTGCGATCCGTCCGGTTTCGAACGAGATCTCGCTCCCGGCGATCTCCACGGAGAGCCGGGTGACGTTGTCACTACTCATGTAATTACCTTCCTGTCCGCCTTCGCTGGCGGCTCTTGCTGGTCTTTTCCTGTTAAGGGATCCGAATGATCCTACCCGGTCAGGCGGGTGACCAGCTCGGCGTCGGGGGCGCCGGGATAAATCGTGCGCTCCGCGATCAGCGTCGGCGTGAGCGCGACGCCGGCCCGCATTCCGGCGCGGGTCTGGGCGGACACGAGCGCCGCGACCTCCGCCGAGCGCCGGTCGCGTTCGAAGCGATCGAGGTCCAGACCGAACGCGCGCGCATGCTCCCACAGGTGCGGGTCCGCGGTGTGCGCGGGGTCGGCGTAGAGCGCGTCGTGGAGCTCCCAGAAGCGCCCCTGCAGCCCCGCCGCCTCGACCGCGCAGGCGAGCGGCACCGCGCGCGGGTGCTTCGCGGCGATCGCGAAGTGGCGGAAGGCGACGCGCAGCGGCGCGCCCCGCAGCCGCTCCTGCGCCAGCGCGCAGCGGGGGCAGGTGAAGTCGCCGTAGAGGAGCACGAGCGGCCACGCCGGCTCCCCCCGCACGTGGTCCTCGGCGCCGAGCGGCGGCGGCGGCGCGCTGCGTAGATCGCTCACTTGGCTTCTAGGCTAACGATCCAGGCTTGTGGGATCGGCGCATGCGCCGATCCCGGGTTTGGCGCATGCGCCAAACCCAGGGTGGGTGCATGCACCCACCCTCCCAGGAGCTTTATTCCGGGAGCGCGTCGAGCCCGTCGAAGATCAGGTTGGCGCCCGGCAGATCGCCGAGGGCCGCCGCCAGGTGGCTCCACGCCACGACGCCGTCGGGACCGACGATCACCAGCGCCCGCGCGGCCGATCCGCCCTCGTGGCGCACGCCGAAGGCCTCCGCGACCGCGCCCTTGGGCTCCCAGTCGGAGAGCTGCTCGATCGAGCTGCCGAGCTTCTCGCGAAACGCCGTCTGCGAGCGGCGGTTGTCGGTCGAGACCGCGTACATCCTCACGCCGCGCTCCGCCAGCTCGGGCAGGACCTCCTCGTAGAGCAGCAGCTGGTCGTTGCAGACGGAGCTGAAGGCGAACGGGTAGAAGACGAGCACGGTGGTGTGCCCGAGCAGGTCCTGGCGGGTGAAGCTGCCGCCGTCCTGCGTCGTCAGCGTGAACTCGGGCGCCGGTGTGCCGGCCGCGATCACGCTCACCTACGAAGGCCGAGCGACTTCACGAGCTCGCGGTAGGCCTCGAGGTCGTTGCGCTGCAGGTAGTTCAGGAAGCGCCTGCGGCTGCCGACCAGCATCAGCAGGCCGCGACGCGAGTGATGGTCGCGCTTGTGCTCGCGCAGGTGCTCGGTGAGCTGGTTGATCCGCTCGGTCAGCTGCGCGATCTGGACCTTGACGTTGCCCGTGTCGTGCTCGCTGGCGCCATATTGCGCGGTCAGCTCGCGCTTTCGTTCGGAAGTCAGGGTCATCGACGGCCGTGAACGGTAGCAGAGACGCCGTCTAGCCCAGCGCGGCGGCGCAGATCGCGCGCGCCCGCTCGACGTCGCGGTGCATCTCCTCGACCAGCGCCTCGACGGTCGCGAAGCGCCGCTCGCCGCGCAGCCGCTCGAGGAACCGCAGCTGAAGCTCGCTGCCGTAGAGGTCGCCGTCGTAGTCGATCAGGTAAGCCTCGATCAGCTCCGCGCGGCCGGTGCCGAAGGTCGGGCGCACGCCGATGTTGACGGCCGCGGGTCGGCCGTTCGCGAGCGCCGCGTAGACGCCGTGGCCGGGGCAGGCGAGGCCCGCCGGGGGCACCATGTTGGCGGTCGGGAAGCCCAGCTCGCGCCCGCGCCGGTCGCCGTCGACGACGAGCGCGCGCAGCTCGAACGGCCGGCCGAGCAGCGTCGCGGCGCGCACCACCTCGCCGGCCGCCACGAGTGAGCGGATCCGGCTCGAGGAGACGATCTCGCCGTCGCACTCGCGCAGCGGAACGACCCGAGCGGCGAAGCGCCCGTCGCCGGCCAGCAGCGCCGCGTCGCCCTGGGCGCCGGCGCCGAAGCGGAAGTTCTCACCGACCGACACGCTGCGCGCGGCGAGCGCCCCGACGAGCACGTCGTCGACGAACTGCGCCGCCGGCCGCGCCGCGAACGCCTCGTCGAAGCGGATCACGATCATCTCCGCGACGCCGAGTGAGGCGACGATCTCCGCCTTGACCGCCAGCGGCGTGAGCAGCTTCGGCATGTGCTCGGGCGCGATCACCGCGACCGGGTGGGGCTCGAAGGTGAGCACCGTGTCGGCGCCCTCGATCACGTCGCGGTGGCCGAGGTGCACGCCGTCGAAGGTGCCGACGGCGACGGTCCGCGCGCCCGGCTCGGCGTCGGTGAACTCGGTCAGGCGCATCCGGGCGAAGCCTATTCCGCCCGGGTCCCGGCGGCGGCTAGCCGCGCAGGCCGACGGCCACGCGCAGCGCGCCGTCGCGCTCGAGCGCGACGGCGATCGGGGCGCCCGCGGCGTCGATCAGCAGCGCCGGCTCGCGCAGGCCTCGGGCCTCCAGCGGACGCCCGTGCGCCGCGGCTCGCGCCTGTTCCTCGTCGAGCTCGACGACCACGCCGAAGCGCGCCCAGGCCGTGGCGAGGTCCTCGAGGTGAGCGACGCCCTCCCCCGGCCAGGCGCCCTCGACGCTGAACGGCCCGATCGCGAGGCGGCGCAAAGAGAGGCAGTAGGCGTCGCCCAGATCGGCCACCAGCGAGCGCACGTAGGTGCCCGAGGAGACGACGAAATGCAGGCCGGCGCGATCGCCCTCGCGCCAGCGCAGACTCGACTCGAACACCGTCACCTCGCGCTCGGCCGTCTGAACGTCCTCCCCGCGCCGCGCCCGGGCGTAGGCGCGCTCGCCGCCGACCTTGACCGCGGAGTGCGCGGGCGGGCGCTGGCGCAGAACGCCGATCGGCAGGGCAAGCTCCGCCGGCACGACGCCGGTCTCGGTGATCTCGCCCTCCGGGTCGCCGGTCGTCGAGGTCGCGCCGAGCCGCGCGACCGCCTCGTAGGTCTTCGGCAGCGGCGCGAAGAAGCGCGCGAGCCTGGTGGCGCGGCCGACGAGGACGATCAGCAGGCCGGTCGCGAAGGGGTCGAGGGTGCCGGTGTGGCCGACGCGGCGCTCGCCCAGCGCGCGGCGCGCGCGGGCGACGACGTCGTGCGAGGTCAGCCCGGCGGGCTTGTCAGCCAGCAGGATTCCCGACGGGGAGGCGCCGCTCAAACCTGCGCGCGGATCGCGGCAACCAGCTCGCTGGCCGGAAGCTCGCTCGTGAAGCCGGCGGCGCGCCGGTGGCCCCCGCCGCCGAACGCGCGCGCGATCGCCGAGACGTCGACGTCGTCGTCGCTGGCCCGCAACGACACCTTGTGCGCGCCGGCGCGCGTGCCGGCGCAGATCTCGCGGATCAGGGCCGCGACCTTGGTGTCCTTGACGGCGCGCAGGTGGTCGACGATCCCCTCGGCGTAGCTGTCGTCGGAGCCGGTCGCGGCGAAGTCGCCGCAGCTCAGCACGGCGACGGTCAGCCGCTCGTCGTCGAAGCGCTGCGCGTGAGCGAGCGCGCGGCCGAGCAGCTCGAGCTTGGCGAACGGCACGTCCTCGTAGATCTGGCGGTAGATGCGGCCGACGTCGACGCCGGCCGCGATCAGCTCGGCGGCCATCACGTGCGCCCGCGGGGTCGTGCTGTCGTAGGAGAAGCGGCCGGTGTCGGTGACCAGGCCGACGTAGAGCGCCTCGGCGATCGTCGGCGTCAGCTCGACACCCAGGCCGCCCATCAGGTCCCACACGATCTCCGCCGTGCAGGAGGCCTCGTCGACGACGTGGTTGACCGTGCCGAAGCGCGTGTTGTCGTGGTGGTGGTCGATGTTGATCAGCGGCTCGGCGTCGCGCAGCGCGGCGAGCGGGTTGCGGTCGAGGTTGCCGCAGTCGAGGAAGATCGCGGTGCGGCTGTCGAGGTCGTCGGGCGCCTGCGTGGCGAGGCCGTCGAGCGCGAAGAAGCGGTACTCGGGCGGCAGCGGGAACTCCTCGGGCGCGATCACGATCACGACGTCCTTGCCGAGCGCGCGAAGCAGCGCCTGCATCGCGACGAGCGAGCCGAGGGCGTCGCCGTCGAGGTTCTCGTGCGTCACGACGGCGAATCGCTCGCCGGCGCGAATCGCCCGCAACACCTGTTCACGCGTGCCGATCGCCAAGGAGGTGACCTCGGTCATCGTTGGTCCCGCAACAGCGACTCGACGCGCAGCGCGCGATCGGTGGTGGTGTCGTAGGCGAACTCGAGCCGCGGCGTGCGCTTGAGCGAGAGCTCGGCGGCGATCCGCGCCTGCAGCAGGCCGTGGGCGCCGGTCAGCGCCGCGAGCGATTCGGAGCGGGCGTCCTGGTCGCCCAGAACGCTCACGAACACGCGTGCGGAACGCAGGTCTGGGCTTGTCTTGACATCGGTCACCGTGATGAATCCGAACCGTGGATCCGACAGCTCTCCGGCGAGCGCGTCCGCGAGGACCTGGCGAATCGCCTCGTTGACCCGGCGCATGCGCTCCCCAGCCATACTAGTCCTTGCGAGCCGACGCGCACCTCTCAGGCGAGCGCGCGCTCGACCTTGCGGGTCTCGTACACCTCGAGCACGTCGCCCTCCTTGACGTCCTGGAAGTTCGCCAGGACGATGCCGCACTCGAACCCGCTTGCAACCTCCCGTGCATCCTCGTTGAAGCGCTTGAGGCTGGCGACCGTCGTCTCGTTGATCACCGTGCCGTCGCGCACGACTCTTACCTTCGCCCCGCGTGTCACCTTCCCTTCGGTGACAAAGCATCCTGCGATCGTGCCGATGCGCGACGCGCGGAAGGTCTGGCGCACCTCGACCTGGCCGACCGTGTCCTCGACCTCGTCGGGCTCGAGCATGCCCTGCATCGCCGCCCGCAGCTCGTCGATCGCGCGGTAGATCACCGAGTAGCCGCGGATCTCGACGCCCTCGCGCTCGGCGAGCGCGCGCGCGTCGCCGACCGGCCGCACGTTGAAGGCCAGGATCACGGCGTCGGAGGCCGCGGCGAGCATCACGTCGGACTCGGTGATCCCGCCGACGCCGCGGTGGATGATGTTGACCGAGACCTCGTGCTGGGGGAGCTTCGCGATCTCGTCCTCGACGGCCTCGACCGAGCCGGAGACGTCGCCCTTGAGGACCAGGTTGAGCTCCTTGACGGCGCCCTCCTGGGCGAGGCGGAAGACGTCCTCGAGCGAGATCTTGCGACCCGAGCGCCGTGCGAGCGCCTCGGTCTTCAGCCGCGTCGCGCGCTGGCTGGCGAGCTGGCGCGCGCGGCGCTCGTTCTCGACCACGTGCGCGTACTCGCCGGCCTCGGGCACGCCGTCGAAGCCCAGCACCTCGACCGGCTCGCCGGGCCCGGCCGACTTCGAGCGCGTGCCGAGGAAGTCGTTCATCGCCCGCACCCGCCCGACGCTCGCGCCGGCGACGAGCGCGTCGCCGATGTGCAGCGTGCCGCGGGCGACCAGCAGCGTGACGATCGGGCCGCGGCCCGGGTCCAGGCGCGACTCGATCACGACGCCCGACGCCGGGGCGTCCGGGTTGGCGCGCAGGTCCTCGAGCTCGGCGACGACCTGGATCGTGTCGAGCAGGTCCTCGAGCCCCTGCTTGGTCTTGGCGGAGACGTCGACGAACTCCACGTCCCCACCCCACTCCGCGGGCTGCAGGCCGCGCGTGGTCATCTCGGTGCGCACGCGGTCGGGCTGCGCGCCCTCCTTGTCGATCTTGTTGACGGCGACGATGATCGGGACGTCGGCGGCGCGGGCGTGGTCGATCGCCTCGTCGGTCTGCGGCTTGGCGCCGTCGTCGGCGGCCACGACGATCACGGCGATGTCGGTGACCCGCGCGCCGCGCGCGCGCATCGCGGTGAACGCCTCGTGACCCGGCGTGTCGAGGAAGGTGATCGCCCGGCCGCCGTGGCGGACCTGGTAGGCGCCGATGTGCTGGGTGATCCCGCCGGCCTCGCCCTTGGCGACCTCGGTCTGGCGGATCGCGTCCAGCAGCGAGGTCTTGCCGTGGTCGACGTGGCCCATGATCGTGACGACCGGCGGCCGCGGCTGCAGCGTGTCCTCGTCGTCGTCGAAGACCGGCTCGCCGACCAGCTCGTCGGCGGCGTGGACGATCTCGATGTCCTTGCCGAACTCGGCGGCGAGCACGCTGATCGCCTCGTCGGTGAGCGTCTGCGTCAGCGTCGCCATCTCCCCGAGGCTCATCAGCTTGCGAATCACCTCCGGCACGGCGACGCCGAAGTACTCGGCGACGCCCTTGACGGTGGAGCCCGAGTTGATGCGGATCAGGTCGGTGGCGCCGCGCGCGGCCTCGTCGATCGGCGCGACGGTGTCGTCATAGGTGCCGCGCCGGCGACGGCCGCGCCGCGGCGGGCGTCGCACGGGCTGGCTGGCGGGCCCGCCGGCCTGGCGGCGCGAGGCCTGCGAGTCGATCACGACGCGCCGGCGCCCACCCGGGCCGACGGCTCCGGGCCGCTGCTCACCGGTGCGCGAGTCGCGCGTCGGGCGCGAGCGGTTCGCCTCGGCGGCACGGGCGGCCTCGCCGGGCGAGGACTCCGGCGCGCCGTCGGCGGGCGCGGTCTCGGGAGCGGCGGCTGCTGCGGTGGCGGCGGCGGCGGGCGGGGCGCTTGCCGGGGGCGGCGTCGTCGCCGCGGGCGCCGGGGCGGCGGGCTTGGGCCGCTCGGCGGCGGCCGGTTTCGCCGGGGTCGCGGCTGCGGCCGCGGGTTTCGCCGGGGTCGCGGCTGCGGCCGCGGGTTTCGCCGGGGTCGCGGCGGGCTGTGGAGCCGCGGTCGCGGCTGGCTTGGCGGCCGGTGGGGTCGCGGGCTTGGCGGCCGGTGCGGCGGCGGGCTTGGCGGCGGAGGCGGGTTTCGCGGCCGAGTCGGTGGCCTGCTTGGCAGCGGGCTTGGCGGCGGCCGGTTTCGTGGCGGCTGGCTTTGCCTCTGCCCTTGCCGCCGGTTTCGCGCTCTCCTTGGCGGCCGGCTTCGCAGCCGCCGCGGTCTTCTTCGCCGGCGACGCCGCCTTCTTCGTGCTCCCGCCGTTGCTGGCGAGCGCGCGGAGCGCGAGCTGCTCGTCCACGGTCGAGGCCGCGGCCTTGGCGTCGATGCCGGCAGCCTGAAGTGTGGCCAGCAGCTCCTTGGTGCTCAGGCCCTGATCCTTCGCAATCTCGTGCACGCGCTTGTTCGCCATCAGCCCACCGATTCTACGGTCTGTACGTCAATCGACAACGGGCGGCGAAACGAGCGTTGCAGCGCGCCGCGCCGCCGCGCGCGGCTGAGGCAGGCATCGGAGCAGACGTAGGCGCCCCGGCCGCTCAGACGCTGGGCGTGGTCGACGACGAGCACGCCGGCCGCGCCGTCTCCGGCCGCCGCGTCCCTGACGGCCAGCCGCACCAGCTCGCGCTTTGGCGCCCTTCGCCCGCATCCCGCGCAGCGGCGCTGCGGCGGCTGCGAGGGCGCTATGACGCCGGCCCCTCGGCGAGGCCGTCGGCGCCTTCGAGAGCCTGGTGGGCCTCGAGCCCGCAGTAGCGCGAGCCGGGCAGCGAAGCGTTCGGGCAGCGGCGCCCGTTGCTCATCATCGCGGCGCAGCGGCCGGACGCTTCGAGCTGCTCGCCGTAGCCCTGCTCAGCCTCCTCGGCGGCGAACTCGCTCTCCGACTTGATGTCCACGCGCCAGCCGGTCAGCCGCGCGGCGAGCCGGGCGTTCTGTCCCTCACGGCCGATCGCCAGCGAGAGCTGGTCGTCGGGCACGATCACAGTGGCCTGCTTGGCGGCGTCGTCGACCAGCACCTCGCGCACGCGTGCCGGCGAGAGCGCCTTGGCGACGAAGCGGGCAGGCTCCTCGTTGTAGGGGATGATGTCGATCTTCTCGCCGCGCAGCTCCGAGACGACCATCCGCACGCGCGAGCCGCGCGGCCCGACGCAGGCGCCGACCGGGTCCACGCCGTCGGCGTGCGAGATCACGGCGATCTTCGAGCGGTAGCCCGGCTCGCGCGCGACGCCGGCGATCTCCACCAGGCCGTCCGCGATCTCGGGCACCTCCAGCTCGAACAGCTTCTTGATCAGCTCGGAGTCGCGGCGCGAGACGATGATGCTCGGCCCCTTGGTCGAGGGCGAGACCTCCTTGATCACGGCCTTGATCCGCTGCGAGTGGTCGTAGCGCTCGCCGTCGACCTGCTCGGACTTCGGCAGCAGCGCCTCGACGCGCTCGCGCAGCTGCACGAGCGTGTAGCGCGAGTCCGACTGCTGGACGATGCCGGTGATCAGCTCGCCGACGCGGTCGCGGTACTCCTCGTACATCATGTCGCGCTCGGCCTCGCGGATCCGCTGCAGGATGACCTGCTTGGCGGTCTGCGCGGCGATCCGCCCGAAGTCGCCGGGCGTGACGTCGCGCTCCTCGATCTGGTCGCGGTACTGCTCGAACTTGGCCGGGTCGATCTCGGGGTCCTCCGGCTCGCGCATCTCGCCGGTCTCCGGGTCGATCGTGGTCGCCTCGTCGATCGTCTCGACGATCAGGTGCGCCTCGAGGCGCTCGGGGATGATCAGCTCGATCACGCGGAAGTCGGCGGTCTCACGGTCGATCTCGACGCGCGCGTACTTGGCGGATCCGGGCTGCTTCTTGTAGGCCGACAGCAGGGCGTCCTCGAGGGCGACCATCAGCTTCTCGGGCTCGATGCCCTTCTCGCGCGCGAGCGCGTGCATCGCATCCAGGATCTCGCGTGACATGTGCCTACTCCTCCACCAGGTGGGACCGTTTGATCGCGGCATAGGGGATCGCGACGATCCCTTCGGGCGCGGCTAGCGTGACCTCCTGCGCGGAGGCGCCGATCAGCTCGCCGACGATGCTGTCCGCCTCCGCCGCGACCGTGCCCGGCGCCGTGCGCACGCGGGCGCGCCGCCCGACGAAACGCTGGAAGTGCTCGGGCTTGGTCAGCGGCCGCTTGGGACCGGGCGAGCTGACCTCGATGCCGTAGCGCTCACGCAGGTCGCCGAGCGCATGCGTGACGCGCTCGCAGAGCGCGAGGGTGACACCCACCGGGTGGTCGATGAAGATCCGCAGCGTGTCCCCGGAGCGCTCCACGAGCAGCACCTCGACCTCCGGCTCGCTGGCCGAAAGGCGCTGTTCGATGTCGTGCTGTAGCTGTTCCATGGCGAAAAAAAAGCGGGCGAGCGCCCACTTCGATATGCCGCCACCCTCGCTTCACCGGCGGCACTCATCGAGGATAGCACTCCGGCGAGCAGCCGAAAAACGCCCCCGGCGCCGTCATCGACGCAGGCCGTCGACGGCGTCGAGGACCGCCTCCGCGATCACGCGCTTGTCGGCCGGACCGACCTCCTGCTCACGCTCCGCGGTGATGATCGTGACCGCGTTGCGCTCGGCGTCGAAACCGATCCCCGGCTGGGAGGTGTCGTTGCAGACGATCGCGTCGAGACCCTTGCCGACGAGCTTCTCGCGCGCCCGCGCGACGCCGCCGGGTCCGTGCTCGGCGGCGAAGCCGACGAGCGTCTGGCCCTCGCGCCGCCGCGCCGATAGCCCGGCGAGCACGTCCTCGGTCGGCTCCAGCTCGAGTTCGAGCCCTTGCGCGTCGCGCTTTGCGATCTTGCCGTCCAGCACCCGCGCGGGGCGGTAATCCGCGACGGCCGCACACATCACGAGCACGTCGGCGTTCGCGAACTCGGCCTCGCAGGCCGCCGCCAGTTCGGCGGCGGTGCCGACGTCGAGGTAGCGGATACGCGATGCGCGCGGCAGCGCGACGTTGGCCGCGACGACGACGACCTCCGAGCCGCGGTCCGCGGCGGCCTCGGCGAGTGCGAAGCCCATGCGCCCGGAGGAGCGATTGCCGAGGTAGCGCACCGCATCGATCGGCTCGCGGGTGCCGCCGGCGGTGACGAGCGTGCGCGTCCCGCTCCAGGGACCCGGCGCGAGGGCGGCGTCGACCGCCGCCAGGAGCTCGGCGGGCTCGGGCAGGCGGCCCGTCCCCCACTCGCCGTGCGTGGCGAGGCGCCCGGTTCCGGGAGCGAGCACCTCGATGCCGCGCCCGCGCAGCAGCGCGAGGTTGGCCTGCGTGGCGGCGTGGCCCCACATGCGGTCGTTCATCGCCGGCGCGACGATCAGCGGGCAGGCCGCCCCGAGCGCGGCGGTGCTGAGGAGGTTGTCGGCCAGCCCGTGGGCGAGCTTGGCGATCGTGTTGGCCGAGGCCGGTGCGATCAGGAACACGTCCGCGGCGGCGGTGAGCGCGAGGTGACTGGCGGGGTCGTGCTCGGGCAGCGGGTCGCCGGGGAAGCTCCCGCGCAGCGGGTCGCGCTCGAAATCGTCGGTCAGCACCGGCGCTCCGCTCAGCGCCGCGAACGACGCGCTGCCGACGAAGCGCTGCGCGCTGCGCGTCTGGATCACGCGCACGGCATGGCCCTCGGCCGTCGCGAGACGCACGAGCTCGAGCGCCTTGTAGGCGGCGATCCCACCGCTCACACCGAGCAGCAGTCGGGCCATCGAGCGCTCCCGGCGCTACCGGTAGTGGTACTTCAGCTTGCCGGCGGCGACTTCCTCGAGCGCGATCGTGAGGTAGTTCTTCGAGCCGGTGTCGACCATCGGCGGCGGGAACTCGTCAAAGCTCCCCTCCCCGAGGTTCTGGTAGTAGGAGTTGATCTGGCGTGCGCGCTTGGCGGCGACGAGGACGCTCGCGTAATTGGAGTCCACGTGCTCGAGCAGCTTGTCGATTCGGGGAGATATCACTCAACCAGTGTACTGCAGGTAGATCGCGTCCAGTTCGGACACGGCGCGCTCGAGGTCGTCGTTGAGGACGACGAACGGGAACTCGTCGCGCGCGGCGAGCTCGATCTCGGCGATCGCGAGTCGGCGCTCGACCTCCTCGGGGTCGTCGGCGCCGCGGCGGCGGAGGCGCTCGCGCAGCTCCTCCGGCGAGGGTGGAGCGATGAAGATCAGGACCGCCTCGGGGAGCGCCGCGCGGATCTGGCGCGCGCCCTGCAGCTCGATCTCCAGCACGACCGGGGTGCCGCCCCGCGTGCGCCGCTCGAGCTCGGCCCGCAGGGTGCCGTAGCGGTGTCCGGCGTAGTCCGCGTGCTCCAGGAACTCGCCGGCGGCGAGGCGCCGGTCGAAGTCGGTCTCGCTCAGGAAGTGGTAGGCGACGCCGTCATGCTCGCCCGGCCTCGGCGGCCGCGTCGTCGCGGACACCGACAGCTCGAGCTCGGGGTGGCGCTCGCGGAGCGCCGCGATCAGCGTGCCCTTGCCGACCCCCGAGGGGCCCGTGATCACGAATACGTTGTCCATCCGGAGAGCGCCCAGCTTAGACACAGCCCCCGTCAGCACGCGCGGCTCGGCGGCGCGGGGGACGCGCGGCGGCCGTCGAATCTTCGTCGCGCGCGCGATCAGCGATGGAGCATCGAGACCAGCTCAGCGCGCTGGCGCTCGGAGAGCCCGCCGATCGTCTTGCTCGGCGAGATGCGGCAGTGCGTGAGAATCTTGTTGACCTTCACGCGCCCGTACTTGGGAACCGCGAGCAGCATGTCGAAGACCTTCGCGGTCTCGAGGAACTCCGGCGGGTCCAGCAGCAGCTGCTGGATCGAGTGGCGACCGGCCTTGAGATCGCGCTTCAGCTGTGCGCGCTGCGAGCGAATCTCGTTTGCGCGGGCCAGCGCATCCATCCGCTGGTTGAACGAACGCTCGGGTGTTCCGGGGCCCTTCTGGAGCGTCTGCTGACCGAGCGACATGGGCGGCGAGTCTACCGCGTGGGCGGCCTCTTGCAAGGATCGCGCGCCCAATTCACCTCAACCTCCACTAGAGGTCGAGCCGGATTCAGCTCACTTGAGCCATTTGCGCCACTTTGCAGGTCTTTTGCGTGCAGTGTAAGTGAACTGCCGCACATCATCGCGCAATTTGCGTGAAACCGGCATCGAGTTCGCGGGCGATCCGCGACCCCGCCGCCGGATCGCGGAAGTTCTCGGTGCCGACTGCGACCAGGGTCGCCCCGACGTCGACCAGTTCGCGCGCGTCGCGACCGCTGGCGACCCCGCCCATACCGATGATCGGAATCGTGACCCGCTCGGCCACCCGCGCGACCTGCGCGAGGGCGACGGCGCGGATCGCCGGGCCGGAGAGCCCGCCGCTGCCGCCGCCGAGCCAGGGAGCGGAGCCGCCCGGGGTGAGCGCCGTCGCCCGCAGCGTGTTGATCAGCGACACCGCGTCCGCCCCACCGGCCTGCGCACCGGCGGCGCAGGCGGCGACGTCCGCGGTGTTCGGAGTGAGCTTGACGATCAGCGGCTTCGAGCTGCGTGGACGCAGATGGTGCAGCAGCGCCTCGAGTCCGTCAGGGTCGGCGCCGATGTCCAGGCCGGTCGCCACGTTCGGGCAGGAGACGTTCAGCTCGATCGCCGCAACCTGCACACGATCCTCGAGCGCCTCCACGAGCTGCGCGAACTCCTCGGGCGTCGAGCCCATGACGTTGGTGATCAGCGGCGCCGGCAGGGACGCGAGCGCGGGCAGGTCGTGTTCGAGATAGGCGCGAAGGCCGCGGTTGGGCAGGCCGATCGAGTTGATCAGGCCGGCCGCCGACTCCCACAGCCTCGGCGGCGCGTTGCCCTCGCGTGCGCCCAGCGTGATCGTCTTCGAAACGTAGGCCGCGAACGGGAACTCTTCGAACAGCGCCTCACCGAAGACGCGAGCGGCGGCGATCGCGTCGAAGCAGCCCGACGCATTGATCACGCGGTGAGGCAGGCGCAGGCCGCAGAACTCGATCACACGAGCACCGCCCCGTCGAACACCGGCCCGTCGACGCAGACCCGCCGGTAACCATCGACCGTGGCGACGACGCACCCGTAGCAGGCGCCGTATCCGCACGCCATCGGCGCCTCCAGGGCAAGCGCGCACGGCGCTCCGTGACTCTGCGCCCGCTCCCTGACGGCGCTCAGCATCGCCGGCGGACCGCATGCGTAGACCGCGGCGCCGGGGTGCTCGCGGAGCGCCTGCTCGAGCAGGTCGGTGACGGGGCCGTGGTGGCCGAGCGAGCCGTCGTCGGTGGCGATCAGGGGGTCCTCGAAGAGCGCAGCGCCAGCCGCGTGCACCGCGTTGCGGAAGCCGAGCAGCGCGCGTCCACCCCACCTCTCGGCCACGGCGACGAGCGGCGCGATGCCGATGCCGCCTCCGACCAGCAGCAGCTCCGCCCCCGCCGGCGGCGCGTCGAACCCGTGCCCGAACGGCCCGACCGTGACAAGGCCTTCGCCCACCTCCATCTCGCACAGGCGCCTGGTGCCCGGCCCGACGTCCTCGAGCAGGAACTCGGCGAGGCCGTTCTCGCCTGTTCGCATCACCGAGATCGCGCGTGCCAGATACGGCCGCTCCCCCTCACCCCCACCCCAGCGCTCCGCGGTGGCGAGCATGTAGAACTGCCCGGGCTGCGCACGGGCCGCCTCGTCGGCCGCCGCGATCACGACGTAGCTGCCGACCTCGCGGCGGCTGAGCAGCGGAAGGATGCGGCGACCGAAGGGAGCCGTCACCTGACCGCCCCGTGCCACTCCTGCAGCGACACGACGGCCGCTTCGCCCGATCGCGCCGCCCGGATCGCGCGCGCGGCCGCCTGTCCGCCCGACAGGGTCGTGATGCAGGGTATGCCGCGCGTCACGGCCGCACGGCGGATCTCCCATCCGTCGGAGCGGGCACCGGAGCCGGTTGGGGTGTTGATCACGAGGTCAACCTCGCCGCCGCTGATCGCGTCGACGACGTGCGGGGAGCCCTCGGCGACCTTGCGCAACGTCGTGACCGGGATGCCCATCCGCTCGATCGCCTGCGCGGTCCCGCTCGTCGCGACGATCCAAAAACCGAGGTCGTGAAGTTGCGCCGCGAGTCCGGCTCCGGCCGCCTTGTCGCTGTCGGTGACGGTGATGAACACCGTGCCGCGGTCGGGCAGGGCCGAGCCGGCGGCGGCCTCGGCCTTCGCGAAGGCGGTCGGGAAGTCCGTCGCGATGCCCATCACCTCGCCGGTCGAGCGCATCTCCGGACCGAGCAGCGAGTCGGCGCCGGAGAAGCGGTTGAACGGCAGCACCGCCTCCTTGACCGCGACGTAGCCGGCGCGCATCAGTTCGCTCGGCAGGTTCATCGACGCGAGCGACTCCCCCAGCATCAGCCGGCAGGCGAGCTTCGCGAGCGGCACGCCGACGGCCTTGGAGACGAACGGCACGGTGCGCGACGCGCGCGGGTTGGCCTCGATCACGTAGAGCTCAGCGCCGGGGCGCGTGGCGACCGAGACGATGGCGAACTGCACGTTGAGCAGGCCGACCACGCCCAGTTCGAGCGCGATTCCCCGTGTCTGCTCGCGGATCCGCTCGAGCATCTCTGGCCCCAGCGAATGCGGCGGCAGCACGCAGGCCGAGTCGCCCGAGTGGATGCCGGCCTCCTCGACGTGCTGCATGATGCCGCCGATCGCCACCTCGCGCCCGTCGCAGAGAGCGTCGACGTCGACCTCGATCGCGTTCTCGAGGAAGTGGTCGAGGAAGATCGCGCGCCCGTCGGCGCTGGTCTTCGTGCGCTCGAGGTAGGCGGCCAGGTCCTCGAGCGAGTAGACGATCTCCATCGCCCGCCCGCCGAGCACGTAGCTCGGGCGCACAAGCAGCGGGAAGCCGACCTCGGCCCCGGCCGCCAGCGCCTCCTCGACGGTGTTGGCGGTCGCGTAGGGCGGCGCCTGGTATCCGAGCCGCTCGAGCAGCTCGCCGAAGCGGCCGCGATCCTCGGCGGCGTCGATCGCGTCGACGCTCGTGCCGAGCAGGCGTACCCCGGCGCGCTGGAGGCCCGCCGCGAGCCGCAGCGGGGTCTGCCCGCCGAACTGGACGATCACTCCCTCCGGCTGCTCCAGCTCGATCACCGCGAGCACGTCCTCGAGCGTGAGCGGCTCGAAGTACAGGCGGTCGGAGGTGTCGTAGTCGGTCGAGACGGTCTCCGGGTTGCAGTTGATCATCACGGCGTCGCGGCCGAGCTCGCGCACCGTCATCGCCGCGTGCACGCAGCAGTAGTCGAACTCGATGCCCTGGCCGATGCGGTTCGGCCCCGAGCCGAGGATCACCACGCTGGGGCGCTCGCCGCGCTCGACCTCGTGGCGGGGTCTGCCGCCCGCGTCCGGCCGCTCCCACGCCGAGTAGTAGTAGGGCGTGCTGGCCGCGAACTCGGCGGCGCAGGTGTCGACCGACTTGAAGGCGCGCACCCCCGCGAACGGCGCCTGCGGGTCGGCTGCGAGCGCTGCGAGCTCGCGCAGGAACCAGAGGTCGATCGAGGTCCGCGCGTTCAGCTCTTCGATCGTCGCTCCGCGGCGCAGCGCCTCGAGCAGCTCGTCGTAGCGGTTGGCGCCCGGTTGCGCGACGCGGTCGAGCAGCTCCTCCAGCGGCGCGTCGACATCGGGGGCGACATCCAGCTCGCGCGAGCGCATGGCCTTGAGGAAGGCCTGGCCGAAGGTGCGCCCGATCGCCATCGCCTCGCCGACCGACTTCATGTGCGTCGTGAGGCCGGCATCGACGCCGTGGAACTTCTCGAACGCGAAGCGCGGCCACTTGACCACGACGTAGTCGATCGTCGGCTCGAAGCTCGCGGGGGTGGCGCGCGTGATGTCGTTGGCGATCTCCTCGAGGGCGTAGCCGACGGCGAGGCGCGCCGCGATCTTGGCGATCGGAAAGCCGGTCGCCTTCGACGCCAGCGCCGAGGAGCGCGAGACTCGCGGGTTCATCTCGATCACGACGATCTCGCCGCTGAGCGGGTCGACCGCGAACTGCACGTTGGCGCCGCCGGTCTCGACGCCGACCGCCCGGATCACCGCGATCGCCTGGTCGCGCAGGCGCTGGTAGGTCTCGTCGGTCAGGCTCTGCTGCGGCGCCACGGTGACAGAGTCGCCCGTGTGGACCCCCATCGGATCGACGTTCTCGATCGAGCAGACGATCACGACGTTGTCGTTGCGGTCCCGCATGACCTCGAGCTCGAACTCGCCCCAGCCGAGCACCGACTCCTCGACGAGGACCTGCCCGATCGGCGAGGCCGCGATTCCGCCGGCGACCACGCGCTCGAACTCCTCGCGCGTGCGTGCGATGCCGCCGCCCTGGCCGCCGAGCGTGAACGCCGGGCGCACGATCGCGGGCAGGCCGACGGCCTCGAGGGCGTCGACCGCCTCCGCGACGCTCGTCGCGATCGCGCTCCGCGGCACGCGCAGACCGGCGCCGCGCATCGTCTCGCGGAACAGGTCGCGATCCTCGGCCCGGCGGATCGCGTCGTAGTCGGCGCCGATCAGCTCGACGCCGAGACGCTCGAGCGTGCCGTCCTCGTGCAGCGCCTTGGCGAGGTTCAGCGCGGTCTGGCCGCCGAGCGTCGGCAGCAGCGCGTCGGGGCGCTCGCGGGCGATGATCTGCGCGACCGGGCCGGGCAGCAGCGGTTCGATGTAGGTGACCGCCGCGAACTCGGGGTCCGTCATGATCGTCGCCGGGTTCGAGTTGACGAGGATCACCTCGTAGCCCTCCTCGGCGAGCACCTTGCACGCCTGCGCGCCGGAGTAGTCGAACTCCGCGGCCTGCCCGATCACGATCGGCCCGGAGCCGAGGATCATGATCCGGCGGATGTCCTCGCGCCGGGGCATCAGGCGCCGATCTCCGAGATGAAGCGGTCGAACAGGTGCAGGGCGTCGTGCGGGCCCGGCCCGGCCTCGGGGTGGTACTGGACGGTGCTCGCGCGCGCGTCGGGCAGGCGCAGGCCCTCGACGGTGCGGTCGTAGAGGTTGAGATGGGTGAGCTCGGCGGCGCCGAAGTCGGTCTCCCAGCGCACCGGCTGGTTCCCGGCGATCGTGCGCTCGCCGCCGGGGCCGAGCACGGCAAAGCCATGGTTCTGGCTGGTGATCTCGATGCGCCCTGTCTCGAGGTCCTTGACGGGGTGGTTGGCTCCGCGGTGGCCGAAGCGCAGCTTGTAGGTCTCGAGACCGACCGCACGGCAGAGCAGCTGGTGCCCCAGGCAGATGCCGAAGATCGGCAGCCGCCCGACCAGCTCGCGCACGAGCGCCACGATGTAGTCGAGCGCAGCCGGGTCACCCGGTCCGTTCACGAGCATCAGCGCGTCGGGCGAGCCGGCGAGGATCGCAGCCAGATCCGCGGTGCAGGGGTGAAGCTGCAGCTCTGCGCCCCGCGAGCGCAGGTTCGCGACGATCGAGCTCTTGATCCCGGTGTCGATCACCGCGATCGTCGGGCCGCCCGGTCCGCCGGCGGTCGGCGCCAGACGCAGCGGCGCGGCGGGTGTGACCTCGCGCGCGAGATCGAGGTTGACCATCGACTCCTCGGCCGCCACCGCGGCCGCCGCGTCGCGCGGGTCGAACTCGTCGGGGAAGATGCCCCCGCGCATCGAGCCCGCTTCGCGGATGTGGCGCACGAGCGCGCGTGTGTCGACGCCGGTGATCGCCGGGACGCCGCAGTCGCGCAGCCAGTCCAGCCAGCCGCCCTCGGCGGACGCGTGGTCCTCGTTGTTGCGCGCGTCCCGCATGATCGCCCCGCGGGCGTGGATCCGGTCGGACTCCATCGCCGCCGCGCTGACGCCGTAGTTGCCGATGTGGGGATAGGTGAACGTGATCAGTTGGCGGGCGTAGGAGGGGTCGGTCATCGACTCCTGGTATCCCGACATGCCCGTGTTGAACACGACCTCCCCGGTGACCGGGCCCGGCGCGCCAACGGGCTCCCCGTCGAAGCGGGCGCCGTCCTCGAGCAGCACGTAGCTCATGCGGCGCTCAGGGCAAACGCGCGTTCGCGGAAGGCGACGGCGCCATCGGCGAGCGTCAGCAGCGTGCGGCCGTTCACCTCGCGGCCGGCGAAGCAGCAGTTGGACGAGCGGCTCTCATACCCCGCATCGCCGATCCTCCAACGCGCCGCCAGGTCGATGAGGCAGACGTTCGCGCTGCGCCCGACGGCGATGGCCGGGACTTCGAGCTCGAGCAGTCGGGCACCGGCGGTGAGCCGCTCGAGCAGCACCTCGAGGCCGATGACGCCGGGCAGCACGAGCTCGGTGTAGAGCACGGCGAAGCTGCTCTCCAGGCCGGTCGTGCCCATCGGGGCCTGCTCGAAGGGGACGTTCTTCTCGTCGCGGGCGTGCGGTGCGTGGTCGGTCGCGATGCATTCGATCGTCCCGTCGCGCAGAGCCGCGACCAGGGCGAGGCGGTCGTCCTCGGTTCGCAGCGGCGGGTTCATCTTGAAACGCGTGTCGAGCCCGCGCACGCACTCATCCGTCAACAGCAGGTGGTGCGGGGTGACCTCGCCGCTGACGTTGACGCCCGCGGCGCGCGCAGCCGCGAGAGCGTCGGCGGAGCGGCGTGCCGAGAGGTGCTGGAAGTGGACGCGGCCGTGCTCGTGCTCGGCGATCAGCGAATCCCGCGCGATCATCGTGGACTCCGAGATCGACGGGATCCCGGCCAGCCCCAGCTCCACCGACACGGTCCCTTCGTGCATCACGCCGGAGCCCGACAGCGCCGGGTCCTCCTCGTGCAGGGCGAGCACCCCGCCACAGAGGAGCTGGTAGCGCAGCGCGCGGCGCAGCAGACCGGCGCTCGCGACGGGCTTGCCGTCATCGGTGAAGCCGACAGCCCCCACGTCGCGCAACTCGCTCATCTCGGTCAGCTGCTCGCCGCGCTGACCGACGCTGATCGCGGCCATGAAGCCGACCGGAATCCGCGCCTCCCGCCCTGCCGCCATCAACATGCCGCGGAGCAGCGCCGGCTGGTCGAGCACGGGCTCGGTGTTCGGCATCGCCACGACCGCGCAGTAGCCGCCGGCTGCGGCCGCCCTCGTTCCGGTCTCGAGATCCTCCTTGTGCTCCTGGCCCGGCGAACGCAGGTGGACGTGCGGGTCCACGAAGGCCGGGAAGAGATGCTTGCCCTCGGCCTCAACGACCTCGGTGCCGCTCGGCGCCTCGAGGCTCGCGGGCGCCCCGAGCGCTGCGATCTCGCCGTCGCGCACGAGGACGTCGTGTGGAGCGTCGATGCCGCTCGCCGGATCGATGACGTGGGCGCGGCGCAGCAGCAGCTCGGCCGGCGGGCGCGGGGCGGCGACCAGTGCGCTCATGCGGTCTGCGGCTCGAGCGCGGGCGACTGGGTGTCGGGGGCGCCGGTTTCACGTGGCGCGCCGGCGAGCACCTCGTAGAGCACGGCCATGCGCACGACGACGCCGGCGGCGACCTGGCTGGTGATCAGCGACTGGGGCGAGTCGATCACCTCGCCGGCAACCTCGATGCCGCGGTTGACCGGCCCAGGATGCATGAGGAACTGGCGGGCGCTGAGCCGGCGCGCGTCGATCTGGAAGTGCGTGGTGTATTCGCGCAGCGATGGCACGAACGATCCCTCCATGCGCTCGAGCTGCATTCGCAGCGCGTAGACCACGTCAGCCTCGCGCAGGTCGTCGAGCGAGTGCCGCACCGTGGCGCCGAGCTGGGCGAACTCGTCCGGGACGAGCGTCGGCGGACCGGCAACGGTGACGTTCGCGCCGAGCATCCGAAACGCCTGGATGCACGAGCGGGCGACGCGCGAGTGGACGACGTCGCCGACGATCCAGATGTTGGCGTCATCGATCGGGCCGAGGCGCTGGGTCAGCGTGTAGCAGTCGAGCAGCGCCTGCGTGGGGTGCTGATGCTTACCGTCACCGGCGTTGACGACGGCGGCGTGCGTCCAGCCCGCGAGCAGCGCGGGCGCGCCGGCGTGCGGAGAGCGGATCACGATCGCGTCCGGTCCGTAGGCGGAGAGCGTTGCGACGGTGTCGCGCAGCGACTCCCCCTTCTCGACGCTCGATCCGCTCGCGACGAGGTTGAGCACGTCGGCGGACAGACGCTTGGCCGCCAGCTCGAATGAGCTTCGCGTGCGCGTCGAGGCCTCGTAGAAGAGGTTGATCACGAGCCGCCCCCGGAGCGAGGGGAGCTTCTTGATCGGGCGGTCGGCGACCTGACCGAAGTTCGATGCGAGCGCGACGATGCGCTCGATCCCGTCGCGGTCGAGATCCTCGATCGAGACCAGATGCCTCATACCGCCACCCCCCCGTTCTGTGCCACGGTGATCGTCACCTCATCGGAGCCGTCCAGCTCGGCGAGCCGCACGTTGACCCTCTCCGCAGCGGAGGTCGGCAGGTTCTTGCCGACGTAGTCGGGGCGGATCGGCAGCTCACGGTGACCGCGGTCGACGAGCGCCGCGAGCTGGATGCGGGCCGGGCGTCCGTACTCGAACAGCGCGTCGATCGCAGCGCGCACCGTGCGGCCCGTGAACAGCACGTCGTCGACGATGACGACGGTCGCGCCGTCGAGCGCGAAGTCCAGCGCCGTCGCGTGCACGACGGGGGCCTGGGGGCGCCGACCGAGGTCGTCGCGGTGAAAGGCGATGTCCAGCGAGCCGAGGGCGACGGGGCCATCGACCATCTCGGAGATCTGCTCGTGCAGGCGGGCGGCCAGCGGCACGCCGCGGCGGTGGATCCCGACGATCGCCAGCGGCGAGTCCGGATCGGAGTTGCGCTCGATGACCTCGTGCGCCATGCGGACGATCGCGCGAGCGACATCGTCGCGGTCGAGCACGACCTTCTCCGCTGCGTCCAACTCCGTACGTCCTTCCTGGCCTCACGGGACCGGGTTAAAGGATCTTGCGATGGAATCTAGCAGCGGTGTCAGATGGGCGCCGCCGGCGTGTCGCCGAAGCGGACCAGCGTCGGCGCGCCGCGATCGGTGAGCGGGATCTCGATCGTGTCGAAGTCGCGTGGCAGCTCCGTCGCCGGGAAGACCGCGCGCGCCTCCTCGCGCAGCTCCTTGCCGCCGTAGCGCGCCGAGATGTGCGTCAGCGCCAGCATCTTGACGTCCGCGTCGCAGGCGATCTGCGCCGCCTGGGCGGCCGTCGAGTGCCCGGTCAGCCGGGCACGCTCACGCTCGTCGTCGCCGAAGGTCGCCTCGTGCACGAGCAGATCCGCACGATGAGCGGCGATCGCGAGCGTCTCGCAGGGCGCGGTGTCGCCGGAGACGGCGACCTTGCGACCCTCGCGCTCCGCGCCGATGACCTGCTCCGGCCGGACTCCGGCGACCGTCTCGCCGCGCTGCAGGCGCCCGAAGTCCGGTCCGGGCGTGACGCCGAGCGACTCGGCCAACTCGGCGTCGAAACGACCCGGTCGCGGATCCTCGGCCAGCACGTAGCCGTAGGCGAGCACGCGGTGTCGCACGTTGACGGCGCCGATCTCCAGCGTGTCCCGGCGCACCGACTCGCCGGCCTCGAGCTCGACGACTGCGAGCTCGAAGCACAGCCGGCCGTACACCCGGCGCATCGAGCGCATCACCTCGGCGAGACCGGGCGGACCGTGGATGGCCAGCGGACGATCTCGGTCGCGCAAATTGAACGTCTGGAGCAGGCCCGGCAGTCCGAGCCAGTGATCGACGTGCAGATGCGTGATGAAGATGTCGGTCAGGTCGCTGAGCCCGACCGAGCGCAGCAGCTGGCGCTGGGTCCCCTCGCCGCAGTCGATCAGGATCCGCTCCGCGCCGCGGCGCACGAGCAGCGCGGGAAGCCCGCGGCGCGCGCTCGGCACCGATCCGGCGGTGCCGGCGAACATCACGGAGAACTCCATCGCGCAGGCGAGCGTAGCGCTCCAGCTGC
Organism: uncultured Solirubrobacterales bacterium; assembly: GCA_963830975.1. Classification (GTDB taxonomy): domain Bacteria; phylum Actinomycetota; class Thermoleophilia; order Solirubrobacterales; family Solirubrobacteraceae; genus Palsa-513. The sequence goes on from CAWHOI010000004.1 coordinate 1,233,735, forward strand.
GCTGGCGGCTGGCGAGGTCGCCGCCAGATCCGGCGCCCGATAGATTGCGGTGCCGTCCAAGTGCGATCACTCGCAGGCAGGAGCCAGACCGTGTCGTTCACGGTGCTCACATTCCAGGGGGACCCGACAGATCCGACCGTGATGGCCGGCGTCACGCATGCCATCTACAGCGAGCTCGATCGGCGCGGGCTTGCCGTGGAGCCGCCGATGCGCGGCATGCCGCTCGCGATCGATCTGCCTCTGCGCGCTGTGGCCCTGGCGCGCTGGGGTCTCGAGGGCGGCCTGCCGCCGCGCAGGTTTCGCCATCCCCGTGCGCTCCTCCAGGAGGCCGGGATCTCCCACCTTCCGTTCGCCGGCATCTCCCGGCTCGCCGGCCGCCGAGTCGCAGGCGACGAGCGGATCACGGACGTGATCACCTACGGCGCCTACCTGCACGACTTCCCGCCCGCCGTCCGCCTGATCACCTACGAGGACATGACCGTGCTCCAGGGAGCGCGGTCCTCGTCGTGGTGGCTCTCGCGGGTACCGCGCGCCGAGATCCGCCGGCTCGTGAAGTTCGTTCGCAGGACCTACGACCGTGCCACCGTTTGCTGCGTGCCCACCGCGTGGGTGAAGGATTCGATGGTCGAGGAGTTCGGCGTCGCGCCCGAGAAGATCGCCGTCGTCGGGATCGGGCGCAACCGCTCCCCCGCCTACATCGCGGAGCGCAACTGGGACTCTCCTCACTTCCTCTACGTCGGCATGAACTGGGAGCGCAAGAACGGCGCGATGGTGCTGCGCGCGTTCGAGCGGGTCCGCGCGTCGCTCCCCGATGCGCGACTTTCGGTCGTCGGCCCCGCGCCGGCGCTCAGCGCGCCGGGCGTGACGTTCTACGGCCTGCTGTCGCTCGGCGACGCCGGGAGCGAGGAACGCTTCGCCGAGATTTTCGCGCAGGCGACCTGCTTCGTGCTTCCGGCTCTGATCGAGACCGCCGGGATCGCCAACATCGAGGCGATGTCCGCCGGGCTGCCCGTGATAGGTCCCACGGTCGGCGGTGCCGCCGAGTTGATCGGCGAGGGTGGGACGGCTGTCGATCCGCTCGCTGAGGACGAGCTCGTCGCCGCGATGGAGCGCTTCGCCGACCCGCAGGTGGCGAGCGCCACCGGCACCCTGGCCGCCCGTCGCGCCGAGCAGTTCACGTGGCCGCTCGTCGTACAGCGAATGCTCGATGCCGCGGCGGCTGCCGAGGCGGGCGAGGCACCGGGCTAGCTCACGTCCGTCGCTGCCGACCGCGGCGCTGCGGCTATGCTCACGGCGGGCGGGGCCGCGTCGAGCCTCGCCGTCCCGCGCCCGTAGCTCAGGGGATAGAGCGCTCGCCTCCGGAGCGAGAGGTCGCAGGTTCAAATCCTGCCGGGCGCGCTTCGTTTCGCTGGTCAGCGCACTTGCAAGCCGATTTGGCTCCTTATCGGTGGAGCTCGGCTCCGAGCCGGGCAGCGAGTCGCGTGGAGGCCTCGATCTCGACCTTGCGGATCGAGACGCTCTCGACGTTGAGCCCGACTGGAACGCCGACGCGTCGACAAAACGTGACCAGCTCGACGGCCGTCGCCACAGCCTGATCGTAGGACGCGCCGAGTGTGTCGTCGGCATGACGCAGGTCGTTCTCGATCCAGCGCGGGACGTTGACACCGAGCCACTGAAGGAACTCCAGTGTCTTCACCGAGCCGCAAACCGAGAACGTGAAGACGATCGGCACCGGCTCCAGGTCGTGCGCGGCACACTCGTAGCGATAGTCAGAGACCAAGTCCTTCGCAGCGTTGACGTCGTAGACGACCTGAGTGACGAAGAAGGAGCAGCCAGCAGCCTGCTTGGCGATGAGTCGGTGGTGCTCCCTGCCTGTGCGCGCATGCCGCTCGGGGATCGCGACGCCGCCGAGCGGCAAGTCCGGCCGCACCTGGGTCCGGAGCTCGTAGGCCCGGAGCAGCGAGGTAGCGACCGCCTTCTCCCGAGAGGACGCACCGACGAAGACCGATAGGACCCGGGCCGGATTCTGGGCTTCGAGCCAGGAACGCAGGTCGTCCTCGGTGTACTTGCTGACCGCGCGATAGACGATGGCGGGCACGTCCAGGCCCGCCAGGTCGCGGGCGAGGTACTCGGCCGGGTCCATCGTCGGCAGAAACGGAAACGGCCGTTCGTCGGGGTTGCGGTCGCTCTCGTCATCGATGTCGTAGAGGATCAGGCCGTTGACCCCCACCGGCCGCAGGCGCTCGAGGGTGACCTCGGCGATCTCGGTGCTCTTCGCCGATCCGGTCGTCAGCCTCGGTGGCGTAACCGCGAAGAGCAAGAACTCACCCGTCCGATCGACGATGCGCCGCCGCAGCTCCACGCAGCGGAACCGTAACCGACCGCGTCGCGCAGTGGAAAGCGAGACTCCCGCTATCGCGCGTGAATCCGGCAACGCCGCGCTGTCCCAAACTCGCGCCGTCCGACAGCGCCGTCTGTCTTGGCCGACCTAGGTAGGAGCCTCGTGGCGACGAAGGTCAGACGGAAAAAGACACTGCGAGCTGCTCCTGTTCAGGCTTTGCGCCAGCGCTCGACTGGGCGCGTCTGGCTACGCGCTCATGCAGTTGCGGTAGCGGGATCCGGCCGAACGACGACGGTGTCAGCGATCGTGATGATCTCGTCAACCGGCAAGTCGGCGAGCGCCGCATGTTTGCGTATCGCGTCTTCACTCGTCGCCTCGTAGATGCAGACCGTCCCGACCGAGCCGCCCCCCTCGTCGAGCACGTAGCTGCGAATCCATCGCACCTCGTCGGCCATCTGCTCGTTGCCGACCTGGGTCGAGCGCTCTGCTGCGGCCTGCAGCTCAGCACCAGAACGCCAGCCGCTGCGGCGCAGGATCGCGTACTGATTCATTGTCGCCCCCTTCTCACGGTAAGCCGGTCACCGAAGCGATCGCCTCGGCCGCACGCAACGCTACAGCGATCCGGACTGCTCCGTGTCGCGCAGGAGGAGCCACCGTATCCGAGGATCCGCGCGTACGGGGCCGCGGCGGACGGGCGAGCGGCACTCGGCCGTGGTCGTTCGCCCTACACGATCCACGTGAGCTGACCAGCTCATCGACCCGAGGCGCTCTCGGCGCCGCCCGCCGTCGCGCGCCCCGGCGCCTGAGGCCGTAGGCACACTCCGGACACGTGTTCGCGGCGGCGGAAGCCGAGCGACTGGTAGATGCCGAGTGCGTGGTAACCGGGGTCGGCCGCGATCACGAAGCGCTTCGCGCCGTGGTGAGCGGTCGCGTGGCCCACCGCCTCGACCAGCAGTCGCGAGCAGATTCCCCGCCTCCGATGAGCCGCGGCCGTGTCCACCGTTTGGAAACGCGCCACGCCGCCGGTGACGACCACGCCGCAGCTGGCCACCACCTCCCCCGCCGGCCCGTCCAGCGCCACGTACCAGGCACCGCGCCCGAGCCGGAAGACGGCCCGCAGGTCCTCGAGCCGCCGGCGGCTGAACGCCCTGTGAGCCTCCTCATCGAAGCTCTCGTCGCGGGCCGCGACCTGTAGCTCCACGACCTGCTCCCAGAGCTCGTCATCGGCGCCCGGGCCGGGCTCGAGGGCGCGCACCACGACGGTCCGGCTCTCGCGCGGGTTGGGATGGATCTGTCGAGGCGTGGCCACAAGTCCGACGGTCTGGATGAGCTCATAGCCGCGGGCGACGAACTCCGCCGCCGCCTCGCCGAGCTCACCTTCGACCCCCTCCCAGCCGAATGTCCGGTGCGCTACCGAGGGCTCGTCAGCGAACTCGGCGTCGAACGAGCGCTCCCAACGCTCCCCGTCCCCGACGCCCGGCGGGGCGTCGAACAGAAGAAGATTGCCCCAGTAGTGCGTCGGGTTGCTCGGCGACCGCACGGCAAGGTAGCCCTCGCGCCGCAGCACCTCGTGATCGACAGGAAGCACGTCGATGTCCGTCGCCCAGACCAGCGATCGGGGTGCGACACGCTTCGCCACTCGAGCCGGCACCGGCAAGAGTGTAGGCGGCGCCTGGCGGCGCGCGCCACGGCTGCGATACTCACCTCGCGATGGGGCCGGCACGCAATGGGCGTCCCAGGGCGGCGCGTTTGGCGCATCTGCGCCGGCGCGCCGGAGCGCTCATCGCGCTCGCCGTGGTCGCGCTCGCCGTGCTCTTCGCGACGCGCGCCAACGGCGTCGCCACGCATGGCGCGCGGGTGGTGCACTTCACGATCAGGAGTGCGCTCGTTCACCAGACGATGCCGGTGACGGCCGTCGTTCCCGCGGGAGCAGCCGGCCAGCCGCGGCCGTTGCTCGTGTTCCTGCACGGTAAGGGCGGGAACCAGAACTCGAGCGTCGACGGAGCGCTGTTCGCCGCGCTCGCCGGCCTCGGATCGCGTGCCCCCGACATCGTGTTCCCCTACGGCGGACCCGACTCCTACTGGCACGATCGAGCGGACGGAGCGTGGGGCTCCTACGTCTACGCGGAGGTGATCCCGCAGGCGCTCAGGCGGCTGCACGCCGATCCCGCCCGCGTCGCGATCGGCGGGATCTCGATGGGCGGCTTCGGTGCGCTCGACATCGCGCGCCTTCACCCCGGACGCTTCTGCGCCGTCGGCGGACACTCGGCGGCGCTGTGGGTCAGCGGCGGCGAAAGCGCACCCGGAGCCTTCGACGACGCCGAGGACTTCGCCCGCCACAACGTGATCGCCGCCGCACGCGCCGGCGACCCCTACCCGGGGATGGCGGTCTGGCTCGACGTCGGCACCCTGGATCCGTTCCGCGACGCCGACACGACGCTCGCGCAGGAGCTGCAGGCGCACGGGCAAGCAGTGCAGTTCCACCTCTGGCCCGGCAGCCATGACCAGGGCTACTGGGACAGCCATTGGAACAGCTACCTGCAGTTCTATGCGGGTGCGCTGGCTACCTGCCACCGCACCTGAGCGCGTTCAGCGAGCCGTCGGCAGCAGGCCCAGCGCCCGATGGCGGTCGATCTGCCAACCCGGCCGCGCCTGCTCGGGCCTGACGGTCTGCCCCACGAGCCGCAGGCCGTCGCGGAATGGACCAGCGGAGGGTTGCCCTATCACCGGGGACGAATCGCGGAGCGCGGGTCCCCCGGGCTCCGCCGCCGGCCATCGATCGCCCGGGGACATCTGATGTCACCGCCCAAACGTCGGTGGAAAGCGGATGTTTGCAGGCATTCCGCGCTTCCTGACACCGGCTTCCCGCCGCCCGCCGCCGCGTGCGGCTCCGGACGTGGTTGCCCCGCTGGGCGTGCGTTCGGTGCGGGAAAAACTACGCCCGGCGGATCGCAGCCGCCGGGCTTGAGCGAATTGCAGCACGGCTCAGGTTCGCCGGCAGGGTGAGGTTTTGCGCGAGCCACTGGGCAGGTTTCTTCCGCCCGGCTCACTGCGGCTCGCGGCCGATCAGTGCCCTCTGTGGCGCTCGCCCAGACGGGATATCGCCTCGATGCGGTTGCGCACGCCGAGCCGGCGAAAGATCTCGCTGATGTGGAACTTCACGGTGTTCGGCCGCACGTCGAGATGCTCGGCGATCTCCTCGTTGCTGTAGCCGTGGGAGATCAGCGTCAGCACCTCGATCTGACGCGGCGTCAACGCAACCGCATCGGGCACCGCGTGCCAGCGGGCGGGCATCACGGCGTGTCCGGTGAGGATGTGCGCAACCGCGTCGCACAGCTCGACCACCGACGACTCCTTCAGCACCACGCCGTCGATCCGCCGCGTGCTCGCACAGAGCATCACCTCGGCGCTGACCTCGGTGCAGAGCAGCACGAGCTTGCAATCGAGCTCGAAGGCGAGCAGCCGGTCAACGGCGGGCGCGCAGACACCGCGGAAGGAATCGACGTCCAGTAGCACCACGTCGCAGCGCGTCGTCGCGCTGCGCATTGCGGCGGCGAACTCGTCGATCGAGACAACCGAGCAGACGAGCCGCATGCCGGGCTGAGCGTCCAGCAGCTCTCCGATCGCGCCTCGCAGGAGCTCAGGACCGCCCACCAGCGCCAGCGCCGCGTCGCGTCGTCGCGCGTCGATCCGGCTCGCCGAGGTCTTCGCCATCCTTGCTCCGCTCTGCGCCGCCATCAGCGCGCCGCTCATCGCCGTGCCCCGGCAGTCATATCCGTGGTCACGGCGCCGCACAGCTGGTGCCCGCCCGTTGCACTCTTTCGCCCGCCGATAACACGTCAACGACGGTAAAGGTGCGCTGCCCTGACGCCAATCCCCCACAGGTGTCGATCGCCGCACCCGCTGACCGCGCGAGCGAGCGAACCGACGTCCCCCCGGCCTCGCCGGGTCAAGCCGGCGCATCGGGCACGAGCCCCCGCATCGGGCACCTATACTCGGCCGCAAATGGTGATGATCGGTCACGCGCAGCGCCTCGCACAGCCCTTGAGCGGCGTCCAGAAGCTCGTCATCGGCGCTGTCCTGGCACTCGCTGTCGCGCTTGCCGCGTGGGCGATCGGGAATTCCTCGGCGGCGCCCGTGTCGAGCCACGGCTGCGTGAACGTGACGGTCCCCAGCTCGACCGGCGGCGGCCTGATCTCCCACTGCGGCGCCGCTGCCCGCTCGTGGTGCGCAACCGAGTTCGCCCAGCGCGACCCGCTCGCCCTCCGTGTCCAGGCGCAGTGCCGCCTGGCCGGCCTGGCGCCACGGCGCAGCTGACCGCGCATGCGGCGCGCGCCTGTAGTGCTCAGTGAGACTGGCTGAGCAGCAGGAAGAGCCCGGTCGGCTCGATCACGTCGAGCGCGCGACTGGAGACGTCGATCAGCGCCACCGACACGCGGCCGTCGGCGCGGCGGTCGAAGCGCAGCTCCTTGCCCTGCGCGGCGAGCGTCTCGCATGCGCGGGCGGCGTCGGCCAGTTCGCGCTCGACCTCGGGCGGAGGGCTGTCAAGCGCAGCCGCCGAGCCGGCCTGCGCGCGCCGCGCCCGCATTCGGCGCGCGGTGCGCTTGGCGCGCCGCAGCGTCTGCCCGAACGCGCTCGAGGCCGCCGTGCTCGCGGCCGGCGCGCAGCCTCGCCGCGAGACATTCGCAGCCTGGCCTGTGGGTTCGACGTTCGCTTCCATGCCTAGCTTGTCGGGGCCGCCGCGGGCCAACTTGAGGACGCTGCGCGCCAGCCCAACGATGGTTCGACGCGGGCCGCCAGAAACGATCAGATGTCTAGCGTTCGCGCGGCGCGCGAACGCGGCACGCCGATCAAACGTCCAGCCTGCGCGCCGGGCGCTACAGGAACAGCACTCGCCCCGGCACGAGCGAGTCCTCGTGCGCGATGTAGGCGGCGCAGGTGCGGTGGTAGCCGTCGGCGATCTGGGCCACGACATCGGCGCGCAGGACGACCAGCAGGATCGGTGACAGCGCCTCCTTGGCGCGGATCTTGGCAACCTTCTCCGCGACCTCCTCGCTGTCCTTCGTCCGCAGCAGCGGCAGGTGCGCGGCGCGCAGGATGTCCTTGGCTCGCCAGCTGCCGGTCGGCGCGCTCTTCAGCCGCTCGATCAGACGCTCGATGTCGCCGGGCGGCACGAGCAGCGAGAGGTAGCTCTGCGCGGCCGCGTAGTCCTTCTCCTCCGGCTCGTCGAGCCAGCGAACCTTGAGCGTGTCAGCCACCGGCGACCGCCGGCAGGATCGTCAGCTCCGAGCCGTCGGGCACGCGCGTCGCGACGCCGTCGAGAAAGCGGATGTCCTCGCCACCGACGTACACGTTGACGAAGCGACGCAGACCGCCATGCTCGTCCGAGATCCGCTCGCGCAGCTCGTCGAACTGCGAGAACAGGCCGTCGAGCACCTCGGACACCGTCGCGCCCTCGACGCTCGCGACGGTCTGGCCGCCTGTCGCCGCGCGCAACTGCGTCGGGATCCTGACCGTGACCGCCATCACACGACCGCCGTCGCGACCGCGGCCTCGAAGGCGTCGAGCGTCGGATCGATCTCGTGCGCGTGGAAGGTGCCGCGCACGGCGTCGAGCGTCTTCAGGCCGTCGCCCGTGATCACCAGCACCACACGCTCGCTCGGGTCGATCTCGCCCCGCCGGGCAAGCTCGCTCAGCACGGCGACGCTGACGCCGCCGGCCGTCTCGGTGAAGATCCCAGTCGTCTCCGCAAGCAGGCCGATACCCTCGCGGATCTGCTCGTCGCTGACGGCGTCGACGCCGCCGCCGCAGCGACGCGCCAGCTCGAGCACGTACGGCCCGTCCGCCGGGTTGCCGATCGCCAGCGACTTCGCGATCGTGTCCGGCTTGACCGGCTGGCAGAAGTCACGGCCCGCCGCGAACGCGTTCGCAACCGGCGCGCAGCCCGCGGCCTGGGCGCCGTTCATCACGGGCTGGCGGCCCTCGACGAGGCCGAGCTCGATCCATTCCTGGAAGCCGCGGTGGACCTTGGTGAACAGCGAACCCGAGGCGATCGGAACGATGCAGCGGTCGGGCAGCTCCCAGCCGAGCTGTTCGACGATCTCGAAAGCGACGGTCTTCGACCCCTCCGAGTAGTAGGGGCGCATGTTGATGTTCACGAACGCCCAGTCGTCATGCTCGGCCGACAGCTCCGTGCACAGCCGGTTGACCTCGTCGTAGTTGCCGCGCACCGAGACCAGGTTCGTCCCGTAGACGCCGGTCCCGAGGATCTTCTGCTCCTCGAGGTCGGCCGGGATGAAGACGTAGGACGGCAGCCCCAGCGCGGCCGCCTGGGCGGCGACCGCGTTACCGAGATTGCCGGTCGAGGCGCACGCCAACGCTCCGAAGCCGAGCTCACGTGCCCGCGCCGAGGCGACGGCGACGACGCGGTCCTTGAACGAGTGGGTCGGGTTGGCCGCGTCGTTCTTGACCCACACCTCACGCAGGCCGAGGCGATCGGCGAGTCGATCGGCGCTGATCAGCGGCGTCCAGCCGGCGGGAAGCCCGGCGCGTGACGCGAGGTGGTTCGACGGTCCGGGCGGGCCGCCCGCGAGCGGCAGGAAGTCGGCGTATCGCCAAACATCCTGCGAGCCTCCCTGGATGCGGCGCCGCAGCGCGGCGACGTCGTCGATCGAGCCGTGGTCGTAGGAGACCTCGAGCGGGCCGAAACAGCGCTCGCAGACGTACAGCGCCTCGAGCGGATAGACCGTCCCGCACTCTTTGCACTTGAGCTTCTCTGCCGCCATATGAAAAAACCTCCGCTGGTCATGTGGCGAAGGCTCTCGGGCAGAAGCTCCAACCACATCTCCCAGGCCATTGTTGGAGCCTGATGGAATTGGCACCGTTCTCGCTCGCGCGAAATGGTTGCCGGGGTTTCATAGGGCCAGTCCCTCCACCCCTCTGGATGCGTCCAGCTATGTGCCGGGCAGTATAGCGACGCACCGAACGGAAGCAAGCCGGTAACGCTCCGTGCGGCGCGGTGTAGCACGCACGTGAGCGAATCCGCGAACGAGGCCGCGGTCGAGCGGGCGATCGCCGCGCTCGAGCCGATCGACGACGCCGACAGGCGCCGCGCGCTGGTGATCGTCAACCCGTTCGCGACAGCCGTCTCCGACCGGCTGCGCAACCTCGTCGTATACGCGCTGGCTGCCCGCTACGAGGTCGAGGCGGTCGTGACCGAGGCCCGCGGCCACGCGACCGACATCGCGCGCCAGGCCGCCCGCGACGGCTACGACCTCGTGATCGCGTTCGGCGGCGACGGCACCGTCAACGAGGCCGCTAACGGTCTCGCCGGCTCGCTCACGCCCCTCAGCGCCCTGCCCGGTGGCTCGGCCAACGTGTACTGCAAGCTGCTCGGCATTCCCGGCGAGATCGTCGACGCCACACAACATCTGCTCCGCATGGCCGACCGGTTCGCGCCGCGGCAGGTCGACCTCGGCGACGTGGAGGGCCGCCTGTACACCTTCAGCGCCGGCGTCGGCATGGACGCAGACGTGGTCCACGGCGTCGACTCGAGGCCCGGCCTCAAGCGGCGCTTCGGGCCGTACTTCTTCCTCGGTACGGCGCTCACGACCTTCGCCGGCCGCTACCTGATCCGTCCCCCGCGGATGTTCGTCTCCGTCGGCGCCGAGACGGTCGCCGGCGTCACGGCGGTCGTCCAGAACGCCGAGCACTACACCTACTTCCACAACCGCCCGATCGACCTCGCCGCCGGCGCCAGCCTGGACAGCGGCACGCTCTCCGCTGTCGTCCTGCGCAGCGCCAGCCTGCTCGGCGCACCATCGCTGCTCGCGCGGGCGGTGATCGGCAACGGCCGGGTCGCCGGGCACCGACGGGTGGTCGAGTTCCGGGAGCTGACCTCGCTGACGGTGAGCAGCGCCAACGGCCGCCCGCTGGCGCTTCAGGTCGACGGCGACCACATCGGCGAGGTCACCGAGGCGCGCTTCAGCGTGCGCCCGGCGGCGCTGACGGTCGTGGCCTGACCGCTCAGGCGGCCGGTCCGGCGCCCGGCGGAGGTGGGGTCGGGGCAGGCGCAGGGGCAGGAGCGTCCGATTTCGGCGCGACCGGTGTCGGCGGCTCACCGGGAAGCTCGGCAGGCGGCTCCTGCGGCGCGGCAACAGCTCCCTCCCCCGCCGCTGCGGAGCTCACCCCGATCGCGGCCACCGCGCTCGGGCGCGGCAGGGCGGCGGCGCTCGGCGCGCGGCGTCTGCGGCGGAACAGATGGCCTAGGCCGGCCACCTCGCGCTCGGCGGCCTCCAGCGGTGCGGCCAGTCTCAGCACCTCGCCGAGCTGGTCGGTCAGCTTGACCAGCGCGTCGGTCATCGCCGGCAGCGTCGCCGCGACGTTCTCGAGCACCTCGACGTGGCGGTCCATCGACTCGGCCGCGTGGTGCAGGGCGGCGATCGCCTCGTGCAGCGGCTGCTCGATTGGCGAGTGCTGCTCGACCTCCTGCTCGGCGCCCTGGAGCAGGCGACCGATCGAGCGGGCGGCGTTGCCTGCGAGATCGAGCAGCATCGCGCCGATCAGCCGCCGGAGCTACCCGGTGTGACCCGGAAGGCGTCGAAGACGGAGTCGATGTTGCGCAGGCGCGTGATCGTCGCCTTGAGCGTCTGGGTGTCGGCGCACTCGACGACGAAGCGGTTGCGAATCATCGGCGGGTGGGCGTTGCACTGCGCCTCGACGATGTTCATGCCGGCCTCCGAGAACGTCCGTGAGAGGTCCTCGAGCAGGCGATGGCGGTCCCATCCGTCGACCTGGATCTCGACCTTGAAGCCCGTCGTCTGCTCGCCCTCCCAGGCGACCGGCGTGAAGCGGTCGGCGTCGCGGCTCAGGGCGCGGGCGTTGGCGCAGTCCTCGCGGTGGATCGTGATGCCGCGGCCGAGCGAGATGTAGCCGACGATCTCGTCGCCCGGCACCGGGCGGCAGCATTTCGCCAGCCGCACCAGCACGTCGCTGACGCCCTCGACGCGGATCCCGAACTCGCTCGAGGAGTTGGTCGGCCGGCGGCGCTCGCGCCGCGAGGAGATCAGCGTCGAGGCGGCGGTCTGCTCGGCGTCCGCGGCCTCCCCCTCCTTGAGGCGCTGAAGGATCTTGCCGACGACCGTCTTCGGCGAGACCTTTGCCGAGCCGAGCGCGATGTAGAAGTCGTCGGCCTTGCGGAAGCCGAGCTCCCGGATCACGTCGGCCAGAAGACCCGAGCCGGTGATGCGCTGCGCCGGAAGGCCCTGCTTGCGCATCGCCTCCTGGAGCGCCTCACGCCCGCTGTGCTCGGTGTCCTGGCGGCTCTCTGCCTTGAACCACTGCTTGATCTTGTTGCGGGCCCGTGTCGTCTTGACGACCGCGAGCCAGTCGCGCGACGGTCCGCGCTCGCGCTTGGAGGTGAGCACCTCGACGATGTCTCCCGAGTGCAGCTCGTAGCTGAGCGGAACGATCTTGCCGTTGACCTTCGCCCCGACGCAGCGGTGTCCGACGTCGGTGTGCACCTCGTAGGCGAAGTCGAGCGGCGTCGCCCCAGCGGCCAGCGACTTGACCTCACCCTTCGGCGTGAAGACGTAGACCTCGTCCTCGAACAGATCGACGCGAAGCGTCTCCATGAATTCCTTCGGATCGGAGGTCTCGCTCTGCCAGTCGACCATCGAACGGAGCCACTTCAGCTTCGCTTCGTCGGCTGACCAGTTCGAGCGGCCGCTGCGATCCGGACGCGCGGCCTGCTTGTACATCCAGTGCGCGGCGACGCCGTACTCCGCCATGTTGTGCATCTCGCGCGTGCGGATCTGGATCTCCAGCGGGCGGCCCTCCGGCCCGATCACCGTCGTGTGCAGCGACTGGTACATGTTGAACTTGGGCATCGCGACGAAGTCCTTGAAGCGACCCGGGAGCGGCTTCCAGAGCGAATGCACGACGCCGACGGCGCCGTAGCAGTCCTTCGTCGTCTCGACGACCACGCGCATCGCCGTGAGGTCGTAGATCTCGTTGAACTCGCGATCCTTGCGCGTCATCTTCGAGTAGATCGAGTAGAAGTGCTTGGCGCGGCCCGAGATCGCGGCGGTGATGCCAAGCGAGTCCAGCTCGCGCTGGAGGATCTCCCCCGCGCTCTGCACATAGCGCTCGCGGTCGTCGCGCTGCTGCGCGACCAGAACCTTGATCTCCTCGTACTTGCGCGGGTGCAGCGTCGCGAACGCCAGGTCCTCGAGCTCCCACTTGATCGCGTGGATGCCGAGCCGGTGCGCGATCGGCGCATAGATCTCGAGCGTCTCCTTGGCCTTCTCGATCTGCTTCTGCTTGGGCAGAGCGCCGATCGTGCGCATGTTGTGGAGGCGGTCGGCGAGCTTGATCAGGATGACGCGCACGTCGCTCGCCATCGCGACGATCATCTTGCGGTAGTTCTCGGCCTGCGCCTCGTCGCGCGAGGAGAAGGTGATGCCGGTCAGCTTCGTGACGCCGTCGACAAGGCTGGCGACGTCCTCGCCGAAGCGCTCGCGGACCTCCTCCAGCGACGCCGTCGTGTCCTCGACGGTGTCGTGCAGCAGGGCGGCGCACAGCGTTTCGGTGTCGAGGCGCATGCTCGCGCAGATCCGCGCGACGCCGACCGGGTGCACGATGAACTCCTCGCCGGAGCGCCGGCGCTGATCAGCGTGGTGATCGCAGGCGAACACGAACGCCGCGCCGACGGCGTCGCGGTCGATCGGCACAAGCGACTCCTCGGCGTGCTCCTCGACGATCGCGAAGAGGTCGCCGAGCAGTCGCTGCTCACGCTCCGCGAGAACCGAGAGATCGGGTGGCGGGACCGACACGCCCGCCGCCGCGACGTCGTCGTTCACGACGGCCGGCGCCGCGTCATCCGGCGCGGTCGCGGTCGCGACCTGCTTTACGCCGCCTCCTGCCGTGTCGCCGTTCCGAGGTATGTGAGGCCGTCCAGTCGAGTTCGTTGGTAGTCGCGGTAGGCGGGCGACTGCTCCAGTGTCACGCGCCCTCGCGCCGTCACGGTGACCGCGAAGCGCTCTCGGTCGAGATCGACGAGGGCGACCTCCGTGAGGATCCGCAGCAGGCGCCCCGCCCCCTCGGGCGACGGCGCCCCCCCACGCAGGATCGCCTCGAGCTCCCGGCCAACCGCCCCGCCACGGTCGCGGAGCTCCCGATAGCAGGTGGCCAGCGAGTCGCGGAGACCGTACTCCTGCTCGTGTTTGTGTGCCGCAAAGCGTAGCTCAGCCGCCCCCCATGCCAGCCAGAGGCGCTGCGACGCCGCCGAGGCGTGCCCGGCGGCCGCGCGGGCGTGCGCCGCCACGCTGGTCGGTGGGTCGAGCGCTACGACGTTCGGGAAGGGCGCCGAGAGCCCCGGCAGCCGCGCGAGCGCTACGTGCTCGGCCAGCGCGAAGCCGCCCAGGCGGGGGGCGAGGTGGCGCAGCCGGGCATGCGAGTCGGCCACGAGCACGAGCAGCGGCTCGCCGCTCGCGAGCAGTTGCGCGATCAGCGCCGCGATGCCGCGGCCGCGGCGATCGATCTCCTCGCGGACAGACGATGGCGGCGGCTGGGCCGCGAGCTCTTCTGCGAGCGGACGGTCGAGCTCTGCGAGCACCCGGACGCGGAAGTCCTCGTCCTCGCCGAGCAGCCGGATCGCCGCCGGGGCGCACGGGGTCGCGGTGCGAAGCAGCAGGCGCGGCTGCACGACCCCCTGCCATTCGTCGCGCTCGAGCGCGAACGTCGCGTCGACCGGCGCCCCGAGCGCGACCGGCAGCCGCGGCCCGGACCCGAAGCGCACAGCGCGCGCGCGACCCGCGCCGGAGTTGACGGTGAAGCGGGCATGATCGTCGCGGCGCTCGCCGCCGAACCCCGTCAGGTCGGTGAAAGTGGCCGCCGGCAGGAGCAGCGAGACGGCCGGGTTGCCGGCGCCGAACGGAGCCATACGGGCGAGCTCCTCGGCGAGCTCGAGGCCGACCTCCTCGCCCGAGGCGATCGCGTCCACCCGCTCGGTGGCGACCATGTCCTCGGGCGCGAGGACCGCGTCGGCGTGCGCGACGAAGGCCTCCCGGAATGCGTCGAGGCGCGCCGGGTCGAGCGTCAGCCCGGCCGCGGCGTGGTGGCCGCCGTAGCGCTCGAGATGCTCGCCCGCGGCGGCAAGGCCCTCGAGCAGGTCGAAGGCCGGGATCGAGCGTGCGGAGCCGCTGCCCGGCCCGCCCCCGGCTTCGTCGGGCAGCGCGACCAGCACCACGGGGCGGTGGTGGCGCTCGGCGATGCGCGCGGCGACGATGCCGATCACCCCCGGGTGCCAGCCCGCTCCCGCCAGCACGTAGGCCGCCGCGGGCGGGCCGGCGGCGACCTGCGCCTCGGCCTCGAAGCGGATCCGCGTCTCGACGTGGCGGCGTTCGGTGTTGCAGCGGTCGAGCTCCTCCGCCAGCTCCTGGGCGCGCTGCGGATCGTCGGTCAGCAGCAGCTCCAGCGCCATGTCGGCGCGATACAGGCGCCCCGCCGCGTTGATCCGCGGCGCCAGGCGGAACGCGAGCGCGCGCTCGTCCAGCGCCATCGGCGACACGCGCGCGACGCTCATCAGAGCGCGCAGCCCAGGTCGCGCGCTGCCGGCAAGTGCCCGCAGCCCGGCCTGCACGAGCCTGCGGTTCTCGCCGCGCAGCGCAACCACGTCGGCCATCGTCGCGATCGCCACGAGCTCGAGATCGGCCTCGCGCTCGCCCGCCACGGTTCCGGCCCGTTCGCGCAGCGCCTGTGCGAGCTTCGCCGCCACTGCCGTCGCGCACAGCTCCGGACACGGATAGCCGCAGAGCGCCGGATGGAGGTGGGGCGCGTCCGGCAGGACGCCGTCGCGGCGCGGGCTATGGTGGTCGGTCACGAGCACGTCCATCCCGCCGGCGCGGGCGGCCGCCACCTCCGCCACCGCGGTGATCGCGCAGTCGGTCGTGACCAGCAGCGCCGTGCCGCGCTCGAGCAGCCGGGTGACGGTCGCAGCGGACAGTCCGTAGCCTTCCCCCTGGCGGCTGGGCAGATGCCAGTCCACGTCGGCGCCCAGCTCGCGCAGCGCGCTCACCAGGATCGCCGTCGAGCAGACGCCGTCGCAGTCGTAGTCGCCGTGCACGGTGATCCTCGAACCGCGCGAGACGTGCCCGAGCACGAGGTCCACCGCGGCGCCGATGCCGCGAAACGCGCCAGGGCGGTGATGCTCGGCCGCCGCCAGGAACTCCCGCGCCGCGGCGGGGTCGGCCAGGCCGCGTCGCGCGAGCACCTGTGCGAGCACGCGGCTGCAGCCCAGCGCGCGCTCGAGCGTCTCGAGCGTCTCGAGCGAGACCACCGGGATCTCAAGGCGCACCGCCTGATCTTGCTGCTGCGACATCGCGCCCCGAGCCTACGCGCCGGTTGCGACGGAACGCGCGCGCTCGTCCGGGCGACGCGCCCCGCTCAGAGCCTGGTTTGCCACCCCGCCGCCCCCGGCGGCTCCACTCAGGGGCGCAGCGGGGTGTCGGCGAGCCGCTGCTCGGCGCGCTCGTGCGCGGCGCCGACGGCGTAGTCGAGCGCCATGCCGATCAGCGCGCCCGGGATCGCGTAGAGCACCGTGGCCAGATGGGTGGCGTGGCGGCCCGGGATCGCGACGCCGTGCAGCGCGACGCTGATCAGGATGCCGCTGACGATCGCCCCGGCGATCGACGCCAGGAACGCGCCGACGATGCCACCCCAGAAGCGGTCCGGCAGCCAGATCGTGTAATGCCAGAGCGCGAGCCCCATGATGATCCAGGCGAGCATGCCCATCAGCGTGGCCTCCCCCTGCGGCGCCCGCGTGACTTGGATGCCCCGGCGCCGCGGGGCCGCTGCTCGGCGGGCATCACGACGTCCTCGGGCCGCGCGTCGGCGGCCGGATCTCGCCGTGGCTCGGGCTCGGGCTTTGCCGGCCGCGCCGGCGTATCGACGTGCAGGTCACGCACGAGCTCACGAAACTCGCCGGTCTTGATCGTGCCGTCCGGCCGCGCCGGCTCGGTCAGGCGCCGGCGCGGACGCCGGCCGGTCGCCTCGACGTCGATCTCGCGCGCCGCCGCGCCGGCCGTCGCATACGCCGGCACGATGCCGCCGTTCTCCGCGGCGATCCGCGCCCGCCGCCGGCGGTACACCGGCTCGCGCTCCTTCCAGTGGGTCAGCACCGGCGAGGCGATGAAGATCGACGAGTAGGCGCCGGAGGCGACGCCGACCAGCAGCGCGAAGGCGAAGTCCTTCAGCGTCGAGCCGCCGAACAGGAACAGCGCCATGATCGGAAGCAGCGTGCAGAGGGTGGTCGCCAGCGAACGGGTCAGCACCTCCGACATCGAGCGGTTGACGATCTGGGAGAACGCCGCGTTCTGCATCTTCTGCACGTTCTCGCGCACGCGGTCGAAGACGATGATCGTGTCGTACATCGAGTAGCCCAGGATCGTCAGCAGGGCCGCCACCGTGTCGGCCGTCACCTGCCTCCCGGTGAGCGCGTAGACGCCGGCCGTGATCAGCAGGTCGTGTGCCAGCGCGATCATCACCGGCACCGCGTACTTCCATTGGAACCGCAGCGCGATATAGGCCGCGATCGCCAGCAGCGCGGCGATGATCGCGACGGCGGCGCTGTCGGCCACCGTCTTGCCGAAGCTCGGCCCGACCGTGTTCTCGCTGAAGGACGTCACGCCGTAGCGCGCGTTCAGCAGGCCGCGCAACGTATTCGTGCCGGTGCTCGGGCCGCCGATCTGCGGCACGCTCAGGGTCTTCGTCGCGATCTGGAAGCTGTAGCTGCGCTTCTTCGCCTTGGGGGCTGAGACCTGCTGCACGACCGGCTGCCCGATCGCGGTCTTCCCGCTCTTCAGGTGCAGCGACTCGATCGCGGAGGTCACATCGCCGACGTTCGCCGGGTGTGCCAGCGTCACCTGGATCTGGGTGCCGGAGACGAAGTCGATGCCGAAGTTGACGCCGCGCGCCCCGATCGCGATCGCGCCGATCAGCAGGATCGTCCCCGACAGCGTGAAGAACCACCGCGAGCGCCCCATGAAGTCGAACGTCCAGTGGCGGCGGCTCTTCGTCACGCCCAGCGCGCTCGGACGCCGGATCGCCCCCGTGCGTCCCATCGTTCCGAGGATCGCGCGCGTCGCCGCGACGGCCGTGAACAGCGACACCATGACGCCCATGCCGAGCGTCAACGCGAAGCCCTGCACGTCGGACTGGGAGAGGATGAAGAGGATGAACGCCGCCATGAACGTGACGACGTTGGCGTCGACGATCGCGCTGAAGCCGCGGCGGTAGCCGGCGGTGATCGCGTTCAGGGGCGAGCGCCCGGCGCGCGCCTCCTCCTTGACGCGTTCGAAGATCACCACGTTGGCGTCCGCGGCGACGCCGATCGTGAGGATCAGGCCGGCGATGCCCGGCAGCGTCAGCGTCACCGGGATCAGCTTGATCAGCGCGTAGAAGTACAGCGCGTAGATCGCCAGCGCGCTCACGGCGATGACGCCGAGCACGCGGTAGAAGGCGAGCAGGAACAGCGCGACCAGCGCCAGGCCCACCAGACCCGCCGTCAGGCCCTGGCTGAGCGCCTGGTGACCGAGCGTCGCCGATATCAGCTCCGAGGAGATCTCGTCGAGCTTGACCGGCAGCGCACCGCTCGCCATCACGTTCGCGAGCTGCGAAGCCGAGGCGTAGGTGAAGCCGCTGCTCGTGATCTCCGAGCCGCCGCCCGAGGGAATGCCGTTCGGATACTGGGTGAAGTCGATCGACGGCACCGTCACGAGCTGGCCGTCGAGCGTGACGGCGAAGTGCTGCTCGTTCTGCGTCCCGCCCGGCACGGAGTTGGCGCTGCCGCGCGCCGCCAGGGTCGCCGTGACGTTCTGGAAGACGCTGGCGCCGTTGCCCTTGAAGCCGAACGTCACGGCGATGCCCTGCTGGGGGTCGGTGGTCACCTGCGGGTTGGAGATCTGCTTGCCGGTCAGCAGCACGTCGTCGCGCAGCACGTAGAAGTCGTTGGGCACGACCACCTCGGGCGCGGAGGTCGCCTGCACCAGCACGGTCCCGGGCTGGACGACGAGCAGGCGGGCGCCCGCCGGCAGCTTGATGTGGTGCTGCGCGAGGTCGCCGTTCAGCAGCGCCTTGGTGGGCTCTCCCCCGAGCGGCGCGTAGACCGTCTGCGTCCGGTCGTCGACGTAGTAGTAGAGGGGGACGGGCGAGGACTCGACGGGGAAGCAGTTCTTCGCCTTCACGACGCCGGTCGGGCAGGTCGGTATCGCCGGCTCCTTGGCCGCCCGCACCACGGCGACGTACTCGCTCACGCCGCACGCGGGCGACCCCGCGGCGGCGGTCTGGCTCCCGTCGCAGGTGACGCCCGGTGCGTTCGGGCCGGCCACCTTCCCGTTCGGCCCGATGACGCTGGCCTCCCAGTCGTAGAAGAACAGCTGCCCGGTCACCCCGACGACCTTCTCGGCGCGCGCCGGGTCCTGGATGTTCGGGAGGCTGACGGTGATCTCGTCCCCGCCGTAGGGCCGGATCTCGACGCCGCTCACGCCGAGCGTGTCGCTGCGCGAGCGCATGATGTTGATCGTGTCGCCGAGCGTCGTCGAGTTGACGGGCGTGCCGTTGGTGTTGTGGGCGACGAAGATCAGCTCCGTCCCGCCCTGCAGGTCGAGCCCGAGATGGGTCTTGCTCGCCTTGACGACACCGGGGATGCCGACCACGACCACGAGCGAGATCAGCACCAGCGCCGTCACCACGGCGAGCACGAATGCGTGTCTGAGGCGGTCGCTCATCGGGGCATCATCGGTCGCTCAACGCGACGGCGTGAGCACGAGCAGCAGCCCGCCGTCGTCGTCGTAGGCCGGGAACAGGTCGGCCGTCGCGCTCGCCGAGAGGTCGGAGTCCGTGCGCAGCGTGGCCGGCTTGCCAAGCGCGCGCACGCCCCACTCGAGCACCGTGCCGACGTGGTCCTCGCCGCTCTCGAAGCTCAGCCCGAGCGCCTGCGTCAGCGGCTGGCCCACGACCTCCTCCTCCTCGTAGCCGGTCAGCTCGAACGAGCCGCGGCCGCAACCGATCACGCGGCCCTCGCGGTCGGCCACGAAGAAGGCCGCGTCGGGCGCCGGGTAGTAGTCGTCGAGCAGCTCGAACAGGAACGAGAAGCCGCAGTTCGCGCAGCCCCGCTCCTCGCGGCGGAACGCCTCGTAGCGGTCGGAGGCGATGGAGCGCTCACCGCAGTGGGGGCAGATGAAGGGGTGCGCCATGGACGTTGGACAGCCTACAGGCGCGGCCCGGGCCGGCGTTGCGCAGCGCGCGCCCTCGCCCACGACGCTCAGAACAGCGCCGGCGCGACCGAGGGAAGCGCGAGGTCGAGGTGCGCGTAGGCGTGCTCGGTGGCGATCCGCCCCCGAGCCGTCCGCTTGAGCATGCCGAGCTGCAGCAGGTAGGGCTCGTACACGTCCTCGATCGTGTCGCTCTCCTCCCCCACCGTGACCGCCAGGGTCGAGAGACCGACCGGGCCGCCGGCGAACTTCTCGCAGATCGCCCGCAGGATCGCCCGATCGAGGCGGTCGAGGCCGAGCTCGTCGACCTCGAGCAGCGCGAGCGCGGCCTGCGCCACGCTCGCCGTGACGGTGCCGGCGCCGCGCACCTCGGCGTAGTCGCGGGTGCGCTTGAGCAGGCGGTTGGCGACGCGCGGGGTGCCGCGGCTGCGGCTCGCGATCGCGTGCGCACCGCCGTCGTCGAGCTCCACCTCGAGGATCCGCGCGGCGCGCACGACGATCGCCGCAAGCTCCTCGGTGGAGTAGGGCTCCAGGCGCGCCGGGATGCCGAAGCGGTCGCGCAGCGGCGTCGTCAGCAGCCCGGCCCTCGTGGTCGCGCCGATCAGCGTGAACGGCGGCAGCTCGAGCGTCACGACCCGCGCGCCCGCGCCCTGCCCCACCGTGATCGGCAGCCTGCGGTCCTCCATCGCCGGGTAGAAGGTCTCCTCCAGCGCGCGTGGCAGCCGGTGGATCTCATCGACGAAGAACACGCTGCGCGGCTCGAGCGACGTCAGGAACGACGCGATGTCGCCCTTGCGCTCGAGCGCCGGACCTGCGGTCGCGACGAACGCCACGCCGAGCTCGGCGGCGACGATCTGCGCCAGCGAGGTCTTGCCGAGCCCCGGCGGACCGGCCAGCAGCACGTGGTCGAGCGCGTCGCCGCGTGCCTTGGCCGCCTCGATCGCCACGGCGAGCTGCTCCTTCAGCTGCGTCTGGCCGACGAACTCCTCGAGTCGCCGCGGGCGCAGGGTGCGCTCGAACTCATCCTCCGCCGCCAGGTAGGGGGTCTGGATGCGCTCCGCCTCGCTCACCGGCGCTCACCGCCCCGGCGGGTCGCCCGCAGCGCCTCCGCCAGCAGATCCTCCGCCGTCTCACCGTCGGCGCCGGCGAGCAGCCGCTCCGCCTCCGGCACCGAGAAGCCGAGCTCGAGCAATCCCTCCCGTGCCAGTTCGCGCGGCGCGTCCTCCTCCGCCGACGCGCGCCGCACCACGATCCCCTCGCCGATGCTCGCGCCGACCTTCTCGCGCAGCTCGACGATGATCCGCTCCGCGGTGCGCTTGCCGACGCCCGGCACCGACTGAAAGAACCGCGCGTCGCCCGAGGCGATCGCGCCGACGACGGCGCTGAGGGGTCCGGCGCCGAGCACCGCGAGCGCAAGCTTCGGGCCGACCGCCTGGACGCCGAGCAGAAGCAGGAACAGCTCGCGCTCGGCCTCCGCCGCGAAGCCGACCAGCACGAGCGCGTCGTCGCGCACGATCAGATGCGTGTGCAGCGTCGCCTCGGCGCCGAGCGGCCCGACGTCGGCCAGCGTCTGCGCGGACACGGCCATCCGGTAGCCGACGCCGCCGCACATCACGGTCACGTGCTCCGTGCCGCGTTCGGCGACCTCACCGCGCAGCAGCGCGATCATCGCGCCACCGCCGCCAGTGCCGCCGACAGCGGCGCATGGTTGGCGTGGCAGATCGCCACCGCGAGTGCGTCCGCCGCGTGGTCGGAGTGGGGCGCCTCCGCCAGCGCCAGCAGCGCCGCGACCATCCGCGCGACCTGCTCCTTGCCGGCGCGGCCGTTGCCGCAGACCGCCCCCTTGATCTGCTGCGGCGTGTAGGAGAAGCACTCCACGCCATGCTGTCCGGCGCACAGCATCGCCACCCCGCGCGCCTGTCCGACGGCGAACGCGGAACGCGCGTTCTGACCGAAGTAGAGGGACTCGAGCGCCATCGCGCTCGGCGCGTGCTCCACCAGCAGCTCCGTCAGCGCGTCGTGCAGCTTCCCGAGCCGCTGCTCCGTGCTCATCCGCGGATGGGTTTCCACGACACCGCCGTCGAGCGCGACGAGCCGCCCCCCGCGGCGCGCGACGACGCCGTAGCCGGTGTTCGCAAGGCCCGGGTCGATTCCAAGCACGATCATCTGTTCGGGTCTGATTCTGCGCGGCCGACCGGACGCCTGCCTGCGGGATCGGCTCGACGTCGGTGGATCGGGCCGCCCGCCCCCGGCCGGGGGCGCCGCCGCGGGCGTCTAGCCGACGACCTTCTCGAGGATCTCGTCGGACACGTCGAAGTTGGCGTGCACGGCACCGACGTCGTCGTTCTCCTCGAGCGCCTCGATCAGGCGGAACAGCTTCGTCGCGCTCGCCTCGTCGAGCTCGACGCGCGTCGTCGGGCGCCACAGCACCTCGGCGCTCTCGATCTCGATCCCCGCCGCCTCGATCGCCGCACGCACGGCCGACAGCTCGCTCGGCGCGGCGAGGACCTCGAGCGCGTCCTCGTCGGCGACGATGTCCTCCGCGCCGGCCTCGACGGCGACCAGCAGGTCGTCCTCGTCGTAGCGCGCGGCGTCGATCATCACCACGCCGCGCTTCTCGAACAGGTACGAAACGCTTCCCGGCTCGCCGAGGTTGCCGCCGTGCTTGCTGAGCAGGTGGCGCACGTCGGCGCCGGTGCGGTTGCGGTTCTCGGTGTAGGCCTCGATCAGCAAGGCGACGCCCCCGGGACCGTAGCCCTCGTAGAGCACCGTCTCGATCGCGTCGGCGTCCGTGCCGGCGCCGGTCCCCTTGGCGATAGCGCGCTCGATGTTGTCCTTCGGCATCGAGGCATCCCGGGCCTTCTGCACCGCGTTGTACAGCGCCGCGTTGGCGTCCGGGTCCCCGCCCCCCTCGCGCGCGGCGACGCTGATCGCGCGCGCGAGCTTGGTGAACTGGGCGCCGCGGCGTGCGTCGACGATCGCCTTCTTGTGTTTGATCCCCGCCCACTTCGAATGTCCAGACATGCGCTCGATTCTACGAGCCCGGCCTCGCGGGCACCGCGCGGCCGCCGCCGCCCGCCAACCGCGTAGCATGCGCCGTCCGTGCCGCTCGACCCGGAAATCTTCAAGGCCTACGACATCCGCGGGCTCTACGGCTCCCAGATCGACGGGGGGCTGGCCGAGCAGATCGGACGGGCCTTCGCCCGCGTGCTCGGCGGCCTGGCCGGCAAGCCCACCGCGAATCTCCGCGTCGCGCTCGGGCACGACATGCGCCTCAGCGCCCCGGAGCTGACCGCCCGCTACAGCGCCGGGCTGACTGCCGAAGGCGTGCACGTACTCGACGCCGGCGAGGTCGCGACCGAGGTCATCTACTTCCTCGTCGGCTCGCGCGAGCTCGACGGCGGCCTGATGTGCACCGCCTCCCACAACCCCAAGCCCTACACCGGCGCGAAGCTCGTCCGCGAGGGCGCGATCGCGCTCTCCGGCGACACCGGCATCGGCGACATCCGCGCGATGATCGAGGCCGGTCTGCCGTCCCCGCCCGGCGGCGGCGCGGTCGAGCAGGTCGACTGCGGCGAGGCCTTCCGCGCCGCGGCCACGGCCTTCATCGACCCCGCCGCGGTCGGCGGGCTGAAGGTGGTGCTCGACGGCGGCAACGGCATGGCTGGCCCGACGGTCGGCCCGATCCTCGACCGCCTCGACCTCGAGCTGATCCCCACCTACTGGACCCCGGACGGCAACTTCCCCGGCCACGAGCCCAACCCGCTGCTGCCCGAGAACCGCGAGCTCGTGATCGCCGCGGTGCGCGACAACGCCGCCGACCTCGGCATCGCCTTCGACGGCGACGCCGACCGCTGCTTCTTCATCGACGAGACCGGCGAGTTCGTCCCCGGCGATTTCGTCACCGCGCTGCTCGCCCGCTCGCTGCTGCGCACCCATCCCGGCTCCGCGATCCTCTATGACCTCCGCGCGAGTCGCGCGGTCGCCGACACCGTCGCGCAGGCCGGCGGCCACGCCTTCCGCAACCGCGTCGGGCACGCCTTCTTCAAGCGCCGCATGCGCGAGGAGGGGTCGCTGTTCGGCGGCGAGGTCTCCGGCCACTACTACTTCCGCGACTTCTACTGCGCGGACTCGGGCACGATCCCGGCGCTGCTGATGCTGGAGCTCTGCGCGCGTGAGCGCCGCCCGCTCTCGCAGCTCCTCGCGCCCTACCGCGAGCGCTACTTCATCTCCGGCGAGATCAACAGCGAGGTGGCCGACCAGCAGGGCAGGATCGCCGCGATCACCGAGCGCTACGCCGACGCCCGCCAGGACACCCTCGACGGGATCTCGATCGACTACGACGACTGGCACTTCAACGTGCGCCCGTCCAACACCGAGCCGCTGCTGCGCCTGTGCCTCGAGTCGCTCGTCTCGCACGAGGACATGGAGCGCCGCCGCGACGAGGTGCTTGCGCTGATCCGCGCCTGAGCCGCGGTTTTTCGTCTTCTCCTTTATGCGACCGCTAACGCGGTCGATCGTCTGCCTCCAGCTCGTACAGGTGCTCCACGTTGGCCCGGTCGCTCTCCTCGGCGCTCGACTCGGTCGCGAACCACGCGTCCAGGATCTCGCCGAGCACACCCTCGCCGACCGCGCGCAGGCTGAGCGCCAGCACGTTGGCGTCGTTCCAGCGCCGCGCCCCGGCGGCGGTGACGGCGTCCGCACAGAGCGCCGCGCGGGCTCCGGCGACCTTGTTGGCCGCGATCGCCGCGCCGGTCCCCGTCCAGCAGCACACGATCGCCTGGTCGGCGCGGCCCGCCACCACGTCGCGCGCCGCGGCCGCCGACCCCCACGCCCAGTCGGCGCGCTCCCCCTCCGCCAGCGCCCCGTGCACGAGCGGCTCGTGGCCGCGCTCGATCAGCTCCTCGAGCAGGAACTGCGCCAGTGCCGACCGATCGTCCGCGGCGACCGCGATCCGCATCGGCGCAGTATCACAGCTGCTCCAGCAGCCAGCGATGCAGCCGCGACTCCCCCAGCAGCTCCGGGTGGAAGGCCACGGCGAGGATCCGCCCGCGGCGCACGGCGACGGGGTGGCCGTCGACGGCGCCGAGCACGTCGATGTCCGCAGCGTGCTCCGCGACCCACGGGGCGCGGATGAAGACGCCGTGGAAGGGAGCCTCGAAACCGCTCAGCGCGACCTCGCCCTCGAAGCTGCGGACCTGGCGCCCGAAAGCGTTGCGCTCGCAGCGCATGTCGAGCACGCCGAGGTGCTCGCGGTCGAGCATGATCATGCCCGCGCAGGTTCCGAGCACCGGCACGCGCCCGCACAGCTCGCGCAGAGGCCCGGCGAGCCCCTCGCGCTCGACCCCGAGCATCATCGTCGTCGACTCCCCTCCGGGCAGCACCAGCGCGCCGAGCCCCTCCAGGTCGGCGGCGACACGGACCTCGCGCACGGCCGCGCCAAGCGCGCGCAGCACGCCGCCGTGCGCCTCGAAGTCGCCTTGCAGGGCGAGCACACCGACCTCGCCTGCCATGTGACTACCAGCCGCGCTGAGAGAGCAGCTGCTCGTCCGGCAGCTTGCGCGCCTCGAGGCTCGCCATCGCCGTGCCGAGCCCCTCCGAGGCAGCCAGCACGCGCGCCGGATCGGCGAAGTTGGTCGTCGCGTCGACGATCGCCGCGGCGCGCGCCGCGGGATCCTCGGACTTGAAGATGCCGGAGCCGACGAACACGCCCTCCGCTCCCAGCTGCATCACCAGTGACGCGTCGGTGGGCGTCGCGATCCCGCCGGCGCAGAACATCACGACCGGCAGGCGCCCCGCGGCGGCCACGGAGCGCACGAGATCGAGCGGCGAGGCCAGCTCCTTCGCCGCGGTGGCAAGCTCCTCCTCGCGCATTCCCGAAAGTCGGCGGATCTCGCCGCCGATCGCCCGCAGGTGGCGCACCGCCTCGACGATGTCGCCGGTGCCGGCCTCGCCCTTGGAGCGGATCATCGCCGCGCCCTCCGAGATCCGCCGCAGCGCCTCGCCGAGGTTCGTCGCGCCGCACACGAACGGCACCTTGAAGCCCCACTTGTCGATGTGGTTGGCCTCGTCGGCAGGCGTCAGCACCTCGGACTCGTCGATGTAGTCGACCTCGAGCGCCTCGAGCACCTGCGCCTCGGCGAAATGCCCGATCCGCGCCTTCGCCATCACCGGAATCGAGACGGCCTCCTGGATCGCCCGGATCATCGCCGGGTCCGACATCCGAGCCACGCCGCCGTCGCGGCGGATGTCCGCCGGCACGCGCTCGAGCGCCATCACCGCGCACGCCCCCGCCTCCTCGGCGATCCGCGCCTGCTCGGGTGTGACGACGTCCATGATCACGCCGCCCTTCAGCATCTCCGCCAGCCCGGCCTTGACGCGGAATGTGGCCTCGTCGCGCATCTCACTCCTAGTCTACGCGGCGGGCGAGGGTTCGGTCGGACTGACCGTTCAGCCCGGTGCGGCGCCCGCCGCCTCGGCGGCGAATTCCTCCACCAGCGCGTGATAGGTCGCGTGCAGGCCGTCGCGCAGCGGCGTCTGCGCCTCCCACCCGAACGCCAGCTTCGCGCGCGAGGGATCCATGCAGCTGCGCTCGAGCTCCCCCGTGCGAAGCGGAGCAAGCGCCGGTTCGATCGACGTTCCCGCCGCCCGCTGCAGCTCGGCGTACAGCGAGCCGACGTCGGTCTCGACGCCGGTCGAGACGTTGAACACGCCGGCGTGCCCGGCCGCCATCGTCATCGCCCGCACGACGTCGTCGACGTGCACGTAGTCGCGGGTCGGCCGTCCGTGTCCGAACAGGGTGGGCTGTTCGCCGCGCCACAGCTTCAGGCTGAAGATCGACACCACGCCCGCCTCGCCGTGCGGGCTCTGGCGCGGGCCGTACACGTTGCCGAACCGGCAGACGGTGTGCGGCAGCCCGTGCGCCCGCGACCAGGTGAGCAGGTAGGCCTCGCCGGCCCACTTCGACGCGCCGTAGGGCGCCAGCGGCGCCGGGATCCGCTCCTCGGTGGTCGGCAGCGGCGCGTCGTTGCCGTAGAGCGCGCCCCCGGTCGAGCTGAAGATCACCGGCGCGCCGTGGCGCACGGCGGCTTCGAGCACGTTCAGCGTGCCCGCGACGTTGACCTGGCAGTCCCGTCCCGGGTCGCTCACCGACACGGTGACGCTCGACTGCGCGGCGAGATGGAAGATCAGCTCGGGCCGTGCCCGGTCGATCACGCGTTCGAGCGCGGGAGCGTCGGAGATGTCGACCACCTCGAGCGCCGCCGCCGCCGGGACACGTTTCGCATCGCCGCTCGAGAGGTCGTCGACGACGACCACCGAGTAGCCGTCGGCGAGCAGGGCGTCGGCCACGTGCGAGCCGATGAACCCGGCTGCGCCGGTCACGAGCGCCGTCCGGCTCACGCTAGGCTGCGCTCGTGAACGCGATGGTCCTCGCCGCCGGACGCGGAACGCGCCTCGCGGCGGTCGAGCCGGACGTGCCGAAGCCGCTGGTCGACATCGGCGGCGAGCCGCTGCTGGCCCGGCAGCTGCGGTATCTCGCCGGCAACGGCGTTCGGCGAGTGGTGGTCAACGCGCATCATCTTTCCGCGGCGGTCGAGTCCTTCGCGGCGGAGTATAGGTCGCCGGACGGGCCTGAACTGGTGGTGCTCACCGAGCCGGTGCTGCTCGGCACCGCCGGCGGCGTGCGCAACGCGCTCGAGGCGCTCGGGCCGGAGCCGTTCGTGGTGCTCTACTGCGACGTCCTGATCTCCGAGCCGCTGGCGCCGATGCTACGCGCCCACCGCGCCAGCGGCGCAGCCGCGACGCTCGCGGTCTACGAGAGCGACCGGCTCGACGGCAAGGGCGTCATCAGCGTCGACGCCGCCGGGCGGGTGACTGGCTTCGTGGAGCACGGCCATTTCGAGGCGGGCGCCCGCGGCCTGGTGAACGCCGGCCTCTACGTGCTCGAGCCGAGCTTCGCCGCCGAGATCGCCCCTGACGCCGCCAGCGACTTCGGCCACGACGTGTTCCCGCAGGCGCTCGCCCGCGGCGAGCATCTCGGCACCCACCTGCTGCCGGCGCCGGTGCTCGACATCGGCACTCCCGAAGCGCTCCGGCTCGCGCGCATGGGCGCCTAGGGCCGTGCCAGCCGTGTCCGAACGCTCGCCGCTCGATGCCTCGGTGGTCATCTGCGCGTACTCCGAGGAGCGCTGGGACGAGCTGGTGCGAGCGGTCGACTCGGCGCTCGGCCAGACCGCGGCGGCGCGCGAGGTCGTCGTCTCGGTGGACCACAACCCGGAGTTGCTCGAGCGCGCGCGCGAGCGGTTCCAGCCCGCTGTCACGGTCGTGGCGAACGAGCAGCGGGCCGGCCTGGCCGGGGCGCGCAACAGCGGCGCCCACGCCACGAGCGCGCCGCTCGTCGCATTCCTGGACGACGACGCACGTGCGCAGCCGGACTGGCTGGAGCAGATCGTGCAGCCCTACGGCGACCCATCGATCCTCGGCGTCGGCGGCCGCATCGACCCCGACTGGCGCCGGCCCCGGCCGCGCTGGTTCCCCGAGGAGTTCTACTGGGTCGTCGGCTGCAGCTACCGCGGCCTGCCGACGGCGCCCGGTCCGGTCCGGAACATGATCGGCGCCAATATGTCCGTCCGCCGCGAGGTGTTCGACGCGCTCGGCGGCTTCAGCGAGGATCTGGGGCGCCTCGAGGAGACCGACTTCTGCATCCGCGGGCAGCGGCTGTTCCCCGACGGAGTGTGGCTCTACTGGCCGCGGGCGATCGTCAGCCATTCGGTCGCGCCCGAGCGCACGACCTGGCGCTACTTCCGCGCGCGCTGCTTCAACGAGGGCGTCGCGAAGGCCTCGATGGTCGCGGGCACGGGCCATCAGGCCGGACTGCAGTCGGAGCGCCACTACGTGCGCCGGGTGCTGCCGACCGGGCTGGCTCGCGAGCTCCTGCGCGTCCTGCGCGGCGACACGGCCGGCCCCGAGCGTGCCGCGGCGATCGTGACCGGCCTCGCCTACACAGCCGCCGGGTTCCTGCGCGGCTGGATCCGCCGGCGCCTGGGCGGCGCCCCCGCGGGCATCCCCCGCCGCGGCAACACGCCGTAGCAGCCGCTAGCTCCCCCACGCCTCCGCGTGCGCGAGCTGTTCGCGGAAGAACTCGACCAGGATGTGGTTGATCGCGAGGTGCAGGTCCTCGACGATCCCGAAGTCGCGTGAGGGCACGATGATCGCGTTGTCGGCGAGCTGCGCCGCGATGCCCCCGTCGAATCCGAGCAGCGCCGCGACATGCGCGCTCTGCTGCTGCGCGTAGCGAATGGCGTTGACGATGTTCGGCGAGTTGCCGCTCGCCGACACCGCGATCAGCACGTCGCCGGCACGGATCAGGTTGACGAGCTGCTCGTCGAAGATGTGCTCGTAGCCGACGTCGTTCGCAAGCGCCGTGACGATCGCGGCATTGTCGTTGAGGCTCGTGATCCGGAAGCGCCGCATGTTCGCCCCGGTCGTGTTCTTCGACAGATCGGCCGCGAGGTGGCTCGCCGTCGAGGAGGAGCCGCCGTTGCCGATCGTGAAGACCTGCTTGTCGTTGCGGTAGGCGCCGAGCAGCGTCTGCGCGAGCTGGTCCAGCCGGTCGCGCGGGAGCCCGTCGATCGCGGCGCGAAGGCGCCCCAGGTAGTCGTCGACGTGTGTGAGCACGGCTAGCGGTCCGAGTCCTCGAACAGCTGGATGTGCGACCCCGTGGCGGCGAAGCGGAACGGGGTCTCGCGCAGTTCGCCGAGCGCCGTGCGGATCGCCGCGTGGCGATCCTGCGGGGCCAGGAACAGCAGGAAGCCGCCGCGGCCGGCGCCCAGCAGCTTCCCGGCGAGCGCGCCCTCGCCGATCGCGCGTTCGTGGAGCCCGTCCACGAACTCGTCGCTCACGGAAGCGGCCAGCGTGCGCTTCAGCTCCCAGTTGCGGCTCAGGATCGCGCCGAACGCCTCCAGGTCGCCTGCGCCGAGCGCGTCGCGCATCTCGTAGGCGAGGTCGCGCATCGCCTGAAGGGCCTCCACGGTGCTGCCGTCGCGCATCGCCTGGCGCTGCTCCTCGAGCACGTCTGACGCCGCCCGCTGGCGCCCGGTGTAGAACAGCATCAACATCCGGTGCAGGCGTTCGAAGGTGTCGGTCGTGGCGATGATCGGCTGCACGCGCACCCCCGCGCCGGCGGGCAGGAACTCGATCAGGTTGAAGCCGCCGAAGGCGACCGCGTACTGGTCCTGGCGGCCGATCGGTTTGCCGAGCACGCCGATCTCGATCTCCGAGGCTTCCTCGGCGAGCGCCGCCGCGGAGCGCTGGATGCCCTGGTAGGCGTACAGCGCGGAGAGCAGCCCGACCAGCACCGCGCTCGAGGACCCCAGGCCCGTGCCGCGCGACGGGACGTCGGCCAGCGTCACGATGTCGAGTCCGCGCGGCAGTCCCGTGACCCGCAGCGCCTCGCGCACGAGCTCGTGCTCCACCTCCTCGGCCGTGCCCACCGTCTCGGTGCGGGAATAGCTCACGCGGACGTCGCCCTCGAAGCGCCGCGCCACGATCACCCGGATCCACTTGTCGATCGCGGTCGAAACGACCGCCCCGCCGTGGCGCTCATAGAAGTCGGGCAGATCCGTCCCACCGCCGGCGAAGCTGACACGCAATGGAGTCTTGGAGACGATCATCGGACTTGGTGGCCGCTGGAGCGTGCCGCGCCGAGCCGGAGGGCCGGCCGAACGGGCCCACACGCTCCCGCCCTGGCGCGCCGCGAGGCGCCGGCGCGGAGCGAGTCTTTAGCGTAGCTACTTCAGTCGGAACGCCTTGATGCGGTCGGCGTACTGCTCCTCGTCGCGCGAGTAGACCCCGTAGGCGATCGCCTGCAGCATGCTGAGCAGCGCCGTGTGCGAGCGCACATACGCCGGGCTGTTGGATGAGTAGTAGAGCTTGATCTGCGCGAGCTTGGCGACCTCGGAGAGCGTCGCGTCGGTGATCGCCATCGTCAGCGCCTTGCGGTGGCGAGCGAGCTTCATCGCACGCACGACGAGCGCGTGCGGGCGCCCCGCGGAGAGCGCGATCACGAGCGTGTCGCTGTCGATCCGCCCGAGCCTGCTGAGCGCCTCCTGCGACGGGCTCGCGACGAGCTCGGCGCGCAGGTCCAGCAGCATCAGCAGGTGACGCAGGTAGCTTGCGAAGAACGCCATCTGGTCGGTTCCCGCGATCACGATCCGGTCCGCCGCGGCGATCGCGGCGATCGCCCGCTCGACCGTTGCCCGGCTGGCCTTGCGAGCGCTCTCCTCGACGTTGGCGTAGTCGGCGGCGATCGCGGTCTCGAACTCCGTGCGCTCGATCGAGAACAGCGGAGCGGACGCCTCGGTCGGAGCGCCGTGAGCCCGCTTGTACTCCTCCCGCGCTGCCCGCTGCAGCTCCGGAAAGCCCTCGAAGCCGAGCGCCTGCGAGAAGCGGACCACCGTCGAGCTGGAGGTGTTCGCGCGTCGCGCTAGCTCCTCGGCGGTCTGGAACGCGGCCTCGTCGAGGTGGTCGATGATGTACTGGGCGACGTCCTTCTGCGAGCGCGAGCACTCGTCGAAGCGCGACTGGATGTAGCTCGAGAGCGTCTGCGGCTCCGTCCCGTTCGCGGTCGCCGCGACAGTCTCTCCGGCTGGTCTCTTCATCAGTGTCGTTGTCATTCGACGGTCCGTTTCCCACTTCCTCCAACGGTGGCCTTGATCCGTGGTCACACCAACCACGTAACTACGCTTCGCAACGATGGTTCGCCGCGCCCGCCAACTCCCCTGCTTGCGGATCACACCCGGGCCCGGCGGATGAGAGTCGCCGTAGTCGGCGGCGGCGTCTCGGGCCTGGTCGCGGCACACCGCCTCCACGACCGCCACGAGTTGACGCTGTTCGAGGCGGGCGCTCACCTCGGCGGACACACCAACACGGTCAGGCTGGAACGCGACAGCGGCACCTGGGACATCGACACCGGCTTCATCGTTCTCAACGACCGCAACTACCCGCGCTTTCGCGAACTGCTCGCGGCGGGCGGGGTCGCGGTCCAGCCGAGCCACATGGGCTTCTCCGTCCGCGGCGAGGACGAGGACTTCGAATACGCCGGCACGCCGCGCGGCGTCTTCTGCCAGCCCGCGAACGTCGCGCGCCCGGCCTTCTGGCGGATGCTCGCGGACCTGCCGCGTTTCAACCGCGCGCTGCGGGCGGTTCTCGCCTCGCCGGACGCCGAGCCGCGCTCGCTCGGCGAGTTCGTGCGCGACGGCGGCTACTCGAGCTGGTTCGTAGAGCGCCTGATCGTGCCGCAGGCCTCCGCGGTCTGGTCGGCCGACCCGGCCACGATGTGGAGCTTTCCGGTGCGCTTCCTCGCCGAGTTCTTCGCCAACCACGGGATGCTGGGGTTTCGCGACCGGCCCCGCTGGCAGACGGTCGTCGGCGGTGCGCAGCGCTACGTCGAGGCGCTCAGCAGGCCGTTCGCCGACCGCGTAAGGCTGCGCACTCCCGTCGAGGGGCTGCGGCGTGAGTCCGACGGTGTGAGCGTGCGCACGCGCGACGGCACGAGCGAGCGCTTCGACGAGGTGATCGTGGCCTGCCACGCCGACCAGGCGCTCGCGGTGCTCGAGGACCCCTCAGCGGCGGAGCGCGAGATCCTCGCCGCCTTCCCCTACCAGCCCAACGAGGCGGTGCTCCACACCGACAGCTCGCTGCTGCCGCGCCGCCGCGCGGCCCGCCAGGCTTGGAACTACCACCTGTTCGCAGCGCCGCTGCCGCGCACGACCGTCACCTATTACTGCAACCACCTGCAGCGGCTGAACGCGCCGGAGGACTTCTGCGTGTCGCTCAACATGACCCACCGCATCGACCCGGCGAAGACCATCGCCACGTTCGCCTACTCCCACCCGGTGTTCACCCCGGCAGGGGTCGCCGCGCAGGCGCGCTGGGCGGAGATCTCCGGGTGCCGTCGGACTCGTTACTGTGGCGCCTACTGGGGTTGGGGCTTCCACGAGGACGGCGTGGTCTCCGCTCTGCGAGCGGTCGAGGGGCTGTGATGCCGGCTAGCTGCATCTACCAGGGCTGGGTTCGCCACCGCCGATACGGCTCGATCCGTCGCGAGCTGCGGAGCCGGCTGTTCATGCTCTACCTCGACCTCGACGAGCTGCCGGAGCTGTTCGACCGCTATCGCGTCGCATCGGCGCGCGGGCGGGCGCCCGCCGAGTTCCGTCGCACCGACCACCTCGGCGACCCGCGGCGGCCGCTCGCGGCCGAGATCCGCGAGCTCGTCGCCGCGCGCACCGGGCGGCGGCCGGCTGGACCGATCCGCCTGCTCACGAACCTGCGCTACTTCGGTCAGTGTTTCAACCCGGTCAGCTTCTACTACTGCTTCGACCGCGCCGAGCGAGTCCAGGCGATCGTCGCCGAGGTCACGAACACGCCGTGGGGCGAACGGCACGCATACGTGCTCTCGCCGGACCCCGGGCGTCCAGCCGCATCGATCATGCGTGGACGCTTTGAAAAGGAATTCCACGTCTCACCGTTCATGGGCATGGATCACACCTACGTGTGGCGCATGACCGAGCCCGCCGAGCGCCTGATCGTGCACATCGACAGCGAGCGCGAGGAGCAGGTCGCGTTCGACGCGACACTCTCGCTGGAGCGCCGCGAGCTGACTCCGGCGCGCCTGCGGGCCCTGCTCGCCCGCCACCCGCTGCAGACGCTGCGTATCCTGCGCCAGATCTACGCCAACGGGCTGCGCCTCTGGCTACGCGGGGCGCGCTACTTCCCCAATCCGAGCGGAGCCCCGCTGCTCGGCCGCGCTCGACGCGGCCATGCCCGGGCCTCGCGCGAAGGAGCCGCCCAGTGAGCCTGCCGCAGCGCGCAGCGACTCGGCGGCAGCGATTGGCGTCGCCTGGAAGCCCCTCAGGTGCTGGTGTTTTTCTTGCATCCGGGAGGAGGACTCATATATCTGTCGACGCTGGTTACAATCATCCCCGGATGGCACGCCAGGGGCACGGCACGGCGCGGCGGTGGATCATCGGGGCGATTGGCGCCCTGCTGCTGGGCGCCCCGGCGTCGGCGCTGGCCGCCGGCAGCGCGAGCGCCACACCGTCGGCGCATGCGGCGAGCAGGACGGCCACCAGCATCCTGCACACCACGGTCCCCACGAAGGGTAAGTACCTTGTGATCGTCTGGGTACGTTCCCGCAGCAAGCACGAACGCATCGTGCGCGTGTACCTCCCCGGGCAGAAGGTGCGAACCGTCGTCGCCGACCCGTGGTGGGGCGCGGCCGTGTACTACACGCTCAACCTCTCGCCGAGCAATCTGGTCGTGCGCACGGTCAACGCGCCGCCGGCCGTCCAGGTAAGGGCGACGGTGCGTCTGCGCGAGGCCGCCTCCGGCTCAACGCCGAAGACGTCGAACCCGGCTACCGGCGGTACGCCGAGCACCTCGACGGGCACGACGACGAGTAAGCCGACCACGACCACGACGACCACCACGACCACCACGACCACGACCACCACGACGACCAGCACTCCCCCGCCTCCTCCGCCGCCGCCGGCCTCCCCGCCGTACAGCTCTTACACGCACCTCATCTTCGATGATGAGTTCGGCGGTCCCGCGGGCACGGCAGACGCCAACTGGACGCCGATGCTGGGGATCTCGGGCGGATGCAATCCGAGCAACGGAAGCCTCTGCTCCACGGACACCTCCAGCCCACAGAACGCCGGCTACGACGGCCAGGGGCACCTGGCGATATCGGCGATCGCCACCGGCAACCCGAGCGAGCCGTACACGGCGGCTCAGATTGAGACGCCGGCGGACTTCCATGTCGGCGAGGAGCTGGACGCGAGCATCGAGCTCCCGCCGGGCGAGGGCACGTGGGGCGGATTCTGGCTCTACCAGGGAACGACGACGATAAACGGCACCGACCCGTGCGCTCCCGACTGTAGCGAGCTCGACATCATGGAAGCGCCGGACTTCGGCTCGGCCCAGCCGCTGAACATCTTCTTCGACCTCCACGGTTTTCCCAACGCGGCACAGCAGTACGAGAACGCGGTGTCCAACCAGTACGTCGGCGGGTTCCACACCTACGGCGTCATCTGGCAGCCCGGTTCGATCACCTGGACGATCGACGGCGTCCCGCGCGCGATTGCCACCCCCTCGAGCCTTTCTACGGGTAGCTGGGGGTTCGACAACGGTGGCTACAAGCTGCTGCTGGATCTCGCGGTCGGCGGATGGCCGTGCAACGGGAATCCGGCCGGCACGTGCCCCTCTACGACCATCTTCCCGGCGACGATGCTCGTCGACTGGGTTCGCGTGTACGACGCCAGCTGAGCTGACTGCGGGCCCGCTGCGCGCCGACGACTGATCCGTGCCTGGGGGGCATGCGTAACCGGTACATGACCTGCCGTCACTTCCCTCCGGCCAGCGCCAGGGCCGGCGGCGCCGCACCACCGAGGGCGGCCTCCGTCGCCCAGGGCCGGACGGGCGAGCGGCGATGAGGAGTCCCCTCGCCCGCCCCATCGTCCGTACGCTGCTGCGCCGCACCAGCCACGGCAGCCTGACGATCGAAGAGGGCGGGCGCACGCACGCTTTCGGGGTCGCCGGCGCCGGCGACCCCGCCGTGATCGTGCACGTGCACGACCGTCGCTTCTACCGCGCCCTTCTGCACGGATCGCTCGGCCTCAGCGAGGCCTACACGGAGGAGTGGTTCGACTGCCCGGACCTCGCCGAGCTTGCTCGCCTTGCGGCGCTGAACATGCCCGCCCTCGACCGCTGGCGGCGCGCCTTTCGCCCGCTTGTCGCCGTCCCGCAGGCTGTGGTCAGCTGGTGTGCAAGAAACACCCCGACGCGTTCGCGCCGGCGGATCGCCGCCCACTACGACATCGGCAACGACCTCTTCAGTCTGATGCTCGACGAGACGATGACCTACTCGTGCGCGTTCTTCGAGAACCCGACCGCCTCCCTGCACGAGGCCCAGCTGGCCAAGCTCGACCGGATCTGCCGCAAGCTGGAGCTGCGACCCGAGGATCACGTGCTCGAGATCGGTACCGGCTGGGGCGGCTTCGCAATCCATGCCGCGTCGCGCTACGGCTGCCGAGTCACGACGACGACGATCTCCCGCCAGCAGGCCGAGCTCGCGACCGAGCGGATCCGCTCCGCCGGCCTCGAGGACCGCATCACCGTGCTGCTGCAGGACTACCGCGACCTCGACGGCACGTTCGACAAGCTCGTATCGATCGAGATGATCGAGGCCGTCGGCTGGCAGTACTTCGACACGTTCTTCGAACGCTGCGCCTCGCTGCTCACGCCCGAGGGGGCGATGCTGCTGCAGGCGATCACGATCGACGAACGCGCCTACGACGTCGAGAAGGCGAAGCGCAGCTTCGCCAACACGCACGTGTTCCCGGGCGGATGTCTGCCGTCGTTGGGCGTGATCTCGCGCTCGGTCTCCCGCGTCACGGACATGCGCCCGATCGGGCTCGAGGACATCACGGCCCACTACGTGCGCACGCTGCGCTGCTGGCGGGAGAACTTCGCGGCGCAGCTGGAGCGCGTGCGCTCGCTCGGCTACGACGGCCGCTTCCAGCGGATGTGGGAGCTCTACCTCGCCTATTGCGAGGGCGGCTTTGGCGGCGGGCGGATCGCGAACGTGCAGCTGCTGCTCGCCAAGCCGCAACATCGCCTCGCGATCGCCAGCGAGCGCGGCGTCCCGGCCGCGGCCGGGACGCTCGCGAGCACGACCTCCTGAGCTGCCACACTGAGAAGATGAAGCGAGTGTCGCTCGGTCGCCACGCGCCCGCGACCGACCCGCCGCCGACCCGCGAGCCCGCGCCTCGCCCGCCGCAGGAGAGCCGCTGATGCCACAGAGGCGCCGGCGCCTGATCGCCTGCGTGCTCGCGTCAGCGCTCCTGGCCGCGCTGCTGAGCACGATGCCCTCGCTCGCCGCCCCCGCCACCCCCACCCTCGTAACCGCGACGGTGATCAAGAAGGTGCCGGCCTGGGGCAACTACGCCGTCGTCGTGACGGTGCCCGCCACAGCCGCCGCCGAGGCCGTCAACGTCGCGGTCGGCCCGCAACCGAAGCACACGAGCACGTCCAGCTCTCCGTCGCAGGAGACCGTCACGGTCGGGCCGGGAGGCGGGGTCGTGCTGTCGTTCGACGTGCACCTGCGCAGCAGGCGCCTGGTCGTGCGCGCGACGAGCCCCGGCCCACCCGTTCATGTCACGGTCGCCGACGCTCGCCAGCCGTTCCTGCCCGCGGCGACGGTGATCACCGGATCAACCGGCGCCGGGGCGACCGGGGCGACCGGGGCGACCGGCGCGACCGGCACGACCGGCACGACCGGCACGACGATCACCGGGCCGGCCACCGGCCCGTATAAGCATCTTGCCTGGTCCGACGAGTTCACCGGGCCCGCCGGCACGCCGCCCAACCCCGCCAACTGGGCGGCGGACACGACGGGCAGCTGCGGCGAAAACACGCTTTCGACCGACACCCAGAGCCCCGCGAACGCGTCGCTCGATGGCGGCGGCTCGCTCGCCATCACGGCGTATGAGGTCGGCATGACAGCCGGGTCGCCGGCCTTCAGCTCGGCGCAGCTCGACAGCAACAATCTGTTCTCGTTCAGCTACGGGGAGCTCGAGGCGCGGATCGAGCTGCCGGTCGGCAGCGGACTGTGCTCGGGCTTCTGGATGGTGGGCGACTCGAGCGTCGCCAGCTGCTTCCCGCAGTGCGGAGAGATCGACGTGATGGAGGCGATCTCACCGACGCCCAACGTGATCTACGCGACCCTTCACGGCCCGGTCGACGGCTCGGACAACTTCCAGCAGTGGGAGCAGATCGTCAGCTCGCCGACCCCCTTCGCCGGCACCTTCCACACCTACGGCCTGATCTGGCAGCCCGGGCGGCTGATCTGGACCCTGGACGGCGTGCCCTACGCGAGCGCGACGCCGGCCCAGCTCCCCCCGAGCGCGCAGTGGGTGTTCGACGGCGACCCCTTCCATCTGCTCTTCTCGCTGGCGGTCGGCGGCTGGCCGGGGTCACCGGCGAGCGGCGCTCCGTTCCCGGCGACGCTGCGCGTCGCGTGGGTGCGGCTCTACACCTGAACGTGCTTCATGGCGCGCGTGGCGGTCGCCAGCAGGCGCACACGCATCCCACGCGGCAGGCCCGGCGCGTCGATCACCTCGGCGGTGACGACATCGTCGTGCTCGTCGAGGACCTCGTAGAGCGCCGAAGTGCCGAGCATCGTGTTCGCCAGCACGTAGCGGCCCTGTCCCTCGAGCAGTGCGGAGCCCATGGCGGAAGGCATGTTTTGGTATCGGCCGGAGCGCCCCGCAGCTGTAACGCGCTCGACGGTCGTCACCGCCTCGCGCGATTCGCTCGACGATCGTCCGAGCGGCAGGCCGATTCGTGCGTGATTCCAGCAGACGCGGGGTGCTTCCGACACTGATTGAATGAGGGCCGCGACGCCGCTGTCGCAGCCGCTGACACATGGCCGTCGAACCGGAAAAGAACGCGGCCATCCGCCGCCAGGTCGCGCTCTCGACCGCGTCGAACTACGGCGGCCGCGTCGTCACGCTCGCCGTCTGGTTCGTGCTGACGCCAATCATCTACAGCCACCTCGGGTCGACCAACTACGGCCTGTGGGCGCTCGTCGCCTCCTTCGTCGCCTACGGCAACCTCGCTGACCTGGGAATCGCCTCGGCGATCGTCAAGTACGTCGCCGAGTACCGCGCCCACGGTGACAGCGAGACCGCCTCGGAGCTGGTCGCGACCGCGCTGTGGTTGTACTCCGGCCTCGCCGTGGCCGTCGTCGTCGTCGGAGTCATCCTCGCCCCGCTTGTCCCTCACGTCATCGACGTCTCGGCGCGGGAGCGCAGCACGGCATCGTGGCTCGTTGTCATCACGGCGGTCGGCGTCGCGGTGCAGCTTCCCTCGAACTGCGCCATCTCGGTCCTGCGCGGCCTGAACCGCTTCGATCTGATCAACCTGATCGTGTCGCTGGCGATGGTGGCACTGGCGAGCTCGATCATCGTGATCCTCACGCTCGGCGGCGGAGTCCTCGCGATCACCGCAGTCGTGATCCCGCTCACCATGCTGTGGATCCCCCCGACGATCTGGTTGATCCACCGGACGGCGCCGGACCTGCGCTTCGGCTTCCGCGGCGCGCGGCGCAGCCACGCGCGGCGAGTGATGCTGTTCAGCTCGGCGCTGTTCGGCATCCAGGTCGCGCAGGTCCTGAAGCTGCAGAGCGACGAGATCGTGATCGGCGCCTCGCTACCGGTGCGCAACGTTTCGCCGTACTCGGTCGCACGCAAGCTGAGCTCGCTCCCGGGGCAGCTCACCGACCAGTTCGTGTTCGTGCTGCTGCCGCTTGCCAGCCGCCTGCACGCCGAGGGAGACGCCTCGCTGCTGCGCGAGATCTACCTCTCGGGCATGCGCGTCACGCTCGCGCTGTTCTCGATCGTCGGCACCGCCCTGATCATCTTTGCCAGGCCGTTCCTTCTCGCATGGGTTCCGGCAGCGGCGTCGAGCGCGGACATCGTCGTGCTGCTGACGGTGGCGGCGCTGCTCGAGGCGCTGATGTCCCCGGTTTCGCAGGCGCTTCAGGGCATGAGCCGCCATCGGCCGCTGGTCGTCTTCGCACTCGGGTCCGCCGCTCTCAACCTCGCGCTCTCGATCGCTCTGGTCGGCCCGCTCGGCGTGCGTGGCGTCGCGATCGGCACGCTCGCGGCGACGTCGCTCGAGGCGGCCATCACCCTCCCGTACGGCGCATGGGTGCTCGGCGTGCGCGTGGGCGACGTTGCAAGACGGATCGTCCTGCCGGGACTTCTGCCGCTGATCCCCGCGATCGGCGTGCTCGTGATCATCCACTCCGCGCTGGGCCCCTCGACGATCCCGACGATCGCGTTGAGCGGCCTGGCCGGCGCGATCACCTATTCCGCGACCTACCTCGCGCTGCCGGCGACGGCCACCGAGCGGGCGCTGGCGCGGCGGATCGTTGCGCTCGCGCGGCGTGCGTTCCCACACTGAGGCGCGTCACGCCCTCGGCCGCGCGGGGATCAGCAGTGCTTTGCGGGGGCGACACTCCAGGCGCGCAGCGCCACGGTCTCGAAGACCGCCGCCGGCTTCGCCGCGCTGTGCGCCACCGCCTGCACGAGCGGTCTGCCGGCGCCCACCGCAACCTGCCGCGTCCACGCGGCCCCCGGCTGGAGCGTGACCGGCCCGAAGCGCTGCGCTGGCCTGCCGGCGACGGTCACATCGACCGTGTAGGAGGCGGTGTGGGTCTGGTCGCTCACCAGCCCGACGCAGGCCCCGCCGCGGGCGCCCGGTGCGGGCAGGATCCACAGCGCGGTGGAGCCCTGCGTGCCCTTGGGTGCGCTCAGCGGCGTGAACCCGAGCGCGGCCGCGCCGCCCAGCAAGAGCAGCGCTCCCGCCACAGGCAGCAGCTCGATGCCGCCAGGAACGCGCGGGCGCCGAAAGACGAGCGTCCGTGTGTGGCCGACGGTATGGGCGCGCGCCGCGGCCGCCAGCGTGACGGCTGCGAGCACACCCATCCAGGGCAGCGTCCTCAGCCGCACGCTCAGCGCCTCGAGCACCAGCGCAGCGAAGATCGTCACCGCGATGCTGAGCGCGATCGACAGCAGGACGACCTCGGCCGGCCGCAGCTCACGCGGGCGGAAGAACGCCGCGACGATGGCGTACCCCGGCAACGCGAGCACGAGCGGCAGCACCGTCGGGATCCGCAGCAGGCCGAGACTCGTCGGGATCAACGCCGAGAACGCGCAGGCGGCAACCGCGAGCAGGGCCACGAGTCCGATGTCCGTGCGCGCCCTCACCACAGCCTGCGCACCCCGTAGATGACGAGATCGCCGCTGACATAGAGCCGGTCGACATCCGGCAGGTCGAACTTGTCGGTGCTCGCCGCAGCGATCAGCGGTGGCGGACCAACGTCGAAGAAGTAGCCGGCGATGATGTCCGTGCTGATCGTTCGCCGGTCGGTTTCGACCAGCGTTATCCGGTTGTTGCGCAGCAGCGTGCGTTCCCAGGGCTGGAGCGGAGCTGTGCTGCTGAGGACGAGGTCGACGTCGGGGTTGATGCCCGAGAGCGCGGTCTGGTGCCCGTAGTCGATGAACAGGCGCGCGTCGGAGTCCTCCGCCGCGACGCGCGGCGCCGATCCGAGCATCGCGCCGCTCCAGCGCGCGGCCGCGTAGCCGGGCGGCTCGAGCGTGTGACCGCCGGCGCTCACGCGCAGCGGAAGCGCCAGCCGCAGGCTCGCCGGCCAGCCCGCGATGACGCCCGACGCGAACACGATCACCGCCGCGCCGGCCGCGACGTGCGGGTGCAGCCGCCGCCCGCGCACGCCGTTGTCGAGCAGCCACACCACACCCAGGGCGACCGCCAGCCCGACGCCGACGAACAGGAAGTCACCGGCGCGGCTCGCCGTCTCCCAGGCCGCCGAGACGAAGCGCAGCGGAAGCGTGCCGACGTAGGCGACCGCGGCGCAGACCAGCAGCACGACGATTGGGTTGCGCTGGTGCTGACGCCAGACCACCCGGAGCCCGGCATATATGCCGAGCCCGAGCAGCAGGATGCCGAAGACGGCGACGATGCGCTCGTCGTTGGGCGTGGACTCGACGCCGCCCTGGTTGGCGAACAGCACGCGCGTCGAAGCCTGGCCGCTGATCGTCTGGATCACCTTGTTCACAGCCGAGCTCAGCACCGGGTTGAGGTAGCCGACCGTCCCCCCTGCCGCGAACACGAGCCAGCCGGTCGTGAGCACGGCGATGCTCGCGGCCATCGCCCACGGCGCCCCGCGGCTGCCGTGCAGCCGCCAGTGCAGCAGGCAGACCGCGACGACGAACGCGACGAAAGCGTAGGAGCTGATGTGGTGGGTGACGACCACCGCCGCCGCGATCACTGCGACGAGCGCGGCCCACCGGCGGCCCTCCCCTTGGTCGCGCGCCTGCCCCCAGCGGATCATCGCGAGGATCGCCACCGTCGCGAGCGGCAGCGCGAGCGACTCGTAGCTGAACTGGGCCGAGAACAGCAGGTAGGTGGGCGTGGCGGTGTACACGAGCGCGCCGATCCCCGCCGCCCGCTGCGAGCCGCTCACGCGCTCGTAGAACAGGTACAGCGCGAGCATCAGCACGGCTCGCGCGACGGCGATCAGCGTCACACCCGCGGCGAACGGCGACAGCCCTCCGGCACGCGCGATCGCCGCGGCAGCCGACTCCAGGCCGGGATAGCGGGAGGTGATCGGCAGGATCGAGTTGCCCCCGAACAGCGATCCCGAGGAGAGGATCGCCTGAAGATTGTGGAAGTGCACGAGCTCGTCCGCATAGGTGAACCCGAACGGGTCGCGGAGGACCTTGACGGCGTACAGCGCGAGTCCGACGATCACGACCGTCGCGGCTCGCTCACCGCTGCTCGCCTGGCGGCCCGCCATCCGCACGGTTGCGGGCGCGAGGATCAGCACCGCCGCCAGCCAGAACAGGATCGACGCGCCGCCGTGCCCGGTGCGCGACAGCGCGTCGGCGGCCGAGATCGCCGCCACGCCGGCGGCGCAGGCGAGGAGGATCCAGGGCAGAGCTCCAAGCCGGCGCTCCCGAGCCGGCGCAGCCGCCACCGCCGGTCGGCTCGCCATCGGCTCGACGACGCTCTCGCCGCCCACGCCCGCCGCCTCAGACGCCAAGAGCCGCCCTTCG
This sequence comes from uncultured Solirubrobacterales bacterium, assembly GCA_963830975.1. GTDB lineage: Bacteria > Actinomycetota > Thermoleophilia > Solirubrobacterales > Solirubrobacteraceae > Palsa-513. The sequence goes on from CAWHOI010000004.1 coordinate 1,276,049, forward strand.
GCTGCCGAGCGCCCGCTCGTAGGCGGCCTCGAAGCGTGGCACCACCGTCGCCACCGTGAACTGCTGGGCACGCTCGCGCCCACCCGCCCCGAGCCGCCGCCGCAGCCCCTCGTCGGCGAGCAGGCGCCCGATCGCCCCGCTGAGCTCGCCGGCATCGCCCGGCGTCACCAGTATCCCCGCCTCGCCGTCGGCGACGACGTCGCGCAGGCCGCCGACGCGCGAGGCGACGACCGGTACGCCGGCCGCCATCGCCTCGAGCGCGACGAGCCCGAAGCTCTCCGGCGTGATCGACGGAACCACGCCCACCGCGCATCGCCGCCACGCGGCGAGCACGGCCGCATGGCTGAGGAGGCCGAGGGTCGTGACGCCGTCGCGTTCGGGCACGAGGCCGGGTTCCACCGCCCGCCCGATCAGCACCAGCGGCACCCGCTCGGCCAGACGGGCGTGAGCCTCCAACAGCGTCCCGACCCCCTTGTCAGCGGCGAGATCGCCGACGTAGAGAACGAACTCCCCGGTCGGCAGCCGGCCGGCCAGCGGATCGTCGAGGTCGACTGCGGGCGCTTCGTCGATGAGGAAGTTCGGCACGATCTCGTACGGTGCTCGTCCGTCCTGGAGCCCGCAGCGCACGACCACCTCGCGGCTGACCGGCAGGAAAAGGTCCACGGCACGACGCTGTGCGCGGCTCGACAGCTTGTTCAACGTCGCAACGGGCGGTCCGACCAGCGCACCGTACTGGTCGGCTGCGCACGTCAGGCACTTGAGCGGCCCCGGTCCGCTGCACGGCTCGCGCCGGCGCATCAGCCGCTTGTTCGCGCAGACCAGGCTGTAGTCGTGCAGGCTCAGCACGTAGGCGGCCGCCGATCGCCGGCGCAGCGGGAGGTAGGCGTGGGCGAGCCAGTTGTGGCCGTGCACGACGTCGGGACGCTCCCGCTCGAGGACGTGCCGCAGCGCGAGCACGGTCGCGGGGTCGGGCGCGGGCGCCGCGTGCCGCCGACCGTGCTCGCTGAAGAGCCACGACATCCGCTGCGCCAGGCCGGGCAGGCGGTGCACGCGGACACCGTCGCGTTCCTCGAAGGCGCGCTGGCCTGGCTGGCGCAGCGTGGCCACGGCGACCTCGTGTCCTCGCCGCGCGAGCGCCACGGACAGCGACTCGGTCAGCCGTTCCTCGCCGCCGATCACGGGTGCGTAGAACTGAGCCAGCATCAGGATCCTCAATTCGCTCGCCCCGCGATTCGCCGGTAGAGCGCCAGCAGCTGCGCTGCGCACTCATCCCAGGTGGGGAACGAGACCTCCGCCGGGACGAGCGGGTCGCTCAGCTCCCGCAGGATCGCGGCGGCGATCTGCTCGGGGCCTGATGAGACCTCGATCGAGCGCGCGAGACCCCGGTCGGCGAGCTCGCCGAGACCCGACCCAGTCGCGACCAGCAGCGGACGCCCGAGCGAGAGCGCCTCGAGCGCCGCCATCGGGTGCGTCTCGAACTCGCTCAGCGTGATGGCCAGGTCGACCTGCGAGAGCCGGCGCGCCATTCCCACGCGATCGCCGAGCGGCACGGCGCTGATCTCGACCGCGTCGTCCACGCCGAGCGCGAGCGCCTGCGCGCGCAGGGCCGACTCGTACGGACCGCTGCCGGCAACCCAGAGCCTGGCAGCCGGCACTGCGGCCAGCACGTGGGGCAGCGCGGCGATCACATGCTGGTGTCCCTTGTAGCGCTCGAGACGACCGAGCGAGACGATCAGCGGCCCACCTGCCGCCTCCTCCCTGCCCCCGTCGCCGAGCTCGGAGACGGCCGGCAGGTCGAACCCGTTCGGAATGAGGACGAAACGCGAGGCCGGGATCCGCAGCGCCGCCGGGTACTCGTCCAGCTCGAACTGAGCGGTGGCGATGAGCGCGGCCGCCCGGCTGAGCAGTGGGCGCAGCAGCGCGCGCTGCAGTCCGCGGACACCGTGGCGCACGCGGTCCGAGTGCCCACCGCCGTGGAACGTCAGCAGATACGGGACCCGCCGCGACGCGGCGGTCGCCATCGCGAGCGGCGCGACAAACGTGTGGTAGGACTGAACGTGGACGACGTCCCAGCCGCCGCGGGCGATCACCGGGACGATCCCCGGCGCAAGCCTCCAGTCGCGCCCGCGGGGGTGCGCGCGCACACGGCGCACCGCGGCGGCCCCGTAGTGGTCCGAGGCGGGCAGGCCGCCGTCGAGATCCGTCGTCAGCACCGTGACCTCGGCGCCTCCGCTCGCGGCAAGCCGCGTCGCCACCGCGTGCACGTGATTCTCGACGCCACCGATGTCGGGCAGGCAGCGCGGGGTGACGATCAGCACACGGAGCCGGCGGACCGGCTCGCCCGCCCCATCGTCGGAGGAGATGGCGGTCACGTCAGCGGGGATCGTAACGCCGTGACCGGCCGTCTCGCCGGGTTCGACGCTGCGTGAACGCCGTGATCGCGTCGAGGCCGTAGGCGGTCGGTCGACCCTCGCCGGCGATGGGCAGCGGCCCCGGACAGCGCGGTACTGGACGTTCGGGCCACCGATCGCTCGATCACCCCACGCGCGCATCGAACAGACGTCGAGGTCTGCGGACAACCGAGAACAGGGGGCGCTGAGCGACCGACTAGAGGAGTGTGACCCGCTCCCGCTCCCTCACCGCAGCCCTTGTCACACTGGCGCTCGGTGGGGCCGCACTGCCGATCGGAGCGACGGCGTTTCCCATTGGTCGGCGGGCGCCTCTGCACGTTTCGGCGACGATCGGCGAGCTGCCGACGGCGCTGCTGAACGAGCGCCTTCAGGCGACGGGCGTGTATCGGGTTCGCGTGTCGGTCAGGACCCGCTCCTCACGGGCAACGCTCGTCAGGCTGACGGTCGGAAGCGTGGCCCGCCGGATCAGGACCACGGGCCGCGACCGAAGCGCAGCGATCACCGTCCAGCTGGCGGTCTCCCGGCGCATGCTCGTGATCCGCGCAACCGCCGCTCGCGTCGCACCGCAGCTCGCGGTGACGGTCGACCGGCTTCGCCCGCTGAGCGCCACCAGCGGCAACACCGCGCCCGACGGATCCTCGTTGTCGGCTCCCACCCTGCAGCCACAGCCCAAGGCGAAGGTCGGCTCCGGCGTCACGCGCGCCAGCGGGACCATCGGCTCCACCGGTTCGACGGGTTCAACCGGCGCGAGCGGCGCGAGCGGATCGTCGGGGTCCGCCGGCTCCAGCGGGTCCAGCGGCTCGTCCGGGTCGAGCGGCTCCTCCGGCTCCTCCGGCTCCAGCGGCTCCTCCGACTCGAGCACGCCCGCCACAACCGACGCGTCAGGGCCGCTTGGCGACCCGGGCAGCTGGCATTCGATCTTCGATGACGAGTTCGACGCGACGTCGCTCGACACCTCGAGCTGGTCGACGGGGTGGCTCGGAACGGGCATCACCGGCCCGATGAACACCGAGGAGCAGGAGTGCTACGACCCCACGCACGTGGTCGAGAACGGCGGCGAGCTCGACCTCAACCTCACCGCGGACGCCCAGCAGAACTGTCAGCTGGCCGGCGGCCCCAACACCGTCAGCGAGCCATACGACAGCGGGATGATCACGACCCGCAACAAGTTCAACTTCACCTACGGATTCATCGAGACCCGCGTGTGGCTGCCCGGATCCGGCACCGGCGTCGACTGGCCCGGCGTCTGGGCGGTCGGCTACAACTGGCCGTCGACCGGCGAGCTCGACCTGGTCGAGGGACTCGGCGGACAGGCCTGCTGGCACTTCCACGACTCCTCCGGCGGCCCCGGTGGCTGCGCCGGCAGCTACGCCGGCGGCTGGCACACCTTCGGCGCCGACTGGGAACCGGGCAGCGTGACGTGGTACTACGACGGCGTGCCGGTCGGCTCGGTCACGAGCGGCATCACGGGATCGCCGATGTACCTGATCGCAGACCTCGCCGTGGACGGCCAGTTCGGCGGTCCGATCCAGGCTCCGGCGACGCTGCGCATTGACGACATTCGCGTCTGGCAGCACTGAACCGCCGGCTCTGCGGCGCGCATCACAGGCCGCGGTCCTGGACCGCGGTTTCGCGTTGAGCGAGAGTTCGCGTCGAACGCCGGGGTGCCTCGGCCCTCGCGGGCAGTCGGCGATCCGCCCGGTTGGCCAGGCTGTCTGCCTAGTCGACGATCGAGCCGGCGGCGCGCTGGGCGTCCGAGGGCGGCGCGGGGTGCTGCAGCGTGCGCTCGATCGCCCCGTCGAGGAACGCGTGCACGTAACGCTGGCACCACAGCGGGCGGAAGATGTGCTCAGCGGTCGGAATCCGCTCCAGCTGCAGGTTCGGCCACTCGTCGAGGCGCTCGATCAGGCCGTTGGCGACGAAGTCGTCAAACAGCGGCTCCTCCAGGGACAGCAGCAGCTGAACCTGCATGTCCCGCTCGCGCATCAGATCCAGCGTCTCGATCACCTGCTGATCGAAGTGGTCCTTCACGTCGTCGCCGCGATGACGCGATCGCGCCCGCTGCAGCTTCGTCCGCGCCATGCGCGTCAGCCGCCAACGGTCGGTCGCGACGATGCGAAGCACCGTCCCGAGCTCGCGTTCGGCCAGCAGCGTGCGCGCGCGGCGCGCGTCTCTCACGGCGCCGAGCTCCGGGCTCCAGAAGAAGGCGAGCAGGTTCAGCAGCGACAGTCCGCGCACGCGCTTGTCCTCGAGCCCCGCGTGGACGCCCCAGTAGGCGCCCGAGCAGATCCCGACCAGGTGGAAGGCGCCTGGGAGGCCCCGCCGTTCGAGCTCGTCGAAGGCGGCGATCACCTGGCTGGCGAACTCGCGTCGCTGGAACGCGCTGCGTCGTGAGTAGCTCTCCTCCTCGCCGTCGGAGTCCCCCACACCAACCACGTCGAAGCGCAGCGTGGGCACGCCACGCGCTGCCCAGCGGCGCGCCAGCTCGACCCACATGCGCTGCGTGCCGATGCGCCTGACGGCTCCGGCGTTGAGCAGGACGACGCACAGATCGGCCTCCGCCGCGGACACCGGCTCGCTCAGCACCCCCGACAGCTGCCCGCCCTCGAAGCCGACGTCGAAGGGCGTCTCGCGCACCACCGCGTCGCCCACGTGCAGGTCGATGGCGTGGCGTTCGACCACGGCCGGCGCAGCCACCGCGACCGGCTCCGAAGGCGGTTCGGCTGCCGGTGCGCGCTCGTCGCCCGTCGCCGGATTCGCCGGCTCGGCCAGCCACGCGAGCACGCGGGCGAACACCGCGCGCGGGATCTGCGCCAGGTACGGGTCGACCATCATCGAGCTGTATCCCGAGCCGTCGGAGACCGTGACCGCCGCACCGGAGCGCTCGAGATGCTCGCGGAGGCGCCGGTCGGCCGCACGCGAGTCACGTCCGAGCAGCAGCACCCGGCGCCGGGCGGCGTCGGGGACGCTCAGCGCGGTCAGGTCGAGCCCCTCCACCTCGGCGACGGTCTCGGCGGTCAGGATGAAGCCGGCGACGTTCATGTCGCCGGCCGCCTCCTCGGCGGCGTGCTCGTCGCGGCGCGGCTGCGCCTTCGTCACGCGTCCCCGGTTGACCTCGGCCTCGGCGAGGCGCGCGAACGCCCGCATCTCGCGAACCAGCACGCTTCCCTGAGCGGGCACGGCCCAGAGCACCAGGTCGTCGATCGACGCGCCCTGCGCGACCGCCCGACAGGCGAGCATCCCGCCGAGCCCGATGCCGATCGCCACGATGCGCTCGCAGCCGGCCTCCGAGTGAAGCCATCGAGCGGCGCCGGCCACGGCGTCCGTCCACGCATCCAACCGCCGCGGATCGCGGGGCGAGCCACCGCTGTCGCCGCTTCCGGGCAGGTCGAACCGCAGCGCCGGGATCCCGGCCTCGGCGAGCTCGCCGGCGAGGACGCGCAGGCTTCGATGCGCGCTCAGCTCGTCCCAGCCGAACGGCGGACACACGAGGACGCCGAGCGGCCACGGGCCGGCCGCGCCGACCGGCGCATGCAGGATCGCGAACAGCGGATCCGGCGCGAGCGCAAGGTAGAGAGCGCGCCCGTGCGGGGGCAGCGACTCGCCGCCGCCCTTGGTGTTAGGCGAGTCCGTCATTGAACGTTCGCAAACATGATCGGCACCCGACCGCTGAGGTTGAGAGCGGTGAGCGATCCGTCGGCGCCAGGATGCTCGCCGCCGGTGGGTCTCAGGGCGATGCGCCGCTCGCCGCCGGGCTCGAGCGAGAACGCATCATCGGCCGGATCGAACCCCGGAATCTGCACCCTCACACCGTACGCGAAGCGCCGCGTGCGCACCGACAGAATGCTGACGCCGCGCTCACCCGGCGATACGGTGGCGCACAGCCCGAGATGCTCCTGCGTTTCGCGCGCGAGCGGGCGCCCGGCCGGCAGGCGGAAGGCCTGGGAGAGCAGTTCGCCGCCGTCGCGGGCCGGCCGCTCGAGGCTGAGCACGACCACGTCCTGTGCGGCAGGGCCGAAGCGGTACGCCCAGGAGACGTCGGCGAAGCGGCCGAGCAGGCTCTCGACGTTGTGCTCGCTGACGCCATGGGGCGGGAGCTCGAACTCGACCGCGGCCTCGCCGACCGCCAGCTCCCAGTCGCGGTAGAGGGCAACCCGCAGACGGACCGCCAGCGCCGCCGGCCCGTCGTTGGCCGCGTGCACGGCGATGCCGCCGAGGCCCTCGTCGGTGCTCCAGACCGCCACCGGGGCAAGTACGCGCCGCACGTGGTGGTAGGCGGCCTTCGCCTGGCCGCGGTGGTCCAGCAGCCCCCAGCCGGCGCCGGGGCGCATGTCGCGAAGCCAGTGCACGAGCGCCCCGCCGCATGCCGATCGGCCGCGGCGCCATTCGCCGAGCACCTCGGCCATGACCTCGCCGGTGACCTCGCGCGAAAGCTCCACGTAGCGTTCGCGATCCCCGCGGCTCAGTGCGGCGGGGTCCACGTCGAACAGCTCCGCGAGATAGTGGTCGCGCACGTCGTCGGCGTCCCAGGCCGCCCCGACGTCACGCGGCACGCCGGCCTTCCACAGCTCCCGGCGCGAGGGCGACTCGGCGGCCGGGCCCTCGGCGAGCTCGCCGAGTGCCGCCTGCTCCGGCACGTTGCCGAAGGCGAGGCATTCGGCGGCGAAGCGCACGTCCGCGAGCCGCGCGTCCTTGAGCGGGCGGAGGTAGCCGCCGACGCCCCAGTAATGCGCGGTTCCGCGGTCGGGACGAAACGGGAGGTCGCCCCCCCACGGCGTCGACGGAACGTAGACGGCGTCGAGCTCGGCGTCGCGGACGAGCCCAGGGATCAGTTCGCCGAACAGCGGGCCGTTTGCCAGCTGGGGATCCAGCCCGAGCATCGCCACCTGCTGGGCGATCTCGGCGGACCCACACACGACGGCCAGGCTCGGGCGCCCCGCGATCGCTGCCAGGACGGCGCGGACCTCGCGAGCGACGGTGTCGAGGAAGTCTGCGTCGCTCTCGGGGTAGTCGAGATTCGCGAACATGAAGTCCTGCCAGACGAGGATTCCGAGCTCGTCGCAGAGGTCGTGGAAGGTCTCCGACTCGTACGCCGCGACGCCCGGTATGCGCACCATGTTCATGCCGGCCGCGCGGATCGACTCGAGCGTCTCGCGCAGCGCCGCCGGCGACGGCGCGACGTCGGCAAACTCGAGCGGAGTCCAGACGACACCCCGGGCAAACACGGCCACGCCGTTGACCAGCAGCCGCAGGCCGTCCTCCTCGAGCCGCTCCCCCCCATCGAGCTCGCGGAAGCCGACACGCCCGCCGTCGATCGCGAGCGTTTCTCCGTCGCGGTGGACCAGCAACCGCACCGAGTAGAGAACCGGCTCGCCGTGCGTGTGCGGCCACCAGCGCGCGACCTCCCCGACCGACAGCTCTCCCTGGGCCGTGAACACGTCGCCCTCGCGATCCAGCGCCAGTTCGAGGCGGTGGGTGCCGGCCCGTCCCTCGAGCTCAACCGTCACCGTCGCCGGCGCCGGCGCCCCGAGCGCCTCCAGCTGCAGCTTCACGCCGAGCACGCCCGCGTCGTCGCGGATCCGTGGTCGCAGATCAAGGCTGCGCACGGTGAGCGCGCGGCGCCGCTCGACGCGCACGGGACGCCACGGACCGACGAGCGGCGGCCCGGTCGGGAAGCCGGGCGCTCGACCCATGAGCATCGTCCGGAAGAACCGCAATCCGCTGTCGGCGACCAGGCGTGTTCGCCAGCGCGCCCGGGGGCGCCGGCTCACGCGCAGCAGCGGCGCGAGCGCGCGGAAGCGGACCACGAGCTCATCGTCCTCGCCCACCAGCGCCCCGACGTCAACCGCCAGCGCCTCGAACATCGAGTCGCTCTCCGCGATGCGCCGGCCGTTCAGGTAGACCTCCGCCACCGTCGCGAGCCCCTCGAAGACGAGCACGAGCTGTTCGTCGGCCTCGACCGGAGCGAGGCGCAGGCGGCGCCGAAACCACCAGTCGCACTCGTCGACGGAAGCGCTCGCGACGTCCCAGCGCGGCACGTCCGGCCCCGACAGGACCTCCGCGGCGCCGCCCGGGACGGTCGCGGGCAGCCAGTCGAGATCCGCCAGGCCGCTTGCGTCAGCGACGACTCCGGGCTCCGACGCGGCGGCCTCCCATCCGTCGCTCAGCAGCGCGACCTCGTGGCCCTCGACGCTGACCCTCGGTAGGTGGGCGGGTTTCATCGCGCGCTCCCGGCCGGTGCTATCCGGTGCCCTGCTCCAGCGCCGAGATCGCCTGGAGCCAGCACTCGCTCAGCGATTCGAGCATCGGCCGAGGGTCGAACGGGCGCCGGCGCGCGAGGCGAAAGCCGAGCACCTTGCAGCCCTCGACGATCCCGCTCATCGCGCGCACCGACGGATCCGCCTCCGCGCCGAGCAGCCACTCGACAGCCGAGGCGGCGAGCTCGAACGCGGCCCCGACCATGCGGACGGTCGCGAACGCGTAGGCGTGGTAGGCCTCCGGACCGGACTCGAGCAGGACCGGAAGCTCGCGCGTCAGCTGCTCGGAGAAGCGCTCGAACGGGTCCGTGGCGGGACGGTGCGCGAGATGGCGGCGCAGCGACACGCGGGCGGCTTCGCGCAGCTCGGCGCCGGCGAGGCGCGGACCGGCGTCGAAGCGCACGAGCTCGGTGTACGGCGGGAGGATGTCCGGCGCGGGCTCGCGGTCGAGATGGAAGATGCCGGCGTAGTCGTCGCCGTCGAGCTCGTACAGGCCGGTCCCGTGGAAGTAGCGCAGCCATCCGCGTTCGAGGTCGATCGCCTCGGCGACGACCGAACTCTTGACGTGCTCGCTGCGGTAGCTGGTCGAAGCCGTGTCCGGCATGTACCAGGAGTCGAGCTCGACGATGATCGTGCGGCCCGCGTCGATCTGCTCGGCGATCTGCAACGGCAGCGGACGGTAGGGCTGCATCTCGTGGATGTCGATGCCGAACAGCGACTCGAGGTCCTCCGGCGGCGGCTTGAAGAACGTCCACTGGTCGCCCTCGAAATCGGTTCGCACGAGGCAGCCGAGGGCGGCGAGCGGCTCGTCGCCGCGCCCGTGCAGCAGCTCGATGATGATGTCCGTGTAGCAGTTGGACTCCATGTAGGTCCGGTCACTGCCGTGGACGGCGTGCGGCCGGTAGGTGGCCGCGTCGAGGCCGAGCAGGCTGCGATAGGCGCCGGTCCGCGTCGTGCTCACGATGGCCACAGCCTTCGCCGCACCTCGGCCGGCCATCCATCCGGCTCGAATCCGTGGGTGCGCAGCAGGGCGAGCACGATCCGCTCCTGGCCGAAGCCGAGGCAGGCCGTGTGAGCGGTGCCTCCGTCGGCGAGCGTGAGGCCGTAGGTGCCGCTGAAGTGCTCCTGGTGGTAGTTGAAGGAGGCCACCGCGGTCGGCTCATCGCCGGCGATCTGCACGAGCAGCTCGAGCTTCAGCTCCTGGCTTCGCTGGTTGGCGGCGAGCATCCGCCCGCCACGCCCGAAGAACGGGTCGGTCGCGCGGTCGCGCTCCGCACCGAGACCGAGCCCGCGTAGCAGCTCCAGACCCCGTTCGCACCAGCCGTCGCGCCAGGCGCGGACCTCATCGGGCGCGCCCAGGCGCACGATCTCGCGCTGGTGGAACATCTGCAGGCGGGCCGGGTCCTCCGAGGGCTCGTGACGGTAGACCCAGGCGCCGCCGGCGTCGACGACGATGCCTCCGGGCGGCAGCGGACCGCGAGCGGCGACCGCTGGGTAGACCGGGTAGCAGGCGGCCGGCACCAGCGCGAGGTCGGTCATCCGCTGGAACTCGCTCCAGTCCTCGTGGCGGTGGGCGCGCTCGCTCTGGCCGAGCGCCTCCTCCTCGCCGCCCTCGAAGGCGAAGACGGTGCCCACCAGATGCGGGAAGGAATGCAGGTAGCCGATCGCTTCGATCTGGCGGCGCGGCAGGAGCGGTGGAAAGCGCATCGCTTCGGGAGCGTCCGCCTGCGCCGCCGCCGTGATCAGCGCGTCGAGGCGCGTGCGCAGATCCTCGAACACGGCGCCCCAGCCGTGGAGCCCGGGAACGCCGCTGGCGATGATCAGGCCGCGGGCGACGAGCTCGTCGCGGAAGGCCGCCTGATCCGCGGTGGCCCGGCGCAGCTCGCTCATCAGACCTCTTTGGCGATCAGCAGAAGCGCGGCGTCGGTGGCGTGCAGGCGCTCGTTGGCGACCATCAGGCGCGCGGAGAGAGCGTCGCGCAGGTGGCGTCCGACGCTGTAGGGCGTGTCGTTGCGATAGCCGACGATGCCGACCACCTCGAGCGCCCCCGCGCACACGCTGGGAGCGTGCTCGGAGGCCGCGAGCTTGAGATTGTTGTAGCGCAGGACGCTTCCCATCGTCATCAGCCGGTCACCGCCGGCGGCGTCGTCGAGTTGGAAGTCGGCGAGCGCCTGCGAGACCTCGCCGCGCAGCAGGGTCAGCTCCGCCATGACGTGCGAGAGCCTTGCCGCTGCCGGCAGCGGCTCGCCCGGCCGCCGCCGCGCGCTGGCGCGCAGGAACGCGCGAGCCCGCTCGAACGCGTCCGTCGCGATGCCGAGCCACACGTGCGACCACAGGATGTGCGACAGCGGCACCATCGAGCGGTTCATGACCTCCGAGAACGGCGCCGGCAGCACCTGTTCGGGAGCGAAGCGGGCACGGACGACGAACCCCGGGGAGCACGTCCCGCGCATTCCGAGCGTGTCCCACGCGCCGGACGGCTCGAACTCTGCCTGGCCGGCCTTCGTGAGCACCAGGATCTGGTCACCCGGCTCGGCGTCTTCGGCGCGCCGAAGCGTCGTGAAGAGGTCGTCGGCGTGCGCGCCGTAGCTGACCGTCGGGGCCTGCTTCTCGAAGCTCAGCTCGCCGTCCGGCGCCGGCGTGGCGGCCGCGATCGAGCGGCTCATGTCGCCGCCCGTCCCGATCTCGGAGGTCGCCGAGGCGATCAGGCGCTGCTCGCGGTCCACGTCGCGCAGGTAGGCCTCATACCAGGGCGAGCCGTCCAGGTGCCGCGCGATCGTGATCACCTGGATCTGGTGCATCGCGAAGACCATCGCCGTCGAGCTGCAGCGGCGTCCCAGCTCGAAGCAGCAGCGCGCGATCTCCTCGAGCGTCGCTCCGCCGCCGCCGAGCTCGCGCGGCACGGCGGCAGACAGCGCGCGCGCGTCGCGCAGCGCGTCGAGCGCCTCGGCCGGGAAGCGGGCGTCGCGGTCGACCTGCTCGGCGGCCGGAGCGGCCACCTCGTCGGAGATCCGCCGCACCTCCTCCAGCAGAGCGTGCTCGGGGCCCGCGCCGCCGTTCATCGCGTGCAGCCGCCGGTCACGTTCCGCCACCGGAGGACGGCGAATCGGCGGGGTCCCCCGGGGCGGTCAGCTCCGCGATCGCGGCGGCGATCGCTGACACGCTGTCGAACACGCCGCGCGTCAGCATCCGGTCGGGGAACTCGAGGTCGAAGGCATCCTCGAGTGCGAGCATCAGGTTCACGCTCGCGTGCGAGGTCATGCCGGCAGCGAACAGGTCGGCATCGTCGCTCAGCGTGTCGACGTCGACCGGGAGCCGGGCGTGCTCGCGAATCACCTCGCGGATCACGGGGCGCGGATCGTCGCTCAAGATGCTCCACGCACCTGTGCCAGGACGACAGCCGCGGCGTATGGACCCTCGTGTGTGAGGCTCACGTCCAGCGCCTCGAAGCCGCGCCGGCGCGCGAGCTCCCCCGCGGCGCCGGTCAGCTCGATCGACGGGCTTCCGAAGCGGTCCGAGCGCACCCCGATCGTCCGCCACGCCAGCGGCTCATCGCCCACGCGCAGCACCTTCATTGCCGCCTCCTTGGCGGCGAAACGCGCCGCGAGCCGGCGGGGGTCGGGGGCGCCACCCCCCGTCGCGCACTCACGCAGCTCACGGCTGGTGTACACGCGCCTAAGATAGCGCCCGGCGTGGACGCGGATCGACTCCTCCACGGCGGCGACGGACACCAGGTCGATGCCGACCCTGTAGGACGTCCGGGGACGAGCCCGGCGCGGCGGGCGGTCGTGGGTGGGCGTCGTGGTGGTCAACTCAGCCGGCGGGCGAGAGGTCAGCCTGTTGCGTCTGCAGCCGCTGCAGATGCGGGTGACGGTCGTCCAGGTGGCTCGGTTCGCGTGAGCTGAGCGCGATCGCGCTCCGCTCGGCGCCAAGCGGCGGGAGCTCGCGGAAGTCCGGACGCCAGCCGTCGGCGTGGTGGCGCGCACGGTCGCGACGGACGCGCTCCCGGGCGATCATCCGCAGGATTCGCCAGCCGTCGCGCACGGCGCTGAGCTTGCTCTCGCCGTACAGACGCTCGTGCTCCACCGACGGCACCTCCGTCACCGAAAGGCGGGCGCGGGCCACGCGAACGTGGATCAGCGTCTCGACCTCGAAGCCGTCGCAGGTCACGTGCATGTCCGGCAGGCAATGGCGCCAGAACGCGTTGTAGCCGTAGCAGAGGTCCGTGTAGCGAGTCCCGAACAGCACGTTCACCGCGTGCACGAGCATCCGGTTGCCGAACGACCGCACCGGCGTGATGTCGGTGCTTGCGCCGCCCGGAGCGAACCGCGAGCCCTTGGCGAAGTCGCTCCCGTCCAGCAGCGCGCCGACGAAGGCCGGAATCTCTGCCGGGTCGTTGGACGCGTCGGCGTCCAGCATCACGATGATGTCGCCGGTGGCTGCGGCGAAGCCGCAGGCGAGGGCGTTGCCCTTGCCGCGGCCGTCCTGCATCACGACGCGGACCTCGGGCCGGATCGTGCGCGCGACATCGATCGTGTCGTCCTTGGAGTGGCCGTCGACGAGGATGATCTCGTCGACGATCGCGGGGATGCGCGCCATCACGTGCGGCAGGTTCGCCGCCTCGTCGAGCGTCGGGATCACGACCGTGATCGTCGCCGCGGACGGCACCGCCGCCGCGTGGGCGCCGCGCCGGCCGCGAGAGAACAGTGTGCTGGCCCCCGCCGTCGAGTCCCTGACGCTCATCCGGTGCTACCTCCGCGGCCGTGCAGCCTGTTTCGATGATTGATGCCGGCGCCGTGTGACACGGGCTCCGGTCGTGCTTCGTGCCGGAGCGGTTCGCAACACCGCGCTTGCCGATGCGTAAGCATTGGCAAGATAACGTCTGCAACGGCGGCGCATTGCCGTTTGGTGAGAAAAACCACCAGTTTCCGGGGGTCTGGGCACTTCCTCGACCCTGCGGCGACCGGCCGAGCCGGGACCGCTTCGAGTGGTCGCGGCGCGAGCGTTAGGCGCCATCCGACGGCGCCCTGCGGCATGCTGCGCGAGTGAGCGAGGCGACACCGCAGGCCGGCGAGCCGGACGGGACCGGGACACGCGTGGGGCCGCCGGCTCCGCCGGTCCGGGGCGTGTGGGTGGCCCTCTCGATCGTCTACGTCGCGTGGGGGTCGACCTACCTCGGGATCCGCGTGATGGACCGTACGATCCCGCCGTTCCTCGGCGCCGGCGTCCGCTACCTCGCCGCCGGCGGCCTGATGGTCGTCGCGCTTGTCGCGCTGCGAGGCCGTCTGCCGCGCGTCGCGCCGCGCGAGCTCGCGTCACTGGCGGTGGTGAGCGTGCTGCTGCTGGCCGCCGGCAACGGTGGCGTCACCTACGCCGAACGCCACGTCCCCTCGGGGCTCGCGGCGCTGCTGGTCGCATCCGTTCCGCTGTGGATCCTCGTGATCCGCACAGCGGCCGGCGACCGTCCGCGACGCGCCACGCTGGCCGGGCTGGCGATCGGGTTCATCGGCGTCGGCCTGCTGGTGGCGCGCGGTGGAGCGCAGCAGGGCGTGAGCGTCCCGCACATGCTCCTGGTCGTCGGCGCCGCCGCGTGCTGGGCGCTCGGGTCGTGGCTGTCGGGTCGCCTGCCGATGCCGGCCGACGCCGCGGCGGGCACGGCGATCGAGATGCTGATCGGCGGCGGCGTGCTGGCGGCGATCAGCCCGCTGGCCGGCGAACGCTGGAGCGAGCTGACGCTGCACGCCTCAGCCGACTCGCTGGTGGCGCTGGCCTACCTCGCGCTGGTCGGCTCGATCCTGGCGTTCACCGCCTACGTGTGGCTGCTCCAGCACGCGCCGATCTCACAGATCTCGACCTACGCGTACGTGAACCCGGTCGTCGCCGTGGCGCTGGGAGCGCTGATCCTGGGCGAGCCGATCACGGCGATCACGCTGATCGGCGGCGCGATCATCGTCCTCGCGGTCGCCGTGGTGATCCGCGCCGAGGCTCAGCGCGGCCGGCCCTCCTGATGGCGCTGCAGCCCGTCGTCGGGGATCGGCTCCCACGGCGCGGCGTAGGCGACGAACGTCCGCCAGCTCGGGCGGACGCCGGGATCCTCGTCGAAGGCGGCCATGCGAATGCTCATCTGCGTGAGCTCGTCGGGGTTGCGGCTGAACAGGTGCGAGCCGCAGCGGACGCAGAAGCACTTCTCGAACCCGCCGTCCGGGTGCCGCCATGCACCCAGCTCCCGCTCGCCCGCCGTCAACCGAAACGTCCGCCCGTCGATCCGCGCCTGCGCCGAGGCTGCGGTGCCGGTCCGCCGCTGGCAGCGCGTGCAGTGGCAGTAGCCCGCCTCGCGCGGCGGTTCACTCAGCTCGAAGCGCACGGCGCCGCAGAGGCAACCGCCGCGAACCGGAACGGACCCCACCGGACGATTATCGCGGACCGCCGCCGCGCCTGCGCCGGCACGGGGCGCGCGGCTCGCGCCGACGCTGCCGGTTTCCTAGACTGCGGCGATGCTCCTCTACGACTCGGCGGTCTCCGGCAACTGTTACAAGGTCCGCCAGCTGTTCGCGCACCTCGGCCTCCCCTACGAGCGTCGCGAGCTCAGCGTCGTCGACCGCTCGGACCGCCCGCAGATCCTGGGCGAGCTGAACCCGGCGCTGCGCGTGCCGACGCTGATCCTCGACGACGGCCGCGCGCTCGCAGAATCCCACGCGATCATCTGGTACTTCGCCGAGGGCACGCCATATCTGCCCGAGGACCGCTTCGAGCGCGCGAAGGTGCTGCAGTGGCTGTGCTTCGAGCAGTACGACCTCGAGCCGACGATCGCGGTGGTGCGCTTCTGGGCCGAATTCTCGGCCTCGCCTCCTCCGGCCGCCGAGGTCGAGGCCAAGCGGCAGGGCGGCTACCGTGCGCTCGACGCGCTCGACCGCGCCCTGCGCGGCGCCGACTTTCTAGTCGGCGGGCGCTACACGCTGGCCGACATCGCCCTGTACGCATACACGCACGTGGCGGGCGAGGGCGGGTTCGACCTCTCCCGCTACCCGGCGATCGGCGGCTGGATCGAGCGGGTCGCCGCCCAGCCCGGACACGTGCTGATCACCGACTGAGACCAGCTAGGCGTCGCGGCGCCTGAAGACGGCGAGCGTGCCGACCGCGATCAGCACCACGTAGACGGCGACGGTGACCAGCGAGTGGTGGTAGGAGGAGTCGCTCGTGCCGCCGTGGGCGATCGCGCTGAGCAGCTGGCCGGGCAGCCAGCGATCGCCGTTTGACCAGATCGCGCCGACGACGATCCCCTCGATCGCGACGATGTAGGCGACGGCTGCGCCGATCGCCACGCCCGGCGAGCGCAGCAGCACGCCCGCCGCGGCGCCGAGCATGCCGTATCCGACCGAGGCCAGGAACACGTGGAGCGTCGCCTGCAGCAGGTCGTTGACGCCGGTGCTCGAGCTCCAGGCGCTGGTGGTGATGCCCCGGCCCGGCGCAAGGATGAAAGCGACCGCGCAGGCGAGCGCGATCTCGAGCACGACGGCGATGCCGATGAAGGTGACGAGCGCCAGGAACTTGCCGCTCAGCAGCTGCACGCGCCGCGGCTCCCGCACCAGCAGGTTGCGCATCGTGCCCTGGCTGTACTCGGTGGCGAAGGCGCCGGCGAACAAACACAGCGCGACGATCCCGATCAGCGTGCTGATGTCGGTGACGCCGTGGACCAGGCCGGTCGGCTGCTCCAGCTCGTAGAAGCTGATGCGCCCGCGGCGCAACGGAAACAGGGTCGGGTTCTTCACGGCCCGCTCGATCGTGAAGACGGTGGCGATCAGGGCGAAGAAGAGGCCGCCGCCGAGCCCCCACAGCAGCATCGCCCGACGGCGCAGCTTGATCCACTCGCTGGAGTACGCGCCGAGCATCAGGCGTCCTCGCCGCCCCCGTCGGGCTCGCCCTCGGTGATCGCGAAGAACGCCTGCTCCAGTGACGCGCGCTGCACCGCGAGGCCGCGCAGCGTGATGCCCGCCCCCATCGCGGCGCGGTTGAGCTCGGCGGCCCACTCCGCGGGCGCCTGAACGTGCACGTCGCCGCCGACGACGCGCGCAAGGCGGCCCGAGGCGGTGCACAGCGCGGCCAGCGCCTGCGTGTCGGCCTCGTGCTCGGGCGTCGCCACGATGTCGGACTGCTGGGCTTCGATCAGCCCCTCCACCCCGCCCTGGAAGACGATCCGGCCGTTGTCGATCATCACGAGGTGGTCGCAGACCGCCTCGATCTCGGCGAGCAGGTGGCTCGAGACGAACACCGTGATGCCGCGGTCGGCAAGTCCGCGCATCACGTTTCGCATCTCGCGGATGCCCGCCGGGTCGAGGCCGTTGGTCGGCTCGTCGAGGATGCACAGCTCGGGGTTCGGCAGCAGGGCGGCGGCGACGCCGAGTCGCTGCTTCATCCCGAGCGAGTACGCGCGCACGAAGTCGTTGGCGCGGTCGCTCAGCTCGACCATCGCCAGCACCTCCGCGATGCGGCCGCGATCGATGCGGCCGAGGCGCGTCAGCACTTCGAGATTACGTCGACCCGAAAGGGTCGGATAAAAAGACGGGGCCTCGATCAGCGCGCCGACGCGCCCGAGGTATGAGGCCGGGTCGCTGATCGGGCGCCCGAGGACCTCCGCGGTGCCGCTGGTCGGCCGGCAGAGGCCCAGCAGCAGCTGGATCGTCGTCGTCTTGCCGGCGCCGTTGGGTCCGACGAACCCGCTGACCACGCCGGCGGGCAACTCGATGTCGACCCCGTCGACTGCGAGCCGCGGCCCGAAGCGCTTCGTGAGCGCGCGTGTGACGACACTCGAGGCCACCGCGCGCGAACGCTACAGGTGATTCCTCAAGGGAGGATCAGCGGCGCGAGCGCCCGCGGTCAATTCCGGCCTTGGGGGGTTTTTCACCCCACTCCGGGTGACGTTTCAACCGGCGGTTACCCCACCTCTCGCCCTAGTGTGGTGGTGGGCTAACCTGCACGAATTCCTCACGGAGGCGCGGTGCTAAAGGACAGGGCATGTTCATGAGCGGGAGCAGGATTTCAAGGGCGGCTTTCGCCGCGATGACAGCGTTCATGAGCGGCAGGCCCAACGGTTCGGGGCAGCGGCGAACGCGCCCGCGGAGGGTCAGGAAGATGGCCATCCTGCTTGCGCTCGGCGCATCGCTGGCCGGCGTCTTCGCGGCCGTGGCGATCACCCAGGCGGCGGTCACGCTGCCGGCGCTCGCCGGGCACTGGCCGATGCTCGAGGGCAGTGGCAGCACGACGGCGGACAGCTCCGGCAACGGGAACACCGGCACGCTCGGAAGCGGCGCGTCGTGGACGAGCGGTCCGGGCGGCGCGCCGGCGATCGCGCTGAACGGCAACACGACCGGCGTCGTGTCGTACTCCAAGCCGGTCGTAAACACCGCGCAGAGCTTCACCGTGTCGGCGTGGGTGAAGTTCGCCGCCACCACCGGCTACCAGACGATCGCGAGCGTCGACGGCAGCGCCAGCCCGAACAGCACCACGTTGAGCAGCTTCTTCCTGCAGCTCAACCAGTACACGGGAACACTGCTGTTCCTGCGCTACACGACCGACAACTCCAACGGGAACGCCGTGTACGCCAACTCCGGCGTCAAGCCGACCGCCAACACCTGGTACCACGTCGTCGGCGTCGACGACATCTCCGCCGGCCAGCTGGAGATCTATGTCAACGGAACCGAGGACGGCACCGCCCCCTACACCTCGGCCTGGCAGGGCACGGGCAACCTTTCGATCGGCCGCGGCCAGTTCGACGGCGGCTACACCAACTTCCTCGACGGCTCGGTGTCCGACCTCCAGCTCTACCAGGCGGCGCTCAGCACCGCCCAGGTCGACGCCCTGAACGGCACGCCTGTCGCGACCTACGCAGCGAGCGCCGGGGGCGGCAGCGGCAGCGCCACCGTGAGCGACTCAAACGCCGTCGCGGCGTGCACGAACGCGGCGCACTGCCTCACCTACGTCGGCGACGCGATCACGATCGCGCCCAGCGCGGCAACCGGCAGCCGCTTCACGGGCTGGTCGGGCGGCACGTGCACCGGCACCGCCAGCCCGTGCACGTTCACCGCGTCCAAGACCGAGACCGACACCGCGAGCTTTGCCCAGACCGTCACGATCTCGACCGCGGTCAGCGGCAGCGGCGCCGCGACGATCACGGACTCCAACCCGCTCGCCGGCTGCACCAACGCCACGACCTGCGTCGCCGATGTCCACGACTCGATCACGATCACGCCGGCGGCGTCGTCCGGCTACCGCTTCACCGGCTGGTCCGGCGGGAGCTGCACGGGCACCGCCAACCCGTGCACGTTCACGGCCGGCTCGGCTGAGACCGACACCGCCACGTTCGCCAAGACGGTCACGGTGGCCGCGGCCGCGAGCGGCGGCGGCAGCGCCACGGTCAGCGACGCCAACCCGCTCGCGAGCTGCAGCGGTGCCGCAAGCTGCCTCGTGGACGTGGGCGACGCGATCACGATCACCCCGTCGGTGCCCTCGGGCTACCGCCTCACCGGCTGGTCGGGCGGGAGCTGCACCGGCACCGCCAACCCGTGCACGTTCACGGCCGGCTCGGCTGAGACCGACACCGCCACGTTCGCCAAGACCGTCACGATTTCGACCGCGACGAGCGGCTCGGGCTCCGGCAGCGCGACGATCAGCGACAGCGACGCGCTCGCCGGCTGCAACGGCGTGACGAACTGCGTCGCCGACGTCGGCGACACGACCACGCTGACCGCGACCGCCAGCTCGGGCAGCCGCTTCACGGGTTGGAGCGGCGGCAGCGGCACCTGCACCGGCACCACGACCCCCTGCCAGCTCACCGCCGGAACGAGCAACCAGACGGTCACGGCCAACTTCGCCAAGTCCGCCACGATCACCGCCGCGACGAGCGGCTCCGGCACGGCCACGATCGCCGACTCCGACTCGCTCGCCACCTGCACCGCCACGAGCTGTCTCGCCGACGCAGGCGACACGATCACGCTCACGGCGACCGCCAGCTCCGGCAACCGCTTCACGGGTTGGAGCGGCGGCAGCGGCACCTGCACCGGCACCACGACCCCCTGCCAGCTCACCGCCGGAACGAGCAGCCAGACCGTGACCGCGAACTTCGCCAAGACCGTCACCGTCTCCACGGCGACGAGCGGCTCCGGCACGGCCACGATCGCCGACTCCGACTCGCTCGCGAGCTGCACCGGCACGAGCTGTCTGGCCGACGCGGGCGACACGATCACGCTCACGGCGACCGCCAGCTCCGGCAACCGCTTCACCGGCTGGTCCGGCGGCAGCGGCACCTGCACCGGCACGACGACCCCCTGCCAGCTCACCGCCGGAACGAGCGACCAGGCCGTGACCGCCAACTTCGCCAAGACGGCGACCGTGTCCGTCGCGACCAGCGGCTCCGGCACGGCCACGATCGCCGACTCCGACTCGCTCGCGAGCTGCACCGGCACGAGCTGTCTCGCCGACGCAGGCGACACGATCACGCTGACCGCGACCGCGAGCTCCGGCAACCGCTTCACGGGTTGGTCCGGCGGCAGCGGCACCTGCACCGGCACCACGACCCCCTGCCAGCTCACCGCCGGAACGAGCGACCAGGCCGTGGCCGCGGACTTCGCCAAGACCGTCACCATCACGACAGCAACGACCCCCGCCGCGACCGGAACGGCGACGATCAGCGACCCCGGCGTGGCGAACTGTGTCGGCGTGACGAGCTGTCTTGCGGATGTCGGGGACGCGATCACGATCACCGCCAGCCCGACCTCCGGCAACCAGCTGAGCGCCTGGTCGGGAGGCAGCTGCACCGGCAACGGCAACCCGTGCACGTTCAAGGCGGCCGGCGCGGAGACCGACACGGCCAAGTTCGCGCCGGTCCCGACCGCGACCGTGGTGGCCACCGCCGGGCTCGAGGGCACCGTCGGCATCACCGACGCCGGCAACCCGTCCGACAACTGCACCGATCAGGCCGAGTGCCTTATCCCCGTCGGCGACAGCGTGACGATCACCGCGACGGCCGACCCCGGGTACGCAGTCGCCGGCTGGACCGGCGGAGGCTGCAGCGGCACCCAGACGACGTGTGTCCTCAGCAGCGTGCAGGGAAACACGACCGTCAACGTCACCTTCGCGCTGCCGGTTGCAGGCAGCGTCGACGCCGCCGTCTTCGTCTCTCCGTCCGGCAGCGACTCCAATCCCGGCACCCAGGCGGCGCCGGTGCTGACGCCGCAGCGCGGCCTCGAAATCATCGAGGCCTCGGGTGGCGCGCTGAACCAGCTCCGTCTCGCACAGGGCAGCTACAGCGGCGGTCTCTCGCTCACCAGCGCCGACGACGGCGTCTCGATCTACGGCGGGTTCGACCCGACGAGCTGGGCGGCGACGCTGACCCCTGCGACCTCGACGACGATCTCGGGGGCACCCCAGGCCCTGCTTGCCGATCACGCCACGTCGATCTTCATCCAGGGTGTCGAGCTCCTCGGGCAGACCGATCCCGGCGTCTCGACGTCGGTGTATGGGATCCGCGCGATCGGCGGCTCGAAGCTGACGCTGTCCGATGTCGGGGTCCGGGCGGCGAGCGCGCTGGCCGGCGCCAACGGCGCGGCCGGCACGGCTGGAGTCGCGGGCGGCGCCGGCGGCGCCGGTGGAGCGGGCCAGACGGCGGCCCAGGTCGTGGCGGAATGCCTCGCCTCCGGCGGTTCGACGTGCACCCCGGTCGGCGGCGCCGGCGGCAGCGCCGGTCTCGGAGCCAACGGCAACGACACGACCGACCTCGAGGACCCGGTCTATGAGGCGAACCCACTGCTGCTCGCGCGCCTGAAGGCGTACCCCTCGCCCCAGCCCGGCCCCTCGGCCGGCGACGGCGGCTTCGGAGGCACCGGCAGCACCAGCTCGCCGACGGCGCTGCAGGGCTGCACCGGCTCCGGCGCGATCGAGGCCTGCGGGCCCGAGCAGCTTGCACCGCGCTCCGGCAAGCGCCAGCTGACAGGACTCTTCTACGGCGGCTACGGCTCGACCGCAAACGGCACGAAGCTGACCGGCACGGGCAGCGCCGGTGGCGCTCCCGGCTACTCGAACCCGACCGGCGACGGCAACCCCGGCAAGGACGGCACGCCCGGCGCGAGCGGTTCCGCGGGCGCCATCGGCGCCAACGGCGCCACGCCGGCCAGCCAGGGCGACGCGTGGACGCCCGGCAACGGCTCCAGCGGCGCGACCGGCGAGCCCGGAGCGGGCGGCGGCGGCGGCGGTAGCGGCGGCGGCGGCATCGGCAACGTCGAGATCGCCGGAGCAACGGTCGTCTACGGATCCGGCAACGGGGGCGGCGGCGGCGGCGCCGGCGGCACGGGCGGCGCGGGCGGCACGGGCGGCGCGGGCGGCGGCGGATCGTTCGGCATCTATCTGAACGGCGCCTCGAGCGTGACCGCGCAGAACGCCAGCACGATCGTCGCCGGCAACGGCGGCGCGGGCGGCAACGGCGGCGCGGGCGGCAACGGCGGCGCCGGCGGCGCAGGCGGCGCAGGAGCCGACAACGGCGTTCCGCTCGAGGGAGCCGGCGGTAACGGCGCCGCGGGCGGCGCGGGCGGCGGCGGCGGAGCGGGCGGCGGCGGAGCAGGCGGCCCGAGCTTCGCGGTCTTCCAGGCTGACGGCAGCGCATCGAGCGCGAATCTGACCGACACCGCCGTGGCTGCGGGCGCAACCGGCGACGGCGGCATCCCGGGCGGAGCGGGCGGCAAGCCGGCGCCGAGCGGCGGCGGCGGAGCGGCCAACCCGTGCACCGGCGGCTGCGGGTTCGTCAGCAAGGTCCCGGTCTTCTTCCCGGCCTACGCCCTGGTCAAGGGCACCAAGCTGACGATGGAGATCGCCTGCACGACGGCCTGCCGCGGCAGCGGCTCGCTGCGCTCCACCGGCAGCAAGCACGCGTTGCTGGCGCGCTTCCGCTTCACGCTCGGCGCGAAGGGCGTCAAGGAGATCACGGCGACATTGACGCTCAAGGGCCGGCGGCTGCTGGCGGGCAAGAAGCGCCTCACCGTCCAGGGGACGATCGCGCTGCGCGCCGGAAGCGGGCGGCTCGTGACCTTCGTCAGCGCCGTCGAGATGACGCGGATCGAGCCGACGGTGCACAAGAAGGCGACGCGACAGAGCGGCGTGCTGCAGCTCGTCGTGCCGCCGTCGGCGTCCTGACGCCGCCGGGGGCGTGCGTCAGCGGAAGCTGGCGTTGATCGCCGCCACGAGCGCGACGGCGAACGGCAGGCTGCCGGCGGGCAGCGGCGGGCGGCCCGTGATCTTGATCACGCGGCCCGATCCCAGGTTGAACTGCCAGGCCTCCTCGATCTCGGTCACAACAGCGCGCTCGCCCGCCTCGGTCTGCACGACCGTGCACGAGAACGTCGCCTCGGGCGTCACGCTGAGCACGCGGTAGCTGCACGCCGAGCGGGTACTCGTCGGCGGCGACATCGCGCCGGCCTCCTGGCCGGGTCGCTTTCCGCGCAACTCGTGGATCGCTCCTCCGACCAGCACGTAGGCGGCAACCTCGTCCCCCTCGCTCTGCACCAGCCAGGCGTCCGGCTCGGCGGTGACGAGGCGCTCGAGCGTGAGGATCATCGCCCGGCCCAGCGCGGTCTCCCCGCGGAACGCGGCAGTGATCGCATCGCTGATCGAGCCGGCTGCCTGCGGGTCGATCATCGGCTCACTCACGCGCAGCAAGTGTACGGCTGCCGGCCAGCGCCGGCGCTACGATCGCGCGTATGGGCGGCAGGATCATGCGGGACGCGAGCGTGGCGCTGGCCGTTGCGGCGTGCGTCGCGGGCGGTGGCGCCGGGGCGGGTGCCGCCGCCGCGATGCCGCACACGGTCGCGTCGGTCTACCGGGCGTTCGGCCCCGCCGGCCGGGTCGTCCCGCACGTCAAGGTCCGCTCCGGCCACTGCTGGACCTCCTCGGATGTGACGCCGCGCGAGGACGCGTGGCGCTGCTTCATGGGCAACCTGATCCTCGACCCGTGCCTCAGCGACGCGGCGGCCCCCGGCGTCGTCGTCTGCCCTACGCCGTGGAACGACACCGCCGTCGAGCTTCGCCTGACCAGGCCGCTGCCTCACCTGCTCACCCACACCGTTCCGAGCCTCGCGCTCGCGCCATGGGCGCTCCAGACGGCCTCCGGCGCCGACTGCCTGCTCTCCTCGGGCGCGTCAGCCGTGGTTGGAGGCCGGCGCCTCAACTACTTCTGCGGCGCCGGGGCGAAGTACGGCCTGTGGGGTCTCCCGGACCGCAGGTCGCAACCGTGGACGATCTTCAGCGCGCCGTTCGGCGCGACCGTGCTCTCCGCGCGCGTGGCGATCTCACGGGCCTGGATGTAGGCGGGTCTGGCGGGGCGGGTCTGGCGGGGCGGGCCTGCGCCGCAGGCTTGCGCGCGGCCGTCGGGGTGGCAGCTAACCGCCGCCCCGTTTGCGGCGCCCGAGGTGCGCATTCGGCGCGGGCAGGACGAGGATCTGCTGCATCCCGCGGCTGGCCGGGCGCCGCGATGGCGGGGCTACGCGAATATGCGACTGGTCCGATCCATTGGAACCTCCCTCGGTCGCGGTAACCACGTTTTAGCACCGTCTGCCGTGCTGTCAAGGAGCGATTGGAGCTGTCGACCGCGCGCAGACAAAGACCCGCAGGGCC
Organism: uncultured Solirubrobacterales bacterium; assembly: GCA_963830975.1. Taxonomy (GTDB): domain Bacteria; phylum Actinomycetota; class Thermoleophilia; order Solirubrobacterales; family Solirubrobacteraceae; genus Palsa-513. The sequence goes on from CAWHOI010000004.1 coordinate 1,300,371, forward strand.
AAGACTCCGGTCTAACACGACCATCGCTGCACGCCGCTCCTGCTATTCGCGCCAAGCGGCAGTGTTCTCTGACCGGCGAGCAGTGCTGCTTTCTGGCCGGAAGCGGCACGGTTCGTCATGCCCGCTTACTCGTCTGTCACTCCGCCTGTGGTAGGGGACGTGACCGCGGAAGCGCCATCCGAGACCTCTAGGGTTATCCTGGCCCCTAGACTTGGCCTTGAGGCGGATCGCGTCGTCACGAGGGCTCGTAGAAGGGATGCGCGGACCTGAGGGCCATTCGTGGTACACGTGGTGCATGACTCGAAGCGGCTGAGGCACTTGTTGCGAGCGCGCCTCCTCACCCTGGCAGTGTTGATGAGCGGGGTGCTGGTGGCGAGCTGCGGGGGCGCACGCCAGCCGACGGCGGCTACTCAGGGCCACGCGATCGCCCCCGCCACGGTCACGACCGTGGCGACGGGCGTCGCCCCGACCGTCGCCGCACCGGCCGGTTCGGCTTTGTCGTGCCAGTACGGTGACGCCTGCTTCTCCCCGCAGCAGTTTCGGGTCGCGTATGGCATTCAACGGTTGCTGGACAGCGGTATCGATGGTCGTGGCGAGACGGTGACGGTCGTTTCCCCGGTTCCACGCCCCAGCGAGCTACCCACCGATGTCCGTCGGGATTTGGAGAGCTTCGACCGCACGTTCCGGCTGCCCGCCGCCCGGATCGAGGTCGTGACCACCCTCGGCGGCTCAACCTCGCCATGGCAGGCTGACGGAGAGGAGGTCGGGGACTTCGAGATTCTGCACGCGGTCGCTCCTGCCGCGACCCTGCGGGTGGTTCTGATTCCCTCCTCCTGGGACCAAAACCCCGCGAATGCGACTGCCGATATGGTGGCCGTAATGCGGCTCGCCGTCTCCCACACCGACGTGGCGTCGATCAGCTGGGGCATAGGAGAGCACTACTTCACCAAGGCTCAGGTGTCCGCGCTGCACTCGATCCTGCGGGCGGCGGAGGCTGATCATGTCACGGTGGTCGGCAGCTCCGGCGACGGTGGCGTCTACCCCACCCCTCGCGGATGGGGCGGGCAGATCAAGGAAGTCAGCCTGCCGACCGCGGACCCGCTCGTGCTGGGCGTTGGCGGCACCGCGCTCACCGCGGATCCGAAGACCGGCACCTACGTTAGCGAGGCCGTCTGGCCGGGTTCGGGTGGCGGCTTCAGCCACCTGTTCGCCCGTCCCGCCTATCAGCATGGCGTGCCCGGAGTTACAACGAGGAGGGGCGTGCCCGACGTCGCCGGCGACGCTTCCGCAGTTGGTGCGTTGGCATTGGATTTCATCGAATATGGCGCGGCATCGCTCCAGTCATACTCCGGCACCAGCGGCTCCGCGCCGCTTTGGGGAGGACTCGTGGCGTTGGCCGACCAGTACGCACATCACGACCTGGGCTTCATCAACCCGGCCATCTACAACATCGCCCGCAGTTCCAGCTACCACAAGGCGTTTCACGACATCACGACCGGCGGAAGTGGCTACCTGGCCACCGCCGGATGGGACCCCGTAACGGGGTGGGGAACCCCCAACGCGCCGGTCCTCATCCCGCTGCTCGCGCGCTTCGTCAGCCGCCCCAGGAGCTAACCGGATCAAGCTCGCGCACATCCAGCGACTCAACGGGACGATCGCCCGCCTTCACTCCATGAGACCGAAGGCGTCGCGCCGCATCCGTCGGCGAACCTCCTCGCGCCCCGAACCGGTGCTGTACGAGTGTCCCTTTGATCGAAGAGCAGCACCCACGCGCCGAAGCGTCCAGAGTGTCCCAACCGCTGTTGAAGAGAAGCTCGAGCTGCGCTAGTCGCCGCAGCAGATATCGAGGTGGCTGCGCCGCACCTATGGTGATGATGAAGCGATGCAGGTTTCGCACGAGACGATCTATCTGTCGCTCTTTGTCCAGTCGCGCGGTGCTCTGCGCCGCGAGCTAACGGCACATCTGCGCAGTGGCCGGCGCACGCGGCGAGCACGCGCGCAGCGCTTCAATCGCCAGGGACAGGGGAAGATTCCCAACAGGATCATGATCTCCGAGCGCCCGGCTGAGATCGAGGATCGCGCCGTCCCCGGCCACTGGGAAGGGGACCTCCTGCTCGGGAAGCTCCCGACGGGCATAGCGACCTTGGTAGAGCGCTCCACTCGCTTCTGTCAGCTCGTCGAGCTGCCTGAGGGCCACAGAGCCGAAGCGGTGCGTGAAGCTTTGGTCAAGAGCATCGGCTCGTTGCTCAAGCAGCTGCGCCGCTCGCTGACCTGGGACCAGGGCAAGGAGATGCTGGAGACGCGTGAAAGCGACACGCTCGGTCTCGCGATCGATTACGCGGTCGGACACCGCGACCGTTCCTGGACACGCTTTGACCGCGGTCCCCCTCGTGCGAGCGAAACTCCCCGTAAACCCGGGACTCCTGGATGGGCCGGCCAGGACTCGAACCTGGGCGCTGCGGATTATGAGTCCGCTGCTCTAACCAACTGAGCTACCGGCCCTCGCCGCGGACAGACTAACCGGCCGTCGGCGTTGCGGCGGGTTACGGCGGGGCCGGCGTGCGACACGGTCGCTGCGGAGCGCGCACGGCTGCAGGCGGACGCCGCACGGACCCTGGACCGAACGCCTCCCACGTTGTATTTTCCCCCGCGAGCACGGCACGGACGCCCAATGTTGCGGTGGCCGAAGGCTCCAACGGATCGGGAGATGACCACATGAGCAACGTTTGCAGCCGGTCGCGTCTGGCCGGCCTGAGCGGGGTTGTTGCGATCGCGATCGCGCTCGCCGTGCCCGCCATCGCCGGTGCCGCGCTGATCACGATCGGCGCGCTCGGAAGCACCGCGAAGGTCTCATACAAGCACCCCGTCGACACGGCGTTCTGGCTGACCGCGGGCGCGGGCGGCGCCCCGGCCGCCGCGTCGCGGAGCGGCCTGGTTCGCCTGATCCGCCTGCGCGGCTGCGCCCGACCCGGGCCGGCTGGGCAGACGCCGCTGACCCAGGTCCACTTCCAGGCGCTCAGGCCCGGTCGCGGCGGCACGGCTACGGTGGCGCTCACAACCGGCCCGCTCAACGTGCCGGTCTGCGGTCGAGGGGCGTCGGGTGCGACGGTCAGTGCGTACCCGATGAAGCACCTGTGCGTCGCGCGCGGAGACTACGTCGCGTTCAATGTCGAGGGCGGCTTTGGTCCGGGCTTCCCGAGCGGAGTTCGCTACGAGATGTTCGCCCACGCCGCCGGAGCGAGCACCGAGTCCTTCACGCTCGCCAACGGCACCAACAACGGCGACACGCTGAGAGGGGTCGCACACCCGGGTGTGCAGCTGCTGATGCAGTTCGTGGTCGGAACGGGGCGCCAAGCCGGCGGCTGTCACTGACGTGGGCAGGCGAGCGCCCGCGGCCGGTGGCGGCGCGTGAGGCACGCCAGCAGCGCGCGGCCGGCGTCGTCGTGAGCTCCGGGGGTGGGACTCGAACCCACAACCTCTCGATTAACAGTCGAGCGCGTCTGCCAATTGAGCTACCCCGGAATGGGCCACCCGGGAAGGTCGGCAACGCCCGCCTCCACCTCGGCGCGACAATTAGACCACACAAGAGCGACGCTGCGCGCTTCGATCGGCGCCGGCAGCCGGCGCTCCAGCGGCCGGGAGCTCGGCGTCCGCCGAGAGCGTGCGGCCTCAGCCACGCGGAGCGGCGCTCTGATCGAGCGCCTCGGTCATCCACCCGTCGAGCTCGCGTTTGAGTGCCGCCCGCTCACGCTGAAGCGCGGTCAGCCCTCCACTGCCGGCGCCGCGCGCGCTGGCGATGGCGCGCTCGACGCGTGCAAGCTCGAGCTGGCATCGCTCGACCTCCAGCTCGGCGGGCACGGGTTCGCGCGCGGATGCTCGAACCGCGAGCTCCGCCAGAAGCACCGCGAGGTCGGAGTCGTCGACCTCGGCGGCCGGCGTGCGCAGGTGTGTCCGAAGGTGCTCGGCGGCGGCACGCGCGAGCCGGCTCTCGAACACGCCGTCCAGGTCGAGCTGGGCGAGCAGCTCGACCCCGCGCTCGGGCAGCGCGATGCAGAGCTCGAGGAAGGCGCGCTCCGCCCGCTCGCCGGCGGCCAGCTGCTCGGGGGCCGCCGCCGCGTCAGCCGCGCGGTTGCCGTTGCGGCCGGCCAGCAGGCGCTCCACGAGCTTCTCCGACACGCTCAGGCGGCTGACGACCTCGCGCTCGAGCTCCTCGCGCATCGCGCCCGGTGCGATTTCGGCGAACACGGGCCGCAGCTGCTCGAGAATGCGGTCGCGACCCTCGGGCGTGTCGCGCTCGCCGGCGAGGATGCGCTCCACGCGAAAGCGCACGAACGGCAGCGAGGAGCCGAGCAGCGCCCGCACCGCCTCGGCGCCGTCGCGCTCGAGCACGTCCGCCGGGTCACTGCCCGCCGGCAGTGCCGCGACACGCAGCTCGAAGCGCTGGCGCTCCGCAAGCCCGGCGGCCTTCATCATCGCCGCCTGCCCGGCGCCGTCGGCGTCGAGAGCGAGCACGACCGTCGGCGCCAGGCGCGCAAGCCCCGCGACCTGCTGCTCGGTGAGCGCCGTGCCCATCAGGCCCACGCAGTTGCGGACGCCCGCCTGATGGGCGGCGATCACGTCGGTGTAGCCCTCGCAGAGCACGATCGCCGCGGCTTTCGCGGCGTGGGAGCGCGCGAGATGGGTGCCGAACAGATGGCGACCCTTGTGGTAGACGGCTCCGTCGGCGCTGTTGACGTACTTCGGTCGCTGATCGGCGCTCATTGCGCGCGCTCCGAATCCCAGGACGTGGCCGCGCTGGTCGCACAGCGGAAAGGTGATTCGCCGGCGAAAGCGGTCATAGACGCTGCCCGGCCGCTCGCGGGAGCGCTGCACCAGCCCGGCCGCGAGCAGCTCCGCCTCGCTGAAGCCGCCGCGGCGCGACGCGAGCAGCACGCGATCCCAGGCGCTCGGCGCGAAGCCGACTCGGAACTCGCGCAGCATCGACTCCTGCAGGCCGCGCCCGGCGAGGTACTCGCGTGCACGGGCGCCCTCGGGGTGCTCCCAGAGCACGCGCTCGTAGTAGGAGCAGGTTCGATCGAGCAGCTCGAGCAGCCGCGCAAGCCGCCGTCGCTCATCGGCAGCGCGCGGGTCCTCCTGCGCCAGCTCGAGCGTCACGCCGTAGCGTTCGGCCAGGAACTCGAGCGCCCCGACGAACTCGAGCCCCTCCGTCTCCATCACGAAGTTGAAGGCGTCGCCGGCTGCCTGGCAACCGAAGCAGTAGTACACCTTGCCCGAGGGCTGCACGCTGAACGACGGCGTGCGCTCCTGGTGAAACGGGCACAGCCCCACGTATGAATCGGCGCCCGAGCGGCGTAGCTCTGTGCGGGCTCCGACCAATTCGACCATGTCGACGGCGTCGCGAACGCGCTCCTTCGAGTCCGGCGTGTAGCGCGCCATCAGAGCGCGAACGCCCGCGGTACGGCGAGCTCCTCGTAGGCGCGGATGCAGTAGCGGTCGGTCATCCCGGCGATGTAGTCGGTCACGCGCGTGGCCAGATCCTCGGTGCCCGCCGGTAGCAGCTCGGGGTGAGCGCAGTAGTGCTCGAACAGGCTGCGGATCACCGTCTCGATCTTGGAATGCTCGCGCCGAGCCACGGGCCCCAGGTAGACGTGCTCGAACATGAAGTCGCGCAGCGTCGTCATCGCGTGTGCGGCGCGCTCGCCCTGGACGATCTCACCGGCCGCCTCGGATGCCTCGACCAGGTCGTGGACGAGCGCGTCGATGCGCGCCGAGCCGCTGTCTCCGAGCACGGCGATGGCCTCGGCCGGAAGCATCCCGGCGTCGAGCAGGCCGGCGCGCAGCGCGTCGTCGATGTCGTGGTTGAGATAGGCGAAGCGATCGGTGATTCGCACGATCGCACCCTCGAGCGTCGCGGGCGCGGCGGCCCGGCCGGAGTGGCAGAGGATGCCGTCACGGACCTGCTGGGTGAGGTTCAGGCCGCGCCCGTCGCGCTCGAGTGAGTCGACGACGCGCAGCGACTGCTCCCAGTGGTGGAACGCGCCGCCGAAGCGCTCGTGCAGGCAGCGGTCCAGCACGTCCTCACCTATGTGCCCGAACGGCGGATGGCCGAGGTCGTGGCCGAGTCCGACCGCCTCGGCGAGATCCTCGTTCAGGGAGAGCGCGCGGGCGACGGTGCGCGAGATCCCGGTGACCTCGAGCGTGTGGGTAAGGCGCGTGCGGTAGTGGTCTCCCTCGGGCGCGATGAAGACCTGCGTCTTGTGCTTGAGCCGGCGGAACGCCTTCGCGTGAACGATCCGGTCGCGATCGCGCTGGAAGGGGGTGCGCAGCCGGCAGTCGGGCTCCGGCACGGCACGACGGGCGGGATAGGAGCGCGTGGCGAGCGGCGCGAGGTCGCGCTCCTCGCGTGCGCGCATGCGCTGCTCGAAGGTCGCCGCGACGCTCATCGCGCAGCCGCCGGTCGAAGCCGCAGGTGGGCATGGTGCTCGAGCGTCTCGCCGATCGCCCGCTCGGCCTCGCGCAGCGCCTGCTGGGATGCCGCCGGCGTCTCCGCCAGCGTGCTCGAGAGCGCGGCGGTCATGAACTCGTGCGTCTCGCGCGCGATCGCGAACGACGCCGCCTCGCAGGCGTTGCAGACGACCCCTCCCGCCTGGGGCGAGTAGCCGACCAGGTGCTCCGGCGACCCGCATGACGCACAGGCGCCAAGCGACGGCGCGAGTCCCGCCGTCACCAGCAGCTTCAGGCGGAAGGCGAGCGCGTTCGCATGGTTGGCCTTGCTCGCGTCGGCGGCCAGCAGCGCCAGCTCGTTGGCAAGCAGGTTGTACACGGCGGGATGTGGCTCCTCCGTTTCGAAGATGCGCGCGACCGCATCGCAGGCGCGTGCCGCGCTGTCGAGCGTAGCGGCCGCGTCACGCAGGCGAGCGTGAGCGTCCAGAGTCTCGGCCGCCGTGATCGTGAGCAGCTCGCCGCGACCCTCGTGGCAGATCAGACGCACGCGCGAGTACGGCTCGAGCCGTCCGCCGAAACGGCTGCGCGTACGGCGCACCCCCTTGGCGATGGCGCCGAGTCGACCGCGCTCCGGCGTGTACAGGTGCAGGATCCGATCAGCCTCGCCGTAGCGCAACGAGCGCAGGACGATGGCGTCGGTCTTGACCGGGCCGCTCATGCTATACTTTGTGAAGTAATGAACAAGATCACTCTCTACACGACGGAACCGTGCGCGTTCTGCCGTCAGGCGAAGGCGCTGCTCGGCAAGCGCGGCCTCGGCTACGACGAGATCAACCTGGCGAAGGACGCCGAAGGCCGCGCCGAGCTTGCGAAGCGCACAGGGATGATGACGTTCCCGCAGGTCATCATCGGCGATGAGGTCGTCGGCGGCTTCAACGAGCTTCTGAGCGCCGAACGCTCCGGCCGCCTGGACCAGCTGCTGGCCGCCTAGACCGACCGACGCCGACAGGCGCTCGGGCGCCTACTCGCGCGGGGCTGCCCCGCCCGCCCGCCGGAGTCGTGGCCGCGGGACCGGCTGGCAGCGGACGCACACGTAGGTTCCGCGTCCTCCCACGACGAGCTTGCGGATCGTCGTCGCACAGACCGGACATGGCTCCCCCTCGCGACGGTGCACGAGGAAGCGGTCCTGAAAGCTGCCGCGTGCGCCGTCGAGGTGGCGGAAGTCGTCGATCGAGGCTCCGCGCGCGTCGATGCCGGCGCTCAGCACCTCGAGAATCGCGTCGCGCAGCCGCGCGTACTGCGCCGGCTTCAGCGCACCGGCTGCGCGCAAGGGGTGGACGCCGGTGCGGAACAGCGCCTCATCGGCGTAGATGTTGCCGATCCCGGCGATCATGTGCTGGTCGAGCAGGAACGACTTGATCGGCCCCCGGCGTCCGCGTGCGAGCGCACGAAGCAGCTCGGGCGTGAAGGCGTCGTCGAATGGTTCGACGCCAAGGCGGGTGGCCAGGAACGCCGTGAGCGCCTCGTCGCCGATGGCGAGCTGCCCGGTGCCGAAGCGCCGCGGGTCCACGAAGCGCAGCCGCCGATCGCCATCGAGGGTGAGCTCGACGCGCGTGTGCGGAAGCTCTCCCGCCGGGTCGAGCAGCAGCGTTCCCGTCATCCTCAGGTGCATCAGCAGGTGGATCTCGCCGTCGAGCACCCAGTCCAGGTACTTGCCGTGACGCCGAAGCGCCCGAACGCTGCGTCCGACGACGATGTCGCCGAACTCGGCGGGCGCCAGCGGGGCGCACCAGCGCGGATCGAGGACCGCGAGCGCGGTGATCGTCGAGCCGACCACTTCCGGTTCGAGTTGGCGCCGCACCGTCTCGACCTCGGGCAGCTCAGGCATCTATGAACGAGCGTCCCGGCGGCGCGGAGGTCGCGGAGGTCAGCCAGTCGAGGACCGATGCGCCGACATCGGCAAGCGGCCCGTCGTGGCGCCGCCCGCCGTGGCCGGCGAAGCGGGCGAGCAGCGGCGCGTATTCACGGGTGTGATCGGTGTGGGAGGACGCCGGGTCACACCCATGATCCGCCGTGACCACGAGTAGATCCTGCTCGCCGAGGGCCGCTTCCCAGCGGCCGATCGCACGATCGATCAGCCGCAGCGCGGCGTGAAACCCGGCGGCGTCCTTGCGATGGCCATAGACCTGATCGGTCTCGATCAGGTTCGCGAACACGAGCCCGCGGTCGAGCTCGTCGATCAGGCGCTCGACGCTCGCGATCGCCTGCTCGTTGGTCGCGCCCGCGTGAACCGCGCTGAAGCCGATCCCGTCGAACAGAGCCGGGGCTTTTCCGACACCGTGGACGGGCACTCCTGCATCCGAGAGCAACTCGAGTTGGCTGCGCGAGGGCGGCGGGAGGGTGTGATCACGCCGGCCCGGCGTTCGCACGAAGCCGCCCGGCGCGCCGTTGAACGGGCGTGCAATCACTCGCCGCACGGCCTGCGGCCCCTGCAGCGCTTCGCGCAGCGCCGCGCACATCGCCTGTAGCCGCGCCTCGGAGATCACCGACGTGTGGGCCGCGAGTTGGATGACCGAGTCCTGCGAGGTGTAGAGAATCGGCCGCCCGCTGGCGAGGTGCTCAGCGCCGTAGTCCTCCATCGCCGCGATCCCGTCGTGGTGTCGGTTGCAGAGCACCGGCACGCCGATCGTCATCTCGACCTGTGCGCGCAGCTCGTCGGGCAGGCCGTCGGGATAGGCGGGCGGCGCGTCTTCGACGACCACCCCCATCAGCTCCCAGTGTCCGGTGCTCGAGTCCTTCCCCGGTCCGATCGGGTGCAGACGCCCGTGGAGCACAGGAGCGTCCGACGGCGGCACGCCGGGCAGTTCGAGGATGTTGCCGAGGCCAAGCCGCTCGAGCGTCGGCAGCCGGAGCCCTCCGACGGCCTCTGCCACGTGCGCCAGCGTGTTCGACCCGGCGTCGCCGTAGAGGGCGGCGTCGGGCAGCTCGCCCACGCCGCAGGCGTCGATCACGACCACGAATGCGCGCCGCTGCATGGAGCGGCGAGCTTATGGACTCTGTCCCCCGGGCGTCGCCGTCACTCGTGAGCGCGCGGATGCGCGCCGAAGTACACGTCCCGCAGCCGTTCGGTCGACAGGTGCGTGTAGAGCTGGGTGGTCGCGATGTCGGCGTGCCCGAGCATCTCCTGCAGCGTGCGCAGGTCGCATCCCCCGGCCAGCAGGTGGGTGGCGAAGGTGTGACGGAGGGTGTGAGGACTCATCCGTTCGCCGAGCCCAACGGCGCAGGCGTACCCCTGCACGATCTTGTAGAGCCCCTGACGGCTCAGCCCGCCGCCGCGGCGGTTCACGAACACGTGCCGCTCGGGGGTCAGACCGACCAGCACCGGCCGCCCGCGGCTGAGATAGGCGCGCAGCGCGCTCACCGCCTCGCGGCCGATCGGCACAAGGCGCTCCTTCGACCCCTTGCCGCGCGCGCGCAGGAACGCGTCGTCGACGTTCACATCCTCCAACGCAAGCCCGACCGTCTCCGAGGCACGCAGGCCGCACGCATAGAGCACCTCGAGCAGGGCGCGGTCGCGCAACGCGGTCGGCGAGGACCCGGCCGGCGCGCCGAGTAGGCGGTTGACCTCGTCGCGGCTGAGCACCTCCGGCAGCTTCTGCGTCTTGCGCGGGCCGTGCAGCTCGGCCGTCGGGTCATGGGTGATCGTGCCCTCGCGGCGCAGATGGCGGTAGAAGGAGCGCAGGCACGCCGTCTTGCGTTGCAGAGTCGCCGTGGCAACCGGGGGGCGCTCGGCGGATCCGCGGGCCAGGGCGGTGAGAAAGCCGCTCAGCTCCACGTGTCCGACGGCGAGCGCGTCGTAGCCGTGGTCGTTGAGGTAGGCCCCCAGCTGCAGCAGATCGGCGCGGTAGGCCTCGAGGGTGTTGCGCGAGAGTCCGCGCTCGAACTCGAGGTAGGCCAGGAAGTCGAGCACGAGCTGCTCGAACGTTCGCGGGGGCGCCGCTGTGAATGCCATGGCGCAACGTTCGCGCCGCGTCCGGGGTCCCCTCTAGGCGTGCTCGGCGCGCAACCGCGCGACCAGGTCGCGCAGGGCCGCGAGGTCGTCCTCGAGCGCCGCAACGCGCCGCTCGAGCTCGCTCACGGGCGGCGCGGCCGGACTCTCGGGCGACGATGCCGGACCAGAGGGCGCCACGGCCGAACCCGTTGGGTCGGCCAGCCGGTCGCTGTCGGTCGATGCCTGCGACGGCGCCGCCGCCCCGGTTCCGTGATCCTCCGCGGTTGCCGCCGCGCCGAACCGGGCACCGAGGTGCCAGCGAGCCTCCTTCTGCCCCGGGCGGCGGTCGAAGCGAACGACCAGCCCGCGCTCGCCGAGCGCGTCGAGGAGGGTCTCCAGCTGCTCGAGCGTTGCGAACTGGTACAGCCGGTCGGCGCGCTGGCGCAGCTCACCCGGCGTCTGCGGTCCGCGCAGCATCAGTAGCGCCAGCACCGCCAGCTCGGGCGCGCTCAGCGCGAGCGCCTCGTCCAGCAGATGACGGTACTTCGTCGCCCGACTGCCCGGGCCGCTCGCGAGGCGTGCCCAGCCACGGCGAACGAGACGGGCCACCGCGTCGCGAATCGTCTCCTCGTCGTAGTCGACGACCGGCTCGCGGCCGGTCGACTGGTTGGTCGCCAGACGCAGCGCGTTCAGCGAGAGCGGGTAGGCGTCGGGGGTGGCCCGCTGCTTCTCGATCAACGCCCCAAGCACGCGCAGCTCGGCGGAGTCTGGCTCGATCACTCCTCGATCACCACGCCCGGAGCCTACGACACGTCCGGTGCGACCGCGATCGACGCCGCCCGGACGCCGGCCGCAAACGCGCTACTAATGCGCTGGTGACCGCCGTCAACCAGGCGCGCCGCCGCCTGGCTATCGTCTACCACCCGCGCTCCTTCGGCGTCTACGCCGTGGCGCGCGCGGCGGCCGGGGTCTGCTCGCTCGTGTGGATCGTCGACACGAGGATGCCCGGAGTTGACGTGATGTCGCGCCTGATGGGACGCCTTGGCGGCGTCGTTGACGTCGCGGGAATGTCGCTCGACGATGCCGCCGCGAGCGTCGCCGCGGCCAGGCCGGATGGGATTCTCACGTTCGAGGACGGCCGGCTGCCGTGGAGCGCCGCGGTCGCCGAGCGCCTCGGCTTGCCCTTTCACACCCCCGAAACCGCGGCACGCTGCGCCGACAAGTACCTCGAACGAGCGGCGCTTCGGTCGGCAGGCCTGCCCGGTCCATCGTTCTGGTCGATCCCCGAGCGCACCGACGATCCGGCGTGGCGGACGCTCGTCGCGGAGGCACGTTTCCCGGCCCTGCTGAAGCTGCGTCACGGCGCCGGCAGCCGGGAGCTCCACTCGGTTACCAGTCTCGAGGCTCTTCGTGCGAGCGTGGGCGACATCCGCCGGCGGTACGCGTCGGATCCACCAGAGCTGATGGTCGAGGAGTACCTACCGGATCGCCCGGGCGATCTCGACTCCGACTTCGCGGGCTACGTGTCTGTGGAGAGCATCGTCAGTGCCGGGCGCATCAGCCATGCGGCGATCACCGGGCGCTTCCAGCTCGCCGAGCCCTTCCGCGAGCGCGGCTTCTTCGTGCCGGCCGCACTCGCGAGCGACGATCAGGACGCCGTGCTGGCAACCGCGACGGGTGCTATTGCCGCGATGGGGATCACGCTCGGCGGCGTTCACACCGAGATCAAACTCACGCCGGGCGGGCCCCGCGTGATCGAGGTCAACGGCCGCGTCGGCGGCGGCGTCCCGACGCTGCTGGCGGAGGCCTCCGGTGTCGAGCTGCTCCCCGCTGCGATGCGGGTGGCGCTCGGTGAGCCGGTCGTCTTCGAACGACTCGTGCCGTGCGCAAAGGTGGTCTACGAGCTCTACGGACATGCCCCCGTGTCGATGCGCCGTGTCAGCGCCATCGAAGGCGTCGAGATGCTGCGCACCGACCCTCACGTGATGCGCGTGACCGTCAACCGCCGTCCCGGGCAGAGCGTCGACTGGCGGGAGGGAAACTGGGGTCACGTGTGGTCGGTGCGAGGAGCTGTCGACGACCACGAGCAGCTCGCCGAGCTCGCCCGCCGTATCTATTCGGAGACCAGGATCCACGGGCACTAACGGCGCCATCGGCCGGGGGCGTGAGGCGGCGACGGTAGTGTGCGCGACGATGAGTGAACCGGTCGCACACCCGCGCCGACTGGCATTCGTGTACCACCCGGTTTCCTTCGCCGTGATGGCGGTGGCGGGCGCGGCCGAGGGCGTTTGCGAGCTCATCTGGGTGGTCGACGGCGCGATGGCGCAGGCCGCCGAGATGCTGCCGCTGCTGGCTCGCCTCGGGCAGGTCGTCGACGTCGGCGGCATGAGCGTCGAGCAGGCGGCCACGAGCATCCGAGCGGCCGACCCCGAGGGCATCCTCACGTTCCGTGACAGCCTGCTCGTATGGACGGCCGAGGTGGCGGCGCTGCTCGGATTGCCGTTCCACACGCCGCAGACAGCGGAGCGCCTGGCGGACAAGCATCTGCAGCGCGCGGCGCTGGAGGCTGCCGGCCTGCGCGTGCCCGCCCACTGGACGATTCCCGACGGCGGCGATCCCCAGGCCTGGGCGCAGCTCGCCGAACAGGCACGCTTTCCCGCACTGCTGAAACCCCGGCACGGTGAAGGGAGCCGCGACGTGGAGCTCGTCGAGTCGCTGCTAGAGGTCGAGACGCACGCGGCCGCGCTCGCAGCGCGGCGCGGCCTCGAGCATCCGCAGCTGCTGCTCGAGGAGTACCTCCCGGACCGCACACCGGACGTGAACGCGGAGTTCGCAGGCTACGTCTCGGTGGAGACCATCGTCAGCAGGGGCGTTGTCAGCCACCTGGCGATCACGGGTCGCCTGCCGGTGGCCGAGCCGTTCCGCGAGACCGGCTTCTTCATTCCGGCCGCGCTCTCTGAGAGCGACCGCGGCGCCGTGATTCAGCAGGCGAGCGCCGCGATCGCCGCCGTCGGCGTCCAGACCGGCGCGCTTCACACCGAGATCAAGCTGACACCCGAGGGGCCGCGCGTGATCGAGGTGAACGGGCGCGTCGGCGGCGGGATCCCGGAGATGCTCGCGTCCGTCGCCGGACTGAACATGCTGTCGATCGGGATGCGCCTGGCGCTCGGCGAGCAGATCGTCTTCGACGCCATGCCGCGATGCGACGGCGTCGGATTCCGCTTGCTCTGGCAGCCCCCGACGTCGATGCACCGCGTCCTCTCGATCGACGGCCTCGACGAGTTGCGCGCCCAGCCGGGGGTCGAGCGGGTGACCATCAACCGCCACCCCGGCCAGGACGTCAACTGGCACGACGGCAACTGGGAGCACGTGTTCTCCGTCCACGGCGTCGTCGCCGACCATCGCAGGCTGGAGGATCTCGTGCAGCTCATGCACACGCTGCCGCAGGTCGCCGGGGACTAGCACGCATGCCTTCCACCACGTCCAACCGGTGCGCGAGCCCCGCACTGCCGCGCCTGGCTTTCGTCTACCACCCGTACTCGGTTGCGACGATCGCGATAGCGAGCGCCGCGAGCGGCGTCTGCGAGCTGGTCTGGGTCATCGACACCGCGATGCCGGAGGCCGCGTCGATGTCGCGGCTGCTGGCAAGGCTTGGGGTGGTCGTCGATGTCGCCGAGATGTCGGTCGAGGAGGCGGCGTCCGCGATCGCGGCTGCCGATCCGCACGGCATCCTCGCCTACGCTGACGACCTGCTCGTGTGGACGGCCAGGGTGGCGGCGCTGCTCGGGCTGCCCTTCCACTCCGCGAACAGCGCTGAGTGCCTGTCCGACAAATATCTGCAGCGCGCCGCGCTGCAGGCTGGCGGCCTGCCGGTTCCAGGGCACTGGGCGGTCCCCTCCACGCTCGCCTCACCGGGGTGGGACGAGCTGGCACGGGCGGCGAGCTTCCCCGCCGTGCTCAAGCCTCGCGAGGGCGGCGGCAATCGTGGCGTCACGCTGGTTGGTTCGCTTGACGAGGTTCGCAGCCGCCTGGTCGACGGATCGCTCTTCTCGGCTCTGCGACCGGTTCCGCCGCTGCTGATCGAGGAGTACCTGGCCGACCGCCCGGCCGACGAGCGCGGCCCGTTCGCGGGCATGGTCTCGGTCGAGAGCATCGTCAGCGGCGGGCGCATCAGCCATCTCGCTATCACCGGCCGCTTCCCGCTCGTCGAGCCGTTCCGCGAGACCGGGTCGTTCATCCCCCACGCGCTGAACGACCGAGACCGCGACCAGGTCCTGGCGGTGACGAGCGCCGCGATCGCCGCCGTATCTGTCACCACGGGCGGGCTGCACACCGAGATCAAACTGACGCCCGACGGTCCTCGAGTGGTCGAGATAAACGGGCGTGTCGGGATCGGGATTCCCGACCTGCTGAGCCGCGCGAGCGGCTTCGAGCTGCTGCCGATCTCGATGCGCGTGGCGCTCGGGGAGCCGGTGGTGATCGATCAGCTGGTGCCGTGCAACGGCGTTGCAGCCGAGCTGTACGCGCATGCTCCGATGTCGATGCGGCGCGTGAGCGCGATAGACGGCCTCGAGGAGCTGCGCGCGATGCCCGGCGTCGAGCAGGTCCTCGTCAACCGCCATCCAGGGCAGAACGTCGACCACCGCGACGGCAACTTCGGACACGTCTTCTCCGTCCGCGTGCGGGTCGCGAACCACGAGCAGCTTGCGGCGCTGGCGCAACGCGTCCACGCCGAGACGCGCATACGCGGCGATTGAGACGGGTCAGCGCCCGGCGCGCTCCACCAACGCGAACGCGACGTCGAGGATCGCCTCGAGCGAGGCGGTCGATACGCGCTCGCCCGGCTCGTGGTTGCGCTCGGTGCCGTTGGAGAGGTTCAGCACGGCGAGTCCGCGCGCGCGCAGCGCGTTCGCATCACTGCCGCCGCCGCTGGTGATCGGCACCGGGTCGTGCCCGCAGTCGCGCAGCGCGTCGCAGGCGAGCACCACCTCCGCACTGGAGGCGCGCACGCGGTAGCCCTCGAACTGTCGTTCCATCGTGACGTCGAGGTCGCATTCGCATTCGGGGTCGTTGGCGGCGTCGGTGAGGCACTCGACGAGCTCGCTCGCGAGCTGCTCCGCGCGGGCGCTCTCGAGGCTGCGGGCCTCGCCCACGAGCGTGCATCGATCCGGCACGACGTTCGCGGCGCTGCCGCCGACGATCGTGCCGATGTTCGCTGTGGTGTGCGAGTCGATCCGGCCGAGGCGCATGTTCGCGACGGCGCGCGCGGCGGCAAGGATCGCGCTGCGTCCCATCTCCGGGCGCACCCCGGCGTGCGCCGCAACTCCGCGGAGCTCGGCGGTGATCCGGTAGTGCGTCGGTGAGGCGACGACAAAGCCCCCGACCGGTGAGGCGCTGTCGAACGTGTAGCCGAGCCGGCTGCGCAGCACGCCAGCCTCGAACTCCTTTGCGCCGGCCAGCGAAAGCTCCTCGCCGACGGTGAACAGCAGCTCGACGCCAACAGCGGCCGGCTGGGCCGCGAGCCGTTGGGCGAGCACGAGCATCACCGCCACGGCCACCTTGTTGTCGGCGCCGAGAATCGCCTCGTTCGCGTTCTGCCACGCGCCGTCGCGCACCACCGGCTCGACCGCGTCGGCGGCGACCGGCACGGTGTCCAGATGCGCGCAGAACAGCAGCGATTGCTCGCCGCAGCCGGGGATCCGTGCGAGCAGGTTGCCACAGTCCCCGCCGAGCGCCGCTCCGGCGGCGTCCTCGGTCACCTTCAGCCCGAGCGCGCGAAGCTCAGCGGTCACCGCCTGCGCACAGGCGCGCTCGGATCCGGACGGGCTGAGGATCCGGCACAGAGCCGCGAAGGTGTCGTGCAGCCGCTGGCGCTCCGCCTCGCTGGCGCCCGTCACGAGCCGACGGCGGACTGTGCGCGTGAGCGCACGAGCGCGGCGCCGACAAACTCGCGAAACAGCGGCGCCGGCCGCTCGGGGCGCGACTTGAACTCGGGGTGAAACTGGGAGGCGACGAAGAACGGGTGGTCGGGCAGCTCGACGATCTCCACGAGCCGCTCGTCCGGGGTGGTTCCCGACATCACCAGACCGGCCGCCTCGAGGCGCCGACGCAGCGTGTTGTTGACCTCGTAGCGATGGCGGTGGCGCTCGTAGATCACGGCCTCGTCGTAGATCTCACGCACTCGGGTGCCGTCATGCAGCTTGATCGGTGTGGCACCGAGTCGCATCGTGCCGCCAAGGTCGACTATCTCCTTCTGCTCGGGCAGCAGGTCGATCACCGGGTAGGGCGTCTCGGGGTCGCATTCCGTCGAGTTGGCGCCGTCCATGCCAGCCTGATGACGGGCGAATTCGCAGACCGCCACGTGCATGCCGAAGCAGATCCCGAGGTAGGGGACGCCATGCTCGCGCGCGAAGCGCGCGGCCTCGATCTTGCCCTCGAATCCGCGACTCCCGAAACCGCCCGGGATCAGGATCCCGTCCGCCTCGGCCAGGCGCGCCGCCGCTGCGCCTCCCAGCAGCGCCTCGGAGTCGACCCAGTCGATCTCGATCGCGCAACCGTCGCGGAAACCGGCGTGGCGAAGCGCCTCCGCGACCGACAGGTAGGCGTCCTCCAGCTCGACGTACTTCCCGACGATCGCGATCCGCACCAGCTCCGTCGCGGCGCGTGCGCGTTCGGTCAGCTCCCGCCAACAGTCCAGGTCGGCCGGCGGAGCGTCGAGTCCGAAGTGGTCGAGCACGAAGTCGTCGACGCCCTCGCTCTGGAAGGTGAGCGGGCACTCGTAGATGTTCTTGACGTCGTAGGCCGAGACGACGGCCTCGACCGGCAGGCTCGCGAACAGCGCGATCTTCTTGCGTATGTCGTCGGACAGCGGAGACTCCGAGCGGCACACGACCATGTCGGGCTGGATGCCGATGCGCCGCAGTTCGTTTACCGAGTGCTGCGTCGGCTTGGTCTTCAGCTCTCCGGCGTGGTTGATGTACGGGACGAGCGTCAGGTGGATGAACATGCAACGGCGGCGCCCGACGTCCACCGGGAATTGGCGGATCGCCTCGAGGAACGGCAGCGACTCGATGTCGCCGACGGTGCCGCCGATCTCGGTGATCACGACGTCGACATCCGTGGACTCGGCGATCAGCGAGATCCGCTGCTTGATCTCGTCGGTGATGTGCGGCACGACCTGCACCGTCGCGCCGAGGTAGTCGCCGCGGCGCTCGCGCCGAATCACCGCGTTGTAGACCCCGCCGGCGGTGACGTTCGACGCGCGTGTCGTGTTCGCGTCGGTGAAGCGCTCATAGTGGCCCAGGTCCAGGTCGGTCTCGGCGCCGTCCTCGGTGACGAACACCTCTCCGTGCTGGTAGGGCGACATCGTCCCCGGGTCGACGTTGATGTAGGGGTCGAACTTCTGCAGCGCCACGGTCAGGCCGCGCGCCACCAGCAGCTTGCCGATCGAGGCGGCGGCGATGCCCTTGCCGAGTGACGAGACGACGCCGCCGGTGACGAAGATGAAGCGTGGTCGGTGCGGACGGTCAGGCGTCTGTGGCATCAGGGCTGCTCCTGACCCAGTCTAGTTGGCGGCACGCCCCGGCGTACCCGGCGAGCGCGGAAATTGAGCAGAAGACTGAGTCGCGGCGACGGCAAGAATGAACCGTAGCGGGAGATGCGGTCAGAACTCGACGCACCGCGCCGAGCCGAGCCGCGCGGTCACGCCCCGACCGGGCGCGGTGCGCGCTCGCGCAGTTCGAGGTAGTAGAGCGTCGCGCCGATCGCCAGGAACGGAAGCGCGACGGCGCGGGCAAGCGCCACGGCCAGCACGACGACGGCATAGGAGTTCGCCGAGCGGGCAACCGGAGTGAACGCGAGCGCGATCAGCACCTGCGGCGCGTACGCCGCGATCCAGAACGCGAGCCCGGTCCCCGCCGTCTTCCACCAATGCCCGCGCACGAGCTGCGCGCTTCGCGTGATCGGCGCGAAGCCGCGGTCACCGTCGATCACGACGGCCTGTACGACGAAGTACCAGCTGACGTACACGTAGATGCCGGGAAGGATCAGCGTGACGGCGCCGACGATCGACACGGCCAGCCAGGCGACGATGACCAGCAGCACGACGGGGAACTTCTCGAGCGCGTCCGCCACCAGCTCGGTGGCGTTCACGGGCTCGCCGCGACGCTTCAGCAGCACGAAGCGCGCGAGGATCGCGCTGATCAGGGGCGCCATCACGAGCTGGCTGGCCGCGAGATCGACGTAGGTGTCGCGAAGCGGAGGCGCAGGCCTGATCCGCGCCGTGAACTCGCCGAGGCCAAGGGCCGTCAGCACGGTCACGATCGCGACGATCGGCACCGTGACGGCAAGCACCAGGCGCACGTTGCGCCGGTAGAGATCGAACGCCGCGCGCAGCAGCTCCCCCACCGTCGGCGGCCTCACAGAACGATGCTCCCTGCTGGATCGACCGCCCGCGGGCCCGACCAGAACGAGCGGACGCACGCCTCCGGCGACGCCGGGGGACCGGCGAACGGCAGGACAACGCGATCGTGGAGCGCGGGCACGGCCGCGAGCGTAGCGGTAGGCCGCGCGGCGGCGCATCTAGACTGAGGTCGATGGACGCCCCCCGACCTCGCGACCC
This sequence comes from uncultured Solirubrobacterales bacterium, assembly GCA_963830975.1. GTDB lineage: Bacteria > Actinomycetota > Thermoleophilia > Solirubrobacterales > Solirubrobacteraceae > Palsa-513. Next base: position 1,319,426 of record CAWHOI010000004.1, read on the forward strand.
TGGCATCGCCGCGCTTGGCACCTGGAGCGGCGGGCGCTTCATGCACTTCGGCGAGCCGCTCGAGGAGCAGCGCCTCGTCTCCCTGCTGCGTCCGGACGCCGAAATCGACACCGTGATCACCGCCGACGTCTATGGCGCAGGCGGGGCCGATCGCCTGCTCGGCCTGGCGCTGCAGGGTGTGCCGCGCGAACAGGTGTGCGTCGTCGGCGCCGTCGGGCACGACTTCTACACCGGAGAGCGGGCCGGTGCGAAGGGCTTTCCGCGCTTCACGGACCCGGCCCTGCGCGGGCCGGAGAGCTACGGCGACTACCTGCGGATGGCGACCGAGCGCAGCCTCGAGCGCTGCGGCCTCGAGCGCTTCGATCTGCTGCTGCTGCACAACCCCGACCGCATCGGCTACCGAAGCGAGGCGGTGTGGCAGGGCATGGCGGCGCTGCGCGAGCAGGGCCTGGCACGCCGCATCGGCGTCGCCCCCGGTCCGGCCAACGGCTTCACGCTCGACCTGATCGACTGTTTCGAGCGCTTCGGGACGCTGATCGACTGGGCGATGCTGATCCTCAACCCGCTCGAGCCGTGGCCGGGCGAGCTGGCGCTCGGCGCCGCGTCGGCGGCCGACGTGAGCGTCATCGCGCGCGTCGTCGACTACGGCGGAGTATTCCACGACGACGTCGGCCCGGGACACGCCTTCCGCGCCGGCGACCACCGATCCTTCCGGCCGGCCGGCTGGGTCGAGGCGGCCCGCGAGCGAATCGAGCGCATGCGCCCGATCGCCGAGCGCCACGCGCTGACGATGCTGCAGCTGGCGTGCGCCTGGGATCTCGCCCACGAGCCGGTCGCGTGCGTGGCCCCGACGCTGATCCAGGAGTCCGGCCCGGGCGCCAGGCCGGTCGAGGACAAGCGCGCCGAACTGGCCGCCGTTTCGGGTCTCGAGCCGCTCAGCGAGGAGGAGGTCGAGCTGATCCGAAGCATCGGCGACAACACCGGCTGCATGGCGCTGAAGGGAGCCGCCGCCGACCACGAGGGCGCGGATCTCCCCGATCGCTGGGCGCTGCGCGAGGAGCACCTCGCCGCCGCGGCGCGCTGGCAGATCGACCCGGAGCGAGATCTGCTCGCATCCCACTAGCCGCTGCGCGCAGCACCCCCTACACGCGCTCGACACCGTAGCCGGAGGCGCTCATCGCCGCGATGATCGACTCAGCGTGCTCGGCGCCGCGCGTCTCGAGCGTGAGCTCCACCCCGGTCTGGCGCACCTGCAGGTCGACGGCCTCCCGGATGTGCTCGACGGCGAGCAGGTTTCCGCCCGCGCCGGCAACGCACAGCAGCAGCGCCGCGAGGCCGCCGGGGCGATCCGCGACGCGCGTGAACACGCGCAGGCGACGCCCCACCGCCGTCTCGTGACGCCGCGCGACGAGCGCGAGCATGCCGGCGTCGACGTTGCCCCCGGACAGCACGACCACGGTCGCTCCTTCGGCAGCCGGCCGCACGAGCGCCGCCAAGAGGGCGGCCACGCCGACGGCCCCGGCGCCCTCCACGACCAGCTTCGCGCGCTCCATCAGGATCACCATCGCCTCGGCGGTGTCCTCCTCGCTGACCACGACGACATCGTCGACCCAGCGAGCGACGAGCGCCAGGGTCAGCTCCCCGGGTCGCTTGACGGCGATGCCGTCGGCGATCGTCGAGACCGCGTCGACGGCCACCGGCGCCCCGGCGGCCAGCGCCGCCGGATAGGGGGCGCACGCCGCCACCTGAACGCCGACTACGCGCACCGAGGGCCGCGCGTGCTTGAGAACGCCGGCGATCCCCGACAGCAGGCCACCACCGCCCAGTGGAACGACCACGGTGGCGAGATCGGGCACCTGCTCCAGCAGCTCCAACCCGAGCGTCGCCTGGCCGAGGATCACCTGCGGGTCATCGAACGGATGCACGAACACCGCCCCCGTCCGCTCGGCCCGTTCGCGCGCGGCCGCGACGCATTCGTCGACGCTGTCGCCGCCGAGGGTGACCGAGCCGCCGTAGGCCTGTACCGCGGCGACCTTCGCAACGGGCGCCTCGGCGGGCATGAACACCTCGCACGCCACGCCATGCGCGCTGGCCGCATACGCCAGCGCCTGAGCGTGGTTCCCGGCGCTGCCGGCGACCACGCTGCTGCCCGCCGGCAGGCCGGCGATCCGGTTGAGCGCCCCGCGCAGCTTGAATGAGCCGGTTCGCTGGAGGTTCTCGGCCTTCAGCAGGACGCGCCCGCCGCAGCGCTCGCTCAGCGTGCCCGACGCCAGGACCGGTGTCTCACGTGCCAGCTCACGCACGAGCTGCTGTGCCGCGCGTGGAGCGTCGCCCGCGAGCAGCTCGGCCACCGCGTCCGCGTCCAGATCGTTCACGCCGCTCGCAGCAGCTCCTGCGCGTGGCGGCGGGCGCCGTCATCGTGCTCGTCGGCGCCGAGCATCCGCACCAGCTCGCCCAGCACCTGCTCGTCCGCGAGGCGGGTGACCGACGCGCGGGTGGGTTCGCCCGCGAGGTCTTTCGCGATCGTGAAGTGGCGGGCGGCGAACGAGGCGACCTGCGGCAGGTGGGTGATCGCGAGGATCTGGCGGCCCTTGGCCAGCACGCGCAGCTGCTCCCCGACGGCGCGGGCCGTATGCCCGCCGATCCCGGCGTCGATCTCGTCGAAGACGAGTGTCGTAGAGCCCCCGCCGTGCGCCGCGGACAGCAGCGCCAGCATCACGCGTGACAGCTCGCCCCCGGAGGCGATCTCGCGCAGCGGCGCAGCTGGGACGCCAGGATTGGGAGCGATCTCGAACTGCACCTGCTCGGCGCCGGTGCGTCCCGGCTCGCAAGGCACGAGCGCGATCTCGAAGCTCGCCTCCGCCATCGCGAGATCGGCCAGCCGTTTGCGCACCTCGCGGGCAAGCGCGGGCGCCGCCGCGGCCCGGGCGCGGCTGAGCTGGGAGTGCGCCGCGCCCAGCTCCCGCGTCGCCGCCTCGAGCCGAGCCTGCGCCGCCTCCATGGCCACCTCGGCCCCGACCAGCTGCTCGCGCCGCTCCCGGCAACGCGCGGCGTGCTCCAGCACCGTCGCGACACTGCCGCCGTACTTGCGCTCGAGTCGCGCAATGGTCGCCAGGCGCTCCTCGACCGCCTCCAGGCGACCGGGCTCGGCCTCGAGCGCGCCGCCGTAGGATCCGATCTCGCCCAGCAGGTCCTCGGCTTCGATCGCGAGCGCCCGCGCCCGCGCGGCAAGCTGTTCGAGCTGGCGGTCCAGGGCGGCTGCACCGTCGAGGCTCGACACGCACGAGAACAGGGCGCGCAGCCCGCCCGACTCCTCGTCGGCGAGCGCCTCACGAGCCGCCCAGGCAGCTTCCCGCAGCCCCTCGAGGTTGCGCAGCCGGTCGCGCTCGGCCGCCAGTCCGTCGCGCTCCTGGACATCGGGATCGACCCGCTCGATCTCGCCAAGCTCGAACTCGAGCAGATCCAGTTCGCGTTCCCGCGCGCCTGCCAGCTCACCGAGGCGCTCGAGCTCCGCGCGCGCCTCGCCCACCGCCGACCAGGCCGTGCCCGCAGCCGCGCGGCGAGATGACTGCTCAGCGCCACAGGCGCCGTCGAGGATCTCCAGCTGCGCCGCACCCAGCATCAGCCGCCGATGCTCGTGCTGGCCGTAGAACGAGAGCAGGCCGCCGGCCAGCTCGCGCAGCTCGCCCAGCGGAATCGAGCGACCGCCGAGGTAGGCCCGCGTGCGCCCGTCGGCGCCCACGCGCCGCGCCAGCACGAGCTCGGAGGCGTCCTCGGCGAGGTGCTCGTGGCGCAGTCCGTCCGGCAGCGCGAAGATCCCCTCGACGTAGGCTTCGCTCGCGCCTGGGCGCACGATCCCCGCGCGGGCGCGACCGCCGAGCAGCAGATCGAGCGCGTGCGCCAGGACCGTCTTGCCGGCGCCGGTCTCGCCGGTGATCACGTTGAGTCCTTCCACAAGCTCCAGACGCGCCTCCTCGATCAGCAGGAGGTCCTGGACGGATAGCTCGAGCAGCATGCGACAGGGTCTACCAGCGCGCGGGGACGGAACGCGCGCGGCGCCTCGAGCGGTTGGGGGGCGCTGAGCGGCGCGCCCACACCCGGCCCGCGCCTAACGCGAGAGGCGGCCGAACTTCTCCCGCAGGCGACGGTAGAAGCTCGAGCCCTCCATCTGCGCGAGCGTCGCGACGTCGTGGGCGAAGCGGGCGCGCACCATCTCGGTCGGCGCGATCTCGCCCACCGGGCGCCCGTCCACGGACACCGCGAGCGTTTCACGCGAGCTGTTGTGAAGCGTCAGCACGTCGTCGGGGGCGATCACGAGGGCGCGCGCGCTGAGCGAGTGCGGCGCGATGAACGAGACGACCATGCCCTCCACGCCCCAGGCCATCACGGGGCCGCCGTTGGCGAGGTTGTAGCCCGTCGAGCCGGCCGGCGTGGCGACGACCAGTCCGTCGCAGCGCACGCTCCCCACCTCCTCACCGCCGACGGCGTAGGCCAGCTCCGCGACCCGCCCGCCCACCTTGCGGTGAACCGAGAGATCGTTCAGGGCGATCCGGCTTCCGGCCGAACCGTCGACCGCGATCGCCGGCAGGGTCAGCACGTCCAGCGTACCCGCGAGCGCGCGCTCGAACCCCTCACCCAGCCGGTCGGGCTCCACGGTGGAGAGAAACCCGACTTCGCCGAAGTTGACGGCGAAGACCGGCACCGAGGTGTGGGCGTAGGCGCGCAGCGCGCGCAGGATCGTGCCGTCGCCGCCGAGCGCGACGCACAGTTCGGCGTCGAGGGCGACCGGCGTGTCAATCGACAGGCCGTCGATCCCGGCGGCCTCGGAGTGCTTCGCGGTCTCGCCGGCGTCGAGCGTCAGCACCGCGCCGTGCGCCACCGCCAGCCGGGCCAGCTCACGCAGCGCTTCCGCCGTCTCCGCCGGGCGGCCGTGGGACATCACGGTGATGGTGCGCGCGCTCATCCCGGGTCGGCCGCCAGCGCCAGCGCCTCGAGGGCGCCAAGCGATCCGCGCTCGTGCTCGGCGAGCGCGACGAAGGTCTCGATGTTGCCCTTCGGCCCCGGCAGTCCGGACGGGATGAAGCCGCGCACGGAGGCGCCCAACCCGGTCGCGGTTTCGGCGACCTCCAGCAGCGCGCGGCGCCGCAGGGCGCCGTCGCGCACGACTCCGCCGTGCCCGACCAGTCCGCGGCCGACCTCGAACTGCGGCTTGACCAGGCAGAGTGCGTCGAAACGCGGAGCGGCGCAGGCGAGCACCGCACCGAGCACGGTGCGCAGCGAGATGAAGGCCAGGTCCACCACGATCAGATCAGGAGCGTAGGGCAGCGCGTCCGGCCGAAGCTCGCGCGCGTTGAAGCGCTCGATCACCGTCACGCGCGGATCACCCCGCAGCTTCCAGCTCAGTTCCCCGTAGGCGACATCGAGCGCCACGACGGCGGCCGCTCCTAACGACAGCAGGCAGTCCGTGAAGCCGCCGGTCGACGCCCCGACGTCCAGGCATCGACGGCCGGCGACCTCGAGCCCGCTCGCGGCAAGCGCGTTGGCGAGCTTGATCCCGCCGCGCGAGACGAACCGCGGGACCTCATCGACCGCCAGCTCGATGTCGGGCGCGACGAGCGTCCCCGGCTTGGCCGCGCGGTCGCCGTGCGTCCCGATCCTCACCTCGCCGGCGAGCACGGACGCCGCCGCACGGCTGCGGCTCTCGAACAGCCCGCGCTGAGCAAGCAGCGCATCGAGCCGGATCTTGGCGGCCATCCCGTTTGCGCGCTCCTCACCGCGTCCGGCGGACCGACCGATCGGCAAGCCCGCGCTGATCGACCGCCATGCGACGCCCTACCGCTCGGCGAAGGTGGCACTCGGGCGGTCGATGGCCGCGCGTACGCGTTCAGCGATCCGCTTGGCCGTGAAACCGATCTCCTCGTGCAGCAGCGCGGGCGCGCCGTGGGTCACGAAGCGATCCGGCACGCCGACCCGCAGGATCCGTGTCTGCGCGCCGCCGGCCTCGTTCAGCGTCTCCCAGACGGCACTGCCGAAGCCGCCGGCGAGCACGCCCTCCTCGATCGTCACCAGCAGCTCGTGCTCGGCCGCGAGCTGCGCGATCAGCCCGCTGTCGAGCGGCTTGGCGAAGCGCGCGTCGGCAACGGTCACCGCGATCCCGTCGAGCTCCAGCAGCGCCGCCGCCTCGAGCGCCTTGCCCACGCCGGTGCCGTAGCCGAGCAGCGCCACCCGGTGGCGGCCCTCGACGCGCTGGTCGGGCGCCTCGCGCAGGATCTCGCCGGTCCCGATCGGCAGCGCCACCGGCTCCTGCGGCAGCGGCACGCCGGCCGCCTCGCCGCGGGGGTAGCGCAGCGCAACCGGACCGTCGTGGCCCAGCGCCGTGTGCAGCATGTGCACGAGCATGGCCTCGTCTCGCGGCGCCATCAGCACGATGTTCGGCAGGCAGCGCAGGTAGGCGATGTCGAACACCCCATGGTGCGTCGGGCCGTCGTCGCCCACAAGCCCGGCCCGATCCAGCGCGAGCACGACGGGGAGCTTCTGCAGGCACACGTCGTGAACGATCTGGTCGTAGGCGCGTTGCAGGAAGGTCGAGTAGATCGCCGCCACCGGCCGCGCGCCCTCGAGCGCCAGGCCGGCGGCGAACAGAACGGCCTGCTGCTCGGCGATCCCGACGTCGAAGTAGCGCTCGGGCATCGCGGCCTGCAGGATGTTCAAGCCGGTGCCCGAGTTCATCGCCGCCGTGATGCCGATCACGCGCGCGTCGCGGCGGCACTCGGCCAGCAGCGCCTCGCCGAAGACCGTCGTGTACTGGGGCGGCGGCGGAACGTCCGCGGGCTTGCTCGAGCTGACGACCTCGCCGTTGGCGATCGAGCGCGGCTTGGCGGCGTGCCAGCGTTCCATTCCTTCGAGCCCGCCGTTCTCGGCCGGACCGAAGCCCTTGCCCTTGACCGTCGCGATGTGCACGACGACGGGGCGCTGCGCCGCGAGCGCGTCGCGCACGGCGATGCGCAGGGCCCGCACGTCGTGGCCGTCGATCACGCCGACGTAGGCCCAGTCGAGCTCCTCCCAGAACAGGCCGGGAGCCGCAAACGCCTTGATCGACTCCTTGATGTTCGGGCCGAAACGCTCGAAGGCCGCGCCGATCCCGCCCGGCAGCTTCGTCAGACCGCCCTCGATGCCGCCACGGGCGTGCCACAGCCGCGGGTTCAACCGGACGCGGTTGAAGTAGCGCGACAGCGCGCCGACGTTGGGTGCGATCGACATGCCGTTGTCGTTGAGCACGACCACGATCGGCGTCCCGAGTCCGCCCGCCTGGTGGATCGCCTCGAAGGCGACACCCCCGGTCATCGCGCCGTCGCCGATCACCGCGACGACGCGGCCGGCGTCGCGGTCGCCGCGCGCGCGCATCGCCTCCTTGATCCCGACGGCGTAGCCGATCGAGGTCGAGGCGTGCCCGGCGCCCATGATGTCGTGCTCCGATTCGGCGATCGAGCAGAACGGCGCCAGGCCGCCGTAGCGGCGGATCGTCGCGAGCCGGTCGCGGCGCCCGGTCAGCACCTTGTGCGGGTAGGCCTGGTGGCCGACGTCCCAGATGATCTTGTCGCGCGGGGAATCGAGCAGCGAATGCAGCGCCACCGCGAGCTCACAGGTGCCGAGGTTGGCGCCGAAGTGGCCGCCGATCTCGCCGACCGTGGCGATGATGTGCTCCCGCACCTCCTGCGCGAGCGTCGCCAACTCCTCCTCGCTGAGGCCGTGCAGATCCTGCGGACCCTCGATGCGGTCGAGCAGTCGATCCTTGGACGCAGGCGCGCTCATGAGGTCCGGGTGTAGATGAAGTCGGTGATCTGCTCGAGCTCCGCCGCGCCCGCCGGCGCCGCGCCGGCAAGCGCCTGCCGTGCCGACGCGTGTGAGGCTGTCGCGAGCTCGCGCGCGTGCTCCAGGCCGTGCTCGGAGACGTAGGTCCGCTTGCCGTGGCGGGCATCGCTGCCGCTCGGCTTGCCGAGCGCAGCATCCGTACCGGTCACATCGAGGATGTCGTCAACGATCTGGAAGAGCACACCGAGCTCCGACGCAAATTGCCCAAAGAGGATTCTCTCAGGTTCTCCTGCCGGGACCAGCTCGAGCACGCATTGCACCGACGCCGCGATCAGTCGTCCGGTCTTCAGCTCGTGCAGGCGACGCAGACCATCGGGACCCGCCGGAGCGCGCTCGGTGACGTCGAGGTACTGGCCGCCGACCATGCCGTCGACGCCTGTCGCCGCCGCCAGCAGGCCGATGGCGCGCAGCAGGTCGGCGGGGTCCGCGCGCTGGTGGACGACGATGTGGCGCAGCGCCTCGGCGTAGAGCGCGTCGCCCGCGAGGATCGCGACGTTCTCGCCGAAGGCCCGGTGGCAGGTCGCACGACCGCGGCGCAGGTCGTCGTCGTCCATCGCGGGCAGGTCGTCGTGGATCAGCGAATAGGTGTGAATCAGTTCGAGCGCGGCAGCCAGGGGCATCACGTCCTCGGGGTCGCGCCCGACGGCCAGCGCCGTCGCGAGCGCGAGCACGGGCCGGATCCGCTTCCCGGGCGCCAGCAGCGAGTAGCGCATGGCCTCGGCGAGGCCGGCCAGGTCGGCTCCGGCGGTGAACTCCACCTTCTCCAGGTAGGCGTCCACCTGCACGCGCAGGTGATCGGGATAGCCCACTAGAGCAGCGTGCCCTGCCCGCCGGCGGACTCCTCCACGCCCGCGCGGGCGCGGTGCTCGAGCTCCACGCTGATCTCGCCCGCAAGCACCGCGCATTCCTCGACCAGCGTCGCCGCCGCGTCGGCCGAGAGCTCCCCCGAGCGCAGCTGCTCACCGGCGCGCTCGAGCCGTTCGATCAGCGCGTCGAGGTTGCGCTCAGGCGTGCTCATCGCCGCCATTCTCGCGTACCTCGCGCAGGATCGCGTCGAGGATGCCGTTCACGAAGCCCGGAGCGTCCGCGCCGCAGAACGTCTTCGCGCTCTGCACCGCTTCGTCGATCGCCCCCTCCGGCGAGATCGGCTGATCGGCCGGAACAGGGTCGCGGCCGAGCATCTCGACCAGCGCCACGCGCATGATGTTGCGCTCCAGCGGCGCGATCCGCTCGACCCGCCAGCCCTGGGAGTGGCGACCGATCAACTCGTCCAGCTCGGGCGCGCGGTCGACCGCGGCGCACGCGAGCGCACGCGTGAAGGCCGGCGCGTCGGCGCCCAGGGCTTCGACGAGCGGCTGGCCGGTGAGATCGTGCTGGTAGGCGGCGATCACGGCCGCGCGCCTCTGCTCGCTGCGGCGCACCCCTCACCTCACGCGCGCGAGACGTACTCGCCGCTGCGTGTGTCGACGCGGATGCGCTCGCCGATGTTGACGAACAGCGGCACGTTCACCTGGGCGCCGGTCTCGAGCGTGGCCGGCTTGGTGCCGCCGCCCGACGCGGTGTCGCCGCGAACCCCCGGCTCGGTGTCGCGGACCTCGAGGTCGACCGCGCTCGGCAGCTGGAGATCGACCGGCTGCTCGTCGATGAACAGCACCTCGACCTCGTCGTTCGGCCGCGTCCATTGCAGCGCCGTGGCCACGGCCTCCTCACGGATCTCGAGCTGCTCGTAGGAGCTCAGGTCCATGAAGTGCGCCTGGCCGCGCTCGGCGTAGAGGAACTGCATCTTCCGCGTCTCGGTGCGCACGGCACGGAACTTCTCCCCGGCGCGGAACGTCCGGTCGATCACCGCTCCGTCGGACGCCCGGCGCAGCTTGGTGCGCACGAACGCGCCGCCCTTGCCGGGCTTGACGTGCTGGAACTCGATGATCTTGAAGACCACACCCTCGACGTCGATGTGGTTCCCGTTCTTGAACTGATTGGTGTTGATCATGTCGCGCCAGTGTACGGGGGCGTCAGCGAAGTTATCCCGCGGCGCCGCCCGACCGGCGTAGAGTGCGATCGCCCAACTGAAGGAGGAGCGACGATGGCGGTGGGAATACGCATCAAGGGCGTCGGGTGGACGGCCGAGCAGATCGACCGGCTCAACGCGCAGATCGACCCGGGGGGCGAGCCGCCGGAGGGGCTCATCTTCCATGCCTCAGGCCCCGTCGAGGGCGGCTGGGGCGCGCTTGACTTCTGGGAGTCACGCGCGCAGTTCGACCGCTTCGCGGCCGAGCGCCTCGGGCCCGCGGCGGCGGCGGTCGGCATCACATCCATGCCGGAGGTTCACGAGTTCCCGGTGCACGAGTACATCGTCGGCTAGCGGCGCGCCGCACGCCGAGCGCGCGGCCCTCGATGAGCAGCAGCGTCATCGCGATCGGCACCGTCGCCGGCAGTTCATCGACGACCAGGAACAGCAGGTCCATTGCCAGCCCCAGGCCGGCGGCGATCAGGGCGGCTCGCCAGACGAGCCCGCCCTGCGCCGCCAGCAGCGCGCCGAGCAGCGCCGCGACGAACAGGTCGCCGTAGCCCATCACGGCAGACCCGAATGCGACGCGCTGCAGCTGCGGCAGGTGCGCGACGACCGGAGCGCCGTTGAGCGCGTTGTTCGGCGCCGCGAGCAGATCGCTGAGCACCAGCCACGTGTCGATCGCCGCCATCGCCACGATCCCCGCCTTCACGAGCAGTCGGGGACTGACGGCGACCAGCAGCACGGCCAGCGTGACACACGACAGGGCGTCCAGGAGCATCCCGGCCGTCTCTCCTGCCAGCCCGGAGCGGTCCGCCCAGGCGAGCGCGAACAGCAGCACCGCGCCGAGCGCGAAGCTGGGCCGGCCGCGCCGCATCGCCCATCCAAGCGCCAGCGCGGCCAGCGGCGGAACCGCGATCAGAGCGAGATACGCAAGCCCATCGGCGAGGCCGCTCAGAGCCCGCGCGCCGAACACGAAGCCGACCACCGACGCGGCCGGCAGCACAGCCCACCAACCGCTGCGAAAGCGCGCGAGGCCCGGGATCTCCCGCGCCGCCGGCACCACCACGAGCGCGGCCTGGGCGAGCGACAACACGCAGATCGAGACGGCGAACGACGGCACACGCTCCAGCATGCAGCACGGCGAGGATCGGCGGGGAGCGCACCGGCGGCCAGCCGGCGCGGCCGCGCCTCAAGCGCCGTTTCGCAGGCACCGATAACGACTGTGTGACCAGGCGTCTGCGTGACCACGGCCCCACGCTCGCATTCGCGGCGTTCGGCGTGTGGGCGATGTCGTTCGTGGCGCTCTACGGCTTCGGCTGGAACGACTACAGCTCCGAGGTCGCACCGGCATACGCCGCTCTGACCACCGGCCACCTCTGGCAGTTCCTCACGCTCGCCCCCGGCTACGGGGGCTCGCTCGAGTTGCGCGCGCCGTTCGCCCTGCTCCCCGGCCTGTGGCAGGGCGGCGAGGTCGCGGTCTACCAGGCCGTCTCGATTCCCTGCCTCGTGGTCGCCGCCGCTTTCGCCGTCTGGTTGGTCGCGCGCATGCGCGCGCTTGGCCACGGCCGGCTGGCACGCGCCACCGCGCTGGGCCTGTGCGTCGCCAACCCCGTCACGCTCTACGCGCTGCAGTACGGGCACGCCGAGGAGTTGCTCGGCGCGGTCCTGTGCGTGGCCGCGGTGATCGCGGCGCAGCGCGGCCACGCGAGCTGGTCGGGGCTCCTGCTGGGCCTCGCGATCGTCAACAAGCCGTGGGCGGTGCTGGCAATCGGCCCGCTGCTCGTCGCGCTGCCGGACCACCGCCGGCGCGCGATCGCCATCGCCGGCGCAGTGGCGCTGCTGTTCTATGTCCCGCTGTGGCTGCCCGCGCTGCTCGGACGCTCAACGGGCTCCGCCGGCGGACCGTCCGCCGGCCTCGGCGGCAGCGGCTCCATCTTCCAGCCGTGGCAGCTGTGGTGGTTCCTCGGCTCCCACGGCGCGGTCGTGCGCAACGCCTTCGGCGTGGTGAAGGTCGGCTACCGGACGCCTCCCGGCTGGATCCAGTCGATCGACCATCCCCTGATCGTCGCCCTGAGTGTGCCCGTGACGTTCTTCGCGGCCCGCCGGCGGCGCGTCGACGCGCTGCTGCTGCTCGCCCTCGTGCTGGCGATCCGCTTCGCCTTCGACAGCTGGGACACGGTCTACTACCCGCTCCCGTTCATCTTCGCCCTGCTCGCCTGGGAGAGCCTGACCGTGCGGCGCCCCCCCGTGCTCTCGCTGCTCGCGAGCGTGCTGGTGTGGCTCGTGTTCATCGTCGCGCCCGAGCAGATCTCCGCCGACGCACAGGCGGCGCTGTTCCTGCTGATCGCCGTGCCGACCCTGCTCGCCCTCGCTTTCGCCGTGTTTGCACCCGGCGCATGGCGCGGCCTGCTCGCCGCCACGACGGGTAGGACGCGTTCAAGCGCCCCCGCGGGGACGCCGATATCGACAGTGTGAGCGCGCGATCTCGCGATCGGCAGCCCGTGCGTGCGAGTGCCTCGCGGCGCGAGCTCGCGGCGTGGAGCGCCTTCGCGCTCGGCGCGTCGCTGGCGATGATCTGGAGCTGGAGCTGGAATGTTCGCCTCAACGACTACGCCACCGAAGCGGCGCCCGCCTTCACCGCGTTGCTGCACGGCCACGTCGCGGTCTTTCTCGCCGACGCGCCCTCGTACGGCGCGTCGCTGCTGCTTCGCGCGCCGTTCGCGCTGCCGGCCAGCCTGACCGGCGGCAGCCAGCTGCTGATCTACCGCCTCGCCGCCCTGCCCTGCCTGCTCGCGCTCGCCGGGTTCGGCGTCTGGCTGGCCGGCGATCTGCGCCGCGGCGGCGGCAGCGTGCTGGCGGCCTCCGCCGCCGTCGTGCTGTGCGCCGCTAACCCGATCACCTACCGCGTGCTCCAACTCGGTCACCCCGAGGAGCTGCTCGGAGGCGCGCTGTGCGCAACCGCGGTGCTGCTGGCGATGCGTGGCCGCGCCAACTGGTCGGCGCTCGCGCTGGGACTCGCGATCGCGAACAAGCAGTGGGCGCTGCTCGCGATCGGGCCCGTGCTGATCGCCCTGCCGGCGCACCGCTGGCGCACGCTCGTCATCGCCGGCGTGGTCTCGGTCGCCCTGGTCGCGCCGATCATGCTCGCCTCGGGAACGTTGCAGGTGGGAACCAACCGCCTCCTCGTGTCGAACACCGGCACGATCTTCGACCCGTGGCAGCTGTTCTGGTTCTTCGGGACGCCCGGGCACTGGCTGCCCGCGATGGCGCCCTACATCCCGCAGGGCTTTCGCTTTCCGCCGGCGTGGATCGGCGGCCGCACGCACCTGCTGATCGTCTGGCTCGGCATGCCGCTGTCGCTGCTGGCGTGGCGACGGCGCACCGGGCCCGCGGACGCGCTGCTCCTGCTGGCGATGCTGATGCTGCTGCGCTGCTTGCTCGACCCCTGGGACAACGTGTACTACCCGCTGCCGTTCGTGTTCGCGCTGTTGGCGTGGGAGACGACGACCGCCCGGCGCCTGCCGGTCGGCGCCGCCGCCGCGACGGCCGCGACGTGGCTGATCTTCTGGTACCTCCCCAACCACATCGGGGTCGACGCCCAGGCAATCTCGTTCCTGGTCCCGGCGACGCTCGCGCTCGGCGTGCTGGCCGCGGTGACCTACCGCGTACGCCCGCTTCGGCGGACGGCCCGCCGCCCGGCGCTGATCAGTCGAGCACCAGCAGTTCCTTCGTGAAGCCGCTCAGCACCTGAGCGCCGCCCTCACGCACCACGACGAGGTCCTCGATCCTCACGCCCAGCTCGCCCGGGAGGTAGATCCCAGGTTCGACCGTGACGACGTTGCCCGCGCTCAGCACCTGGTCGCCGCCCACGCGGGCGAGCCGCGGCGCCTCGTGGATCTCGAGCCCGACGCCATGGCCCAAGCCGTGGCCGAAGTGCTCGCCGTAGCCCGCCTGCTCGATCACAGCGCGCGCGTCGGCGTCGACGTCGCGGCCGCGGACACCGGGCGTCACCGCGGCAAGTCCAGCCAGCTGGGCAGCCAGCACGACGCCGTAGACCTCGCGTGCGTGTTCACCTGGCTCGCCGACCGCCACGGTCCGCGTGCAGTCCGAGCAGTACCCGTCGAGCAGCGCCCCGATGTCGAAGGTCACGAGCGAGCCGCGCTCGATCGGCTGCTCGCGCGGCTGAGCATGCGGCAGCGCGGCGTGCGCGCCCGAGGCGACAATCGAGGAGAAGCTCGGAGCGCTGGCGCCCAGCAGGCGCATCTGGTGCTCGAGCGTGACCGCCAACTCGCGTTCGTTGCGCCCTGCCAGCCCGGACGCGAAGAGCCACCCCAGCAGCTCGTCGATCAGCGCCGCGGCAGCGGCGATCGCCTCGATCTCCGACTCTTCCTTGACGGCGCGAAGCCGCTCGACGAGGCCCGCGGCGGGCACCAGTTCGACCGACGATCCGACGAGCTCCCCCAGGCTCGCCCGGCGGCGCACCGTCATCTTTGCGTCGTCGAACCCGACGCGCCCACCGCTCAGGAAGGCCGGCAGCGCTTCGAACAGCTCGCCGCTGACGATCTCGCGTGCGAACGCGGCGTCGACCTCCGCGGCGGCCTGGGAGACGTAGCGAAAGTCGGTGAAGAAGCGCCCGGCGCCGTCGGCGTGCACGAGCGCCAGCCCGCTGGAGCCGGTGTAGCCCGTGATGTAGCGCAGGTTGGCGGCGCCCTCGACGATCAGCGCGTCGAGCTCCGCCTCGACGACGAGCTCCGCCAGCCGTGCCGCCCGCTCGCCGCTCATCCGTCGAGCTCCTTGCTCAGGCGAACGAGCGCCTCACGGTAGCCCTCGACGCCCTGACCGCTGACGCAGGCGATGACCAGGTCGCGCACGACCGAGACACTCCGCCACGGCTCGCGCTCGTCGATCTTCGAGAGGTGAACCTCGACGGCCGGCATGCCCGCGATCTCGAGCGCGTCGTGAATCGCCCACGAGTAGTGGGTCCAGGCGCCCGGATTCAGAAGCGCTCCATCGGCGCGTGCTGGCAGCTCGTGCAGTCGCCTCACGTACTCCTCCTCGGAGTTGGTCTGGAAGCAGTGCACCTCGAGCTCGAGCTCGCGGCCGAACTCGGTCACGCGCCGCTCCAGCTCGGCCAGCGTGAGGGTCCCGTAGTGGCTCGCGTCGCGCCGCCCGAGCATGTTCAGGTTGACGCCGTGCAGCACCGCCACGCGATTGCGCACCGGGCTCATGCGGCGAGCTCCGCCAGCGCGCTCTCCAGCTGCTCGCGCCCGACCTCGCAGTTCGCGCGCACCGCGCCCGGCGCGTCCACGAGCACGAACGGCACCGCACCGCCGAGCCGCTTCTTGTCCCGCTCGGTCGCCGCCGCGACGGCGGCGGTGTCGACGTCGCGCAGGCGCGTGGGCAGGCCGTGTGCATCGAGCAGCTCGCGCACCTGCGCTCGCAGCGCGTCCTGCCCGGAGAGCGAGAGCGACGCGAGCAGCCCCAGCGCCACGGCCTCGCCGTGGCGGTAACGGCGGTACTCGGTCACGGTTTCGATCGCGTGCCCGACTGTGTGTCCGAGATTGAGGACCTGGCGGCGGCCGTCGTCGCGCTCGTCCTGCGCGACGATCGCGAGCTTGCAGCGCGCGCAGTCGAAGATCACATCGTCGTCGACCGGCTGGTCGGCTGCGATGCGGTCCCAGAGCGTGCCTCCGGCGATCAGGGCGGTCTTGATGACCTCAGCGTACCCGGCGCTAGCCTCCTCCGCAGGCAGCGTCTCGAGCGTCAGCGGGTCGACCAGCACGGCGGCCGGCTGGTGGTAGGCGCCGACGTAGTTCTTGGCCTCCGGCAGGTCGATGCCGGTCTTTCCTCCGTAGGCCGAGTCGACCTGCGCCGCGAGCGTCGTCGGTACCTGGACCACCGGCACGCCGCGTTGGTAGGTGGCCGCGCAGAACCCGGCGAGGTCGCCGACGACGCCGCCGCCGAGCGCGACGAGGTGATCCGCGCGCGTCATTCCGTGCGCCACGAGCTCGCGCCACACGCGCTCCGCCATCGCGAGCGTCTTGCTCCGCTCCCCGGCGGGGACGACCGTTACACCGTCCAGCTCACCCGCCGCCGCGAGCCACAGCGGCGCGACGGTCTCGTCCGTCACGCAGAAGCGCCGCGCCGGCGGTCGCGCGAGCGGCCACAGCGGGGCGCCGAGCACGCCGCGCCCGACCCACACCGGGTAATCGCCGGAGGCGGCGGACGCCCACAGCAGACGCGTGCCCGAGGGTGCCGGGCGCAGCTGCTCGAGCGCGTCGTGCAGGCGCCCGAGCGTGCCGGCGAGCCCAGCCGTGCCAGCGGCCGTCGGCACGCCGATCGCGCCGGCCGGCACAACCGCGTCGGCAAGCTGGGCGTAGAGCCCGGTCCGCTCCGCGTGAAGCGCGTCGAAGCTCGCCCGGTCAGCGGCCAGCGGCCGGCCCGAACCGCTCGCGCGCTGCCACGCGCTCTCCGGCTCGACGTCGAGCCACACGACGAGGTGCTCGGCCAGCGCCGCGCGGACACGCGCGGAGCCCACGGCGCCGCCGCCGAGCGCCACCACCTCCCCCGCCCGTGCCCGGGCCAGCACATCGCACGCGGTCTCCTCCTCCAGCGCGCGGAAGCGGCTCTCGCCCTCGGTCGCGAAGATCTCCGCGACCGTCTGCCCGCGTCCGGCCTCGATCAGCTGGTCGGTGTCGCTGGCGCGCAGTCCGCGCTGCTGCGCGAGACCCGACGTGACGGTCGTCTTGCCGGCTCCCATGAAGCCGACCAGCACGATCGCGCCGCCCGCTCTCACCGCGTTCGCGCCCGGTAGGCCGCCAGGGCGCCGCGCACGTCGTCGATGTGATCACCGCCGAACTTGCGCCTGTAGGCGTCGGCCAGCACGAACGCGATCATCGCCTCGCCGACCACCCCGGCGGCGGGGACGGTGCAGGAGTCGGTCCGCTCGCGCAGCGCGGCGGCAGGTTCGAGCGTGGCGGTGTCGACCGACCGCAGCGGTTTCGTGAGCGTCGGGAGCGGCTTCATCGCCGCGCTGACGATCAGCGGCTCCCCATTGGTCATTCCGCCCTCCAGGCCGCCCGCGTGGTTGGTCTCGCGGTAGAAGCCGCGCTGTGCGGAGTGGAAGATCTCGTCGTGCGCCAGCGAGCCCGGTTTGCCCGCGAGAGCAAAGCCCTCACCGAGGTTGACGCCCTTGATCGCCTGGATCGAGCAGAGCGCGCCCGCGAGGCGGCCGTCGAGGCGCTCCTCCCAGGAGACGTGCGACCCCAGGCCGATCGCCAGCCCGTACGCGCGGACCTCGAAGACCCCGCCGAGCGACTCGTTGGCCTTGCGCTGGGCGTCGATGTGCTCGACCATCGCCCGCGAGGCCCCCGGGTCGAGGCAGCGGACCGGCGACGCGTCGACGTCCGCGAAGTCCTCGAACATCAGCGGCTCCGGATACGCGGGAGCCGACACGGAGCCGATCTGGCGCACATGGGAGACGACCTCCACCCCGAGCGCCCGCAGGAACGCCTTACAGAGCGCTCCGCCGGCCACGCGGGCAGCCGTTTCGCGCGCACTTGCCCGCTCGAGCACGTCGCGGACGTCTGTGAGCCCGTATTTCGTCACCCCGGCCAGGTCGGCGTGCCCCGGCCGCGGCAGGTGCACCTCCTCGAGCGCGGCGTCGACCGGCCACGGGTTCATCCGCTCCTCCCAGTTGGCGAAGTCGCGGTTGGCGATCGTCAGTGCGACCGGCGATCCGAGTGTGCGGCCGTGACGCACGCCGGCCGTCGGCTCGGCGGTGTCCTGCTCGATCTTCATCCGCCCGCCGCGACCGTGCCCGAGCTGGCGGCGCGCCATGTCGCGGTTGATCGCCTCGCGGTCGAGCTGCAGGCCCGCGGGGAGCCCTTCGAGCACACAGATGAGGCCGGGGCCGTGCGACTCGCCGGCTGTGATCATGCGCAGCAGCGCCATGGGCCGCTGAGTCTAGTGGTCGCCGCCCGGGCGGAAGCGCTCGCTCAGCGCAGGTGGAGCACGAACGAGACGCCCGGAACGACGTCCATGCCGCCCGGCGAGGTGCTCAGCGCGCCGGACTCCCGCGAGTTGCCGGTGGAGCCCGTCGAACCGGTGGATCCGGTCGAGCCGGTCGAGCCCGAGGACCCGCCCGACCCGCCCGACCCGCCCGAGCCGGAATGGTGCACGAGGGCGCCGATCGCGGACTCGAAGGTGAAGCTCGCCAGGGCACTCGAGTTCGAGAGCGGGAGCAGCGTCTGGCCCGCGGTCGAGACGGCGGTGCGCGCCTCGGTCGCCTTGGCGGACGAGGAGTAGTCGGCGGCGCCGATCTTGACGAGCTCGAACTCGAACGTCGCGATCAGGGCGGAGTCGGCGGTCGGTGCGAGGCTGATCATCTGGCCAGGCGCGAGCTCGACGATCTGGCAGTCGCTGGGGCTGGGCAGGCAGCCGAGGCTGTCGGCGCTCTTGCCCGAGACCTGGATCGTGTTGGTGAACAGGAACACCGCCTTCTTGCCACCAGCCAGCACGCCGAGGTAGATGACCTCCGGCGACTGGGCCGCGGGCAGCGGCGCGAGCCGGACCACGTTGGTCAGCTTGTGCGGGCCGTGGGCGTCGTTGGTGTGGATTTCGACGGTGTAGGCCTGGGTCGACTTGAGCGTCGCCGGGCCGGTCGCGGGCGTGCCAGTCACGGTCGTCGTCGAGGAGGCTCCGGTGGAGCCGGTCGGTCCGCTGGCGCCGCTGCTGCCGGTGGGTGCCGTGCTCTGCGCCGGCGTCGTCGACGGCGTCGTCGTCGTCGCGGGATTCGGCGTGGTCGTCGTCGTCTTGGTCGTGGTCTTTGGCGGGGTGCCCGTCGAGGACGGCGTCCCGGACGAGCCGGTCTGGGAGACGGTGACCTGGCGGAAGGGGTCGGGCTCGCTGCCGTGACGGGTCACGGAGGTGGGAACGGGCGTCGCGGCCAGCGCCGTCAGCTCCTGCTGCGGAGGCTTCACGCCCTTGGGGAGCGTGACGACGGGCGGCGTGATCGACGGTACCGCAGGCGGTGTGACCTTGCCCAGCTCGAGCGAGGCGAAGATGGGAATCCCGATCGCCAGCACGGCGAGCAGCACGACCGCCGGGAAGATCTGGCGTTCGCGAAGGTCGGCCTGGAGAGTGCGGAAGAAGCTCATCCTGTCACCGCCCCGGTTGTGCCCGTGGCGCCGGTCGCGCCGGTGGCGCCGGTGCTGGGGCTGGTCGTGGTGGCGCCCGGCTGCAGGTAGGCCTGCACGGTGATCGAGGCCTTCGTCACGTTCGAGGGCGCCTGGGCCGGCTCGTTCAGCGCACCCAGGGACACCGACAGGACCGTGAACAGGCGTCCGTTGGCGGACACGTTCGTGCCGTCGGTCGCGGTCAGCTTGTCGAGCGCGGCCAGGAAGTTCTGGAGGCCGATGTAGGTCGTCCAGTAAGTGAACGAGAGCTGGACGGAAACCGGACCGTCGGGGGTGCCCGAGGACCCGCCGATGTCGAGCTCGCGGAAGTCCGGCTCCACCTGCGTCCCCGTCAGCTTGTCGATCGTCGCGACGATCTGGGCCTCGCCCGGAGTCTGGGGCACCGCGCGCATGACCTGGTCGATCTGGCGCAGGTGACCGACATAGCCGTCCGCGGCATCCCGCGCCGCGGCGACCTGCGACTCGGCGCTCGCGAGAGCACCGCGCTCGCTCGCGACCTGCGAGTTCAGCGACGTCACCTGGCTTCGCTCGGGTGAGACCAGCAGGAGCCACATGGCGCCGACCAGACATGCAACCGCGACGAGCGCGACGGCGAGGCGATCGCGGACCCTCATCGTGTCACCTGCTGGCTTGCGGTCTCAACGATCGGAGCCTTGGCTCCCGAGGTAGCCGAAACGGTCTGCGCGCCGGACGAGGAGCCCTGCGGCAGCTTGACCTTCGGCACCGTGTAGCTCGTCGCGTAGTTGAGAGTGACGCTCCACGTGATCTTCGGGCACGAGCTCGCCGACGGCAGGTCGGCCCCGACGGGACCGCCGCCGTTGAGCGTCGTGGCCAGCGCGTGGTAGCGCAGTCCGGGGTTCTCGACAGTGCTCACGAGCTGGACGTCGGAGACGGCCGGCACGGAGGCGAGGTCTGTCAGCAGCGCCGGGATCTCGCCCTGGGAGTTCGCGCAGCCGCTCAACGAGAATGGCACCCCGCCGGTCGTCGAACCCCCGACCGAGGCGGTCGGGCCCGCGGTCACGCTCGCGCTGAAGCCGGTGAACGGGTCGTCGTCCGGGACCGCGAGGGCGAGCTGCTGCATCGCGGCCGGCCAGTTGAAGCGCTGCTCGGTGAGCGACACGGTCGCCTGCACCTTCTGCTCGATCGTCGCGGCGACCTGCACGTATGGCGCGAGCGACTGGCTCTGGGCGTTGACCGCCGCGACCTGCTCGGTCAGCGACGCCAGCTCGCCCTTGCGGCTCGCGACGGTGTGCACCGACGACGCGTACACGACGCCAAGCGCCACGAGCCCGGCGAGGCCCCCTGCCACGACGTAGACGACGCCGCCCGAGCGTCCGGCGAGACCGCCCGCTCCGGGGCGATCCTCGGCCGGGATGAGGTTGACGGCCCTCATTGTGGGCCCTCCATCAGCGACAGGCCCGCCGCGACGGCGAGACGGCTCATCGGCACGTGTCCTGCGGCGCCGGGTGAAGCGAGTGCGACGTTGCCGCGTTCGAGCGACAGGCCGAGCTCGCGCGAAAGCGCGACGTCGAAGCCGGGAAGATCGAGCGCCGGTCCGGTCAGGATGCCGCGGGTGACCGGGGTGGCGCCGTGGGAGCCAAGATGGAAGTCGAGCGAGTTGCGCACCTCGGCGGCGATCCGGCGGATGCCGTCGCCGAGCGCGGTGCGTGCGAGCTCTCGCTGCTCGGCGCTGCTGGCGGCGGCGCCGTCGGCGGTGGCCGGCGGCGACGCGACTGGCGGCGCCGGAGCGGCTGCGGGCGGCGGGGCGTCTTCGGAGCCGGCCGCGGCGGCGGCGACGAGTCGCCGCGCGTCCGCGAGCGGCATGCCGGCGTTCGACGCCACCTCGGCGACGATCTGCTCGACGCCGGTGGTGATCACGCGCGTGAACTGGCAGATGGAGCCGCTAGCGATCGCGAGGTTCGTGAGGCCGCCGATCGAGAGGTACAGGACCTGCTCGTCTGGCTCGGCGTCGAGCGGGCGCAGCGCGCGGATCATGCCGAAGGCCGCAAGGTCGACGCCCTCGGGCCGCAGCCCGGCCTGCCGGGCCGCAAGCAGGATCCGCTCGACCATGTCGCGCCGCGCGGCCACGAGGAGCACCTGCATCCGCGGTCCGGCGTCGGTGTCGGCGATGCCGAGCGCGTGGTAGTCGAGCACGACGCTCTCGATCGGCATCGGGATCTCGTCCTGCGCCTGGAAGCGCACGGCGCTGTCAAGTTCCTTGGGGTCGGTGATCGCCGGCAGCTCGATCTGGCGCATCACGATGCGCTGGTTGGCGATCCCGATGCGCACGCGGCGGTCCAGCCCGCTGCCGTCGAAGAGCTCCTCGAGCGCCTGGCTGAGCGCGGCGACGTCGCTGACCTCGCCATCGCGTACCACGTTCGGCGGGATCGGCCTGCCGGCCGCACGCTCGACGACCACGTGCCCGTTCAGGCGGCTCTGGACCGCGATCAGCTGCCCGGGCTCGATCTCGAGACCGACGAGGTTCTGTGTGCGGCCCATTCCCGGAACGTGGCGACGCGGGCGCGCGGCACGCGCCGGGGCCGCCGCCTTGGCGGACGACCGCCGCAGCGATACGGGTTGTTTGAGCAGTTCGAGCATGATCAGCGGTCTGTTGGGCCTGACGCGCGGTTTGCGGCGGGCCCAGTGGTCTCATCGGCCATTTGCCTAGCGGCCATTAGGAGATTCAGCCCAGAAGGTGCAGATACGCATTGAGAATTGCGTGCCCCGCGAACAGCGCGGCGAGGCCGCCGATCGCCAGCGAAGGGCCGAACGGCACGCCCACGCCGCGGCGCTCCCCGGGCTCGCGGCGCAAGAGCACGACCATCCCGATCGCGATCCCCGAGAGCAGCGCGATCAGCAGCGCCGGGGCGACGGAGGCCCCGAGCAGCAGGCCCATCACACCGGCGAGCTTGACGTCCCCCATTCCCATGCCGCGCGGTGAGGCGAGCGCCGCGAGACCGAAGAAACCGCCCGCCGCGGCGGCGGCGATCAGCCGTGCGGGCTCACCGGACGGATCGAGCGCGCTGCCGAGGACGAGCGCGACGAGCGCCGCCGGCCCGACGATCCGGTTGGGGATCAGGTGGCAGTCGAGATCGATCAGGGCCACGGGGACGAGCACGAGCACGGTGACGATCCCCAGCGCGATTCCCGCGGCCGAGGAGCGGCTCAGCACGACGCCGGTGCACAGCGCCGCGGTCGTCGCCTCGACCAGCGGGTAGCGGGGCGAGATCGCCGCGCGGCACGCGCGGCAGCGCCCGTGCAGCCACATCCAGGCGAGCACCGGGACGTTGTCGTAGGGCTTGACCGCCGCGCTGCAGGACGGGCAGTGCGAACCCGGGTAGACGAGCGACTCCCCGCGCGGGAGCCGGTAGACGACGACGTTGAGGAACGAGCCGAGCACGGCTCCCATCAGCGCTACGAGGATGATCACGGCGGCAGTCATCGTCCGCAGTTGTTATCGGCAGGGCGCGCCGGAGCGTTGACCCGGTGCAAGAAAAAGACGGGGCGGCCGATTGGCCGCCCCGTCCTGGGATCGATCTGCAGTGTTACCAGCTCTACCAGGAGCCGGAGGCGTTACAACCGCCGGTGCTCACCGGCGTACACGTGCGGCTCAGGCCGCCGGTGCTCGTGCGAGTGATGCTGAACGTGTCGCCGGTCGTCGAGGTCGCCGTCACCGTGTAGCCGGTGGCGGTGCCGGTCGCGGCGTTGAGCCATGCGTTGCCGTTACCAGTGGCGATCTGGATCGTGGCCTCATAGCCCTGCAGCACGGACGGGCTCAGCGTCGTGTAGCTACCGTTGTTGTCGGTGGCGACGGTCTCGGCGGCGACCTGCGCGGTGTGCGCGAGCTCCTTGGCCGCTGCGTCGGACGCCTTGCTCTTCTGGTTGAGGAATGACGGGATCGCGATCGCGGCGAGAATGCCGATGATCAGGATCACGACAAGTAGTTCGATGAGGGTGAACCCTCGTTCATCCTTTGCGCGCTGGCGCAACTTGCGAAGCATTGAATCCTCCTGGATCCGAGTGTTTTTTCGGCGCCAGCGCCACACACGACGAACAGTCACCCTTCGGTGCTGGCCTTCCTTACGCCACGTATCGACTCGAGGCGCGCGAACCTTGAGCGACTGACAGCAAAATTCGGCGCCCGAACACCGGCGCGGCCGGGTGTTCTAGACCCGCTGCTCGGCGCGCCAGTGCGCCTGCGCATCGTGGTCGGCGAGCACGACGCCGCCGCCCTCGCACCACGGGCAGGGCAGCTGGTGCGTCTCGCCGCCGAGGTTCGAGGTCACCACGCCGCTGCCGCGGCACGCGCTGCACTGCGTGGGCACGTTCGCCTCGCCGGTGGGTTCCTCGGTCACGGGCGCGAGACTAGTCGTTTTGACGGCGCCGGCGCGGGTCCGCGACCGCGTCCGTGGAGCGCTGCGGCGGCGCCGGCGTGCGATCATCGCGATCCTCGTGGCCGTGGGAGCAACAGCAACGCCTCGGCGCGCCTGGGGCCGCTCACCCCGGATCGCCGCGATCGCGCTGGTCACCGCGCTGGCGGGCGCGCTTCGCCTGTGGTCGCTGGCGAAGGTCCCAGGCGACCCCTACTACGACGCCGCGATCCGCAGCATGCCCCTCTCGCTGCACAACTTCCTGCTCGGCGCCTACGAGCCGGGCGGCAGCCTCGCCGTCGACAAGCCGCCGCTCGATCTGTGGCTGCAGGTGCTGAGCACGCAGCTGTTCGGCTTCGGCTCCGTCACCCTCAAGCTCCCCCCCGCGCTGGCCGGCACGGCGGCCGTCGCGGTGCTCTACGACGCAGTGCGGCGCGTGCTGGGCGCCGCCGCCGGCTTGGCCGCCGCGCTCTCGCTGGCGGTCCTCCCGATCGCCGTGCTGAGCGCCCGCAGCGACACGATGGACGCGGTCGCGATGCTGCTGGCGGTGATCGCGCTGTGGCTGCTCGTGCGGTTCGCCGCAGACGGGCGCTCGCGCTGGTGCTATCTCGCCGCCGCGGTGATGGGAGTCGCGTTCAACGTGAAGCTGTTTGAGGGGATCGTGGGCCTTCCGGCCCTGATCCTGTTTGGATTTCTCGTGTGCCGAGAAAGGCGCCTGGCGAGGCTGGCCGCCAGCGCGGCGGTGTTCGGCGCCGTTGCGCTCTCGTGGCTCGTGATGACCCTCTTCTTCCCTGCCTCCGAGCGCCCCTACGCGATCGGCTCGACGAACGGCAGCGCCTGGAACGCGACCTTCGTGTTCAACGGCTGGGACCGCATCAGCGGGGCCGCGACGCAGTCGGCGCTGAACGCGCAGCTCGCGCCAAGCCAGCTCCACCCCGCCAACAACAGCGAGGTCGCGCGCTCGGCGGTGCCGATCGGCGGGCCCGCGCCGCTGCGCCTGTTCGACCACGACGGCCCCCTGTCCGGCCTGCGCCTGGGGTTCGTGCTGCTGGCCGCGCTCGCGCTCGGCGTCCCGGCGCTGATCTTCTCGCTCGCCCGCGCCCGCGGACCGGACGCCAGCGTCGAGCGCGCGTTCGCCGCGTCTCTGCTGGCGTGGCTTCTGATCGGGTTCGTGCTCTACAGCGCGATGGCGCGCCTTCATCCCCGCTACACCGAGGGGTTCACTCCGGCGGTCGCCGCGGTCGCCGGCGTCGGCCTTGCCTGGGCCCTGCGCGACGGGCTCTGGCAGCGGCTGTTCACGGTCGTTGCGGTGCTCGCGCTGGTGCTCTACGGCCGCTACCTGCTGGGCGACTCGAGCACCGCCTGGCGGGTGGGAGCGGTCGGCGCGATCGTCGCCGCCGCGGCGCTGCTGGTGCCCCGCGAGCGCGTCCGTGTCGCACTGCTCGGCTGCGGGCTGGCGTTGGCGACGCTCGCCTTGCCGCTGCAGGTGGACGCGAGCCTGATCTCCAACCACGAATTCGACAGCGGGCGCACGGGCGCGATGGGGGCCGGCGAGGTGCGGGCGATCAGCGCCTACATCGACGCCCGCAGCGCCGGCACGAGCTACGAGTTCGCCGCGGCCGACCCGCTCGAGGTCGGCTCGCTGATCCTCTACGACCGCCGCCCGATCCTCTCGCTGAGCGCCTACGACTCGCACGAACTGCTTCCTCTCGCCCGGCTGCGAGCGCTCGTGGCTAGCGGCCGCCTGCGCTTCGCGATCCTCGACGGCGGCTGCGATCCGCGCGACGCCGCCACGAGCCCCGCCTGCTCGCCGGGCGCAGCCTGGGTGCGCGCGCACGGCAGCGACGTGTCGATCCGCGCCGGGTTGACGCACGCTCACGTGCTCTACCTGCTGCGAACGCGCTAGCGTCAGGCCCGTGCAAGCTCAGGGCTCACCCAGCCTCTCGATCCTCGTCGTCGACGACGAGAGCTCGCTGCGCGACACCCTCACGCACTCGTTCACGCGCGAGGGCCATCAGGTCGAGGCCGTGAGCGACGGCAACGCCGCGATCGAGCTGGCCTCCAGCGCGCATTTCGACGTCGTGCTGCTCGACGTCGCACTCGGCCCCGGACCGAACGGCTATGACGTATGCCGCGCGCTGCGGGCGCGTCGCAACGTCGTCCCGATCATCATGCTGACCGCGCTCGACAGCGAGGCCGACGCGGTCCAGGGCCTCGAGGCGGGCGCCGACGACTACGTCACCAAGCCGTTCGGCCTGGCGGAGCTGCGCAGCCGCATCCGCGCCGTCCTGCGTCGCTCAGCGCCCCGCTCGCCGGCCGGCGAGCGGCTCACCGCCGGCCCGGTAACGCTCGATCGCGCCCAACGCGAGGTGACACTCGCGGGCGAACCGGTGCGGCTCACGTTCTCCGAATTCGAGCTGCTCGCCTGCCTCATGAACGAGCCCGGGAGGCTGTTCAACCGCCAGGAGCTGCTGCGCGCGATCTGGGGCGACTCGGCCTACCGCGACCCGCGCGCGATCGACGTGCACATCCGACACCTGCGCGAGAAGCTCGAGGCGACGCCCGAGGAACCGCGCCTGATAGTCACCGTCCGCGGCGCCGGATACCGCTTTGCGGAGGGGTAGCGAGTCCGCCTCACTGACGCCGCGGGTGCGGTTCGGCCTGCGCCCCCGCCTGCTCGGCGCGCTCGTGCTCACGGCGGCTGCGACGCTCGCGACCGCCGCGTTGACGCTTCTCGCACCGCTCGAGTCGCAGCTGCGGAACAACAGCCTGAATCTCACCGAGGCCCAGGCGGCGGGCGCGAAGACGCAGCTCGGCGTGATTCCCCTCGCGGACGTGAATGGCAGGCCGTATCGCCACAACGTCCACGTGGCCGCCGACAGGATCGACGATGCCGACCAGCTGGCGACGCTGATCGTCTGGACGCGGGTCGGCGGCGGCGTCAGGCAGTTCGTCGCGACCGACCCTCGCCGCGACGAACGCATCTCAGCGGACCTGGCGATCAGGGCGTTCGCGTACAGGGGGAAGCCGGCGACCGCCGAGGCGGCCGGCGTGCTGTCCGTCGCCGAGCGCTACCGCGCGCAGGGAGAGCCCGGTCGCAACGACGGCGCCTACTACGTGATCCAGCTGCTCAAGCCGGTCGACTACCTCGGCCAGGCGAACAGCGTCGTGCGCTCCGCGTTCCTGGTCGCGGCGCTGGTCGGACTGGTGGTCGCGCTGCTGCTCGGCGCGGCCCTGTCCTCCCGCCTGCTGCGCCGCCTTCGCCTGCTGCACGACGCGAGCCGCAGCCTCGACGAGCGCGATCTCGGGACGCTCGTCGTTCCGCACGAGATGGTGACTGACGAGATCGGCGAGCTGGCGCGCGCGTTCGCGACGATGCACGCACGGCTGCGACAGCAGGAGGAGGCGCGCCGCGCGTTCGTCTCGACGGCCTCGCACGAGCTGCGAACGCCGCTCGCGTCGCTCGACGGCATGCTCGAGCTGCTCTCCGACGATCTTGCGAGCGAGCCGATCGATCTGGCCGACGCGCGCGAGCGCGTAGCGCGGGCGCAGGTGCAGTCGCGCCGGCTCGGCGGCCTCGCCTCGGACCTGCTCGACCTCAGTCGCCTCGACGCCGCGCTCGACCTCCGCAGCGAGCCGGTCGAGCTCGGCGAGACCGCGCGCGCGGTGGCGGCTGAGTTCGACGCACGGGCGCGCGAGCGCGGCGTGGCGCTCGTCCTCGACGAGATCAGCGGGCAGGCGTGGGCCCTGGCGGACCCTGGTAGCGTCGCGCGGATCGTGCGCATCCTGCTCGACAACGCGCTGCGGGTCGCGCCGGCGGGATCGGACATCGCGATCCGCATCGACCAGCTCGGCGACGAGGCGACGGTCGAGGTCGCCGACGCCGGACCCGGCGTCGCCGCGGACGAGCGCGAGCTGATCTTCCGCCGGTTCCAGCGCGGGCGCGGACGCAGCGACGAGAGCGGCTTCGGCCTCGGACTCGCGATCGGCTCCGAGCTGGCGGCCCGCATGGGCGGCTCGCTCGTTCTGGCCGAGCGGGACGGGCCGGGAGCGAGCTTCCGGCTGACCCTCCGGAGGGCTTCGCACTGATGCCGCTCACGGCCTTCTCCCAGCGCGCGCGCGCGGCCGGACGCTTCGGCGTCGACACCGAGTTCGTCGGCGAGGGTCGCTACCGCACGCTGCTGTGCGTGATCCAGGTTGTCGTCAGCGACGACGAGGGTCTCGAGGTGGTGGTGCTCGACGCGCTCGATGAGCAGACCGTCCTCGAACCGCTGGCGGCGCTGCTCGCGGACCCGCAGATCGAGGTGATCGTGCACGCCGGACGGCAGGACATTGCGCTGCTGCGCCGCTGCGCGCGGACGGAGGTCACGCGCATCTTCGACACCCAGATCGCCGCGGGCTTCGCCGGCCTCTCGGCGCAGGCCGGCTACGACACGCTGCTGCGCGACGTGCTCGGCGTGCGGGTGCAGAAGACCGCCAGCTACACGCGCTGGGACCGCCGCCCGCTCGACGCCGAACAGCTCGCCTACGCGCGCGAGGACGTGCTGCACCTGCTCGATCTCGCCTCAGAGCTGCAGCGTCGCCTGCAGGACGGCGGGCGGCTGGAATGGGCGCTGGAGGAGTGCCGCTACCTCGAGGCGGTGAGCGACACGCGCGACGTCGACGCCGTGTTCGCGCGACTGCCGCGCATCAACGCGCTGCCCCCAAGCTCGCGGGCCGTCGCACGGGAGCTCGTCGCGTGGCGTGAGCAGGTCGCGGAGCACCAGGACCGACCCGTGTCGACGGTGCTCAACGACACCGCGCTCGTCGAGCTCGCGAAGCGCGCGCCGCGCACCGCCGAGCAGCTCGAGCAGGTGCGCGGTGTCAACCCCGGCAGCCTGCGGCGCCGCGGCGCCGACCTGCTGGCCGCGATCGCGCGCGGCGCCACGCGCCCGCCGATCCCGGTGACGACCGAGCGGCGCGAGCCGAGCTCGCCGCTGGACGGCCCGCAGATCGCGCTCGCCGAGGCCTTCGTGCGGGCCCGCGCGATGGAGGCCGGCCTGGCCTACGAGCTGATCGCCGCCCGCGCGGACCTCGCAGCGATCGTCGCCTGCGCCCGCAGCGGCCACGGGGAGCCCGACGTCCGCACGCTCACCGGCTGGCGCCGCGAGTTGGTCGGCGAGGAGCTGCTGGCCCTGCTGCGCGGGGAGCGCTCGGTCGCGGTCGCCGCCGACGGTCGCCTGGCGATCACCCGGCAATGACCGGGACGCGGCGAGCCTCGAGCGAAATCCCGCAGGATCTGACCGGCGGGAGCCGGCAGATCCCTATTGAACCTGGTTGTAGACCTTGAACAGCGGCAGGTACATCGCGATCACGATGAAGCCGACCATGCCTCCGATGACGACGATCATCACCGGCTCGATGATCGAGGTGAGCGCCTTGACGGCGGCGGCGACCCGCTCCTCGTAGAAGTCGGCGATCTTGGCGAGCATCCAGTCGAGCTCGCCGGTGGACTCGCCGACGGCGACCATGTGGCTGACCATCGTCGGGAACACGTTGCTCTGCTTCAGCGGCTCGGAGATCGTGCCGCCGCGCTTGACCGAGTCGATCACGTCGTTCATCACGCGCGCGACCACCTCGTTGCCGGCGCTGCGTCCGGTGATGTCGAGCGCCTCGAGCAGCGGCACGCCGGCCGCCGTCAGAGCGGAGAGCGTGCGCGCCCAGCGGGCGATCGAGATCTTCTGAACGATGTCGCCGATCTTGAACGGGATGCGCAGGCGCAGGGCGTCCCACTGCGTGCGACCGGTCGGCGAGGTCTTCCAGCGGTGGAAGGTGTAGGCGATCGCGGAGGCGGCGCCGATGAAGATGTACCAGTAGCCCGTGATCGCGTGCGACACGTCGACGGTGACCTGCGTCATGGCCGGCAGCTGCTGGCCGGAGGCGGTCGTCGCGAACTGCTTCAGCACGCCGGCGAACACGGGCACGATGTAGACGACCAGCACCACCATCACGATCAGCGCAACGGAGAGCACGACGGAGGGGTAGACCATCGCCGAGCGCACCTGGCGGCGCAGCGCGTCCTCCTTCTCCATCTGGTCGGCGATGCGCACGAGCGAGTCCTCCAGCACGCCGCCGATCTCCCCGGCGCGCACCATCGCCACGAACAGCGGCGTGAAGACCTTCGGGTGGCGTCCGAGCGCGGCGCTGAAGGCGAGGCCGGCCTCGACGTCCTTGCGGATGGCGATGATCACGGCCTTCAGCTTCTTGGTCTCCGTCTGCTCCTCGAGCACGTACAGCGCGCGCAGGATCGTCATGCCGGAGGACACCATCGTCGCGAGCTGGCGCGAGAAGATCGCCAGGTCGCTGAGCGTGATGCGCTCGAACAGCGTGATGTTGAGCTCGCGCGAGGAGTGCTTCTCGGCGATCTCGAGGATCACCAGGCCGCGTGCCCGAAGCTGATCGGAAACCGCCTGCTTGCTGTCGGCGTCGACCTGGCCGCGCATCTGCGCGCCCCCCAGGTCCATCGCCTTGAAGGTGTAGGTGCTCACGCGACCAGCGCCACGCCCCCGAGGAGACGGCGCAGCTCATCGGGTGTTGACGAACGGCCCTCGGCGACGTCCTGCGTGATCTTGCCCGCGCGCACGAGGGTGGCGAGCGAGGAGTCCATCGACTGCATGCCGCTCGCCGAACCGGTCTGGATGATCGAAGGGATCTGGTGGATCTTGCCCTCGCGGATCAGGTTGCGGACCGCGGGCGTCGGCACCAGCACCTCGCAGGCGACGCAGCGCCCGGCGCCGTCGGCCGTCGGCAGCAGCTGCTGCGTGACGACGCCCTGGAGGGTGACCGAGAGCTGAACGCGGATCTGCGACTGCTGCCCCGGAGGGAAGACGTCGATCACGCGGTCGATCGTCTGCGGCGCATCCTGGGTGTGCAGCGTGGCGAACACGAGATGCCCCGTCTCGGCAGCCGTCAGCGCGGTGCTGATCGTGTCGAGGTCGCGCATCTCGCCGACCAGGATCACGTCCGGGTCCTGGCGTAGCGCCGCCTTCAGCGCGGCGGCGAAGCTGGTCGCGTCGTTGCCGAGCTCGCGCTGGTTGATGATGCAGCGCTTGTGGGCGTGCACGAACTCGATCGGGTCCTCGATCGTGACGATGTGCTCGTCGCGCGTCTGGTTGATCTCGTCGACCATCGCCGCGAGCGTCGTCGACTTGCCCGAGCCGGTGGGGCCGGTCACGAGCACGATCCCGCGCGGCCGGCGTGTCATCTCGTGGACGATCGCCGGCAGCCCGAGCGCGTCGATCGGCACGATCTCGCTCGGGATCAGACGGAACGCCGCGGCGACCGCGCCGCGCTGGAAGTAGGCGTTGACGCGGAAACGGGCGCGGCCCGGGACGACGTAGGCGAAGTCGAGCTGCAGGTCGGTCTCGAGGCGTCGGCGCTGCTCGGTCGTGAGGATCGAGTAGATGAACTCGCGCGTGTCCTCGGGCGTGAGCTTCGGGTATTGGTCGAGCGCGGCCAGCCGCCCGCGCTGGCGCAGCATCGGAGGCACGCCGGCGGTCAGGTGGAGGTCGGAAGCGTGACGCTCAACGACCTCGAGCAGGATGTCTGAATACTCGATGGGCACGGGCTTTAACGCTCCTATCGGCAGCTACGTTGGTGGCCTGAAACTAATCTGCGTCGGTGCCGGCGTTGACGACACGAGCGATCTCGGCCATCGACGTGCGACCCTGCTTGACCTTCTCGAGGCCGTCGTCCTTTAGGCGGTGCATGCCCTGCACGACCGCCAGCTCGAGGATCTCGTCCGCTGAACGCCGTTCGAGCGCGAGCGCCCGGATCTCGGGGCTCAACGTCATCACCTCGTAGATGCCGGTGCGTCCGCGGTAGCCGGAGCCGCCGCAGTGCTTGCAGCCGACCGGCTCGAAGCCCTCGACGTCGAAGGCCGCTGCGTAGCCGTACTCGCGCAGCGTCGCCTGCGGCAGGATGACACGGCGCTTGCAGTGCGGGCACAGCACGCGCACGAGGCGCTGCGCGACGACGCAGTCGAGCGCGGAGGCCACGAGGAACGGCTCGATCCCCATCTCGATCAGGCGCGTGATCGAGGTGGCGGCGTCGTTGGTGTGCAGCGTCGAGAGCACGAGGTGCCCGGTGAGCGCGGCCTCGATCGCGATCTGGGCGGTCTCGCGGTCGCGAATTTCGCCGACCATGATCACGTCGGGGTCCGCGCGGACGATCGCGCGCAGCCCGGTCGCGAACTGGAGCCCGGCCCTCTGGTTGACCTGGATCTGGGTGATTCCGTCCACCTGGTACTCGACCGGGTCCTCGATCGTGATGATGTGGCGGTCCGGCGTGTTGACCACGTCGAGCGCCGCGTAGAGCGTCGTCGACTTGCCGGATCCGGTCGGCCCGGTGACGAGCACGGCGCCGTGGGACTGCGTGTAGGCGCGATGGAAGCGGTGCAGCTCCGCCTCCTCCATGCCCAGCTCCGCCAGGTCCATCACGACGGCTTCCTTGTCGAGGATGCGCATCACGACCCCCTCGCCGCGGACCGTCGGCACCGTCACGACGCGCAGGTCGACTCGGTGGCCGTCGACGTTGAGGCCGACGCGGCCGTCCTGGGGAACCCGGCGCTCGGCGATGTCGAGCTCGGCCATGATCTTCATCCGCGAGACGACGCCGGCGGCCATCCGGCGCGGCACGGTCGTTATGTCGCGCAGCACGCCGTCGACGCGGAAGCGGACCCGGAGGTCCTCCCCGTCCGGCGTCAGGTGCAGGTCCGAGGCGCCTCGCTCGACGGCCTGGCCGACGAGCTGGTGAACGAGCCGCACGACCGGCGCGTCGTCCGCGCTCTCGTGCAGCTCGACGACGGCCGTCTCATCGCCCCGCCCATCCTCGTCGGACTCCTGCACCACGTCGCTGGTGCGCGTGAGGCGTGCGATCACGTTCGAGATGTCCTCGCTGGTGGTGACCACGACGCGGATCTGGAAGCCGGTAAGGATCGCGATGTCGTCGACCGCGTGAACGTTGGCCGGGTCCGCCATCGCGACGACCAGAGCGCGCTCGCCGGCGGTCGCGATCGGCAGCGCGTCGTGACGCTTGGCGACCTGCGGGGTCACGAGGTGGGCGGCAGCCATGTCAACGTTGAAGACGCTCAGGTCCACGTAGTCCAGGCCGTGACGCTCCGCCAGCGCGACGGCCACGGCCTCCGGGCTGATCGCGCCACGCTCGAGCAGCACGCGGTCGGCGGTGCTGCCGGTCGCTGCGGCCAGCTCGATCGCCTCGAGCACGCGTTCGCGCGAGCAGAAGCCCAGCTCGACGATGACCTCCGTCAGCGAGCGCGGGGCGCCGCCGCGCCGGCTCGGCGGACGGACGCCGTTCGCGCCGACGAAGCTCTGCGTCGGCTCGACCGCCGGTACGGCGCGCAGGTGCGAGCCCGGTTCCGAGGCGGGGGGAGTCATCGCGACGCTCCGCGCGCTGACGTGCCGTTGTGGCGTGCGGTCATGATCCGCTCTCTTCGGCAGCTCGGCGCATTGCCACGAGTGGTGCAACGCAGCCCGTCCAGCGCTCGAACGACAGGCCACCCTGCGCGACGAGGATCGCCAGCCCGTCGACCGTGGGAACGCCGAGCTGGCGGGCGACCGTCAGCAAGGCCGTGGGCCCTCTCGTGTAGGCGAAATCGATGACCTGCCCATACCTGCTCACTAGATCGGAATCCAACGCGAGTGTGCTTAGCGTTTCGCTCTGACTCTTACGTTCGTCCATGCCCACCGTCGTGGCATTTAGGAGCAGATCGGCGTGCTCTGGACGCGCGATCGCGCTGACCGAGAGCTCACTCGCGAGCGCGCGGGCCCGCTCGGGGTCGCGGTTCCACACCGCGACCCGCACGCCCGCCCCGCGCAGCGCCCACGCGGCCGCGCGCGCGGTGCCTCCGGCGCCCAGGACGACGGCGCTGCGGCCGGCCAGCTCGCCCCCGATCGCCACCAGCAGCCCCGGCGCGTCGGTGTTCTCGGCGACGATCGTGCCGTCTGGGAGGAAGCTGAGCGTGTTCGCGGCGCCGATCTCGCGCGCGGCGTCACTCGCGCTGTCGGCGAGCGCCAGCGCCGCCTGCTTGTGGGGCACCGTGACGTTCGCACCGACGAAACCGGCGCCCGGCAGCGACCGCACGAGCTCTTCAAACAGCTCAGGGGGGACCGGCAGGCGCTGGTAGCTCCAGCCGCGCAGCCCCAGCTCCGCGAAGGCGGCCCGATGCATCGCCGGCGAGCGGCTGTGGCCCACCGGCCAGCCGAGGACCCCGAGGCGACCCGGCCCGAGCGGCTCCGCCTCGCTCACCGGCATTTCGTCGGCGCGCGACCGCCTGCCGCGTTGCGCGCCGCGTTGTACGCCGCGACCTCGGTCTGGAACTGCGCGTAGGTCGTCGCGAACGCCAGCTTCCCGCAGGTGTTCGGCTCATCCACGTAGTACAGGTACGGGACCGCCGCCGGGTTCGCAGCGGCGAACATCGACGCGAGCCCGGGGTTGCTGATCGGAGTCGGCGGCAGGCCGCGGTGTATACGCGTGTTGTACGGACTGTCGAGCGCGAGCTGGGAGGCCGTCAGCGGCTTGGTGTAGTCGCCCAGCGCGTAGCGAAGGGTCGCGTCGATGCCGAGCGTCATTCCGTCGGCCAGGCGGTTGTAGATCACGGCGGCGACGAGTCTGCGGTCCCCCGCCACCTGCGCCTCACGCTCGACCATTGACGCGATGATCAGCACGTCGTAGCGGGTGAGGTGACGGGAGCTGGCCTTCGCGAACGGCAGCTCGTCGAAGTACTGGCGAAACGCGGACAGCTGCTGCGCCACCAGGCTCTTCACGCTGCCGTGCGCGAAGTCGAAGTAGGTCGCCGGGAACAGGAACCCCTCGAGCGTCCGCACGCTCGCCGGCGCCCCATAGGCGCGCGGATCGAAGCCCGCCTGCGCGGGCCGGGAAGCGACCATGTAGCTGCCGCTCAGGCCGTCGGTGGTCGCGAGGGCGGCGATCTGGGCGCGCGTGAAACCCTCCGGAATCGTGATCCGGATCTCGGAGACGGCGGGGCTCGTGGTCAACACCGCCAGCGCCGCGGAGTAGCTCATGCCGTGGCGCAGCGAGACGACGCCGTGGCGCAGCTTCGGGCCGTCGCCGTCGAGCCTGGCGCGCAGGCTGAAGAAGAAGGACGAGGAGATCACGCCACGCTGGGCGAGCAGGTCGCCGATCTGACCGGCGCTGGCGCCGGTCGGGATGTCGACGGTCACGTTGCCGCTCCCCGACCCGGCGAACGGCTGGAACAGCTCGATCAGAAACCACGCCGCGAACAGCACGAGGACCAGCGACAGCAGCGCAAGCGCGCGGCGCCGGCGGTAGCGCCCGGGCGGATGGCGGTGAGGCCGCGAACGGAGCGGCGGCACGCCGCCGGTCTGACCGCTTCCCGGCTCGAGGTCTTCGTGTTCTTCGCTCATCTCGCAGGCAGGGCGGCCGGCCCGTCCGCCTCGCCGCGAAGGAGCCTACCCGCTCCGGCGCGGCTCGGCCGGCGGCTCGGCGTGTCGTCGTGCGAGCCAGTCGTCCAAGAGGTGCGCGGCCGCCCGGGAGTCCTCGCTCGCGCTCCGTGACACGTCGCGCTGCGCGAGGCGCGTGGTCAACCGCTCGTCGTGCATCGCGACCGCCACGCGCTCGCCGAGCCGCCGCGTGAGCCGTTGCGCGAACGCCCGAGTCTCGGCGGTCTGCGCGGTGTCCCCCCCGCTCAGCGAGAGCGGCAGTCCGACGACGACGCACTCCACCTCTCGCTCCGCCACGAGCGCCGCGATCGCCCCGATGCCCGCCCTCGTGCCCGCCCGGAGGATCGGCTCCAGTGGAGTCACGACCGTCTCGGTCGGGTCGCAGATCGCCGCCCCGCAGCGGGCGCTGCCGTAGTCGAGCGCAAGCACGCGCACGTCGCGATCGCTCAGGCGCCCAGCGCGGCGGCGATCGCACCGCGAGCCGCCTGCAGCGACTCGTCGAGCCGGGCGACCTCCCCGCCGCCGGCCTGCGCGAGGGTGTCGCGTCCGCCGCCGCCGCCGCCGAGCACCGTGGCCGCCGCCTTTGCGATCTCCCCGGCGCGCAGCCCCCGTTCGACGAGCGCCGGCGCGACGCTCACCACAACGTTCGCGCGGTCGGCGCTCGCAACCGCGAGGATGACCACGCCGCCGCCGTCGAGCTTCCCCTGCACCCGGTCGACGGCGTCGGGCAGCGCCTTCGCGTCGCCGACCTCGACCACGGCAGTGACGACGGGCACGCCGTCGATCGGCTCCGCTGCCGCCGCCAGCGCCGCCGGGTCGATCGCTCCCTCGCCGCCGGCGTGCCGTGCGGCCCGCTCGAGCTCGCGACGCTCGGCCTCGCGGGAGCCGACCACCGCGGGGGCGTCCTGCGCCGAGGTGCGCAGCAGCGCCGCGATCTCGTCCAGCGCGTCGCCCTGGCTGCGCAGCGTGGCGATCGCCGCCGGTCCGCTGAGTGCCTCGATGCGCCTCACGTTCGCGGCGCTGGAGCTCTCGCTGACGATTCGCACGACGCCGATCTCCGCGGTCGAGCGCACGTGCGTGCCGCCGCAGAGCTCGCGTGAGAACTCGCCGTCCCCGATCTCGACCATCCGGACGACCTCGCCGTACTTCTCGCCGAACAGCGCCATCGCGCCGAGCGCGCGGGCCTCCTCGAGCGTGGTGCTGATCGGACGCACGGGGTGGTTCTCGACGATCCAGGCGTTGATCTGATCCTCGACGTCGCGCAGCTCCTGCAGCGACATCGCCTGCCCGTGGCTGAAGTCGAAGCGCAGCTTGTCGGGCCCGACGTATGACCCGGCCTGGCGCACGTGGCCTCCGAGCCGGCGCCGCAGCGCCGCGTGGAGCAGGTGGGTGGCGGTGTGGTTGCACTCCACGGCGTGGCGAGTCGCGCGATCGACCCGCGCCCGCACCCGCTGGCCCTCATGCAGTTCGCCGCGTTCGAGCTCCGCGTACAGCGCCTGATCGTCCCCCAGCCGCACGACCTCGGCCACGCGCGCGCGGCAGTCGCCGTCGGCGCACTCGATCACGCCGACATCCGAGATCTGGCCGCCACCGGCGGCGTAGAAGGGAGAGTCGGCGAGCTTCACCAGCACGCTGCCGTTGCGGCGCTCGACCGCCCCCACGGTCGTCGTCTGCTCGGTCGTCTCGTAGCCGACGAAGCGCGTCTGGAAGCCGGCGGCGCCGGCGAACGCGATCGCCTGCTCGCGCCCGGCGAGCGCTTCGTCGCCGCCTCCCTCGCCGGCGCGGCTGCGGCTGCGCTGATCGGCCATGCGCTCGTCGAAGCCGGCCTCGTCCACGCTCAGGTCGGCGTCGTCGGCCAGCTCGCGCGTCAGCTCGATCGGAAAGCCGAACGTGTCGTGCAGCCGGAACGCGTCCTCGCCGCTGAGCGCGCCGGAGCCCTCCCGCGCCCGCTCGATCAGCTCGCGCAGCACGACGAGTCCGTGTTCGAGGGTGTGCCCGAAGTTCTCCTCCTCCGTCGCGAGCCAGACGTCGATCTGCTCGCGGTGCTCGTCGAGCTCGGGATAGGCGCCGCCCATCAGCTCGCGCACGAGCTCGCCGTAGCGCACGAGGAATCCGGGCTCGAAGCCGAGCGAGCGTCCGTGCTGCACCGCGCGGCGCATCACGCGCCGCAGCACGTAGCCGCGGTCGGTGTTGGACGGAACGACGCCGTCGGCCACGAGGAAGGTCATACCGCGAGCGTGGTCGGCGAGGATCCGCAGGCTCCGATCGACCCGCTCGTCGACACCGTACGGGCGGCCGCCGAGCTGCTCGCCGAGCTCGATCAGCGGCCTGAACTGGTCGGTCTCGAAGACCGACGGCACGTCCTGGAGGATCGCCGCCATGCGGTTGAGACCCAGGCCGGTGTCGATGTTGCGAGCCGGCAACGGCGTCAGCGTGTCCGGCGGCTGCTGGTCGTACTGCATGAAGACCAGGTTCCAATACTCGAGGAAGCGCGCGTTCTCTCCGCCCGGAAGGTCGTCGGCGGCGCCGAACTCCAGGCCTCGGTCGAGGTAGAGCTCCGAGCACGGGCCGCACGGACCGGTCGGGCCGGCCTGCCAAAAGTTCTCGCTGCGCGGACAGGCGACGATCCGCTCGCGCGGCACGCCAACCGACAGCCAGGCCTCGATCGCCTCCTCGTCCGGCCCGAGCCCGAGCGCGTCGTCGCCCTCGAACACGGTGATCCAGATGCGATCGGCAGGGAAGCCGTAGCCCTCACGGGAGAGACTCCAGGCGTACTCGACCGCCTCGATCTTGAAGTAGTCGCCGAACGAGAAGTTCCCGAGCATCTCGAAGAACGTCAGGTGGCGCGCCGTCGTGCCGACCACGTCCAAATCGACGGTGCGAAAGACCTTCTGGCAGCTGGTCAGGCGCGGCGCCGGCGGGCGCTCCCGGCCGAGGAAGTAGGGCTTGAGCGGGTGCATGCCGGCGACCGTGAGCAGCGCCGAGGGATCGCTCGCCGAGGGGATCAGCGACGCGCTCGGCACGCGCAGGTGCCCGCGCTCCTCGAAGAACGCCAGGTAGCGCTCGCGGATCTCGTCCGAGGTCATGCCGCGAGATTACCGACGCACGCGCGCTACGCACTCACGCTACGCACTCACGCGAGCGTCGCGCCCGCGGCCTGGCGCGCGTGCACCGCCCGGGCCGCCGCGCCGGCGGCGATCGTGGCGTGCCCGACGATCAGCTCGCCGTCCATCAGGCATGCGAGCTGCCCGGGCGCGACACCGTAGGCCGGCGCCCCCAGCTGAAGCTCCAGCCCGCGCTCGGTCTGGCGCGGCGTGCAGGGCAGCGGAGCCTGGCGGTAGCGCAGCCGCACGCGGTCGAAGCCCGGGCGATGCAGCACCTCGTCGCGCAGCGGGACGGTGAGGGTCGCGAGCGCCGAGCGCGGCCCGACCGTCACGCTGCCGGTGTCGGCGTCGGTCGCCAGGACGTAGAGCGGCGTGCCGCCGCCGACGCCCAGGCCGCGGCGCTGCCCGACGGTGTAGCGGTGCACGCCGCGATGCGAGCCGACGCGGCGCCCGTCTGTGTCGATCAGCTCGCCGGGGCGCTCGCCGAGTGAGCCGTGGCGCGCCAGGAACGCCTCACGCCGGGTGCCGGCGAGGAAGCAGAGATCCTGGGAGTCCGGCTTTTCGGCCACCGCGAGGGCGAACCGCCGTGCGAGGTCGCGCACCGCGGGCTTGCGCAGCTCGCCGAGCGGGAAACGCATCCGCCGAAGGGTCGCCGGCGCGAGCGCCGCCAGCATGTAGCTCTGGTCCTTGTCGGGGTCGGCCGCGACACGCAGCAGGCCGCCCTCGGTGCGAGCGTAGTGCCCGGTCACGAGCGCCTCGGCGCCCAGCCGATCGGCCAGCTCCAGCATCGCGTCGAGACGCACGCTTCCGTTGCAGCGCGTGCACGGGTTGGGCGTCAGGCCCGCCGCGTGCTCCGCGAGCCAGGGTTCGACCACGCCGCTGCGGAACTCCGCGCGCAGGTCGAGCGACAGGTGCGGCAGCCCGAGCCGGTGCGCCAGCGCGCGCGCGGCGCGCACCGCCTGCGGCGAACAGCAGCTGCGCTCGCCGTCGTTGGCGGGATCGGACCACAGCTCGAGCGTCACCGCCACGGCGCGCGAGCCGGCAAGCACCGCGGCGACGGCGCTGTCAACGCCACCACTCATCGCGACGAGCAGGCGCCCGGCGGATGGCGCGAGCGAGGCCTGCGCGCGAGCCGCGGCCCCGAGCGCGCGATGCAGTGCGTCAGCGGCGAGGTCGGCGGCGTGGCGCTTGCCCGGCGAGAGGCCACCGAGCTCGCCGGCGATCTGCTCGGCGCCGACGCGTGCGGCTTCGAGCAGCGGCCGGCCCTCCACCAGCGCCACCGCGGCGCTGCCCGCCGCGATCGCGCTGCCGCAGCCGTGCGCGTCGAAGCCCCCGGCCGCCACGATCCGGCCGTCGAGGGCGAGCGAAATTCGCACCAGGTCGCCACAGGCGGCCCCACCCGCGGCGCCGGTGAACGCGCCGCTCGGCAGCGCCCGCAGCCCGCGTGGGCGCTCCAGGTGCTCGCGCAGAGCCATGCGGCGAGTATGGCGAGGATTTCACCCAGCCGTCGAGCGCCCCAACCCCTATCGTGCTTACCAAATATGGTGATGGCTAGAGGGTTCAGGTGATGCGCGCTTTCCGGCAACTGCGTGTCGCGGCCGCTGCGGCCGCGTTGGCGTTGTTCGGCTTCGCCGTGAGTGCGGGCGCCAGTAGCGCCCCGGCGAGCCTGGCGGTCGGTGGCGCGCCGCCGGCGATCGCAGCGAGAGCCCTTGGCAGCCTCGCCGCCGCCACGCCGCTGCGGCTGACCGTCGTCCTGGTGCCGCGAAACCGGTCGCGTCTCGCGGCGGCGGCCGCCTCCGTCTCGACTCCCGGATCACCGACGTTTCACCACTACCTCAGCACGAGCGAGTTCGCTGCCGAGTTCGGGGCCTCCCACAGCTCTGTTGCACAGCTGCGGGCATTTCTGCGCGGCCACGGCCTCACTCCCGGCCCGCTCGCCCGCGACGGGCTCTCGCTCTCGGTGTCGGGCAGTGCAGCGCGGGCGTCCCGGGCGTTCGATGTGACTCTGCGCCGCTACCGCGAGAACAGCGGGCGCGAGGTCTACTCCAACACGGCGGCGCCGCGGGTGCCGGCGAGTCTGCGCGGCGTCGTGGCGGACGTGCTCGGCCTCGACGACGTGCCGGCAGCCGCTCCCGCGGGGCTGGTCGCCGGTTCACGCGCTCCGGTCGCTCGAGCCGCCTCATCGGGCGGCGGCGCGCCGGCCGCGTGCCCGGCCGCGAGCGCCGCTGCAGGCTCGAGCTACTTCACGATCAACCAGATCGCTCACGCCTACGGCATCGACGGCCTCTACGCACGCGGCGATTTCGGCGCCGGTGTGACCGTCGCGCTCGATGAGCTCGAGCTCTACCCGACGCAGGACGCCGATGTGGCGGCCTTCGGATCCTGCTACGGAATCCGGCCGAACGTCCTGCCCGACATCCAGATCGACGGCGGTCCCATCGGCGGAACCGATGCCCCCACTTCGGCCGAGACGGCGGTCGACATCGAGAACCTGGTCGGGCTCGCCCCGTCGGTCACCGTCCAGATCTACCAGGGGCCGGACACCGATGCGGGAATCCTCGACACACTGTCAGGCATCCTCGACGCACCTCCGTCGCAGTTCGCACAGGTGATCAGCGATTCGTGGGTGCTGTGCGAATCGGCGCGCAACGATGGGAACCAGAGCATGATCGCTGACGAAGGCGCCCTGTTCGACCAGGCGGCCGTGCAGGGTCAGACGGTGCTGGCCTCGGCGGGCGACCGCGGCTCGGCCGGCTGTGTGCCGTTGAACGACCCAAACCACCGCTGGGGCGAGACGCCCGGGCCGCTCGCGGTGGAGGACCCGGCGAGCCAGCCCGAGGTGACCGGCGTCGGCGGGACGTCGCTGTACGCCGAAGGACCGCCGCCCAGCGAGACATCGTGGAACGACCTGTACATCGGCGCGGGGGGCGGCGGCATCTCCTCCGCCTGGGGCATGCCCGACTACCAGCGCTACTCCGGCGTCCCCGGCATCTTCAGCAGCTACTCGAGCGGGACGCCCTGCGCCGCGGGCACCTCCGGATACTGCCGCGAGGTGCCCGATGTGTCGGTTGACGCCGCCCCCGCAACCGGCTACGTCACCTACTACAACAGCGGCTGGCACGGCTACGGGGGAACCAGCACGGCCGCGCCGGTGTGGGCCGCGGTGATCGCGCTCGCCGACGCCAGCGGCATGAGCGGATGCTCGCCCAAGACGCCGCTCGGCTTCGCCAACCCGCTGCTCTACTACGTCGCCGCCGGACCGGGCTACGCCGACGCCTTCAACGACATCACCGTCGGCGACAACAACCAGTTCGGCAGCGGTGCGTACCCAGCCACGGCGGGCTACGACATGGCCAGCGGACTCGGGACGCCGAGAGCCACCGACGGCACGGCGCCGGGCTCCCCGCCTGGGCTGGTGGCGCAGCTGTGCGCCGCGGCGCAGGCGCCGAGCGTCCCAGCCCCGAGCATCAGCGGCGTGAGCGTCCCCGGTCAGAGCGCGGCCGACGCGGCGCCGGGAACCACGGTCACGATCGACGGCGCCAACTTCACCCCCTTCACCCGCGTTTGGTTCGGGTCGCAGCAGGCCAGCGGGGTCACCCTCACCGACTCCGGCCACCTCCAGGCGATCGTTCCGCCGTTCGCGGGCGCCGGGGTCGTGGACGTGACCGCGACCACACTGTCGGGTCAGCGCTCCGGCGCGTCCACGTCGCGCAGCGCCGCGAGCTCGGCGGACCTCTTCACCTACGCGCCCAGCGTGTCGATCAGTACGCCCGCCTCAGGCGCCGCCTACACCCAGGGACAGACGCTGACGGCCGCGTACGCCTGCTCCGTCTACGCTACGGGCGCCTCCAGCTGCAGCGCTTCGGTCGCCAACGGCGCCGCGATCGACACCTCGTCGCTCGGCACGCACCAGTTTTCGGTCACGGCGACGGACGCCAACGGCGTCGCCACCACGTCGACCTCGACCTACACCGTGATCGCCCCGCCGAGCGTGAACATCACTGGTCCGGCTCCGGGCGGGGTCTATGTCGAGGGAAAGACCGTGAGCGCCGCGTTCAGCTGCGCCACGACCTCACCCGCGACGATCACGAGCTGCAGCGGCTCGGTGGCCAACGGCGCCGCGATCGATACGACGACGATCGGCACGCATCATTTCTCCGTGGCGGCGACCGACAGCAACGGCGTCACGACGACCGAGACGCTCGGCTACACCGTGGTCGCGCCGCCGGCGGTGACGATCACCACCCCTGCCGGAGGCGCGCTGTTCCTGCGCGGGCAATCGGTCAACGCAGCGTTCCAGTGCAGCGTGCCGGCGCCGGACAGGATCGAAGCCTGCTCGGCGACCACCGCGCAGGGCACGCCGATCGACACCAGGACGGTCGGCCAGCACCAGTTCACGATCACCGCCACCGACGTCGCGGGCGTCAGCGAGCAGCTGACCGTCGTCTACACCGTCGTCGCGCCGCGGCCGACGATCAGCGGCCTGCGCCAACTCGCCGCCAGCTGGGTCGAGCGCCGGCGTGCAGGCGCGCACGAGCGTGTGGGCACGAGGTTCTCCTTCTCGCTCGACCAGCCCGCCAAGGTGACGCTGGCCTTCGCGCGCTCCGCGGGCGGCCGCCTCGCAGGAGGGCGCTGCGTGGCTCCCGCGCTCGCGGGACCCCGCGCACGCTCATGCCTGCGCCGGCTCGGCGCCGGAACCGTGGCCATCACTGCCTCCGCAGGCGCCAACGCCATCCCCTTCTCAGGCATCACCTCGGCCGGGAGGCTGCCGCCTGGCACCTACACGGTCGTGCTCCGCGCGACCGGCCTCAGCAG
Source organism: uncultured Solirubrobacterales bacterium (assembly GCA_963830975.1). GTDB lineage: Bacteria > Actinomycetota > Thermoleophilia > Solirubrobacterales > Solirubrobacteraceae > Palsa-513. The sequence goes on from CAWHOI010000004.1 coordinate 1,362,275, forward strand.
GCAGACCTCGACGCCCGTGTCGCTGCGCTTCACCATCGGCGCGCCGTAGCGCGCTCGGCGACCCTAGGGGCCGCCGACGCTCGAGGAGGCGTCGCTCTGAGCCTCGTGCTCGGTCTTGGCGACGGCATTCTGCGCGGCGCGAATGTCTTGCTTGAGGCCCGGCAGGGGAGTCGCCGACGGCTTGATGACCGCGGGCGTGCCGCAGCCACCGAGGATCGTTCCGCCGGCGACCACCAGGCTCAGCGCCAAGAGCGTGCGCGCATGTGGAAGGGCTGACACGTTCATCCCTTCTGAGGTCGGCATCCGGCGTGTCGGCATTAGCCCGACTCGACGCGAATTCGACCCCACGACCGACTACTCTGTGGACAACGGCGATGCCTGACGGCGTTCTCCACCTCTCCTCGCTAGCGGGGAGCCCGCTGCTGGACTCGGCCGGCGAACGCCTCGGCCGCGTGGACGATCTCGTCGCGCGACTCGGCTTGGCGGACCCGCTGCCACCGGTGATCGGCCTGCGCGTCGCGATCGGCGGCCGGCTGCTGTTCGTGCCCGCGAGCCGTATCGCGCGCCTGGACACCGGCGGCGCACACACGGCGACTACGAAGCTGAACCTGGCGCAGTTCGAACGCCGTCCCGGGGAGATCCTGCTGCGTGCGGACGTCCTGGGCCACAGCATGATCAACGTCAACACGGCCCGCCTCGTGCGCGCCGGCGAGGTTGAGCTGATCCACGAGGACGGGGCATGGCGCGTCGCCGGCATCGACCCGAGCTTCGGCGCGCGCGTGCGCCGGCTGGTGCCGCGCGGCCTGAGGAGCGAGCCGGCGGCCCACCCGGGGTTCGTCCCGTGGCCGGAGCTCGAGCCGTTCGTCGGGCACGTCCCCACATCGCGCCTGCGTCTCGCGCACCGCCGCATCGCCGCGCTGCATCCGGCCCAGATCGCCGATCTCGTCGAGGCCGCAAGTCACGAGGAGGGCGTCGAGATCCTGGAGGCTGTCGGGCAGGACAAGGAGCTCGAGGCCGACGTGTTCGAGGAGCTCGACGACGAGCACCAGCTCGAGTTCCTGGACCAGCGCACCGACCGCGAGGTCGCCGCGGTGCTCGCGCGGATGGCGAGCGACGACGCCGCCGACCTGCTGCTGGAGATCAAGCAGGAGCGACGCCTGCCGGTCCTCGACCTGATGCCTCTGGCCAAGCAGCGCAAGATCAAGGGCCTACTCGGCTACAACCCCTCGACGGCCGGTGGCGTGATGAGCCCGGACTTCGTGTCGGCGCCGCTCGACGGCACCGTCGCGACTGCGGTCGCCGCCGCGCGCGTGCACGAGATCGCCGCGGAGAGCCTGCACGCGATAGTCCTCACCGACGCCGACGGGAGACTCTGCGGCCTCGTAAATTCCGGCCAGCTGCTGCTCGCCGCGCCCGAGCAGAGGCTCGATTCGCTCGCCGACAGCAGCGCCCCATCGGTCGGAACCGACGCGGAGATTCCCGAGGTCGCCCGCGTGATGACCGACTACAACCTGATCTCGCTGCCGGTGGTGGACGCCGACGGTCGCCCGATTGGCGTCGTGTCGGTGGATGACATCCTCGAGCTGACCCTTCCCGAGGACTGGCGACGCCGCTACGGACTCGCTCGCGAGTAGACTGCCTGGGCGTCCGGCGCACGCAAAAATGGGCGCTTGACAGGACTTTCACACGATGGACGACCCCAGCAGATACGAAGACGGCGACCCCCCGCGAAGTAGCGGTCGCGTGGCGCTGCGCCGCGGCGTGCTGATCGGAGTCATGGCCTGACATCCGGCTGAGCACGACCTCCACGGCGCCCCGTCACGCGACGGCGCGGCCCGAGAGGAGGTGCAGCAGGATGACGACAACGCCCGATCGCGAGCGCGCGGTGCTCGACAGCGCCCACGTCGGCGACATCCAGGGCGCCTTCGGCACGATCGGGCAGCACGACACCGGCGCCCGCCGCAGCTGGCGTGCGCGCGCGCTGGCGCTGCTGGCGATCGTCGGCCCGGGACTGATCGTGATGGTCGGCGACAACGACGCGGGCGGCGTCGCCACCTACTCGCAGGCCGGCCAGAACTACGGCACGAGCCTGCTCTGGGTGCTGCTGCTGTTGATTCCGGTGCTGATCGTCAACCAGGAGATGGTCGTCCGCCTCGGCGCGGTCACCGGCGTCGGGCACGCCCGGTTGATCAACGAGCGCTTCGGCCGCTTCTGGGGCTGGTTCTCGGTCGGCGACCTGTTCCTGTTGAACTTCCTGACGATCGTCACCGAATTCATCGGCGTGAGCCTCGCCCTCGGCTACTTCGGGGTCTCGGACTTCATCTCGGTGCCGATCGCCGCGGTGCTGCTCGTCGCGATCACCGCGAGCGGCAGCTTCCGCAGCTGGGAGCGCATGATGTTCGTGTTCGTCTTCGCCAACTTCCTTGCGATCCCGCTGTTCTTCATGGCGCACCCCGCCATCGGCCCGATCGCCCAGGACTTCGTTGTGCCCGGGATCGCGGGCGGCGCGAACTCGACCTCGGTGCTGCTGATCATCGCGATCGTCGGCACCACGGTCGCACCCTGGCAGCTGTTCTTCCAGCAGTCGAACGTGATCGACAAGCGAATCACGCCGCGTTGGATCAACTACGAGCGGCTCGACACCTGGATCGGAGCGGTCGTCGTGGTGCTCGGCGCGGCGGCGCTGATCGCGGTCTCAGCCTTCGCGTTCCGGGGCACGCACTTCTTCGGCGCCTTCACCGACGCCGGGGGGACGGCCGAGGGTCTCAAGCTGCGCCTCGGATCGCTCGCGGGTGCGTTCTTCGCGCTGATCCTGCTGAACGCCTCGCTGATCGGAGCCGGCGCGCTGACGCTCGCGACGAGCTACGCGTTCGGCGACATGTTCGGCACCAAGAGCTCGCTGCACCGGAGCTTTCGCGACGCGAAGACGTTCTATTCGATCTTTGCCGGCCTGATCGCCGGAGCGGCGGCGATCGTGCTGATCCCGGGAGCGCCGCTCGGCGTGATCACCACGTCGGTCCAGGCGCTCGCCGGCGTGCTCCTGCCGAGCGCCACCGTCTTCCTGCTGCTGCTGTGCAACGACCGCGCGGTGCTGGGCCCGTGGCGCAACCCGACCTGGCTGAACGTCCTGGCGACGGTGATCGTCGCCGTGCTCGTGTTGCTGTCGCTGATCCTGATGGCGACCACGGTCTTCCCGACGATCGACGTCACGCAGTTCGCGCTCGTCGGCGGGGCGGCCTTCGCGGCCGTCCTGCTCGGCTTCGGGGCGTGGATGGCCGTCAACGCCCGGGGCGGGCGCGAGGTTACGGTGATCGACGAGGGCCCGACGATCCCCAAGGCACAGTGGACGATGCCGCAGCTGACGTTCCTCGAGCCTGCCGTCTGGTCCAGCGGGCGCAAGGCGGCGATGCTCGCGCTGCGCGCCTATCTGGTCGTTTCGGTGGTCCTGCTGGTGGTCAAGGCGGTACAGCTCGGCGGCGGCTGAGCGGGGTCGGGGCCGGGTCGGGGGCGGCGCGGCAGGGCTCAGCGCGGCCCTACAGCGTCCGCAGGCCGAGCTCTCGCAACGTCGCGGCGTCGATCGTCGTCGGCGCGCCCGTCAGCGGGTCGGACCCGCTCGCCGTCTTGGGGAAGGCGATCACGTCGCGAATCGACTCGTGGCCGGCGAGCATCGCGACGATGCGGTCGACGCCGAGTGCGATGCCGCCATGCGGCGGCGCACCGTAGCGCAGCGCGTCGAGCAGGAAACCGAATCGGGCCTGCGCCTCCTCGCCGTTCATGCCGAGTGTTTCGAACACGCGCTGCTGGATCTCCGGCGTGTGTGTGCGAATCGAGCCGCCGCCGAGCTCGGCACCGTCGACGACGAGGTCGTAGGCAAGCGAGAGCAGCGAACCCGGGTCCGAGAAGTCCAGCTCGCTCGAGCCGTGCGCCGGCGCCGGCGCCGTGAACGGGTGGTGCATCGCGCTCCAGCGCTGCGTGTCCTCGTCGTATTCGAACATCGGAAACTCGACCACCCAGAGCACCTCGTGGCGTGCGCGATCGATCAGGCCGAAGCGCTCTGCCAGCTCGAGTCGCAGCGCGCCGAGCGCCTGGGCTGCAACCGACGCCCGGTCGGCGACGAACAGCAGCAAGTCGCCCTCGCCGGCCTGCAGCTCGGCGTTCACCGCAGCGATCTGATCCGCGCTGAAGAACTTCGCGAGGTTGCCCCGCCAGCCGCCGTCGCCGACGCTGATCGGGGCGACGGCCTTGGCGCCGTAGCGCTGGACGAATTCGCTCAGGCCGTCCTGCTCGGCACGGGAGAGCTCACGCGCGCCCGCGTTGATCGCCCGCACCACCCCTCCACTCTTCAGCACACCGCTGAAGACCTTGAACTCGCAGCCGCGCACCAGCTCGCCCACGTCGTGCAGCTCCATCCCGAAGCGGGTGTCCGGGCGATCGGAGCCGAAGCGGCCGATCGCCTCGGCGTAACACATCCGCGGCCACGGCGGCGCCGGCAATGCGAACCCGCCGACCTCGAAGACCGCGCTCATGACCTCCTCGGTGACGGCCAGAACATCCTCGCCGGTGACGAAGGACATCTCGACATCGAGTTGGGTGAACTCGAGCTGGCGGTCGGCGCGCTGATCCTCGTCGCGGAAGCAGCGGGCGATCTGGAAGTAGCGCTCCAGGCCGCCCATCATCAGCAGCTGCTTGAAGATCTGCGGCGACTGCGGCAGCGCGTAGAAGGAGCCGCGCTGAAGTCGCGACGGCACGAGGAAGTCGCGCGCGCCCTCCGGGGTGGCGGCGGTGAGGATCGGCGTCTCGATCTCGAGGAAGTCATGGCGGTCCAGCACCTCGCGCATCGTGCGCACCACGTTGTGGCGCAGGATCAGGGCGTCGCGCATCGGCTCGCGGCGCAGGTCGAGCGAGCGATGGCGCAGCCGCAGCGTCTCGTCGACCCCGACGTCCTCATCGAGGGGGAATGGCGGCGTCGGCGAGGTGGCGAGCACGTCGACCTCGCGCACCGACATCTCGATCTCTCCCGTCGCGAGCGTCGGGTTGATGGTCGCGGCGTCGCGCGGCACGATCTCCCCGCGCACGCTGAGCACGGCCTCGCCGCGCAGGTCGTGTGCGGCGGCGTGCGCCGATGGTGCGCTGTCGGGGTGGAAGACGAGCTGCAGCAGGCCGGTTCTGTCACGCAGATCGATGAAGATCAGTCCACCGTGGTCGCGTCGGCGATGGACCCAGCCGGCCACGCGGACCTCGCTGCCGGCGTCCGGCGCGCGCAGGTCGCCGCACCAGCGATCGCGGTAGCGGTTCGGGGGCGGCGGGCGCATCACGCGGCCGCCAGGCGGTCGATCAGCGCCGCCCGCGGCAGCGTCTCCTCCGTGCCGGCGCGCAGGTCGCGCAAGCGCACGGACTCGCCGTCGACGATCGCCACGAACCGCGCCCCGACGCGCTCGGCCTGCTTGAGCTGACCTTTCAGCGAGCGACCGGCGAGCTCCATCTGGGCGGCGAGCCCAGACTGCCGCGCCGCCGTGACGGTCGCAAACGCATCTGCGCGCGCGGCCTCGAAGGCGACGTAGAGGTCGACCTGTGCGCTCGCTGCGTGACGCTCGCCCGAGGCGATCATGATCCGTTCGATTCCGGCGGCCCAGCCGATGCCCGGTGTCGGCGGTCCGCCCAGCTGCTCGACGAGGCCGTCGTAGCGCCCTCCCCCGGCCACGCCGGACTGCGCGCCCAGCGCGTCACTGGTGAACTCGAACAGCGTGCGCGTGTAGTAGTCGAGCCCGCGCACGAGCGTCGAGTCGATCTCGTAGTCCACAGCGGCACGGTCTAGCAGCTCGCGCACGTCCGCGAAATGTCTGACGTCCTCTCCCTCCAGGCGCTCGAGCAGGCGCGGCGCGCCGGCCATCACCTCGCGCGTGCCGGGGTCCTCGGAGTCGAACGCGCGCAGGGGGTTGAGCTCGATGCGCTCCCGCACGCTCGGCGCGAGTCTCTGTGCGTTGGAGTGCAGGTAGCTCGCCAGCTCCTCGCGGTAGGCCGCCCGGACGGCCGCTCCGCCCAGGCTCGAGAGGCGAAGCCGGACCCCGCCGACGCCGAGCCGCCGCAGGATCGTGGCAAGCAGGACGATCGTCTCGGCGTCGACCGCCGGGTCCTCCGACCCGAGCGCCTCGACCCCGAGCTGCCAGAACTGCCGGTAGCGCCCCGCCTGAGGCCTCTCGGCGCGGAAGAAGCTCGAGATGTAGTAGAGGCGGACCGGCGCCGGGAGCTTGTGCATGCCGTGTTCGACGTAGGCGCGGCAGACTGGCGCCGTACCCTCCGGGCGCAGCGTGAGCGAGCGGCCGCCGCCATCATCGAAGCTGTACATCTCCTTCTGCACGATGTCGGTCGCCTCACCGACGCCGCGCGCGAACAGCTCGGTGGCCTCGAACGTGGGGGTCTCGATCCGCCCGTATCCGGCCGGCTCGAGCAGCTCGCGAGCCACACGTTCAAGCTCGGCGCGCGCGCCCGCCTGCTCGGGCAGGATGTCGAAGGTCCCGCGCGGGGCTGTGAGCTTGCTCACCGCGCGGCGAGCTCGGTCAAGAACGGGTTGCTCTGGCGCTCGACTCCGAGCGAGGTCGGCGCGCCGTGACCGGGAAAGACGCGCGTCTGCGACGGATACGCGTCGATCAGGCCGGAGATCGAGTCGAGCAGCGTGGCCCAGTCGCCGCCGGGAATGTCCACACGCCCGACCGAGCCGCGGAAGAGCACGTCGCCGACGATCAGCGTCTCGTGTTCCGGAAGGGCGTAGGTCAGATGTCCCGGACCGTGACCCGGCGTGAACACCACGTCGATGTGAAGGCCGGCCAGCTCGAGATGCTCACCGCCGGCGAGCAGCTCGTCCGCGTCGTAGCTCTCGAACCCGCTCAGGCCCAACCAGACGATCGAGGCATCGATGTCGGCCAAGATCTCGCGCTCGAGCAGCGGGCAGTAGACCGGCGCCCCGGTGGCGCGGGCCATCGCCGCCACCGCGCCGACGTGGTCGAGATGAGTGTGGGTCAGCAGGATCGCCTCGACCTTCGCGCCGAGGGCATCGATCTCGCGGATCAGGAGCTCGGGTTCCGCCCCCGGGTCGATCAGAACGGCGGCCGCGGCGCCGGGCGCCCGGAGCAGGTAGCAGTTCTCGCGCAGCTGACCGACCGTGTAGCTGTGCAGGTCGAGCGCGTCCATCAGCGGGTTGACTTCCGCCTCTGCTGGCGGCGGTACATGAAATGGTCGGTGTAGTAGATCACGGGCATGTACAGCGCAAGCACGATCGGCAGGATCACGAGGTTCTTCGCCGGCGAGGTGTGCTTGATCAGCAGCGTCGAGACCACGTAGACCACGGCCGCGGCGATCACCGCGCGCCACGCCGACCCCTTCCAGGTCGGTGGCGAGTCGTAGCGGTTCTTGCGCGGAGCGCCGGAGCGCCGTCCACCGCCGGCGGTGCCCTTCTCGGCCGCGCTGGGCTTGCGTCCGGTGCGGCCGCGCGACTCGATCATCCCCGCGGCATTGCCGCGGTGTTTCGTGCGTCGTGTGCGAGTGGAGCGGGCCATCTGTGGCTATCAATCTAGATGGTTCTCGATGATCTGGCGGGCGGGGTCGAAGCCGCGGATCTCAACCCCGCCCGGGAAGCCGGCGAGCGCCGCCCGCGGGACCAGGCCCACGATCTCGGCGGACGCGACGTCGGCGTGGCGCGAGACCGCCTCCACGATCGCGGCGAGCGGCAATGCGTCGGGAGCCTCGACGTTCATCGACACCTGCGCCGTGCGCCCGCGCGTTTCGAGCTCGACCGCGATGGCGCGCAGGCCGGGCATTCCCTGGGGCCCGCCCTCGCGGATGCTCGACGCTATCTCGCGCGCGGTGCCGAGATGCGCCGGGGGTGCGAGCTCGATGTTGAACGCGACGAGCGGCGGACGCGCCGCGACGAGGACCGCCCCGCTTGCAGGGTGCAGCCGGCGCGGCCCGAAGTCGGGAACGAGCTCCTCGTCGACGATTCGCGCCGCAAGGTTCGCAACACCGCCGCGGCGGATCTCCGAGCGCGTGCGCCCGCCTGCGAGCGCGCCATACAGGAACACCGGCAGATGCAGCTCCTCCCCGAGCCGCTCAGCGGTGACGAGCGCCTCGGCACAGGCCGCGCCCCGCTCCGCCTCGCTCACGTGCACCAGCGGCACGATGTCGATCGCGCCGACATGCGGGTGCTGGCCGCGCGGGCGGCGCAGGTCAATGCGCGCGACGGCCTCTCGCGCGCCGGCGAGCAGCGCCGCTGACAGCGTCCCGGGCTCCCCGGCCAGCGAGTAGACCGCGCGGTGGTGGTCGGGATCCTCGTGGCGGTCGAGCACCCGCGCGGCGGTCCCGAACGCCGCGCCGATCGCGTCGAGCGTCGCGATGTCGCGACCTTCTGAGACGTTGGGAACGGCGAGCAGCGTCATCACGACGGAGACGATACGCAGCGGACACACGGTGAGCGCGGGACGCGAGGGCGCGTGCGAGCGAGCGCACCCGCGCTGCGGTGGCGCGTGCCCGGCGAGGTAAAGTGCCGGTCCCCGCCGGAGTAGCTCAGTCGGTTAGAGCAGCGGAATCATAATCCGCGTGTCGGGGGTTCGAGTCCCTCCTCCGGCATTAGGCAACGCCTGCAAAGGCGATATTTCTGGACACGGATGTAACAGCCGGAGCGGAAAAGGTACCCAAAAGGTACCGACATATGCGAAGGCGGCAGCCGGATTCGAGCGGGTCGGGCTGACCCTGAACCAGACCCATTCCGACCGCTCGGAGCCCCGCAGTGATCCTGGCAAAGCCGCACCTGAGCCGGTGGAGCCTGCCTTGACGCAACACGCCCGGCAACTCACGACCCCCCGAGCGCCGTACCGTCTGCCTGCGGCCTAGACTCATCTCGATGGAGGCTGGCACGCAGAGTGAGGTCCTTTGGTTCGGCGGCCACGAGGGCACGTTTATCGCGTTCCGCGTGAACCGTCGGCCCTGGACCCATGGACTTCCCCCGGTTCAGACGACACTGTGATCTGTCCCGGTTTCGGTGGAGTCGGGTTTCTGGAGTCAGCTGGCGTTGTTGGTGGTGTTGTTGATGTTCTTTGCGTTGGTGATGGCTGTCAATCGGTGCGTCGCGGAGACCAGCCTGGCGCGGTTCGTGGACCAGGCGGCTGGTCGCGGTCTTAGCGGGAGAGCGTTCATCCCTGGAGGAGCGCGAACCGGGCTTCGGTCTCGGTGGGTGTGAGCCAGCCGAGCGTGGAGTGTCGGCGGCGGGTGTTGTGGAAGTGTTCGATGTAGTCGTGGATCGCGGTGGCGAGCTCGATCCGGGTGATCCAGCGGCGGCGGTTGAGTAGCTCGACCTGCATGCGGCCCCAGAAGCTCTCGACCATCGCGTTGTCATAGGGCGAGCCGACGGCGCCCATCGAGGGCGCGATGCCGGCGTCGCGGACGCGCTGGCTGTAGGCCCAGGAGGTGAATTGCACGCCGCGGTCGGAGTGGATCACGAGCCCGTCGCGATGCTGGCGGCGCTGGGTAGCCATGCCGAGCGCGTTCAGCACGAGCCGGGTGGTTTGGGTGCTGTCGATCGACCAGCCGACGACGAAGCGCGAGAACGCGTCCAAGACGATCGCGCAGTACACCTTGCCCTCGCGCGTGGGGTGCTCGGTGATGTCGGTCATCCACAGCTCGTTCGGCCGATCACGCCGGAACGAGCGTCGAACCAGATCGAGCGAGGTGACCGACGCGACCCTGGCACCCTTTGGCAGCCGCCGGGTCGGCAGGCCTTTGATCCCGAGCTCGCGCATGATCGACTCGACCGCGTGATGGCCGACGGTGATGCTGCGGCCGTAGCGGCGGGACCCCCTGGGATTGGTCCGCCTGGTGTGAGAGCTTCGATGATCCTGATGAATGGGTCGAAGGAGCTATCGCATGTCGCGACGCAGGCACACGCCGGAGCAGGTTGTTCGGAAGCTGAGGGAGGCCGACCGGCTGTTGAGCGAGGGCAGCGGGCTGCCCGAGGTGCTCAAGCATTTGGAGATCGCAGAGGCGACGTATCACCGCTGGCGCAACCAGTACCGGTGGGATGAAGGCCGACGATGTGAAGCGCTTGAAGGAGCTCGAGGTCGAGAACCAGAAGCTCAAGCGGATCGTCGCGGACCAGGCGCTCGATATCCAGGGGCTGAAGGAGCTGTCGGCGGGGAAACTTCTGAGCCCGGCCGCGGAGACGTCGGGCGGTCCTGGCGCTTCAGGAACGGCTCGGGTTCTCGGAGCGTCGGGCGTGCCGGTCTGGCGGGGCAGCACCGCTCTACCCAGCGCCACGTTGTGGCTGTGGTCCAGGATGACGCCGTGTTGCGAGCCGAGCTGCGGGCGTTCTCGCGCGAGCGGCCCAGGTGGGGATACCGCCAAGCGCATCAGCGGCTGCTCGATGCAGGGCTGGTCAGGTCAACCGCAAGCGGATCCAGCGGCTGTGGCGCGAGGAAGGGCTGCGGGTGCCGCCCAAGCGTCGCAAACGCCGCGGCGCGGAGACTCCACGGTGCCCGGGCGACCGGCTGCGCGCCGAGCGGCCCGATCACGTCTGGGCGTTCGACTTCCAGTTCGACGTGACCGAGGACGGCCGAGCGGTCAAGCTGCTCTACGTCGTTGACGAGTTCACCCGCGAAGCGCTTGGCGATGGAAGCCGAGCGCAGCATCGACGGCGACAAAGTCGTCGATGTGCTCGACCGGATCATTGCCGAGCAGGGCCGCCGCCCGGAGCTCGTGCGCTGCGACAACGGGCCGGAGATGACCTCCCACGCCCTGCGCGACTGGTGCCGTTTCTCCCGGACCGGCGCGGCGTTCATCGAACCCGGGCAGCCCGTGGGAGAACCCGTTCGTCGAGATCGTTCAACAGCCGGGTCCGCGACGAACTGCTCAGCGTCGAGGTGTTCAGCTGCCTCGCCGAGGCGAAGGTCATGGTCGAGGACTTCCGCCACGACTACAACCGCAACAGGCCGCACCGCGCGCACGCGATGATGACCCCCACGGCGTTCGCGAACGGGCTGGAGGACCACCCACGAGGCGGCGCCCGCCAGCGCCGAACTCCGCCGCCGCTACGCGTCGGCTCCGTTCGACGCCGGCGGAAACCCTACCGTGCAGGTACCAACCACCCACCAGCTCTCACAACAGGTGGACCGATGAACGGGGTCCGGTCAGCGCGGTAAGCCTGTCGGCGCCATCGTGCTGGGGCACGTGGTGTACGTAGAGGGCCGAGATGGCGCTAGAAGATTCGGACCGCGACCTCGGCCGGCGCGTCGAGCAGCTCGTTGAGCTCCTCGTCGAGCTTTACAAGCGTCACCGACGCGCCTGCCATATCGAGCGATGTGCAGTACTCGCCGACGTAGCTTCGCGTGACGTTGATACCGCGCTTCGCGAGCTGTTGGTGCGCCCGCCCGTAACACAGGTATAGCTCAGAAAGCGGGGTCCCGCCGAGTCCGTTGAGCATGAGCGCTACCTGGTCCCCCGAAGAATACGGGAGGTCACTGACGACGGCTTCGAGCAGCTCGTCGATGATCGCGTTTGCGCTCGCGAGCTTCTCTCGGCGACGGCCGGGCTCTCCGTGGATCCCGACGCCCATCTCCATCTCCTCTTCGCCGAGCTCGAACAGCGGCGAACCCTTGGCGGGCGGGGTGCACGACGTGAGGGCCATGCCCATCGTACGGGTAACGTCGTTAACGCGTTCGCCGAGCTTGACGAGCTCCGCCAGCTCGGCCCCCTTCTCGGAAGCGGCGCCGACCGCCTTGATGACGAAGAAGTTACCCGCCACGCCTCGCCGGCCGACCGTGTATGTCGAATCCTTGACGGCCACATCGTCGTTGACGATCAGCGTCGCGATCTCGATGCCCTCGGACTCGGCGAGCTCGCGTCCCATGTCGAAGGACATGCGATCCCCGGTGTAGTTGTTGATGATGTGCAGCACGCCTTTGTCACTGCGCAGTAGCTTGGTGGTCTCGTATACGTAGTCGGATGGCGGCGCCGCGAACACGTCGCCCGGGCAGGCGGCGTCGAGCATGCCTGTGCCGACGACCATCACGTGCGCGGGCTCGTGGCCTGACCCTGAGCCTTGAACGATCGAGACCTTGTCGTTGCGCGGCGCGTCCGTGCGCATGATGAGGTTGAACTCTGGGACGTACCTGAGCTTGCCCGGGTTGGCGAGCGCGATGCCCTGCAGCATCTCAGGAACGAACTGCTGGGGGTCATTGACGAACTTCTTCATGGCTTCCTCTCATCGTTGGTCTGCATTGGTCACGGAGCTACGTCCAGTCGTCCAACGCTCCACGCGTTGCTGACCGCTTCGAACATGAGGGCGACGGCGATGGCCCCGGCGTCGGCCGAGTCACGGCTCCGCTCTCCCGTGTAGGCAGCTCTGCCGCGTTGTGCGAGCATGCCCTTGGTTGCCTCGCCGCTGGCCCGCGCAGTCGTGGCCGCACGCTCGATCGCCGGCGTGGCCCCGAGCGGAAGCGCCGCTTCAAGTTCGTCGACTGCTGGAACGAGCGCGTCAAGCAGCGTCTTGTCCCCGACATCTGTGCTGCCGCGCTGCTTGATGCCCTGGATCGCGGCCCGCAAGGCCGCGACCACCTGAGCGCCGTCAGGCTCGGGGACGCCCATCAGCGCGTCGCCGGCACGCAGGAAGGCAGTGCACCAGATGGGGCCGGACGTGCCGCCAATGCGCTTGCCGAGGATGATCGCGGTCTTCTTCAGCAGACCCGCGATGTCGGTGTAGTCCAGTCCGTCCCAGTCGGAGAGGACAACTTCGAATCCGCGTGCGAGGGAATAGCCGAAGTCGCCGTCGCCGGCGACCGCGTCGAGATCGCAGAAGTACTTCTCATTGTCGACCGCGGTCTGCGCGATCACGCGGACGACGAGCTCAGCCTGGCTCAAGGCTGGCGCAGTCATAAGTGCGCTCCTTGTATGTTGGGGTGAGGATTCCGACAGGCGTCGAGATCCGCGAGATTGAGAAGGTCCCCGGGATTCGCTGCGCTGCGATTTGCGAGCACCCTGGCCGGCTCACCGGGCTCACCGAGGCTCGTTAGGACGAGCACCGCCTCGTTCAGGTCCTCCTCGGCGTTGTACCCCGAGACGGTCACCACGCAGGGCAGCCCGGCTCCAACCGCGGCCAGCAGGCCGTTACGCGAATCCTCTATCACCAGGCCATCGCCCGGACGCAGCCCAAGTTGCTCGACGGCGAGCGTGTAGATCGCCGGGTCAGGCTTCTTGGCGACCACCACGTCGCCGGCGAACACCGCGAATCGCGTGGCCAACGTCTCGCCGACGGCGTGCTCGAGCACGGCCCTCACAGACGCCTCGGCCGAGGTCGAGGCGACCGCCAGCGTCCAACCGGCCCGCGACGCTTCGTCGGCGATGCGGGCAATCCCGGGACGTGCGACTACCTGACCCGCCAGAACGATCTCCGTGTACTTGGCGGTCTTGCGGCGATGCCAGTCGGCGACCAATGCTCGCTGTCGGGCCGGGTCGCTCGGGAGGCCGTTGGCGGCCACGAACGTCTCGGTCAGCAGCGACGCCATTCGCTCCTTGCCACCGCCGATTTGCAGCATCACGCCGTATTCCTCAACCGACCACTGCACGGGCAGGCCGACCTCCGCGAACGTCTCGTTGAACGCGATGCGGTGTCCATCGCGCTCGGTCTCGGCGAGCACGCCGTCGCAATCGAAGATCAGCGCGGGCACTTGCTCACGTGGTCGAAGTGGTCAGCGCCTGCGCTCGTCCGGCGGACCCAAACATGGCGATGTGATGCTCGGCCATTGCCTTGACGGCCGCCCTAACATGGCCAAGCATCGCGGGTGGATCGTGCTTGCCGGGATTTGCCTCGAGATACTCGCGGTGCGCCTCGACGAACGCGATCTTTAGCGCGGTTGAGATGTTGACCTTGGCGCAGCCTCGCGAGATCAGGTCCCTGAACTGGTTCTCGCTGAGTCCCGTGCCGCCGTGGAGCACCATCGGAATCGGTCGCTTCGCGACGATCTCGCTGACGCGCTCCGGTTTGAGCTCCGGTGCGCGTTTGTACAGGCCATGGGCCGTGCCGATTGCCGGAGCGAACGCGTACACCCCGGTGTCCTCGATGAACCGCACTGAGACGTTGACCGGATGCACTTCACCGGGCTCGTCGCTGCCGATGTCATCCTCGACGCCATGGACGCTCTCGATCTCGCCTTCGACGTGCGCGCCGTAGCGCTCGGCCTCGGCGACCACCTCGATCGTCTGGCGGGTGTTCTCGGCGACATCGAGCGCCGACGCATCGAAGAGGACCGAATTCCAGCCGGCAGCCAGGCACGCCGAGATCCACTTGCGCTCGGGGCAGTGGTCAAGATGAAGCGACACCGGGATCGGAGCCTCGTCCGCGCGCGCCCGCCACATGCTGTACAGCGGCGCAGCACCAAGCGACTTAACCGTCTTCAGCGAGGTCTGCACGATCAGCGGCGCCTCGAGGTCAGTCGCTGCGGCCAGCACCGCTTCGAGCGTTAGGTCATCGACGATGTTGATCGCGGCCACGCCGTAGCGGTGAGCAAAGGCCGGGTCAAGGATCTGGTTTATCGGCACAACGGACATCTCATGCCTCCTCTCACCCGCAGTGCGCGTAGCACGCGGACCTGTTATGGAGCGGGCCGCTAGCCACGAGGTCCGCCTGGATCGGCTGGCGGTGCTTCACCTTCGGTGACTCCGCTGCTCTCGGGCACCGAGGCACCATCTGCCAGCCCTGTCACGAATGCTGCCGAGGCAACCGCGCCGGCATCGCGCTCTCCCCGAGCACGGTCCTTTACCCACGCTGCCCGTCCGTGCTTGGGCTCCATGTGGGAGGTTGCATCGGCAGACTGCCGGGCGGCCGCGGCTGCTGCTGCCAAGACGTCGATGCCGCTCGTGCCCGTTGATGCCGCTGCTTGCGCTCCTTGAGCGCTTCCCAGGATCGCGTCCAGAATCGTGCGTTCGCCGGCTTGCGCACCGCCCCGTTCGGCGACGCCGGTCGCCGCGGCTCGCAACATCGCGGCGACGTCGCCACCCGCAAGCTCCGAAAGTCCGGCGATCGGACGGGCAGCCTGTATGAACGCAGTCGCCATCAGCGCGCCGCACGTTGATGGCGCGGATCTCGCCAGCGCTCGTCCGGCAGCGAGAAGGACAGCGCCCGGCGCAAGGCCGCGCACTTCTTCTGCAAGCACGATGACTTCCCCAAACCCGATGTTCAGCGTCGCGCCCAGGTCGCCATCTCCGGCTGCGGCGTCGAGCGCACACAGCTCGTCACGCGCGGCGCGTACCCGGTTGGCTGCGGACACAACTGCGCGAGCAAACGCCTCCGCCGTGATCGCTTGAGCCTGGTTCATGTCGCACCGAACACGTTGGCTGCCGACGGGTGATCGAGGTACCCAGCAAGCTCATCGTCTACCGCCATTAGGGAGAGAGAGGCACCAGCCATCTCCAGGGCGGTGGCATACTCGCCGACAAAAGCGCGATGGACCGAATACCCCTGACCAGTGAGTGTTCGATGCACACACCGGTACAAGATGCAGAGCTCTTCGACCGGAGTCGCACCGAGGCCGTTGACGAGCACTGCGAGCCGGCTAGCCGGGGCCGGGTCCAGGTCAGCGAGGATCATCTCGATCATCTCGTGGGCAACCTCGTCGGCCGACCTCAGCGGCCCGCGCCGCACGCCCGGTTCACCGTGGATTCCCATGCCGATCTCCATCTGCCCCGGCGGCACGTCGAAATTGGGGTGCCCGACCGTCGGTAGCGTGCACGAGCTCAGGCTGACGCCGATGCTACGTGTCCGAGCGAGCGCCCGTTGGGCGATACTCGCAACGGAGTCGAGATCGGCTCCGCCGGACGCGCACGCGCCCGCGACCTTGTAGCCAAGCGCTATGCCGGCAATGCCTCGCCTGCGGCCCGCCTCGTCTGCCGGAGCGGATGCGACATCGTCGGCCCAACGCACGCTGCGCACCGCGATCCCTTCGCTCTCCGCGAGCTCGCCGGCCAGCTCGAAGTTGAGCTTGTCGCCACCGTAGTTACCGTACAAATAGAGGACGCCACGGCCGCGGTGTATCGCTCGAGTGACCGCCAACATCTGCTCGGAGCTCGGAGAAGCGAAGAGGTTCCCGATCGAGCATCCGTCCGCGAGCCCCGGGCCGACGTAACCGACGAACAGCGGCAGGTGGCCTGACCCTCCTCCAGTCGCGATCGTTACACGGTCGGGGCCATCGCGCTCGGCGTACACGATGGCTCGCTGATCTCGCAGTAGACGGAAGCGTTGAGGGAAAGCGGCGACCAGGCCTTCTATCGCCTCGTCGACGAAAGCTTCTGGCTCGTTGAGCAGCTTCTGCATAACCTCTCCTTCCGATCGGAATGGCCGCAACGGGCTCGCTGGGTGATGTGCCCAGCGAGCCCGTCAACTCCAGTGCCCGGCACGTGGCGGAGATCGCGCGTGGCGACTGGAGCCCCACTTTTCCCTATTCGGGCGGCAGCTCGTGCATCGCGAGACGGAGATCGACCCCCCGGCGCATGAGCCCCATACGTGCGACGACGTACAAGCCGACACCGAAGAACGCGACGACGCAAAGCGTGACGATCGAGCCCACGCTGTAGCCGCCGCTGTAGGCGGTGTGTGTGCCGACGTCTACGGCCAGTCCGGTGAACACGATGGCCGACACCGCACCGAGAATCGTGATCGCGGGGACACCACGGACGGTTCCGCGGATCACCTTCGGCGATGACGCGAACAGCTCCGGCCGCCGATACGGCAGCGCGGCGGCGCACAGCGAGCCGACCACGAAGAACGCCATGTCAACGAGGATCACGTTCCTGAACACCGTCAGGAGCGTCGTCTCGTTGCCGAGCACAACCCAGATCGCCATGATCAGCCCGACTAGGCCGACGGCGTACAGCGGCGCATGTGTGCGCTCCCTCACCTCTGCGACCTTCGAAGGCAGCAGACGATCGAAGGACAGGGCGAAGACGATGCGCGTGCACAGCAGGCAGAAGGCGAACGTCGTACAGATCCACGCCGCTTCGGTGCCAACGCCGATGATGATGGAGGTCACCGGATTGCTGGAGCCAGCGGCCAGGATGCCGTACGCCAGGCCACCTTGGTCTTGCGGGATCGAGGTCAAGTGGCTGTACACCGCGGGGTGACCGGCGGACAGGCTCGCCGACGACTGTATGAAGGTGAGCCCGGCCACGTGACGCATCCCGAGCCAGCCGAGAAGGAGTCCCGCCGTTCCCACGACAACGCCGGCCACAACCGAAAGCCTGTACGTCCGCGACGGTCGCCTGATCTCTCCGGCGGCGTAGTTCGCGTACGTGATGCCCACGAACAGCAGGCCGCCGACTGGTAGCAGCGCCAGCACGCTCGACGCGCTGACACCCGGACTGAAGCCAAACGCCCGCGCCTTGGCAATAATCGAGGCGTATGCGTTATGACCCCCCGACGCCGCATTGAACGCATGCACGAACCGCTGCGCGTTTCGAAAAGCAGGATGAAGAAAATCAACATGGACGTCGCGAAGCCAATCGAGAACGCCCAAAACACCCATCGCGTTGCAATCTGCACCGGCCGCGCACACACGAAAACCGCGACAGCCATGACGATCAGTCCAACGATGATGTATGCCGACTTATGCGCGAGCGTACTGTTTCCAAACGTGACAAGAGCGTGGATCCCGAGTCCGTGGCCCAGCGTGGTGAACATGAACGGGATGTAGATCTCGTCCTGTGACACCACGTTCGCCGAGCCGGCGAAGGTCAACGCAACGAGCAATGCGCTGCCGACCGCGGCACCGATGACCGGTGAAAATATGCGCGAGGCGTAGATGTACTCGCCGCCGGACCGCGGGAACGTGGACACGAGCTGCGAGTACGTAAACGCGAGAATCAGTGCGGCCACGCCGCCGACGATGATCGGTATGTAGAAGTCGCCGTTCGGGTAGCTCGCGAGAAAGATCGCGCCGAGCGAATACACCGCAACGACAAGGAGAGTTCCGACACCTATCCCGAGCGAGTCGCGCGTGCCGACCTCCCGGACGAGCCCCGAGGATTGCCGTACGAACAAGCCTTCGCTCGCCGGCGGCGCTCCCGCGATTGGAGCGTTATCTGCTACAGCCATTGCTTCACCTCTCCCTTTGTGTGTCGCCGAAATCTTTGTCACGTGCTTTCCTCTGGCTCTTCACGCCAGGGGATCCTGTCGCGGCTTTCGCCTCAGCTTCCAGCGCAGACTCTTGGGGCTGGCCTCAGACATGAGAGCTGCTGCAGCGCTTCGAGCGTTGGCTGTGGCAGCGCTCTGCAAATGGGCGGCATGCGCACGTTGCGGTAACGGTGCGCACACAGTGGTGGTGAGACTTGCGACATACATGGTTGATTCTCGTGTGTCAGAGTGGTCGAGGAGCAGCGCGGCGACATCGGTGACGTTTCTCGTTCAGCTCGGCGATCTGCAGCTTGGTCAGCAGGAGATCAGCAGCGAAGTTGGGCGTCGATGTCAGGCGCGCGGAGGTAGGCGGTGGCACATGAACTCGCGACGAAGACATCGAGATGCAGTATGCGTGGTATCATGAGCGCTTGTGCGTGCACTCATTGAAGCGTCGCTGCGCGCGTAGCGAGCTCGACGCGGTGCGCGACAGGACGGGGTCTGGCGGGTTGGCGATCAGGTCGATATGTGTAGCTCGCTCGAGCGCACGCGCTCTCTGGCACTCGGGCAGCGAAGTGCTACGCAACGCGCGAGGGCCTGACTTCGCTCGTTGGCGTGAGTGCTTCGATCAGGCGCGACGCGCACGAATCACGATTCGCTATATGCGTGAACAGGTGGCTCGCTACGCGCTAGCTCGTCAGGTCGAGGATCAAGCGCTGAGGACGCGTCGCGTAGTGCTGCGGGGTTGAAGCACAGGAGCGCGATTCGCACGGCTTCCGGATTCGTGAATGTGGCGTGGAGGCGGCGACGGCTCGTAGCGGACGATCGCTCGCGCACGCAGAGCTTCCACAGGCATCGACGGGTTGCGTGGTCGAACACGGCGCAGGTCGGCATCGAGCTTCATTGCGGTGTCCAGGCGAATCGAACGGCGGGCATGGAAGTTAAAGATCAGCGGACGCGGCGAGGAACGGCTCCACATGTCGGCGATCTGGCGCGCCAGGTCAGGCTCGTCGAACTCCGCTCGGTGGACAAGGCGTCGTTCGTGTTCCGAGGCTGGATAGCCACACGGTCCAGCACAACGGTGGCGAGCTCGGGACTTCGACTTTCGCGGCGCGCTCGAGCACCTCGTCGATCACTCGCGGGTCGTCGTTCCCTGGGGTGATGATGCAGCGCACGTCGGCCGGCAGGCGCTCCGCTGCGAGATCGCACCATGCGGCAACCTGATCTGCGATCACCCGCTCAAACAGCTCGACGACATACTGCGGCTCGTCCGTCATGCGCTGGAGCTCCGACGGATCCGTCACATGCGGATAGAAGCCGTTGAACCGCATGCGGTCCTGCACACCGTGAGGTCGTCCTTGCGCATTACCTCGCGTACACCTTGAAACGTGTACGTGTAGGTGGCGTCGCCGTGATCCACGATCGGCACGAGCGCCTTGCCCGCGACGTCGCCACCGAGGATCAGCGCATCGGCACGGTACGCGGAGGCCGCGGCCAGGAACTTCCGAAAGCAGCGGTCGGAGCCATGGACGTCGGTGGCGAAGAAGATGCGGTACGCCGGCTTGCGCGCCCGTCCGAACGACTTCACGCGGATCGCCTTCACCAGTTAGCCCTACCGGCCAACGGCCATATGTCCACCAGCGTGTCGCCCTGACGCAGTGGTAGACAGGGTGCAGCGCTGCGGTCTGGAAGCAGTGGGGCGGAAGCACCTCCAGCGCGTCGCCGACCTCGAGCGCGCACCCGTCGATCAGGTCGACCCTGCCGAGATCGTCGCCGATCAGCGCGTACGGGGCGTCCGCATACTCTCCGTCGGCGACGACGGGGAGCTGCGCGGTGCAGTAGCCGTCGAGCTCCTTGTTCCCGGCGTCAGTCACGATGAACCGACTGGGCTGCGCTGATGACCGTCGTGCGTACAGTCAGTGCAAACGCGAATGGAAACGGCTCGGCGGGTCGCATCTCGACGCCGCGATAATTCAGATCCATGAACACGTACGTGCCGACCTGCACCTGCATCCCGAGGTCGAGCTCGCTGTCCATCGCATGCGTTCCGGTTCCCCCGCCGGTTACAAGCTGCGGCCGCAGATCGTCCCGGGCCAGCCGCTCGACGAGATCCTGCAATCTCGACATGCATTTCAGGTTGACTCGGCGACGCTCGTCAAGAGATTTCATGTTTTGGTGGTCGCCCACATAGCCTGAACGCCAAGGAACGACACCCCGGCGTGCGGTCAATCAGTCGCGTGAGCCGAGGCCTCGTCCTCATCGGCGATACCGGTGCGCCGGCCGCCGACCTCGTACTAGATGAGTAGGCGCAGGTCCTTGCCGTGGCTCTGCGCAGCCGGGCGAGCTCGCCGACGTTTTCAGCGCCGTCGACCGCCACCGATAGGCCGTCACACGCAGCGTTGAGGGCCGCGATGCGCTCAACCTTCGCCGGTGACACAGCCGACGAGAACAGAAGCATTTCCTGTAGGCCGCGGTGCGCCATCGCCTCGGCCTCTGCGATCGTGGCACAACACAGGCCCACGGTTGCGGGAGCAGCCATCTGCAGCTGCGCGATCTCAGGCGATTGTGGATCTTGATCGTCGGCCGCAGCGTGTACCGTGGTCGCGGGCGTGTGTCGCCATTGCGTCGATGTTCGCCTCGAGCCGGTCGAGGTCGAGGATCAGCGCCGGGGTCTCCAGCGCGTATCGGCTGCCGGCCTGTCCGACCAGATCTGTATTCGGCCCAAGATGCGTCTTTGTGTTCACCTCACGGCCCCTTTCGGCCTCTACGCGTCGTCGCGCCCACTTGAAGCACTCGCATCCGCACGCCGCTCGCCTTCCGCCGCGAGCCACTCCTGCACATTTGCCACGTTCTGCGCCACCGACAAGCCGGGCGCGAACGCGCCGTCGAAGAGGGCCGAGCCGATGGTGAAACCCGACGCTCCGCGGTCCCATACCGTGCTGATGCGGTCATAGCTGTCGATGCTGCCGGCCGATATCGACAGGCACCGAGCTGGCGTCCACGACAGCACCGAGCAGCCGTGCAGGGTCGTCCTCGATGTGGCGGTAAGTGAGAAGATCGATTCCGTCCACGCCGAGCGCACTCACGTGGCTTGCATCGGCCGCGATCTCCTCGATGCTTCCCTCGAGGATGCTCGGATGTGAGTGCACGACCCCGATGAACGGCATGTAGCGCAGCCCATGGGCACCCGCCGCCTCCCGCGCCTCCTTGGAGTATGTGGAGCCCATGACCGTGCCGCACGCGCAGGCCGCTGCGGCCTCGATCCCGGCCAGCATCTCCGCAGTCGTCAGACTGACGATCTCGAGGTAGACAGATGCGCCGGTATCCCGGATCGCCGTTGCGAGATCACGCATCGCGGGCAGGGCCAACCCGACGTCCTTGAAGCCCCAGCTCGAGACCCCGAGTTCCTTGCATGACTCGAACACGTCGATCGCGTTTGCGACCGTTCTGTCCCGGTGGGTGAGCATCACGACCATCTCCGGGGGAGTGGCAAAGTCAGTCATGTAGCACCTCAGTGAGCGGCGGGGATTGCGCAAGCGTCGGGAAGACCGGAGCCAGCGCCTCATAGACCGCCCCGTACCGCCGGTACACGGCCTCGTAGGCGGCGCGACGCTCACGATCAGGCGTGAAGCATCCGGCGGTCTCGGCAAATCGCCCGACTGCGGCTGGGATGTCGCGGAACACGCCCACGCCTACGCCGGCAAGCATCCCGGCTCCGATACAGGCTGCCTGCGAGTGGCGCATCGTGCGCGTGACCCGACCGGTCACGTCGGCCTTGATCTGGCTCCAGACGTCGCTCGCTGCAGCGCCGCCAGTCGATCGGAGCTCCGTTACCTCCACGCCCAGGTCGCTGATGACATCGAGATTTCGACGGATCGCACAGGCGACTGCTTCCATGATGCTGCGGACGAAGTGCGCCTTGGTGTGGTGCATGGTGATCCCGACAAAGACAGCGCGCGCATCGGAATCGTTCTCGGGGGCCATCGCACCTTGTATGTGCGGCAGCGTCACCAACCCGTCGCAGCCGGGCGTGACCCCAGCCGCCTCGGCGGAGAGCATCGAGTAGGCGTCCGACCCAAGGAGCTCGGCGACAGCCATCTCATCGACGCAGAAGCGGTCTCTGAACCAGCGCAGGACGATCCCACCACTGGTGAAGCTGTGCAGCATGTAATGATCCGGTATCGCGTGGGCGTGAAGCGGCATCCGGCCCTGAGGGTCAAACACCGGGCTATCCACCGTCGCGCAGATCGCAAGCGCCGCCCCCGTGTTCTCCGAGAGGACGCCTTGAGCGATATTCCCCACGCCGATCGCCGCGCAGGCCTGATCGAGACCACCGACGCAGACCCCGACAGCCGTCGAGAGCCCAAGCTCGGCAGCGACGGCGGAGGTGAGCGTGCCGAGCAGCTCGCCCGAGCTCATCGGCTCCGCCAGCTGATCCTCGTGCAGTCCGATGAACTCGAGAACCTCTGTCCACCAGTGGTGCGCCAACAGATCCCAATAGGCGGTCGAGCAGACCAGCGACGGCTCACAGGCGTACTTCCCGGTTAAGCGATAAAGGAAGAAGTCCTCCAGCAGGAGCACGCGGGCCGACGCCTGCATCACGTCGGGTTGGTTTCGGACCAGCCAAAGGACCTTCGCGGCTGGCCACGTTGGCGTGAAGCTGACCTGGCCGGTGCGCGCGAAGCACTCGGCGTCGGTGAACTCGGCCCGTAGCATTTCGGCCTCTGCCGACGCGCGGTTGTCCAACCACGAGATGGCCGGGCGCGTCGGTCGGCCGGCGTCGTCTACGCAAACGAGGGTCTCGCCCTGCACTGAGAGTCCGAGCCCGCGGATCGCCGCTCGATCGACCTTCGGGCTTTGGGTGCAGCGTCTGACCGTGCTGGCAAACGTCGCCCAGTATTCGTCGACGGAGAACTCCACCTGTCCGGATGGCGCGCTGCGCAGCTCGTATTCCTGGGCGGCATCAGCCAGCACCTCGCCGTCGGTGGAGAGCACCAACGCCTTGATCGAGGTCGTACCGAGGTCGACCGCAAGCACCAAGTCCATGCGAGGCCTAACCGGGGCTCGGTGCGCCGCTCCAGCTGACTAGCGCCGGGGCATCTGCACTGTTCGAAAGCTCGTGGGGGGCACCGCTTGGCACGACAACGGCGTCGCCCTCTGAGAGCGTGAAAGTTGTCCCGTCGGCAGGATTTCGAAGCTCCACCTGCCCACGGCACACGAAGAAGACCTCGTCCGAGGAGGGATGTCCGGGATCCACGGCTCCGGTCTCTCCCGGTGCCAGCAGCGATGTGCCGAAGGTGATCCGGCCGGTGTTGAAGTACTCCCGGCACTCTTCCGGCCCCTCGTAGAAGACGCGAGCCTGGTCGGCGCGCACCAGCTTCATCTCACGAGCCGCCTCCGACATACCAACCCCCTAGCTCATCTGTGACGATCGACGGTGAAGGTGATGGCCCGCCGCACCCAGAGCTCTCGGCTGAACATCACCGGCTGATCTGCCTCGTCGAAATCAAGCTGCTCCAGCATCAGCAGCATGCTTCCGGGGGGTAGATCGAGAAACGACGCGGAGTCTTGGTCTGCCTTCGTCGGAACGAGCGTCGCCGCACCTCGCCGGATGCTCACGCCGTGGTTGTCGAGAATCGCGTAGAGCGAGACGTTCTGGCCCTCCAGCTCGCGTATCGCGCCCGCGAACTCCTTGGAGACCACGTCAGTCGTCCGCACGATCGGCCGTCCGTTGGCAGTGCGAACTCGGTCCAACGCGACGAGGCCATCCGAGCTTCGCTGCAGGAGCTGGGACACCTCCTCCTCGACGTACGGCTCGGTGACCCAATGCACGCTCGTTCCAGGCTCGAGACCGGAGCGCTGGATCATCTCGGTCACTCCGAGGTTCCTGTCCAGGACACACTGCAGCGCGGGCAGCGGCTCGGCGACGAAAGTGCCGATCCCCTGACGCTTGATCAGCGCCCCGTCCTCCTCGAGGGTCCGCAGGGCCTGCCTCAGCGTGACGCGACTGACGCCGAGCTCCCCCGCGAGCGCGACCTCGCTCGGCAGAGCATCGCCCGGCTTGTACACGCCGCTCGCCATGCGCTCGGCGATCAAGTCCCGCACCTGATTGTCCAGGCGCGACCGATCGAGCGCCGACGCCCCGCTGGTCATGAGTCTAGCCATGTAAGCCTTAGTCCTCTAGTCGTCTGGCGACGCGACGTCAGTAGTCTGAGGTCTCTAAACGAAACCTGTCAAGAGCCCACCGTCTCGGCACGGCACGTAATGCGCGGCCAGGCTCTTCTCTACACCGGTCGTGCCGAGGGGCCCGGGTTCTCAGGGCCACGTGACGGACGGCAGGCTGTTCGCCACACCGCGCACCTAGCCAGCCGCGCTTGGGTCGCGACGCCACGCACGCTTCACGTACGGGTCGACACGCGAGAGGATGAAAGCGTCGACCTACTCGCCGATGCCTTCGTCGCTAGCGTTCCCCGCGCGCCGGTGATCGCAAGTGGACGTTGGCCATTCCTGATCGGAATAGATCAAGCGCTTAGCTATTCGGGGGCGAGTTACCGAGTCCCGATCGCTGTTGTGGCACGTAGCGAGCGGGCCGTCTAGAAGCCCTGCACGACATGGGAAAGCTGATGACCTGGTTCAACGGTGCGTGAGAAGCAATCTCAGCCATCCGATCAAGACCATCGTTGCGAAGAGACGCGTACTGTGCCGAGCGCGGTCCAGTCGTGCGCGCAAGCAACGACTACGTCTGCGGCCATAACTTCCAGCAGGTCCGCGCACGGGAGGCGAAGGTGTGCGCGGAGCGCCGGCAGTCGTAGTCGGCGGACCGGCACCGAAGACTGAGAGCACCGGGACGTGCCAGCTGAGCGCGCGGCTAGCGTAGCTCCACCGCACGCTGACGCAGGAAGCTGCACCGTCGACGACATCGCGGCGAGAACGCGCGTGGCAATCCAGTATCAGAACGACAACGGCGGAGGACGAACGTCGTGCGCGAGCGGCACAGATGCTCGTCCCCCATCGAGGTACGATCACATTCAGTCGTCGGCCGACGGATCGGCGCGCGTGTCGGCTTGCTCGCGGGGATCGCTCGTGGACGAGCTTCGCGCTAGCCGCGCGGTGAGCCGGTCTGCGGCGTCGTGCTGGGGCACGTGGTGCACGTAGATCATCGTGGTTGCGATGTCCGCATGGCCCATGTAGGCCTTGACGTCTGAGAGCGAGAACTCTTGGACGGCGAGCGTGCCGAAGGTGTGTCGCAGGTCGTGGAAGCGGAGATGCGTGATGCCGGCTTTCTCGAGCGCTTTGTAGTAGCGGCGGCGTAGCGCGGAGTCCTCGAGGAAGCTGCCTTCGGGTGAGGGGAAGACGAGGTCGTTCTCGCCGGTGAAGCGGCCGCGGCGTGAGAGGCCGTCGAGGGCGCGGGCGACCTGGTCTGTGAGCGGGACGGCGCGGGCGCGGCCGGACTTGGGGACGTCCTCGTCGCGCAGTGCGACGGCGCGGCGGACGTGGATGATGCGTAGGTCGAAGTCGACGTCGCGCCAGCGCAGGGCGCGCAGCTCGCCGAGGCGCAGGCCCTCGAAGGCGGCGGTGAGAAAGAACGCGCCGTCCTGCTCATCGGCGGCGGCGCGGACGAGTGCGTGGACCTGTTCGGGTGAGAGGACGCGAAACTCGGTTGAGCGGCGGATCGGCTGGCGGTCGATGCCGGCTGCCGGGTTGACGGTCAGGCCCCAGTGGCGTTGCGCGCGCTTGAAGATCGCGTGCAGCGCGAGCAGGTACTTGTTGATCGTGCGTTCCGCGAGCTCGGTCTTGGTGGCGAGGTGCATGCGATAGGCGTCGATCATCTCGCTCGTGATGTCGCGCAGCGGCTCGTCTCCGAACACGGGGAGCAGGCCGTGGTTGACCATCTTTCGGTAGTCGCGCAGCGTGCTCGCCCGGCGCTTGCGATCGAACTCGACGTAGCGAAGCCACTCCGCGGCGGCCTGCGCGAAGGTGACCCCGCGCGCCGCGGCCTCGGTGCGCGGAGCGGTCTTGCGCGCTTCGGCGAGGATGTCGTCGAGCAGCTCTTGAGCGCGGCGGCGCGTCAGATAGCCGTCGAGCGGGCGCCGCCCTTGGGTGAGACGCGGCCGAGCACGCGCTTGTGCTGGTGGCCTGTGCAGTCGCGCCAGTGCGCGACCCAGCGCTCGCCGCCGGCGCGCGGCGTGCGCAGCAGGTGGCCCGTGACGGCCTTCGGCTTCAGGTCGCGGAAGCTCGGCGGGCCGGGCTTGAAGGTCGCCGCGTGGCGGGCGGTGGTGGCCACGGCCGCTTTCCTAGCGCACGAATCGGCGAAAAAGGTACCGAAAAGGTACCGAGATGAGGTGATCTGGGAGCAGTTCAGAGAAGCTGAAAGCCCGTGAAATAAGGCTTTAGCACCTCACAGAACCCCCAACCTGCAAATCATAATCCGCGTGTCGGGGGTTCGAGTCCCTCCTCCGGCATGCACGCGGTCCCCGACCACGCTTGCTCACTCGACCGCGAACGTCGGCTGCTGCGACGGGTGAGTGATCGCAAGACGGCTGCGGGCGTTCTCCATCATCGTCGCCGACGGCGGCGAGGTGGTGAGCGCCGCGAGCAGCGCGTCTCCCTCGATCCTCTCGCAACGGCAGTCGGTGACCGCCGTTACCGTCGCGGTGCGCGGGATGTGCTCGAGCACGCCGATCTCGCCGAAATAGATCGGCGCGGTCATACGGCGGATGAGACGCTCGGGGGCGCCGGCCTCGCCGCGGGCGGTGACCTCGACCTCGCCTTCGACAAGCACGTAGAGCGCGTCGGCGGGATCGCCTTCGCGGACGATCGTCGTCGCAGCCTGGAACGCGACCTGGGTGGCGGCGGCGGCCAGGCTTTCGAGCACGGCCCTGCTGGCAGCGGCGAAGATCCCGAGCTCCTCGAGCACCGCGACGCGCGGCTCGAGCGCCTCGGTGCGAGCCCGTGTCTGGCGGTCGATCGTGAGCAGCGCCGGAAAGCCGAGCATCCCGACGGCCACCGGCCCGAACGCCATGGTCAACAGCCCGGCGTCCAGGCCTCCGGCGCTGACGATCGCCGGCGTGATCGCGGCGCCGAGCGAGATCGCGGCGAGGACGAAGGCGAAGAACACTCCGAACACGCGAGCCAGCTGCTCCGGTGGAACCGCGCGCTGCAGGGCCGTTATCGCCAGCACGTCGACCACCAGGGTCGAGCCGCCGCGCACGACTTCGAGACACACCGCCAGTTCCGGGCTGTGAATCACCGCGAGCAGCGCCGTCGGCATGCAGTAGCCGACGACGCCCGCGATGATGATCGGCGCGAGCCGCCTCGAACCGGCGAGGCGGTGAACCACCGTCGCCATCAGCACCCCGCCGACGCCGAGCCCGGCGAGCAGGTAGCCGAATCCCTCGGAACCGGTGCCGAGGCGGTGCTCGGACACGCCGACGAACAGCACCGTGTCGGTGCCGTAGACGAAGCTCACGAGCGCGCAGAAGGCGACCAGCGTGCGAGCGGCAGGCAGGGCGACGATCGCCTGCACGCCGACCTTCATCTGCGCGAGCGGCCCGGCGGTGCCCTGCTCGGTGACGTCGACCGGCCGGCTGCGCGCCTGGATCCGTGAGACGAGGCCGGCCGAGATGACGAAGCTCACCGCGTTGGCCGCGAAGGCGGCCGCCGGCGAGCCGAGCAGCAGCAGTGCAGCGCCGACCGCGGGGCCGACGATCACCACGAGGTTGTCGATCGTGCCGTTGAGCGCGTTCGCCGCGACCAGGTCGTCCTCACCCGCCATCGACGGGATCGTTGCTGCGACCGACGGGCTGTAGACGACGTTTGTCGACGCGGTCAGCGCTGCGAGCCCGAGCGCGAGCTCCACCGGCCCGTGCGCTGCGGCGACGACCGCGAGCAGGCCCTGCCACAGCGCGCACACGAGGTCCGCGCCCAGCATCAGACGGACCCGCTCCGTGCGCTCCGCGATCACGCCTCCGTAGGTGCTGAGGAGCAGCGCCGGAATGAAGCGGACGAGTCCGGCGGCTCCCACCCAGCCCAGCGAGTGCGTGCGCTCGAACACGAACGCGAGCAGCCCCACGTTGTAGGCCCAGCTGCCGGTGGCGGAGATGACGAGGCCCCCGAACAGGAGGCGCAGGTCGCGCTTCGCCAGCACGGACCGATAGCCGCTGAACCATTCGGCGACCCTCCCCATTTGGCGCACCCTATATCAGGGATGGAGCTCGGGCGACGTGCGGCGCGCGCACGCCGACGGATCGCGCAAACGACTCGGTCTAGCATGACCGCCGTGAGCAACCTCACCGTGCGTGCCGTGTCGCTCGAGCAGACTCGGGCCCTGCGCCACGCGGTCCTGCGCCCACACCAGACCCTCGACGAAATCGCCGCTCACGAGCCGGCGAACGCGTATGCGGTCGGAGCCTTTGACGGGGACGAGCTGATTGCCGTGGGGTTCGTCGTGCCTGACGGTGGGCCTGGCGCCTGGCGCGTCCGCGGCATGGCGACGGCGCCGCAGGCCCGCGGCCGGGGAGCGGGCACGGCTGTGCTCGACGCCCTGATTCGCCATGCGCGTGCACAGGGCGCGCGGCGCATCTGGTGCAACGCCCGCACGCCGGCGCGCTCGCTCTACGAACGCGCCGGCATGCGCGCGACGTCGGATGAGTTCGATCTGCCCGACATCGGGGCGCATTTCGTGATGGAGCTGACCGCGAGCTCCTAGACGGGGAGGGCGGGTTAGCCCCCGGCTGCCGGGGGAACGATAATCAGGTGGCTCATGGTCACCGGCTACGCCCGCAGATGACGGACCTCACCGTGGGTCGCGTCCTCGGGCCGAAGCCGCCCCTCGCTCGCATCTCGCCGAACTACAAGTGGGTCGTGCTCTCCAACACGACGATCGGCGTGCTGCTCGCGACGATCAACTCCTCGATCCTGCTGATCGCGCTGCCCGACATCTTCCGCGGGATCGCCGTCAATCCGCTCACGCCGGGGAACACCAACTACCTGCTGTGGATGATCCTCGGCTTCCTGATCGTGACCGCCGTGCTGGTGGTCAGCTTCGGGCGGCTCGGCGACATGTACGGGCGGGTGCGCATGTACAACCTGGGCTTCGCGGTGTTCACGGTGTTCTCGCTGCTGCTGGCGGCGACGTGGCTGAAGGGCAGCGCGGGTGCGCTGTGGCTGATCGGCATGCGCGTCGGGCAGGGGCTCGGCGGCGCGATGCTGTTCGCGAACTCCGCAGCGATCATCACCGACGCGTTCCCGACCAACCAGCGCGGGCTCGCGCTCGGGATCAACAACGTTGCCGGCATCGCAGGGTCGTTCATGGGGCTGATCCTCGGCGGCCTGCTCGCCCCGCTGGAGTGGCGCCTGGTCTTCCTCGTGTCGGTCCCGTTCGGACTGTTCGGCACCTTCTGGGCCTACGTGAAGCTGCACGACCTCAGCGAGCGTCGACCCGCGCGGATCGACTGGCTTGGAAACGTCACCTTCGCCGTCGGGCTGATCGCGGTGATGGTTGGGATCACCTACGGGATTCAGCCCTACCACGGGCACACGATGAGCTGGACGAGCCCGAAGGTGCTCATCGAGCTGATCGGCGGAACCGTGGTGCTCGCGATCTTCTGCATCATCGAGACGCGCGTCCCGCAGCCGATGTTTCACCTCCAGCTCTTTCGCATCCGCGCATTCGCGGCCGGCAACGTCGCAAGCCTGCTGTCCGCGATCGGCCGTGGCGGGCTTCAGTTCGTGCTGATCATCTGGCTGCAGGGCGTGTGGCTACCGGAGCACGGGTATGACTTCGCGACGACGCCGCTGTGGGCCGGCATCTACATGGTTCCGTTGACGGTGGGTTTCCTGATCGCCGGGCCGATCTCGGGGGTGCTGTCGGACCATTACGGCGCTCGTCCGTTTGCTACCTCAGGCATGGTCGTCGCGGCCCTGTCGTTCTTGCTGCTGCAGCGGTTGCCGGTTAACTTCTCCTACGCCCCCTTTGCGGTGATCCTGCTGCTGAACGGAGTCGGGATGGGTCTGTTCGCCTCCCCCAATCGCGCCGGAATCATGAACAGCCTGCCGCCCGGACAGCGAGGCGTGGGCGCCGGGATGGCCGCCACGTTCCAGAACTCGGCGATGGTGCTGTCGATCGGCATCTTCTTCTCGCTGATGATCGTCGGCCTCGCTGCCCGCCTTCCCGCGGCGCTGCAGGCGGGCCTCACCGCTCACGGCGTCTCTGCCGCGCAGGCCGCGAGCATCGCGCACCTGCCCCCGGTCGCGTCGCTGTTCGCGGCTCTGCTCGGCTACAACCCGATCAAGCAGCTGCTTGGCGCCCACCTGCACCACCTGTCGGCGGCGCAGGTCAGGACGCTCACGAGCCGCGCCTTCTTCCCACGCCTCATAAGTCGTCCGTTCTCGAGCGCGCTCGGCGTCACCTTCACATTCGCCTTCGCGGCGTGCCTCATCGCCGCCGGCGCGTCGTGGCTGCGTGGCGGCAAATACCACTACAGCGACGAGGAGAGCGAGCAGTTGCCGCGCGACGCGAACACTCCAGTCGGCGACGCGGAACGGGCGCTCGGTTGACGATGCTCGTCGCCCTGTCGGGCTCCTACGGCGCCGGCGGCAGCCGAATCGGCCCAGCGCTCGCCGAGCGGCTCGATGTGCCGTTCCTCGACCGCGCGATCCCGGCCGCCGTCGCTGAAGCGCTCGCGGTCCCGTTCGACGACGCCGACGCATACGACGAGCAGCAGAGCGCGAGCTGGCTGGAGCGGCTGCTACACGGCTTCGTCGGTCAGGACGTCGCGGCCCCCGCCGGGCCTCCGTCCGCCGCGGCGTCCGCTGCCGATTTCCGTCGGGCCACCGAGGCGGTCCTGCTGCGCGAGGCCGCAGGTGGGCGCGGCGTCATCCTCGGTCGCGCCGGCGCGATCGTCCTGCGCAAGGACCCCCGAGTGCTGCGCGTGCGCCTGCACGGCCCGGCCGAGCGCCGCGTGCTGCAGGCCATGCAGCTGGAGGACATCGACGAGAAGACCGCGCGGGAGCGCCAGCGGCGCCAGGACCGCTCCCACGCGGCCTACGCGCGCCACTTCTACGGCGTCGACATCGGCGATCCCTCGCTCTACCACGTGATGCTCGACTCGACACGCATTCCGCTCGAGGTCTGTGTCGACGTGCTCGAATCCGTGGCGAGATCGATAATCGTCGACCCCTGACGGACGCTTTCGCCGCGCCCGCGCGCCGGCGCAGTGCGCTGGCCGTCGTGGCGGCTACGGGTGCCGGCTGGCGGTCATCGTGCGCGCCGTTCGCCGGGCGCGCGTGGTGCTCCACGTCGGAGCGGTTGTGACCAAGCCGTCCTCCTGCGCCACGAACGCCGCGAACGAGTCCAACCACGCCTCCTTGGCCTCCCGCCACGAGGCCAGACCTCGCTCGGCAACGGCTACCGCGCTCTCTGCCTCGGTGTGGTCCGCGACGCATGCGATGTTGGGGCGATCGGCCATACCGCCCTCATCGGCGCCGAAGCCGGCTCGCATGAGGCGGATACGGCCCGGGCGCAGCGTGGGCGTCTCGAGCCGCGAGCGCGCCCGCGAAGCCCGACGCATGCACGCGGCGGAGTTCGCGCCTGCCCGTCGCTAGCTCAGTGAGCCAGTGCGACGGGCTGGCGCACGATCGTCTTCAGCTTCTCTGCGGCGCATCGCCGCGGATCGCTGAGGTAGATCTCGTGGTGGCGGCCAACCGGACGGTATCCCTGCGCCGCGATGAACTCATGCAGCCGCCGGATCGTCGCCTCCTCGGTCGCATAGGGACCGACGTGGAGAACCTGAGCGGCGAGACCCTCGCCGAATCGCTCGAAACGCAGACGCGCGACCGTTTCGGGCGAGCGCTTCTTCGCAGCCTTCGCCTTGGCCTGCGCGAACACCTCGTGCGTGACCCAATCCGGCTGCATGATCATCAACGTCCAGTTCCAGGCGGCGCGATCAGCGGCGACCGATTCCGTGTTCGCGCCCCACCACAGCCCTTCGAGCGGCATCACCGAGTAGTCCACTGCGACCGGACCGAGCTTCACCGCGAACTTCGCCGCATAGGCCACGGCGTACAGCGCCTCCACCGCCTCACCAAACCCGGGGGTCGTGTTCGGGTCGCCGTGCCCGTCGATCATCGCGTAGTCGAGCTCCGGAACCGCGACGATCGCCGGCTCGCGCCTTTGAGCGTAGAGCTCGCCGAGTTCGCGCTTGACGTCATGCTTCACCGGCATGGGCACAGCGACCTCCCAGTCACACAGCGGCCACCGGATCCTTGCGCTCGACGTGCTCGCCGCCATCCGGGAGACCACGCGCAGCGAGCGCGGGAAAGCCCCGACCAAACCGCAGTCGGGGGCACATCAGCCAGCTGCGCACCGCCCCACGGGCAGCCGTGCGCGTCCCCGCTGCGAGCCGCGAGTCTGCGGGTTTCCCCGTAGTGTCCGGCGCGCTGTGCACGGATGACGGGGTGCGGTAGTCTCGGGCAACCTGCAAGAAAGGTGCCAGTGACAGAGTTCGACCCAGCCGTTCTCGAACCCGACGCGCTCGAGGTCCTGGTTTCCGTTCTGAGGGGTCGTGGCTTCCGTGTTCTCGGCCCGATGGTGCGCGACGGCGCGATCACCTACGACGATCTGGAATCCGCCTCGCAACTCCCGATCGGCTGGAGCGATGAGCAGGCCCCGGGCCGCTACCGCCTCAAGCGTCGCGCGGACGAGGCACGGTTCGGCTACGCCGTCGGACCGCACTCCTGGAAGCAGTTCCTGCTGCCGGCGCGGCTGCGGATCTGGCGCTCACACCGGGACGGCGAAGGCTTCGAGATCGAGCAGGATGCGAGCGTTCCGCAGCCGCTAGCGCTGGTCGGCGTGCGCGGTTGCGAGCTGAGCGCGATCGCCATCCAGGACCGCGTCTTCGTCGGCGGTGAGTACAAAGAGGCCGACTACGCCGCTCGACGTGACGGCGTGTTCATCGTCGCCGTGGACTGCTTCGAGCCGGCGGACACCTGCTTCTGCGTCTCGATGGGCGGCGGTCCGCGCATCCGTGGCGACTACGACATCGCGCTGAGCGAGATCCTCGATGGCGAGCACAGATTCCTCGCGCGCGCCGGATCCGATCGCGGCGCGGAGCTCCTGCGCGAGCTGCCGGCACGACCCTCCGTGCCTGCGGACATAGCCGCGGCCGATGCGGCCGTCGAGGGAGCGGCGGCGCGGATGACGCGCACCGTCGAGTCCGGCGATCTGCGCGACCTGCTCGCACGCAACCTCGAGAACCCTCGCTGGGACGAGGTAGCCGAACGCTGTCTGACCTGCGGCAACTGCACGATGGTCTGCCCAACCTGCTTCTGCACCAGCATCGAGGATGTGAGCGACCTGACCGGCACCGGTGCCGAGCGCGTCCGGGTGTGGGAGTCCTGCTTCTCGGTCGAGCATTCCTATCTCCACGGAGGCAGCGTGCGGCGTTCTGGCCGCTCCCGCTACCGCCAGTGGCTGACCCACAAGTTCGGTACCTGGTACGACCAGTTCGACACCTCCGGCTGCGTCGGCTGCGGCCGCTGCATCGCCTGGTGCCCGGTCGGCATCGACGTGACCGAGGAGCTGGGCGCGATCCGAGCAACCGACGGTGCCGGCAAGGAGATGGCCGCATGACAACCATCGCGGAGGTACTTCGCGACGCACCCTTCTTCGCCTCGCTGCGCCCGGAGACGATCGATCTCGTTGCGGGCTGCGGCTCGAACGTGCAGTTCGAGCCCGGCGCGCTCGTCTTCCGCGAGGGTGAGCCGGCCGATGCGTTCTACCTGATACGCCACGGAAGCATCGCGATCGAGGCGTTCGCCCCCAACAGTGGCCCGCTCGTGATCGAGACGCTGGAGGCGGGTGACGTGCTCGGCTGGTCGTGGCTCTTCGCGCCGCACCGCTGGCACTTCGACGCGCACGCGCTGACGGCGGTCCGCGCGACCGCGTTTGACGGCGCATGCCTGCGCGGCAAGTGCGAGGCCGATCCAGCGCTCGGATTCGAGCTCGTGTCTCGCTTCGCGCAGACACTCATCGAGCGCCTGCAGTGGACGCGACTGCGGCTGCTGGACGTGTACGGTCATGGCAGCCAGCGCTGAGGCGCTCACACCGGTGGCCGGCGCCATGGTGCCGCAGCCATTCCGCGTCTGCCGCCGCAGCCGGGAGACCTCGGACACCTGGACGCTGGCTCTCGAGCCGCTCTCCGGCGAGGGCATCGCGCCGGCGCCGGGCCAGTTCACGATGCTCTACGTGTTCGGTGTGGGAGAGATCCCGATCTCGGTTTCGGGGACCGACGATGGGCTGCTCGTCCACACCGTGCGCGCGGTGGGCGCGGTGAGCGAAGCGATCTGCGCGGCCCGCCCGGGAGCCGTGCTCGGCGTGCGCGGGCCTTTCGGCAACAGCTGGCCGGTGCGCGAGGCGGTCGGACACGACGTGGTCGTCGTCGCCGGCGGAGTCGGGCTCGCCCCGCTGCGGACAGCCGTTCACGCGCTGGAGCGCTCGCGCGCCGACTACGGTGAGGTGACGCTGCTCTACGGCGGCAGAACCCCGGGCGATCTGCTCTTCCGCACCGAGCTCGACGAGATACACCAGCGCGCGAAGCTGCATCTCGACGTGACCGTCGACGCCGCGCGACCGGATTGGGAGGGCAAGGTCGGCGTGGTGCCAAAGCTGATCGACTCGGCCTCATTCGACAGCGACACGGTCATCGCACTGGTCTGCGGCCCGGAGATCATGATGCACTTCAGCGTCGTCGCACTCCGCGAACGCGGCGTCGCTCCCGAGCGCATCTATCTCTCGATGGAGCGCAACATGCGCTGTGCGGTCGGTCACTGCGGGCACTGCCAGCTCGGCTCGACCCTGATCTGCCGCGACGGAGCGGTCTACAGCTACGACAAGCTGGCGCCGCTGATGGAGGTGCGCGAGCTATGAGCGCCGCCGCCCGACGCAAGCCCAAGCTCGCGGTTTGGAAGTTCTCCTCCTGCGACGGCTGCCAGCTGTCACTGCTCGACTGTGAGGACGAGCTGCTCGCGGTCGCGGGCGAGGTCGAGATCGCCTACTTCCCAGAAGCGACGAGCGCGACCGTACGCGGCCCGTATGACCTCTCGCTCGTCGAGGGCTCGATCACGACCGAGGACGACGTCGAGCGGATTCAGCGCGTGCGCAAGGCCTCGCGCCGGCTCGTCACGATCGGCGCCTGCGCCACCGCGGGGGGCATTCAGGCGTTGCGGAACTTCTCCGACGTCGACGAGTTCGTCTCGATCGTCTACGCCCACCCCGAGTACATCTCGACGCTGGCGACCTCCACGCCGATCTCCGATCACGTCGCCGTCGACTTCGAGCTGCGGGGCTGCCCCATCGACAAACACCAGCTGCTTGAGGTGATCGGCTCCCAGCTCGCCGGCCGCCGGCCCCAGATCGCGACGACGAGTGTCTGCACGGAATGCAAGCGGCGCGGAACGGTCTGCGTCGTCGTTGCCCACGGCACGCCCTGCCTCGGCCCGGTCACGCACGCCGGCTGCGGCGCGATCTGCCCGTCCTACAACCGCGGCTGCTACGGATGCTTCGGACCGATGGAGACACCGAACGTCGCCGCGCTGACCGCTCAGATGCGCGAACTGGACACGACCGAGACGGTGATCGATCGGCTCTTCCACACGTTCAACGCGAGCGCCGAGCCGTTCGCGCAGGCGGGATCCCGCGGTGACTGATCGCCGCACCAAGACGATCCGCACCGACACGCTCGCCCGCGTCGAGGGCGAGGGCGCGATGCGCGTGCGAATCGAGGCGGGCCAGGTCACCGAGGTCGCGCTGAACATCTATGAGCCGCCGCGGTTCTTCGAGGCGTTCCTGCGTGGCCGCGGCTTCGCGGAGGCAATCGACATCACCTCGCGCATCTGCGGAATCTGTCCCGTGGCCTACCAGATGAGCGCGGTTACGGCGATGGAGAGCCTGTGCGGCGTCGAGGTTGACGGTCAGCTGCGCGCGCTGCGCCGCCTGCTCTACTGCGGCGAGTGGATCGAGAGCCACGCACTGCACATCTTCATGCTCCACGCCCCCGATTTCCTCGGCTACGCGGGCGCGGTGGAGATGGCGCGCGACCACCCGACGATCGTCGCCGACGCCCTCGCACTGAAGAAGGCAGGCAACGAGGTGATGCGGGTCGTCGGCGGACGGGAGGTGCACCCGATCAACATCCGCGTCGGCGGGCTGCACCGCGCGCCGCGCAAGGCTGAGCTCGCCACGCTCGTCGAGGGCCTGAAGCGAGGGCGCGAGATCGCGCTCGGCGCCGTCACGCTCACCGCCGGCCTCGACTTCCCGGACTTCGAACAGGACTTCGAGATGGTGGCGCTGCGCCAGCCGGGCGAGTATCCGATCGACCGCGGGCGCGTCGTCTCGGACCGCGGCCTCGACATCGCTGCGGCGGACTACCCGGCGCACTTCGTCGAGTCGCACGTGGCGTGGTCGAACGCGCTGCACTCGCAGCGCACCGACGGGAGCACCTACGTGGTCGGTCCGCTCGCGCGCTTCGCCACCAGCTACGCAGAGCTCACGCCGCTGGCCCGCGAGGCAGCGGCCGGCGTCGGACTGCGAGCACCCGAGCGCAACCCGTTCCGCAGCATCGTCGTGCGTGCCGTCGAGCTCGTGCACGCGGTCGACGAGGCGCTGATGCTGATCGACGCCTACGAGGAGCCCGACGCCCCGGCGATCGAGGTCGAGCCGCGCGCCGGCGTCGGCCATGGCGTCAGCGAGGCACCGCGCGGTCTGCTCTATCACCGCTATGAGATCGACGAGAACGGCACGATCCTCGACGCCACGATCGTGCCACCGACATCTCAGAACCAGACCGCGATCGAAGCCGACCTGCGCGGCGTGGTCGAGCGCTCACTCGATCTGCCAGATCCCGAGCTGAGCATCCGCTGCGAGCAGACGATCCGCAACTACGACCCCTGCATCTCCTGCGCGACGCACTTCCTGAAGCTCGAGATCGAGCGCGTCTGAGGCTGATCGGGATCGGCAACCGCTGGCGCGGCGACGACGCCGCAGGGCTGGTGGTTGCGGCGTCGGTCGGTGCGCGAAGGCCGGCCGGGATGGACGTCCTCGAGCACGAGGGCGAGCCGATCGAGCTGATCGAGGCCTGCGAGGGGGCACGCGAGGTGTGGATCGTCGACGCCGTGTGCTCGGGCGCACCGGCCGGCACGGTGCATCGCTTCGACGCCGGCCGCGAACCGCTCCCGGCGGCTCTGTTCGGTCTCTCGACCCACCGGCTCGGTCTCGCCGACGCGCTCGAGCTCGCCCGCACCCTGGGCCGCCTGCCGCCGCGCGTCGTCGTCTTCGGGATCGAGGGCTCGCAGTTCGCGACCGGCAGCCCGATCTCACCGGCCGTCGAGATCGCCGCGGAAGGGCTCGCCGACAGCCTCGTCGAGCTCGTAACATCCAGCGGGTCGTGACCGGTCCCTCCATCGCGCGGCCTTCGCCGGCGCGCGCCGGCGTCGAGCCGCCCGACGCGGCCCGTGTCGTCGTCGTCCGCGTGCTCGAGGAGGATCCAGAGCTCGGCGAAGGCCTCACGGAGGCGGACGGGCCCGCGGCGCTCGAGGCAGCCCGCGCCGCCGTGATCGCACTTACCCCGGGGGAATGGCGTCAGGACGCCTGGCCGAATTCGGTGCGCAACGGCTTCGGTCTGCTGCTGCTCGGCGGCCTGATGCTCCGGCAGGTAAAGCTCGGCGACCGTTCCGGCGTCGAGCTGCTCTCGACCGGGGACCTGCTGCGACCATGGCAGCGCGACGATGCCGCGGCGTCGGTTCCGCGGCAGCCCGGCTGGACCGTGCTCAGCTCCTGTCGCCTGGCGGTGCTCGACGTCGAGTTCGCGCGCCGAGTCGCCGCGTTTCCGCAGATCGCCGGGCAGCTCACGGGGCGCGCGATGCGCCGCTCGCGCCACTTTGCGGTCAACATGGCGATCGTTCAGCAGCCCCGCGTGGAGACCCGGCTGCACATGCTGCTGTGGCACCTTGCCGATCGGTGGGGCACGGTCGGGCCCGACGGCGTGCTGGTCCAGCTGCGACTGACGCAATCGGTGCTGGCCGCACTCGTGGCCGCCCGGCGCCCCACCGTGAGTGCGGCGCTCGGCGCGCTCGAGCGTGACGGTCTCGTGAGTCGAACGAGCAGGGGCTGGTTGTTGCACGGCGCGCCGCCCGGCGATCTGCAGCTCGCCTGAACGAGCGAGGCGCCGCCCCGGGCGCGACTGCGAGCGATCAACCTCTACAGGGCAGCCGCGCCACGTCCGCCCGCACGACGTTCATGTCGGCGCGGTTGAAATCCGCGTGCGTCTGGCCGCGGAAGGCCGGCACGAGCTCGCGGTAGTAGGGACTCGACAGGCTCTCGTTGTGTCCGATGACGTTGGCTACGGGGATGTCCTTCGTGCAGCGCAGCCAGCGCGTCAGCTCGAGTCCGGCTCGGAACTGCGCGGCATTGCTCATCACCTGCTGGTCGGAGAAGCCAACGTTCTCGATGCCGATCGCGGTGTAGTTGAGCCCGACGACCTGGCGGCACATCAGATCGAGCGGCACGAGCTGGTAGATGGTGCCGTTGGTGTCGATCACGAAATGGGTGCAGTCCTGCGGCAGCTCGTGAAACTGCGAGTCCGGCACGTCGTCGGCGAAGGTGTTCCACACGCTCTGGAACGTGGCGCTCTCGGTGTAGTGCCAGATGATCAGGTGCGGATCGACGAGCTTGTAGGTGTCGATGCCGTAGTGCTCGACGGCATAGCGGCGCATCTCCTGCTCGCGTTTGGGCCCGAACGGAATCAGGTCCTTGACGATCCTCGGCGGCGGCAGCAGCCGGGTCATGGACTCGGCGCGTTCAGGCTGTGCGGCGGCGCCTGCGGGCGTCGCCGCGACGTGTGCGCAGACCACTGTGACGAGGACCACCAGCGACGCGACGATCCCGGTGCGGACTCGGGAGCCGCCACCCCGCAGCCTGGCGCCGGCTCGCCGCCGCGCGGTCGGGCCGTCAAGACGGGAGGCCATGATCCCTTGACGTTAGCGGCCGCCGTGCCGAGCGCGGCCGCTGCAGAGCGCTCGCGGCCTCGACGGCCGCGAGCGCCCGGCTGGCCTTCAGCCGACTCCGTCGTATTCCGGGTGCTCGACCGTCCTGCGCACGTCGAGCGCCTGGGTCCAGAAACGGTCGAAGTAGGCCCGCAGCGCGCCCACCCCCATCGGGTCGAGGCTGTAGATGCGACGGTTGGCGACCTGGCGATCGCTGACAAGGCCAGCCCGCTTGAGGACCCTCAGATGCTGCGATACCGCTGGCCGGCTGATCGGCAGCCCACTGGCGAGCTCACCGACGGCGGTCGGGCCGTCGCCCAAGCGTTCGAAGATCTCACGCCTGCGCGGATCTCCGAGCGCTTTCATCGCGTCTGCGTAAGTTGCCACTTACCGTAAGCGTAGCCTTACGTATGGCTCCCGTCAAGCTGTCGGACGAGTCGGCAAACGGGAGCCGGGCGCCCGGCGAGTGGGGACGAACGCCCAGCGACGGACGGCGAATCAGGAGGACGCGTCGACCGCCGGCCCCGCTTCGCTCGGGGCGCCCGAGAGCAGCGCGACCACCTCCTCATCCCCCACGGGTGAGAAATCGCGGTACCAGAAGCCGACGGCCATGAGACGCGCAGGGATCGTGTGGCAGACGACATCGTCGGCCTCCTCGCCCACCAGCGCCACGGACTCCGGCGCACCCACGGGAGCGGCGACGACGATCCGGGCCGCCCCGGCCGCGCGCAATGCACGCACGGCCGCGAGCGTGGTCAGCCCCGTCGCCAGACCATCGTCGACAACGACGACTGTGCGGCCCCGCACCAGGGTCGGTGCGCGCCCGGCGCGGTAGCGCTCCACGCGACGGCGCAGCTCAGCGCTCTCGCGTTCGATCGTCGCCTCGAGCGCCTCGCGGCTCATGTGGACAGCCCGGACGGTCGCACCGTCGATCACCGTGCTGCCGCCTTCGGCGATCGCTCCGACCGCCAGCTCCGGGTTGCCGGGGGCGCCGAGCTTTCGCACGACGAGGACGTCGAGCGGCGCGTCGAGAGTGCGCGCTATTTCAACGGCGACCGGCACCCCGCCGCGCGGGAGAGCGATGACCAGAGGGCGCTCCGGCGCAAGCTCCCCCAGTCGTGCGGCGAGCTGGCGTCCCCCGTCACTGCGATCGATGAACACGATGACCTCGGCGTTCGAGCTGCCGCGGAGCGGCGCTCAGCGCGTCAACCCCCGCGCGGTTCCGGCATCCCCTCGCCGGTCGCGAGGGCGTCCATCGCCTCTTCGGCGAGGTGTCGATCGGCCGGATCGGCTTCGGCGCGGTCGCGTGCGAGCACGCGTCGGCGAGCGGCGGCTCGCGTTGCAACCAGTGCGGCACAACCGGCGGCCGCGAACGGGACGACCCGGCGAAGCGACCATCTCCCCATGGGCTTCTCCATCGTGCGTCTGGCATCACGCTACCAAGTGATCGGCCGAGGTGCAGGCGCGTCGGGCCCCTCGACGTCCGCGAGCAAGGCCAGCCCGCCCGGGCCGCAGCGAGACGGAACGCGAGCGTCCGCTAGGTTTTGGGTGTGGAGCACCGCACGCTCGGTCGCACCGGAGTTCAGGTCAGCCCGCTGTGCCTCGGCGCCATGATGTTCGGTGGCTGGGGTAACGGCGACCACGCCGAGTCCACGCGCATCATCCACCGCGCGCTCGACGCCGGGATCAACTTCATCGACACCGCCGACGTCTACTCGCGCGGGGAGTCGGAGCAGATCGTGGGAAAGGCTCTCGCCGGTGGGCGTCGCGACGCCGTGGTGCTCGCGACGAAGGTTCACGGCGAGATGGGTGACGACCCGAACGAGCGCGGCAACTCTCGACGTTGGATCATCCGCGAGGTCGAGAACTCGTTGCGCCGCCTGCAGACGGACTGGATCGACCTTTACCAGATCCATCGGCCGGAGCACGACACCGACATCGAAGAGACGCTTTCCGCGCTCACCGACCTGGTTCGCGCTGGCAAGGTGCGCTACGTCGGCTCATCGACGTTCCCCGCGTCGCAGATCGTCGAGGCGCAGTGGGTGTCGCGAGAGCGCAATCTGGAGCGATTCGTCACCGAACAGCCTCCGTACTCGATGCTCGCCCGCGGCGTCGAAGGCGACGTGCTGCCGACCTGCCTGCGCCACGGCATCGGCGTCAACCCGTGGAGCCCGCTGGCCGGCGGCTGGCTCTCCGGCCGCTATCGCAAGGGCGCCGAGGCGCCTCCCTCCAGCCGCTCCGAACGTCTCCCCCATCGCTTCGATCAGGCGATCCCCGAGAACCAGCGCAAACTCGAGGCGGCCGACGCCCTTGCCACGCTTGCGCAGGAGGCCGGCATGTCGCTCATCGAGCTGGCGATCGGCTGGGTGATCAACCATCCCGCCGTGACCGCGGCCATCATCGGCCCCCGCACGATGGAGCACCTCGAATCGCAGCTGCCGGCGGCGGAGGTCACTCTCGACGCCGCCCTGCTCGACCGCATCGACGAGATCGTGCCGCCGGGCCTGACGATCAACCCCGCGGACGTCGGCTTCGCGAACCCTGCGCTCGAGCCGCACGCACGCCGGCGCGAAACGCCTGCGCTTACTCGCCAGGTCTGACGTTGTCCCCAGCCGCCGCAGACGAGCACGCAACGGTCGAGCCGCTCGGCGGGCCGACCTACACCCTCTACGCGAGCTTCGCCAGCGATCCGGAGCGCCGCGTCCCGCCCAAGCAGCGTGCCGCGGCCGCGGCGCAGGCGCTGGCGTCTCTCGAGTCGACCGGCGCGATTCTCCGTGGCGCCTACACGGTGACCGGTTACCGTGCCGACGCCGACATGCTGCTGTGGCTCGTCGGCCACAGCGCCGATGCTGTGCAGGACGCACTGATCGCTTTTCGCCACAGCGCGCTCGGCCAGGCCCTGCGGCCGGTGTGGTCCGCGATCGGCGTCCACCGCGAGGCCGAGTTCGCGAAGTCGCACAGGCCCGCTTTCATGAACGGCGAGGAGCCTCGCAGGTACGTCTCCGTCTATCCGTATGTGCGCTCGCTCGAGTGGTACCTGCTTCCCGACGAGGAGCGCTCCGAGATGCTGCGCGAACACGGCATGATGGGCCGCAGCCGGCCCGAGGTCCGCGCGAACACCGTCAGCGCGTTCGCGCTCGGCGACTACGAGTGGTTGCTCGCCTTCGAATGCGACGAGCTGGAGCCGATCGTCGACCTGATGCGCCACCTGCGCAGCGCGCAGGCGCGCCGGCACACGCGGGAGGAGATCCCGTTTCACGCCGGGCGCCGGCGCCCCCTGGCCGAAGTAGTCGACGCACTGCCTTAGCGACGGAACCGTTCAGCGGGCCGAGCGCCTGCGCGTGACCGCCACGCCCGCCAGGCACAGCACCCCGCCAGCCATCGCCGCCAGCCCCGGGACCTCGCCCAGGGTGATCCAGCTGAGAGCGATCACCAACGGCGGCACGAGGTAGGTCGTAGCGCCCTGGCGCGCCAGCGTGCTGCGCGAGAGGGCGTAGGCCCAGGTGGTGAACGCGATCGCCGTCGGGCCGGCGCCGAGATAGATGACAAGCAGCGTGCTCGACGCCGGGGCATTGCGCAGCTCGTGCAGCAGCCCGGGAGCGAACGGCAGGCAGGCGACCGCGCCGGCGAGGCACGCCGCCCATGTGACGGCTACCGGCGACACACGCGCGAGCAACGGCTTCTGGATCACGACGGCCACCGTGTAGACCACGGCCGCGAGCAGGCACAAGAGCACGCCGCCGATTCCCCCATGGCGATGCGCCGAGCTGATCGCGATCACGGCCGCGCCGGCGAAGGCGACAGCCAGGCCGGCCAGCAGCCACGGCGACAGGCGCTCCCGCAGCACCCAGGTCGCCAAGAGCGCAACGAGGATCGGCGCCACGTTGACGAGCATCGCCGCAGTGCCGGCGTCGACGAGCCGCTCGCCCTGGTTGAGGGCGACGTTGTAGACGCCGAACCAGAGCACCCCACAGACGATGATCGCGGGCAGATCGCGCCGCCGCGGCAGCGCGACGCGCTGAACGCGCATCAGGGCACTGAGCGCCACCGACCCGACCAGCAGGCGCCCGAGCGCGAGCGGAGCGGGCGCAAAGTGCGTGCGCGCCGAGCGGATCGCCACGAACGCCGACGCCCACAGCAGCGTTGTGACGACGATCGCGAACACGACCTTCCACTCCTCGGCGGTCCGGGGCGGACGCACCGGCGCTTCGCTCCCAGTCCCAGCGGCACTCCTCGTCGGCGCGGCCACACGCGCGGGCGTCTTCATTCGACGGAACATAGTCGTACGGAGCCAGGCCGGCGCATGCATCATGAACGGCCGAGGCGACCGCTACGTGAGGTCGCCCCCGCGGGGCGTCGCCCGCGCAAAGGCGCCGACAGGCGCCGATGCTGGCACACTGACGACCATCGGCTCGTCGACCCCCGACGCGCAGCGAAACACCCCGTCCACGGACGCCTCCGCGGCCGCGGATTCGCACGGCGCAAAGGCTGTAGACACGACGGCTCCGACGCCCCTGCAGCAGCGCGCGGAACGGTTCCTCACGCTCAGCGGCGAGGAGGTGCGCCCGCTCTACACCGACGTCGATCTCCCGCCGTCCGAACAGATCGGGCTCCCCGGCGAGTATCCGTTCACGCGCGGTGTCTACCCATCCATGTACCGCGGCCGGCTGTGGACCTTTCGCCAGTTCGCCGGATTCGGCACCGCTGTCGAGACCAACGAGCGCTTCCGCTACCTGCTCGACCGCGGACAGCACGCCCTCTCGACAGCCTTCGACATGCCCTCGCTGATGGGCCACGACTCCGATTCGCCGCTCAGCCGCGGTGAGGTCGGACGCGAGGGTGTGGCGATCGACACGCTCGACGACATGCAGGACCTGTTTGCCGGCATCGATCTGCGCGAGGTGAGCGTATCGATGACCATCAACGGACCGGCCGCGATCATGCTCGCGCTCTTCGTCGTCGCGGCGGAGGCTCAGGGAGCCGCGCCGGAGCAGCTCGCCGGGACGATCCAGGCCGACATCCTCAAGGAGTACATCGCGCAGAAGGAGTGGTGCTTCCCGATCGACGCGGGAGTTCGCCTGCAGGGCGACATGATCGAGTGGTGCACGCGGACGATGCCACGCTGGCACCCGGTGTCGATCTCCGGCTACCACATTCGCGAGGCCGGCGCGACCGCCGCTCAGGAGCTCGCGTTCACGCTGAAGAACGGCCTCACCTACGTCGAGGAACAGATCGGGCGCGGCCAGGACGTCGACGATTTCGCACCGCGACTGTCCTTCTTCTTCAACGCGCAGATCGACTTCTTCGAGGAGATCGCCAAATACCGCGCGGCA
Source organism: uncultured Solirubrobacterales bacterium (assembly GCA_963830975.1). Lineage (GTDB taxonomy): Bacteria > Actinomycetota > Thermoleophilia > Solirubrobacterales > Solirubrobacteraceae > Palsa-513. Next base: position 1,406,789 of record CAWHOI010000004.1, read on the forward strand.
CGCCGCATCTGGGCGCGCGAGCTGCGCGAGAACTACGGCGCGCGCAACCCGCGCTCATGGCTGATGCGCTTCCACACGCAGACCGCCGGCGTCTCGCTGACCGCGCAGCAGCCGCTCAACAACATCACCCGCACGGCCATCGAGGCACTCGCCGGAGTCCTCGGCGGGACGCAGTCGTTGCACACCAACAGCTATGACGAAGCGCTCGCGCTCCCGACCGAGGAGGCCGTCCAAATCGCGCTGCGCACGCAGCAGATCATCGCCCACGAGACCGGCGTCACGAACACGGTGGATCCGCTCGGCGGCAGCTACTTCGTCGAGGCGCTGACGGATCGCCTCGAAGCTCAGGCCTACGCCTACTTCGAACGCATCGACGAGCTCGGCGGGATGATCGAGGCGGTCAAGCGCAACTACCCCCAACGCGAGATCGCGGAGGCGGCATTCGAGCTGCAGCGGCGAATCGACAGCGGTGAGCGGATCGTCGTCGGCGTGAACAGCTTCGCTGTGGAGGATGAACCGCAGATCCCGACGCTGCGGATCGACCCGTCGCTCGAGGGCCGCCAGCTGGAGCGCCTGGCGGCCGTGCGGGCACGACGAGATGTCGCCGCCGTCGAAGCCAGCCTCGCGGCTCTGCGCGCGGGGGCGCGAACGCCGCGCAACCTGATGGAGCCGCTACTGGACGCCGCGCGCGCACACGCCAGCGAGGGCGAGATCGTGCAGGCCCTGCAGGATGTGTGGGGGAGCTTCACCGAGACGCCGGTCTTCTGACGATCGGCGCCTCGGCTTGCCAGCGCAGGAACCCGCCGGCGCCTTCCGCCTCGGATTCGGCGCGTTGCGATGCGACTACTCGACGATATCCGCCTCCGTGGCGGCGCCGGCATCGGAGGTGTCGCCGTCGGCGCCGTGGCCGTCCTCGCCGCTGAGGCGAGCCTGCAGCTCACGGATGTGGTCGACGCCCGCAGCCAGATCCCCGTGCGAGATCTCGCCACGGTCGACCAACCCGAACGCCGTCTTGCCGAGATCGCCGTACGCCTGACCCAGCTCACGCTTTGTGGCAACGATCTGCGCCTGCTTCTGTGCGGTGCTGGCCGCCTGCTCGGCACCAGCCTTGACCTTGTCGAATAGACCCATTGTCGTCTGCCTCCATCGTGTTTTGTTCGAACGTAGAGCTTCGCACCTACCGCGTCAATCCGACGCGTCGTCCACGCAGCGCTGGCAAGCGCCGTGCAGGATCACCTCGTGCTCGGCGACCCGCAGCGCCACATCCTCGCTCACGCGGCGCAGCTCGCGCTCGAGACCTTCGTCGACGAACGGGTAGAGGCGGCCGCAGTGGTCGCAGACCATGTGGTGATGGTGTCCGCGCCCGTGGCGAATCGGCTCGTAGCGAACGATGCCGTGACCTACCTCGATCCGCATCACGAGCTCGGCTTGCTCGAGCTCCTCGAGGATCCGATAGACGCTGGCTCGCGAGACCGGCCGGTCCTCCCGCTCCAGAGCCTCGCCGATCTCGACGGCCGACAGCGCGCAGCGCTGCTCGCCGAGCAGGCGGATCACCGCCCGGCGCGCGCCGCCGCGGCGGTAGCCGGCTGCGACGAGTCGCTCGCCGGCCAGGGCAGCCCAATCCTCGGTTTCGCTCATCGCACCCATCGTAGAACGCCCGCGACCCGGACTGAGCTCGCCATGAAGGCGAGCAGATAGAAGGCGCCAGCGACCAGCACGATCGCGCTGCTCGGCGGCAGCGCCACGCGGTAGCTGATGGTGATGCCGATCCAGACGGAGGCCAGCGCCAGGCCGGCCGACAGCGCCATGCCACGGTACGGACTGGCGGTCAGACGATGGGCCGCCCCGGCCGGAGCAGCAAGCAACCCAAGCAAGAGAAGTGCACCGACGGCCTGTGTGGCCTCCGCCGCGTCGGCGCCTACAAGCACGAGGAAGAGGGTGCCCAGCAGTCGCGCCGGGACCCCTCGGGCGATCGCGACCTCCGGGTCGAGCGAGACGAACAGCAACGGGCGCGCAATCGCGAGGGTCACGGCGATCAAGCCGACCGCAATCGCAGCCGCCAGCGTCGCCTCGCCGCTGCTCAGGCCGAAGATCGAGCCGAACAGGGCGCGCGCGCCGACGATTCCGCTGCCGCCGGACGTGCTCGAGTTGAACAGGTCGAGGAACAGCACGCCGAGGCCCAGAATCCACGCGAACGCGACGCCCACGGTGACGTCGTCGGCGCGCGCGCGCTCGCCGAGGCCGGCGAACAACCCCGCCATCAGCAGTGTCGCCGCGAACAGTCCGATCCGCAGGTCGATACCGGCCGCGGCGGCCGCGAGCGCCCCGGTGAACGCGACATGGCTGAGCGCGTCACCCGCGAATACCTGCGCGCGGAGCACGACGAAGTAGCCGAGCAGGCCGCTCGCGATCGCGATCAGCGAGCCCGCCAGCAGCGCGTTGCGCACGAACGGAAGAGCGAACATCAGTGCCGCAGCCCCCGCAGGCCGCGCGCTGCGGCGTACAGCACCAGCGCGATCGTCGTCACGCAGAAACCCAACGACGCGTTAGTGAAGTAGGCGAGCGTCAGCGCCGCCCAGGTTTCGGCGACGGCCAGCACGACCGCCAGCGCGAGGCTGCGGAGCAGATGCGTCGTCAACTGCTGCGCGGTCGCCGCCGGCGCGACCAGCAGCGCGAAGGTGAGCAGAACGCCGACGATCTGGGCGATCGCCGCCACGGCCAGACCGAGCACCAGGAGGAAGACGACCGACAGCGTGTGCACGGGCACCCCGTCGGCTCGCGCGGCGCGCTCGTCGACAGAGGAATAAAAGAGCGGCCGCCCGACGAGCGCGAGCGCTGAGACCGCGACCAGCGAGACAACCAGCAGCGTCACCACCTGACCGCTGGTGATGCCCACGAAGGAGCCGAACAGCAGTGTCTCGACGCTCTCGAGCACGCCGCCGTAGAGCGAGAGGAACAGGAAGCCGAGACCGAGAGCGACGGCGCCCACGGTTCCCACGACGGCCGACTCCTGAGTCAGGCTGCGCCGTCCGCCGACGCGCGAGCCGAAGGCGATCGCCAGGGCGCCGCCCACGCAGAACACGAAGTAGCCGGACGCCAGCGGCAACCCGGCGAGTGCTGCGCCGCTGGCGCCCGGGAACGACATCACCGACAGCGTGTGGCAGACGAAGCTCTCGCGGCGCAGCACGACGAACCAGCCGACCAGCGCCGCGGTCACGGCCACGATCGTGCCGGCCTGCAGCGCGTTGACCATGAACGGGTACTGCAACAACTGGTTGAGGTCGGTCAGCGGGTTGGCTGAGAAGGAGGGGTTCATCAGTGGTCGTGGCCGTGGTGCGCTGGCATGTCGGGCTGGCCGACGACGACGAGCCGTCCGTCCGAGCGGCGCAGCACCTCGACGCCCGCGCCATAGAGCGAGCTGAGCGTCTCGGTGGTGATCACCTCGGCCGGCGGGCCGGCGACCGCCCGCCCGCCCGCGAAATAGATCACGCGGTCGAGGTAGCCGAGCAGCGGGTTCACGTCGTGCGCGACCAGCGCGACGGTGATTCCCTCCTCGCGACAGAGTCGTTGGATCAGGGCCGACACCGCGGCCTGATTGGGGAGGTCGAGGCTGTCGAGAGGTTCGTCGAGCAGCAGCAGGGCGGGCGAGCGTGCCAGCGCCTGCGCGATCAGCAGGCGCTGCTGCTCTCCGCCAGAGCATTCTCCGATCGGTCGGTCTGCGAACGCCTGCGCTCCAACCTCGGCGATCACGGCGTCGATTCGAGCGCGCGACGCGGCCCGACGCCGGCCGAAGCCGCCCGGCAGCGGCGTGCCCCAGCGCGCGCCGTCGAGCCCGAGCGCGACCAGGTCGCGCCCCCGCACCCGCACACTCTGGTCGAAACTGCGTCGCTGGGGCAGGTATCCGATCCGATCGCGACGTTCACCCGGCGGTGCTCCGAGCACGGACGCCGAGCCCTCGCGCAGCGCCAGAAGCCCGAGCAGCACCTCGAGGAAGGTCGACTTCCCGGCGCCGTTGGGGCCCAGGATTCCGACGAACTCGCCGGCGGCCAGCTCGAGGTCGACGCCACGCCAGACCGTCGATGAGCCGTACCCGACGGATGCGCCCCGGAGCTCGGCGACGAGGCTCACGAGCGCCTGACGGCCCGCTGGAGTGCGCGCAGCAACCCCTGCAGCTCTGCGACCTGCCACTGTTGGAAACTGTCGCTGGCGGGCGAAAGGGTTTCCGTCACGGTTGCGATCGGGATGCCGGCGGAGCGAGCCAGCTGGTTCACGCGCTCGACGTCAGGCGTCACGTTCTGGCTGTTGAAGACCCACACCTTGATCAGGCGCTTCTCGGCCTCACGATCGACGGTCTGCTTGTCGGCCGCCGTCACGTCGGTCCCTTCGGCGATCGCCTTGGCGAAGCTGTAAGGCGTCAGCAGACGCAGGCCGAGCGCCGCGCCGAGCGGCTGGAAGATGCTCTCGCTGTAGCCGACCGGTACGCCCGCGTAACGCGAGCGGATCTCGCGGATCAGGGCGTGGTAGCGGGCCAGACCCACGGTTTCGAAGGAGTGCTCGCGCGCGCGGAAGTAGGCGGCCGAGCGCGGCTGCAGCCGCGTCAGGTCGGCTGTGATCGCGGCCACGACGCGGTTGACATTGCCGGGCGAGTACCACTGGTGGGGGTTGTCGCCGGCGCGCAACCCCAGCAGCGTCCCCACCGTCAGCGTGATCCGCCCCGCCAGCGGGTCGGCCGCGAGGAGCTTCGGCGCCCAGTCGTCGTATCCGATGCCGTTGACGATCGCGAGCTTTGCGGAGGCGAAGGTGCGCGCGTCGGCGGGCGTCGGGTCGTAGCTGTGCGGATCGGTGTTGGGGTTGACGATGATGCTGGTGACGCTCGCCCGCGTCCCGGCCAACTGGCTCGCGATCGAGCCCCAGAAGTTCTCGGCCGCGACGACGCGCAGCTTCGCGCCGCCGGCGGCCCCGCTGCCGCAGCCGGCAAGCGCCAGCGCCGCCGCGCCGAGCGCGATGGCGACGAACGTCGACCGATGGTGCGACAGCTCTCCGTCTCGAAGGGTGCGCTGAAGGCGCGCTCGCAAGCTGAACACTTGTTGAGACTGTATCTCATATGAGACACATTCCCGCCCTCCCTCGAGGCCGTCTCATATGTCAGGCTGCACACAGCTGCTCCGACGCCCTCCAGTGAACGCGATGTCAGTTCCCACGAGCCCCGAACCGATCATGGCCCGAGCGGCCACGGAGAACTTCCCGGTGGCCTCGCGGCTGCTGCCGGCAGCTCTGCGCACGCACCTGCTCGCGATCTACGGCTTCGCACGCCTCGTCGACGAGCTGGGCGACGAGGTCCCGGGGGACCGCTTGGCCGCCCTCGACTGGCTGTCCGCCGAGCTCGACCGTGCCTTCGCCGACACGGCCACGCACCCGTTGCTTCGCGCCCTTGCTCCGACGATCGCCGCGTGCGGCCTGTCGCGCGAGCCGTTCGAGCGGCTGATCGAGGCGAACCGCGTCGACCAGCGCGTTCACAGCTACGACAGCTGGACGGAGCTGCTGGCGTACTGCCACCTCTCGGCCGATCCGGTTGGCGAGCTCGTGCTCAGCGTGTTCGGCGCCGCGACGCCGGAGCGGATCGCGCGCTCCGACGCCGTGTGCACGGCGCTCCAGCTGACCGAGCATTGGCAGGACGTTGCCGAAGATCTCGCACGCGGGCGCGTGTACGTGCCGCTGGAGGACCTCGCGCGCCACGGCTGCACGATCGAGGACCTCGCAGCCGACGCGGTGAACGAGCGACTTAGACGCGTGCTCGCACTGGAGGCGGCACGCACCGCCGAGCTCTTCCGCGAGGGAGACGCACTCGTGGCGAGCCTGCGGGGCTGGGCCCGCCTGGCCGTTGCCGGGTACACAGGAGGTGGGCGCGCCGCGCTCGAGGCGATCGCGCTCGCCGACTACGAGGTGCTCGCGCTGCGCCCGCGAGCGACGCGCCGGCGGACGATCGGCGCGATCGTCCGCGTGCTCGTCCGGGCCGCCGGCGGATGAGCGCGGAGGCGCGCCGACACTGCGCGCAGATCACACGCCACGCCGCAGCGAACTTCTATTACGGGATGCGGCTGCTGCCCGGACCGAAGCGCGACGCACTGTTCGCGATCTACGCCTTCGCACGGCGCATCGATGACATCGGCGACGGGGGGTTGCCCGTCGAGCGAAAGCGGCTGCTGCTCGAGGAGGCGGCCCGATCTCTGCACGCCGAGCCCGGAAGCGACCTGGTACTGGTGGGCCTGCGCGATGCAGGACGCCGCTTCCCCATACCGCAGCAATCGCTGCTTGATTTGATCGACGGCGTTCGGATGGACGTGGACGGAGCCAGCTACGAAGGGTTTGACGATTTGCTGCTCTACTGCCGGCGCGTCGCCGGCTCGATCGGGCGGCTCTGTGTGGCCGTCTTCGGCAGCGACGACGACCGCGCCGGTCAGTTGGCCGACGACCTGGGCGTCGCCCTGCAGCTGACGAACATCCTGCGCGATGTGCGCGAGGACGCCGAGAACGGACGGATCTACCTGCCGGCCGAGGATCTGGCGCGGTTCGGCTCCCCCAGCGTCGAGACGATCGGCCCGCTGGTCGCCTTCGAAGCCTCACGGGCGCGCGAGTGGTACGCCCGCGGCCTGGAGCTGACCGATCTGCTCGACCGCCGTAGCGCCGCTTGCGTGCGTGCGATGAGCGGCATCTACCGTCGCCTGCTCGACCGCATCGAGGCCGAGCCGGCCGCGATTCTCGAACGCAGGGTCGCACTCTCACCCGCCACCAAGCTGGCGGTCGCCGCGCGAAGCCTGCTCGGAGTCGGCGCGTGAACGTCGTCGTGGTCGGTGGCGGCGTGGCCGGAATCGTGGCCGCGCTCGACTGTGCGGCCGCCGGCGCCGAGGTCACGCTCGTCGAGGTGCGCCCACGGCTCGGCGGAGCCGCCTACTCCGTCAGCCGAGACGGGCTCTGGCTCGACAACGGCCAGCACGTCTTCCTGCGCTGCTGCACTGCCTATCGCGAGCTGCTCGCGACTCTCGGCAGCGAGTCTCTGGTGGAGGTGCAGGCCAGACTCGATATCCCGGTGCTCTCGCCGGGACGACCGCCGATCAGGCTGCGGCGCAACGGCGCCCGCCCGCCGCTGCACCTGGCGGGCACGCTGCTGCGCTACTCGCCGCTCTCGCTGCGCGAGCGAATCTCAGCGGGCCGGGCTGCGCTCGCGCTGGGCCGCCAGGCGCCCGACGATTCACGCACGCTCGGCGAGTGGCTCACCGAGCACGGCCAGAGCCCGCGGGCGGTCGCCGCGCTCTGGGATCTGATTGCGCTACCCACACTGAACCTGCCCGCCGCCGAGGCGTCGCTGGAGCTCGGGGCGTTCGTCTTCCAGCAGGGCCTGCTGGCCGATGCCGCGGCCGGCGACATCGGCCTGCACCGAGCACCCCTGCAGCAGGTCATCGGCGACCCAGCCGCGCGCGCCCTCGCCCAGGCCGGCGTCACCGTACACCTGCGCTGGCCGGCGCAGCGGGTCACATCGATCGGCGGCCGGTTCGCCGTCGTCGGAGCCGACTCCTGGCTCGCTGCGGACGCCGTGATCGTGGCCGTTCCTCACGATCGAGCGGCGGCGTTGCTGCCGCCGGAGGCCCTGCGCGAAACGCGATGGCCAGGTGCGCTTGGATCCTCGCCAATCGTCAACCTCCACGTCGTCTACGACCGACGCGTGCTCGACCATCGGTTCGCCGCCGGGGTGGACACGCCGGTGCAGTACGTCTTCGACCGCACCCCACCCGAATGGACCCAGCGGCAGTACATCGCCGTCTCGCTCTCCGGAGCGCATGAGGAGATGGCGCTGAGCACGGCGGCGCTGCGTGAGCGGTTCGTGCCAGCACTCGCGCAGCTGCTGCCCGCCGCCGCCGAGGCCTCCGTCGAGCGCTTCAGCGCGACCAAGGAGCACGCGGCGACGTTCCGCGCGACGCCCGGCACGGCGGCGCTGCGCCCGGTCCCGCAGACCGCCGTTCCGGGCCTGGTGCTTGCCGGCGCCTGGACGGCGACCGGCTGGCCCGCGACGCTCGAGGGTGCGGCGCGCAGCGGGCACGCCGCGGCTCGCGCGGCGCTCGCCGCGGATTGACGGTGTCCAGCTAGTCGATCTGGAGCGCGGCCAACAGGTCCGCGTCCTGCAGGCCGCTGACGCGTACGAGCTTGAGCCGTCCGCGCTCCCCGCGAATCACCGACACGCGCGACGGGGCGATGCCAGCTCGGCTGGCGATCAGACGGCAGAGCGCCCGGTTGGCGTCGCCGTCGACCGGAGCGGCGCAGACGCGGGCGTGGAGCACGCCGTCGCGCACTCCGGTGAGCTCGTCGCGCGAGGCTCGCGGCTGTACGCGGACCTCGATCCGCGCCTCGTCCATGTCTGAAATCTAGAGGCGGGGGGAGCACCGGGCAAGCTTCGGCGGTCGCGCCGTGGCGCGCCCTCCGTACGGGCGATCAGTTAGGCTCGCGCCGTGCTACACGCCCTGCTCGCCGCCACGACCTTCCACGACCGCAGCAAGACCGCGTTCTTCATCGCCGCGGGCGTGCTCGTCGCCTGGGCGGTGCTCGTTTCGGCCTTCGGCATCCGCAGCGAGCGCTTCCCGACCTCGGCCCGTCAGGGCCGCCTCGTGATCGCCGTCAGCGCGGCTCTCGTGGCGTTCGCCGTGGCGATGGCTGTCGTCACGGCAAAGACGCCGCCGCCGACCCACCCCTATGACACCGGCGTCGTCACGAACGGCGTTGCACCCCAGGTCACCCCCGTCACGTCAGCCCCGACCAATGGGCCACTGCAGCTGTCCGCGAATCCGCAGGGGCAGCTCGCGTACAACACGACAGCCCTCACGGCCACCTCCAGCCACGTCACGATCGATTTCACCAACCGGTCGCCACTCGACCACAACGTGACGATCGCCAACGCACAGGGCAAGGTGCTCGGCCACACCCCCACTTTCACCGGCGGCACAAAGACGCTTACCCTGGATCTGCCGCCCGGCACCTACACCTTCTACTGCTCGGTCACGGGCCACGAGATGGCCGGCATGAAGGGCACGCTCACCGTTCGCTGAGGCACGCCGGCGCACGCGAGACCCGGACGTTGGGTCGGCACGTGCACGCGGGCGCCCGGTGAGCCGGTCAGGATTGGCGCCGCGCCGCGAACCCCGCGCACGCGAGCACCGGCAGGCGTGGATAGCGCGGGAAGAGCTCGGGCTCTGTGCGCGAGCGATCGCAGCGCGAAAACACGGATCCCCGCGTGTTGCGCACCAGACGCTGATGCTCGCAGCGAGCACAGAGCCCGGCGGCGGGCGGTCCTGCGGTCACCGCTACCACTATACTTTATGAAGTGCGGTCCTTCATGCGTCTGCTGGGTTTTCTGCGCCCATACCGCTCTGGCGTCATCTGGTCCGGGGTGCTCGCGGCCTTCGCGATGGTCGCAACAGTCGCGATACCAGAGCTGTCCGGGCAGGCGATCGACGCGATCACAAGCGTCCACAAGCACGGAGCGCTCGACACGTTCGCGCTCTGGGTGCTGGCCGCCGGGCTGATCCGGCTCGGCCTCTCGGCCGGCCGGCGGCTCGTCGCGGGACGGGTATCGCTGGGCGTCGAATACGACCTTCGCAACCTGATGTTCCGCCAGCTGCAGTCATTCGAGCTGGCGTTCTTCGATCGCCAGCAGACCGGCCAGCTGATGTCGCGGGTGACGGTTGACCTGCAGGCGATCCGATTCTTCCTGGGCTACGGCCTGGTGTTCATCATGCAGTCGGGCCTCGCGATCGTGCTCGCGGCAGCGGCCATGTTCTTGATCCAGCCCGAGTTGGCCGCGCTCGCGCTGGCGCCGGTTCCGTTCGTCGTCTACATCACCAACCGCTACAGCCGGCTTGCCCGTCCCGCCCTGCAGGAGGTGCAGCAGCGGATCGGCGAGCTGACGGCGGATGTGCAGGAGAACATCTCGGGCGTGCGCGTTGTGAAGGCCTTCGCGCGTGAGGCCCACCAGTCGCGGCGCTTCGCTCACAGCGTCTCGCGCGTGTTCGATCAGTCGATGGTCGAAGCGCGGCTGCAGGCACGTTACAACCCGCTGATCGGCTTCCTCCCCCAGCTCGGGCTCGCGGCGATCCTGCTGGTGGGTGGGCACGCCGTGGTTCACGGTCAGCTGCCGATCGGACAGTTCACCGCCTTCTACATCTACCTGCTGATGCTGCTGTCCCCGATGCGCACGCTCGGTGTGTCGTTGGGCATGGCTCAGCGCGCGACGGCCTCAGGTGCACGCGTCTTCGAGCTGCTTGACCGCTCGCCGGAGCTCACCTCGCCACCCGACGCGCCGCCGCTCCCGTCCGGCAGCGGGCAGGTGCGTTTCGAGGGCGTGACCATGCGCTACGGGACCTCCGGGCCGGCGGCACTGCGCGAGGTGGATCTCGAGATCGCGGCCGGGCGGACTGTCGCGCTCGTCGGCGCCACCGGGTCCGGTAAGACGACTCTCGCGGCGCTGGTGGCACGGCTCTATGACCCGACCGAAGGACGGGTTCTCATCGATGGGGCCGACCTGCGGCTCGTCGACGTCGGCTCGGTTCGCTCCGCGGTCGCGGTCACCGGCGACGATCCGTTCCTGTTCAGCACGACGGTGCACGAGAACATCGCCTACGCCCGCCCCGAGGCGACGCGGGCGCAGGTGCAGGAGGCAGCCCGCCGCGCCCAGGCGCACGAGTTCATCGAGCGCCTTCCCGAGGGCTACGACACGCGCGTGGGCGAGCGCGGCCTGACGCTGTCGGGCGGCCAGCGCCAGCGGATCGCGATCGCGCGCGCACTCCTCGCTGATCCGCGGATCCTGATCCTCGACGACGCGACCTCCTCGGTCGACGCGACAACCGAACGGGAGATCAAGCGCGCGCTCGGAGAGGTCATGGCGGGACGGACCACGCTGATCATCGCGCACCGCCTGTCCACGATCGCGCTGGCGGACGAGATCGTGGTGCTCGAGGCCGGCCGCGTTCTCGCGCAGGGCACCCACGAGGAGCTGCTCGAGCGGGCGCCGCTGTACCGCGAGATCGTCGAGAAGGGCCTGCCGGACAGCGTGTTCCTCACCCGCAAGGCGCCGGAGCGCGCGGTGGCCGGACTGTGAGCCGGCCGCGCACGGCAGAGCTGCGGCGGCGGCTGCGTGGATCCCGCGGGCGTGGACGGCGGCTGCGCGGACTCGCGGCGCTGCTTGCCCCCTACCGCGGCCGCGTCGTGCTGATGCTCCTGTCGCTGATCGTGGGGACCGCCGCGTCGCTGGCGCCGGCGCCGCTGGCCAAGCTCGCGATCGACGACGGCATCGTCCCCCACAACCTGCACAAGCTCGCGCTGATCGTCGTCGCCTTCGTCGTTGCCGCCCTCGTCGTCTGGGTGGCGACCACGGCGCAGACATTCCTCGTCGAATGGGTCGGCCAGCGCGCACTCGCCGACCTGCGCCTGGCGATCTTCAGCCACCTTCAGCGCCTGCCGGTCAGCTTCTACGAGCGCCGGCCGGCGGGCGTCCTGATCTCACGCATGACCAATGACGTGGAGGCGCTCGATAGCCTCGTGACCGACAGCGTCGTGACGCTCTTCCAGGGTGGGCTGACACTGATCGGCACGCTGGGGATCCTGATCTACCTCGACGTGCACCTGGCTCTGATCACCTTCACGATGCTGCCGCTGATCCTGGTCGGTTCGCTCGTCTTTCGGATCGCCTCGGCGGACGCATACAGGCGCACCCGAGAGACGATCGGCCAGATCACCGGCTACCTGCAGGAGTCGATCTCCGGCGTACGCGTGGTGCGCACCTTCGGGCAGGAGCCCCGCCACGCCGACGAGTTCGCGGCGCTGAACGAGCTCAACCGCGGCGCGAACATGACCACCGTGATCATGAACGCGGCCTACTTCCCCGTGATCGAGTTCGTCTCCGCACTGGCGATCGTCGCGGTGCTGCTCTACGGCGGCAATCAGGTGATCCACGGAACGATCAAGATCGGCGTGCTCGTCGGCTTCCTCGCGGCCCTCAACAACTTCTTTGACCCGATCACACAGCTCTCGCAGCTCTACACCACCTACCAGTCGGGCATGGCCGCGCTCGACAAGATCTTCGAGCTGCTCGACGAGCAGCCGGAGATGCTCGAGCGCCCCGACGCCGTGACGCTGGCGCGGATCCGCGGCGAGCTGCGCTTCGATCATGTCAGCTTCGCCTACCGCCGCCGCGATGGCGGCCAGGACCGCCTCGCACTCGACGACATCGACCTCGAGATCGCGCCGGGCGAAACCGTCGCCCTGGTCGGCGCGACCGGCGCCGGCAAGTCGACCTTCGCGAAGCTGGTCGCCCGGTTCTACGACCCCACACTGGGGCGCGTCGTCGTGGACGGCCACGACGTGCGCGAGGTCACCTACGAGTCGCTGCGCTCGCAGCTCGGGATCGTTCCCCAGGAGGCGTTCCTCTTCTCCGGCACCGTTCGCTCGAACATCGCCTTCGGGGCGCCCGACGCCGCCGACGAGGAGATCGAAGCGGCCGCGCACGCGGTCGGAGCGCACGAGTTCATCGCGTCGCTCGAGCACGGCTATGACACCGAGGTCGGCGAGCGCGGCACGCAACTGTCGGCCGGGCAGCGCCAGCTGATCGCATTCGCACGCGCGATGATCGCCGACCCGCGAATCCTCGTACTCGACGAGGCGACCTCGAACGTCGACCTGCACACGGAGAGCCGCATCGAACAGGGCTTACGGCGACTGCTGGCGGGTCGCACGGCGATCGTGATCGCTCACCGCCTTTCGACGATCAAGGGGGCGAGCCGCATCATCGTGCTCTCCGGTGGGCGCATCGTCGAGCAGGGCAGCCACGACGAGCTGCTCGCGGCGGACGGCGCCTACGCGAGTCTCTACCGGGACTGGTCGCAGGCAGCCGCAGCGGCGTGACAGATGTCATGGCGAGAACGGGATGCTCGCCACTTACGCCCGCCGGCGGTCAAGCCTATTGTCTGATTCGCGATGAACGCGATCGAGGTGACGGCGCTCGGCAAGCGCTACGGCGAGCTGGAGGCCGTGCGCGGCGTCAGCTTCGAGGTCGCCGTGGGCGAGGTCTTCTGTCTGCTCGGGCCCAACGGCGCCGGCAAGACGACCACGACCGAGATCCTCGAGGGCTACCGCACGCGCAGTGCCGGCGAGGTCAGCGTGCTCGGCCTCGACCCGGCCTCCGGCGCGCGCGAGCTGCGCGAACGGGTCGGCATCGTCCTGCAGTCGTGCGGTCTGCAGGACGACCTGACGGTGGGCGAGCTGCTCGAGATGTACGGGCGCTACCACCGTCGGCGCCGAGGCCCCGAGGAGCTGATCGAGCTCGTCGAGCTGGATGCCAAGCGCGACACGCGCGCAGCCAACCTCTCCGGCGGCCAGCGTCGCCGCCTGGACCTGGCGCTGGCGCTGGTCGGCGATCCCGACCTGGTGTTCCTGGACGAGCCGACGACGGGTTTTGATCCCCAGGCACGCCGCAATGCCTGGACGACGATTCGCGCCCTCTGCCAGCTCGGCAAGACGATCTTCCTGACGACGCATTTCATGGACGAGGCGCAGACGCTCGCCGATCGCGTCGCCGTCATGCGCGCCGGCGAGATCATCGCGCTCGGTCCGCCCGACGAGCTCGGCGGACGCGACGGGCGCCCCGCCGAGATTCGCTTCGAGCTGCCCGCCGGTTGGACGATCGATCGGCTTCCCGCGGTGCCGGCGTCGGAGCGACGGATCGAACAGGGGCGGGTGCTGATTCGCACCGATCAGGTGGTTCGCGCGACCGCGCAGGTAACCGCCTGGGCGCTGGAGCACGAGCTCGACCTGGCGCACTTCTCGGTTTCGCGGCCGTCCCTGGAGGACGTCTATCTCGAACTGACGGGCGAGCACGAGGCCGACGGCGAGACGGCCCTGGGGTGATCACGGGATGAGCGCCACGACGGCCACGCTGCGCCGGGATCTCTCACTCGCCGTCTGGCAGGCGCTATACGAGCAGCGCGCCTTCTGGCGAAACCGCGCGCGCGCCTTCTTCGCCTTCCTGATGCCGATCATGTTCCTGGTCATCTTCGCGTCGATCTTCGGCAAGCAGACGATCTCGACGCGGGCGGGATTGCCCTACAACGACTTCTTCGTCCCCGGCATCCTCGCCTACGGCATCATCGCCACGACCTTCTTCAACATCGCCGTCAGCACTGCGATCCTGCGTGACCAGGGCGTGCTGAAGAGGATGCAGGGAACGCCCCTGCCGCGCTGGGCCTACATCACCGGGCGGATCGCCTCGGCATGCCTGACCACGCTCGCGATGACCGTCCTCGTCCTCGTGATCGCACGGCTCGGCTACAACGTCCACCTGCGCGGGGCGACGCTCGCCGGCTTCCTCGTCGCCCTCGCGCTGGGGACCGCCTGCTTCACCACGCTCGGCATCGGCATCGTGCGCTTCATCCGCAACGCAGAGGCCGCGCCGGCCGTGCTCAATGTCGCGATCCTGCCGCTCACCTTCATCTCGGGAATCTGGTTCACGACCGACAACCAGCCCGCCTGGCTGCGCCACATCGCCGAGATCTTCCCGGTCCACGCGCTCGCCGACGCGCTGCAGTACGCGTTCAACCCACGAACGACCGGCTCGGGCATCAAGGGCGACGACGTGCTCACGCTGGCGATCTGGGTGCTGGTCGGAGTCGGGCTGATGATCCGCTTCCTGCGTCAGCCGCTCGGCGAGGCATGAGCGATCCCTGCCGCGACACGCCGTCGCGACGTCGCGAGATCTTCTCCACACTGACGCTGGGATCGATCTGGCTGCCGTTCCTGATCTTTCCGACGGTTGCGCTAGCCGACGCGCACGTCTCAAGCACCCACATGGCGCTGGCGTTCGCGGGGGCGGCCGCGTTCGTCGTGACCTATTGCTGGGTGCTCGCCGTGCCTTCACGTGTGGCGCGACGTCCCGCGGGAATGGCCGCCGCCGCACTGCTGATCGGGCTCGCGATCGCCCTGACGACGCTCGATCGCGACAACTGGGCCTCCCTGTTCGTCTACGCCGCCGCGGCCGGGGCGCTCGTGCTCGAGGACCGCGCCGCGGTGGGCTACGTGCTCGCGACCGCGGTGCTCGCGGGAGGTTTGACAGCCGCGGATCGGGACAGCTCGAGCGTCGTGCTGAGCTGCGCCATCGGCTGCGCCGGCATCGGCTTCCTCGTGCTCGCCGTCGGCCAGCTGCGCACCCGCAACCTCGAGCTGCTGCGCGCTCGCACCGAGCTGGCCGAGCTCGCCGTGGCGAACGAGCGCGAGCGGTTCGCCCGCGACCTGCACGATCTGCTCGGCCACAGTCTCTCCGTGATCTCGCTGAAGGCGCAGCTGAGCAGGCGCCTGCTGACCGCTGCGCCTGCGGAGGCCGACGCGCATCTTGCCGACCTCGAGCAGGTGACGCGCGAGGCACTGTCGGAGGTTCGCGAGGCGGTCAGCGGCTATCGCCAGCCGACACTCGACGGAGCCCTCGCGGCGGCACGACTGGCACTCGAAGCGGCAAGGATCGACGCCCATTTCGACGTGGAGCGCGTGGCGCTCGCCCCGACGGCCGAGGGCGTCATTGCCTGGGCGGTACGGGAGGGCACGACGAACGTGATTCGCCACAGCAGCTCGCAGAACTGCTGGATCCGCCTCGGCGGCGACGACACCGAGACGGTGCTCGAGATCCTCGACGACGGTCCTGGGGGAAACGGTGCCGCGTCGGCCGGCGGCAGCGGGCTGCTCGGGCTGGGTGAGCGCGCCATCGCACTTGCTGGGGCCGTCGAGAGCGGCGCCCGTACCGAGGGCGGCTACCGGCTGGCCGTCGTGCTGCCGCGGAGCGCACGATGATCCGGATCCTGATCGCCGAGGACCAGGCGATGGTGCGCGGCGCGCTCGCGAGTCTGCTCGGCCTCGAGGGAGACCTGGCGGTCGTCGGCGAGATCGCGCGCGGCGACGAGGTGCTGGCCGCCGCGCGCGCCTGCAGACCCGACGTCGCGCTGCTCGACATCGAGATGCCCGGATCCAGCGGGCTTGACGTCTGCGAGCAGCTCACGGCAGCTCTGCCCACGGTGCGCGTGCTGATGCTGACCACGTTCGGGCGCCCCGGATACCTGCGGCGCGCGATGCAGGGTGGCGCCGCTGGCTTCCTCCTCAAGGATGCCCCCGCCTCGGAGCTGGCCGAGGCGATTCGACGAGCGGTCGCAGGGGAGCGGATCGTGGATCCCGCGCTCGCCGCAGCGGCCCTGCGCCAGGGACCGAGTCCCTTGACCGCGCGCGAGCGTGAGGTGCTCGCGATGGCGCGCCGCAACGGAACGATCGCCGAGCTCGCTCAGGCGCTGCACCTCTCCTACGGCACGACCCGCAACTACCTCTCTTCAGTCATGCGCAAGCTCGGCGCCGCCAGCCGCGCGGAGGCGATTCGCATCGCCGAAGAGGAAGGTTGGCTCTAGCGGAGCCGAGAGGGCGGTCGATCGGCCGACACCGATCTATAATCGAGGGGAATCGCTCCCGAGCGGGCCTTCCGCCCCGTCTCGCGACGCGGTTTCGCGCGATGCCTTGCGGGATGGTGTAATCGGCAACACGTCTGCCTCTGGAGCAGAAATTTGGGGTTCGAGTCCCTGTCCCGCAGTATGCGAGAAGGCCCGGGTGACCGGGCCTTCCGCGTGTGTCGAGGCGCCGAGAGCGCAATGGTCGGCGGCCGCCGCGCGTCAGCCCGTCAGCATCCAGCAGTTGGCGGTCCAGTAGAAGCGGCTGTGACCGCCGAGCAGCGGATGCGGCAGCGCGATCGACCCGTACATCCCGTTGAGCGTCACCGCGGCGCCCGCCACGGCGCGCAGATCTGCGCGCAGGGCGCGAGTGGCGACAGTCGAAGCCAGCATGCGCGCACTGCGGGCATCCCAGCGCTGAGCGCAGGTCCTGCCGTCGACGGTCGCCGTCAACGGCGCGTAGAGCACGCTGCACGCCGTCGCGCCGTCACGGTTCAGCTCGGCGGTGAGCAGTTTGGCCGCCGCCGTCCGCAGTAGTGGCGTCCAGCCGGCCGGATCAGCCGATGCGTCGAGCGACATCGCGAGCGTGAGCGCCACGCTGCAGAAGACCAACATCAGAGCTCGTTTCATGCCGGCAGGCTAGCCGCGCGGCCGGCGAGATCCTAACCGGGACGGAGAAACTCGACGGCTGTTCGATCCGCCCGGTCCACGCCGTGCTCCCCGCCGTCGTCGAACAGCGCCTGCGGGCGGGCAGGCCGGTTCGCCGCCACATGGTCGCGTGCTGACCGTCGCGCGTCAGCCGGACGCAGCGCGACCCGAGCCCGGCCATGCCGCTCGGCTACAGCGGACAGCGCGGCTGATCGGCCGCCGCCCGGCGCGCGAACGCCGCGACGGCGGCGGCGTTGCGGAGCATGAACAGGTCCGGTTGATCGCCGGGCATCCGCCTGTCGGCGAGGAAGGCGATGTAGGGCGCGCCCGAGTACGCGCTCGCAGCCGGGCAGCGTCGCGCCAGCGCGACCGCGCGCGACACGGCCGCCGGCGACATCGCCTCCTCGAGCCCCGACCGCGCGAACGGCCGCCGTGCGATGACGGCGTGCGTCGGTGAGAGCAGCAGGGAGGCCGACTGCAGCGCGACCAGCAGCGCGAGCAGCACGACCGCCGCGCGCGCCGCTGCGAGCCGCGAGCCCCAGGCCAGCACGGCGCCGTAGCTCGCGAGCACCAGCAGCGGCGGTTCGGCGACGACGAAGACGTTGATGTAGGAGCCGTGCTTGAACAGCGACAACGCCAGCGCCAGCCCGGCGAGCGCAGCCGCCAGCAGCGTGCGCAGCAGCGCCTCAGTCGCCGTGGCCGACCCCGCCAAGCCGCCGCCGCGCGAGACCGCGTCCGGATTCGGCGATCGGCGCCCGCGGTGGACGAGATAGGCGGCCGCCACGGCCCCGACAACCAGCGAGCACTCGTTCCATCCCGCCTGCGCGACCAGGCCTGCGACGTAGTGCAGCGATGCCCGACCCAGCTCGAACTGGGCACGCACGGCCTGGGTCCACACCGCGGTCCCGAACGCCAGCAGTGTCGCCAGCGCCACAAGCGCGCCCGTGCTGGCAAGGCCGGCGACGGCGCGCCGGCGCGAGGCAGCGACGAGCACGATCGCGAGCGCCGGGAGCAGGAACGCCAGCTTGCACGCGACGGCGAGCGCCAGCACCGCTCCGCCGGCGACCGAGCGCTCGCGCCGCGCGCACCACACCGCGCCGAGCATGATCAGCGGCGCGGCGAGCGTCTCGGGCGTCAGCTGCGCGTGCTCGTGCAGGGAGATCGGCAGCAGCGGAGCGGCGAGGCCGGCCGCAAGCGCGAGCCAGCGCCGCTCCGAAAGCCGCCACACGCAGAGGCCGACGAGCGCGGCCGTGGCGAGGTCGAACAATGCCAAGCCGGCCCGCAGCGACGCCAGTCCGTCGTGGACCGCCAGCAGCAGCGCGCCCAGCAGATACACGGGCGGCGGCTGGGCGCCGAGAACGGCGTGGTAGAGACCCACGCCGTGCAGGACCTCGCGGGCGGTCTCCGCGTAGACCCCGTCGGAGAAGTCCCAGTAGCCGTTGCGCTGCCACAGCGCGAGCAGGACCATCTCGAGCACGCCGGCGCACGCCGCCGCGGCGATGAAGGTCGAAGCCCCCGACGAGCGGACGCTGCGCGCTGCCTTCATGAGGGTTGTACGGTCGCCGGGCGCAGTCCTGCCTGGGAGGCGGCGGTTGGCACCGTCGCCCCGATCAGTCCGGCGCGAACACCGGCGTGATCTGGTCCTCGAGACCGGAGTCGAGCACCAGCAGCACCTGGTCGCCGGCCTCGACGACCGTGTCGGCGGTCGGGACGAAGCCGCGCCCGTCGCGCAGCACGGAGATGATCAGGCTGCCTTCCGGCAGCGCCACGTCGGCGACGCGCTTGGACGCGGCGGGCGCCGTCTCCTGGACCTCGAGCTCGATGATCTCGAGCCGTTCCTCCTCCAGTGCGAGTAGGTGGACGAGGCCGTAGCGCGGCACCTCGTGCTCGATCAGGCGCAGGATGAGGTCGGTGGCCGAGACGACGGGTTGGATTCCGAGCAGCTTGAAGTGCTGGAGGTTGCGGGGGTTGTTGACACGCGCGATCACTCGCTCGCAGAGGTACTTCTCCTTCGCCACCTGGCAGACCAGCATGTTGTCCTCGTCATCGCCGGTCACGGCCACGACCAGGTCCGCACGCTGGATCCCGGCGCGCTCGAGCACCCACAGCTCGGTCGCGTCGCCGTACTGGACGGCGTGCTCGAGCTCCTCCTCGACGACGAGATAGCGGCGCCGGTCGGCCTCCAGCAGTGTCACCTCGTGCCCCTTGGCGATCAGCTCGCGGCTGAGGTTGAGCCCCACCTTGCCCGAGCCGACGACGATCACGTACAAGGCTCTACTCCTCCGCCTCAAGCGCCTGCGCGAACATCTCGATCGCCTGCTGCGTCGGCGAGATCGTGTGCAGTCCCTGCTCGGCGTACCAGGCGGCCCGGGCTGGGTCCGCGACGCGGCACAGCACCTTCTCGATGCCGAAGCGCCGCTGAACGATCTGCGCGACGGTCAGGTTGGTGTTGTCGCCGTCGGTCGAGGCGATGAAGACGTCCGCTCGCTGCACGCCGGCCTCGATCAGCGCGTCGACCTCGAGCGCGGTCCCGACGGTGAACTGACCGCCTGCGTCCTCCCAGGTCTGTCCCTCGACCTCGACGAGCCGTTCGTGCGAAAGCGGGTCCTCGTCGAGCACAGAGACCTCGTGACCCTGCGCGAGAGCGCGCTTTGCAACGGCGGACCCGACGCGTCCCGCTCCGACGATCAAGATGAACATCGAGCCTGATGCTACTGGTCGGGCACGGCCACGCGCTCTCGCGGCGCCTTGCCGGCCGGCGCCGTGAGGATGACCCGGCAGCGCGCCCTGGAGACGACGTAGCGGATGGTCTCCGACACCGTGCTCTCCCCCACGAGCGTGCGCCCGCCGAGCAGCGAGCCGGCGCGCGTACGCGTGTTCTCGTCGGCGGCCAGCACGATCGCCTCGACGCCGCGGCGCGCCGCCTCCTCCACGATCGCCTGGCCGTATCGGCGGCCCCGCACCGTCGCCGTCGCGACCTCGACCCCGGCGTACTCCTCGCCGACGATCTTCGCGCGTGCCAGCGCTGCCCGCGCCGCCTTCAGCTGGTTCTCCGGCAGGGGCGCGTCGAGTGGCAGCGACATCGGCACGCGGAAGATCCAGATCGCCTCGATCGTGGCGCGATCGATCGCCGCCTCGTCGGCGCTCTCGGAGGAGACGAGCAGGGCCGCGGTCTGTACGAGGTCGTCGTCGAGCTCGCCTCCGAACAGCGGCACGAGAATCGAGCCGAAATCGCGGTCCGGTGCGCGCGCTCGAAGCACGGCCTCCGGCACGGTCACGCGAGCGCGGACGGCCTTCCCCTCGCGCATTCGGTAGAGCACGAAGAAGACGATGCCCCCGAGGATCCATGCGAGTCCCACGTAGCGCGCACCGGCATGAAGCACGATCACGGTGATCCAGCCGGCTCCCGACAGCAGCGCGCCGAGCGCCGCCGGCAGCGGCAGCACGCCGCCACGCCAGCGGACCCCGCCCGGGATCCGGTACGGCCGCGGTCGATCCGGTTCGCGGTAGCGCAGCACGCAGATCGACAGGTGGGCGATCGTGAACGCCAACATCGCGCCGAAGGCGAAGATGCCGAAGAGGAAGTCCAGGTCGCCCGTGAGCACCAGTCCAGCCGCGATCGCCGCGGCGGCCGTGATGAGGACGAACGGCGTGGCGCGCTGCGGATGCAAACGCCCCAGCGCGCTCGGGATCTGGCTGTTGGTCGCGAGCGAGAAGGCAAGCCGCGATAGGCCCTGCATCGCCGCGCGCGCGGCGGCGATCAGCGTCACGGCGGCCGCGGCCGCGACCGTGTACTTCAGCGTGTCGGCCAGTGCGAGCGGGTGGAAACGCTCGACGATGCCGATGACGGGAGCGCCCAGATGGCTGCTCGCGAGCGCCGACTGGCCGCCGAGCACCGGCACCGCGGTGACGGCGACGACCGCCATGCCGACATACACGATGAGGATCGTCAGGTTCGCACCCCATGTGATGCGTCGCACGCCGGTGCGGCTGACCGCCAGCTCCGCCGAGAGTCCCGATGCCGATTCGAGGCTCGTGAACGCAACGGTCGTGATCGTCAGCGCGTAGATCACACCCGACCAGCTCGGCGTGCTGCCGAGATGGATGTGGTCGGTGATCGTCGGGAGGTGGAAGAACAGCACGACGCCGATGACGATCACGAGCAGCTGGATCACGAGGTCGACGGCGACGAGCGCGATGATCCGGCGCGCATGGCGCAGCGTCGACAGGCCGAGCACGTTCGAGATCGCGACGTAGGCGACGACGGCAAGCGCCAGCGCCACGCGCGGCGGGCCATGTCCGAACGCGGGCACGAAGGTCGCGAGGTAGTCCGCGGCGCTCAGCGCGCAGATCGCGATCAGGATCATGTAGTCGAGCAGCACCGCTGCGGCAGCGACGAAGCTGACCAGCTCGTTGAACGCGTACCGCGCGAAGACGGTCGAGCCGGCACGCTCGGCGTGCATGGTCGCGCCCTCGAGGTAGGTCAGCGCCGTCAGCGCAAAGAACAGCCCGGCGGCGAGGTAGACGAGCGGCGTCAGGCCGAGCGCGTGGCCGGACACGATCCCGAGCGAGAAGTAGATCGAGCTCGCGAGCGAGGTCCAGATGATCACGCCGAGGCGCGTCAGGCCGATCGAGGCGGTGCCCGACCCCCAGCTCTCGCTCATCGGTGCCGGCGCTGCTGTGCGACGACCCACAGCCGGCCCGCACCGGCGCCGACCATCGCGACGCCCACGACGACGGCCAGCAGTTCACCGCGCGAGACCAGCAGCACGCCGAGCACGATCATCACCGCCGAGAGGACGCGGGTCGCGCCGTCATGCACGGCGCGACCTGTCGGCGACGGTCGGCGGACTGTCATGCGCGTTACGTGATCAGCGGGATGATCAGGATCGCGACGATGTTCGCAACCTTGATCATCGGGTTGATCGCAGGCCCGGCGGTGTCCTTGAACGGGTCGCCGACGGTGTCGCCGGTGACCGACGCGGCGTGGGCGTCAGAGCCCTTGCCGCCGTAGGCGCCGTCCTCGATCAGCTTCTTCGCGTTGTCCCAGGCGCCGCCGCCGGCCGTCATCAGCACGGCGAAGAAGAACCCGACGACGATCACCCCGATCAGCATGCCGCCGAGCGCCTGTACGTCGATCAGGCCGACGATCACCGTCAGGGCGATCGGCAGCATCGACGGCAGGATCATCTCGCGCTGCGCGGTCCGCGTGACGATGTCGACGCAGGTCGCGTAGTCGGGCTGCTCGGTGCCGTCCATGATCCCGGGCTTCTCGCGGAACTGGCGGCGCACCTCCTCGACCACGGCGCCGCCGGCACGACCGACCGCCTCGATCGAGAGCGAGGCGAACAGGCACACCATCATGCCGCCGATGATCAGCCCGATCAGCACCGGCGGCTGGGAGATCTGGAAGAGGTAGTGGTGGCCCTTCGCGGCCAGCTCGTCCTTGAAGCCGGCGAACAGCACGACGGCGGCGAGCACGGCCGACCCGATCGCGTAACCCTTCGTGACGGCCTTGGTGGTGTTGCCGACCGCGTCCAGCGGGTCGGTGACGTTGCGCACCTCATCGGGCAGATCCGCCATCTCCGCGATGCCGCCCGCGTTGTCGGTGATCGGGCCGAACGCGTCGAGCGCGACGATCAGGCCGGTCAGGGAGAGCTGACCCATCACCGCGACGCCGATGCCGTAGATGCCGATCGTTCCGCCGCCGCCGAGCTTCCACGAGACCAGGATGCCCAGCACCAGCACTATCGCCGGAAGGGCCGTCGCCTGCAGGCCGGACGCGAAGCCCTGGATGATGTTCGTCGCATGCCCCGTCAGCGAGGCCTTCGAGGTCTTCTTGACGGGCGAGAACCGCGTCGATGTGTAGTAGTCCGTCAGCACGAACAGGCAGGCCGTGACGGCGATCCCGATCAGCGCGCAGACGTAGAGCCGGCCCCACGACGGCGCCTTGGCGCCGCCCTTGAGGACGACGTCGTGCATCAGCCAATAGGTGATCGGGGCAAACGCTGCGGCCGCGATCACGCCGGAGGCGATCAGCCCCTTGTACAGGGCGCGTTCCACGTTCCCCGCGCGCGAGCGCACGAAGAAGGTTCCGATGATCGAGGCGATGATCGCGACCCCGCCGAGCAGCAGCGGGAAGAGCGCGACCCGCGTGCTCTGGTTGAAGGTCAGTACTCCGAGCAGCATCACGGCGACGGCCGTGACGGCGTAGGTCTCGAACAGGTCCGCCGCCATGCCGGCACAGTCGCCGACGTTGTCGCCGACGTTGTCAGCGATGACCGCCGGGTTGCGCGGATCGTCCTCGGGGATCCCCGCCTCCACCTTGCCCACGAGGTCGGCGCCGACGTCAGCCGCCTTGGTGAAGATGCCGCCGCCGAGTCGGGCGAACACGGAGATGAGCGAACCGCCGAAACCGAGCCCGATCAGGGCGTCGATCGCCGTCTTCGGGCTGTCGTGGAAGATCGCGGTGAGCACACCGTAGTAGCCGGAGACGCCGGTCAGAGCGAGGCCGACGACGAGCAGGCCGGTGACCGCGCCGCCCCGGAAGGCGGCGCTCAGCGCCGGCGGGACGCCTCCGCGCGCCGCCTCGGCGACACGGGCGTTCGCCCGCACGGAGACGTTCATGCCGATGTAGCCGGTGGAGCCGGACAGCACCCCGCCCACCGCGAAGCCGACCGCCACGGCGATGTTCTGCACGAAGATCAGCGCGACGAACAGCACGACGCCGACGGCTGCGATCGTCGTGTACTGGCGATTGAGGTACGCGCGGGCGCCGGCCTGAACGGCCGCGGAGATGCTCTGCATCCGCTCGTTGCCGGGCGAGAGCGCGAGCAGGGCGCGCGCGGTGAAGGCTCCGTAGAGCACTGCGCAGGCGGCGCAGACGAGAGCGACGACCACCCCGTGGTTGGTCAGAAAATTACTCAAAGCAGCTCCTCACCGTGAACGTCTGCACGGAGCGCTCGCGCCGCGCGACACAAAGGAAAGCCGGGCGAATCACATGTCCGCCCGGCCATGTAACAAGCCGTCGCATCCTATCGTGCGCGGCGGCGCGGAGGCCTGCTCACGAGCCCGGAACCCACAGCCGCCCGCTGCGCTGCGCCGGCCCCGGACCGCTCGCGCCGTCCTCCGCCGGCTCGCCCTGCCCCGCCCCGGACGGAGGAGCAGCGCCGCCGCCCGCTGCATCCCCGCCCGCGCCCTCGCCGCGGGGCGGACCGCCGGCGGCGACACTGTCGGCGCCGCCCGAGGCGGCGAGCTTCGCGTACTCGAGTTGCAGCGCCGAGATCGCTTCGCGCAGCGGCGCCAGCGTCGGCCCCGCCTCGCCTCGCTCCAGCACCGGCAGCAGCGCCCGCACGCCGTCGATCGCGTCGCGGACCTGGCCGAGGTCGCGTTCGCCCTCCGTGCCCGGCTCGAGACCCAGCCGGCGTCCGGCGAGGCTGATCAGCGAGACCGCGGTCTGCACGATCACGTCAGCCGGCGTGAGCCGGCGAAGCTGCTCCTCCCAGGCCGCACGCAGCTCGGCCTCGCTCGGCTCGCCCGCTCCGCTGCTCATGCTCGAACCTCCTCGGAATAGGTCGCGCGCGTCGCGCGCACACAGGCCTCGAAAGCTTCGCGCATCGTGGCGCCCGCCTCGATCATCGCGCGCTGGCGCTGCGCGCCGTTGGGCGCCGCCGGGAACGGCTCGAGCTCGAGCTTGAACGCGTCTCGGGCCGGCGCGCTCCATTCGAGCAGCCGTTCGACGATCTCGACCGAGGGATATTCCTCGCCGCGCACGAAGTCGATCATGCGCCCGTCGAGGCCGTAGCGGATCGCACGCCACATGTTCTCCTCGATCAGGTAGCCGGGCAGCGGCTCGGCGTGCCCGCGGTCGTCGAGCTCGAGCAGTGCCTGGGCCACGCAGGCGACGACCAGACCGGCAAGCGCGTCGGACTCCGCCGCCGTGGCCTGCACGTCGCAGATCCGCACCTCGACCGTGCCATAGGAGAAGTGCGGCCGGACCGACCACCACACCTGCGTGAACTCGATGATCGAATGCGTGGCGATCAGGAGCTCGACGTAGCGGCGAAACGCGGGCCAGCCGCCGAACGCGTGCGGCACGCCGCAGCGCGGGAAGCTGCGCGTGAAGGTCTGCGTGCGCGCGGAGTGCAGCCCGGCCAGCCGCCCGTCGAGGAACGGCGAGTTCGCCGACACCGCCAGGAGCAGCGGCAGCAGCTCGCGCATGCGGTCGCAGACCTTGACCGCACGGTCGATGTCGCGGACCCCGACGTGCACGTGCAGGCTGAAGGTGTTGTTTCGCCAGGCGACGTACTTCAGGCCCTGCTCGACCCGCCGGTAGTGCTCGGTGTCGATGACCGGCTGCTCGCGGTAGTCGGCCCAGGGATGCGTGCCCGTGGCGCCAAGCTCGGCACCGCGAGACCCGGCCAGCGCGAACAGCGCCCGCCGGCGCTCGCGCTGGCGTCGCACCGCGTCGGCGAGATCGTCGCCGACGCCGGAGATGATCTCGATCTCCGAGGAGATCAGCTCGCCGGTGATGTGCTCGTGCAGCAGCGGATCGACGGCGCCCGCGTCATCGCGGAGCTCCTCGAAGCGCGGCGACAGATCGAGCGTGACGGGGTCGAGGATCGAGAACTCCTCCTCGAGCCCGACGGTGAGGTCCCTGGACGCCGCGAAGATCTCGACGGCGCGGTCGAGGTCGATCTCGGCCACGGCTCAGGCGAGATAGAAGTAGAGCGCGTAGAGCAGGTCGACGGCGGGGCTCGAGGTGTGCACCGTCGTCTCCGGTGGGACGTCGAGCAGCGCGTCGGAGTAGTTGAAGATGATCTTCACGCCGGCCGCCACCAGCGCGTCCGCCAGTCCCTGCGCGGCGGCCGTGGGAACCGCCAGCACGCCGACGACGATGTCCTGCTCCTCGACGACCGCGCGCAGATCGTCGTTGTGACGCACGACGTGCTGGCCGACACGCTGGCCGACCTTCGCCGGATCCGCGTCGAAGATCGCGACGACGCGAAAGCCGTGGTCGGCGAAGATCTCCGACGAGGCGATCGCCGTGCCCAGGTGCCCGGCTCCGAACAGCGCGATGTTGTGCTGGCCGGCGGTGCGCAGGATCTTTCGGATCTGCGTGACCAGCGAGTCGACGTTGTAGCCGACGCCACGCTTGCCGAACTTGCCGAAGCCGGACAGGTCTCGGCGGATCTGGGTGGAGTTGACGTGGGTGTATTCGGCCAGCTCGTGCGAGGAGATCGTCTCCCGCCCCATCTTGCGAGCCTGCGTCAGCACCTGCAGGTAGCGAGAGAGACGGGCGGCCACGCCGAGCGACAGCCGCTCCGCGGGTGTCGCTAGCTCCTCGCCCTCAGCCGTTATCTCTGCATCGGTCATCGCGCGGACTCTACCTAGACTGCTGCGCAGAACCGTCTCATCGACGATCAGATCGAACAGCTCGACGCCGTCGAGCGTGACGACCGGGATCCGCTCCAGATAGGCGCGAAGCAAACGCTCGTCGCTCTCGATGTCGCGCTCGAGCAGCTCGAACGGCAGATCGGCCCGCACTCGCTCGAGCACCTCGCGCGCGTCGTCGCACAAACAGCATCCCGGTCGCCCGTACAGAGTCACGACGCTCATCGCAGCGGCCCCTCGCCGGTGGCGTAGACGTCCAGGTCGAGATAGTCGGGATAGGCGAGCGGCTCGGCATCGAGCGCGGCGGCGGCGATCATCGCCGCGTTGTCGGTGCACAACTCGAGCGGCGGCAGGAACAGCTCGACGCCCAGCCCCTGCAGCCGCCCACGCAGGGCCGCGTTCGCGGCGACGCCCCCGCCGAGTGCCAGGCGGGTGCGGCCGGAGCGGGCGAGCCCGCGCTCGACGCGCCGCGTGAGCGCCTCGACGATCGCCCGCTGGTAGGCGGCGGCGAGGTCGGCGCGAACCCTCGGATCGGCCGCGTCGACCTCGCGGGTCTTGTAGAGCAGCGCCGTCTTCAGGCCGGCGAACGAGAAATCCTCGCCGCGTCCGGTCGGGAAGGAGTAGCTCGACGGGTCGCCGTCCGCGGCCAGCCGGGAGAGCGCCGGGCCGCCCGGGTAGCCGAGACCGAGCATCCGTGCGCCCTTGTCGAACGCCTCGCCGGCGGCGTCGTCGAGTGTTCGCGCGAGCACCTCGACGGGTCCGCCGCGCTCGACCACGTCGACGAGCAGCGTGTGGCCGCCCGATGCGATCAGCGCCAGGAAGGGCGGCTCGAAGTGAGCCGGGGCCAGATAGGCCGCGGCGATATGGCCCTGGAGATGGTCGACCGGGGCGAACGGCAGCTCGCGCGCCGCGGCGAAGCCCTTCGCCGCGGAGAAGCCGACGAGCAGCGCGCCGATGAGGCCGGGGCCGCGCGTCGCCGCGACGAGCGTCACCTCATCGACGTCCGCGCCCGCGCGCGCGAACGCCTCGGCGACGACGGCGTCGATCAGCTCGAGGTGGTGGCGCGCGGCGATCTCGGGCACCACGCCGCCGAAGCGAGCGTGGATCTCCTGCGAGGAGATCACGTTCGCGGCGACGGTGCCGTCGCCGTGGACGAGCGCCGCGCACGTGTCGTCGCAGCTGGTCTCGAACGCGAGGATCACGGGCGGTGGTGGGCCACCGGATCGGCGGCCGGCACGTCGTCCAGGCGCCCCTGGAGCGTCGCCGGCGTGCGCCACATGATCAGCGCGTCCTCGCCGTTGTCCTGGTAGTAGTGGCGGCGCAGCCCGGCGATGCGAAAGCCGTCGCGCTGGTAGAGCTCGATCGCGGCCTGGTTGGAGCGACGCACCTCGAGCGTGAACTGGGCGCTCTCGTCGCCGGCCCGCACGTACAGCTCGGCGAGCAGGGCGGAGGCGATTCCCTGGCGGCGCAGCCTGGGGTCGACGGCGATGTTCATGACGTGCCAGACCGTGTCGTAGCGGGAGCAGATCGTGTAGCCGGCGAGCTCGCCGCCGCGCACCGCGGCAAGGCAGACGCCGGTCGACTTGGACATCTCGAGCACGAACATTGCGATCGACCACGGCGTCGGGAAGGCGCGACGCTCGATCGCGGCGACGGCGGGCAGGTCGCTGTATGCGAGCGAGCGGATCTCGAGCGCCACCGGATCGCTCATCACGCCTGCCTGGCCTCGAGGGCGATCTCGGCATCGGCGAGCCGCAGGTAGTCGGGCGCCGCGGAACTCGCGCCCGAAGCGGCGGCGAGCCGGCAGACCGCTGCCGCGCTCACGCGGTGCAGCGAACTCTCGGCGGGCGCGATGGCGACGCCGGCGCCCTCGATCAGCTCGCGGAAGCGCAGCGCCCCGTCGCCGACGGCGAGCGCCTGCCGGCCGCCGCGCGAGGCCAGCTCGGCGAGCTGCTCGGGGGAGCACACGCGGGGCGCGAGCAGCACCTCGCCGTCGCGGTAGATGGCGAGAAAGGCCTCCCCGCGCCGCGCGTCGAGCACGGCGACGGCGCTGCGCTCGCCGAGCGGCTCCGCAAGCGCGCGCAGGGTGCCGACGCCGACCAGCTGCGCGCCGACTGCCGCCGCGATCCCGTGCGCCGTCGCGAGGCCGATCCGCAGGCCCGTGTAGCCGCCGGGCCCGACGCCGACGGCGATCCGCCCGACCTCCCCCCAGCCGATGCCCGCCGCGTCGAGCAGCTCGCGCGCGAGCGCGAGCAGCCGCTGCGCGTGCCGTGGCCGCGTGCCCGGCTCCACGTCGTCGCGCGCCTCGCGCAGCCAGCCGTCTGAGCGCGCCAGCGCGACGGCGGTGGACGTCGTGGCGGTGTCGATCCCGAGCACGTTCATGCGCGCACCTCCACGCGGCGCCGGTCATCTCCGAGGTGCGAGAGCTCGATCGTGATCCGCGGCGACCCGAGCTCCGCGTCGTGCTCGGGCGCCCACTCGACGAAGGTGATGCGATCGGACCCGAGGTAGTCGGCGAGCAGCTCTGGATCCTCGCGCTCGAGGCCGGCGAGCCTGTAGAGGTCGACGTGTGCGACGACGAGGCCTCCCGGTGCGCCGTAGCGATGGGCGATGGCGAAGGTCGGGCTCGTGACCGGTCCGCTGACGCCGAGCGCCCGGCAGGCGCCGCGCACCAGCGTCGTCTTGCCGGACCCCAGCTCGCCGAGCACGTGGACGACGTCGCCCGCCCGCAGGCCGGCTGCAAGCTGTGCGCCGACGGCCTCGGTCGCGGCCGGGCCGTCGGTCTCGAACACCTGCAGGGCGCCGCTCAGAACAGCCCCAACTGCTCGGCCGCCGGCTCGGCGCTCGTCACCGACGCGGCCGGCGGGGGATCCTCAACGGCCGCGAACGCGACCTCGACGGCCGCGGCCGGAGCTGGCGCCGGCAGGCTCAGAACGCCCGGGAGGGCCCGGAAGTCCTCGCGCAGCGTCTCGAGCGTGCGCGGCGTGTACAGGGCCGCGGCTGGGTGGTAGATCGGGAACAGCCGCGTGGTGTGCGAGCCGATCGTGCGGATCTCCGCCTGGCCGTGCACGCGTGTGATGCCGGCCGGATCGCCGCGCAGGAGCTTGGTGGCGAAGTTGCCGAGCGTGCAGATCACGCGCGGCGCGACGAGCTCGACCTGGCTGACCAGGTACGGCGTGCAGTTGTCGATCTCGACCGGGCGGGGATCGCGGTTTCCGGGCGGGCGGCACTTCAGCACGTTCGCGATGAAGACCTCGGCGCGGCTCAGGCCGATTTCGGCGAGCAGCGTCTCGAGCAGCTTGCCGGCTGCGCCGACGAACGGGAGTCCCTGCAGGTCCTCGTTGGCGCCGGGCGCCTCGCCGACGAACATCAGCTCGGCGTCGGCGTTGCCGGCGCCGAAGACGACGGTGGTCCTCGTCGCCGCGAGCTCGGCGCAGCGGTGGCAGCCGCGGGCATCCGCCAGCAGCTCCTTGAGGGCCTCGCGTCGGTCGGTCGCGCTTCGCACCACCCAAATGTAGTGCGCCGTGCCAGGTGCCCGTAGCCAGGCGCTACGCTATGCGCAGGCCGTCACCGAAGCGGGACGGACCGTCCGCAGCGCACCCGCAGTGCCCGCAGTCGCGACCGGTATCCCGACGGGAACTGGACCGAGATATGAACGCGATCCCCACCTCCTGCCCGACCGCGGCGCGCGTCCGCTCCGACCGCCGCCGGCTCGTCCCCGTCCGCGACGCCCGCCGCCGGGACGGAACCGTCCACCCGGAATCCGGAGCGCGCGCATGAGGACGGTGCGGACGATCGCCGAGGTGCGCGAGGCCCTGCGCGAGGCGCCGCGGCCGATCGGCCTGGTGGCGACGATGGGAGCGCTGCACGAGGGGCACGTCGCGCTCATCGAGCGCGCCCGCCGCGACTGCGCGACCGTGGTGATGTCGCTGTTCGTCAACCCGACCCAGTTCGGCGACGGAGAGGATCTCGCCCTCTACCCTCGCGACGAGGAGCGCGACGCGGAGCTCGCGCGCCGTGCCGGAGTCGACCTCCTGTTCGCCCCCGCCGCCGAGGAGATCTACCCGGACGGCTTCGCGACGACCGTCGTGGTCGGCGGCCTGAGCGAGCCGCTCGAGGGAGCAGCCCGCGGCCCCGAGCACTTTCACGGCGTTGCGACGGTCGTGACGAAGCTGCTGAACATCATCGGGCCGCAGATCGCCTACTTCGGCCAGAAGGACGCGCAGCAGGCGCTGGTGATCAGGCGGCTCGTGCGCGACCTGAACATGCCGACGGCGATCGAGGTGTGCCCGACCGTCCGCGACGACGACGGGCTCGCGCGCTCCAGCCGCAACGCGTACCTCAGCGCGGCCGAGCGCGAACGCGCGGTCGGGCTCTCGCAAGCCCTGCACAGCGCGGCGACGGCGATCGCCGAGGGCGAGCACGACAGCGAGGTCGCGGCCGCCGCCGCGCTGCGCGAGCTGCGGCTCCACGAGATCGAGCCCGAGTATCTCGCGCTCGTCGACCCTGAGACGCTCCAGCCGGTCGCACGCGTCGACGCACCGGTCCTCGTCGCGGTCGCGGCCCGCGTGGGGCGGGCGCGACTGATCGACAACGTGATCGCGATCCCCGCGGTAGAGGGGCCCGGCTGATGCTCCGAACGATGCTGAAGTCGAAGATTCACCGCGCGACGGTCACCGACTGCGACCTGCATTACGTCGGCTCGATCACGGTCGACCGGCTGCTGCTGGAGGCCGCCGACATCCTGCCGAACGAGCAGGTGACGGTCGTGGACGTCGACAACGGCGCCCGCTTCGAGACCTACACGATCGCCGGCACCCGCGGCAGCGGGGAGATGAAGCTGAACGGCGCCGCCGCCCGCCTCGTCGCGCGCGGCGACACGATCATCGTCATCTCCTACGCCGCCTACGCGCGCGATGAGATCGACCTGCACGTTCCGCGCGTCGTGCACGTCGACGCGCACAACCAGATCGTCGCCGTCGACGCGCAACCAGACGCTCTCCACTCCTAAAGGACGCCATGTCAACCACACCGAAGACAGAGACGCAGACCGGCCCAGGGCGGCTGCCGATGACGCTGCCGAGGCTCGAGGAGTGCAAGCGGCGCGGCGAGGCGATCGTGATGGCCACCGCCTACGACTTCCCGACCGGGCAGATCGTCGACGCCGCCGGCGCCGACGTCGTGCTGGTCGGCGACTCCGCGGCCGAGGTCGTGCTGGGCTACGACTCGACGGTCGCCGTGAGCGTCGAGGAGATGCTGATGCTGACCGCTGCGACGCGCCGCGGCGTGCGCAGCGCGCTGCTGGTCGCCGACCTCCCGTTCGGCTCGTACGAGGCATCGGACGAGCAGGCGATCCACACCGCCCAGCGCTTCGTCAAGGAGGCCCGCGCCGACGCCGTCAAGCTCGAGGGCGGCGGGCCGGCGCCGCTGTCGCGGATCCGGGCGATCGTTGCGGCCGGCATCCCGGTGATGGGGCACGTCGGCCTCACCCCGCAGACGGCCGTCGCGCTGGGCGGGCGCCGAGCGCAGGGCCGCACCGCGCAGCGCGCGCTCGCACTCGCCTCCCAGGCGCTGGCGGTGGCGGACGCGGGCGCGTTCGCGATCGTGTTCGAGGCGATCCCGGCCGCGATCGCGGCGGAGATCGCGCCGCTGCTCGAGATCCCCGTGATCGGGATCGGCGCGGGCGTCGCGACCGACGGCCAGGTGCTCGTGCTGCACGACCTGCTGGGCATCTACCCGGGTCGCGCGCCGCGCTTCGCCAAGCAGTACGTGGAGCTGCGCTCGGTGATGCTCGACGCCGTCAGCGAGTACGCCGAGGAGGTCCGCTCGCGGCGCTTCCCGACGCCCGAGCACACGTTCTCGATCGACCCGCAGGAGCTCGCGGGCTTCCGCGACGGGCTGGCGAAGCTCGAGCGCTAGAGCGTCGGCGAAGCTCCATCCGCAGCAGCGCGACGGGGCTCCCGCGCCTGACCGTGGAGCGCGCGCTACGCGGCGGTCGCGACGCGCCGGCGCGCGCCGCGCCTGACCGTCGGTCCGGCGCCCAGCAGCGGCTCGAGGAAGCGCCCGGTGTGTGATCCGGACACCGCCGCCACCTCCTCCGGCGTGCCGGTCGCGACGACCGTGCCGCCCCCCTCGCCCCCCTCGGGACCGAGGTCGATCAGCCGGTCGGCGCTCTTGATCACGTCGAGGTTGTGCTCGATCACGACGACGGAGTTGCCGGCGTCGACGAGACGGTGCAGCACCTCCAGCAGCCGCTGGACGTCGGCGAAGTGCAGTCCGGTGGTCGGCTCGTCGAGGATGTAGAGGGTGCGCCCGGTGGCGATCTTCGACAGCTCGGTGGCGAGCTTCACGCGCTGGGCCTCTCCGCCCGAGAGCGTCGTCGCCGGCTGACCGAGGCGGATGTAGCCGAGCCCGACGTCGTTGAGCGTCGCGAGCCGCCGGCGGATCGTCGGGATGTGCTGGAAGAACTGCAGCGCCTCCTCGACCGGCATGTCGAGCACGTCGGCGATCGTCTTGCCCTTGAAGCGCACCTCGAGCGTCTCGCGGTTGTAGCGGCGCCCGTGGCACTGTTCGCAGGGCACGTAGACGTCCGGCAGGAAGTGCATCTCGATGCGGATCTGGCCGTCGCCGCGGCAGACCTCGCAGCGCCCGCCCTTGACGTTGAATGAGAAGCGCCCGGGCTTGTACCCGCGGGCGCGGGCCTCCGCGGTCTTCGAGAACAGGTCGCGGATCACGTCGAACAGGCCGGTGTAGGTGGCCGGGTTCGAGCGCGGCGTGCGCCCGATCGGCGACTGGTCGACGGCGATGATCTTGTCCAGCGCCTCGATCCCGGAGACCTCGCGGTGGGCGCCCGGGCGCTGGCGCGCGCGATGCAGGCGGTTGGCGACCGCCTTGTAGAGCACGTCGTTTACGAGCGTCGACTTGCCCGAGCCCGACACGCCGGTCACGCACGTCAGCACTCCCAGCGGTATCCGCACGTCGATGCCCTGCAGGTTGTGCTGCCGCGCGCCGTGGATCTCGATCGCGCCGCTAGGAGCGCGCCGGCGCTCCGGCACCTCGATGCGCATCGCGCCGGATAGGAACTGTCCGGTGAGCGACTCGGCGACCTGCTCGACCTCGCTCGCCGTCCCCTGCGCGACGATCCGCCCGCCGTGCTCGCCGGCGCCCGGCCCGAGATCGACGAGATGGTCGGCCGCACGCATCGTCTGCTCGTCGTGCTCGACCACCAGCACGGTGTTGCCCAGGTCGCGCAGCCGCTCGAGCGTCGCGACGAGCTTCGCGTTGTCGCGCTGGTGCAGGCCGATCGAGGGCTCGTCCAGCACGTAGAGCACGCCGACCAGCGCCGAGCCGATCTGCGTCGCGAGGCGGATCCGCTGCGCCTCGCCGCCCGACAGCGTCGCGGCCGCACGGTCCATCGAGAGGTAGCCGATGCCGACGTTCTCCAGAAAGCGCAGCCGCTCGCCGATCTCGCGCACGATCAACCGCGCGATGTGGCGCTCGGTGTCGCTCAGCTGGACGGCCTCCAGCCAGGCCAGCGCGCCGTGCGCCGAGAGCGCGCAGAACTCGTTGATCGGCGTGCCGGCCACCAGCACCGCGAGCGACTCCGGGCGCAGCCGGGCGCCGTTGCAGGCCGGGCACGGCCGCACGCTCATGAACTCCTCGATCTTCTCGCGCGCCAGCTCCGAATCGGTCTCGCGGTAGCGGCGCTGGAGGTTTGGCACGATCCCCTCGAAGCGCGCCGCGTAGGAGCGCTCGCGCCCGAAGCGGTTGCGGTAGCGCACCTCGATCCGCTCGCCGTCGGTGCCGTAGAGGAAGATCCGGCGGTGGGCCTCGCTCAGGGTGCTCCACGGCGCCTCGAGGTCCACGCCGTAGCGCTCCGCCAGCCCGGTCGTCATCTGGTCGTAGTAGGCCGAGCTGCTCGCCGCCCACGGCGCCAGCGCGCCCTGCGCGATCGACAGCTCCGGGTCGGGCACCACGAGCTCCGGGTCGATCTCGAGCTGGGAGCCCAGACCGGTGCATCGCGGGCACGCGCCCTGCGGCGCGTTGAACGAGAAGATCCGCGGCTCGAGCTCGGGCATCGAGGTGCCGCACTTCAGGCAGGCGAACTTCTCCGAGAAGGTGAGCGTCTCGCCGAGCTCGCCGCCTGCCCCCGCTGCTTGGGGGCTCTGGGCGATCATCGTCACGGCGACGATCCCCTCCGCGAGCGCGGCGGCGGTCTCGATCGAGTCGACGAGGCGCTTGCGCACGTCGTTGCGCATCACGAGCCGGTCGACCACCACCGCGATCTCGTGCTTGACCTGCTTCTCCAGCTCGATCTCGTCCTCGAGCATGCGCAGCCGGCCGTCGACGAGCACGCGGGCGAAGCCCTCCGCGCGCAGCTCCTCGAGCAGCTTGCCGTATTCGCCCTTGCGTCCGCGCACGACCGGCGCCAGCACCATGAAGCGGGTTCCCTCGGGCAGCTCGAGCACCTGGTCGGTGATCTGCTCGATCGACTGTCCGGCGATCCGCGCGCCGCAGATGTGGCAGTGCGGCACGCCGATCCGCGCCCACAGAAGACGCAGGTAGTCGTAGATCTCGGTGACCGTCCCGACCGTCGAGCGCGGGTTGCGGGAGGTCGTCTTCTGATCGATCGAGATCGCCGGCGAGAGCCCCTCGATCGAGTCCACGTCCGGCTTGTCCATCTGGCCGAGGAACTGCCGCGCGTAGGCCGACAGCGACTCGACGTAGCGGCGCTGGCCCTCGGCGTAGATCGTGTCGAAGGCCAGCGAGGATTTGCCCGACCCCGACAGCCCGGTCAGCACGACCAGGGCGTCGCGCGGCAGGCTCAGCGAGATGTTCTTCAGGTTGTGCTCGCGAGCCCCTGTGACGACGATCTGATTGACGGACGACACCTTGCCTCGAATTCTACCGATGCGAACAGACGTTCGGTCGGCGCGGGGCGCTGAGATCCCCCTCGCGCCGGACGGAGATACCCAGCCGGACTGTGCTCTTCCGTCGGGGCGCCGACTACACTCATCGTCTTCCGGATCGTCCACCAAGCGAGGTGATCCCGTGAGCGAGCAGCACCGTGCCGGCGACGAGCCCTCCGAGGAGCTCCTGCGGCGCGCGCTGCTCGACAGCGAGAGTTCGGCGGCCGTGGCGATGCGCGTGGACGGGCTCGCCCTGTGCGAGGAGCTCACGATCATCTTCCACGGCCGGCGCGACCTCTCGACGATCCAGACCTACGTCGCGCTTGGCGCGCACGGCACCGGCGCCGCGGTCAGCGGCGACGCCCTGCTGCGGGTGCCATGCGACCTCGACCTCGCGCACGCCGCCGATCGCGACGAGGCCGAGCAGCTCTACCGCGATCAGGCGACCGCGCTGCGCGACGCGCTGGTCGCCGCCGACACGGTGCTCGCCGTGTGGCGCGAGCCGCTGGCGGAGATGACGGCGGCGCGGATCGAGATCGACCGCGGCGTGGCGAGCCCGGTGGACGCCCCGGCGCCGCGCGTGATCCCGGTCGCGCTGCGGGCGGCCGAGCGCCGCCTGAGCGTGGTCGCGGTCTGCAACGCCCGCACGCTCGCCGAGGGACGCCCGCCGCTCGGGATCGCCTGCATCCAGCAGGATCTGAGCCACGTCTACCCGCTGACGGACGACCCCGAGCACGCCCTCGCCGACTTCCTCGAACGCGCCGCCGAGCACGCGCACCAGCTGGCTGACCAGCTCGCCCACCAGGAGGTCTCGGTCGAGCGCTTCCTGGAGCTGTCGGGCGAGTAGTGCGGGCGGGCGCATGCGCCCGCCCGAGGGTCGGTGCATGCACCGACCCTGGCCTCGGCGCATGCGCCGAGGCCCCCCACAAGGGATCAGGCCGTCGCCTTCGCCTCGGCCAGCGTGCGGCGCAGGTCGCGCAGCTCGTCGCGCAGGCGGGCGGCGTACTCGAAGCGCAGCTCCTGCGCGGCGAGCAGCATCTCCTCCTCCAGCTCGACCGCGAGCTTGTCGAGCTCGTGCGGTGCGAGCTCCTCGCTGCGGGCGCTGACGCGCCGGCGGCGCTTGGGGGTCTTGGACTCCGCGGTGAGAAAGTCGGAGATGTCGCTGACGCCCTTGACGATCGTGGCGGCGGTGATCCCGTGCTCCTCGTTGTAGGCGAGCTGGATCGCGCGGCGGCGGTCGGTCTCATCGAGCGCGTAGCGCATCGAGTCGGTGACGCGATCGGCGTACATGATCACGGTGCCCTCGATGTTGCGCGCGGCGCGGCCGATCGTCTGGATCAGCGAGGTCGAGCCGCGCAGGAAGCCCTCCTTGTCGGCGTCGAGGATGGCGACGAGCGAGACCTCCGGAAGATCGAGGCCCTCGCGCAGCAGGTTGACGCCGACGAGCACGTCGTACTCGCCGAGCCGCAGCGCGCGGATGATCTGGATCCGCTCGAGCGTGTCGACCTCCGAATGCAGGTAGCGCGCGCGGAAGCCCAGCTCGAGCAGGTAGCCCGAGAGGTCCTCGGCCATCTTCTTCGTCAGCGTCGTGACGAGCACGCGCTCGTCGCGATCGACGCGCGTGCGCACCTCGCGCATCAAATCGTCGATCTGGTTGCGCGTCGCCCGCACCTCGACCTGCGGATCGACGATCCCGGTCGGGCGCACGATCTGTTCGACGACGAGCGCCGAGCGGGTGCGCTCGAACTCGCCGGGGGTCGCCGAGACGAGCACGATCTGGGGCGTCACGCGCAGGAACTCCTCGAAGGTCTGCGGGCGGTTGTCCATCGCGCTGGGGAGCCGGAAGCCGTAGTCGACGAGCGCCTGCTTGCGCGAGCGGTCGCCCTCGTACATGCCGCCGATCTGGGGGATCGTCTGGTGGGACTCGTCGATGAAGCAGACGAAGTCGCTCGGGAAGTAGTCGATCAGGCAGTACGGCCGCTCGCCGGGGGCGCGCCCGTCGAGGATCCGCGAGTAGTTCTCGATGCCGGAGCAGAACCCGACCTCGCGCAGCATCTCCATGTCGTACTGGGTGCGCTGGCGCAGGCGGTGCGCCTCGAGCAGCTTGCCTTCGGACTCGAGCTCCGCGCAGCGCGCCTCTAGCTCGGCGCCGATCTCGGCGACAGCGCGCTCGGTCTGACCGTCGGCGACGTTGTAGTGCGTC
The DNA here is from genome assembly GCA_963830975.1 of uncultured Solirubrobacterales bacterium. GTDB lineage: Bacteria > Actinomycetota > Thermoleophilia > Solirubrobacterales > Solirubrobacteraceae > Palsa-513. The sequence continues at coordinate 1,444,456 of CAWHOI010000004.1, forward strand.
GCGGGCCAGATCGCGACGTGCTCGAGCTCGTCGGCGATCAGCTCGCCGGTCAGCGGGTCGAACTCCGACAGCGACTCCACCTCGTCGCCGAACAGCACGGCGCGGTAGGCGGTCTCGGCGTAGGCGGGAAAGACCTCCAGCGTCTCGCCCTTGACCCGGAAGTTGCCGCGCGCCAGCACGCTGTCGTTGCGCGTGTACTGGATCGCGACGAGCTTGTGCAGCAGGGCGTCGCGGTCGACCGACTCGCCGCGGCGCAGAAGCTGCATGTTGCGCTCGTAGACGTCGGGCGACCCGAGGCCGTAGATGCACGAGACCGAGGCGACGACGATCACGTCGCGGCGCGCGAACACTGCCGCGGTCGCGGCGTGGCGCAGCCGGTCGATCTCCGCGTTGACGGAGGAGTCCTTCTCGATGTAGAGGTCGCGGCTCGCGACGTAGGCCTCGGGCTGGTAGTAGTCGTAGTAGGAGACGAAGTACTCGACCGCGTTGTCGGGGAAGTAGGTGCGGAACTCGTTGCACAGCTGCGCCGCAAGCGTCTTGTTGTGGGCGATCACCAGCGCCGGACGCTGGACGGCCTGGATCGCGCCGGCCATCGTCATCGTCTTGCCGGTCCCGGTCGCACCGAGCAGCGTCGTGAAGCGCTCGCTCGCCTCGATCGAGGAGGCGATCTGCTCGATCGCGCGCGGCTGGTCGGCGGCGGGCGTGAAGGCCGAATCGAGGCGAAACGGAGGCACCGATCCAGTATTGCCGATCGGGACGCTGGACTCTGACGCCTGCCGCGGAGCGTCCCGCGGCGGCTAGAGCCCGTACTTCTTCGCGTAGGAGATCTGGGCGCTCTCGACGCGCCGCACGTACGCGCGCGTCTGCGCGAACGGGATCGCGGCGATCGTGAAGCGCACGCCGGCGGCGTGCGCCCGGGCGAGCCAGTGCTCGACGTTGGTCTGGCCGCCGTTGTAGGCGGCGAGCGCGAGCGTCTCGTCGCCCCCGTACTGGTCGAGCAGGTAGCGCAGGTAGTAGGCGCCGTAGCTGATGTTCACCTGCGGCTCGGCGAGCTCGGCGATGCGGAAGGAGGTGCCGCCGGAGCGGTGCGCGAGGAACTCGGCCGTGGCCGGCTCGATCTGCATCAGCCCGAGCGCTCCGGTCGGCGAGGTGCGCGGGTCGAACTTGGTCTCGGCGTAGATCACGGCCGCGATCAGCGCCGGGTCGAGGTGCTTCTCGCGCGCCTGGTCGCGGATCACCGAGGCGTAGGCGAGCGGCAGCGTGAGGTCGCGCACGATGCGCCTGAACGTCGGCAGCGCCACCACCACGGCCGTCGTCGCCACGACCAGCAGCGCCACGACCCGCAGAGCCGTGCGCCGCCTCACCGCTCGATCCTCTCGAGCACGGCCGCGAGCTGCTCGCGCAGCTGCGCGACGGTCCCGTCGTTGACCACCACATAGGTCGCGCGACGCGCCTTCTCCGCCTGCGGCAGCTGCCGCGCCTCGCGCTGGAGGAGCAGCGCCTGGTCGCGTCCGCGGGTGCGAGCCGCGCGGAGCGCGTCGTCGGCGAGCACCGCGATCGTCGCGCTGAAGCGCGACTGCGCGCCGGCCTCGAACAGCATCGGCGACTCCACCACCGCGACCCGCGGCGGCGGATCGCGGCGCGAGGCCTGCGCGTAGAACTCCTCGGCGCGCAGCGCGACCAGCGGCCAGAGCAGCCGCTCGAGCCAGACGCGGTCGTCGTCACCGGAGAAGACGAGCGCCGCGAGCGCAGCGCGGTCCACCCGGTCACCGTCGAAGACCTCGGCGCCGAAGCGCGCGCGAACGGCGTCGGCGACGTCGGCCTGCTCGTAGAGCTCGTGCACGACCGCGTCGGCCGACAGCACGGCTGCTCCCAGCGCCTCGAGCTCAGCGAGCGCGGTGGACTTGCCCGCGCCGAGGCCGCCGGTCAGTCCGACGAGCGGCACGGCCATCGAAACCGCTGCTCCGCTACTGCGCGGCGGTCGACTGCCCGGCCGAGTCGTCAGGCGCCTCGGGCGAGTCCGCCTCGAGCTGCGGCTCCGCAGCCTCGGCCGCATCCTGCGGCTGCTCGTCGAGCGCGGCAGGCGCCTGCGCCGCCTCCGCGGTGTCCTGCGGTTCGGCCGTCTCGACCGCGGCGTCCTGGGTCTCGGCGACCTCGACCGCGGCGTCCTCCGGCTCGGCCGTCTCGACGGCGGCGTCCTGGGGCTCCGCGACCGCGGCGGACGCCTCGGGCGCCGTCTCGGGCTCGCCGGCGACGTCGGTCTCGGTCGCTTCGGCGGCGGACTCCTCGCCCGCTTCCGGCTCGATCCGGCGCACCGGCAGCACCTGGCCCTCGACGCGCTTGGCCGAGAGCGAAAGCCGCCGGCGCTCGGAGTCGATCTCGAGGATCTTGACGCGCAGCTCATCGCCCGGCTGGACGATCTCGCGCGGGTTCTCGACGTGGTGGGCGGCGAGCTCGGAGATGTGCACGAGCCCCTCGACCCCGTCGAGGATCTCGACGAAGGCGCCGAAGGTGACGACCTTGGTCACTGTGCCGGCCAGCTCGTCGCCGATGTTGTAGGTGTTGACGATCCGCTGCCACGGATCCTCCTGGGTCTGCTTCAGACCGAGCGAGATGCGCTGACGGTCGCGGTCGATGTCGAGCACCTTGACCTGGACGGTGTCGCCGATCTCGAGCACCTCGCTCGGATGGTTGACGTGCGACCACGAAAGCTCGGAGATGTGGATCAGGCCGTCGATCCCGTCGAGGTCGACGAACGCGCCGAAGTCGACGATGTTGGAGATCTGCCCCTCCACGACCAGGCCGGGCGCGAGGCGGTCGAGGATCTGCTGGCGGACCTCCTTGCGCTCCTCCTCGAGCACCGCACGGCGTGAGAGCACGACGTTGTTGCGCGAGCGGTTCAGCTCGATCACCTTGCACTCGATCTGCGTGCCCATGTACTCGTCGAGGTTCGGCACGCGGCGGATGTCGACCAGCGAGGCGGGTAGGAAGCCGCGCACCCCGAGGTCGATGATCAGTCCGCCCTTGACGACCTCGATCACGGTGCCCTCGACGGGCTCGCCGGACTCGGCCGCGGCCTCGATGCGCCGCCACGCCTTCTCGAAGCGGGCGCGCTTCTTCGACATGATCAGCCGGCCGTCCTGGTCCTCCTTGGTCAGGACCAGCGCGTCGACCTCCTCGCCGAGCGTGACCTCGTCGTGCGGGTCGACGGCCTTGCGGATCGACAGCTCGTTGGCCGGGATGACGCCCTCGGACTTGTAGCCGATGTCGACGAGCACCTCGTCGTGATCGATGCGAACGACGTGGCCGGTGACGACCTCGCCCTCCTCGAACGGACGCATCGTGGCGTCGTAGTTCGGGACGATCTCGCCGTCGATCTCGAGCAAAAGCCCGTCCGAGCCCTCGACGATCTTGGCTGTGGGGTTCTCCATCACGGTGCTCACCGCGCGAAAGCGTAGCGCAGCACCGCAGTCGAACCGTCCACCACACGCGTATGATCGGCGCTGATGCCCACCCGCGCCACCAAGCGGGGCGCACAGCGCACGCCGCTGACACGCGATTGCGACGTGCTGATCTGCGGTGCCAGTTTCGCCGGGCTGACGCTCGCCCGCGAGCTCGAGGACACCGGCGCCCGCGTGCTGATGCTCGACCGCTACGAGATCGGAGAGCGCGCGACCTCGGCCTGCGCCGCCCCGACGGAGTGGCTGGAGCGGCTCGGCCTGGGCGACTCGATCCGCCAGAGCTTCGGGGCGCTGGTCGTGCACACCTCCGCCGGCACGGCGCGCTGGCCGCTGCCGTGGACCTTCTCGACCTTCGACTACCGGGCGCTGTGCGGCATCCTCCGAGACGGCTCCCCCGCGTGCGAGTTCGAGACGGCGACGGTCGAGGGCATCGACACCGGCCCCGTCCACGTCGTCCACACCGACCGCGGCGAGCTGCGGGCGCCGCTGGTCGTCGACGCGCTCGGCTGGCGGCGCGTGCTCGCGGGCGGCCCTGCGATCCAGCCGCCGCAGGCGCGCCTGTCGCGCGGCCTGGAGGTCCACCCGCACGGCTCGCGCGAGGACCTCGAGGTCTGGATCGACCGCCGCTACGTGCGTGCCGGCTACAGCTGGAGCTTCCCCGCCGCCGACGAGCTGCGCGTCGGCTGCGGGTCATTCGAGCCGCGCGACCACGTCAAGGACTCGACGGTGGAGCTGGCCGGCGACCTGGCGCTCCCGCCGACGCACTTCCAGGGCAACTGGATCCCGCACAAGCTGCGCGCCGCCACGCAGGACGGCGTGTTCTTCGTCGGCGACTCGGCCGGTCACTGCCTGCCGCTGACGGCGGAGGGGATCCGCCCGGCGTTCTACTTCGCGCTGGCGCTCGGACGCGAGCTGCGCCACGCGCTCGCCGGTCGCGCGACGCGCGAGCAGGCGCTCGAGCGCTACGGCGCTTTCAGCGCCCAGCACGCCTGGATCTACACGTGCATGCTGGCGGCGCAGCACCTCGTCGGGCGCACGACCGGGAGCGCCGCGCTGCGCACCGCGGTGCGCACCGTCAGCCGGCCGGCGATCGCCCGCTGGGCCTTCCAGCACTACCTCGCGATCGCGCCGCCGTCGTTCGTTCAGTGGCGCAGGATGAGCCACGTGCCCGCGACGAGCAGCAGCACGCCGGCGATCCGCGTGGCGTCGAGCGCGTGGTAGCCGGAGCCGAACAGGTTGAAGCGGTCGATCACGACCGCCAGCGTCAGCTGGCCTGAGATCGTCGCGGCGGTCAGGCCGCCGGTGCCGAGCACGCGCACCGACACGAGGCTGATCGCGACGATCGCGGCGCCCATCGCGCCGCCGAGCAGGGTCCACTTCGGCAGGCTTGCGACCTTGCCGATCGAGCCGAAGCCGCCGGCGAACAGCGTCGTGACGACGAGCAGGATCACCAGGCCGGTGACGAAGCTGACCGTCGCCGCCTGGAAGGTGCCGATGCCGCGCCCCAGGCGTCCGTTGATGTTGGACTGCGTCGCCATCAGCGCGCCCGCGCAGACGGTCAGCACGATCGCCAGCGTGCGGCTGATCGTCACTTGGCCTCCAGCCAGTTGGGCCCGACGCCGATGTCGACCGCCAGCGGCGGATCGAGCTCCCAGGCGCCTGTCATCTCCGCCTCCACCAGCCCGCGCAGCTCGTCGATCTCCTCGGGCGGCCCCTCGAACAGCAGCTCGTCGTGGATCTGCAGTATGAGGCGCGACTGCAGCGCCGCGGTCGCCCGGTGGCAGCGCACCATCGCGACCTTGATGATGTCGGCCGCGGTGCCCTGGATCACGGTGTTGACCGCCAGCCGCTCGCCGAGCGCGTGCTGCTGGCGGTTGCGCGCGCGCAGCTCGGGGATCTGGCGGCGGCGTCCGAGCAGCGTCGTCACGTAGCCCTGCTCGATCGCGGACGCGATCGTCTTCTCGATGAACTCGCGTACCGCCGGGAAGCGCTCGAAGTAGGTGGCGATGAAGACCGCCGCCTCCTCGCGGGGGATCTGCAGCCGGTCGGCGAGGCCGAAATCGGTCAGGCCGTAGACGATCCCGTAGTTGACCATCTTCGCCTTCGAGCGCATGCCCGCGTCGAGCTGGCCGGGCTCGACGCCGAAGACCTGGCAGGCGGTCGCCGTGTGCACGTCCTCGCTGGCGCGGAAGATCTCCTTCAGCACCGGTTCGTCGGCAAGCTGCGCGAGGATGCGCAGCTCGACCTGGGAGTAGTCGGCCGCCAGCAGGACGCAGCCCGGCGCCGCGACGAAGCAGCCGCGGATCTCGCGCCCGAGCGGCGTGCGCACCGGCACGTTCTGCAGGTTCGGGTTGACCGACGAGAGCCGGCCGGTCGCCGCGACCGTCTGGACGAACGTGGTGTGCAGGCGCGAGTGCCCGTCGACGAGGCCCGGCAGCGGCTCGAGATAGGTCTTGACCAGCGTCGAGAGCTCCCGCCAGCGCTCGATCATCGGCACGACCTCGTGCTCGTCGCGGATCGCCGCAAGCACGCGGGCGTCGGTCGAGAAACCGGTCTTGCCGCGGCGCTTGCGCGAGAGCGCGAGCTTCTCGAACAGCACGGCCCCGAGCTGCTGGGGCGAGGCGATCAGGAACTCCTCGCCCGCCGCGCGGTGGATCGAGCGCTCGAGCTCGGCGACCTCCTGCTGGACGCGGGCGGTGATCGCGGCGAGGCGGTCGAGGTCGAGCGCGATCCCCGCCTCCTCCATCGCGCGCAAAACGCCGACGAGCGGCAGCTCGACGTCCGCCAGCAGCTGCTCCAGGCCGCGCTGAGCGAGCTCGGGCCGCTGCGCGGCGGCGAGCGCCGCCACGGCCGCCGCCTCCCACGCCGCGCGCTCGATCTGCCCGGGGTCTATGCCCCGGTCCTCGCAGAGCTCGCCGAGCGGATAGCCGCGCCGAGCCGGGTCGAGCAGGTAGGCCGCGAGCATCGTGTCGAACGACAGTCCCGGAGGGACCGTCCCGAGCGCCTTCGCGTCATGGGCCACGATCGGGCGATCGCCGAGCGCCGCGACGAGCTGCGCCGGCCCCTCGCAGTCGCCGGCCAGGACCTCGCTCGCCGCGGTCGCGACGGCGAAGCGCCACGGACCGCCCTCGCCGAACAGCGCGCCCTCCGGGATGGCCGGCGGGCAGACCGCCACCGCCACCTCCCCCGCCTCGAGGGCGGCGAGGCTCGCAAGCGCCACCTCGCGCACGGATCCTGCCGGCGTAGCCGCAGCGGCCGCCGCGGCGCGCGCCGCGGGCACCCCGCCGAGGGCCTCCTCGAGCCGGCGCAGCGGGTCGCGCAGCTCGTAGCGGCGGAAGGTCTCGCGCAGCGCGGTCAGGTCGGGCTCGGCCGCGATCACGTCGGCCAGCGACAGCTCGAGCGGCAGGTCGCGCTGCATCGTGGCGAGCTGCTTGGAGACGATCGCGTCCTCGCGGTGGGCGAGGAGGTTCTCCCGCCGCTTGGCGCCGCTCACCTCGTCGGTGCGCTCGAGCAGGGACTCCAGCGTGCCGAAGGTCTGCAGCAGCTCGGCGGCCGTCTTCTCGCCGATCCCCGGGACACCCGGGATGTTGTCGGAGGTGTCGCCCTTGAGCCCGTAGAAGTCCGGGATCTGCTCGGGGGCGATGCCGTAGCGCTCGATCACCGCCGCGCGGTCGTAGAGCTTGGTCTCGGTGATCCCGCGCGCGGTCGCCATCACGCTGACCAGCCCGGCCTCGTCGATCAGCTGGAACGCGTCGCGGTCGCCGGTCACGATCGAGACCGCGATCCCCTCGTCCATCGCGCGCTGCGCCACCGTCGCGATCACGTCGTCGGCCTCGAAGCCCTCGACGCGGGCGTTGCGGTAGCCGAAGGCCTCGACGAGCGGCTCGAACGCCGGCCACTGCTCGCGCAGCAGGTCGGGGCGCGAGCTGCGCTGGGCCTTGTACTCGGGGTAGGCCTCGGTGCGCCCGGAGGTGCCCGCGTCCCATGCCACGATCGTCGGCGTCGCGCCGTACTCGGTGATCAGCTTGACGAGCATCGACGCGAAGCCGAAGATCGCGTTCGTCGGCTCGCCGGTGGAGGTGGCGATCGACTCCGGCAGCGCGAAGAAGGCGCGGTAGACGAGACTGTTGCCGTCGATCAGGAACAGCTCCGGCGGGCGCGCTGTCACGGGGCATGACTCTAGTGGCCCGACCGGGCGGCGATACGATCCGCGGCGATGCGCGTGACGGTGACCGGCGGCGGCGGCCTGATCGGGGGGACGATCGTCGCGATGCTGCGCGAGCGCGGCGATGAGGTGACGATCCTCAGCCGCTCGGGCTCCGGCGGCGCGAGCCGCTGGGATCCGCTGGCCGAGCCGGCGCCGGCGGCCGCGCTGGAGGGCCGCGACGGCGTGATCCACCTGGCCGGCGAGCCGATCGCGCAGCGCTGGACGCCCGCCGTGCGCGAGTCGATCCGCACCAGCCGGACGACCGGCACGGCGAACCTGGTCCGCGGTATCGGGGCGCTCGTGCAGGCCCCGCGCGTGCTGGTCGGCGCCAGCGCGGTCGGCTACTACGGCGACCGGGGCGATGAGGTGCTGACCGAGGAGTCGGCCCCGGGCAGCGGCTTCCTCGCCGAGACCTGCGTGAGGTGGGAGCAGGCCGCGCTCGCAGCCCGCGAGCACGGTCTGCGCGTCTGCGTGCTGCGCACGGGCGTCGTGCTCGACCGCAGCGGCGGGGCGCTGGCGAAGATGCTGCCGCCGTTTCGCCTCGGCGTCGGCGGGCCGGTCGCGGGCGGGCGCCAGTACATCTCCTGGATCGGGATCGCCGACCTCGCCCGGCTGTATCTCGCGGCGCTCGACGACGCCCGCTACGACGGCGCGTTCAACGCCACCGCTCCGGCGCCGGTTCGAAACGCCGACTTCGCGAAGGCGCTCGGTCGCGCGCTGCACCGTCCGGCGTTCGCCCCGGTGCCGGGCGCGGCCCTGAAGCTGCTGTTCGGCGAGATGGCCGAGATCATCACCGACAGCCAGAACGCGGTGCCGGCGCGGTTGCTCGAGCTCGGGCACGCGTTCGAGCGTCCCCAGCTCGACGGCGCCCTCGCCGACGCGCTGGCACGCTGAGCGCGCCGGGGATCGCGCGGGGCCCGGCGGAGCGCGGTGCCCGATCGCGCGGGGCCCGGCGGAGCGCGTCGGTGATCGCGCGGGGCTCGGGGGCTCAGGGGATCTCGCGGGCCAGCACGAGCGCGCCCGAACGGCTGACGCGATAGCCGTCGAAGGTCGTCAGCGAGCTGTCGCCGTTGGCATCGATCGTGTAGTCCCCGAGCGCGCCGCTGAAGCCCGCGCGCCCGAGCGCGAAGAAGGCGCCGAGCAGCGACGGGCGGTTGGCGGCCTTCGGTCCCGCCTTGGCGATCGCGAGCAGGATGTCGCGCATCGCGTCGTAGCCGTAGAGCGCGTAGCCGCTCGGGGTCGCGCCGAAGAGGCTGCGGTAGCTCGCGAACACGCGCTGCGCGGCGGCTCCGTACTGGCCGGGCTCGAGGATCGGGCTCGTGACGTACGTCGCGCTCGCGGCCGCTCCCAGGCCGGCGAGGAAAGCCGGCGTCGCCAGCGAGCTCGGCGCGAACAGCCTGGCCTGCGGCAGCACCTCGTGCAATTCGCGCCACAGCGCCGATGCGCCCGCGTCGGCGGTTCCGCCGAGCAGGACGGCGTCGGGGTGCGCACCCGCCAACGAGTCGGCCACGGCGGCGTAGGAGGCCGGGCTGGTCAGCGTCGCGGTGTCCACCCCGCTGCGGCTCGCGACGACCGTGATGCTGGCCGAGGGCGCAGCCGCAGCGACGAGCTTGGCGATCACGCTGTCGTAGGCGGGGTTCGAGGCATCCTCGAGCACGGCGAGACGGTGCACGCCCAGCGAGCGCATCCAGCTGACCGTCGCGCGCGCCTGGACGAGGTCGGAAGGGTCGAGGCGCGCGAACGTGTGCTCGATCACGTGCCCGTCCACGTTTTGCTTGCCGTAGCCGTAGAACGCGCCCGGGTCGCCGGTCAGGTCTGCGGGGTTCGCGTCGGTGAAGCCGACATAGGAGCTGCCGGGGCTGACCTGCAGGATGTCGTTCTGGTTGTTCAGCGGAAGCGAGATCCAGGTCGCGTTGGAGTCGTAGTCGCCGATGTAGGCCGCCGTGCTGAGGTCGGAGGCGGCGGTGTGTGCCGATTCGCCGATCTGGGCGTCGGGCGTTCGCAGCGGATCCGGGAGCAGCGGGTCGGAGACCGACGGGTCCGGGTAGTCGTTGAGCGACTCGAGGCTCACGTGCAGCTTGCCGACGTGCCCGCCGTCTTCGTGCAGCGCGAGGATCTCGCCGTTGACGATGCTCGTCATCTGCGCGCCGTCGGGGCCGAGCAGCGGCAGGTCGGAGTACACGGTCAGCGTGGTCGCCGAGTAGGTGTCGTTGCCGCCCTGCACCGTCCCGCTGGTCCCGCAACCGGCGAGCACGGCGGCGAGGGCCACGGCGATCAGGGCCGCTGCGGCGGCGCGGCGCGGCGGCGTTCCGCTCACGGGAGATCGATCCTGCGCACGAGCGCGAGTGAGCCGTCGGGCCTGACGCGGTAGCCGTCGAAGCTGCGCAGCGAGGAGTCGCCGGAGCCGTTGATCGTGTAGCTGCCGAGGACGTCGCGAATCACGCCCATGTGGTGGAAGAACACCTCGAGCAGCTTGGCGCGGTCGGTGGCCTGTCGTCCCGCCCTCCTGATCGCCGTGAGCACGTCCTCCATCGCCGCGTAGCCGTAGAGCGCGTAGGCGGTGGCCGCGATGCCGAAGCGCCGCTTGTAGGCGCGAAGCACGGCGCGCGCCGAGCGCGGGTACTGGGCCGGCTCGAGGATCGGGCTCGTGACGTAGGTCGACGCCGCGGCCGCGGCGCACGCCACCGAGCTGCCCGCCGCCGTGCGGCACACCCCCTGGGCCTGCGCGACGGCCGCCAGGAACGCCGGCGTGGCGAGCGTGCTCGGAGCGAAGAGCTTCGCCGCGGGCAGCAGGGTGTGCAGCTCGCGCCACAGCGCCACCGCACCGACTCCCGGCGTCGCTCCGAGCAGCACGGCGTCGGGACTCTCGGCCGCGACGGGCGTCACGATCGGCACGTAGCCCTGCGGCTGGGTGTTGGTCTGGGTGTCGATCCTCTGTGCGAGTCCGACGACGGTGATCCCGGCGGTCGGGGCATCGTTGGCCACCAGCTGGGCGATCGCGGAGTCGAACACGGACAGGTCGCCGAGCACGTAGAGCCGCGCGACGCCGAGGGAGCTCATGTAGGTCACTATCGCCTGCGCCTCCGCCAGATCCGACGGCACCAGGCGGGCGAAGTTGTTGCGGTTGGTCGGGTAGTAGCGCGCCGGGTCGCCGGTGCCGTCGGCGGGGTTGACGTCGGTGAAGCCGACGTAGGGACTCCAGGGGCTCACCTGCAGGATGCCGCTCTGGCTGAGCGTCTCCAGCGAGAGCGCCGTGGCCGCCGAGTCGAAATCACCGATGTAGGCGACTGCCGTCGGGTCCGACGACACGGTCTGGGCGTTGGCGCTCGTCAGATCCTGACTGTAGTCGCCGGTCGCCGGGTCGGCGTCGTTGAGCGGCGCGAAATGCACGTCGAAGGCGCCGCCGTGGCCGCGCGATCCGTAGCTCACGCGGTGGTGCCACTGTTCGAGCGCGAGGCGCGCGCCGTTCTCGATGCTGATCTGCTGCGCGACGCGCCGCGCCGCGGCGGGCGGTCCCTCGATCGGCAGATCGCTGTAGATCGTCAGCGTCTTCGCAGCGCTCGGAGCCAGCGAGTCGCTGCGGGGCGCGTTCGCGGAGGAGCAACCGGCGAGTGCGGCGGCGAGGACACAAGCGAGCCCGGCTGCCGATCGGTGGTTGCGCAAACGAGGTTCCAGACGTGGTCACTGAGCCCGGCGTCCCGGCGTCCCCGCCCGCGCCGCGAGCGGCGCGATTCTAACGGCCCGGCATCCGCGCGCTGCCGCCCGGCAGGTAGCGCAGCACGATGCGCCCGGCGGCGCCGAGCACGATCACCACCAGCGCCAGCAGCCCGGAGTCCAGCCCGCTGTAGCCGAGCGACCACAGCACGATCCAGATCACGAGGCCGGCGGTGGTGGCGAGCACGAGTCCCATGGGGCGCGATTGTATGGCACGGCGGTCGCGAAACCGCCGGCGGCCCGACCACCCCCTCCTCCTTGCGCCGCCGCCGCGCGCTCAGCGCAGCGCGGCGGCGAACTCGGCCACCAGCGCGCCGACCGCCGCGGCCGGGTCCGGCTCCTCGCCGGCGGCGCGCACCAGGCGCGAGCCGACGATCACGCCGTCGGCCCCGGCGTCCGCGGCGGCCACGCCCTGCGCGGGTGTCGAGATGCCGAAGCCGAGCGCGACCGGCACGGAGGTGCTGGCGCGAGCGCGGCTGAGCAGCGGTTCGAGCGCGCTCGAGGAGTCCCGCCGCTCGCCGGTCGTGCCGGTGACCGACACCACGTACATGAACCCGTGTGCGCGCGCGCCGATCCGCGCTAGACGCTCGTCCGGCGTCGTCGGGGCGACGAGCGGCACCAGCGCCACGCCCACCGCCTCTGCCGCAGCTTCGACGTCGTCTGCCTCCTCGAGCGGCAGATCGGGGACGATCAGACCGCTGACCGAGCACTCGGCGAGCCGCTCCAGGAACCGCTCGACGCCCGGCGCGAGCAGCACGTTCACGTAGGTCATCACCGTCACCGGCAGCAGCGGCGCCAGCGCCGCGGCGACCTCCAGCACTCCCGCCACGCTGGCCCCCGCCGCCAGCGCGCGCGTCGCGGCGGCGTGGATCACGGGACCGTCCGCCAGCGGGTCGGAGAACGGGACGCCCAGCTCGAGCATGTCCGCGCCCGCGGCCGCCGCGGCCTCACCGATGCGCCGCGAGGTATCGAGATCGGGGAAGCCGCCCATCAGGTAGGGCATCAGCGCCGCACGCTTGCCGGAGGCGGCGAAGGCGGCGGCGATTCGCTGCTCGCCGCTCACGCCGGCTGGAGCGGACGCAGTGCGAGCACCTCGGCGAGATCCTTGTCGCCGCGCCCCGAGAGGCAGATCAGGTCGAGATCCCCGCCGGGGTTCGCCAGCGCCCAGGCCAGCGCGTGCGAGGACTCCAGCGCCGGGATGATCCCCTCGAGGCGCGTGACCTCGAGGAACGCGTCGAGTGCCTCCTCGTCGCGGACCGCGAAGTAGCTCGCGCGTCCGCTGTCGCGCAGGAAGGCGTGCTCGGGTCCGGACCCCGGGTAGTCCAGCCCGGCGGAGATCGAGTGAGCTTCGAGGATCTGCCCGTCCTCGTCGGCCAGCACCGCCGAAAGGGACCCGTGCAGCACGCCGGCACGCCCGCCGACCGTCAGCGGGGCGCCGTGGCGCCCGGTCTCGATCCCCTCCCCCGCGGCCTCGACCCCGATCAGCTCGACGCCCGCATCGGGGACGAACGGCGTGAAGATGCCAATCGAGTTGGAGCCGCCGCCGACGCACGCGATCACCCGCGAGGGCAGTCGGCCCGCGCGCTCCAGCAGCTGGGAACGGGCCTCGTCGCCGATCGTGCGCTGCAGTTCGCGTACAAGCGCCGGGTACGGCGCCGGCCCGACCGCGCTGCCGATGATGTAGTGCGTCGTGGCGACGCTCTCGACCCAGTCGCGGATCGCCGCCGAGGTGGCCTCCTTGAGCGTGCGCGCGCCGGCGCCGACCGGGGCGACGCGCGCCCCGAGCAGCTGCATCCGCTGGACATTTGGCTGCTGGCGGCGGATGTCCTCCTCGCCCATGTAGACGACGCATTCGAGGCCGAGCAGCGCGCAGGCGGTCGCCGCGGCGACGCCGTGCTGGCCGGCGCCGGTCTCCGCGATCGCGCGCGGCTTGCCCATCCGCTTGGCCAGCAGCGCCTGTCCGAGCGCGTTGTTGAGCTTGTGCGAGCCGGTGTGGTTGAGGTCCTCGCGTTTGAGGAAGATCGGCCGCCCGGCGCGCTCGCTCAGGCGCCTGGCCTCATACAGCGGCGTCGGGCGGCCGGCGAAGTCGCGCATCAGGACGGCCAGCTCGGCACGGAAGTCCGGCGCCGCCCAGGCCGCGACCCAGGCCTGCTCCAGCTCGACGAGCGCGGGCATCAGCGTCTCGGGCACGTACTGCCCGCCGTAGGGGCCGTATCGATGCGCGACCGCGCTCACGCCGCCTCCTCCGTCCGCGCCGCGTCGAAGAACGCCCGCATGCGCTGGGGATCCTTCACGCCCGGCGTCTGCTCGACGCCGCTGGCGACATCGACCGCGAACGGGCGCGTCGTCGCGATCGCCGCTGCGACGCTCCCCGCGTCGAGGCCTCCGCCGACGATCAGCGGCAGCTTCGTGCGTCGCTGGGAGAGCAGCGACCAGTCGAAGCGTTCGCCCGACCCGCCGCGCAGGCCGGGCGAGTTCCCGTCGAGGAGGTGGTAGTCGGTGTGGAAGCGCTCGAGGTCGCGCAGCGTGAAGAGGCCGCGGACGGCGGCGGCCTTGATCGTCCGCGCCCCGGTCCGCCGCGCCACCTCGGCGCAGAACGCCGGCCCCTCCTCGCCGTGCAGCTGGACGAGCGTCAGGCCTACGCGCTCGCTCACGCTCGCGATCTCCTCGAGCGGTGCGTTGACGAACACGCCGGCGAGCTCGACGCGCCGGCGCAGCGCCGCACCGATCGTCTCCGCCTCCTCGAGCGTGCAGCGTCGCGGCGAGGGCGGGTAGAAGACCATGCCGACGGCCCACGCCCCCAGTTCAGCGGCCAGCTCGGCGTCCTGCAGGCGGGTCACGCCGCAGATCTTCACGCGTGCGTTGGGCATGCGAACAACCTAGCGGGTGCTCACGCCGGCGAGCGGCCGGCGGACCGCGCAGGCCTCAGGCGCAGGCGGTCGGCGGCGCGGGCGCGCCGATCAACCCGAGGTGGGCAGCGCGTCGGGGCGCGTTCCGAGCTTGACCGTGATCGTGAGATGCCGGGTGCCGCGCACGATCCCGAGCTTGACCACCTGGCCGGGGTGGTCGGCGACGATCGCGTCCTCGAGCGCCGACGCGCCTCTGATCGGGCGGCCGTCGAGTGAGACGATGATGTCGCCGCCTTTGTAGATCTGCGTGATGCCGTCGGCGAGGGTCACGAGGAGGTTGCCCGCGCGCAGACCGGCGCGCGCCGCCGGCGAGGGGTCCTGGATGGTCTGGATCAGGGCGCCGAAGCTGGATCCGAGGTGCAGGCTGGCGAACGCGGCGTCGACCGTCGTCGTGGTGATGCCGAGGAACCCCTGGATCACCTTCCCGGTCCGCTCGATCTGCGGGATCACGGCGAGCGCCGTGTTGATCGGGATCGCGAAGCCGATGCCGACGCTGCCGTTGCCGGAGCCGCCGGTCTCGATCTGCGAATTGATCCCGATCACCTGCCCCTGTGCGTTGATCAGCGGGCCGCCCGAGTTGCCCGGGTTGATCGGGGCGTCGGTCTGGATCACGTTGTCGATGGCGAAATCGTTCGGGGCCTGGATCTCACGCTGCAGCGCCGACACGACCCCGGTTGTCAACGAGCGGGGCAGGCCGAACGGGTTGCCGATCGCCGCCGTCGGATCGCCGACCTGGACGGTGTCGGAGTTACCGAGCGGCAATGGCGCCAGCGTCAGGCCGTCGGGGTTCACCTTCAGCAGCGCCAGGTCATCGTCGGGGTCCTTCCCGATCACCTTCGCGCTGACGGTCTGGTTGTTGGCGAACTCGACGGTGATCTTGACCGCGCCACTGATCACGTGGGCGTTGGTCAGGATCACCCCGTTGCGGTTGATCACGAAGCCCGAACCGGTGTTGGTGCCCTGGGTCGTGCTCGGGAAGAGATCGAACGGCGAGTAGGTCTGCTGCACGATCGTCGCGGTGATGTACACCACGCCAGGGGCGTCGCGCCGGTAGATCTCACCCGGCGTGAGCTGGCCGCTCGTCGCTGCGCTGGTCCCGCTTCCCAGCGACGCGGGCTCGACGACCGTCCTGTTGACGGTGTTGCCGATCCCGGCGAGCAGCATCACCGCGGCGACGATCGCGCCGCCGATCAGCGCAGCGAAAAAGGGAGAGGCGATCAGCTTCTTCATCGACGGGCAGCAGTGTGACCTCCGGGGCTCAACCGTGCCTAAAGGCCGTCGCGCCGCAGCGCCGCCAGCGCCGCCGCCGGATCGCGCTCGCGCATCAACCGCTCGCCGATCAGCGCCGCCTGCACCCCGGCGGCGTCCAGCCGCGCGAGCTGCTCCGCCGTCGCGATGCCGGACTCAGCGACGACGATCGTGCCCGCCGGCATCGCCTCCAGCAGCGCAAAGGTGCGCTCGACGTCGACGCTGAAGTCCCGCAGGTCCCGGTTGTTGACGCCGACGATCTCCGCCCCGATTCCGAGCGCCACGTCGAGCTCGTCGCGGTCGTGCACCTCCACCAGCACGTCCAGCCCGTGCTCCACGGCGTCTCGATGCAGCTCGCCCAGCGCGGCCGGCTCGAGCGCGGCGACGATCAGGAGCACCGCCGAGGCGCCCGCCTGCGCCGCCTCGCCGAGCTGGTAGGCGTCGACGATGAAGTCCTTGCGCAGCAGTGGCAGCCGGCAGGCCGCGTGCGCCTCGCGCAGATCGTCGAGCGAGCCGCCGAAATGGTGCTCCTCGGTCAGCACCGAGACGGCCGCGGCGCCGCCGCGCTCATAGGCGCCGGCGATCTCGGCGACGCTCGATCCGGGTCGGATCGCTCCGGCCGAGGGCGAACGCCGCTTGTGCTCGGCGATGATCGAGAGGCCCGGGGCGGATAGGGCGTCGCGGAAGGCGTGCGGCTCGCGCCGCTCCCCGCGCAGCTCGGGTGGCGAGGACGCCGGCGCGCGACGGCGGCGCTCGAGCTCGGCGCGCGTGTCGGCGAGGATCTCCTCGAGCACGCTCACGGGGTCTGCAGGGTCGCTGCGATGAACCGCTCGAGAGCCTGCGCGGCCCGCCCGTCGTCGATCGCTTCGCGTGCGCGCTCGACGCCTTCGCGCAGCGAGTCCGCTGCGCCGGCGGCATAGACCGCCGCGCCCGCATTCGCCAGCGCCAGCTCTCGCGTGGCGCCCGGCTCGCCGGACAGCACCGCCCTGGCGAGCGTGGCGTTGTGCTCGGGCGTGGCGCCGCCGGTCAGCTCGGCCCCGCCCGTGGGGTCGATCCCCAGCTCTTCCGGCACGACCGTGTAGCCGACGATCTCCTCGCCGTTGACCTCGAATATCCGCGTGGGGGCGCTCGCCGACACCTCGTCCAGTCCGTCGTCGCCGGCGACGACCAGCGCGCGATCGACCCCGAGCCGCGCGAGCGCACCGGCCATCGTCTCGAGGTAGCGCGCGTCGGAGACGCCGATCAGCTGCCGGCTGGCGCCGGCCGGGTTGGTCAGCGGGCCGAGGAAGTTGAAGATCGTGCGCACCGCCAGCTGGCGGCGCACGCCGACGACCTCGCGCGTCGCGGCGTGGTGTGCCGGAGCGAACATGAAGCCGAACCCGGCCTCGTCGATGCAGCGGGCGACGTCCTCGGGTTCAAGGTCGATGCGCGCTCCGAGCGCCTCCAGCAGGTCGGCGGAGCCGGACAGCCCCGTCGCGGAGCGGTTGCCGTGCTTGGCCACGAAGCAGCCGGCGCCGGCGGCGATCAGCGCGGCCGTGGTCGAGACGTTGAAGCTGCCGCGCCCCCCGCCGGTGCCGGCGGTGTCGAGCAGGTTCTCGGCCTTCGCGTGCACGCGCAGCGCGAGCCCGCGCATCGCGCGGGCCAGTCCGGTCAGCTCCTCGACCGTCTCCCCCTTCGTCCGCAGCGCCATCAGGAACCCGGCGATCTGCGTCTGCGGCACCCCGCCGGCCATGATCTCGCTCAGCACGTCGGCGGTGCGCTCGGCGCTCAGGTCGTGGCCGGACGCGACCGCGTCGAGCGCCTCGGTGACGAGCCGGTTCGGCTGCTCGCTCATGCGCCGCCGTCGTCGAGGAAGTTGGCCAGCAGCGCCATGCCCTCGTCGGTCAGCACCGACTCGGGATGAAACTGGACGCCCTCGGCCGGCAGCTCACGATGGCGGATCCCCATCACGACGCCCTCGCCGCGCGCGCTGACCTCGAGGCAGTCGGGAACCTCCGGCGCGACGATCAGCGAGTGGTAGCGGCCGACCGTCAGCGGCGACGAGAGGCCCCGGTAGATCGTGCGGCCGTCGTGCTCGATCACGCCGGTCTTGCCGTGGACCGGCACGTGTCGGACGACGGCGCCGCCGAACGCCTGCGCCATCGCCTGGTGCCCGAGGCAGACGCCGAGGGTGGGAATTCCCGCTTCCGGGAACCGTCGCACCACCTCAAGGGTGATTCCGGCGCTGTCGGGCGTGCACGGTCCTGGCGAGACCACGACGCGGTCAGGCGCGTCGCTCAAGAGCTCCTCGACGCTCGCCCGGTCGTTGCGCACGACGGTCAGCTGCGCGCCGAGCTCGCCGAGATACTGCACCAGGTTGTAGGTGAAGGAGTCGTAGTTGTCGATGACGAGCACGCGCACGCCCCGAGCGTAGCCATTCGAGCGGCGTGGAAGCGCGCGCTATTCCCAGTCGATCTGCTGACCGGCGAGCTCGATCGCCCGCAGGACGGCCTGCGCCTTGGACTCCGATTCGAGGAATTCCCGCTCGGGCAGGGCGTCGGCGACGGTGCCGCCGCCGGCCTGCAGGTGGGCGACGCCGTCCTTCACCACGACGGTGCGGATGTGGATCGCGGTGTCCAGCTCGCCGGTGTAGCTGAGATAACCGATCGCGCCGCCGTAGCCGCCGCGCTTGACCGGCTCGAGCTCGTCGATGATCTGCATCGCCCGCACCTTCGGCGCCCCGGAGAGCGTTCCGGCGGGCAGCGTGGCGCGCAGCGCGTCCATCGCGCCGACGCCCTCTCGCAGCGTGCCGGTGACGGAGCTGACGAGGTGCATCACGTGCGAGTACTGCTCGACCTCCATCAGCGTCGCCACGCGCACGCTGCCGTACTCGCACACGCGTCCGAGGTCGTTGCGCCCGAGGTCGACGAGCATCATGTGCTCGGCGCGCTCCTTCTCGTCGGCCAACAGCTCCGCCTGCAGGCGGGCGTCGGCGAGCGCGTCGGCGCCGCGCGGGCGCGTGCCCGCGATCGGGCGCGTCGTCACCTCGCGGCCGGTCACGGTGATCAGCGGCTCCGGGCTGGCGCCGGCGACCTGGAAGTCGCCGAAGTCCAGGAAGTACATGTACGGGCTCGGGTTGACCGCGCGCAGCCCGCGATAGATCGAGAACGCCTGAACCTCGACCGGCGCCGACCAGCGCTGCGAGGGCACGACCTGGAAGGCGTCGCCGGCGTGGATGTACTCGACGATCCTCGCCACCATCGATTCGAAGCGCTCGCGCGTCATGTTCGAGCGGAAGTCGGCGTTCGCGCGCGGCTCGCGCGCCGCCACCAGTGGCAACGGGCCGGCGAGACGGGTGCGGACCTGCTCGATCGCGGCCTGCGCCTGGGCGTAGCCCGCCCGGGGGTCGTCGTGCGCGTAGACGTTGGCG
The DNA here is from genome assembly GCA_963830975.1 of uncultured Solirubrobacterales bacterium. GTDB lineage: Bacteria > Actinomycetota > Thermoleophilia > Solirubrobacterales > Solirubrobacteraceae > Palsa-513. The sequence goes on from CAWHOI010000004.1 coordinate 1,463,404, forward strand.
AGGATCGTGACCGTGTGCTTGAGGTTGTCGAAGACGACCAGCAGGTCGCTCAGCATCAGGGCCATGTCGGGCAGCCCGAGCGCGTCGGGCCCGGGATCGCCCAGGGGCTCGACGGTGCGCACGAGGTCGTAGCCGAAGAACCCGACCGCCCCGCCGGCGAACGGCGGCAGTCCCTCGAGCTGCGCCTGCGAGAAGCGCCCCACGGCGGCGGCGGCGATCGCGTAGGGGTCGCCGCCGTCGGCGAGCCGCCAGCGGATCACCTCGTGGGGGTGAACGCCGATGAACGAGTAGCGCCCGAAGCGCTTGCCCTGCTCGGCGGACTCGAGCAGGAAGGCCGGCCCGTCCCCGCGCAGCTTGAGAAACGCCGAAACGGGCGTCTCGCAGTCGGCGACGAACTCGTGGCGCAGGGGGATCACGTTGTGGTGATCGGCGAGCGCCACCACCTCCTCGAGCGTCGGGCTAACGTCGACGCGCATCGAGCACCCGCTCGGCGTCGGCGAGGCGCCGGCTGCGGCCGTGCAGCAGCACGAGCAGGTGGTACAGGAGGTCTGCGGCCTCCTCGTCGACGCGCTCGTCGCTCTCCTCGCGCGCCGCGCGGGCGACCTCCTCGGCCTCCTCCATCACCTTCTCGCCGATCCGCGGCGGGTTCTCGAGCAGCTCGACCGTGTAGGAGGCGGCCGGCCGCTCGCGCGCCCGGGCGTCGAGCGTGCGCTCGAGCGCCGGCAGCGACTCGTGCGGCGCCGGCGGCTCCAGCTCGCCGCGATGGAAGCAGCTGCGCTCCCCGGTGTGGCACGCCGGACCCGCCGGCTCGACGAGCGCCAGCACGGCGTCCCCGTCGCAGTCGAGTCGCAGCGCGCGCAGCGCCTGCGTGTTGCCCGACGTCGCGCCCTTGTGCCACAGCTCCTCGCGCGAGCGGCTCCAAAGGTGAAGCTCGCCGGTCGCGCGCGTGCGCTCGAGCGCCTGCGCGTTCATGTACGCCAGTGTCAGGACCTCGCCGCTGGCCCAGTCCTGCACGATGCACGGCACCAGGCCGTGCTCGTCATAGACGATCTCGGAGTCCATCGCCGCGGATTGTCTCAGGCGAGCGGGCGCGGGAACGTCTCGGGCCGCGTTGCGGGCCGGGTCTCGGGCGCGGCCCGGGCCGTGGCCTACTCGATCCCCAGGCGGTCGAGGAGTCCGTCGTCCGCGCGCCAGTGCCGACGTACGCGCACGATGAGCGACAGATGCACCCTGCCCCCCAGCTCGCGCTCGAGCTCACGCCGGGCCGCGGTCCCGATCGCCTTGATCATGCGGCCGCCATGGCCGACGACGATCGCCTTCTGCGACTCCGTCTCGACCCAGATCAGCGCCTCGACGCGCATCAGCCCGCCGCCTCCCCCTCTTTCCGCGGGGTCTCGCTCCTCGACCACGAGCTCCTCGATCACCACGCCGACGGCGTGCGGCAGCTCCTGGAAGGTGCGTCGCAGCACCTGCTCGCGGATCAGCTCGGCGAGCAGCTCCTCGCGCCCCATGTCCGAGCGCTGCGCCGGCTCGTAGAGGAACGGGCTCTCCGGCAGCTGCGCGACCAGATGCGCGACGAGGGCCGCGACGCCCTCGCCGCTGCGCGCCGAGATCGGGAAGACCTCGGCCGCGGGTGGCGCGATCGCGGCCGCGTCGAGCAGCGCCTGCGCCTGGCGCTCCTTGCCGAGCCGATCCACCTTGTTCACGGCTACCGTCACCGGACCGGGCGCGTCGGCGAGCGCCGCCGCGATCCAGCGGTCGCCTGGGCCGACACCCTCCTCGCCGTTCAGCAGGATCAGCGCCGCGTCGGCGTCGGCCAGCTCGAGCGTCACGCGACGCGCCATGCGCGCCGTCAGCGCGTCGCGCGGCCGCTGCACGCCGGGCAGGTCGATCAGCACGAGCTGCCAGTCCGGACCGGTCGCGACGCCGCGTACCGCCCGGCGGGTCGTCTGCGGCCGGTCCGAGGTGATCGCCACCTTGGTGCCGACGATCGCGTTTGTCAGGGTGGACTTGCCGACGTTCGGCCGGCCGGCGAGCGCCACGAATCCGGCGCGCGTCACCAGCTCAGCAGCTCGCGCTGCAGCGCGAGCATCTCGCCCTCGTCGAGCTCGTGATCCATGCCGAGCAGGTGCAGCACGCCGTGCACGACGGCCTCGCGCAGCTCGACCGTGTGCTCGGGACAGATCACCACGTCACCCAGCTCGCGCGGACCGGCCGGATCCGCGATGTCGCCGTCGATCGGGAACGACAGCACGTCGGTCGGTGCGTCCGCGTCGCGGTGGCGCCTGTTGAGCTGGCGGATCCGTTCCGGGCCCACGAACTCGATCGCGAGGTGTCCGTCGGCGATGCCGGCACTGGCCAGCGCGAGCGTGGCGAGCCGCTCGATCTCGCCCGCGTCAAGCGGTGCGGAGCCGACGATGTCCAGCTCGAGCATCAGGCCTTGCGAGCGTGCTTCGCGCTCGCGATCTCCGGCGCCGCGCGCTGAGCGTGATCCTCGTAGGCCTCGACGATCCGCTGCACGAGCCGGTGGCGGACGACGTCCTCACCGCCGAGCCAGACGAACTGCACGCCCTCGACCTCGCCGATGACCTCGGAGACGGCGACCAGGCCCGACTGCTGCTCCCGCGGGAGGTCGACCTGTGTGATGTCGCCGGTGACGACCATCTTCGAGCCGAAGCCGAGGCGGGTCAGGAACATCTTCATCTGCTCGGGCGTCGTGTTCTGCGCCTCGTCGAGGATCACGAACGAGTCGTTCAGCGTGCGTCCGCGCATGAAGGCGAGCGGCGCAACCTCGATCACGCCGCGCTCGAGGTGCTGGGAGACCTTCTCGGGGTCGATCATGTCGTGCAGCGCGTCGAAGAGCGGCCGCAGGTAGGGGTCGATCTTTGCCATCAGGTCGCCCGGCAGGAAGCCGAGCCGCTCACCGGCCTCGACCGCGGGCCGGGTCAGGATGATCCGGTTGACCTCCTTGCGGCTGAGTGCGGCCGCCGCGAGCGCGACGGCGAGGAACGTCTTGCCGGTGCCCGCCGGTCCGATGCCGAACGTGATCGTGTTCTGGCGAATCGAGTCCACGTATCGCTTCTGGCCGACCGTCCGCGGCGCGACCCGCATCGCGCGGTGGCGCCAGACGACGTCGTCGAGCACGGCGGCCGGTGCGCTGTCGGCGTTGAGCACCCCGATCACGGCGGAGAGCGTGGATTCATCAAGTGGGTGGCCGGAGGGCGCGAGCAGGCCGAGCTCGGCGATCACGCGCGCGCCCGCCTCGAGCGCGTCCGGCTCACCGTCGAGCGTCAGCAGGTTTCCGCGCAGGTAGACGCGGGCGCTCAGGCGCTCCTCGAGCGCCCGCAGCATCGCGTCGTGCTCGCCGGCGAGGCTCGCGGCGAGGTCGTTGGACAGCTCGAACTGTCGTCTCACGCGGTCGCGAGTGCCGCTCGCACCTGCTCGGAGACGCGTTTCCCGTCAGCGCGGCCGGCGACTTCGGCCATCACGACCGCCATCACGGCGCCGAGGTCCTTCACCGACTGCGCGCCGGTCTGCGCGATCGCGCGGGCGACCATCTCCGCCAGCGCGGCGTCGTCAAGCTCTGCCGGAAGGTAGGCGCTGATCATCTCCGCCTCGGCGGCCTCACTGTCGGCGAGGTCGTCGCGGCCGCCGTCGCGGTAGGCGCGCTCGGCCTCGGTGCGGCGCTTGCGCTCGCGCCGCAGTACGGCCAGCTCGTCGTCAGAGCCCTCCTTGGCGGCCTTCTGAAGCTCGGAGAGCAGCAGTCGCAGCGCGCCGACGCGCTCCTTCTCCCCGGCTTTCATCGCGACCACCACGTCGCGCTTGACGGTCTCGGTGACGCTCATCTGCGGCTAAGGATACGCACGTCCCGCGGGCGCCTCGAGCAGCAGCGCCGACCACTCGCCGTCGTGGCGGCGTGTGCGTTCGCGCAGTCCGAGGCGCGTCGCGAACGCGCCGGCCACCTCGTCGAGCTGCTCGCGCAGCAGCCCGGAGGCGATCAGCACCTCCGGCGGCGCGGGCAGCCGCCCCGCCAGCGCGAGCAGGAGCGGCGAGAGCAGGTTGGCCGTGATCGTCGGCGCGCTCGGCAGCGCGTCGCGGAGCAGATCGAGCTGCGCGACGTCGATCTCGACGCCGTTGGCGAGCGCGTTCTCGCGCGCCGCGTCGATCGACTCGGCCTCGTGATCGACGCCGCTGACCGGGGCGAACCCGAGCTTCGCCGCGGCGATCGCCAGCACCCCCGACCCGGTCCCGAGGTCCAGCAGGGGCCCGCGCGCCCGCCCGTGCGCCGCGAGCTCGACCAGCAGCTCCAGGCACAGCCTGGTGGTCGCGTGTGAGCCCGTGCCGAACGCCTGTCCGGGGTCGATAACGATGTCGATCAGTCCTGGCGCGGTTGCCGGCGGATGCCAGGGCGGACGCACGTGGAGGGTGCCGGCGACGTCGACGGGCCGGTGGAAGGAGCGCCAGCGCGACGCCCAGTCGTCGGCGATCTCGCTGGTCGAGACCTCGACGAGCGCCTCGCCGACGCTCGCCCGCAGCGTCGGCAACGTCGGCAGCTCGCCGCGCGCTCCGTAGAGCACGAACTCGAGCGTCGCTTCGTCGACGTCGATCTCCTCCACCCCGGCCGGTGAGAAGGCGAGCAGTTCGGCGAGCGCGTTCGCGGCGTCCTCGCGGGCGACGCGAACGGCGAGGCGGATCATTGGTGGTGGCTGAAGTGCAGCGCCCGGCGAAGACGCGCGAACATCGACTCCTCGCCGCGCAGATTCTCCTCCGTGAGCGTCGCGCTGAGCTGCTCGAGCAGGGCGCGCTGCTCGTCGCTCAGGTTGCGAGGGATCTGCACGTTGACGACGACGCGCAGGTCGCCGTGCCCGTGGCGCTGCAGGCGCGGCATGCCCTGGCCGCGCAGCGTGATCACCGCGCCGGGCTGGGTGCCGGGCGCGACCTCGACCGTGGCCGGCTGGCCGAGCGTCGCCACCTCGAGGCTCGCGCCGAGCGCCGCCAGCGGGGCCGGCACGTCGAGCACCGTCACCAGGTCGTCGCCCTCGCGTACGAAGCGCGCGTCCTCGGCCACGTGGATCAGCACGTAGAGGTCGCCGGCGCGTGCTCCCGACTCGCCGACGTGACCGCGCCCGCCGATCCGCACGCGCTGTCCGTCGGCGATGCCGGCCGGGACCTCGACGGTCACGGTCCGCTGCGTCACGACCCGTCCCTGGCCGCGGCACTGCGCGCACGGCTGTGTCGCGATGCGCCCGTCGCCGCCGCACGTGTCGCATACGACGGTGCGCATCACCTGGCCGAACGGCGTTCGGGTGACCGCCTGCCGGCGTCCCGCGCCGCCGCAGGTCTCGCACGTCTCGATCGGCGTGCCGGGCTCTGCTCCGTTGCCGCGGCAGTGCTCGCAGCGATCCACCGCCTCGTAGGTGACGGCGAACGCTCCCCCGGCCGCGGCCTGAGCCAGATCCAGCTCGAGCTCGGCGCCGATGTCCGCACCTGGTGCGGGCCCGCGGGGACCGCCGCCGAAGATGCCGCCGCCGGCGCCGCCGAAGAAGGCCTCGAAGAGATCGCCGAGCGACCCGAACTGGTCGAAGTTCGGCTGGTAGCCGCCGGAGCGCAGCCCCTCGTGGCCGAAACGGTCGAACGTCGCGCGCCGCTCCGGATCCGAGAGGATCTCGTAGGCCTCGGCCGCCTGCTTGAACTTCTCCTCGGCCTCCGGGTCGTGCGTGTTGACGTCCGGGTGAAGCTCGCGCGCGAGTGAGCGGAAGGCCTTCTTGATCTGCGCCTCGTCGGCGTTGCGGGGGACGCCCAGCACCTCGTAGGGATCGCGCGGCGTCGCCGGGCGCGCCATCAGTACACCTCCTGCGCGAAGCGCGAGAGCTCGCGTGCCCCGGCGCGCACGATGTCGATCGCCGCCGCGTAGTCCATCTGGACCGGCCCGATCAGCGAGATCGTGCCGAGTTTGCGCTGCGCCAGGCCGTAGCCGGCGGCGACGACGGACAGCGACCGCAGCCCGCGCACGTCGTTCTCGGCGCCGATCCGCACATACATGCCGCTCTGGTTGAGCGCGCGGCGCAGCATCTCGAGCAGCGCGACGCGGTGCTCGAGCAGCTCGAGCAGTTCGCCGGCCTCGGCCGGGTCGACGAAACGCTGGGCGCCGAGCAGGCGCGAGGTGCCGTCCACGTAGAGGACGTCCTCGCCGCCGCCGGCCAGCTCGGTGAAGGCCGGCGCGAGGCGGTCCACGAACGCGCGCTCACGGGCGCTCAGCTCGGGGTCGGCGAGCCGCCCAAGCAGCATCCGCGCACCCAGCGGCATGCCGCCGACGCGTTCGTTGAGGTACTCCGCCGCCCACGCCACGAGCCCGGGGTCGATCGCGGCCTCGAACGCGACGACGTATTTCGAGACGCCGCCGGAGGAGGTGATGATCACCACCATCACGACGCTCGGCTGCAGCGTCAGCACCTCGACGTGGCGGATCGTCGCGCTGTCGAGCGCCGGCGCGGTTGCGACCGCCAGCAGGTTCGTCAGCTCCGACAGCGTCTCGGTCGTCACGCGCAGCGCGTCGTCGAGCTCGCGGCGAGCGTGCGTAAGATCGAGCGCGGCGAGCGCGCCGCGCTGCTCCGGCGCCGCGAGCAGGCGGTCGACCAGGTAGCGCTGGCCGGCGTCGGTCGGTAGGCGTCCGGCCGAGGTGTGCGGGTGCGCAAGCAGTCCCCGCGCCTCGAGCGAGGCCAGCTCGTAGCGAATCGTCGAGGGGCTGCAGTCGACCGTGGGGTCGGCGGCGAGCGCCTTGGACGCGACCGGCTGGCCCGTCGCGGCGTAGCTCTCGACGACCTTGCGCAGGATGATCTCTTGGCGCGGGGTGAGCGTCGTCATGCTCCGATTCTACGAACAGGGCGGACGCGGCTGGAGCGGCATGGGCGCCCGTCCGCTGCGGCGCGCAGGCCCCGCGACGTCAGAGCTCGAGCTCCGCTGTGGCGCCGCGGATGATCGCCTTGTCGTCCTGGCGCACCGTCGCGTCGACGATAACGCGCGATCCGGCCCGCTCCCGCACGAGCGAGCTGATGACGATCTCCCGCTCGGGAACGGCGATGCCGCGGAACTGGACGCTGAGGCGCCGCAGACGCTCGGGCCCGCCCAGCGCCTCGGTCTGCGCCCGCGCCAGCAGCGCCATCGTGTAGAGGCCGTGGAGGATCCGGCCCGGCAGACCGACGGACTGCGCGAAGCGCTCGTCGAGGTGGATCGGATTGAAGTCTCCCGAGGCGTTCGCATAGCGCACGGTGGTGTCCGCGTCTGGCGTCACGCGCAGCGCCGGGAGCTCTGTTCCCGGTTCGAGCGCGCTCACGGCCGTGGCCGCACGATCTGGGTCCAGACACCGCGGCTCACCTGCTCGCCGCGCTGGTTCTCCGAGCGCGACTCGAAGACGTAGAAGCCCATGCCGACGCGCTCGTGGATGTCGGCGACCGCGACCTGCGTGGTGACCTCGTCGCCGGCGTGCACGAGCGGGCCCCACTCGAACTCCTGCCCGCCGTGCACGAGCATCGCGAAGTCGATCCCGACCGCCGGATCCATCAGCGCCTCCTCGATCGCCGCCGAGCAGTACACGACGGCGAACATCGGGGGTGCGACGAGGTCCGGGTGTCCGGCTGCGCGGGCGGCGTCGAGGTCGAGATGGAGCGGGTTGGTCTCCCCCACTGCCCGCGCGTACTCGCGGATCTTCTCCCGGTCGACCGCGTAGGTATGCGGTTCGAACGCCCGCCCGAGCGCCTGCGTGTCGAGCGCCATCGGCGCCGGCCGCTCAGGCGCCGACCGACCAGGTGTCGGCGGCGTGCAGCAGCTTGGCGAGCCCCTCGACGCCGAAGCTCGCCTGGGCTTCGAGCAGCTCGGCGGCCAGGTGCGCGCCCGGCGCGATTCGCGGTGCCTGCCGCAAGATGCCGATCGGCGTCGCTCCGCCCTCGAGGTCGGCGAGCCGACTGAGCGCGAAGGCGAGGCTTGGATCCTCGCGGTGGGCGTCGTGGACCAGGAGCGCTTCCTCGCCGACCGTCGCGACGGCGGCGATCTGCAGCTCGCCGCGTTCGTCGCGCACCACGCCAAGCTCGCCGGAGGCGCCGAAGCGGATCGGCGCGCCGTGTTCGAGCGCGATGACGTTCGCGTCGCGCGTCTGCTTGTCGGTCAGCGAGTCGAACGCGCCGTCGTTGAAGACCGGGCAGTTCTGGTAGATCTCGATCAGCGCCGCGCCGGGGTGCGCCGCGGCGGCGCGCAGCATCGCCGGCAGGTGCTGCTTGTCGGTGTCGAGCGTGCGCGCGACGAACGTCGCGCCGGCGCCGAGCGCCAGCGAGACCGGATTGAACGGCGCGTCGCTCGAGCCGAACGGCGTCGACTTGGTCACCTTGCCAAGCTCGCTGGTCGGCGAGGCCTGGCCCTTGGTCAGCCCGTAGATGCGGTTGTTGAACAGCAGGATCTTGACCGGCACGTCACGGCGCAGCGCGTGGATCAGGTGGTTGCCGCCGATCGACAGGGCGTCGCCGTCGCCCGAGACGATCCACACCGAGAGGTCGTGGCGCGCCGCGGCAAGCCCGGTCGCAAGCGCCGGCGCGCGGCCGTGGATGCCGTGCATCCCATAGGTGTTCATGTAGTAGGAGAAGCGCCCGGCGCAGCCGATCCCGGACACGAACACGGTCCGCTCCGGCGAGATCCCGAGCTCCGGCAGGAACGCCCGCACGGCCGCGAGGATCGCGTAGTCGCCGCAGCCCGGGCACCAGCGCGTCTCGGCCGAGGACTGGAAGTCGGCCTTGGTCAGCTCGTGCGCCCCGTTCGTCGTGACCGCGCTCATAGCCGGTTCAGCAGCTCCCGCTCCATCTCGGCGGCGAGCAGCGGCCGCCCCTGGGTCACCGCGTAGCTGTCGATCTCGCGGGGGAACTGCGCCCGCAGGACCTTCACCAGCTGGCCGTCGTTCATCTCCGCCACCAGCACCCGCTTGAAGCGTCCGAGCACCTCGCCCGTGTTCGCGGGCAGCGGGTTGAGGTTGTGGAACTGGGCGTGCGCGATCGGGCGGCCCGCGTCACGCAGGCGCCGCACGGCGGCGCGCAGCGTGCCGTAGCTCGAGCCCCAGCCGAGCACGAGCAGCTCGGCGTCGGGGTCCGCGTCGAGGCCGAGCGGCTCGACCTCGATGCCGGCGATGCGCTCGCGCCGCTGGTCGGTCATGAACTGGTGGTTGTCAGGCTCGTAGGAGATCCCGCCGCCGGGCTGAGACTTCTCGATCCCGCCGATCCGGTGCGCGAGTCCCGGCGTGCCCGGGATCGCCCACGGCCGCGCCCGATCGGCGTTGCGCGAATAGGCCTGGAACGGCTCGTCACCGGCGACCGCGAACTGCGGGTCGATCGTCGGCAGCGTCGCGACGTCCGGGATCCGCCAGGGCTCCGAGGAGTTGGCGAGGAACAGGTCGGTCAGCAGGATCACCGGCGTCCGGTAGCGCACGGCGATCCGCACCGCCTCGAGCGCCGCGTCGAAGCACTGCGCCGGCGTGCAGGCGCAGACGATCGGCAGCGGGGACTCGCCGTGGCGGCCGTAGAGCGCCATCAGCAGGTCGGATTGCTCGGTCTTCGTCGGCATGCCGGTCGAGGGCCCGGCCCGCTGGACGTCGATGATCACCATCGGCAGCTCGAGCATCACGGCCAGCCCGACCGTCTCGGCCTTCAGATCCATCCCCGGCCCGCTCGTGGCGGTGACGCCGAGGGCGCCCCCGAAGGCGGCGCCGAGCGCCATCCCGGCGGCGGCGATCTCGTCCTCGGCCTGGATCGTCCGTACGCCCGCCTCGCGGTGGCGGGAGAGCTCGTGCAGCAGCTCGGAGGCGGGAGTGATCGGGTAGGAGGCGAAGATCAGCTGCAGGCCGCTCCGTACGCTCGCGGCGACCAGCCCGAGCGCCGTGGCGGTCGTGCCGTTGACGGTGCGGTAGGTCCCGGGCGCCATGTCGTGCGCCGCCGGGACGCGGAACTGCACGTCGATCAGCTCGGTCGTCTCGCCGAACGCCCAGCCGGCGCGGAACGCCGCCAGATTGGCCTCGAGCACGGCGGTGCGGCCGGCGAACCGCTTCTCGATCCAGCCCTCGGTGACGGCCGTCGGACGGTCGTAGAGCCACGACACGAGACCCAGCGCAAACAGGTTCTTGGCGCGCAGCGCGTCACGCGCCGAAACCTCGGGCATCCCCTCGACGGCGCGCTGGCTCAGCGTGTTCATCGGGATCCGCTGGACGACGAAGGCGTCGAGCGAGCCGTCGTCCAGCGGGTTGGCCTCGTACCCCGCCTTCTGCAGGTTCCGCGTCGTGAACGCGTCCTCGTTCGCGATGATCGTCGCGCCGCGTTCGAGCTCGCCGATGTTGGCCTTCAGCGCGGCGGGGTTCATCGCGATCAGCACGTTCGGCGTGTCGCCGGGGGTCACGATGTCGCGCGCTGCGAAGTGGATCTGGAAGCTCGAGACGCCGGCGAGCGTGCCCGCCGGGGCGCGGATCTCAGCCGGGAAGTTCGGCAGCGTCGCGAGGTCGTTGCCGAGCGTGGCGGTGGCGTCGGTGAAGCGGCCGCCGACCAGCTGCATGCCGTCGCCGGAGTCGCCGGCGAACCGCACGATCACCCGCTCCCGCTCCTCCACTCCCTTCGCAACAACAGTCACTCTCGACCCGCCCCTGTCCACCCGGCAGCGTTGGCTGCCCGGCCCGCCAATGCAAAACACAATAACGGGCGCCCCGGCGTGGCGGGCCGGCGCGGGGCCGGGCGCCCACGGACGCCGCCGGCCGGCGCCGTCGCCGACCGTACGCGGGCGTGCGGCGAACCGCCGCCGGCGGGCACGGCGCGTGAGGCCGCCGCTCCCACCGGCGCGCAGCTCGCTGCTCAGAACGCGATCGCCTCCTCCTCGGCCTGCGCCGGCTCGGTCTCGTCCTCCTCGCCGTCGGCTCGCTGGCGCGCAGCCAGGAACTGCACGCTGTCGGCGACGATCCCGACGGCCTGGCGCTGCTCCCCCTCCGGCGTTGTCCATTCGTGCCAATCCAGACGCCCGTCGACCGCGATCGGGCGGCCCTTCTCGAGGAAGCGCGCGCATGCCTCGCCGCTCGCCCCGAAGACCGTCACGTCGAAGTAGTTCGGCCGTTGGTCCAGCTCGCCGGTGTCCTTGTTGCGCCAGCTCGTGCTGCAGGCGACCCGCAGCCGGCACACGCTCGTGCCGGTCGACGTCGCCCGCAGCTCCGGATCGCGGGTCAGATTCCCCACAAGCACGACGCGATTGATCGTTGCCATCCACCTCTCCTTCTGCGTGTTGATCGATGCCGGGAAGCGACGCTACGGCGCGCTTGGGATGGAACTCGTCGAGAGAAAGCGCGGCAGCTCATCCCCGGCACGATCGAGCGCCACGACGACGACCCGCCCCTCGGCGCACGCGCTTCGCACCGCCCGCGCGAGCGCCCGTTCGGCGGCGGGCGCGGCGTAGTAGACGGCCCCGGCGACCAGTCGGCTGCGCGCCCAGCCGCGCACGATCGTCGCGAGCCGCTCGGGCGCCTTGACGGTCAGCTCGACCTCCACCGCGGTTGGCTTCGCGCCGTCCCAGCAGACCAGGTCGGGCCGGTGCAGCGCAGCGCTCCCGTCGCGCGCGAGACCCACCTCGGCGCTCGCCAGCGCCCTGCCTTCCAGTCGCTCCCAGGCCCGCAGCTCCTGCTCGCCGCCAACCCACGCACCGCCGCGGCCCAGCGCGGCCGCCACGCGCGCGACCGCCAGCAGGTGCGCGAACCCCGCAGCGCTGATCGCCACCGGCTCGAGCTCCCCGCGACCGCCGGCGCGCAGCCCGCGGCGCGTGATCGCATACAGCGCCGGCGCGCCGCGCAGGAGCGCGACGGAGCGCACCATCCCCGCGTCCTCCAGGACGCGCAGCCGGGTGTGCACCGATCGCGCTCCGAGCCCGCACGCGCCGGCCAGCTCGGCGGCCGAGCCGGGCCCGATTCGCGCGAGCCAGTCGAGCATCGCGGCGTTTGCCGCATCCGAACCGGCGGCACTCGCATGCACGGGCCGCCTGGTCGCCACCTTCTCCGTCGTGCTCATCTCATCTGCTCCCTTCGCTCCGTTGGGTGGAAGATCCGCGCGACGGCGCAGACGCCGGCGCTCGGCACGCTGACCGCGGCGCAGCCACGCTCGAGCGTGCGCACCACGTCGGGGTGGATCGCGAACTCGCGCGAGCGGCTGCGGGAGCTGCGTCCGGTCGGAACCGCGTGGCTGAGCTGCTCGGTCGAGCTCCACGCCGGCCGCGTGCCGGCGATCCGCGCGATCAGCTCGGCGGAGTCGGGAACGCTCTGGCGATGCGCCACGACGGTCTCGACGTTGCCGAGCACCTGCTCGAGCAGCTCGGGTGCGGCGGCGCGCAGGTCGGCAAGCTCCTGGGTTGCCAGCAGCAGGCTGAATCCCGCGGCCCGCGCGCGGCCGAACAGGCGCGCGACGCCGTGCGGCGCGATCGCCGAGAACTCGTCGATCGCCACGAGCGTCGGCACCGCCCCCGCCTGGCATTCGGCCGCGACGGTCAGCAGGTCTCCCACCACCGCGGCCGCAAGCATCTGCGAGAGCAGCGGGAGCCGGTCCGCCTCGAGGCAGAAGTAGCTGACGGCGCGCGCCCGCACCGCATCGAGCAGGTCGAGCTTGGGCGCTCCCGGACTCGGCGCGAGCCAGCGCCCGACCTCGGACTCGGCGAGGATCGCCAGGCGATCGCGCGTGCCGTGCAGGCCGCTGCGCTGGCGGCCGTCGAGCCCGTCGAGGTAGTCGAACAGCCTGCGCGCGTGCTCCTCGTCGGGAACGGCCCGCGCCAACAGCTCGAGACGGCGAGGGTCCATCAGCTCCACCAGCCGCGCCGGACTGGCCGGCTCCCCCACCGCGTCGAGCGCGCGCACCGCATGGGCCAGGTAACGCTGCGCCTGGCGCAGGTAGTGCGGCTCGCTGTAGCGCTCGCCGGCGAGCGCCTTGTCGGCGATCTCTCCGGCGCTGCCATGGCCGTAGGGGTTGTAGGTGCTCGGGCCCCGCGGCGTCCATTCGAGGAACTCCCGCCCGCAGCGCTCCGCCGCGGCGCGCGCCTCCTCGCGCAGCAGAGCGTCGCCCTTGGGGTCGAGGATCACGGCGCCGAGCCCGTGCTCGACCGCCCGCGCGACGAGAAGGGTTTCCGTGACCGTCTTGCCCGAGCCCGTGGCGCCGACGATCAGCGTGTGGCTCCCGCTCTCGCCGCCCAGCGGCACGGCAACCGCGCGCCGGTGGCGGTCGACGCCGATCGCGATCGCGTTCCTCAGCCGTCGCCGTCGCGGGCGGCGGGCGGCAAGCACGGCCCCGAGGGCGCAGCCGACGGCCGGTCGCGCCGCGAACGGCAGCGCGATCAGCGCGACGGCGAGCCACGCGGTCCATTCGATGCGCGCGATTCGCACGCACAGCAGCACTGCGAGCCCGCAAACGGGCACGCTCCAATAGGCGAGCACGATGGCTCCTTTCTGGTTGGGTTCTTCTATGCCGCGGCTGCCGCCGCGGACCGGGACCGGCGGCCGCGAGTCAGCGGCCGGCGAGTGAGGTCAGACCGGCGGGTCCAGGCGGTAGCCGACGCCCCAGACCGTCACGAGCACCGAGGCGTGGACCCCCAGACGGCGTCGCAGCCGCGCCACCTGACGCTCGAGCGCGCGGCTCGAGGACGGGCGAACAGACTCGCGGCAGCCGCGGGCCAGCTCCTGCTTGGTCAACACGTGACCTGGCGCCGCAGCCAGGCACCACAGCAGCGCGAACTCGCGCCGGGTCAGTTCGAGCGCGGCGCCGCCCAGCGTCACGACGTGCGCTGCGCGGTCGAGCGCCAGCGCCCCGACGCTGCGTCGATTCTCGTCTCGGGAGGCGAGCGCGCGGACGCGTGCGCGCAGCTCAGCCGGCCTGAGCTCGCCGGCCAGCGCGCAGTCAGCGCCGGCGTCGAGCGCGCGGGCGACCTGGGCGCGTCGCAACCCGACGACGATGACTCGAGCGCCGGGGTTCGCCAGGCGCAGCGCGGACAGCCCACCGAGATCCGCGGTCACGATCACGCTTCCGCTCGACGCGGGAGCCAGCGCCGCCTCGATCCGTGCGCCCAGTGCGAGATCGGCCGACACCACCCGCACGAGCGCGAGCGGCGCCGCGGCCGTCAGGGCAGCTCGACTTCCCGCGGCGCGATGCCCAGGCCCTCGCGCGCGATCAGCGCGAGCGTGTCGCTGTGCACCCACGGATTCGGGCGAGCGCCCGGACTCGACGGCAGCAGGCCGACGCGTCGCGCAAGCCAGCTCGTCTCGCCCGAGCCGTTGCCGCGGTGATCGCGCTTGATCCGCCCGCACGACATCGCGATCGCGCTGAGGCTCCGCCCGTGTTCGGACACCGCTGCGAGCACCGCCTCGCGCAGCCGGCGGTTGAGCACGATCGGACTGCGCTCGATCCGCCGAAGCTCGATCGCGAGCGTCGCGACCGACACTGCCCGGTCGGCTCGGTACCTCGCGACCGCGGCCCGCGTGAGGGCGCACACCGGCTCGTAGGATTCGAGCGCGCCGACCACGTCGCGGGCGCTCAGCGTCCTCGCCGCTCCGCCCCCGCCGCGCGACTGTCTGTGCCAGCGAAGCTCCGCCGGCGTCCCGCTCACGCGCAGGAAGTAGCGCCGGCCCGCGGCGTCGGTGAACACCTCCGGCTGGAAGCTCCGCGTGTCACTCCCGCTGCGGTCGCCCTCTCCGCGCGCGCGGAAGTCGGCCGCACGCAGGCGCCGCGCGCCCCGGCTGTGACCGGCGAGGAAGTCATCGCAGACGAGCAGCGCGTTGCCGTCGGGCTCATCGGCGGCCAGGTGGGCGAGCAGGCGGGCGTCGCCGCCGTCCGCCTCGCGCCGGTCGACGAGCAGCCGCGATCCGCCGGCGCCATCGAGCATCACCAGCTCGCGCGGCCCGTCCTCAGCCAGATACCGCTCACAGCACGTGCCTGTCATCGCGCGTCCCCTCCGCTCACGTCGACTCGTTGTGCTGCCTTGACCGACGAGCTGGGCGAGATGGGACCTTTCGGCCTGCGAGGTGATCCGAGCGAGGGGGGTGTCAGTCTGGAGTCGTGTGTGGCGCGTCGATTGAGGTGTTGCGGGAGGTGCGGTGGCGAGACGGGCTGGTGAGCGTTGCGTCGAGAAGGAGAGACGGTCGGTTGTGAAGGCTGGTGAGGGTGGTGGTGCGGTGACGGGAGTGAGGAGGAGGAGGGGGAGGTCGAGGACGCTAGCCGGCGGCGGTGTCTGCCGGCAGCGGTCGTCGGGAGGCAACTGCGTCTATTTCCAGGGCGACTTCGCCGCAGAGGGCCCCGCGGGCGCCGGCAACTGCACAAACGGTCGAGGCGACGGCGGGAGGGCCTGAGCGTCCCGCAGTGGCGGCGGCAGCCGCGGCACCTGCAGGGCGCTCAGCGACCCGCAATGCAGGTCGTGCTCGGCGACGAAGTGGATGCCCGCGCGGCCGCTGCGCTGCCAGGACGCCGGTGGCGCACCGATCTCCGCGACGGTGGCGGAGAGCACGCGATCGGCCTCCTCGACCGCCGCACGCGCGCGCACCTCGTCCGCGCAGACGATCACGACCTCGGGCGGGCCGCCGGCACGGCGGTAACGCTCGACCGAGCTCCACCACCCGCTCAGGAGGTGGTCGTAGGCCTCGAGCGGCGCCGGCACTCCTGCGGCGGGCACGACGACCAGGAGGTCGCGCTGACGCTCGCCGCGCTCGGTCAACGCACGCAGGCTGACGACCGCGTCGGGGCGCACTGCGGCGAACCGCTCGACGGGGACGGGCGCGCCACCGCGACCGCCGCTGTTGAAATCCCGCAGCCGCTGTCCCGGGCCCAGCGCGAGCTCACCGGGGCCGCGCACGCCTGGCGCGATCGCGGCGCGTCCGGGGCCGAGCACCTCGATCACAGCGTGCCCGGCGCGCGCTTCGAGCGCCAGCAGCCAGCCGACCAGATGCACGTTCGCACGAAGGTCGCTCAGCCGATCCTCGCGCAGCTCTGGCGCGCGCCGGCCGCTGAGCGCGAGCAACTCGATCGTCGCCTCCGTGACGGCGCAGCAGAGCGGCATGCCGCCGCCGTCGTCGCGGTGGAGCTGGAAGCGCGCGATCAGCCCCGCGTCCGCCAGACGTTTCAACTGGCGCTGCGTGACGGTCAGCGAGCGATCGGCGTTGAAGCGCCGGTGGATCTGGCTGCTCAGCGCGCAACGCGCCGCGGCGAGCCAGGCGAGCAGGGCTCGGTCGGGCGGCTCGAGCCGCCGTCCCGCGCTCGCACGTGCCACCGCAAGCAGCCGCATCCGCGCCGCCCCGTCGAGCGCGAGCAGCTCCGCGTAGCTCGCCGGCAGCGGCTCGTACGCGCTCGCCTGCGCGGGCGACTGCACTCCCGCGACGGGCGACGGCGGCGGGATCCATCGCGGCGACGCGGGCGGCGGCGATGCGAATGGTCCGGCGGGCGGCGCGGGGTCTGGCAGCTCGCGGCCGCCGCGCTCGTCCTGCGCGCGGGCGTGCCAAGCGATCCGCTCACGGTCGAGCGACAGCGGAATCGTCGTCGCGATGAACGGACGCTCGCGGCCGGCCGGCGTGGTCCAGCTCACCAGCGCCGTGTGGCGGGGCAGATGCAGCCGCACGTCGGGCGAGGCCAGCCGCGCGAGCTGCTCGTCCCCGGCCCGGATCTGGTCGGAGAACTCGGACATCAGCAGCGCCGACCCGCTACGCGCATCCGCCGCCGCCGCGGTCGCGAACAGCACGCGGTGGGCGAACAGCGCGTCGAGCTGCTCGCGGAGTTCCGGCTCCCACTGCGCGTCGGTCTGCCAGCACGCGACGGTCTCGAGACCCGCGGAACGCTTGAGCGCGAGCGTCTGCGCGAAGGCGGCGTTGATCGCGAGCGGCGCCTCGTCGACCTTCAGCGCGACCGCCCGGCGCCGATCGGCATCGCGGCGATCCTGGACGCGGCTGAGCGCCGCGTCCAGCATGCCGAGGAGCAGCTGCATCAGCACCGACACGTTCCCGGCTCCGATCTCGCCGAGCGCGCCGCGCACCACGAGCACCTCGCTGCGCTCGATCAGCCCGTCGAGGTCGATCCGCAGCGAGTCGTTCAGCAGCACGCGCTTGACCGCCGGCGAGTTCAGCACGCGGGCCAGCTTGTTCGCCGGCGCGTCGAGCTTCGCCGTGGTCGACGCCCGCGCGTCAGACAGCTGGGCGGGCAGCTCCTGCGCGAGAAAGGTCGCAAGCTCGGCGTAGCTCGGCTGCTCGATCAGCCGGTCGGCCACGCGCGCGCGAAACGCCTGGCCCGCCTCGCCCACCTCGAGCAGCCGTGCGACGTCCCACAGGGTGGCGGCGGGCTCGCAGGCGAGCACGGCGATGACCGCGTTGCGCAGGTAGCGGTCCGAGCTTCCCCGCACCTCGCCGTCGCCGAACAGCCCGCGCAGCGCCGCCACCACCTGGTCGGCGACCGCGTCGGGAGGCCGCGTCGACGGCCAGCGGATTGAAGCCGGCGCGCGGCGCGGCCATGTCGAGCAGCGTGCAGACCCGCGAGCGGGGCACGACGCTCAACACGGCCTGCGCAGCGTCTCCCTTGGGATCGAGCACGATCAACGCGCAGTCCTCGCGTCGCAGATCCTCCTTCGCGCTGGCCACCAAAAGCGACGTCTTCCCCTGATCCACAGCCCCGACGACGGCGAGGTGCTGGCGCCGCAGGGGCGTTGCGATCGTCACGGGCCCGTGTTCGTCACGCAGCAGCCCGCCGGCGCCGCGTGCTCGCAGGATCCCCGGCGGGGCGGGCGCGAGCGGCACCGCGCGTCGCACGCAGGGCAGCGCGGCGAACTCCGGAGAGGGCAGGCTCCAAATGCGAACGATCTCGCCAGGGCGGTACAACCGGCGCGGTGAGCGCCGCACGCGCAGCGCCCGCTCGGCGCCTCCGCGCCGGGTCACCAGGCGCGGCGTCCCCCCACTCAGCACGCTGGCGATCGCGCGCGCCGCAGCCGCGTCCCGGGCGAAGACCGCTGGAGCGGCCCACAGCAGCGGTCCCGAAGCGTGCTCGGCGTCGGAGCACAGATGCTCGACCGCACGCGGCGCCGGACGCAGGGTCAGCCGCACCGTGGCCGGCGGCCCCGCGGCGGCCATCGCCCGCAGCAGCTGCTCGACCCGCAGCTCGGGTTCGGCCGGCTCGTCGCCGGCGCGCGGCGGCGCCCGCCGCAGCAGCGCCAAGCCCGCGGCGGGCACGGCCGGGTCCGACCGCATCTCGCGCAGCCGTAGGTTCGCGTAGCCGGCGCGCAGCGCCGCCTGCACCTGACTGCGCAGATCCGCCGGGCATACCAGGGCGAACCAGACCAGCGGGGCCCCACCCGGGCGCCGGTCGAGATGAACTTCGAGCGCCAGCGTGCGCCGCGGCCCGAGCAGCGCGTGGAGCGCCACGAAGATTGCCACGAGCGTCTCGCCATCGGCACGATCGTTGCGGTACGGCTCGACCAGCAGGCGGACGGCCGGGCTGCGTCGCGAACGGCCGCGAACGAGCGCGAGCGCAGCTCCCCCTGCGCCGCCACCCAAGACCTCCACCCCCTCCCACACGCGAGTCCGTCCGGTCGGTGCCTTCTCCGACGGCGCCTCCGGGGACGGACAGCGTCAGGCGCTACGCGCGGGCGGCCGCCTCGCGTGCGCGGTCGCGGTAGGCGCGGTACTCGCTGCGGTCGGGCCGCAGCTGCGCCGCGATCGCGAGCGGACCACACGCTTCGCGGTGGCGGCCGAGTAGCTGCAGCGCGCGGCCGAGGCAGAAGTGCGCGTAGTCGTTGGTCGGCGACGCGGCGGCGAGCACACCGAACTCCTCGGCAGCCTCGTGGTAGCGCTGGCTTCGAAACAGCGCTCGTCCGAGCGCCTCGCGGATCGACGCCTTGTCTGGCTCCAGTCGGCGTGCACGCTCGAGCGGAACGGCGGCGGCGGCGAAGTCGCCGCTTTCCAGAAGTTCTGTGCCCCTGCGGTACAGCTCGTAGACGTCGTTGGTGTCGGACTCGCTCATCGCTCTCAAGATACCCAGTGGTGCGCGCGTGGCCTACGCCACTGTCAGCGGATGCCCGAAGGCGCGCCGGAACAGATCCGACTGGCGCTCGGCGCCCCAGCGGGCGAGCGCGGCGTCGCCGTCGACCTCGAGCTGCAGCTCGAGGCGGTCGTCCCGCTGGCGCAGCCGTGCGCCGACGACCGCGCCGTCGCGGCCGCGGTCCAGGTGCTCGGCGAGCCGCAGCAGCGCCGCGAGGCGCGTGAGCAGCTGCTCGTCGCCGCGCTCGCAGAACGCGGCCAGCTCGCCGAGCTCGGGCGTTCCCTTGCGGTGGTAGCGGGCGGTCTGGGCGATCAGCGCGAGCTCGCGCTGGCTGAACCCGGGCAGCCCGGCCGCGAGGATCAGGTAGCGCGAGTGCTTGTGGTGGTCGTCGTAGTCGACCGCCACCCCGATGTCGTGCAGCATTGCCGACGCCCACAAGAGCTGGGCCAGATCCAAATCCCCAGCGGGCGAAAGCCCGCCATAGAAAGAATCGAGCAGCTGGCCGGCGAGCGCCGCGACGTGGGTGCAGTGGGCGAGGTCGGGCTGGTAGAGCCTCGCGAGGTTGTCCACGCTCGCTGTGCGGACATCGTCGAACAGCGGCGGATCGACCCCGGCGAGGAAGCTCGCGAAGAACACCCCCTCGCGCAGACCCGAATGGGTGACCTCCAGGTGCGTCGCCCCACAGGCCTCCATCGCCGCGGCGACCACCACCGCACCCGCGAGGATCAGCCCCGCGCGGCCCGGCTTGATGCCCTCGACCGCCGCTCGCTCACTGACCGGCAGCCGCGACAGCTCCTTGATCAGCGCGCCGAGCGCCGCACGCTCGATCACGGCACCCTGGACGCCGATCGAGGGCAGCCCCGCGGCGGCCGCGGCGGCGGCGGCGAGGTTGCGCACGGTCCCGCCGATGCCGACCAGCGTCCCCGGAACTCTCGCGACCCACGGCGCCTGCCCCAGCTCCTCGAGCACGTGCGCACGCAGCGCCTCACGCTGCTTGGAACCCGAGGCTCGACCGTCGAGGAAGCGCTCGGTCATGCGCACCGTGCCGAGTCTCCACGATGCGCTCTCGAGCGCCCGCCGCTCGTGCACGCGCACGAGCTGGAGGCTCCCACCGCCGAGGTCCAGCACCGCCCCGTCGCGCAGGCGCGTCGAGTTGACGGCCGCGAGGTAACCGAAGTGCGCCTCCTCCTCGGGCGTCAACACGCGCGTCGGGAAGCCGGTCAGCTCGCGCACGCGCGCGACCAGCTCGGCTCCGTTGTCGGCGTCGCGGATCGCGCTGGTCGCGACGGCCTGGATGTCCTCGCGCGCGATGCCGCTGGCGGCACAGAAGTGGGCGTAGACCTGCATCGCCTCGATCGCGATCTCGATCCGATCCTCGGCGAGTCGCCCGCTCGCAGCCAGTCCGGCGCCCAGGCGGACCGTGTCGTAGATCTCGTCGGTGCGCCGCCACCAGCGGCCGGGTTCGTAGCTGTAGGCGACCAGCCGAAAGGAGTTCGAGCCCATGTCGATGACGACCGTGCGCCTCGGCGTCCGCGTTTCCATCGGGTTCAGCCTAGTCGCGCGACCGGCGCTCCCGGCAGGCGTCGCCGCGGCCGCCCACGACCGCGCAAATACCTCACCGAGTTGGTGAGCTTTGTATGATCGGGAGGTGATGTCCGGGATCTTCTCCTTCCCCAACCCCGTCAACGAGAAGGCGTCGCGCACCGTCGCCGCGGCGGTCTTCGCGCTGTCGATCGTGACCCTGGCAACCGGCGCCTATTGGATCGCGGCGGTGCTGGCCTGTGGCTTCGTGGCGCGCGTGTTGACCGGCCCCACGCTGAGCCCGCTCGGGCAGGCCGCCACGCGGCTGATCGCGCCCCGACTCGGAGCCCCCAAGCTCGTGCCCGGGCCGCCGAAGCGCTTTGCGCAGGCCATCGGCGCGACCTTCACGATCGCGATCGCGCTGTTCGCGCTGGTCGGCCACGACGACACGGTGGCCATCGTGCTGCTGGCCGCGATGATCGTCGCGAGCGGCCTGGAGTCGATCTTCGCCGTCTGCGTCGGCTGCGAGCTGTTCGCGCTGCTGATGCGAGTCGGGCTGATCCCCGAGTCGGTCTGCGTCGAGTGCGCCAACGTCGGACTGCGGCGCGCTTCGGCGTCGAGCTGAGCGCGGGAACCTCAGGCCGGCCGGCGCGCGGGCGGCGGCGCCCGACGCTGGATCCACACGAACCACGCGAGCCCGGCCAGCGTGAACAGCGAAGCGACGTACAGATTCAGCCGCAGCCCGAACAGATAGTGCGAGGGATCGATCCGCAGCGTCTCCTCCCAGATGCGAAAGCCGCTGTAGCCGGCCACGTAGAGCGCGAACAGGCCGGGCGGCCTGATCTTGCCGGTGCGGCCCAGCCAGATCAGGAACGCCGCGAGGGCGAGGTCGAAGATCATCTCGTAGAGGAAGGTCGGCTGGAAGGTCGCGTATTGGAGGTATCCGGCCGGGCGATGGGCGAGGTCGATCTGCAGGCCCCACGGCAACGTGGTCGGCCCGCCGAACAGCTCCTGGTTGAAGTAGTTGCCGATCCGCCCGATCGCCTGCGCCACGAGCAGGCCGGGCGCGCCGGCGTCCATGAACACCGGCAGGCTGGCTCCGGAGCGTCGCACGCGCCACAGCCCGACCAGCGAGCCGAGGGCGATGCCGCCCCAGATCCCGAGCCCGCCCTTCCAGATCGCGAACGGCCCCCACCAGTGAGGCGGGACCTCGTTCCAGCTGGTCGCAAGGAAGTAGAGACGCCCGCCGATGACGCCGGCCGGGAAGCCCCACAGGGCGACGTCGTAGACCAGCTCCCGTTTGCCGCCGATCGCCTCCCAGCGCCGCCGCGTCAGCATCACCGCGGCCGTCACGGCCACGACGTACGCCAGGCCGTAGGCGTGCACGAACAGCGGACCGAGGTGGAAGCCGTTGGCCGATGGACTGGGGATCGACGCAAACATTCGCCGGAGCCTATGGGGAGCG
The DNA here is from genome assembly GCA_963830975.1 of uncultured Solirubrobacterales bacterium. GTDB lineage: Bacteria > Actinomycetota > Thermoleophilia > Solirubrobacterales > Solirubrobacteraceae > Palsa-513. The sequence goes on from CAWHOI010000004.1 coordinate 1,485,433, forward strand.
GCGGCGCGCGGGTCGCCCGGCCGGCCCTGGCGATCCGCTAGCGTCAGCGATCAACCGTCCATCCGTCCCGGGGGTCCCAGATGCACCGCACACGCCTGATCGCGATCGCGCTCACCGCCGCCACGCTCGCCTTCACGCCCGCGCTCGCCGGCGCCCATGGCGCCGCCCCGAGGCCGGCCGCGATCGTCGCGATCGCAAGCGCGCACCAGCAGAGCCTGCTCGCGGTGCCCAAGTTCATCTTCCATGCCGGCCTGGCGTTCGGCGCGTTCCACCACTTCATCTACCTGCCGTTCAAGGCCGGGAAGTTCACGAGCGGCGGCATCTTCTCCAAGCTGAAGAACTACCTCGAGGCCGGCGCCGCCGCGCTGTTCGTCTACCACGAGACGAAGCTCGCGCTCCAGGACGCCCAGCAGAACAAGGTCCTGAAGGTGCTCGTTTCGCCGCTGACCGCGGTCGTCGCGCTGTTCAACACGATCGTCTCCAAGGTCAAGGGACACAGCCTCGACGCCGCGACGATCGGCTCCGCCGAGAGCGCCGTCAGCTCGATCGAGAGCCAGGCCCACAGCAGCGGCTCGCCGATCACGGAGGCGTTGCCGTCCGCCAAGCAGCTGCTGGCGGGCAGCGCCTAGTCGGACGCCCGACGCGGCGAACGCGTTCCTCGAGGGCTCCCGTCGATTCGGCGGATGCGGCGCATGGTTCGCGGGTAACGGAACAGGCCCCCTCGAGCGAAGGAGACGTTATGTCCGATCACCGCGCAAATCCGACCGCCACGCCCGACGAGACGGACGCCGACTCGTTCCCGGCCAGTGATCCCCCAGCCTCGTGGGCCGGGCCGGATCGTCCGCGCAACACAGGCGCGGGGGCAGAGCGCCGCGCCATGGAAGACCGCGACATGGGCGAGGACGAACCGGCCGACGACGACGCCGGCGCCGGCGGCTGACGTCCCGGCCCGCTTTCGTCGCGAGCCGTTCGTGAACGCCGCCGTGCAGCGGTTCCCAGCTCGCCCCGCCGCCGCCACACTGCAGCGAATGCGTTTGCGGATCGTCCCGGCGCTCGCGCTGGCGGCCGGGCTCATCGTTCCCGCGGCCGCGCGCGCGGACCTCCACCACGTCGTTGCCCCCGGGGAGACGCTGACCTCACTGGCCGCCTCGAGCCACGTATCGATCGACGCACTCGCCGGCGCGAACCGCCTCGCTCCCACGGCGTTCCTGATCGCGGGCTCGGTGTTGCGGATACCGCCCGCGGGCGCTGGGTTGCGCGGAAGCGCCGCGGGCGGGTCGCCGCGTCCGGCCGCGCCCGCGGTCTCACACGCGTACAGGGTGCTCGCCGGTGACACGCTGAGCGGCCTCGCGGCCCGGGCCGGCATCAGCACAGACCGCCTAGCCGCCCTCAACCACCTGCGCCCCGACGCGCTCCTGATCGCGGGCGCCACGATCATGCTTCCTGGAACGGCGGCGAGCACCGCCGCCGCGGCCCCAGCGCTCACGCGGTACACGGTCCGTCCGGGCGACACCCTGAGCGGCCTCGCGGCGCACGCCGGCATCAGCACTGACAGCCTCGCCACCCTCAACCACCTCCCCCCCGACGCGCTTCTCATCATCGGCGAGTCGATCAATCTCCCCGCGGCGGCGGCCTCGACAGGCGGCCCGCCGTACCCCACGGCCGAGCGCGTCACCGCCCCCGAGGTCGACCAGATCGCCGCCGAGAACGGTGTGCCCAGCTTCCTCGCCGCGGCGGTCGCCTGGCAGGAGAGCGGATTCAACAACGACGAGGTCTCGGCCGCCGGCGCCCGTGGCGTGATGCAGATCCTGCCGGGCACCTGGGCCTGGATCCAGGACACCCTCACAATGGGAGACCCGCTGGCCCCGCGTCCGCGCTCGACAACGTCCGCGCCGGCGTCCTGTTCCTGCACTCCCTGTTGCTCGCCACGCGAGGCGACGTGCGACTAGCCGTGGCCGGCTACTACCAGGGCCTAGCGTCGGTCCGCAGCGACGGCGTGCTCTCGGTCACGCGGCGGTACGTGAACGATGTTATGGCGCTGCAACCGCTGTTTGGCGGCCCGTAGCGGGCGTCCGCCGCCGGTCCTCGGCCTCGCCGTCGCTGGGCCGATCCAGTACCGCTACCGGGATTCGAACCCGGGTTTCCGCCGTGAGAGGGCGGCGTCCTAGTCCCCTAGACGATAGCGGCGCGTGGAGGGGGCCTGAGGCTACCAGAGGCTCCATTCGCCGCCCCCGGCCGCCGGTGCGATATCGTCGCCCGCTGCCCGCGGATGTGGCGGAATTGGTAGACGCGCACGGTTCAGGTCCGTGTGGAGGTAACTCTGTGGAGGTTCGAGTCCTCTCATCCGCATTGGCGCAGGTGAAGCGGCCACGCGTGCGCCCGCGATCGCGCTCGCACCCGCGCCGCGCCGTCAGTCGCGATAGATCCGCTCGCGATAGTCGCTGAGCATCCGCTGGGCGCTGAACGCCGGCGCCAGCGTGCGCAGCGACGCGCGCATCCGCGTGAGCCAGCCCTGCGGCAGGCCGTCATCGTCGCGGGTGTAGAACAGCGGCACGACCTGCTCGCGCAGGATCCGCTGCAGCTCGGCGCCGTCACGGGCGTCCTGAGCCTCGAGGTCGGCGTCGACCTCACCGGAAAGCGCCCAGCCGATGGCGTCGTCGTAGGCCTCCGCCCACCAGCCGTCGAGCACACTGAGATGAAGGCCGCCGTTGATCGCGGCCTTCATCCCGCTCGTCCCGCTCGCCTCCAGCGGGGGTCGCGGGACGTTCACCCACACGTCGCAGCCCTGCACGAGCAGCGCCGCACTGGCCAGGTCGTAGTCGTCGAGGAACACGACGCGCTCCGCCACTTCGGGCAGCGTCTTCAGCTCGAACAGCGCCTGCAGCATCTGCTTGGCCTCCTCGTCACGCGGGTGCGCCTTGCCCGCCAGCACGATCTGGATCGGCCGCTCGCCGCTCAGCATCTCGCGCGCGCGCTCGTGGTCAGAGACGAGCAGCCCCAGGCGCTTGTAGGTCGCGAGACGCCTGGCGAAGCCGACCGTGAGCACTTCGGGGCTGAAGCATTCGGCCGCCGCCCGCGCGTAGTCGAGCGGATCGCCGCGTCCGAGGCGCTCGGCGACGCTGCGGTCGCGCACGGCCGAGACGAGCCGGGCTCGCTGCTCGCAGCGCGCGCGCCAGAGCTCGGCGGCGGGGATGTTCTCCACGGCATCCCAGACGGCCTCCTGTCCAGCCTGCATCAGCCAGCCGTCCGGCAGGTGGCGGTCGAGCAGTGCGCGCATCTGCGGGCCGATCCACGTCGGAACGTGCACACCGTTCGTGACGTGGGTGATCGGAACCTGCTCAACGTCCAGCTCGGGCCACAAATCACGCCACATCTCGCGGGCCACCTGGCCGTGGCGGCGGCTCACCGCGTTGGCGCTGGCCGAGGTCCGCAGAGCGAGCTGCGTCATCCCGAACAGCTCGGCCGCCTGTTCCGGATGGGAGCGCCCAAGTCGCGCGAGGTCATCGACGCCGATCCCGATCTGCTCGGCGAAGCCGCCCGCCGCCTCCGCCACCTGGCCGATCGGATAGGTGTCGTTGCCGGCCGGCACGGGCGTGTGCGTCGTGAACGCAACCCGCGGTCTCACCGTCTCGAGCGCCTGCTCCAGGTCCGCGCCGCCCGCCAGAGCGCCGCGCGCGAGCTCCAACGCGGCAAAGGCGGCGTGCCCCTCGTTGAGGTGCAGCCGACTCGCGTCGATTCCCATCGCCGCCAGTGCACGCACGCCGCCCACGCCCAGCAGCAGATACTGCGCGAGCCGCAGCTCGGCGTCCCCCACGTACAGGCGGGCGGTGATCCAGCGCCCCGCGCGCGTGTTCTCGGGGCGGTCGCTGTCGAGCAGGTACAGCGCGACGCGGCCCACGTTGACGCGCCAGATCTGGGCGCGGACGTCGTCGCCGGCGATCGGCACGCTCACGGTCAGAGGCGCTCCGTCCGCGCCCGTCACGAGCGCCAGCGGGAGCCGGTCGGGGTTGGTGTCGACCCAGTACTCGTGCTGCAGGCCGCCGGCGTCGAGACGCTGGCGGAAGTATCCCTGCCGGTAGAACAGGCCGATCCCGACCAGCGGCAGCGCGTCGTCGGATGACTGCTTCAGCAGGTCCCCGGCAAGTGCTCCCAGACCGCCGGAGTAGATCGGCAGCGATTGATGCACGCCGAACTCGGCGCAGAAGAAGGCGCGAACGCTCTGCTGCCTCCCCGGTCCCAGCGCGGCCGGTGCGTCCAGCTCCGATGCGAGCTCGGCCTCGGCCTCCTCGATCTGCCCAAGCAGCCGGCGATCAGCGCTCGCACGTGCCAGGGCCTCGGCGGACGCTTCCTGCAGAAGCGCGACCGGGTTGGCGCCGACGCTCGCCCAACAGCCCGGATCGACGCTCCGGAACAGCTCCTCGCCGCCGGCCCGCCAGGCCCAGCGGTAGTTGTAGGCAAGGCGAGCGAGCCCGCCGAGCGCGGCCGGCAGGCGGCCCGCGAGGCTGGCGGCGGCGCGCTCCAGGTCGCGCTCGCCGTCAGACGCGCTCACGCGCGACCCACGATCCGAGTCGGCGCGTTGCCTGCCGTTGCGGCGGCGGTCATGCCGCAGCCAGCCGCGGCACGTCGTGCACGATCTCCGAAGGGGCGAAGTTCGACGGGTAGACCGTCGCGATCTTGCCGTGCGCGGTGATGCCGTAGATCAGCGCGGTGTGCGCGACCAGCTCCGGGTTGCCGCTGTCGCGCTGGGAACCAACCCCCCATTGCGCCCACACGTTCGACAGCACGTTCGCCGAGCCGATCAGGTACTGCATCCGTCCGGTCATCTCGTGAGCAGCGAGGAACTGGGCCACGGTGGCCGGTGTGTCGCCGCGCGGATCGACCGAAACGGCCACGATCTGAACCTGGCGGCGCTCGCTGGCAGGCATCCGCTCCAGCGCCAGGTGCAGGTTCGAGGTGATCAGCGGGCACACGTCCGGGCAGTGGGTGTAGAGGAATGTCACCAGCACGGCCTTGCCCCGATAGTCGGCGATGTTGAACGTCTGGCCGAGGTAGTTCTTGAGCACGAGCGGCGGCGCCGCCTTGGGGTGTTGCAGCGGCAGGCCGGCATAGCCGCCGCTCGTTCCTGTCGCCGCGCCGAGAACCTTCGGCTTGCCGGGGCTCGGGATCAGCACGTAGGCGAGCACGCCGGCCGCCGCCAGGAAGGCGGCAAGGAAAAGCAGGTCCCGACGCCTGAACGCAGAGCCTCTCGGCCCGCGGACGCTCGCGTCGTTTGTTGGCTCGAAGTCGGTCGCCATGGCGGCCCGAGCGCGAGTCTAGCGACTGGCCGGCCCGGCCCCCTGCGTACCGTGCTCAGCTGGCCACACCGCGGAGGGCGCGCATCAGCGACGCGACGGTCTGCGCACCCCGCAGCGTCGCGACGATGCGTCCGCGGCCATCGATCACGTAGCTGGTGGGCAGGCCGACAAGCCCGTAGCCTGAGCTGACCAGGCCGCCGTTGGCAACCAGGATCGGGTAGGTCTGTTCAAAGCGCCGCAGGAACCGCATCGCACCAGCATGCGTGTCGTTCAGGTCGACCCCGACGACGGCTGCGTGCTCGGGCGCGAGGCGCGAGAGCCGCTCGAGCGCGGGCGCCTCTCGCGTGCAAGCACCGCACCAGCTCGCCCAGAAATTTACGACCACCGGCCGGCCGCGCAGCGAGGCCAGCGAAACGCGCGGTCCCCGCAGCACCTCTGTGGGCAGTGGGGGAGCGGGGCGCGGTGCGCGACCGGCGGAGGAGCGCAACGCCGGGATGGCGGCGGCCACGAGCGCGACGGCGAGCAGCGCCGTCAGCGCCCAGCGCCGCCAGGACGGCTGCCCGTGCATCGATTTGCAGCCTACCTGTCGATTTCGACGCCGGCCGCTTTCCGCGTTGTCGTTAGAACTGCGTAAATTCTTGCTGCCGCGTCCTTGTAATCATCCGCACCTGCCGATAAAACACCCGGCGTGAGGGTGCGGGCACTAGCGGTGGGTGCGGCGTTCGCCGTGCTGATCGCGCTCGCAGTCCTCTACTTCATCTTCTTCCTCACCGCCGGACCGTCGGCGATCGCGGCGGCTGGCAGCGGCGGATCCGAGCGGCTGACGCTGCAGACGGTGCCGACGTACGGGCACCACCCGTTCCCGGACTGGGTCAGCTATCTCGCCAAGGACCCGAGCGGGCGCTGGCAGCACACGACGATCTTCAAGGTCCGGGCGCACGCCCTCGTCACGGTGACCGTCTACCAGTACGACAGCGCCAGCGGCCTGCGCAACAACTTCCTCTCCGGCGTGAGCGGGACGACCGGGGACGTCGAGATCGTCAACGGCACGCCGGTGCACGGCATCAATCCCGACGATGCCGCGCACACGTTCACGATCCCCGACATCGACGTCAACGTGCCGCTGCCGGGCATCGATCCCAACGCGAAGAACACCTGCAGCGTCGCGCCCTGCACGCTCGCTCAGGCACACGAGACGATCACGTTCAGCTTCCGCGCACCGGCTGCCGGCACCTACCGCTGGCAGTGCTTCGTCCCCTGCGGCGCAGCGACGCTGTTCGGCAACGGCGGGCCGATGCAGACGATTGGCTACATGAGTGGCCTGATCGAGGTGTCGTGAGCGAGGCGGCGGCCGTGGCCGGAGGACGGGGCGCCGAGCCACGCCACGGCGTGCGGATCGCGGCGATCTGGGCGCTCACCACTTTGATCGTGCTACCACTGGTCATCTTCGTCGTCGGACCACACATTCCGCCCGGTTCGATGAGCCAGCAGACACGCGACCAGCACACGGTGGACGTTGTCCTGACAGCGCTCGCAACGCCGATCGTGCTGATGATCTGGGTGTATTTCGGCTACGCCGTGACGGTCTTCCGCCAGAGCGGACCGGCGGTGGTCGATGGACCACCGATCACGGGCAACCGGCGGATCGAGGCCACCTGGCTGATCGCCACGAGTGCGCTCGTGCTGGGTCTTGCTGTGTTCGGCACGGTCGACCTGCTGACCACGGGCGGCGCCGGCGGGGGTGAGGGACCGAACCCGGTCGCCAAGCCGGCCGACTGGCGCGGTGCGCTCCAGGTTCAGGTGATCGGCCAACAGTGGCTGTGGACGTTCCGTTACCCAAGCTACGGTGGCGTCGAGACGACCACGCTTGACCTGCCGGTCAACCGCGAGATCGAGTTCCACGTCACATCGCTCGATGTCATCCACTCCTTCTGGGCGATCGAACTCGGTGTGAAGGCCGATGCGGTGCAGGGCGCCGACAACATCGCATTCGCCAAGCCACTGCGCACCGGTGCCTTTCAGGTGCGCTGCGACGAGCTCTGCGGGCTCTGGCATGGCCACATGAACACCACCGGGCACGTCCTCGGTGGCTCCGCCTTCGCAAGTTGGATCGCCGCGCAGGAGCGCGCGAACGCCGCCGTTACGAAGACGCTCCCGCCGTACGCCCGCGTCTACATCCCAACCCCCCTACGAAACGCACCCTGACATGGAATCAGCCAGCATCTCTGTGAGCGAAACACACCTCAGGAGGCCTTCAGCCTGGCGCCAGCTGCTCGGCTACAACGTCTTCTGGGCAGTGGCGCTGAGCATCGGCGGCTACGTCCTCGGACACTGGATCGGGTCACGCATCGGAATCAACTCGAGCGCCCAGAGCGAGACTGACTCCGATGACGTGGCGATTCTGATGGGGTTCGGATTCGCGACGCTCGGATGGCTGATCGGACTCGGCTTCTTCAACTACCCGCTCGGGCGACTCGCGGGACGACCGGCGACTCTGCGCGAGCGCGAGGAACACGGCGCGTGGCGCTATCTGCGTCTCTGCACCGACCACAAGGTCGTCGCGATCCAGTACCTCGTCGCGGTGCTGTTCTTCTTCTTCGTAGCGGGCCTCAACGCGATGTTCATCCGCACCGAGCTGACCAGCTCGAACGCGACGCTGATCCCGGCCGGAAACTACCTGACGCTCGTCGGCCTCCACGGCACGATGATGCTGATGATGATGTCGGCGGGCGTGCTCGGCCCGCTCGGCAACTACCTGGTGCCGCTGATGATCGGCTCGCGGCGGATGGCGTTCCCGCGGATCGAGTCGCTGACCATGTGGCTCACCGTGCTCGCCGGCTTCGTCCTGTTGTCGGCGATCCTGCTCGGCGGCTTCCCCACCGGCTGGACCGGCTACGCCACGCTCGCCGATCAGGCACGGGCAGGCATCGACGCATACATCGTGTCGTTCGCGCTCATCGGCATATCGCTGGCGCTGGTGGGCCTGAACATGATCGCGACCGTGATGACGCTCCGCGCGCCGGGAATGCACTGGAACCGGCTGCCGATCTTCGTCTGGGGGATGGTGACGACGTCGGTCCTCGCAGTGCTGGCGGCGCCGGTGCTGCTCGCGGCGCTGATCATGGTCGTATTCGACCGCACCGTCGAGACCTCGTTCTTCATCGCCAGCTCCGGCGGCAGCCCGTTCTTGTGGTCCGAGCTTTTCTGGTTCTTCGGCCACCCGGAGGTCTACATCCTCGCTCTGCCCGGCTTCGGGATAGTGCTCGAGATCCTGCCCGTGTTCGCGCGGAAGCCGCTGTGGGGCTACCGGCTCGCGGTCGCCGGCATGTTCGGCGTCGCGCTGATGAGCTTCATGGTCTGGCAGCACCACCTCTTCATGAGTGGCATCAACTCGGACCTGCGCCCGTTCTACATGTTCACGACCGAGCTGATCTCGATCCCGACCGGCATCATCTTCCTCAACGGCATGGGAACGCTCTGGAAGGCGCGTATCCGCTTCACGGTGCCGATGCTCTTCGCGCTGGCCTTCTTCTTCAACTTCCTGATCGGCGGCCTGTCCGGCGTCTTCCTCTCCGACGTCACGAGCGACGTGGTGACGCACGGCAGCTACTTCGTGATGGCCCACTTCCACTACACGATCATGGGCGGCCTGGTCTTTGCGCTGATGGGCGGCCTCTACTTCTGGCTGCCCAAGATCACCGGGTACAAGCTCAACGAAAAGCTCGGCAAGGTCCACTTCTGGACGATGTTCGTGTTCTTCAACCTGACCTTCTTCCCGCTGTTCGCGGCCGGCATGCTCGGCATGCCGCGGCGCGTGTCGAGCTACAACGCCGACCTGCACACGCTGAACGTGTTCGTCTCGATCGCAGCCTTCTGTCTGGGCCTTTCGATGCTGGTCTTCCTGGGCAACCTCGTGTGGTCGCTGGTGTTTCGGCGTGAACGCGCAGAGTCCAACCCGTGGCGGTCGAAGTCACTCGAATGGCAGCTGCCCTCGCCCGTGCCGGTCTACAACTTCGAGCGCATCCCGACGATCACCTCGCACCCCTACGGCTACGGTTTGCCCGAGGCCCCGGCGGTCGCCGACTTCGGCCCGCGAGTCGTTGCCGGGGAAGGCAGCCTCGCATGAGCGTGCGGGAGAGCCTCGTCGCCGACGCCGAGGACCCGGCGGTCCTCGGAGCGAACCTGGCGGTCGGAGCGCGCCTGCTCGCAAGCGCAGTTGTCTTCCTCTTCATGGCGTTCGTGTTCGCGTTCTTCTATCTGCGTGCTCTGAACACCAACCACGACTTCCACGTCGCTCACAGCAACCCGCCAACCGCGTTCGGTGTGGCGATCTTCCTCTGCGTGTTGGGCTCCACCGTTGCGTTCGAGGTCGCTCGCCGCGCGCTCGATGACGGTAGAAGCTCCCCATGGCGCATCGGCGCGCTGCTCGCGCTCGTGCTCGCGATAGCCGCGGTAGTCGTGCAGGTGAGCGAGTACTTCAACCTCTCCTTCGGGGCGAGCGGCGGCGGTCTCGCGAGCGTGTTCTTCGGCTTCACCGTGGTGTTCGGCGTGTTCTGGCTCGGCGCCGTCTACTGGATCGAGACGCTGTGGGCGCAGTCGCTGCGCCAGCCGCCCAGCGCCCAGGGTCAGGTCGCCGCGCCGTCAAGCCTGCTGCGCCCGAGCGCCGACGCGTGTGTGGTCTACATGTACGTGATGGCGCTCGTCGAGCTGTTCGCCTTCGTCCTCCTCTATCTCGTCAAGTGACCACCACGATGATCCAACTTGCCTCCGCCGGCACCAGCACGGGTGCGGGAGTGCTGACGCTCGTCGTACCGATCGGCTTGGTGATTGTCGTTCTTGGAATCTGGTGGGTGGCGCTCCGCCGCGGTCGTGGCGAGGCCGTCGAGGCGACGAGTCACGCGGCAGCAGGCAGCGAGGATCCGCCGCCCGCGCTGCACGGGCCGTGAAAGTACCGCCCGTCGCGTCACGATGCCGGACGCGGTAGACCTACCGCTCGCGATCGTCTCGCTGGTCGCCTGCCTGCACGTGCTCGGCGAGCATCGGGCCGTGCGTCTGCTGGGACGGCGCCGCAGCCGGCGCGAACGCTGGCGGGCGATCTCCTTCTACATCGGGCTGCTGGTGATCCTCGCCGCGCTGGCGTCGCCAATCGACACGCTCGCGGAGAAGCTGTTCTGGGTTCACATGGTCCAGCACGTGCTGCTGTTGACGGTCGCCGCCCCGCTGATCGTGCTGGGCAGGCCCTGGCCGTCGATCTGGCGTCCGCTGCCGCTTGGCTTCCGCAGATCCGTCGCCGGAGCGCTCAGCCGCTCGCGCTGGTGCGCCCCGCTGCGCACTCTGGGACGGCTGCTCGCTCGGCCGGCGCCGGTCTGGATCGTCTTCAACGCGAACCTCGTTGCGTGGCACCTGCCCGCCGCCTACGACCTCGCGGTGCGCGACCGGGCGGTACATGACCTCGAGCACATGACCTTTCTCGTGTTTGGGGTGCTGTTGTGGGCGCAGGTGCTCGACTCCCCCCCGCTGCGGGCGCGTCTGCGGTCGATCCATCGCGTCTACTACGTCGTCGCGAGCGCGATCGTCAGCTGGATCGTTTCGCTCGTGCTGATCTTCGCCTCCTCGCCTCTCTATCCGGCGTATGCGCAGCTCAGCCATCGCCCCGGCGGCATCTCAGCGCTCACCGACCAGCAGCTCGCGGGCGGGGTGATGCTGGTTCCCGGGTCGCTTTCGATGACGCTCTTCGTCTTTATCCAGCTCTACATCTGGATGGGCCTCGACGAGAGCGACAGACCGCTCGACGCGCGCGCCCGCCGCTCGCTCGCGGCGCCTGCGCCCGACGCCTGACGGCGGCCCAGCACGGGTCTGCGCCCGGGGTGCCCGGATCCTTTCGCGCGACGCGGGTCCCCGCTGACCCGTTTGACCCCTTCCTGGCCACCCGGCCCCCTCTACGACAGTCGTTTAGTTCGCTTGGCATAGGACGATGTTGCCCTCAACATGGAACGGTCGGCATCACCTCTGTGGCCGACCATCCGACCCACCAACGACTTCACAAGGGCGACGCGCCCCACCGGGCATCGCCGAACCAAGGACCAGACCACACCGGTCACCGGTCGCTGGACCGCCAAGAAAGGCAAACCATGTCATCGTTCTCAGCCGGATCCGCGCCCCGGCATTCGCTGCGCCGCCTCCTGCTGACGGCCGGCGTGCTCGGCGGCCTTGCAATCACCGCGCTGCCAATCGCCTCGGCGCAGGCGGCGACTACGACCGCCACCACGCCGTGCGGCACTACCACGCTCAGCCAGCCGTTCCTGCAGTGGAAGGACAGCAGCTACTACTGGCTCGTGCCGGGCGGGAACTTCGAAAGCAGCCTGACGGGCTGGACGCTCAGCGGAGGCGCGGCCACGGTGGCCGGCAGCGAGCCGTTCGCGGCGACCGGGACGCTCGGATCCCACTCGCTGGCGCTGCCCGCCGGAGCAAGCGTGCAGACCCCGTTCGTGTGCGTGGACGGCTCCGACACCTACTTCCGGTTCTTCGCGCTGAACAAGAGTTCGGCGGCGAGCCTCACCGTCCAGGTCGTCTACACGGTGGCCGGCAAACAGCTTCCGTTCACCGTGGGCACGGTCAGCGGTGACCCGAGCTGGTCGCCGTCCGTGGCCATGCACACCGGCGGAAAGATCGCCTCGCTGCTTTCTGGCAACAACACGGCTCAGATGGCGCTTCGCTTCACGGCGAGCGGCGGCACGTCGCAGATCGACGACGTGTTCGTCGATCCCCGCCTGAAGCACTGAGAGCTCAGTCCGCTGTCCCGCGGCCTCGCCGCGGGACAGCGGACTGCGATCCTCCAAACGCGGGTCTCGCAGCGGGCATCGGCGCTCGTTGCGAGGCCCGCGATCCGACGTCGCGCGCACCTCGCGACCCAGCGACGCCACGGTGCCGATCGGCGGCCGAAAATCCCTTTGCCCACCGGCGTAAAGATCGCCGTCGGATAGGTCGATACGAAGGGTATGTTGGGCCAGCTGAGCCTCGAGCTGCAGGCTGTCATCGCCGACACCCTGCAACAGCCGGGTGCCCGGATGACGGCCCGAGAGCGGATAGTCGAAGCCGGCGTCGGCGCCGCGTTCGCCGTCGCGGTGGCCGGCGTGTGGATCCTGGCGCCACCGCACGCCTTCGCATTCCTGCCGGCCGTGATCTGCTTCCTCGTGCTCGCGGCGGCCCTGCAGGTGCGCGTCGACACGCCGTTCGGCTTCACCGTTCCGGCACAGCTCGCGTTCGTACCGCTGCTTTTCGCGATGCCGCTGGCGCTGGTCCCACTGGCGGTGGTGCTGGCGTCGATGGTGGCAAGGGTGCCCGACATGCTCAGGGGGCAGGCGCCGCTTCAGCCGGCTTGGGCAGTCGGTCGGGAACGCCTGGTGGGCGATCGGGCCCGTTGCCGTCTTCGCGGTCGCCAACGTGTCCCCTGTGCGGGCCTCGCCGGCGCTTCTGGTGGCGGCGCTCGCAGCCCAGTTCGCCGTCGACTTTGCCGTCTCGGGCCTGCGCTTCGCGCTCGGGAAGCGGCGCCACGCTCGTGGCTCAGCTGGCGGACAGCTGGGTCTACGTCGTCGACGCCGGGCTATCGGGCATCGCGCTGCTCGTCGCCTACGACATCAAGCAGACCCCCCTGGCGCCGCTCGCATTGCTGCCGCTGTTGGGGCTCGTGGCGATGTTCGCCCGCGAGCGTCGCGAGCGCCTCGAAAGCCTGCTGGAGCTCAACGACGCCTATCGCCAGGCACGCGACGAGGCGGTCGAGGCTTCGAAGATGAAGTCCGCGTTCCTGGCCAACGTGAGTCACGAGATCCGCACGCCCGATGAACGGGGTGATCGGGATGAACGAGCTGCTGCTCGAAACGCCGCTCGACGAGGAGCAGCGCACCTACGCCCAGCAGGTCAGTCGCTCCAGCGAACACATGCTCGCGATCATCAACGACATCCTCGACATCTCGACGATGGAGACGGGCCGCCTCGAGCTCGACGAGGTCGCCTTCGATCTTCGCGACACCGTCGAGCAGGCGTGCGCACCGGCGGATCTCGAGGCCCGCGCCAAGGGCATCGAACTGCGTGTGCAGATCGACGGGGACGTGCCGAGGCGCGTGAACGGCGACGGCTCGCGGCTGCGTCAGGTGCTGATGAACCTGGCTTCCAACGCGGTCAAGTTCACCTCCGCGGGGTCGGTCGACGTGCACCTCAGCCGCTCCGAGCCGCAGGGTGACGGCATCCTCTTCGAAGTCAGCGACACGGGAATCGGGATCGATGCGCCGATGCTCGAGCGCATGTTCGAGCCGTTCACGCAGGCCGACGTATCCACCACGCGCATCTACGGCGGCAACGGCCTCGGTCTCGCGATCGCCAAGGAGCTCGTCGAGCTGATGGGTGGCACGATCGGCGCCGAAAGCGAGCCTGGCCAGGGCAGCCGGTTCTGGTTCGAGCTGACGCTGCCAAGCGCGACGGGAGAGGACGGCAGTCTGGGCGAGTCTGTCGAGGAACCGGTTGTGCGCCGGATCGAGGCGCCCGTGGTCGACGCGTCCGCCGTGCCGGCCGGCCGGTCGGGTACGCCGGCGGCGCCGGGGGGCGCCCGGGATCGTGGTCTCGTCCTGGTCGTGGAGGACAGCGAGGTCAACCGGATCGTCGCCGGCCGGGTGCTCGAGCGCTCCGGCTTCCGCGCGCATCTCGTCGACAACGCGAACGAGGCCCTGCGGGCGCTCTCCGTCCAGCACTACGACGCCGTGCTGATGGACTGCCAGATGCCGGGGATGGACGGCTACGAAGCGACCAGGGAGCTGCGTAGCTCCGAGGGCGCCGACGGTCGGCACACGCCGGTGATCGCGATGACCGCGCACGCGATGACGGGCGACCGCGAGCGCTGCCTGGAGGCCGGCATGGACGACTACATCACGAAGCCCGTGCGGTCGCACACGCTTGTCGAGGTGCTGGGGCGCTGGGTGCCGGCCACGAGTGCAGCCGACGACCTCGCGGGCGATGACGCGGCCCACCCGGCCGCCCTCAACAGCGCCGCCTGAGCGCCGCCGGCGCGCCGCTCCTCAGACGTCCCTCTCGCCCACTCCGTGCTCGGCTTCGAAGCGGCTGCGGCAGTGCTCGCCGCAGAAATAGAACGTGCGCGAACCGAGCCGCAGCCGCAGTGCCTTGCTGCGGTCCACCTTCATGCCGCAGACCGGGTCGGTGGCGCCCCGCCGAAGCGTGAGCGCGGACAGCCCGGCGAACACCACCGCGCCGGCGATGTTGGTGAACAGCCGGTAGTCGACCCGGACGGCTCCGAACAGGTGGCCGCGAGTCGGGTGCGCGTGAGGGATCAGCCCCAGCCCGCTGAACAGCAGATCCACGACCAGCGCCGCGATCACGATCGTCACGAACAGCAGCGCGGTGATTCGCAGCGCGAACCCGCCGCCGTAGTACTTGCGGTAGACCAGGACGATCGGCAGCACGATCAGGTCGGCGAAGATGAACGCGATCACGCCGCCGAAGCCGATCCCGCCGGACCACAGCACGGCGGCGATCGGCACGTTGCCGACCGAGCACACGAAGCTGAGCACCGCGATGAGCGGCCCGACGACGACGTTCTCGACGAGGCGCAGAGCGCTCGGCGCGTGCCGGATGAACAGCCCGTTGAAGAAGTCGTTGCCCAGCAGGCCGATGAAACCGGCGAGCAGGAAGCCGAGCGTGATCTCCTTCCACAGCATCGCCCAGTCGTTGGCGAAGTTGTGTGCGACGTCCGACCAGGAGTCGAGCGAGCGCAGGCGCTCGCGGACACCGAGCGACCCGCCGGCGCTGTGGTGCTGGTGTCCCGCGTCCGCCAGTTCGGCGTGCCGGCGCGCCCGCGCCTCGGCGGCCGGTGAGACGAACGCGCGCAGCAGGAACGCCATCACCGCGATCAGCACCAGCCCCCCGAGGAACTCCGCGAGCGTGAACTGCCACCCGATCAGAACCCAGATCACGACCCCCAGTTCGGCGACGAGGTTCGTCGAGGCGAACTGGAATGCCAGCGCCGAGGAGGCCGACGCGCCCTTCTGAAACAGCGACTTGGCGATTGCCACCGCCGCGTAGCTGCACGAGGACGAGGCCGCCCCGAGCCCCGTTGCCAACCCGAGCGGTCGCGGGCCGGCGCCGCCGAGCGCCGCCTCGACGCGCTCGCGTGGCACCCACGCCTGGACGATCGCCGACACCGCGAAGCCGAGAACCAGTGCCCACCACACCTGCCAGGCCATCAGGAAGGCGTTCGAGAGGCCCTCGCCAACCGTGTGCACGAAGGCGCTCACGCCGGTGGCGCTCCGCAGCCGCCGCCGCCCGGCGTCTCGATCCGCAGGCACGAGCCAGCCGCCAGCATCCCCGTCGACTTGCCCGCCAGCGGATCGCCGTCGAGGCTGTCGCGCCCCGGCGCTCCGTCCGCGCCGCCGTCGGCGCCGCGCGGGGCGTGCCGCCGTCGCTCGGCGATCAGCGAGAACTGCATCGGCTCGAGCGCCTCCAGCTCGCGCACGACCCCGTCGCCGCCGCGAAAGCGCCCCGCCCCGCCAGACCCCCAGCGGCGCGCGTAGCGCACGACCCGCAGCGGATAGGCGCGCTCGAGCGCCTCGACCGGCGTGTTGAGCGTGTTGCTCATCGCGACGTGCACGGCGCTCGGCCCCTCGGCGTCGGGGCACCCGCCCTGACCGCCGCCGATCGTCTCGTAGTAGGAGAAGCGCTCGTTGCCGAGCGTGAGGTTGTTCATCGTGCCCTGGCCGAGCGCGCGGCCGAACGCCCCGAGAACGAGATCCGCGACGCGCGAGGAGGTCTCGACGTTGCCGGCCGCGACGGCGGCTGGAGCCCGGGCGTTCAGCAGCGAGCCTTCCGGCGCGCGGATCTCGATCGGCCGGTGGGCGCCTGCGTTCGGCGGGGTCTCCGGGTCCGTCAGCGCGCGCACGGCGAAGTAGCACGCGGAGTGCGTCACCGCGAGCGGGCAGTTCAGGTTGCCGGGATGCTGAGCGGCGCTGCCGGCGAAGTCGAGCACCACCCCTTCTGCGTTCACCGTCGCGAGCAGACGCAACTCGAGGTCGCCCTCCGGCGCCTCCACGAAGTCGCGCGCCTCGCGCACCCCGTCCCCGAGCGACGCGATCGCTACGCGGGCCCGACGCTCCGCGTAGTCCAACACCGACTCGACTGTCCCGGCGAGCACGCCCGGCCCGAGCCGTCGCGCCAGCTCCGCGAGGCGGTGCGCGCCGATCACGTTGGCCGCGAGCTGTGCGCGCAGGTCGGCGGCGCGCTCGCTCGGCTGGCGCATCGCCGACACGAGAGCCTCGATCCGCTCCGCGCCGAACGGCTGCGGAGCGATCAGTACCCCCTCCTCATCGAGGCTGCGGCTGTCGGCCGGCATCGACCCGGCGGTGCGCCCACCGACGTCTGCGTGATGGGCGCGCGTGGCCGCGAAGCCGATCAGGCGCCCGTCGAGGTGCGCAGCGCTGATCACGGTGATGTCGGGCAGGTGCGTGCCGCCCGCGAACGGGTCGTTGAGGATCCAGGAGCGCCCGGGCGGCTGCTCGTTGTCGAGCACCGCCTCGACCGCGGCCGGCATCGCCCCCAGGTGCACGGGAATGTGCTCGGCCTGCATGATCATCCGCCCCCGAGCGTCGAACAGGGCGCTCGAGGCGTCGCGGCGCTCCTTGATGTTCGGCGAGTGCGCCGAGCGGATCAGCAGCGCGCCCATCTCCTCGCAGGCCGCGTGCAGCGCGCCGAGGACGATCGGCAGCTCGATCGGGTCAAGCGGCCGCGCCCCGGCGCTCACCGCAGCACCGTCAGTTCGATCGTCCCGTCGGCGCCGACCCGACCCCGCCAGCCCGGTGTGATCAGCAGCGTCGCGCCGCTCAGCGCGCAGACCGCCGGGCCGTCGACGCGCTCGCCCGGTACCGGGTCGCCGCTGACCAGCGTCGCCTCGAGCTCGCGCCCCTCGTGCCAGACGCGCGTTCGCGAACGGACCGCGCCCCGGCCGCCGGCCCGCACCGAGACCACGGGGGCCGCGCCCCAGACCGAGACCGTCACCGTGACGAGCTCGACCTCGGCGTCGGTCTCGCGGAAGCCGTACTCGCGCTCGTGGGCCGCCTCGAAGAGTGAACGCAGCTCATCGGCGTCGGCATCGAGCGGCCCGTCGACGGACAGCTCGAACGACTGCCCGCGGTAGCGCACGGCGTAGCGCACGCGCTCGAGCACCGGCTCGCAGCCCAACTCGGAGCGGGCGCGATCGCGCAGCCGTCCGACATGCGCCGCCTCGAAGGAGCCAGTCGCATCGCGCCGCGGCGCAGCCGCCGCAAGGCCCAGAGCGGAGAGCACGCCGCAGGCGCGCGGGCAGAGGATCCGTTCGATCCCGAGCTCCGCCGCGATCGCCGTCGCATGCAGCGGGCCGGCGCCCCCGAACGCGATCAGCGTGTAGCGCCGAGGGTCGATCCCGCGCGCGACGGTGACCGCGCGCATCGTCCGCAGCATCTCCGAGTTGGCGACGGCGACGATGCCCTCGGCGGCTCGGAGCGGCTCCACGCCCAGTTGTGCCGCCAGGCGGCTGACGGCCGCCAGGGCAAGCTCGTGTTCGAGCCGAACGCCGCCCGCCAGCGCCGCATCGAGCGGTAGGTGACCGAGCACCACGTGCGCGTCGGTGACCGTCGGCTCAACGCCGCCGCGGCCATAGGCGGCTGGCCCCGGCGAGGCGCCCGCCGAGCGTGGGCCGACCCGCAGCGCGCCGCCGCTGTCGCGCCAGCCGATCGAGCCGCCACCCGCGCCGACGGTCTCGATGTCGAGGCTCGCCAGCGCGAGCGGCCGGCCGGCGATCGTTCGCCGGTCGGTCTCGCGGATCCCGCCCGCGTCGATCGCGCAGACGTCGGTCGAGGTGCCGCCCATGTCGAAGCAGAGCGCCTCGGGCGCGCCGGCGGCGGCGGCTACCAGGCGCGCACCCTGCGCACCGCCCGCCGGCCCCGACAGCACGGTGAGGGCTCCGTGCGCGGCGGCCCGCGCGGCGCTGGTGAGCCCGCCGGAGGACTGCATCACGGCCGCCTCGGGCAGACCGAGCGCCCGGCAGCGCGCGGTGACGTTGGCGAGATGGCCGCGCAGCAGCGGCGAGAGCGCCGCGTCGATCTCGGTGCTCGCCGCGCGCTCGTACTCGCGGGGAGTGGCGCTGACCTCGTGCGAGAGCGAGATGTGGACGTCCGGCAGCCGCCGCCGCAGCGCCTCGCCGACGGCGAGCTCGTGCCGCGGGTGCGCCGAGGAGTGCAGCAACACGACGGCGATCGCCTCGACTCTGGCCGCTTCGAGCTCCGACCCCAGCTCGGCCAGGCCGCTGGGGGCCCTGATCGTGCCGTGCGGGCCGGTCCGCTCGCGCACCGCGAAGCGCAGCGCCGGCGGTACGAGTGCCGGCGGATGGGCGGCGCACAGGCGGTACAGCGACGCCCGCGCCTGACGCCCCAGATCGATGAGATCGATGAAGCCCTCGGTCGCCACGAGAGCGGTGCGCGCGGCGCGTCCCTCGAGCAGCGCGTTGGTGGTCACCGTCGTGCCGTGCGCGAACGCGGACACCTCGGCGGCCCGCGCCC
The DNA here is from genome assembly GCA_963830975.1 of uncultured Solirubrobacterales bacterium. Lineage (GTDB taxonomy): Bacteria > Actinomycetota > Thermoleophilia > Solirubrobacterales > Solirubrobacteraceae > Palsa-513. The sequence continues at coordinate 1,504,319 of CAWHOI010000004.1, forward strand.
CGGCCGCCGCCAGCGCCAGCTCGATCGCGGTGAGCACCCCGACCGACTCATCCGCTGGCGTGGTCAACGTCTTCGACGTGTGCAGCTCGCCTCCCGGCAGGGCCAGGGCCGCGTCGGTGAAGGTGCCGCCGACATCGACGCCGAGCAACATCGGTCGCACGTTATCGATGCCGCGCCTGCCGGATGGGCGGAGGGATCGCGACGCCGTCAGGCGCCCACGGCAGCGACCGGCTGGGTCGCGGGCAGCGATGCCGCGAAGAGCGCCTGAACGCGGCGCGTGAGAGACCCGGGAGCCGCGAGCGGCCGCCCGTCGATGCTTGCGATCGGCACGACCTCCGCGCCGGTTCCGGTCAGGAACGCCTCCTCCGCCGTCCATGCGTCGGCGATCACGACGGGCTGCTCCTCGACGTGGACTCCGTCGCCCTCGAGCAGTCCGATCACGTGGCCGCGCGTTATCCCCTCCAGCCCGCCGCCCGACACCGGCGGCGTGCGGACGCGGCCGCGCAGGACGAAGAAGACGTTGTCGGCCGTGCACTCGGCGATCTCACCGGAGCCGTTGAGGAGCAGCGCCTCGTGCGCGCCCTGGGCCCGCGCCTCGGCCGCCGCCAGTACCGAGGTCAGGTAGTTCAGCGACTTGATCTGCGGCGGGACGCTGTCGGGGGCCGAGCGGCGCAGGCTCGATGTGATGACCGCGACACCGTGCTCGTAGACCTCCGGCGGATACAGCGACAGCGTCGCCGCGATCAGGATCACGGTCGGACGCTCACAGGTGTGAGGCGAGACGCCGAGCAGCCCGCGGCCGCGCGTGACGATCAGGCGCAGGTAGCCGTCGCGCTCGCCGAAGCGCGAGATCGCCTCGGCGCACAGCTGCTCCAGCCCGCCGTCGTCCTGCGGCACCTCGATCATCAGGCAGCGCGCCGAGGCCCGCAGACGGCGCAGGTGCGCGTCGAGCAGGAACGGCGTCCCGGCGTAGAAGCGGATCCCCTCGAACACGCCGTCGCCGTACAGCAGGCCGTGGTCGAGCACGGACACGCTGGCGCCAGCGGCATCGTCGTGCCACACGCCGTCGACCCAGGCGATCGATTGGCCGTTCATCGTCCGCGCGAACTTACTGTTCGCACAGTTAGTTGTCAATCTCGCAGGCGCTACCCTTCTGGCGTGTCGGCGCAGGCCACCACAGCCCCCGGCGTCCGCCGGCGCGACGCCACGGCGTCGCGCCGGGCGATTCTCGACGCCGCCGAGCAGCTGTTCTCGCGTCGCGGTTACGACCGCACCCCGCTCAGCGAGATCGGCCGCCGGGCAGGCGTCTCCGCCGCGCTGCCGGCCTACTTCTTCGGCGGCAAGCAGGCGCTCTACGAGGCGGTGCTCGAGCGGCTGCTGCTCGAGCGCGAGCGGCGGCTCGAACCACTCGCGGCGCGCGCCGTCGAGGAGCTCGAGCGCACCGGCGAGCTGCGCCCGGCGCTCGAGCTGCTGATCGACGGCTACGTCGACTTCCTGATCGAGCGCCCTGCCCTGGTCCGGCTGATGGGGCGCGAGGCGCTTGCCGGCGCACGCCATCTCGCACCCGGTCCCCGCCACTCGGCGGCCGTCGCGAGCGGTCTCACGCGCTTCGTGCGTGCGCTGTCGCCGCGGCCGGGACCGTCAATCGACCCGGAGCAGCTGCTCATCACGGTCGTCGCCCTGTGCTTCTTCCCGATCGAGCACAACGACACGATGCTCGCGGCGATGGGGCTGGACGCGACCGACGCACGGTTCGCGGCAGCGCGCAAGCGCCACGTCGTCGACGTGCTCGAGCGCGTGCTCGGCGGTGGCGGCGCCGCGAACGGCCGCTAGCTAGCGACGACGCGCGCGCCAGCGCGCGAAGATGCGCCACAGTCGCCGCAGCAGTCGAGTCCAGTCACCCATTGCGTCGCGAGTCTCGCACACCGAGGCGGCGGCGGCAGTTCGGGCGCCCGGCGTCTGACCCGGGCGGCGCGCACCGCGCGAGGCGCTCGTCCCCCCGCTCAGGTGCCGATCGCCAGGCCGAGCAGGTAGGTCGCGCCGCCGACGATGGCGCCGGCGAGCGTCATCTCGAGGCCGGCGGACCACGCCGTGCGCAGCGTGAACAGCGACTTCGCTGCGCCGACGGCGAAATGCGCCACGAGCGAGACCGAAGCGGCGATGATCACCCCGGCCGTGCCACTGACGAAGAAGAACGGAATCACCGGCACCATCGCGCCCACGGCGGTCGAGACCCCACCCGCCAGCGCCGCCTCCACCGCGTCGCCACGCTCGGCGTCCGCGCTGCCGAACTCCTCGATCGCGATCGCGCGAAAGAGCTGCTCCGGGTCCTCGGCGATGCGCGCGACGACCATGTCGGCCTCGGCCACCGTCAATCCCTTGAGCTGGTAGAAGAGCGAGAGCTCCTCCTTCTCCTCCTCCGGGTGCGCCAGCACCTCCTCTCGTTCGCGCGCCAGGTTCGCGGCGGCGACCTCCGCGACCGAGCGCTCGGCGAGATAGGCCCCGGTCGCCATCGAGAGCGCCGATCCGATGGCGCCGAACAGCCCCGCCGTGAGCACCAGGTGCGAGCCCCCCGTCGCGCCGGAGAAGCCGGCGACCAGCCCGAACACCGCCGCGAGTCCGTCGTTGGCGCCGTAGATGACGCCCGAGATCCAACCGCCCGATCCGCGGTGCCAGCGCTCGCGGCCGAGGATCCGTCCCAGCCTGGCCTGGGGCTCCTCAGGCGCGCCGCGCTCGATCACGGGGACGCTGCCGGCGCGCAGTTGCGCCAGGGCGACGGTGTGCTGCTGTTCCTCGTCGCGGATCTGCTCGAGCAGGCGGTCCGTGTCGCTGTCGCCGGTCGGGTGCTCGTCGATCTCGGCCGCGATCGCCAGCTCCATCGCCTCCTGGCGGGCGATCAGGCGATCCACCGGCGCGAGGCGCGCCTGCAGGCGCCGCCAGTGCGACAGGCCGACCGTGCGCTCGTCGGGGAGCGCGATCCCGAGTTCGAGCATCCGCTGCTCGAGCCGCCCCCGATGCGAGCGCTCGATGTCGGCCAGCGCGTTCAGCACCTGCGCGCGACGCGGATCCGTCTCGCGCTGCGCGATCAGCCCGTAGACGATCGTCGCCCGAACCTCGTCGGTCCAGGCGTCGATCAGCCGCGCGCTGACGTCCGAGCCCACCGGTCAGAGAGCGTAATGCACCTTGGGATGCGCCCGCAGGAAGGCCCGCGCGGTCGCGTAGGGGTGACGGAGCTCCGCAGCCTTGCCGTGGCAATCGACCAGGTAGGAGCCGTAGCCGTCGGTCCCGGCGGCCCAGATGCGCGCGGGAACCTCGGGGCAGACCAGGCGCGCCGCGGTCGAGGCGGCGTTGCCGCCGCGCGTCGCGTAGATGCCCGCGATCAGCACGTAGCGCGCCTTGTGATCCGCGACGAGGGTCGCGAGCCGATCGCGGCTGAGCGCCGGATCGGTCGTGTTGTATCCCCCCTCGGCCGACGCGCGCAGGCCGAGCAGGATCAGCGAGGAGGCCTGGTCAGAGGACTGCGTAAGCAGGACGTAGGGCTCGGTCGCGCCGTCAGTGTGGAGGTAGCGGATCAGCCCCCGATCGACGCGCAGGCCCAGGGCAGTGAGCCCGACACCGCCGTGGCCCGCGTAGCTGTAGGGACCGGCGGCGGGGAAGGTGCCCGAAACCGGTGCGAGCCAGACGCTGAAGCTGTAGGCCATCGGGGCGACCAGCAGCGTCCCGACGCCAACGGCAACGGCCCACGCCGCGCGCCCGCGCGCGAGCGGGATCGCGACCAGCGCGCCGGCGCACAGCAGCACGAGCGGAATCCGCCACCAGGTCGGATCGCCCTCGCGGTCGATCAGGATGATCTGCACCGCCAGCGTGCCGGCGATCGCCGCGGCCGCCAGCGCGTAGCCGCGCAGCGCCTGCCTGCGGGTCGGGTCACGCACGAGCGCGCAGAGCGCGACCGCTCCAGCTCCCACCATCACCGCGAGGCCGGGACCGAGCGCAGAGGCGTAGTAGGGATGCACGATCCCGGCCGAGAAGTCGAGCGTCGCCAGCTCGACCAGGAACCAACCTCCGAGCACGAAGAGCCCAGCCGTGCGCCGGTCGGCGAGCCCGCGCAGCGTCAGACCGACTGCCAGCAGGCCGATTAGCGCGAGCGGCACGAGCCAGCCCGCCTGGCCCCCCAGGCCGGTGCCGAAGATGCGCAACGGGCTGCGCGCCCCGCCGAAGGGAATCGGGCCGGGCAGGCGTTGGCGCGTGTGAGTCCGCGGCTTAGGCGTGGAACGGACGACGTACGGGGCGTGCGTCGCGAGGTAGTGCAGCTCGGACGCGCTGAACGGGACGTTCCCCGGCTGGCCGGGACGAACCAGCGGGCGCGTCTGCTCGATCGTCAGGTACTTCTTCGTGGTCCCCGGCCCGCCCTGTTGGCCGCCGACCCGTCCGAAGCCGTTGTAGCCGAGCGCCAGCTCGAACTCGGAGTTCGACGAGGTGCTGCCGATGAACGGCCGCTGCGAGGCCGGCGTCAGCTGCACGGCGGTCATCCACGAGAACGCGACGACGACGAACACGACGCCCGCCACCGCGAGGTGCGCCAGGCGCCGCCGCCACCCGCGCGGCGCGCAGAACAGGTACCCGAAGCCGATGCCCGGCATACACAGCAGCGCCGCCAGCGACTTCGTGTTGAACGCCAGGCCCGCCAGCACGGCGCACCACACCAGGGACCGCAGCCGCCCCGAATCGATCGCCGCCAGGCCGGCGCCGCAGCAGGCGATCATCAGCAGGATCAAGAGTGGATCGACGCCGCTGTCGCGCGACACCGCCACAAACGACGGGAACACCGCGAGCGCGAGCGCGCTCACCAGCGCGGCCCACACCCCGAACCGCGGCGCCACGACCCGGTAGAGCAGGAGCACGGCCAGCACGCCGCACAGGGCCTCCGGGATCAGCAGGCTGAGCGGCGCGAACCCGAACAGCTTCGCGCTCAGCGCCTGCACCCACAGCCCGAGCGGCGGCTTGTCGACGGTGATCAGGCCGTTCGGATCGGCCGAGACGAAGAAGAAGTTGTGCCACGAGCGCAGCATCGACCTGACCGCAGCCGAGTAGTAGACGTTGGCGTAGCCGTTCTGGCTCAGCTTCACGAACTCGAGCAGCCCGCTGAGAACCAGGATCGCCGCCAGCCCCAGGTGCTCCACGCGCGGCCTCAGCGCGCCGGCCGAGGCACGCGCGCCGCGCGGCCGCGGGGGCCGCGCCGGTCGGGCAGCTCGAGGTGTGAGAGTCGCCAAGGTTTGGGGGAGCTCGGGCTGAAGCTGGGCGTCGGGCGGCTGCCCGCGCGCGCGCCACAGGGTATCCGCCGGGCGCGCCGACCACGCTTAAGACCCGGTTAGCGCGACTTTTCCGGCGTTCGAACGCGAGCGCCGGGCTCGCCGAGCGCTCCTACTAGGAGTCCTGAAAGCGCGCCACGCTGAAGCCGAGCAGCACCGGGATGTCGACGGCGAAGACGGCGAGCATCAGGCTCAGGATCAGCAGCTGAGTGCCGCGGGTGTGGTCGTAGACGAACACGTACTCCAGCATCCCGGCGATCACGAGGTAGGCGAGGAAGACCCATCCGGACACCAACCGGAACGTCTTCCACGCGAAGCCCTCGATGCGGGCGAGCAGGCTGACGTTGACCGCGAGCAGCACCGCGGCGGCGCCCAGCAGCGCGATCGTCGGGCCCTGCGGCACGTGTCGGGGCAGGTGCGCGGCCGTGTAGATGCCGCCGACCACGATCAGTACGAGGACCGCGATCGCGATCTGCTGGATCGGCGGGAGCCGGCGCTCGGCAGGGGGAGCCCCTTCCGGCGTCCCGCCGTGTCCCCCCTCCGCCGGCCCCATCGGGCGCGCCTGGTCTGACGCCATCTCAGCTGCTCGCCAGCTTGGTCATGATCACGAGCGTCGCGACCTGCATCAACCCGGTGATGCCGGCCGTGTAGATGAACACCTTCATCAGCCTGCCGATCCTCGCCCCGTTGGGGTTCGGCTTGCGCAACTCGAAGAGGACGGCGATGTTCGCCGGCTCGAGCAGCCCGAGCGCGATCGTCGCCATCACGCCGACGACCACGTAGGACGCCACCAGCCACGCGTGGTTCGGGTAGTGGGGCGCGAGGTTGCCCAGTTTCCGCGCCAGCTGGAAGCCCGAGCCGAGCGTCATGGTCACGAGCGTCGGCATGATGAGCAGCATCTTCGGCATCACGCGGCTTGAGAATTCCATCCGCGCCGGGATCGACATCGTCCCGATGATCGGGCCGAGCACGAGGCCGAAGAACAGGTCGATTCCCGTCCACAGGCCGCCGCCCACGACGTGGAAGAAGTCGAGCGCCCAGTGACTGTTCGAGGCGATCGCCGCGACCAGGCCGATCACCACGACCGCGACGACGGGCAGCCCCCGCACCGGCACGATCTTGAGTGCCGCGCGCGACGGCGCCAGCGCTGCGGGAACAGGTTCGGCCACGCTCGCCATCGCGTACTGCTCCTCTCTCTCTCTCCGCTCGCCGCGGTCAGCCGCGGCCACGGGAAAGATAGCTCGCGGCGCGGCATTTTCAAGACCGACGCGCCGACGGACGCCGGCGGCCGCGAGGCCCGCGCATACTAGGCTGCCGGCAGTGGGCAGCTCACCTCAAGTGCGGCCGGCGGCGCCGCGGCTTCGTCGCATGCCGGGCATCGACGGCCTGCGCGCGGTGGCCGTCGCCGCGGTCTTCCTCTACCACGCCAACGTGTCCTGGATGCCGGGCGGCTTCCTCGGCGTGGACGTCTTCTTCGTGATCAGCGGCTACCTGATCACCTCCCTGCTGATCGCCGAGCTCGAGCAGTCCGGCCGCATCGCGCTCCTCCGCTTCTGGGCTGGACGGGCGCGCCGGTTGCTGCCGGCGCTGTTCGTGCTGCTCGCCGTATGCCTGCTGATCGGCGCGACCATCCAGCGCGGCAAGCTCGTCGGACTGCGCGGCGACGCGCTGGCGTCGATCTTCTATGTCGCGAACTGGCGCTTCGTCTTCGAACACGAGAGCTACTTCGCGCAGTTCGGGCGCCCCGGGCTGCTGCGTCACCTGTGGTCGCTCGCTGTCGAGGAGCAGTTCTATCTCCTCTGGCCACCGCTCTTCCTGCTCGCGATGAGGCTGCACGCGCGACGCGTCCTGCCGGTCCTGGTCGCGGCGGGTGCGATCGGCTCAGCCGCCCTGATGTGGGCGCTCTACGTGCCGGGCACCGACACCTCGCGGATCTTCTACGGCACCGACACCCGCGCCGCCCCGCTGCTGCTCGGCGTGCTGCTGGCGTTCGCCTGGAAGCCGTCCGCGCTCCCGCGCTGGCAGGGCGCCCGAGCCCGCGCCGCCCTCGACGCTGTCTCCCTCGCAGCGCTCGCCGCAGTGATCTACGCCTTCGCCGCGGTTCACGACTACGACCAGAGCATCTACCGCGGCGGCTTCCTCGCGCTGGCGGCGGCCAGCGCCGTTCTGCTCGCGACGATCGCGCATCCGGTGAGCACGCTCGGAAGACTGCTTGCCACGCCGCTCCCGCGCTGGCTCGGCGAGCGCAGCTACGGCATCTATCTCTGGCACTGGCCGGTGCTCGTGTTCACGCGCCCGGGCATCGACGTGCATCTGGCGCGCGGCCTGCTGATCCCCGCCCAGGCCGCGGCGACGATCGTCCTGGCCGCGCTCTCCTACCGCTACGTCGAGCGGCCGATCCGCACCGGGGCGCTGCGGCGGATCCGCCCGCGCGCGCCGCGGCTGTTCACCCAGCCGCGCACGCCGTTCGCGTTCGCCGCCACGGCGGTGGCCACGCTGCTCGCGCTGGTGGCGCTCACCCCCCAGGGCGTCGACGCGCTGCCCCCCGGCTTCTCGCGCAGCGCGCTCGCCAGTTCTCGGGCGGCCAGCAGGCATCTCGTCCTACCGCCCGGCGCCGCCGCCGCCACACCGCCGGCAGCCGGCTCGCCGCACCCCACGGCCGGCGGCTCCTCCTCGCGCGCCGCGCGCCGGCGCCACCACTTCCCGCCGATCCCGCGTGGCGGTCCGATCCTCGCCGTCGGCGACTCGGTGATGCTCGGCGCCTCAGCCGCGCTGGAGGCCGCGCTCGGGCCGCAGCTCCACATCGACGCCGTCGTCTCGCGCCAGCCCGAACAGACGATCGCCCGCCTGTTCGCCTATCGCGCGGCCGGCTCGCTTCCCCGGCGAGTGATCGTCCACATCGGCGACAACGGACCGGTCTACTACGCCGACCTGGTTCGACTGAGGGAGGCGCTGCAGGGCGTGCCGCTTGTGGTGATCGTGAACGTGCGCGTCGCCACGAGCTGGCAGGACGAGGTCAACAGCGAGCTGCCGCAGGTGCTTCAGGGCTGGCACGAGGCGACGATCGCCGACTGGTACGACGCCAGCGCCGGCAGCGGCACCGTGGCCGACGGCACCCACACGACGCCGCTCGGCGCGCGCCTGTTCGCGGCGCTGATCGCCCGCGCGATCCACTCGCCGCACCTCGGCGGCGTGACCCACTGAGCTCTCAGTCCGGCGCGACCAGCACGTAGATGCGCGCCGGCGGCGTCGGCGCGAACGAGAAGACCGACCAGCTGCGCCCCTGGTAGGCGACCGTTCCGCTCGAGGGCAGCGTCGCCGGCCCGGGACCCTCGCTGCCGGCGATCGCGCGCAGCCCGATCCGGACGACGACGATCGCCCCCGTGTCGGAGTGGACGGTCTCGACGTAGTTCGGGTAGCTGGCGGCGAGCGGATGGAAGCGTGCAGCGAGCCGTTCGGCGACGCGCCCCACCTCGTCGACCACGACGCCGGCGCAGCTCTGGCCGCTCAGCGCGGCCGCCGGCGCCGGCAGCGCGATCAGCGCGTCGAGCGTTCCCGAGGGGAAGGCGTTGTAGGTGAGCGTCTGCGCGCTGTAGTGCAGCCCGCCCAGCGTGACGGGCCCGGGGCTCGGTTCGCGGTTGGGGAACGGCGCGCCCAGCGCCGTCGCGAGCAGGCCGTCCACGTAGATGCCGATCGGATCGCCGATCGCGCGGTTCTCGAGCTTGGCGAAGCCGACGTCGTCCTGCACCGACATCTCGAAGCTGCCGATCACCGCCCCCGCCGCCGAGCGCAGCAGCCCGCTGACGGGCGCGATCACGTAGGGGCCGCCGAAATCGGCGAGCGGCCTTCCCGTCGCGTCGAGAACCCGCAGTCGCACGATGTGCCAGAACGGGTGGTAGACGATCCGCTTCACCGCCCGCTCGGTCGCGGTCGGGTCATCGGCCGCGACGGCTGCGAGCAGGTCCGGAGCGGCGCGAACGTGGCTGAGGTCGATCTGCGTCTCGCTGCCGCCGAGCTCTCCGCGATAGATGTTCGTCGCGACCATCGAGTCAACCGACTCGAGCGTCGCCACGGTGGCCGCGCCGCACGCGCCTCCAACGGCCTGTCCGGACGCGGTCGCCGCCGCCCCCACGGCGACCGTCGCCGCGATCACAGCTACCGCGATCGCCATCACCACGCAGACGCCTGGCCGTCGAAGCACTCCTGCATTCTGCCGATTGCGCGAGAAACGCAACTCAGCCGCCGCCTCTCAGAGATTCACCACAGGCACACTCACGAACGGGTAGGTCAGCACGACCGCCGCCGCCACGAGCACCAGCCACCCGCCCAGCGCCCAGCGGGGCATCCACGCCCGCGAGAACAGCCGCGCGAGCGCGAGATAGATGCCGGGCATCACGATCACCATGTAGTAGAGGTATGACGTTCGCTGCCACAACACACTCAACGCTACAAACGGTAGCCATGTTCCGCAGAACCACGCCAGGGCGACGGCATCGACCTCCACGCCGCGCCGCCACGCGGACGCCAGCGCCAGCGCCAGTGCCGGGATCGCGAACAGCAGCATCGGCGGGCTGATCAGCCCGAGGAAGTGCACCGTCCAGGTGTGCGAGCTGCCCGAGCTGACGGTCACCTCGAGATAGTTGATCGGCCGCAGGTCGATCAACCAGTCCCACGGATAGGACGCTATGCCCTTCGGTCCGTGCGGGCTGGTCTGCCCGGCTGCGTAGCTGAGGATCCGCGCGGTGTGGGCGAACGGGCCGCCGGTGATCGTCTGTCCGGTCTGGGGGTCATACGGCGGCGCGATGCGGTCGAAGATCGCGAGCACCCCCAGGTAGACGGCGACCGCGACCGCCGCGAACACCGCGAAGGTGCGTCCGGCCGCACGCAGGACGGCGCGGCGGTGGCGCAGCAGCTCGACGAGCGCCAGCACGAGCAGCAGGTACGGCGCCACGAGCTTCGCTGTCGCCCCCAGCCCGAGCAGCACGCCGGCGAGGAGCGGTCGCCCGCGTAAGTACAGCGCGGCGGCCCAGATCATGAACGTGACGACGTAGATGTCGAGCGTGCCGATCCGCCCGGCGACGAGCAGCAGGTTGTCGCTGGCCATCAGCGTCGCGGCGAACAGGGCGCACCAGTCCCCTGCCCCGCTCGCGCGGGCGAGCGCGAACATCCCGAGGATCGCGAGCGAGCCGAACAGGACGCTGCCGATGCGCCAGGCGAAGGGCCCGTCGCCGAACAGCTCGATCGCCCCGGCGATCACCAGCTTCGCCATCTGGGGATGCTCCGAGTTGGGGTCCTGGCCCGCAGGGTCGCCGGCGTAGCTCTGGTGGTCGGGCACCGCGATCCCGTCGATTCGCCGCGCGGCGTTGACGTAGTAGAGCTCGTCGAAGATCAGGGCGTGCGCCGCCGGCCCGCGGCAGGGATTGGCGCACGGGTCGCTGAGCCACGCCCCCCTGGCCGCCAGCGAGAGCACCGAGACGACGACGAGGCCGGCGATCGGCATCCAGGGCGCGCGCAGCACGCCGCGCAGTCGACCAGCTCGCCGCATTACGCCGCGACGCTATATCAGCGCCCCGCAAGGCGCGGGCACGGCGCGCTCAGCGCCGGCGGCGCCCTAGCGTTGCGCCGCCACCATCCAGCGCTGCTTCTCGAGCAGTGCGACGGTCTGGATCATCAGGTCCTCGGTCACGGCGTCGTATTCGGCTGCCTGCGCCATCCGCTCGCGCGCCCGCGTGATCGTCTCGTCGAGCGCCTCGAGCAACGTCCTGATCACGACCTCGGTGTGGATCTCCCCGGGCGCGACCTCGGCGAGCTGGCTCTGGGCGCCGACGGTGCGCGACTGGCCGTCGGGCACGATGCCGAGCGCGCGGCCGCGCTCGGCGGTCGCATCGGAGCGCTCCTGCCACTCGGCGACGAGCTCGTCGAGGTGCTCGTGAAGCTCCTGGAAGTCGGGCCCGGTGAGGTTCCAGTGCAGGTGCTTGCCGAGCAGCGCCAGGTCGATCAGGTCGATCAGCTGGCCCTGCAGGACGCTGCCCAGCGCGGCACGCTCCTCGTGGCGGAGCGTCGGGTGGCCGTCGGTGACGATCAGGTTCGCGGTCATTCGGCCGTCCTTTCGGGCTGTGGGCAAAGCTGTCCCGAGGAGGTTAGCGCGCGCTCAACTCGCGGCCGCGATCGCGAGGAACTCCGCCTCGCGATGCGACCCGGGCGCGACGCCGTCTCGTGCGTCGGCGACGGCGAGACAGCGCAGAAGCTCGTTGACGGGCGTCGGCACGCCGTGAAGACGCCCGAGCAGCACGACCTCGCCGTTCAACTGGTCGGCCTCGATCGTCCCCGTTGCCCGCGCGAGGCTCTGCCAGGACGAGCCGCCCTCGCGTTCGCGCCCGGCGACCGGCCGCAGCGTGATCAGCCGCCGGAAGCGCTCCTCGTACTGCTCATCGTCGACGTGGTCGATCGACGCGGCCGCGAGCGCGGCCACCGCTTCGGCGCGCGCGAGCCGGGAGACCTCGGGTGCGCCGTCGGCACGGTCGAACAGTGCGTCCACGGCGTTCCCGACGTTGCGCAGGAACTTCGCGTACTTCCAGCGCATCACATCGGCGCGCGGCTCCGAGACGAAGCCGGAGCCCTCCAGCGCCGCGGCGATCTCACACGCGCACCCATCCACCCCCACCGGGTAGCGGCCGATGTCGAGGGCGCCGGTGATCGGTGCCGAATGGGCCACCACGACGCCCGGCGTCAGGTGGGTGGACGGCAGCTGCACGACGATCGCGTACACGCGCTCGAAGCGCCGCAGCGCGAGGCGCTCGTTCTCGACGCCGTTCTGCGCGCACGCGACGGCGATCTCCGGGCCCGCCGCGGCCTCCAGCCGCGCCAGCGCCGCGTCCGTGTCGGGACCTTTCACGGTGATCAGCACGACGTCGTCGGGGCGCCAGGCGATCTCCTCCGGGCCGCCGACGACCACCGGGCGCTGAACGAGCACACCGTCCGGAGATTCGAACCGCAGCCCGTCGCGCTCGATCGCCTCGCGGTGCGGGCCGCGCGCGATCAGCACCACCTCGTGCCCGTGCTCGAGCAGCCGGCTGCCGATCACCCCGCCGACCGCGCCCGCCCCGTAGACGACGAAGCGCCCCATCGTGCGCGGGCGCTACTCGAACGCGGCGTGGCCGGTCAGGGCCCTGCCGAGGACGAGCGCGTGAATCTGGTGCGTGCCCTCATAGGTCAGCACCGACTCGAGGTTGACCAGATGGCGCATGACGGGGTACTCGAGCGTGATGCCGTTCGCGCCGAGCAGGGCGCGCGCCCGCCGCGCCACCTCCGTCGCCATCCGCACGTTGTTGAACTTGCCGTAGCTGATGTGCTCGGGCGCCGCCCTCCCCTCGTCCTTCAGCCGTCCGATCCGCGTCGCCAGCAGCAGGCCGTTGTTCACGGCGACGTGCATCTCGACGAGCTCCTGCTGGACGATCTGGCGCGCGGCGATCGGGCGCCCGAACTGGACCCGCGTCGCGGTGTAGTCGAGCGCCGCCTCCAGGCAGGCGCGGGCGGCTCCGACCGCTCCCCAGACGATCCCGTAGCGCGCCTCGTTGAGGCAGGACAGCGGCGCGCGCAGCGAGTCAGCGCCCGGCAGCAGCGCGTCGGCCCCCAGCCGGCAGTCCTCGAAGATCAGCTCCGAGGTGGTCGAGGCCACCAGCGACAGCTTGTCGTGCACGTCGACTGCGCGGAAGCCCTCGGTTCCGGCCGGCACGAGGAACCCCCTGATGCCCTCCTCGGTCCGCGCCCACACGACCGCGACGCCCGCGCGGCTGCCGTTGGTGATCCACATCTTCGTCCCGTTGAGAACCCAGCCGTCGCCGTCGCGCCGCGCGCTCGTCCGCATCGCGGCCGGGTCGCTGCCGGCGTCGGGCTCGGTCAGACCGAAGCAGCCGATCACCTCACCGGCCGCCATCGCCGGCAGCCAGCGATCCTTCTGCTCGTCCGATCCGTGGGCGCGGATCGCGAACATCGCAAGCGACCCCTGCACCGAGACGAAGCTGCGCAGGCCGCTGTCGCCGGCCTCGAGCTCGAGGCACGCGAGGCCGTAGGCGGTCGCGCTGGTCCCGGCGCAGCCGTAGCCCTCGAGGTGCATGCCGAGCAGGCCGAGCTCGCCGAGCTCCCTCCCGAGCTGGTCGGGCAGCTCACCTGCCCGCCAGGCGTCGGCGACGATCGGGAGGAAGCGCCGGCGCACCCAGTCGCGGACGGTCGAGGCGATCAGCTGTTCCTCGCCGCTGAGCTCACCGGCAAGCCCGAACGGATCCTCGACCTGGTAGCTCATCGCGACATCTCCCTCGGCCGCCGCAGCGGCGGCATCGACTTCCTTGATGGGGGCTTCGCCCCATATTCAATCGCGTACTCCGCGCCGGCCCCCCCGCCCGCGGCGGCCAGCTGCCCGTTCAGGCCTCCGGCATCCGCCGCTCTCCGCGCAGCCACGCCCGCACGGCGTCGCTGTCGGCTCCCAGCGCCGGCGGCGGTCGGCGGTAGCCGACGGGCGTCGCGTCCAGGGAGATCGGGTTCGCGACCTGCCGCGCGCCCTCCGCCAGCTCGACGATCGAGCCGAGCCCGAGCGACTGCGCCAGGGCGAACGCGTCGCCGACGTCGTTGACCGGCCCGCACGGCACTCCGGCCGCGTTCAGCGCCTCGGCCAGCGCCCCCCGCGGACGTGCCCCGAACAGCGGGCCGAGCGCCGCCGCCAGCGCGTCGCGGTTGGCGACGCGCGCCGCGTTGGTGGCGAAGCGCGCTTCGTTGGTGAGCGCGGCGCACCCGAGCTCGCGGCACAGCGACGCGAACTGACGGTCGGTGCCGACGGCGACGACGAGTTCGCCATCGGCGGCGGCGAAGGACTCATACGGTGCGATGCTCGGATGCCGGTTCCCCATCCGCCCCGGCACGACGCCCGCGCCGAGGAAGCCGGAGGCCTGGTTGACGAGGCCCGCGAGCAGCGATCCCAGCAGGGAGATCTCGGTGCGCTGCCCGGCGCCGCTGCGCTCGCGCTCGGCGAGCGCGGCGAGGATCGCCACGGTCGCGAACAGACCGGCGATGACGTCCACCAGCGCAACACCGACCTTCGTCGGCGGCCCGTCCGGCGCTCCCGTGACGCTCATCAGCCCGCCGACCGCCTGGATCAGCAGGTCGTACCCCGGCAGCGCCGCGCCGGCGCCCGACCCGAAGCCGGTCAGGCTGCAGGAGACCAGGCGCGAGTTGGACGCGCGGATCGACGCCTCGCCCAACCCGAAGCGCTCCATCGTCCCCGGGCGGAAGTTCTCGATCAGGACGTCGGCGCGCTCGATCAGCCGCCCTGCCAGCTCGCGGTCGCCCGCGTCCTCGAGGTCGAGCACGACGCTGCGCTTGTTGCGGTTCACCGCCTGGTAGTAGGTGGACGTTCCGTCGGCTCCCCACGGCGGGCCCCAGTGCCGCGTGTCGTCGCCGCCGGGCCGCTCGACCTTGATCACCTCGGCGCCGAGGTCGCCGAGCACCATCGTCGCCAGCGGCCCCGCCAGCACCCGCGAGAAGTCCGCGACGAGGATCCCCTCCAGCGGCGGGCGGCGGCTCGCGGGCGGGGAATCCGGTTGCATCTCCTTCAATCTACTTCCGTCGCGGCGGGGGCATACTGACGCGATGAGCGCCGCCGGGCCAAGCGCCGCCCCCGACCGGCCGGCCCCCACCGGCGTCGGCGGTGTCGTGCTAGCCGCCGGCGCGGCGCTGCGGTTCGGCTCGCCCAAGCAGCTGGCGATGCTCGGTGGACGCCCGCTGCTCGAGCACGCGCTGCTCGCGATGGCGGGCGCGTCGCAGGTGGACCGCTTCGTCGTCGTGCTGGGCGCGCACGCCGACCTGATCCTCGCCGACGTCGAACGCCACGGCGCCGAGCCGGTTCTCTGCCCGGGCTGGGAGGAGGGCCAGGCCGCGTCGCTGCGCGCCGGGGTGGCGGCGCTGGCCGACCGTGTCGAGGCGATCGTCGTGACGCTCGGGGATCAGCCGGCGATCGACCCGCGCGCGATCGACCGCGTCGTGGCGGCGCGCGAGCCCGCAGTCGCCGCCGTGCGGGCGAGCTACGGCGGGCGTCCCGGGCACCCGGTGCTGCTCGAGCGTGTCCTGTTCGAGCACGTCGGACGCCTGCGCGGCGACCGGGGCGCGCGCGCCCTGCTCGATGGCGCGGCGGTGTGCGTCGTCGCCTGCGACGGCCTCGGCAACGACGGCGACATCGACACCGCCGAGCAGCTTCGGCTCAGCGCGGGCGAATCGAGCTATCGGTACTGACGAGCGGCGCCCCGGCCCTTCCCGACCTCGCCGCGATCACCTCCGCCATGATCGAGATCGCCACCTCCTCGGGCGTCGCCGCGCCGATGTCGAGTCCGCAGGGCGAGTGCACGCGCGCGAGCGCATCGGGATCGGCGCCCGCGGCGAGCAGCCGTTCGGTGCGGTCGCGCGCTGTGCGGCGGCTGCCGAGAGCGCCGATGTAGCCGGCGCCGCTGCGAAGCGCCGCCATGATCGCCGGCTCGTCGAACTTCGGGTCGTGGCTGAACACGATCACCGCGTCGCGAGGTCCCAGCTCGCGTGCCTCGATCGCCGGAGCCGGCCAGCCGACGTGCACGGTGGCCACGCGCGAGAAGCGCTCCGAACGCGCGAACGCCTCGCGCGCGTCGGCGATCACGACCTCGTATCCGGCGGCCTTGGCGAGCGCGGCGACGGCGGCCGAGTAGTCGATCGCCCCGACCAGCACGAGCGTCGGCGGCGTGCGGAAGACCTGCAGGTGCACGCTCACGCCGCTGCCGAGCGCCTCCCCGGCCTCGCCGTAGTGGCGCAGCGCGCTGGTGCCCCGCTCGCTCAGGGCCGTCAGGTCGCGCGTCACGCTCTGATCGAGCAGCTCGGGGCCGTGCAGACCGCCGCTGACGCGCCCGTCGACGACGCCGAGCTTGGCGCCGGGGGCCGGCCCGTCCACCAGCGTCGCGATCCCGGCCACGTGGCCGCCGGCCGCTGCCTCGAAGACATCGGCGCAGACCGCGCGAGCCGCGCCGCTCAGCTCGTGCACGAAGACGCGGACCGTGCCGCCGCACATCAGTCCGACCTCGTGCGCCGCCTCGTCGGAGACGCCGTAGCGCAGCGTGCGCGGCTCGCCGTCGCCGGCGAGCATCTCCAGCGCGTTGACGACCACGTCGCTCTCCACGCATCCGCCGGTGATCGACCCCTCGATCGCGCCGTCGGCGTCGATCAGCATGAAGGCGCCCGGCTGAAACGGCGAGGACCCCTCGGCGTCGATCAGCAGCGCACTGGCGACGCGCCGCTGCTCGCCCAGCCAGCGCAGTCCGACCGCGAGCTGTTCGGCGACGACGCTCACGCGCTCAGCCTAGTGCTCGCTCGGCAGCCCGGCGATCAGCTCGAGCGCGTGCGGCAGCGCGTCGGCGATCGCCGCGCCGGCCTGCGCGATGCTGCGCGGGCTTCCCGGGAAGTTGACGATCAGCGTGCCGCCGCGGATGCCGGCGATCCCGCGCGAGAGCAGCCAGTGCTTGGTGTGCGCGCGCGAGGCGTCGCGCATCGCCTCCGCGATCCCCGGAACCTCGCGCTCGATCACCGCGCGCGTCGCCTCCGGCGTGTGGTCGCGCGGAGCGACGCCTGTCCCGCCGGTCGTCAGCACCAGCGCGCAACGCTCGACATCGCTGAGCTCGCGCAGCCTCTGCTCGATCAGCCCGCGCTCGTCGGTGAGGATCTCGCGCGCGACGATCTCACCGCCGATCCCGCGCGCGAACTGCTCGAGGCGATCGCCGCTCTCATCGCCGCCGGCGCCCGCGGCGCGCGAGGTGCTGACGGTGACGATCGCGACCCGCACGCTCACCCCCGTTGCTCGCGACGCCAGTCGTGGCGCCCGCCGGTCTTCTCGAGCAGCTCGAGCCGCTCGATCACGACCCCGCGTTCGAGCCCCTTGACCATGTCGTACACGGTCAGCGCGGCGACGCTGCAGGCGACCATCGCCTCCATCTCGACGCCCGTCTGCGCCGTCACGGCGACCTCGGCCACCAGCTCCACCAGCCCGGCCTCGACGTCCACGCTCGCCTGCACGTCGACGAAGGACAGCGCGATCGGATGCGCCAGCGGGATCAGCCCGGCCGTTTGCTTGGCCGCCATGATCCCGGCGAGGCGCGCCGTCCCGAGCACCTCCCCCTTGGCCACATTGCCGGCCACGATCGCCGCCGCCGTCTCGGGCGACATCCGCAGGCGCCCGCGTGCCCTGGCGCGACGCTCGCTCACCGGCTTTCCGCCGACGTCGACCATCCGTGCGTTGCCCTCGCCGTCCAGGTGCGTGAGTGGCGACTCGCTCACGGGCCGACCGCCTCCCCCGGCGCCCAGCGCGCCTCGCCGCCGTCCAGCTCTCGCTTCCAGATCGGCGCCTGCGCCTTGATCCGGTCGATCGCCTCGCGCGCGCCCGCGAAGGCGGCATCGCGATGCGCCGCCGAGACCGCCACCACCACGCCCGGCTGACCGAGCGCGACGCGGCCGACGCGGTGCTCGGCCGCCGCCGCCGCCAGGCCGTGGCGCTCCACGCAGTCGCAGAGGATCGCCGCCATCCGCTCCTCGGCCATCTCCCGGTAGGCCTCGTAGTCGAGGTGCTCGACGTCGCGAACGGTGCCCTCGAAGGTCACGACCGCGCCGGCGTCGCTTCGGCGCACGCGGGCGGTCACCGCTGTGGCGTCGATCGGCTGCTCGGTCACGAGCGCGTGCGGGGCGCCGCCGCCGCTGACCGGCGGCAGCAGCGCCAGCTCGTCGGAGGCATGAAGCGGCGTGTCGCCGCCGACGACCTCCCGGTTGACCGCCATCCGCACCGGCAGCCGCGCGAGCAGCTCCCCGAGCGGCGGGCGCCCGCCCAGTTCGCGCAGCGCGTCCGCGACGGTCGCCCCCTCGGGCAGCTCGGCCTCGATCGCGTCGGCGCCGGCGCGCTCGCGCAGCTGAGCGAACAGGCGAATCCGCAGCACCATCACCGGCTCAGCCTACCCCTCGCCAACCGCCGAACGCGCGCTCCCGCGCTGTTATCGTCGCGCGATCACCGCACGAACTCAGCTCCTTGACGGCCACGGTCGCGCCATCACCGATCTGCGCCTGTCGGTCACCGATCGCTGCGGCTTTCGCTGCCGTTACTGCATGCCCGCCGAGGGCATGCGATGGCTCGAGCGCGCCGATCTGCTCAGCTTCGAGGAGATCGAGCGCCTCGTGCGCGTGCTCGCCGAGATGGGCGTTAGCGACGTCCGCCTGACCGGCGGCGAGCCGCTCGTGCGCCGCGAGCTGCCGGTGCTCGCGTCGATGCTCTCCGCGATCCCGGGCCTGCGCGAGCTCGCGCTGACGACCAACGGCCATCACCTCGAGCGCCACGCCGCCGCCCTCGTCGACGCGGGCGTCACCCGCTTCAACGTCTCGGTCGACTCGCTGCAGCGCGAGCGCTTCAGCGAGATGACGCGCCGCGACGTGCTCGCCCAGGTGCTGCGCGGCCTGGAGACGCTCGCCGCCCTGCCCCAGGCCCACCCGATCAAGGTCAACGCCGTGGCGATGCGCGGCTTCACCGAGACCGAGGTCCTGCCCTTCGCCCGCTTCGCGCGCGAGCACCCCTACGAGGTCCGCTTCATCGAGTTCATGCCGCTCGACGCCGATCACGCCTGGACGCCCCAGGACGTGCTGAGCGGCGCCGAGATCCGCGCGGCAATCCACGCGGTCTACCCGCTCGAGCCCGAGCCGCGCGAGCCGGGCGCGACCGCCCGCACCTTCCGCTTCGCCGACGGGCACGGGCGGATCGGCTTCATCAACCCGGTGTCGGAGCCCTTCTGCGCCGACTGCAACCGCATCCGCGTGACCGCCGACGGCCAGCTGCGGACCTGCCTGTTCTCACTGCGCGAGACGGATCTGCGCGCGCTGCTGCGCGGCGGCGCCGCCGACGACGAGCTCGAGGCGGCGCTGCGCGACGCGGTCTGGCGCAAGGAGCTCAAGCATCACATCGGCGACCCGGGCTTCGTGCAGCCGCAGCGCACGATGTCGGCGATCGGGGGCTGATGGCGTGAGCGGGTGCGGGCACCGCTCACGCGCTGAGTTCACCCGAGCTGACGGCGCCCGCGGCGGAGGCGGGCGTCGGCCCCCTGATCAGCTCGACCGTGACGCACTCGCCGGACGCGAGCACGCCGTCGCCCGCCGGGATCAGCGCCAGGGCGTCCGCGCCGAGCATCGAGCTCAGCACGTGTGAGCCCTGGGCGCCGGTCGGCGTCGCGTGCCACCCGTCCGCGGCCAGAGTCAGACGGCAGCGCACCGCCGCGAGCCGCCCCGGCGTGCGCTCGCAGCCTTCATCCAGCGTCGCCGTCGTGCGCGCGCGCTGCGGGCTCTCACCGGCCAGCGCCATCAGCGCGGGCGCCACGAACAGCAGGAAGGTGACCAGGGAGGACACCGGGTTGCCCGGTAGACCGAACACGAGCGTGCCGGCGCGCGTGCCGAAGGCGAACGGCTTGCCCGGCTTCAGCGCGACCCCTGCGAAGCGGCGCTCGACGCCGAGCTCGGCGAGCACCGCGCTCACGTGGTCGTGCTCGCCGACCGACATGCCGCCCGCGATCACCGCCACGTCGGCCGCGAGCGCGGCGGCGATCGCGGCCGCGATCTGCGCCGGGTCGTCGCGCGCGTGCGCGACCGAGATCACCTCGCCGCCGGCCTCGCGGGCGAGCGCCGGCAGCACGTGCGCGCCGGAGTCGCGGACCGCTCCCGCCGGCAGCGGCGCCTCCACGCCGACAAGCTCGTCACCTGTCGTGACGATCGCCACGCGCGGGCGCCGCGCGGCGAGGATGCTCGCCCGTCCCAGTGCGGCGAGCACGCCCAGCTCCACGGCGCCGATCCGCACCCCGGGCTGGAGCACGCTGCGCCCGGCAGGCACGTCGTCGCCCGCGTGCCGCACGTGCCGGCCGGCCGGCACGCTGACCACCAGCTCGACGACGCCGTCGCCGGCGCGCGTGTCCTCCACCGCCACGACGGCATCGGCGCCCGCCGGGATCATCGCCCCGGTCGAGATCGCGCACGCCTCCCCGGCGCAAACCGCCGCGCGCGCGGGCGCACCAGCGCGCGACTCATCGACGACCCGCAGGCGCGCTCCTGCCACCCCATCGGCGGCGCGCAGTGCGAACCCGTCCATCGCCGAGCTGGCGAACGCCGGGACGTCGGCGGCCGCCCGGATCTCCTCGGCCAGCACCCGCCCGAGCGCGTCGCGCAGCCCCACCGGCTCGGGCGCGAGCCGCTGCGCGCACTCCAGCACCAGCAAGCGTGCATGCTCGAAGTCGGTCAGCTTGGCGATCACCGGCGCCGCAACTCTAGTCGCCGCCGAGGTGAGTCGAGGCAGCGGCGGGGAGCGCCCTCCGCTATCTTTGCCGCGCCGCTTCTCGGGTGGGGAGGCTGTTGCTGACCTGATGAGCAGGGGCGCCCTGCTCGCGGCCTGGTTGCCCGTCGTGCCCGTTGCCGTTTGTCCCTGTCGAGGTGGGAGTGCTGATGAGTTCTGATGCTGGGTTTCTGTTCACGTCGGAGTCGGTGACCGAGGGACATCCCGACAAGATCGCCGACCAGGTCTCCGACGGCGTGCTCGACGCGGTGCTCGCCGACGACCCCTACGGCCGCGTGGCCTGCGAGACGCTCGTCACGACCGGTCTGGTGGTCGTCGCCGGGGAGATCACGACGGAGACCTTCGTCGACATCCCGGCAGTCGTGCGCGAGACCGTACGACGGATCGGCTACGACGACGCGGGCTCGGGCGCCGGCTTCGACTCCGACACCTGCGCGGTGATCTCGACGATCGACCGCCAGTCGCCCGACATCGCGCAGGGCGTCAGCAACGCGTTCGAGCACCGCGCCGCCGGATCGGGGGACGAGCTCGACGCCGCCGGTGCCGGCGATCAGGGCATGATGTTCGGCTACGCCAGCGACGAGACGCCCGAGCTGATGCCGCTGCCGATCTCGCTCGCACACCGACTGGCCGAGCGCCTCGCGGCGGTGCGAAAGGACGGGACGCTCGGCTACCTGCGCCCGGACGGCAAGACGCAGGTCAGCGTGCGCTACCAGGACGGCCGACCGGTCGCGGTCGAGAAGCTTCTCATCTCGACCCAACACGCCGACGGCGTCGACTCCGAGACCCAGATCAAGGGCGACCTCTGGGAGCACGTCGTGACCGCCGTTCTGCCCGAGGAGCTCTACGACGCCGCAGAGCTGCGCCGCTCGTTCCTCGTCAACCCCACGGGGCGTTTCGTGATCGGCGGCCCGATGGGCGACTGCGGCCTGACGGGGCGCAAGATCATCGTCGACACCTACGGCGGCATGGCCCGCCACGGCGGCGGTGCATTCAGCGGCAAGGATCCTTCGAAGGTCGACCGCTCCGCGGCCTACGCCGCACGCTGGGTGGCCAAGAACTGCGTCGCAGCAGGCCTGGCCGCGCGCCTCGAGGTTCAGGTGGCCTACGCGATCGGCGTCGCCCATCCGGTGTCGGTGATGGTCGAGACCTTCGGCACCGAGCGCGTCCCGCGCGAGCGGATCGCCGCCCTGATCGACGAGCACTTCGACCTGCGTCCAGGCGCCTTCCGCGAGGAGCTGCGGCTGCACCGCCCGATCTACCAGGCGACCGCCGCCTACGGGCACTTCGGACGTGAGCTTCCCGACTTCACCTGGGAGCAGACCGGCAAGGCCGACGCCTTGCGCGCAGCCGCCGGGCTCTGAGCCTGCGCCCCCGGCGGCGCCGACGCCGCTGGCCCGTTGCGCCGCGCGGTCACGGTCTGGAAAGATCGACCCCATGTCGAGCCGGCCGCGTCCGCAGCCGCGATGATCCGCTTGCAGCAGATCGACCACGTCTGCCTGCGCGTGGCCGACGTCGAGGCCGCCGCGCGGCGCTACAGCCTGCAGTTCGGGCTGACCGTCCGCGCGCATTCCGAGAAGCGCGCGACGCTCGCCTGCGACTACGAGCCGTATTCACTCGAGCTCCTCGCGGCGCGCGACGGTCAGTCGCTCGGGTTCGACCACTGCGCCTGGCGACTGCGCCGATCGGTCTCACTCGACGACGCGCGCGAGCATCTGCGCCGCACCGCGACCGCCTTCGAGGACGACGACAGCGAGCTGCGCGTACGAGACAACGAGAGTTTCGAGCACCACCTGCTCCCCCACGCGCCGCCCGCTGACACCCGGCCCGCGATCGCCCGCGCGACCGACGAGCTGCCCGGCCTGCGTCCGCGCAAGCTCGGCCACGTCAACCGGCTGACCGCCGAGCTGCCGGCCACCACGCGCTTCTACACCGAGGTGCTCGGCATGGAGGTGGCCGACTACCTCGGCGACGCGGGCGTCTGGCTGCACGTCAACAGCGAGCATCACCAGCTCGCGCTGGTCCGCGCGGAGCGGCCGCACTTCCACCACCTGGCGCTCGACTACTACGACTTCGGCACGCTTCGCGCACTGTTCGACAACGTCGCCCAGCATGGCCGCTGGCTGGCCTGGGGTCCGGTCCGCCACGGCATCGCCCAGAACATCTGCGGCTACGTGCGCATCACGGAGGAACCTCTGCTCGTCGAGTGCTACGTCGACATGGAGCAGCTGGACTCGGACCACGAGCCCCGCCACTGGCCCGACGACCGCTTCTCGAGCAACACCTGGGGCCCCTTGCCGCCCCGCTCCTATTTCCGCTTCGATTCGGCGGCGGTCCGCTCCGAGCGCGACAGCCTCGAAGCGCTGGGCACGCCGCTCCCGCCGCTCGCCGACTGACACCCGCCCGCCGCTCGCCTACGCCGCCCGCCGCCGCCGCGCGCGTGCCACCATCGTCATCTGCGGCGGCGCACCTCCGCGCCGCCGCCTGCGCCGGTGCCTCAGCCGGCGCCCTTTCGCAGGTCCCGCAACGTCTCGAGGTCGTCGATCGTGTAGGCGAACGTGAAGCGAAATCCGCGTCCGACCCGCACGGGCGCCAGCGCCGCGTGCTCCTCGCTGGGCGCGTCGAGCAACTCGAGCGTCGCCGGCCCTTCCCAGATCGCCGAGATCGCACGATCGCGCGAGACGGCGCCGACCAGCTCGTGCACCGCGGGACTGGCGTGGCCGCCGGCCGCCAGGCGCGGGAAGTGGCGCATGTTGACCAGGCGCGGGCCGTTGTGCGTCGGCCCGTCAGCGGAGAGCCGCTCGAGCGTCACCGAGCCCTGCGCGAGGCGGCGGTCGTCTCCGGCGAGCGTGCCCGTGAACACGGCCCCCGGGGCCAGGCCCGGGTCGGCCGGGCATTGCAGCCCGAAGGTGCGCGTCAGCCAGATCGATCCGAGCTTCTTCGGAAACCCCTGGATCCACCCGCGCATGAGAGCGAACGCCTGGTCGACCCAGATGTAGGGGCAGCTCGTGACGTGCTCGCCGTCCAGCAGCGCGTTGACGACGATGAAGAACTCCCGGTACTGCGAACGGCTGGGGTCCGCCAGCTCGCCGCCGCCCTCGCTGCAGCTCTGCCAGTCGATGAACAGGGCGGCGGCGCGGCCGGGATCCTCGGCGAAGGGCTCGAGCCCGGGCGGCAGCACAGCCGCCACGGCCCGCGCGTCGGCCCAGTATTCGATCACGAGGAAATCGCCTACGTAATGCCACGGCGGCGCCGGCACCAGTGACGCGCTGCCGTGCGGGGAGAGCGGGAGTGAGTATCCGTGCGCCAAGGTGGGAGCTCGCGTCGACGGCCGGCCGGCGGGCCTCTAGAGTAACCGTGAAGCATCGTGACCGATGGCGCGACCCGGCGGGTCGCGCGCGAGCGCTCACGCGAGCGCGGAGGAGGCGACCGTGCAGCGGGTGCGTGTGGAGATCGACGGGGGCGCCGAGTGGGGCCGGCTCGACGGTTCGCAGGTCGTCACCGACGGCGGCCGCGAACTCGCGGCTGCGGACGTCCGCTGGCTTCCCCCGGTGACGCCCTCGAAGATCATCGCCGTTCACCTGACCTACCGCTCGCGCCTGCTCGAGTACGCGGTCGCGCGGATGCCGGCGCAGCCGTCCTACTTCATGAAGCCACCGAGCACGTTGAACGCCCATCTCGGCGTGCTGCGGCGCCCGGCCGGCACGCGCTTTCTCAACTACGAAGGGGAGCTCGCCGTTGTCGTCGGTCGGCGCATGCACGGTGTCGAGCAGCGCGACGTGCTCGACCATCTCTACGGTTTCGCGCCGGCCAACGATGTCGGCCTGCACGACTTCCGCCACGCCGACCGCGGTGCGATGCTGCGCGTCAAGGGGCAGGACGGCTTCCTGCCGATCGGACCGGCCGTCCTCACCGCCGAGCAGTGGCGGCCCGATGACGGCTACACGCTGCGCACCCGCCTCAACGGCGAGGTCGTCCAGGAAGCCGACGCTTCAGACCTGATCTGGGACTACCGCTACCAGCTGGCGGACCTGTGCAGGCTGATCACGCTGGAGCCGGGCGACGTGGTCCTGACCGGTACGCCCGCGAACTCGCGCCCGATGGAGCCGGGCGATGTCGTCGAGGTGGAGATCTCCGGCATGCCCACGCTGAGCAACCGCGTCGTGGACTGGGACGTGGATCTCAGCGGACCGGGCGAGCAGCCGGAGGTGTCGGCGAACACGCTTCATGTCGCGCTCGCGATCCCAGAGGAGCAGGCGGGCCGGCTCGCGGGCGAGGATTCTCCGCACTGAGACGCGCCGGCGCCGTCAGAGGCGCGGCGAGTACTCGGCGAACTCCCAGTCGCTGACCCACGTGCGAAAGCGCTCGAGCTCGGCCGCCTTGATCGTGCGGAAGGTCTCGACCAGCGGCTCCCCGAGAGCGTCGCGCAGCAGGCTGTCGCCATCGAGGGCCTCGAGCGCCTCGCCGAAGCTCGTCGGCAGCGCCGGACCCTGCTCTGCCTCCGGCAGGTCGTACAGGAAGCCCTCCACCGGCGCCGGCGGAGTCAGCCCGCGCTTGATCCCGTCGAGCCCGCAGGCGAGCAGAGCGGCGCTCGCGAGGTAGGGGTTCGCCGTGCCGTCGCCGAGGCGCGTCTCGAGCCTCGTCGCATCGCCCCGCTCGCGCGGTACCCGCACGAGCGTCATGCGGTGGTCGTGCCCCCAGCACACCCGGGTCGGCACGAGCGCCTGCGCATGGATCCGCCGGTAGGAGTTGACCGTCGCGTTGAGGAACACCATCAGGGCGGGTGCGTGCTCCATGACGCCGGCGATGAACTGGCGCGCCGGCGCCGAGAGGCCGTCCGAGTCAGCCGGATCGGCGCAGGCGTTGCGTCCGTCCTCGTCGGCGAGCGAGACGTGCAGGTGAAGCCCCGATCCCTCATCGCCGTTGAACGGCTTGCCCATGAACGTGGCCCGCAGGCCGTCGCGGGCGGCGAGCTCCTTGACGAGATCCTTGAAGCGAAACGCCCGGTCGGCGGCGTCGAGAGCACCGCTGTGGTGCATGTTGATCTCATACTGGCTGCGGCCGTACTCGTGTGCGCCGGCGACGGCGTGCAGGCCGAGGCCGACGGCGGCGTCGATCATCGTCGACAGCGTCCCGCGCGGGTCGGCCTGGTAGCCGACGGTGTAGGGCGGGCTGTCCTGGCCGGCGTAGGGGCGGAAGCCGTTCGGCGCCGCGGCGTCCGGCTCACAGAGGTAGAACTCGAGCTCGTGCGCCAGCACAGGCGATAGACCGACACCCTGGTATCCCTCGAGCACCCGCCGCAGCGCGCCGCGCGGGTCCACGGCGTAGGGCTCATCCGTGGCGGAGTCGAACAGGTCGCAGATGCAGACCGCCACGCGTGGATCCCACGGCAGCGGCGTCAAGGTCGAGAGGTCCGGGTGCGCGCGGATGTCGGGAAAGCCGACCTCGAAGCCGGCGACGACGTTGTGGCGCAGATCGACCGTCATGATCGCCTCTACGAAGCCCACCCCGGCATCGACCGCGTGCTGGAACGCGCCGACCGGGATGTCCTTGCCGCGGCAGATGCCGTGCAGGTCGGCGTATTGCAGTCTCACCACGCGAATTCCGCCGTCGGCGAGGTCGGACACGCTGGGAGCTTCGGCCATCTCGAGCTTCTCCGTTTCGCTTTGCCCTGCTGGCTGCCTGTGGCGGCTCGGGACACTCCCCCACGGCTTCGGCGCGCGGACCCGACACGCGCAGGCGCGATCGCTCAGCCGACCGTCGGATAACGTATTCGCATGTCCGACGGGCTGTCAAGCGCGCCGGAGCGCGGTTGCGCACGCTGTCCGCCGCGGGCGCGAGCAGCCCTTCCGGCCGCCGCTTCGGCGCCGACCGCGCGGCCCGTTCCGCCCCTCGCTCGCAGCCTCCGCGGCGCGTGCGCGGCGAGGCTACAGCGGGTAGCGCCTGATCGCAGCGCTCACGTGGCGCCGCGTGAGCGTCTGCGCGGCGCGCGCGTCCCCGCGCTGCAGCGCCCCCAGGATCTCCTCGTGCTCATCGACCTCGACGCTCCGCTGCTCGGGGGTGCCGGCCTGCGCCTCATAGATCGCCCCACCGACCCGCGCGACCCACAGGGCGCGTGCGGTCTGCAGCAGAAAGGGGTTGCCGGCCGCCTCCACGAGCGCGAGGTGGAAGTCACGGTTGGCGGCAAAGCCGGCACGGCCGCCTCCGGCGCGCCGCTGGCGCGCGAGCGCATCGTGCATCCGCCGCAGCGGCTCCGCCGGGCGGCGCTTCGCGGCGATCCTGGCTGCCGCCGGCTCGATCACGAGCCGCGCCTCATACGCCGCGCGCATGCTGCTGCGGTCGAGCTCGGCGACGCGGGCGCCGCGGTTGGCGCGCATCTCCACGAACCCCTCGGCGGCGAGCCGCCGCAGCGCCTCGCGCACGGGCGTGCGCGACACGCCGAGTTCGGCCGCGAGATCCTCCTGGTGCACGCGCGCCCCGCGCGGCAGCGCGCCGCCGACGATCCGCTCGCGGATCGCCGCGTAGGTCAGATCGACGACGCTCGCGATCTCGAGCGGGTGCTCGCCGGCCTGATCGGTGCGCGTCGAGACCACGACGGAAAGCATCGCAGCAGCAAACGATGAGCGATCCGCAGACAAGCTCGCTCCCACTCGCCGACCGCGAGCGCGTCCTCGAGCACGCCACGGCGCTGATCCTCGACGCCTGGCGCTCGTTCGACTCCGCCCGCTCCGGGCAGCCGCTGCCCGGCGCCCGCCACCACGCGCTGCTCAGCGAGCCGCTCCCCGAGGCGCCCGGCGACGCCACCGCCGCGCTCGACGCTGCCGCCGATGTGCTCGACGTGTCGCTGACGCAGGCTCGTCCACGTTTCTTCAGCTGGATCGGCAGCTCCGGGCTCGAGATCGGCGTGCTCGGTGACGCGCTGATGGCCTCCCACGACATCAACGTCGCGGTCAGCTCCGGCGCGGCGACGCTACTCGAGCGCCAGACCGTGCGCTGGACGGGCGAGTTCGTCGGCTTCGGCGGGGACGCGCACGGCCTGCTCGCGGCGGGAGGCACGATCTCGAACCTCACGGCGCTGACGGCCGCACGCGAGCGCTCGTTGCCTGGCGCGCGACACACCGGAATCGTGGGAACACCGCTGGCGCTGTACTGCTCGCAGGAGGCGCACTACTCCGTACGGCGCGCAGCCGAGGTCCTGGGGATCGGCGGTCGCAACGTTCGCGCGATCGCGCTCGACGCTCGGCGGCGGATGGACCCCGAGCTGACGGCGGCCGCGATCGACGCAGATCTGCGCGACGGCGTGGTGCCGGTGGCGGTCGTCGCGACCGCCGGCACGACCCTGACCGGATCCGTCGATGACCTCGGCGCGCTGGCTGACGTGTGCGCGCCGCGCGGGGTCTGGCTGCACGCCGACGGCGCCTACGGCCTGCCGGCCGCAGCGACGGAGCTCGCCGGGCACCTCTTCGCCGGCCTCCAGCGCGTCGACTCGGCAACCGTCGACGCGCACAAGTGGCTTTACGTGCCGAAGGCCTGCAGCGTGCTGCTGATCCGCGATCCGCAGGCGCTCGAGTCGACCTTCGCCCACGAGGAGAGCTACATCCCTCACGGCGACCGCGAGGACGCCCACCCGGTGGACCGCACGCTCGAATACTCGCGGCCGCTGAGCGCGCTCAAGCTGTGGCTCGCCTTCCGAGTGCACGGCGCCGCGGCGATCCGCGCCGCGATCGAGCGCAACCTGCTCCAGGCGCAACTGCTCGCCGGACTGATCCGCGAGGATCCCAGACTCGAGCTGCTCGTCGATCCGCAGCTCTCCGCCGTGTGCTTCCGTCACCTGCCGCCGCCGAACATCGGCGCTGCCGAGCACAACGCCGCGCTCGCCGGCGCGATCCGGGCCGACGGGCGGATCATGCTCTCCCCGGCGATGGTCGACGGAATCCCCTGCCTGCGCGCCTGCCTGGTCAACCACCGCACGACCGAGGACGATGTCCGTTCGATCGTCGTGGTCGTCCGCGAACTCGGAGCGCGGCTCGACGCGGCGGCGCGCTAGCCGGACGTGCTCGCCGCCGGAAGCGCGCCGGCGAGCCCCTCCCACCACAGATCGAAGAGGTCCCACGCGTGCTCGCGAGCGAGTTCCGCGCGCTGTTCGCTCTCGGCCCGCAGGCCCGTCGGGCTGACACCGAGCGCCTCGAGCTCCGCCTCCGACCGCGACCACGACGCGATCACCTCGACCGTCGCCTCGGGATGAAACTGCAGCCCGAGATGCGGCCCGTGACGAAAGGCGGCCGGACCCGCTTCGCTGTGCGCGAGCGGCCGCCCGCCCGGCGGCACGCTCAGCTGCTCGTAGTGCCAGTGAAACCATGGGCCGGACGGGACGCCCGGCTCGCGCTCGGACAACTCGAACCAGCCGACCTGCGGCTTGGCCGCCGGCACGACTTCGCCGCCGAGCGCGATCGAGAGCGCCTGCCCGCCGAAGCACAGCCCGAGCACCGGGATGTCGACGGCGATCGCCTCACGCAGCAGCTCGATCTCCTCGGCGACCCAGGCCTGATCGGTGGCTGTAGCCGAGTGCACCGAGCCGAGCGACGCGACGAAGGCGTAGCCCGCCAGCGCCGGGGCCGGCGACCGGCTGATGTCGTGCACGTCGTAGCTGCTTCCGTGCTCGGTCAGCCACTCGCCGAGCAGCCCGGGGCCGTGCTCGTCATGGCTGAGAATCAGCCCGCGGGCCGCGGGCGCCTCAGCGGAAGGCGCTCGTTCGCTCACAGACGGTCTTGACGTCGCAGTAGAACTCAAATGAGAAGCGCCCTCCCTCGCGGCCGATGCCCGACTCGCGCGATCCGCCGAAGGGAGTCTCCAGGTCGCGGACGTAGAAGCAGTTGACCCACACGGTACCGGCGACGAGCGCCGCGCTCACTCGCTGCGCCCGCTCCTCGGAGCCGGTGAAGATCGTCGCGGCCAGCCCGAAGTCGCTGTCGTTTGCCAGCGCGATCGCCTCCCGCTCGTCGGCGAAGCGCTGCAGCGTGAGCACCGGCCCGAACACCTCGGTGCGCAGGATCTCCGCCCCCGCCGGCACGTCGGTGAACAGCGTCGGCGGGTAGTACAGGCCGCCAAGCGACTCTCCGCCGAACGCGAGCCTCGCTCCGTCTGCGCACGCGCGGGCCACCCGTGCGCTCACGCGCTCCAGGGCGACCGGGTGGATCAGCGGCCCGTAGGTCGTCTGCTCGAGCCGCGGATCGCCGACCGCGATCCGCCCGGCGCGCTCGCGCAGGGCCCTCAGGAACTCGTCGAACACGCCGTCCTGCACCAGCAACCGTGTCCCGGCCAGACAGACCTGGCCGGCGTTGTCGTACTGGTAGGCCGCGGTTTCCACCGCAGCGTCCAGATCGCAGTCGTCGAAGACGACGAACGGCGACTTGCCGCCCAGCTCGAAGGAGACGGGCGTGAGCGCGGCGGCCGCGTCGCGGTAGACGGTGCGGGCGGTCGTCGGGGAACCCGTGAACGCGATCCTGTCGACAGCGGGATGGCCCGTGAGCGGGGCTCCGGCCGCCGCCCCGCTGCCGTGGACGATGTTGAGCACGCCGTCGGGAAGCCCGGCGGCAGCTGCGAGATCCCCCAGCATCGAACAGGTCAGCGGCGCCCACTCAGGCGGCTTCAGCACGACAGTGTTGCCCGCCGCGAGCGCCGGGCCGACGCGCCACGTGGCGAGCATGAACGGAGCGTTCCACGGCGTCGAGACGGCGACCACTCCGCAGGGGTCGTAGAGCACGCGGTTGCGCTCGCCTCCCGGCAGCGTGCGCGGCGCCTGCTCGAGCGCGTCGCACGCGTAGTCGGCGAAGAACCGGATGTTGCTCGCGCCGCGGGGCAGCACGCGATCGCGCAGTGCGCCGAGCAGCGAGCCGTTGTCGACGCATTCCACCGCCGCCAGCGAGGGCACGGCCGCCTCGATCGCATCCGCCACGGCACCGAGGTGCTCACGACGCCCGGCCGGGCCGAGCGCGGCCCAGGCCGGGAACGCGCGCCTGGCCGCGGCCACCGCCAGATCGACCTCGGCCGCGCCGCCGGACGCCATGCGCGCGAGCTCCCAGCCGTCCCAGTCGATCGGGCTGCGCACCTCGAAGCGCTCGGCGCCGCCGACACGTCGGCCATCGATGAAGTGGTCGGTCGGGACACTCACGCCCGCGACCTCGATCCGGCTGCCCTCCGCGCTCATGCCGGAGTGACCGCGACCGCAAGGCGCTTGAGGCCGTTGCTGAAGTTCGAGCGGAGCCGTGGCGGCGGCTCGAGCACCGAGATCGCGTCGGCGCGACGAACCAGCTCCTCCAGGTAGACCCGCAGCTCCATCTTCGCGAGGTGCTGGCCGAGGCACACGTGCGGGCCGCCGCGCCCGAATGTGAGGTGGTCGGCCGGGTTGCGGGTGAGATCCAGTCGGTGGGGGTCCGGATAGTGCTCGCCGTCGCGGTTCGCCGCGGCGAACCAGACCGTGACCTTGTCGCCGGCCGCGATCTCCACGCCGCGCAACGTGCAGGGCGCCGTCGTGGTGCGCCGGAAGAACCAGACCGGCGGGCAGAAGCGAAGCAGCTCCTCCACCGCCGAGGCCATCACGTCCGGCCTCTCGCGCAGCAACCGGTAGGCGTCGGGGCGCTCGGCAAGGGCGAGCGTCGAGAGCGCAATCGCCTGGCGCGTCGTCTCGTTGCCGGCGACGACCATCAGCGCGAACATGTTGTCGAGCTCGGTTTCGTCGAGCGGCCGCCCCTCCACCGTACCGTTGGCGATCAGCGACAGCACGTCCTGCTGCGGGCATTCACGCCGCTGCGCATAGTGCGCGCGGCCGATCGCGCAGAGCTCGTCCGCCCACGGCGATCCGAACGGCTTGTAGCGATACTCGTCCTGCTCGCCGGAGTAGGCGAGCTCACCGACGTAGTCGGGCTCCGTGTCGACGAGCAGACGATCGCCAAGCTCGATCAGGTGGCCGAGCTCGCTCTCGGGCAGGCCGAGGATGTGCCCGAGCACCCGGATCGGGATCGGCGCGGCCAGCTCCTCGATGAGGTCGAACTCGTGTCGCGCCACCGCGGCATCCAGCCGCGCACAGACCAGAGCGCGCAGCCACCGCTCGTACCGGTGCACCGCGCTCGGCGTGAAGTCGGCGGAGAACAGGCGACGGTAGTGGCCGTGCTTCGGCGGGTCGAACTCGAGGAAGTTGCGTCGCGCCGCGAGGACGTCCTCGGGCAGATCCTCGATCCGGGCTGCCCCGCCGCTCTCCGAGGAGAAGGTCGCGTAGTCCTTCAGCACCGAGCGCACGTCGTCGAACTTGGTGATCACCCAG
Source organism: uncultured Solirubrobacterales bacterium (assembly GCA_963830975.1). GTDB lineage: Bacteria > Actinomycetota > Thermoleophilia > Solirubrobacterales > Solirubrobacteraceae > Palsa-513. The sequence continues at coordinate 1,536,321 of CAWHOI010000004.1, forward strand.
AACCCCCGACCCCCGTCGGGCTCCGCGTGGCGGTACACCGGCGCCTCCCGCTGCAGCGCGTCGAACAGCTCCCACGGCTCGTGGTCGGCGAACAGGTCGTGGTCGAGCAGATCGACCTCGAGCGGGTGGGCCGCGGCGGTCCCCATGCGCGGCGATGAGTGTACCAACGGTGCCGCTTTGCGTAATGTATGCATTCCTCGGTGGAGCGTGAGCGTGCGCCGCCACGGATCCGCCTCTCCGTCAGGCGCCGGCGGCTGCCGCAAGCGCGTGCGCGAGCCGCGCGGCTGCCCGTTCGCTGCGCCTCCCTCCCCGCACCGTGACCCGCTCGAGCAGCGCCAGCGATCCGCTCAGCAGCACTACGTCGGCCCCGTGGAGGTCTTCCAGGCTCAGTCGGCACACCAGCGAGTCGATGCCGAGCCGCCCGGCCTGCTCCAGCACGACGGAGCGCGTCACACCCGGCAGGATCGTGCCGTCGAGCGGCGGCGTGGCGAGCGTCCCGTCGCGGAGGACGAACACGTTGGCCCGCGTGCTCTCGAGCAGCGCGCCGGAGCGTGCGACGAGCAGCGGCCTCGTGCCGGGGTCGCAGGCCGCCTCGACCTGCGCGAGCCAGCGGCGGTCCGCAAGCTTGTGCGCCCCGGCGCCGCCTGGCACGGCGACGGTGACGAGCGTCGTCTCCTCGGCGGGGCTGACCTCGGCGGGATCGAGCGTGGAAAGCGCGATCGTGATCGCCGCAGGCCCAAGCGCCTGCGGCACCGCGTCGACTCGAAGGCGGGCGTAGCGGTGGTCGGACGCCGCACGTCTGAGCCGCTCGCCGAGCTCCGGATCCAGATCGGCGCGATAGAGCGTGCGCGTGCTCGCCGCCAGCCGACTCATGTGCCGGTCCAGTTCGACCGGCCGCCCCTCGCGGATCAGCAGCGTCTCGAACACCCCCAGCGCCGGGTCGGCGGCGGGGGGGATGTCGAGGGCGATCGGCGGACCGAGCGGGGACACGGGCGAGCATCCTCGCGCGATCGGCGATCATCCGCGCAGAGGTCAGCTTGACGACGCTCCTGATCGACAACCACGACTCGAACACCTTCAACCTCTTCCAGCTCCTGGCGGTCGTCGAGGGACGCGAGCCCGTGGTGGTGCGAAACGACGAGGCGGACTGGGCCGCGCTCGAGGCCGAGCGCTTCTCACGCTGCGTGATCTCCGCCGGACCCGGCCGCCCCGACCGCCCACGCGACTTCGGACTCTCGCGCCAGGCCCTCGAGCAGGCACGCCTGCCGATCCTCGGGGTCTGCCTGGGTCACCAGGGCCTCGTGCTCGCCCACGGCGGCGAGGTCGGAGCCGCGCCACGGCCGATGCATGGCCGTCGCAGCCGCATCTTCCACCAGGACCCCGAGCTGTTCGACGGGATCCCGCAGGGCTTCCGCGCCATGCGCTACCACTCGCTGAGCGCTCACGAGCCGCTGCCGGCTGTGCTCGAGGTGACCGCTCGAACGGCCTCGGGAACGGTGATGGCGGTCCGTCACCGCGAGCGGCCTCACTGGGGCGTGCAGTTCCACCCGGAGTCGGTGGCGACGGAGTGGGGCGAACGGCTGATCGAGAACTTCTGCCGAGCAGGTCGGCGCCGCGGCGCGCCGCGTCCCAAGCTCGCCGCGTCCGCGACCGCGCCGCACCGCGTCGCGGCGCCTGCGCCTGCCGGCCGCAGCCGCCAACGGCGGACGCTCGATCTGATCGTGCGCTCCGTGCAGCGTCCGCCTGACCCTGAGACCGCCTTCGTCGGGCTGTTCGGCAACGCCGCGAACGCGTTCTGGCTCGACTCGAGCCGCCCCGACTCGAGCCTCGCACGGTTCTCGTACATGGGCGCGGGCGGTGGTCCGCTCGCCGCCCTCGTCAGTCACGACGTCGCCGCCGGCAAGCTGACCGTGACGCGTCACGGACGGCGCGAGATCCACCACTGCGGGCTGCTCGCCTGGCTGGAGCGCGAACTGGCCGAGGTCACCGTCGCGCGCCGAGGTTGTTCGCTCGACTTTGCAGGCGGGTTCGTCGGCTATCTCGGCTACGAGCTGAAGGCCGAATGCGGCAGCCCGCTCGTGCATCGCTCGCCACACCCCGACGCGATGCTCCTGTTCGCCGACCGGCTGATCGCATACGACCACGCCGCCGACGAGGCGCACGTGGTGTGCCTGACCGAGGCCGCGACGCGCGAGGCGGCCGTTCAATGGGCTGAGCAGGCTGCGACGCAGCTGCGCCGCCTGCCGTCGCTGCCGGCTCCGGTCCCCTCCGCCCCCGGCGGGAGCACCGCCTTTCGTCTTCGGCGAGCAGCCGAGGACTACCTCAGCGACATCGAGGCCTGCCAGCGCCACCTCGCGGCGGGCGAGAGCTACGAGATCTGCCTGACAAACGAGCTGGTCGGCCCTCCCTGCGCAGACGCGCTGAGCATGCATCGCGTCCTTCGCCGCGTGAACCCCGCGCCGTTCGCCGCGTTCCTGCGCCTCGACGGAGTCGAGATCTCGAGCTCCTCGCCGGAGCGGTTTCTCGCACTCGATCGCTCCGGCCGCATCGAGGCGAGGCCGATCAAGGGGACCGTCGCGCGCGGCGCCACGCCGGCGGAGGATCGCGACGCCGCCGCCCGCCTGCGCGCTGCCGGCAAGGACCGGGCCGAGAACCTGATGATCGTGGACGTGTTGCGCAACGACCTCGGGCGCGTCGCGGAGGTCGGCTCGGTCAGCGTGCCGACTGCGGTCGGAGTCGAGAGCTACGAGACCGTGCACCAGCTGGTTTCGACCATCCACGCGCGTCTGCGCGAGGGCGCGACGATCATCGACGTCGTGCGCGCGTGCTTTCCCGGCGGCTCGATGACCGGAGCGCCCAAGCTGCGCACGATGGAGCTGCTCGACCGCCTCGAACGACGTCCGCGCGGGATCTATTCAGGGGCGATCGGCTATTTCGCGGCGGACGGCTCCGCCGCCGACCTCAGCATCGCGATCCGCACGATCGTCAGCGCGCGCGACGCAATGACGATCGGCGCCGGCGGTGCGATCACGGTGGCCTCAGATGCCCAGGGGGAGCTTGACGAGCTCCTGTTGAAGGCCCGGGCGCCGCTCGAAGCGGTGGGTCTCGCGCTCCACGGCGACCCGGCCGGCGTCGAGGTGCTCGGAGTCAGCGCCGCGCGACGGCTCGCGCCGGCGTGACGGACACGAGCGTCCGCCGCCTCGGCACGCGGTGCGCGCGCCGCCCGATCAAAACTGGAGGTTCCCCGTCAAGTAGGCGTCCTGCGCCGTCCAGGTGCTGTCGACTCCGGCGAAGGTGAGCGGGATGAGGTAGTGCAGCCCGGCGAACGCCGCCGGGGGCGCGGCGATGTCCTCTCCGCTGAGGGTGATCGTGGTGGCATGCGCCGCCGTCGGTGCGGTCGGCGTCCACGTCGTGGCGGCCGGCACGAGGTCCGATCCGCTCAACGACGGACAGGCTCCGGCACCGGCGGGGTAGAGGCAGGTCGTGGTCGCGTTGTTGGCGGCCTGCACGGAAATCTCGACACCCCCCTCGTCGGTCGGCGCACTCGCGAGCGCCGAAAGCGTCCAATACTCGCTCGCCGCCAGCGTCGTGAGCAGCTCGGTCTGCAGCGTCGCCTGCGTGGTCTTGCCCTTGATCGTCGTGTAGTTGGCCGAGCTGATCGCGGTCGGCAGGACTGCCACGTCGGCCAGCGAGCCGGTCCACTGCTCGTTGGTCGGCATGTCGGCCCACGTGCCCGTGTTGTTCATGAAACCGACGGTCCAGTAGCCGGTGTAGTTAACGTCGCTGATGCCCGTGCTGACCGTGACGGCGGTCGCGGCGTCCACGTAAAGCGTCAGCGTCGTGGGCGTGAACACCGCCGCCACGAGATGCCAGTTTCCGTCGTCGTAGGTCGCGGCGGAGGTCGCCTCGACGCCGCTGCCGCCACTGATCCCCGCGACGATCTTGCCGCTGTTGTCCATCCAGATCTGGCGGTCGTGCGAAAGGCCTGCTCCGCTCTGCGCGGCGTCGAAGCCGACGATCCCCCCGCCCGTGCTGTGGCTCGGCGCCCGAAACCACGCCACCAGTGTCAGGGTGTCCGGACTGCTGATCGGGTTTGCCGTCTCGAGAAAGCCTCCGGCGCCGCTGAAGCCGACGCCGTTGCTCGAGGTGGTGAACGGTCCCTGTACGCCGAGCGTCACGGTGCTGCCGCTCGCCGTGGCGTCGTCGTTGCGCGTGGTCACATCGGGTTCGACCTGGAAGAACGGGAAGCTCTCGCTTTCGGTGGTGCCGCTGTCGGTGAGTGGCCAGTAATACGTCGGGGTGTAGCCGAGCACCGCCGCCTCGTAGGCGCCGACGCTTGCCTCGCCGTGCAGCGTGGTTTCGTTGGCCGCGGTCAGCGCCGACGGGAAGTAGGCGAAGTGCGCGATGTCGCCGGTCCAGTAGGTGTTCGTCGGCGCGTCCGACCAGTTGGAGCTCTTGTTCAGGACACCGATCTGCCAGTAGCCGCCGGACGCTCCGCCGGCGGTGCCGCCGCTGGTCGTCACGACCGTGGCGCTGTCGACGTAGAGCTTCAGGCCGGAGGAGCTGACCGTGGCGACGAGCAGATGCCACTGGCCGTTGTTGTACGCGGACGCCGAGGTTGCCTCGTAGTAGGTCGGGGACTTGTAGGTGCCGACGACGATCTTCCCGCTGTTGTCCATCCACGCTGCTGGATCGTTCCCCGCTCCCGATCCCGACTGCGCGCTGTCGAACGTGAACAGACCGCCGCCCTTGGTCCAGCCGCTTGGGACGCGAAACCACACTGCGACCGAGAATGCGCTCGCCAGCGCGGCGCCGTTGGTCGTTGTCTCCACCCAGCTCGTCCCGTCGCTCGCACCGTCGAAGTACATCGACCCCGACGCGCTGAACGGCCCACGGTCCGAGGGCGTGACTCCCCCCTGCGGCGTCCCCTGGTTGTTGTTCGGCGAGATGTCAGGAAGCAGGTTGACATCCGGCAGATCGGTCGTGGTGGAGGGCGACTGCAGCGGCCAGAACTCACTCGGGCTGTCGGCGTTGACCTGCGTCTCGAACGCGGATTCGGTCGTCTCGCCGTCCAGCGTGCTCACCTGGGAGGAGGACAGGGCCGCCGGAAACACCGCAACCTCGGCGAGTGAGCCGGCCAGGTAGTAGCTCGACGGAACCGGCGGGTAATCCAGCCCGTAGGCCCAGCCGATCGTCCAGTAGCCGGCGTAGCTCTGGCCCGAGGTTGCACTCGAGTTGCTCGCGACCGAGCTGCCGTCCACGTACAGAGTTAGGCCCGTGGTCGTGCTGAACGACGCCACGACGTAGTGCCAGTTGCCGTCGTTGTAGGTGCCGGACGATGTGGCGACCTGCACCACGCTGTTGGCGTAGAGACCGGCCGCGATGTGACCGGAGTTGTCCATCCAGAGGTTCGGTGCCCAAGACCCCGGCGTGCCGCGCTGGCTGCTCGCAAAGCCGACGATCTCGCCGCCACTCGAGTAGCCGCTCGCCACCTTGACCCAGGCCGACATCGTGAGGTTGCCGGAGGGGTTGGGGAGTGTCTGCTCCGTCTCCAACATGCCGGTGGACCCGTCGAGGGTGACAGCGCCGCCGTTCAGCGGCCCACTCCCGTTGAGGGTCACGCCGCCGATCGGAAAAGCGTCGTCGCCGTTGAGCGTCGAATCCGGCTCGACGGCGAGCCCGGCGGCGCTGCTCGCTAGCGTCGAGGAGGTCGGCGCGGTTGTGCCGGCGGTCGCGAACGTCGTGGCGAGCGAGGTCGCCGAGGTGCTCGACAGCTCGGCGCTAGGCCACACGTTGCCGGCGCAGTTGGTGCTGTCGGCCGTGAACGGACTCGATGTCCCGGCCGAGTTGCACGTGCCGGCCCCCGCCGGCGTGGTGGCCAACACGAGCGACCCAGCCGTGTCGCTGCCGCTCTGGCTCAGCGCAGCAGAAAAGGCGGCGAGCGTTGGGGTGGCGACCACCGCGATGAACGCCAGAACGGCGAACAGGACCACTCGCCGTAAATGACCGCCGCTCAGCCTACGCACGACCTGCCGGCGCACGGTCACCGCGAACACCGCACAGAGTCGCCGGTGCGACGCCGCGCCGAACTGCTTACGCCGACGCTCGTTACTGGTTCAGCGTCCAGGTGAAGGGCTGCGTGGCCTCGAGGCCCATCTCCGGACCCGCAGCGGAGCCGTCCAGCTGGGTGCTCACCACGACGGTGGTCGAGGCGCCAGCGCTCAAGCCGGAGCCGATCGCGACGGCTCCGCTCGCGGCGAGCCCGGCCAGCGTGTCCGTGCTCGACGGCGCCGGACAGGCGCTCGCCTGCGACGGGAAGTAGCAGGCCGACGCGCCGTTGCCGATCGTCACGTCGATCTTGCCGCAGAACGCGGCCGAGGAATCGCCGCCGTAGAAGCTGCCGGTGGGTGCAGCGCTGCAGCTTCCCGGCGTCACGTCGAACGACGACGCATTGGCGCTGCCGACGTTGGTGAACGTCAGCGTTTGCGTGCTCACGCCGGCGCCCGGCAGCTGGCCGGTCGGTGCTCCGAAGGCGTCGATCGTCGTGCAGTCGTAGCTGTTGCCCCCGGCGATCGAACCGCTCGCGGCCCCGGCGGAATAGCAGTTCGCGGCGCTGCCGTTCTCTCTGAGCACGATCGAGCCGCTGGTGAAGCTGCCGTTCTGTGAGACCGTGGCACTGAATGCCCCGAGTGCGGCGATTATCAGCGCGCCCGCGACGCCCGCCGCTGCCGGCGCGACCAGCGTGAGCGGCTTGTGCCATCTCGATCTCAGCAGGCGTCGCATCCGTAGCCTCGTTGCACGGCTTCCTCGTGTCCTTGACGTGTGCGGCCTCCGCGCGCTCGTCGCACGCGTCGGTGTCGGGGCTGCGACGCACGGTCATGCCCGTCAGCCGCCGTTATCGGCGGCGTCGTAGCTCGGGTTGAGCAGTATGTGCGCGCCGGCGGGGTCGTGACCGCGACCATGCGGCTGCGTCGCGTTCTCGCTCTCGGGCTCGACCGCCGGTTGTGCTCGCGTCGTGACCCGGTCGCGGAGCGCCAGCAGGCCGGCGGGAATCGGCGACAGCACGAGGGTCGCCAGGAGCGCCCAGGCCCAGATGGGCAGCACGGGATGGGCTTCGAGCGTCGAGGACCCGTGGCGCGCGAGCTGTGTGGTGATGATGCCGGCATGACCGGGCTCGATCACCTGATGTGCGGAGCGCAGCGAGATACGCAGCGGAAGCACGCCGCCATCGACCAGGCGGGCCACGAAGGTCCCCTGCCGTGCGCGGCGGTTGCCGCTCTCGCGGCCGCCTGCGAGACCGATGCTCCGCCGTCGAGCACTCGCGGCACCGGCCGGTTGCGGCCTGTTGACGCCGTGGCGGTGATGCGGCCGGCGCTCGCGACCGCAACCCGAACGAAAGGCCGGACCACATACAGCGGCAGCGCGACCGCGCCGCCCACCGTGGCCGAGCGCAGCGCCGGGCGCACCGCACGCGGCAGCAGCTGGCCCAGGAGCATGCCGAGCGCCAGCACCGCCAGCGCGTATGGAGCGCTCAGGACGACCCAGCCGAGATCGGGAACGATCAGCACCGGAAGGCCGACGACTGCGGCGCGCGTCAGCTCCCAGCCGTCATCGGCCGCGTTCAGGTCGCCGCGCGTGCGAAAGCGCCCCCCGGCGAGCAGCGCCGCGACACGGTGCATGTAGACCTGCCCCGTGTTCGGCACGTGGAAGGCGACGATCATCCCGCGGCGCAGCGGCACGTTCCCGAGCGGTCGGGTCAGCACGAGGCTGCCGGCGGGCGCGGTGGTTCCCATCGACGGCGTCTGCATCACCAGCATGTGGCCGCGCCCGACGATCCACGCTCCTAGAGCGACGGCCACGAGCACGCCGCCAGCCGCCGGCAGCCAGCGGACGGCTCGCCAGATGCGCCGAGGCAGGCGGTCTGCCAGGGCGAATGCCCCAACCGCCTGCCCCGGTGCACGGCGCAGCATGGTGTATCGACCTCTTCGATCGATTACTGGTTGAGCGTGAACGTGAAGCCCTGAGTGGCCGCGAGTCCCTGGTCGGCGTTGGTGGCCGAGGAGTCGAGCTTGGTGCTGACCACGACCGTGTCCGACGCTCCGGCCGCGAGACCCGAGCCGATCGTGACCGCAGACGTGAGTCCGGCGAGCGTGTTGGTGCTCGAAAGCGCCGGGCAGGCACTGCCCTGCGCCGGGTAGTAGCAGACCGACGCCCCGTTGCCGATCGTCACATCCACCTTGCCGCAGAAGCCGGCCGTGTCGCTGCCGTAGAACGTCCCGCTGCCGGCAGCCGAGCAGGTGCCCGGGGTCACGGTGAAGCTCGATGCGTTCGTGCTTCCAACGTTTGTGAACGTCAACGTCTGCGTGTTGGCCGATCCGCCAGGGACCTGGCCGAGGGGCGCGCCGAACGTGTCGATCGTGGTGCAGCTGTAGCTGTTGGTGCCGATCGCGCCGCTCGAGCCTCCGGAGGAGTAGCAGGTGTTGGCGCCGCCAACCTCCTTGAGCACGATTGAGCCGGCCGTGAAGGTGCCGTTCTGGGTGATCGTGGCGCTGAAGGCGCCGAGCGCACCCATCGTCGTCAGAGCGACGGCGGAGGCAACAAGCACGGCCGATCCAGTCGTGATCAGAAGTCGCCGCCGTGAGTGGCGGCCGGCGCTGCGTCGGTGCAGGAAACGCATGGGCATTGTTGTGTCCTCGCGGGTAGTGCGCGGGACCGCCTGGCATGCGGATTCCGGCGCGCGGGTTTCTGTTTCGCCGCGCTATCGGTCGGCCGTTTTCGTTACACAACCCGTGTCCGCGGCCTGCAACGTTCCTTTCAAAGCGGGCCAAACGTTCGCGAACCAGCGAAATACGTATAAAGCCGCAGGGCGAATATCCCGAAAGAACCCGTCGCCGGTGCGCTCGCCGCGCCGGCGAGCGGTGCTGCTACGCTCGCGCCGCCGTGGCGGAAGAGCGACGCTTCCAACTCGCCCAGGTCAACATCGCGCTGCCGCGCGAGCCGCTCGACGCGCCGCTGCTGGCCGAATTCGTAGCGGCGCTGGCACCGGTCAACGCGGCGGCCGAAGCGAGCCCGGGCTTCGTCTGGAGATTGGCGACCGTCGACGGCGACGCAACGGCGGTACGTGCGTTCGACGACGAGCGGCTGATAGTGAACATGTCCGTGTGGGAGTCGCTCGAGGCGCTGCGCAACTTCGTCTACAGCCAGCGGGCACACCTCGACGTGCTGCGCCGCAGGCGCGAGTGGTTCGAGCGACTCGGCGACGCCGCCGTCGTGCTGTGGTGGGTGCCGGCCGGTCATCGCCCGAGCATCGCCGAGGCTGAGCAGCGTCTCGCCTTGCTGCGCGACGCCGGGCCCACCCCGTCGGCGTTCACGTTCCGCGACCGCTTTCCGCCACCGCCTGAGGGAGGCGCCACCGACGGCGTCGCGGAGCTCGATCAGCGCGAGCTCAGTCCCGCCGGCGACTGACGTATTCGCCGCGCTGCGGGCGTCTCGTCGACGCGGCGCGCCCCGGAACGCGCATCCTGGTCTGCTACGGTTGTGCGGCGGTCGGCGAGGTCGACCGCGAGGCAGCTCGCTTGGGTCCCTTGTTGTTCGAGGTTTCGGGTCAGCCATAGCCTCCCGAAACTTTGCGGCCAAGCGCTGCTGAACAGGAGTCATCGATGTCCAACTCGTCCTTCGCCGATCTCGGCGTGTCGCGCCCAGTCGCCGACGCGCTCGCGCGCGGCGGCATTACCGAGCCGTTCCCGGTGCAGCGCCTCGTGATCGGCGAGGTGCTCGCGGGCCACGACGTGCTCGTGCGGTCCCCCACGGGATCCGGCAAGACGCTCGCGTTCGCTCTGCCGCTCGTCGAGCGCATCGCGGCCCAGTCGGCGCGGCCCGCGGCGCTGATCCTCGCACCGACCCGCGAGCTCGTCGTGCAGATCGCGGAGGAGCTCTACCCGATCGCACACGCGCGGGCCCTGAAGACCGCACCGGTATACGGCGGCGTCGGCCTGTCGCGTCAGTCTCAGCTGGCGGCGAACGCCCACATTCTCGTCGCGACACCGGGACGGCTGGAGGATCTGATCGCACGTGGCGCCTTCGATCTCGATGAGGTCCAGATGCTGGTGCTCGACGAAGCCGACCGGATGCTCGACATGGGGTTTCGCCCGGCCGTCGACCGGATCGTCCGCCGATGCCCGGACGCGCGCCAGACGCTGTTCTTCTCCGCAACGCTGTCCGGCGAGACCGGACGCGTGGCGAAGGCCTACACACGCAACGCCGTCCGTCTGGAGCATGCGCCCGACGCGGGTCGCTCGGCGGCGAGCGTCGAGCACCGCTTCCTCGAGGTCGAGACGCCCGCTCGCGTGGCCGCACTCGTCGCCGAGCTGGGAGCCGAACGGGACCTCACGCTCGTGTTCGTGCGCACCAAGCGCGGAGCCGATCGGCTCGTCAAGCGCCTCGGCGATCACGGCGTCGACGCGGTTGCGATGCACGGCAACCGCTCCCAGGTCCAGCGCGAGCGAGCCCTCGCAAGCTTTGAATCGGCGCGTGTCAGCACGCTTGTCGCGACCGACGTGGCCGCCCGTGGGATCGACGTCGATCGCATCTCCCACGTGATCAACTTCGATCCGCCGGAGGACCGCGACGCCTATGTGCACCGTGTTGGGCGGACCGGACGAGCCGGCCGCAGCGGCGTCGGCATCACCTTCCACTCGGCCGCGGAGCGCGCCAGGATCGCCGGACTCGCGGACGAGCTGGGGATCGCACACAGCGTCGCCGCCGGCGGACGCGTCGAGGCTCCCAGCCGCTCGGCGAGCAGTCCGCGGCGTGCTCGCAACCGTCCAGCTCGGGTCGGCTCGAAGGCCGCCGCTCCGGCGGCGGGCCGCACGCGCTCATACGGACGCCAGCGCGGGCGCTAGCTCGCAGGGCGCCGCAACCCGCTGCGGGCTCAGAAGACCTGTCCGACCACCCGCGGCAGCACCTGCCAGGCAGGCTGGTGGTAATAGGTCCAGGCCGTGCTCTCGAACAGGATCAGCGCGCCAGCCGCGCTGGTCACCATCACGCTGACCGGCACCACCCGATCTGCGACGCGGCGGCGCAGCTTCACGGCTCCGACCAGCAGCGGGATGAAGAGCACCAGCAGCGGCGCGAAGTAGCGACCCTGGACTCCCTCGATCAGGGAGGCACCGACGCCGTTCCACGTCAGGTAGAGCGCGAACGCCGTCACCAGCAGGCACAGAACCAGAAGCCCGGCCAGCGCCGCCCGCGTGCGGCGGGACGGACCGGTGCCGTCGACGCTCGTGAGCACCAGCGCCGCGAACACGATCAGCCACGGGACGGCGATCCAACCGCTGAAGAAGTGCGTTCCGTAGGTCCCGACGAGCCCGTCGACCTGGAACAGGCGGCCGGCTGTCAGCGTGTGCCAGAACAGTCCGGGCATGTCGACCAGGTGATTGAGGACGTACTGAAACTGCGCGTGCTGGTTGATGTAGCGACGGTCGGGGGCGTTGAAGACGGTGTCTCGGTAGGGCAGGAAGTAGCTGTTGATCGCTGAGTTCCACCAGGCGGTGGCGGCGAGGCCCGGCACGGTGACGGCGCCGAGCGCTGCCCAGCGAGCTCGACCGCGTCCCCACAGCGGCCAGAGGATCACGACGATCCCAACGATCACGAGCGGGATCGGGAACTTCAGCAGGCCAAGCAGCAGGCTCAGCCCCGCCAGGCGCGCGACCTGGGAGCGGCGCAGCGGTTCGCCGGCGTGGGCCAGGCGCAGGGCGTATGCGACGGAGACCGCGACGAGACCGAGCACGATCGAGTCCGCTGACAGCGAGGCGCCCTGCGCCAGGCCGGTCGGAATGAGGACGGCCATCGACCACAGCCAGCGCCAGCGACGCATCAGCGCGACGGACCCGGTCACGAGCCCCATCCACACGAGGCCTGCGATCAGTCGCGCGATGAACAGGGTGGCCAGCACCGGCGCGGCGAGCACCCGTGCAACCCAGAAGACGACGGTTTGGGGGACGTAGTTGACCGGCGAGTACAGCACCGTGTTCTCGAAGTGCGCGAACACCGTGGAGGAGCCGCCGAGACTGAGGTTGAGGAAGGCCGCGTAGCTGCCCGGGTTGAAATGGGTCCCCTGGCGCGTGAGGCTCTCTCGAAACAGGGTGTGAAGCACCTGATAGAAGGACGTGCTGACGAGCCCGCCGACGCGCATCCGCGGCACGAGCCGGCCGCTCTGCCCCTTGCAAGCCGCCGAGAGCGCATGACCCACGCAGCTGAAGAACTGGGGGTAGAGGTGCCCGAGGGACAGCTGATAGGCACGAAAGGCGTGCTCGGCTTCATCGAGGCCGTCGCCGATCGGCAGCACGAACGTCATCCACAGCACCGCGATCAGCGCGATCGCCGCGGTCCAACCCACCGGTCCAGGCAGCCTCAGGCGCCGGCCTTGCACGCGAGCTCCGCGATCGCCTGGGCGTAGCGCCGAGAGATCGTCCAGGCTCATCGCGCTACGCGGCGGTCACGATCGCGGTCGCCACGCCCGCTAGGCGTCGCTGACCGTGGATGGCTGCGGCTCAGGCTCCTCCGCCGTCTTCGTCTCGTGGTACTCCTGCTCGACGTTCACGCCCCAGATGTTGTCCTTGGTCTGGACGCCCTTGGCGATGTTCTCGACGGCCGCGAACGCGGTGAGGATCGAGTGATCCTGGTTGTTGTAGCGATGCATTCCGTTGCGGCCGATCAGGAACAGGTTCTTCAGCTGGTCCGTGTAGCCGCGGATCGTCTCGAAGCGCTCATAGCTGCCGAAGTAGGCGGGATAGGCCTTCGGCACGTGAAGCACCTTCTGGTCCAGGATGTCGTCGCGCTCCGCGAGCCCCAGGTGGCAGAGCTCCGCGGCCGCGAATGCCGCCATCTCGCTGTCGCTCATCGACCACAGCTCGTCGCCCTCGTTGGCGAAGTACTCCATCCCGAGCCAGAGCGTGTTCGGCTCGCGCACCAGGTACGGGCTCCAGTTGTTGAAGATCTGCAGGCGCCCGACCTTCACGTCGGGCTCCTGGATGTAGATCCAGTTGTCTGTCATCTGCGCGAGACGTGAGTCATCGTGCGCACGCAGCAGCACACCGACGGTGATGAAGTCCCTGTACTGCAGCTGCTCGGCCACCTCGCGCACCTCGTCGGGCACCTCGTCGTCGAGTCCGGCGATCAGCTCACGGACCGGCATCGTCGATATGAAGTAGTCGCCGGGCACGCGCTGCCGGTTTCCGTCGGCGTCGACCACGGTGGCGGCCACCACGCGGTCGCCCGAAACCTCCATGCCGGTGATCGTGTGACGCAGGCTGACCTGGCCTCCCCGCTCGATCACCTGTCGCATGACCTCCTCCCACATCTGACCCGGACCACGCTTGGGGTAAAGGAACCGCTCGATCAGGCTCGTCTCGGTTCCGCTCTGGTAGATGTCGCGGTCGCCGCGGCGAGGCGAGACGATGCGAGTGAGCGCGTGGCGCAGGACCTTGGAGACGGACAACCCCTTGATCCGCTGCGCGCCCCAGTCAGCCTTGATCTGCGAGCACGGAACGCCCCAAACCTTCTCCGTGTAGTCCTCGAAGAACGTGCGGTACAGCTCGCGGCCGAAGCGGTTGATCATGAACTGCTCGAGCGTCTTCTCGTCCGGGATCGGCATGACGCGCGCCCGCGCGTAGCTCACACCGATCTTCAGCATGCGCCAGGGACCGAGGTTGCGCACGGTGTTGGCGTTGAGGCTCACCGGGTAGTCGAACATTCGGCCGAGGTAGAGGATCCGCGACCGCCGCTCGCGCAGCAGCATCACGAGCTCGACCTCGCGCGGGTCGGGCCCGTCGGGCGAGGCGGCGTCCTCGAGCCAGCCGCTGTCCCGTCCATCCGGCCCCTGCACCGGCAGGATCCCAGTCCACCAGTCCATCACCCGCGTGCTCTTGGAGAAGAACCGGTGGCCGCCGATGTCCAGGCGGTTGCCGTTGTGGTTGACCGTCTTGGATAGCCCGCCGACCATCGAATCCGACTCGAACACGAGCGGGATGACGTCGGTCTTCTCGAGCAACTCCAGCGCGGCGGTGAGTCCGGCGGGACCAGCTCCAGCGATGATGGCCACGTCCGTCATGGTCAACCTCTCATCAGATCGGAGCGCGTGGGCTCGCCACTAGGAACACGTCACAGTATGCGCAAGGCGCGCGCAATGCTCCCACGCCGCGAGGACGCGATCCTGCGTGGGGTGTCGGCGGGAACCGGAGACGGCTGTCGGTCGGGTCGCATCGGGCACGGCGGTTGGGTGGTGGACACGCAGCGGTCACGCGTGGGTTCTACGGATGGCCGAAGGCGAGCGCGATCCTAGACTGGACTGGTTCCTGTTGTCCGCTGGAGCGACTCGCGCGGCGACGCGCAGGTCGGTCCGGGCCGCCCGGAAAACGGCCGAACGGGCCGCCTGGCGCACCCACCAGCCCCAACGACCCCGATTTCGAGCAACGCACACACCGGCGCCGCGCACTCGGCCCGCCACGCAGGCGGGGAGCCGTGGCTGATTCAGGGCGGTATGGGTGTCGGCGTCTCGCACTGGCCTCTCGCGCGGGCGGTCGCACGCGCCGGGCAGCTTGGCGTGGTGTCCGGAACCGGCATCGACACGCTGTTCGTTCGACGCCTCGCCGATCATGGAATCGATGAAGAGCTGCAGGCCGTGCTGGATCGCTTCCCGTCGCAGGCGGTGGTCGAGAGCGTGGTCGCCAGGTTCGGCTCGAAGCGCCGCAGCCCGCAGGGCCACTACCGCGGCGTGCCCGTGCCGACCCACCGGACGGTCCCCGCGGCACAGAACCTCTACGCGCTCGCCAGCTACGTCGAGGTGGCGCTCGCCAAGGCGGGGCACGACGGACTCGTCGGCATCAACCTGCTGACGAAGATCCAGATCCCGACTGTGCCGTCGCTGTTCGGGGCGATGCTCGCCGGCGTCGACTACGTGCTGATGGGCGCCGGGATCCCGGTCGAGATCCCGGGCGTGCTCGATCGCCTCGCGCGCGTCGAACCGGTCGAGACACCGCTCGTGCTCAGCGGAGACAAGCCCGGCGTCCGGACACCGATGCTGCGCTTCGACCCCCGCCCGCTGGACGCGGGCCAGGAGCTCCGGCGCCCGAAGTTCCTCGCGATCGTCTCGTCCCATGTCCTGGCAAAGACGCTCGCGCGACGCAGCACAGGCGTCGTCGACGGCTTCGTGGTCGAGCACCACGTCGCCGGCGGGCACAACGCCCCCCCACGCGGACCACTGACCCTCGATGAGAACGGCGAGCCGGCCTACGGCGACCGCGACCGCGCTGACTTTGACGCGATCCGCGAGCTCGACGTGCCGTTCTGGGTCGCCGGCGGGGTCACCTCACCCGAGGCCGTTCGCGCGGCGTTCGCGCTCGGTGCCGCAGGCGTGCAGGTCGGCACGCTGTTCGAATGCTGCCGCGAGTCCGGGCTGGACGCGCGGCTCAAGGATCAGCTCATCGCGGCGGTGCGCGGCGGTTCCGCGCGCGTCATGACGTCGGCGCGGGCCTCGTCGACCGGCTACCCGTTCAAGGTGGCCCGGGTCGACGGAACGCTGTCAGAGACGGAGGTGTATGCCGGTCGCGGGCGCGTGTGCGACATGGGATACCTGCGCGAGGCCTACGTGAAGCCCGACGGCAGCGTGGGTCACCGCTGCGCCGGCGAGCCGGTCGAGAGCTACCTCGCGAAGGGCGGCAAGCTCGAGGACACGGTCGATCGCGCCTGCCTTTGCAACGCGCTGATGTCGGCCGCGGGATTCGGGCAGATGCGACGCGGGGGCTTCCACGAACCTCCGATCGTGACCAGCGGCGACGGCATCAACGAGATCACCAGCCTGCTCGCAGGCTGCGCCGACTACTCGGCCGACGACGTCATCGCCTACCTGCGGTCCGGTTGGCCGCCGGCTGCGCCGCCCGGCGGCATGCTGTGTTAGGTTGCCCTAATTAGGTTGCCCTAACGGCAAGGAGCACGAAATGGCGACGGTCGCGGGCAATGGGCGGAGTGGCCCGGCGGGCATGAGTCCCAAGCTCGACCATCGCGAGCTCTACCGCCTCCCCTGGTCGCTGTCAGACAATGCGATCGCCTGGCTCGAGCCGACCAAGAAGTGCAACCTGGCATGCCTGGGCTGCTACCGCGAGAACGACCCGCGCGGGCACAAGACGCTCGCGGAGGTGCGTCACGACCTCGACATCTTCAGGCGCTACCGCACCGTGGACGGCGTGTCGATCGCGGGCGGCGACCCGCTCCTGCACCCCGACATAGTCGAGATCGTCCGGATGGTGGCCGGCGACGGGCTCAAGGCGATCATCAACACGAACGGGCTGGCACTGACGCCGGAGTTGCTCGGTGACCTCAAGCAGGCGGGTGTCGCGGGCTTCACCTTTCACGTCGACTCGAAACAGGGTCGCCCCCACTGGAAGGACAAGAACGAGATCGAGCTGTGCGAGCTGCGCCAGCGCTATGCCGAGATGGTGGCGGCTGTCGGCGGCCTGGGCTGCTCGTTCAACGCCACCGTCTACGAGGACACCCTCAGCCAGGTGCCGGACGTCGTGGCCTGGGCGCAGCGCAACATCGACATCGTGCACACGATCGTCTTCATCGCCTTCCGCCAGGGCGTCGTCGGCGGGCGCTTCGACCACTACGTCAGGGGCCTGCCCGTCGACATGTCGAGCATGCCCTACGTCAGCGGCGACCAGACGCCGCATGAGATCCAGTCAACCGACATCGTCGATGAGATCCGCCGGCGCTTTCCCGACTTCGCCCCCTCCGCCTACCTCAACGGAACCGAGGCGCCCGACACCTTCAAGTGGCTGCTGACCGGCCGTCTCGGCACCAAGGATCGGATCCACGGCTACGTCGGTGCGCGCTCGATGGAGCTCGTACAGGCCTTCCATCACCTCGCGACCGGGCGCTACCTCGCGTACACGGGACCGCGCGTGCTGCGTCACGGCCGGGCGATGCTGCTGCTTTCCGCCATCGATCCCCGGCTGCGGGCGGTCGCGCGCAGCTGGCTGTCGACGGGCGCGCGTCGGCCCTGGCGACTGGTCGAGCCGCTGCGCTTCCAGTCCGTGATGATCATCCAGCCGGCCGACATCTACGCCGACGGACGCCAGAACATGTGCGACGGCTGCCCGGACATGACGGTCTGGAACGACCGACTCGTCTGGTCCTGCCGGCTCGAGGAGCCCGAGCGCTTCGGCGACTTCGTGCAGATGGTGCCCAGACAGGGTTGACCGCGCACGGCCCTGGCGCGTCGCGCCGCAACCACAACACGGCTGACACGCGCTCAGGGCGCGCGATTCGGCCTCGACAGCTTCAGGGTCATGAAGCTGCTGCTCGGGCTCGGGCAGTAATCGCCGAAGGGACCGCACGGCGCGAATCCGGCGCTTGCGTATAACGCGCGCGCCGGCGCGAACGCCGGCTGGGAGCCGGTCTCGAGGCTCACCCGGGCAAACCCGCGCTCACGCGCGACGGCGAGCAGATGCTCCACCATCGCGCGACCGATCCCAAGGCGGCGGGCTCGTTCGGCCGTGTGCATGGACTTCAGCTCGACGTGGCGGTCGTCAAGCCGCTTCAGCGCGCCGACCGCGAGCAGTTCGCCGTCCACGCGGAGGCCGTAGAAGGTGATCGCCGGATCGACAAGGGCGTCCACATCGAGCGCATGCACGTCCTGCGGCGGGGTGTGCGAGGTCGCGAACACGAGATGGCGCTCCAGCAGCTCGCGCACGTCCGCTGCTCGCGGATCCTCGATTGCGATCTCATGGCCGGGCACGGCCGCAAGATATGCGACTGAACCGGCGCCGGCGGCTGGTCGCTCGCTGCGTCTCAGCCCGCGGAGTCCGGAGCGGGTGCGGACAGCGTGAGCGTCACGAACACGAGCCGCGTGAGCTGACCGGCCCGCGGCGAGCGAGAACAGCCCGCGGTAGCGTCGTTGTCGCTGAATCGGGGAGACAGGATCAATGACCGCGCAACCGCCCATCCCTGCTCGGCATTCAGACGTTCTGCTCCCGCGATGCTCCCGACCCGCTGCCTAGCGCACGCGCCGTCCACCCCGGCACCACGCGTCGCCGCCGCGCCTTTGTCCGCCCGCGAGTGGCCAAGCCGCCTGCCCATTAAGGCACCACCACGCCAGCTGGTAGACGTCCACCATAAGCGGCAAACCCGGCAAAGTCGGGATACATCGTCGCGTACGTGTAGCCGAAGGTCCGGTCAAGATCGGCGCGCAGTTCGGACTTATGAGTGATCCTGAGCGTGAACGCACACGTTGTCGGCTGACGGCCCCGCAGCCGACGCCCCTCGTCCGCCGCCTGCGCCTGCTTGTACTGAATCAGGCTAAACGGCACCGACATACAGCGGCGCACCTCCTTGAGGTCTAGGAAACGCCACCCACCGCTCGACCGCCGCACGTTCCGAGCAGGCGCTCGAACAGGGATTCCCCCCATCAGAAAGCACCCGTCCTGCCGGACGATCCGCGACTCGAATGGCGGAGGTCGCCAGACCCATGACCGCGTCACCCAATCATGAGGAGGCTGCTCGAACCACCACGGATCACGCGAAGCTGCGCGCCCGCCCGCCACGATGCGATCACGCGTGTCCACCGCAAACACCCGACCGTCCACCGAGTCGTCCTTCTCCAGGGCGAACCACAACGCAATGAGCGGGTTGAACGTGAAATCCAAGAGCCGAGTCTTCGCCCCATAGTGCTGCAAGGCTGCAAGCATTTCCAGCCCGGTCAAGCGGCCACCGCCACTGTGCCAGTCGAGGGACCAGTCTCGTGCCTCTTCTACGATCTCTCGCTCGACTCGCGCAAGTTCGTCCTCGGTCGGGAGACCGCCATTGAGCTCCTCGTACCAACGAACCAGAGACGAGTGCAGCGCCCAACGCGAGTCGGCAACCCCCCTCCAAACGAACCGCGCCCCGGTCGCGGCTTGGTACGCAGAGATCGTTCGCACCGCTTCGATATAGGACCCAAATGAGTCCACGGGGTGCTCAAAGGACGCCCAGTAGTCCTGCGGACAAAGTGTGCTCATGCCCTTCCCCTTGTTGCCCGCGCCCGCTCGATCGGCGTCGGGCCAGTCTGTGCGTCCCACGCCCCAAGCAGCCGCGAGCGAGCGCCCGCTTCTGCGGGATGGCCGTACAGCTCCATGACCAGCTGGCCGCCATCCGTGTGACCCAGCTGGACGGCGACGTCCCACGGCGTGATGCCGCGTTCCAGCAGGAACGTCGCGGCGCAGTGCCGAAGCGCGTAGAAGTCCAGTCCCGGCCTATCGCCCAGCATGCGGAGCCGCGTCCAGTAGCGGTGGTGCGAAGGTTGCGTCCACAACCGGTCCGCAGGACTCGTGAACAGGAGTCCCGACCGATGGACCGGCACGTCGAGCAGCGCATCCTGCGCTACGGGTGGCACCGTCACGGTCCGTGCCAGTCCCGTCTTCGTCGGGCCGATCTCCCCGGTGCGCGACCTCGATCGCTCGATCCGACACAGCTGGCCCTGAACGTCGTCGCGTTGCAGAGCGAACAGCTCTCCTGGCCGTAGCCCGACGTAGCCGGCGAAAAGGATCATCGCGCGGTACTCCCGCCCGTACGCCGGCCCCAGCTCCATCCGCGGGTCTAGCGCCATATCCGCGAGTACGCTCAGCTCCGGCTCGGTCAGCGCAACGATGTGCTTGCGACCCTTCGAGCCGGGCAGACGCAGCTCAGCGAACGGATTCACATCGACCAGCCCGTCGCGCACGGCGTCTCCGAACATCGCACGGACGGCGGGCAGATTTGACCGATGCTTCTGCGCCCACGCTCGCGCCGTCGGCCGATCTACCTCTGCGAGCTTCACACCCCGAAAGTCCTCACCAAAGCGCTGTACGCGCTCCCGGTTGTGTTCGTTCGTTGACGTTCGCGCTCGCGGATAGTCGCGGGTCCATCGCTCTGCGAATGACTCACACGTCTCACGGCCGGCCGGCCGCGACCGCACGCGCCACTCCGCCTCGGCGTGCTCAGCCGCGCGTTTCGTGTCGAACGTGCCCAGATAGCGCTTCCGCTTGAGCCCCCGGTCGTACCCGCTAGCCACCCACCGTCTGCCACGCCTATGCGCCATAGCGCGCCTCCATCCATGCCTCGACGGCACGCGGATCGAACCGCATGCGCCCGCCCCATTTCTGCCGAGGAAGCCCCTCCGCGATCCGATAACGCCACCATCGCTCGCAGCCGCCGTAACGCTCCATGAGTTCCCGGAGCGTGACGAGGCGGGGCGCTCGCCGACGATCGCCGGGGAACCGAAGCACGATCGCCCCGCCGTTTCCGCTCGGTGATCCGCCGCTCATTGCGCCTCCAGCTCCGCCTCAGCCTCGGCCGCGAGTCGCTCCAGCAGCGGCCCCATCAGCCCAGACGGCAGCCCATCCTCGCCAAGCTGCGGAAACGTGTCTCTGAACAACCGCAGGCGCCGGAACGTCATTCGCCGCGGGAAGCGCCGTGTCCATGAGATGAACTCTTCGATATTGACCTCGCGGTCGTAGAACTCGACGCAGCGACGCCACTCCTCGATGAACGAGATCAGCCGCGGGGCCTCAAGCCCCGCGCGCGCGACGCACAGCAGATACAGCGCAGGCCGGTCGGTCTTCCAATCCATATGACAAACGGTGTCACATCACGAACGCGGCGTCAACTGCCGCTCGACAGCCGCCCACGGACACGACCTGCGCCGGTGTCGTGCGCGTCCGCCCGGTCCCGGTCCCGGTCCCGGTCCGGAGCTGCGCAAGCCGGGCCGGCCCCAGTCCCGGTCCCACGCGTCCGAACCTGCCATTCAGGCGCCTGCCAACGGCGTCCTCGCTGCGCTGCGACGCCTGAAGCTAGATAACCAGACGTGAGCGCTACGCGCCCCCTTCCCCCCGCCTACGGCAGGGAGGAGCCCTCAGCCCCCCTAGGACTGATAACAGCGTGATCTACGGAATCAAGTCGTCCGCCGCGTGCCCCTTTCACGCGAATCCAGCAGCGTGGCGGCGCGTTCGGCGACGCGCTCACGCCTTGGGCGCTTGATATAACGGCCCGGCACTAGCGTGCGGGGCAGGAACCATTCGCACCCAACCATCAGGAGGAAGCTCGTGAGCGCGCCGATCATCAACTCGAGAGTTCGGCAGACGTCACCGCTGCTGCACGGTATGCCCCGGAGACTTCTTGTGCTCGTCGGGCTATTCAGCGCATGCGCGATGCTGGTTGCTGGCTCCGTGCTCGCTCAACCAGTGCCAGCAGGTCTGGTCAGCTGGTTCAAGGCGAGTGGGAACGCCGAGGACAGCCGCGGGCATCACAACGGGAAGATCGTTGGAGGCGTGGACTACGCCGCAGGGAACCCTGGCAAGGCGTTCAGCTTCGACGGTGCAACGGGCTACATAAGCGTGGGAGATCCCGCGGCTCTGAGAAGCGACGGACGGGATTTCACGATCGCGGCACGCGTATGGTTTGCGTCGAACGTCAGCCCCGTTGGCTCCCCGTCGCAGCCGTGTCATGCGGACGGCGGCCCCGGATGCGATATGAGCATCGTGACGAAGATGGCCGCGGTCGTCGACGGTTCCACACCGAACTCGAACGGTTGGCGCCTCGTGAAGCAGAGCGACGACCACATTTGGTTCTGCTTCGGCGCGGGCGGGAATGGCTGCATTGCCGGCTCGACCACGACCGCGATCAGCACGACGGCGGTCGTCGCTCACCGCTGGTACGAGATCGTGGGCGTCTACAGCAAAACCGGCGGGATCTCCATCTATGTCAACGGCCAACTCCAAGACAACGTCTCCGGCGCGGGCGCAGTTGATGATGACACCGCACCGATGCTGTTCGGCTACTACCCAGGAGAGTCTTTTCTGTGGGGCAGGCTGAACCAAGTCCAGTACTTCGATCGGAGCCTAACCGCATCTCAGGTCCGCTCACTTCCCAAATAAAGCCGCTTCTCAGATCGCCTTGAGCCCGGCGCGCGTTGCTGCTCTTCGCGATGCAGAGCAGCGCGTCGCGAGCCGCGGTCGCTACGCCCGCTGTTTGGTCGAGTACCGTTGGCGAGCTGCCTCGCCGGAGGTCCCGAGTAGCGATCCGATCAGCGCCCAGGAGTATCCGTGCGCCCGCGCGTTGTCGACCGCAGCCTTGATCGAGCGTTCTGCGTTGGAGCGCGACAGCGCGGCATCGCGCAGCGCAGCGAAGGCCTCGGGGTCGCGCTCGTCGCGCTCGCTCGGGGTGTAGTCCTCGAAACGACTGGCGAGCTCGTCGGCGTGATCGAGGATGTCTTGAACTGTTCGTGGCATGTGCATCACCTCAGGAACTTGTCGCGCGCCTTCATCGCGTGCACGACGACGGGGGCCAGGACACCGTCCACGACGCCGATCTCGTAGATGATCGCGGCCTGGTTGGCGCCAATGACCATCGTGAGCCCTCCGTCGAGCTCGAACACTCGGATCGGATGTGCGTAGGCGTATCGGATATCTTCATCGCTAGCACCGTGCTTGCGGGCGCTCTCGGCGATGATCAGCTATCACAAGTTAGCTTGTCGCAGCCCCAATGTCGAGAGGCACCGCTCGCCGTCCAACCGCGCCTGCGCCTCGCTGTTGGAATGCGCGAAAGGCGACAGCGGGGGCACTACGCGGCGACCGTGATCCCAGCCCGTTCTCGCTACGCGAGGCGCCGCCAGCGTTTGAAGGAAGCCACGTCCGCCGCGGTCAGGCGAAACCACTCGCCGCGCAGCCGCTTCCGCTCGAAGCGCTTGTGCCAGTAGGCCTCGACCCCACTCGGGTCGTCGGTCTTGATCTCGTGGATGAGCTTCGGCTGCATTGACGCCGTGGCGCCGATCTCGCCGACCCTCCGGTCGACAAGATTCGTGCGGCCGATCTTGTATTCGCCGGGATGGCCTTGCGCCAAGTAGACGAAGCCGTACACGACGGATGCAGGGCGCGCGTCCTCGACGTCTGGGGCAGACAGATTCGGCGCGTAAAGCGCCTCACAGATTTCGATCACGTCCTCGAACTCGGGCTTGCCGCCGCACAAGGCGAGCACTCTCCCGACACGATCGTTCTTGCCGCCCCATCGGTTGAAAGCCTGCTCGTTGGGGAACGTCGGGTCGGTCCGCCGGAGTATCGTGCGCTGGGCAACGCCGCTCACGCGCGTGGCGTGTGTGGGGCTGATCGTGGCCGGGGTCTACATCGGCGCGGTGATTGTCGCTGTTCTCCAGCTCTGGTCGATCGCCTCAGTCAGCCGGCGCATCCGCCGCGAACAGCGCTAGGCAGCGCTGTCTCAATGCGCGAATAGCGGCAGTCAACGGCCAGGCAGCACCAGCCTCAGTTCGCGCCGAACTGGGGGACCTCGTTCCGTCTCGTTGCTCGCCACGATCAGCGAACCCGGGAACCGCTGAAGGAGTGCAGCCACCAGCCGAAGCTCGTCGAATCCAACGGTCCCGCCCCACAGGAAGTAGAGAGCCCTTCTAAGGCGCAGGGTTCGCATCGTGCATCCAGTCTTTTTCGTCAACTTCGTCGAGACGTACACGATCGAGTGCGGCATCGCCGGCGACCTCACGGACTCCCACAGCGCCGTCTTGCCGCGACCGCCTTTGACGAAGTACGCCGACAGATACGCCCCGGCGTTTTGCCCCGGCATCGCCTTGACCAGCTCGCGCTTGTGGTGTACGAACCCAAAGCCATAACTTGGCGCCAACTGCGCCAGCCGTTCCAGGTACGCGCGCGCGCCCGCCATCTGCAGCGCCGTCGCGTACCCAAGCACCGGATGTGCGTGCAGCACGCCACGAGCCTGGAGCTCCCACACTCGGGCGACCAACTCGACCGAACCCCGTCCTAGCTCGGCCACCGTCTCTTGGTAAGCCCGCCGATGTAGACGCCGCCACTGAGCCGCAGCGCGCCGGTTCCAGGGCTCCGCGTAGCGTCCCGCGACACGACAGCCCAACGTCCCGCTGTGCTTGTGCCGGCCAAGCGCCCTACAGGCCGCCTCGTCCCACGGCAACACGTCCGCGCCCGGTGCCGTTACGGCACTCACCAGTACGTCGCCGCCGAACGCCTCGAGGTTGCGGAACAGTTTCTGACGCTGGTCACCCGCCCAGATGTGCGAGTACTCGGGACAGTTCCGTGATCGACACACGCTCGCCGCCCCATACAGAGGCCGCCCGCAACTACGGCACCGCCGCGGAACATCCCTAATCCGCGCCTTGCGCCACACGGGCTCGCTGAGGCCGACGCTAGCGAGCATCACGACCGCTCCGCAGTCCAGCTGCGCCGCTGGGACGGGCGCGGCTGCCCGCGGCGCGCACCGCGGCGGGCTCCGCCCCGCTCGCGCCCACGCGTTCGCGGGGCAGCTCACGCCCGGCCTCGCTGCACCCCCAGGACGCCGCCGCCGCAGTTAGGGAGCACACTGCTCCCGTCCTGCTCCCGATACGTCTACTAACTGCCCCTAGACGCTTGCAGACGGCTGCATCAGATTGCAGCCATATCCGTGGCTGTTGCAGGGACTTTGCATGCCGATGCAATTCCCTGCGCGAACCGCATCGTAGTCGGGGAGACAGGATTTGAACCTGCGACCGCCCGGCCCCCAGCCGGGTGCGCTACCAGACTGCGCCACTCCCCGTGGCCTTTTGCAAGCGGGCGACGGGAATCGAACCCGCCCTAGAAGCTTGGAAGGCTTCTGTGCAACCACAACACTTCGCCCGCAAGCCCTTTGCCACAGGATAGTGCGAGGCGGCCGGGCGCGGATCGCCCCCCCGCGCACGCCTCGGACCTCCTGGCCGCGGTGCCCGCCGGGCGGGTCGCCGGCCTGTGCCGCGTCTGGATGGCGCGCTAGGCTCCCGTTCGATGCCGCTGGGACCGCTTGGGGTGACGGCCGTTCTCGCAGCGCTCGACTGGGGCGCGTGGGACTGGGCCACGAGCAGCAATCAGAGCACGGTGGGACTGATCGCCGGCCTGCTGATGGCGCCGATCGCGGTCGCGTTCGCGTGGTCGCTGGTGCGCGTGCTGATCGCGGTCGCACGTCTTGGCCTGAAGAGGCTGGGGTCGGACTCGCGTCTCGACCAGGCATCCGTCGCCGCGGCCGGCGCGGTCGCCGCGCCCTTCGACATCGAGGCGCAGGACGAACGTATCGCGGCGTGAGTGCTCGCGTCCGGGCGGCGGGCGCTGGTAGGCTGACCTCATGACGCGGCGTCTGCGCATGGCCGGCGTTGTGGTGGTGGCGGCGCTGGTGGCGGCGATTCCAGCGCTTGCGAACGGTCAGGGACGGGCCGTCGGGCGTGAGCGCTCGAGTCCGACGATCGTCTGCCTGTGGACCGCGAGCGGCAGCACGGGTCTCGTCGGCCCGGTCACGCCGCTTGCCGGCCCGCACGCGCATGCCGCCTCGCATCACGGCAGGCATCACAGGCGTCCCACCAAGCGTGGGAAGCCGGTGAAGGCGCCCGGCCCCATCCCCTGCCCGCCTCCGTGCGGACCTGTCGCCTCCGGCTCGCCGACCGGTCCCACCGGCCCCACCGGCCCCACGGGCTGCCCGCCGCCGCGCCCGTGCCCGGTGTCGAGTTCCGCCGGCGTGTGTCCACCGCCTCCCTGCGCGTTCCCGGACACGACCGACGTGACAGGCCCCACCGGCGCCACCGGCAGCTGTCCGCCGATCGTGTGTCCGCTCGCATCCGCGGCCAGGCGGGACGCGACGAGCGGCCCGAGCGGCCAGCCGGTGGTGATGCGGGTGTGCCCGCCGTTTCCGCCGTGCCCGCCGCTGCCGCGCACGACGCTCCCCTCGGCGCAGACGACGATGTACGCATGCCCGCAGAGCCCCACCGCGGACGCAGCAGCGAGGCAATGACGGGCACGAAGCGCCCGGTCCGCGGACCCGGCCGGCTTGGGGTGGCACGTTCGCGCGGGTTGCTGGTTTACGGACGGCCGCTCGCGGGTACACGGTCGCGCGTGGAGCTATGCCGCCGGGAACCGGGGGCTGCGTAGCTGTGCGTGCATCCGCAGTTGCAGATGGCCATCCGCAACTGCAGATTCTTACTCGTCACTTCAGGCGATCTGCGAGAGTGCACGACGGGCCCGGCATCCCCCGGCCGGGCCCGCCCTCGCCTTTTCCTGACAGCCTGGGGTAACGTCAAGCGAGATGAGCGAGCGGCCCAAGATCCTCGTCGTGGATGACGAGCCGGCGGTGCAGCAGGCGCTCACCCGCGCGTTCGCGCTCGAGGAGTACGCAGTCGAGGTGGCCGGTGATGGCGGCGAGGCGCTCGAGGCGCTTGCCGCAGGGCGCTACGACGCGATCGTGCTCGACGTGATGATGCCGGGCGTGTCCGGCCTCGAAGTGTGCCGGCGGCTGCGGGCGAGCGGCGACCGCAGCCCGGTCCTGATGCTGACGGCTCGCGATGCGATCGATGACCGCGTTGCCGGCCTCGACGCCGGGGCTGACGACTACCTCGTCAAGCCGTTCGCGCTGCGCGAGTTGATGGCGCGCATGCGCGCCCTGCTGCGCCGACGAAACGACGAGAACGGCGACTCGCCTGACGCGCTTGCCTTCGAGGATCTGCGGCTCGACCCGATCGCGCACGAGGCGCGGCGCGGCGAGCGACGGCTCGAGCTGACGCGCACCGAGTTCGCGCTGCTCGAGCTGTTCATGCGCCATCCGCGGCAGGTGCTCAGCCGCTCGACGATCTTCGAGCACGTCTGGGGCTACGACTTCGGCGCCGCGTCCAACACGCTCGGGGTCTACATGGGTTACCTGCGACGCAAGACCGAGGAGGGCGGCGAGCCGCGGCTGCTGCACACGGTCCGCGGGATCGGCTACATACTGAGGGCACCGTGAGCTTCCAGCGCCGCGTCACGCTCGCCTCCGCGGTGGCTGTGGCTGTCGCCGTGGCGATCGCCTCGCTGTCCACCTACGTGCTGGTGCGCAACGATCTGCATCGCAAGATCAACAACTCGCTGCGCACGCTGGCGACGGCGTTCGTCAACGACGAGCACGCAATGCCGCCGAGCCGTTCGCGGCGGAGCGCGCCCGGCACGACCGTTCCGTACCCCTACGCCGCCGTCATGCGCCGCTTCCCCGACCGCCCCGGCGACGTCACGAACCTGGTGCAGATCGTCTCCGGCGCCGGCGCCACGTTCCCGGTCTACGACGGGCAGGCGCTGAGGCTGCCCGCGAGCACGCTGACGGCAATCGCAGCGCTCGCGCGCGCGGGCAGCGGCACGCGCTCGTTCGACGCCACGTACCGCTCAGCGCAGGTTCGCGTGTTGGCGGAGGGGGTCAGTCCCGGCTACGCCATCGTGGTCTCCCACTCGCTCGCCGACGTCAACTCGACCCTCGACGAGCTTCGGCTGATCCTCGTGATCCTCACGCTCGGCGGCATCGCGCTGGCGGCGCTGCTCGGCTGGTTCGTGGCCCGCACGGCGCTCGCACCGGTGCGCAGCTTCACGACGACCGTGCAGCACATCGAACAGACCCGCGATCTCGGCGAGCGTCTCGACGAGGACCGCCGCGACGAGCTGGGCAGCCTTGCGCGGAGCTTCAACTCGATGCTCACCGTGCTCGACGACACGATTCACAAGCTCGACGAGTCGGCCCGCATGCAGCGGCGGCTGGTCGCCGACGCCTCGCACGAGCTCCGCACGCCGGTGACGAGCCTGCGCACCAACATCGAGATCCTCGAGCGTGCCGACGAGCTGCCGACGGGCGAGCGCACGCGGTTGATCCGCGACGTCGTCGAGCAGCTCGAGGAACTGTCCGCGCTGATCAACGACCTGATCGAACTGGCGCGCGAGGACGAGCACATCGACTCGAGCGAGGAGGTGCGATTCGACATCCTCGTCGCCGAGGCGATCGAGCGGGCGCGCCGGCACGCCCCGGCCGCGCGGTTCGACGTCAGCCTCGACCCCACGCTGGTCAACGGCGTGCCCTCGCGGCTCGACCGCGCCGTCAACAACCTGCTCGACAACGCGGTGAAGTTCGCGGGCACCGCACAGCCGATCGAGGTTCGCCTGCACGACGGGGAGCTGGAGATACGCGATCACGGGCCGGGGATCGACGCCGACGACCTGCCGCACATCTTCGACCGCTTCTTCCGCGGCGCGCGCTCGCGCGCACTGCCGGGCAGCGGCCTCGGTCTCGCGATCGTGCGCCAGGTGGCCGAGCTGCATTCGGGCAGCGTCAGCGTGGCCCCGGCGCCCGGCGGCGGCACCGTCGTACGCATGCGCGTGCCCGTGTCGGCGTGGGGCGCCTGAGCCCGGCGCGCCGCGTCGGCGAGTCCGGCGCGTCGGCTGCGAGCAGCTCCATCAGCAGCCCGTCGTGCCAGTTCCTGCCGTCGAAGTCGCGCTCGTAGCGATGCATCACGCCGACCTTGCGGAAGCCCGCCTTCTCGTAGGTGCGGATCGCCGCCGCGTTGTCAGCCGCCGGGTCGATCGTGATCCGGTGATGGTGGCGGTCCTCGATCAGGTGCCGCACCACCTGTTTGATCGCCTCGGTGCCGATGCCGCGGCCGTGCAGCGCCGGATCGATGAAGAGGTCGATGCTGGCGTGGCGGTACTTGGGCTCGGTCTCCTCGTAGAACTGGATCAGGCCGGCGACCTCGCCGTCCACCACGATCGTCAATCGCGTCGGGTCCAGGTCGTCCTCCCACGGGAACCCCTCGGGCGGGTCGTCCCACCAGCGGCTCACCTCCGGCGTCGCGTGGATGCGCAGCAGATCGTGCTCGTCGCCGGCGGACAGCGGGCGCAGCGTCAGCAGCGGAGCCGGTCGCTCGCCGCGGGGATCCAGCGTAGACACACTCACAGCGTGTCACGCCGCGGCCGTCGATGCCGGCGCAGGCCCGCCAGGGCCGGAGCCCCTAGGGGTCAACGTGGACCGAGCGGGGCGGGCTCGCGGTCGGCTGGTAGGGGTAGCCGGCCACGCCGCCCGGCGGAATGGCGACGCGGAAGGTGTAGGTGATCGACTGCGTCGTGCGCTCGAAGGTGTAGCGGTAGGTGAAGTGGCCGTCGCCAGGCGCCGCCCTGACGACGTCGTAGATCATCCAGCGGGTTCCCTCGAGGTACTCGAGGTCGAGCGGGAGGCCGCCGCGTGGCTCCTCGCCGCCGGACACGCTGCCGCTGAAGGTGATCGTGTGCCCGTTGGAGGTGTGGGTCGGCGCGATGCGCAGCGTGATCGAGGGCGTGACCAGCACCCGCGCACTCGCGGTCGCGGAGGGCGCGGCGGCGCCGGCGAACTCTCGATAGCTGAGCGTGATCTGGCGCGAGGCGCCCGGTCCGAGGACGTAGACAAAGGAGCCGTCGGCGGCAGTGCGGATCTCGGCGTGGCGGGGCGCCGCCGCGCCCGTGCTCGGGGCGATCTCGAGCGCAACCGTCGCGTCACTCACGGGGGCGCCGTCGCAGTCGAGCGCGCCGCGCAACGACACCGAGCGACCGAGCGAGATCGTCACGCTCGAGGAGCCGGCGACCGTTGCGCGAAGGCGCGCGTGTGCGCACGCGCCGATGCCGTTGGCCGCGTGCGAAGAGGGCGTCTGCGCGGGCGTCGGGATGGCCGGCGTCGAAGGCGTGGCGGGCGCTCCGCCGCTCGTCGGCGGGGCGGAAGCGCCGGTTACGGCGCCCACGATGCTCGAGCGCGGCGAGAGCTCCGTCGTCGAGCCCTCCGCGTCCGACGCGGTTACCGAGACGAGCAGCTGATGGCCGGCGTCGGCGGTGGTCACCGTGTAGGCGGCCGCGGTCGCGCCCGCGATCGCCGTGCAGCCACTGCCGGCCGAGTCGCAGCGCTCCCACTGGTAGGAGTAGGCGGACGGGGTCGGAGACCAGCTGCCCGTTCCCGCGATCAGCGACTGTCCCTCCTGCGCGTCGCCGAAGATCTGCGGGATGCCGCCCTGGGGGGCGTTCAGCGTGTTGATCGTGCCCGACCACACCGTAGTGGTGTTGTCGGCGGCGTCGTTCATCGTGACCACGACGCTGTGCGGGCCGTCGCGGAGCGTGCGCGTGTCGAGCTGCAGCGCGATCCCGGCGGCGAGCGGACACGGCACCGTCCAGTCGAAGCGCAGCACGCCGGCCGGAACGCCGTTGCCGCCCGCCGGGTTGCCGACGCAGCGGCCCGCGTTGGATCCGAAACGGGCCGTCGGCAGCGGCGTGCCGTCCACGTCGATGGTCGCCGAATAGAGCCCGGAGCCGACGTCGGTCGCCGACACCGAGATCCCGACGACGCCGGCGAGCACGCCGGGATCGATCAGCGTGCCGCTGACGTCGGTGGCGACCGGCGGCGCATCGTCCTCCAGCGTGACGACGAGCGCGTACAGGTGGTTGCTGGCGATGCAGGTGTCGCCGAGCAGCTCCGGGCAGAACGCCCCCCCGCCGGGAGCGCAGGACCCGCCGCCGACGCAGCTCGCCGTGCCCTCCAGCACAGTGGTGTCGGTGAAGCCGCTCCACTGCAGCAGGTTGGGGTCGGTGAGCTCGCTGGATGGGTCGCTGCCCGCGACGGAGCAGCCGGCCGGCCGCGAGCAGGTCGCGAGCGCCTCGACCGAGCCGCTCGAGGAGAACGCATCGATGGCGTCCGTCGGCGTCTTCGCCGTAGCGCTCTGACCGGCGTAGAAGGCGCGCCACAGCTGCACGTCGGCGATCGTGGTCGAGGGCGGCGCCTGGAACTCCCACGCCGCGAGGGCGGAGGCGCCGTGCGAGGCCGCGCCGTCGAGCGTGGCGTAGAGATAGCCCGACGGGCCACACTCCTCGTAGGAGCCGGCGTCGGCGTAGGAGCCGACGGTCGGAAACGAGATCCCGTCCGTCGGGGCCGTCGAGCCGTTCGCGGGGTCGTGGCAGATCGCCACCTGATAGGTGCCCGCCCGGGCCGCCGCGGCATCAAGCGCGCCGGCCAACGCGAGCGCCAGACACATCCATGCGACTGCTCGTCCTACCCTGAACACCACCCGCTCCCGAGTCCGCCGACCCCGCCACCGAACGCTGCGCCACCTGCTCCGACGTGGCGGTGTCCGGCAGGACAGCCGGCGCAAGTATCCGGCTTTCGCGCGGCGCTGACAAGACCGTGGCGAGGCCGCGCGGCGCCCGCGCGCGCGGCTACTGCTTGCCGAGCTCGAGCACGGCGAGGAAGGCCTCCTGCGGCACCTCGATGCGTCCCACGCGCTTCATCCGCTTCTTGCCCTCCTTCTGCTTCTCGAGCAGCTTGCGCTTGCGCGTGATGTCGCCGCCGTAGCACTTCGCGATCACGTCCTTGCGGAACGCCTTCACGGTCTCGCGCGCGATCACGTGCGAGCCGATCGCCGCCTGGATCGGCACGTCGTACTGCTGGCGCGGGATCTTCGTGCGCAGACGCTCGGTCAGCATCTTGCCGAGCTCGTAGGCCTTGTCGCGATGCACGATCATCGACAGCGCGTCGACCGGCTCGCCGCCAAGCAGCACGTCGAGCTTGACGAGGTTCGACGGCACCATGCCGGTCAGCTCGTAGTCGAGCGAGGCGTAGCCGCGGGTGCGCGACTTGAGCTGGTCGAAGAAGTCGATCACGATCTCCGCGAGCGGGATGTCGTAGGTGAGCTGCACGCGCTCGGGCGAGAGGTAGTGCATGCCGGCGTGCGTGGCACGCCGTTCGCGGCAGAGCTCCATGATCACGCCGATGAACTCCTTCGGCGCGATGATCGTCGCGCGGATGAAGGGCTCGCGGATCTCCGCGATCGTGCCGGGGTCCGGCATGTCGGAGGGGTTGTGGACGACGACCTCCTCGCCGCTGGTGAGCGTCACCTCGAATCCCACCGAGGGCATCGTCGCCAGCAGCTCGAGGTCGTACTCGCGCTCGAGCCGCTCGCGCACGATGTCCATGTGCAGCAGGCCGAGGAAGCCTGCGCGAAAGCCGAAGCCGAGCGCGTCGGAGCTCTCAGGCTCCCACGAGAGGGCGGCGTCGTTGAGCGTCAGCTTCTCGAGCGCGTCACGCAGCTCGGGGAAGCGCTCGGAATCGATCGGGAACAGGCCGCAGAAGACCATCGGCTTGACGTCGCGGTAGCCCGGCAGCGGGGCGTGCGCCGGGTTCGCCCTTGTCGTCAGCGTGTCGCCGACGCGCAACTGCGTCACGTCCTTGATGCCGGTGATGAGGTAGCCGACCTCGCCCGCGTGCAGTTCGCCGACGGCACGCATCTGGGGCGAGAAGAAGCCGATCTCGTCGATCTCCGCCGCGCTCGCGCCGACCATCGTGCGGATCGCCTCGCCCTTGCGGAACACGCCGTCGACGACGCGAACGTAGGCGACGACGCCGCGGTACTGGTCGAACTCGGAGTCGAATATCAGCGCGCGCGGCGGAGCGTCCGGATCGCCGCCGGGCGGCGGGATGCGCTCGACGATCCGCTCGAGCACCTCGACGACGCCGGCGCCGGTCTTGCCGGAGATCCGCAGGATGTCGTCAACCGGCTCGCCGATCAGGTCGACGATCTCCTCGGCGACGCGCTCGGGCTCGGCTCCGGGCAGGTCGATCTTGTTGAGCGCCGGGATCAGCTCGAGCCCGGCCTCGACCGCCATGTAGGTGTTGGCGAGCGTCTGCGCCTCCACGCCCTGCGAGGCGTCGACGACCAGCACAGCGCCCTCGCACGCCGCGAGCGAGCGCGACACCTCGTAGCTGAAGTCGACGTGGCCGGGGGTGTCGATCAGGTGCAGCTGGTAGGTCTCGCCGTTGCGAGCCGCGTACTGCACGCGCACCGCCTGGGCCTTGATCGTGATGCCGCGCTCGCGCTCGAGCTCCATCGAGTCGAGCACCTGAGCGCGCATCGCCCGCGCGTCCACTGTGTGCGTGAGCTCGAGGATGCGGTCCGCGAGGGTCGACTTGCCGTGGTCGATGTGGGCGATGATGCAGAAGTTGCGAATGTGGGCTTGATCGGCCATCTCGCAGGTAGATTACGGTGCGCATCCGGGGCCGCCGCGCCCGCTGCCCGCCGCGTCATGTCCAGACCGATCCCCAGAGACGAGGCACTCGCGCTGCTGCACGAGTGGGTCAGCGCCGCGCCACTGCGCCGCCACTGCCTCGCGGTGGAGGCGGCGATGCGCGCCTATGCGGCGCGCGGCGGCCACGATGTCGAGCTGTGGGGGGTCACCGGACTGCTGCACGACGCCGACTACGAGCGCCACCCGGAGATGAACGACGCCGCTGCTGGCCATCCGCGGACGATCATGGCCGAGCTGCAGCGGCGCGACGCGCCGCCGGAGATGGTGCGAGCGATCGCCTCCCACGCCGACTATCTCGGCGTGGCGCGCTCGTCCGAGCTCGAGCGCACGCTGCACGCCGTCGACGAGCTGAGCGGCTTCCTCGTCGCGTGCGCGATGGTCCGCCCGGAGGGCATCCACGGCCTGACCCCTAAGTCGGTGCGCAAGAAGCTCAAGCAGCCGTCGTTCGCCGCGGCGGTCAACCGCGAGGAGCTGCAGAGCTCGGCGGAGGAGGTCGGCATCGAGTTCGACGAGCACGTCGCGTTCGTGATCTCTGCGCTCGAGGGCGAGGCCGGGGCGCTCGGGATCACAGGCCAAGCGCCTGCGTGATCTCGGGCGAGGCCAGCGAGTCGACGACCAGCGACGCGGCGCTCAGATCGACCCCCGCCATCGAGGGAACAGCGATCGTGTAGCAGCCGGCGGTCATCGCGGCCGCGACGCCGCTCGGTGAGTCCTCCAGGACGAGCGTGCGCCGCGGCTCACTGCCGAGCGCCGTGCAGGTCGCGAGGTAGATGTCGGGCGCCGGCTTGGGATGCGCGACGGCCTCCACCGCGAGGATGGAGGCGAAGGTGTCCGGTTCGATCCGCGCGCTCGCGAGCGCCCGGTCGACCAGGGCGCCGGGAGAGTTCGATGCCAGCGCGAGCGGCATGCCCGCGGCGCGCAGGCGAGCGATCAGCTCGAGCGCGCCCGGGCGCGGCGGTGCGTAGCCGTCGAGCTCCGCCAGCACGAGCGGGATGAGTTCGAGCATCAGCGCCCGGCCGGCTCCCGGGGCATCGAGCATCAGCTCGAACAGCGCCTCGGTGGCGGCCGGCGAGTTGCCGATCAGGATCTGGCGGTGCTCGACCGTGAGCGTCTTGCCGTGGCGCTCGAACAGGATCCGCTCGGCCCGAGTCCAGGCCTCCTCGGTGTCGAGCAGCAGTCCGTCGTTGTCGAAGACAACCGCGTCGAAGGGGCGGCCGGCGTTCACGAGTTCGCGATCTGTGGCTGCGCCCGCACGCCTGCCAGCCTAGCCGCCGGCGGGGCCGCTACGCGCGCCCGAAGCGACCGAGGACCAGCCCGCGCACCTGCCGCGCCTCGGGGATCCCCATGCGCAGCACGGCTCGCATGTAGATGAAGCCGCCCACCGCGGCGGCGGCGCCGACCGACACCAGCTGCGCCGGCAGCGTGCGCCCGAGCGCGCTGTCGAGCGCGTACCAGACGATCCACGACGCCGCGGCGAGCAGGATCGAGGCGACGGCGATGCGAGCTGTGATCATCGTCGTCTGGCGCCCCTCCAAGCGGCCGTTGAAGCCGCTGCGCAGGCGTCGCAGCTGCAGCGCCGTCATCACCGCGTTGGCGACGAAGGTGCCGATCACCAGGCCCGCGATCCCGAGCGGCCTGTAGAGGCCAACCGAGACGATGATGTCGACGATGATGTTCAGGCCGGCGAGGCCGGTCGGGATCCAGGGCCGCTTGAGCGCGAAGAAGGTACGCGTGAGCAGCAGGTTGAGGCCCCCGAACGGGAGGCTGAAGGCAAACCAGAACAGCGCGATCGAGGTAAGGTGGGTCGAGCGCGCCGTGAACGCGCCGTGCTGGTAGATCAGCCGCACGACGGGCGTCGCGAGCACCATCAGGAAAGCCGAGGCGGGGATCAGCAGGAGGTTGATCTGGCGCATCCCGATCGCCAGGGCGCGGCGCATCGCGGCCGCGTCGCGCCGTGAGGCCTGGCGGCTCAGCGTCGGGAACAGCACGGTCGCGACCGCCACGCTGAACACGCCCTGCGGCAGCATGTAGATCCGGAACGCGTAGTTGATCGCACTCGGCGCCGCCTCCTTGGCTCCGTGGACGAGCGTCCCGAAGACCGAGTTGATGAGCCCGTCGAGGTTGGTGATCCCCAGCCCGATCGTCACGGGCAGCATCAACAGGAAGACCTGTCGCACGCGCGGGTCATGCCAGTCGATCTGAAAGCCGAGCCGGACATCGATGCGCTGCAGCGCGGCGGCCGCCATCAGCATCTGCACCACGGTCGCCGCGAGGATCGCCACGGCGTAGGCGTAGATGCCGTGGTCGGCGCCGCCCGGCCCGAAGTGCGGGCGCAGCGCCACGACGAGAACGATGATCACCACGTTCCACACGAGCGGCGAGATCGCCGCGACCGAGAAGCGGTCGTAGGACTGCAGGATCCCGACGAGCAGCCCGTTGAGCCCGAGCAGCAGCACGACCGGAAACAGCACCTGCGAGAGACCGGCGGTGAGCGAACCGGAGACGCCGCCGGAGAAGATGAACACCGGCATGATCACGTGGGCGGCGAGGATGAAGAACGCCGTGATCGCGCCGAGCGCGATCAGCATGATCCAGAACACGGTCGAGGCCAGGCGGAAGGCCTCCTTCCGGCGCCCGTCCTGCAACAGCTCGGTGAAGACGGGCACGAACGCCGCCGAGAGCGCCGCGTTGGCGAACAAATTGCTGACCAGGTTCGGCACCTGGAAGGCGATCGTGAACGCCGAGTACCAGGAGCCGGTGCCGAAGAAGCGGGCGGCTATGACCTCGCGCGCCAGGCCGGCGATTCGTGAAAGGCCGGTGGCGATCGAGAAGATCGCAGTGTTGCGCGCGACGTGCCCCGCACCGGGCGTCGCCCGCCCCTGCTCTGCGACGGGAGTCGAAGCGGCCAAGGCCCCGCTATAGTACGGCGCGGCGCGGTCCCCACCGTGCCCACTCCGCCATGGCCAACATCGCCTCCCAGAAGAAGCGCATCATCCGTGCCGAGCGCGAGCGGCTCGAGAACCGCCGGCACACCTCGGCGATCAAGACCTACTTCCGCCGCCTCGAGGCGGCCATCGCGGCCGGCGAGCCCGAAACGATCGGGACCGAGCACCGCACGCTGATCTCGCTGATCGACAAGGCGGTCAAGACGGGCGCGCTGCATCGCAACACCGGCGCTCGCAAGAAGTCCCGCGCCGCTCGCATGGTGCGCCCGCCCGCCGAGGGCTAGGCGCTCAGGCCGTTATCGAGTCGATCGTTCGCAACGCGAGCGTGTCGGCGTCGAGCGCGGAGCCGCCGCGGCTCTGCAGCTCGAGGTCGGCGAGCGACGCGATCGCGCGCCGCAGCGCAGCGACGTCGGTGCGCTGGACGTCGGCGACGAAGGCCGCGGCGGCCTTCGGCGGCATGCGCAACTCGCCGCGCACGTTGGCGGCCGACGCGCCCTGCTCGAGCCGGCCGGCGACGTTGAGCGCCTCACGCAGGCGGCGCGTGACCCAGTAGGTGAGCGACTCCACGCGTTCGCCCTGGGCGCGCAGTCCCAGGTAGATGCGCGTCGCGGCGGAGGTGTCGCGAGCGACGACGGCGTCGGCGAGCGTCCAGGCCTTGCGCTCGGCGCTGCGCCCGACGCGCTCCGCCACGCCGTCCGCGTCGAGTCGCGCCCCCGGCCCGCACTCGAGCGCCAGCTTCTCGATCTCGCGCGCGAGGCGTGCCTGGCGGTTGCCGACGATCGCCACGAGCGCGCGGGCGCCGTGCTGATCGAGCGTCAGCCCGGCCGCCGAGGCCTGCTTGAGGACCCAGCCCGGAAGATCCCACTCCTTCACAGCCATCTCTGCGGCGATGTCGCCACCGGCCTGGGTCACCGCGCGGTGCAGCGCCGCCGGCGCCTTCGCGCGGCCCTCTTCGCGGGCGAAGAAGGCGATCGTCGTGTCGGGCGGCATCGAGGCGAGCAGCGGCGCGAGATGCTCCGTGATCTCCTCCTCCTTCCAGCGCTCGACCCCGTCGACGATGATGAAGCGACGGCCGATGGACAGCGTCAGCGCACCGAGCAGGGCGCCGGCTGACGCCGCGGTCGCCTCAGCGCCTTCGAGTACCTCCAGGCATCCCGCGCCGCCGTCGTGCTCGGCCATCGCCCGCAGGCGCGCCCGGCGCTCGCCGATGCGGCCGTGATCGTCGCCGTGTATCAGGTACGCCGGTTTGAAGCTCGCCACTCCTGCAGGCTAGCGGTGCGCGCGGCTGGCGCCGCGCGGCAGGTGCGCGGCGCCAGAGGTCGGCGTCGGAGCGGCTAGAACTGGTTGCCCGGTGCTGAAGGTGGGCCGCTCGCGGCACCACCGGTGGACCTCCCCTGGGCGTTCAGCCATGCGCCCGCGACGACGACGATCGTCAGGATCAGGTCGAGCACGAAACCGAAGCCGAAATCGCCGACGTGGGCGAAGAACTTGATCACCAGGAACAGCGCGACCAGGCCCGCGGCGGCGGCGCGCGTCATGTCACGCCCGAGCTGCGTCGTCGGGATCGCGGTGGCGGGGCTGAACCGCGCGAGGGCCAGATCCGCCACGATCGCGATCGTGACGATCAGCGCAAGAATCCCCCAGATCGCGTATGGCGATGAGGTCGCGGCGAACGAATAGCCCGTACCGCTGTACCAGGCGAAGATGAACAGACTGAGTATCAGCGCGATCCCGCCGCCGCCGACCATCCAGTCCTCGCGACTCAACTTCGAAAAGTCCACTATCGCCCTCCTCAATAGGGTGCCAACGTCGGCTGAGCATAGGGTGCCCAGTGGACGTTGACAATGGACGAAAAGGTGAGTTCGCCGGCGCCTAGCGGACGACGACGTTGACGAGCTTGCCGGCCACCACGACAACCCTCACGATCTCCCTGCCGGCGATGTGGGCCACCACGTTCGGCGCCGCGAGCGCCAGCTCCTTCAGCTCGTCCTCGCTCGCGGTGCTGCTCGCGGTCACGCGGTCGCGGACCTTGCCGTTGACCTGGCAGACCAGCTCGAACTGCTCGCGCACGAGCAGCGCCGGATCGGCCGCCGGCCAGGGCTGCAGCCACACCCGCTCGCCGCTCAGCAGGTGGTAGGCCTCGGAGCCGACGTGCGGCGCGAAGGGAAACAGCAGCGACGCTGCCGTCGCGACCGCGAAGCGCAGCGCGCCGGCGCCGACCTCGCCGCGCAGCCGGTAGCACTCGTTGGTCAGCTCCATCACGGCCGCGATCGCGGTGTTGAACGCGAACCGTCCCTCGAGCTCGCGGGTGACCTTCTCGATCGCCCAGTGCGTCTTGCGGAGCAGCTCGAGCTCCGGTCCCTGCGGCTGCGCCGGTGGAGGTTCCGCCGCGGTGCTCGCAGCCGTCTCGGCGGCCAGGCGCCATAGCCGGGCGATGAAGCGGTGCATGCCCTCGACGCCGGCGTCCGACCAGTCGGCGTCCTGGTCGGGCGGTCCGACGAACAGGATGTAGCAGCGCGCGGTGTCGGCGCCGAGGCGGCCGACGATCGTGCGTGGCGAGACGACGTTGCCGCGCGACTTGGACATCTTCGCGCCGTCCTTGGTGATCATCCCCTGCGTGAAGAGCGCGGCGAACGGCTCCTGGAAGGAGAGGTGCCCGAGATCCGCCAGCGCCTTGATGAAGAAGCGCGAGTAGAGCAGGTGCAGGATCGCGTGCTCGACGCCGCCGATGTACTGGTCGACCGGCATCCAGCGCTCGAGCACGGCCGGGTCCCACGCCGCCTCGTCGTTGGCGGCGTCGCAGTAGCGCAGGAAATACCAGGAGGAGTCGACGAAGGTGTCCATCGTGTCGGTCTCGCGCCGCGCCGGCCCGCCGCAGATCGGGCAGCTGGTCGCCACCCAGGCTTCGGCGGCGGCGAGCGGCGAGCGTCCCTTCGGGGCGTAATCCTCCACGTCGGGCAGCAGTACGGGGAGCTGGTCGGCGGCGAGCGGGACGATCCCGTGCTGCGGGCAGTAGACGACCGGAATCGGGCAGCCCCAGTAGCGCTGGCGTGAGACCAGCCAGTCGCGCAGGCGGAAGCTCACGGCGCCGTGACCGCGTCCGGCCTCTTCGAGCCAGGCGATGATCCGCAGCTTGGCCTCAGCGCTCGGCAGGCCGTCGAACTCGGCGTGGGAGTTGACCAGCGGGCCCTCGCCGCTGAACGGCAGCTCGCCGCCGTCGGGGTCATCGATGACGCGCCGCACCGGCAGGCCGAAGGCGGTTGCGAACTCGAAGTCGCGCTCGTCGTGGGCGGGCACCGCCATGATCGCGCCGGTGCCGTACTCCATCAGCACGTAGTCGGCGACGAACATCGGGATCTCCTCGCCGTTGACCGGGTTTCGCACGCTGCGCCCGAGCGGTACGCCCGTCTTCTGCTTGCCCGCCGCGGCGCGATCCTGGCCGGGCGCGGAGAGCACGGTCGAGATGTAGTCGCGCACGGCCGCCTCGTGCTCGGTGCCCGCGGCCAGGCGCGCGACGTCGGGATGCTCGGGGGCCATCACGAAGAACGTCGCCCCGAACAGCGTGTCCGGCCGGGTCGTGAACACCGGGTAGTCGATGCCCAGCTCCTCGCAGCGGAAGATCACCTCGGCGCCCTGCGAGCGCCCGATCCAGTTGCGCTGCATCGTCTTGACGTGCTCGGGCCAGTCGATCGCGTCGAGGTCGTCGAGCAGCCGCTGCGCGTAGTCGGTGATGCGGAAGAACCACTGCTCGAGCTGGCGCAACTCGACCTGGGCGCCGCAGCGCTCGCAGCGGCCGTCGATCACCTGCTCGTTTGCCAGCACCGTTGCGTCGTGCGGGCACCAGTTGACGGCCGCCTCCTTGCGGTAGGCGAGCCCGGCCTCGAGCAGCTGCAGGAAGATCCACTGAGTCCAGCGGTAGTAGCGAGGCTCGTGAGTGCCGAACTCGCGCGACCAGTCGAAGGAGATGCCCCAGCGGCGAAAGTCGACCTGGAATGCGGCGATCGACGCCGCGGTCGACTCGCGCGGGTGCACGCCGGTGTTGATCGCGTGGTTCTCCGCCGGCAGACCGAAGGCGTCATAGCCGATCGGGTGGAGGACCTGGCGGCCGCGTCGGCGGCGGAAGTGGGCGACGGCGTCGCCGATCGCGTAGTTCTTCAGGTGACCCATGTGCGGCTCGCCGCTCGGGTAGGGCAGCATCTCGAGCACGTATGTGGTGGGCGCGCCGCCGCTGTTGGGCACCTGCCAGGTGCCCTCGGCCTCCCAGACCGCCTGCCAGCGGGTCTCGATCTCGGCCGCGTCGTAGACGTGCTCGCTCATTGCCGGCCCAGGTTATTTGCTGACGAAGCGGTCGCGTTCTGCGGTGCGTGCCGACG
This sequence comes from uncultured Solirubrobacterales bacterium, assembly GCA_963830975.1. Lineage (GTDB taxonomy): Bacteria > Actinomycetota > Thermoleophilia > Solirubrobacterales > Solirubrobacteraceae > Palsa-513. Next base: position 1,576,560 of record CAWHOI010000004.1, read on the forward strand.
GTTCGATCGATCGCCCGCTCCCCCGGCCGGTTGCATATCCTCCGCGCCGCATGAGTCGCATCTTCGAGCTTGCTGCCCGCTCCCGCGCGAAGTGGACGATCGCGTTGATCTGGCTGATCGTGGCGGCGGCGGCAGGCTCGGTCGCCGGGCGCTTCCAGACCGCGCAGAAGAACGACACGACGTCGTATCTGCCCGGCGACGCCGAATCGGTGCGCGCGCTCGACGCGATCAACCGCGCGGACGGTGGCGCCGAACTCACTGGAACCGTGATCGTGTTCGCCCGCAGCGGCGGGTTGACGTCCGCCGACCTGGCCCGGATCGACAGCGACCGCCAGACGCTCGACGCTCGCCTGCCGTCCGGCACGGTCGCGGCCGGGCGCGCCGCTCGCTCGCGCGACGGGGTGGCGGCGCTGCTGACCTACTACCTGCGCCTGCACGGCTCGACGAAGCTGCTGAACAACGACGTCGCGCTGATCAAGCGCGTCGTGCACAGCGGGGCCCGGGGCGGTCTGGAGGCGAAGGTGACGGGTCCGGGAGGCGTCTCCTACGACGCAAGCCAGGTCTTCAAGTCGATCAACAGCAAGCTGCTGCTGGTGACCGTGCTGCTGGTCTTCGTGCTGCTGATCCTGATCTACCGCAGCCCGATCTTCTGGGCCATTCCGCTGGTCTCGGTCGGCCTCGCCGAGGCGATCGCCGAGGGCGTCGGCTACCTGCTGACGCAGCTCGGCGTGACGATCAACTCGCAGTCGGCGGGAATCCTCACCGTGCTCGTGTTCGGCACGGGTACCGATTACTCGCTGCTGCTCGTCGCGCGCTATCGCGAGGAGCTGCGCCACCACGCGAGCCGCCACGACGCGATGCGCGTCGCGCTCCGACGCGCGGGGCCGGTGATCTTCGCGAGCGCGATGACAGTGATCCTGGCGCTGCTGTGCGTGCTCGCGGCCGAGGTCAACAGCACACGCGGACTCGGACCGATCTCGGCGATCGGGGTCGCGCTGGCGATGCTCTCCACGCTCACCCTGCTGCCGTCGCTATTGCTGATCTTCGGTCGTCGCGCCTTCTGGCCGTTCGTCCCGCGCGAGGGTTCGAGCGGCGCCGACGCCACACACGGGCCATGGCGGCGGGTGGCGGAGGTGGTGGGCCGCCGCCATCGAGTGATCGCAACCGCCACGCTCGCCGTTCTGGCGGTGCTCTGCATCGGCCTGACGAGCCTCAACACGAACCTGAGCGGCAACGCTGCGTTCACCGGCGTGGTCGAGTCGGAGCAGGGCCAGACGCTGGTCGACCGGCACTTCCCCGCCGGCGCCAGCTCGCCGCTGCAGGTCGTCGTGCCATCGCCGGCCCGCGTTGCGGCTGTGCGCGCCGCGATCGCCCGCGCACCGGGGGTGAGCCGTGCGCCGGCAGCGCTGAGTCAGACCCTGGTGAGCCCGATCACCGGTGTCGCCGTGTTCACCGCAGCGCTGTCGGTGGACCCGACGAGCCAGAAGGCGATGTCGCTGATCGCGCCGATCCGAACGGTCGTCAAGGCGGCGGGCGGTCCGAACACGCTGATCGGAGGCGCGACCGCGCAGCAGCGCGACCTCCACGTCGCCGCGGCGCGCGACGATCGCGTGATCGTGCCGCTGATCCTGATCGTCGTGATGATCGTGCTCGGCCTGCTGCTGCGCTCGCTCGTCGCACCCGTTCTGCTGGTCGGGACGGTGATCTTCTCCTACGGAGCTGCGCTGGGAGCGGGCGCGTTCGCCTTCAAGCACATCCTCGGCTACGCCGGTGAGGATCCGTCGCTGATCCTGTTCAGCTTCCTCTTCCTGGTCGCGCTCGGCTGCGACTACAACATCTTCCTGATGGCGCGAGCCCGCGAGGAGGCGGCCGCCCGCGACACGCGCACCGGCATCCTGCGGGCGCTGTCGGTCACCGGGGCAGTGATCACATCGGCCGGCATCGTGCTCGCCGGCACCTTCTCGGCGCTCGCCTCCCTTCCGCTCGTGGCGTTCGCCGAGGTCGGCCTCGTGATCGCATTCGGCGTGTTGCTCGACACCTTCCTCGTGCGCACCGTTCTCGTCCCCACGCTCGTGATGGACCTGGGGCCACGGGTGTGGTGGCCGTCCGCGCTGTCGCACGAGCGTCGCGAGGGCGCGGGCGGGACGAGCGAGGAGCCCGATCTGGGCGAATCGACCGCGATCAGCCCCGGCGGCGAACAGTAACCCTCGACTCGAGGGTTAGTACGGGCCCGATTGTGCTGGCGGCGCCTGGGCGTGGCACGCCGCGTTTCGCCGCCAGGGGCGGCGGTTTGAGAGGTGTGCATCGGAGCTGGAGAGCACAGTTCGCACCGCGCCGCGCGACGCTAAGATGGTTTCCGCACCGCGCGGGGCTATAGCTCAGCTGGGAGAGCGCTTGCATGGCATGCAAGAGGTCGTCGGTTCGAGCCCGACTAGCTCCATTCGCGAACACCCGCCGATCGCCTTGTGGTAGCCCCTGCCTGTAGGTCGATGGATTCGCGGCGAGGCGGTACTCGGCGGTTGCCGACCTCAGCTTGCCAAAGGACGGCCGTGCCGTCGCAGATGCGCCCGCCCGACGGCGGACACGGAGACACGCGCATCGCCTCCGTGTCCATGACTACGCGCTATGAGGCCGCGGTCGTTGGCCTCTTCCCACACCGGCAGGCGTGGACACGAGGTTCTCCACGCCTCGAGTGTCTCGGCGTAGGGCCGAGCGTTCGGACCGACCCACTCGAGCAGGTCGAGGATCAGCGAGTCGACGGTCTCGGTCTGCGTGCGTTCCGCGCGTTGAATCGGCATGACGGCCCTTTCGCTCAGCAGGCGACGCGAGCCTACCACCGCCACTCGACACCGAACCGAGGCGTTCGCGTCCGCCGCCAACGTGGATGGGAGGCGTCGCGAACACGCGAAAGCGGCACTCCCACTCGACCCGTCCATGCGCGATCGCGCCAGCTACGCTCTGCGCGTGGCATTCCTGCTCGTCGCGCTCTGTGGACTCGCGTTCGGCGCCGGCGATCAGTACCTCGGCAGCCTGATCGCGCTCGGGCCGTTGAGCTGGTCGGTGAGCGGCCTCTCAGCTCCGTGGCTCGTGCTCCCGTTCGTGGCGGGCTGGCGGGCGCCGAGTCCCGCCGGGCCGCGGCGCTTGGGCTCGTGGCCGTGCTGGCCGGGCTGCTCGGCTATTTCATGATGACCGTGAGCCCGTTCGAGGGCGTCCCGGCCGACCGCTTCGCGTCAGCCCTGCTAGCGATGGCCCGCGCGAACCGACTGTGGGTCGCGGGCGGGCTTCTCACGGCGCCTCTCTACGGCCTGCTCGGCCGGCGATGGCGGATTCATCGATCGTGGGGCAGCGCGGCCGCTCTCGCCGGCTGCGTCTGCCTCGAGCCGTTTGCCCGCTGGGCGGTCGGTCGCCCACCCGCGTCGAATGCGGTCTCGCTCGCGGAGGTGGCGGTGGGCCTCTGCCTGGCCGGCTACCTCCTCGCGAGCAGAGTTCGTCGACGCGTGCCGGGTTGATCCACTCGCGCGGCGGCTATCGCCGCCAGTCGTCACCCTCGCCGCGCGCGACGCTACCCGGGACCATCCAGGTCGACCGGCGGCAGGTCGCCCACCTGCGCCTTCGTGATGCTGAGACAGACGCCGTCGCTGACGTCCTTCACGGCGCTGATCGGAATGGCGATCGTCCTTTTCCCCCAGAGGTGACCCTCGTCGAGGAGGACGTGCGTGAGATGGTGATCGTTCGGGTCGATCACGAATCCGTGCACCCGCCCGATTTCGCCGTCGGTCGCGTGGACGTGCTCGCCTCGGCGCACCTCCACCTCGCCTTCGGGCACGCGGTCCTCCCTGGTGAGTTGGGGGCCCATGCCCATCCCGCGCATGCCGATGCCGCCCATGCCCATGCCCATGCCCATGCCGCCCATGCCCATGCCCAGCCCACCCATCCCCATACCGCCCATGCCCATACCGCCCATGCCCAGGCCGCCCATGCCGCGCATCCCCGCTCCGAGCGCGAACAGCGGCAGCGAAAGCATCTGCCCCTGGCCATAACCCCACTGCTGCCCCGGGGCCCCCTGCAGGAAATGCGTCTCCTCGGCCTCCTCGAGCGCGTGAAATTCGGACATCGTGCACCGTATGCGGATCTCCTTCGCCGCGGAATCGACGAGCTCGATCGGCACAAGGCGACCGTTTCCTTCCTGAAACCGTGGTTCGACGACTAGGTGGGTGAGCGCGCGGGCGACGGGGTTGACCACCACGCGCCTGAGTTCCCCACACGCTCCCTCGCTGCAGACAACTTCGCTTCCAATCGTGAACTCCGTGGCTTCGGTCATGAGCGACGCCTCTCGTCTGGTTGCACGATCCCGGCCTCATCCACCCGCCTCCGTCGAGCGGTCGTCGTCGAGGCGACCTCGAGCCAGAATCGCAGGCGCCACCAGCTTACGCCTGCACAGAATCGGCCCGCCCGACCAACGACGCCTCGAGGTCGATCGAGGTCGCGACCAGACAGACCAGACTCGCAGCGCACGTTGCAGCTGAGAAGGCGGCGCGAGCGACTCAGTCTGTGCTCCTTTAGCATCGGTTGCCATGCCTGAACCAATCAGGCGCGACCAGCGTTACATGCCCGGCCTGGATGGCCTGCGAGCCCTGGCTGTGCTGGCGGTGATTGCGTATCACCTTGGATTTGGATGGGCCCCAGGGGGCCTGTTGGGTGTCGGCGTCTTCTTCACCCTGAGCGGCTACCTGATTACGGACCTGCTGCTGGCGGGCCCGCTCAGCGGGCGTGGCAGGTTGCGCGATTTCTGGTACGCGCGCGCTCGACGCCTCTTGCCGGCGCTGTTCCTGATGCTCGTGGTCGTTGTCCTCTGGGTCGTCGTACTGGGACCTGGACAGTCACCGCAGTTCGGCAAGGCCGTGGCCGCGGCCGCACTTTATGTCAGCAACTGGCAGCTGATCTTCCAGCACGTTTCCTACTTCGCGCGTTTCGGGCCGCCGGCGCCGCTCACCCATCTGTGGTCGTTGGGGGTCGAGGAGCAGTTCTACATCGTCTGGCCGCTGCTGCTGGTGCTCGGCGTCCGGCTCATTCGAGAGCGCTCGCGTGTGCGCGGCTTGCGTCCTCGCCTGGCGGCCGTCACGCTGCTGCTGGCGGGCGCCTCGGCGGTGGAGATGGCGCTGCTTTTCCACCCCAGCCTCGATCCCTCGCGCCTCTATTACGGAACCGACACGCGAGCCTTCGAGTTGCTCGGCGGAGCTGCCCTGGCAATGGTGTGGCCGAGCGCGCGGCTGCGCGCAACGATCCCGGCCAGCTCGCGGCGCCTGCTCGACTCCGCGGGCATCGCAGGCCTCATCGCGGTCGTCGTCCTGATCTGGCGCACCAACGAGTACTCCCCGTTCCTATACCACGGGGGGTTCGTGCTGTTGACGGTGGCGATGATTCCGCTGCTCGCCGCGCTCGTGCACCCCGCCTGCCGACTCGGCAGCGTGCTCGGCGCCGGACCCCTGCGCTGGATCGGCGTGCGCTCCTACGGCATCTACCTGTGGCACATGCCGATCCTCGTGCTGACAACGCCATCCTCAGCACACCAGACGGACCTCCTGCGCGCCGCGCTGCAGGTGGCTGCGACGTTCGCTGTCGCGGGCCTTTCATGGCATTTCGTGGAACAGCCGATCCGCCGGGGGGCGCTGGCCCGGTTGTGGCGAGGGGTGCGCTCCGCCGGCTGGCGCCAGACCCTCCTCCCCCGCCACGGCGTCGCGGCGGTCTCGGCGTCGCTCGCGCTGCTCACCGCCACCGGCATCGCCTTCGCGGCGACCAACTTCGGCCATGCCCACCACCGGCCCGCCGCGCCTGCCCCCGGAACCCCCCTGGCGAGCGCGTCGTCAAGCACCTCCACGACCACGTCGGCCTCCAACTCATCCGCTGCGGTCAGCTCCACGTCATCGAGCGGCCCGGGCACGACGGGCATTCCGCCCGCTACCACCGACCACGTCTCCTCGCCACGCACGTCCTGCCGCGCCGTGATCCACATCGGCGACTCGACGTCGGACGGCCTGACCTCGGCCGACTACCTCCCGGTCGCCGGCGAGCGCATCGACGCCCAGTACGCGCTCGTGGGCGTCAAGATCGAGCATTTCGAGATCTCCGGCGCGCGGTCGATCGTTGAGACCTTCGAGGGCATCCCGAACGCCCAGACCGTCGCGCAGACGTGGAAGCAGGACGGCTACCACGGCTGCTGGGTGCTTGCGCTCGGCACCAACGACACGGCGAACGTGTACGTCGGCTCGAGCGTCGGCCGCCTGGCCCGGATCCAGCGGATGATGTCGACGATCGGCAATCAGCCTGTGATGTGGGTCAACGTCAAGTCGCTGCTCAGCGGAGGTCCCTACAGCGAGCAGAACATGCTGGCTTGGAACAACGCCCTGGTGCAGGCCTGCCACGAATACCGAAACCTGCGCGTATTCGACTGGGCGAGCGTGGTGCAGGACGATTGGTTCATCAACGACGGCATTCACTACAACACACCCGGCTACGCCGCGCGCGCCCGTTTGATCGCCCAAGCCCTCGCCCACGCTTTCCCGGCCTCGGGCAAGCGCTCAGGCTGCATCGTGCAGTGAGGACCGCTGCTAGACCCCCAGCCGCGCCCGCCTGATCAGCTCGCCGCCGGTGCGGGTCGTCCCCGCCTCGTAGCCGGCGAGCGGCACGATCTGCTCGTGGATCGCGTCCAGCACCCAGGATGCCTGGGGGAAGAACATCGACTCGAGCTCGGCCGCCGGGGTGATCCAGTTGCGTGAGCCGACGATGACCGGCGGGGCATCGAGGGCGTCGAAGCAAAGCTGCGTCAGGTTGGCGGCGACCGTCTGCATCACGCTCCCGCGCTCGACGGCCTCGGACACCAACACGACATTGCCGGTTTTCCGCACGGAGGCGACAAGCGGCGCGTAGTCGATCGGGACGGCTGAGCGCAGGTCGATCACCTCAGCCGAAACGCCGAAGCGCTCGGACAGCTCCGCGGCCGCCTCGAGGGCCGTGTACAGCGCGGGTCCGAGCGTGACGATCGTGAGATCGCTGCCCGCACGCTTCACGGACGGCTCGCCCAGCTCGACCTCGTAGTAGCCCTCGGGAACGCCTCCCGGGTGAAACTGCTCGCCGACGTCATAAAGCTTCTGGCTCTCGAGGAAGACCACCGGGTCGGTGCCCACGAGCGCCGAGTTCATCATCCCCTTGGCGTCGTAGGGCGTGACGGGGTACACGACCTTCAGACCCGGGATGTGGTGCAGCAGCGCGGTCCAGTCCTGCGAGTGCTGCGCCCCGTACTTGGCGCCCACGGAGATGCGCAGCACCACCGGCATCGTCAGCACGCCCGCCGACATGGCCTGCCACTTCGACAGCTGGTTGAAGATCTCGTCGCCGGCGCGCCCGATGAAGTCCGAGTACATCAGCTCGGCGACGGCGCGCCCGCCCTCCATCGCGTAGCCGACGGCCGCGCCGACGATCGCAGCCTCCGAGATCGGAGCGTTGAACAGCCGGTGGTAGGGCAGCGCCTCCGTCAGCCCGCGGTAGACGGCGAACGCCCCGCCCCAGTCTCGGTTCTCCTCGCCGAAGGCGACCATCGTCGGGTCGACGGTGAAGCGGTGCAGCAGCGCCTCGAAGATCGCGTCGCGGATGTTGTAGAGCTTGAGCTTCGGCACCGGCTCGCCGTCGAGCTCGGCGCGGCGGATCTTGCCGGCGATCTGCTTGACGCGTGGGTTGTCCGCCAGCTCGCCGAGTAGTTCGGGCTCGCGCTCCGCGAAGCGCTCGACGCGCCCGTTGGAGAACATCACGCTGCCGATCATCTCCGAGCTGAGGTTGATCCGCGGGCTGGCGCCCTCGTCGACGGCCAGGCAGAAGGTCTCGAAGACCAACTGCTCGACGGTGCTCCGCGCCTCCTCGAGAGCCGCCTCGCTCACGGCGCCGCCCTCCAGGACGTGCGCGCGGAAGCTCTCGATGCAGTCCGCCGCCTCCCACTGCTCGACCTCTTCGCGGCTTCGGTAGCTCGAGGCGTCCGAGGGCGAGTGCCCGCTGTAGCGGTAGGTCTGCGTGTCGAGGAGTACGGGCCCGCGCCCGTCCGCCAGCGTGATGCGCGAGCGCTCGAAGGCGTCGATCACCGCCAGCGGGTTGTAGCCGTTGATCACCTCCGCGTGCATCTGCTCGGGGTTCACACCGGCGCCGAAGCGGGCGATCGACTGCATCCCGGTGGTCTCGCCCTCGGGCTGGCCGCCCATGCCGTAGAAGTTGTTCATGCAGTTGAAGACGATCGGCAGGCCGCCGCCGATCGACTGCTCCCACAGGGTGCGGTACTGGTCCATCGCGGCGAACGTGACGCCCTCCCACACAGGACCGCAGCTGAACGAGGCGTCACCGATGTTGGCGACGACGATGCCCGGCTGACCGTTGACGCGCTTGAACAGCGCCGCACCCGGCGCGATCGAGCCCGAGCCGCCGACGATGGCGTTGTTGGGGTAGATCCCGAAGGCGGTGAAGAAGGCATGCATCGAGCCGCCGAGGCCGCGGTTGAAGCCAGTCTCGCGCGCGAAGATCTCGCTGTAGGCGCCGTAGACGAAGAAGCGCTGGGCGAGCTCCTCGACGCTGCCGCTGAACGCCCGCTCGACCGGGGCGAGCACCGCGCCGTCGCGGTAGGAGCGCATCACGTGCTCCAGCTCGTCGTCGGCGAGGTGGCGGATGGCCGAGAGCCCCTTGGCGAGGATCTCTCCGTGGCTGCGGTGCGAGCCGAAGATGTGATCCTGCGGCGTCAGCGAATAGGCCATGCCGACGGCCGCGGCCTCCTGCCCGATCGAGAGGTGCGCCGGACCGGCGTGGTTGTACGCGACGCCCTTGTAGGCGCCCTTGGTCTTGATCTCGTTGAGCGCCGTCTCGAACTCGCGAATCGCGCACATGTCCCGCCAGATGTGGAGCAGGTCGTCGGCGGAGAACCGGGCGCGCTCCTCCTCCGCCGTCTGGCTGTAGGCGTTGACCGGGATGTCGTGGAAGTGGATCGCGCCTGGGCGGAACACCTCGTCGGGGGCGATCAAGATGGACTTGGGCATTCAGCTTCCTCCTGGGCCGACGGTCACTGGGCTTTGAGGATCGCTGCGTGCAGCGCCTCGGCCACGGTTGGATGCGGGAAGATGACCTCGCCGGCCTGCGCCAGCGTCATCTCGGCCTCGATCATCGTCGCGGCGGCGACGATGAACTCGCTCGAGAGGTCTCCGATGGCATGTACGCCGAGGATCTCGCCGTGCTTCTCGCTGACGAGGATCTTGACGAGCCCGGTCTCGTTCTCGTGCTCGACCAGGAAGCGACCGGCGACGGCCATCGGCACCACCGCCTTGCGATAGGGGATCGCCCCAGCCTGCAGCTCCTCCTCGGTCTTGCCGACCATCGCCACCTCGGGATGGGTGTAGATGACCGCCGGTATGGCGTCGAAGCGCATGTGATCGGAGCGCCCGCACATCGTGTTGACGGCCACGATTCCGGCGCGGGTCGCCACGTGCGCGAGCATGTGCTGGCCGGTCACGTCGCCGCAGGCCCAGATGTTCGGCACGTTTGTCCGGCCCTGATCGTCGACGCGTATCCCGCGAGCGCTGACATCGACGCCGACCTCCTCGAGGCCCAGACCGCCGACCAGCGGCGTTCGGCCGGTGGCGTTGACGATGTGGGTCGCGGTGTCGCTGTGCGCGACGCCGTCGGCGTCCTGATAGTGCAGGGTGCCGCCGTCGATGCCGACGACGAGGCAGGAGAGATGGATGTCGACCCCGCCGCGGCGCAGGATCGCCAGCAGCTCGTCGGCGATGTCGCCGTCACACCCGGTGGCGATTCTCGGCAGCGCCTCGTACACGCTGACCTCGGTGCCGATCTCGTGGAAGAACGAGGCGAACTCCAGGCCGATGTAGCCGCCGCCGATGATCGCGATGCGCTCCGGCACGTCGGTGATCGCGAACACCGCGGTCGAGTCGAGCACGCGCTCGCCGTCGATCCCCGGGATCGGCGGCACAGCCGGCCGTGCGCCGGTGGCGATCAGGATGTTCGCGGCCTCGTGACGCTCACCGCCCACCTCGACGGTGTTGCGGTCGATCAGGCGCCCGGTGCCGCTGAGCAGCTCCACGCCGGTGCTTCGCAGGAGCGAGGCCACCCCGCGCGTCAGCGTGCCGACGACGTTGTCCTTGCGGGCGACCAGCGCCGGCAGATCGAACGTCGGCTGGTCGACGAGGATGCCGAACGCCGCAGCTTCACGACATTCGCGAAACAGCCGGGAGGAGCGCAGGAAGGTCTTGGCTGGGATGCAGCCGACGTTCAGGCAGGTGCCGCCAAGCTCGGCCTGCTCGACGACGGCGACGCGCTTGCCCAGGTGACCCGCATGCGCCGCGGCCTCGTAGCCGCCGGGTCCCGCTCCGATAACGATTAGATCGAGCACAACGACTGCACCCCCGCGATCTTCTGCTTGACGACGTTGAGGAACCTCGCCCCGGGCGCGCCGTCGACGACCTGGTGATCGAGGGTCACGGACAGCCCGATGACGTCGATGAACTCGACCCCGCCGTCGGGCTTGCGGACGGGCTTCAGCGTGATCGCGTCCACGCCGAGGATCGCGACCTGGGGCGGGTTCAGGACCGGCGTGAACGATTCGATGCCCAGCCCGCCGAGGTTGCTGACGGTGAAGGTCGCGTCGGCCATGTCATCGGCCGACAGCGTCCCCTCGACGGCCTGCGTGGCGAGCGCCTTGAGGCGACTCGACAGCTCGGCGACCGCAAGCCCCTCGCTGCGATGCACGACGGGGACGATCAGTCCTCGCGGAGTGTCGCAGGCAAAGCCCAGGTTGACGTGCTCGCGCTGGTAGATCCGCCCGTCGATCAGCTCCGCGTTCACAGCCGGCACCTCGAGCACAGCCTGGATCGCACAGAACACGACGAGGTCGTTGATCGTGACGTCCGGTGCGCCGGGGGTGGCCTTGACCTCGCGGCGGAAGGCGAGCAGCCCGGTCGCGTCGGCCGAGGCGTGCAGGGTGTACTGCGCGGTGCTCGCGAGCGACCCGCGCATCCGGCGGGCGATGCGCTCGCGCACGCCTGTCAGGCGCACCGGCGGCGAGACGAGATCGCGTGCGCGGATCATGCCGCCCAGCCCGGACCCGGAGCCCCGAAGCTCGTAGCCGCTCTCGAGCAGGGCGCGGGCGGCGCCGGAGACGGCGGGCGTCGAGTGACGCAGCGCGCGCACATCTCGCTCCAGGACCCTACCGCCTGGCCCGCTGCCGCTGATTGGCGGCGGCTGGAATCCGTGCTCGCGCGCGTAGCGGCGTGCGCGCGGGCTCAGGCGCCCGGCCGGCGCGGCCGGCCCGCCGAGCCCGCCCGCGGGCTCCCCCCCGTTTGCCGCCGGGCCGGCGCCCACCCACGCCCCGGCGCCGTCGGCCTCGGCCTCGGCCGATTGCACCGTGCCCGCGGGGGCATCAGCACGCGGAGCGGCCGCGCCGCTCGCGGAAGCCTGCACGCGCGGCGCGGCGGACGGGGGCGGCGCCTTCGGTCGGTACTCCTCCACGGCCTCCCCGGCCTCGCCGATAACGCACACGTTCGCGAACACCGGGACCATCGCGCCGTCGTCGAAGAACAGCTCGAGAACGGTTCCCTCAGCAGGCGCGAGGAGGTCGAACGTGGCCTTGTCGGTCTCGATCTCGGCCAGGACCTCGCCCGCCTGGACCGCGTCCCCCTTGCTCTTGTGCCAAGCCACGAGCACGCAGTCCTCCACCGTGTTGCCGAGCTTCGGCATCTCGACCGCTGTCGCCACCTGCTCAGATCCCTCCGTCGCCGCGGTCAGGCATCGCGGCCGCCACCGGGGCCGGCCGGCCGTGAGCCGGCCACCTTCAACAGCTCGGCCTCGGCCTCCAGGCACCAGTGCCCGTCGTCGAGCTTGGAGGCGACGGTCGGGAACTCCGCGCCCAGCTCGGCGAGCGACACGAGGCCGACCTCGTGGAGGGCGGGATAGACCACGATCTTGCCGGCCATCGTCCTGTCCGCGATCGCCGCGATGCCGTCCGCGGCTCCCGCCATGCCCGAGATCGCGTCGACCGACAGGTTCGTGTCCAGCTGGCCAGCCGCCATTCGCTCCAGCAGCACCTCCATGTCGCTGACCACCGAGCCGCTGGTCCCGAACATGTAGCAGTGCCGCGCGATGTAGGTGTCGAGATCGATGTCCTGGCGGGTCGAGGCGGCGATTCCAGCGAAGATGTTGATCAGGCCGTGATCGGCGCTGGCGGCGACGGCGTCCGCGACCAGCGCGGGCACCGGGACGAGCAGCAGGTGGTAGCTGAAGGCGCCGGCAGGCTGTTCGTTGCGGGTGTTGAGCAGGCGTAGGCTCACCCCGTTGGCACGCGCGAGCGGCTCGGCCTTGGCCGCCAGTGCGTCAAGCCGCACATCGTCGAGGTCGGTCCCCACCACCGTGAGGCCCTCGATGCCCGCCGACAGACTGCGCAGAACGTGCATCTGACCCATCGGGCCGGCCGCGCCGATCGCCAGCAGAGAATCGCCCGCCCGCAGCTCGCCGCAGGTGGGGATCGTCGCGTACGACTCCGCGGCCGAGACGCCGGACGTGCCGATCCAGCGCGTCGCCTCGTAGTGGACCCGGCCCACCCCCACCGACACCGGCTCCCCGATGCTGGCGCCCGCGAGGACGATGTTGAGAATCCCGCCCACGGCGAGCTTGTCGCCCAGCAGGTCGATCGTCGGCTTCGACGCGCCGAAGTACACAATGTCGTCAAACGCCGAGTCCGGCAGCTCGCGTACGTCGTCGGCCCGAACCGTGCTGACGCCCGGGCCGGCCCAGGAGCAGTCGACTTCCGTGGCGGCGGCGACGATCGTCACCGAGACAGGCGGGCGCCCCGGCGCGGCCGCGTCCGCCAACCCCGCCACGGCGTGGCCGTCCTCGACGACGACGAGCAAGCGTCCACCTGGCAGGAGCGTCCTGCGGTTCGTCGTCGCGTAGGAGTTTTCGACGCAGGCCCACGGCTCCACCAGCGCGATGGCCGATGCGCTCTGCGTCTCGGGCACGGCAATCAGCGACCGGGTGCCACTGCCGTCCACGATCACGCGCTCGTCCATCAGCACGTACTCCTGCAGACCGCCCTCGAAGGTGTAGCCGAAGGCGGCGTTGGAGCCGTTGGTCGGCAGCGTCCGGTAGTCGGTCTGCACGAGGCAGCGCTCGCCGACGCGGTGGTGGTGAACCTCGCTTCCGACGGCCACGATCCGGCAGCACACCTCGTGTCCGGGCACGGTCGGCAGCGCGTCGGGCACGTAGCTGGGGATCTGCTCCAGCACGGCCGCCGTTATGCCGGACACGACCTGGCCCTTGCGCGGGTGCGCCGAGAACTGGGTGAGCAGCTTGAGGTCCGAGAAGCACAGCCCGACCGCTTCGACCTCGGCCACGACCTGGTGGGCGCCCGGGCGCGGGACCGCCTTTGTGCGGTTCAGCACGAGTTTGCCCGGTCCGACCAGTTGCACGGCGTATTCGGTTGCCGGAAGCGTGCTGTCGTCTCGGTCTGGCGTCATCATGTTCGTCCCGTGTGGCTGCGGCCGGAGGCTCCGCTCGGGTGGTTCATGGGTGCGCGCATATGATCGCAGATGATCGCCAAAGCCGCATAACGCCCGAAACCGAACACTAATGCAGCATCACTTGGCCGCCGGTCACGGGCAGCGCCTGACCGGTCTCGTACTCCTGTTCGACGAGGTAGTAGATGGCCTTCATCACGTCCGCCGTGGTGCATCCGCGCCCCATCGGGACCTTGCCGGTGTAGTGCGTCCTGACGTCATCAAGCGTCTCGGCGCCGGGAACCTTGCCGCTGTTGAGGTACTGGACGAAGAGCCCGGTCTGCGGGTCAGACCACAGCGGCCCGTCGAAGAAGTTGCCCGGGCACACCGCGTTGACCTTGATGCCGTCGGCGACCAGCTCGAGCGCGAAGGACTGTGTCAGGCCGACCCCGCCGAACTTGCTGCCCGCGTACGCGAAGTTCTTCGCCGAACCCTCGAGCCCGGACTTCGAGTTGAGCTGGATGATGTCGCTCCAGTGGTTCGGACGTAGGCGGCGCGGAATCGCCATCACCGGCGCCGCCTTCTGCACGCAGAGGAAGTAGCCCTTGTAGTTCACCGCCGTGGTCATGTCGAAGTCGCGCTCGCTCTGCGTGGCGACGCCGGCGGCCCTGAGCACGCCGGCGTTGGAGATGAGTAGGTCAAGGCCGCCGTAGGCGCGAACGACCTGGTGAACGAGCTCCTCGACGGAGTCCGCGTCGGTCACGTCCACGCTCAGCCCGATCGCCCGCCCCTCGCCCCACTCCCGCGCGAGCGAGCCGGCCGCCTCCCGCACGCCCTCGAGGTTGACGTCCGCCATCGCAACGTGGGCGCCCTGGGCAACGAGGTCCTGCGAGATCTGCAGGCCAAAGCCCTGTGCCGCGCCGGTCACCAGCGCGATCTTGCCGGCGACGCGCCCGCCGTGGTGGCCGCCGGCGGCCACCTCCTGACGATAGGACTCAACCTCCCAGTCCTCGATGAATCGCCGCAGCTCGTCGCTCAGCGGCTTGACTCCGCCGAGCCCCGCGGCGCCCGCCATCACGTCGATCACGTTGCCGTAGGTCTGGCGCACAGTGTCCGCCGCCGACCAGGTGTCGCCGGCGGTGAACAGCCCCACCCCCTCGACGACGACGACGTTGGGCAGCGTCTTGCGCTCGCGGCGATACTCCCCGACCGCATGCGTCAGGAGCTCCAACGGGTCTCCCCCGCCGGCGTCCGCCAGCCAGAGCGGGAACGACCTGCAGTAGACGATCTGGTCTGGGAAGACCGGGCCCGACGCGATGAGCGCCTTGGCCTCCCCACCACCGGCCAGGCGCATCGCCGCCGGCGAATCGTCCAGCGTCACGATCTTGAGCGGGCCGCCGGGGCTGAGCAGGACGCGCAGCGCCGGAGCGAAGGTGTCGACGATCTCGCGCGAGCGGATCGGCTCGAGCGCGTTGACCGCGCCGAAGGGCTGCTGCGATCTGGTCGGCTCGAGCGCATGCTCCAGGCGCTCGAGCACCCAGTCGGTGTGGTCGCGGATGGCGTCGAGGGTCTCGCCGCTGACCACGAGGCCATGGTTCGCCATGATCACCGCACGCGGGCAGTCCTGGCCCGTGGCGGCGCGGTACTCGCCGAGCGCCCGCTCGAGCACTGTTGCGAGCACGAAGCCCGGGTCGACCGGATCGATCCAGAGCGCCTGGTCACCCAGCTCGCGCTCGACGATCGCGCGACCCTCGCGAGAGCACGCCACGGCGTTGACGGCTGCCGAATGGGTGTGTACGACGAAGCGGCCGGGCACCAGGTGGTGCAGGACCGCCTCGACCGAGGGGCGCTGGCCCTTCTCCGGCTCGGTGCGCGCCCCCAGCACGGCCTGCTTGAACTCCTCCTCGCGCACCTTCGGGTCGCTGCTGAGCGTGCTTTCGAGCAGCGCCTGGAGCGCTGCGCGGTCCAGCTCGACGACGTCCTGCGGGCGCAGCGACGCGAGTGCGCTGCCGCTCGCCTTCACGAGCAGTCGCTCACCCAGTTTGACCGAGGTGTTGCCGCCGCCGGCGATCACGAACTCCGGGTCCGCACCGTAGTAGTGAGAGAGGGCGAGGAGCTGCTCGAGCGGGCTCGCGTTCGCGTCAAGCGACGGCCACGGTCGCACGGAGGCGGTCACAGTCGCACGATCCTCGCCTCATCGGCGGCGGCTTCGCCGGCCGCGCTCCCGCCGGCGGCAGCACGGAACTCCTCGATCACGCTCGCCCCGAGCCCCGCAAACGCGGCGATGCGCTGCTCGTGCGTCGCAAAATCTGGGTTCAGGCGGCCGCGCGCGTCGACGTAGCCCCCGCGCTCGCGTGCCGCGAGGTACTGGTGGGCTGCCACGACGCACGTACCCTCCCAGAAGAGACCGGCGACCCGATCGGGGAGCGCCGTGCCGTCCGCGCAGCCAACCGTCATCTCCACCAGCTCGACCGTGTTGTGCTCGGTGCCTGCTAGCACGATGATCCCAGCGCCGCGGAGCGTCGACGCGTAGCGCTCCACGATCTCGGCGCTGTTTCGGCTGGGGATGAACTCGGCGCACCAGATCCCCCTGTCGGTCAGCTCAGCGGCCAGCTCATCGGCCGAGGCCTCGAACTCGCACACAGGCGAGGCTCCGTCGGCCAGGATCGGGTAGCAGGGCACGCCGCCCAGCGCGAGGACGAGCGCGTATGCCGTATCCGCATCAAGACAGGATTCCTCCACGTACGCGGGCCGGCCGGCCTTCATCAGCTGCGAGCGCAGCTGGACCTGCACGGCGATCGCATCGTCGGCGCACCCAACGCCAAGCAGCCGCCGCAGCATGGCTGAGCGCGCCGGCGGCGCGACATGCGCGAAGATCGCCTCCTGGAAGGCCTGGGCGACGTGTCGCTCCTGGAGGTACACCGTGCTCGGCGCAACTCCGTGGCGGCGCGCCACCGCCGCTCGGATCGACTCGACGCTGACCGCGGCGCTGACACCGTTGTCCGTCATCAGCGCGCCCATCCGCTCGACCATCGTCTGCATCCGAGCGCTGTCGGCGTCACGGATGGGCTGCATCAGCGCCAGCGCCACGGGGGCCATCGGCGCAAACGCCGTGATTCCCTTACCGCACAGGTACATGCGGCCGGGATTGTCCGGGTCGTTGATCCGCACGCCCGCCGCGCGCAGCTCCTCCACGAGGCTGATGATCTCCGCGCCGAAGAGCGGGAAGATCCCCCGTGCGCGCGAAGCCTGGGCGAAGCACGCGTAGACGTCGAAGTCGTAGTAGTTGCTCGTGCCGAGCGCGCACAGGCCAGCGTCGGCCGCCAGGTCGACCGCCTGCTCGACGGTCTCAAAGGCCGAGAAGTTGGGCGGAAGGTGGATGTGCGAGTTGATCTTCGGTGTTGTGCGGCGCGTATGTGCGACACGCCCGCCGCGATCGTCGCCCGGCCGGCGCTCGGCCGTCTCGGCCGGGGCCTGCTCGCGAAGTGTGCCGAGGTTCAGTTCGGGCATCGAGCGCAGCGGCGCCAGCGGGTCGGGGACATTGCCTTCCGCACCCGGCGAGCCGACCGTATCCTGCGGTCGCATCGCAGTATTGACGGGGCTCTGCGGCATTGCGGGTTCCAACTGCGTGCGTCCGATCAGCGACGCGTTCCGGGGTGGCGCGGAATCGGTGTCCCGGCAGCCCGCGCCGGCACCCGGCGGTCGGTCGGCATGATGCCCATGCACAGAAATATAGACGCAAGCGGCGTCCGCTTCCGCGCGTCTTGACGATCGAGTCTGATCGCTCCTGCTTCCAACTACCCGGCTAACGACCAGATCTGCACCAAATCACTGATCGTTTCCGCGCAGCGACCGGCGCGCAAGCCCCGCTGGCCGTCCGGAGGCGGTCCGGCGTAGGTGCCCCCCGCCCGGACCAGTTCGTGCCGCTGGGGCATCGCAGCGCCGCCGAGCTCCCGCCGGCGCTGGTTGCGCCGGCGGGAGCTGCACGCAGCGGGGTTCTACGCCTTGCTGGCCGCCACAGCCTTGCGCGGTGCGGGCGCGGCCTGCTTAGCGGTCGCTGCCGGCTTGGCAACGGGGCTGGCCTTGCGCGCGTACTTGGCGATGAAGCGCTCGGTGTCCTCGCGCGCGACATCGTCGGGCCGCTGCTTGTGGGGCGACTTCATCAGGTAGGAGCTAGGGCCGTCGAGCTGGCCGCTGATGCCGTTGTTGAGCGCGAGCTTGCAGCAGCGCACGGCGTCGATCACGATGCCGGCTGAGTTCGGGGAGTCCCAGACCTCCAGCTTGACCTCCATGTTGAGCGGCACATCGCCGAACGCCTGGCCCTCGAGCCGGATGTGCGCCCACTTGCGGTCGGTCAGCCACGGGATGTAGTCCGACGGGCCGATGAAGACGTCCGTAGCGGGCAGCGTCACGCCCATGATCGACGTCACGGCGTTCGTCTTCGAGATCTTCTTCGACTCGAGCCGTTCGCGCTCGAGCATGTTGAAGAAGTCCATGTTGCCGCCGACGTTCAGCTGCGAGGTGTGCACCATCTTCACGCCGCGCTCGTGCATCAGGCGGGCGAGCGTACGGTGCGTGATGGTCGCGCCGACCTGCGACTTGATGTCGTCGCCGACGACCGGCACACCGGCCTTCTTGAAGCGCCGGTTCCAATAGTCCTCGCGCGCGATGAACACGGGGATGCAGTTGACGAACCCACAGCCGGCCTCGAGGATCTGCTCCACGTACCACTTCGTCGCCTGCTCGGAGCCCACCGGCAGGTAGGAGACGACCACGTCGGTGCGCGTGTCGCGCAGGATCCCGACGATGTCGGCGGTCGGCCCCGGCGCCTTGGTGATCCGCTGCTTGAGGTACTTGCCCAGCCCGTCGTGCGTCATCCCGCGATGAACGGGGACGCCCAGGCGCGACGGGACGTCAGCAAACTTGATCGTGTTGTTCTGTCCCGACCAGATCGCTTCGCCGAGGTCCTTGCCGACCTTCTCGGAGTCGATGTCGAAAGCGGCGGTGAACTCGACGTCGCGGACGTGGTAGCCGCCGAGGTTCACATGCATCAGGCCCGGAACGGACTCCGCCGGGTCTGCGTCGCGGTAGTAGTGGATTCCCTGAACGAACGCGGCCGCGCAGTTGCCGACGCCGATGATCGCGACGCGCACCTTCTCCTGTTGACGCGGAGCACCGCCGTTGGAATGGGCGGCCGCGGCGCCGTTGTGACCGTTCGTGTGTTGGCTGTCCTTGTCGATGCTCACGAAGCTGCCTCCTGGCCGTTGTGAATGTGATGCAAGGCCCGTCGCGCGTAGGCTCGGGGCGTCTGGGGATCGACTGCGAAACACCACGGCCGGCCCGCCGGATCTGCACTAAGCCTACACCGATACGCCCCTCAGCATATATTCGTCTAGCGATATATAATGGGATCGTGATCCAAGCTTCGTTCGACACGCTCTCGGATCCGACTCGACGGCGCATCGCCGAGCTGCTGCTGCAGCGCGAGCGCTCCGTCGGGGAGCTCGTGGAGCGGTTCACGTTGAGTCAGCCGGCCATCTCACGCCATCTGAGCGTTCTGCTGGCCGCGGGACTCGTGAGCGTGAGGCAAGACGGTCGCCGCCGCGTCTACGGGCTACGTGCGGAGCCGTTTGAGGAGCTGGCCGACTGGCTCGAGCCCTACCGCCAGCCCGGTCGGATGCCGTCGCGGTGAACGAGTTGCGGACGCGAGCCCGGCGGCTCGGGTCGCTGCCTGCCGCGAAGAGAAAACCGCTCGAATCTGCGTCTATCTGCGCCCCCGTCCGCGACGTTCAGCGGCTACACTGCGCCCGCCCATTAGCCAGCGATCGCCGAGGGGGTAAACCATGAATCGCGGGATCCACACGCTGCTCCTCGCAGCAACGGCGAGCGCCGTGCTCGTCGCCGGGTGCGGTGGAAGCAACAACAACGCCAGCAAGAAGACCAGTAGCACGACAAGTAGCAGCAGCTCGACCCAGAGCAGCGCGTCCACGACGTCGACCACATCCGCGCAGAAGTCGAGCAGTGCCGCGCAGTCGACCACGGGGCTGCCCACGGGCGGCAGCGGCGCGGCCATCGCCGCATACTGCGAAACCGCGCTCGCCAATGCCAAGTCTCGCCTGACGTCGGCCGAGACCAGCCAGTTCGAGAGCTATTGCGCCTCCCTGGCGCACGACAACGCGTCGCAGATCAAGACGGCCGAGAAGACGCTCTGCACCGAGATCGTCAAGGACACCGTCCCGTCGACGGCGCAAACGGAGGCGCTCGCCGTTTGCGCGAAGCTGTGACCGCCTGCCGCGGTTGCAATCGCAAGGGCCGCCGCGGCTGAAGGCGACTCGAGCCGACGTGGCCGCGCGCGACGCAGGCGCCGCGGCCACGGGCCGGCCTTCGGTAGCGCAGCGCGCAGCCAGTCGCCCTCCGGCACCCGGAGGCGTAGGCTCCCCGCGTGCCGTTGTGGCCACGCAAGCCCCGCGCTCCCATCGATCCGGCCGTCTCGGTCGCTGATCCGCGCTTCGAGGATTGGGAGACGGTCAGCACCTTCGAGGATCAGACAACAGCGCTCGCCTGGCGCGATGAGCTGCGTGCGGCGGGGATCGAGGCCAGCTGCACCGCCGATCAGCCGCTCGATCGGTTCGGCCGCGGCGACATCTACCTCGTCGTCCCAGCCGCCCAGTGGTCGCGGGCAAACGAGATCGTCGACAACCTCGACTGACGGCGCGCCTTCACGCGACGAGCGCCGAGGGGATCTCTAGCACCGGGGTTGCGGCGCACGCCGCGCAGGGTCCGTGGCGGGCGTGGTCCTCGAACCTCGGGCCGAACGCGCGCAGAGCCGTGGAGACGAACCGGGCAAGGCCATTGGGGTGGTGGCAGGCGCCCCGGCCGGGCAGCTCGGCGGTCCAGCGATCGATGTCCGCGAAGGCGGTCCGCCCGGCCTTGCCCTCAGCGATTCCGTGCAGCGTGCGGGCGATTGCCGCGGTGCCGTGCACGCACGGGCCACACTGCCCGGCC
This sequence comes from uncultured Solirubrobacterales bacterium, assembly GCA_963830975.1. Taxonomy (GTDB): domain Bacteria; phylum Actinomycetota; class Thermoleophilia; order Solirubrobacterales; family Solirubrobacteraceae; genus Palsa-513. The sequence goes on from CAWHOI010000004.1 coordinate 1,597,097, forward strand.
GTCTCGGTAGCGAGGTAGATGGCGACGCGCACCGTCTCCGCCACCGGGCAGGATCCGGCGGGAAGCGCGACGAGCGTGCCGCAACCGAGCGCCGCGCCGTGGCGGGTGAGCGCCTCGCTCGAGAGCTCGAGCCCGGCAATGCTCGAAGCCGGCAGCCAGGAGCCGAAGTAGCCGCCGACCAGCAGGGCCGCGATCTCGCCGCCGGTGCCACCGGCGGCGTCCAGCAGGGCTCGCAGTGGCGTACCGCACTCGATCTCATACACACCCGGGTCGCCGACGGCTCCGACGAGAGTGATGAGCCTCGATCCGGGCTCGGGCTCGGTGCCGAGCGTCCTGTACCACTCGGCGCCGTGCCGCGCGAGCAGCGCGATGTTCGCGAGCGTCTCCACGTTCTGCACCAGCGTCGGACGGCGGCCGATGCCGCGCTCGGTCGGGCGGGGAGGCACGAAACTCGGCCTTGGCGGCCCGCCGTTGATCTGCGAGATCAGCGCCGTCTCCTGCCCGCTCAGGAATCGCTCCTCAGCCTCGAACAGTGAGAAGCGCACCGAGTCGATGTGCGCGGCGCGCCGCTCGCTCAGCGCCTCGAGGAGACTCGCGGCGGCAGCCGCGTTTGGGGCCTCGATGGCGATGATCGCCTGGTCGGCGCCCACCGCCCGGGCGGCGAGCTCGGCGCCGTCGAGCACCAGGTGGGGCAGCTCTCGCAACAGCAGCGCGTCCTTGCTGCTGAGCGGCTCGCTCTCACAGCCGTTGGCGACGACGATCGCCCGGCCGCGGGCTTCCCTGACCGCCCGCAGCTTCGTCGCGGTCGGGAACGACGCGCCGCCGCGGCCTCGCAGCCCGGAGCGCTCCACGAGCTCGATCAGCGCGCGCGCGTCGAGCTCGCGCGCCGACGGCAGCGGACCGTGGGCGGAGAGGTGGCGGTCGAGATCGAGCGGCCCGTCATCCGAGCATCCGCCGAGCAGCCGCGGCAGCCCGACCGCTGCCAACGGCAGATCAAGCCGAGCGAGCGTCATCACGAGCCCCCGGAGACGGCGACCGGTGCGGCCGGTGTCTGGACAGGCGCCTGACTCGGTTGCGCCAGTGTGCTCGACGAGCTGGAGGTCGCGGGCGTCTGGGTGGTGGCCGGTGTCTGGGTTGCGGCCGGTGTCTGGGTTGTCGCCGGCGTCTGGGTTGTCGCCGGCGTCCGGGTTGTCGCCGGCGTCTGGGTTGTCGCCGGCGTCTGGGTCGCGGCCGGCGTCTGCGAGGTCGACGAGCTGGACGCCGACGAACCAGCGGAGGCCGAGGCGGAGGTGGATGCTGATCCCGCGGTCGATGTCGTCGTCGCGTGTCGGCGCGAGCCGCGGCCCTGCGACGCGGCGTGCGCCGTCGGCTGGCTCGCCGCCGATCGAGATGTCGGCGCCGACGGCGCCGAGGCGTTGCGCGTCGTGAGCGCGTGGCCGTGGAAGCTGCTGGCAGCCAGCGCCGCCAGACCGCCCGACAGCGCGACGGCGCCTGCGACCATCCCACGGGTCAGCGCGGTGATCCGCCGAAGACCCGCGTCGCGTGCCCGCACCGCGCGGCGTGTCGCCATCGCCGCGGGGTCCCGCGGGTCGTGACGGTGGCGGCGATCGACGCTCAACGGACGCACCCGCGGACGGGACCGAGCCGGTTCGGGTGGAGACAACGCATGGGTGTCGATTGTGTCCTGGCCAACCCAAGTCCTGCTAAGCCGAGCATGAGAAGCCGCTCACGCGATTCCCAGCACCCTCTCAGTGCAGGTGCTGATGCACGTGCGCCCAGGCGCCGAAGCGCGACTCGACGACAAGCGCGAGGACGACGCCGCCCACGAGCGCTCCGAGGAGCGTCATGGCGCGCGCACCGCGCCCGCCGCCGTGGTCGTCCCACGGGCGCGCGCCGGCGTGTTCGGCCCGCAGAGCGCGCGGGAGCTCCGCCAGGTGACCGAGGACGTGCAGGCCCATCGCAAGCAGCCAGACGATGAAGCTCGCCTTGTGCAGCGGCATCAGGGTGCCGCGCGAGCCTGGGCCGACGAGCAGCAGTGCGACCCCGCTCGCAAACACCATCACCGTCGAGACGACGACGAGTGGTGCGATCAGGCGCATCGGCGTCGCTGGAGGCCCCTTCGCCCGGTAGCGCGGATTCGCGGTGTAGTACCGAACGAACCGGTATCCGGTGCTGGCGAGCTTCAAGGCGACCGGCCCCAGCAGCAGCATCCCGAGAAACATGTGGACGTCGAGCAGGCCGCCGATCCGCACGATCGTGACCCCCAGCGCGGCGAGAAGGAGGAGCAGCACGACCGCGGTGACCGCCGTCAGCTGCTCGTTTCCGGCGGTTCCGCCGCCGAACGCCCGTCGCGGGCCCGATGGCCGCGGCGAGGGCGGCTGCGCGAGGCGGGGTGAGGACGCCACGCCTCGAGTGTCGGGGCCGTGGCTAAGTCACGCCTGAGTCGCGGATGAGAATCCACACAGCCGCGGCGGCCTGGGCTAGGAGCCTTCCTCCCAGGCCGCGCGCGACGCGCCGTCGGACAGCCAGTCGGGCGGCCGCGTCTTGGCCGCGGCCAGGTCGAGCGCCGCCTCCATCAGCCTGCCGGAGGACAGCACGTGCTCGCGGGCGAGCGTCCGCGCCCCCTCCGCGCTGCCGGCGGCAAGCGCCTCGCGGATCGCGCGGTGCTGGAGGTCGTTGCGGGCGAACAGCTGATCGAGCTCGCCACGGGCGCTCCAGACGTGCTCACCGATGAACGTGCGGCGCGCGCTCTTCGCCAGCTGCTCCACCCGTGGCAGAGCGGCCACCTCGTAAATCACGTCGTGGAAGGCGTGATTGGCAGCCATCCAGACGACGACGAGCGTCGGGTTGCTCAGGTCGCCGTCTCGCATCTTCGAGCGCAGCTCGAGCGTCAGCTCGGCGAAGCGCTCCTCTGCGGCGTCGAGTCGGGCGAGGTCGCCGGGTGTCATGCGCGGTGCGGCGTGGGCTGTCGCAAGACCCTCGAGCTCCGCGCGGATCAGAAACGCCTCGCGCAGCTCGGCCGAGGAGATCGAGCGCACGCGGGCACCGCGATTGGGCAGCGCGGTAACAAGTCCGAGCGCCTCCAGACGCTGCAACGCCTCCCGCACCGGGGTGCGGCTGACGCCGAAGCGCTCGCACACATGTTCCTGGCGTAGCACCTGTCCCTGCGGGATCGCGCCGGACACGATCTCGTCCTCGAGCGTTCGCGCGACCTCGTCGGCCTTCGTCGTCAGGGTCGGCACGGAACCAAAGATAGCATCCGTCCCGACACGTAATAGGATCCAGAATCAGCGGTTTGGGGCCAAGTCATCGCGGGAACACACCTGACAGTACGCGTTTGACATCCGACCGCACGATCACCTAGGATCCAATTTTCCCCATCTTGGATCCGAAGGAGGTTCCACGAGCATGGCCACCGATCAGCTCATCCAACGCCCCTATTCCGACGAGGACGTCGAGCGGCTGCGCGGCTCGATCACCGTCGAGCACACGCTCGCGCGCCGCGGCGCGCAGCGGTTGCGTTCGCTGCTGGCGGACGAGCAGTGGGTAGCGGCGCTGGGTGCCCTCACCGGCGGCCAGGCGGTGCAGATGGTGAAGGCCGGCCTGAAGGCGATCTACCTGTCCGGCTGGCAGGTCGCCGCCGATGCCAACCTGGCGGGCCAGACCTACCCCGATCAGAGCCTCTACCCGGCGAGCAGCGCTCCGGCGCTCGTCAAGCGGCTCAACAACGCGCTGCTGCGCGCCGACCAGATCGCCCATGCCGAGGGCGACGACTCGATCGACTGGCTCGCGCCGATCGTCGCGGACGCCGAGGCGGGCTTCGGCGGTCCGCTGAACGCATTCGAGCTGATGAAGGCGTTCATCGAAGCCGGTGCCGCCGCCGTCCACTTCGAGGACCAGCTCTCCTCGGAGAAGAAGTGCGGGCATCTCGGCGGCAAGGTGCTCGTGCCGAGCTCGCAGTTCGTGCGCACGCTCGTCGCGGCGCGGCTGGCGGCCGACGTGCTGGACGTCCCGACGCTACTGATCGCGCGCACCGACGCGCTGTCCGCGACGCTGCTCACCAGCGACATCGACGAAAGTGACCGCGCGTTCACCACCGGTGAACGCACCCCGGAGGGCTTCTTCCGCGTGCGCGATGGCATCGAGGCGGCGATCGCGCGCGGACTCGCCTACGCCCCCCATGCCGATCTGCTGTGGTTCGAGACCGCGACACCGGACCTCGATCAGGCCACGGCGTTTGCGCAAGAGATCCACGCCTCGTTCCCTGGCAAGCTGCTCGCGTACAACTGCTCGCCTTCGTTCAACTGGAGCCGCCACCTCACGGAATCGCAGATCGCCAGCTTCCAGAGCGACCTCGCGAGCCTTGGCTACCGCTTCCAGTTCGTGACGCTCGCCGGATTCCACTCCCTGAACGCCTCGATGTTCGAGCTCGCGCGCGGATACGCAACACGCTCGATGAGCGCCTACGTGGAGCTGCAGGAGAGCGAGTTCGCCCTGGAGAGCGAGGGCTACACCGCCACGCGCCACCAGCGCGAGGTCGGTTCCGGGTACTTCGACCGCGTGCTGGACACGGTCACGGGCGGCACCGCCTCGACCATGGCGCTCCGCGGATCGACGGAGGAGCAGCAGTTCGAAGGGCAGGCAGCGGTCCGCGCGTAGCAGCCGTCCCCCGTGCTGGACGGCGGGCCACGCGCGCCAATTTCGTCGGGCGCGCCGGCGAGGAATGCCGGCGCGCCCGGCGGCGCCGGCCCGCATCGGACAGAATGCTCGCCATGCGCGCCGAGACCGCAGCATCGCGCGGGCGCTGATGGAACCGCGCGACGTCCGCCTGCCGGCCGAGCTGGCTGAGCGGCTGACGCGACGAGCCGCGACGCTCGCGCCGCTCGGCTCGCTCTCGGACGAGGATGCGGCGCTCGCGCCCGAGCAGGCGGCCGCGCTCGCCCGCCTCGCCGAGCGACTCGCCAACACCTACCCGTATGGCGACGCGCACTACGTCGGTCAGATGCTCAAGCCGCCCCATCCGCTGGCCTGGGCGGCCTACGCCACGGCGATGCTCCTGAACCCCAACAACCACGCGCTCGACGGTGGCCCCGCCACGGCCGCGATGGAGCGCGAGGCGGTCGCGGCGATCGCGGCCATGTTCGGCTACGAGGAGCACATCGGCCATCTCACCTCCTCCGGCACGATCGCCAACCTCGAGGCGCTCTGGGTCGCGCGGGAGCTGCACCCCGGCGCCGCAATCCTGTTCGGCGAGAACGCCCACTACACACACGAGCGCATGTGCCAACTGCTTGGCGTCCGCGGCGAACCGATCGCGCAGGATGAGCACGGGCGTATGGAGATGGAGGCGCTCGAGCGGCGCCTGGCGGGCGGCGGCGTCGGCACCGTCGTCGCAACGCTCGGAACGACGAGTCTCGGCGCGCTCGACCCGATCGAGGCGATCGCCGATCTGTGCGCGCACCACGGGGCACGCCTGCACGTCGACGCCGCGTACGGCGGCTTCTTCGCGCTGCTGGCCGACGGCGACCATCCGGGCGTCGCACGGCCTCCGTTCGAAGCGCTCCGCCGCGCCGACTCGATCGTCGTCGATCCCCACAAGCACGGCCTGCAGCCCTACGGCTGCGGCTGCGTGCTCTTCGCCGATCCCGCGATCGGGCGCCTCTACGCGCACGACTCGCCCTACACCTACTTCACCTCGGCCGATCTGCACCTCGGCGAGATCAGCCTCGAGTGCAGCCGCGCCGGCGCCGCCGCCGCCGCGCTGTGGACAACGCTGGAGGCGCTGCCGCTGACGCGCGGCGGGCTCGGAGGCCAGCTCGCCGCCTCGCGCGCGGCCGCTCAGGCGCTCGCACGCGCGCTGCGCGAGGGCGGCCTGGGCGTCGTTGTCGCGCCCGAGCTCGACATCGTCTGCCCGTTCCCGCGCCTTCCCCGCGCCTCACACATCACAGAGCGCTGCGAGCAGGCCCTCGACTCGCTCGCGAACTCGGGCTGGCATGTCGCGAAGCTACGGCTGCGGACCGCGTGGCTGAGGCGCAGCAATCCCGAGGTCGAGGAAGACGCCGAGGAGGTGACGACGCTGCGCCTGGTGCTGATGAAGCCGGCGCACGCGCAGATCGTCGATCAGCTCGCCGCCGTGCTGCGCGAGCACCTGGCCGGCGGCTGAGCGGAGCAGCGCGACCGGAGCGCGATCAGATAGCCGGCTCGGAGGGGGTGCAGCGAAAGCTGGGCGATCTGGACAACCAGACCAATGTGCGATCTGCGCCGCTGGACACAGCGGCGACGCAGCCGCTAGTCGGCCGCGCCGGCCGCCGCGAGACCCGCCGTCGCAGCGAACGCCGCGCCCCCGTGCTCGCGCGCCGGAACCTCACCCCACAGCCGCTCGAGCGCGTAGAACTCGCGCACCTCCGGAACGAACACGTGCACGACGACATCGAGGTAGTCCATCAGCACCCACTGGGCGCCAGGGAGGCCCTCGACGTGGGCCGGCAGCAGCCCGTGCTCGTCCTTGCAGGCGAAATGGATGCCGTCGACGATCGCCTTGACCTGGCGGTCGGTTCCGCCGGAGCAGACGACGAAGTAGTCGGTGTAGTCGATCACGCTGCGCAGGTCGAGCTCGACGATCGCCTGCGCCTTCTTGTCGTCCGCGTATCCGGCGATCGCGGACGCCAGCTGCTGCGATTTCACCTGTAGAGCCCCTCTCGCTCGATGTAGTCCGCTACCGCGCCGGCGACGAGATAGTCGATCGGACGCCGCTCGCGCACCCGTCGTCGCAGCGCCGATGATGAGATGTCGAGCCTCGGCACGTCGATGTAGGCGATCCGCTCGGCGCCGGCCATCGCGTCCAGCCGCGCCCGCACCTCCTCGCGTCGCGCCCCTGCGCGCTCGGCCACGGCCACGGTCGCCAGTTCCAGGATCGCCTCAGGCTCGCGCCATTCGGGCAACGACCAGGCCATGTCGCCCCCGACGATGAACGTCAGCTCGTCACCTGGCGCCTTCGCATGGATCTCGCGAAGCGTATCGACCGTGTACGACGGCCCGTCGCGGTCGATCTCGATCGAGCTGACCTGGAGCCAGTCGTCATGCTCGGCGGCGACCGCACGGCACATCGCGAGGCGATGGCGAGCCGGCGCCTCCTCCTCGACCGGCTTGTGCGGCGGCACGCCGGTCGGCACAAGCAGCACGCGCGCGAGCGAAAGCTGCGCACGCGCCTCGCTGGCGCAGGCCAGGTGCGCGAGATGCGGCGGGTTGAACGTTCCGCCGAGGATGCCGACGGCCGTCAACTACGAACGTGCCCGTCGCCCTCGACCAGGTACTTGCACGCGCACAGCTCGCGCAGGCCGATCGGCCCGCGCGCGTGCAGCTTCTGTGTCGAGTTGCCGATCTCCGCGCCCATCCCGAACTCGGCGCCGTCGGTGAACCGCGTCGACGCGTTGACGTACACGCAGGCCGCGTCGACGTCGAGCTGGAAGCGGTGCGCCGCCGCGTCGTCGCGGGTGACGATCGCCTCACTGTGGCCGGTGCCGTGCGCCGCGATGTGCTCGATCGCCTCCTCGAGCGAGTCGACGACCGCCACCGCGAGCGTCAGCGCGAGATACTCGGTGTCCCAGTCGGCCGCGGTCGCCGGCACGACCTCGACGCCCGCCGCGAGCTCCCGCGTGCGTGCGTCGCAGCGCAACTCCACGCCGGCGTCGCGCAGCGCGGCGAGCGCGCTCGGCAGGAACGCGGCGGCGACGTCGCGGTGGACCAGGAGCGTCTCGGCGGCGTTGCACACGCCCGGACGCTGAACCTTCGCGTTGAGCACGATCTGCTCGGCCTGCTGAAGGTCGGCGGTCGCGTCGACGTAGACGTGACAGTTGCCGGACGCCGCGTAGATCACCGGCACCGTGGCGCTCGCCAGCAGCGCCGCCTTCAGGCCCTCCCCGCCGCGCGGGATGATCAGGTCGACGTAGCGGGTCTGGGTCGCGAGCTCGGCGAGCTCCTCCCGATCCCCGCCGGAGAGAATCGAGATCGCGCCGTGCGGGATGCCCGCTGCCTCGGCCGCCCGGGCTGCGATCGCGGCTAGCACGGCGTTTGAGCCGGACGCGCTCGAGGATCCGCGCAGCACGATCGCGTTGCCCGATTTCAGGCACAGCGCGGCGGCGTCGATCGTCACGTTCGGTCGCGCCTCGTACACGACGGCGACGACGCCGAGCGGCACGCGCACCTTGCGGATCGTCAGCCCGTCGGGGCGGCGCAGCTCCTCGAGCAGTTCGCCGACCGGGTCCGCCAGCGCGGCGATCTCGCGCACGCCGGCTGCGATCGCCTCGATCCGGCGCTGGTCGAGCGTCAGGCGGTCGATCAGCGCAGCGGAGACGCCCGCCTCGCGCGCCGCGGCGACATCGCCGCGGTTGGCCTCGAGGATCTCCTCCGCGCTCGCAAGCAGGGCCTGCGCGATCGCCTCCAGGGCGGCGTTCTTGACGGATGCGTCGAGCGTCGCCAGCGACCGCGCGGCCCGCTTGGCGCCGCGACAGACCTCCTGCACGGATTCGGTGGCGATTGCCATCGCTCTTAGGTTACGCGAGCACGAAATAGTCGCGGTGAACAGCCTCCGCAGTGGCCCGCGGCAGGAGCTGTCGCACGGCGGCCGAGTTGTGGCCGGCCGCCGCGCGCAGGTCGGTGGAGGAGTAGTTGCAGATGCCCTTGCCGATCAGCTGCTCGCCCTCGACGACCTCGACGGCGTCGCCCTCGTCGAACTCGCCGCGCACCGCGACGACGCCGACCGGCAGCAGGCTCGTGCCGCCCTCGCGCAGGGCCCGCGCCGCGCCGCTGTCGACGGCGATCGTGCCACGCGTGGGCTTGGCGTAGCGCAACCAGAGCTTGAAGCTCGAGTAGCGCTGCACGCGCGCGACGAACAGCGTGCCCTCGCGCTCGCCGGCCAGCACGCGCGCGAGCACGCCCTCACGCTCGCCGTTGCAGATCACCGTCTCGATCCCGGCGGCGGTCGCCATGTCGGCGGCGACGACCTTCGAACGCATCCCGCCGGAGCCGTGAGCGGAGGTCGTCTGGGTGATCTGGAGCTGATCGAGCATGCCGAAGTCCTCGACCTGCTCGACCAGCGTCGCGGCGGGATCGGCGCGTGGGTCTGCCGTGTAGAGACCATCGGTGCTGGTCAGGATGATCAGGCGGTCGGCGCCGACCAGGATCGCGACCTGGGCGGCGAGGAAGTCGTTGTCGCCGAAGCTGATCTCGTCGGTGGCGGTCGTGTCGTTCTCGTTGATGACGGGGACCACCCCCCAGTCGATCAGCTTGCCGAGCGTCTGGCGCGCGTTGAGGTAGCTCGTTCGCGCGCTGACGTCGAAGAAGGTGAGCAGGACCTGCGCCGCGACGACGCCGTGCTTCGCGAGCAGTTCGTCGTAGACGCTGTAGAGGCGTCCCTGGCCGACCGCGCTGGCCGCCTGCAGCTCCTCGATCGCCGTCGGGCGCGCGGCGAGCCCGAGCACCCGTGTTCCGCGGGCGATCGCGCCGCTGGTCACGACCACCACCTCGTCGCCGCCGCTGCGCGCCGCGGCAACCGCCGCGCAGACCCGCTCCAGCAGCTGCGCCCGCAGCTCACCGTCGTCGGTGGCGACGATCGCCGAGCCGAGCTTGATCACCGTGCGGGCCATTGCCAGCGGAGGTTAGTCGAGGGGCGCGTCGGCTCTCAGCCTCCTCTGACGCCCGCTTGAGCCTCGCCACAGGCGCGCGGCGCACACTCGTTCCACGCTCGGCGTCAACGAAAGGAGCAGCGATGAAGACCACCAGACTCAGGAACGGGCGAACGGTCGCGGTGATCGGCTCGATCGCCGTGATCGGCGGCGGAGCCAGCGCCTACGCGGCGACTCGGCACGCCGACGTGAACGGCAGCGGCTTCAATCCAGGATCTGCGCCGGCCGGCCGGCGCGGTGCCACGCCGCTCGCCCGGCTCACCGCGGGTGAGTTCGCGGCGCTCGCCAAGGCACGAGCAGCGATCGCCGCGGCTGCGTCATCGATCGCGACACCGATCCTCGATCGCGCGCTCGCGGCCGGCACGATCAGCGCCGCACAGCGGACCGCATTCCTCGACGGCCTGCGCGTCACCCCGGGAGCGGGATCCGGCCCCGACGGCACCTGGGCCGGCGCCACCGGCTCGTCCGGCGCCACCGGCCCCTCCGGCGCGGCGGGCGCGACCGAGCGACCCTCCTCCGCGGCCGAAAGCGTCTTCGAGAGTGCCCGGAGCGCGATCCAGGCCCAGGCCGGCGCGATCGCGACGCCGGTGCTCGACGCCGCCGTCAGCGCCGGCACGATCACCTCGGCCGAGGAGACCCGGCTGCTCGCCCTGCTGGAAAGCGGCCCGACAGGCGCGCACGGGGGTCCGGGCGCCCCGCCCGGCGGCAGGCCGAACGGCGCCCCGCCCGGCTACGGGCCGAACGGTTCCGCGCCTCCGGCCGGAGGCGGCCCTCAAAGCTAGCGGCCCGCGTCGTTCAGACGTCCAGGTCGAACAGCACGCCACCGATCTCGACATCGTCGCCGGCGCGATAGCCGGCCTCCTGCAGTGATCGGATCACTCCGATCTGCCGCAGGCGCGACTCGACGTGCGCGAGCGCCTCGTCGTTGTCGAGATCGTGGCGGGCCAGCAGCCGGTCGATGCCGTCGCCGAGCACGCGGTAGAGGCCCTCGTCGGTGCGCTCGACCCGAAAGCCGCGCCCGCCAGCCGGCCGGAACGTCAGATGCTCGGCCAACTCGGCCGGTGCGTCGGCCAATTCGGTGCGGGGCTCGTTCGGGACGCGTGCGAGCAGTTCGAGCGCCAACTCCTCGAGACCCGCGCGCGTGGCGCTCGAGGTGACGATCACCGGAACCCCCTCACCGAGCCGCCGGCGCCAGCCGCGCGCGGCCTCCGCGGCGGCAGCCGGCTCCACGAGGTCGGCCTTCGAGAGGGCGAGCACACGCGGCAACCCCGCGAGCCGCGCGTCGTGGCGCTCCAGCTCGCGTTCGATCGTCGTGTGGTTGAGCAGCGGGTCGCTGCCGTCCAGCGGCGCGAGATCGAGGACGTGCACGAGCAGTTGTGTGCGCTCGATGTGAGCGAGGAAGTCGTGCCCGAGACCGGCGCCGTCGCTCGCACCCTCGATCAGACCGGGGATGTCGGCGACGATCAGCTGCCGATCCGACCCCTCCAGCGTGCCGAGCACCGGTTCGAGCGTCGTGAACGGGTAGTCGGCGATCTTCGGCGCGGCCCGCGTCAGGCGCGCGAGCAATGAGGACTTCCCCGCGTTGGGGAGCCCGACGAGGCCGACGTCGGCCAGCAGCTTGAGAGTCAGCTCGACCTCTGCCTCCTCGCCGGCGAGCCCGCGCTCGGCAAAGCGCGGAGCCTGGCGGGTGGGCGTCGCGAAGTGCTTGTTCCCGCGCCCTCCGGACCCGCCGCGCGCGACCACCACCCGCTGCCCCGGGCGGATCAGGTCATGCAGGTCGCCGCGGTCGGTGCGCGCCTGCGTCCCGGGCGGAACCGCCAGGATCAACTGTGCGCCCGCGGCGCCGTGGCGCAGCGAGCCGCCCCCCTCGCCCCCGGCGGGCGCCCGGTAAGATCGGCGGCGCCGGAACGCCTGCAGGTCACGCAGCGACGGGTCGCATTCGAGCACCACGTCGCCCCCGTGTCCGCCGTCGCCGCCATCCGGGCCGCCGCGCGGCACGTGGGCCTCGCGGCGGAAGCTTGCGGCGCCGGCGCCACCCGCTCCCGCCTGCACCTGGATCCGGGCCTTGTCGTAGAGCACCTCCCCATTCTCGACGAAAGCGATCCGCATGTCCGACGACCGTGTCTTCCTGATCACCGGCGCCTCCTCGGGCATCGGCGCCGCAACCGCCCGCGCCGCCGCCGAAGCCGGCCATCGGCTCGTGCTGGCGGCGCGTTCGGCCGACGCTCTCGAGGCGCTCGCCGGCGAGCTCGGCGGGCCCGAGCGCGCGATCGCGGTGCCGTGCGACGTGACCGACTTCGGCTCCCAGCAGGCGATGGTCGCCGCGGCGCTCGAGGCCTTCGGCTCACTCGACATCGTCTTCGCCAACGCCGGCTTCGGCGGCGCGCGGAACCTCGGTGCCGACTCGACGGACAGCCCGGAGCGCTGGCGGGAGATGGTGCTGACCAACGTCCTCGGCGTGGCGTACACGATCCGGGCGAGCCTCGCCTCGGTCACGAGCTCGCGCGGGCACTTCCTGATCACGGGTTCGGTCGTCGGCCGCCACGTCGTGCCAGGCTCGCTCTACTCGGCGACGAAGTGGGCGGTCACCGGCCTTGCCGAGGCGCTGCGCCTGCAGGTGACCTCGACCGGCGTGCGCGTCACGCTGATCGAGCCCGGAATGACGGACACGCCCTTCTTCGACAACCGCCCGCAGGTCGCGCTCGAGGCGGACGATCTCGCTCGCGCCGTGATGTACGCCGTGTCGCAGCCCGCACACGTCGACGTCAGCGAGCTGCTGGTGAGGCCGACCGGCCAGGCGCGGTAGCCGGCACGCCACAGGCGGCGGCCCGACCCCATCTCGGCACGGGGCGCCCCCTACTCTGGCGGATCGATCGAGACGACGCGCCCGCGCCGACCGACCGAGAAGCGCACCTTGCCCGCCGCGCGGGCGTAGAGCGTGTCGTCCTTGCCCATGCCGACACCCTCGCCGGCCTTGAAGCGGCTTCCGCGCTGGCGAACGATGATCTCGCCGCCGGTGACCTGCTGGCCGGCAAAGGTCTTCACACCAAGGCGCTGCGCGTTGGAGTCGCGTCCGTTGCGACTCGATCCGAGGCCCTTCTTATGCGCCATCGGTGTCCTCCTTCGAGCTGGCTGCGTCCGGCTTCGCCGGCTTGTCCTTGGGCGCGGCCTTGCGCCGTGCCGCAGCGGGCTTCGCCGGCGCGTCAGCGTCGGCCGCCGCCGGCTTGCGCCGCGACGCCGGCTTCGCGGCCGCCTCGGTCTCGGCGGCCTCGGCGGCGGGCTTGCGCGACGGCGCCCGCTTGGCCGGCGCTGCAGGCTTGGGTGTCGCGACGGCAGCCGCCTTCGGCTCCGCGACCGCCTTCGGCTCCGCAACCGCCTTCGGCTCCGCAACCGCAGCCGCCGCTGTCACGGGCACGGCCGGCTCGGCCGCGGCGGCGGGCTTGCGTGCAGCGGCCGGCTTCGCAACGCCGGTCGTCGCTCCAATCTTCGTGACCTCGATTCGCGTCAGCTCCTGGCGGTGACCGGTGCGACGGCGGTAGCCACGCTTTGGCTTGAACTTGAACACGCGCAGCTTCTGGCCGCGCAGATGTCCGACGATCGTCGCCTGAACCTCGACCTTGGCGAGTCCCTCGGCGTCGAAAACCGCCTCGTCGGAGCGGACGAGCAGCGGCTCCAGGGAGACCGTCGCGCCCTCGGGCTCGGGCAGCCGCTCGACGAGCAGGGTCTGTCCCTGCTCCACGCGGTACTGCTTGCCTCCGGTTTTGACGATCGCGTACATGTGCGGTGTGGCCTTCGGTTATCCGGCGAGGGGACCCTCGGCAGCCGGCTCCGTCTCAGCAGAACGGCGCCGTCCGCCTCTGCGGCCTCGGCGCCGAGGGCGTGATTCTACGTCATCCGGGGTTTGCTCGACGGCTCGCGGCGGCGCGTCGATCGGCGAGGCGACGGCGGCCGTGCGGCCGACCTCCTCGATGCGCACCATCAGCCGCTGGCCCACCAACGGACCGGCGCCCCGCACGGAGATGATGTAGCCGTCGATCTTGGCGACCGCGTCGTCGGCGTCGTACATGTGCGGCTCGACGATCTCGACGAGCACCTCCTCGCCTTCCCGGAACGGAACCGCGCGCTCCTCGACCTCGCTGCGGCTGCCCTCGAGCGTCACCGCAAAGTGGTCGAGCGCGAGCCCCTCGGATCCCTCGAAGTGGAAATACTTGCCGGTGTGTTCCTCGAGCGCGTGCAGCACGCGCGAGTTGTGGCCGGTGAACTGGGCGCTCACGCGCGGGTTCATCTGCACGAGGAACGCCTCGACGTCGGGCGAGCTCTTGGCCAGGTCGCGCATCCGCCGCTCGAACTCGATCGCGATCGTCTCCTCCGAGCGGATGACCCCGTCGCCGTGACAGGTCGGGCACTCCCGCGACATGATCTCGCGCAGGCCCTCGGTCACGTTCTGGCGCGTCATCTCGACCAGACCGAGCCGCGAGATCTCGGCGGTGAAGGTCTTTGTGCGGTCCTCGTCGAGCGCCTTGCGCAGCGTCTTGAGCACGGCGTCGCGGTTGCGGGCACGCGCCATGTCGATGAAGTCGATGACGATTATCCCGCCGATGTCGCGCAGGCGCAGCTGGTTGACGACCTCCTCCGCGGCCTCCAGGTTGGTCTTGGTGATCGTGTCCTCCAGGCGAGCCCCCTTGCCGCGTCCGATGAACGAGCCCGTGTTGACGTCGATCACCGTGAGCGCCTCGGCGTAGTCGATCATCAGGTAGCCACCGCTCGCGAGGTCGACGCGGCGACCGAGCAGCGAGTCGATCACCGGGTTGACCTTGTAGGCGTCGAACAGCGGCTGCTCTCCCTCGTAGAGTTCGACCCGGCTGACGAGCTCGGGCGCCGTGCGGGTGAAGAACGAGACGAGCCGGTGGTGCTGGTCGGGGTCGTCGACGACCGCGCGCTCGAAGTGTTCCGAGAAGATGTCGCGCACGACCCGGACCGAAAGGTCCGCCTCCTGAAAGACCAGCGAGGGCGCCCGCGAGCTCTCGACGCGCTTCTCGAGCACCTCGTGCAGCTTGAACAGGTAGAGCATCTCGCGCTCGAAGTCGGCGCGCACGGCGCCGTGAGCGGCGGTCCGCACGATCGCTCCGCCGCCGCGCAAGTCGAGGCCCTTCGTCTCACGCCGCAGGCGCTCCCGCTCCTTGTCCTCCAGCCGTCGCGACACCCCGACTCCTTCGCCGGTGGGCGTGTAGACCATGTAGCGCCCGGCGATCGTCAGGTCCATCGACAGCCGCGCCCCCTTGGTCTTCAGCGGATCCTTGACGACCTGGACGACGACCTCCTGGCCGGGCTTCAGCAGCGAGGCGATGTCCTGGGCGTCCTGGCCGCTGCCGCGTCCGCGCCGCGGCGCCTCGACGCCCGGCAGGACGATCTCGTCGACGTGCAGGAAGCCGTTCTTGTCCAGGCCGATGTCGACGAACGCGGCCTCCAGGCCAACGAGGACGTTGTCAACGACCCCCTTGTAGATGTTTCCGACGATCGAGCGTGCGCCGCGGCGTTCGAGGTACAGCTCGGCCACGCGGTAGCCACGCCCAGGGTCGGCGCCACCGCCGCCCCGTCGCTTCGAGGCACCGGGAGTGCCGGATGCCTCCAGCAGCGCAACGCGGGTCTCGCCGCGGTCGACGCTGACCAGTACTTGCTTTTTCACGAGTGTTTTCCATTTCTTTCAGAAGCTGAGCACGCGGCCCTTCATGCCAGCCGCCATGCGCGCCTGCACATGGATCGACTGGAGCAGGCCGAGCGCCAGGAATGTTGTGAGCACCGAGGAGCCGCCGTAGCTCAGCAGGGGCAGCGTGACGCCGGTGACGGGGAGGATGTCCACCGCCACGCCGACGTTCACGAACACCTGGAACATGAGCATCGCCACGACTCCGGCGGCGACCAGCGCGCCGAACAGGTTCTTCGCGGCCGCCACGATTCGCAGCGTCCGCCAAATGATCAACGCATACAGCGATAAGACGACCGCGGCGCCGGCGAAGCCGAAACGCTCCGCCAGCGACGCGAAGATGAAGTCGGTTGTGTTCAGGGGAACGAAGTTGATGGCGGTGTTCGACGCCACCGCGTGCAGGCCGAACTTCTGGCCCGCGCCGATCGCGATCACCGAGTGCTGCTGCTGATAGAGCGCGCCCGAGATCTGCTTGGCGGGCACCGCCCCGGGGTCGAAGAACGCGGTCAGCCGGTCGGCCTGATAGGGGTGGAAGCCGACCAGCGGTCCGACGACCAGCACCAGCACGAGCGCGGCCACGCCGAGCGCGAAGACCGCCGCCAGGTGCTTCCAGTCCGCCCCGGCGATGTAGAGCACCGCAAAGGCCGCGGCGATGTAGACAAGGCCCGAGCCGAGGTCGGGCTCGACGATCACGAGCATCGTCGGGACGAGCGCCAGCAGCATCACTCGCGCGACGAGCTGGCGGCTCGATGTCTTGCGCGAGCTGTCGACGACGAACGCGGCGAGGAACACGATCAGCAGCACCTTGCCGAGCTCGGATGCCTGGAAGGAGAAGACCGAAACTCCGATCGCGCGGGTCGAGACGCCGCCGATACTCTTCCCGATCCCGAGCACGACCAGGATCGACGCGATCATGATCACGTAGATCCCCCACTTCAGCTCGCGCAGGCGCGAGTAGTCGAAGCGCGAGAGCACGAGCATCGCCAGCAGGCCGACCGCCAGATACCCGCCCTGGCGCACCATCTGCGCGTGGCTGATGCCGCCGAGCGTCACGAGCGAAACGATCCCCAAACCGATCGCCGCCGCCGCGATCCAGGGGTCGAGCCCGATCTGCAGCGAGCGCGGCGCGACCGAGGCCGGATTGCGCCCGCGCTGAGGCTTGTGGATCACGTTCGTCGCCATCAGTGATCCTGATTGGTGCCGGCGAGGAATTTCTTGGGCAGTCCGAACCATTGCGAGAGCATCAGTCGTGCGGCCGGCGCCGCCGCGGCGGCGCCGAAGCCGGCCTGCTCGATCGTCACCGCGATGACGATCGGGCGCTTGGCGTCAGGAGCGTAGACGACGTACCACGACTGGTCCTTCTGGTTCGTGTGCACCGCCGTTCCGGTCTTGCCGTAGACGGTCCGCGGGAAGCTCCCGAACGTGGCATAGGACGTCCCGCTCGGGCTCTGCGCCGCGGCGTGCAACCCAGCCGCGACGAGCGCCTGGTAGGCCGGGTCGATGTTGACCTGGCGATAGGTCGGCGCCGGCAGCTGCTGCACCAGGGCGCCCGAGGGCGAGAGGATCTGGGTCCCGATCCGCGGCGACCACACCTTGCCGCCGTTGAAGATCGCGGAGTAGGCGATCGCCATCTGCAGCGGGCTCGCGAGCAGGTAGCCCTGGCCGGTCGCGAGCAGGACGTTCTGGCCGATCGTCCACGCCGGCTGGAAATAGCCCTGCGCGCAGCCGGTGAGCGCAAACTGCCGCACGGCGGCGGACGACTTCGCGTACTCGGCCTTGGGATGGCTGCCGGAGCAGTACTGGGCACGGTACTGGGCGTTGAGCGCCCTGACGTAGGCCGCGTCGGGCACGACGCCCGCGGTCCCGCCGCCCGGCAGGTCGATCCCCGGCGAGCTGCCGAGGCCGAGCGCCCGTGCCTCCTTCTGGATCGGGTTCGTCACGTTGGCGGCCGCGCCGACCTTGTAGAAGTAGGTGTCCTCGGAGACCGTCAGCGCGCTGACGAGATCGAGGTCGCCGAAGTTCTGCTGTCCGGAGTTGCAGAACTTCTGCGTCGTGCCGAAGGTCACGCAGGACCCGGCTCCCTGTGAGGTGCGCGCCGTGATCAGCCCGTCCCCCAGCGCGGCCAGCGCGGTGATCGGCTTGAACGTCGAGCCCGTCGGGTAGCTGCCGTCGATCGCGCGGTCGAGCAGCGCGTTGGAGGCCTTGATCTGGTCGTAGACCCGGTAGCTCGGTGGCGTGGCGAAGTCGTTGGCGTTGTAGGTCGGATCGGAGCCGAGCGCGAGAATCTCCCCGTCCATCGGGTCCATCGCGACGAACGCCGCGGCCGGCGCCGGATCGCCGCCCGCCCGCGCCACGGCCTCGGCGTGATGCATCGCGTTGTAGCCCTCCCGCTCGAGCCCGAGGTCGAGCGAGGTGCTGAGCTGATCGCCGAGCACCGGCCGCTGGGTCTTCTGCGTTCCGATCGGATAGCCGGCGGCGTCAACCTCGACGTGCTTGACGCCCGGTACGCCCTGCAGGTAGCTCTGGTACTCGGCTTCGAGACCGGACTGGCCGACCACGCCGCCCGCCGCGACGCCCTTGTAGCCGGTCGCCCCCAGCTCGCTCGCGCTGATCGGCCCGACCTGTCCGAGCACGACGGCGCCGACGTCTCCCTGCGGGTACTGCCGTAGATAGGCCTCCTGCTCCACGACGCCGGGGAAGAGGTTCTTGTGGCCGGCGAGGTAGAAGAGCGCGTAGGAGGACACGTCGTCCTGGATGTCGGTCGGCGCGTACCCCGGCGGCGCGACCGCCAGGTCGTCGACGGTTGCGCGGATCTTCTGCCACGAGACGCCGAGCACGCGGCCGAGCCGGCGGTATACGAGCTGGCGCTGCGGACCCCGGGGCGGCAGGTCGTCGGCGACGATCGCCACCTCGGGCGCCACGCGGTAGGTGGCGAGCACGTTGCCGTTGCGATCGAGGATGTTGCCGCGCGGCGGCGGGATCGCGATCGGGCGTACGACGTTCTCGGTCGCCTTCGCGGTGTTCTGGGTGCCGGTCAGCACCTGCAGGTACCAGAGCCGGAACGCGACGATCCCGAACAGCACGGCGGCCAGCACGCCGAGCACGCCGACGCGCCGCGTGAGCTGGGGCGGGAGCGGTGCACGCCGCTGCAGCGGACTCTCGATCACGAGCGTGAGAGCGGGCTCAGACCGCCGGTCGTGTAGGCGCGCCGGCGGCGCCGGCGCGGGTCCTCGGGCAGCGCCGGGATCAGCCAGCGGCGCACGAGCGAGTAGACCGGCACGGCGATCAGCGAGTTCAGCGCGATGGTGACCAGGATGTCACGGACGAGCAGCAGGCTGATCGGCGCGGTCACGCCGAGGCTGAACTCGAGCACGGCGTAGCCGCAGGCCGCCACCGCGGTCGCGGCGGCGCCGAGCGCGAGCGGCGTGAACGGCGCCTCCGGCGCCCGCAGCTCGCGCACTCGCCCGGCTCCGTAGCCGACGAGCGAGTAGACCAGGGCCGAGACGCCGAGCGTCTCGGCGTAGGCGAGGTCGACGAAGATCCCGACACCGAAGCCGAACAGCGCGCCCGGCAGCGCTCCGGTGAGGAAGCCGGCGGCGGCGACGACGAGCGGCGCGAGGTCGGCGTTGACGCCGAGGATGCGGATCTGGGCCACGCCGGCGACCTGGATCAGCACGGAGAAGAAGGCGAGCGCGGCCAGGCGCAGCGTGACGTTCGTCGTGTCGCTCATGCTCCCGGCACCCGCGTCAGCACCTGGACGCTCTCGAGCGAGGTCAGGTCGGCGGCCGGCGTGACCGTGATCGTGCCCGACGCGCTGGCGGCGGAGGGAACGCTCTTCACCGTTCCGATCGGGATGCCGGGCGGGAACAGGGAGGCGCCGTGGGTGGCCCGCTCGCCGGCCGTCACGATCAGGTCGCCGACCCTGATCTCGGAGGGGTTCGAGACGAAGGTCAGCCACAGCAGGCCCGGGCTGCCGGAGGCCGGACCGATCACGCCAACCTCACGGGTGGAGCCGTCGCGCGCCGCGACGCCCGCCGTGGGGTCGTTGACCAGCGTCACGATCGCGGAGTCCCCGGCGACCTCCGTGACGGTTCCGATCAGCCCGTCGGGGTCGATCACCGGATCGTTCACACTGACCCCGTCCCCGCTGCCGGCGTTGATCGTCACGTGGCTCACCCACAGGCTCTCGGGCTGGCTGACGACGCTGGCGTCGACCGGCGCGTCCGGCTCGAGCGCGAGCGTGCTGTCGAGGCGGTGCAGCTTCGTGGCGTCCCGGCTAGCGGCGAGCGCAGCGTCGGCGGCGGCGAGCTGGTGCTGCAGCCGCGCGACCTCGCGGCGCGCCGCATCGCGCTGGCTGCTCGCGTGGAAGACGTCGCCGACCAAGTTGAACAGGTCGCGCACCGGCGTGAGCGCCTTGCTGGCGCCGGTTTCGACCGGGGAGACCACGTCGAGGAATCCGCTCTGCACGGTGTGCAGCGGACCGCCGCCCGAGCCGCCGAAGCTCGCGCTGATCAGGATCAGGGAGAGGACGACGAGCAGTGCGAGCACTGCGCGACGTCGGCGAACGGTCTTGTCATGCACGGTGGGAAGAAAAGGGTCGCGTTACAGGGTAGGGGCGCACGGGCTGGGCGTATGTGGGGCGTGCTCGCCATCAGCGCCGCCTGCGCTTGTGGTTGTTGCGGGATGCGCGGTTGGTGCGGTGGATCACCTCGAACTCCTCGAGCGAGCGGCCCGAGCCGACCGCCACGCAGGTCAGCGGCGATTCGGCGAGGTGGGTCGGAATCTGGGTCTCGTCGCGGATGCGGTCGGCGAGCCCCTGCAGCAGAGCCCCCCCGCCGGCGAGCACGATCCCCCGGTCCATGATGTCGGAGGCCAGCTCCGGCGGGGTGCGGTCGAGGGTCGTCTTGATCGCATCGATGATCTGCGACAGCGGCTCCTCGATCGCCACACGCAGCTCCTCGCTTGTCAGCACGACGGTCTTCGGCAGCCCGGAGACCATGTCGCGGCCGCGGATCTCGGCCTGCAGCTCCTCGGCCATCGCGAACGCCGAGCCGATCTCGAGCTTCAGCTCCTCGGCCGTCTGCTGGCCGATCAGCAGCTTGTACTCGCGCTTGGCGTAGTTGATGATCGCCTCGTCGAGCTCATCGCCGGCGATCCGGATCGACTGCGAGACGACGATCCCGCCGAGCGAGATCACCGCGACCTCGGAGGTGCCGCCGCCGATGTCGACGATCATCGACCCGGTCGGCTCGCCGACGGGAAGCCCGGCGCCGATCGCGGCCGCCATCGGCTCCTCGATCAGGTACGCCTGGCGCGCGCCGGCCGACAGGCACGCCTCCTCGACGGCGCGCTTCTCGACACCGGTCACGCCCGAGGGCACGCAGACGACGACCCGCGGGTGCGCGAAGCGGCTCTGGTGCACCTTTTGGATGAAGTGGCGCAGCATCTCCTCGGTCACGTCGAAGTCGGCGATCACGCCGTCCTTCAGCGGCCGGATCGCCGAGATCGTGCCGGGTGTGCGGCCGAGCATCCGCTTGGCCTCGATGCCGACGGCGTGGACCTCGCCGGTGCGTGCGTCGATCGCCACGACGCTCGGCTCCGAGAGCACGATGCCCCGCCCGCGAACGTATACGAGCGTGTTTGCCGTGCCCAGATCGACGGCCATGTCGCGGCCGCCGAACCCGGTCATGTAGCTGAAGAAACCCATTTGGGGGCGGTGCGCAAGACGTTGATAGGAGCGGACGCGCCGCGCCGCCTTGCCCTCCTACTGCGGGGGTCGGCTGTACGGAGGAGGCCCCCGCCCTGGCGTGAGCAGTGTAGCGGACACCGGCTCCCCGCCGGGGGCGCGCGGGCCGCCAAACCGGCGCGTTATCGCTGCAATTGCGGGCCTTCTGCGGGGCTGAAACGATTGTTGCGGGCGCCGAGCAGCGACGGGTGCGCCGCCACGAGCGCGGCGACCGGCAGCCCGACCACGTTGGTCCAGTCGCCCGCGATCGACTCAACCAGCGCGCAGCCGGCCCCCTGGATCGCGTACCCGCCGGCGCGCTCGCGCCATTCCCCGCTTCCCAGGTACCACTCGATCGTCGCCGCATCGAGCTCGCGGAAGCGCACCTGCGTCGAGGCCGTCGCGCTCACCGGCAACTCGCCCAGTCCCAGCAGCGCGATCGCGCTGAGCACCGTGTGTGTCGCCCCCGACAGCGCACGCAGCCCGGCACGGGCCTGCGCCTCGTCCTGCGGCTTGCCGTACAGCCGCCCGCCGAGGGAGACGACCGTGTCGACGCCCAGGACGACCTCGCCGTCGGCCCGCTCCACCGCCCGTGCCTTGCCGAGCGCGTTGCCCAGCGCGACCGCTTCGGCCTCCCCCTCCTCGACCTCCTCATGGGCCGGCGGACGCACCACGAACCGCACTCCGAGCGCCTCCAGCAGCGCCCGCCGCTGCGGCGAGCGCGAAGCGAGCACCAGCTGGTCGCCCGCGGAAACCAACTCGCTCTAGAGCTCCGGGAAGAAGATCCCGATCTCCCGCGCCGCCGACTCGGGCCCGTCGGAGCCGTGCACGAGATTCTCGCCGGTGGCGATCGCCAGATCGCCGCGGATCGAGCCGGGCGCCGCCTCGAGCGGGTTGGTCGCCCCGATCACCTGGCGCGCCGCCACGATCGCCGAGGGCCCCTCCAGCACCATCGCGACCAGCGGACCCGACGTGATGAACTCCGCCAGCTCGCCGAAGAACGGCTTCTCGATGTGCTCGGCGTAGTGGCGCTCGGCCAGCTCGCGCGTCATCGTCAGCACCCGCAGCGCGACCGGCACGAGGCCCTTGCGCTCGAAGCGCGCGAGGATCTCGCCGCTGAGGTGGCGCGAGTAGGCGTCGGGCTTGGCGAGGATGAGCGTGCGTTCCATCGGGCTGTCTCCTTGGTGTTCGGTCGGTGAGGGAGCCTACTGCGGGCCGCCCGCCGCGGGGCGCCTGCAGAGCCCCCGGCGCACGCCGGCCGCTGCCGCACGCTCGCCGCCGCTACGAGGTCGGCGGTTCGCCCGCCAGCGCCTCGCGGCGGCGCCCCGGCGGATGCAGCCCGGCGACGGCCGGTGCCTCGCAGTAGGGGCACAGGCTCCAGGTCATCTCCAGCGGGCGCTGGCAGTTCGGGCAGGGGTCGCGCAGGCGGCTGTGGCAGTTGGGGCAGATCAGGTAGTCCTTCTCGACCTCCTGGCCGCAGTGCTGGCAGGCGTAGTAGGCGAGCTGCGCGAGCCGCGCCTCGGCGGCCTGCATCTCCAGGTCGCGCTCGCGGATGTCCTCCAGGTACTCGGGCGGTCGCACGATCATGTAGACGATCGTGCCGACGAACGGAAACAGCGCCGCGGCGGTCGCGCAGAGCACCAGGACCGGGTCCGCGATGCGACGCTTGGCGTCCGCGCGGGTCCAGTAGATCATCGCCAGCCAGATGATCACCAGGAAGAGGATCAGCAGATTGATGGCGAGATTCACGCCATCGTTCTGGATCCCGAAGTACGCAAGCGTCGCAGGCACCCTTGGGGCGAGTGTAGCGGTCGGCCCTACAGGAAAAGGCGACCGAACACGTAGCCGATCCCGACGAACACGAGGATCACCACGGCCACAGCCAGCGCGACCGCGGCGATCGTCATCAGCAGCGACGGTCCGTCGTCGCCCCTCACAGCCGCGAGCCCCCGGGCGCGCCCTCGGGGCGCATCAGGTCCGCGATCAGGTAGATCGATCCGGTCGCGAGCACGACACCGTCCTCGCCGGCAAGCTCCCGCGCCCGCGCGAGCGCGCGGTGCGGACCCATCACCACGGTGGCCGGCGCGCCGCCGATCTGGCCGGCGAGCGAGGCAAGCGTGGCGGGCGGAAGCGCGCGCGGGCTGCCGGCGGCCGTGCAGACCACGGCGTCGCAGTGCGCGAGCAGCCGCGCCAGCATCCCGGCCGCGTCCTTGTCGTCGAGGATCGAGACCACGGCGACCAGCCGTCGCCCGGCCGCGAACGCCGGCAGCGACTCGGCCAGCGCCTCGATCCCGCCGTCGTTGTGGGCGCCGTCGAGCAGGGTCACGGGCCTCCCCTCCAGCACCTCGAAGCGTCCGCGTACGACGAGCGCCCCGGCGACCGCCGCGACGTGGTCGTGGTCTGACTCGCGGCCGAGGAACGCCGCGGCGGCGGTGCAGGCGGCGGCGAAGTTGCGCCGCTGATAGCCCCCGCCGCTGCGAAGCTCAACCTCAAGGAGAGCCTTCGACTCGACCAGCGTGGCGCCGCGCTCGCGCGCGGTCACCTGCGCGAGCGCCATCGCGTCGGGATCGAGGTCGGCGCCGACCACCAGCGTGGCACCGGCCCGCACGACGTCGAGCTTCTCGCGCGCGATGTCGGCGACCGTCGGCCCGAGGTAGCGCGTGTGCTCGAGCCCGACGTTCGTCAGCACCGCGACGCGCGAGTCGACCACGTTGGTCGCATCGAAGCGCCCCCCGAGCCCCGCCTCGAGGACGGCCACATCGACGCCCGCGGCTTCGAACTCGCTCAGCGCAGCGGCGGTCAGCAGCTCGAACTGCGTCACGACATCCCCAGGCGGCGAGGCCGTGCGGTCCACGAGCTCGGCGGCGCGCACGGTGCGCGCGATCGCCGCGGCGAAGCGCTCCGGCGAGATGTCGCGCTCGCCGATCTGGATGCGCTCGCGGTAGCTCAGCAGGTGCGGCGAGGTGAAGCAGCCGACGTGCAGCCCCTCGCGCGCCAGCAGCGCCGCGGTCATCCGCGTCGTCGAGGACTTGCCGTTGGTGCCGACGACGTGGATCGTCGGGAACGACACCCGCGGCAGCTCGAGCACGTTCAGCAGCCGGTGCATCCGGTCGAGGCCGAAGCGCATCCCGAAGCGCTCGCGCGCCAGCAGGTGGCGCTCCGCGTCCTGCGCGCTCCAGTCCTCGCGCGGCTCGAGCGAGCTCACAGCGCGTCACGCTCCGCCTGCAACCGCGCGAGCTTCTCGCGCTCGGCCGCAACCAGCTCGGCCGGGGCGTTGGCGACGAACGCCTCGTTCGCGAGCTTCCCCTCCAGCCGCGCGATCTCGGCCTCGAGCCGGGCGCGTTCGCGCTCGCGCCGCTGCGCGTGTGCGGCGAGATCCACGCCGCCGAGGATCCGCAGCGTCCCGCCGGGGATCGCCACGCTCGCGACCGCCGCGCCGCCGTCCGCCGCCGGCTCGTGCAGATCGAGCCTCGCGATCCGCGACAGCAGCGGCGCGACCTCGCCGTAGCCTTCGGCGTCGAGGCTCGCGGCGAGCGTCGCCCCCTGCTTCACGCCGAGCTCATCGCGCCAGCGGCGGATCGCCTGCGTCGCGGCGATCACGCGCTCGAGCGCGTCCTCCGCCTCCGCGTCGATCGCCGAGCCCTCGGCGCGGGTCCGCACGACCCCCGCGAGCAGCCCCTCGTCCCCCTCGCGGACGTACCGCCACAGCTCCTCGGTCACGAACGGCATCACCGGGTGGGCGATCTGCAGCGTCTCGCGCAGCACGAAACGCAGCGTCGCGCGCAGCGCCGGCTCCTCGATGCGTCCCTTGACCAGCTCGATGTACCAGTCGCACAGCTCGCCGTAGACGAACTCGTACAGGGCGATCGCCACGCGGGGAAAGTCGTAGGCATCTATTCGCTCGCTCAGCTCGCGATCGAAGCGCGCGAGGCGCGAAAGGATCCATCGGTCCTCGACGCTGGTGGGCAGCGCAGCCGCCTCGGTCGCGCCGTGCTCGGCGATCGCCAGCAGCACGAACCGCGCCGCGTTGAAGAGCTTGTTCGCGAGCCGCTCGCCCTGCTCGATCTTCTCGACGCTGTAGCGCACGTCCTGGGTCGAGGACATCGCGAGCATGCCGAAGCGCACGGCGTCCGCGCCGCTGCGGTCGATCTCCTCCAGCGGATCGATGCCGGTGCCCAGCGACTTCGACATCCGCCGCCCGTCGGGCGCCTGGATCACGGCGTGCACGTAGACGTCGGCGAACGGCACATCGCCGGTGAAATGCAGGCCCATCATGATCATCCGCGCGACCCAGAGGAAGATGATCTCGCGGGCGGTGACAACCACGTCGGTCGGGTAGAAGGCGCGCAGGGCGTCGGTCTGCTCCGGCCAGCCGAGCGTCGCGAACGGCCAGAGCGCGCTAGAGAACCACGTGTCCAGCACGTCCTCGTCCTGGCGCACGGGGCCGCCGCAGGCGCCGCAGCGCTCCGGCGCGACGCGGGCGACGTAGGTCTCCTCGCACGCGTCGCAGTAGTAGACGGGCAGCCGGTGCCCCCACCACAGCTGCCGCGAGATGCACCAGGGGCGGATGTTCTCCATCCAGTCGAGGTACACCTGCGCCCAGCGCTGCGGATGGAAGCGCACGCGCCCGTCGCGCACGACCTCGATCGCCGGCGCCGCGAGCTCGTCCATCCGCATGAACCACTGCAGCGAGATCAGCGGCTCGATTCGCTGGCCGGAGCGGTGCGAAAAGGGCACCGAGTGGGTGTAGGGCTCGCGCGCCCGCAGCGCACCCGAGGCCTCGAGCGCGGCGACCACCGCGGCCTGGGCCTCCGCCACCGTCAGCCCCGCGAACGCCTCCCCGGCCTCCGCGGTCATGCGGCCGTCCTCGCCGATCACCGAGTGGGTCGGCAGGCCGTGGCGGCGACCGATCTCGAAGTCGTTGGGGTCGTGTCCCGGCGTGACCTTCAGCGCGCCGGTGCCGAATTCGGGCTTGACGTAGTCGTCGGCGATCACAGGCAGGCGCCGGCCGACGAGCGGCAGCACGACCTCCGCCCCCACGAGCCCGGCGTATCGCTGATCGGCCGGGTTGACCGCGACCGCGCTGTCGGCGAGCATCGTCTCGGGACGCACGGTCGCCACGACGACCTCCCCCGAGCCGTCGGCGAGCGGGTAGGCGATCGAGTACAGCGTGTCTGTCTCCTCGCGCTCCTCGACCTCGAGGTCCGAGATCGCCGAGCCGCTGCCCGGATCCCAGTTCACCATGTAGTGGTCGCGGTGGATGTAGCCGCGCTCGTACAGATCGACGAACACGCCGAGCACCGCCGCGGCGTAGGGCTCATCGAGCGTGAAGCGCTCGTCCGCGTAGTCGCATGAGGCTCCGAGCCGCTTGTACTGCTCGACGATCGTTGCGCCGTAGCGCTCGCGCCAGCTCCAGGTGCGCTTCAGGAACTCCTCGCGTCCGAGCTCCTCGCGGCTCGTGCCAAGGCTCTCCAGCTCCTTCTCGACCTGGCGCTGGGTGGCGATGCTCGCGTGGTCGGTGCCGAAGATCCACCGTGTGCGCCGGCCCGACATGCGGTGATGGCGGATCAGCGCGTCCTGGATCGAGCCGTTCAGCGCATGCCCCATGTGCAGCGCGCCGGTGATGTTGGGCGGCGGGATCGCGATCGAGTAGTTCTCGTCGGCGCTGCCCTCGGCCGCGGGATGGAACAGCCCGGACTCGAGCCACGCGCGCGTCAGCGCCGGTTCGACCGCCGCCGGCTCGAAGCGCGTGCGCGAGCGCAGCTCTGA
Source organism: uncultured Solirubrobacterales bacterium (assembly GCA_963830975.1). GTDB lineage: Bacteria > Actinomycetota > Thermoleophilia > Solirubrobacterales > Solirubrobacteraceae > Palsa-513. Next base: position 1,623,978 of record CAWHOI010000004.1, read on the forward strand.
GATCGCCGGCGGCTCGATGTGGCTGTCGGACACTGCCGCGGAGTCTACGTGCGGCGTGCGAGCGAGACCGGCCGCGCGCGGCCGTTCGCGGGGCGGGCGAGCACCGCGCTCAGCCCGCTTCTTCGAGGCTGTCGGCGTCCGCGCCGGGCTCCTCGGCGACGGCCTCGGTCACGAGCGTCGGCGTCAGGCCCTTCTCGACCGTTTCGCGCGTCACCACGCACTTCTTCACGTCGCGCCGCGAGGGCAGCTCGAACTGCACCTCGAGCAGCACCTCCTCGATGATCGAGCGCAGGCCGCGCGCGCCGGTCTCGCGCTCGAGCGCCTTCTCGGCGACCGCGACCAGCGCGTCGTCGGAGAACACCAGCTCGATCCCGTCGAAGGAGAAGAAGCGCTGGAACTGCTTGACCAGCGCGTTGCGCGGCTCGGTCAGGATCGCCACGAGGTCCTCGTGCGTCAGCTGGTGTACCGCCGACATGACAGGCAGGCGCCCGATGAACTCCGGGATCAGGCCGTAGAGCACGAGGTCCTCGGGCAGGCAGCGCTCGAAGATCTCCCCGGTGTCCTTGTGCTGGCGCTCGGCGATCGCCGCGCCGAAGCCGACGCCCTTGTGGCCGATCCGCCGTTCGATCACGCGGTCGAGGTTCGCGAACGCACCGCCGCAGATGAACAGGATGTTCGTCGTGTCGATCGTCAGGAACTCCTGGTGGGGATGCTTGCGGCCGCCCTGCGGCGGCACCGAGGCGGAGGTTCCCTCGAGGATCTTCAACAGCGCCTGCTGGACGCCCTCGCCGGACACGTCGCGCGTGATCGAGGGGTTGTCCGCCTTGCGCGCGATCTTGTCGACCTCGTCGATGTAGATGATTCCGGTCTCGGCCTTCTTGACGTCGTAGTCGGCGGCCTGGATCAGCTTCAGCAGGATGTTCTCGACGTCCTCGCCGACGTAGCCGGCCTCGGTCAGCGCGGTCGCGTCCGCGATCGCGAACGGCACGTTGAGGATCCGCGCGAGCGTCTGCGCGAGCAGCGTCTTGCCGCAGCCGGTCGGACCGAGCAGCAGGATGTTCGACTTCTGCAGCTCGATCTCGGCGTCGTCCGAGGCCATCATCTGGACGCGCTTGTAATGGTTGTAGACCGCGACCGACAGGGTGCGCTTCGCGTTCTCCTGCCCGATCACGTACTCGTCGAGGACGTTGTAGATCTCGCGCGGCTTCGGCAGGTCGGAGATGTCGAAGCTGGGCGGCGCGACCAGCTCTTCGTCGATGATCTCGTTGCAGAGATCGATGCACTCGTCGCAGATATAGACGCCCGGCCCCGCGATCAGCTTCTTGACCTGTCGCTGGGACTTGCCGCAGAAGCTGCAGAGCAGCTGCTCGTTGGAGTCGGTCGGCCGGGCCATGGATCGCCTAGTGCTCCGTGATCACCCGGTCGATGATGCCGTACGCCGTGGCTTCCTCAGAGCTCATGAAGTAGTCGCGCTCGGTGTCGGTCTTGACCTCCTCGACCGACTTGCCCGTGTGCAGCGCGATGATCTCGTCCAGCCTGCGGCGCACGTCGATGATCTCGCGCGCGTGGATCTCGATGTCGGTCGCCTGGCCCTGGAAGCTCGAGCTGACCTGGTGGATCAGGATCTTCGCGTTCGGCAACGCCATCCGCTTGCCCTTGGCGCCGCCGGCGAGCAGCAGAGCCCCCATCGACATCGCGATGCCGACGCAGATCGTCTGCACGTCGGGCTTGACGAACTGCATCGTGTCGTAGATCGCAAGCCCCGCGTAGACCGACCCGCCCGGGGAGTTGATGTAGAGCGAGATGTCCTTCTCGGGGTCCTCGCTCTCGAGATGCAGCAGCTGCGCGACGATCAGATTCGCGATCTGGTCATCGATCGGCGTACCCAGGAAGATGATCCGCTCGTTGAGCAGTCGGCTGTAGATGTCGAACGCTCGCTCGCCCCGCGAGGTCTGCTCTACAACCATGGGGATCAGTGGGCTCATGGTCCTCGCTTTGTTTCGCTTGCCCGGCTCGATTCCTCCCGGCAAGTGCAAAGCAGCACCGCCTCCAAGCCGAGTCTACCAACCGCTTCTCGTTGCTCCGCGGCCTCCTACGCCGCGGCGGCCCGCGCAATATCGCGACCAACAGGACCCCGGCGGGCCGGCGGCCGGGCTCGATCGCGCCATGCCGGCGTCAGGTGTTCGGGGTCCAGAGCTTCTCGCGCGCCGCGGCGCGCTCGGGCGTGATCGCCACGGCCGCTCCGACCAACAACTCGAGCGCGCGCTGCGAGGCAACGTCGGCGCGCAGGTCCTCGAGCCGGCCGTTGCGGCGCAGCTGCGACAGCAGCTTCTTCGGGTCGGGCACGCGGCCCTTCTCATCGGGCTCGACGCTCTGCGCGAGGTCCTCCAGGAGCTCCTCGTCGCTCGGCTCGATCCCCTCCACCTCGACGATCGCCGCGATCACGGCCTCGATCCGCAGCGCGCGTTCGGCGTTGGGGCGCGCTGTCGCGATCAGCTCCTCCTCGCTCGAACCGGTGATCTGGAGGTAGGCCTCCTTGCTGATGCCGCGATGGGAGAGCGAGTGCAGGCTGCGCTCCATCGCCTCCTTCGCGCGTGCCTCGACCAGCTCCTGCGGCACGGTCACCGTCGCCGCGTCGGCTGCCGCCTCGAGCACCGCGTTGCGGAACTCACGCTCGACGGCGCGCTCGTCGGCCTCGAGCAGCCGGGAACGCAGGTCCTCGCGCAGTTCGGCGAGCGTGTCGAACCCGGCCGCGTCGAGCGCGAAGTCGTCGTCCACCTCGGGCAGCACCTTCGCGCGCACCTCCGCCACGTCCACCTCGAAGACCGCGTCGCGCCCCGCCACCTCGGCGGCGCCGTAGTCGTCGGGGAATCGCAGCTGGAGCGTTCGATGCTCCCCGGCGCCCGCCCCCAGCAGCCCCTCCTCGAAGCCGGGGACCAGCCGGCCGGCGCCGAGCTCAACGAGCTGCGCACGGCCGTCGCCGCCCTCGATCGGCTCACCGTCGATCGTGGCGAGGTAGTCGATCACGACGAAATCGCCTGACGCGGCGGTGCGCTCGACGGTGTCGAGGCGCGCGAGCCGGTCGCGCGCCTGCTCGATCTGCGCGTCGATCTGCTCCTCGGTGACCGCCGCCTCGCGCCGCGGCGCCTCGATCCCGCGCCAGTTGGCGATCTGCGCGACCGGCCGCACACCGACCTCGAAGCTGAACGAGAACGGCTGATGCTCGGCCGGCATCTCGCCGAAGTTGATCTCCGGGTCGCCGACCGTGACGATGCCCGATTCGCCGATCGCGTCCGAGTACCAGCGCGCGATGCGGTCGCGCACTGCCTCGTCGAGCACCGACTCCCGTCCGAGCCGCCCGACCACGACCGCCGCCGGCACCTTGCCCTTGCGAAAGCCCGCCATCTTCAGGTCGCGGCCGATCCGCTGCGCCGTCGCCTCGAGCGCCCGCGCCACCTCCGCCGCCGGCACCTCGACCTCCACGCGCACGCGCGACTGCGGCAGCTCGGTGACGTTCGTTGTGAGCGCGGAGGCCATGCGAGGCGCAACGATACCCGCCCGCGCGCCGCGACAGACTCGGCCGCCGGCCGCCACAGCCGCCTCGGCGCCGCTCGCGCCACCGAGACGTGACGCCACCGCGAGCGCGCCCTCATCCGCCTCTGGCCACTAGGCTCCCGACCCCCGCTCCGGCGAGGCGGGCGCGCGGCCGACACCTCCCGCATACGGATGTCCAGCGATACGATCATCGAGACCCACGAGCTGACGAAGCGTTTCGGCGCCCGCGTCGCCGTCGACCGCGTAACGCTCAGCGTGCCGCGCGGCTGCGCGTACGGCTTTCTCGGGCCCAACGGCGCCGGCAAGACGACGACGATCCGCGCCCTGCTGGGGCTGACGAACCCCGACGGCGGCACGATGAGTCTGCGCGGGCTCGCCGTCCCGGCGCAACGCGAGCAGGCGCTCGCGCGCGTCGGCGCGATCGTCGAGGAGCCGCGCTTCCACACCCATCTGAGCGGCCGCGAGAACCTCGGCGTACTCGCCGCAGTGCGCGGGCCCGAGACATTTGCCCGTATCGACGGCGCGCTGGCGCGCGTCGGCCTCGCCGACCGCGCCGGCGAGAAGGTCGCGCGCTACTCACAGGGCATGCGGCAGCGCCTCGGCGTCGCGCGCTGCCTGCTGGCCGATCCCGAGTTGCTGATCCTCGACGAGCCGACGAACGGCCTCGATCCCGCGGGCATCCTCGAGTTCCGCCAGATGATCCGCTCGTTCGTCAGCGAGGGTCGCACCGTGTTCCTCTCCTCGCACCTGCTCGATGAGGTCGAGAAGACCTGCGACTTCGCCGCGATCATCGACGGCGGCAAGATCGTCACGGCCGGATCGATCGCCGACCTCGCGCGGGGCACGCGGAACGAGCTGATCGTCGACTGCGACGACCCCGAGCAGGCCCTCGCCCTGGTGTCCGGCATGCCGGAGGTGCTGGACGCGCAGCGCGCCGACGGCGGCCTGCGAATCTCGCTTCGCGAGGCCACGGCGAGCGGCGCGCTGAACCGCCGGCTGGTCGAGGCCGGCGTCACCGTGACGCGGCTCGAGCCGGTGCGCAGCACGCTCGAACACCGCTTCCTCGAGATCACCTCGCGACTGCAGGGCACGCCATGACCGTCACGGTGTTCGTCGCCATGGTCCGCGCGGAGCTGCTCAAGCTGCGCCGCCGGGGCTCGATCATCGCGATCGCGGCGTTCTTCACGATCGGCGTGGTCGTCCTCTACTTCGGCATCAGCGAGATCCTCCATGCGACGGACTCCGCCAGGTACGGCCCGGCCGGCGGCATCGACGCCTTCAACCGCGCGACGGTGATCCTGTCGGTCTTCTTCGGCGCCCTGGCGGCGATCCTCGTCGGCACCGAGGCGGGCACGACCGACACCGCGAGCGGCGTGTTCCGCGACATCGTCGTCACCGGGCGCGAGCGCGTCTGGCTCTTCGCGGTGCGCGTCCCGGCGGCGCTGATCGTGACGCTCGCACTCGGCCTGGTGGCCGTCGGCCTCGCGATCGCCGCCGCCTACGGCTTCGCCGGCGGCCTGGCCACGCCGAGCGCGAGCTACGCCGTCGAGTCGGTGCTGTGGGTCTGCCTCGCGGAGATCGTCATGTGCGTGATCGCTGTCGGACTCGGCTCGCTCACCGGCTCGCGAGCCGCCTCTCTGACCGCCCTGATCGGCTGGCAGGTGGTCGCCGGACGCCTGCTCGCGATGCTGACCTTCCTCGGCTCCGCGCGCGACGTCATCCCGAACATTGCGCTCGGCTCGATCAAGCCCGGGGAGCGGCTCCAGGACACCAACGGGCTCAGGATGAGCAGCGAACTGGCCGTGATCGTACTCGCCGCCTGGCTGATCGTCTGGCTCGTGCTCGGCGCCTGGCGCACGCGCACTCGCGACGCCTGAGGGGGTGTTGGCGTGCCGTGGGCACGCCAACACTCCACCCCCTACGCCGGCGTGTCGTCGCCGCCATCCGAATCGCGGGCCCCCTCGGTACTGGCAGGCGCCGATCTGCGACGGCTCGCGAGGTTCGTGACGCCGGTCAGCAGCGCCAGCGCCGCCACCACGATCGCGACGATCGCGAGCGTGTCGGAGCTCGAGCCCGGACTTGCCGTCGCGACTGCGGCCTGGCCGGTCGGCACGAACCCCGGCACGGGGCCGGCCTCGTTTCCGGCGACGTCCTCGATCACCCCGCCGGCCTTCGTGATGTTGATCGTGGGCGCCGGGTAGGTGGCGCTCGGCGGCCCGATCCAGTAGGCGTTCTGGCCGTTGGAGTAGTACTCGACGGTCTTGAACGTGAGTGAGTGCCCGGCGAGGTTCGAGGGGATGGTGATGTCCAGCGGGAACTGCACGAAGTAGCCGTTGTCGAGCCTGCCGAGCGTGCTGCGATCACCGGTCCAGGTGATCTGCGAGACGACCTGGTTCACGGGACCGTCGGGCGTCTGCAGCGGCTTCTTCAGGTTCGTGATCGTCTCCTGCGCCGTCCACCCGGGGATGTTCTCGACGTCGACGTCGGTGAAGCCCGGCGGCAGCTGCATCACGACCTTGTATGCGTAGGCCCCGGGCTGCTCGCCCGGAACGCGAACGTTGAGCGTGACGAAGGCCCCGGCGGGGACTTCGTTCGGGTGCAGGCTGATGTGGGCCGCCGCTGCAGCCGGCAGCGCGAGCGCGGCGACGGCCGCGGTCAGAGATGCGAGTCGCTTCACGGGTGCTCCTTTCAAGTTGGATGACGGTCTTGATGCCACCCGTCTTGATGGCGGAGCGCGACCCGCCAGAGAGCACGCAAGCGGATCGGGCGCGAACGCCGTGCTCGGCTGGCGGGGAATGGCCTGGCGCACCGGTCGGGCCGCGCGTCGACGCGGGCGAGCGCCCAGCGCGGCCAGCACCGTCTCGCCCGGGTAGCGTCCGAGCGCGAGCAGCACCGCGAGTGCGAACGCCGGAGCCATGGCGAGCAGCGCGTGCAGCAGCGCCGCGCTCACCGCACGGGCACCTTCAGCGTCACGCTGTACTCGTCGAAGAGCGACACGCGGTCGGTGACCGTGACGGTCCAAGTCCCGGCCGGGGACAGGATCGCGTCCGGCACGGTGTAGTGGCCGGGCCCGGTGACGTAGGCGCTCTCGGAGAGCGGGCCAATACCCTTGGCGGCCAGCGAAGCGGTGACGGTGAACTGCTGCGTCCCCGTGAACGGCGCGCCGGTGCGCCCGTTGATCAGGTAGAGGTGCATCGCGTTCGCGCCCACCCGCGCGGGAGTCACATAGGCCTCGAGCTCCGCGGGACCGAGCGCGACGTTGACGGCGAACGGTCCGCTCGCCGCGTCGATCGGCGGCGCGTAGGCGACAAGCGCCGCGGTCACGCCGAACACGCAGATCATTGCGGCAAGCTCGCCGCGCGTCGAGCGGCGCAGCAGCACCCCGGCCTCCCCCGGCGTCGCGCGCGCCTCGACGAGTCGCCGCAGCGTAGGGATCACGCGCTCGCGGTTGATCGCGCCGAGACCGATCAGCATGCCCAGCAGGCCGGTCTTGAGCAGCACCAGCTCGCCATAGGTCGTGTGCGTCAGCGCGTTCACGCTGCGGATGTCGATGTATGCCTGCACGACGCCCGTGACGGCGAGCACGGCGACCGCGGCGAGCGCGAGCGGCGAGAACCGCCCGAGCACCTCGACGAGCATCGGCGTGCGCAGCTCCGGCTCGACGGCCCGCGTCGCGAGCGGGAGCGCGAAGACGAGACACGCGATCCCGCCCACCCAGACGCTGGCGGCCAGGACATGGCCGACGTCGGCGGGGAAGAAGGCCCACACCGGGGACTGGATGGAGGCGTGCCCGGCCAGTGCCGGCGTGGCGACGGCGTAGGCGCAGACGGCGCCAAGCCAGACCCTGAAACACCTCTGCCGTCGCATCCGCAGAGCGGCGAGCGAGACGGCGAACAGGACCGCCCGCACCCCCCACACCCAGCCGAAGCGGCTCGACAGGACGTTGGAGATGACCGACCATTTCAGCGACCCCCACAGCGATAGCCCCGCGGCCTCAGCACTCTGCAGCAGGATCCCGACGACGCCGACCAGCACCCCGAGCGCGAGGCCGGACCCCAGCAGCCGCCATGCGCGCCGCTCGAAACCGCCGCCGAGGAGCGCCGGCGGGGTCACCCACAGCAGGAACACGAGCGTTCCGACCACCAGGGCGATCGAGAGGTAATCCAGCGCCCGCACCACGCCGAAGGCCACGTTCGTGACCGGCCCGGAACGGTTGCGGCCGATCAGGCCGGCGACAGTCTGCGTCGAGCGCGACGGGTGACCGATGTTGAACACGAGGCCCCCGTAGACGATGTGCGTGTCGGCCGAGATCACTCGATAGGTGGCGGTGTATGTGCCCTCGGGGAGTGAGGCCGGCAGCCCGACTCCCAGCCAGTGCTCGTTGGCGTCGGGGTGCGAGATGTCGCCGTCGTCGACCTCGGCGCCCGCGCCGTTGTAGACGCGCACGGCGCCGAGCGTGCCGCCGACGGCCTGGTTGAACTCGAAGATCACCCCGTGCGGCGTGGACTTCACGGTCGTGCCGGTGACCGGTTGCGTGCCGACCAGCAGGGCGTGCGCGGATGCGACCGCAGGGGCGATCGCCGCGGCGCAGAGCGCCGTCGCGATCGCGGCTATGAACGTGGATCGAGGATGGGACATCGCTCCTGCCTGAGCAGACCGGGTGACGGGACGCGCGCTCCTCCCGGTCCGGGCGGAGCGCGTCAGCTCTGCAGAGCCAGCGGCGGCGGGCGCGTCGCGAGTGCGGCCGCAAGCAGCGCGCTGCCACGCGGCAGCAGCGCCGATGGCGGCCGAGCGGCGACCGCCACGCGAGCCGGAGCGCGGTGTGGCCGGCGGCGCCTGCGAGTCGCGAGCGCGACAAGACGCCGCTCGCCAGGGAAGCGGCGGGCGAGGAGCACCAGCGCGAACAGCAGCGCCGGCGCCATGAACAGCAGGCCTGTCACCACGCCTCGCGCGGGGGCGCGGGACCACGCCGTCGTCGCACGACGATCACCAACGCAGCTCCTCCCAAGACGACCACGATGAACGCGATGATTGCACCGATCGGGAACGAGAACGACTTCTCGGCGTTCCAATAGAGCTTTCCGTACAGGTAGCCCCTGGTGGAGCCGACCTGGATCGGGACATACCAGGAGAACACGAACTGCCGCCGGTCGACCCCGCGTTGCTGGATGAACGTCGGCACGACCGGACTGGTGAAGTGGATGCGGTGATCGTGCCAGAGGAATTCGCCGGTCTTCGCCAGCGTGACCCAGTCGAGCGGGTAGCCGCTCGCCGTCGCCGAGGCCGGCACGTTCGTGTAGTCGGCGAAGAAGCTCTGGTTGAGGTAGTAGGCCTGCGAATCCTCGTTCACCTGCACGGTGCCGTCGGGCAGGATGCGCGCGTATGGCCCGCCGTCGTAGGCCACGCTCGCCGCTGATCGGGAGTAGCCGTACACCGTCACGGTCTTGCCGCTGTGGTTGATCAGCTCGATCTCGTCGTTGAGGTCGATCACCTTCCAGCTGACGCCCTTGACGACCGGATCGACGCGTTCGAGGACCGAGCTGTAGTGGGTGTCGGTGATGTCGGGCGTCTGCGAGACGGCGGCGCTCGCCCCGGGGGCGAAGACGAGAAACGCCAGTACGGGCAGGAGCAGCATGCGGCGCGTCATGAGTGGATGTTATGCGCGCCCTCGCCCCGCGCACCGGGCTGCCTCCATCGAGATGCTGAAGCGGACACGGCCCGCTCGCGCCCCGTAAGATCTGGCGCGGTGAGCCGGGAAGCCTGGTCGGCACAACTCGTGCTGCCATGACACCGCTCTCACCACCGATGCGCCGGATGACGTCGCGGATTCCCGCCTGGCGCCAGGAGTCGCTGCGCACGAACCTCTGGCTCGTCCCGTCGCTCGAGGTCCTGCTGGCGGTGGTGATCTTCGCCGGCACCTACGCGCTCGACCACGCCGCCCACGCCGGCGACTTCCGACTGCCCTCCTGGGTCATCCAGCCGGGGGCCGACGGCGCACGACAGATCCTCACGACGATGGCGGCGGCCGTGATCACCGTGGTCGGCGTCGTCTTCTCGATCACGATCGTCGCCCTGACACTGGCCTCGACGCAGTTCGGACCGCGGATGTTGCGCAACTTCATCCGCGACCGCGGCACGCAGCACACGCTCGGGGCGTTCGTCGCGACCTTCGTGTACGCCGTGCTGGCGCTGGTGGCGATCGGCAACGGCGCCCACGACCCGTTCGTGCCGAACATCTCGATCACGGTCGCACTGCTCGCGCTCGTGCTCGACATGGGCGTGCTGATCTACTTCATCAACCACATCACCAGCTCGATCCAGCTTCCCCAGGTGATCGCGAGCATCGCGCGCGACCTCTCGACGGCGATCGCCGCCGAGGGCTGGCGCGGGGAGTCGCACCCGGCCGCGCCTCTGAACAGCCTCTCACTCGCAGAAATCGAGCGGCAGATGGCGGAGTCCAGCGGCGTCGTCCGCACGGCCCGCAGCGGCTACCTGCAGTTCGTTCACTACGACACGCTCGTGCGCATCGCGAGCCGCTCGAACGCGGTGATCCGCCTGCGCTACAGGCCCGGCCAGTTCCTCGTCCAGGGTCACCCGATGGCCACGGTCTGGCCGCCGGAGGCGACGGACACCGTCACGCGCAGCCTCGAGCGGGCGCACCTCACCGGGCCCTACCGCACGCTCGCGCAGGATCTCAGCTTCGCCGTCGACCAGCTCGTCGAGATCGCGATCCGCGCGCTCTCGGCCGCCGTCAACGACACCTTCACGGCGCTGACCTGCATCGACTGGCTCGGCGAGAGCCTGTGCAAGATCGCCGCCGAGTGGTCGCCGACGCAGATCCATCGCGACGAGAGCGGCCAGATCCGCCTGATCTCGGCCGCCGTGGGCTACCAGCGGATCGTCGAGCGCGCCTACGAGAAGATCCGCCAGGCCAGCCGCGGGATGCCGGCCGTGATGATCCGCCAGCTCGATGCGCTGGAGAAGGTCATGGAGTACACGACGACGAGCGCGCAGCGTGACGTGCTGGTCGAGCAGGCAAAGCGCATCCAGACCAGCAACATCGAATCGGTCCCGGAGGCGGCCGATCGCGCCGACGTGACGCGCGTCTACGAGGCCGTGCTGGCGGCGCGCGTCGCGGTCGAACGCCCAGCGAGCAGCTGAGGGGCAGCCGTCAGCGTGTCCACGGGCGCGCGCTGACCATCCACGCGCCCGCGCCGGCCAGCAGCACCCCGCACAGCACCCACCCGAGGGCGGTCGTCCCGAGCCCGACGTACTTCAGTCCCGAGGCGAAGATCACGAAGGTGATCGCGGGACGCACGTAGCGGTCTGGCGCGCTCGAGGAGACCAGCGATCCGACCAGCACCGCCGGCACGCTGCCGATCACCAGCGACACCGTCACGCCGAATTCGACGTGCCCGAACGCGAGCGCTCCGAGCGCCGCTGCGAGCGTCAGCGGAACCGCCTGCGTGAGGTCCGTTCCGACCAGCTGATTCGCGCCGAGCATCGGGTAGACGAACAGCAGCAGGACGATCATCAGCGATCCCGAGCCGACCGAGGTCATGCCGACCACCACCCCGCCGAGCATGCCGATCAGCACCGTCGGCAGCGGCCGCGGCCGCACTTGAGCGACCATGCCCGTGCGCGCGTGTCCGGCGCGCCTGTCGAGCACGTATCGCAGGACCATCGCGGCGGCGCCGGCGAGCAGGGCGACACCGAGCGCGACCTCGATCTGCTGCTGTGCCGACGTCGAGCTTCCCATCACATGCAGCAGGTAGGCGCCGAGGAATGCCATCGGCACCGAGCCGAGCACCATCCAGCCGACCAGTCCGCGGTTGACCGTACCCCTGCGCAGGTGCACGCCGGCGCCGATCGGCCGCATCACCACGGCGGCGACGAGGTCGCTCGAAATCGCCGTCGACGGCTTGACGCCGAACAGGAGGATCAGCATCGGGGTCATCAGCGCGCCGCCCCCCGCTCCGGTCATGCCGACGAGCAATCCCACGACGGCGCTGCCTAGGACGATGTAGGGGTCGACGTGCGTTTGCTTGCTCCAACGCGCTGGGGGACCGCGGCGGACGGGGATCGTAGAGCACGGCACCGCAGCCTTCCGTCGCCGCGGCCAGGATCTCGGGGCGACGAGCCGATCGAGCTTGTGCGTAAGCTGGAGCCGTGCGGGGCGCCGCGATCCCATACTGCGATCTCGGCGCCGCCGAGATCGTGCGGCTGATCCACGCACGCGAGCTGAGCTGCGTTGACGTCGCCGCCGCAGCGAACATCGCGATCCGCAAGCTCGACGACCCGATTCACGCGTTTGCGACCCTCGCCGGAGACCCCGCGATCGAGCGCGCCTACGAGCTCGACCGACTTCCCCCGGAGAGCGCGGCGCACCTGCCGCTGATCGGCGTGCCCGTCGCCGTGAAGGACGTCTTCGACACCGCCGAGCTGCCGACCGAGTACGGCTCGCCGATCTATCGGGGCCATCGCCCGCGTGCCGACGCGGCTCTTGTCAGCTTGCTGCGCGCCGCCGGAGCGCTGGTCATCGGCAAGACCAAGTGCAGCGAGTTCGCCTGGATGCACCCGAGCGACACGCGCAACCCACTCGATCTCGAACGCACGCCGGGCGGCTCATCGAGCGGTTCGGCCGCGGCCGTGGCGGCGCGGATGGCGCCGCTCGCGACCGGGACGCAGACCGCCGGTTCGATTGTCCGGCCGGCGTCCTACTGCGGCGTTCTAGGCATGAAGCCCACGTTCGGAGTGCTGCCGCTCGCCGGGGTCCTGCCGACGTCGGCGTCGCTCGACACGGCCGGGCTGTTCGCACGCAGCGTCGACGACCTCGAACTCGCGCTCGATGCCGCCTGCGCGGCGCCCGCCGGCATGGCGAGCGCGCGCGCCGGCCGGTCGCTCGACGGCGCGGGCGGGCGTGCCGCGACGCAGTCCTCCGCGCCTCCACGGATCGGTTTTCTGCGGATCGCGTGGGACCGGTTGGAGGCCGCGGCATCAACAGCGATCGAGGATTACGTGCAGTCCGCCGCCGGCGCGGGCGCGGCGATCGAGGCGGTCGAGCTCCCGATCGCGTTCGAGCTCCTGGCCGACGCGCAGGCCACGATCCAGCAGGCCGAGACGGCATGGGCGCTGGGCCGCGAGGCGGACTGGCACGGCGAGCTTGTCAGCGAGGAGCTGCGGGCGTTCATCGCCGCTGGACGGGCGATCTCGAGCGACGACTACCTGGCGGCGCGCCGTCTCGCCGACGAGCAGCGCTGGCGGTGGGCGCAGTGCCTGGAGGGGCTTGACGCCGCGCTCGCGCCGAGCACGCTCGGGGTGCCGCCGCTCGGACTTCGGTCCACAGGCGACTCGTTGCTCTGCCGGCCCTTCACCCTGCTCGGCGGCCCCGCGCTGGCCCTGCCGGGAGCCTGGACCTCCGATCGGCTGCCGGTCGGCCTGCAGCTGGTCGGTGCGCCCCACGCGGACCGGCACCTGCTGGGCGTCGCGCGCTGGCTGCTGGCCACGCTCGGCGACCGCTCACCGCTGTCCTGAACGCCGCTCGTCCAGGGTGTCGCGAGCGCCGGAACGGCACGCCGCCAGCCGCGCGGCGACCGCCGCTCGCGCACCTCCCGGGCCGCGATGCGAGTATCGTCGCCCCATGACCGAATACTCGAATCCCGAACACGACGCTGAAGCAGCGCGCCGGCGCCGCGAGGAGCGTCGCGCCGTCGAGGAGGCCGGCGGAGGCGAGTCCGAGGGCTTCGAGCTCGCCGAGCGCGACCTGATCGAGCACGCGTCCCACGGCGATGAGCACACGCCGTCGCGCATCCTGCGCGACGCCGAGCCCGACGAGGAGTTCATCGACTCGGTGTACGGCGAGGCGGACGAGGAGAGCCCCGCCGACTGACGATCCTGCCGTCGACCCAACGCAGCGCCGCCGCGAGCGCTGCCGGGTCGATCTGGTGCCCCAGGTCGGATTCGTGGTAGGAGACGTCGAGTCCGCCTGCGCTCAGGAGGTCGCGCGCGCTGCGACCGAAGTCGACCCCGATGACGGGATCGCGGCGGCCGTGTGCGATGAAAGCCGCGAGCCCCGCGCGCGGCGGCAGGTCCGGCTGCCAGTTATCGACATCCGGCACGAACCCGGAGAACGCGAGGATCCCGGCCGGAACCGGCCGGCCGTGGCCCAGGCCGAGCGCGTAGCTCATCACCGCGCCCATCGAGAAGCCGCCAAGGATGGTGCGCTCAGGCGGTATCGCCGTTTGCGCCCAGAGCTGGTCGTGAAGGTCGGCGAGCGCAGCGAACGCAGCATGGAAGGTCTCCGGGTCGGGGCTGCCGACACGCGGCACGACGTACCAGTGACGCCCCGGGAAGCCCGGCAGTGACAGCGGGGCCGCCGGAGTGACGACGTGCAGGCGGCGGTGCGGATCGAGAACGTCGCCGAGCGGCAGCAGGTCGAACTCGTCGGCGCCGCGCCCGTGGTGGAGGACGAGCAGCCCGTCAGGCTCGCCCTGCGCCGGGCGTTCGCGGAACTCGAGCGACGTCACCTCAGCGGGTCTCCGAAAGCGCCGGTGCACCGCCGGTCGCGTCCATCCTCAACGATGTGTGCGCACAACAGCCGATGCGCGCAGGATGGCACAGCCGGGAGCGAACCGCCGCGTGCGCTCAGCGCATTGGCGTGGTGCCGCTCGCGCCGGTGATCTACCCCGCCGTTCCGGTTGCCGCTACAGGTGCGGAGGCCTCCAGGATCTGTATCGCGCCGGGGTGGGACGACGTCTGCAGGAGGCTCTCGTTCGCCGGGGTCTCGCCGCACGTGTCGGTGACGCCATGACGGCGCCCGTGGCCGCGCGCGTGGCTAGAGTTTTCGATCTTGCTGCGGGACGACGGCTCCCTGAACATTCGCCACGGCAGCATTGCCGACAAGCCATTGCTTCTCGACCTCTTCGATGAGGCCGTGGCGTGGCTGGTCGAGCGCGGCCAGCCCGGCCAGTGGGGTGAGCGCCCGTTCTCGAGCCGTCCCGAAGCGCTTGCACGGGTCGAGACGTTTGCGAGCAGCGGCGGGTTGCGGGTGGCTGAGCTCGACGGTGAGCCGGCCGGGGCGCTTGTCGTCGGTGAGCGCCCCGGCCACGTGCCGCCGGTCGACGTTCCGGAGCTCTACGTCAATTTGCTGCTCACCTCGCGCCGTCACGCCGGCAAACAACTCGGAGCGAGGCTGGTGGACGTCGCGATCGTTGAGGCCCGTGCGGCGGATTGCGCCGTGCTTCGCGTCGACTGCTGGGCGGGGGCCCCAACCCTCATCGCCTGGTATCGACGCCAAGGCTTCACGCCGACCGACACCTTCGACGTGAACGGCTGGAAAGGCCAGATCTTCAGCATGTCGCTGAGCTGATCGCCGCGCACCGCAACCGGCTAACCGTCCGGTTTGGGGCTCGGCGGTCACGTACGACGGCCCGCATGCCGAGTGGACAGGAACCGGCTGCGGGGCGCCCCTGGCCGGCTGGCCACATGACCACCTCCGACTCCCATGCCCCTCGTCGCCTGGCCTGCGCGCTGGCCGGCGTCGCCCTGTCCACCCTCAGCGGCGCCGCGGCGGCTGACGCGAACGTCGCGTTCACAAGCCCCGGCGCGATGGTTCTGAGCGGTCTGCCGTCGCTCGTGCGCGCGGGGGAGCACGTGACGATGGTCGAGAAGCTGCCGGTGTCGGTCATCGACGGTCGGCTGCTGATGCAGCGCGAGACGTCCGCCGGCGTGTGGCGCACGGCGGCCTCCGCCCGCACCGACCCTTGGGTGGTCTGGCTGCACTGGACGGTGCCGACCGCGTGGGCGGGGTCGCAGCTCACCGTGCGGTTCGTGCTCGAGAGCGGCACGCAGCGCCTCTCCCAGAGCCCCGCATATTCCCTGACGGTGGCGCCGCGATGAATCGCATGCCGAAGCTCAGAGCGCGCCTACTGGCGCCGGCCGTTCCCCTCGTGGTTGTCGTGCTCGTCTGCTCATGGGCGATCGGGAGCGGCAGCGCGAGCGGTGACGTCAGTCACCTCGGCTGGCCCCACACGGTGACGACGTGGTTCGCGGGCAATCACGGCTCGATCGGGATCGGTACCGACGGCAACGACATGCTGCTCGGCGGCCCCGGCTCCGACCACATCTACGGCGGTCCCGGCGACGACGTGATCTGGGGCGACCGCTACCCAAGCCCCAACGGCGCGGGCCAGACCGACTGGCTCTACGGCGGCACCGGCGACAACTGGATCTACGCCAGCCACGGCACCAACCACATCTTCACCGGCCCCGACGACAACCATGTCTTCGCCTACTTCGGCCGCGGCACGATCGACTGCGGTCCGGGCAACGACGTCGTCACCCTGTCCAAGAGCAGCTACCGGTTCTACACGTGGACGAACTGCAAGGCCATCCAGATCGGCTACCCGTGAGTCACGCTCTCGGTCCGTGGGCGCGCCAACGCGGCCAGTCGACTTGCCGAACCGAGAGCTTCGAAGAGGGTCTCCACAGGTTCGAGTCGTTCGTCGCACGGCAGTAGACGCCGCACGAGCTCGTCTGAGCGAATTCTCATCGCTCACCGCGCGAACGGTTTAGTTCCGCGCGTATGCTCGGAGCGCAATCCCCATGGCGATCCGAGACAGACACCGGGCGGCGGACAGGCCACGACCGGACGGCGAGCCATCCGCACCGCCGATACTCGACCGTCGTGAACTCAGCGCGCGGCGCGCTGACGAGCGCCGACGGCTTCGCCGCGGGCGGATCCTCTTCGGGACGCTGGCTCCGTTGGCGCTGGTGGTCCTCTACTTCGGGATCTCCTTTGCGAACTACATGCTCAAGCCGACGAGCGAGACCTTCTCCGAGCGCTCCGCGGAGTGGGTGCGCGACGAGGTGCCGTTCGGCAACTGGATCATCGACACGGCCGAGCACTACACGGCGAGCGCGCCCCGCAAGGGCGGCCCGGGACTCAAGCGACTGCCCAGCGTCGGGCTCAGCCCGGTACGGCCTCTGCTCGAGCACGCCAAGCACGTCAGCTACAGGCCGCCGCCGATCAAACCGGTGTTCGCCACGCCGCTGCCCGGCGAGGGCGTCTGGCACCGCACGGGGCCATCCGTCGATGGCCAGCCGCCCGTCCTCGTGACGAGCTACCGGCCGAGCACGGAGTACCCCTCCCTCGTCGCCTACGTCCTGTGGATCGACCACACCCGCACCGATCTCGCCTACTATCCCGGCCGATACGAGCCGCCGAGCGCGGTCGACCGCGGTCCGATGATGGTTCCACTCGATCAGCGCCATCGGCTGCTCGCCACCTTCAACGGCGCCTTCACGCACGTCGACACCAATAACGGTTCGGCGGTCAACGGCCACACCAACGAGCCGCTGATTGACGGCAACGCCACGCTCGTGGGCTACCGCGACGGGAAGGTGAACATCGTCAGGTGGACCGGTGGGCCGAACGCGCCGGCCAACATCGCCTGGGCTCGCCAGAGCCTCACCCCGATCCTCTGGGACGGAAAGCTCAACCCTGAGCTGAACACCGACCCGAACAGCATCCAGTGGGGTTACACCCTCGGCGGCGTCACGTTCACCCCGCGCACCGCCGTCGGCGTCGACGCCCACGGCAATGTGATGTTCGTCGTCGCGTCGGAGGCGACGGTGATCTCGCTCGCCCAGATCCTTCAGCACATCGGTGCGGTTCGCGGCATGGAGTACGACATCAACCCCGAGTGGCACACACTGATCACCTACTCGCATAGGAACGGCCTCGGACCGACGATGGTCGAGCCCCAGCCCCAGCAGTCCCCCGACCGCTACCTCACCCCCGACGACCGCGACTTCATGGCGGTGTTCTCGAAGGCGCCCGGGCCGGTCACCGTGCCCTTCAAGTAGTCGCTGCACCGGGGCCACCGCGGGGAGACACGCGTCGGTGCCCCGGCACAAGCGGCACAAGCCGCTGCCCCCCGCGCGCCGCGCATTCTCCGGCGGGGCATCGCGCGGCTCGTATCACGCGGAGGCGGTCACTTACTCGCGAACGCAGTCGGGGTTGGCTGGATCGTCCAGGCGATGGCGTTCCAGTCCTCGACGAGTGGCGTGGCTAGGGGAATGGGCCCGTTGCCGGGGTTGCCGCCGCTGCCGACGCCGACCGCGCCAACCGCGACGCAGAGGCTTTCTGAAGGGCATGCGACGGCCCGTAGGTTGCTGCCGCCGATGCCTTGCGGGACGTTCTGGATCGTCCAGCGGGCACCGTTCCAGCGCTCAGCGAGGGCGCCCTCGAGCCCCTTGTTCGTTTCCAGCATGCCGATGCCGGTGCAGACTCGCGCTGTCGTGCACGAGATGGCCGACGGCGCGGCGTTGACCGCGCCGCTGGGCTCGTGGGGTGCCGGCTCGACGGTCCAGCTCGTGCCGTTCCAGCGCTCGGTGAGCGCGGCATCGTCTGTGCCAAGACCGACCGCGACGCAAGCTGTGCTTTCGGGGCAGGACACCCCCGTCAGGTCGCTGACGGCTCCGGCCGCGGCCGACGGCTCGATCGACCAGCGCGTTCCGTTCCAGCGCTCCGCGAGCGCGCCCTCACCGACGGCCCCGCCGCCGGTCTCGCCGACCGCGGTGCACCGGTTCGCTGTCGCGCACGACACGCTCTGCAGTTCGTTGAAGTTCGCGCCCGCACGGTTTGGGGTTCGCTGGATCGTCCAGCTGGCACCGTTCCAGCGTTCAGCCACCATCACGTAGTGCGCGGCGGCGCCCGCGCCCACCTGAGCGGCCCCGACCGCGGCACAGCTCGTCCGCGACACACACGACACACTCGCGAGGAACCCCCCACTCGCCGCAACGGGACGCGGAGTCCGCAGGATCGACCAGCGCCCGCCGCTCCAGCGCTCAGCCAGCAACTGACCGGGAGCCAGCACGGAGGAGGTGTCGGTGCTGCCGACGGCGACGCACCAATTCACTGCCGGGCACGACACGCTCAGAAGCTCGCTCTCACTCGCGCCGACGCGGTTGGGGCTCGCCTGGATCGTCCAGACCACCCCGTTCCAATGCTCGACCAGCGTGTGCCGGTGACTACCGGAATAGTTACCCGCACCGCCGACCGCCGTGCACGCCGAGACCGACGGACACGACACGCCGTCCAGCCAGCCCTCAGTCGCAACCGCAGGCTCCGCTGTCTGCCCCTGCGCAGAGACCGTCGCGACGAAGCCGACACACACAGCACCGGTGGCCACGAACAGCCACAGCAACCGTGCACCGCAGGCCCCCTTACGTGCGCGCATCGTCGTCGCTAACCATACGCCGGGCCTCGCGGCCAGCCGCTCCACGTTCCCGGCGACGTTCGGGGAGCACTCTCAAGACGCCGAGATACCTCCGCAAAGTAGCCGCTCATATGGGCCCCTGGCGCGGGGCAGTCAGGTGCCTGGTACCGATACGCGTCGCCATGTGTGTCCGCCGTCGGTGGTGCGCCACAGAAGCGCCGGCGCGGTTGGGCTGGCCTGGTTCACGATCCAGCCGATCGCGGAGCTTTCGAAGTCGACGGGAGCGGGGGCCGAAGCGTAGAGCGAGTAGGTCGCGACATTGAGGTTGGTGTTGATCGTGTACCAGTTGCGACCGCCGTCGTCGGTGGCCAGAATCCGCTCGCCCGCGACGAGCCGCCATTGCAGCGGCGTGATGATGTCGACGAGCCACGGCTGCGAGCCGCCCGGCGGTGTGACCGCACGCCAGGAAACGCCCGAGTCTCGGCTGACGTACACGACGCTTCGTTCCTTCGGGGCGTCGATCGTGTAGCCGACTGCCCCGTCGGCACCTGTCACTACCGGGGCGCCGCTGAAACCAGATCCGCCGTCACCCACGCCGCCCGCTGGAGCCGCGACGCGGCGGCGGATCCAGCGAGCGCCGCCATCGAGCGTTTCATACAGCGGAGCGAGGCCGCCAGCGCACCCGAACATCGCCCATCCCACGCTGCGATCCAAGAACTGGATGTCCTTGTCGCAGGCGAATGGCAGCGAGCCCGAGGCGTTGGTGGTGGGACTCGTAGTCGAGACGACCTGCCAGCGGGTGCCACCATCCTCGGTCCGGAACAGCTTCACCGTCTCAGATCCCGCTGCAGCACCGATCAGCGCGCACCAGCCGTCGGCTGGCGAGACGAACTGGAGGGTGCACCCGTAGCTGCTCGGACGGCGGCCGACGATGGTCCAGCGACGTCCTCCGTCGGCGGTCGCGGCGATCGACTGCGCATCGCCACTCGCGATGCCCCCGTAGACGACCCACGCGTGTTCGGCGTCGAGTGCGAAGAACCCCGTGATCACGTGGGCGCCCACCTGCTCGCCCAGACCGCTCGGCGTCACACCGATCCACGACTTGCCGCCGTCGGTGCTGCGCTGCAACCCTTGCGCGCCGTGGCCGGACGAGTTCGCCGTCCACGCCCAAACCGACGAGGAGCCGACTGGCCACGCCTCCAGCAAGCTCTGGCCACCGTCAGCGACACGCTCGGACCGAACCAGCGTGACAGCCCGGGCGGGTCGGATCCGGCGCAGCGTTCCCGTGGCTCCGCCAACGAGCCACACAAACGCGACAGCCGCCACGATCAAAGCGACGAGCCCGTAGTGCTTGGCGCTCAGCATTCTCGGCCCCATCCTCGGACTCCCCCAATAACGTCGAAGAGACGCCTCATCGCCACGACCCTGACATGAGTGACTGGCGCATCAACGCTCTCGAGGCGGAGCTTACGCGCCGCTGGAACGACCCGCCGCTGGACACGGGCCTTCCTGGTCCCCCGACGGCGCAACCGACAGTCGTGACCGCTCCAACGCGAAGGCGACCGCGCCGGCCACCGCCTGGACGCGCCTCCTACGCAGAGCGGCACCGTGGGTACCTGTCTGGCGTCGAGCCTCGCAACAAAGGCTGGCGTCGAACACTTCCCGCGAGAAAGTCTGCCGAACCTCAGTGTTTCTTTTTCACGACGCCGATCGACTGAGCCGGCGCGCCCAAGGCGATGCAGTTGGCGAGGTTGTTGTAGGTCGTATCGCCGGCCGTTGCGGTAGCGCAGTTCTGGTAGGTGTCGCCGGTCCCACGAACGTAGGTGAGCGACACGGAAACCGTGTAGGTCCCCTTTTTCTTGTACCGATGAACACCCGTCACCGGCTCATTCTCGCCAGCATTGGTGTAGGCGCTGTCGTTGCCAGGGCAGGTGGTGCCAGTGTTAGCAATCCCGGAGGTCGACCGGCTGCCGTCGCCCCAGTTGATCGTGACTGACGCGACGACGTAGTTCTGGTTCGCACCAGGTTCGCTGCTCGGAGCCGGAAAGTCGCAGTGGGAGAAGTCGCTATACCTGGCGACAACGACCCGCGAGGACTTGCCGGCGGTCGCCTTGAACGTAACCGGACAGATTTGAATATGGCCAGTCCCACTGAGAGTGCACGGCGGGACCTGAGGCGTTGCCGCGGAGGTCGAATACGGGATCGCAGCCGAAACTCCGAGGACGACAGCAGCAGCAGCGGCGATTCTTACATTCCGATAGGTCACGAGACTCCCATGATCGCTGGCGGCAACACAGTGCGCTGAAGCCTACCCGACAGCGGGAGGGACGTATCGCGATGGCGCGCCGTCACGGTCATCGACCCAACCAGGCGGAGCCTCGTGATCAATCTCGACGGCTAGCGCATGCTCGAAGAAGCAGGCATCTCCGCTAACCCGCCACGTGGCCGCAATGTGCGGAAAGCGGGTCTCCTAAGCCTGGAAGTGACCGCGACCGCACGGGACGACTAGCGGGCGTCCGCTCGGCTGTCACTCGGCTCCCGCTCCCGACCAGATGCGAGCGCGAGCGGGCCGGTTGCGCGGACCGCTATGCGCGTTGTTTGGTGGCGTAGCGCTGTCGGGCCGCTTCACCAGAAGTGCCGAGGAGCGAGCCGATGAGCGCCCACGAGTAGCCGTGTGCGCGAGCGTTGTCGACCGCGGCATTGATCAAACGCTCCGCATCGGAGCGGGACAGCACGGCATCGCGAAGCGCC
This sequence comes from uncultured Solirubrobacterales bacterium, assembly GCA_963830975.1. Taxonomy (GTDB): domain Bacteria; phylum Actinomycetota; class Thermoleophilia; order Solirubrobacterales; family Solirubrobacteraceae; genus Palsa-513. The sequence continues at coordinate 1,645,505 of CAWHOI010000004.1, forward strand.
ACGAACGCCTCGGGGTCGCGCTCTTCTTGCGGCGTTGGGTCGTAGTTCTCGAAGCGCCTCGCGAGCTCGTTGGCGTGATCGAGGATGTCTTGGACGGTGCGTGGCATGTTCATCACCTCAGGAATTTGTCTCGCGCCTTCATCGCGTGCACGACCACGGGTGCCGGGACGCCGTCGACGACACCGATCTCGTAGATGATCGCCGCGCGGTTGGCGCCGATGATCATCGTGAGCCCTTCGTCGAGCTCGAACACTCTGATCGGATTTGCGTACGCGTGTCTGATGTCCTCATCGCTAACACCATGCTTGCGGGCGCTCTCGGCAATGATCACATCCACGCCCACTACCACAAGTTACCTTGTCGTGGGCGCCGTGTCGAGAGCGCCTCGACCACCAGGCAACAGCGGCAAGTCACGCACCATGGATCCCGGCGGTAGGAGGCCCGAAATTACTGGCGACCTAACGCGCCGACCGCGCGCCCTAAGCCTTCGCCGCCCCACATTGGTCCATGGGATTCGCTCAGCCCGAGACGACAACCCGCCGTTTTGCAGCAACTTCCAGGGTGAGCGACGAGATTCGAACTCGCGACCGCCGGGACCACAACCCGGAGCTCTACCAACTGAGCTACGCCCACCAGGGGCACGCAATCTAGCAGCGCCCGCGCCGCCGGCCGGGACCCCCGCCGGGGCCAGGGTGCCGCCGCTGGGGCGCGGCCGCGTGAGATACTCGGGCCGTGGCGTACAACCCCGCGCGAGCGAACCCCGTCTACGTACCGCACGCGGGTCGCTACGAGGAGATGCGCTACAGGCGGGTGGGCGCGAGCGGGATCGACCTGCCGGCCGTATCGCTCGGTCTCTGGCAGAACTTCGGCGACGACCGGCCACTCGCCAACAGCCGCGCGATCCTGCGCCGAGCGTTTGACCTCGGCATCACCCACTTCGACTTGGCCAACAATTACGGCCCGCCCTACGGCGCCGCGGAGACCAACTTCGGCCGCATCTACGCCGAGGACTTCCGGCCCTATCGTGAGGAGCTGATCATCTCGACGAAGGCGGGCTACGACCAGTGGCCCGGCCCCTATGGGGACTTCGGGTCGCGCAAGTACCTGCTCTCGAGCCTCGACCAGAGCCTCGAGCGGATGCGCCTGGACCACGTCGACATCTTCTACTCGCACCGCGTCGACCCGATCACCCCGCTCGAGGAGACGATGGGCGCCCTCGACGCCGCGGTGCGCCAGGGCAAAGCGCTCTACGTCGGGATCAGCTCATACTCGCCGGAGCGGACAGCGGAGGCGATAAAGATCCTCCGTGGGCTGGGCACGCCGCTGCTGATCCACCAGCCGTCCTACTCGATGCTGAATCGCTGGGTCGAGGACGGCCTGCTCGACGTGCTCGGAAGCGAGGGGGTCGGCGCGATCGCGTTCTCGCCGCTCGCCCAGGGGATGCTGACCGACCGCTACCTGGACGGCATCCCGGAGGACTCGCGCGTCAAGATCGGCGAGGCGCTCGCGCAGAAGATGCTGACCGACGACAACCTCGCGCGGGCGCGCGCGCTGAATGAGATCGCCGGGCGCCGCGGGCAGACGCTCGCCCAACTGGCGATCGCCTGGGTCTTGCGGGACGAGCGGGTGAGCTCCGCCCTGCTCGGCGCCTCGAGCGTCACCCAGCTCGAGCAGAACGTCGCGGCGCTGGCGAACCTCGATTTCAGCGCCGAGGAGCTGGCCGAGATCGACCGCTACGCCAACGACGGCGACATCAACATCTGGTCGGCGTCAAGCACCGCCTGACGCGCCCGGCTCGGCTGCCGGCGCGGCCGCGCGCACAGTGGTCGTGTCGCCGGTCCGGCTCATCCGCGGCACGCCGACGGCGGCGAGGATCCCCACCAGCAGGAACGCGGTGGCGAGCACGAAGGATTCCGTGAAGCCGGTCACAGTCGGCAGGCCGTGGGCCGTGTGTCCGGCGATGAACGTCGCCGCGATCTGGGCGCCGAGCGCACCCCCGAGCGTGCGCATGACCGTGTTCATGCCCGAGGCGATGCCGGTCTGGTGCGGGGGGACCGCACCGACGATCAGGTTGCCGAGCGCAGCGAACGCGAGGCCGATGCCGATCCCCATCAGGCCGGAGCTGACCAGCAGGTCGATCGGGTGGGAGTGCGCGACGACGAGGATCACGAACGAGGCGGCGGTGATCGCGCTGCCGACGATCAGCGCCAGGCGAGAGCCGTAGCGCGCGGCGATCGGACCGGCCCGCAGGCTCATCAGCATCATCGTCGTGGCCATCGGCAACAGGAACAGGCCCGACACGACGACCGAGGAGCCGAAGCCGAAGCCCGTGCTCTTCGGCAGCTGCGCGAACTGGGGGATGATCACGAACGCCGAGTACATCCCGGCGCCGATCAGGAACGCCGCGGTGTTGGTCGTCCACACGCCCCGCACACGCATCATCTTCATGTCGACCAGCGGATTGGAGCTGCGCGCCTCGACCGCGACCCACAGGCCGCAGACCGCCAGTCCGCCGGCGAGCAGGCCGATCGTCTTCGCCGACCCCCACCCCCAGATCGTGGTCTCGCTGACCGCGAGCAGCGCGGCCGAGATGCCGACGGTCATCAGGAACGCGGCGCGCCAGTTCACCCTCCCCGGGACGCGAATCGGGGACTCGGGAACGAAGCGCCAGGTGAAGGCGGCCGCAACCACGATCACGACGAGCGGAATCCAGAACAGCCAATGCCAGCTCAGGTGTTCGACGACGATGCCGCCGCCGACGATGCCGGCGCCACCGCCGACGCCAAGGATCGCCGAGAGCATTCCGATGCTGCCGGCGACCCGCTCGCGCGGGAACTCGTCGCGGACGATTCCGAACGCGAGCGGGAAGATGCCGCCCGCGGCGCCCTGCAATGCGCGTCCGATGACCACGAGCAGCAGCGACGTCGCGACCGCCGACAGCAGCGTGCCGGCGGCGAGGATCACGAGCGTCCAGAGCAGCACCCGCTCCTTGCCATACATGTCGCCGAGGCGCCCGAGGATCGAGGTCCCGACCGACGCCGCCAGCAGGTAGGCGGTGAGGATCCACGTCACCCCGGTCTCGGTGGTGTGCAAATCGTGCTGGAAAGTCGGCAGCGCGGGAATCACGGCGCCGCTCAGCACGGCGTAGGAGAGCGAGCCCAGCGCCAGGACCGCCAGCGTGACGTTCGGGGAGATTCGCTCGGGCTTGGAGGTCATTTCGCCGGGGCTGGCGGCACGACAAAGTCCGCCGGCGACGAATTCCCTTACGCCGGCGCCAGTGGCGCCGGATCGGATGTTACACGTACAATGCTGTCCACTTATGGCCTCCAGCCGGACGACGACCGAGCGCACGGCTGCCGCGCATACGCCTGCGGCGGCGGCGCCGCGATGAGTGTCTTCCATAGCATCCTCGTCGCCTACGACGGCTCCGCCGACAGTAAGGCCGCCCTCGAGTTGGCGGCGAAGCTGGCCGCCGACCAGGGCGCCGCGCTGACGATCATCACGGTCGTGCCAGACGTGCCGACGGCGGTCACGAGCGTCGCGGCCGGCCCCTACGACCTCGAGGGCGTCTACGACGAGATGCAGCGCGACGCGCAGGCGGCGGTGCCCGAGGAGGTGCCGGTCACCGCGATCCGCCGCCACGGAAACCCAGCGCACTGCATCGTCGAGGCGGCGGCCGACCACGACCTGATCGTGATGGGAACCCACGGCCGCGGCCGCATCGGGGAGGCGTTCGCGGGCAGCGTCTCGCGGGCCGTCGTGCACTCGCTCCGGGGCGCGGTCCTGATCACGCGCGCGCCGGCGACGGTCGAGGACGCGCCGGGCCCGGACCGCGCGTGAGCGCGACCGCGGCGGGCGACGCGGTCCGGCTGCGCCGCGACGCCGCGCGCAACCGCGAGGCGATCCTCGACGCCGCCCGCGAGCTGTTCGGCGCCGGTCGCGACGTCCCGATGTATGAGGTCGGTCGCCGGGCCGGGGTCGGCCAGGCGACGCTCTACCGCCACTTCCCCGACCGCGCCTCACTCGTCGCCGCGATCGCCCGCGAGCACGTCGAACGCCTCGAAGCGCTCGCAGCCGCCGAAGGGGACGACGACCGCGCGGTTCTCGTGGTGCTCGGCGCGAGCGCCGAGATGCTGGTCTGCATCCACGACCTGATCGGCGTCCTCCGCGCCGACACGACGCTGGCCCCGCTCCTGGACGAGCTGCGCCGTCGCATGCTCGCCGTGCTCGGATCCGCGCTCGAGCGCTCGCGCCGCGGCGAGCTGTTGCGCCCCGAGATCGACGCGGATGATCTGATGCTCGTCCTGAAGATGGTCAACGGAGCCCTCGTCGGGGTGCGCGAGACCGCCGAGCGCACGAGTGCGGCGCGAGGCGCGCTCGAGTTGGCGCTGACCGGCGTGCTGGCGCAGCCCACGCGGGCGCGCGCCGCCGTCGGCGCGCGATAGACGCTCGCCGGCGGGTCGCGCGGCGCCACCGCCTGATTTGACACTTCCCGCGCAGGTGTCAAACATCGCGCGTATGCGGGGCGAAATCGAGTGTGCTGCCCTCCGATGCCCGCGCCCCCGCCGCCGGCCGACGCGCGCCCGGCCCCGACGATCCTCGGCGTCGGCGCCGCCGTGCCGGACCAGCTCGTCACCAACGCCGACCTCGTCGCGCGCCTGGACACGAGCGACGAGTGGATCGTCCGGCGCACCGGCATCCGCGAGCGCCGCCACCTGCGAACCGGCGAGCTGCTGGCCGATCTCGCCGCGAGCGCGTGCGCGCAGGCGCTGGCCGACGCCGGCCGCAACGCGGGCGACGTTGACCACGTGATCATCGCGACGATCACCCCGGACCGCTTGACGCCCGGTCTGGCCCCGGCGGTCGCCGCCCGGATCGAGGCCCCGGATGCCGGTGTAGTCGACATCAACGCGGCGTGTTGCGGCTTCCTCTACGGGCTCGACCAGGCCGCCGCGCTGATCGAGAGCGGCCGCGCCGAGCACGTCCTCGTCTGCGGCGCCGAGGCCCTCTCGCGCATCACCGACCACTCAGACCGCGCGACCGCGGTGCTGTTCGGCGACGGCGCCGGCGCGGTGCTGGTGGGCGCCGGGGCTCCGGGGCGCGGCATCGGCTCGTTCGTCTTCGGCTACGACGACACGCTTGCCGATACGCTGTACGCCGAGCGCGGGACGCCGAAGCTTCAGATGGCCGGCCAGCAGGTCTACCGCCACGCCGTCGCGCGCATGACCGAGGCGGCGCAGCTCGTGCTCGAGCGCAACGGCGTAACCGTCGAGCAGGTCGACTACTTCGTCGCCCACCAGGCCAACGCGCGGATCGTGACGGCCGTCGCCGACGCGCTGGGCGTGCCGCACGAGAAGGTCTCGTTCAACGTCGAGTGGACCGCCAACACCTCGGCGGCCTCGATCCCGCTCGCGCTCGCCGCGGCGCAGCGCGACGGCCATCTTCCGCCCGGTTCGCTCGTCGGCATGGTCGCGTTCGGCGCCGGCTTCGTATGGGCGGCCGGTCTCACCTCCTGGAAGGACACATGACCCCAACGACAAGGAGCACCTGATGGCAGATCTCAACGAAGAGACGGTCCTCGCCGGCGTGCGCGAGGAGCTCGCGCAGCTGAAGGTCCCCGGCGCCGCCGAGGCGACGATGGAGACGGAGTGGCGCGACCTCGACATCGACTCGCTCGAGCTCGTGGAGCTCGTGACCGCGCTGGAGGACCGCTTCGACATCAAGATCGCCGACGGTGAGCTGAAGTCGATCACCGGCGTCGGCGACGCGGTCCGCCTGACCCTGTCGCTGGCCAACGAGCCCGCCTCGGCGTGAGCGTCGCGGTCACAGGACGCGGCGTCGTGACCTCGCTGGGCGAGGGCGCCGACGCGTTCTTCGACTCGCTGGCGGCCGGGGAGTCGGGGATCGTCGACGGGCTGTCCCGCGCGAGCGATTTCGATCCCGAGCGCTACATGGACCCGCGCGTCGCGCGCCGCACGGACCGCTACGCCCAGCTCGGCGTCGCGGCCGCCGACCAGGCCGCAGCCGAGGCTGCGCTGGCGCAGTGCGACGGCGACCGCGTCGCGGTGATCCTCGGCACCGGCGTCGGCGGCCTGATGACGCTGCAGGAGCAGTGCGAGTCGTTCTTCGCCCGCGGCGAGCGCGGGGTCTCGCCCAACTTCGTGCCGATGATGATGCCGAACGCCGCCGCGGGCATGGTCGCGATTCGCCACGGCCTGCACGGCCCCGGGTTCAGCGTCGCCTCCGCCTGCGCGACCGGCGCGCACGCGATCGGCGAGGGCATGCGGATGATCGAGCGCGGCACCGCCGACGTCGTTGTCGCCGGGGGAACGGAGGCCGCGCTGACGACGCTGTGCATCGCCGCCTTCAAGCGGATGGGCGCGCTGTCGTCGGAGGGTGTTTCGCGGCCGTTCGACGCGCGCCGCGACGGCTTCGTGATGGGCGAGGGCGCCGGCGTGCTGATCCTCGAGCGCGAGGAGCATGCCCAGGCTCGCGGCGCGACCGTCTACGGGCGGATCATCGGCTACGGCGCCTCGAACGACGCCTTCGACATGGTGCAGCCGGACGAGTTCGGCGCGGGGGCGCTGATCGCGATGCGCGCCGCGCTAGCCGATGCCGGCGTGAGCCCTTCCGAGGTCGGCTTCATCTCCGCGCACGGCACCGGCACGCCGATCAACGACCGCGTCGAGACGATCGCGATCCGCACGCTGTTCGGCGCCGGCGCGCCGCCGATCTCCTCGACCAAGTCCGCGATCGGGCACCTGCTGGGCGCCGCCGGGTCGACGGAGGCGCTGGTCTGCGTCGAGGCGCTGCGCCGCAAGGTGCTGCCGCCGACGATCAACTATGCCGAGCCCGACCCCGAGTGCGACCTCGACTACCTGGTCGAGGGCGCTCGCGAAGCCCCGGGCGTCCGGATCGCGCTGTCGAACTCGTTCGGCTTCGGGGGTCAGAACGCCTGCCTGGCGATCGCCGCAGCGTAGGCTGTCGCGATCGCCAGCTCGCCACGCTCCTCCCGCAACGACACCGAGTCGCTGATCCTCGACGCCGCCCGCGACGCCATCGCGGAGGAGCCGTTCGAGCGCATCACGATCGACTCGATCGCGCGCCGCGCGTTCGTCAGCCGCACGGCGCTGTACTTCTACTTCCCGAACAAGCGCGCAGTCATCGACCGCCTGATCCAGCTCGCCTTCTCGGAGATCTACGAGGCCGCCGCGCCCTACCTCGACGGCGCCGGCGACCCCCGCCGCGACCTGCACCGGGCGCTGACCGCGACGGTCGCGGCGGTTGACCGCAACGCCACGGTGCTCCAGCTCGCCGCGCGGCTGTCGGGCCAGATGGACCGCATGCCGCCCGAGTGGGAGCCCTACGTCATGCGGCTGCGCAACGCCGCCGCGCGACGCATCCGCGGCGATCAACAGCGCGGCATCGCGCCGGCCGACATCCCGGCCGGCACCTCTGCGAACGCGCTGCTGGCGATGGTCGAGGCGCAGGTCGTCCGCGAGGTCGTCGTCGGCGGATCGGACGCCGGGGAGACCGCACGCGTGCTGGCCGAGCTGTGGTGGCGCGCCGTCTACTCGCGGCCCGACGACTGACGCGCTCAGGCGCCGCGGACGCGCGACTGCGGTCCGCCGATCGCCTTGCGCGCCTTGAGCTGGTAGACGGCCGTGTAGCCGACGTCGAACCCGTGGCGTGCCGCCCGCAGGTACAGGCGCCACACGCGCAGCCGCTCAGGCCCGGCGAGGCGTTCGGCCTCGTCGAGATGCTCGTCGAGGCGGTCGTGCCAGTGGCGCAGGGTGACCGCGTAGTCGGTCATGAAGCCCTCGATGTGCTCGGTGTAGAAGCGCGCCCGCTCGAAGGCGAGCTGCACGCGTGAGAGCAGCAGCGGCTCGCCGTCGGGGAACACGTAGCGCATCGTGAACTTGTCGGCCAGCGGATCCTCCTCGGGACGCATCAGGCTGATCGCGTGGTTGAGCACGATGCCGCCGGGCTTGAGCACCCGCCACAGCGAGCGGGCGTAGGCGTCGATCTGGGACTGTCCGACGTGCTCGGCCATGCCGATGCTGGCGATCGCGTCGAACGGCTCGCCGGTCAGCTCGCGATAGTCGGCGATGCGGATCTCGACGCGGTCGGCGACGCCGGCGTCGCGCACGCGCTCGCGCGCCAGCTCGGCCTGGGACGGAGACAGCGTGATTCCGGTCACGCTCACGCCGTACTCGCGCGCCGCGTGGATCGCGAAGCTCCCCCAGCCGCAACCGACGTCGAGCACGCGCTGGCCGGCCTGCAGCTCGAGCTTCTGCGCGATCAGGTCGAGCTTGGCCCGCTGCGCGTCCTCGAGCGTCGTCGCGCCGCGCGAGAAGACCGCGCAGCTGTAGGTCATCGAGGGGTCGAGGAAGAGCGCGAAGAACTCGTTGCCGACGTCGTAGTGGTAGCGGATCGCCTCCGCGTCGCGCTCGGGACTGTGGCGCTCGCCGGCGAGCAGCAGCTCGGTCGAGGGGCGGCGCGGGATCCCCGCCGGCAGCGCCGCGAGCACGAGCGCCCCGAGCAGGCGCCGCTTGTCGGCACCGCCGATCGGCGGCGGAACCCAGTCGTCGACGACGACGAACGCGCCGTCGATGTCGTCGGTCTCCAGCGAGCCCTCGACGTAGGCGCGCCCGAGCCCGAGCGGTCCGGGCGCGCGCAGGGCATGGGCGACAGCCGAGGCGCGGCGGACGAAGAACGTGGGCGCGCTCGGCTCGGTCGCCGCCACGCGCCCGCCGTCCCAGAACTCGATCGAGAACGGGCGATCGGGAAGCACCCGCGTGAGCTCGCGGCACAGCCGGGCCGTCGGGTGGATCAGGCGCATCACTCCGCAGCCTATGACAGTTTGGGGTGACGGGCCGGCGGCGGCCGCCGCCGGTGCCGCTCAGCTCTGGCGGGCGATCCAGGCGAGAATCGCGCGGGAGTGAGCGATCACGGTGCCGTCGGGGAGCTTCAGCGCCGGGAGCTTGGTCGCACCGGTGGCGGCGCGCAGCTCGTCTCGAGATCCCCTGCGCAGGAACGGGAGCGGGCTGCCGTGGGCGGCGATCACCTTCTCGTACTCGATGTTGGCGGCGCGAAGCGCCTCCTGCACGCGGCGGCAGGGGTGCATTCGAGGGCCGCCGTCATCGCCGTGACAGACGAACAGCGTCGGTAGGGGTTCCATCTCACACCTCCAGTCGTGGCTCGGTGATCAGCGTGGCCCGCGAGTCGGTGTGGCCGCGAGTCTGCTGGGCGGGGCCTCAGAGCGTCGTGTCGAGCGCCTGCGCGAGGTCGGCCCACAGGTCCTCGACGTCCTCCAGGCCGACGCTGAGGCGCAGCAGGCCGGCCGGAACGCGCTCGCCCTCCCAGCGCGCACGCGCCTCGAGCGTCGAGGCAACACCGCCGAGACTGGTGGCGTTCTCGATCAGCCGCAGGGAGAGCTCCACCCGCTCGGCCGCCTCGCCGTCGGCCACATCGAAGGAGAGCAGGGGTCCAAACGAGTCGACGTAGCGCCGCGCGACGGCGTTGTCGAGACCCGGGTAGCGCACGAGCTGGACAGCGGGGTGCGCGGCGAGACGGCGCGCGAGCTCGAGCGCACTCGCCGATTGGCGCTCGACGCGCAGGGCCAGCGTCTTCAGCCCGCGCAGCAGCAGCCAGGCCGGGTCGGGTGCGGCGACGATCCCGGACGCCGTGCGAAACGCCCGCAGTCGCGCGGCGTCCTCCGGACGCGCGCAGGCGACGACGCCCAGCAGAGCGTCGTGGTGGCCGGCGAGGATCTTCGTCGCGCTGTGGAGCACGAAGTCGGCGCCGTGCTCGAGCGGCCGCAACAGGAGCGGGCTGAGCACCGTGTTGTCGACGACGACGCGCGCCCCGGCCGCGTGGGCGTCGGCCACGATGACGTCGAGGTCGGGGAAGGTGAACAGCGGGTTCGAGCAAGGCTCGAGCCAGACGAGATCGGCACGCGGCGGCGGGCCGGTCTGGTCGAAGGTGACGACGTCGAGTCCCCAGCGCCCGAGCTCGCCGCGCAGCAGCCCCACCGTCCCGTAGTAGCCGCCGTCGGCGACCGCGACCGTGGCGCCCGGTTGCAGCAGCGCGAGGATGAGAGCGGTCGTCGCTCCCGCACCGGAGGGGAACAGCAGCGCCTCGCCGCCCTCGAGCTCGCCAAGCAGCCGTTCCGCCTCGAGTCCGACCGGATGCGCGAACCGCTGGTAGTACAGCGGTCCCGGCGTCGCGTCCTCGAACGCGTGAATCGTCGAGCGGTCAAGCGGCGGGAGCTGGCCTTGGGCGAGTCGCGTCGAGCGTTCCATGCGCGTCAGCTTAGAGCGCCGCAATGCTGTCTCTGCGATCAGCTGTCGATCGTGTCACGGGGTGCGGCGGCGTCGAGTCGCCCCCTGCCCGTTCCCTGGGCTGTTCCACTGCCCCCGCCAGGATTTGAACCTGGGACCCTCGGATTAGAAGTCCGATGCTCTATCCAGCTGAGCTACGGGGGCTTGCGGACATCTTGGCGGACACCGGGGACGGGCGGCGATGCGCCCGGCCCGGCGCGGAGTAGCGTGTCGCTCAGGATGATGGCCGCGCAGAACCCCGAGCGCCGGGGCGCCCGGACGGAGCAGACGGGCAGGCGGGTCGCCGCCGGAGCGCTCGCGCTGGCGCTCGCCGCCCTCGCCGTCGGCGCCGCGGCCTCCGCCGGCGCCCCAGACGCGCGCATCACCGCCTCGACCGCGGCCGGCGCCGAGCAGGCGTTCGCGCTCGCGCTTCTCCCCCGGCTCGGCGCGACCGGCAACGTCGTCTATTCCCCCTACAGCATCGACACGGCGTTGACGATGGCCGCCGCCGGTGCGAAGGGCGCCACCGCAGCTCAGATCGACCGCGCGCTCGGCGCGTCCTCGACGGCGAACGCAACAGCCAACGGCGCGGCGGTGGCGCGGGAGGTGCTGGCGACAGCGAGCAGCGGGGGCTCGGGCGGGCCGCTGCTCGAGCTGGCCAACGCACTGTGGACCCAGACCGGGGTGCCGCTGCAGAGCGCGTTCGTGCAGACCCTGAGCGCCACATTCGGCGCGCCGCCGCTGGCCACCGACTTTCGCGGCGCGCCCGACGGCGCACGCCAGGCGATCAATGCGTGGGTCTCGAAGCACACCGCCCAGCTGATCCGCAAGCTGCTGCCGCCCGGCTCGGTGAGCCCCGCCACGGTGTTCGTCCTGGCCAACGCGATCTACCTCAAAGCCCACTGGGCCACGCCCTTCGACGCGCGCGAAACGCACGACGCGCCGTTCACCACGAGCACCGGGGCGCGCGTCAGCGTCCCCTTCATGTCCGCCAACGCCACCGCCTTCGCCTACGCCTCGGCTCCAGGGGTTCAGGCGGTCGAACTGCCGTATCGGTCCTCATCGCTCTCGCTGCTCGCGATCCTCCCGGGCGGCCAGTCGTTGACACGCTTCGAGTCGACTCTCAACGCGGCGAGCCTCGCATCGCTGGTCGGCTCGCTGCGCAACCGCAGCGTGAATCTGCGATTGCCAAAGATCCACCTGCAGACACAGACAGCGCTGAACGACCCGCTGCGGCAGCTCGGCATCACGGACGCATTCGGGGCAAGCGCCGACTTCAGCGGGATCACGGCCGACGTTCCCCTGCGGATCTCGCTCGTAGAGCATGCCGCCGATCTGAAGCTCGACGAGCAGGGCACCGTGGCGGCAGCCGCGACCGGCATCATCGGCCCCACGGCGATCGCGCTTCCCCCGGGCCCGACCGTCACGATGGATCTCAACCACCCCTACCTCCTGCTGTTGCGCGACGACACGAGCGGCACGATCCTCTTCGTCGCGCAGGTGAACAACGCAAGCGCGAGCTGAGCTGACGCTGCGATGGCAACGCGAGACGGCGAGCGGAGGACCGGCACGAACCTTCCGTGGCGCGGGCTGCGCCAGGCGATCAAGCTCCACGTGCTGCTCTACCGCGCGACGCGCGGACGCGTCGGCCATCGCTTCCGCGGCAGTCCTCCGATGCTCCTCCTGGACCACGTCGGCGCCAGGAGCGCGGTCAGCCGCACGGCGCCGCTGGTGTATGTCCGCGACGGCGAGAACCTGGTCCTGATCGCATCGAAGGGCGGGCATCCGCGCAATCCGGCCTGGTTTCACAACCTCGTCGCCAACCCAGACACGACCGTGCAGGTGGGCGCGAGTCGGTTGGCCGTTCGTGCTCGCGTGGCGGATCCCCGCGAACGCGCCCGGCTGTGGCCGAAGGCCGTCGAGGTCTACGCCGGCTATGCGGACTACCAAAGGCGCACCGCACGCGAGATCCCGATCGTGATCCTCGAGCCGCGAAGCTAGAGCACGGTCCACGGCGCCGCGCTCTCACCCACGTGCCGCGATAGCCGCTCTCAGGCCGGCGGCCTCGACCGCCTGACCTCCTGCACCATCCAGGCGTTCCCGTCGGGGTCGGCGAACGACATGAACGAGCCGTAGTCGCTGCGCGCGGGATCGGGACCGGACCGCCGGCTACCGGCGTCGAAATGGAAGATCTCGCTGACGTCCGCGCCGCGTTCCACGAGTTCGCCGCGCGCCGCTTCAATGTCGGAGACCACGAGGTGGAGGCCGCGCACGGAGCCGGGCGCCATCCCCGTGTTCCCCATCAGCGTTATCGAGCAGGCCGAGCCCGGCGGCGTCAGCTGAACGACGCGAAAGTCCTCTCCGGCACGGTGATCCACATCCAGACCAAACCCGGCCCGCTCGATGTAGAACGCCTTGGCGCGGTCGACATCCGAAACGGGTAGGACGATCAGCTCCAGCTTCCAGTCCACGGTCCAGCTCCTCTCGGTTCGCTCAGCGGCAGTTTGACCGTCTGCCGTATGAGACCGCTGCGGAGGGCGAAACTGAGCGCACGCAAGGCGGAGTGGTGGCGCGCTTGCGCACTGGTGTTGGGGCGGGAGCGGGAGCGGACGTCGCCGGCGCCGCGGCGGCGGGTGCGCGGCTACTTTCACGCGGATGCGACAACGCCGTTGGTGGCTCGTCATGCGCGTGGTTGGTCGCGCGACCCGCGGTCGGGACGCGCGACCGTTTGCGGCGGCGTCAGCGCTTGGGGGCGCGGACGGTGATGCTGTCTTGACCGCCCGATGAGCTGATCTTGATTGTCAGGCTCCCGCGCAGCTTGCCGCGCAGGCGCAGTCGCGCGGTCAGGCGACGATCGTGGATCTTCGCCTTCCCACGCGCCAAGACCGTGCGCCCGTGCAGGACCGTCATGCGGACCCCAGCGACCGGCGCGACCGTCGTCGTACCGTAGGTGCAGGTGACGGTCAGGAAGATGAAGTGCAGCCCCACGGTGCATACGATCGGCCGGTCCGGTCCCGCAGGTCCCGTCGGTCCGGTCGGACCGGTTGCGCCCTTCGAGCCGGTCGCCCCCGGCTGACCCGTCTGACCCGGATTCCCTTGGTTACCCTGCTGGCCGGTCGCACCGGTCGATCCCGCGGGTCCCTGCCCGCCGCTCGCACCGGTCGGCCCCTGCAGACCGGTAGCACCGGCGGGCCCTTGCGGACCGGTCGCACCCTGCGGACCGGTTGGGCCGAGTTGCGGACCGCTCACCGGCGTGATCGCAACCTCAGGCACGCCAGTCGTATCGGTCTGGATCGTTGCGTCCGCAACGAACCGCGCTGCGAAACTCGAACCGGCTCCGCCGCCGCCACCGAAATCGGCGCCGCCGCCCCCCCCGCCGTAATAGCCGCCGCCTCCGCCACCACCACCCGCTTCATCGGGGTAGCTGCCGCCGCCGCCGTTGCCTCCGTCGCCGAGCGTCCCCGCAGAGCCACCCGCGGGGTATCCCGCGCCACCGCCGCCGCCTGAGCTGGAGGTCCCGCCGCCACCACCGCAGCCGTCGCCAAAATCGCCACAGTAGCCCGAACTGCCGCCGACGTCACCATCACCCAGTGCATCGATTCCGCCAGAGCCGCCAGCGCCCCCGCCTCCGTAGCCGCCGCCACCGCCACCGCCAGCCGCGACGATCTCCCGAGTATCGGATGTGCTCAGCGCGCACGAACTGATCGAGCACGTCCGCACATCCGAAGCGCCACCACCGTCACCCGCAGAGTACGAGGGTCCCGCCAGTCCCCCGCCCCCGAAGACGCCGTCACCAACCTCCACATAGAGCGTATGCCCGCCGCCGACCGGCAAGTAGCCGGTCACCACCGCACCATAGCCAGCCCCGTTGGCGCCAGCCCCTCCAGGCTGACCAACCGCGGTCACGTACAGCCAGGTCGTTCCCGCTGGAACCGTGTAGCACTGCTCCGCGCCGGTCGCGGTGAACGTGTAGGCGCCTGTCTGACATACCGGCGACGCAAAAGCGCTCACCCCGCCGAGCGCGGCGAAAACCGCGACCACGCCGGCCAAGACCACGCCGAGCAGCCCGGCCCGCACCGACAACTTGCCACGCCCACGTCCCGTCACAATCGCTCCCTCGCTAGATCACCAAACGCCAGCGCCAGGCCGGTCCGGCCATCATCGCAAACGCTTGGGCCGCCTATCTAGGGAAGCTCCTACCCAACCCCGAGTGCCGCAATGCGCGAGTTGGGGCAGCGAGGTCTCGAGCCATTCGACGTTCTCGAGCTGCGGTCCGTCTCAAGTCTGCGGCGGTCGCACCGATAGATCCAGTGTTATGGAGCAGCGGGAGCGCGACTCGGTCGTGTTCTACGACAAGGCAGGCGCTGGATGGCGGACTTCGCTCGCATCTGGATGGCCGATCCTGGCGGTGATGGCGATTGGCGCGCTTCTCGTGCTAGGCAACCTCGCTGGCCTGCTTACGGGCAGCCACATGGATACCTTCGGCTCAGGCGGTGGCAATGGGCGGGCGGGGGCGCAGCTCGTCGGGCTGGTGCTCGGGCTCGGCCTCGTGATGCGCAAGGAGCTCGCCCGACGCGTGTACCTCGTGTTCGCAGTGATCGGGCTTCTGCTGACGCTGCTCGGCTCCTCGTCGTACACGGGAGCGCCCGAGGCCTACCTCGCCGGGCTGCTCGTCGACGTGGGCACGGTCGCGCTACTCCTCCACCCACGCGTCAGACACGCATTCGACTGAGTACGCCGGGACGCGCGCTGTCGCCAGGCGCGACCAGCGACAGCGTGTCGCCGAGGCGGGCTGCGGCAGCGATGGTCCGGTCGCCGCCGGACTGGGAGGAGGTCCCTTTCGCGGTCCGCGAGCTTTAGGACGTCCCGGCGAAATCGACACCCTTGGTTTCGACGGTCCCGGCCGTGCGGCCCGGAGCCGTCTGGTAGGTCCAGTACAGATTTGTGTGCGCGATGACCTGGTCGGGTGGTGGCGCCCCCCACGCCGTGTGGTCCTCCGTGGTGTGCGCGTCGCTCACAAGGGTCGCGTCGTAGCCCCTGACGAGCGCGCCGTGAAGCGTCGAGCGGATGCACGCGTCGGTCTGTGCCCCAACAACGACGAGGCGCCCGACTCCAAGGCCGGCGAGAACGCTCTCGAGCCTGGTGGCTTCGAAGGAGTCGCCGTAGCTCTTCGCGACGAGTGGCTCGGCGTCGCCGGGGGACAGCTCAGGGACGATCCGCCACTCGTCGCTGCCGTTCGCAAGTTGCTCATCGGAATGCTGGACCCAGACCACGGGGACTCGTTCCCGCCGCGCTTTCTCGACGAGACTGCCGACATTCGCGACGACCGCGTCACGCTCGTGAGCCCCCGCGACGACGCCGCTCTGCACGTCGACGACGAGGAGTGCGGTGTTCGGCCGGTTCTTGAGTGTCGTCATTGTCTCCCCTTCCTCGCGAGGGTTCCTCTGTCCAGCCAAGATACATATCCGGCCCCGTCGCAATAGGCCTTTGAGGCCAACAGAGGGCACGACGGCTCCGCTGTCGCTCAGCGCGACGAGGAGGAGGGTTAGAGCGTGCGGGCCGGACCTATCCGGTCGCCGCGCCGGGATCGCCGGGCTGCGACGTGGGAGCGCATGGACGGCGCGACGAGCAACGCAAGGCACACAAGCGCGTTCAGCAGCAGCAGAGGCACCCCAGGCTGCGACCTCCCCCCGAACGCGGTGGCAGCCGAGAACGCGACGAACGCATTCCAAGCGACCAGCAGCGCCCAAGCGGCTCTCGAATGACGGGCGAGCGCAACGAGGGCGATGACGATGACCCAGAGTCCGGCTCCCGAGGGATGGAACCCGTCGTGATCGATGAGCGTGGCTGGCAACTCGCCGAACAGCGCCAGAATAGCTAGCGGAAAGTACTGTGGCGGGAGGCCTGGACGCGAAGACACCGCC
Organism: uncultured Solirubrobacterales bacterium; assembly: GCA_963830975.1. Taxonomy (GTDB): domain Bacteria; phylum Actinomycetota; class Thermoleophilia; order Solirubrobacterales; family Solirubrobacteraceae; genus Palsa-513. The sequence continues at coordinate 1,661,751 of CAWHOI010000004.1, forward strand.
GATGATCGTAACCCACGACAGTGTCGCAAAAGCGCGACAGGCGGCAGCGGCGCGCACCGCGCTTCACGACGGCTGCGGCGCGGCTATTCGGGCGGTGGGCGGAGAGCGCTGACGATCCGCTCGGCATACCACTGCGGCCAGGGCAGCGTTGGCATCGTTTGCACGTACTCCTTGTCGAGCACGACCAGCAGCCACACCAGCTCGCTGCGAACGGGTGTTGAGCCGAGGATCTGCGGCAGCTCGGATAGGTTGAGCAGCCAGTCGGCATACCAGGACGCCCAGTCCGGGTCCTCACCGTCGACGATCCGATAGACGACGTGGTGGGTCTCCCCGGCTTCATGCAGCAACTCCGCGACACGGACGGTTTGATCGTTCATGCCGCTGAGTCTGTCGCATCGTTGGCGATGACCCTGTCGCGACCTCGCCCACGGTAGCCCGGCATCGCTGCGGGCGAGCGCCGCCGACCGGCGACATTGACTGCGGTTGGGGCGTTCATAGCTGCTCCTATCGTCAAGTGTGCGGACGGCATTTCGTGCCCCTCCTCGACCGAATGCGTCGCAGTCGCCGACGATGGCACGGTGAACACGTTCGACCCGCTGTCGGCATCGCCGCCCAGCAGCACCTTGATCGACCCCGGGCATTCACTGTACGGAGATCTCGACGGCGCTACCGCTTTCGCCCCAACCCGCGTGCCTACCTGCAATGCGAGGTCCTGCACGTAGTCGGGGCGGTCGGATTTGAACCGACGGCCTCTCGCTCCCAAAGCGAGTGCGCTACCAGGCTGCGCCACGCCCCGTCGCACGAAGAGTACGCGGCATGAGGGCGGCGCCACGACGCGGTCCCCACCACGCTCGCGCGGGAGCATCGCCGACGCCTCTCGCGCGCAACCACTAGCCTCCGCGCCGCATGGCGGACGTCCAACCCCTGCGGGCGGTGCACTACGACCTCGCGACGGCGGGAGCGCTGGTCGACTTGGTGGCTCCGCCTTACGACGTGATCGACGCCGAGCAGCGTGCGGAACTCGTCGCCCGTTCGGCGCACAACATCGTAGAGATCGACCTGCCGAGCGGAGACGAGCCCTATGAGCACGCCGCCGAGCTGTTCGCGGACTGGCAGCGCGCGGGCGTTCTGGTGCGCGACGCCGAGCCGGCGCTGTGGCCGCTCGAGCAGCGCTACCGCGGGCCCGACGGAGCGCAGCGCACGCGGCGCGGGTTCTTCGCGCGCGTTCGCGTCGAGGAGTACGGCGCCGGACGGATCCGCCCGCACGAACGCACGCACCCCGGTCCCAGGGAGGACAGGCTGCGCCTCACGCGGGCCACTCGCGCGAATCTCTCACCGATCTTCTCGCTGTACTCCGATCCCGCCGCCGTTGCCTGGGAGGCGCTCGCCGCGACCGCGGTCGAGCCGCCCTGGGGCGAGGTGACCGACGCCGACGGCACGCTGCATCGCCTGTGGCGCTGCGGGGATCCGGCAGCGATCGATCGGGTCTGTGAGGCGCTCGAGGGCGTCGAGTTGCTGATCGCCGACGGCCACCACCGCTACGAGACCGCACGGGTGTATGCGGAGGAGATCGGCGGCGAGGGTGAGCATCGATACGTGCTGATGTGCCTGGTCGCGCTCGAGGACCCCGGGCTCACGGTGTTCCCCACCCACCGGCTGGTCCGCGGGCTGGACCCGGCGCGCCGCCGTGCGCTCGCCGAGGCGATCGAGCGCGACTTCGTCGCGACACCCGTCGGCCGTGAGGAGATCGCGCCCCCGGGCGGCTCCGGACCGCTCGAGCTCGGCTTCGTCGACTCGGAACGACTGCTGCGCCTCACGCTGCGCGACCAGTCGATCGCCGACCGCGCGCTCGCCGACATGCCCGCTCCCTACCGTCGTCTCGACACCGGGGTGCTGGAAACGCTGCTGCTCAAGGGCGCGCTGGGACTCTCGGATGACGACATCTCTCACCTGCGCGACTTCGGCTACGCGCGCGACGCCGCGCATGCCCTCGAGCTGGTCGAGGGCGGCGACTACGATGCCGCGTTCCTGCTGCGCCCGACGCCTGTGGTGCAGGTCCGCGAGGTCGCTGCGGCGGGCGTGAACATGCCCCCGAAGTCGACCTACTTCTTCCCCAAGGTGCTGACCGGCCTGGTGATCAATCCCCTGGCCTAGATTTGGTCTGGCGCTAGTACCATCAGAGCTGGACCCCGATCCGAAAGGCATAGCCAGATGCAGGTCAGCACGCTGCGAGCCACAGCTCGCCGCTCCGCGAACTTCTCCCACACAGTCTCGATTCGCGATCACCAGCTGGTCGCCGACGAGCCGCGCAGTCGCGGCGGCGACGACGAGGGACCCAACCCCGAGGAGCTGCTCGCCGCGAGCCTCGCGTCATGCACGGCGATCACGATGGAGATGTACGCCCAGCGAAAGGGATGGGACATCGGGCCCGTCGAGGTTGACGTGCAGTACAACCCTGCCGAGCGCGGCTGCCCGACCAGGTTCGAGCTCGTCCTGCGCCTGCCGGCGCAGCTCAGCGAGGAGCAGGTGACGAACCTGCGGGTGATCGCTGCGAAGTGCCCGATCCACCGCACGCTCGACGGCGAGGTCATGTTCAGCGAGCGCGTCGAGCGCGTCAACCTCACGAGATGAGCGAGGCGCAGGCGGCGCGCCTGCGCGCCGTGCTGCTCGATCCGCAGGAGGCGCTGAAGATCGACGTCGCCGGCTCGGTCGCCGCGGCGGTGCTTGTGCCGCTGTTCGAGCGCGACGGGGATCTGCACGCGGTGTTCACCAAACGCCGTCCCGACCTGCGCCTGCATGCCGGCCAGGTCTCCTTCCCCGGCGGGCGACGCGAAGCCACGGACGCCGACCTGATCGAGACCGCGTTGCGCGAGACACGGGAGGAGATCGGGCTCGACCCTGCGACGGTCACGGTGGTCGGCGCTCTCTCGCCGACGCCGACCGTCGTCAGCGACATCGCGGTCTATCCGATCGTCGGCCTGATCGCGGCGCCGAGCGGCGCCTGGGTCGCAGCTGCCGAGGAGGTCGACGCCGTGATCGAGGCCTCACTCGCGGATCTGGCGGCGACGCACCGGCTGCAGACGTTCGCCCGCGGGGGCGGCGTCAGCGTCACCACCGACGCCTACAGCAGCGGCAGCGACATCATCTGGGGTGCCACCGCGCGGATCCTCACAGACCTCCTGGTCCGTCTCGCGGGCGACGGCGAGCGGCCGGGGTAGCGGCCGTTTCGGAGGCCCGCGGCGGGCCCCCGAAACAAGGCCGCGACCGCGCTAGGGCTTCTCGACGGGCACGCCGACCAGGCTGCCCCACTCGGTCCACGAGCCGTCGTAGTTCTTGACGTCGTCGTGGCCCAGCAGCTCGTGCAGCACGAACCACGTGTGCGCCGAGCGCTCGCCGATCCGGCAGTACGCGATGACGGGCGCGCCGTTCAGGACGCCCTTGCCGCCGTAGAGCTCCTCGAGCGCTTCGCGCGACTTGAACGTGCCGTCCTCCTGGACCGCCGAGGACCACGGAATGGATGCCGCGCCGGGAATGTGGCCAGGGCGCTGCGCACCCTCCTGCTCGTAGCCGGGCGGTGCGATCAGCTCGCCGGCGTACTCGGCCGGCGAACGCACGTCGACGAGCTTCGTCGGCTGGTCGATCGCTCGCAGGACCTCGTCGCGGTCGGCGCGAATCGCCGCATCGCCGGGCTTGGCCACGAACGTGGCAGGCGCGTAGCTCGGCAGCTCGGTCGTCGTGGGACGCCCCTCGGCGACCCACTTCTCGCGCGGGCCGTTGACCAGCAGCACCTTGTCGTGGCCGTAGTACTTGAGGTACCAGTACGTGTAGGCGGCGAACCAGTTGTTGCGGTCGCCGTAGAGCACGATCGTGTGGTCGTTGGAGATGCCACGCGAGCCGAACAGGGCGCCGAAATCCTCGGGCCCGAGGAAGTCGCGCTTCAGCTGGTCCTGCAGATCGAGCTTCCAATCGAAGCCGATGGCGCCCGGGATGTGCGCCTCGGCGTAGAGCTCCGGTTTCTCATCGACCTCGACGATCCGGATCGAGTCGTCGTCGAGGTGCTCCTCCACCCAAGCGGTCTCGACGAGCACCGCATTCGCGTATTCAGACACGGCAGCCCTCCTGGGCGAATCCTTATCGACTTTAGGTTATTTACGGCTGTCAGCCAGTGTAGCGTGCGTCGCCACCCGCCAGGAGCTCCGCGATCGCGGCGCGGGCCTGCGCCCTCCAGGTGTCGATATCGCGCGGGTCGGCGTCGATCACGCGCAGCGGAATCGCGTTGAACGCGGCCTTCTCGCTGATCAGCGCACGGCCGGCGGCGAGCGTCCGCGCGTCGACGCTCCCGGCCGTCTCGAACACCAGACCGCGCACCGTGGTGTCGATCGTCTGGCTGAGGAAGAAGTCCAGCCGCGTGTCGTGCAGCGCGCGCACCGCCTCCGCGTCGCCGCACGCGTTGCCGAGCAGCCAGCACACCAGCGTCACGTTGTCGAGCGCGTAGCGCAGACTCGCGATTCGATCGGGCGTGCCGATCCAGCACTGCGCCCCCGTCGCCTCGATCGCTGCCCGTCCGGACTCGGTGCGCGTGCTGATCCGCACGGCGTGCCCCTCGGCCACCAACTCGCCGGCGAGTGTGCGGCCGCGGGCTCCACCGGCGATGATCAGGATCCGAGCCACGCCGGCGACACTAGACGATGGCATCACGAACCGAGCGGCCGGCACGTTCAATCACCAATGCCAGACGGCCCACCGCCCTTCCAGGTACTGCTCGAGCGCCACAGCGAGGACGTGTGGCGCACGCTGCGCGCCATGGTCGGCGCGCAGGCCGCCGAGGACTGCTTCCAGGAGACGTTTCTCGCGGCCCTGCGAGCCTACCCGCGGCTGCGAGACGACTCCGCCCCGCGAGCCTGGCTGTTGACGATCGCGCACAACAAGGCGGTCGACCATCTCCGCCGCCACGCGCGCGAGACCGTCGCCGAGGTCGAGACTGAGGTCGAAGACCCGGGCACCCCCGACCAGGCCATCTGGAGCGCCGTCGCCGCGCTCGCACCTCGACAGCGCGCCGCCGTGACGCTGCGCTACGTCGGCGACCTTTCCCACCGCGAGATCGCCGCGGCGATCGGCTGTTCGGAGGAGGCATCGCGCCGGTCGCTCCACGACGGCCTCGAGATCCTCAGGAGGCAGCTATGAACGATCCACTCGCCCGCGCGCTCCGCGCTCCCGCTCCGCAGGCGCATGCGGCCGCACGCCGCTTCGCCGACCGAGCCGCCGCCGAACACGCCGCCGATCTGGCCTACGCGACGATGTCGAGCCCGCTCGGCGAGCTGCTGCTTGCCGCCGGAGCACGCGGCCTGGCGATCATGCACTACCTCGACGAGCCGCTTGAGCCAGCGCTCGAGACGATCGCGCGCAAGCACACCCCGCGCATCGTCGAGTCCGCGCGCGCTCTCGATCCCTGGCGGCGCGAGCTCGACGAGTACTTCGCGGGACGGCGGCGGGAGTTCGAGGCGCCCCTCGACTGGGACGCGATGGGCCCCTTCCAGCGCGCCGTCCTGTCCGCGACCGCGGCGATCCCCTACGGCGGGACCTCGACCTACACCGGCGTGGCGACCGCCGCCGGCAGCCCGCGCGCGCAGCGAGCCGCCGGCAACGCGCTCGGCGCCAACCCGCTCGCGATCATCATTCCCTGCCACCGGGTCCTGCGCAGCGGCGGCGGCTTTGGGGGCTACACCGGCGGCCTGCACCGCAAGCACTTCCTGCTCGAGCTGGAGACGCTCAGCCGCCCATGAGCCGCGCGATCGCCACGGCGTCGTCGCCGCCGTCGGCGCGCAGCCCGGCGACCACCCCCTCGCGGTCGGCGGCGCCTCGGGACTGCGAGAGCTTCCAGGCGCCGGCGATCTCATCGACCAGCAGCTCGAAGCCGACGATGCCGGCTGCCATCTCCGCACGATAGGCCTCGGGCTGCTCAAGCAGCTCCCAGCGCGGATCGCGTCCGGACTCGGCCTGCCTCACGAGCCGGTTCAGCATCGCCTCGACCTCGACTGGGTCCTCGAGCACCCGCGGACGCCCGCGGACCTGAACGGCCAGGTAGTTCCAGGTCGGGACGTTCGGCTCGCTGCGGTACCACGATGGCGAGATGTAGTGGTGCGGTCCCTGGAAGAGCGCCAGCAGCTGGGTGGCGGCGGTCCAGGAGCGCCACTGCGGATTGGCCCGCGCCAGGTGGCCGTAGATCACGGGCCGCTCCGGCGCGCCCTCGATCACGAACGGGATCCAGCTTGCCGCCGGAACGCCGTCGCCGCCCGCGCTGATGATCGTGGCGAACGCGTGCGCGCGCATCGCCGCGAACAGCGTCGCCGCGTCGCGCTCGCGGTAGTGCTCCGGGATGTACACGCCTACGGCGTTGCCGACGCCGCAGCCGCCTGCAACACGGGTGTGTCGCGCAGGTACCACTCCGCGTCGAGCGCCGCCTGACAGCCGGATCCCGCGGCCGTCACGGCCTGGCGGTAGGTGTGATCGACGAGATCGCCTGCCGCGAAGACGCCCGGGCGGTTGGTCCGCGTCGAGCGCCCCTCGACCAGCACGTAGCCGTTGTCGTCGACGTCGATCACGCCGCGCACGAGCTCTGACTGCGGCAGGTGTCCGATGGCCACGAAGATGCCCGAAAGCGGCAGCGCGCGGGTCTCGCCGCTCACCGTGTTGCGCAGCCGGGCCTCGCCCAGGGCACCGTTCTCGCCGGGGAGCAGCTCCTCGACCACGTACGGCGTCAGGAACTCGATGTTCTCGACCGCGCGCGCACGGTCGAGCATGATCCGCGACGCGCGGAACTCGTCGCGGCGGTGCACGACGGTCACCTTGGAGGAGAACTTCGCGAGGAACATCGCCTCCTCCATCGCAGAGTCGCCGCCGCCGACGATGACCGTCTCGCGGTCCTTGAAGAACGCGGCGTCACAGGTGGCGCAGTAGCTCACGCCGCGGCCGGAGAGCTCCACCTCGCCGGGCACGTCGAGCTTCTTGTGCTCGGCGCCCATCGCGAGGATCACGCTGCGGGCGTGGTACTCGTCCTCGTCGATCCACACGCGGTGAAGCCCTCCCGGCTCGGACGCGAGCTCGACGCGGCTCGCCTGGTCGGTGATGAAGCGCGCGCCGAAGCGCTCGGCCTGGTCGCGCAGCTGCTGCATCATCACGGGGCCTTCGACGCCCTGCGGATAGCCGGGGAAGTTCTCGACGTCGGTGGTCTGCTGGAGCAGGCCACCCCAGGCGAACCCCTCGATCACGAGCGGCGCGAGCTCGGCGCGGGCGGCGTACAGCGCCGCCGTGTAACCGGCCGGTCCACTGCCGATGATGATCACCCGCTCACTGTCAGGCGCTGCCATTTCGTTCTCCAGACCCTAGAACTTGCCGTTACTATACTTTTTATAGTAGCACGTGTCGGCGTTTTCGCAAGCCCCTCACCGGCGCTCCCGCGCCTCAGGCGAGAGCTGCCTGAGCGCACTCCGGATGCGCCTTGACGAAGCGCTCGCTGGAGGCCGGCGCACCCGCGAGGCGGTCGGCCGGCCGCGTCGGCCGCAGCACGAGGTCGCCGCCGCAGTTCGGGCAGCGCCCGTCGAAGCGGGTCTCGGCGCACTCCGCGCAGAAGGTGCATTCGAAGGTGCAGATGCGGGCGTCGGGCGAGCCGTTCGGAAGGTCGCGGTCACAGCATTCGCAGTTCGGCAGGAGCTTCAGCATCACGGATCCTCGCTTCCTCGCGGTGGCCGGCGCCCGAGTGTAGCCGCGCGCGCGGAGCGAAGTGCTCAGGCGGATGCGGTGCTGACCGCGTCGATCTGCGGGCCGACCTCGGCCCAGCCGGCGACCCGGCGACGAAGCTGGACATAGGCGATCGCGCCGGGCACGGTGGGCAGCCAGAAGGCGAAGGCGCGGTAGACGAGCACGGCTACGACGGCGATCGGGGCGTTGACGCCGAAGGCCAGGAAGGCGCCGATCATGCCGCCGTCCACCCCGCCGATCCCGCCCGGGAGGGGCAGCACGTTCGCGAACATGCCGACGAAGTAGGCCATCACGACGACGCTGATCGCGGGCGACGCGCCGAACGCCTTGAACGAGGCCCACAGGGTCGCGATGTCGAACGCCCACCAGGCGATCGCGCCGAGCGCGAGCGGGTCGCGCGAGCGCACGACAGCAAGCGCGCCGCGCACGCCGCTCGCGATCAGGGCCGGCAGCCTGATGAAGCCGGCCGCCAGCCGCCGGCGGCGCCGGCTCGCGCCGTGGCGAACCTCCCAGGAAGCCAGGCGGCCCTCGATGTCGACCGGGATCAGCGTCAGCGCCAGGACGAGCGCGAGCACGCAGCCGCCGAAGATCGCCGGGACGATCGTGATCGCGAAGCTTCCCCCGCCGGGCAGCAGCCCGGTGCGCAGACCCACGCCGAAGACCACGAGCGCCGCCATGTAGACGCCGTAGAGCACCGTGATGAAGGTGACCATCTGCGCCGCCACGGTGCGCCGATCGAGGCCGGCGCGCCGAAGGGCCCAGACCGTCAGCGCCACCCCGCCGCTGCCTGCCGCCGCAAACAGTCGCGTCGCGGCGAGCCCGGCCATCGTGATCTCATAGCTGGCGCGCCAATCGATGCGGGAGCGGCGCGCGCGGACGAAGACGGTGCGAAACAGGGCGACGTAGCCGGCGAACGACAGCACCTCGAACAGCGCCGCGACCGCCAGCCAGCCCGGTGCGCCCTGGTCGAGGCGATCCCAGGTCTTGCCGAGACCGGCCAGTTTCGGGAGCACGAAGTACAGGAACGCGATGACGGAGATGACGAACAGCCCGAGCGCGATCGAACGCCGGCGCGTCAGGATGACTCGCGGCATCCCCTCCTCGCCCGGCGGCAGCGTGCCGATCTGCGTGCGATCGACGCCGCGCAGACGAGGCGGTGGCGTCGGCTCCTCGCTCATGCCGTCCGCGGCTCGTTCGCGAAGCGCCCGATCTGCTCGATCGCCGCTCCGATCGCCCGCACGGGCCGTCCCGCGACGCGCTCGAGGCGCCGCACGCCGAGCGTCAGCGCGAGGCCCCCGAGCAGATCGACGACGTAGTGCTCGCCGAGATAGACCAGGGCGAAGCCGAGCACGGTCGCGTAGGCGCCACCGACGGCGCCGGCCGCGGGACCGCTCTCGGCGAGCAGTAGCGCAGCCATCGCGGATGTGGCGAAATGCAGGGACGGCATCGCAGCGAGCGGGTTTCCTCCGAGCACACTGTAGAGCGGCGCCCATCCGTTGCGCCAGAAGCTCTCGCCGTATTCGACCATCAGCCGCCGCACGCGCGCCGGATCATCGCCGTTGGCCCGGCCGCGCTCCGCCGCGTACCAGGGAGGCGCGGTCGGCGCCAGCCAGTAGGAGATCACGCCGAGGTCGAAGACCGCGTAGGTCAGCACAGCCGCACGGGGGAAGCGGCTGCGGTCAGCCACGGCCAGGTAGGCGAGCGTCGCGTGCGGCGTCGCGAACCACACCCAGTGTGCCCACACCAGCACCTTCTCGTAGCTGCGGAAGTAGCCGTTGGGGTGCAGCGCCCGCTGCAGCCGCACCGTCGGCAGCTCCCCGAAGCCGAGCAGTCGATCCAGGCGCACCGGGTAGTCGACGTGGACCCGCTCCTCGAGCGCCGCCGCATCGTCGTTGGGCATCTTGTAGGCCGCCAGGTAGACGTACATCTGCAGCATGCAGACGATCGCCACGCGGGCTCGCGAGCGCGGCCAGAGGATCGCCGCCGAGGCCGGCGCCAGGGCGGCGCCGGCGAGCACCGGCGCGGGCCGAAGCCGCAGCCGCCGCCGCATCACGGGCAGCGCCACGGCGCCGATCAGGACCGCGGCCGCGACGGCGCGAACTGCGTGCTGGGATGAGGTCCTTGAGCGGCTCAGGCTGCCCGCGCGAGCGCGTACTCCCGCGCCTCCTCGACGAGCGTCGCGATCACCTGGCTCGTGGCGTCGGCCTCCGGGTGCCATTGCACGCCGACTGCGAACCGCCGGTCGGGCACTTCGATCGCCTCGGGAAGCTCGTCGAGATCGGCCCAGCCACTCACGACGAGCTCCTCGCCAAGCTGCCCGATGCCCTGGTGATGGTGCGACAGCGTTCCGGTGTGCTCGCCTCCGGCGGCCCTGGCGGCCGCCGAGCCGGCGGAGAGGTGCACCGGGTGATCGGCCCCGTCGAAGGTGCCCGGGACGCGGCAGTGGTGCGAATGTCCGAGTGCGGTCGGCAGGTCCTGGATGAGCGTGCCGCCCTGGGCGACGTTCATCACCTGCATGCCGCGGCAGACGCCCAGGAACGGGATGTCGCGCTCGATCGCGCGGCGCGCCAGCGCCAGTTCGAAATCGTCGCGCTCGGGCACCGTATGCACGGTCTGGGGCGCGCGCTTCTCGCCGTAGAACTGCGGATCGACGTCCGCACCGCCGGCCAGCAGCAGACCGTCGATCAGATCGAGCGCGAGATCCGGCTCGGCCGCGACGCGCGGGTCGGGCGGCAGCATCAGCGCGACGCCGCCGGCAGCCTGAACGGCGTCGATGTAGTTGCGCGGGAGCAGCATCGCGGGCTGGTCCCAGACTCCCCAGCGGGCCTGCTCGAGAGCGGTACAGATGCCGATCAGCGGTGCGCGCATGCCTAAACCGTATCGACCGGCGCGGCGCGGCAGCGCGCGAGCGGGCCGGTCACGGGCCGTCGCGGCGGACATTTTTCGCTTCGGGTTCTACGCGATCGTCGCGGGCGTGAATACAATCTCGCCGCGTTGCGCCGATCGCCAGCCCACAAACGTTCCCTGCTGCGCAGGTTCGCGCTGCTCTGCGCGCTCACGATGGCTGCTCTGGCGCTGCTCGCGCCGGACGCCTTCGCCAACTTCCTCACGCCGCAATCGGGTGGCTCGGCGAACGCCAACCGGATCTCGAACCTCTACTCGATCACGCTCTACATCGCCGCCGTCGTCTTCATCGGCGTCGAGGGCACGCTGCTCTACACGCTCGTGCGCTTCCGCAAGCGCAAGGGCCGCGTCGCCGCCCAGATCCACGGCAACACGCGCCTGGAGATCGGCTGGACCGTCGGCGCGGCGGTCGTGCTCGTGGCGCTGGCGACGATCACCTTCGCCGAGCTGCACTCGATCCGCACTCCGGACGTCTCCGGGGCCAACGGCCTGAGCGTCAGCGATGGGGCGGAGCTCACGAGCAGCGACGCGATCGCGCCACCGAAGGGTCCCTACATGACGGTCCAGGTCAACGGCCAGCAGTTCGTCTGGCGCTTCACCTACCTGGGCTTCGGCAAGCAGGCCGACCAGCTCGACGACCCCTACACCTACTACCACATGTACGTCCCGACCAACACGACCGTGGTGCTGAAGGTCGTCTCACAGGACGTCGTGCACTCGTGGTGGATCCCCGATCTCGGCGGCAAGGTGCAGGCCGTGCCCGGCTACACGAACTGGACCTGGTTCAACATCCCCAAGCCCGGCACGTTCCGTGGACAGTGCGCGTTCCTGTGCGGCCGCGGCCACGCGACGATGAAGGCCCTGGTCACGGCGCTGCCTCCCGCCAAGTGGCTCGCCTGGCTGCACACGCTGGAGGCCGGCCTCAAGGCGGCCAAGAACGGCGGCGCCGCGGGGCGCTCCGCGCTGAGTGGGCGGACCGGCGCCGCTGCCGTCGAGAACCCATGAGAATCTGACGACTTCAATGGCCACCGCGACCCTCACACCCGTCCCCCAGATCGTCGTCGACCGCGTCGAGCGCGAGCCGCACGGCCTGGCCGGCTGGCTGACGACCACCGATCACAAGCGGATCGGGATCCTCTACATCGTCACCTCGTTCGTGTTCTTCATCGTCGGCGGCGTCGAGGCCCTGATGATGCGCCTGCAGCTGGGCGTCGCGAACAACAACCTGATCTCGCCCGAGGTCTACAACCAGCTCTTCACGATGCACGGGACGACGATGATCTTCCTCTTCGTCGTGCCGATGATGGCGGGCCTCGGCAACTACTTCGTGCCGCTGATGATCGGCGCCCGCGACGTGGCGTTCCCGCGCCTGAACGCGATCTCCTACTGGCTGTTCGTCGCCGGCGGCGTCGTCTTCTACGCCTCCGTCTTCTGGAATCCGCCCGAGGCGGGCTGGATCGCGACGGTGCCGCTGGCCGAGTCGACCTACCTGCCATCGGGCGGCGTGGACGCCTGGATCTACCTGATACACCTGACCGGCATCGCCTCGCTGATCGGCGCGATCAACTTCTTCGCCACGATCGCGAACATGCGCGCGCCCGGGATGACCTGGTCGCGTCTGCCGCTGTTCGTGTGGTCGATCCTGACCTACTCGCTGCTGCTGATCGTGGCGCTGCCGGTGATCGCCGCCGCGGTGACGATGCTGCTGCTCGACCGCCACTTCGGCACCCACTTCTACGACCCGACCCAGGGCGGCTCGGTGCTGTTGTGGCAGAACCTGTTCTGGTTCTTCGGGCATCCCGAGGTCTACGTGATGGTGCTGCCCGCGTTCGGGATCATCTCCGAGGTCCTGCCGGTCTTCGCGCGCAAGCCGATCTTCGGCTACAAGGCGATCGCCGCCTCGACGGTCCTGATCGCCTTCCTCGGACTGCTGACCTGGATCCACCACATGTTCACCACGCCCACGCCGGTGGTCGTGCTGATCTTCGCGATGATCGCGTCGTTTTTGATCGCGGTTCCGACCGGGGTCAAGATCTTCAACTGGATCGGCACGCTCTGGCAGGGCTCGATCGAGTTCCGCACCCCGCTGATCTTCGCCGCCAGCTCGATCTCGCTGTTCACGATCGGCGGCATCACGGGCGTGTTCCTCGCGATCTTCCCGGTCGACTGGCAGCTGAACGACACCTACTTCGTCGTCGCACACCTGCACTTCGTGCTGATCGGCGGCTCGGTCTTCGGCATCTTCACGGCGATCTACTACTGGTTCCCGAAGATGACCGGGAGGATGCTCAGCGAGACGCTCGGCAAGTGGTCCTGCGGCCTGATGTTCGTCGGCACGCTGACGACCTTCCTGATCCAGCACTCGCTGGGGCTCGACGGGATGCCCCGCCGCATTTACGAGTACGACAACGTCGGCCACCTGCAGCTCTACAACCAGATCTCGACCGTCGGCTCGTGGATCCTCGCCGCCGGCGTGCTGGTCACGGTCGTCAACGTGATGCGCTCGCTGCGCTCCGGCGCGCTCGCCGGGCCCGATCCGTGGCGGGGCAACACGCTCGAGTGGTTCGTGCCCTCGCCGCCGCCGGAGAACAACTTCGACGTGATCCCGCGGGTGCGCTCGCTCGAGCCGATGAAGGACATCCGCCGTGAGGTGGAGCGCAACGGAACCACCCCGCGCAGGTCGGTGGCGGCGCCGGTCGCGGCGAACACGGGGGCGGAGTCCGGGGCGCCTGTCTGATGGAGGCCTCGCGCCTCACCCCGACGCCGGCGGCGGGCGCGCTCGCCGACACGCGCCAGCTGCTCGCCGACTACGTCTCGCTGACCAAGCCGAAGGTCCAGTCGCTGCTGCTGCTGACCACGGTGACGACCATGTATGTGGCCGCGGACCCCTCGCCAGGCCGCGTTCTGCTCACCTGCCTGGGCGGCTATCTATCAGCCGGCGGAGCCGGCGCCATAAACCACTACTGGGACCGCGACATCGACGGGCAGATGGCCCGCACCGCCAACCGGCCGCTGCCGAGCGGACGCGTCGCACCGCGCTCGGCGCTGATCTACGGCGTGCTGCTCGCGCTGGCGAGCGTGCTGCTGCTGGCGACGAGTGTGAACGTGCTTGCCGCCGGCCTCTCGCTGTGCGGGTTCGTCGGCTACGTAGGCGTCTACACGATCTGGCTCAAGCGACGCACGCCGCAGAACATCGTGATCGGCGGGGCTGCCGGCGCCGTCCCGCCGCTGGTCGGCTGGGCCGCCGCCACCGGCCATCTGAGCTGGACCGCGGTGCTGCTGTTCGCGATCGTCTTCTACTGGACGCCGCCGCACTTCTGGGCGCTCAGCCTGCTGATGAAGAACGAGTACGCGAAGGTCAAGGTGCCGATGATGCCGGTCGCGCGCGGGGAGGCCGAGACGCGCCGCCAGATCCTGATCTACTCGATCCTGCTCTACGCCGTGACGCAGCTGCCGTTCTGCTCGGGCGGCTTTGGCGACATCTACCTGGCCGTCTCGATGCTGCTGGGGATCGGCTTCGTCTACGGCGCCGTGCGGCTGTACTTCCGCGCCGACCGCCGCTCGGCGCTGACGCTCTACCTGTTCTCGCTCGCCTACCTGGCGCTGCTGTTCGCGTCGATGGTCGCCGACCGCCATCTGTAGGATCCAGCGCCGTGGATCGCAAGCTGGCACGCAAGAACATCCGCACCGGGCTCCTGCTGGCGGCGTTCTCGCTGTTCATGTTCGGCCTGACGTTCGTCGTCGCGGCGATCTACCTCTCGTGATGAGCCAGCTCGACGGCGAGACCCCGCCGACCGGCGAACAGCTGCACATCCCGAAGCCGTCGCTGCTTCCGATCCTGGCGACGGTCGGGCTGACGCTGGCGCTGGTCGGCGTGACGGTGAGCATCATCTTCACGATCGTCGGCCTGCTGATCGCGATCCCGGTGATCGTGCGCTGGATCCGCAGCGCCCGCGACGAGCTGGCCGAGCTGCCCCCCGGCCACTGAGCGGCTCGCCACGCGTTTGGCGTCCGTCGCTACTTCGCAATAGGATGCCCGACGCGATGGAGGAGACGCGCGGCTCGACGACACCCCACCGGCCACCGGTCAGCTCGCACACGCTGCTCCGCCTGCTTGCGATCGGCGTCGTGGCGGCGGCGATCGGGATCGTGATCGGCCTGCTGATTCCGTGGTTCCCGCCGGCGGCGGCGAAGCAGGCGCACACGATCGACACGCTCTACTACGTCCTGATCTGCGTGACGGTGCCGATCTTCGTGCTCGTCACGACGGTGGTGCTGTATTCGGCCTTCCGCTGGCGGATGCGTCCCGGCGAGGAGCGCCTCGACGGCCCGCCGATCCACGGCAACACGCAGCTCGAGGTGATCTGGACCGCTCTGCCCTCCGCGCTGATCGCGGCGCTGGTCGTCTACGCCGCGATCGTGCTGCACGACATCGGCGTCAAGCAGCCGGGCGAGATCCCGATCGGCGTGACCGGACAGCAGTTCGAGTGGACCTTCTCCTACCCGACCTACCACGACGCCCAGGGCAAGCCGATCGTCGCCTACCAGCTGTATCTGCCGATCAACCAGCCGGTCAACTTCGAGATCCATTCGGTGGACGTGATACACACGTTCTGGGTTCCAGCCTTCCGCATCCAGGAGGACGCCGTGCCGGGTCTGACGACGAACTTCAGGGCCACTCCTGACCGGCTTGGCTCCTACCCGATCATCTGCAACCAGCTGTGCGGCTACGGCCACTCCACGATGCGCTCGACGCTGCACATCGTCAGCCGCGCCGTCTTCAACACCTGGCTCGCCGAGCACGGCTACAGCGGGCCCGCGGCAACCCAGACCACGGCCCTCCACAGCGGCGGCGGCGGCGCGGCGAGCGCGAGCGCGTCCGCCGCGCGCGGCTGGACGGCCTACGCACCCGGTGGGGGCTCAACGACAGCAACCAAGGAGGGATCGCAATGATCGCCCGGCTTCGCGCACCCGGCCTGCACCGGGGCATCCTCGCGACCCCGCTCGGGATCGGCCTGGCCTACGCGATCGTGCTGCCGATCCGCGCCGCCTCCCACTACCACCCGGTGCTGGACGGCACGGCCGTGCTGCAGGTGGCGATGATCGCCGCGCCGTTCGCCTTCCTGATCGGCCTCGGAGCGTTCGACTACTGGTTCTACTGGGCGATCGGTCGACCGACGCGACCGGAGGACCACTCCGGGCATGGCGCGCGCAGCTGGAAGGACTACTTCCGCGTCAACACCGACCACAAGGTGATCGGCGTCCAGTACGTCGTGCACTCGTTCCTGTATTTCATGATCGGCGGGATGTTCGCGATGCTGATGCGCGTGCAGCTCGCGCAGCCGGGCGGCAAGTTCGTCGACGCGAACACCTACAACGGGCTGTTCTCGGTTCACGCCACACTGCTGATCTTCCTGTTCGTGATCCCGGTCTTCGCCGGCCTCGCCAACTTCGTGCTGCCGCTGATGATCGGCGCGCCGGACATGGCCTTCCCGCGCCTGAACGCGCTGTCGTTCTGGCTGCTGCCGATCGCCGGGCTGATGCTGCTCGGCTCGTTCTTCGCCCCCGGCGGCTCCTTCGCCTCGGGCTGGACCGCCTACGCGCCGCTCTCGACCACGGCGCCGATCGGGCAGGTGTTCTTCACGCTCGGCGTGCAGTTCGCCGGCGCGTCGTCGATCGCGACGGCGCTCAACTTCCTGGTCACGATCATCACGATGCGTGCGCCCGGGATGAGCTTCTTCCGGATGCCGCTGCTGGTCTGGGCGAACTTCTCGACCTCGCTGCTGGTCGTCATCGCGACGCCGTTCATCGCGGCGTCGCAGTTCTTCGTGCTGCTCGACCGCGCGCTCGGCTTCAACTTCTTCAACGCGGGCCACGGTGGCGACGTCCTGATGTACCAGCACGTGTTCTGGTTCTACTCGCACCCGGCCGTCTACATCATGATGCTGCCCGGCTTCGGGATCATCAGCGAGGTCGTCGCCGTCAAGGCGAGAAAGCCGATCTTCGGCTACCGGATGATGGCCTTCTCGCTGCTCGCGATCGTCGTGCTCGGCTTCACCGTCTGGGCGCACCACATGTTCACCTCGGGCATGCCCGGCTGGATCCGCGACCCGATGATGATCACGACCGCGATCATCGCCGTCCCGACCGGCGTGAAGATCTTCTCCTGGCTCGCGACGCTGTGGCGAGGCGTGCTGCACATGGACACGCCGATGCTCTGGGCGATGGGCTTCATCACGATGTTCACGCTCGGGGGCATCTCCGGCGTGATGCTCGCGATGGTGCCGTTCGACCTGCACGTCAGCAAGACCTACTTCATCGTCGCCCACATCCACTACGTGCTGTTCGGCGGCTCCGTGTTCACGATCTTCGCCGGGGTCTACTACTGGTTCCCGAAGATGACGGGGCGGATGTATGACGAGCGGCTCGGCCGCTGGCATTTCTGGACGACGCTGATCTTCTTCAACCTGACCTTCGCGCCGATGCACCTGATCGGGATCGAGGGCATGCCGCGCCGCGTCGCCGACTACTCGACGCAGTTCGCGACGTGGAACCTGCTGATCTCCTTCGCCAGCTTCGCGCTCGGGCTCTCGACGCTGATCTTCGTCTACAACATGATCGTCAGCTGGCGCGGCGGTCCGCGTGCGGTCGCCAACCCGTGGCGCGCGCTGACGCTCGAGTGGCAGGTTTCCTCGCCGCCGCCGATCTTCAACTTCGACTCGCTGCCGACGATCGTCGGTGGCCCCTACGAGTACGGGGTGCCCGGAGCGGTGCACGCCGTCTTCCGCGACGGGGCGGAGGTACCGGCGCCGGCCGGCAGCCTCGCGATGGCCGCACAGGAATGAGCGTGCAACGATGACCGAGATCCTCGTAGTCGCCAACGAGACGCTCGGCGGCCGCCGCCTGCGCGAACTGCTGGCGCAGAAGGCGAAGGTCAACCCGTCGCTGGCGATCCGTCTCGTGATCCCCCAGAGCCGCCCGCGGCGGGGATCGGTGATCTACCTCGACTCAGTGCGCGACGCCGCCCAGGTGCGCCTCGACCTGGCCCTGTCGGTGCTGGCCGAGGAAGGCTTCGACGCGACCGGCGAGGTCGGCGACGCCGACCCGTTCCACGCGACGCTGGACGCGATCGGCGAACGCAAGCCGGATGAGATCGTGATCTCGACGCTGCCGGCGACCGCCTCCGGCTGGCTGCGCCGAGACCTCGTGGAGCGCGTCGCCGAGGCATCGGGCATCGCCGTTCAGCACGTGATCAGCGACATCGACGAGGACAGCCCCCCGCCGAACGACACGACGCTGGTTGTCGCCAACCAAACCGCCTCAAGCGACGAGCTGACCGCGCGCCTGACCGAGCTGGCCGGCTCCGGCGGCGAGCACCTGTTCATAGTGGTCGTGCCGGCGCTCGGCGCCGCGGGCCGGGAGGTCTCCGCCGCGCAGGAGCATCTCGCCGACGTGCTCGGCCGGCTGCGTGACGCGGGCCTCGTCGTCGCCGGCCTGGTCGGCGACCCCGATCCGTTCACCGCGACGATGAACGCGCTGCAGTTCTTCCGCGTCAGCCGCGTGGTGATCTCGACGCTGCCGGAGACCAAGTCCGGCTGGCTGCGGGCCGACCTGATCGGCCGCGTGCGCCGCTACGCCGCCTGTCCCGTGGAGCACGTCGTTTCGACCGCCCCCGACACCGTCACCGCAGGCTGATCGGAGCCGTCATGGAAGCCGCCAGCGTCGCCCACGGAGCACACGACCCCTCGCACGGAGGAGCTCACGGCGAGGCGCATCACGGCCCGATCGAGGCGCACCGCTCCTCCCGCGTCGATGCGCCGACGCTCGGCATGCTGCTTTTCATCATCTCGGAGATCATGATCTTCGGGGCCTTCTTCACAGCCTACTTCTTCATCCGCATCGCCGAAGGAGACCCCTGGCCCGCCCCGGGCACGACGATTCCGGTGGCGGTGGCGGGCTTCAACACGGCGATCCTGATCTCGTCGTCGTTCACGCTGCACTGGGCCGAGACCTCGATCAAGCGCGGCAACCGCTTCGGGCTGCGCGCCGGGATCCTCAGCACGTTCATGCTCGGCGCGACGTTCCTGTTCATCCAGATCAACGAGTACGTGCACCTCGGGTTCGCCCCGCGCGACAGCGCGCAGGCCACGATCTTCTACGGCCTGACCGGCCTGCACGGAGCGCACGTCTGCATCGGCCTGATCCTGCTGTCGTTCGCGACGATCCGCTCGTTCCGCGGCCACTACAGCCCGGAGCAGCACAAGGGGCTGAACGTCCCGGGCATCTACTGGCACTTCGTCGACATCATGTGGATCGTCGTCTTCACGACGGTCTACGTGATCTGATGGGGGTGCTCGCGGGGGTGCTCGCGGGCGCTTGCGCGCCCGCTGCGCGCCGGGCCGGTTTGCCGGTCGCGCGCTGATGCGAAACCCGCTGCGCAGCGAGGGCGACATGTTCCGGCTGTTGCTGTGGGTGATTGCGGTGTTCGGCACGATCATCGCGATCGTGCTGGTTGTGCGGGCGCTCTAGAGGCGAGTGTTGCGGCTGGCGCCGCAACACTCGTGTCGGGTGGGGTGCGGGGCCGCGTGGG
This sequence comes from uncultured Solirubrobacterales bacterium, assembly GCA_963830975.1. GTDB lineage: Bacteria > Actinomycetota > Thermoleophilia > Solirubrobacterales > Solirubrobacteraceae > Palsa-513. The sequence continues at coordinate 1,681,003 of CAWHOI010000004.1, forward strand.
GTGCGTGGCGCGGGCGGTTGCGCGCGGCCGCGCGGCGCGCGTGGCGCGGGTGTCTGCGGGCGGCCGGCCGGGCCGCCACCGTCCCGCCCCACCCCAGCACCCGCCCCACCCCAGCACCCGCCCCACCCCAGCAGGCGCGCAGCGGCCGCCGAACGGCGGCCGCGAGCACCCCTATTTGACCGTCAGCGTCCCGAACATCCCGGCGGCGCGGTGGCCGGGGACCTGGCAGAAGAAGGTGTAGATGCCGGGCTTGAGGTCGAGCGTGATCGAGTGCGTGCCGCTCGAGCTGATCGGCGTCGCGCCGAGCACGCTGGAACCCTGCGCGATCGCGAGGTTGTGGTCGACGCCGGACATGTTGGTCATCGAGATCGTGACCGGGCCGGCTGTCGCGGTGGCGGCCTTGACGGTGTAGAGCAGCTGCCCGCTGGGGTTCGCCGAGATTGCGAGCTTGCCGTCCTTCTCGACGGCCGGAGGCCCGAACGTGGAGCTGCCGACGCTCGCCAGCAGGCCGGTGTCCTGGCCCGGCCTGGCCGCCGCGTACTGGACGTAGGCTGCGATGTCGGCCGCCTGTCGCGTCGTCAGAGGCAGCTTCGGCATGCGACCGCCGCTGTTGGGGTACTCGATCTGCTGCTCGACGATCCCGCCGATCACGTTGCGGCCGAAGCCGGACTGGAGGCTCTCGACGAAGGCGTCGTCGAGGTTGGGCCCGATCAGGCCCTTGGCGTTGGCTCGGGCAAGTGTGTGGCAGGACGCGCAGTTCTTGATGAAGAGCGTCTTACCCTCGAGCAGGCTGACGTTCTGGCCGCCCTTCAGCGCGCACCCGCCCAGCGCAATCGCGAGCAGCGCAACGGCCGCGCCGCCGACCAGCGTTCTCCCTCCCGGACTGCGTTCCGCCATCGCGGCGGAACTCTATATAAGCCCGCGGCGCGGGTGCCAGCACGCTTTCGTCGCTACCATCTGCTCCGAATGAGCGAACGCAACCGCTACCGGCTACGCACACCCTCGAGCGGCCGCGAGGTGATCGTGGAGGCCGAGCCGGACCGGATCTACACCGACCGCGACACCGGCGAGAGGCTCGAGGCGGTCGGCAAGCTGCTGCCGCTCGCGCCGTCGCGCTCGAAGCTGCCGTGGGCGGTCGAGAACCTCCGCGTCTGCCCGTGGTGCGACCAGCTCGCCCAGCGCGACCTCAACGACTGCCCGACGTGCGGGCGTCGCATGGGTCCGCTCGGAGCGTGAGCAGGTGGCGCGCAGGTCGCGATCGCTGCTGGTGGCGGGGGCCGCGCTCAGCGCCGTGGCGCTGGCGGCCTGCGGCGGCACGACGATCAGCGACGACGTGCCGACCAGCTCACCGGCGCTCGTCCCGGTGCTGAGCAACAAGGCGCTCGACGACGCGGGCCCGTCCAGCTCCGACGCCTCCAGCGGCTCCACCGCCTCGATCGGGACCACAGGGTCCACGAGCACCGCGACCGGCACGCCCTCGAGCGGTACGACCTCGACGGCCGGGACGACCACACCGACCACGACCTCCGCCGCCGGCGCGACCAACGGCGGCACGGCGACCGGGACGGGCACCACGAGCACCGCCGGGACGGGAACCGGTACGACAAGCTCCGCGGGCACGACGAGCGAGACGGGAGCCGGCAGCACCAGCTCCGGCGGGGTGCTCGCGCCGACCGGCTCGACCTAGTAGCGGGCGAGCGGCGAGCTGCTCGGGCGCCGCTACGGCGCCGCTACGGCGTAGAGACCAGCGTGGCCGTGTACAGCAGCCGCGCCGTCTGGTAGAGGCACGCGTACTGGACGGTCGCGCCGGCGGTCGTCTGCGAGGTCTGCGTGGAGGCCTCGGTGGAGCTGGTGCAGGTGTTCTTCGGGCGGCTGGCGCGCCACGAGGTCGTGTTTCCGAGCTTGATCGCCAGCGCCGGCGCCCAGGTCGGAACCGTCAGCGCGATCCGCTCGCCCTTCTGGACCGGGATCGTCGTGGCCAGCGGGAACTGGGCGGTCTCGCCGAAGTACGGCTGCAGCTGGATCAGCGGGCTCTGCGCGACGAGCTGGTAGTCGAGCCCCTTGGTCTGCTTGATGATCGCGATGCCGGCCTCCGCCGGGCCGCCCTCGTGCTGGTCGAAGAACGCGATCTGACTCGCGGTGGGGAGACTCAGGCGGATCGTCCAGGCGACGATCACCCCGTTGCGCGGGATCGTCGTCGGAGCGTTCGTGGAGCCGACTTTGACCTGCATCCCGGTCGTCTCGCTGACGACCTCGCAGGGGGCGCCCGGGCAGGCCGCGAGCGGTCCGGTCACCGACGTGGCGCCGGTCGGGCCGGTGGTGCCCGTCGTGCCGGTGGTCCCGGTGGTCCCGCTGGCGCCCGTCTTTCCGCTGGCGCCCGTCTTGCCGCCCTTGCCGCTGCTCCCGGTCTTGCCCTTGCCGCTCGTGCCCGTCTTGCCGCTCTTGCCGGTCGTGCCCGTCTTGCCGGTGGTTCCGGTGACGCCGGTCGCCGAAGTGCTCCCCACGCCGAAGCCCACGGCGCCGATCTCCGTCAGCGTGGCGGACGCCAGCGCCGGGATCGCGAGCATGACAAGGATCGTGACAACAGGTACAAGCTTGCGCTTCATCAACCTATTCAACACCAACTGGCGCCCCACGTAGCGCACAAGGCACGAAAATTGCAGCAAACCGCGGACGGCCCGCCGCGCCCGACAGACGCTCCGCCGCGCCCGCAGCTCCGCCCCAACCCGCCCCGCAGCCCCGCCGCGAGGCCCCTCAGTCCGCTGCGAGCAGGGCGCCGGCGGCGGCGATCTCGGCCGGATCGCCGGGCCGCGGCACCCACGGCAGCGCCAGTGGATCGCCCTCGTAGCGGGGGATGACGTGGATGTGGAAGTGGAAGACGGTCTGCCACGCGGCACGGCCCGCGGAATGCATCAGGTTGACCCCGGCGGCGCCCAGCGGTCCGGTGGCACGGTCCGCGACGCGCTGCGCCAGCGCCACGGTCGCGGCGAGATCCTCGCCCGCGATGTCGTGGATGTCCTGCGAGTGCGCGCGCGGGATGACGAGCGCGTGACCGCGGGTCGCCGGGCTGATGTCCATGAACGCGAGCGCCCGCTCGCTTTCGGCTATCACCGTCGCCGGCAGCTCGCCGGCGGCGATCCTGCAGAAGATGCACTCCGGCACGCCGGGAAGCCTACGCAATCCGCGAGGCTGCGAACGCGATCGCATCGGCCGGAGTCCTCAGATCGCCGGCGAACGCCTCCTGCGCGATCGCGGCGAGCAGCTCGCCGAGCAGCGGCCCGGGCTCGATCCCGAGCACGTCGGCCAGCTGGTCCCCGCGCACAAGCGCCGGCGGGCGCCCGTGGAGCTGCCAGCGCAGCGCCTCGCCGATGACCGCGCTCGCCAGTTCGAGGTGGCGGCCGATCGCCTGTTCGGAGCGCGCGCCGCGCGTCGCGAGGCGGTCCGCTACGGACAGCAGCGTCACGTCCGCCCAGACCGGGTCGCACGCGTCGAGGTAGCCGTAGAGCTCGCGTCGCGAGAGCGGCGCCGCGGGCACGAGGAAGCCGAGCCGCAGGTGGTGGCGCGTGAGCGCCGCGACGTGTGCGCGCAGGCGCTCGGCCGCCCGCAGCCGCCCGAGGATCGCGCGGGACAACTCAGCGCCGAGCAGGTCGTGGGCGGGGAAGCCGATGCGCCCGTCGGGCGCGATCGTCTGGGTCTGCGGCTTGGCGATGTCGTGCATCAGCGCGCCGAGGCGCAGCGCGTCACCGCGGGTCAGCTCGTCGGCGAGCGGGCGCGCCAGCAGCACCCGCACGGCCTGCGCGTGCTCCTCCCCGAGGAACGCCTCGGGCGCGCGCTGGAGCTCCATGGCGCTGTCGAGCACGGCGAGCGTGTGTTCGAGCACGTCGAGATGGTGGTAGCCGCTCTGGCGCACCCCACGCAGCAGCTCGAGCTCGGGCAGGACGACCGCGCACAGGCCCAGTTCGAGCGCCAGGCGCATCCCCCAGCCGGCACGTTCGCTGGCGATCACGCGCCGCAGCTCGGCGTAGACACGTTCGCTCGAAACGCGCGCGAGGCCTGGCGCCGCCGCCCGAGCGGCTTCGCGGGCCGCCGCGTCGGCGTCGAAGCCGAGCTCGCAGGCCAGGCGCACGAGCCGCAGCGCGCGCAGCGGGTCGTCGGCGAGCGCCGCGGGCGCGACGATCCGCAGACGCCGCGCCGCGAGGTCCGCCGCCCCGCCGAGCGGATCGATCAGCTCGCCGCCCGCAAGCGGCCGGGCGATCGCGTTGATCGTGAAGTCGCGCGCCAGCAGGTCTGACTCGAGCGATTCGCCGCGCAGCGGGTTGATGTCCACCTGCCAGTCGCGCGCCCGCGCGACGACGCGCCAGCTGCCGAAATCGTCGGAGAGCGAGAACGCCTTGGCGCGGGCCGCGCGAGCCAGTGCGCGGGCGGCCGGCGCGACCTCGCCCGCGATCACGAGGTCGAGGTCGGTGCTCGGGGCGCCGCCGAGCAGCTCGTCCCGCACCGCGCCGCCGACGACCCAGCACGGGGTGTCGCGCAGAGCCTCGCGCGCGAGCTCGAGCGCGCTCGCGCGCTCGCTCATGGGTGGGCGCCGTCCCGGTGGTAGTCGCGCGGGACGCGTGGGCTGAGCGCGCAGGTGATCTCGTAGTTGATCGTGCTCTGCCGCGCCGCGATCTCCTCGGCGCCGATCCGCTCCTCCCCGTCCGTGCCGAGCAGGATCACCGGCGCACCGACCGCGACTCCGCTGTCGAGCCCGAGGTCGACCGTCAGGTTGTCCATGCTGACGGTGCCGACCAGCGGCCGCCGGCGCCCGCCGATCAGCACCTCGGCGTTGTTGGTCAGCAGGCGGCGCACGCCGTCGCCGTAGCCGACCGGCACGACCGCCAGCTCGGTCGGCTGCTCGGCCACGAAGCGCCGCCCGTAGCCGGCGCTCTCCCCGGTCTCACACCGCTTCACGGCCGCCACCCACGAGCGAAGCTCGAGCGCCGGCTCGAGGCCCCACGTGCCCGGATCGACGCCGAAGGGGTCGAGGCCGTAGACGGCGCCGCCACAGCGCACCATGTCGAAGCGCGCCCGCCCGGCGCCGAGCAGCGCGGCGCTGTTCTCGGCATGCACGATCAGCCCGGGGTGGCGTGCGCGCATCGGCCCCATCCAGCTCGAGAAGCGTTCCAGCTGGCTCTCCATGAACGTCCGGTCAGCCTCCTCGGAGGTCGCGAGGTGGGTCATCGCACCGACCAGCTCGAGCGACTCGCTCTGCGCGACGCGCGCCGCGAGCGCGTCCGCGAGCGCCCCGTCGCGGGTGCCGAGCCGGCCCATCCCGCTGTCGAGCTTGATGTGCACGCGCCCGCCGCCGAGCGCAACCAGCCAATCCAGGAACTCGTCGGTCCAGGCGACGAAATCGGCGCCCGCCGCTCGCGCCAGCTCCAGCTCCTCCCGCGTGAGCGCCCCCATCACCAGGATCCTCGCCCCCACGCCGGCCTCGCGCAGCTCCGCCGCCTCCGCGGCGGCGGCGACCGCCAGCCACGAGGCGCCGCCGGAGAGCGCCGCCCGCGAGCACTCCACGGCGCCGTGCCCGTAGGCGTTCGCCTTCACCACGGCGCACAGAGCCGGACTCGCCGCCGCGAGCCGCGTGCTGTTGCGCTCGATCGCCGCGAGGTTGATCCGCGCCACCGCGCGCGCACACACCAGCGGCTCGACGGCGGCCATCAGCCGCTCACCTCCGCCCTCACGACCCTCGCACCGCCGAGAGCGACTCGACGACATCGGAGGCGATCACGCCCTGGCCGCCGTGGCGCTCCGCGGCGTGCACGCCCGCCAGCGCGTGCAGCCGAACCGCCGCGCAGGCCGCCTCGAACGGGTCGAGCCCCTTCGCCAGCATCGCTGCGAGCACCCCCGACAGCACGTCGCCGGTGCCCGCCGTCGCGAGCGCGGGCGACGCCCCCGGGCTGACGGCGACCGGTCCACCGGGCGCCGCGACCAGCGTGTCGTCGCCCTTCAGCACGACCACCGCGCCGCAGCGTGCGGCGGCCTCCCGAGCGTGGCGCAGGCGCGCCGCCGCGACCGCCGCCCCGTCCACACCGAGCAGGCGTCCCAGCTCCCCCTCATGGGGCGTGAGCACCGCCGCGCGTCCGCCGAGCGCCTCCAGATCTCCGGCGAACACGTTGAGGCCGTCCGCGTCGAGCACGACCGGCAGCGACACCCCGTCAAGCGCCGCGCGCACGAAGGCCGCCGCGCCCGCGCTGCGGCCGAGACCCGGGCCGAGCACGAGCGCGCCACCGCGCGCGGCCGCCGCCTCCGCCAGCGTCGCCACGCCGGCGGGCGTGTGCGCCCCGTCCTCGTCGGCGAGCGCGATCGTCATCGTTTCCAGCAGCCGCGACTCGAACACGAGCGACAGCGACGCCGGGACGCAGACGGTCACGTAGCCGGCGCCGGCGCGGGCGGCGCCGAGCGCCGCCAGACACGGCGCACCGGTCAACCCCGGCGAGCCTCCAGCGACCAGCACACGCCCGCTCGTGAACTTCGTCGAGTGGACGCCGCGGCGCGGGATCAGCTCGAGCACCTCGTCGCGGAGCAGGCCGACATCGGCCGCCACCGGCGCGCCATCGGGGATCCCGATGTCGATCACACTCACGCGTCCGGCGTGCCCGCGCCCGGGCTCGATCCACAGGCCCGGCTTGGCGGCGTGGAACGTCGCGGTCGCGCTCGCCACGACGGCAAGCTCCGCGGCCTCGCCGCTCGACGCGTCGACCCCGCTGGGCACGTCCGCCGCGAGCACGGCAGCGCCGCTGTCGCGAATGGCGCCGATCGCCGCGGCGATCGCCCCGCGCGGCTCGCCACTCGCACCGGTTCCGAGCAGCGCGTCGATCACCAGCGCGGCGTCGGGGGCGATCCCCGTGCTCGCCAGCTCGAGCGGTGACGCGCCGCCCAGGCGCTCGAGCATCACGGCGGCGTCGCCGGAGAGCTCCCCCGTTCCATCCGCAGCCAGCACGTCCACCTCGCGACCGCGCGCGCGCAGCAGCCGTGCGGCGACCAGACCGTCGCCGCCGTTGTTGCCCTTGCCGGCGACGACGACGATCCGTCCCTCCGGCGCCATCGCCGCGGCCAGCTCAGCGAGCCCCTCGCCGGCTCGCTCCATCAACTCGAGCGACGGGACGCCCTGCTCGTCGATCGCCCAGCGGTCGACGGCGCGCATCCGTTCGGCGTCCGGCAGCGGCTCGAGCCAGCCGGCCAGGCTCATCGCAGCACCGCCACGGCCGCGGCCATACCGCGCGTGTGCGTCAGCGAAACGTCCACCTGGACGCCCAGCTCCTGCGCCCGCGCGCGCGCGGCGCCGTGCAGCGCCAACCCGACCGCGGCGCCGCCCCCGAGCACCTCGACGTCCTGCGGCGAGAAGACGGCCAGGCCGAGCGCCTTGGAGACGGCCTCCTTCGCGCAGAAGCGGGCCGCGAGGTGCTGGGCGGGGCGCCCGCGCGAGCCGGAGTATTCGAGCTCGCCGGGGCGAAACAGGCGGTTCGCGAGCGCCGGGCGGCGCGAGAGCGCGCGCTCCATGCGCTCGATCTCGAGCAGATCCAGGCCGATTCCCGGGCTCACCACGCTGACGAGGCTACCCCACCCCGTCAGATCACTCGACCGTGACGGTCTTCGCCAGGTTGCGCGGCTGGTCGACGTTCAGGCCACGCCGGCGAGCGATCGAGTAGGCAAGCAGCTGCAGCGGAATCACCGCCAGCAGCGGAGAGAGCATCGGGTCGGTCGCGGGCACCGGGATCGTCGACTCGACGTGGCGGGCAACCGTGTCGTCGCCGTCGCTTGTGATCGCGATCACCTTCGCGCCGCGGGCGCGAACGGTCTCGACGTTGTCGAGCACCCGCCCCAGCACCGGCGAGGCGGTCGCCACGCAGACCACGGGCGTGCGCTCGTCGAGCATCGCGATCGGCCCGTGCTTCATCTCGCCGGACGCGTAGGCGTCGGTCGAGACGTAGGCGATCTCCTTCAGCTTGAGCGCCCCCTCGAGCGCGATCGGCAGCCCGGCCTGGCGGCCGATGTAGAGGAAGAAATCGGCCTGCCAGCAGGACTCCGCGACCGCCTCGACCGCCGGCGTGACGCGCTCCAGAAGTTCCTCGACGAGCCGTGGCAACCGCCGCAGCTCCGCCACGAGCTCGGCGATGCGGGTGGCGGGAAGCGTCCCGCGCAACTCGGCGAGTCGCAGCGCGAGCAGGTAGACCGCGCCGACCTGGCAGACGAACGTCTTGGTCGCGGCGACGCCGATCTCCAGTCCGGCGCGCGTGTAGAGCACCGCGTCGGCGTCGCGGGTGGCCTGCGAGCCCATCGTGTTGGTGAGCGCCATCACCCGCCCGCCGCGCTCGCTCGCTAGCCGCATCGCCGCGAGCGTGTCGGCGGTCTCCCCGGACTGCGAGATGCCGACGACCAGATCGTCCGGTCCGAGGATCGGATGGCGGTAGCGGTACTCCGATGCGACGTCGACCTCCGCGCGCATCTGCGCCCACTCCTCGAGCGCGTAGCGCCCGAGCAGACCGGCGTGGTAGGCGGTGCCGCAGCCGACGAAGGCGACCCGCTCGACTCCGCGCAGGATGTCCTCGTCGAGCACGCCCGGATCGGCGAGCTCGACCCGGTCGCCGCGCGCGGTGCGGTCGGCGATCGTCTCCGCGAGCCCCTGCGCCTGCTCGTGGATCTCCTTCAGCATGAACGTGTCGTAGCCGCCCTTCTCGGCGGTCTCCTCGTCCCAGTCGATCGTCGCGATCGCGCGCTCGCGCGGCGCCCCGGCCGAGTCGCAGATCTCGACGCCGTCGGCGCGCAGGATCACGACCTCGCCGTTCTCGACGTACTGGACGCGGTTGGTGTGTGCGAGGAACGCCGGCACGGCCGAGGCGACGAACGACTCGCCGTCTCCGCGCCCGATGACCAGGGGGCACTCGCGGCGTGCGCCGACGAGCACGTCGGGTTCCTCGAGCGCCATCGCGACAAAGGCGAAGTAGCCGTCGAGCTCCGCGAGCGCTGCGATCACCGCGGCGGCGAGATCGTCGTTGTAGTTGGAGGCGATCAGGTGCGCGATGACCTCGGCGTCGGTCTCCGTCGCGAACGTGGTGCCCTGCGCGAGCAGGCGGTCCTTCAGCGCCATGTAGTTGCCGACGATCCCGTTGACGACCACGTGGATGTGCTCGGCGTTGTCGACGAGTGGGTGGGCGTTCTCCTCGCTGACGCGACCGTGCGTGGCCCAGCGGGTGTGGCCGATGCCGATCGTCGCGGGCCGCGCGAGCGTCGCCGTCGCGGCGCGCGCCTCTCCGACCAAAGCCGCCTCGAGGCGGTCGAGGTTGCCGACGGCGCGCACCGAATGGATCTCGCCGTCCGCCAGCAGCGACATGCCCGCGCTGTCATAGCCGCGGTACTCGAGCTTGCGCAGCCCATCGAGGATGATCTCCTGGGCGGGGCGCGAACCGACGTAACCGACGATTCCGCACATACCCCGAGACTACCCGAGTAGGCGTTCGACGACCGCAACGAGGCGTGCGCAGACAGCGTCTGTCTCCTCGACGCTGGGCGCCTCGACCATCACGCGCACGAGCGGCTCGGTGCCGCTCGGGCGCACGAGCACCCGTCCGCGGCCGTCGAGCGCGGCCGACTCGCGCGCCACCGCCTCGCTCACGCCCGGGGCGTCGGCGAGCGCGCCGCGGTCGCGCACCGGCACGTTGACGAGCCGCTGCGGCAGCTTGGCCATCGCCGCCCGCCCGCGCAGGTCGCCGCCGTCGAGCGCTTCGAGCACCAGCAGCGCCGCGGCGATGCCGTCTCCAGAGGGGCCGAAGCCGAGCTCGATGATGTGTCCCGACTGCTCGCCCCCGAGCGTCCAGCCTCGCTCCCGCAGCGCCGCCAGCACGTAGCGGTCCCCGACCGCGGTCGTGGCCACCTCGATCCCCGCCTGCGCCATTGCGGAGTGGAAGCCGAAGTTCGTCATCACCGTGACGGCGACCCCGTTGCCGACGAGCGCTCCGCGATCGCGCAGATGCAGCGCGACCAGCGACAGCAGCTCGTCACCGTCGACCAGCGTGCCGTCGCGGTCGACCGCGAGCAGCCGGTCGCCGTCGCCGTCGAAGGCGAAGCCGAGGTCGTGGCCGCCCTCGCGCACCGTCTCGGCCAGCGCACCGAGGTCGGTCGAGCCGCAGCCGGTGTTGATGTTGCGCCCGTCGGGGGCGACGCCGAGCGCCGTCACCCGCGCGCCCAGGCGCGTGAAGATCTCCGGCGCGACGCGATGCGTGGCGCCGTTGGCGCAGTCGAGCACGACGTCGAGGCCGTCGAGCGACAGTCCCTCGAAGCGGCGCTCGAGCTCGCTCAGGTAGTCCTCGGCGGTGCCCGGCATCGCACTGATACGCCCGATCCGGCGTCCGCCGCCGCCGGCGTCCTCGGCGATGTGCAGCTCGATCTCCTGCTCGGTCTCGTCCGAGAGCTTGAATCCGTCGCCGCCGAAGAACTTGATCCCGTTGTCGCCGTAGGGGTTGTGCGAGGCCGAGATCACGACCGCCAGGTCGAACGCGTGACGGCGGACCAGCAGCGGCGCGGCCGGCGTCGGCAGCACGCCGCCGAGCGCCACCTGCCCGCCGGCCGAGGCGATGCCGGCGGCGAGCGCCGCCTCCAGCATGTCGCCGGATTCCCGCGTGTCGCGGATCACGAGCGCGCGCGGCGCGTCCAGGCCGCTGTGCAGCACGACGGCCCGGCCGAGCGCGAGCGCGAGCTGGGCGGTGATCTCGACCCCGGCTACGCCGCGAACGCCATCGGTTCCAAACAGGCTTCGACCCATCACGACCTTGCCGGAGTGTTGCGCGTGTGAGGCGCTAGCGCTTCGAGAACTGCGGCCGCTTGCGCGCCTTCTTCAAGCCGGCCTTCTTGCGCTCCTTGGCGCGCGCGTCGCGCGTCAGGAAACCACGCCGCTTCAGTTCGCCACGCAGGTTCGGATCGGCCTCCAGCAGCGCGCGCGAGATCCCGTGGCGCAGCGCCCCGGCCTGCGAGGAGACCCCGCCGCCGTGCATGCGCGCGACGACGTCCATGCGCTCCTCGTAGCCGACCGTCTCGAGCGGCTGGCGGATGTTGCGCTGCAGCGTCTCGCGCGGGAAGTACTCGGCGAGCGTGCGGCCGTTGATCGTGTAGGTGCCGCTGCCCGGTCGCAGCGTGACACGGGCGATCGCGCTCTTGCGCTTGCCGGTCGCGCTGTAGCGCGCGCCGGCGGCGAGGTCGATCGCCACGGCCTCGATCGGGGCGGCGACGACGACGTCCTCGAGCTCCTCCTCGGCCGGGGCCTCGTCCTGGTCGTACTCGGCGTAGGGGTCGACGCTCGCGGCGGCGAGCGGGTCAACGCCCTCCGGCACGATGTCCACCTCGAGATCCGCGCCGGGCACCGCCGGCTTCTCGCGCGGCGCGCGCTCCTCGACGTACTCGACCTCGACGGGCGCCGCTTCCTGGACCTCCTCCGGGGGGTTGATGGCCTCCGGGCTCTCGCCCTCCGGCGGGTTGATTTCGTGCTGCTCCTCCGGCGGCGTGGTGGGTTCGTCAGCCATCAGCCTCGCAACTCCATCTCGGCCGGTCGCTGGGCGACGTGCGGATGCTCGGGACCGGCGTAGACCTTGAGCTTCGTCAGTTGCTTTCGTGCCAGGCGGTTGCGCGGCATCATCCCCTTGACCGCGATCCGGATCACCTCTTCGGGCCGGCGCGTGATCATCTGCTCGAACGTCCGCGTGCGCAGCCCGCCCGGGTAGCCCGAGTGGCGGTGATAGAGCTTGTCGGCGCGCTTGTTGCCGGTGACGGCGATCTTCGCCGCGTTGACGACGATCACGAAGTCGCCGGTGTCGATGTGCGGCGTGTAGGTCGGCTTGCGCTTGCCCCGCAGCACGTCCGCGATCTGCGTCGCCAGGCGGCCGAGCGTCTTGCCCTGGGCGTCGACGACGTACCAGTCCCGCTGGCGGTCTGACGGCTTGGCGACGAAGGTCTTCATGCGCACAGAAAACAGGCCACGCACCCGCGCGGCCGGCCGCGAATCATAGCCCACCGGCCGCGAGGGCGGCGGGCCGCACGGCACCCCGGGTCAGCGATTGAAAACTCGCCCGAACGGCGAGCTTTTCATTCCCACTCGATCGTGCCCGGCGGCTTGCTCGTGATGTCGAGCACCACACGGTTGACCTCGCGCAGCTCGCCCATCATGCGCGAGGCGATCTGCTCGAGCAGGTCGTAGGGCAGGCGCGCCCAGTCGGCGGTCATCGCGTCGTCGGAGGTCACGGCGCGGATCACGATCACGTTTCCGTAGGTGCGCTCGTCGCCCTGCACGCCTACGGTGCGGATGTCGGGCAGCACGCAGAAGGATTGCCACAGCTCGCGGTAGAGGCCGGCGCCGCGAATCTCGTCCTGGAGGATGTGGTCGGCGTCGCGCAGCAGATCGAGCCGCGCCTTGGTCGCCTCGCCGCCGACGATGCGGATCGCGAGGCCGGGCCCCGGGAACGGCTGGCGCCAGACGAGCCGTTCCGGCAGCCCGAGCTCCGCGCCGACGGCGCGCACCTCGTCCTTGAACAGCATGCGCAGCGGCTCGACCAGCTCGAAGCTCAGGTCGTCTGGCAGCCCGCCGACGTTGTGGTGCGACTTGATCGTCGCCGAGCCGCGGCGGCCGCCGGACTCGATCACGTCGGAGTAGAGCGTGCCCTGCACGAGGAAGTGCGCGCCGGAGAGCTTGACCGCCTCCTCCTCGAAGACGCGGATGAACTCGGCGCCGATCACCTTGCGCTTGGCCTCGGGGTCGGTCACGCCGGCGAGGCGCTGCAGGAACCGCTCCTCCGCGTCGACCGCGACCAGCGGCACCTTGAAGGTGTCGCGGAACGCGGCGACGACCTGCTCGCCCTCGCCCTTGCGCATCAGGCCATGATCGACGAACACGCAGGTCAGCTGGTCGCCGATCGCGCGGTGCACGAGCAGCGCGGCGACCGAGGAGTCGACGCCGCCGGAGAGACCGCAGATCGCCCGCCCGTCGCCGACCTGGGCGCGGATCCGCGCGATCTGCTCATCGACGATCGACGCCGGGGTCCAGCTGCGGTCGGCGTTGCAGATCTCCTCGAGGAAGGTTGTGAGGATCTGCTGGCCGTAGGGCGTGTGCGCGACCTCCGGGTGAAACTGGATCGCGTAGATCCCCCGCTCCGGGTCCTCGAACGCAGCGACCGGGGAGGCGGTCGAGGCCGCCAGCTCGGTGAAGCCGCTGGGCGCGCGGCGGACGGTGTCGCGGTGCGACATCCAGCAGGCCTGCTCGTGCGGGAGCCCGCGCAGCAGCCGGCCCTCCTCGCGCACGGTCAGCTCGGAGCGGCCGAACTCGCCGACCTCGGCGCGCTCGACGAGCCCGCCGAGGCTGTGCGCGATCAGCTGCATGCCGTAGCAGATGCCGAGCACGGGCACGCCCAGCGTCAGCAGCGCCGGGTCGAGCGCCGGTGCGCCGTCGGCGTAGACGGAGGCAGGGCCGCCGGAGAGGATCAGGCCCTTCGGCGCCCGCCGGGCCACCTCCTCGGCGCTCACGTCGCAGGCCAGCAGCTCCGAGAAGACGCCGCATTCGCGCACGCGGCGAGCGATCAGCTGCGAGTACTGGCCGCCGAAGTCGATCACCAGCACCTCGTCGCCCGTCCGCCTGTCCCCCGAAGCCTGGCTGCCCGCGAGCTCCTCGCGGGCGGGCCCCGCGGTGACGAGGGTGTCGCTCACGCGCCGGGCACCTTCGCTCACGCCTCAGGCATTGACGAGCGCCGATCCCTTGCCGCTGGAGCCCATCCCGACACCCTGGTCGCGCTGCAGCTGCTTGCCCTCGGTCTGCAGCGCCGGCGCGACCATCAACTCGGCGCGGTTGAACTCGGCGAGATCCTTGTAGCCGCACGTCGCCATCGAGGTGCGTAGGCCGCCGAACAGGTTGAGCGTCCCATCGTTCTCGTGCGCGGGTCCGATCAGGATCTCCTCGAGCGTCGCGTTCTGATGCGTCGCGACGCGGGCGCCACGCGGCAGCGTCGGATGGAACGTCGCCATGCCCCAGTGGTATCCGCGACCCGGCGCCTCGAACGCACGCGCCAGCGGCGAGCCGATCATCACCGCGTCGGCGCCGCAGGCGATCGCCTTGGAGACGTCGCCGCCGGTCCGCATGCCCCCGTCGGCGATCACCATCACATACTCGCCGGTCTCCTTCATGTGCGTGGAGCGGGCGTCCGCGACGTCGGCGATCGCCGTCGCCTGCGGCACGCCGATCCCGAGCACACCGCGCGTCGTGCAGGCGGCGCCGGGCCCGACGCCCACGAGCACGCCGGCGGCGCCGGTGCGCATCAGGTGCAGGCCGGTGTGGTAGGACGCGCAGCCGCCGACGATCACCGGCACGTCGAGCTGGGGGATGAACTCCTTGAGGTTCAGCGGCTCGGTCGTCGTCGAGACGTGCTCGCCGGAGACGACCGTGCCCTGGATCACGAGGATGTCGAGCCCGGCCTCGAGCGCGATCTCGTAGTAGCGGGCCACGCGCTGCGGCGTCAGCGCGGCCGCGCAGACGACGCCCTCCGCCTTGATCTCGCGGATCCGCTGGGCGATCAGCTCCTCCTTGACCGGCTCGCGGTAGATCTCCTGCATCTCGCTCGTCGCCTCGTCCTTGCCGAGCGACGCGATCCGCTCCAGCTGCTCGTCGGCGTCCTCGTAGCGCGTGAAGATGCCCTCGAGGTTGAGCACGGCGAGGCCGCCGAGGCGGCCGATCACGCCGGCGGTCGTCGGCGAGACGACGCCGTCCATCGCGCTGGCCAGCAGCGGCAGCTCGAAGCGGTAGTCGCCGATCTTCCAGGTGATGTCGATGTCGTCCGGATCGCGCGTGCGGCGCGAGGGCACGATCGCGATGTCGTCAAAGCCGTATGCGCGCCGCGCCTTCTTGCCGCGGCCGATCTCTACTTCCATTGCACGATCCTAGGTCTCGAGGCGGACGAACGGCGGTGCTCAAGCCCTCGCCGTGACGGCGGCACCCACCTTGCCCGAGCATACAACTCAACCAACGCCGGCAGGCAGCTCCACTTCGCTTGCTGCGACATCGGCGAGCAGACGCTCGGCCTCGCGGACGTCGATCAGGCCCGCGCCGAGGCGTCCGGTCGACTCGGCGCCGCACGCGACACCGAAGCGCAGGCACTCCGCCGGCGGCGAGCCGCGGTAGTGCGCGGCGACGTAACCGGCGAGGAATGCGTCCCCGGAGCCGACGGTGGCGACCGAGTGCTGCGGCGGCACCGTCACGCGGTAGACGCGCGGGACTCCGTCGACGAGGATCTGCGCCAGGCATCCGTCGGGCATCGTCATGATCGCCGAGCGCGCGCCGAGCGAGACGATCTCGCGCACCGCTCCGGCGCGGTCGTCGTCGTCGTTGAACTCGTGCCCCACCAGCTCCTCGGCTTCGATGACGTTGGGCGAGACGACGTCGGGCTCGGCACGCACGGCGTGGCGCAGCGCCTCGCCGTCGGTGTCGACGACGGTCATCACGTCGAGCTTGTGCATCTCCCGCACGAGCTGGGCGTAGAAGTCCGAGTCGAGCCCGCGCGGCAGCGAGCCGGCGAACACGACGATCGCCGCGCCGCGCGCCAGGTACAGGAGCTTCTCGCGGAACTGCTCGATCTCGTCGGGCTCGACCTTCGGACCCTGCTCGTTGATCTCGGTCTGCTCCCCCGTCGTCGGGTCGAGCACCGAGGTGTTGGTGCGCGACTCCTCGCGGATGCGCACGAAGTCGTTGAGGATCGACTCCTCGCTGAGCTGGGCGACGATCTGGGTGCCGGTCGGGCCGCCCTGGAATCCCGTCGCGATCACGGGCTGACCGAGCGTCTTCAGCATCCGCGCGACGTTCACGCCCTTGCCGCCGGCCAGCGCGCGGCGCTCGACGGTGCGGTGGCGCCGCCCGAGCCGGAAGCTCGGCACCGACAGCGACTTGTCGATCGCCGCGTTGAGGGTGACTGTGATGATCAAGGCTGCATCCCCAGCGCGCACCGCCTGCCGCGTCTGCGCATGACGAGCAGGCTACACCCCAGCAGGGTCCCAGTCAGTCCGACGCCGCCGGCAAGCCACGCCAGGCGTCTGGACCGGTGCGCCACCGCGGGGAGCACCGGTGGCGGCGCCGGAACCGCCGCGGCGGTGACCAGCGGCACCGACTCCACGGGACTGCCGGCCTCCGTGACGTCGATCGAACCCTCCACGGTACCCGCCGGGATCGGCCCAATCAGCCTGTTCGGGACCTCGAGCGACGCGTGCAGCAGGACCTCGCGCGCCAGCACCAGGCGCGCAGAGCGACTCGCCACCAGCCGCGCTGGGTGCGAGCGTCCCTCGACCGGGACCGACGCATACACGTGCCCGGCGACGGCGATCTGCGCGCTGCGGTAGGCGCCGAGGCCGTAGCGCAGCAGCGCAAGCGTCTCGGAGTCGCGCGCCGCCTCGCTCGGGGCTCCGAGCACGACGCTGATCAGGCGCACGCCATTCAGCCTCGCCGCGCCGACGAGGCATTCGCCGGCGTCCGACGTGTTGCCGGTCTTCACGCCCACCACCCAGGGGTATGAGCCGACGAGATCGTTGCGATTGGTGACCTCGACGCCGTCGGCGAGCTGCGCGCTGGGCTCATCGACGATCCTGCGAAATACGCGGTTACGCATCAGCACCCGCGCCAGGCGCGCGAGATCGGTGGCCGTCGAGTAGTTGTCACCGGGCGTGTCGAGACCGACCGGAGTGGTGTAGTGCGTGCGGCCGAGGTCGAGCTTCGCGGCTGCCGCGTTCATCAGCGAGACGAAGTTGCTCTCGCTGCCGCCGACATCGACGGCGAGCGAGTAGGCGACGTTGTTGCCGCTCGGCAGCAGCATCGCGCGCAGCATGTCGGGCACGCTCAGCCGGGTGCCGGCCGGCACCGGCGCGAGCGACTCGCCGGCGCCCGCGTCGTAGGGCTGCTCGACCAGCTGCGCGTCCAGCGGCTCGCGCTGGAGCGTCACGTAGGCCGTCATCAGCTTCGTCGTGCTGGCGATCGGCAGCTCCGTGTTGGCGTCGCGGCTGAACGCGATCGCCCCGGAGCGCTCGACCATCAGGAGCAGCGCGTGCGCTGGCAGCGCCGCCAGCTGGCCGGTCGTGGGGTTCGCGGCGCCTTCGGCCGACCGGGGCCACGCCGCCCGGTGCTCGCCGCAGCCCAGGCCGTCGCCGGCGCCGCCGGCGAAGCGGCGACGGCGGTGGCTTGCACGCTCGCGATCGACAGCGCCAACGCGGCGAGCGCCGCCAGGCCCATCGCTCCTCGGGCAGCCATCAACGCGGCAAGGCTACCGGGCGGCGCTGCCGGGCTTCCCGGGTCCCCGGCTACCCGGCCTGCGCCGCCGGCCCGCCGAGCGCCCAGGCGATCTCGCGCAGGCGCTCCGCCTCGGCTTGCGCGGCCGCTGCGGGGTCTCCCCCGCTCGCCTCATACGCCGAGGCGATCGAACGCGACGCCGTCACGAGCCCCGACGCCGGTCCGGCCGCGAACGCCGGGGTCAGCTCCTCGACACGCCCGCCCTGCGCGCCGACGCCCGGGAGCAGGAAGATCGCGTGCCCCATCAGCTCGCGCGCCCGCGCCAGATGCTGCGGCGCCGTCGCGCCCATCACCGCGCCGACGTCGCTGAGTCCGCACGAGCGAACCTCGCCGAGCGCGTCCACGAGCCGCGCCAGGCGCTCCCACACCCGCTCCCCACCCGCGAGCTCGAGATCCTGGACGTCGGCGGCGCCCGGGTTCGACGTCCGCACGAGCACGAAGACCCCGGCGCCGCCGGCGATCAGCGGCTCCAGCGCGTCGGCTCCGAGCAGCGGGTTGGCGGTGAACGCGTCGACGCCGAGACCCTGCACCTCGCCGGCAAAGGTGGGCGTGGTCCCCGCGAGCGCCTGCGCGTACGCGGCGGCCGTGAGTGGAAAGTCCCCGCGCTTCCCGTCGGCGATCACGAGCAGGCCGGCCTCGCGAGCGAGCGCGACGACGTCGGCAAGCGCCTCCCATCCGGGTGCTCCGAGACGTTCGAAGCACGCGAGCTGCGGCTTGACCGCGACGCATGACGGTCCGGCCGCCTCGATCAACAGGCGGCAGTGCTCCACGACCGCGCGCGCGGCGCGCGTCGCCGGCGTGCCGGAGGCGCCGGCTGCTGCGAGCGCCGCGGGCCACAGGTGCGCCGGGTCCGGGTCGAGTCCGAGCACGATCTGGGACTCGCGCGCGGCGACGGCGTCGCAGAGGCGCTGGGCGAACGACGCGCTCACCGAAGCGCCCGCTTGAGGCGGACGCCGGGCGTGAAGCGCGGCACCTCCGTGGTGGCCACCTCGATCCGCTCTCCGGTGCGCGGGTTGACGCCGCGGCGCCCGGTGTACTGGCCGACGTGGAAGCTGCCGAAGCCCGACAGCCGCACGGGCTCGCGTCGGCCGAGCGAGGCCTCGATCGCCTCGAGCGCCGCATCGACTGCCCGGGCCGCCGCGGGGCGCGGCAGTTCCGCCGCCAGCGCGACGCGGTCGATCAGCTCGTGGCGGTTCATGTTCGGGGCGGGCGGGCGATGATGCGCGCCGCCCGGCGACCCGCCAAGATACACCCGTGTCGCTTTCCCGCATCGCCTGGCTGCTGACCGCGATCGCCTGCTTCATCACCGCCGGCGTGCTGTTGCTCGACCACTACCGGGGCTACCCCGCCGTCGCGCTGGCGGTCGGCATCGCCGCAGCGATCAACCTGCTGTGAGCCCGCGATGACGGACGCGCGCGCGACGCTCCTGCGCTGGGACGAGGTGCCTCGCGAGACGCTCACGCCGCTGATCGCGCGGCGCATGGTCACCGGGGATCGGATGATGGTCGCGCAGCTCTACCTCGACGAGGGCGCGGTCGTTCCCACGCACTCGCACGAGAACGAGCAGATCACCTACGTGCTGGAAGGACGGATGCGCTTCTGGCTCGGAGAGGACGAGTCGCAGGTCGTCGAGGTCGGCGCCGGTGAGGTGCTGTTGATCCCGTCGGGCCTGCCACACCGCGTGCTCGTGCTCGAGCGCACGCTCGACATCGACATCTTCTGCCCGCCGCGTCAGGACTGGCTCGACGGCACCGACTACTACCTGCGCGAGCAGTAGCGACCGGCGGGGCCCGCCGCAGCCGGCCCGGCCGTCGCGATCTCCTAGATCTCCGTTCCGGGCTCGACGCGGTCGCGCGGCTCGACGTGCACGAGGATGTCGGCCCCCTCGAGCCGTCCGCGGATCGCGTTCGTCACCTCGTGCGCGGTTTCGTGCGCCGCCTCGAGCGTCGTGCCGGCCGCGAACTGCAGGTGAACGTCGACGTAGCGCCGCGTCCCGGCGCGCCGCGCGCGAAGCTTGTGGAAGGCGACGACGCCGCGCTGCGCTCCGAGCTCGCGGATCGTCGAGCGGATCCATTCGAGCTCCTCCTCCGGCAGCGCCTCGTCCACCAGCGTGCGCGACGAGCGCAGCAGGATCCGCCCGCCGGCGAAGGCGACGCCCGCCGCGACCACGAGCGCGACCGTGGGATCGATCCATTCCGCGTGCGTGAGGTCGACCAGCACGAGGCCGACCAGCACGGCCACCGACGAGGCCACGTCGGCGCTCAGGTGGGTGGCGTCGGCCTCCAGCGCGGCCGAGCCAGTCTGCGTCGCGCGGCGCGCGATCACGCGCGAGACGACCAGGTTGACGACCGCCGAGATCGCGACCACCGCGATGCCGACGCCGATCGTGTGGACATGGCCGCCGCGCACGAGCCGCAGCAGCGCCTCGTAGGTGATGATCGCGGCGCCGAACAGGACGAGCGTCCCCTCGATCGCGCCCGCCATGTTCTCGAGCTTCTGGTGCCCGTAGGGGTGACCGGCGTCGGCGGGCTCGTCGGCCTTGCGCACCGAGACGAACGCCACGATCGAGGCGACCAGGTCCATCCCCGAGTGGGCGGCCTCGGTGAGCACGGCGACCGAGCCGGTCGCGATGCCGGCGATCACCTTGAGGCTGATCAGCGTCGCGTTGGAGGCAACCGAGAGCGCCGCCGCACGCTGCTTTGGCGCGCCGGCGTGCGCGTCGATCACGGTCGCCCGCTCTCGAGCCAGGCGGCGAGTGCGCGCAGCGCCACGCCACGATGACTGATCGCGTCCTTCTCGGCGGCGCTGAGCTCCGCCATCGTCCGCCCATCACCGCCCTCCGGCACGAACACCGGGTCGTAGCCGAAGCCGCCGCTGCCGCGTCGCTCGGACGCCATCGTCCCCTCGCAGCGCCCTTCGAAAAGGCGCTCGACCCCGCTCTGCGGATCGACGTAGGCCAGCGAACAGACGTAGCTGAGCCGACTTCCAGCAGGCACCTGGCGGACCAGCAGCTCGAGATTCTGCTCGTCGCTCGCACCCTCCCCGGCGAAGCGCGCCGAGCGCACGCCCGGGGCGCCGTCCAGCGCGGCGGCCGCGATCCCGGAGTCGTCGGCGATCGCCTCGATGCCCGTCGCGCCGGCCGCCGTGCGCGCCTTCGCCAGCGCGTTCTCGGCGAACGTGTCGCCGACCTCGGGTCCCAGCTCGACCTCGTCAGGCAGCGGCAGCAGCCGCCCGTCGCCCAGCAGGCGGCGGAACTCGACCAGCTTGTGCGGGTTGCGCGTCGCGAGGATCATCGGCGCTGGCGGCGCTAGCGCTCGATCGCCTCGCCCGCAACGGCGTGCAGCTCGGTGATCCCCCGCGCGGCGAGCGCGAGCAGATCGTCGAGGTGAGCGCGCGAGAGCGGCGTGCGCTCGGCCGTCGCCTGCACCTCGACGAGGCCCCCGTCGGCGGTCATCACGACGTTCGCGTCGACCTCCGCGACCGAGTCCTCGCTGTAGTCGAGGTCGAGCAGCGGCACGCCATCGACGATGCCGCACGAGATCGCGGCGACGGCGCCCACGACCGGCGAGCGCTCGATCGATCCCTCGGCCACCAGCCGGTTCATCGCGCGCGCGAACGCGACGTAGGCGCCGGTGATCGACGCGCAGCGCGTCCCGCCGTCGGCGACGAGGACGTCGCAGTCCAGGTACACCGTTCGCTCGCCGAGCGCCTCGAAGTCCACGACGCCGCGTAGCGCCCGCCCGATCAGGCGCTGGATCTCGACCGTGCGCCCGTCGGGATGCAGCCGCGTCGTGTCGCGCGGCTTGCGCGAGCCGGTCGAGGCGGGCAGCATCCCGTACTCGGCCGTGACCCATCCGCGTCCCTTGCCCGCCAGCCAGCGCGGCACGCCGGACTCGACGCTGGCGGTGCAGATCACCTGCGTTCGGCCAACCGATATCAGCGCCGATCCGCTCGCCGGCGGCACGAAGTCGCCGACGCAGGCGACCGGCCGCGCCTGGTCCGGCGCGCGATCGTAGGAGCGCGTCACGCGGCCTCCGCGAGCGGAAGCTGGACGTGCTCGATCTGCTCGATCGGCATCTGCAGGAAGCGTGAGCCGAGCGCCCTGAAGGCCTCCACATCGCCCGTGCAGATGAAGCGGTAGTCGCCCTCCTGCGGGCGCGTCGACCCGAGCCCGGACGCCGACAGCGACTGGGCGACCGAGACGGCCAGCGAGCGCCCGGAGGTGATCATCTGCACGCCGGGGCCGAGCATCCGCTGCAGCATCGGCGCGATCAGCGGATAGTGCGTGCAGCCGAGGATCACCGTGTCGACGCCGCCGTCGCGCAGCGGAGCGCAGTAGCCGCGCACGGTCTCCATCACACGGCGGTCGAACGGGAAGCCCTGCTGGATGATCGGAGCGAGGTCGGGGCAGGCGACGCTGAGCAGCTCGGCGTCGGGGGCGTGCTCGGCGAGCGCGCGGGCGTAGGCGCCGCTCTCGACCGTCGCGGTCGTCGCCAGCAGGCCGATCCGGCGGTTGCGGCTGGCGCGGGCCGCCAGGCGCGACTCGGGCTCGATCACGCCGGTCACGTGGACGCCGAGCGTGGTCGAGAGCATCCGCTCCTGCAGCGCACCGAGCGCGGCGGCGCTCGCCGCGTTGCACGCGACGACGAGCAGCTTTGCGCGGCGGGCGAGAAGCAGCTCGCCGATCTCGAGCGCGAAGCGCTGCAGCTCCTGCGCGCTGCGCTCGCCGTAGGGGAACCGCGCCGTGTCGCCGAGGTAGATGAAGTCCTCGTGCGGCATCTCGACGAGCAGCTCCTGCAGCACCGTCAGCCCGCCGACGCCCGAGTCGAACACGGCGATCGGGCGCTCGTTGGGCGGGAGCACGGCGGTGGACACCGCCGCCATGATCCCAGATGGTCTCCCGCTATCGTGCGTCCGTGCGTGCGCTGGTGGTCTCGAACATGGCGGCCTCGCGCGAACGCCCGGCGCGCGGCGTTTTCGTCCGCGATCAGGTCGCCGCGCTGCGACGGATCGCCGATCTCGATGTCGAGCTGTTCGAGTTCCTGCCGGGCGCGCTGTCCTATCCGTTCGCGGCCGCGGCGCTACGCCGGCGCTACGGCCGTTCGAGCCTCGACGTCGTCCACGCGCACTTCGGCCTGACGGCCTGGCCGACGCTCGCGCTGCGCGGTCCCCGCCACGCCGTGACGCTGCACGGCACCGACGTGCGCCATCCCCGCTCGCGCCGCCTGACGATCGCCGCGCTCGGGCACATGGACCTCGTCGCGACCGTTTCGCAGTCGCTCGCCGACGAGCTCGGGCCGCGCGAGCCGCCACCGGTCGTGCTGCCCTGCGGCGTCGCGCTGGAGCGCTTCCGGCCGATTCCGCGCGATGCGGCGCGGCTGGCGCTAGGGCTCGATCGCGACCTGCCGTGCCTGCTGTTCCCGTTCGACCCGCAGCGGCAGTCCAAGCGCTTCGATCGCGCGCACGAACTGGCCGCGGGCGTGCGCCTGATGACCCTCGGCGCCACCGCCCCCGATCACGTGACGCTGGCGATCAACGCGGCGAACGCGGTGCTCGTCCCGTCCGACGCCGAGGGGTTCGGCCTCGCCGTGCTCGAGGCGCTGGCGTGCGACGTCCCGGTGTTCGCGACGCCGGTGGGCGTGCACGCGCAGGCGCTGGAGGGCATCGCCGGCACGCTCTGCGCGCCCTACGATCGCGACCGCTGGGCGGCCGCCCTCGCGCCGGCCCTGGCGGACCCCGATCCGCGCATCGCCGGCCGCGAGCGCGCCGCCGAGTTCTCCTCCGAGCGGATGGCCGAACACGTCGCGGCAGCCTGGCGCTCGCTGCTCGCCAGCGAGCCCGAGACCTACTAGCATCGGCGCCGTGGTGGAGATCGGATCGGCGCAGCCCGACGCTGCCGAGGGACCGGACACGATCAACGGCGAGGTCGGCGCGAGCGGGTTCATCCAGCGTGCCGTGATCCGCCGGCGCGTGCGCTTCCTGCGCCGCCGGCGCGAGCTGGCGCTGCACGACCTCGGCGGCTTCGTCTTCGAGTCCCACCGCCTCGGCGAGGCGCGCGACGATCTGGCGGGACAGAAGCTGGCCGCGATCGCCGCCCTCGACGACGAGCTCGCGACGCTTCAGCGCGCGCTCGATCTGCGCGAGGAGCTCTCGGTGCTGCGCGAGCCCGGCGTCGCGTCGTGCCCGCAGTGCTCGACGATCCACGACAGCGCCGCGAACTACTGCCCGAGCTGCGGTCGCCCGACCGCGGGCGCCAGGGCGACCGATGAGGAGGCGCCCGGGCCCGCCGACCGGCCACCCGGCGCCGATCCGAGCGACGACCGGCCTTGAGCGCCGCTGCGGAGCGCCGGTGCGAGGCGTGCGGCGCCGAACTCGCCGAGCGCCAGCGCTGGTGCCTGTCGTGCGGCGCCGGCAGGCTCACGACGGTGGCGACCCCGCGGCGGTGGGCGTCGACCGCGACGGCGGTGCTGGCGCTTCTCGCGCTGGCGCTCGTCGGCGTCGGCTACGCCGTGGCCGCGCTCGTCTCCGCGGCGTGAGCGCCCCGAGCTCGGCCTCCCAAGCGAGGCAGTGCCGCCACGCTCGACGAGCGCTGCGTCAGCTGGGCGCGTCGCTGCTCAGCGCGTGCAGCGTGGCGGCGACCGAGCGCGCGAGCGCAGCGAGCTCGTAGCCGCCCTCGAGCACCACGCCGACGGGCGCCTCGAGCTCCTCGCCCAGGCGGCGAAGCGCCGTGGTCATCGTGGCGTAGCCGTCCTCGGTGAGCAGGCAGTCCGCAAGCGGATCGTCCGCGTGGGCGTCGTAGCCGGCCGAGATGAGGATCAGCTGCGGGCGGTACTCGCGCGCGACCGGGATCACCCGCGAGTGGACCAGCTCGCAGAACACCTCGTCGCCGGAGTAGGGCGCGACCGGCAGGTTCAGCGTGTACCCCTCCCCGGCGCCGCTGCCGCGGTCGCTCGCGGGCCCGCTGCCCGGGAACAGCGGCGACTCGTGAATCGAGACGTAGTAGACCTCGGCGCTGCTGTGGAAGAGGTCGTTGGTGCCGTTGCCGTGGTGGACGTCCCAGTCGAGGATCAGCACGCGCTCGAGCGCGTGGGCCTGCAGCGCGTGGATCGCCGCGACGGCGACGTTGTTGAACAGGCAGAAGCCCATCGCACGCGCCCGCAGCGCATGGTGCCCCGGCGGACGGCCGGCGGAGAACGCCGCCACCGCCTCGCCCGACAGCAGCACGTCGACCACCGCGACGGCGCCGCCGACGGAGCGCATCGCCGCCTCCCACGAGCCCGCGCTGACCAGCGTGTCGTCGTCGATCTGGCCGCCGCCGGCCGCGCACAGACGCTCCAGCGCCGCGACGTAGCCGGCGTCGTGGCAGGTTTCGAGCAGGTCACGGTCGACGCGCGGGGCCTCCCGGCGCTCGAAGCCGAACCAGCCGCTGTGGTCGAGATGGCGCTCGATCGCGAAGATGCGCTCGCGGCGCTCGGGGTGCGGGCCCGTGTCGTGCTCAGCGGACGCCGGATGGCTGAAGAAGACGCAGGACCCCATCGCTGTACGGTACCCACGAATGGCAGCCGCCCCTCCCATCGAGGCCGAGCTCGCTGTCGTCGGCGCCGGAGCGGCTGGGCTCTATGCCGCGCTGTGCGCTGCCGCGGAGGGTGCGCGGGTCGCGCTGATCTCCGCGAGCACGCTTGCCGAGACGGCCAGCTACTGGGCGCAGGGCGGCCTCGCCGCGGCGCTTGGCCCGGACGACAGCCCGCAGCTACATCAGGCCGACACCGAGCGGGCGGGGCGGGCGCTGGTGCGGCGCTCGGCCGCAGCCGTGCTCTGCGCCGAGGCGCCCGAGCGGGTGCACGACCTGGAGCGACTGGGCGTCAACTTCGACGCCGACCGCGCCGGAGCGCTCGCGCTCGGGCTCGAGGGCGGACACTCGATGCGCCGCGTCGTCCACTCCGGCGGCAGCGCGACCGGGCGCCGCGTCGTTCGCCAGCTCTCGGCGCTCGCGGCGCAGGAGCCGCTGATCGGGGTGCTCGAGGACGCCCGGGCCGACACGCTGCTGCTCGCCGGCGGCCGCTGCGTCGGCCTGGCCTGCGAGGACGGCCGTGCCGTGCGCGCCAGGGCGACCGTGATCTGCGCCGGCGGCGCCGCGGCGCTGTGGGCGCGCACCACCAACCCGCCGGGATCGCTCGGCAGCGGGATGCTGCTGGCCCACCAGGCGGGCGCCCGCCTGGCCGACCTCGAGTTCCTCCAGTTCCACCCCACGGCGGTGATCGGCGTGCCCGGGCGCGAGGGCTTCCTCGTGACCGAGGCGATTCGCGGCGAGGGCGCGCGGCTGCTTGACGCCGACGGCCAGCGTTTCGTCGAGGAGCTGGCGCCGCGCGACGAGGTCTCGGCGGCGATCGACCTCCTGCTCGAGCGCACGGGGGCGCGCTCGGTGTCACTGGACATGCGCGAGGTCGACCCGACACTGTTCCCGAACGTGGTCGGGGCGCTCGCTGAGGCGGGGCTCGACGTGACGCGCGAGCTGATCCCCGTCGCACCCGCCGCCCACTTCATGATGGGCGGGATCACCACCGACCTGCACGGGCGCTCGACCGTGCCGGGACTGTTCGCCGTCGGCGAGTCCGCCTGCACCGGCCTGCACGGCGCGAACCGGCTTGCCTCCAATTCGCTGAGCGAGTGCTTCGTCCTCGGCGCGCGCGCGGCGCAGGCGGCGCTGGCCGATCCGGCTCCCGCGAGCGCCGCCACCCCGCAGGCGGTGACGCTGGGCGTCGAGGTGACGCAGGCGACGCGCACCGCGCTGTGGCAACGCGCCGGGCTGCGGCGCTCGCGCGAAGCGCTCGAACCGCTGCTCGAGGACCCGCACCCGCTCGCGCGGCTGATCGGCGCGTGCGCGCTGGCGCGCGAGGAGAGCCGCGGCGCCCACATTCGCACCGACCACCCGGACACCGATCCCAAGCTCGACCACGTGCACACGATCGTCGAGCCCGACGGCAGCATCGGCTTCGAACGCTGGGACTGAGCGGCGCGACACGCCGAGGCGCCCTCGGGTCAGCACCGGCGGGCGAAACGGGCCTGCGCGCGCTTAAGACACGCATAACATCAGCCGTGCCTTCACCTTCACACGCCGAGTCCATACTCGCCCCCGTACACACAGACACCTCAAGTCTGGTGCTCTTGGAACTCGAGAGAAACGGGCGGGCGATGTACCAGTTCAGTCGCGGTATCTACAGGGAGCTCTCACCGCTGGTGGACCGAAGCCATGGCGCGCGACGCACTTTCGAGACCCGCGTCGCCCTCCTGCGGGCGTGCGAGGCGTCGATCGAGCGGCTCGCGACCGACCGTCACTATTTCGCGCGACCGGCCCGCACCCTTTTCGGCGACATCCGCAGCTTCTTCCCCGTCTGCCGTCAGGAGCAGGTCTACCAGGTCGTCGAGCGCTACATCGGGCTGGCCGACGAGTTCGTCGCCGCGATGCCGCGCAACGGCGTCGACCCGAACGGCAACCCGCTGCAGTGCCGCGCGGTCACGCGCAAGGGGACGGCGTGCCAGCGCGCGCCGCTGCCGATCAACGGCTACTGCCCGTCCCACCAGCACCTCGCCGAGACCGAGGACTGCGAAGTCCCGACGGCGCTCGCCGCGTAGGCGAGCCGGTAACCTGCGCCGCGTGCCGGACACGCGGATCGGCTTCATCGGGCTTGGCATCATGGGCTCGCGCATGGCCGCGAACCTGCGCCGGGCCGGCTTCGAGGTCACGGTCTGGAACCGCACCGCGCAGACCGCGGATGACTGGGCGGCCGAGCACGGCGGCGCGGTCGCTCCCTCACCGGCCGCGCTTGCCGCCGAGGTCGACCTCGTGTTCACGATGGTGATCGACGGGCAGCAGGTTCACGAGCTGCTGCTCGGCCCCGACGGCGTCGCCTCCGGCGCAGCCGCCGGGTTGCTGTGCGTCGACTGCTCGACGATCGGCCGCGCCGCGGCGCTCGAGATCGGCGCCGGGCTGGCGGCGAGCGGACTGCGGCTGCTCGATGCGCCAGTCACCGGCTCGCTGCCCCGCGCGCAGGACGGCACGCTGCTGATCATGGTCGGCGGTGAGGCGAGCGACCTCGACGAGGCGCGCCCGGCGCTCGAGGCGATGGGCGAGACGATCCTCCACGTCGGCCCGCTCGGCGCCGGACAGGCGATCAAGGTGATCAACAACTCCGTCGCGGCGGCCAACACAGCGACCGTCGCCGAGGCGCTGATCGCCGGCAGGGCCGCCGGGCTCGACCTCGACTCGCTGGTCGCGGTCATGGCGGGCGGCTCCGCCGGCTCGCTGATGCTGACGCTCAAGCAGCAGTCGATGCGCACGCATGACTTCACGCCCCTGTTCCGCCTGGCGCACATGATCAAGGACGTCGAGCTGTGCCTGCAGGACGCGGAGGTTCCGTTCCCGAGCGCTGAGCGGGCGCTCGCGGACATGCGCGCCGCCTGCGATCTGGGCCACGGCGACGAGGATTTCGCGGCCCTGGTCACGGCCGTCGAAGAGCGCGCCGGCCTGCGCCTCACCTAGCGGGCGACGGCGCTCCCCCGGGCGCTGCTAGCCTCGGCGCATCGCCATGTCGCGCGTCGTCCACTTCGAGATCCAGGCCGACGATCCGGACCGTGCGGAGCGGTTCTACTGCGAGGTGTTCGGCTGGACGGTCACGCCGTGGAAGGGCCCCGTCGACTACCGGCTCGTGAACACCGGCGAGGGCAGCCCCGGCATCGACGGCGCGATCGTGGCCCGCAGCCAGGCGGGCGCGACGGAGGGGTCGGGAGCGTTCGTGTGCACGATCGCCGTCGAGGACATCGGCACCACCGAGCGTCGCGTCCTGGGCGCCGGCGGCCAGCGGCTGCGCGATCGCCAGGAGATCCCCGGCATCGGGCTGCACGCGTACTTCAAGGACACCGAGGGCAACGTGTTCGGGGCGCTGCAATCGGTCAGGCAGCGACCCGACCCTCCACCGGACTGAGCGGCGGGCGCGCACGCGCCGTCGCTGGCGCGATCCGGGCCCCTGGGCCCGGTGGTGAGAAGTACCTAATTTGCACGCACATTTGGAGATTTCGAGAGTGTTGCGTATCCTTTGTGGGTCACCGGCCCCGCTCTGACGCGACCGAGCGGGGCGGATGTTGTCTGACTGAAGGTATCTCCATGCCGATTGCATTCAAAGAATGGGCGGTTACCGTCCGAGCGCTCGCTGAGGGCGAACAGCTGGTCACCCTGCGGAAGGGTGGAATCCGCGAGCCCAACAAGCATTTCGAGGTCGAGCACGACCGTTTCTTCCTCTACCCGACGTTCGACCACCAGCGCACCGACCTCGTGCGCGAGTCCCACCGCCCCGAGCTGCGTCGCGCGCTCGAGGAGGGCGTCTGGGCCGACGGTGAGCCGGTGCTCGCGCATGCGCGCAACGGTCTCGCCCTGCTGCCGCCCGATCGCGTGCGCATCCGCGCGTGGGCCGAGGTCGCGGCGCAGTACACGGTGACCGATCCGCGCATCGTCGACGCGCTCTCCCCGTTCTACGTCTGGACCTCCGACTACGCCGAGAAGCGGCTGGAGTGGAAGCGCCGCCACCCGCTGCACGTGCTGCTGCTTCGCACCTACCGCATCCCGCGCCCGGTCACGGTGAAGGTCAAGGAAGAGTACGCCGGCTGCCGCTCGTGGCTCGAGCTCTCGCGCGAACTGCCGTTCGAGGGCACCCCGGTGCTCGCCGACGAGGAGTTCGAGCGCGCGGCCGAGGAGATCGAGTCGATCGCGCTCGGCTCCCGCCAGCCGGTCTTCGCCTAGACCCTTGTCCCACCACGCCGCGCACGCGGCCGGCACGCGCGGCACGCAGCGGCGCGAGGACGTACCGGCCTGTGCCCTGGACTGAGTCGAGCTCGCCGCACTTCGAGGCGCGCCACGAGGACTCCGACGCGCGCGGCGCGGCTGCCGTGCTCGAGCTGCTCGAGACCACGCGCGAGTCGCTGGCGCGGATCTTTCCGCAGGTGCCCGAGGAGGTGACCGTGGTGATGCACGCGACTCCGTTCGCGCTCTCGCTCGCAGCGCCCGCACTGTCGCTGGCGTGGCTTGCGAGCCGGCGGCCGTCCCGCCGCTACATCGCCGGCTGGTGCGCGACGCGCACGCTGCACCTGCTTGCCCCGGCGGCGCTCGAGCGCCGCGCCTCCGGCGTGCCCGAGTCGCGCGACATGCTGATGATGACCCCGGCGGCGCTCTACGCGCAGCTCGCGATCGCCGCCAACAACCGCAGCCTGCCGCCGCCGCTGCGTCCGAGCCACGCGCGCTGGGCCTGGCTCATCTGGGGCGCCGCGGCGCACTTCTCCGGCCAGAACGTGTTCGCGCGCCCGGCGATCGCGCGCCGCCTGCGCGACGATCCGCCGCCGCGGTTCCCGCCGGTGCTGCGCGACGCGGCCCTGCTCGGGGGCACCGTGTTCGACCTGCTCGAACGCGAGCGCGGCGCCGGCGCCGCGGTGAATCTCGCCTTCACCCACCCGACCGGCTCCCCCGCGCGGGTGCTGGAACAGGCCTTCTCGGGGCGGTCGCTGATCCACAGCCAGGGCGTCTGGCGGGCACATCTCGCGCGCCTGGCGGCGCCGTAGCGGCCGCGCGGCGGCCGCGCCGCGCTCGTGTGGGCGCTCGTGGTCAGTCCCACACGTGCGTGGCCATGAACAGCACGATCGCCAGCAGCGCGACGGCGAGCAGCAGCGCCGCCAGCACACGCGTCGCCCGTGGCGTGCTCGCGCGCGCCTGGCCGGCCGGGGCGACGTCGTTGGCGAGCAGCACCTCACGCGCCGCCTCGAGCCCCGAGCGCGCCACGAGCAGCTCGCGCGGACCGGCGGCCATGAAGTCCGGGACGTCGAACCCGGCGGGACGGCGCATCAGCGAGGGGATCCCCTCGGCCAACAGCATCCCCTCGAGCAGCTCGGCCTCCGCCTGGTTGCGCGTCCAGGCGACGCGCACGAGACCGCCCTGCGCGTACTGCGGCTTGACCTTGCGCGCGCGCTGCTGGCGCTCACTGCGCCGCGCCTCCCGGCTGCCCGCGTAGACGAGCGGCATCCCGCATTGCGTGCAGAATCGCTCGCCGTCGCCATGCTCCGCTGCGCAGCTCGGGCAGACGAGCGAGGGGGCCATCACACCACGCTCAGCGCAACCTCTTCAGGGGTCTCGGACTCGATCCGCCACGCCCGCACCTCGGGCGTCTCACCCGCGACGCCGACGATGATGTAGATCGAGCCGGGCCAGACCGCACCGACCTCGGGGATGTAGGCCAGGTTGATGTCGGTCTGGGACGGATGGGGAGCGCTGCGGGTGTGGGAGTGGTAGATCGCCCCGTAGTCCCAGCGCTGGGCGTCGATCTCCGCCTGGATCCGGATCTGATCGCCCGGGTCCATCACGTAGCGCAGCGGGCTGGCCGCGTCGTTGCGCGCCGCGAACACCCTCACCGCCTCCCCGTCCACCGAGGCGACGATCCCGCAGCACTCGTTCGGCGCCTCCGCCAGCGCGTGCGCGACCATCTCGTCGAACAGGCTGCGGCTGATCCTCATCGCGGCGGCCCGCCTCCAGGGCGGCCGGGGAGCAGACGATGCGGCGAGGGCCGCACCGTCACCACCAGAGCGTGCTCTCGAGGTTCTCGATCTCGTCCGTCGGCAGCGTGTAGAGACCGCTCGAGAGGTACTTCCAGCCGTCGTCGGCGACGATGAAGACGACGTTGCCCTCGTCCAGCTCGCCCGCGATGCGGACCGCGACGCGGGCGATCGCGCCCGAGGAGACCCCCGCGAAGACCCCCTCCTCGTCGAGCAGCCGGCGCGTCCATGTGATCGCGTCGCGGTTGGTCACGAAGATCTTGCGGTCCAGCAGGCTCAGGTCGATGATCGGCGGGATGAATCCGTCATCGAGCGAGCGCAGGCCCTGAACCGGCTCGCCCTGCATCGGCTCGGCGGCGACGATCTTGACGCTGTCTCCCAGCGCCTCCTTCAGGCGCCGCGCGTTGCCCATCAGCGTGCCGCCCGTGCCGAGTCCGGCGACGAACGCCGCGACGTCGTCGAGCTCGTCGAGGATCTCGACCGCCGTGCCGTTGTAGTGCGCCAGCGGGTTGGCCTGGTTGCCGTACTGGTAGGGCATGTAGAAGCGC
Organism: uncultured Solirubrobacterales bacterium; assembly: GCA_963830975.1. Classification (GTDB taxonomy): domain Bacteria; phylum Actinomycetota; class Thermoleophilia; order Solirubrobacterales; family Solirubrobacteraceae; genus Palsa-513. Next base: position 1,712,479 of record CAWHOI010000004.1, read on the forward strand.
GAGTCCGCGGCCGCCATCTCGAGCGCCAGCTCGACCGCTCCGTTCGACCCGCGGGTCCCGTCGGAGTAGACGATCTCCGCGCCGTACATGCGCAGCAGCTGGGTGCGCTCGGGCGTGACGTTGTCCGGCATCACGACCTTCAGCGGGTAGCCCTTGTAGGCGCAGATCATCGCCAGCGAGATGCCGGTGTTGCCCGAGGTCGGCTCGAGGATCGTCTGGCCAGGCGCTATCGCGCCGCGCTCCTCGGCGTCCTCGATCATCGCCCGCGCGACGCGGTCCTTGACCGACCCGGTCGGGTTGCGCGACTCGAGCTTTGCCCAGATGCGAACCCCGGGCTTCGGCGAGAGCCGCTTGAGCTCGACGAGCGGCGTGTTGCCGATCGACTCGACGATGTCGCTGTAGCGCCCGCCGCAGGGACGGTTGTTGACGCCTGGGATGCTCATGGCCTCAGTCGAGGATAGCGAGGGGTCTTCGGCTGCTCTCAGATCACCGGCAGCCGCCGGCCATCGCCGGCAGGATGACGAGCACGTCGCCCTCGCCGACCGCCGTCTCGAGGCCGTCGAGCACTCGCACGTCCTCGTCGTTGAGGTAGACGTTGACGTAGCGGTTGAGCTCGCCGTCGGCGCCGAACAGCTGGGTCGCCGTCGCCGGGTGCGCCTCGACGAGCCCGCGGAGGACCTCGCCGATGCTGTCGCCGGCGGAGCTCACCTCGCGCTCGCCTCCGACGGAGGGGCGCAGAACCGGTGGGATCTTGATCGTGGCCATGGCGTGCGGACCCTACCCGGCGGCGGCGCAGAACGCCTCGTAGTCGGGGAACACGCCCATCTCCTCGTCGGTGATCGAGTCCGGCGGGCGCGAGCAGATCGGGCACTCCGGATCGCGGCGCACCTTCACCTCGGTCAAGGTGGCGGCGAGCGCGTCATAGAGGAGGAGGCGGCCGATCGCCGGCTCACCCGCGCCGACGATCAGCTTCACGACCTCGGTGGCCTGCAGCAGGCCCATCGTGCCAGGCAGCACGCCGAGCACGCCGTTGGCGCCGCACGACGGGGCCAGCTCGGCCGGCGGCGGCTCCTTGAACAGGCAGCGATAGCAGGGCCCCTCGTAGGGCTTGAAAACCGAGAGCTGGCCGTCGAAGCCGAGGATCGACGCCGACACGACCGGGATCTTCAGCCGCACCGAGGCATCGTTGAGGAGGTAGCGCGTGGGGAAGTTGTCGAGGCCGTCGACGATGATGTCCCAGCCGCTGATGATCTCCATGATGTTGGAGGCGTCCAGGCGCACGCCGTACTTGACCACCTTCACGTCGGGGTTGAGCGCCTTGATGCTCGCCTCGGCCGAGTCCACCTTCGGCACGCCGATCCGCTCGCTGTTGTGGATCACCTGGCGCTGGAGGTTCGAGAGGTCGACGACGTCGTTGTCGACGATGCCGAGCGTGCCGACGCCGGCGGCCGCGAGGTAGAGGGCGTTGGGCGAGCCGAGGCCGCCCGAGCCGAGCAGCAGCACGCGCGCCTCGAGCAGCTTGCGCTGGCCGCTCTCGCCGATCTCCGGGACGAGGATGTGGCGGGAGTAGCGCTCGCGCTGCTCGGCGCTGAGCGTCTGGGGGATCTCGACCTCGTAGCCGCGGTCCTTCCACAGCGTGATCCCGCCGGTCATCGACTCGACGTGCTCGTAGCCGAGCTCGCTGATCATCGTGCGCGCCGCGAGGGCGCTGCGGTTGCCGGCGGCGCAGTAGAGGATCACGCGCTGGCTGCGGTCGGGGACGACGCCCTCGATTCGCTGCTCGAGATGCCCGCGCGGAACGTGCCTGGCGCCCGGGAGGTGCCCGGTGGCGAACTCCTCGGTCTCGCGCACGTCGACGATCGCGACGCCGTTGCCGACCAGCTCGTGCACGGCGCTCGGGTCGATCTGGTCGATCTCGGCCTTGACCTGGCGGATGAATTCGGCGCCCGACGGACTCATTTTGAAACTCCTGAACTCTTGTCTGGTTTGTGGGGCTTTACTAAGTATAGCGGCTTGCTCGCGCCGCCGCCAGAGTTCGTCAAGGCCCCGTGGTTGGCCCGCATGGACAAGGCTAGCGCCCGTCTTCTGTGCTCCTGGCCCGAGGAGGCCTCGCCGCGCCGAACTACGCTTGGCCGGCCGGGTGCGACCACGCCGAAGTTGTGCCGTGGCCATGGGAGCGCGTAGGTCGCGCCCGGCCCAATCCCGCGCCGTGCGGGCTCGCTCGCGCGTAATCTTGAGCCCGTGCCGCCCCGCCTCCGACTGGCCCTCACCGTCGCCGTCACGTGCGCGACCGTGATGGTGGTGATCGTGATCCTCACCGTGCGAAGCGGTGTCGGCACCACCACCGGCAGCCCGCTGCTGAAGACCGACGGCTTCTATGGCTTCAGGCTGCCGGCGTCGTTCCCCGCCGTCGATTTCGCGCTTCCCGACCAGAACCACAGGCTGATCCGCCTGAGCGCATTCACCGGCCAGGTCGTCGTCGCCACCTTCATCTACTCGACGTGCCAGAACACCTGCCCGATCGTCGTGCAGGAGCTCTCGCAGGCCCTCGCCGAGCTGCGCCACCCGGTCACCGCGCTCGCGATCAGCGTCGACCCAAAGCAGGACACGCCGGCCAACGTGAAGGCCTTCCTGATCAAGGAGGACGTCTACAGCCAGCTGCACTACCTCGTCGCTGCGCGCAGCGTGCTGGCGCCGATCTGGAAGCAGTTCGGCATCAAGCCCCAGCAGGCGGTCAACTCGTCCAAATCCGACCACACCGTCGACCTCGTGCTCTTCGACAAGGCCGGCCGCGCCCGGGTCGGCTACCAGGACCTGACGACGATGGACCCCGACGCGATCGCCTCCGACATCCGCACGCTGCAGGCCGAGCCGCTGCCCGCGGTGCTGCCCAAGCGGATCGACCTCTAGGCTCGCGCTCCACGCATGGCGGATCCGAACGTCTTCCAGCCTCAGTTCGATGAGCCGCGCGAGCAGCCCGGCTTCAACGTGCGCCGTGCCCGCGTCGGCCGTCAGGCCGGCAGTCAGAGGCTCGGCGCGAGCGTCTGGGACCTGCCGCCGGGTCAGTCGGCCTACCCCTACCACGCCCACCTCGGCGAGGAGGAGCTGATCGTCGTGCTCTCCGGACGCCCCAGCCTGCGCACGCCGGAGGGCTGGAGCGAGCTCGAGCCCGGGGACGTCGTCGCGTTCCCCCGCGGTAAGGACGGCGCCCATCAGCTCGCCAACCGCGGCGCCGACCCGGTGCGCTTCCTCGCCCTCTCGACCAACGGCGAGCCCGACATCGTGCTCTATCCCGACGCCGGCAAGGTCGGCGTCGGCGAGCGGCGCCCCGACGGCTCGGGCCTCAGCGCCTTCTTCTTCGCCGACCAGGCGGTCGACTACTGGGACGGCGTCGATGCCTGATACCCTACCTTTCAGGTAGGTTTTCTCGAGCGATGATCTTCTCCACCAAGGCCGAGTACGGCGTACGCGTGATGGTCGAGCTCGCCCGCCGCGGCGGCGAGCAGCCCGTCGCGTTGACCGAGATCGCCGAGCACGAGGGACTGCCGCTGGCCTACCTCGAGCACCTCGTCGCGCGCCTGCGCCGGGCCGGCCTCGTCGAGAGCCGCCGCGGCGCCCACGGCGGCTACCTGCTGGCCCGCGACCCCGCGCAGATCACGATGGCCGAGGTCGTCGAGGCGCTCGAGGGGCAGATCGCGCCGATCGAGTGCTTCGCGAGCACGCCCGACGACTCGATCCACTGCGTGCTCGGCTCCGACCCCCAGCGCGTCTGCACCTCCAAGATCCTCTGGTCGCGGGTGCGCGGCGCGATCGTGAACACGCTCGAGCAGACGACGCTCGCCGAGCTGATCCCCACCACTCCGAAGAAGGCGGTAGCCGCATAGTGGCCACACAACTCGAGATCCGCAACCTGCACGTGCGCACCGAGGATCGCGAGATCCTCCGCGGCGTCGACCTGCTCGTCGCCAAAGGCGAGCTGCACGCGCTGATGGGCCCCAACGGCTCCGGCAAGTCGACGCTCGCCAACACGATCATGGGCCACCCCGGCTACGAGGTCACCGACGGCGCGATCCTGGTCGACGGCGAGAACATCACCGAGCTCGCGCCCCACGAGCGGGCGAAGCTCGGCCTCTTCCTCGCCTTCCAGTACCCGGTCGCGATTCCCGGCGTGTCGGTCGCGAACTTCCTGCGCCTGGCGATCAACGCCCAGCGCGAGGAGCCGATCCGCGTGAAGGAGTTCGGCCAGCAGCTGCGCCACGCCGTCGAGCTGCTCGACGTCGACGAGGGCTTCACCTCGCGACACCTCAACGACGGCTTCTCCGGCGGCGAGAAGAAGCGGGCCGAGGTTCTGCAGATGGCGATGCTGCAGCCGCAGATCGCGGTGCTCGACGAGACCGACTCCGGCCTCGACATCGACGCCCTCAGAACGGTCGCCGAGGGTGTCCAGAAGCTGCATGACGAGCAGGGGCTGGGCGCGCTGATCATCACCCACTACCAGCGCATCCTCGACTACGTGCGCCCCCAGTTCGTCCACATCATGATCGACGGGCGGATCGTCATGGACGGCGGCAACGAGCTCGTCGAGCGGCTCGAGAAGGAAGGCTACGACCGCATCCGCGAAGAGGTCGCTGCCAGTGCCTGAGGCCGCGCCCACGCCCGCGCAGCCCGCGCCCGCGCCCGGCCCGCGCGAAAGCCGGGCTCGCCGCCCGAGGCGACACTGAACGCGGCCCTCGCCGGCCGCGGCGCCGGCGGCGCCCCGCTGTCGCAGCTGCGCGCGCATGCGCAGGCCGCCTACGACTCGCTCGAGCTTCCGCGCTGGCGGCGCTCCGGCTTCTGGCAGACCTCCTTCCAGGAGCTCGACCTCGACTCGCTGGCGCCGATCTCCCACGGAGCCGACGCGCGGCTCCCCGAGATCCTCGCCGGCCAGCGCAACGCGGGCGTCCTCGTGCAGCGCGACGCCTCGGTCGTGCACGTCGAGCTCGACTCGGAGCTGGCGCGCAGCGGCGTCATCCTCTGCTCGCTGGAGCAGGCGGCGCGCGAGCACACCGAGCTCTTCGAGCGCTACTACCTGCGGCGGCTGATGCTCGACCGCAACAAGCTCGAGGCGGCGAGCGCCGCGTTCTGGAGCGGCGGCGCGTTCCTCTACGTCCCGCCGGGGCTGGCGGTCGCCGACCCCTTCCAGATCGTCTATGAGATCTCCGCCGGCGGCAGCGCCCAGTACGCGCACACGCTGGCGATCGCCGACCGCGCCGCCGAGCTGCGCCTGCGCGAGTACGACGTCGCGAGCGGCGAGATCGCCTCCGACGCGCTGCACGCCGGGCAGTTCGAGCTCTACCTCGAGGACGGCGCCCGCTGCCGGCTGGCGCACCTCACCGACTGGGGCCCGGGAGCCGTGAGCGACTGCTCGACGGCCGTCGTCGAGGTTGGCCGCGACGCCTACTGCCACTGGCTGCCGGCGCTGCTCGGCGGGCACCTGATCCGCCACCACGACGAGCTGGTGCGTCGCCGGCACCGGCGGCGACATGGCCTTCCGCGGCGTCCTCTTCAGCGAGGCCGACGAGCATCTCGACGTCTTCGCCGTGGATCTGCACGAGACCGGCCCCTCCGGCGGCGACGTCCACTGGCGCGGCGCCGCGACCGGCTCGAGCCGCGCGAGCTTCGAGGGCCTGATCCGCATCAACCCGGGCGCGCAGCAGAGCCACACCTACCTGCAGTTTCACTCGATGATGCTCTCCGACGCGGCGAAGCTCGACGCCATCCCCTCGGTGCTGGTCAGCGCCGACGACGTCTCCGCCTCCCACGGCGGCACCGTCGGCGAGCTCGACGAGATGCTGATCTTCTACATGCAGACGCGCGGGCTGACGCGGCCGCAGGCGGTGCGCGTGATCGTGGAGGGCTTCTTCGAGCCGCTGATCGTGCAGCTCGAGGACCCGCCGCTCGAGCAGCAGATCCGCGACCGGATCGGCGCCAAGCTCGCCGCGGCCTCCGACGACATCGAGCGCTACGCGCTCGCGCGATGACCGGCACCGCGAGCGACACAGCCCTCGACCTGCGCGCCGACTTCCCGATTCTCGGGCGACAGATCGGCGGCCGCCGTCTCGTCTACCTCGACTCCTCCTCCACCTCGCAGAAGCCGGAGTCGGTGCTCGCCGCGCTCGACGACTACTACCGCAACCACAACGCGAACATCCACCGCGGCGTCTACACGCTCGCCCAGGAGGCTGACGCGCTGTTCGAGGGCGCCCGCTCCCGCATCGCCGCCTTCCTGCGCTGGCCGGCCGCGACGACGATCTTCACCCGCAACGTGACCGAGGCGATCAACCTCGTCGCCTACTCGTGGGCGCGCACCAACCTGCGCCCGGGCGATGCGGTGCTGATCAGCGAGATGGAGCACCACTCCAACATCGTGCCCTGGCAGCTCGCGACCGAGGCGACCGGGGCGCAGCTGCGCTACCTGGAGGTCGGCGAGGACGGCACGCTGTCGCTCGAGCAGCTGGACGGCGAGCTCGCCCGCGGCGATGTCGCGCTCGTCGCGCTGACGCACGTCTCGAACGTCCTCGGCACGATCAACCCGGTCGCGGAGATCGTCCGGCGCGCGCACGACGCCGGCGCGCTCGCGCTGATCGACGGCGCCCAGGCTGTGCCGCAGCTCGAGGTCGACCTCGCGGCGATCGACGCCGACTTCTACGCCTGGACCGGGCACAAGGCGCTCGGGCCGACCGGCGTCGGCGTCCTGCACGCGCGCGCCGAGCTGCTCGAGCGGATGCCGCCCTTCCTCGCCGGCGGCGACATGATCGCGACGGTGCAGGCGCAGCGCTCGACCTGGAACGAGCTGCCATGGAAGTTCGAGGCCGGCACGTCGATGATCGCCCAGGCGGTCGGCCTGGGCGCCGCGATCGACTACCTCGACGCGATCGGCATGGCGAGCGTCCGCGCCCACGAGCACGCGCTCACCGGCTACGCGCTCGAGCGCCTCGGCGCGCTGCCCGGGGTGCGCCTGTTCGGCCCGCCGAGCGCCGAGGACCGTGGCGGCGTCGTCTCGTTCGCGCTCGACGGCATCCACCCGCACGACGTCGCCGAGCTGCTCGGCCGAACCAACGTCTGCATCCGCGCCAGCCACCACTGCGCGCAGCCGCTGATGCGCCGCCTCGGCGTGGTCGCCACCGCGCGCGCCAGCTTCGGCCCCTACAACGTGCCCGCCGACGTCGACGCGCTGGTCGACGCCGTCGCGCAGGCGCAGGAGGTCTTCGCCGACTGATGGACGACCTCTACCGCGACTTCATCCTCGAGCACTACAAGCGCCCGCGAAACTTCGGTGAGCTGCCCCAGCACGACCACGACGCCCACGAGGTCAACCCGCTGTGCGGCGACGAGCTCGGCGTGCAGATCGTCATCGCCGACGGGCGGATCGCCGACCTGCGCTTCCAGGGCCACGGCTGCGCGATCTCCCAGGCGGCGGCGTCGATGGCCTCCGAGGAGCTGATCGGCATGCCCGTCGACGAGGCGGCCGCCCTCGACGCGGGCTGGATGCTCGACCTGCTCGGCATCCCGGTCTCGGCGACGCGCCGCAAGTGCGCGCTGCTGTCGCTGAAGGTCGTGCGCCACGCGTTGACCGGAGAGGGCAGCTGGCCGAGCGATCCGGGCGCCTGATCCCGACCGCTATACTAGGCTTTATGGCAACAACCGAGCGCCGAGTCCCCGCCCCCAGCCCGATCGTCGAGAACGAACAGGGCGAGCTCGTCGCGGTCCGCGGCGTCTCCCGCGAGGTGATCCGGGAGCTCTCGCGGATCAAGGACGAGCCCGACTGGATGGCCGAGAGTCGCCTGCGCTCGTTCGAGATCTTCGAGCGCAAGCCGATGCCGAAGTGGGGCTGCGACCTCGCCGAGCTCGACTTCGACGAGCTGGTCCTCTACTCACCGCCGACCACCGGCCGCTTCAACTCCTGGGACGAGGTCCCGCAGGAGATGAAGGAGACCTACGAGGCGCTCGGCATCCCGCAGGCCGAGCGCGAGCACCTCGCCGGCGTGGTTGGCGTCTGGCGCCAGGAGCCGGTCTACGAGGGCCTCAAGGAGGAGTACGCCAAGCTCGGCATCCTGTTCTGCTCGATGGACACCGCCGTGCGCGAGTACCCCGACCTCGTGCAGCGCTACTTCATGAAGAAGTGCGTCCCGCCGCAGGACAACAAGTTCTCGGCCCTGCACGGCGCGGTCTGGTCGGGCGGAGCGTTCGTCTACGTGCCACCGGGCGTCAAGTGCGACCTGCCGCTGCAGTCCTACTTCCGCATGGAGGGCGCCGGCGAGGGCACCTTCGAGCACACGCTGATCATCGCCGACGAGGGCTCCGAGGTGAACTACATCGAGGGCTGCACGGCACAGACTTACAGCGTCAACTCGATGCACTCGGCGGTCGTCGAGATCTTCGTCCACGAGGGCGCCAAGGCGCGCTACACGACCGTGCAGAACTGGTCCAAGGACGTCTACAACCTCAACACCAAGCGCGCCGTCGTCGACGCCCACGGAACGGTCGAGTGGGTCGGCGGTTCGATGGGCGCGAAGTTCGTGATGCTCTACCCCGGCTCGTTCCTGCAGGGCGAGGGCGCCCGCGCCGACCACCTCAACGTCGGCGTCGCCGGCAAGGGCGTGCACAAGGACACCGGCGCGAAGGTCGTCCACCTCGCCCCGAACACGACCTCCAACATCCTCGCCAAGTCGATCTCCAAGGACGGCGGCATCATGGGCTACCGCGGCCTGGTGCGGATGGGCAAGAACTCGCAGGGCTCCAAGGCCCGCGTCCAGTGCGACGGCCTGATGATGGACGGCATCTCCCGCTCCGACACCTGGCCGGACATCCAGATCCAGAACCCGAACGTGACGGTCGCCCACGAGGCCACGGTCGGGCGCATCTCCGAGGACCAGCTCTTCTACATGGGCTCGCGCGGCTTCACCGAGGACGAGGCCGCGGCGATGATCGTCAACGGCTTCATCGAGCCGGTCACCAAGGAGCTCCCGATGGAGTACGCCGTCGAGCTGAATCGCCTGATCCAGCTCGAGATGGTCGGCTCGATCGGTTGATTCATTGACTCCGGGGGTCACCCCCCTCCGTCTATCGTCAAGCTGCCGTGCGGCCGCCGATTGACAGCATCCTGGCGCCGCCGTTCCCCAGCGGCGCCGATTGGCTCAACTCTCCCGCGCTCAACATGGAGGAGCTGCGCGGGCGGGCGGTGCTGATCGAGTTCTGGGATTTCTGCCGGCCCAACTCGCTGCACACGCTGCCCTACCTGAAGGCCTGGCACGGGCGCTACGCCGACCGCGGCCTCGTCGTCGTCTCGGTGCACTCCCCCGGCTTCCGCGCGAGCGCCGACGAGGATGCGCTGCGCGCGGCGGTGGCGCGGCTGGGCATCGAGCACGCCGTCCTGCTCGACACCAACTTCGCGCTCTGGCAGGACTACGAGAACGCCGGCTGGCCCGGCCGCTACCTCTGGAGCCGCGACGGCACGCTCGCCGACTACCACTACGGCGAGGGCGGCTACGCCGAGTGCGAGCGCGCGATCTGCGAGCTGCTTGGTGTGGCGTGCGAGCCGCTCGCACCGCTGCGCCCCGAGGACGCGCCGGACGCGCTCCTCGTCGCGCCCTCAGAGGACCGCCTGAGCGAGCCGTTCTCGGGCCCCTACGAGGCGGGCGCCGCCTGGGCGGTGCTCGACCCGCGCCGGCCGGGCGCGGTCGTCACGGTCAACGGTCGCGAGCTCGCGGTCGAACACCCCGGCGCCCATCTGCTCGCGCACCACGAGCGCCACAGCCGGGGCGAGCTGGAGCTCGAGCTCGGCGCCGGCGTCCGCTGCGACGGCGTCTGCTTCACGCCGGGGCTCCAACCGCCGGCGTAATACGACTGAGCGGGCACGAGGCGTAGGCTGGTCGCATGCCCAAGAAGCCGCATTTCAGCGCCGAGCAGGCGCGCGCGGAAGGCGAGCGGATCGGCATCGACTGGGCCGCGTCACGATTCGACGTGGAGCAGTTCCGCATGGGAATGGACGTCGAGCTCGAGCACGGCACGCGCGATCTCGATACCAACGTCACCGGCGACGATGTCACCACGACCGCGAAGATCGCCCTCGCGCACCTCAACGAGTTTCCCGACTACTACACCCGCCTCGCGGTGATGGAGGCCGAGGCCGAGGCCTACTGGGACGCGGCGGACAAGTAGCGCCCGCCCGCCCACCAACGCCTACGAGAGGACGTACTCCGCGTAGATCGTCTCGCGTCCCCGCGTGCACGTCGCCTGCTCGGTGCCGGCGAAGCTGACGCATCGCCATCCGTCCACCGCGAACGGCAGGCCGCCGCGGCCCCTGCCCGCCACGAGAGCGGCGATCACGGAGCTGATCACGACCGTGCCCTGCTCGCAGTCGATTCCCGCCACCGACAGCACGGCGACCTGGCTGCCGCCGGTCGAGTACGGCGCGCAGCTCGCGAACGTCGCCCCGCTGCTGCTCGACGACGACGGCCCCGTACCGGCGCCACCGCAACCGGCGATCAGGGCGCCGCTGACCGCGATCAGCACCGCCGCGACGACCGCACGCCTTCGCGGCGTGCTCGCGCCGGGTCGAGAGATTCGCGACATTCGGCGCGAATCTACCTTGCCGCGACCGGCCACCTCGCCGCGCCCAGCTGCTCGGCCGTGCGGCCGGCCAGCAGCCTCAGCAGCCGCGGCGGCGCCCCGTCCTCGACCAGCACGGCGGTGCCCGGCCAGTACGGACTCTCCGGCGTGCTCGCGAACGTCGAGCTGAGGATCCACGAGCCGGTGTTGTGCAGGCGCGCGCCGTTCGGTGTCAGCCACTCCGCCGGCTCGTCGCCATCGAACATCCCGGCGCGATGGGTGTGCCCGAAGATCACGTGTCGCGCGTCGATGCCGAGACGTTCGACCACGACGCTCGCCGCCCGCAGGCCCGCGCGGCGCAGCTCCGCCGTCGAGAGCTCGGTGCGCAGCGGGCCGAGCCCGGCGGCGTTGGCGGCCCGCACTGCCCACGGGAAGGCGAGCGGCAACGCCCGGGCCCGCAACGCCCGGCCGCGGGCGCCGCGCAGCTGGTTCCAGGCCTTCAGCGTGCGACCGCCGTCCACGGTGCTCGACGGTCGGCCGCTCTGCGCGGCGGCGTGCACCCAGGCGTAGACCGGCGAGAGCACCGCCTCGTAATCGTCGACGGTGCGCACGTCGTCCCAGCGACGGCCGCCGTCGAGCGCGACTCGGCCGCTCAGCGCGACCGCGAGGCGCTCGATCGTCGGAACCGTCATGTGCAGGTCGAGGTAGTGACCGTGCGTGGCGTATGTGTCGTCCGCGAGCCACAGCCCCGGGTAGGCGACCTCGACCGCGGCGGGCGCGAGCATCTCGGACAGGGTTTCGGCGACGAACGACGCCTCGCGCGGCGTGCAGCGCTGCTCCAACCCGAGCGGCCGCGACGCGCGCTCCAGCCACGAGTTGACCAGCGCGTGGTCGTGGTTGCCGGGAACGAGCACGAGCGGGCGTTCGCCGAGCCGGCGGCCGAGACGCTCGAGCACGTCGCGCGCACGCGCGAGCACGCTGCGCGCGTCCCCCTGGCGCAGCTCCAGCGTGTCGCCCAGCAGCACCACGCGGTCGACGCCCTCGAGCGCCGCCAGCAGCGCGTCCAGCGCCGCCTCGCGCCGCAGCACATCGTCTCCTGCACGCGATCCCAGGTGCAGGTCGGAGACTACGAGCGTGCGCGCCACTACCGGGCGGCGCCGACGGTGCGGATCGCCTTCGGCAGCATGAAGCGCACGTCCTCGCGCGTCACCTCGAGCTCGGAGATGTCGCTGACGCCGCGCGCCCGGAAGACGTCGAGCACTTCCTGAACGAGCTCCTCGGGGGCGCTTGCTCCGGAGGAGATGCCGAGCGTCCTCACACCCTCCAGCCACGTCTCGTCGAGCTCCCGGGCGTGATCGATCAGATGCGCGGCGGCGCCGTAGTCGCGCGCCACCTCAACCAGTCGCAGCGAGTTGGACGAGTTGCGTGAGCCGATCACGAGCACGAGCTCGCACTCGGTCGCCAGCCGCCGCACGGCGGCCTGACGGTTCGTCGTGGCGTAACAGATGTCGTCGGTTCGCGGCCCAACGATCGCCGGAAAGCGCTCACGCAGGCGGTCGATGATGCCCTTGGTCTCATCGACCGACAGCGTCGTCTGCGAGATGAACGCCACCCGCTCGGGGTCCGCCAGCTCGAGCTCATCGACATCCTGCTCGGTCTGGACCAGGACCATGTTGTCGGGCGCCTCGCCGAGCGTGCCCTCCACCTCCTCGTGGCCGTCGTGGCCGACGAGCACGATCGTGTAGCCGTCGGCGGCGAAGCGGCGCGCCTCGACGTGCACCTTGGTCACGAGCGGGCAGGTCGCGTCGATCGTTCGCAGCCTCCGCGCCTTCGCGTTCTCGTGCACGCTCGGGGCGACCCCGTGAGCGGAGAACACGGTCACCGAGCCCTCAGGCACCTCTGTCTCGCTCTCGACGAAGATCGCGCCGCGTGCCCGCAGCTGCGCGACGACGTGCTTGTTGTGCACGATCTCCTTGCGCACGTAGACCGGCGGCCCATAGCGCGCGAGCGCCCGCTCCACGGTCTGCACCGCGCGATCGACGCCCGCGCAGTAGCCGCGCGGTGCGGCGAGCAGGATCTTCTCAACCGTGTTCGTCATGACGGCCACAGCTTGATTCTACGGCGGCCAACGCGCCGGCCCGCGATTCGCCCGCGCATCATGCACATGACGGTACTCCGGCGCGCGCCCCGCTGCGCCGACCGGCGACCGCCCCGCGGGGCTACGCTTGTGCGTGAATGGCACAACAGCACCTCGACCGGCTGACCGCGCTGGACGCCGGCTTCCTCCACCAGGAGGGGCCAGACTCGCACATGCACATCGGCGCGCTGACGATCCTCGACGGTTCCCCGCCACACTTCGACGATCTCCTCGCGCTGATCGACGCGCGCCTGCATCTCGTCCCCCGCTACCGCCAGCGGCTCGCACGCACGCCACTGGACCGCGGCCGGCCTGTGTGGGTCGACGACGCCGGCTTCCGGCTCGCCTACCACGTCCGGCACGCGGCACTGCCGCCGCCTGGCAGCCACGAGCAGCTGCTCGCGCTGCTAGCGCGGGTGTACTCCACGCCGCTCGACCGCCACCGCCCGCTGTGGGAGCTGTGGTTCGTCGAGGGCCTGAAGGACGGCGGGTTCGCGTTCATCTTCAAGACCCACCACGCGGTGATCGACGGCATCGCCGGCCTCGATCTCGCCACCGTCATGTTCCAGATGGACTCCGCCGCGGAGCCCGAGCCGGAGCCGGCGCCACCGTGGACTCCCGCGAGCCACCCCGGCCTGCTCGGCCTGGTCGCACTCGGCGCGGTCCGCGACGCGCGCGACGGCGTGGCGATTCTCGGCCGCGCGCTGGCGGCCTCGGCGGATCCGCAGCAGGCGCTGTGCAGCCTGGGCGCGGCAGCCGATGGGATCGGCGAGATCGTCCGCGCGGCGCTGAACCCGGCGCCGGAGACGCCGCTGAACGTCCCGATCGGACCGCACCGGCGGTTCGTCACGATCGCCGGGCGCCTCGAGGACTTCAAGGCGATCAAGAACGCCTTCGGCGGCACCGTGAACGACGTGGTGCTCGCCGTGGTGACCGGCGCGCTGCGCAGCTTCCTGCACTCTCGCGACGTGCGCACCGAGGGGCTGGAGCTGCGCGCGCTGGTGCCCGTGTCGCTGCGCGGCGCCGAGGACGACGGCGAGGTGATCGGCAACCGCCTCGCCGCGATGCGGGCGCCGCTGCCGGTCTACATCGCCGACCCGCTGGAGCGGCTCGCGGCGGTGCGCGCCGGCATGGAGGGGCTGAAGGAGTCCCGGCAGGCGCTCGGCGCCGAGGTGCTGGCCGGCGTCCAGAACTTCGCGCCGCCGACGATCCTCGCCCAGGCCTCGCGGATCAACTTCTCAACGCGCCTCTTCAACATGCTCGTCACCAACCTTCCGGGACCGCAGCTCCCGCTCTACGTGCTCGGCCGCGAGATCCGCGAGGTCTACCCGATCGGCTTCCTCGCCCACAACCACGCGCTGGCCGTGGCGATCATGTCCTACAACGGCCAGATGAACTTCGGCCTGCTGGCGGATTACAACGCGCTGCCCGAGCTCGATCGCTTCGACGGGTGGTTGTCGGCCGAGATCGCGCAGCTGCTCGAGTTGGCCCGCGGCGGCGCCGGGCGGGCGCAGTGACGCGCGGCTAGTTCGCGCCGCCCAGCCGGTCTTCGATGTACAGCTCGACGCAGCGTCGAGCGAGCTGCTCTGCACGGTCGGCGTGCAGGTGCCCGAGCACGGCGTTCAGCGCCTGCTCCTCGGTGACGCCGGCGTCGAACGCCTGCTCGCCGCGGAAGCCGGCGGCGATCTTCAATGCCTCGCGGCGTCCCGGTCCGAGGCTCGGGAAGGTCGCGAGCAGGAACTCCGTGTTGGCGATCGGCGGACCCTGCGCGAGTGAGCTCTGCCAGTCGGCGAGCATGTGCAGGTCCTCGCCGTCGAGTCCGGCCACCGCCTTGGCGTAGTGGGCGCTCAGCTCCGCGTCCGGGATCTCGTCGACCCAGGCGGCGACGAGCTCGCCGACGAGCCGGCGGCGCGCGTCGCGGCCGATCGACTCGGCGATCACGCGGATCGTGTCCTGCGCAGTGATGAAGCGAAGCATCATGGCCTCACTGTAGGCACCGCTGTGGACGGCACGCATGAGCCGGATCAGATCGACGGCAGCCTCTGAACCAGCGAGAGCACCGGCGCGAACAGATCGCCGCGCTCGAGGACGCGCTCGCGCGCCGCGGCGGCGTCGAACGACAGCGCGTCCGGGCTTGGCGAGCGCAGCGCGGAGCGCAGCTCATCCCAGTGCAGCGGCGTGGAGACCGTTGGGTGCTCGCGAGCACGCAGCGAGTACACGCACACCGTCGTCTTGTGCTCGTCGTTCTGGCTCCAGTCGATCAGCACCTTGCCCGTCCGCAGCGTCTTCGTCATCCGCGAGACGGCGAGCCCCGGCTCGGCCTGCTCGATCGCCGTCGCGACGCCGCGCGCGAACGACTTGGTCTGCTCGTGGGTGACGTCGCTGTTGAGCGGCAGATAGACCTGCAGGCCCTTGGAGCCGGAGGTCTTGACGAAACTCTCCAGCCCGAGCCGCTCGAACATCCCCTGCAACCAGAGCGCCACGCGGCAGCACTCGACGACGCCGGCGGGCGGACCGGGGTCGAGGTCGAAGACGACCGCCGTCGGTCGCCCGAGCGCCGGGGCGCGCGCCATCGGCACATGCAGCTCGAGCGCCGCGAGGTTCGCCAGCCAGACGAGCGTCGGGAGGTCGTCGGCGAGCGTGAAGTCGATCCGCTTGCGGCGATCGCTCGGCACCGACACGGTCTGCACCCATGGCGGGCGATGGGCGGGTGACTGCTTCTGGAAGAAAGCCTTGCCGTCGACGCCGTCGGGGTAGCGCGTGACGGTCAGCGGGCGGCCGGCCAGGTGCGCCAGCAGCGCCGGCGCGACGGCGACGTAGTAGTCGATCACGTCGCGCTTGGTGAAGCCGTCGAGCGGATAGAGAACCTTGTCGAGGTTGGACAGGACCAGTTCGCGGCCCCCCACCTCGGCCCGCGCGCGCTTGGCGCGCTCCTCGTGCACGATCAGACGACCTCCGCCATCCCGGGGCGGGCGCTGCGACGGGACGGCGCCGGGGGTGGCGACGGCGCCGGAAGCGTCGCCGCGCTCGTCGAGGCCCTTGAACGAGGGCTGGCGCAGCAGCCCGGCGGGCGTCCACTCGTGAAATTCGACAGCGACGCGCAGGCGGGGATCGCAGAAGATCGCCCCCCGTGGCGGTTTCGGCCCGTCGGAGGCGAACGGCGAGTGCGCTCGCTCGAGCGGCGCCAACAGGCCGGCGAGGAGCTCGAGGTCCTCCTCCGTGAAGCCCGAGCCGACCCGACCGGCGTAGCGCAGCGAGCCGCTGCGGTCAGGCACGCCCACCAGCAGCGCCCCGATCCGCTCACGCCGGCGGCCGGTCCCGGACGTCCATCCACCCACGGTCAGCGACTCACGCCGGGTGTTCTTCAGCTTGATCCAGGCGCCGCTTCGCCCGCCCGGTTCGTAATGGCTGTCGAGGCGCTTGGCGATCACGCCCTCCAGCCCGGCCGCGCGCGAGGCCTCGAGCGTTTCAGCTCCGCGTCCGACGATGTGCTCAGGCGTCTGCCAGCGCTCGCCGCGCAGGCCGAGCCCGAGCAGCATGCGACGGCGCTCGGAGTAGGGCTGCCCGGCCAGCGAGTGCCCGTCCAGCCACAGCAGATCGAAGATCACGTAGGTGACCGGCGAGCTCTCGGACAGCCGCTTCGCGCGCGCCGCCGAGCTGACGTGCATGCGCTGCGCAAGTGTCGCGAAGCTCGGGCGACCGTCGGCGTCGAAGGCCACGATCTCGCCGTCGAGCACGGCGCGGTGAGATCCGAGCGCACGACCCAACCGTGCGAGCTCCGGGTAGGCGCCGGTGATCTCGCGCAGGTTACGGCTCTCCAGTCGCAGGCTGCCCGGCTCGGAGTAGGCGATCGCCCGCACCCCGTCCCACTTGATCTCATACGCCCAGCGATCCTCATCACGCGGCAGCGTCCCGGCGCGTGCGAGCATCGGCGCGATCCGCGCGGGCATCGGCTCGCGATCCCCATCCGTGGCCGGATCCATGCGGTGGATCATCCAGTCCTTCGATCCCTCGTCCTTGCCGATCGCAAACAGCGCGTAGCGCGCGTCGAGCCGCTCGCCGTGCAGCGCGACCTCGACCTTGCGCGGCTCCCACTTCAGGCACTCGTAGGTGCCGCTGTCCCAGATGCGCATCGTGCCGGCGCCGTAGCTTCCGGCCGGGATGTCACCCTCGAAATCGAGGTAGGACAGCGGGTGATCCTCGGTGTGGGGCGCGATGTGGTTGACCTTGGGCTCCTCCGGCATCCCTTTCGGGATCGCCCAGCAGACCAGCACGTCGTCGCGCTCGAGCCGCAGGTCCCAGTGCAGGCGCCGCGCCGAGTGCTCGTGGATCACGAACCGCGGCGCTGCGGCCGAGCCCTTGCCGGCGGCACCCTGCGGTTCTGGCGTGCGCGCGAAGTCGCGCTTGGACCGGTAGCTCTTCAGCGGGTCGCCGGCGCGCCCCGGAGTCACGACTTCTTGGTCGTTTGCGGCGCGGCCTTCGCTCTGCTGCGGCGCTTCGGCTTCGGCACCTCGGCGCCGTCGAACTGCGCGTTGTAGCGCCCGACCGCATCGAGGCTCGCCTGCAGCGCCGCCATCAGGTCCGGCGCCGCTGCCGGGGCGGGCGCCTGCGGCGCGACGGCGATCTCCTCGCCGGCGACCTTGCGCTCGATCATCGCGAGCACCGCGTCGCGGTACTCGTCGCGGTACTGCGAAGCGTCGAAGGGCGCCGAGAGCATCTCGATCAGCTGGCGTGCCACCTTGAGCTCGCGCGCGGAGACCTCCACCTGCGCCTCGCCGAGCTCGTCGAGGGTCGAGGGTGAAACGACCTCGTCGGCGTAGACGAGGGTCTCCATCACGATCACGTCATCCTGTGCGCGCAGCGCGACGAGATGGCCCTTCTGGCGCAGCACGAAGCGGGCTATCGCGACCTTGCCGGCGTCGCGCATCGCCTCGAGCATCAGCTTGTAGGCCTTTGCGGCGCCCGGCGCCGGCGCCAGGTAGTACGGCTGGTCGTAGAGGATCGGGTCGATCTCGGCGAGGTCGACGAAGTGCTCGATCTCGATCGTCCGCGTCTTCTTCGGGTCGAGCGACTCGAGCTCGCCCGGCTCGATCACGACGTAGCGGCCCGGGGAGATCTCATAGCCCTTGACGATGTGCTCGTAGGGCACCTCCTCGCCGTCGGCGGCGCAGAAGCGCTTCTGCTGGATGCGCGAGCCGTCGGCATCGTGCAGCTGGTGGAAGTGCACCGTCTTGCGAGCGACGGCCGTGTACAGCTTGACCGGCACGTTGACCAGGCCGAACGAGATCGAGCCGCTCCAGATTGATCGGGCCATCGCGATGCGCTCCTACCCTTTTTCGCGTCGTGCCAGACCCGCCGTCGGCGGGGCAGGGGAATTGCGGAATGTAGCACCGCGCCTGCGCGCCAAAGCACGGTGAACGCTTTTGTGCGTGGTGTTCCGAATCGCCGCCGGGAGGCGCGCCGGCGCGCCCGCGAGCGACGCCCGGCTCGCTACGGTAGGCGCTCGGCGCAGACGAACGCGTCCGGGACCGTTCCCGAAAGTCGCGCCGGGACGGCCGCCAGATCCGATTGCAGCCACTCCTCACGCAGCAGCGAATAGGAGAGCAGGTCACGGCGCTCGTCGTTGTGGCGATGCCATGCTCGCAGCGTTCCCTCGCGCACGAAGCCGAGCCGCTCGAGCGCGTGCTGGGAGCGCGGGTTGCGCACATCGGCCCAGGCGCCGAGACGCTCCATCCGCATCGGCTCGAACGCGAGACGGGCGACAAGGGCCTTGCTCTCGGCGTTCGCGCCGGTCCCCCAGTAGGCCTGACCGAGCCAGGTGCCCACGATGCAGCGCCGGTCACGCTTGGAGATCTCGAACACGCCCGTGATGCCGATCATCCAGTCGTCGGCGTCGACGACGGCCAGCTCGAGCGCGACCCCGTCGGCGCGTCGCTGCGGGAGCGTCGACAGCCACTCAACCGCCTCCTCCTGCGCCCGGTACGGACCCCAGGAGAAGAAGCGTGTGACCTCTGCGTCGCTCGCCAGCTCGAACAGCCGCCGGGCGTCGGTTTCGCGCGGGGTACGCAGGCGGACGTGCGGGCCGCGGATCTCGAGCTCGCTGGCCAGCTGCTCGTCCATGCCCGCCCTCAGGTGGCGATCGGGAAGGTCTCGAGCCGCGTCACTGCGCCCGCGCGAGACTCGAGGTCCGCGATGACCTCCGCGACCTTCCCGGCCGGCCCGGTCAGCGTGAAGGCGATCTGCGTGGTCAGCAGATGCGGGTGCTCGACGATCGACAGCTCCACGCCTAGCTCGCGCGCCTCGTCCGCGACCGCCGTCTCGAACCAGTTGCGGACCATCCGGCCGGAGGTGATCGCGACCGTTCGCGTCTGCACACGCGCCTCGTCGGCCTCGTGCTCGACGTGCTCCTCGCGCTCCTCGGTCTCGTGCTCGCGGCCGGCCGCATCGAGCGGCGGGTCGACCTGATCCCAGTCGCCGACGTCTCCGAGGCCGTCGTCCCAGTGGTCGATTCGCAGCGTGGCGGTGAGCCCGTCGTCGGCCAGCTGGTGTTCGATCGCGCGCCGTGCCTCCGTGATGGCCTCACGCGTCTTGGCGTAGGCGAAGAGCGTGTTCTCGTCGTAGCTCAGTACGACGTCAGGGCTGATCAGCGGCTTGAGCTCGTGCTCGAAATGGCGCGCGTCGCGCAGGCGCGCGTGGAGAGCGGCCGGGTCGTCGAGGTCGGCCCGCAGGCGCCAGTCCTGATCGTCAGCCATCAGTAGCCGAGCGCGAACTTCGCGTCTTCGCTCATCCGGTCTGGCGTCCACGGCGGCGTGAAGACCATCGTCGAGCCGACCGACTCGACGCCGTCGAGCTCGGAGACAAATTCCTCGATCTGCTCGGCGACCTCCGGGCCGATCGGGCAGCCGGGCGCCGTCAGCGTGAAAGTGACGTGCACCTTGCCCGCGTCGACCTCGATGTCATAGATCAGGCCGAGCTCGACGAAATCGAGCCCCAGCTCGGGGTCGATCACGTTGGTGAGCGCCTCCTGCACCTCGTCGACGGTGACCATGGACGAAGTGTAGAGGCCGGGCGGTCGCGTAGCCTGTGGGCGTGAACGAGCGCTGGACGATCAGCTTCGCCGACGCCGACGCAAGGCTCGAGGGAGTGGCGATCGCCGGCGTCGGCACGCTGCTGAAGCTCGACGAGCAGGTGACAGCCGTCGCGCCGCCGCAGCTGCTCGCATCCGACGGCGCCAGCTGGACGCTCGCCGGCGCGAACGACTACGAGCTTGCGCTCGAGCCGCTCGGCGGGCCTCCCGGACGATTCGCGAAGGCAGGCGGGGAGATCTCGCTGTGGCGCGCCACCGGGACGCTCGCCGGCCGGCAGCTCGATGGCCTCGCGCTGCTCACGCGCAACCAGGCCGACAGAGGTGCGGCCCTCGAGCGCTCACTCGCAATCCTCTTCGACGGGCAGCTGGCGCTCGCGGTGCACGCGGATCGCCCGCGCGGCGCCGGCGGGCACGGCGACGAGCAGCTGGACGCGGTCGTCTTTCGCGGCGAGCCGCTCGAGCCGGTGGCGATCGAGAAGCCGCGGCTCTCCAGCACCTACGACGGCTATGGCGTGCTCACCCACACCGGGCTCGAACTCTGGGAGACCGACGAATCAGAGGTGCCGCTGCGGATCGGCGGCGAGAGCTCAGCACGGGGTGAACTGGTCTCCCCCGACGGCGTTCGCTCGGATGTCGCGTTCATCGGCTGGCACCACGACGGACGGCGCGGCGCCGGCAGCTACGTGGTCACGACACGGCAGCAGGGTCCGTGACGCAGCCCGCGTCACCACGCCCGCGTCAGTTCGGCGTGCCGAGCCGATCCCAGAGGTAGAGCTCTATGCACTCGTTGGCGAGCTCGGTCGCGCGCTCGCGCGAGAGATGCGGGAGCACGTTGGCGAGCGCCTGCTCCTCCGTGACACCGGCGTCGAAGGCGTCCTCGCCGCTCAGGCCGGCGGCGACCTTGAGCGCCTCGCGCCGGTACTCGCCGAGCGTCGGATAGATCGAGAGCAGGAAGTCGGTGTTGGCGATCGGCTGGCCCACGGTCTCGAGCGACGCGTGCCAGGCGGCGAGCATCGAGAGGTCGTCGGCGTCGAGATCCGCTACAGCACGCGCGTAATGCATCGCGAGCTCGGGCTCCGGGATCTCGTCAACCCAGGCATGCACGACCTCGCCGACGAGTTGGCGACGCGCCTCGCGGCCAACCGACTCCGCGATCACGCGGATCGCGTCATGCGGTTCGATGAAGCAGAGCGGCATCCCCTGACCCCTGTCGTGGCTGAATGGCGACACGACGCAGAGTAGGGGTCGCGGTGGACGTGATCGGGCAGCCTGACGGCCAGTGGAAGCTGGCGGCGAGCCGCCGGCCGCCAGCGTGTCGGCCCGCCGAGAGAGCCAGTTATTTCTCGCCGGCGTGTGCCCGGGCGAAGTCCCAGATCCTCGAGGTGGCGTCGATCTCCGTGCTCGTGCGCCCGAGCAACAGCCGCAGGAGCAGCCCGCCGTTTCCGCCCGGCCAGGTGTGGCCGGCTCCCTTCGACGTGAAGAGCGTCACCTCGCCGGGCTCACCCTCGGTGCCGTAGGTCGTGCGAGTCAGCGTGGGGCTGACCGCAACCACGGCGGGCTGCTCGGGCATCCCGTTGGCCACCGCCCAGTGGTGCGCGCTCTCCTCGACGCTCTCATCCCAGCGGGCTGACTGTCCGCCGCCGTAGGGGTTGATGCGGTCCGCGGTGCCGTGGAACGCGAGGATGGGAACCGGGCGGGTCGGCGTGTGACGGCCGTCGAACCGCAACCCGGCGACGGCACCGACCGCCGCGACGAGATCGGAACGCGCGCAGGCAAGCACACAGGACATGCGCGCCCCGCCCGACATCCCGGTTACGCAAACGCGCTCGCCTGGCGGTGCGTAGAGGACGATCAGCTCGCTCATCAACTGCTCCAGGAAGGGCAGATCTCCCTCGTGGTCCCACTCGTAGCCGGCCCCCCTCCGTCGGACGGCCTCGGGGAACGCCACGACCGCCCCGGCGTCGGCGAGACGGGGCATCCCGCTCCAGAGGGCCTGACGCGACCAGTTCGACCTCGTCCCGTGCAGGCTCAGCAGCACGGCTGCGACCGGGCCGTCCGGCACGGCGAGGCCGAAGATTCGGCTCGAGCCGCCGACGTCGATCGATCGCCCGACGACCGTCATGACGCGCGACGCCGGCGGCCTGGCGGCTGATTGCATCGCGGTGCCACGCAGCCCATGGTAGGACGCGGCGTCAGGATTGCGCGTGCAGCTCCTCGGCCGATGGAACGACGATCTGACCCTCGGTTTGAAGGTCCTGCGAGCGAGCGCGCACCGCTCGCCACCGGGATGGCCGCTCTCGTGTGAGTATTCGCCCGATGGAGGACGACCGCCGCCGGCTGCGGGTCGCGCGTCTGGCTGCGCAGCGGCTGACGCCGGCGACCGCCTGCTCGAGCGCCGAGGAGGCCGCGCGTGCCGTCATCGGCATCCAGGCGCAGGATCTGCGCGCGGCGGCTCTCGCGCTGCGCTCGCGGGTGCCCGGTCTCACGCGCGCCGCGGTCCGTGCGGCGCCGCTCGTACGCACGTGGACGGTCCGCGGCACCGTGCACCTGATTGCGGCCTCGGATCGCCCGTGGCTGCACGCGCTTCTGGCCGAGCGAAACGCACGGGTTTTCGGCGCCAGGTTCGAGCGCTTCGGGATCGTCGAGGAGATCAACGCGATGCGCAGGGACGTCGTTGAGCTATGTGGCGAGCGCCCGCGCGACCGCGCCTCGCTGCTGCGCGCGCTCGTCGAGCGCGGCCACCGCCCGCTCGAGCAGGGCCCGATCAACACGTTCGTCCCGTGGCTCTCCGCGCAGGGCCTGATCGTCACCGACATCGCAGGCCTGCTGCACGCGGCCGATCCGCCACCGGCCGTCGACCGCGACGAAGCGCTCGCAATCCTCGGCACCCGTTACCGCGCGGGCTACGGTCCGTGCGACGCCGGCGACCTCGCAAAATGGTCCTCGCTCCCGATCACCCAGGCGCGCCGGGCGCTCGACGCCGCAGGCCCGGACGCCGCCGGCCCGGACGCCGCCGGCCCGGACACCGACGCCCCCGGTGGCGCGGACTCACCGCCGGCCTGCCTGCTGCTCGCGGCCTTCGACACTCTCATGCTCGGCTACCGCACCCGCGAGCCGTTCGTCGCCGCTGAGCACGACCGCCGCATCCTCAAAGGCG
The DNA here is from genome assembly GCA_963830975.1 of uncultured Solirubrobacterales bacterium. Classification (GTDB taxonomy): domain Bacteria; phylum Actinomycetota; class Thermoleophilia; order Solirubrobacterales; family Solirubrobacteraceae; genus Palsa-513. The sequence continues at coordinate 1,735,450 of CAWHOI010000004.1, forward strand.
GCGGGATGATCAGAGCGGTCGTGCTGAACGACGGCGTCGCGACGGGCACCTGGTCGCTCCAGAAGGGGCGACCCGCGCCGGCGTGGTTCGGGACACCTCCATCCGCCAGCGCGCTCGCCGGCGAGACCGACGACATCGCCCGCTTCCTGACCTCCTAGCGCGGCCGCACCTGAACGCGCCCGGCGTAACACCCTCGCCCTGGCACGCCGTCGCCACCCTGGCGCCCCCCCGCGCTCAGCGCGCCGCGGCACCCACGCCGGCGAGGTGGCGTTCGACCTGCTGCGCGCACTGGCGGCCCTCGTTGATCGCCCAGACGATCAGCGACTGGCCGCGCCGCGCGTCGCCGGCGACGAACACGCCGTCCACGGAGGTGGCGTAGGCCGGCGCGTCGATGTTGCCGCGCCCGTCCAGGGCGGCGCCGAACTGCTCGACGATCCCGCCGTGCTCGGGGTGCACGAAACCCATCGCGAGCAGCACCAGATCGGCTTCGAGCTCCTGCTCGGTGCCCTCGACCGGGTCGAACGGCGGAGCCGGCTGGGCCTGCGCGACGTGCAGCTTCTGCACGCGTCCCTCGCCGCTGATCCGCGTCGTCACGATCGAGAAGTCGAGCTCACCGCGTCCCGCCGCCTGAACCTCCTTCATCGCGTAGGAGAGCCGCATCTTGTTCGGCCACAGCGGCCACGGCGTGCGGTCGTCCGGGCGATGCGGCGGCGGCTCGGGCACCAGCTCGAGCTGCACGACCGAGCGTGCCCCCTCGCGCATCGCCTGCCCGACGCAGTCCGCGCCGGTGTCGCCGCCGCCGATCACCACGACCGCCTTGCCGGCGGCGGTGATCTCGTTCACCGGCGGCGGCGCAACGCTCGGCTGCGGGCCCGCCTCCGCCGCGACCCAGCGGTTGCGCGCGTACAGGTACTCCATGGCGAAGTGCGTCCCCGGCAGCTCGCGCCCCGGCACGACCAGGTCGCGCGGGACGCGCGAGCCGATCGCGAGCACGATCGCGTCGAATTCCGAACGCAGCGTGTCGGCGTCGACGTCCACGCCGACATCCACACCGAGCCGCAGCTCGACGCCCTCGGCGAGCAGCTGCTCGATCCGCCGCTGCACCACCCACTTCTCGATCTTGAAGTCGGGCACGCCGAAGCGAACAAGGCCCCCGGCGGCTTCGTCGCGCTCGAACACGACCACGCCGTGGCCGGCGCGGCGCAGCTGCTGGGCCGCCGCGAGGCCGGCCGGCCCGGACCCCACGACGGCGACGCGGTGTCCGCTCTCGCGCTCGGGCGGCGCCGGCGCGACCCAGCCCTCGTCGAACGCGCGGTTGATGATCGAGTTCTCGATCTGCTTGATCGTGACCGCGTTGCCCTCGTTTATCTCGAGCACGCACGCCGCCTCGCACGGCGCCGGGCACAGCCGCCCGGTGAACTCCGGAAAGTTGTTGGTGAAGTGCAGCTGGCGGATCGCGTCCTGCCAGCGGTCGTGGTAGACGAGGTCGTTCCAGTCGGGGATCAGGTTGCCCAGCGGGCAGCCGCTGTGGCAGAACGGGACGCCGCAGTCCATGCAGCGGGCTCCCTGCTCACGCAGCTCCTCGACCGGCCTGGTGATCATGAACTCGCGGTGGTCGGCGACCCGCTCGAGCGCGTCGCGCTCGGGGATCGGCGCCCGGCCGACCCGCAGGAACCCCCGCAGCTCGCCCATCAGGCGTGCCCGCCCGCAGGGCGGCCGCGCAGCAACCGAGCGGTCGCCGTGAGCTCCGAGCCGAGCACCGCTCAGCCGACCTCGGCCAGCTCGCCGGCAAGCGCGGCCTGCTCGTCGAGCACGCGCCGGTAGTCGTCGGGCATGACCTTGACGAACCGCTCGAGGCTCGCCTCCCAGTCGCCCAACAGGCGTTCCGCGACGCTCGAGCCGGTGCGCTGCGCGTGCTCGACGACCAGCGCGCGAAGCTCCGCCGCGTCGGCGTCGTCGAGCTCCTCGAAGGACACGCTCGTGCGGTTGCAGCGGCGCTGCGCGAAGTCGCCAACCTCGTCGTAGACGTAGGCGATGCCGCCGCTCATGCCGGCGGCGAAGTTGCGCCCGGTCGGACCGAGCACGGCGACCCGCCCGCCGGTCATGTACTCGCAACCGTGGTCCCCGACCCCTTCGACGACCGCGTGGGCGCCCGAGTTGCGCACCGCGAAGCGCTCGCCGGCGAGGCCGCGGAAGAACGCCCGCCCGCCGGTCGCCCCGTAGAGCACGGTGTTGCCGATGATCACGTTCTCCTCGGCGAGGTAGGCGGCGTCCTGCGGCGGTCTCACGGCGAGGATCCCGCCCGAGAGGCCCTTGCCGGTGTAGTCGTTGGCCACCCCGTCGAGCGTGAAGGTCACGCCGGGCGCGAGCCAGGCGCCGAAGGACTGGCCAGCCGAGCCGATGAACTGGACGTCGATCGAGTCCTCGGCCAGCCCGGCCGAGCCGTGCCGGCGCGCTATCTCGCCCGAGAGCAGGCCGCCGACGCAGCGGTTCGTGTTGAGCACCGGGCGCTCGAGCCGCACACGGCCGCCTTCCTCGATCGCCGCCTGCGAGCGCTTGATCAGGTTCCAGTCGAGCGCGTCGCAGAGCACCGGCTCGGGTCCGCGCACCCGACGGCGCGGCACCTCGGCCGGGATCTCCGGCACCGCGAGCAGGTTCCCCAGGTCGATGCCGAGCGCCTTCCAGTGCCCGATCGCCTTGGAGCGGTCGAGCAGGTCCACGCGGCCGATCAGCTCCTCCATCGTGCGCAGACCGAGGCTCGCGAGGATCCGCCGCACGTCCTCCGCGACGAAGTGGAAGTAGTTGATGACGTGCTCGGGCGTGCCGGCGAAGCGCTTGCGCAGCTCGGGATCCTGGGTTGCGATCCCGACCGGGCACGTGTTGAGGTGGCAGGCGCGCATCATGATGCAGCCGCTGGCGATCAGCGGAGCGGTGCCGAAGCCCATCTCGTCGGCCCCGAGCATCGCCGCGATCGCGACGTCGCGCCCGGTCTTCAGCTGGCCGTCCACCTGCACCCAGATGCGCGAGCGCAGGTCGTTGCGCAGCAGCGTCTGCTGGGTCTCGGCCAGACCGATCTCCCACGGGATGCCGCTGGCGAAGATCGATGACAGTGGCGAGGCGCCGGTGCCGCCGTCGTGCCCGGAGATCAGCACGTGGTCGCTGTTGGCCTTCGCCACGCCGGCGGCGACGGTGCCGACGCCGACCTCGGCGACCAGCTTGACCGAGATCCGCGCGGTCGGGTTGGCGCAGCGCAGGTCGTAGATCAGCTGCTTGAGATCCTCGATCGAGTAGATGTCGTGGTGCGGCGGCGGCGAGATCAGGCCGACGCCGGGCGTGGCGTGGCGGATCTTGCCGATGTAGTCGTCGACCTTGCGGCCCGGCAGCTGGCCGCCCTCCCCGGGCTTGGCCCCCTGCGCCATCTTGATCTGCAGCTCGTCCGCGTTGACGAGGTATTCGATCGTCACGCCGAAGCGGCCCGAGGCGACCTGCTTGATCGCCGAGCGGCGCTTGTCGGTGAAGCGAACCGGGTCCTCCCCGCCCTCGCCGGTGTTCGACTTGGCCCCGATCTCGTTCATCGCCAGCGCCAGGTTCTCGTGCACCTCGCGCGAGAGCGAGCCGAGGCTCATCGCGCCGGTCACGAAGCGCTTGACGATCGCGGTCCACGGCTCGACCTCCTCGAGCGGGATCGGCTTCTGGTCGGCGCGGATCTCGAGCAGGCCGCGCAGCGTCGCGCGCCGCGTCGCCTGCTCGTCGGAGACGCGAGCGAACTCGACGTAGGCCTGCTCGCCGCCGCCGCGCACGGCGTGCTGCAGCAGCGCGATCGTGTCCGGGTTCCACATGTGGTGCTCGCCGTCGCGCCGCCAGGCGTACACGCCGCCGACCGGCAGCAGCTCGCTCTGCGGGTAGGGGAAGCCGCGGCCGTGGCGCGTCAGCGCCTCCTGCGCGAGGACGTCCATGCCGATGCCGCCGATCCGCGACGCGGTGCCGGTGAAGTGGCGGTCGACCAGTTCGCGGGACAGACCGACCGCCTCGAAGATCTGCGCCCCGCAATACGACTGGATCGTGGAGATCCCCATCTTCGAGATCGTCTTCAGCAGACCCTTGCCGATCGCCTTGCGCACCGCGATCTCGGCCTCCTCGCGGGCCATCGGGCGCCCGCCGGAGTCAACGAGCACGCCGGCGTCGACGGCCTCGGCGACCGTCTCGAACATCAGCCACGGGTTGACGACGCTCGCGCCGTAGCCGATCAGCGTCGCGATGTGGTGCACCTGGCGAGCCTCGCCGGTCTCGATCACCAGTCCGGTGCGCAGCCGCGTGCCCTCGCGCACGAGGTGGTGATGCACGGCGGCGACGGCCAGCAGCGCTGGGATCGGCGCGCGCTCGGGCCCGACCGCGCGGTCGGACAGGATGATGATGTTCAGCCCGCGCGCGACCGCCTCGCTGGCCTGCTCGCAGACGCGCGCCAGCGCGGCCTCCATGCCCTCCGGCCCGTCCGCCAGCGGCCAGGTGATGTCGATCGTCAGCGGCTTGAAGACGTCGTGCGTGACGGTGCGCAGGGTCTCCAGCTCGTGGTTGCGCAGGATCGGCTGCTCGAGCACGAGCTGGTGGGCGTGCGTGGGGTGCTCCTCGAGCAGGTTGCCCTCGGCGCCGAGTCCCGCGCCGATGCTCATCACGATGCTCTCGCGGATCGGGTCGATCGGCGGGTTGGTGACCTGCGCGAAGAGCTGCTTGAAGTAGTTGAAGAGCGTCGGCACGGCGTCCGAGAGCACGGCCAGCGAGATGTCGGAGCCCATCGAGCCGATCGGCTCCTCGGCGTTCATCACCATCGTCGGCAGCGTCACGCTGATGTCCTCGCGCGAGTAGCCGAAGGCGAGCTGCAGCGTGCGCAGCGGGTGCTCGAGCGCCACCGGCTGCGCGAGCGGCAGCTGGTCGAAGTGCACCGTGTGCTCGTCGTACCAGGCGCCGTAAGGCCGCTGCGTGGACACCTGGCGCTTGACCTCGGCGTCGGAGACGATCCGACCGGCAGCAAGGTCGACCAGGAACAGCTTGCCCGGCTGCAGGCGACCGAGCCGCTTGACGCGCGAAGCGGGGATCGGGAGGATGCCCGCCTCCGAACCGAGGATCACCAGTCCGTCGGTCGTCTCCATCCAGCGGCCCGGACGCAGGCCGTTGCGGTCGAGCGTCGCACCGATGACGCGCCCGTCCGTGAAGGCCACCGCCGCCGGCCCGTCCCACGGCTCCATGAAGCACGAGTGGAAGGCGTAGAAGCCGCCGAGTTCGGGCGGCAGCTCGCCGTCGCGGTCGAGGTAGGCCTCGGGGATCATCATCATCACGGCGTGCGGCAGCGAGCGGCCGGCGAGCGTCAGCAGCTCGAGCACGTTGTCGAACGTCGCCGAGTCCGAGCCGCCCGGGCGCACGACCGGTAGGACCTTCGCGAGGTCCTCGCCGAACAGCTCGCTCGCCATCTGGCTCTCGCGCGCGCGCATCCAGTTGACGTTGCCCTGCAGGGTGTTGATCTCGCCGTTGTGGGCGATCATCCGGTAGGGGTGCGCGAGCTCCCAGCTCGGGAACGTGTTGGTCGAGAAGCGCGAGTGCACCAGCACGAAGGCCGAGGCCATCCGCTCGTCGGCGAGGTCGGGATAGAAGTAGGCCAGCTGGTAGCTGATCAGCATGCCCTTGTAGACGAGCGTGCGCGACGAGAGGCTGGCGATGTACATGCGGTTCTCGAACGCCTTCTCGGCGACGCGGCGGATCACGTAGAGCTTGCGTTCAAAGGCGTCCTGGTCGGCCTCGTGCGCCGGGCCGGCGCCGATGAACAGCTGGCGGATCACCGGCTGTGACGCGCGAGCGGTCGGACCGACGCGGCTGTCGTCGGTCGGCACGTCGCGCCAGCCGAGGACGAGCTGGCCCTCCGCCTCGACGGTCCGCTCGAGCAGCGCGACGAGCTCGGCGCGCTCGCGCGGATCGGTCGGCATGAAGCACATCGCCACCCCGTAGCGTCCGCGCGGCGGCAGCTCGAAGTCCACGACGGCGCGCAGGAACTCGTCCGGCAGCTGGATCAGCAGGCCGGCGCCGTCGCCGGTCTCCGGGTCGGCGCCGGCGGCGCCGCGATGCTCGAGGTTGAGGACCGCCTCGATGCCAAGCGCGACGACCTCGTTGGTCGCACGATTGTCCAGGCGCGCGACGACCGCGACCCCGCAGGCGTCGTGTTCGTATCGGGGGTCGTAGAGGCCGTCGGCCTGCTGTGGCTGGCGAATGCTGGTCATTTATGAGTGATCCCGACCGGCGCTTCCCCGAGGCGGGGAGTTGCGGGCACCTGAGGCGGACGAATCCTAGCAGTCAAGTCGCGGTCAATCGAGGCCCACATTGGCCTCACGCAGCGTCATCGCCTCCCCGTGCGAGCACAGCCGCGCGCGTCCGGGGCAGCTCCCGCAGCGCTCGCGATTCGGCTCGCCGGAGACCTCGAAGCGCCCCGCGCGCAGCGGCGCCAGCCGAGCCTCGAGCTGGCGCTCCAGAGCCCCGCGATCCGCCGCCGCAAAGCGCGTGGCGAGCACGACCTCCGGGCGGCGCAGGAAGCAGTGCGCGACCTCGACCGCCTCCGCGCCCGACGCGATCCCGGCGAGCGCATAGACGAGCCGCTGCAGCGAGTAGTCGCGGTCGAGCACGGCGGCCAACTCCGCGCCCTCGGCGAGGGCGTCACTCTTGTAGTCGACGATCAGCAGCGTGCCGTCCGCCTCCGTCGCCGCGACGTCGAGGAAGCCCCGCAGCAGCTCGCCTCCCGGGAGCAGGAACGCGAACGCCTCCTCACGGCGCACCTCGCGCGCACGGGCCAGCCGTGCGCAGAGCGGGCTGCGCGCGAACGCTCCCGCCAGCTCCGCCGCCAGCGCGCGATCCTCGCGGCGCGCGAGCACGACGCCGGCCAGCGCGGCGGCGTCCGCGGCCTCCTGCTCGCCCGGTGCGAGCGGCGCCGCGAAGTCGAGCCGCTCGAGCAGCGCGTGCACGACCACGCCGCGCTCGGCCGCCGCCCCCTCCCCCGCGCCGCCGGGCACCTCGACGTCCGGCAGCCCGAGCCCGCGCTGCAGGTGGTAGCGGTAGCCGCAGCGCTCGTAGTCCGCGATCGCGCTGTAGGAGAGCGTGCTCACCGCCGCCGCCGCCGGCGGCGGGCGCTCCGCGACCACATCGGCGCTCGCCGCGTCGAGCGACGGCGCATCCTCCGCGTCGAGCGGCGGCGCATCCTCCGCGTCCGGCGGCTCGCGCACCGGCGTGCGCGTGGCGTCGCCGCGCTCGACCTCGCCCGGCCACAGCAGCTCCCGTGCCAGCTCGGCCGTGCACAGCGTCAGCGCCAGCGGTGTCTCGCCTGCGCCGCGCACCTCGGCGACGATGCCGCCCGCGGCCGCGCGCGCCGGCAGGTCGTCGAGCAGGGCCGGTCCGAGCCAGCTGATCGGGACGCGGCCCTCGAGCGGCCAGTTCGCGAACCTCGCCGCGCCGCTGAGGATCAGCCGCTCGCGGGCGCGCGTCATCGCCACGTAGATGACCCGCTGCTCCTCCGCCGCCGCCGCGATCGCCGCCTCCTCGCGCAGCTGCGCGTAGGCGAGCGTGTCGATCGACCCGCGCTCGAAGGTCGGCAGCCGCAGCCCGACGCGCTCGCGATCGACCAGCAGCGACGGAGGACGGTCGCCCGGCTGGTGCCCGAGGTCCGCCAGGCAGACGACCGGGAACTCGAGCCCCTTCGCGCTGTGGATCGTCATCAGCGCGATCGCGCCTGTCCCCTCGGCCGGCGGCGGCGCCTCGATCTCGCGCAGCGAGCCGACGCGACCAAGCTCGAGCGCCCGCGCGAAGCGCCGCAGGTCGCGCCCCTCGCGCGTCTCGAACTCGCGCGCCAGCCGCTCCAGCTTGCGCACGTTGGCAAGCCGCCGCTCCGGGGAGTGAAGCGACGCCAGGTGGCGGTCGTAGTCGTGGTCGGCGACCGCCGCGGCGACGATCTCGGCCAGCCCGCGGTCGGCGGCGGCGCGGCGGGCACGCGCAAAGCGCTCGGCGAACGCCGCGCAGCGGGCGTCCGGGGGCGCGCTCGCGAGCAGCTCCCACGCCGACCCCCCCTGCGGCGCCGAGCGTCCGCCGAGCTCGCGCGCACGCAGCGCGATCGAGACGAGCACGTCGGAGGAGCAGCCGCACAGCGGCGAGGCGAGCACCCCGTAGAGCGCCCCCTCGTCGAGCGGGTTGGCCAGCGCCCGCAGGTAGGCGACCAGGTCGATGACCTCCGGCCGCGCGAAGAAGCCGCCGCCCGTGCTCGCGAGCGTCGGATGCCCGAGATCGGCGAGCGCAGTCTCGTAGACCCAGATCGCGCTGCCGGCGCGGAACAGCAGGACGATCTGCTCGGGCGTCGCCTCGCCTGAGCGGATCAGCTGATCGACGCGCCGCGCGAGCAGCCGCGCTTCGGCGCGCCGCCACAGCGGCGCGGGCGCCAGCTCCACGCCCAGTTGCTGCTCGTCGGCCTCCCAGCCGTCGGTGTCCACGACCAGCAGCTCGACCGCGGGTGCGGAATCCGCACCGCCCTCCGCCGCCCCACGGCCCGCAACGAGCGGCACGAACCGCTCGCCGAAGCGCGGCTCGAAGACGCCGTTGACCGCTTGCAGCAACGGCGCGGGAGAGCGGAAGTTCGCCGACAGCACGCTCGCCGCCCCGCTCGCGGAGAGCTCGTCGCGGCGCGCCCTGAAGAGCCCGACGTCGGCGTGGCGGAAGCCGTAGATCGACTGGAACTCGTCGCCGACGGTGAACAGGTTGTCGCGCTCGAGCGCCGAGAGCAGCGCCATCTGGCGGGCGTTGGTGTCCTGCAGCTCATCGACCATCAGCAGCTCGAAGCGCGCCGACCACAGCTCGCGGACCTCGTCGTGGCGCTCCAGCAGGGTCAGCGCCTCGAGCTCGAGATCGTCGAAGTCGACGACCCCGCGGCCCCGCTTCAGCGCGTCGTAGCGGTCGGCGAAGGCGGCCAGCAGGCCGTCGAGCAGGACGACGGCGGCTCCCCCGAGCTGGTCGGCCAGCGCCTCCTCGTACCGTGCGCGCGCGAGCTCGTAGTCGGCGCAGGCCACGCTCGACAGCGCCTTCGAGCCGTTGCCGAGCGCGAGCTCGCGGAGCCGCAGCGGCGAGGGCGCGCCGGGCTGGGCGAGCTGCTCGGCGCAGCGCTCCAGGTGCTCCAGCGCGCGCTCGACGCGCGGGGCGCTCGGTACGCCCGCCAGCTCGGCCGCGGCCGCGGCCGTGGCGCGCGCCAGCTCCGCGGCCGCAGCCGCCGGATCGTGACGCGGCAGCGGGGCGGGCAGCCGCAAGGTGCGCTCACCGCGGCTTCGCAACTCGTCGTACACCGAGGTGATCGCCTCGCGCAGCTCGACCACGCCGAACGCGGCGGCCAGATCGAGCGCGGCCGGGTCGTCGAGCCAGCGCCCGAGCACGCGGTCGAAGGCCGTCTCGCGCAGGTCGGCCGCCTGGCCCTCCCCCAGCACGACGAAGTCGGGCGTGCGCCCGACGAGCACGGCGTGGCTGCGAAGCAGCCGGGCGCAGAAGCCGTGGAAGGTGCTGACGAACGCTCCCGCGCTCGCGCGCGCGGCCTCGCGCTCGCCCGCCTCCACCAGCCGCCGGCGCACGCGCTCGCGAAGCTCGCCGGCGGCGCGGTCGGTGAAGGTGATCGCGAGGATCCGCCCGGGCGCGATCCCGTCCTCGGTGACGGCCTGCACGTAGCGCTCGACCAGCACGCTGGTCTTGCCGCTGCCGGCGTTGGCCGCCAGGGCGAGCGGCCCGCTGCGGCGGGCGATCGCGTCGAGCTGCTCGGCCGTGAACTCCCGCGCCGCGACGCCGCTCATCGCGCCTGCGCTCGGCAGATCCCGGGGTGGCGGCAGCCGCCGCTCGAGCAGGTCGGCGGACGCGGCGCCAGCGCACCCGCGGCCATCTCGCCGGCGGCCTCGACCGCGGCCGCGAGGCGGGAGTCGATCAGCTCCCGCAGCTGCTCTGGGCCGACGCGGTCGTTGTCGAACATCCCGCCCGCCGGCACGACGCCGTCGAGCACCGCGCCGCGCGGGCGCAGCTCGGAGGTCCGCAGCGGCTGGTAGAGCCCGCCGAGCGCCCGCACCCCAAGCAGCTGCTCCGCCGCGAGCATGTAGAGCGCCGGCTGCAGCCGGCCGTGCTCCTCCCAGCGGGGCCACGGGTCGAAGCCGCTCGCCGCCTTGTAGTCGTAGACCAGCGCGCCGGTGCCGGAGGCGTCGAGGTCGATCCGGTCGATCTGCCCGCACAGCTCGAGCGCGCCGCCAGCCAGCGAGACCGCCGGCAGCTCGGCGTCGGGCAGCCCGAAGCCGAGCTCGAACTCGCGCGGCTCGAGCGTGCCCGGGGCGGCTGCGGCGAACTCGAGGTAGCGCGCCAGGTCGCTGCGCAGCCGCCGACCCTCGGCCCGCTCGACGCCGTCGTTGGCCGAGAGCGCCCGCGCGCGCGCCGCGAGCACCTCGTCGAGCAGCTCCAGAGCGAGCGGCAGGCTCGCCGCGTCGAGCCGCGCGCTGCCGGTTCGCTCGCGCAGCGCCACGAGCACCGCCCGCAGCGCCTCGTGCGAGGCCGAGCCGCGCACCATCTGCAGCGGCTTGGGCTCGAGGCGGCACGGTAAGAGCGCGCGGTCGATCAGCCAGCCGACCGGGCAGGCGATCCAGCCCTCGAGCGCCGAGGCCGAGAAGGACTCGTGCCCGCGCAGCGCCGCGAGCTGCTCGGGCTGCGCCAGCGGGCCGATCATCGGGCCCGCGCGGCGCGGCTCGCGCAGCACGGAGGAGAGCGCCGCCAGCGCGGCCGCGCCGGCCGGCGGCTCGCTCCAGCGCAACGTCCCGGCGCCCCGGATCGCGCGCTGCTCGAGCAGCTGCGCCCCGAAGCAGTCCACGAGGTCGTCGACGAACAGCGAGCGCAGCGCCGGGTCGCCGTCGTCGGTGCTGTCGTGCCAGCTCAGCCGCAGCCAGCGCGTCGGGCGCGAGCACAGCGCGTAGAAGAGGTAGCGCTCGGCGTCGAGCGACTCCGCCGCACCGCCGAGCACGAGCCCCGAGGCGGCCGCCAGATCGGCGCGCTCGGCGGAGGACAGGAACGGCTCCTCGCGCGCGGCGGCCGGAAACGCGCCCTCCTGCAGACCGGCGATGAAGAGGGCGCGAACGCGCCGTGCGCGCAGCGCCAGCGCATCGCAGATCAGCACGCCGTCGCCGTCACCCGCCGCCGGCAGCTCGACCACGACATGCTCGAGCGCCGCCACGATCGCGCCCGGCGCCGGCGCCAGCGAGGGGTCGGCGCGGGCCAGGTCACGCAACTCGCGCAGCGTGCGCCGCCCGGCCGCGAGCACGGCGGCCTGCCAGGGGTCGAGCAGCGCCGCCTCGCGCCGCCACGGCGCGTCGAACAGCGCCTCGAGCTCGCGTTCGACCCGCTCCACCAGCGCGGGGCCGCGCCTGGCGGCCGCATCCGAAAGCCGCTCGAGCGCGTCGAGCGGCCAGTGCTCCGCCTGCCAGTGCTCCCGCGCCGCCGCCGCGTCGCTGACGCCGCCGATCAGCAGCGCGGCCTCGAAGCGATCGACGAACGCCGTCTGCGCGACGACGCCGGGCACGCGCAGCCAGCGCACCAGCTCGCCGGGGCCGCCGCCGAGCAGCGCGGCGCGCAGCAGCGCCAGCAGGCCACCGCCGATCGCGGTGTCGGCGAAGCGCTCGCGGCGCGCGGCGGCGTGCGGGATCGCGCACAGCGCGAGCAGGGCGGCGACCAGGGCGCCCACGCTCGCGCCCCCCCGCGTCACGACCGCGATGTCGCCCGGCGCGCAGCCCGCGTCGATCAGCGCGGCGATCCCGGCCACGATCAGCTCCGCCTCGGCGCGCTCGTCGCCGCCCTCGATCAGCGCCACGGCGCCCGAGGCGGCGGCCCGATCCGCCGGCGGCCCGGGCGGCGAGGGCGCCGGTGAGTCCTCGAACAGCGAGCGCTCCAGGTGGTGCAGCTGCTCGCGCGCCTCCGGCTCGTAGTAGTCGTCCACCGGACCGAGCGCGATCACCTCCTCGGCGGCGGGGCGGAGCGTCTCGAGCGTGGCCGCGCGGCCCGCCAGCGCGACGCGCCCCGGCTCACCGGGCAGCGACAGCGTGACCGCGGCGCCGACGCGGTGCGCGAGCGTCTCGATCGCGTCGAGCTGCAGCGGCTCGAGGTCGTCGAAGCCGTAGCAGAAGACGGGCGTTCGCCCCCAACGCTCGGGCGCAAGCCGCAGCGCGTCGAGCGCGCGCGTCGCGAGCAGCTCGGCGTCGAGGCGCCCCAGCCGCTCGAGCGCGCGCTGGTAGCCGCCGTAGAGCCCGGCCAGCTCCTCGACGTAACGCGCCCGCGCGCTCCCGTCCGCCGCCCACGCGCGCAGCGCCGTGCGCAACCGCGCCGGCGTCACGCGCCGGCCCTGCAGCTCCGCGACGAAGCCGGCCAGCGCGGCGACGAAGCCCGGCGACTGCGCGGCGGCCGCCAGCACCTCGAGCCGGGTGCGCTCGACGACGGCCACGAGCACCCGCTCGCGCGCGCGTTCCCCGATCGCCACCTCGCTCACGCCGGCGCGCCTGGCGATCTCGCGCATCAGCCCGCCGAACGGCTCGACCCGCACGCCGAGCACGGCGCCCTCGGCGGCCAGTTCGCGGCGGTAGTACTCGACGTCGGCGGCGCGCGGCACGACGAGGATCGCCCCGCGCGCGAGCGCCGCGCGATAGCGGTCGAGCACCTCGCGGGCCTTGGCGGAGTTCGCCGGCCCGGTGACGAGCGTCAGTCCCATCACACCCATGGTGGCGACACGCGGGGACGGCATCGAAGCCTTCCCGCTTTACGGGGCGGCGCATGCGCCGCCCCGGGGACGGGTGCATGCACCCGTCCCACAGGTGGGTGCATGCACCCACCTGAACGACCCGACGGGGGCGGCTACGCCGCGGTGCGCTCCGGCGCCTGCTCGAGCTCGACCTCGACCTCGGGCGGCTTGGCGCCCTCGCGCGCCCAGGGCTCGTCGAACTCGACGCGCCAGCGGCCCTCCGGCGTCTGCATCAGCGCCAGGCGGGCGCGGAAGGAGCGGCCGCTGCGGCCGCGGAAGCCGGTCACCGGACGGGCGGTGCGGCCGGTCGCGATCAGCTCGCGCGCGACTGCGAGCGGCAGCTGCTTGCCCGCCTTGGCCTTCCAGATCACGAAGCCGCACCCGGGATCCTCGCGCGCCCAGCAGGAGTAGCCCTTGCGGTTCTCGACGATGTCGTGGCCGCAGACCGGGCAGGGGCCGAGGTTCGCGCGCGGGATGCGGACGTCCTTGAGCGTCTCGTCGAGCACCTCGACCGTCTCCTTCGCGAAGCCCGCGATGTCGCGCATGAACTGCTCGCGCGAGTCCTCGCCGCTCTCGATCCGCCCGAGGCGGTGCTCCCAGCTGCCGGTCAGATCCGGCGAGGTCAGCGGGTGCTCGCCGAGCAGGCGGATCACGTTCAGGCCCTTCTCGGTCGCGACGAGCGAGCGGCCGTCGCGCTCGAGGTAGCCGACGTCGATCAGCCGCTCGATGATCGCGGCGCGCGTCGCCGGGGTGCCGATGCCGGAGTCCTTCATCGCCTCGCGCAGCGCCTCGTCGTCGACGAGGCGCCCGGCGGTTTCCATCGCGCCCAGCAGCGAGGCGTCGGTGTAGCGGCGCGGCGGCTTGGTCTCCTTGGCGAGGGCGTCGACCTCGAGCGTGCGGGCGGGCTCGCCCTGCTCCAGGCGCGGCAGCCCGGAGACGTCGACCTCGTCCTCGTCGGTGGCGCTCTCGGCGCCCGGCTCGGCGTCCTCGGCGCCCGCGAGGTAGACGCCGCGCCAGCCGGGGACCAGCAGCACCTTGCCGCGGGTGCGGAAGACGTGCTCGGCGACGGTCGTCTCGACGCGCGTGTTCTCGAGCACCGCCTCGGGGTGGAAGGCGGCCAGGAAGCGGCGCACGACGAGGTCGTAGACGCGGCGGTCGTCGGCATCCATCTTCTCGACCGGGTGCTCGGCGCGGGTCGGGATGATCGCGTGGTGGTCGGAGACCTTGCTGTCGTCGATCACGCGCGCGAGCGGCAGCAGGTCAAGGCCGGTGACGTACGCCGCCGCCTCGCGGTACTCGGGCCGCGCGCCGACCAGCTCCGCGGTCGGCTTGATCTCGCCGGCCATGTCGGCGGTCAGGAAGCGCGAGTTGGTGCGCGGGTAGGTGAGCGCCTTGTGCTCCTCGTAGAGCCGCTGGGCGGCGCCGAGCGTGCGCCGCGCGGAGAAGCCGAAGCGGGTGTTGGCGTCGCGCTGCAGCGAGGTCAGGTCGTAGAGCATCGGCGGCTTCTCGGTCACCTCGCGCTTCTCGACCTTCGTGATCTCGCCGGTCTGCTCGCGCACCGCGGCGACGATCGCGTGCGCCTCGGCCTCGCTGGCGAGGCGCGGCTTCGCGCCGGCGTGGAAGCGGCCGGAGTAGCTGCGCGAGGGGTCCTCGGAGGGCTCGAAGCGCGCGTCGACGAGCCAGTAGGGCTCGGGGGTGAAGGCGCGGATCTCCTCCTCGCGCCGGGCGATGATCGCCAGCGTCGGGGTCTGCACGCGGCCCAGCGAGACGGCGCCGTCGAAGGAGGAGCGCAGGCGGATCGTGGCTGCGCGCGTCGCGTTCATGCCGACGATCCAGTCGGCCTCCGAGCGCGAGCGGGCCGCCTGCTCGAGCTGCGCCAGCTCGGACGCCGGGCGCAGCGACGCGAACGCGTCGCGCATCGCGGCGGCCGTCATCGAAGAGAGCCACAGGCGGCGGACCGGCAGCTTCGAGCCGGCCTTCTCGTAGAGGTAGGCGAAGATCAGCTCGCCCTCGCGTCCGGCGTCACAGGCGTTGATCACCTCGCCGACGTCGGAGCGGTGCAGCTGCCCGCTGACGACCGACATCTGCTTGCGCGAGCGCTCGTCGCGCACGACGAGCTTGAAGCGCTCGGGCACGATCGGCAGGTCCGCCATCCGCCAGCGCTTGAACTTCGGGTCGTACTCGTCGGGCTCGGCCAGCTGCACGAGGTGCCCGACGGCCCACGTGATGATGTGCTCCGGACCCTCCAGGAAGCCCTCGTGCTTGGCGAACGGTCCGGGCAGCACGCGCGCGAGGTCGCGGCCGACGGACGGCTTCTCGGCGATCACGAGGGTCTTCGTGGCGGTGCTGGCGGACTCGGTCATCGGCGCGCAGCGTAGCGCCCCGGGCGGCTCACCCCGTGCAGCCCTCGGTCGACACGGGTCCGCCGGCCTCGGCGACGTCGGCCCGGAGGGTCTCGTTGGCGACGCCGTAGCCGCCTGCCGGGCCGGCGCTCGTGGACGCCGCGAAGACCGTCGTGAGCACCCTGCCATCGCGGTCGATCACCGGTCCGCCCGAGTTGCCCGGGCGGATCAGCCCGCGGATCGCGGTCAGCAGCCGCGGCAGCGGCCCGCGCCCGTAGGCGTCCTGGGTCTCGACCGTCGCCGTCGCCCCGATGCGCGCCGGCTCGGTCGCGAGCGGGCCGTCGAGCGGGTAGCCGATGATCACCCCGCCGGTCTGCTCGGCGGTGTCGCTCGCGCTCGCCAGAGCGGGCGCCGCAAGGCCGGGCACCGACAGGATCGCCAGGTCGTTGCGCGGATCGAACAGGATCGCCGTCGCGCGCCGGTCGGGCGGGCGGCCGCCGAGCTCGACGACCGTGTCCGTCTCGCCGGCGACGACGTGCGCGTTGGTGACGACCACGTCGGGCGCGACCACCCAGCCGGACCCCTCGATGCCGATCCCGCACGCGGTGCCGAGGACCCGCACGACGCTGCGCTCGGCGGCGGCGAGGACCCGGCTGCTCGCGCCGCTGGCCGGCGGGGGCGCGACCGACCCGCCGACCCCGGCGATCGCCGGCAGCGGGTCGATGCGGGCGAGCGCATGCAGCACGACGCCGGAGGGCGGCATCAGCTCGTCCAGGCGCCGCAGGATGGACGAACGGCGCAGATCCGCGGCGAGCGAGCCGCTGCCCGGCAGCGCCACCACGACGATCCCGAGCAGCCAGACCAGGCCCAGCGCGACCGTCGCGCTGAGCAGCGCTCCGAGCAGCCCGTCGAGCGTGCCGAGGATCGGCAGCGGCAGGCCGCGGCGCAGGCGGATCCCCACGCTCTCGAAGCCGACCGCGAGGATCGCCCCGGCGCCGAGGGCCCCGACCAGCCCGAACAGCGGCGCGTATGGCGACGCGGCGCCGCCGGCGAGCAGCGCGTCGGCGAGCCGCGTGCCGATCACCGCGCCCACCACGAAGCCGCCCAACGACAGCGCCCCGACGATGAAGCCGCGGAAGTAGCCGGACACGGCGAAGATCAGCGTCGCGGCGACGATCAGCCAGTCGAGCGTGGTCATGGCACCGCGTGCGAGCGTAGCGTCCCGACTGGGCGGCACAGCCACCCAGGTAGTCTGCGGTCGTGACCGACAGGCCTGGACGCAACGGCGCCTCGGCGGCAGGCCGCGGGCGCCCACCGCGCCGCTGGCCGGCGGCGGGCGCGCTGGCGATCCTCGCCGCGGCGGTCGCGCTCGCGGCGGTCGCGCTGTTCGGTGGCGGGCGCCCCGCCGGGGCGCTGCTGACGGAACGCTTCGCGCGCGCGTGGGCGCGCGGGGACTACGCGGCCCTCTACGGCGAGCTGGATTCGCGCTCGCGCGCCTCGCTCTCGCGGGCGCGCTTCATCGCGATCGAGCGCACGGACGCGGACCTCGCGACCGTGGCCGGGGCGAGCGTCGGCGCCGCCGATGCGCTGGCGGGCGAGCGCTACAGCGTGCCGCTGGTGATCCGCACGCGGATCTTCGGCACGCTCGACGAGCGCCTCACGCTGCGGATGACCGGCCTGCACGACTCGCCCCGGATCCGCTGGGAGGCGGCGATGGCCTTTCCCGGCCTGAGCGGCGGCGAGGCGCTGCGGCGCGTCGACTCGGCGCCCGCCCGCGGCGTGCTGCTCACCCGCGACGGCACGCCGCTGGCCGCGGTGGCGGCGGCGTCGAACCTGATCGGCGACGTCGGGCCGGCCAGCGGAGCGCTGCTGGAACGCTCCGTCGCGGCGGGCTTTCCGCCCGACGCCGCGGTCGGCCTGGACGGGCTCGAGCTGGTCTTCCAGCGCGAGCTCGGCGGCACGCCGGGCGGCACGCTCTACGCGGGCGCGCACGTGCTCGCGACCGCGGCGCCGCGCGCGGGGGTCGACGTGCGGACCTCGGTCTCGCCGTCGCTGCAGGCGCTGGCCGTGACCGAACTCGGCACGAGCCTCGGCGCGATCGTGCTGATGGAGCCCTCGACCGGCGAGATCCTCGCGGCGGCGGGGACGCCGCTGTCGGAGCTCCAGCCGCCGGGCTCGACGTTCAAGATCGTCACGCTGACCGCCGTGCTCGAGGCGCACCTGAGCACGCCGCGCACCGTCTACCCCTACGCAACCTCGACGCTGCTCGACGGGTTCACGCTGCACGACGCCAACGGCGAGAGCTGCGGCGGCACGCTGACGAACGCGTTCGCGGTCTCGTGCAACTCGGTGTTCGCCCCGCTCGGCGCGCGGCTGGGGTCGAGCCGGCTGCTGGCGGCCGCGCGCGCGTACGGCTTCGACGCGGCCTCGCCGGTGGCGATCGCCGCCGAGAGCACGATCCCGCCTGCCAGCCTGACCGACGACCTCCAGCTCGGCGAGACCGCGATCGGGCAGGCGCAGGTGCTGGCGTCGCCGCTGCAGATGGCGCGCGTCGCCGCGACGATCGCGCTGGTCGGGCGCCGCCCCGTCCCGACGTTCGCGATCGTGGCGCCGCGACGCTTCCCCCGCGTCGTGCCGGTCGCGGTCGCGCGCACGATCCGCTCGTTGATGCGCGACGTCGTCAGCTACGGCACGGGCGTCAACGCACAGATCCCGGGCGTCGTCGTCGCCGGCAAGACCGGAACCGCAGACGTCTCCGAGCCGACCGCGTGCGCGGGCGGGACGGGCGCGAACGGCGCGAGCGGCGCGAGCGGGGTGACCGGGGTCGGCGGTGCGGGGGCCGGCGGCGCCGGTTCGGCGGCGAGCAGCGCGAGCGTGAACAGCGCGAGCGTCAGCGGCGGTCCGGGGGCGGGCGCCGTGAACGCCGCGGGTGTCCCGGTCGCGCGCGCCGCCGCCGCGGCGGCGAGCGACCCCAACGGAACCGGCGGAGCGAACGCCCCGCCGCCGGCCGGCTCCACGAGCGCCACCAGCGCCACGAGCAGCACGGGCGCGACCAGCACCCCGGGCAACGCGGGGGGAACAGGCGCCCCGGGGGGCTCCGGCGGGGCGAGCGGGCCGGCCGGGACGAGCGGAGGGGCGAGCGGCCCCGCCGGCACCAGCGGCCCCGCGGGCACGAGCGGCCCGATCGGGCCGAGCGGCCCAGCCGGCAAGCACCACGGGAGCTCCTCGACCGGCGCGAGCGGCCCGAGCGGCGCCACGGGCGCGACCGGCTGCCCCGCGATCGACACCAACCCCTACGACACCGATGCCTGGTTCGTCGGTTTCGCGCCGGAGATCCGCCCGCGTTTCGTGGTCGCGGTGCTGCTGCCGCACGACGGGGCCGGCGGCACGACGGCGGCGCCGCTGGCGAAGGCGATGCTCGAGCAGGCGCTCGGCCTGGCCGGCTGAGCGCAGCGCGCCGTCAGTCCGGCGTGGCGGCGGGCCCGCGGCGTGCCGCGAAGTCGACGAAGGCGTCGAGCGCGTGCGGGTCGGCGAGCGCGTCGCGGCTCGCGACCGCGGAGACGGGCGTGCCGAGCAGGATCCGCTTGACCGGCAGCTCGAGCTTCTTCGCGGTCAGCGTGCGAGGGATGGCCGGGACCGCCTCGAGCGTGTCGGGCACGTGCCGCGGCGAGAGCGCCGCGCGCAGCGCAGAGGTGATCTTCGCGCGCAGCGCGTCGTCGAGCGTGAGCCCCTCGGCGAGCACGACGAAGAGGATCAGCTCGCCCGGGCCGCCGGCCTCGTCCTCGAGGTGCACGACGAGGCTGTCGACCACCTCGTCGAGCTCCTCGATCACGGGGTAGAACTCGCCCGTGCCCAGTCGGACGCCGCCGCGGTTGAGCGTCGCGTCCGAGCGGCCGCTGATCAGGCAGCTGCCGCGCTCGGTGAACGTGATCCAGTCACCGTGGCGCCAGACCCCCGGAAAGTCCTCGAAGTAGCTGGCGCGGTAGCGCACGTCGCCGGGGTCGTTCCAGAATCGAAGCGGCATCGAGGGCATCGGCGCGCGGATCACGAGCTCGCCGAGCTCGCCGATCACCGGCCGCCCCGCGGCGTCGTATGCGGCGACGTCCACGCCGAGCGCGCAGCCGGAGATCTCGCCGCTGTAGACCGCCTGCCACGGTCCGCCCTGCACGATGCCGCTGCACACGTCCGTGCCCCCGCTGCCGACGTTCAGCAGCACGTCGGGCCCAAGCTGGTCGTAGACCCAGTCGTAGCCCTCCGCCGGCAGCGGCGAGCCGGCCGCGCAGAGCTGGCGGATCGACGCGAGGTCGTGGTCGCGCAGCCGCACGCCCGCCTTGCGGCACGCCATCAGCAGCGCCGGCCCGGCGCCCATCTGGGTCGGGCGCAGCTGCTCCGCCAGGCGCCACTGCTGCTCGAGGTCGGGGTGCAGCGGGTTGCCGTCGAGCATCACGATCGAGGCGCGCAGCAGCAGCGAGGAGACGAGGGCGTTCCACATCATCCACGCGGTCGTCGTGAACCACAGCATCCGGTCGCCGGGCCGCACGTCCCAGCTGAGGGCGTGGTTCTTGAGGTGCTCGACGAGGATCCCGCCGTGCCCGTGCACGATCGCCTTGGGCAGGCCGGTCGTGCCGGAGGAGAACAGCACGCACAGCGGGTGGCCGAACGGGACCTGCTCGAACTCGAGCGGGCCGCCCTCGGCGAGCAGCTGCTCCCAGCCGAGCGCGCCGGGCAGCGCGTCGTCGGCGCCGCCGGGGTAGGGCACGTGCACCACGTGCTCGAGGCCGGGCAGTGCGGCGCGCAGCTGCGAGACCTCGGCCCGGCGGTCGATCGGCCGCTCGCCGTAGCGGTAGCCGGCGACGGCGAGCAGCACCTTGGGCTCGAGCATCGCGAAGCGGTCGCTCACGCTGCGCGGCCCGAACTCCGGCGGACAGGCCGCCCAGACCGCGCCGAGGCTCGCCGTGGCGAGGAACGCGACGAGCGTCTCGGGGATGTTCGGCAGGTAGCCGACGACGCGGTCGCCGCGGGCCACGCCGAGCCGCTGCAGGCCGGCCCGCGCCGCCGCGACCTGCTCGCGCAGCCCGCCGAAGGTCAGCTCGACCGGCGCACGCGTCTGGGAATGCGCGATCACCGCGGAGCGAGCGCCGTCCTCCTCGCCGCCCACCATATGCTCGGCGTAGTTGAGGCGCGCGCCGGTGAACCACTCGGCGCCCGGCATCTCGCGCGAGCCGAGCACGCGCTCATACGGCGCGCTCGCGCGGACGCCGAAGAACTCCCAGATCGACCCCCAGAAGCCCTCGAGGTCGGACACCGACCAGTCGAACAGCTCGCCGTAGGCGGCGAAGGAGCGCCCGTGCCGCTCGTGCAGCCAGCCGAGGTAGCGGCCGATCTGCGTCGCCTCCTCCGGCTTCGCCGGCGGGCTCCAGAGGATTGTCCCAGGCTCGCTCACGGCCGCGCGCGCGGCGCCACTAGACGTCGAGTTCGATCCGCGACTGCTGCGCGGTGTTCGCCGGGTTCACGATGTGGAGGATGAACGGGCGGTTGACGAGCGTCGTGTAGGGGATCTTGAAGACCAGCAGCTCGCCCTGCGACCAGCCGGTGAAGGCGTCGCTGTCGATCGACGGGAGCTGGCCGCCGGGCGGGATCGACTGCGGCACGTAGGTGTAGGGGTTGGGATTCGGGTTGGGCAGCGGCGCGTAGCGGTCGTCGAGCGTGTCGGTGATGAAGAAGTCGTTCGAGGGCGTGTGCGCCTGGCCGGTCCAGTTGTAGACCTGCAGCGAGACGCCGAACCACTCGTCGGCGACCGGCAGCTGCAGCTGCGAGGCGGTGAAGCCCTCCAGGTAGAAGTGGTCCTCGTCGCTCCACGGGTTCAGCTGGCGCGAGATCTGGACCTGGTAGTAGAGCTGGCCGACCTGCACGTAGCCGGGCCCCAGATTGTCGGAATAGGTGGCGTGCTCGCCGGCCCCGCAGGCCGAGATCGCCGCGGCGCAGATCGCCGCAGCGCCCACCGTCGCGAGTCGCTTGCCGAACATCGACGCGGCAGTCTAATGGGTCTGCCGGGAACGGTGAGCGGGAGATCAGCCGCCCGCGATGGTCACGCGGGTGCCGCGCTTGCGGCCGTCCTCGAGGATGGCGCGCAGGCGCCGCAACGCGCGCCGGTTCTGACGGCGCGTCCAGGTGCGCGCGCCGAGCGCCTCCATCAGGTGATCGCTCAGCGTCACCGGCTCGGTCTCCACGCTCAGCTGCACGCGCGTGGTGTCGTCGGGCGCCGGCTCGAGCGTGTAGATCGTCATCGAGCGGATGCGGTTGAACTTGCCGCCGCGCCCGGCCTCGACGATCCGCCACGGAGCCTCCACCTCGATCAGGCTGACCCCCATCCAGCTGAAGCGCTGCAGCGGAGCCTTGACGCGGAAGCGGGCGCCGGCGCCGCGCCCGACCGGGTCCTCGCGCGTGAGGTGCCAGTCGGTGAGGAAGTGGTCGGTGAACTCGGCGTGGTTGGCGATGTCGACGAGATAGTCGAAGACCTCCTCGCGCGGGCGGCCGACGGTGATCGAGACGCTGACTGGATCCACGGCGGCGCGCAGTTTACGCGCTCGGCGCGAGGGTCGCTCGCGCTCCTCCCTCCGCTCGCGCTCGCGGCGCTCAGGCCGCGCGGCGCAGCCGGACGGTCTGGCCGTACTCGCTGTGGCGAACGCGTTCGGTCGACAGCGGCGCCGTGCGCCGCAGCTGACGGCACAGCTCGCAGACGACGGTGCCGTGCTCGTAGAGGTGGACCTCCTCGCCGATCAGCGGCGTGCGGCCACAGTCGCCACAGCGCGAGCGGTCGGCTGACAGCATGCTGACACCGGCGCGCAGCAGCAGCCGCTCGAAGTCGAGTGGCACGGCGGTGCGGCGTTCCGCGGAGGCTCGCAAGGAGTCTGGCTGCATGCGGCGTGGATTCGCCGCGCTGCGGGTGGTTCCTGCGCCGGGGCGACGGTTGCGAGGACGGATGCACCACGGCCGCTCGGGTGGGCTGACGTACGTCCATCGCGGCTGCGGTCCCCTCTATCGGAACCGGCCGCCTGCCTCTATCATGGGGGTCGGCGATCCCAGGAGGCAGTAGATGGACGAGGGGCGTTCGGAGACCACCGTGGCGGAGAACCTGCCGTTTCGCTGCGGAGAGTGCGGTGAGGTCACGATGATCACCGTCGGTGACCCGGCGACGGTCTGCGCCGCCTGCGGCTCGCCGCAGCTGGAGCCGCTCGAGCTGCCGAACGCGACGACCGGCGCGGCCGCCGTGGAGGTTGCAGCCGAGGAGCCGCAGATGCCCTCCTGGCTGTCGGACCCGGCCTCGCTGCTGGGCGATCCCGGCGAGTACATCTGCTTCGAGGACGGCGACGAGGTGGTCGTCGTGCCCCTGACGCGCGAATGGACGCGCATCGGCCGCGGCCTCGCCGCCGACGTGCGCTTCGACGACCCGACCGTCTCGCGGCGCCACGCGCTGATCGTCCGCGGCGCCGACGGGCTGAGGGTGCTCGACGACCGCAGCCTCAACGGCGTGTTCGTCAACAGCCAGCGCGTCGAGTGGAGCCCGCTCGCCCACGGCGACGAGATCCGCGTCGGCCGCCACCGCCTGTACTACGCGACACTCGAGACGGTCGGCGCCGCGGCCTCGACGCCCAGCTGACCCGGCTTGCCACGGCGGCCGCGAGCGCTGGCGCGTTGGCCGTGGCACGATGGCGGGCAGGGCCCGCTGCCGGCGCTGCTGCTCGTGCTCACCGTCGTGACCGGGCTGGTCGACGCCGTCAGCTACGTCGCGCTCGGGCACGTCTTCGTCGCCAACATGACGGGGAACGTCGTCTTCATCGGCTTCGCCGCGGCCGGCGCCCCGGGGCTGTCGCTGAGCGCGTCGCTCGTCGCCCTGGCCGCCTTCCTCGCCGGTGCGCTCGCGGGTGGGCGGCTCGGCTCGCGACTCGGCGCGCACCGCGGTCGCTACCTCGCTGCCGTGACCGCCGCCGGCGGCTCGCTGGTGGCGCTGGCCGCTATCGTCGCGGAGATCGCCGGGCAGCCGGTGTCGCACAGTGCGCGCTACGCGCTGATCGTGCCGCTGGCCGTGGCGATGGGAGCCCAGAACGCGGCGGCGCGAAGGCTTGCCGTGCCGGACCTCACCACCACCGTGCTGACGCTCACGCTGACCGGCGTGGTCGCGGACTCGCGGCTCGCGGGCGGATCGGGCGGACGTCCCGCACGCCGGCTTCTCGCGGTCGCCGCGATGGCCGCGGGCGCCCTCGCCGGCGCCCTGCTTGTGCTCCGCGTGAGCGTCGCACTCCCGCTCGCGCTCGCGGCTCTGGCGGTCGAGGGCACGGCCGTCGCGACCTTCAGGCTCGCCAGCCGCCACGCCGACGCGCCGTGGACGCGCCAGCCGCCGGCGCCCGGATAGCCGCACGCGCCGGCTGAACCGCCGCGACCCGCCCTCCTACTTCAGAACCTCGGCGCCCCCGGCGACGAACGGCACCTCCAGCACGGCCGCCCAGCCGGCCACGCGCTCGCGCAGCGCCTCGACGAGCGCGCCGGCAGCCCGGTGCTCGACCCACACGAGCACGGTCGGCCCGGCGCCTGAGATCGTCGCGCCGAGCGCGCCGAGCTCGGCGGCGTCGCGCAGCAGCTCGGCGGAGCGCGGGTAGAGGTGCGCGCGGTAAGGCTGGTGCAGGCGGTCGTGCAGGCCGCGGCGCAGCAGCTCGAGGTCCCCGCCGGCGAGGCCGAGCATCAGCAGCGCGCCGTGGGCTGTGTTGTAGACCGCGTCGCCCAGCGGCACCGACGCGGGCAGCGCCGCACGGGCGCGCTGCGTGCGCACGGCGCGGTGGGGCACGACCGCGAGCGCGGCGAGCGCCGCCGGCGCGACCAGGCGATGCGGGGGCCCGCCCTCGACGCAGACGACGACGCCTCCGAGCAGCGCCGCGGCGACGTTGTCGGGGTGGCCTTCGAGCGCGGTGGCCAGCTCGAGCAGCGGCGCGCCGGCGCCCGAGAGCGTGTCGGCCGCGAGCAGGCCGGCGACGATCGCGGCGGCGCTCGACCCGAGGCCGCCGCTGAGCGGGATCTCGGAGCGCACGACGAAGCGCCGGTCGCCGGCCGGCGCGATCCGCTCGAAGGCGGTCACCGTGAGGTTCGTGCGGTCGCGGCGCACGTCGAGGTCGCTGACCAGCTCGAAGCGCTCGGCGTCGCTGACCTCGAGCTCCAGGTAGAGGCCGAGCGCGGCGGCGAAGCAGTCGAACCCGGGCCCGAGGTTCGCCGAGGAGGCCGGCACGCGAACGGTCACGGTGGCGGCCATCAGCGCCCCCGGAGCTCGGTTTGGCGCGCCGGCGCGGCCACGGCGCCGCCCGCTACCCCAGCACCGCGCGCTCGATCGCGCGCAGCTGGGGCTCGCACGGCACGACCGCGCCGACCTGCTCGAGCGCGACGTCGGGGTCCTTCAGGCCGTGGCCGGTGAGCACGCAGGCGATCCGCTCCGCGCCGTCCGCGCCGTAGCGGATCAGCCCGGCGACGGAGGCGGCCGAGGCGGGCTCGCAGAAGATCCCCTCGGTCGCGGCGAGCAGGCGGTAGGCCGAGAGGATCTCCTCGTCGGTGACGGCGCGGATCGCGCCGCGCGAGGCGCGCATCGCGTCGATCGCCTCCTCCCAGCGGGCCGGGTTGCCGATCCGGATCGCGCTGGCGACGGTCTCGGGGTCGGCGACCGGCGCGCCGTGCACGAGCGGCGCGGCCCCCGCGGCCTGGAAGCCGAACAGCCGCGGCGCGACGCCCGCCTCGACGAACCCCTTCCAGTAGGCGGTGATGTTGCCGGCGTTCCCGACCGGGATGCAGAGCGCGTCGAGGCGGCCGTCGAGGTCCTCCAGCAGCTCGAAGGAGGCGGTCTTCTGGCCCTGCAGGCGGAACTCGTTGACTGAGTTCACCAGCGCGATCGGGTGGCGCTCGGCCAGCTCGCGCACCAGCTCGAGCGCGGTGTCGAAGTTGCCGCGCAGGGCGATCACGCGGGCGCCGTGGACGAGCGCCTGGGCGAGCTTGCCGGTCGCGATCTTGCCGTCGGGCACGATCACGGCGCCGCGCAGCCCGGCCTTGGCGGCGTAGGCGGCGGCGCTCGCGGCGGTGTTGCCGGTGGAGGCGCAGATCACCGCCTGGGCGCCCTCGCGCACGGCGGCCGAGACGGCGCACGTCATTCCACGGTCCTTGAACGAGCCGGTCGGGTTGGTGCCCTCGAGCTTGAGGTGGACCTCGGCGCCGACGCGCTCGGACAGCCGCTCGGCGAGCACCAGCGGCGTGCCGCCCTCGCCGAGCGTCACGACCGGGTCGGTGGGCGCGAACGGGAGCCGGTCGCGGTAGCGCTCGATCAGCCCGACCGAGCGTGACGTCGTCATACGAACTCCTCGTTGATGACGCTGATCGCGCGCGGCGCGGCGCGGACGTGCTCGAGCTGCTCGATCGCCGCCAGCGCGCTGGCCAGGCGCGAGTTCGCGAGCGGGTGGGTCACCATCATCAGCTGCGCGCGCCCGCCGAGGCCCTGCTGCACGACCGACTTGATCGAGGCGCCGGCGTCACCCAGCAGCTGCGCGACCTGCGCGAGCACGCCCGGGCGGTCGTCCACCTCCATGTGCAGGTAGAACGCCGACACGACGTCCTCGATGACCGGCATCGTCCCGGCCGGCGCCGCGAGCGTCCGCGCCCCCCCGATCGCCGCGACGACGTCGCCGAGCACGGCGCTGGCCGTCTGCGAGCCGCCGGCCCCCGGCCCTGACATCGTGATCTCGGTGATCGCGTCGGACTCCACCGTGACGGCGTTGAAGGCTCCGTTGACCGAGGCGAGCGGGTGGCCGCCGTAGAGGAAGGCGGGGTGCACGCGCACCGAGATGCCCCCGTCGAGCCGCTCGGCGGTGCCGATCAGCTTCAGCGAGAGCCCCAGCTCGCGCGCGTAGGCGATGTCGTCGCTGGTGATGTGGGTGATCCCCTCGCGGCGGACGTCGTCGATGTGCACCGGCACGCCGAAGGCGAGCCGCGCGAGGATCGCCATCTTCGCGGCGGCGTCGGCGCCGCCGACGTCCTCGGAGGGATCGGCCTCGGCGATGCCGAGCCGCTGCGCCTGGGCGAGCGCGTCGTCGTAGCCGCAGCCGGTGCGCGTCATCTCGCTGAGGATGTAGTTGGTCGTCCCGTTGACGATCCCGTGGATGCGCTCGATGTGCGCGCCGGCGAGCGACTCGCGCAGCACCCGCACGACCGGGACGACGCCGGCGACCGACGCCTCGAAGCCGAGCAGCACGCCGCGCTCGCGCGCGAGCGCCCACAGCTCCTCGCCGTGGCGGGACAGCAGCTGCTTGTTGGCCGTGACGACGTGGCGGCCGGCGTCGAGCGCCCGGCGCACGTAGCCATGGGCGTCGTCGACGCCGCCGATCAGCTCGACGATCAGTTGCGAGCGCTCGAGGATGTCGTCGAACTCGCCGCGCGAGCGTGTGAGGACGCCGACGATCTCGGGCGTGACGCCGGTGAGCTGGGCAACCGCGCCGGCACGCTCCTCGAGCAGGCGCTCGAACGCGGCGCCGACGGTGCCGTGGCCGAGGAGTCCGATGCGCAGGGTGGTCATCGTCCGCTCATCGGCGTCAGAGATCGCGGGCGTGAAGGTCGGCAAGCGTCTCGCGCCGCACGACCGCGCGCGCCTCGCCGCCGCTCGCGAAGATCACGGGCGGGCGCGGGACGCCGTTGTAGTTGTTGGCCATCGCGTGCCCGTAGGCGCCGGTCACCGGCACCACGAGCACATCGCCGGGTCGCGGGTCCTCGAGCAGCGCGTCGCGGATCAGCACGTCGCCGGACTCGCAGTGCTTGCCGGCCACGTGCACGCGGGCGCCGCCGCCGGGCCGGCTCGCGATGTCGGCCTGGTAGAGCGAGCCGTAGAGCATCGGCCGCAGGTTGTCGGACATCCCGCCGTCGACGCTGACCCACGTCGAGACGTTCTGCTTGACGCCGATCACGCTGTAGAGCGTGACGCCGCCGTTGGCGACCAGCGCGCGGCCGGGCTCGACCAGCAGCCGCCTGCCCGGCCCGAGCTGCTCGCGCGCGGCGGCGACCAGCGCACCGACGTACTCGTCGGTGCGCAGTGGGTGCTGGTCGTCGGTGTAGGCGACGCCGAGCCCGCCGCCGAGGTCGTAGACCGGGAACTCGCCGAGGCCCGCGATCGCCGCGATCGCGGCGCGAAACGGCGCGACCGAGTGGATCTGGGAGCCCAGGTGGATGTGCAGCCCGCGCAGATCGAGTCCGGCGGCGCGGCGCAGCCGCTCGATCACCGCCGGCGCCTGCCCGAGGCCGACGCCGAACTTGGAGTCCGCCTGGCCGGTCGAGATCTTCTCGTGCGTGTCGCCGGCGACCGCCGGGGTGACGCGCAGCAGCACCGGCTGGCGCTCGCCCGCGCCGGCGGTGAGCCGCTCGAGCCGGTCGACGTCGCCCTCGTTGTCGATCACGATGTGCCCGACGCGGGCGTCGAGCGCGGCGCGCAGCTCGCCCTCGTCGCGCGCGTTGCCGTGCATCACGAGCCGCGCCGGGTCGAAGCCCGCCCGCAGCGCGAGATGCAGCTCGCCCGCCGAGGCGACGTCGCAGCCGAGGCCCTCCTGCGCGAACAGCGACATCACCGCGGTGGCGGGGAACGCCTTCGAGGCGAAGACGACCTCGAAGTCCTCGTGGCCGGCGGCGCGGAAGGCGTCCAGGAACGCCCGTGCGCGGGCCCGCAGCTCGTCGGGGGCGACGACGTAGGCCGGCGTGCCGAAGCGCTCGGCGAGCTCGACCACGTCGCAGCCGCCGATCTCGATGTGCCCGCGTTCGTTCACGCGGCTGCCGGCCGGGTAGACGTGCGAGAGGGTCTGGACGGCGGGCATGAGCGGCGATTATCCCGGTCCGCCGCGGTCTCCGTCGCCCGCCGGGAGGACCCACCGCGGCGCCCGGCCGCCCCCTCCCCCGCGCCGGTCCGTGGCTAGTGCGACAATGCATGCAATGGCGAGCAAGCGCAGCGCATTCGGTCGCGACGGCGGCCTGCAGGCCCGGATGGTGTTCACGATGTTCATGCTCGGGCTGCTGTACGCCGCGCTCGTCGGCGCGCTGCTCGCGACCAGCACGAGCATCGTGCTGATCCTGGTGATCGCGGTCGGGCTGTTCGGCGTGCAGATCGTCGGCTCGGACAAGATCGCGCTGGCGACGCTCGGCGCGCACGAGGTGACCGCCTCGCAGGAGCCCGAGTTGCACGCGATCATCGAGCGGCTCTGCATCCAGGCCGACCTGCCCAAGCCGCGCGTCGCGGTGATCGAGGCGCGCATGCCGAACGCCTGCGCGCTCGGGCGCTCGCAGAAGGCGGCGACGGTCTGCGCGACCCGCGGCCTTCTGCAGATGCTCGAACCGGCGGAGCTCGAGGGCGTGATCGCGCACGAGATCACGCACGTGATCAACCGCGACGTGATGGTGATGACGATCGCCAGCTTCTTCGCGACGATCGCTGCGCTGATCATCCGCTTCGCGTTCTTCTTCGGCGGCGGCTTCGGCGGCGGCGACCGCAACGAGGCGGAGGCGATCGAGGTCGTGATCCTGGTCTCGGTGCTGGTCTACGCGATCTCCTTCGTGCTGCTGCGCGCGCTGTCGCGCTACCGCGAGTTCGCCGCCGACCGCGGCTCGGCGATCCTGACCGGCCGCCCGAGCGCGCTGTCCTCGGCGCTGATCAAGATCAGCGGCACGATCGAGCGGATCCCGCGCAACGACCTGCGCACGGCGGAGGGCATGAGCGCGTTCTTCATCGTCCCCGCGCGCGCGAAGAACTCGCTGATGAACATCTTCGCCGACCACCCGCCGCTCGAGAAGCGCCTCGCAGCGCTCCAGCGCCTGGAGGCGCAGCTGCAGGGCACCGGCCGCTAGGCCGAGGGCCCCGGGCGAGCGGATGGGACTGCGCGAGATCCTCACCGGCCGAAGCTCGGTCAAGCAGCCGGCGGCGCGCGAGCGGCTGTTCGCACTGACCACCGCCTACGTCACGCTCGAGACCTCATACCAGGTGACCTCCGCGGGGGCCGGCGCGATCGTCGTCCAGGCGCTCGCGACGAGCGACTTCCAGTCGGTGCTGAAGGACACCGAGGACGTCGTCAAGGCCACCGCCGGCGAGTACAGCGCGACCGTGAAGACGACCGACGACGAGTTCGGCTTCCGCTGGGTGATCGTGCACAACCCCGGCGTCGAGGACCTCGTCGCGACGATCAACGCCGTGTCCAGCTCGATCGAGGCAGGCGGCTACGGCGAGCGCCTGCTGTGCGCCGTGTTCGCGTTCAAGGACCCGGCGGACGCCCAGATCAACTTCATCTACAACTACAAGCGCGGCAGCTGGTACCCGTTCGTGCCGGCGCCGGGCGACAAGCAGCGCAACACCGAGCGCGAGCTGCAGCTGAAGGCCCAGATCGGCGGCGAGCTGCCGATCGAGCCGGAGCTTGAGCGCTGGTTCCCGCTCTGGGGAGTCCCCTTCTAGGTTTCACGGATCGGTGCATGCACCGATCCGCCGGACGGCGCATGCGCCGTCCGGCCGGGCGGTGCATGCACCGCCCGGGCACAGCACTCAGTCCGGCAGCAGTCCCTCGCCCGTGAACTCCTCGCGCGCCTCCTCGAGCGTGATGTCCGCCGGGGGAAGCATCAGGTCCGACGGCTCGAGAGCGTCGTCGGCGAGGCGCTCGCCGTGCTTGTGGATCAGGTCGATCAGCGCGCCGTAGCTCGTGCTGAACTCCACCTCGTCGCCCGCGTCGATCGCGTTGACCGTCGCCACGTCGAGCTCGTGCAGCTGGGGCTGGGCGTCCTGCGGGATGCGGTACTGGCCGTCGCTGAAGATCCGGACGATCACTTTTCCGCCTCGCCATCCGCCGGCGGCTCCGCGGGCTCGGCGTCGGCCGTCTCGGGCTCGGCCGGGGCGGCGATCGCCGCCTGCGCCGGCGCGCCGGAACCCAGCTCGGCCTTCATCTTCGCCAACTCGTCGTCGACCGCTCCGCCGGCGCCGATCGCCTCGAGCTGGCGGTCGAGGTCGTCCTTGCCCGGCCCGAGCTGCGTGAGGTCCTCGAAGGTGCCGGAGTCCTCCAGCTCGCCGACCGCGGCGGCCCGCGCCTTCATGTTCTCGGTCTTGTCGAGCGCGCGCTGCATCGCGAGACCGACGTCGGCCATCTGCTCGCCCACGCCGGTCGCCGCCTCGGAGATGCGCACCTGGGCCTCGGCGGCCGAGTACTGCGCCTTGATGACCTCCTTCTTGGTGCGGAAGGCCTCGAGCTTGGCGCGCATCGCCGCCTCTGAGTCGATCAGCTTCTGCTGCTGGGCCTCGAGCTCGGCGATCTGGGAGTCCATCGACTGCAGCTCGGTCTGCACCGACTGCTTGCGCTCGAGCGCGACCCGCGCGAGGTCCTCGCGGTTGGCGGCCAACGCCTGGCGCGCCTGGGTGTCGAGCTTGACGACCTGCTGCTGCATCTGCGCCTCCTGGAGCTGCAGGCGCTTCTTCGACGTCACGACGTCGGCGATGCCCTTCTTCACGTTCTGCAACAGCTCGAGCTGCTTCGAATAGCTGTAATCGAGTGTCTCGGCAGGGTCCTCGGCGCGGTCGAGCACCTTCGAGACCTTCGCCTTGACGATCGTGGACATCCGTCCCGTCAAGCCAGCCATTGAGTCCTCCTTTGCGGGTTCACGAGCAAGCGTAGTGCACGCCGTCGCAAACACCCGCACCCGCCGCTCAGAGGCCGGCGGGATGGCGCGTGAAGAAGCCCTTGTTGCTCTTGCGCAGCGGGCGCCAGCGCGGTCCGCTCAGCCCGCCCGGGTCATCGACTCGGCTGGTGTCGAAGCGGATGCCGGCGATGTCGACGTAGGCGTGGGTCGGGTTCGTGAAGACCGTGATCCATGCCCCAACACCGCCCACCCCCCACAGCTCGAGCGACCCGGAGTCGAGCGGCGAGGCCAGCAGGTTGCCGCCGTGCAGCGCGTAGGAGACGGCGCCCGAGCAGTCGTAGCCGTCGGAGATGAAGCTCTTGTGGCCGCCGCCGTAGACGTAGGGCTGGCCGATCAGCTGGTTGCCGGCGGCGATCGCCTGCTGGACGGCCAGCGGGGCGTCGGCGGGCGCGAGCGCCAGCCCGTCGGGCAGGATCCGCGCGCGCGAACCGGGGCCGGTGGGCGGGCCGGTCGGCCCGGTCGTGCCGGTCGTGCCGGTGGGTCCCGTGGGTCCGGTCGTCCCGGTCGGGCCGCCGGGTTGCGTCGCGCCGCCGGTCGGCATGATCGGGGGCGTCGGTCCCGTCGTGCCGGTGGCGCCGCCTGGGCCCGTCGATTCGTCCGGCGCGTCGGCGGTCGTGCCGCCCGTCGGGAGCGGGACGCTCGGCGGCGGCGCGTTCGGGGGCGGCGTGGGCTGCGCGGGGGCGGGGAGTGGTGTGGCCGGCACGACCGCGCCGTTGGAGTAGACCGCGCCGCCGGTCAGCGGCCCGTTCGTGGCCGGGTGGGTCACCTTGGGAGCGGCGGTCTTGCTCCTGTGATGGCTCGGAGCCTTCGCGGCGGCGACCGCCGGCACGGCGAGCGTGCCGGACGCCAGCGCGAGCAGCACGAGCGCTCGCAGCGATTTGCGCATTCACCACTGGCTCGGCAGCAGGCGGCGCGGCCTGTTGGGCTGCAAGATCGCTTGCAGCAGGGTGGCGTCCATGCGCGGCGGTTGCGCCGGGGGGGCGCGCCGCGGTCAGGGGTAGATCCGCACCCCGTCGGCGTCGGTGATGATGATCGCGTCGACGGGGCAGTTCTGCGACGCCTCCACGATCCGGTCGATGGCCGCTCCGTCGGGGTCGAGCACGATCGCCTTGTCGTGCTCGTCCAGGGCGAACACCGCCGGCGCGGTGTCGACGCAGTCGCCGAAGCCGAAGCAGAGCTCGCGGTCGACCTCGATGCGGATGCCTGCGGCGGTCGTGACGTTGGCCATCGGTGCCGTAGCGTAGTGGTCGCGATCGGCGGCGTCCGGCGGGAGCGGCCCGCAGTAGACTGGCCGGCGTCCCGTGAGCCAAGCAGAGTCGCCACAGCGCAGCGCCCCGACGCACGACGTCACGGTCGAGGACGTGCGCGAGCTGATGGGCGCCTCCACCCCACATTTCGCGCTGCAGCTGCGCAACCGGATCGCCAAGCTGATCGCCGGACTGGCGCCGCAGGACCCCGCCCGCGTGCTCGGCGAGCAGGAGATCCGCCGGCTGGAGGCCCTCGCGTTCAGCGGCGAGACCCGCGGCGGCGGCGCGCAGGACGGCGAGCGCCCGCTGCCCTCGCTGCGCGGCTGAGAGCGCCGGGTGAGCGCAGGCGGGCCGCGGCGACACCGCCACCCGCTAGGCTCGCTGCAACGGTGACCGACACGCCGCCACTGATCGAGCTGCCCGACGACCGCTCGCCCGACGAGGCGGCCGAGGGCTCCGGGCTGCCGGGCCCCTATCCGGTCGGCGAGTACGCGGCAGCCCTGCGCGGCAAGCTGCGCGGGTTCGCGCACGTGCAGCTGGCCGGCGAGATCGCGAACCTGCGACCGCCGACCCGCGCCCGCGCGTACTTCGAGCTGCGCGACGGCGACGGCGCGATCCCGTGCGCGATGTGGCGCAACGACTGGGCCCGCCTGGGCCCGCTCGCCGCGACCCTGGCCGACGGCGCCGCCGTGATCGTCTCCGGCGGCTGCGACTACTACCCGGGCAGCGCGAGCGCGTCGCCGTCGTTCAGCTTCGCCGTCTCGGCGCTGCGCGTGGCGGGCGAGGGCGACCTGCTCGCGCAGATCGAGCGACGCCGCCGCGCGCTGGCCGCCGACGGGCTGCTGGAGCGCCAGCAGGCGCTCGGCCGGCCGCTGCTGCCCCGCACCATCGGCGTGATCTGCGCCGAGACGGGGAAGGCCCGCGAGGACGTGCTCGCCGGCCTCGCGCGCCGCGGCTGGTCGGGGCGCGTGGTGTGGGCCTTCACGCCCGTCCAGGACCGGCGCGCGGCGCCGCTGATCGGCGCCGCACTGCGCGATCTGGCAGCGAGCGGCGAGGTCGAGGTGATCGTCGTCACCCGCGGCGGCGGCTCGCCGACCGACCTGCTCGCCTTCTCCGACGAGACGCTCTGCCGCACGGTCGCGCTGCTGGCGGTGCCGGTGATCGCGTCGATCGGACACCACACCGACCGCACGCTGCTCGACGAGGTGGCGGCGGTCAGTTGCTCGACGCCGACGCACGCGGCCGAGGCGGCGGTGCCGCTGAACTGCCTGGACGCCCGCTCGTTCCTGCACGCCGCCGCGTCGCGCCTGCGCGGGCACTCCCGTGAGGCGGTGATCGGCCGCGCCCGCCTGCTTGCCGCGCTCTCGCGCGCGCCCGCGGCAGCGCTCGCGCGTCACCGGCGCACGCTGCACCAGAGCCTGCGCGAGCTGCGCGCCTCATCGCGGCGGCTCGTCGGCGACGAGCGCGCACGCACGCTGGGCCGCACGCAGACGCTAGCCCGCTGCCGCGACGGGGCGCTCCGCGACTGCGCCGTGCGCCGCCCGGGCGAGCTCGAGCGCCTGCGGCTCGCGCTCGGCGCCCACGACCCGCAGCGCACGCTCGCGCGCGGCTACGCGCTTGTCGAGGACCGCGGCGGCGAGCCGGTGACCTCCGCCGTCGCCGCTCGCAGCGCCCGCCGGGTGCGCCTGCGCTTCGCCGATGACAGCGTCGAAGCGAGTGTCGAGCCGTGAGCGGCGAGCAGCCACAGACCTACGAGTCGGCCTCGGCGCGCGTCGAGGAGATCGTGCGGCGGCTGGACTCCGGTCAGGCCGGGCTGCGCGAGACGCTCGAGCTGGTGCGCGAGGGCCGCTCGCTGATCGAGTTCTGCGCCGGCGAGCTGGACGCCGTCGGCGGGCATCTCGAGGAGCTGCGACTGGACGAGCTGGTCGCCCGGCTCGAGGGCGAGCACGGCGACGGGGCGGGCGCCACATGAGCACCTGGGAGCGCGTATCCAACCTTCGACTCGAGGTCGAGAGTTACGGGCTGGAGCAGCTCGGCACGCCGATCGTCTCCGGGCGCACGCGCTCGACGACGGTGATCGCGCTACGCGGCGAGGGCCAGGAGGGCCTCGGCGAGGACGTGACCTACGAGAACGAGGATCACGACGCCCTGAACGCCGCCGGGGCGACGCTGCCGCTCGCCGGCAGCTGGACGATCGAGAGCTTCTCCGCGCACCTCGCGTCGCTCGACCTCTTCCCCGCGCCTCCGCACGCCGAGGTGTACCGCAAGTACCGAGCCTGGGGCTTCGAGGCGGCGGCGCTCGACCTGGCGCTCCGCCAGGCCGGGATCTCCCTGCACGAGGCGCTCGGCCGCAAGCCCCGGCCGGTCAACTTCGTCGCGTCGGTGCGCCTGCCCGAGCCCCCGACGCTCGAGCTGATCGACGCCCGGCTCGCGCAGCACCCGGACCTGCGCTTCAAGCTCGACCCGACCGCCAGCTGGGACGCCGCGCTGATCGGGGAGCTCGCGTCGCGGCGGATCGTCGCGACGGCCGATCTCAAGGGCCACTACGTGGGCACCTCCGTGGACAACGCCCCCGACCCCGAGCTCTACCGGCTCGTCGCCGAGCTGCTGCCGGAGGCGTGGATCGAGGATCCGGGCCTGACGGCCGAGACCGAGGCGCTGCTCGCCCCCCACCGCGATCGCGTCACCTGGGATGCTCCGATTCACTCCGTCGCCGACGTGCTCGCACTGCCCTGGCAGCCGCGGATGCTCAACGTCAAGCCCTCGCGCTTCGGCACGCTGCGCGCGCTGCTCGACTTCTACGACCACTGCGCCGCGAACGCGATCGGCAACTACGGCGGCGGCCAGACCGAGCTCGGCGTGGGCCGTGGCCAGATCCAGTACCTCGCCTCGCTGTTTCACCCCGACACCCCCAACGACGTAGCGCCCGCCGGCTACAACCTCGACCCGCTGCCGACCGCGTTGCCCGGGAGCCCGCTGGCGCCGGCGCCCACGCCAACCGGCTTCCGCTGGGCCGCATGAGCGACTGGCCGTTCAGCTTCAGCGACGAGGTCCGCTTCGCCGATCTCGATGCGATGGGCCACCTCAACAACGTCGCGTTCCTCGCCTTCGTCGAGTCCGCGCGCGTCGCCTACGTCTGTGACGCCGTGCCGGCCCACGACCCCGGGCGCCCGAGCGAGTTCGGCTTCATGGTCGTCGAGGCCAAGATCACCTACCGCTCGCCCGGCCAGTGCGGCGAGCGGATCGACACGCTGCTGCGTCCGACCACGCTCGGGCGTTCGAGCTTCGCCACCGACTTCGAGATGCGCGTCGGCGAGCGCGTGCTCGCCGACGGCTACTCGGTGATGGTCACCTACGACCACGCAGCCGGCCGCACGATGCCGATCCCTGCCCCGCTGCGCGAGCGGCTGCTCGCGGACGGCGCGACGGCGCGCTGAGAGGGGCGGCCGGCGGGCGCTTTGCGAGGCGGACGGGGCGGGCCGGCCGGGCGGCTTGCGAGGCGCGCGAGGCCGCGGCGCCGGGCGGTTTGCCAGGAGTCCGGGGCCGGGGCGCCGAAAATTCAGAAAGCTTTATGGCTCCTTTTAGGTCAGCTTGAGCCCGGCCGCGGATACTCCCTCACGCGAAACGTATCTCTCGCAACCGCACCTCCTCCCAGCAGTCCCGACGCCCCGCCTACCCCCCGGGGCGTCGGTCGTTAAGCGGCGCCGAAGGAGATCAGGACTCGGGTGTCTGCACGGCTTCGGGCTCTGGCGTGTGGCGCTCGCGCACGCGGACGAGCACGATCCTGTTCTCCCGCACGGATTCCACGCGCAGCTCGTAGCCGTTGACGTCGATCTTGTCGCCGCGTTTGGGCAGCCGGCCGAGGTCGTTGAACACCAGTCCGCCGATCGAGTTGTAGGCCTCGTCGCTGGGCAGCGTGATGCCGTAGTCCTCGAGGTCGGCCACGGGAACGTGGCCGCGCACGAACCAGTCGCCGCTGGGGAGCTGGCGCACATCGCCGCCGGTCGGGTCGGTCTCGTCGGTGATCTCGCCCACGACCTCCTCGACTATGTCCTCGATCGTGACGATCCCGACGACACGCCCGTACTCGTCGACGACGACGGCCATCGCCGTGCGCTGGCGCTGCAGCTCGGCCAGCAGGTCGTCGAGCGGCTTGGTCTCCGGGACGATCGGCGCGTCGCGCACCAGCGGCTCGATCGAAGCGTGCGGCCCCACGTCCAGCAGCCGGCGGGCGAGCCCGGTGGCGTGCACGACGCCCCGGATGCGGTCCTGGTTCTCGTCCTCGGTGACCGGCATGCGCGTGTGGCCGGAGTCGATGCAACGCCGCAGCGCCGTCTGCACGTCCTCGGCGATGTCGACCGTCACGACCGCGGGGATCGGCGTCATCACCTGGCGGGCCTCCTGCTCGTGCAGGTGGAAGACGCCGGAGAGCATCGTCGCCTCGTTGGCCTCGAGCATCCCGCCCGCCTCTGAGTCACGGATCAGTCGCTTGAGCTCGTCCGGTGAGCCGCCGCGCGCGATCCGCCGCTCGGGATCGACTCCGAGCACGCCGAGCATGGCGTTGGAGACGACCGTTAGCGAGATGATGAACGGGTGGAAGAGGATCCGAAACCACTGCAGCGGCCGCGCGATTCGCCGGGCGACACGCTCGGCGCGGTCGATCGCGTAGAGCTTGGGCACCATCTCGCCGGCGGTGATCTGCGTGCTGGTGATCAGCAGATAGGCGACTGCGGCCGCGATCACGATCGCGACGCCGTGGCCGATCCCACTGCCCAGCGCTCCCTTCAGCAGGTGCGCGAGCGATGGTTCGCCGAGCGCGCCGATGCCGATCGAGGCCATCGTGTTGCCAACCTGGCAGGTCGAGATGTACTCGTTGATGTGTTCGAGCTGTCGCAGCGCGAGCTTGGCCCCGCGCTGGCCCTGTTCCGCGGCCAGCTCGAGCCGTGAGTGGCGCGCGCGCACGAGCGAGTACTCGGCGATCACGAAGAACGCGTTCAGCGCGATCAGAACCGCGGCGGCTGCAACCAGGAGCCAGTTCACGGCCGGTTCGCGGCGCTGCTACTTCGAGGGGGTTCGTCGTTCATACGGTCTGCGCCGAGGCGCTCAACGGTAGCAGGCGCCGCCGTCGCCTCGGCGGCGGCGCGGCGAGCGCGCGCCGGGCCGCCTCGGCGGGTAACTAGAGCGCGTCGATCTCGCCGGCCAGCGCGAAGTCGCGCTGCGTCAATCCCCCGGCCGCGTGCGTCGATAGCGTGATCGTCAGCCGGCGATAGGCGTGGATCAGGATGTCGGGGTGGTGGTTGGCGCGCTCGGCCGCCGCGGCGATCCCGTTGACGAGCGCGATCGCGGCTGTGAAGTCTTCGCATTCGCGCTCGCCGACGATCGAGTCGCCCTCGCGGCGCCACGCCGAGCCCAGCGTGGCCAGGCCGGCGTCGATCTGCTGGTCTGAGAGCAGTTCCATGAGCTGGACGCCGTCGGTCAGCCGCCAGTCTGCAGCGAGGCGAGCGAGGTGTGGTCGGCGATCACAATCGCCGCCGCCACCGCGATCACGGCGAGCGCGAAGCACGCGGCGTAGCCAAGTGCCGGCGAGCGCATGCGGTCGCCCTGGTGGAAGGCGAGCGTCGCGAGCCCACCGCCGAGCAGCCCGCCGACGTGCGCTCCGATCGAGATCCCGGGGATGCTGAGGGTCAGGACCAGGTTGATCACGATCAGGATCACGAGCTGATTGCGAACCTGGTCGGCTCCGCGGCGGTGCGCTTCGGTGAAAGCGGCGCCCATCAGGCCGAAGATCGCGCCGGAGGCGCCGGCGGAGCCGTCGAGCGGCGAAGCGATCATCACGCCCAGCGAGCCGGCCAGCAGCCCGGTGAAGTAGATGGACAGAAAGCGAGCCCGGCCGATCGCCGGCTCGAGCAGGCGGCCGACCCAGTAGAGCACGTACATGTTCATCCCGACGTGGAGGATGTCGAGGTGCAGGAAGCCGCTGGTGACGAGCCGGTAGTACTGGTGGAGCACCTCGATCGGGCCGGCCGCGAGAAACCCGTGGTTGAGCAGCCAGGAGTTGCCGGTCTCGCCGGTCAGGGTGTACGCGCCCGACCCCTCGGCCAGGAACACGATCACGTTGATCGCGATCAGCGCCAGCGTCGCCTCGTAGCCGCGGTTCGCCGTCGAGCGGATCGTGCGCACCTTGACGGTCTGGCGCGCGCATTCTGGGCAGCGCATCCCGACCGGCGAGCTCGTCATGCAGTCCGGGCAGATCGGGCGGCCGCAGTTGGAGCAGGAGACGCCGGTTTCGCGACCCGGATGGCGGTAGCAGGTTGCCATCGGGCGCCCACGCTACCAGGAGGCGTGGTCGCGGCCGCTTCGAGCGGCGATCAGCTCAGGCGCGCGACGATCAGCGGCTTCATCGTCGGGGCGCTGGCTCCGCCGAGCCGCTCCGCGGTGACCATCACGGCGCTGGCGCCCGCCAGATCGGGAACCGCGACGGTGGCGCTGCCGGCGGCGGTGGCGTCGAAGAGGACGGACGTCGGCCATGCCCGGTTGCCCCGCTGGACCCAGACCTCATAGATGCGCCCGCGCGGGGCCGCCGGCAGGCCGCTGAGCACCAGCTCGCCCTGCTTGCCGCTCTCGCGCAGCGACGCGACCGGCGCGCGTGCGGCGTGCCAGCGGGTTGCCGGGGCAACGACCGCCGCGATGACCTTCGTGCGCACCGAGCTGCCCGGTGCGATCACGAGCGCTCCGAACAGCAGCCCGAGCGCGAGCGCGCCACCGAGCAGGCCGCCGAGTGACCCCGGCGAGGGCAGCCGGCGAGGCCGCGCCTGCCGTGCGGTGCGTGGCGGAGCGGCGGCCTGGAAGAGCGACGCCTCCGCCCTGACGGCGCCCAGCACGCGGGCGCGCAGCTCCACGGGAGCGGCGAGCGCCGGCACGGCGAGCCCGAGCACCTCGGCGACTGCTGCGAGGCGGTCCACCTCCTCACGGCAGAGCGGGCAGGACTCGAGATGCTCGCGCAGCGCCGCCGTCTCGTCCGGCTCGAGCGCGCCGAGCACGAAGGCGCCGCAGTCGTCCTGGAAACGGTCGTGCTCGGTCATCCGGCGAGCACCACCCCGGCGCCCTCGAGGCTGCGGCGCATCTTGTCCATGCCGAGTCGCATGCGTCCCTTGATCGTGCCGACGGGTGCGTCCAGCATCGCGGCGATCTCAGTATGCGTGTAGCCGCCGTAGAAGGCGAGCTCGATGACCCGGCTCTGCTCCTCGGGAAGCTCGGCGAGCGCGGCGCGGATCTCGCGCGCCTCGTCGCGGCGAGCCACCTCGACCTCGGTGTGCTCGGAGGCCTCGAAGCGCTCCTCGATCCCCTCGTCGCTCGCGCGCCGGCGGTCGTGGCCGCGCCGCAACCAGTCGATCGCGCGGTTGTGCACGATGCCGAGCACCCAAGTGCGGACGCTGCCGCGGGTGCGGTCATAGCGCGCCCCGCTGCGCCACAGCGAGAGGAAGGATTCCTGCACCACGTCCTCTGCGGCCGAGCGGCTGCCGCACATCCTGTAGGCGAGCGAGAAGGCGACGCCGCAGTGGCGGTCGTAGATCACCTCGAAGGCGCGAGCCTCGCCGTGTCGGACGAGTGCCATCAGGTCCTCGTCGGCCAGCTCGCGCAGGCCGGCCGTACCGGCGGATGCTCGGTGTCGTGGTAGCAGCGGCATCGTCGCTGACCTATACGCGCCCGGAGCGCCTTCGGATCAGCGCGGCTCGAAGATCTTCCGCGCGCTGCTCGCAACATCGGCTGCGCCGCGCTCGGCGCGCTCGAGCAGCTCGCGTGAGCGTGAGTGCGAGCGCCGGCGCTGGTGCAGACCGAGCAGCAGCAGGCCAGCTCCGGCGGCGGCGCCGCCGACGACGGCGACCGCGGGGCGCACCCAGTTGCGCGGATCGCGCATCGCCGCGAGCTCCCAACCCTCGAGCTCCTCGGCCGCCCCTTCGCGGATGCTCTGAAGCGTGCCGCGCACGCGCGCCGCGAGGTCGGCGGGCGGCTCGACCGGAGCCAGGGCACGGCGCAGCAGGCCCTCGACGTCGGCCGCGCCGCTCATCGGGCGACCCCTTCGTCAGCCTGCGCGACGATCTCCGAGAGCTGGCGGATCGCGCGGTGGATCAGCACCTTCGTGGCGCCGTCGGTGCGGCCGAGCGCACGCGCGATCTCACGGTTGTCCATGCCGAGGGCGAAGCGCATGATCAGCGCCTCGCGGCGGTCGTCGGGGAGCAGCTTGACGCCCTCGAGCACGCGTCCCAGCTCGTCGCGACCGTTGACGATCTGCTCGGTCGAGTGCGCGGTGGCCAGCGGAGAGTGCTCATCGAGCGTGCTCTGCGGCCGCCGGGAGCGGTCGCGGTAGAGGTTGGCCGCGAGATTGTGCGCGATGCGAATGAGCCACGGGCGCAGCGGTCGGCCGTCGGATTCGCGCTGCGCGCGCTCGAAGTGGCGGTAGGCCTGCAGGAAGGTCTGCTCCGTGAGGTCCTCGGCGTCGTGGTGGTTGCCGACGCGGTAGTAGGCGTAGCTGTAGACGTCACGCAGGTGCGTTCGGTATAGCTCGCTGAACTGCGCATCGAGCCTGGCCTTGTGGTTGTCGGCTTGGACCACACGCGGAGCGTACCCCGGTTCGTTCAGGCCGCCACCGCGGGCTGGCGCTCGACCACCCTCGGCAGCGATGCGCGCTCGGGCATCTTGCCGCCAAGCCAATCCCACTGCAGCACGACGCACGGCCAGATCCGGTCGGTCACGGCCGTCGCCTCCGCCGGGGTCGGATTCTCCACGCGCGGGAACTGCAGCGCGCGCCCGCAGCGCAGCGTGACTCGGTGCGGGCGGATCCGCCAGCCGCGCCTGATCGCCTCGGTGCCAATCACGGCGACCGGTACGACCGGCGCACCGGTCTGCAGGGCCAGACGCCCAACCCCGCGTCGCGGATGCCCCAGCGGGCCCGGACGCGTCCGCGTCCCCTCCGGGAAGATGACGACGCAGTCGCCGCGTTCGAGTATCCGCCGGGCGGTCTCCATCGCCTGCTGATCGCCCGCCCCGCGATCGATCGGGAAGGCGCCGAGCCGGTTCAGCAGCCACCCGATCACGGGATGCGCGAACAGCTCCTTCTTCGCGACGTAATAGACCGGACGCCGCGTCAGGGTTCCGATCACGAACGGGTCAAGGAAGCTGCGGTGGTTGGCGGCGAAGATCACCGGTCCGGTCTTCGGCACGTGCTCCATGCCGGGCCGGCGCAGCCGAAAGTAGAGGTGGAAGAACGGCTGCAGCACCCCACGCACCAGGAGGTAGAGCGGGAGGCTCACCCCCCGCTCGAGCGCCCGCGAGTGGTAGTCGCCGAGATCGTTGCTGGCCATGCCTGAGATACCCGCACGGGCTGGCTGCGTTACAGGGCGTTTGGCGCGCCGGGAGGCGCCGCGACGGTGTTGCATGGGCCGCTCGAGCGACTAGCCTCTTGGGGTCCGCCGGAGTAGCTCAGCTGGTAGAGCAATCGCCTTGTAAGCGATAGGTCAGGGGTTCGAGTCCCCTCTCCGGCTTGTAAGACCCGCAAGTAGCGGTGTTCTTAAGTCTTGCTGTCGGCTGGGAGGTGCCGAAGTCGGTAAGGCCACGACACGGCCAGCTACAGGAGCTCGCGGGTCCGATCAAAGCAGGAGCAGCGAACAGGCTCGCGGCGTCTCGGAGCTCGTCTCTGGACAGCGACGCCATCGCCCCTGAGCGTGGCACCTCTCGAGGGCTCAGCCTAGGAGAACACGCCTTGCAACCGGCCCGAGACGATCCACCGTTGGGCGATCAAGAGGACGATGATCACCGGTGCGCAGCCCA
This sequence comes from uncultured Solirubrobacterales bacterium, assembly GCA_963830975.1. GTDB lineage: Bacteria > Actinomycetota > Thermoleophilia > Solirubrobacterales > Solirubrobacteraceae > Palsa-513. Next base: position 1,777,416 of record CAWHOI010000004.1, read on the forward strand.
CGAGGATCAACAGCGCCTCCACGGAAGGGGGAGCCGTCGTTTGCAGCTGCAGGTCGCGGAGCAAGCCGCCACCGTAGGAGGGCCCCGCCATGAGCTGCTGTGCGATGCCGAGCGTCACGGGGTAGCGGCCGGGCAGGTCGAACCCCCAATACATCGCCCACGGCAGGAAGTAGTTCGTCCAGCTCGCGATGAAGTCGAGGACCACGACCAGTCCGATTACAGGCGTCGAGAGGGGCAGCGCGACGCGGCGGAACGCCTGCCATTCGCTGCAGCCGTCGACGCGCGCCGAGGCGAGCAGCCCGTGGACGCGGGGGGTGTTGAAATACAGGTAGGCGATGTACACGCCGAACGGGAACAGGCCGTAGGGCAGGATCACGGCGAGCGGACTACTGAGCACCCTGAGCGCGTGGGCCTCGAGAACCAGCGGCAGCACGAGTGCGTTGCTCGGGATCAGCATCGCCATCATCGTCGCGATCAGCAGCGGCCGCCGGCCAACGAACTCGAACGCCGCGAGCCCGTAGCCGGCCGGGATCCCAAGGCCCACGGCGATCAGCGCGCCCGAGACCGAGTAGAGCGCCGAGTTCGCGAGCCACGTGCCGGTCTGGCCGAGGAAGCCGGAAAACAGCACCTGCCAATTCGCCAGGATCTGACTGAACGATCCGAACCCCAACGGCGATCCGAACTGCGATTGTCCCCCCGTCCTCGTCGACTCGAGCAACAGCCAGACGATCGGCACCATGAAGAAGATCGCGGCGAAGGCCAGCACACCCAACAGGATCAGCCGCCCGGCCGCCCGCGCCAACATCCGCCGCGGCGACCACGGCCGCGGGCTGATTGAGACGTCGAGCCTGATAGAGATGTCGACCGGTCGCATCTAGTCCGCCTGGAAGAGGCCTGTCCGAAACACGAGCAGCCCGGCGCAGACGACGGCGACGACGAGCAGATCGATGGCGATCGCAGCGGCGTAGTTGAAGTTGTCGTATTGGAATGCGAGGTAGGTCGCGAGCGTGTTCGGAGACCACAGCGGATCGACAAGCCTCTGGCTCGCCTGGCTGATCAACTGAGGCTCGGCGAACAGCTGGGTCCCACCGGCAAACGCGACGATCAGCATGTACACGATCCACTTCTTGATCATCGGCAGCTTGACCCGCAGCGCTGTCTGCACCGGGCCCGCGCCGTCGAGCGCCGCGGCCTCCAGCACTTCGTCGGGAACGTTCATCAGAGCCCCATGGATCACGAGGATCCAGCTGCCGGCACCGGTCCAGAACGCGATCAGCGCGTAGACGATCGGCAGGTCGCCCGAAGCCAGCGAGTCGCCAAGCGACTTGGCGCCCAGGATGTGGAGCACGAAATCCCACGGGCTCAGCCCCGGCTGCAACATGAAGAGCCAGAGCAGCACACTCGCCGAGCCGGCGAACGCCGCCGGCATGTAGAACAGGAAGCGGAAGGGCGTACTGACCCGCCGAGCGAGCGTGTGCATCACCAGCGACAAGCCGATGACGATCACAATCAACGCCGTCAGCCAGATCGCCATGAACTCCGCGACGTGCTCAAACGCCGGAACCAGGAAGCCCTGGTTGTAGGTGTTGATGAAGTTCGTCAGGCCGGTGAACGCGCCGCCAAACGACGTCAATGCAAGATTGAGCGCATAGCCCGCCGGCCAGATGCCCACGACCGCGAGCAACGCGGCGTAGCCCCCGACAAACAGGTAACCGGCCCGTGACCGCCGGCGCGCGCTTTGCGGTCTAGCCCAACCCGCTCGGCGCCTGCCCTCAGTCGATGGGCCAGCCGAGCGAGTCATGCGAAACCGGACTGCCGCGCGACGCCCCAGCCGGGCAACACCAGACATCTGATGAAAGCTACACCAGGGCCGCGGGTGAACCAGACGCCGTACCTGGCGAGCGGTCGCCGCGAGCCGATACGACGCGGGAGCCGGCGACCAATGTCTGCCTCGGGCGCATCTCGGCGCGGTTCAGGCGACGAGGCCTGTCGCTTGCCGGAAGGCTGGAGACAGTCCGGCGCGGATGCTTGGCCGACGCGTTCGCCGGAGGGTCCACCCGGAGTGCTGTTCGTGTTCGCGTCGTGTAATGCTTGCTATGTGGCCTATGTTTGCTGTCAGGGGACGCATCCTCTACACGGGGTGGCCGCAGCTTGCGCGACGAGCTTGGCCTGGGCGGGGTCGAGCCGGTGAAGCTCGTAGATCGCGAGTCCTTGCACGAGCGGATCGGCGTCCGCGACCTGGACGCCCGGCTTCGCGACGGCGCCTCGCTGGTACCTGAGGGGATCGCCGAGGCAGCCTCGCCGGAAACACCGATGCCGGGGCTGCGCCGGTGACCGTAAACCTCGATGGGCTCATCAACGGCCAACCGCAGCCGCGGCCCGCGCGGCTCGGGACGGCCGTGCTGTCAACGATCATCGACAACATCGTGAGCGGGGCGCTACCGCCGGACTCGACGCTCCCGACCGAACGTGAGCTATGCGCGGCATTCGGCGTCAGCCGAAGCGTCATTCGCGAGTCGGTCAAAGTGCTCGAAGAGAAGGGCCTCGTGCGTGCGAAGCAGGGCCAGGGGACGACGGTGACAGCCCCGGAACAGTGGAACCTCCTGGACCCGCTCGTACTCGAGGCATCGATCCGCTTCGACGAGACGCTCAAGACCCTCGACGATGTGATTGACGTACGTGTCGGGCTCGAGTCGCAGATGACGCGCCGCGCGGCCCTGGTGATGAGCGACGCCCAGCTGAGCGAACTGCACGCGGCGCTGATGGCACTCGAGCAGCTGCTGAGCGTGCGCGATGGATACGAGGTTGCCGACATCGAGTACCACGACCTGATCCTTCGAGGCTCGGGAAATCAACTGGGCCGGTCGATCATTCGAGCGATCCATCCCTTCGCCAGAGCGAGCATGCGCTACACCGGACGGAGCACGGCCGAGGATCTAGCGTCCTCCCACCGCGAGCACGTCAAGATCTACGAGCGGCTCGCGGAGCGGGACGCCGACGGAGCCGCCGCCGCAATGCGCGAGCACATCCTCCGGTCTTGGCTAGACCGTCGGGCACGCCGCCCGGCCTAGTTATCTCCGCGCGCGTCTAAGAACGGCGCACCGCGCGATGCGCCGCAGGCAACGCGCTGCGTGCCCGCTGCGCAGCGGGCACGTCACAGCAGCCGCGGGTGCTCGGGATGAGCTACGCGTCGTGGTGCTGCGCGCGGGGATTGCCGCAACCGCCTTCATGACGGTTCCCACTTGCATTCCGTACTGTTCCTCTGACATCATACGTCTGGTCATATACTAAACGGGGAGGCGAACTTGCGTATCACAGAGGTCGAAACCTTCAGCGTGTTCGCGCCGGGCGCCAATCCAGCCTTCGTTTGGCGTGACGGTCTGCGCGGCAGCCCTCCGGACAGAGAGGTCGGCGTGATTCGCCTGCGGACCGACGAGGGCGTCGATGGCGTCGCGATTGCACCCCGACGAGGAGCCGGTCCGATCGTGGCCGACGCGTTCGAGCATGTGCTCCGCGACGAGCTGATCGGCGCCGATCCGCTCCAACGCGAATGGCTTTGGCACCGCATCTGGGAGATCGACCGCACGGAGGAGCTCCCGATCTTCCTGCTCGGCCTCATCGACACGGCGCTCTGGGACCTGGCCGGCCGCTACTACGGCGCGCCGACCTGGGAGGTGCTCGGAGGCTTTCGAAGGGAGATCCCAGCGTACGCGTCGACATCGACATTTTCGAGCATCGCCGAGTACCTCGACGTCGCCACGCAATGCATCGAGCTCGGCTACCCGGCGATCAAGCTGCATGCGTGGGGAGACGCGCGACGCGACGCGGAGCTGTGCACGGCGCTTCGCGACCATGTCGGCAGCGACCTCCCGCTGATGTACGACGGGTCGGCCGCGTTCGATCTTCCTGACGCCGTATACGTCGGTGATGCCCTCGCCGCAGCCGGATACCTCTGGTACGAGGAGCCAATTCGCGAGTTCAGCATCACGTCGTACAAGTGGCTCGCCGAACGGGTGCGCGTTCCGCTGAACGTCGGCGAAACCTCCGACGGCGTCCACATGAACACCGCCGACTTCATCGCGAGCGGCTGCGCGAGCTTCGTCCGAACGAGCACCGAGCTGCGCGGCGGGTTCACCGGCGCGATGCGGATCGCACACCTTGCCGACGCGTTCCGCCTTCGCGCCGAACCGCACGGCCCCACCGTCTATGCGCGGCATCTGTGTATGGCGATCTCGAACTGCACCTATTACGAATCGCTCGTCACCAGCAACCCAGTGGTCCGCGAGGAGGGCATCGACGCCAACGGAATGGTCGCCGCACCGAACGGCCCGGGTGTCGGCCTGATCGAAGGCCCCGACTACCCCAAGGAGCTGGCTCCCTATGTAGTCGATCCGGCCGGTGCGGCGGTCCAGCCCAGCGTCGCCGGTCCGGCCATATGAGACCTTTCGCGCCCTTGACCCGGCGGCAGCTTTCACGACAAGAGGACTTAACCATCAGCATAGGAGGAGACAAGGTGTTTCACACCGTGAGTTCATCTACCGCGATGAAGCTTTGGCGCACTCGCAGGCGCGGGCTCGGCACGGCTCTCATCGCATCCACTGCACTCGCTATCGCCGGCGGGACAGTCGCCGTCGTCGGCGTCGCCAGCGCGGGTGCGAAGGCCGCTGCGCCGCCGCTGATCGTCTGGATCGACACGTCCCGCGTCCCCTACGAGAAGGCCTACATGAAGGCCAATCCCCATGCCAACATCAAGTGGGTCATCTACAACGGCAACGAGAACGGCACCGGCGTGCTGCAGGCCAAGTTCGCCCTGTGGAACCGCATCGGCTGGCCGTCGAGCGCGCCGGACGTGATGTTCGACTCGCAGAACTACGACGCGGTCCAGCTTGGAACGGCGCCGTACAACGACCTGCTCAACCTGAAGTCATACGTGCCGAAGAACGTTCTCAACGGTTTCGCGGGCACATCGATGAGCAGCTGCACGACACCGAGCGGCCAGATCATCTGCCTGCGCAACGACAGCGCTGCGGACGTTCTGTGGGTCAACACCACGCTGTGGGCGAAGTACGTCGGCGCCAGCGTGGCGCCTCCGACCACGTGGCAGGGGATCATCCAGGACGGACAGAAGTACGCGAAGCCAAACGGCCTGATCGTCGGCGACGTCGGCGATGAGTTCGACGATGCCTTCATCTACGCTGGCAACGAATGCCCGCTTGACGACGTCGTCGGTCCGAACAAGGTCAAGATCGACCCGACCAACTCGAACTGCACAGGTATCAACACCGTGTTCGACAACTCGGGCCTCGAGGGCAACGCGATCACCTACAGCTACGTCTTCGGATCGGGCGGCTTCCCGAGCGCGAAGGTCCTGATGATGGTTGGTCCGCTGTGGTATGGGACCGCGGTGTTCGAGAACGGCAACAAGGACCCCAACGGCGTGCCGACCGGCACGATGGAGGCCTACCCGCCACCGACCGCGCTCAACGGCGCCAAGACCACGGGCTTCCTCGGCGGCGGTCTGTGGCTCGTGTCCAAGCACGCGCCCAATGCGAAGGCTGCTGCTGCGTTCGCGCAGTACATGGCAACCAGCCCGAAGATCCAGACGGCCGGCGTTGACGCCGGTCTGCCGCAGTACGTGAGCGACCAGAGCAGCTACCTGTCCGCGCTCGGCAGCACGTTCGCCAACCCGAGCGCGTCGGCGGCTGCATGGAAGACGGCGGCAGCCGAGACCTGGAAGGGTTGGGGCCCGACGCCGTGGAGCACGGACGGCGCATGGGATTCCACGATGGTGCCGAGCACCACTTCGGGCAAGCCCCTCAGCGCCAGCATCAACGCATTCGCTGATGCGCTGTCAAGCGACGCCCACCTCGCCGGTTGGACGGTCGTGGGTCCGAAGTGCATCCAAGACAGCAGTTGCTAGCAGTCCTAGGCAAGTAGAAGTTAGTAGGCAATGACAAGTCCCTCGGTCACGGTAACCCCAGCCGGACGCTCGCGCGCTCGGCTGGGGTTCCGGGCCGGGGGAGATCGTGAGCGTCCGCCAGCCGGCACGTCACGCTCGGCGGGCTACTTCTTCGTTGGACTGTATTTCGTCCTTCTGGTCGCTTTGGGCATCGCGCCCACGATCTATGCGGTCGCTCTCGCGATCAGCACGCAGGGCGGCGTCGGCGTCTCACACTTCGTCAACACCTACAACCTGCCGCAGTTCTTACCCGCCTTTGAGCACATCGTGGAGTTCGAAGCGATCTGGCTGATCAGCCAATCGGTGATCGTGGTGGGTCTCGCGCTGATGGTTCACACCCTGACACAGCGCGTGAGCGCGGTATACCGCTTCCTGTTCTACCTGCCGGGCGCGATGGCCGGCGCGGCAAGCGTCGTGGTCTGGCTGTTCATGTTCACACCCGGGACCAGCCCGTTCGCATTCATCCTCCACGGCTTTGGCTACAGCCTCCTGGGGCAGACCGTGGCTCCGGGCAATCTGCCCTGGATATTCGCCATCATGGCTTTCTGGACGGGCGCGGGCGGCTGGATCGTCGTGATGTACGGGGCGCTCAACAATGTCCCGACCGAGCTGATCGAGGCTGCCGAGATCGACGGCGCAGGCGCGCTCCAAACGGCTTTTCGAATCAAGCTGCCGCTGATTCGCAAGTGGGTCGTGTACATGCTCGTGCTCGCCTTTGCGGCGGGCACCCAGCTGTTCGTCGAGCCGCAGATCCTCGCGCTGGGTACCGGCGGCGAGGTGCCGCCGCAGTGGTCGCCGAATCAGCTCGCCTACTACCTTGCGTTCAACCTTGACCGCTTCAACGACGCCGCGGCGATCTCTGTCGACCTGCTCGTGATCGGCCTGATCGTCGCCGTGCTCATCGTCTGGCGCGGCAGGCTCTTCGAGGTCGAGTGATGCTCACGCGCCGCAACGCCTACCGCCTCGTCGCGACTCTGGTCCTGCTGGCGTTCACAGCCTACTTCTTCGTGCCGGTCATCTGGCTCGTGCTCGCTCCGACCAAGAGCGATCAGGCGCTCATTCGTCAGGGGCCTTTCTCGTTCGGCAGCTTCGTTACGTTCGGGCGCACCTTCCACGACGTGGTCAACTACGAGGGCCAGCTCGTCCTCACCTGGCTCAAGAACTCGGCCATCTATGCCTTCGGTGGCACCGCCCTCGCGCTCGCCGCGGCGATCCCGGCGGGCTACGGGCTCGCGGTCACGCAGTTCATCGGACGTCGCACGCTGCTCTCGATCACGCTCGTCGTGATGATCATGCCGGCGACGGCGCTCGTCCTCCCGCTGTTCCTCGAGGCCAACGCGGTGAGCCTGGTCGGGACCGTGTGGTCAATCATCCTGCCGTTCGGGTTCTTCCCGTTCGGCGTCTATCTCGCCTACATCTACTTCTCGTCCACGATCCCGAAGGATCTGTTCGCGGCAGCCCGTATCGACGGGGCGACCGAATGGGGAGCGTTCTGGCACATCGCCGTGCCGCTCGCGCGTCCGATCGTGGCGCTCGTCGGGTTCTTCTCGTTCGTTGCGAACTGGAACAACTACTACCTCCCGTTCGTGATGACCTACGACAACTCGCAGTACCCGCTCCAGGTCGGGCTGCCGATCCTGCTCGGTAGCTCGCCCTCGATCAACCCTGTCGCCGCAACCGGCGGGGAGGCGCTGATCTACCGGCCCGAGCTAGCGATGGCGACGATCCTCGCGATCGCGCCGGTCTTGATCGTCTTCCTCTTCGCGCAGCGCACCCTCGTCAAGGGCATGCTCGCCGGCTCTACAAAGGAGTAGCAGATGGGCAACCGACCGATGCCGAGCCCCACCGGCGGACCAACGCGGTCGCCAGGCGCCGTCGGCCGTGGCCGGCACGAAGGGCGGGCCGAGCGGTGAGCCAGACCGTAGGCGAGATCTGGCAGTCGGCGTTTGGGGTGGCCCGGCCGCAGAAGATCGTCTGTGTGGGGCGCAACTACGGCGCGCACGCCGGCGAGGAGGGCGAGGAGCTGCCAGCCACCCCCCTCCTCTTCGCGAAATTCGCGAACACGATCATCGGGCCCGGCGAGTCGATCGAACTCCCTGAGGGCATCGGCCACGTCGACGCCGAGGCGGAGCTCGCGATTGTGATTGGCACGATGGCGAGGAGGTGTTCGCCGGCCCAGGCGTTGGAGGTCGTCGCCGGCTACACCGTCGCCAACGACGTCAGCGCGCGAGAGGCGCAGTCCGCCGACGGTCAGTGGTTCAGAGCCAAGGGCTACGACACGTTCTGCCCGATCCTCCCGAGCTTTGTCGGGCAGCGTGAGATCGGCGACGGCCGCGGCCTGCGCGTGAGGCAGCGACTCAACGGCGTGCTGATGCAGGACGCCTCGACCGACGATTTGATCTTCGATGTGCCGACGCTCGTCGCCTACTGCTCGAGCGTCTGCACGCTGGAGCCAGGCGATCTGATCCTGACCGGAACCCCGGGCGGCGCCGGGTACTTCCGCGAGCCACCGGTGTCGCTTGTGGCCGGTGACGTGGTGGAGGTTGCAATCGAGGGCATTGGCACGCTCATCAACCCCGTGGCGGGCCGGCGGCAGGTGAGCGTCCGATGACGCCGTCCAGCAACCTTCGCCAACCGCCGGGGCCCGAGCGCTTCCTGGTCACTGGCGCGTACGGCTGCATCGGCGCATGGACGCTTCGCCAGCTCGTTCGCGAGGGCGTCGACGTGATCGGCGTCGACGCCGGTGACGACGACCACCGTGTGCGCGACCTGCTTGGCGAGGACGAGCTCACGGCCGTCCGGCTCGTCAAGGCGGACGTGTCAGATCCCGCCCAGGTCGACCGCCTCTTCGAGCTCGCGCCGACGCACCTCATTCACCTCGCGGCGCTTCAGGTACCGGGCTGCCGCGAGAACCCGGTGCTCGGAGCACAGGTCAACGTCGTTGGAACCGTGGCGCTCTTCGCTGCAGCGCTCGCGCATGGCCTGTCATCGCCGATCGTCTATGCGAGCTCGGTCGCGGCGTTCGATGCAACTGACGGCGAAGGCCGAATCCCGACGCATCCGAGCGGTCGACCTGACACGCATTACGGCGTGTTCAAGATCGCGAACGAAGCCACGGCGCGAGTCTTCGCCATCGAAGGCTCGCTCGCGAGCATTGGGCTCAGACCGTCCGTCGTCTACGGCGCCGGCCGCGACAGTGGTCTCACTTCCGCCACCACCGCTGCGATGCGCGCTGCGGCCGACGGCTGCGACTACACGATCCCGTTTGGCGGCAGCTGCGAGCTGCAGTTCGCTCCCGACGCCGCAGCCGCATTCATCGCCGCCGCCAGGGCGCCGTTCACCGGCGCGGTGGTGGTCAACATCCCAGGCACCACGGTGACGGTCGGAGAGCTGGTTGCCGAGATCGAGCGCGTCGTGCCCGAATCCGCGGGCCGGATTGGATTCGAAGGGCCGGCGCTGCCCTTCCCGGCGGCGCTCGATTCGAGCGAGTTCAGGTCGATCGTGGGCACGTTAGGCGTGACGGCTCTCGGCCAGGGCGTGACTCGAGACCGTCGCGCACTTTCGCCGGTCAAGAGATCGGACCGTCGCCGGCCAAGACACACAATCGGTTGCTGGAATGCAGCGTACGTGACATGGCCGCTGCACCAGCCAGCTCGAAAGGATCCGTATGGCCACTGTGACGTACAAGAACGCCTCCCGGCTGTACCCGAGGGCGCAGCGGAAAGCCGTCGACGGGCTGAACCTGGAGATCGGCGATGGCGAGTTTGTCGTGCTCGTCGGCCCGTCGGGATGCGGAAAGACGACGAGCCTGCGGATGCTTGCCGGTCTCGAGAACGTCGATGAAGGCGAGATCCTGATCGATGACCGCAATGTCGTGCATCTTCCGCCGCGCAGCCGCGACATTGCGATGGTGTTCCAGAACTACGCGCTCTACCCACACATGAACGTGGCCCAGAACATGGGGTTCGCGTTGAAGATCGCCAAGGTGAAGAAGCCGGAAATCAACGCCCGTGTTCAGGAGGCGGCGAAGATGCTCGACCTCGAGGATTACCTGCAGCGCAAACCGGGCCAGCTCTCGGGCGGGCAGCGTCAGCGCGTAGCGATGGGGCGTGCAATCGTCCGCCAGCCGCGCGTGTTCCTGATGGACGAGCCGCTTTCGAATCTCGACGCGAAGCTGCGCGTCGCGACGCGCTCCCAAATCCACGCGCTGCAGCGCCGGCTAGGCGTCACGACGATCTATGTGACCCATGACCAGGTCGAGGCGATGACGATGGGCGATCGCGTCGCGGTGATGAAGGACGGCATGCTGCAGCAAGTGGACGTGCCGCGGAAGCTCTATGACTCGCCGGTCAACGCGTTTGTCGCCGGGTTCATCGGCTCGCCGGCGATGAACCTGATGGAAGGCACAATGGCTTCCGACGGGGTCATGATTGGCTCGACCGTCGTCCCGGTGCCGCGCGATCTCCAGAAGGCGGCCAAGACCGGCGCGGTCACGATCGGCCTGCGGCCGGAGGCGCTCGAGATCGCCGATGACGGCGCCGGAATCCCGGTCGTCGTCAACCTCGTGGAGGAGCTCGGCGCCGAGGCCTACGTCTACGGGCAGTTGGCCGAGCATGCCGGTGCGGCGGCGGTCACGGCGACGCCTGAAGTGATCGTGCGAGTAGACCCGAACAGCGCTCCACGCAGCGGCGCCAAGATCGCGCTGCGCGTCAAGGAGAATTCGATCCTCCTCTTCGACTCCGAATCCGGAGCGCGGATCACGGGAAACTGAGCCCGCCCGACTCCTGGGTGCCGAGCAGCGTCAGCGAGGGGCCGCGTCGCCTTGCCGGCGGCCAAGACGGCGCGCTACTTGAGACGGTAGACGCGGCGCGCTGTCTCGCCGAGCAGCAGGCTCGCGGCATCGGGCGCAAGAGCCACCAGCACCTCCGACGTGGCCTGCCAGACCCGGTCGTAGTCTCCGTTCAGCAGGGCGACCGGCCAGTCGCTTCCGCACATAAGGCGGTGTGGACCAAAACAGTCGAGGGCGATCTCCACCGCCGGGCGGAGGTCTGTCGTGCTCCAGTCCGACCAGTCTAGTGCCGTGTTGAGTCCGGAGACCTTCGCAAACACGTTCGGGTGCTCGGCGACGGCACCGAGCTCCTCACCCCAGCGCCGCATCGCCGGAGCGCCGATTGGCGGCTTGCCGAGGTGGTCGATGACGATTCGAAGGCCGGCGAACCGCTTCGCCAAAGACACCACGTCGTCGAAGTGACGCGGGAACACCACCGGGATCTCGAGAATCAGGTCGCGCTCTTGGAGCATGGCGATGCTTTCGAGCACCGCCGGTCGCATCAGCCAATGCTCGGGTTCGTTATGGCTCAGATGGCGGACGGCGCGCAGCTTCGGGCTGCTGGCGAGCTGATCCAGGCGGCGGGCGGCCCGGTCCGGATCCTCAAGACAGGCCCAGGCGGTCAGGGCGCCGATCCAGTCGTTGCGCTCAGCCTCACCAACCAGGTAATCGGTGTCGGAATCGAGGCAGGCTCCCTGCACCACGATTACCGCGTCGATGCCGTTTCGGTCGATCAGCGGCTTAATGTCGGCAGGCCCGAACGGCCGGGCGATCGCAGTATCGTCGGCGCTCATCCACGGCTGCGGCGTGTGCCGCTGATCCCAGAAATGAACGTGGCTGTCGACCTTCACGACGACCCAGACCCTTCGGTCGCGTCGGCGATCGAGTCGGACTCACACCAGGCTGAGCCGGTCGGGAACTCGAACCGGTCGAGCGACGGCGTCCGCATTTCGACGCTGCAACCGGCCGTCACTCGGACCGGCGCAACCTCGCGCCGGATCCGCGCGCGGCCCAAGATGCCATCAGAGCTCGTCGACTCCTCGATCCACGCTGGGTCGTAGCGGCCGAGCACGCGCGTCGCGGAATCGTTCTCATGGCGACAGCCACCGGCGGGATGCCGGCGCCGCGGATAGCCGGGTTGAGGAGAGCGTGGGAGGCACGCTCGCCGGGAGGTGCCCTTCCCTCGTAATGATCCGACGTCTGGCAACATTCGTCTGATGAATAGCCTATAGTGCCGGACGAGGCGGGGTACCCTGGAGGCGAATCAACACGATCTTTCGGCCCCATCGAATCCGCTGCATCAAGAAGCGGCTGCGCAGAGGAGGCGGAGCAATGACGGAGTTCGTGGGGCTGCGTACCCGCCTGAAGCCGGGGATGGAGGAGGCGTATGAGAAGGCTCATGCGATGGTGTGGCCGGAGCTTCTGGCCGCGCAACGCGAGAACGGCATCACGCGCTGGCTGATCTTTCGCGACGGCCTCGAGCTCTTCCACGCAGTCGAGTGCTCGGACTTCGCGCGAGCGAGCGCCGCCCTCGCGCGACACCCTGTCGATCAGCGCTGGCAGGAACATATGGCGCGATACGTCGTGGCCGCCGACGACCATCGCGGCGCCGTCACCGAGCGCCTGCGACTGGTCTACGCCGGATGAGCCGCGTCGCTTCAGACCGTCCACCAGCGCCGGTGAAGGCGCTGTGACACTCGCGACTAGGCGCGTCGCGCGGTGCCCGCTCCGTTTCACCGAGCTTTCGCTGGGCTGCGCACAACTCGGCAACCTCTACCGGGCGATCACCGACGAACAGGCCCGCGCGACGGTCGACACCGCGTGGGAACAGGGCATCCGCTACTTCGACACCGCGCCACACTACGGGCTCGGGCTCTCTGAACGTCGCCTCGGCTCGGCCCTCGCCGGACGTCCCCGCAGCGAGTACGTCCTGTCGACAAAGGTCGGACGGCGACTGGAGCCGCTGAGCCCCACGGGGCAACGCGACGACGAAGGCTTCGACGTACCGGCAACCCACCGCCGCGTATGGGACTTCAGCCGCGACGGCGTGCTGCGGTCGCTCGAGCAGAGTCTTCAGCGGCTCGGCTTGGACGCCGTCGACATCGTGTACCTCCACGACCCCGACACGCATCGCCGCGAAGTCCTCGACACCGCCTACCCGGCGCTCGAGGAGTTGCGCGGGCAGGGCGTCGTCTCAGCAATCGGTGCGGGCATGAACCAGACTGCGATGTTGGCTGACTTCGCGCGCCACACCGACATGGACGTGCTCATGCTCGCCGGCCGCTACACCCTGCTCGAACAATCGGCGCTCGACGACCTGTTACCCGCCTGCGAGGAACGCGGCATCGGGATCGTGGCCGCCGGTGTGTTCAACAGCGGGCTGCTCGCGCGCCGCGCACCCGCAGACGGCGCCAAGTACGACTACGACGATGCCCCAGAGGCGCTCGTGCTGCGCGCCCAGCGCATGGCGGAGATCTGCGAGCGTCATGACACCTCGCTCCCCGCAGTCGCCTTGGCGTTTCCTCTCGCGCACCCTGCCGTACTCAGCGTGTGCGTCGGCGCACGCTCGCCTGAGCAGATCGAGCGCGACATCGACCTGTGTCGCTCGGGAGCGCCCGCCGCCGTTTGGGACGAACTGCAGCAGCAAGGCCTTCTGCGTCCGGATGCTCCGGTGCCCGTTGGGTGACGGAACGGCCGAACCGGTTACCAGTCATGAAGAGCGAAGGGAGCAACATGCGATCAGCCTGCTACGTCGGTGAGCGGACGCTGGAATTGTTCGACCTCGAGCCGCGCGATCCCGGCGAGGGCGAGGTTGCGATCGACGTCGCCTACACCGGGATCTGCGGCACCGACCTGCACATCCTCCACGGCGCGATGGACGCGCGCGTCACGCTGCCCGCCGTGCTCGGCCACGAGATGTCGGGCACGATCTCGGCGCTCGGGCACGACGTGACCGAATGGTCGGTCGGAGACCGCGTGACGGTGATGCCGCTGCGGTGGTGCGGTGCCTGCCCCGCGTGCCGGGCCGGGTGCTCGCACATCTGCCACAACCTCGACTTCATCGGCATCGACTCACCGGGCTCGATGCAGGCGAGCTGGAACGTGCCGCAGGAGGTGCTCGTGCGGCTGCCCGCCTCGCTCTCGCTCGAGCATGCCGCGCTCGCCGAGCCCACTGCCGTTGCCGTTCACGACGTGCGCCGCGCAAGCCTGCAAGAAGGTGAGCGTGCGCTCGTTGTCGGCGGCGGCCCGATCGGCCTACTCGTCGCAGCCGTGGCACGGCAGCGCGGCGCAGAGGTCGTCGTAGCCGAGCTGAGTGAGAGCAGGCGCGAGCTGGCGGACGCGGTCGGGCTGCAGGTCGTCGATCCGGCAGCCGTCGACATGCCCACGTTCATTGCCGGCTGGAGCGACGGGGCGGGCGTCGACGTCGCGTTCGAGGTCTCGGGCGCGGCGGACGGTGTCCAGACGGCAATCCAGTCACTTGCGGTACGGGGACGCCTGGTGTGTGTAGCGATTCACTCGACCCCGCCGCCGGTGGATCTGTTTCGTGTCTTCTGGCGCGAGCTCACACTGATCGGCGCGCGTGTGTACGAGCGTGCCGACTTTACGGAGGCGGTCCGCCTGCTCGAAGTCGGAGCGGTGCCAGCGGCCGCGCTGATCACGCGGGTCGTGCCGCTCGACCGGGCTGCGGCCGCGTTCGCGGAGCTCGAGACCGGCCGCGCGATGAAGGTCTTGATCAACTGCCACGACGGGAGCTGAAATGGAAGCGAAACTGCGAGACACGTTCGACCCGGCGACGATGTTCGACCTGAGTGGGAAGGTCGCGCTGGTGACCGGGTGCACGCGCGGCATCGGTCTGGGAATCGCGCAGGCCCTCGCCAGCGCGGGCGCCGACATCGTCGGCGTGGATCTCCTTGCGGACGCGGGCGAGGTGCGAGGGCGCGTCGAGGCGGCGGGCCGCCGGTTCACCCCGATCCAGGCGGATTTCTCCGATCGAGCGGCGGTCGAGGAGCTCGCGCGCGCCGTCACGCAAGACGCTCCGGCGATTGACATCCTCGTGAACAACGCGGGCATGATCGCCCGCTCCCCCGCGGTCGACCACGACACCGACACATGGGCGCGCGTGCTTGAGGTCAATCTCACGGCGCCGTTCCTGCTCGCGCGCGCGGTCGGGCGCGGGATGGTCGAGCGCGGGTCTGGCAAGGTCCTGTTCACGGCGTCGCTGCTGAGCTTCCAGGGAGGGATCCTGGTGCCGAGCTACACCGCCTCGAAGTCGGGAATCGCCGGCCTCGTCAGGGCGCTCGCGAACGAGTGGGCCCCGCACGGTGTCAACGTCAATGCGATCGCCCCCGGCTACATCGCCACCGACAACACGGCGGCGCTGCGGGCTGACCCGGCGAGGAGCAGCGCGATCCTGGATCGGATTCCTGCCGGCCGTTGGGGCGTTCCCGCCGACCTCGCGGGAGCTGCGGTCTTCCTCGCGTCGCCGGCTTCGGATTACGTCTGCGGAACGATCATCACGGTGGACGGCGGCTGGATGGCGCGGTGAGCGAGCACGACGTCATAGGGCTGGTGTGCGCGGTCGGCGTTGTTCCGGTAATCGTGGCCGAGGATGTGGAGCTGGTCCGCGGGCTCGCCGTCGCGCTCAAGCGCGGAGGTCTCCCGATCGCGGAGGTGACGCTACGCACCCCGGCGTCGCTCGCGGCACTGGGCCTGCTCGCCGAGGACGGGGATCTCGTCGTCGGTGCTGGCACGGTCACGCGGCCGGAGCAGGTCGACCTAGCGCGCGACGCCGGCGCGCGATTTGTCGTGCTTCCTGGGTTCAGCGCGCGCGTCGTGGACCGCTGCCGCGAGCTCTGACATGCCGGTGGTTCCGGGCGTGTCCACCGCGACTGACGTGCTTTCGGCGCTCGACCACGACTGCGAGCTGCTCAAGTTCTTCCCGGCGGAGGCGAGCGGAGGCCTGGAGATGATCCGCGCACTGCAGGGGCCGTTTCCGCAGGTTCGCTTCATACCCACCGGCGGCATGAACGCCGCCAACGCCGGCGCCTACCTGCGCCTGCCGTCGGTGGCCGCCGTGGGCGGGAGTTGGATGGTGACGCCCGCGCTCCTGCGCGACCGCGACTTCGCCAGCGTGTCACGCCTCGCCGGGGAGGCTGTCCGCATCGCCGCAGAGGCAAGGCCGTGAGCGCGCTGACGATCCGCGCCGCGGAGCCCTGCCGCCACGACGTCGTCGCGCTGGGCGAGGTCATGCTGCGCCTGGACCCGGGCGAGGGAAGGGTGCGCACGGCGCGCATGTTTCGCGTGTGGGAGGGCGGCGGAGAGTACAACGTCGCCCGCGGCCTGCGGCGATGCTTCGGGCTGCGCACAGCAGTCGTGACGGCCTTCGTCGACAACGACGTCGGCCGGCTGCTCGAGGACCTCGTGCTTCAGGGCGGCGTCGACACGTCACTCATACGCTGGGTCCCGCACGATGGCGTCGGCCGCAGCGTGCGCAACGGACTGAACTTCACCGAACGCGGTTACGGTGTCCGCGGCGCCATCGGCGTGTCCGACCGCGGCCATTCGGCGGCGTCACAGCTTGCGCCGGGTCAGATCGACTGGGACCACATCTTCGGCGTGAGCGGCGTGCGCTGGCTGCACACCGGGGGAATCTTCGCCGCGCTTTCGGAGACGACGCCCCAGGTCGTTGAGGAGGCGGTCGTCGCGGCCTCCCACCACGGCATTGTCGTCTCCTACGACCTCAATTACCGGCCGTCGCTATGGAAGGCAAACGGCGGCGTCGAGCAAGCCCGCGAGGTCAACCGCCGGCTCGCACGCCACGTGGACGTCATGATCGGCAACGAGGAGGACTTCACAGCCTGCCTGGGGCTGGAGGTCGAGAATCTCGATGACAGCCTCAGCGACTTGGACACCCGGGCATTTCGCGCGATGATCGAGCGCGCCTCGACGGAGTTCCCAAACCTCCGCGTGATCGCAACCACGCTGCGCACCGTGAAGACCGCAACGGTCAACGACTGGGGCGCGATCGCCTGGTCGCGCGAGACGGGCTTCGTCGAGGCGACACCGCGGCGCGGGCTCGAGATTCTCGACCGCGTTGGCGGCGGCGACAGCTTCGCGGCAGGCCTGATCTACGGACTCATCCAGCACGGCGAGCTGCAGCTCGCCGTGGAGTACGGCGCAGCGCACGGCGCACTCGCCATGACGACGCCCGGAGACACTTCGACCGCGACGCTCGCCGAGGTCGAGGCGCTGGTGCGCGGCACGGGCGCCCGGGTCCAGCGCTAGCGGTCGCTGCGGCGGTGAGTTCGATGCGCAGCTCGAATGGACTCCAACCTTCACCGACCGTCACACAGGGTTGAGCGATGCGCATCGGCCTGTTCACGACGTGCCTGGTCGACGCGCTGTTCCCCGATGCCGGTCGGGCGACGGTGACCCTGCTCGAGAGACTCGGACAGGCGGTGGAGTTCCCTCTCGAACAGACGTGTTGCGGTCAGATGCACACCAACAGCGGCTACCTCGAAGTGGACCTCGTACGCCGCTACGTGGACGTGTTCTCCTGCTATGACGCGGTGGTTGTGCCGTCGGGTTCGTGCGCGGGCAGCATCCGTCACCAGCATCCGATGGTCGCGCGCGCGGCAGGCGACGAGGCTCTTGCCCAGCGTGCGGAGGCGGTGGCGGCGAAGACCTTCGAGCTTTCCCAGTTCGTGGTCGATGTGTTGGGGACCGACCAAGTGGGGGCGTACTTTCCCCACAGCGTGACGTATCACCCGACCTGTCACTCGATGCGCCTGCTGGGTGTCGGTGACCGGCCGCTGCGGCTCCTGCGAAACGTGCGCGGGATCGGTCTGGTCGAGCTGCCGCGCTGGGATGAGTGCTGCGGGTTTGGCGGCACGTTCTCGGTCAAAAACCCCGACGTGTCGGCGGCGATGCTGGCCGACAAGATGTCCGCGGTGATCGAAACGGGTGCCGAGGTCCTGTGCGCGTGCGATCGCTCGTGCCTGATGCATATCGGCGGCGGGCTAGAGCGGATCCGCGCGGGGGTGCGCACGCTCCATCTCGCAGAGATCCTGGCCAGTACCGAAGCCGACCTTCGCGGCGGGCAGGCGCCCGCACGGACCCCCTAGCGGCATGGGTCATGGCGAGACCATTTGGACCGAGGATCCGCCCTTCGCGGCGAACGCGAAGCGCTCCGTCAACGACGCGCAACTGCGGAGCAACATTCGCACGGCCACGACGACGATCCGCCAGCGGCGCGCGAGCTTGCTGGCGGACATGCCCGACTGGCAGCAGCTGCGCGCCGCCGCCGCGGCAATCAAGGACGAGGTGCTGCTCAATCTCGATCGCTACCTGGAGCAGTTCGAGACGGCGGCGAGCAATCGCGGGGCGCAGGTGCACTGGGCGAGCGACGCGGACGAGGCCAACTCGATCGTGCACTCGCTCGTGCAGCGCGCCGGCGCGCGCGAGGTGATCAAGTCAAAGTCCATGGCGACCGAGGAGATCGGTCTCGACGCCTCCCTGGCTAAGCAGGGGATCAGCGCCTACGAGACAGACCTCGCCGCATTGATCGTGCAACTGGGAGACGACCGGCCCAGCCACATCGTCGTCCCCGCGATTCACAAGAACCGCGCGGAGATCCGGGAGATCTTCCTACGCGAGATGGACGACGCACCAACCGACCTGTCGGATGATCCGCACGCGCTCGCGGAGGCTGCGCGCCGGCATCTGCGCCACAAGTTCCTCGGGTCCACGGTGGCGATCACCGGCGCCAACTTCGCGGTGGCGCAAACGGGAACGCTCGTGCTGGTGGAATCGGAGGGCAACGGCCGGATGTGCCTGACCCTCCCGCGAACGCTGATCTCGGTCGTGGGAATCGAGAAGCTGATTCCGTCCTTCCGGGACCTCGAGGTCTTCCTGCAACTGCTGGCTCCCTCGGCGACCGGCGAGCGCATGAACCCCTACAGCTCGCTGTGGAGCGGGGTGACGCCAGGGGACGGGCCGCAGCAGGTTCACATCGTGCTGCTCGACAACGGCCGAACCAACGTGCTTCGAGACGAGATCGGGCGCCAGACACTGCGGTGCATCCGCTGCGCGGCGTGCCTGAACGTCTGCCCGGTGTACGAGCGCGCCGGCGGGCACGCCTATGCCGCCACCTACCCCGGTCCGATTGGGGCGATCCTGACGCCGCAGCTGGTTGGTGTCGAGCACGCCTCGGAGCTTCCCTTCGCCTCCTCCCTTTGCGGCTACTGCCACGAAGTCTGCCCGGTCAAGATCGACATCCCAAGCGTGCTGGTCAAGCTCCGCCACGACTCGGTGCGGGCGAGGCGACACATCGCGCAGGACGCAATGTTTGCGGCCGCGGGCACGGTGATGAAGGGGAACCGCCGCTGGACCGCGGCGCTGCGGCTGACGCGGCTGCTGCGCCTGCTGCGCCGTGGCGGCCCGCCGCCCATATCGCGATGGACTCGTGTGCGAGACCTGCCCGATCCTCCGTCCCAATCGTTCCGTGACTGGTGGGTCAAGGAGCACAGCCAACAGCCGCACCCGAGCCGGAACCGGCGCAGTCCGTGAGCGCCCGCGATGACATCCTTGGGCGGGTGCGCGCCGCGATCGCCCCGAGCGCCGGGGCCGCGCCGCAGATCCCGCGCGATTACCGCACGCGCACCGACGACAGCGTGGAGACACTCATCGAGCGGTTGCGTCATTACCAGGCGCAGACGCGCCGCACGGGGACAGACGACCTGGGCGCAACGGTGCGTGCGGCTCTCCGCGATCGCGGCGTGCTTCGCGTGGTCGCGCCGGACGGGATACCCGACACTTGGCTCGAAGGTGTCGAGCCGTTGCGCGACACGCCGCCGCTCGAACCACACACCTTGGACGAGTCAGACGGTGTCGTTACTACCTGCGCCGTCGCGATCGCCGAGACGGGAACACTTGTGCTCGACGGCAGCGCCGGCATGGGTCGGCGCATCCTGTCGCTGGTGCCCGACTACCACCTGTGCGTGGTTCGAATCGAGCAGATCGCCTGTAGCGTGCCAGCCGCGATCTCCATGCTCGACCCGATGCGGCCTCTGACCTTCATCTCGGGCCCGTCGGCCACGGTGGATATCGAGTTAGTGCGGGTCGGCGGCGTACACGGCCCGCGCCGGCTCGAGGTCATCATCGCCGAGTGACATAGACCGTCTGTTTCTCGATTAGGTCGATTTGCGGGCAAGGTGTTGGGCTTCGGCGCAACATGGCGACCGACCCATCATGCATAGTGCAATAATGGCATCATGCAATCTTCTTGGATGGCGGGTCGAGGCGAAAGCGACGGGGAACGCGACGCGCTTGTGGACGCCGTCCTCGGGGCGAGTCGGGCGCTTGTGGGGGTGGCCGCTCGTTCGCTGGCGACGGTCGCCGAGGACGTAACGCTCGCGCAATATCGGGCGTTGATCGAGTTGGCATCGCGCGGGCCGCAGCGCCTCGCGAACCTCGCGAAGGCGCTCGACGTGGAGCCGTCAACGGCGACACGAATGTGCGACCGGCTGGTTCGGAAAGGTCTGGTCGCTCGGCGTCGAGCGAGCGAGGACCGTCGCGCGGTGCGTGTCTCACTCACGGCGGGCGGGGCCGCGCTGGTGGCGGAGGTGAGCCGCCGTCGTCGCGCCGAGATCACCGAGATCATGGATCGCTTGCCGAGGACGCAGCGCGCGTCGGTGCTCGGGGCGCTGCGCGCGTTTGCTGACGCCGCAGGCGAGGTGCCCGAGCAGGACTGGTCACTGGGTTGGGATCTCGGCGGCGATGAGTGAGTGGCGGCGCGTCGGGGGACCGCAGACCGAAGAGTCCGGCCAGCCATCGTCCCCCGGGGGCGGGCAGGCAAGCGACGTCCGGGGCCCAGCCGAACGCCGATTCGCCAGGGGCGAGGCCGCGAGCGCAGATCGCGCGCGGCCGCTGTTGGGGAGCGTGTCCGCGTGGCTGGGGGGCAACCGGCTCGGACTGGCAGCGTCTGCCTTGGTGGTCGGAACTGGAGCGGGGCTGGGGGCGGTGGGATTCCGCTGGCTTATCTTTGCTCTCACCTGGCTTGTAACCGGTCACGACCAGTTTGGACAGCAGGGCCACGCGTCGAGCGGTCATCTGATGTGGCTCGGGATCTTCTTTGTGCTCGTCGTGCCCGTGGTGGGCGGCCTGATCTATGGGCCGCTGGTCACACGCTTCGCACCCGAGGCGCGCGGCCACGGTGTCCCGGAGGTGATGCTCGCCGTCACCGAGAACGGTGGACGGATTCGTCCCCAGGTGACGGTCGTCAAGGCGCTCGCATCGGCGATCTGCATCAGCGTCGGCGGCTCTGTCGGCCGGGAAGGCCCGATAGCACAGATCGGCTCAGCGCTTGGCTCGACCGTCGGCCAGCTCGTGCGGATGCCGGAAAGCCGTCTGCGGATCATCGTCGCCTGCGGCGCTGCCGCCGGCATCTCCGCAACCTTCAACGCGCCGATCACAGGGCTGTTCTTCGGCTTCGAGATCATCCTGCGCGAGTTCTCCCTCGACGCGCTCTGCGCAGCCGCACTGGCGGCCGTGACAGGCGACCTCGTCAGCCGCGCGTTCTTCGGCTCCGCGCCATTCTTCTCGCAGATCCCACACGACCTGGCCGTGCCCAACGACGGCAGCTATCTGCTGGTGGGGGTGCTCGCGCTGCTCGCGGGCTTGATCGGCGTCGGCTTCAAAGCGTTTCTGTACGGGCTCGAGGACCGCGTCGATGCCCTGTGGAACGCTCGCCCGGAATGGGCGCGCCCCGCCGTCGGCGGCGTCGCGCTCGGCCTCGTGCTGCTCTCGCTGCCCGAGATGTACGGCGTCGGCTACCCGGTGATGGACCGGGTGATCAACGGCCACGTCGTACTCGGACTGATCCTCCTCTACATGCTCGGCAAGATCCTCGCGTGCAGCCTGACGCTCTCGATCGGCGGGTCCGGAGGCGTCTTCGCCCCCTCGCTGTTCACCGGCGCGATGGCAGGTATGGCCTTCGGAACCATCGCGCACCACATCTTTGGCTCCGCTGCCGGGCCGCCCGCGATGTACGCGCTCGTCGCGATGGGCGGCGTCTTCGCCGGCGCGACTCAGGCACCCCTGACATCGATCGCCAGCGTCACCGAGATGACCGGCAACTTCGGACTCACGCTACCGATCATGCTCGCCGCGGGCATCGCCGCAACACTCTCCCGTCACCTCACCTACGGCAACATCTACACCACGAAACTCCTCCGCCGCGGCATCGACGTCGAACGCCCCGGAGCAGCACTCACACCCAGAGCCAAGGCCTACATCCGGGCACGCGACCCCGCCTGAGCACTGTCGCGTCGGCTGGCAACGCAAAAGCGCGCCCAGCTCCGCACGCGCGACCGCTCCCGCCGGTTGCGCCAAGCTCACCGCTGACCCCGTAACAAACATGTTTGACTTCTCGACGGCAGCGATGTGACCGACGCGGATGACGCCGCGGAGGAGAACCTGAGATGACCATCGTCATCACCGCCTTTGAACGCTCGCCCGATGGCGGCAAGGGCCTGGCGCGCGATACGCGCGTTCGCTGGGCGCTTGAAGAGGTGGGCCAGCCCTACGAGGTTCGCCTTGTTTCCTTCCGTGCGAAGAAGCAACCAGCGCATCTGCGTCTTCATCCTTTCGGGCTGATTCCAACCTATGAGGAAGGCGGTCTTGTCCTGTTCGAGACCGGCGCGATCGTCTTGCACATCGCCGAGCACCATGCGGGCCTGTTCCCGGACGATGCCGACGCGCGGGCCCGGGCAATCACCTGGATGTTTGCCGCGCTCAACACGGTGGAGCCGCCGATCCTCGAACTTGCTACCGCCAGGTTCGCGGAGGGGGACGAGCCGTGGACCGAAGCGCGCCTGCCTCTGGTAAAGGACCGAATTCGCGATCGACTGGTCAACCTTTCTGCCCGCTTGGGCGACGCCGACTGGCTCGATGGGGCGTTCAGCGCGGGCGACCTGATGATGGTGTCGGTGCTGCTCAGGCTGAGAGCGTCAGGCCTTCTCGACGAGTTTCCGAAACTGGCTGCCTACGTTGCGCGCGGCGAAGCGCGGCCCGCATACAAGCGGGCTTTCGCCGCCCAATCGGCGATCAACGCAGTGAAACCGCACGCCGGCTGACGAAGTTCTGCATAGGTCGCCGTCGTTCCGCGACGTCATGGTGGCGGACATCTCATTGCGCGGGGAAGCTGTCGAGGCAGCAAAGGCCGAGGGGCGCCGGTGTGCGGATGCGACGACCCCAGATCGCGTGATGCGGGGTCAGCCTTCATGGGGACCACCAGCTGAACTGGGCGTTCCAGGCGATCTGGCCGTAGTAGGAGATGACGCCCGACGGCACCGGGCCGTTGTTCCACTGGCTTGCTGCGTACAGGGGGTGCTCGATCTCCACCGGCTTGCCGCCGCTCACTGGTGCCAGCCATAGGCCGTCGCCGCTGACATAGAGCAGGTCGCGGCCGTCGCGTGACCAGCTCGGCACCGAGGCGCCGTCGATGTCGGCGACCGGGCGGGTCGATCCGGTGCGCGCGTTCCACAGGTACAGCTCGTGCGCGGCGTACCAAGCGACTGTCGGGTTCCCACCGATCAGCGCGAACGGTGCTTTCACGTAGGCGAGCATCGGTGCAGTCGGCGACCACGCCGGGTCGAGCGAAACACCGGACCCAGGCGTTCCCGCCGCTGGGTGCGGGAACGGGCACGGCTGGCCGCTGATGCACGGCTGGCGAAACGGGCCGGTCCAGATCGACCCACCTGGGATCGGTGTGCACGCCTCAGTCCGCGCGTCGCAGTGCTCGACGAGCTTGCCCTGCCCGTACTCGCGTCCGGCGCTGGTGCTCGCGACGAGCACAAGCTGGTCGCCCGATCCGCCGGCGAGTGCGTCGGTCGTGCCGTCGGAAAGCGTGCGCGCGAGGAAGCGCGGCGTTGCACCGGACCGGGTGACCACGTCGAGCGGAGTCTCGTCGTTGTTGTGGACCGCGCCTCCGGCGAAGCTCCAGAAGGCGATTCCCCAACCGCTGTACCAGCCCGCGAGGTCTGCGATCGGCGAGTAGCAGCGGCCGCACAGGCCCGGGATCGGCTGGTTGTTCGTTCGTGTGAGCCACGTCGTTGGCGCCGCGCCGTTGACCGGGAAGGTGCGGATGATCGTCTCTGCCGCGTGGTTGTAGTTCACAAGCCCCACCGCGACCGCCGTTCCGTCGGGCGACCATGCCGTGCTCTCGATGCTGCCGATGTAGGAAGGCGCAAGCACGAGCAGCCGGCGCACCGCGCCCGCTGGCGAAACCAGCGCGAGCGTCGTGGGGCTGCCGAAGAACGGGTGGCGGTTCTGCGGGTCGGCCGCCACCCCCAAGATGTCGGCCCGAGGGCTCCAGCCGACCAGCCAGTCGACTGCCAGCTGTGTCACCTCGTGAGCGTCGGTGCCGTCGGCTCTTGCGACCCACAGCTGGGAGGGACTTCCGGCGCGTGTCTGCGGCGTCACCAGATACGCGAGCCAGCGACCGTCGCGGGAGAAGGTCGGCGACGCGGGCGCGAAGCCCGGCGCTGAGCCGATCTCTTGGAGCCTTCCGCGAGAGCCGTCGAGGACCCACAGCGAGCCGCGCGAAATGAACGCAAGGTCGCCGTCATGGCTGAACGCCTTGACGTCAACGAACGGTCGGCTTGCGGTCTCGGCGACGATCCCGCTGCTCCCGCCGGAGCTTACGAGGAACGCCACCACGGCCGCAGCGACCAGCACGGCCGCGCCGATCGCGACGCGCAGACGCCGGCGCCGCGTACGTCGCCGCGCCTCCTTGATCAGCGCCTCGGGATCCTCGCGGACCCGCGCGGGCGGCTGGACAAGACCAATCATCGATTGACACGCCCGATCATTTGATACTAATATGGCTAGCATCATGCTGGCTGTCAAGGTTGACCGTGACGAGCCTACGGATCTGCACGAACAGGTCGCCGCGGAGATCCGTCGCGCGATCGCTGAGGGCGAGGCGAAGCCGGGGGAGCGGCTACCGCCGGCGAAGGATCTAGCCGCAGAGCTGCGGGTCAACACGAACACGGTTCTGCGCGCGTTGCGGGTGCTGCGCGACGAGGGCATCCTCGAGTTTCGCCGCGGCCGCGGCGTTACGGTCGCCGGCACGCCGCAGAGGGGAGCCGTGGTCGCGCGGGCGCGTGAGCTCGTCCGCTTCGCGCGCCAGCAGGGCTACCAGCGCGACGAACTCGTCCGCATCATCGAAAGCCTGCCGTAGGAGGCTTGGCCCGTGCTCGTCGATCTTGAGCCGCCGCCGGTTCGAGAGCTGGTGGTTGAGGATACGGACGCGCTCATGCGGGAGGCACGTCGGCGGACGCGGCGACGCCGCATTCGCCTCGCGGCCGTACTGATCGTTGTTGGCGTCGGTCTCGGCATCTTCCTCGACGGCGGCGGCGGGTCGGGGCGCGCGCACGCCAACGCCGTCGGCCCCCACGGTCCAGCCGCCAGACCGCGGCCCCAGAGCACGTCGGCTGAGGCTGCGCGCCATCTCACCGCGCTGCCCTACATCTCGGACATGGGGCTGTTTGGTCCTCGGGCGGGGTGGGCGGCGAACGGTGTCGGCTTCTACCTGACCTCTGATGACGGCGGGCACTGGCGCAGGGTGTCCGTGTTCCAGGGTGACGTTGTCGCGAACCTCGGTCCGGTCACCTCGGTGGGCCTGGAGCATCTCGTCGCGATCGGCGATGGCGGCAAGGGTTACGGCACCTGCGGGCATCCGACGCGTCCGGCCCGGAACGTCGGGCTCTTCCCCGTCGCCGTCGTGTTCGCGTCAAGCGATGGCGGTGCGTCGTGGAGATCGAGCACGGTCCCCGGATGCGGGTTTCCGTTCGGACTCAGCTTCTTGAGCGCCGAGACCGGCTTCGCGTTGAGTTACGCCGACCCGGACCGCGGCTCGCTCGCTGTAACGACGGATGGCGCGCGGACCTGGCGGCAGGTCGGCGCCGCGCCATTCGTCGGTCCGATCGACTTCACCAGCCGGCTTGACGGTTGGGGCGTCGCCGCTCCGGGCACGCCCGCGCGACCGCTGTCTGCAAACGGCGCGCTGTACCGCACGACCAACGGCGGGCGTACCTGGCAGCGAGTATCGATCTGCTCCGGCGCCTCGAACCACGGCGTCGCAGTGATCTGCGGCACGCCACGCTTCTTTGGCAGCAGCGAAGGCGTCGTACCGGCCGGAGTGATCGACCACCGAACCGGCGTCGACTCACTCGTCGCTTTCACAACCACCGACGACGGAGCACATTGGTCGCGCCACTCGCTCCCGGCCGATCCGGATCTGCGCGCCTACTTCGCAGCCTCCAACCCGTCCACGGCCATCAACGGGACCCTGCGCCTCGCCGTGCCGTTCTCCGCACCCACGTTGTCTGACTGGGTCGTGTTCGTCGGTCCCCGCCTGTACACGACCAGCGACGGCGGTCGCCGCTGGTCAACGATCACCCCTCGGCCGACGTTCACGTCGCCACAGATTGCCGGCAACGGCTTGGCCAACAACGCCTCTGACCCGCTGCAGTTCGCCTCCCCATCCGACGGCTGGGTGATCGCCGACTGGTCAGGACCGTCGCCAGCCTTCGACTACACCACCGACGGAGGCAAGACCTGGTCCGCGCTCGCAAAGCAGTAGCCGCGGCCAGACAACCGCTCGTTTTGCGACGCTCATTGCTCTCAGCCGATGCCGTTCAGCTCGGCGAGATCGTCCTCCGATAGTGCGAGCGCCGCGCCGCCGATGTTTTCCCGAAGGTGCTCGACGGATGAGGTGCCTGGGATGAGCAGGATGTTCGGGGACCGCTGGAGCAGCCAGGCGAGCGCGACGGCCATCGGCGTGGCGTCCAGGCGGGCGGCGACCGATTCGAGCGTGTCGGACTGCAGCGGGGTGAAGCCGCCCAGCGGGAAGTACGGCACGTAGGCGACGCCCTGCGCGGCGAGCGCGTCGATCAGGACGTCGTCGACGCGGTGAGCGACGTTGTAGAAGTTCTGAACGCAGACGACCGGTGCGATCGACCGGGCCTCGGCAATCTGCTCCGCGGAGGCGGTGCTGATGCCCAGGTGCTTGATCAGTCCTTCCTGGCGCATCTCCGCGAGCGCGGTGAACGGCTCGGAGATCGAGCCCGGAGTGGGGCTGTCGAAGCCACCGACGCGGAGGTTGACCACATCGAGCGTTTCGAGGCCGAGGTGGATGAGGTTGTCGTGCACCGCCTGGCGCAGCTGCTCGGGAGACCGCGCATGCGGCCAGCCGCCGTTCACGTCCCGGTAAGCCCCGACCTTGGTGACCATGTGGAGGTCGTGCGGGTAGGGGTGCAGGGCTTCCTTGATGATCTGGTTCGTGACGTGCGGGCCGTAATAGTCGCTCGTGTCGATGTGGGTGATGCCCAGCTCGACCGCCTCACGCAGCACCGCCACGGCGGCGTCGCGGTCGGCGGGCGGCCCGAACACGCGCGGGCCGGCCAGCTGCATGGCTCCGTACCCCATGCGAGTGACCGTGAGATCCTCGGCCATCGAGAACGTGCCGCCCGGAAGTCCCTTCGCCGCCATTGCGCATCCTCGTTTCGTGGTCGTGGTCGACGGCGTGCGCGCTGTGTAGCCCACCGTAGCGGACGATGTCCGTGCTGCTCAGGAGGCTAGTTCGAGCAGAGCGGTGACCGTGTTCCAGTTTCTGGCGGTGGCGAGGACTCCCAGGCGGCGATCGGCGAGCGCCTTGGAGAGGGGCGACCCGATGATGCCAGCGGGGTGCCAGGCGTAGATCTCGCGGCCGTCTATCGCGACTGCCTCGGGTGCGATCGCGGCGGCCACGATTCGCTCCACGCTTGGCGGATCCAGCTCGCGATCCAGGAAGGTGACCTGATAGCGCTTGGGGTCGTCCGCCAACGCGCCGAGCGGGTTGCGCGCGACGACCCGCTCGAGCTGCGTGCGGGAGCGCACGACGACGCCGACGTCGAGCGCGAACCGGCGCTCGATCTGCTCTTCGAGCTCGCGGGCCAGCCGGTCAGGTGGAAGATCGCTGTTCAGTAGGACGTTGCCGCTTGCGAGGTGCGTGCGAACGTCGCCGTAGCCCTGCGCGGTGAGGAGCTCGCGCAGCTCGCCCATCGCGATGCGCCGGCTCGGTCCGAGGTTGACCGCGCGCAGCAGTGCGATCTGTCGCGACACGAGCCTCGCGTGCCGGTCAGAGCGGCGGGATCCAGTGCCCGCCGAGGTGAAGGCCCTCCCGGCCGGCGGCGTGATCGGCGAGCGGTTGTTCGTGCGCGCCGTAGACACGGATGTCGGCCAGCCCGTGTGGTCCTTCTCGCATCACGAAGGCGCGGGGTCGCGCAGTGATGCGCAGCCGGTCGATCAGCTCATAGTCGCCGTCGACCTCCGCTATCCAGGCGTCGTCCTGGTGCCATTGGGAAGTGACGTGATGGGTTGACGATCGGACCGCGGCGAGGAACGTCGCGAGCAGCGCCCGCACGGCTTCGGCACCCTCGGCGCGGCGTCCGTCAACGACGAGAAGTCGGCAGTCAGGCGCGACCAGCTCCATCGCAGCGTCCAGGTCACGTCTGTCGATCGCTCCAAGCCAGTCGTCAATGGGCGACGCGCTCACAGCCGGCGATCCTACCCGCGATCGGCCATCTAGGCGAGGGCTAATCGGAACCCGCGCCCGCACCGTCCCCGCATCGGCGTACCACCAGGAGTCAGACCGCGCCCACGCCGGCTGGCCGTAGGGTTTCTCGCATGACCCATCTTGGGGCGCGTCCTTCGGCCGGGGCGCTCGAGGAAGTCCGACGCCTCGCCGGCTCATCAGCCGTGATCGTGGAGGTCGCACGCCTCGAGGGGGGTCAGCATGCCGACACCTGGAGGGTCGACACCGGCAATCCCGCGTCCAGCGTGGTGGTTCGCGAGTTCCCGGTCGCCGATTCCTCCGCCTGCCGTCGCGAGCAGCGCGTACTGCGACGTCTCGATGGGCTCGGCGGCTTGGCTCCCGTGCCGCTCGGGTGCGACTTGACCGGCCGATGGTCGGAGAACCCGACCTCGCTGATCAGCTGGCTTGACGGCGAGGCGGACATCAGGCCAAGTGATCCGGAGGGATGGGCGCGCGACCTCGGTCGCGCGCTTGCCCTGGTGCACGCGCTGCCAACTGACACGCTCGCCGACTTGCCGAGCGTGTTCGCCGGCAGGGGGTCTCAGGCTGAGTTGCATGGCCCGTTGGCAGCGGCGGCTCGGTCTGGCTGGCCACAGATCGTCGGGTCGCCTGACGTGCTCACACACACCGACTACTGGTCAGGCAACGTCGTCTGGCGTCATGGAGCCCTCACGGGCATCGTTGACTGGTCTGGTGGAGCACGCGGTCCACGCGGCTACGACCTCGGCTGGTGCCGCCTCGATCTCGTCCTCCTGTTCGACGAGCGAATCGCAGACGCCTTTCTTGCGGCCTACGAAGCTGCCAGCGGCCAGACTGCCGGCGAGGTGGTTCTCTGGGACCTCTGGGCGGCCGCTCGCTCGCACGACGCGGTCGAAAGCTGGGCTCCGAACTACGCGCCCCTGGGGCGGGCCGACCTGGATGAGCACGAGCTGCGGAAACGCCATTCGCTTTGGACCGCACGCCTGTTGGAACAGAGCTAGGCCCGCTTCGTGCTCGCAGTCCGCGACGGAGTCCGACCACACGAGCGCTTCGACGCCGCGCGCGCAGCCTCAGCCGTCGATACGCCCGCAGTACTTGAAGCCGTGGCGGCGCCAACGCTGCCCGGCCGGCGCCCTCACCGCCGCCCTGAGCCCAGACAGGTGCACCCGGCTACTATGCGCGGGTGACCGGCGGGGGGTTCTCGATCGTCAGCGAGCGGCGCGGCGACACTCAGCGCGTGGCGCCCAGCGGGGAGCTCGACATCGCGACCGCCGAACAGCTCGAACGCGAGCTGCTCGCGGTCGAGCAGACGGACGTGGAGCGGATCGTCCTCGACCTCAGCGGCCTGGCGTTCATCGACTCGACCGGGCTGCGCGTCGTGCTCGACGCCAACGATCGCTGCGGCGGGAGCGTCGATCGTCTCCGCGTGATCGCCGGCTCGCCGGCGGTGGACCGCCTTTTCGACCTCGTGGGTTTGCGGGAGCGGCTGCCGCTGATCGAGCCGTAGCAGCACCGGTTCGTGGCGGCCCGCTTCAGTCGCACGGACGCCCGACCAGCGCGGCGTCGCTCAGCTCAGCTCAGCCAGCGCAGAGCGACGATCGCGGTGTCGTCGCCGTGGTCTTCGGAGACGAGGTCGTCGGCAAGCTTGGTCACCAACGCATCGAGGGCCAGACTCTCGGCCGTGGCCGCCGCGCGCAGGCGCGCCATCCCGGTGTCCAGTACCTCGCCGCGACGCTCGATCAGTCCGTCGGTGAACGCCAGCAGTGTGGCGCGCTCGCCGACCGAGACGGCCGACTGTTCGTAGGGAGCCTCCCGCGAGACGCCGATCGGGACCCCGACCCTGACGTCGAGGAACCGGCCCGCCCCACCCTCGATCAGAAGCGGCGCCGGGTGTCCGGCGCTGGCAAGCGTCAACCGGTGCTCGTCGACCTCCAGCAGGCAGCACAGCACGGTCGCGAAGTACGCGTGCGGATGGCTGTTCGCGAAGTCGGAGAGCTTCCCCAGCAGGCTCGCCGGGCGGTGTTCCTCGATCGCGTAGGCAAGCGCGGCGTAGCGCAGGGACGCCATCGTCGTCGCCGCGTCGAGACCGTGCCCGGACACGTCGCCGACCAGCATCAGCACCCGCCGTTCATCGACGGCGACGATGTCGTACCAGTCGCCGCCGACATCGATGCCCGAGGTGGCCGGGATGTAGCGGGCGCTGGTCTGCAGCCCGGGCAAGCGGGGCAGCGTCTCCGGCAGGAGCGCGTGCTGCAGCGTTTGCGCGATGCCGCGCTGCTCGGTGTACATCTGGCGGTTCTCGTCTGCGACGCGGTCGAGCACGCCGGCGAGCTGTTCGGCGAAGCGCCGACGGTGCGCGAGGCGGTCGGTCATCAGCGCCGCCGCCAGTGAGAGCAGGACCCCCACGATCGCGATCGCCCATGGCAGCCGCTCGAAGAACGTGCCCCCGAGCGACCCGTTCGGCGTGATCACGAGCGTAAAGCCGCGATCGCCGAAGGGCACGAACTCCGACGCCGTGCGCGCGGTGATCGGGAAGCGCTGGATGTTGGTCGCCAGCAGATCCGCGGTGCGCTGGGAGCGGCCCAGGTAGAGGCCGTAGTTGAGGTCGGCGAAGCCCGAATTGCTCTGCAGCTTCGAGCGCCGCCCGGCCGGCACGAGGACCTCGGCGTAGACGCCGAACCCAGCCTTCAGGCCCGGCGTGTTGTACTCGTACCCCAGGCGCCGGTTGGCCCCCGACCCGAGGATTCCAGTCAGGCTGAGCAGCGGCGTCTTCGCCACGTGCGCGAAGAATGCGCGAGCCTGCGTGGGCCGTGCTGCGAGCGTCGGGGCAAGGCCGACGACGACCGTCGGCGCCGGAGCGCTGCTCTCCAGCGGCCACAGCGACACCGACGCGAAGTCACGGCCCGTTCCCACGTAGGGCGCAATGAAAGCCTTGAACCGCTGCGCATCCCCGTGCGTTGAGTCGGCCAGCTCCGCCGCCGAGGCCAGCGGCGTCTGCACCGACGGCAGCGCGGCCGTGAACACCAGGCCGAGCTCCTTCACTCGCAGTCCCAGCAGGCGGTTCTCGTTGTTTTCGTAGATGGTGAGCGACGCCCACGTCAGCGCCCCGGTCACCATCAGACCGACGACGAGCACGACCACCGCCACGCGCGAGGGCCGCCGGCGCCACACCGAGGCCAGCCCCTCCGCCGCAACCTCGACCCCGGGCCGCTCCGAGTCGGCCTCACCTCGGAGTTCAGACCCGGCCGGCGGACCCAAAGGGCTGGTCAGGTGAGCAGCGGGTCGGCTCATCGAGCGCGCAGTTTAGTGCGACTCCGCCGCCGGGTATTCACCTTTTCTGACGGCACGGACGCCCGGCGTCTCGACGCGGGACACGGCTCTGCGTCGCCTTCGCCGCCGCCTTGTGGCTGACGATCCTGGCGCTCGACGGGGCGACGACGGGGCGCCTCGCGGCATCGGAGGATCCCACGCGCCCTAGGGGCTCCGCCCATTTCAGGGCTTCGCCTGGTTTCCTCCTGTGCATCGCGCGCGCCCAGCTGGGCCGACGCATCTCGATTGGAGGCACTGTGATGGACGACTACCCCCGGATGATCGTCGCTGTCAACCACATCGAGCCGGTGCCGCGGCGGGTCAGGGCCTTCCTCGCCGGGCAGCTCGTGCTCGACACGACGCGCGCCCTCTACGTGTGGGAGTGGCCCAACTACCCGCAGTACTACATCCCGCTCGCCGACGTCAACGCGGCGGTGCTGGTCGACGAGCAGCGGTCGCAGCACCTGCGCCGCGGCACCGCTCTGCGGCATGGCCTGCTCGCCGGGGACCAGCAACGGCCGGCCTCGGTACGCGTCCACACCGAGGACTCGCTCGAGGGTCTCGCCGGCACCGCTCGCTTCGACTGGGACGCACTCGACGCCTGGTTCGAGGAGGACGAGCAGGTCTTCGTCCACCCGCGAAACCCCTACACCCGCGTCGACGCGCTGCGCTCCTCGCGCAGCGTGCGCGTCGAGCTTGACGGGGTGCTGCTGGCCGAGTCGAGCGCGCCCGTGATGGTGTTCGAGACCGGCCTCCCGACGCGCTACTACCTCGACCGCACGGCGGTGAACATTCGAGCACCTCATCCCCACCGACACGGTCACCGCCTGCCCCTACAAGGGCCGCACGAGCGGCTACTGGTCGATCACGCTCGGCGGCGAGGTCCATCCCGATCTCGCCTGGGCCTACGACTTCCCGACGCGGCAGCTCTCACCGATCGCTGGGCTGATCGCCTTCTACAACGAGAAGGTCGACATCGTCCTCGACGGCGAGCGCCTGGAACGCCCGAAGACGCACTTCTTCAAGTAGCTCCCAGCGCCCGCTCAGCGGTGCTCGGGGTTCGGGTGGTCGAAGCGGCAGCCGGCGTCCCACAGCGAACGCTGGTTGCCGTGTGCGGGAATTCCGCCCGCGTCCTTGAGCATCCGCGCGAGGTGCAGCAGGTTCCACGTCAGGAACGTCGTGTTGCGGTTGGTGAAGTCGTTCTCAGGCCCGCCCGAGCCGGGATCGAGGTAGCTCGGCCCGGGTCCGGCCTCGCCCAGCCACGCGGCGTCGGCCTGCGGCGGGATCGCGAACCCCAGATGCTGCAGCGAGTAGAGGATGTTCATCGCGCAGTGCTTGGCGCCGTCCTCGTTGCCGGTGATGATGCACCCGCCGACGCGGCCGTAGTACGCCCACTGGCCGTGCTCGTTGAGCAGGTGGCTGTTGGCGTACAGGCGCTCGATCACCTTCGTCGCGACCGAGGACTTCTCTCCCAGCCAGATCGGCGAGAGCAGCACCAGGATGTGCGACGCCATCACCCGCTCGTGAATCTGCGGCCATTCGTCGCGCTCCCAGCCATGCTCGGTCATGTCGCCGTACACGCCGGTCGCGATCTCGCGGTCGACTGCGCGGATGAGCTCGACGTCGACCCCGTTTCGCTCCATGATCGCGATCGACTGGGCCGCAAGGCCCTCCGTGTTGGACACCTCGGGCGAGCGCTTGAGCGTGCAGTTGATGTAGGTCGCGCGCAGATCGGAGAAATCCCAGCGCGAGCGCTCGCACAGTTCCCGCTGGGTGGCGCTGAGTCGGTCCATCTCGCTCCTCTTTTTGTGATTGGTCCCGCGGTTGGGTCCCGGTGGCGGGCGTGACGTTACGAATCCGTTTCGCGACGCCTCGGCCGAAGCTCGCTACCGTAGGGCGCCGGTGGGGTTATACGGCGAATACGTGCTGCCGCGTCTGATGAACCACGCGTGCGCCGGTTCGGACCTGATCCCCTGGCGGGCCGACGTCACGGCCGGGCTCGCCGGCCGCGTCGTCGAGATCGGCTTCGGCTCTGGCCTGAACCTGGCGTACTGCCCGGCCGAGGTGGATGTCGTGCTCGCGGTCGAGCCGGTGGCCTTGTCTCGCCGGCTTGCCGCGCGCCGCATCGCCGCCTCGCGCGCGGCCGTCGAGTACGTCGGCCTCGACGCCGAGTCTCTCACCATGCCCGACGCGAGCGCCGACGCCGCGCTCTCGACGTTCACGCTGTGCAGCGTCCCTGACGCCGGCCGCGCGCTCTCCGAACTGCGCCGCGTGCTCCGTCCCGGTGGTCGCCTCCACTTCCTCGAGCACGGCCTTGCCCCCGACCCGGACGCGGCCGCCTGGCAGCGCCGCCTCGAGCCTTTCCAGCGACGCCTCGCCGGCGGATGCCACCTCACGCGCGACATGCCGGCTCTGGTCTCAAGCGCCGGTTTCGTGATCGAGCACCTCGAGCAGCGCTACGCGAAGGGACCGCGACCGTTTTCGTGGTTCAGGCTCGGCGTGGCCCGCAATCCCGCCGACGGCGGCTGAGCGGGCCCGCGCGTTGCAACGGCGGGCGGACGCGCGGGCGCCCGACCGTCAGCCGGCCCGCGTTTTACGCCGCGACGGCAAGATCGTTCACGAATCGCTCATCGAACGCGAATCCGGCTTCCAGCGCGCGTCGGACCGGACAGGAGTCCGCCACTCGCCTCAGTCGCTCCGTCTGCTCGGCGGTGAGGTCGCCGGGGAGATGGACAGCGAGCTCCACCTGCCGCGGAGTTGCGTCAGCGTGGTAGACGACGTCCACGCGCACGTCGCCCACGCTCCAGTCGTGTCGACGGGCGTAGAGCACGATCATCGTCGAGACACACGACGCGAGCGTGGCGGCTAGCAGCTCATGGGGCGCCGGCCCGGCATCGCTGCCGCCCATGCTGGCCGGCTCGTCCGTGGTGATCGTGTGGCGCCCGTTGACGTCGACCTCGTGGCGCAGCGTGCCGTCGACCGAGTGGGCGCTTGCGGTGAAGCTCATGGCTATGCCTTTCTCACGCGTGTCCGAAGGTGACGTCCGGAAGGACCCGGTGCGCCCAGCGCGGCAGATACCACGCCCACCTGCCCATCACGCGCAGCAGCACGGGCAGTAGCAGCAGCCTGATCAGCGCGGCGTCGAGGAGTACAGCGACGCCGAGGATGATTCCCATCTCCTTCGGCGGGAGCGGCCCGGACAGCGCGAAGGTGAAGAACACCGCGACCATCACCGCGGCGGCGGCGAAGATCACGCGACCGGAGTGGGCGATCCCGCCGATCATCGCCTCCTTGGCGTCGCCGGTGCGGTCCCAGTGCTCCTTTGCGCTTGAGAGCAGGAACACGGTGTAGTCCATCGAGATCGCGAAGATCATCGCGAAGAAGAACACCGGCCCCCAGGCGTCGAGGAACCCTTGCGGCTGGAAGCCGAGCAGCGAGTGGAGCGCGCCGTCTTGGAAGATCCACTTCGCGACGCCGAACGCTGCGCCGACGGCGAGCAGGTTGGTGAGCACGCCGGCGGCGGCGATCAGCGGGGCTTGGAGCGCGATCAGCAGCAGCAGGAACCCGAGGCCCATGACGACGCCGATCACCAGCGGTGTCTTGGCGGCGAGCGCGTTCTGGAGGTCGTGGTTCTCGGCGACCGCGCCGCCGATCAGTGAGCCTGTGGGCAGTTCGGCGCGCAGGCGGTCGATCGTCGCTCCGACGGCTGGGCTGGAGGGGTTCTGCTTGGGGATCGCGGTCACCAGCGCGTGGCCGTGGCTGGTCTGCGTCGGCATCAGCGCAGCGATTCCGGGGTCGCGTCGCGCAATCTGCGCGACCTGTGTCGCGTCGCCGGCGGGCGCGACGATCTGCAGTGGCCCGTCCGCTCCGGGTCCGAACGCGGCTGCGACCCGCTCGTAGCCGATTCGCGATGAGTCCGATGCCGGTACGACCTTGATCGACGGCATCGATGTCTTCAGCTGTGTGACCGGGATCGCGAGGCCGATGAGGATCGCGAGCGCGATCGCGCCGTAGGCGACCGGCCGCTTCCACAGTCGCTCGCCCCAGGCCGCGAAGCGGGCGGAGCGGTGCTCCCCGGAGTGCGCCCACGGCAGCGCAAGCCTGTCGACCCGCGGGCCGAGTTTGGCCAGGACAGCCGGCAGCAACGTCAGCGTTGCCGCGAGCACGAAGATCACGGCGAGCATGATTCCCAGGCTCATCGAGCGAAACGCCGGGCTGGGCACGAGCATCACGGCGCTGAGCGAGATAAGCACCGTTGTG
Source organism: uncultured Solirubrobacterales bacterium (assembly GCA_963830975.1). Classification (GTDB taxonomy): domain Bacteria; phylum Actinomycetota; class Thermoleophilia; order Solirubrobacterales; family Solirubrobacteraceae; genus Palsa-513. The sequence continues at coordinate 1,813,389 of CAWHOI010000004.1, forward strand.
CCGGAGAAAAGGACGGCCTTGCCGGCGGTGTCCATCGTGACCGCGACAGCCTCCTGCGCTGAGAGCTGCGAGCCGAATAACGCGCCGCGGTATCGGTGCACGACGAACAGCGCGTAGTCGATCCCCAGCGCGAGCGCGAACATCAGCGCGAAGTTCATCGCCCAGATCGAGATCGGCAAGACCTGCGTCCCGAGATACAACGCACCGGCGGTCGCGAGCAGCCCGATCATCGTCAGCATCAGCGGCAGGCCGGCTGCGACGAGCGAGCCGAACGCGATCAGCATGATCGTCAGCGTCACCGGCCACGAGATCACCTCGGACTTCAACATCGCCGAGCGGTTCGCCGCGTTGAAGTCCGACCACATCCCCGCAGCGCCAGTCAGGCTCACCTGCACGCCGCCGGTCGAGAGCGCCGCCAGCGGGCCCTTGAGTCGATCAGCCGCCACGACCATCGCGTTGGAATCGCGAGCCGCACCAGCCTGCACGATCGCCGTGTGGCCGTCACGCGAGACCGACACACCGGCGGTCGGCGGGATGACCACGCTGACGGCGGCGTCGGCGCGAAGTGTCCGTTCAACGCGCGCGATTACCGCCTGGAAGCTCGCGTCCCTGACAGTCTTCGTCGGCGAATGCAGCACGGTCATCAGGCCGTAGCTGGACAGCCCGTGGAAGTCCTTCCCGATCAACTGCCGCGCCTGCACCGACTGCGATCCGGAAGCCTCCCAGCCGGCGCCTGAGAGCGCCGTCTCCACGCGCGGCGCGAAGACGCCGAGCACGACGGCAACCGCCAGCCATGCGACCAGCACGACCTTGAAATGGGACGCCGTGCAGCGGCCGAGACGACCAATCGGGCCGACCGCGGTCATCGTTCCTGGCCTCGCAAACAATCGGCCTGGAGATGTGCGCGTGGGTGCGCCGCGATGTGGGCGGGCCGGGCGCTTCGCGTCATTTGGGTGCTCGATCGTCTTCCCGCGTTTTCCGGCATCCGCGCTTCCCCTTCGCGTTTGGCCCGCCGCGCGTCCTACAGGCGCGAGGGGCAGGTATCGACACGACCGTTTGTTCAGCCATCTACACAACTGTTTGCTTGTATTACGGACCATAGCCGACACGTCGCATGTTGTCAACTACACGCTGGTGCAGTTGTTCACTCGCTGCGCCCGTGCTACCCTCGAGTCGGTGGGCGATCCGACCTTCACCCAGCCACTCTCAGCGCCGCTGATCGACCTGATAGCGCAACGCTTTCGCGTGCTCTCCGAGCCGATGCGCATCAAACTTCTCGACCGGCTGCGGGACGGAGACGCCACGGTGACGGAGTTGCAGGAGGCGCTTCACGCGAGCCAGCAGAACGTTTCCAAGCACCTCGCGATCCTGCACAGCGCCGGCATGGTCACCCGGACCAAGGAAGGCAACCGCGTTCGCTACGGCATCGCCGACGCCGGAGTGTTCGAGCTCTGCGAGCAGGTGTGCGGCGGCGTGCGCCGCCAACTCGACGAGCTGGACGCGGTTCTGCAGCCGCCCGCACTGGCATAGCGGGTCCCGGCTTGCTAGACATGTCGCGTCCGCGATGTCCGACGCGGCACACCGGGACTGTCAAGACGAGGACCTTGGATGCACCAGCCCACTGGAGGCCACAGCTCGACCCCGATCCGCCAGCGCGTGTGCCGCGCGGCGTCGGGGAGCATGTTCGCCACGATCGCCGTCGCCGTCGGCGTCAGTGGCGGCGCGGCCGTCGCGGCGAGCGCCGGTTCGCCCAGCACCGCGCGCGCAGCCTCCGGCGGCTGCGGCGCGGCCGCAGCCTCGGGATCGACCACTCTGACGCTGTCGATCGGCGGCAACAAGCGGATCGTGATTGTGCATGTTCCCAAGGGCTACAAGGACTCGACCCAGACCCCGCTCGTGCTCAACATGCACGGCAGCGGCTCCACAGCCGCCGAGCAGGAGCTGTTCACGGGCATGGACGCCACCGCCGACGCGGACCACTTCCTCGTCGCCTATCCGCAGGGCCTCATCCCCGAGGGCACGGGCTTCGACTGGAACGTTCCCGGCGTGCCGCTGGTCGGCGGCGCACCGGTTCCGGCCCACGCAGCCAACGACGTGGCGTTCCTCACCCAGCTCGTCGGCGTGCTCGAGCACCGCTACTGCGTCGATCCGGCGCGCGTCTACGCGACCGGCTTCTCCGGCGGCGCCCGCACCGCCAGCCAGCTCGCCTGCGACGCCTCCACGGTGTTCGCCGCGGTCGCCCCCGTCAGCGGCCTGCGACGCGCGACGCCTTGCCCGACGTCCCGGCCGGTTCCGGTAGTCGCCTTCCACGGCAGCGCCGACCCAGTCGATCCCTACGCCGGGCACGGACAGGCCTACTGGACCTACTCGGTGCCCCAGGCCGCCGCGGACTGGGCACAGCAGGACGGTTGCGCGTCATCGCCGACCACATCCAAGCCCAAGTCGACTGTCACGCTCACGACCTACCCACGCTGTCGCGGCGGCGCGAGCGTCGAGCTGTACACCATCGCCGGCGAAGGGCACGAGTGGCCGGGCGGACCGACGCTACCCCAGTCGCTGTCGAGCCTGCTCGGGCCCCAGTCGAACGCGATCGCCGCCAACAACGTCATGTGGGCGTTCTTCGCGGCACACCCGCTGCCTGCACACGGCTGACGCCGCCTGCTGCGGCGTGCCCCGCGCCGCGAGCTCCAGCGCACTCGGGCCCTATCCTGTCGGCATGACCGACGCCGACGTTTCCTTCGCAGCGCTCGAACGCGGAAGCGAGGAGCGCTTTCAGGGTCTGCGCGACGCCCTGGGCGTCCGCTCGTTCGGTCTCAACCGCATCACCCTGCAGCCGCGTCAGCGGGGGCGGATCCACGCGCACGAGCGCCAGGAGGAGGTCTACCTCGTGCTCGAGGGTGAGCTGACGCTGGTCGTCGAGGGCGTCGAACACGTGCTCGGCCCCGACCAGCTCGCCCGCGTCGGCCCGTCGGCGCGCCGCCAACTCGTCAACGCCGGACCCGGGCGCGTGGTCCTGCTCGCGCTCGGCGGCGCCGGCGAGCACGTCGGTCGCGACGGCCGGGCCTGGCATTCCTGGGAGGACGACGGCCCGGGAGCGTCCCCGCAGGAGGTCCCTCTCCCCGGGGATCTGCCGCTCTCCTGAGCCGGAGCTCTGCAGCTCGAGTCATCGCGGCGGGTCCGCGCGCGCCGGGACCAGGTGCCTGTCGAAGAAGTCGAAGACGCGAGCCCAGGCGTCGTCGGCCGCCTGCGGCTCATAGCCGATGTGCATCGGGAGGTTGACGATTCGGCCGATCGGGTGATGGCCGTCGGTCATGAACGAGTGCCCCGCCTGCGCATAGGTCGTGACGTCGTGCTCAATGCCGAGCCGCTCCAGATGCGCGCGCAGCCGCTCGCCGTGCGAACCGACGATTCGATCGCGCCCGCCGTAGGAGCCGACGATCGGACAGACGCCGCGCAGCGCCTCCGCGTCGGCCGGGACCTGGCCGTAGTTGACCGCGGCCGCCCGCAGACCCGGCGGCGTGCCCGCCGCGTACGCCAGCGCCAGGCCGCCGCCCATGCAGAATCCGATGATCGCGAGGCGCTCGCCGTCCACCTCGGCCCTCCCGGCGAGCCAGGCCCGGCCGGCCTCGACGCACGCGGTGATCCTGCCGGGGCGCCCGCTGCTGCTCTCGCGCATTGCGCGCACCAGGCAGCGCAGCCGCACGCCCGCGCTGAACAGATCGGGCGCCAGGGCGGCGTAGCCGTGCGCAGCGAAGCGGTCGGCGGCGTCGAGGATTTCCGGCGCCGGTCCGAAGACCTCGTGCAGAACGATCACACCCGGCAGCGGAGCGCCGCTCGGCGCGGCCGGCAGCGCCAGCACGCCGTCCAGCTTGCCGCCGCCGGGCAGCGGGATCGTCACGTCGCTGCGCACGCGGCCCATCATCGCAGTGCGCGAGTGCGCGGCCGGCGTGCCGGCTGGTCCGGCACGCCCGCCGGGGTCTGCGCCAACCTTGCGATCAGCCGCTCACGCCGCCCGCGCAGGTCGTCGGCGAGCGTCGCGAGCTCGTTCGCGCGCCGCTGCACGAGCGACAGCTGCAGCTCGACGTGCCCAAGCGCCTCCGTGAGGATCGCGCGGCGGCGCTCCGGGTCCTCGACGCCCGCCTCGAGCTCTGCTCGCAGCAGCGCGCGCGCATCCTCGGCCTCGATCACGCGTCCCAGCTCCTCGAGCGAAAGACCCAACAGCTCACGCAGGCGGATCAGCTCGCAGAGGTCGCTGACGTCGTCCTGCGGTGTATAGCCGATGGCAACCGCTCGGGCGTTCCGCCAGCCGGCGGCCAAGCAGCCCGAGCTCCTCGTAGTAGCGGATCGTCCGCGGCGTCGTGCCGGCGCGCCGGGCCAGCTCGCCGATCCGCATCCCGGCCGCGGGAGCGGCCATATTCATGCTGTTGCGCGGTGTGCCGGACGCATGGCGCTGACCAGCGCGCCGAGGGCAGAGGCCACGACCATCGCCCACAACGCGACGTGCATGTTGTCGATGAAGGGGGCGAGCTTGGCGCTCGCGAGCCCGTGCCCGAGGCCGGAGAAGATGCGGAACAGCGTCGGCTTGGGCACGGCGGCCGTGACGACCGCGAGCACGAAGGCGATCGAGAGCACCGCCCCGGTGTTCTGAAGCACCGTGCGCGCACCCGCGGCGACGCCACGACGGTGCGCGGGCACAGCGCCCATCATGGCCGCCGTGTTCGGGCTCATGAACATGCCGGAGCCGACGCCGACGATCGCCAGCGCCGTCGCGCTGTAGGCGAACGAGCTGCCCACGCCGAGCCCGGTCATCAGCGCGAGACCCGCGCCGGTGACGAGCATCCCGGCCGCCGCCAGCCCGCGCGAGCCGTGGCTGTCCGCGTAGCGCCCGGCGATCGGCGAGGCGACCAGCATGCCGATCGCGAGCGGTGCGAGTTTGAGGCCGGCCGTGAGCGGCGAGTCGCCCTGGGCGCCCTGGAAGTAGAAGACGAAGATGAACATGAGCGCGAAACGCACGAGTCCGTTGATGAACGTGGCGACGCTCGCCGCGGCAAACAGGCGGTCGCGGAAGATGCTGAGGTCGAGCATCGGCGCGCGCCCTCGATGCTCGATCGCGACCCACGCCGGCAGCAGCACGGCCGCAAGCGCGAACCCACCGATCACGACCGGGTCGTCCCAGCCCGACAGCCCGCCGCGCGAGACGGCGAGCACCAGCGCCGTCAGGCCGACGACGAACGTGGCGGTGCCGGGGATGTCGAAGCCGCGCACGCGGTCGTGCTTGGCGAGCTCGTGCAGGACGGCCGCGCCCCAGCCGGCGCCGGCCAGCGCGAGCGGCACGTTGAACCAGAACACCCAGTGCCACGAGATCGCAACCAGCGCGCCACCGAGCACCGGGCCGAGCACCAGGCCGATCGCGGCCACCATCGCGTTGGCTCCCATCGCGACGCCCAACTGCTCGCGCGGGAAGGCGTCCGTCACCAGCGCGGCCGCGTTGGCGAACAGGAACGCCGAGCCGATCCCCTGCAGGATCCGCCACAGGATCAGCTGGTTGCCGTTGGCCGCGAAACCTGCGCCGAGCGACGCCGCCGCGAACACGACGAAGCCGGTGACATACGCGCTCTTGCGACCGAACAGGTCGGACAGCCGACCCGCACTGAGGACCAGCACGGTCGACGCGATCATGTAGGCGAGGATCACCCAGACCAGCGCGAGCAGGCTCGTATGCAGGCTCCGCTCGAGCTGGGGCAGCGCGATGATCAGCGTGCCGGAGTTGGTTGCCGCGAGCAGCATGCCGAGGCTCGTGCACGAGAGCGCCCACCAGCGGTAGTGCGGTGAAGCGGCATCGACACCGACCCGCCGGCGCACGCGCACGGCCGGCGGCACGTGTTCGCTCATCGGCGCGAGCGCCAGCTGCTCTTCATCCGACAAAGCTTACGTTAACGTCATGTTTGTCCGGCGCGGCTGCGCCCGTCAAGCTCAGGGCATGCTCCGCATACGCCGAGCCGCCTACCGTCTCGCCTACCGCCTGATGCGGCTGGCGGCGTTCGTGTGGCCGCCGCGCGGTCAGGGCGCCAAGGCCGCGTTGATCTGCGACGGCCGGATGCTGCTCGTGCGCCACAGTTACGGGCCTCCCCGCTGGGAGCTGCCGGGCGGTGGCGTCAGGCGCGGCGAGGAACCGGCCGCGGCGTTGCGGCGGGAGCTCAGCGAGGAACTGGGGCTGCGGTCGGTGACGGCGATCCCGATCGCCACCCGGTGCGGACCCGGGCGTCGACGCCACCACCGCACGCACCTCTTCCGCGTGGAGATCGACTCGCCGTTGCTCGATCTCGACGCGGTCGAGATCGCGGAGGCTCGCTGGTGCGACCCGGCGTCGCCGCCGACCCCGCTCGGTTGGCTGGTCCGCGAGGCGCTGCCGCTCGCCGAGGCGCAGGGACAGCCCGGGCGGTGAGTCGCAGCCGGCCGGTCGGCTGCCGATAGCGGTAGCGTCCGTGGCAGCGATGCCCACCGTATCCCGACCGACCGCACATGAAGCGGTGGTCGCCGGGCACATCGCCCTGGATCTCTTCCCCGAGCTTCCCGGTCCCGTCGCATATGAGCCGGGCAGGTTGACGGTGGTCGGCCCGGCGCTGATCTCGACCGGCGGGTCGGTGTCCAACACCGGTCTCACCCTTCATCGTCTCGGCGTGCCGGTGCGCCTGGTGGCGAAGGTTGGCGGCGACCTGTTCGGCCGCGCCGTGCTCGACGCGCTGGCGGCGGTGGATCCCGCGCTCGCCGGCGAGATCCTCGTTTCCGAGCGGGACGCCACGAGTTACACGATCGCGATCAGTCCGCCGGGAGTCGACCGAACGTTCCTGCATTGCCCCGGCGCCAACCAGACGTTCCGCGCCGAGGACGTGCGCGACGAGGTCCTGACCGGCGCGCGCGTGTTCCATTTCGGCTACCCGCCGCTGATGCGCGAGATGTACGCCGCCGACGGCGCGCAGCTGCGTCGCCTGTTCGAGCGGGTACACGCGGCCGGACCGGCGACCTCGCTGGATCTCTGCGCGGTCGACCCCGAGAGCGACGCGGGCCGCGTGGCGTGGGAGCCGGTGCTTGCGAACACGCTTCCCGCCGTCGATGTCTTTGCGCCGAGCATCGAGGAGTTGCTGTTCATGCTCGACCGCCCGGCACACGCGCAGCTCCAGGCGAGCCCGACCATGGCCGCGTTCCTGGACCGCCGCCGGCTGGCGGAGCTCGGCGACCGGCTGCTCGGCATGGGCGTGGCGGTGGTGGCGATCAAGCTCGGCGACCAGGGCCTGTATTTGAAGACCGCACAGCACGCGGCCAGGATCGCCGAGTTCTGCGACCGCATCGGCCTGTCGGCGCAGGACTGGCGCGATCGCGAGGTGCTCGCGCCCTGCTTTGCCGCTCGCTCGGTCGTCGGCACCACCGGCTCGGGTGACTGCACGATCGCGGGCCTGCTGGCGGCGCTGCTGCGCGGCGAGGGTCCGGTCGATGCGGCGACCAGCGCGACCGCGGTGGGAGCCTGCAGCGTCGAGGCCGTCGACCCGACCAGCGCGGTGACCGCGTGGCCCGTCGTGGCCGCGCGTTTGGCGGGCGGTTGGAGGCGGCTGCCGCTCGACATCGATCTGGGGGACAATGTCGGCGTCACGCGCAGCCCGCACGGAACGTTGACGCTCAGCCCATGAAGTCACTCGACGCCAAGCTGGCCAACATCCACGCCGACCCCGGCGTCGCTCGTGACTTCATCCTCGCCGACGCGAAGGACGCCGACATCGGCTTCGGCCTGGCGGCGCCCGGCATCGATCACACCACCGGCGCGCGGCGATCGCTCGCCGACTACCGCGACCAGATCGCCGAGATCGTCAGGCAGGGACTGGTCGACGTCGTGCTGATGAGCGTGAGCACGAGCGAGCAGTTGAACGGCGAGCGGCGCCTCTTCGACGACTCCACCGTCACGCCCGCCGCGCGCGGCAACGACACGACCGATGTGCACGCGCTGGCCGGCGCCGCCTACCCCAAGCAGCCCTCGCAGCCGTTTCGCACGCCAACGGTCGAAGAGCTCATTGGCGCGGCAGGGGTCGACCTCGCTCTGTACTCGATCACCCCCTGCAACGACGCCGCACTCGATGCCGCCGCGCTCGAGGCCTACCGGACCTTCCGCCTCGAAGCCGAGCGCGCCGGCCTGCGCCACTTCCTGGAGGTGTTCGCGCCCAACGTGCCCGAGCTGGCGCCGCCCGACCCAGGCCGCTTCCTGAACGACTTCGTCGTGCGCACTCTCGCGGGCATCCCGAGCGCCGGCCGCCCGCTGTTCCTGAAACTGCAGTACGGCGGGCCCGACGCGATGGAGGAGCTGGCCGCGTATGACCCGCACCTGATCCCGGGCGTCATGGGCGGCTCCTCGGGCACGACCTACGACTCCTTCTTCCTGCTCGAGGAGGCCCGCCAGCACGGCGCCCGCGTGGCTTTGTTCGGACGCATGATCAAGGACAGCGAACATCCGCTCAGCTTCGTGCGGCAGCTGCGCGCTGTGGCCGACGGCGAGACCGACGCTCGCGAGGCGTGCCGGGCGTATCACTCCGAACTCGCCGCGCTCGCCATCAAGCCGCGCCGGTCGCTGGAGGAAGACCTCGAGCTCACGGCGCCGTGGCGCAACTGAACGAGCAGGCGTCCCGGGCCGGGTTCGGCGTGGCGGCGCGCGGGAACTGGAGGACCGGATGAATCGACGCAGGCTCGGCACGGAAGCGCTCGAGGTTTCGGCCCTCGGACTTGGATGCATGGGCATGTCGGAGTTCTACGGGCCGGGCGACGACGCGCAGTCGATCGCGGTGATCCACCGCGCGCTCGAGCTCGGCGTCACCTTCCTCGACACGGCCGACATGTACGGGCCGTTCGTCAACGAGCAACTCGTGGGCCGCGCGATCGCCGGTCGCCGCGACGATGTCGTGCTCGCCACGAAGTTCGGAAACGTGCGCGGCGACCGCGGCGAGCGGCTTGGGATCCGCGGCGACGCCGCCTACGTGCGCGAGGCGTGCGAGGCCTCGCTGCGGCGCCTGGGCGTCGAGCACATCGACCTCTACTACCAGCACCGGGTCGACCTCGACGTGCCGATCGAGGAGACCTGGGGCGCGCTCGCAGAGCTGGTCAGCGCCGGCAAGGTCCGCCACCTGGGCATTTCCGAAGCCTCCGCGGAGTCGATCCGCCGCGCCCACGCGGTCCACCCGATCGCTGCGCTGCAGAGCGAATGGTCGCTCTGGAGCCGCGACATCGAAGACGAGATCGTGCCGACCGCCCGCGAGCTCGGCATCGGACTGGTCCCCTACAGCCCGTTGGGCCGCGGCTTCCTCAGCGGGCAGATCCGCTCGATCGACGATCTCGCGCCTGACGACTTCCGCCGCCAGTCGCCGCGCTTCGCCGGCGAGAACTTCGCCCGCAACCTCGAGCTCCTCGCGCGCGTGCGGGATCTGGCGAGCGAGCGGGGCTGCACTCCCGGCCAGCTCGCGCTCGCCTGGCTGCTGCACCAGGGCGACGACGTCGCGCCGATCCCCGGCACCAAGCGGCTCGCCTACCTCGAGGAGAACGTCGGCGCGCTCGAGGTTACGCTGAGCGAGGAGGACCTGCGGCTGATCGAGCAGGTCGCCCCGGTCGGCGTCGCGGCCGGCGAGCGCTACGCCGACATGTCGTTCGTGAACCGCTGAGCACAGCAAGTGGGGCGTGTCCGCGGCGCCGCGCGCAGTCTCGAAGCGGAATTCTGCGCAAATTGCGAAGGAAACCTGCAGGGCCGCCGGCGCGACTCTCAAATCGGCTGCATCCGGCCACTTTGCCGACCCCGGGCGGGGCACCCCGACGAAGGCAACCCCACGCCCGTGACCACGCTCGGCCCGGCCGGCCGCCCACCCGACGGCGTGGCAAGCGCCGCGCATCCCTCCTGGTCGCCATAACAAAGCGCCGCAAACCGCCGCAAACCGCGATCCGCCGCCCTGGCGACGTGGTGCTCGAACGAGCGCGCCGCCGGACCGGCCAGGCCGGCGAAAACGCCCGAGACGGCCGCATCGTCCGCTTGTCTAGCACGCTCGCCCTGGCGCAGAGCCGTTGCTACGGTGGGCCCGGATGGGGGCACGGATGCGCCACGCGGTGCTGCTTGCCGCGGCCTTGCTCGCCGCGAGCGCCGGGACTGCGCTTGCAGCACCCGACCCCGCGGTGGATCCGCCGGCGAACATGCCGTTCCGGCCGCCGGCCAGCTGTAGCAGCGCTCCCGACTCGGCCGCGTGCGAGGGCGCCGCGGTCGCGGCGCTCGACAGTGCGCACTCAGCGCTCGGTCTGGGCCCATACACGCTGCCCGCCGACTTCGACTCGCTGACGCCGGACGTTCAGCTCTTCATCCTTGCCAACCTCGACCGTGTCGCCTACGGCCTGCCCGCGATCAGCGGTCTGAGCCCGCTCCTCGACTCCGCCGCACAGACCGGCGTGAGCGAGGACTCGGACCCCGATCCGCAGCCCTACCTCCCATCGGACCTGGCCTACGAGTTCTCATCCAACTGGGCGGGTTCGTTCGCGAACGCCACGCTCGCCTACTACGAATGGATGTACGACGATGGCGTCGGCAGCCCGAACGTCGACTGCCAGAGCGCCGGCGACCCGGGCTGCTGGGGACATCGACAGGACGTTCTCGCGTTCTCGGACGCCGGAGGCCTCGCGATGGGAGCGGCGGCCGGGCTCGACGGCAACGACGCTCCGGGCTACGCGATGACGATCGTCGGGACCGAGGACCCGAGCACCGACTGGACCACACTCAGCTACACCTGGGCGCAGGCGCTCGCCGACATCAACGGTTCGGGGTCGCCCGGCGGCGGCGGCTCCTCGGGCGGCGGCGGCTCCTCCGGGGGCGGTTCCGGCTCCGGAGGCTCCTCGGGCGGCGGTTCGTCGGGGGCCGGCGGGTCCTCCGGCTCTTCGGGCGCGAGCGGTTCGTCGGGTGGGGGCGGCTCGTCGTCCGCCCCGGCGCCTGCGGGCAGCGGTTCCTCGTCCGGCTCGACTCCCCCCGTTGTGACTCAGAACGGCACTCCGGCGCCGGTCGCCAGGACCTCGACGCCGGTCGCGCTGATCGCCACGGCTCGCGTGAACTCGCGCGCGCACACTGTCCGCTTCGTGCTTCGAGCGCCGGACGCATCCGCTCGGTTCGAGTGCGCTCTGGTGCGCGGTCGCGCCGCAGCCGGGTCCAAAGCACACCAGCGTTACGTCGCGTGCGCGAGCGTCCGCGTGTACACACACCTGGCCGCGGGGCACTACACGTTCTACGCCCGCGCGCTCGGCCCTCGCGGCGCCGTGCTGAAGGCCGTGCGGCGCACCTTCTCGATCAGCTGAGCCCCCCGAAGTACTGACCCACCGCCGTGGCCAGGCCGCGCGCCATCGCGCGCTGGCCCCGGACGGCGTCGGCGATCGATGCCTCGCTCGGATCGGTGATGAAGAGCGGCTCGATCAAGGCCCCGGGCATCTCGCTGGGGGTCGCGAAGTAGCCCGCCTTGGCAGGACCGATGAGCAGCAGATGACCGTAGGCCTGGTCGGCACTGGTCACCGAGGAGCCGTATCCGACGTCCGGGTGCACGCCGTCGTCGGCGACGCCATCGCCCTCGGCGTTGAGCCGTGCGAGCACGTCGCGCTGCACGAGCCGCGCGAGCCTCTCGTTGGAGCGCCAGAAGCCCCGAGCCGCGTCGTAGAGCGTGAGACTCCCGCTGGTTGAGGAGTACTCGCTCGCGTTGAAGTAGACCCCGATCAGGATCGTCGCCCGGGCGCGATTCGCGCAGGCATCCCGGGCCACGATGTCCCGGTGCACGCCCTGGCCCGTGAAGACGCCGCCGGAGAGGTCGCCGGGGGCGGGGCGGGCGACGGCTCCGGCCGTGGTGCGCGAAAGCACCACCCGGTAGCCGCGCGCCCGAAGCAGCCCGAGCGCATCGAGTGCCACGCGCAGCGTCTCGGCCGCCTCTTCGTACCGACTTGCCGGCGGCCGTCACGCCGACCGCGCCGGGGTCCGGTCCGCCGTGCCCGGCGTCGATGAAGACGGTTTGGTGGCGCGAGAGCGCCGATGTCGGCGCGAACGAGACGCACGAGCCGGGCGCGAAGCGCGCCGGATCGATCGCATGGCCACCATCGAGGGGCGCGGGCGTGGCGGAGCCGGCGCCGATCAGCGCGGCCCCGGCAACGATCGCGACGGCGACGGCGCCGAGCGCAGAGCGGTGGTTCCGCGAGCCGGTCACCTGGGTACCAGCCTACTCGTCGCGACCGGGCGTTCGGGCGCGCGAGCTACCGGCGCTTCCGCCGACGCCGCGGGCTAAGCTTTCCGGCGACAACGTCCGATGGTTGGACGTATGTGTCGTGATCGCGCTGACGGTGTCACCCCGACCCCAGGCGGTTCGGTCGGGCGCATTCTCAGACGTGCACGCATTCGCTGACCTCATACATCGACGCGCCCGGCTGGTGCTGGCGCTGACCGTTGTCTTCACGCTGGCCGCCGGCCTCGTGGGCTCGGGCGTGGTCGGCTCGCTGAGCGACGGCGGCACCTCCGACCCCAATGCCCCGAGCGCGATCGCACAGCGGGAGATCGTCGCGGCGACGGGCGTGTCCTCCGAGCCTGGCGTGGTGGTGCTGGTGCGGACGCCCCGGCGCGTCACAGCACAACCCGGGCGCGCGCTTGTCGCGCGCGTCGTCAGCGAGATGCGCTCGCAGGCGGCGCTGTCGAGCGTCGTCAGCATGCTCGACGTGGCGCGACCCGCGTTGTTCCTATCGAGGGACGGCCGCGCCACCGTCGTGATGGGCTTCTTCTCCGCGCGCGCGTCGAGTGACGCGGCGACCGCCGCCGCCGAGCGGATCAAGCGCGACCTGCGTGATCTGCCCGGCGTGACCGTCGGCGGCAGTCAGCTGACGTTCAGCCAGCTCGACGACGCGATCGCCGCCCAACTGCCGAAGGTCGAGCTGATCGCCTTCTCGATTCTGCTGCTGTTGTCGCTGATCGCGTTCCGCGGGCTGGTCGCCGCGGCGCTGCCGTTGATGGTCGGCGCGATCGCGGTTGCGGGAAGCCTGCTGATCATGCGCGCGCTCGCTCAGGTCACATCGCTGTCCGTCTATTCGCTGAACCTGGTCACCGGCCTCGGGTTGGGCCTTGCGATCGACTACTCGCTGTTCGTCGTCTACCGCTACCGGGAGGAGCTCGCCCGCTGCGGGCATTGCTCCGAGGCACTCGAGCGCACGCTCGGCACCGCCGGGCGGACGGTGGCGTTCTCCTCGCTGACGGTGTCCGTGGCGTTGCTTTCGCTGCTCGTGTTCCCCCAGCGGATGCTCTCGTCGATGGGGATCGCCGCGGCGATCGTGACGGTGCTCGCCGCGACCGCTGCCCTGATCCCGCTCGGCGCGGTGTTGGCGCTGCTCGGCCCTCGCATCAACGCGCTGTCGCCGGCCCGGCTGCAGCGGGCCCGTAGGAAGGCTGAGGGCCCAGCGGCCGACGGGCACTGGTACCGACTGGCGACGCGCGTGATGCGCCGGCCGGCGAGGGTTGCCGCGGCCTGCAGCGTCTGCCTTCTCCTCGTCGGCCTTCCGGCGCTCCACCTTCACCTTGGAGCCACCGACTCCCGCGTGCTGCCCCCCGGATCGAGCGCGCGCGTCGTCGACGCCCAGCTGGCCAGCAGCTTCGCCGCGGATCCGGTCAACACCGTGGTCGCGTTGGTGCACGCTCGCGAGGGCTCGCTCGGCTGGATGAGCGGCTACCGCGATCGGCTCGAGTCGCTGCCAGGCGTGGCGGCGACAGCGGCGCCGGTGAGAATCGGGCCTGAGCTGTGGCGCATCGACGTGTTCGCCTCCCATCCCCCGCTGAGCACCCAGTCGCAGCAGCTGATCGCCGAGATTCGTGCGTTGCCCGCGAGCGAACATGTCGCCCTCGCCGGGGTTGCCGCTGAGCAGTACGACCAGGCGATCAGCCTGCACAGCCACATGCTGCTCGCGCTCATGATCCTCGCCGCGACGACCTTGATCGTCCTGTTCAAGATGACCGGCTCGGTCGTGCTGGCGATCAAGTCGCTGATCATGAACCTGCTGACGCTGAGTGGCGCCTTCGGCATTCTCGTGCTGATCTTCCAGGACGGCCGCCTGCAGGGCCTGCTCGGGTACACGGCCACCGGCTCGCTCGAGCAGACCAACATGATCATCCTGTTCATCATCGCCTTCGGCCTGTCCACCGACTACGGCGTGTTCCTGCTTGCGCGGATCAAGGAGTCGCACGACCGCGGAGCTTCGGACCGCGTGGCCGTGGCCACCGGCCTCGAGCGCAGCGGCCGCGTCGTCAGCGCCGCCGCGCTCCTGTTCTGTGCCGCGGTCGGCTCACTCGCGGTGTCCAGCGTCGCGTCCCTGAAGGAGTTCGGCGTCGGGGCGGCGCTGGCCGTGATCATCGACTCGACGATCGTCCGCGCACTGCTTGTTCCGTCGCTGATGGCGCTCCTCGGGCGTGCCAATTGGTGGGCGCCGCGGCCGTTGCGCTCGCTCGGCGGACGCTCCTGGGTGCACCCGGCCGATGTGGTCCGACATCGCCTTGCCGCCGAAGCGGCGGCCCCGGCGCCGTCCCGTCCGCGCGTCTGATCGCGCACGACGCGCCGCAACGGGCGCAGCGGCAAGAGCTGAAGGGGGCGGCCCGCGTGAGCGGTCCGGGTCGGCACGCGGTCCTCTCTGCGCCCGCGCGCCCGACAAGTGCTCACACAATCTGGGAGTTACCGTCTTTTGCGTGCTACTCTCAGTTCTATGGGTCATGCCGCCGCAGCCAACGCGATCGGCGCCCGCCGCTGGTGGGCGCTCGGCGCGCTGAACCTGGCGGTCCTGGCGGTCGGCCTGGACGGCACCATCCTGAGCGTCGCGCTGCCGACGCTCGCCGGTGCTCTGCGCGCCTCCGAAGCCGACCTGCAGTGGTTCTCCTCCGGCTACCTGCTCGTGCTCGCGGCGGCGATGCTCCCGGCCGCGCTGCTGGGCGACCGCTACGGGCGCCGGCGCGTGATGCTTGCCTCGCTGGCGCTGTTCGCCGCCGGATCTGCGGCGTGTGCGTCCGCGACCTCCGCCGCCGCCTTCATCGCGGCCCGAGTACTGCTGGGGCTGGCGGGTGCCGGCATCATCGTGATGTCGCTCTCGGCGTTGACGGTGCTCTTCAGCCAGGATGAGCGGCCGAAGGCGGTCGGCGTCTGGGCGGCCGCGAACTTCATCGCGGTGCCGATCGGTCCGATCCTCGGTGGCTGGCTGCTCACGCATTACTGGTGGGGCTGGGTCTTCCTGATCAACGTCCCGGTCGCGGCCGTCGGACTGATCGCCACCTTCGTGCTGCTGCCGGAGTCGCACGCGCCGGCACGGCCGAAGCTGGACACGGTGGGGATGGCGACCTCGGTTACCGGACTGCTCACGGTCACATACGGCCTGATCCAGGCTGGCCAGCACGGCTGGGGCAACCCCGTGGCGCTGCTCGCGATCGTCTGCGGGCTTGCCGTGATCGCGGGCTTCTTCGCCTGGGAACGGCGCCTGGCGGTCCTCCCCCACGGCGAGCCGCTGGTCGACCTGCGCCTGTTTCGCTCGCCTTCCTACACCTGGGGGGTGATCCTGGCGGCGGTCGGGGTGCTTGCGATGGTCGGCGTGCTCTTCACGATGCCGCAGTACTTCCAAGGTGTGCGCGGAACCGATGCGTTGGGCTCGGGGCTAAGACTGCTGCCGCTGATCGGCGGCCTCGTGTTCGGGGCCCTGCCGGCCGCCCGGATCGCCCACCGCGTCGGGGCCAAGTTCGCCGTGGCGGGCGGATTTGCGCTGATCGCCGCCGGGCTTGCGCTCGGAGCCACGACGCGCGTGGGGAGCTCCAACGCCTTCGTCGGCGCATGGATGGCGATCATGGGGGTGGGCATGGGTGTCGCGATGGCGACCAGTACCTCCGCCGCGCTCGCCGAGCTGTCCGAGGAGATGGGTGGCATCGGCTCGGCGGTGCTCCAGGCGCTCAACAAGATGGGCGCGCCGCTCGGAACCGCGATTCTCGGCAGCGTCTTGAGCTCCGCGTATCTCGCCCGTCTCGCCGTGGCTGCCCTGCCCCCAGCCGCCGCCGCAGTGGCCCGCGGGAGCGTCTTTGGCGGCGTGACCGTTGCACGCCGGTTGCGCTCGCCCGCGCTGCTCGACTCGGTGCGCTCGGCGTTCGTGCACGGAATGGACCTCGCGCTGGTCGTGTCGGCCGTGATCGCCATAGTTGGCGTCGTGCTGGCCGTGGCGTTCCTGCCGATGAAGACCGCGGAGCATCAGCCCGAGGAGCTGGTGGCCGCCGAGGAGCGGGAGCTTGTCGGATCCGCCTGAGCAGGTGGCGATCGGCCTGCGCGAGCGCAAGAAGGCACGCACTCGCGCGGCGATCCAGCGACACGCGCTGCTGCTGTTCCGCGATCACGGCTACGACGCCACCACAGCGGAGCAGATCGCCGCTGCGGCCGAGGTGTCCGAGAGTACGTTCTTCCGCTATTTCCCGACCAAGGCCGACGTCGTACTGCAGGACGACTTCGACCCGCTGATCGTCCAGGCGTTCCGCGATCAGGCCGCTGAGCTGAGCGCGATCGAGGCACTGCGCCGCGCACTGGCAGAAGCGTTCCGCCAGTTGACACCCGAGCAGGTGGAGGAGCAGCGCGAGCGCACGAGCCTGATCCTGTCGGTCCCCGAGTTGCGCGCGGCGATGCTCGATCAGTTCGCCCAGGCGATGAGCCTGATCGCCGGCGAGGTGGCCGAGCGGACCGGCCGCCCCACCGGCGACTTCGCGGTGCGCACGCTGGCTGGGGCCGTCATCGGCGTCGCGATGGTCGTGATGTTTGCGCTCGCCGAGGATCCGGACGCCGACTTCGCACTGCTGCTGGACGAGTCGCTCGCCCACCTGCAGGAGGGGCTCGCGCTTTGAACGGCCCGCGCGATCCAGGCGGCGCGGCGCCGGGCGGTCCGGTCGACCCGGCTTTGCTGCGGTCGCGGGCTCGAGCTTCGCGGCTGCGCCTCGGCGCACTCGTGCGCAAGGAGTTCCTTCAGCTGCGCCGTGACCGGCGCACGCTCGGGTTGATCGTCGGCATGCCGGTCGTGCTGCTCCTCGTGTTCGGCTACGCGGCCTCGTTCGACGTCAAACACCTCCAGACCGAACTGGTCGGGCACGACTCGGCGCCGCTGCGAGCCGTGCTCGGCTCCGGCGACACCTTCGCCGTCTCGCGCGCAGTCTCGCCGAGCGTTGCCGCGGCGCGCAGCGACCTCAAACGCGGCAACGTCGTCGTCGCGATCATCGTCGGCGCTGACGGACGACCGCGGCGCGTGCTGATCGACGGCAGCCAGCTGCTCGCGGCGTCGACCGCGCTGCGCGCGCTGGCGCGCCTTTCACGCGCAGCCAGCGGCGGGCGGACGCTACCGGTCACGACGCTCTACAACCCGACGCTGCGCTCGGCCGACTACATGGTGCCTGGGTTGATCGGCTTCCTGCTGGTGCAGGTCGGCGTGATGATCACCTCGCTGGGGATCGTTCGCGAGCGCGAGCGCGGCACGCTCGAGCAGCTGATGATCACGCCTCTGTCGCGGCTGGAACTGATGCTCGGCAAGATCATTCCCTACCTGGCGATCGCGTTCGTCGACCTGCTGCTGATCCTTGCCGTCGGCCTGGCGGTCTTCGACGTGCCGTTGCGCGGCAGCGTGCCGCTGCTGTTCGTGTTGACGGCGATCTTCCTCGCCTCGACGGTGGCGATCGGCCTGCTCGTCTCGACCGTCGCGCAGAACCAGCAGCAGGCGATGCAGACGGCACTGTTCATCATCGTGCCCCAGATCCTGCTTTCGGGGTTCGTCTTTCCCCTGGCGTCGATGCCCTGGGGGGTGCGCTGGATCAGCTACGTCATGCCGCTGACCTACTTCCTGCCGATCGTGCGCGGGATCTTCCTCAAGGGCTCGACGATCGGCGATTTGTGGCTGCAGGCGGGCGTGCTGCTCGGGATGGCTGTCGTGTTCACCGGCCTCGCCACGAGCCGGTTCTCCAAACAGCTCGGCTGAGATCCCGCCGCTTGCCTGAGATCCTCGTCAGCGGCCTGCGCAAGCGTCTCGGCCATGCAGAGGTCCTGCGTGGGGTCGAGCTGAGCGTCGACGCGGGGCGGCTGGTCGGTCTGGTCGGACCCGACGGAGCCGGCAAGACGACGTTGCTGCGTTGTATCGCCGGGCTCTATCGCCCTGACGGCGGAGCGGTGGCGCCGGGGATCGCCGGCCAGCTCCGGCTCGGCTTTGCGCAGCAGGGTTTTCATCTCTACGGCGAGCTGACGGTCGACGAGAACATCGCCTTCATCGGCGCGATCTACGGCCTGGGGCGCGAACTGGTTGCCGAGCGCGCCGACTCGCTGCTCGCCTTCGCCGGCCTGCAGGCGCAGCGTTCCCGGCGTGCGGCCGCGCTCTCGGGCGGGATGAAGCAGAAACTCACGCTCGTCTGCTCGCTGCTGCACCGCCCGCCGATCCTGCTGCTGGACGAGCCGACGACGGGCGTGGACCCGGTGTCACGGCGCGAGTTCTGGGAGCTCATCGAACAGCTCCACCTGGACGGCGCGACGATCCTCCTGGCGAGCGCGTACTTCGACGAGGTCGAGCGCTGCGAACGGGTCGTCTACCTCCACCACGGCGTCGTGATCGCCGACGGGCCCCCGGAAGAGCTTCGCGGCGCCCACACGAGCCTCGAGGAGGCCTTCGTGGAGGTGACCTCGTGAGGGCGATCACCACGGCGGGGCTCACACGCCGGTTCGGCGACTTCACGGCTGTCGACGCCGTCACGCTGGAGATCGAGGCCGGTGAGGTCTTCGGGCTGCTCGGGCCCAACGGCGCCGGCAAGACGACGCTGATCCGGCTGCTGTGCGGCCTCTACGCCCCGAGTGGCGGCGCGGCCACGGTCCTGGGGTTCGATCTGGAACGCGAGCGCGAACGGATCCGGCCCCAGATCGGCTACATGTCGCAGAGCATCTCGCTGTACTCCGAGCTCACCGTCGATGAGAACCTGCGGTTCTACAGCGGCGTGTACGGCGGCGTCGGAGAGGACGGCATCGATGCGGTCTGCGACCGGCTCGGGCTCGACCCGAACATCCGGCGCACGCGCGCCTGCGAGCTGCCGACCGGCCTGCGCCAACGCGCCGCGCTGGCCGCGGCTGTGCTGCACGGTCCGCGACTCGTCTTCCTCGACGAACCGACCAGCGGCGTGGACCCCCACGCGCGCAGGGCCTTCTGGAGTCTGATCGCCGGCCTCGCGCGGGCGGGAACGACCGTGCTCGTCACGACGCACGCGATGGTCGAGGCCGAGCTCTGCGACCGCGTGGCGCTGATGATCTCGGGGCGAATCGTCGCGGTCGGAACGCCGGCCGAGTTGGTCGCTCGGACCGGGATGCGGATCCTCGAGGTGGACGGCAAGCCGTGGCAGGAGGTCCACCGCCTGCTGAAGGCGCGCTGGCCGGCGGCCTCGCTCCACGGAACGCGCACGCACGTGCCGTTCATCGGCGGCGAGGAGATCGAGGGTGCTGCGCGCGATCTGCTCGCGGCCCTGCCCGCCGCGACGATCCGCGTCCGTGCGCCGTCCCTCGAGGATGCGTTCGTGTGGAACGCAACCGGTCCGCATCCGTCCGCCGTGCAGTCCGGACCGCGGGACACCGGCGAGTCCTGAGCAGCCGAGACGGTCACCACGGGCGCGACCGCCGGTGCACGCGATCGCGCCCGCCAGGCCGCCTAGCTTCGGACGCCTGAGGGTGGCCGCAGCCGAGCTCCTGGACCGACTCGGGCGACCCATGCGCTGAAGGTGTGGCGACCCCACGCGTCACGGAAGCGGACCGTGACGACGCGCAGCATGTTCCGGCGCTGTCGCTTGCCGTTGGCGATGTAGACGAACCACGCGTAGGGCTTGTGTTCGAGCTCGTAGTAGAAGCCCAGGCGCTGGTGCGCGCCGTTCGAGAGCACGACGTCGTCATGGCGCACCAGCCCGAATCGCACGCCCGGCTCGATCGGCTGGGTCGAGACGTCGTTCGCTCCGAGCTGCAGGCGGACCGTCTTGTGGGCCGGCACGACCCGATCGAGAGCCGCGACGATCGCGGCGATCGGGTGGTACTGGTTGACGTGGGAGTCCCGACGCTCGCTCGCCGCGACCGCGTTGCCGGTCACCGCGATGACCCCGACGCACGCCAGTGACGCGATGATCCGCCCGGCGCCCGGCGCGCGGCGGGGCAGCCGGGTGGACCAGCTCTCGGCGAGGCGTCGCAGGCCGGAGTTCGTTAGCGCGACGCTGCGCGCTGCGCACCAAAGCGCCCAGGCGAGCACGAGCCAGACCCACAGCCCGACCATCGATCCCCACCACGCCGTGTAGCCGATCGTCGCCGCAAGCAGCGGAACGACCGGCGTCTGTGCGACGTTGGCGTCAAGGGCCGCGCACAGCACGAACGCGATCAGCGCCGCCGCGACGAGATCCGCGCGGCGACGCCGGAGGCCGACCAGCGTGACCAACCCAAGCGCCGCGAGCAACGCGATCGTCGAGTCCGTGGCGGTGGCGCTCGGAGTGGCCCGCACGTCACGCTTGCGGCTCCACTCCGACCTGGGGACATAGAGCCACCACGGCTTCCAGCCGGTCGCATCGACGACGGCGGTCCAGCCAGCCGACGCGCCGAGCGTAGTACCGCGGTCGCGCGTCGTCTGCACGATCTGCGTGAGATTGCCGGGGCTGTTCTCGATCTCGTCGATCAACGGCGGCGCCCAGCACACCGCCGCCACGAGCGCCGCGGCCAGCACCCAGCGCCAGAGCGGCCTCGCCGACGCCGCGTTGCCGGGCTTCTCCTCAGAAGCCTGCGCCCGCGCGGCGGAGCGGCGGCGACGTCGCACGATCGTCGTCGCGATCAGCCCGCCCACGCCGATCAACAGCAGCCCCGCAGTCGGCGCGATGTAGGTCAGGTGGGTCTGCGTGACGAAGCTCGCGACGAGCACCGTGAGCGGAAGCAGGCGGTGGTCGCCGCATGCGAGCGACCAGCACAGGAAGATCAAGAGCAGGAACGGGAACAGCGCGGCGGCCGGGTTCCACACGTCGTGGAAGGACTCCGACGCGAGCGACTGGCACATCAGCGCGATGCCGAGCGCGGCGGCGAACATGAGCACGAGTCCGCCTCTGCGCCTCGCGAGCGCGACGCAGGACACGATCGCCACCGTGTTCACGGCCCCCATCGTCGCGGCGAGGCTCGCCGTGCTGCCGAAATGGGCCGGCAGCGCGAGCAGCCAGTACAACAGCGGTCCCGGGCTGTGGACGACCTGGCCGCTGACAGTGCCCGCCTCGGAGTACTGGCCGACGAGCGGCGAGTGCGACGTGAGTACGTCCCACGCCCGCGTGACGATGATGCCGTCGTCGCCGGCCGGCTCCCAGCCGACGATCACCGCGTGCACGGTCGAGACGAGCACGGGAATCGCCGCCGCCAGGCCCGCGACGAGCGCGGGCAGTGCGCGGTAGGACCGCATCACCAGTCGGCGCAACCAGACGCCGAGCAGGACGAGCGTGACACCCGACGCGGAGCGCAGCGCTCGCGCGCGCCGAGGCTGCCTGGAACCGTGCTCGCCGGGCAGCGCGACGCTCAGTCGGAGCGCACTCGCCGTCGGTTTCTCGGTGCTCGTCGTGGCCTCCCTCGCTGTGGCTGGAGTGTCCTCGATCGGCGACCGGCGTGCGCTCGCGGATCGGAGCCTCGCCGGGCTCGGCGCGTCGGCCCGGCGGGCGGAGCAGGCGGGCGTCACTAGACTGCAGCCGTGCCGAAGTTCTGCCGCCACGGCACGCTCGCCGAGCGTTGTCCGATCTGCCACGCGAGCGTCGAGGCGGCGGCGCGAACACCGGAGCCTAAGCGGCGCCGCAGCGCGACCGACACGCGGCCGCGCAGCCAGATCAGCTCGCGCGCGGGCCTGATCGTGCGCCGCGAGGCGCGAAGCGACGACGACGGCTACCGCTCCCCGCTGGCGCCTGGCCTGCGCTCGCACCAGGATGCCCGGCGGCTGGCGAGCGAGATCGGCTTCGCCGCAGGCCGCCTGGCGGCGTTGGCCGCCGATCCGCCAGGGCTCTACGCCGAGATCGCGGGCTCAACCGACATCGAGCAGGCCACCTGGCTGGCGCTGCTGACCGCCTATCTCGGCCCGCTCGAGCGCGACCAGCCGTTCGCAGCGATCGCAGCGATCCGCACCCCCTGGGACCAGTTGCCCGAGCTCGGGCAAATCGAGCTGGGACCCCGTGCCGCCCACGACCCCACCCGCGGGCCGGCGACCCTGAGCGCGTACGTGCGCTTCGCGCGGCGCGCCGGCAGCCAGCAACTCGCCTTCGGCGCCGACGCGAGCTGGACGCCGCAGCAGCGCTTCGAGCGCCTCTATGAGCGGCTCGTGCTGCCCGGGCTGCACCGCCGCGCCCGCTACGACCTGCTTGTCACCCTCGGCCGGCTCGGCCGCTATCCGCTGAGCGCTCCCGCGCTGCTGCTGACCGAGGACGACGCGGTCACGCTCGCCGCCAAGCGCGTCTTCGCGATCGGCGACCGCCTGACCCTCGAGCGCCGCGCGCGGGAACTCGCGGCGGCCGCGCAGGCCCCGATCGAGGCGCTCGATCTCGCGCTAGAGAACTGGGCGCGCAGCGAGCGCATCACACAGGGCTTCCACGGCGTGAACCTGCACGGCGCCGACGAGGACGCCGAGCGGCGGGCGCTGGCGGCGTTGGGCTGCTGATCAGTCGAGGACCGCGCGATCACCGAGGTGCGCGCCGACCTTGCGCTTGACGCGCTGGAGCGCGTTGTCGACGGTCTTGGTGTCGCAGTCCAGGCGTCCGCCGATCTCCTCGTAGGAGCGACCGTCGAGGTAGAGCGCAAGCACGCTCGCCTCCAGCTGCGAGAGGCTCGTCGAGAGGCAGCCCACCAGCGAGCGCAGCTCCTCGGTGGAGATCGCCTGCCTGGCGGGGTCATTGACCGACGGGCTGGCGATCAGCTCCTCGAGCGTCGGGGCGTCGTCATCGGCGCCGGCGCCCGCGGGCGCCGAGAACGAGACGTAGTGGTTCAGCGGCGTGTGCTTGTTGCGCGTCGCGGTCTTGACGGCGGTGATGATCTGACGCGTGATGCACAGCTCCGCGAAGTTGCGAAAGCTCGACTCGCGGTCGCTGCGGTAGTCGCGGATCGCCTTGTAGAGGCCGATCAGCCCCTCCTGGATGAGATCCTCGCTGTCGCCGCCGGCGAGGAAGTAGGAGGAGGCCTTCAGCCGCACGAACCCCCGGTAGCGGCTGAGCAGACGGCTGTAGGCAGTGGGATCGCCGGACTTGGCGAGGGCGATTAGGAATCCATCCTCAACCTGAGGTTGAGGGTAAGACTGTCTGGAGACTTGAGCCACGAGCTGGTCCTTGTTCGTGCCTTGCACAGGCAGGATTGCTCAGTGGCGCACTCCTCCCCTGGCGCCGACTGCGAATATGGATAAGACCTTAACCTGAGGTTTACCCTTGATGTAGTCCGGACATTAACCGCAGTTATGGAGTCCTGTCAAGACCCTCGCGCTGCTGCAACACCTGATACAGCAGCGCGCCCGCGGCGGCGTTGACGTTCAGCGAGTCGATCCGGCCCCTCAACGGCAGCGTGACGAGCACATCGCAGCACTCCGCGACGCGCCGTCGCAGCCCCCGTCCCTCGCCGCCGAACACGATGACCGCGCCCCCACGGTAATCCGGCTGCGTGTAGTCGACGCCCTCGGCCGAGGCGACCGTGCCGTAGCACCAGCAACCCGCCGCTCGCGCCGCGAGCAGGAAATCGGCGAGGTTTCGCGCCCGGGCGATACGCAGGTGCTCGACCGCCCCGGCGGACGCGCGGCACACCGCCGCGGTGATCTCGGCGGCGCGGCGCTCGCAGATGACCACGCCGCTCGCTCCGACGCACTCAGCGGTGCGGCAGATCGCACCGACGTTCTGCGGGTCCTGCACCTCGTCGAGCGCGACGATCAGCGGCGCCTCGGCGAGCAGCAGCTCGCCGGTCGAGACATACGGATAGCCGGCCAGCTCGGCGCAGATCCCCTGGTGCTCCCGCGAGCCGCAGGCCAGCTCGATCTCCTCAGCGCGTAGCAACCCGCAGCGGGCGGCCCGTCAGCCACGGTTCGCTCGCGAGAGACGCGGTGGCGACGATCTCGCGCAACGTGGAGGCGCGTCGCCCGCGCAGAGCTTCGGCTACGGCATTGCGCCCGTAGACGATCACCGCAGCGGGGTGAGCTCGAAACCGTCAGCGGTGTCGCGCACCGCCCAGCCGGCCGCCTCGATCTGAGCGCGCAGCTCGTCCGCGCTCGCGAAGTCGCCGCGGCCGCGAGCCGACTGGCGTTGCGTCGCCAGGGCGGCCACGGAGTCCGGCGCGCCGGCCCTCTCGAACAGGTTCTCGAGGCCGAGCACGCTCAGCATCTCCCGCAGGTCGCGGTCGCCGAACGGCTCGGCGCTGCGGTTGGCCTCGTGGATCCACTCCCACATCGCAGCCAGCGCCTTCGGGGTGTTGAAGTCCTCCGCCAGCGCGTCGAAGAAGCGTTCGCGCAGCGAGCCCAGCGCCGGCGGCGAGTCGCCCGGCACGAGCCGCCACGCGGCGTCGCGGATCCGCTGCACGCCTGCCGCGGCCGCCGCGAGCTGCTCGGCTCCGTACGCGATCGGCTGGCGGTAGTGGGCGCTCGCGAAGTAGAGGATCACCGCGTCGCGGCCGTGCTCGTCCAGCACCTCGTGAAGCGGCGAGATGTTGCCGATCGACTTGGACATCTTCTCGCCGTCTGTGCTCGCCAGCATGCCGTTGTGCACCCAGTGGCGCGCCAACTCGGCGCCGCGAGCGCAGCGGGTCTGCGCCGCCTCGTTCTCGTGGTGGGGGAACAGCAGGTCGAGCCCGCCGCCGTGGATGTCGAACCCGACGCCGAGCAGCCCCTCCGCCATCGCGGAGCATTCGATGTGCCAGCCCGGCCGTCCACGCCCCCAGGGCGCGTCCCAGGCGCTGTCCTCCCCCGCCTTGTGGGCCTTCCACAGCGCGAAGTCGAGTGGGTCCTCCTTGAGCTCGGCGCCATCGGAGTCCTCGCCCTGGTCCATCGCGTCGAGCTCGCGCCGTGAGAGCGTGCCGTAGGAGCTGTCGCGCCGAACCCGGAAGTAGACGTCGCCACCGGCGGCGTAGGCGTGCTCGCCGGCGATCAGCGCCTCGATCTCCTCGACGATGGCGGCGATCGACTCGCTCGCGAGCGGCTCGTGGTCGGGCCGGCCCAGGCCGAGCCGATCGGTGTCCGCGAAGTAGGCGGCGGTCATCTCGGCGGCGAGCTCGACGCTCGAGCCGCCGCCGGCGGCGGCGTAGATCTTGTCGTTGACGTCGGTCACGTTGATGACCAGGCAGACCGCGTTGCCGCAATGCTCGAGGAAGCGCTTCAGCAGGCTGAAGACGACGAACGGACGGGCGTTGCCGATGTGGATGCGCGAGTACACCGTCGGCCCGCAGGCGTAGATGCCGACGCGCCCCGGGTCGCGCGGCACGAGCGGACGGGCCTCTCGTGTGCGCGTGTCGTAGAGCCGCACCTCCACGGACGCGGCCTCAGCCATCGACGCTTGCGATCGCGAGCGCCGCGACGCCCTCACGGCGACCGACGAAGCCGATCGACTCGCCGGTCGTCGCCTTCACGTTGACGGACGTCGACTCGACACCGAGCGCCTGCGCGAGTCGACCACGCATCCGCTCGCGCGCGTCCCCGAGCTTCGGCGCTTCGAGCGCCACGGTGGCGTCGACGTTGACGATCGTGTAGCCCGCGCCGCGCACGATCGCGACCGCCGCGCGCAGCAGCTCAATCGAATCGGCGCCGCGGTAGCGCTCGTCGCTGTCGGGGAAGTGCATGCCGATGTCGCCGAGCCCGGCTGCGCCCAGTAGCGCGTCGATCACGGCGTGCGTCAGCACGTCGGCATCGGAGTGGCCCTCGAGTCCGAGCTCGCTGACCAGCTCGACGCCGCCCAGGACGAGCGCGCGGCCCTCCGCCAGACGGTGGGAGTCGTAGCCGATTCCGACGCGCAGGCTCACGGCCCGATCGGCTCCAGCCGGCGTCGGCGCCGTTCGAATACGGCGAGCTCGTGCACCCCTGCTGCCGAGAGCAGCTCGAGCGCCTGGTCGTAGGCGTAGCCGATGTGCTCCGGGACATGCGCGTCGCTCGAGAGCGCGATCGGCGCACCGGTCTCGACCACGCCGGACAGGAACGCAGGTGCCGGGTAGATCTCGCCAACCGGCTTGCGCAGACCGGCGGTCGAGACCTCGACGGCGATGCCGGTGTCGGCGATCGCCTCGAGCGCCGGCTCGTAATAGCGCCGGAGATCGCCCGGAGGAACCGGCCGCTCCGTGCCCCACATCTTCACCAGGTCGGGGTGGGCGAGGATGTCGAACATGCCGCTGCGCGCCGCCGCGGCCACCGTCTCGAAGTAGCGCCGCCACACCTCTTCCGGGCTGTGCGCCGACGTCCAGATGTCGAAGCGGTCGAAGTCGACCGCCTGATCTCCGAGGAAGTGCACCGACCCGACCACGTAGTCGAGCTCGCAGCGCTCGATCAGGTTCTGCGTGCGGTCCTCGCGCCCGGGCACGAAGTCGACCTCCAGCCCCAACCTCAGGTCGGTGGCCTCGCGTACATAGGCGCAGTAAGCGAAAACGTCGTCGCGCGCCTGCTCTCGCCAGAACGGGTGATCCCAGATCGCCAGCGACTGCTGGAAGCGGTGGACGTGCTCCGCCACGCCCAGCTCCGCTATCCCAGCCGCCGTGGCGGCCGCGCGGTAGCGCTCCACGTTGGCGTCGTTGAACGCGCCGGCGAAGGTCGCCGAGACCTCGTCGGGGCGCAGGTGGACGTGGTAGTCGGTCAGCATCGGCCCGGCGATTCAATCAACTCGTGCGGCGAGCAACTGCTCGGCCACCCGCAGATCGCGTGGCGTGGTCACCTTGAGGTTCTCCGCCGGAGCATCCACGACGGCCACGCGCCCCCCGGCGCGCTCGACGAGCCACGCCTCGTCGGTGGCGGCGGCAACCATCTCCGACGGCATCGCGAGCGCTCGCTCGAGCGCCGTGCGCGTGAACACCTGAGGGGTCTGCACCGACCGAAGGCGCGAGCGCTCGAGCGTGCGCACGACGATTCCCTCGGCGTCGACCTCCTTGATCGTGTCGGTCACCGGCGCGGCGGCGATCGCGCAATCCACGCCGTCGAGCGCCGCGAGCACCGCTTCGATCAGCGCCGGCGTGACGAGCGGACGAGCGCCGTCGTGCACCAGCACGACTCCAGCCCCGGGCGAGGCGGCGGCGAGCGCCGCTCGCACCGACGCCGAGCGAACCTCGCCTCCGGTCACGCCGATGCAACCGTCCGGCGCGGAGACGCCGGACGGCAGCGCGACGACGATCTCCGTGATCGCCGCAACGGCGCGCAGCGCCGCGACGCTCCAGTCCAACATCGGCCGACCACCGAGCTCGACAAGCGTCTTGGGTCCGGTGGACCCAAGACGCTCCCCTCGTCCGGCGGCCACGACAAGCGCGACCGCCATGGCTCCGTTTCCTCCCGCGACTTCAGCGCCCGCCGGCCACAGCGTCGGCCTTCGGCGAGCGTGACAGCAGCGCGTCGAGATACTGCTCGGCCTCGGTCTCGTCCTTGTCGAGCGCGTACATCAGCTCGGAGGCAAGGATCTTCTTGGCCCGCGTGTACATCTGCTTCTCCCCGCTGGAGAGGCCCTTCTCGTTCTCGCGCAGCGCCAGGTTGCGGACAACCTCCGCGAGCTCGTAGATGTCGCCGGTCTTGATCTTGTCGCGGTTGTGCTTGAACCGGCGATTCCAGTTCTTCGGCATGTCCGAGACGTCGTCGCGGAGCACGTTGAGGACCTTCTCCACGGTCTCCTCGTCGATCACGCGACGCAGGCCCGCCAGCGCGGCGTTCTCCGTCGGGACCATCACGGTCATGTCGTTGTGCAGGATCTTGATCGTCAGGTACTCGCGGCGCTCGCCGAACACCTCCTTGATCTCCTTGGCCTGCACCTGCCCGGCTCCGTGGTGCGGGTACACGACGTTGTCGCCGAGCTCGAATTCGATGTGCTCGCCCCGCACGGTGACCTCGATGTCCTCGTCGAGATCGACGTCCGGGTCGAGCTCGGCGTCGGCGTCCGCATCGATGTCGGCGTCGACCTCGTGGTCGGCGTCGAGCTCGGCCTCGATCTCCGACTCCGGGTCCAGGTCATCCTCCAGCAGGCTAGCTTCGACTGTTCCGGGAATGGTGTCCTCCTCCTTGGCTGGCACGCCCGCCATGCCTGGCGGGCGAGGCTGTTTCACGTTTGCAGATAGCGATCCACGAGGTTGATCTCCTGCAACCGCCGAAGGCCCTCGCGGATGTCCTTCGCACGGATCTCGCCGACCCCCTCGACTGCCTCGAGCTCCGGGTCGCTCGCTGCGAGCAGCTCGTCGAGCCCGCCGAAGCTGCGCACGATGTTGGTGACGATCAGCTTCGGCAGGCGCGGGATGCGCCCGAGGATGCGATAGCCACGCGGCGCAACCGGGTAGTCCAGCGTGTTCAGCTTGCGGTCATAGCCGAGCAGCTCGGCCAGCCGCCCGAAGTCGAGCAGGTCCTGGTGGCCGAGGCGGCCAATCGACTCGAGCACCGAGGCGAACTCGTCGTCGCCGTCGCCCGCGATGTAGTCGTGAACGAGCGCGGCCTTCTCGGCGGCGGTGCCGAGCATCGTCTCCTCGAGGTGCATCTCGATCAGCCGTCCCTCGCTGCCAAGTTCGACGATGTGGCGCTCGATCTCGACCGCCATGCGCGTGACCAGCTCGCTGCGCTGCAGGACCGTCAGAACGTCGTGCAGCGTCCCGCCGCCCTCGAACTCGAGCGCGGTCAGGCGTGTCGAGACCTGGTCGAGGCGGGCGCGGTACTTGTCGAGCGTGGCGAGCGCCTGGTTGGCCTTCGCCAGGACGACGGGGATGTCCTCGAGGATGTACTTCACGGCGCCGACGTAGAGCGAGATCACCTCGCGGCGCTGGGAGATCGCGATCACCAGCGCGTCGGTCTGCTTGGCCACGCGCTCGGCGGTGCGGTGGCGGGTGCCGGTCTCGACGGAGAGGATCGTCGGATCGGGCATCAGCTGCACGTTGGCCATCGGGATCTTCGTCGCGTTGGCGTTGAGCGTGATCGCCCCGTCCATCTTCGCCAGCTGGTACAGCAGCGCCGGTGTGTAGTCGACGTCGACCTTGATCCCGCCGGAGAACAGGAATGCCAGCTCCTCGGGCTCGCCGATCACCAGCAGCCCCCCGGTGCGCGCGTGCAGGATGTTGTCGATGCCCTCCCGCAGCGCCGTGCCGGGCGCCACCATCTCGAGTGCTCGGACCAGCTTCGGATCCTGTCGCGACTCGATGTCGTGTACGTCGTCAGATCGAGTCGCTGCCATGCTTTCCGCATTCTAGCGCGATCCGTCGAAAAAGGCCCCCTGTTGGTGGGGTTTTTCGGCCCGCGCCACCCCTTCGGGCAGTGGTTTGGCGCGCCTCAGCGCGCCAGCAGCTCGAGCCGGTTACCGAACGGGTCGTCCACGTAGAAGCGCCGCACGCCCGGCAGATCGCCGTCCCAGCTCACCGCGTGGCCGTGGCGGTCGAGCTCGCCGGCGAGCGCCTCCAGAGCGTCGACCGACTCCACCCCGAACGCAGGATGGGCCTTGCGCGCGGCAACGAACCCCTGCTCCACGCCGACGTGCAACTGCTGCGCGGCGCCGAGACCGAACCACACGCCGCCGCGCGGAGCCAGCGTCTTCGGCTTGGCGATCTCGGCGAGCCCGAGCAGCTCGCCGTAGAACGCGCGCACCCGCGCCTCGCAACCGGGCGGGGCGGCCAGCTGCACGTGGTCGAGGCCGACGATCATCCTCGTGCCCTCAGGCGGCGGCGGGGCGGATGGCGCGCGTCGGCGAGGCGAACGCGCACGCCAGCGCGGCGCGCAGCGTGGCGACCTCGGTCGCCTCGCTGCCGGGCGGCGCGATCACCGGATCGAGTCCGAACCTGCGCGCCTCGGCGAGGCGCCGCTCGGGATGGGCAACCCAGCGAAGTTCGCCGGTCAGGCCGAGCTCGCCGAACGCGGCGAGCGGCGCCGGCGCATCGTCCGGACCAAGCGCAACGCCCCGAGCCGCGCTTGCCACCGCGAGCGCCACGGCGAGATCCGCGCCCGGCTCATCGACCCGCACGCCGCCGACTACGTTCACGAACACGTCCGAACCGCCGAGTGGCACGCCTCCGTGCCGTCCGAGGACGGCGAGCACGAGCGCCAGGCGGTTGCGGTCGAGCCCGTTCACGACGCGGCGTGGCGGCACGAGGTCCGACGGCGACACGAGAGCCTGGACCTCGACGAGCAGCGGGCGACTGCCCTCCATCGCCGCCAGCACGACGCTTCCGGGTGCGCGGGTCGCGCCCTCGACGAAGCGGGCGGAGGCGTCGAGCACCTCCACCAGGCCGCCCTGGCGCATTTCGAACACGCCCGCCTCGTTGGTCGAGCCGAAGCGGTTCTTGATCGCGCGCAGGGTGCGGTAGCTGCGCTCTCGCTCCCCTTCGAAGGCAAGCACGCAGTCGACCAGGTGCTCGAGCACGCGCGGCCCGGCGAGCGCGCCGTCCTTGGTCACGTGCCCCACCAGCAGTACCGCGATCCGCCGCCGCTTGGCCACGCCGACGATCCGTGCGGCGACCTCGCGCACCTGGCCGACCGATCCGGCGACGCTCGTCAGCTCGCGCGCGTCGAGCGTCTGCACGGAGTCGATCACGCACACCTCGGGCAGCTCTCGCTCGAGGATCGCAACCACCGTCTCGAGGTCGGTCTCGGCCACGGCCGGAACGGCCAGCGCGGCTCCCGGCAGGCGCGCCGCGCGCAGCGCGACCTGCGCCGTCGACTCCTCGCCGGACACATACAGCGTGCGATGGCCGGCGCCCGCCAGGTTCCCGAGCACCATGTTCGTCAGCGTCGATTTGCCGATCCCGGGCGCGCCCCCGAGCAGCACGACGGAGCCGGGAACGATCCCACCGCCGAGCACCCGGTCGAGCTCGCCGATCCCGGTCGCGTAGCGCGGCACCTCGGGCGCCGAGACGTCGGCCAGCGCAATCGGCTTGACCGCGCTCACACCGCCGGCGCGCGGCGCCGCGCGGCCGCGCGGCTCCTCGACGAGCGTGTTCCACTCACCGCAGCCGGGGCAGCGCCCGTGCCAGCGCGGCTCCTCGTGACCGCACAGCGAGCAGACGTGAACCGTTGAAGACCGTGCCACGCCGCCGACTCTACGCGCGGGCGGGGACGGTATCCGGTGAGCGAGGACCTCCGCGCGCGAGGGCCCCGTCAGGCGCGCGGCCCGCTTCCACGCCGCGGCGCTACCCCTCGGCGGCGGGCCGCGGCTTGTTCGCGCGGACGATCGCGGCGCTCGCGCATGCGTGCACGGCGTGCGTCGGCGTGATCTCGATCCGCTCGAAGCCGGCGTCGGCGAGAGCTGCGCGAAATTCCGCTTCGGTGAGTGCGCCGGCGACGCAGCCCGTCCAGGACGCGACGTCTGCTCTGGTCGCCTCGTCGAGGTCGGGGGCGGCGATCACGTCCGAGACGGCGAACCGTCCTCCCGGGCGCAGCACCCGGGCCGCCTCGCGGATGACGGTCCGCTTGTCGGCGGCGAGGTTGATGACGCAATTGGAGATCACGACGTCGACGCTCGCGTCCGGGAGCGGTATCTGTTCCAGGTAGCCCTTGAGGAACTCGACGTTTGCGACGCCCGCGGCCTTCGCGTTCTCGCGCGCGAGCTCGAGCATCTCATCGGTCATGTCGAGCCCGATCGCCCTGCCGCTCGCACCGACGCGCGCGGCCGAGATCAGCACGTCCGCGCCGGCGCCCGAGCCGAGGTCGAGCACGGTCTCGCCTTCACGCAGGTCGGCCACCGCCGTCGGCACGCCACAGCCGAGCGATGCGTCCAGCGCGGCCTGCGGAACCGCGTCGGTCGCGGCACCGTCGTAGAGGCGGCCGCCGAACACACCGGCAGCGTCGGCCGGGCTGCAGGTCGTCGGGCCGCCGCCGCAACAGCCGTCCGCGGTCCGCGTCGCCGCCGTCTTGGCGGCGGCGGCGTAGCGCCTGCGCACCGCTTCACGGACGTCGCTCAGCTCAGCCATGTCGACAGCTCCTTCAACGCGTCGGGGATCACGTAGTAGTAGGCCCACAGGCCCTGTCGCTCCGACCCGACGATGCCTGCGTCGCGGAGGACCTTCAGGTGGTGGGAGACGGTCGGTTGGCGGAGGTCGAAGAGCGGCACGAGCTCGCAGACGCAGACCTTCCCGGCGTGCTTTCGCAGCACGTCCACGAGCTGCAGCCGGACGGGGTCGCCGAGCGCCTTGGCGATGGCCGCCACACGCTCAGCCTCGTCGCGCTCGACCTCGGGGTACACGACCGGCTCGCAGCACGGCACGCCCGCCGGACGCTTGGTCTTGGGTGCAAGCTGTAGATCGACGCCCATCTATCTACTTATATCGATTGAAACGACAACTGTCAATGTAATACTGTCGCCCCACCGAACGCCGCGCCCATCTCTGGAGCCCGCGATGACCTACGTCCTGTTCGTTTGCAACCACAACGCCGGCCGCTCGCAGATGGCACAGGCGTTCTTCGAGCGCGATGCGCCCGCGGGCGCGCATGGCGAATCCGCCGGCACCAACCCGGCGAGCCGGATCTGGCCAGAGGTCGTCGAGGTGATGCGCGAGGTCGGAATCGACATCTCCGAACGCAGTCCGAAGAGGCTGACGGTCGAGATGCAGCAGCGCGCGGAGCTGGCGGTCACGATGGGCTGCGGCGACGCGTGCCCCTACGTGCCGGCCAAGGTGCTCGACTGGGACCTCCCGGACCCGGCGGGGCGTCCGCTCGCGGAGGTCAGGGCGGTCCGCGACGCGATCGAGGCGCGCGTGCGCGATCTCATCGACGCCCTGCCCGCGGACGAGCGTCAGGGCGGCAGCTGAGCGATGGATCGCGAGCTTCGCCGACGGCTGCTCGCCGAGCTTCTCGGCTCCGCTTTCCTCGCCGCCGTCGTGATCGGCTCGGGCATCGCCGCGCAGCGGCTCTCGCCGGGCGACACGGGGCTCGAGCTGCTCGAAAACGCGGCCGCCACCGGCGCAGGCCTGTTCACGATCATCCTGATGTTCGGAGCGGTCTCGGGCGGCCACTTCAACCCGGTCGTCTCGCTCCTCGACGCGACCTTCGGAGGGCTGCGCTGGCGGCACGCGCTGGCCTACGTGCCGGTCCAGGTCGCCGGCTGCATCGGCGGTGCGATCGTCGCCAACGCCATGTTCGCGAAGACGATCGTCACGATCTCGAGCAAGCACCGCGCGTCGGCCGCGCACCTGCTCGCAGAGATCGTCGCGACGCTTGGCCTGTTGATGGTGATTTTCGCGCTCGCGCGCACGCGCCGCTCCAACGCGGCGCCAGCCGCGGTCGGCGCCTACATCGCCGCCGGCTACTTCTTCACGAGCTCGACGAGCTTCGCCAACCCCGCGATCAGCATCGGACGAATGTTCTCGAACACGTTCGCCGGGATCGCACCGGCGTCGGTCCCGGGCTTCGTCGTGGCCCAGCTCGCCGGCGCCGCGGCCGCGGGTTTCGCGATTCGCGCGCTCTACCCGACCCTGACCGCCGGCGACGCCGCCCGGGTGGTCCTTCCACACCAGCAGGACCGGCGCCCGAGATCCGCCGACACGCCCGAGCCGGCCATGCCGCCCGCGGACGTGCAGCGCCACAGCTCCTGAAGAGACGCCCGCCGCCGGGCGGACCGTTCCGCGTTACCGTCGGCGGGGGGTCGCGCTGCCGCGCGATCCCCGACCCGCACCGTCAGTCGGCGCTCGGCTCGCTCCCGACGTCCTCGACCGCGTCGTCGAGCTCGCCGCTCGCAGCGGAGCCCTCGCCGGCGTCGTCGGTCTCGGCCTCGGCCTCGGCCTCGGCGCCGCCTGCGCCGACCGCAACCGGCGTCTTCGCCTTCTTCGGCTTGACGATCGTCAGGCGCACCTCGCCGTCCTGGCCGTCGGGCATCGGGTCGACGACCACCGTCGCGCCGGCCGGCAGCTGCGAGCGAAGGACGAAGTCGGCGAGCGGGTCCTCGATGTAGCGCTGGATCGCTCGGCGCAGCGGGCGCGCACCCATCGCCGGATCCCAGCCCTTCTCGACCAGCAGGTCCTTGGCCTCGTCGGTCAGGTCCAACACCAGCTCGCGCTCGGCCATCGAGTGGCGGATCCGCAGCAGCAGCAGCTCCACGATCTGCTTGATCTCGTCGCGCTGCAGCTTGTGGAAGACGATCACGTCGTCGATGCGGTTGAGGAACTCGGGACGGAAGACCTTCTTCAGCTCGCCCATGATCCGGTTCTTCATGTCGTCGTAGGTGATCCCGGTCTCGTCGTCGGAGACCGCGAATCCCAGCGGCGTGTTGCGCGCGATCTCCTGCGCCCCGATGTTCGAGGTCATGATCACGATCGCATGGCGGAAGTCCACCGTCCGCCCCTGCGAGTCGGTCAGCCGGCCGTCCTCGAGGATCTGCAGCAGGATGTTGAAGACGTCCGAGTGGGCCTTCTCGATCTCGTCGAGCAGCAGCACGCAGTAGGGCTTGCGCCGCACCGCCTCGGTCAGCTGGCCGCCCTCGTCGTAGCCGATGTAGCCGGGGGGCGAGCCGACGAGCCGCGACACGGCGTGCTTCTCCATGTACTCCGACATGTCGATTCGGACCATCGAGTCCTCGTCGCCGAACAGGAACTCGGCGAGCGTGCGCGCAAGCTCGGTCTTGCCGACGCCGGACGGTCCCAGGAACACGAACGAGCCGGTCGGCCGCTTGGGATCTTTAAGGCCGGCGCGGGAGCGCCGGATCGCCTTCGAGATAACCTCGATAGCCGGGTGCTGGCCGATCACCCGCTTGTGAAGCTCCTCTTCCATGCGCATCAGCTTGGCCGTCTCGGCCTCGGTCAGCTTGAAGACGGGGATGCCGGTCCACATCGAGACGATGTCGGCGATCTCCTCCTCGCCGATCGACGGGCGCTCGCCACCGGTCTCGCCGGCCTCCCACTGCTCTTCGAGCTCGCGCTTCTTGGTCGTCAGCTTGCGCTCCTTGTCGCGCAGGTTCGCGGCGTTCTCGAACTCCTGCGCCTCGATCGCGGCCTCCTTCTCGCGCCGCGTCGTCTCGATCTCCTGCTCGAGCTCACGGTTGGCGGGCGGCGCCGTCATCGACTTGATCCGCATCCGCGAAGCCGCCTCGTCGATCAGGTCGATCGCCTTGTCCGGCAGGAAGCGGTCGGAGATGTAGCGGTCGGCGAGCTCGCCGGCGGCCGCGAGGGCGTCGTCGGTGATCGTCACCTTGTGGTGCTGCTCGTAGCGGTCGCGCAGGCCGCGCAGGATCTCGACCGTCTGCTCCACGGTCGGCTCATCGACGCGGATCTGCTGGAAGCGGCGCTCCAGCGCCGAGTCGCGCTCGAGGTACTTGCGGTACTCGTCCAGCGTGGTCGCGCCGATCGTCTGCAGCTCGCCGCGTGCGAGCGCCGGCTTGAGGATCGACGCCGCGTCGATCGCGCCCTCCGCGGCGCCCGCGCCGACGAGGTTGTGCAGCTCGTCGATGAACAGGATGATGTCGCCGCGCTGGGTGATCTCCTTCATCACCTTCTTCAGGCGCTCCTCGAACTCTCCGCGGTACTTCGAGCCGGCGACCAGCGCCGCAAGGTCGAGCGTGTAGATCTGCTTGTTCTTGAGCAGCTCGGGGACCTCGGAGTTGGTGATCCGCTGGGCGAGGCCCTCGACCACCGCGGTCTTGCCGACGCCCGGCTCCCCGATCAGCACGGGGTTGTTCTTGGTCCGCCGCGAGAGGATCTGCATGATCCGCTCGATCTCTGTCTCGCGCCCGACGACCGGGTCGAGCTTGCCGTCGGCGGCGAGCTTGGTCAGGTTGCGTCCGAACTGGTCGAGCAGCTTCGAGGACTTCTTCGCGTCGGCCACGCCGGCCGCGCCGGCGACCGCGCCCGGACCGCCGCGCCGGCCGCTGGGGCCGGAGAGCATGCGGATGACCTCGTTGCGGATCTTCTCGGAGTCGGCGTCGAAGTCGAGCAGGATGCGTGCTGCGACGCCCTCGTTCTCACGCACCAGGCCGAGCAGGATGTGCTCGGTGCCGATGTAGTTGTGGCCGAGGCTCAGCGCCTCGCGCAGGGCGAGCTCGAGCACCTTCTTGGCGCGCGGCGTGAACGGGATCTGCCCGGAGGTGACCTCCTCGCCGGACCCGACGATCCGCACGACCTGGCCACGCACGCGCTCGACGGTGATGTCGAGGCTCTCCAGCACGCGGGCCGCGAGCCCCTCCTCCTCGCGCAACAGGCCGAGCAGGATGTGCTCGGTGCCGATGTAGTTGTGCTTGAGCGTCCGCGCCTCTTCCTGCGCGAGAACGACCACCTGCCTGGCGCGCTCTGTGAATCGCTCGAACATCTCGCCTGCGTCCTTCCTGCCTACATCTTGGTGGGGCGGTCCGGATATCACCCTCGCCTGTCGCGGGGACGCCAATGCGGTGGGATGCTCGCCTATTCGGCTCCGCTTGCCGAACGGTTGAGCCCTGAACCCAGATCAGCGCACCACCCAGTCTACCAAGCGCCTCGGGCACCCCTGGACGGTTGCGTTACCGAATTGCGCAGCCTCGACGAGATACGCGATCGCGCACTACGGATCGCGCAGCGCCGGGAAGAGGATCACCTCGCGGATCGCGCGGCGCGCGCACAGCAGCATCACCAGGCGGTCGATCCCCAGGCCGACACCGGCTGTCGGCGGCATCCCCTGCTCCAGCGCGGCCAGAAACGCCTCATCGAACGGCTGCGCCTCCTCATCGCCGGCCGCCGCCTGCTCGCGGGCCGCGACGAACCGGGCCCGCTGCTCGTCGGGGTCGTTGAGCTCGCTGAAGGCGTTTGCGATCTCGATCCCGCCCGCGTAGGCCTCCCAGCGCTCGACGAGGCCCGGCTCGGAACGGTGGCGCTTGGCGAACGGCGAGAGCTCGATCGGGTAGTCGAACACGAAGGTCGGCGCCTGGAGCGTCGGCTCGACGAACCTCGACAGCAGGTCGTCGACCAGCGCGGCCCAGCCGCGGCCCTCGGTCTCGAGTCCGAGGCCGGCGTCCGCGATCGCCGCGCTCAGCGTCGCCGGCTCACGCACGGCGAGCACGTCGATCCCCGTCTGTTCGGCGATCGCCTCGCGCAGCGTCACCCGGCGCCACGGGGCGGCGAAATCGATCGCCGGCCGCTCGACGCTCGCCGCGGCCGCGCCGACGACCGACTCGAGCCGCGTCGCCGCGTCCTCGTAGTCGGCGTAGGCCTCATACCACTCGACCATCGTGAACTCGGGGTTGTGCTTGGGCGAGAGCCCCTCGTTGCGAAAGTCCTTGCCCAGCTCGTAGACCCGCTCGAGGCCACCGACGATCGCCCGCTTGAGGTAGAGCTCGGTCGCGATCCGCAGGAACAGCCGGCGATCGAGTGCGTTGTGGTGGGTGACGAACGGGCGCGCGGCGGCGCCGCCGTATATCGGCTGCAGAACCGGCGTCTCGACCTCGATGAAGCCGGAGTCGTCGAGCGCACGGCGGACCGCGCTGACGATCCGCGCGCGCGTCGCGAACAGCTCGCGCGTGTCCGCGTTGGCGATCAGGTCGAGCTCCCGCCGCCGGAAGCGGGTCTCGACATCGCTCAGTCCGTGGTAGTCGTCGGGCGGCGGCCGAAGCGATTTGGCGAGCAGCGTGAACCCGCTCACCCGCAGCGACAGCTCGCCGCGCCTGGTGCGAACGGCCACACCGTCGATCCCCACCAGATCGCCGATGTCCAGCGAAACGAGGCGCTCGAAGCCCTCCTCGCCGAGCTCGTCGACGCGTGCGTGCAGCTGGATGCGCCCCGAGCGGTCCACGAGATCGAGGAACGCGGCCTTGCCGGCATCCCGTCGCGCAGCGATCCGTCCGGCGACGCGATGCGCCGCCTCGGTCTCCTCACCGGCGGCGAGCCCGGCGTGCTCCGCCAGAACCGCCGCCACCGGCTCCACCCCGTCGAAGTCGTGCGGGAACGGATCCACCCCGGCTGCGCGCAGGCGCTCCAGCTTCGCTCGCCGAGCGGCGAGCAGCTCAGGCAGGCCGTGGTCTTCTCCGCTCACGGGTGGAGGCTACTTCAGAGGAGGCTGACTCGATTCCGGCGCGAGCCCGAAATCGGCGTTACTTGAGACCGACGTCGATCTTGGTGATCTTGAGCTTGCGCGCCGGCCCGCGGGGCACCTGCACCGAGACGATCTCGTTGCGCTTGCGGCCGAGCAGCGCGCGCCC
Organism: uncultured Solirubrobacterales bacterium; assembly: GCA_963830975.1. Classification (GTDB taxonomy): domain Bacteria; phylum Actinomycetota; class Thermoleophilia; order Solirubrobacterales; family Solirubrobacteraceae; genus Palsa-513. Next base: position 1,851,745 of record CAWHOI010000004.1, read on the forward strand.
GACCGGCGACTCGTTGGAGAGCTTGTTCTCCGCCGGCTTGGCCTCGGCCGAGCCGACGATCGTGTAACGCGCGGACTTGCCGGTCTTCTCGTCCTTGACGTGCACGACGGACCCGACGGCGACGACGTCGGTCGACAACCCGTCGGCCTCGATCACGGTCGCCATCCGCAGCTTCTCGGCCACCACGGCAATCCGCGCCTCGAGCCGCGCCTGCTCGTTCTTGGCGTCGTCGTACTCCGCGTTCTCGGCGATGTCGCCGAACTCGCGCGCGTCCTTGATCCGTTCGGCCACCTCGCGGCGCTTCTCCGTCGAGAGGTAGTCGAGTTCCGACTGGAGTTTCTCCAGTCCCTCTGGAGTGAGGATGACGTCCTTCGGCATGGGTCCTCGTTCGCTGAGTGGGCGCAGCGGCCGGGCAGTATAGCGAGCAACTCAAACGGGTTGCGCGTCAAGCGAGCGCTCGAGCAGCTCACGCACGAGCGCAAAGGACGCAACCTGCTGCAAAGCGCTCTGCAGCGCCTTGGCCCGCGCCGGCTCGAGGTCGAGCCGTTCCACATACCACGGGTAGAAGCGGCGCAGGTATCGACCCGCCCGCTCCACGCCGAGATGCTCGCTGGCGCAGCCGATCACCCAGTCCAGCTCGGCCAGCACCTCGTCCGCGCTGGGGGGCAGCTCGCGGCGCCCGAGCAGCTCTTCGAACAGCCACGGGTTGCCCAGCGCTCCCCGCGCCAGCATCACCGCCGTCACGTTCGTCTGCCGATAGGCCTCGCGCACGGCCTCGGCGCTGCGCAGTCCGCCGCTCAGCAGCACCGGAGCGTCGAGCGTGCGCACCAGCTCGGCGGCCAACGCGTAGTCCGGCTGCCCGCGATGCGCGACGGTCGCAGGCCGCGGATGCAACGCGATCGCCGCGACGCCCGCCTCCCTGACCAGCCGGTGCGCGAGCGCCACGCCGTCGATCTCGCCGGCGCGCCAGCCCGAGCGCAGCTTGACGGTGACCGGCAGCCCGCCGCCCTCGACGGCGGCCCGCGCCACCGCGACCGCGCGGTCGGGGTCGGCCAGCAGCGCGGCCCCCGCACCGGTCTTGCAGACCTTCGGCACCGGGCAGCCCATGTTGATGTCGATCATGTCGGCGCCGGCAGCAGCCACGCTCGCCGCGGCGGAGCGCATCACCTGCGGATCGGCGCCGAACAGCTGGATCGACACCGCCCCGCCCTCGTGCTCGCGCGGGTCGATCCGCAGCAGCTCGCGCAGGGTCTTCTCGTTGCGGTAGTGGACGGCGAAGCTCGACACCATCTCCGAGACCACGAGGCCCGCGCCGTGGCGTCGCGCCTGCAGCCGCACGAACCAGCTGCCGATTCCGGCGAGCGGTGCGAGCACCAGCCGGTTGGGCAGCTCGACGCCGCCGATCGTGATGGGGTCGGTGAGCTCGGGCACCATCCCAGGGTAGTCTGCGCGCCGATGGAGAGCACCCGACGGCTTATCGTCGCCTCCGCGCTGGGCGTGGTCGTGATCGCGCTCGCCGCAGGCTCCGACTTCGTCTTCGGCTCGTTCTGGAGCTCGCACGCGATGCTCACCTCGCTGATCGCGAGCCTGCTCGTGCTCGCGGTGACCGTGATCGTGCTGAACGAGGCGCTCGACCGCCGCGACCGCCGCCGCTGGAGCGTGCTCGCACAGTACGTTCTCTTCCAGCTCGTCCAGGGTGCGCGGGCGAGCTGGATGGGGTTCGTCGAGCTGATCACCGAGCAGGAGATCCAGACCGGGGCGACCGCGGGCCTGCTGGAGGGCGCCAGGCTCGCACTTGACACCTCCGCCTTCTCCGCCGCCACCAAGGCGATGCTCGCCGACGCCGAGCGCCGCAGAGTGCTGCAGGAGATGTCGGTCATCCTCGCCGCCCACTGCCGGGGAGTGATCGCCGACTGGGCGTCGGTGATGGTCGGCGCCGGGCCCTACACCGAGGTCTTCGACCGCCACGTCGAGCTGCAGGGGCGCCTGGACTGGCTTGCGGAGATCCTCTCGCACAACGAGCCGACCGACGCGCGGACCTTTCACCAGAGCAAGCTGGCGCGCTCCTCGGTGGCGGCGGAGTACGCCGGCATCTTCGGTGACGACTGGCTTCACGACCAGATCGTCTCGACGACCCAGTTCGCGGTGCAGCTGGACTACGAGTCGCGGACGCTCGCCTGGAAGCTGGTGCCGCTCGAGTCCTGGAGCGAGCGGATCCAGTCTTTCGACGGCGCGCTCTCCTCGCTCATCGGTTGAGCTCCCAGATCAGGCGCAGCCCCTCGAGCGTCAGCTGCTCGTCGACCTCGTCGATCGACTCGGTGTAGGAGGGAACGAGGTGGTGGGCGAAGCCGCCGGTTGCGATCACCGGGGCGTCGACGCCGAGCTCGACGCGCAGGCGCCCGACGATCCCGTCGACCTGTCCGGCGAAGCCGTAGACGATGCCCGAGCGAACCGCGTCGGCGGTCGTCTTGCCGATCAGCGACCGCGGCTCGCCCAGCTCGACCTCGGGCACCTTTGCCGCACGCAGTGCCAGCGCCTCGAGCGAGATCCCGATTCCGGGCGAGATGATCCCGCCCAGGTACTCGCCCTCGGCGGAGACCACGTCGTAGGTGATCGCCGTGCCGAAGTCGACCACGATGCAGGCGCGTCGCAGGCGCGTCCAGGCGGCGAGCGCGTTGACGAGGCGGTCGGCGCCCAGCTCGCGCGGGTTGTCCATCCGGATCGGCATTCCGGTCTTGACCCCGGGGCCGACGACCAGCATCTCGTGGCCGAGGTAGCGGCGCGCCATCTCGACCCACTCGGGCGCGAGCTCAGGGACCGTCGAGGACAGGACCGACGCGTGCACGTCGTCGAAGCCGAGGCTGCGCAGCGCGAGCAGGTTGCGCAGCGTCGCCCCGAGCTCGTCGGAGGTTGAGCTGCGGTCGCTCGCGAAGCGCCAGCGCTCGACGATCTCGCCGTCGCGCACGGCGCCGAAGTAGGTCTGCGTGTTGCCGACGTCGACGACGAGGAGCACAGGCGGATTATGGGCCTACAGCGGCGCCGTCGCCGGCAGATCCAGTCGAGGGCCTGCCCAGCGCACGCCCTCGTCGAAGTCGAGCGCCACGAGCGCGTCGGCGAGCCGCTCGCCGGCGGGCGTGCGCAGCTCGAAGTCGAGCTCGAGCAGCGGGATCAGGACGAAGCGGCGGGTGAGGACCTGCTCGTGCGGCAGCCGCAGGCGCTCCGAGGCGTGCTCGAGCTTTCCCAGCAGCAGCACGTCGATGTCGATCAACCGCGGGCCGTGGCGCACGCCGTCCGCCGGGCGGCCCAGTTCGCGCTCGAGCTGCTTGCAGGCGTCGAGCAGCTCCAGCGGCTCGAGCGCCGTTTCGATTCGCAGGCACGCGTTGAGGAAGCTCGGCTGATCGACGATCTCCCCGACGGGGTCGGTGTCATAGGTGCTGGATGACTCGAGCACGGCGACGCCGTGCGCCGCCAGGCCGTCGAGTGCGCCCTGCAGGTTCGCGCGGCGCTCGCCGACGTTCGAGCCGAGCCCGAGGTAGCCGACCCGGGCTGCGCTCACTCCGGCAGCTCGCGCCAGACCTCCACCGAGACCTCTTCGACCGCCAGCGGGATCGGCGGCTCGGGCTTCGCGGCCTTGACCCACACGGCCTCGGCGCCGAAGTCCTCGATGATGCGGTCGGCGACCACGGTGCACAGGCGCTCGAGCGTCTTGTAGTTGCGCTGCTGGGCGATCAGCGCGACGAGCTGGCAGACCTCGGCGTAGTCGACGGTGTCCTCGATGCGGTCGGTCTCGGTGGCGTCGGACTCGCCCACGTCGATGCGGATGTCGAACAGCAGTCGCTGTCCCACCTCGCGCTCGGCGGCGCTGACGCCGACGTGCGTGTACAGCGAAAGCCCCGAGATCTCGATCGTGACGACCGTCTGCGCGCCGCCCTCGAGCTCCAGCTCGTCGTCGGCGTCCAGCTCGTCATCGGGCTCGTCGTTCATCGCCAGCTGACCGTAGCAGCCGCGACCGCGAGAGCGTCACCGACCGCGGCGACGTCGTGGACGCGAAACACGCTCGCGCCATGCAGCAGCGCGATCACGTTGGTGGCGATCGTCGCGGCGAGCCGGTCGTGCTCGCGCCGCCCGGTGAGCGCGCCGAGGAACGACTTGCGCGAGGTTCCGACCAGGATCGGCTGGCCGAGCGCGGCCAGCTCGTCGAGCCGGTCGAGCAGCTCGAGGTTGTGCTTGACCGTCTTGCCGAAGCCGAAGCCCGGATCGACCACGATCCGCTCGCGCTCGATCCCGGCGGCGAGCGCGAAGGCAACACGCTCGGCCAGGAAATCGCGCACCTCGCCCACCACGTCGTCGTAGCGCGGCGCGTCCTGCATCGTGAGCGGCTCGCCCTGCATGTGGGTCAGGCAGCACTCGACGCCGCGCTCCGCCACCAGCGCCGCCATCTCCGGGGCCGCGCGGAAGGCGGTGACGTCGTTGACGAACGTGGCGCCGGCGTCCAGCGCGGCCGCCGCGACCTCGACCTTCGAGGTGTCGATCGACACCGCCGCCCCGACACCGGCGCTGACCAGCCCCTCGACGACCGGGACGACGCGGCGCAGCTCCTCACGCAGCTCGACCCCGGCCGAACCGGGACGCGTCGACTCGCCGCCGACGTCGATGATCGCCGCACCTTCGGCAGCCAGCGCGAGACCGTGCTCGATCGCCGCGCCGGCGTCGAGGTAGCGCCCGCCGTCGGAGAAGGAATCCGGCGTCACGTTGAGGATCCCCATGATCCGGATCTCGCCGTGCACGCGGGCAATCCTGTCAGAGGCGCGACGCGACGTCAGCCCGGCGTGTCGCGCCGCCGGCGCGTCGCCGGTCAGTCGAGCGTCGGACGCGACGGCTGCTCGCCGCGCATCTCGGCGGCGAGGCCTGGGCGCGGCAGCGGGCGTGCCGCCTCGGGGCGGGTGCGCTCCGGAGCGGGGACCGGCCCCGGCGGCAGCTCGGGCGCGTTCGGCTCGTCGGGGCCGAACACGTCGGCCTCGGCGGCTCCGGCCAGCAGCTTCTCGAACTGCTCCTTCTCGATCGTCTCACGGCGCAGGAGGATCTCCGAGATCCGGTCGAGGCGCTCGCGCTGCTCGTCCAGGATCGTTCGCGCGCGCTCGTGGGCGCCCTCGATGATGCGGCGCACCTCGTCGTCGATCTCGCGCGCGATCTCGTCGGAGTAGTCGGGCTCGCTGGAGAACTCGCGGCCGAGGAACGGCATTCCGTGGTCGTGGCCATAGACGCGAGGCCCGAGCTTGTCGCTCATGCCGAAGCGCATCACCATCTGCTTCGCCGTCGCTGTGACCTTCTCGAGATCGTTGGAGGCACCGGTCGTGATCTCGCCGAACACGACCTCTTCGGCGGCGCGGCCGCCGAGCGTCATCGCCATCGTGTCGAGCAGCTCCGAGCGCGTGGTCAGGAAGCGATCCTCGGTCGGCATCGAGATCGTGTAGCCGAGCGCGCGCCCGCGCGAGATCACCGAGATCTTGTGGACCGGGTCGGCGAACTCGAGGTAGTGGCCGACGATCGCGTGCCCCATCTCGTGGTATGCCGTGATGCGCCGTTCCCGATCGCTCATCACGCGCGTCTTCTTCTCGGGGCCGGCGATCACGCGCAGGATCCCCTCCTCGAGCTCGATCTGGGTGATCTCTCGCTTGCCGGTTCGCGCCGCCAGCAGCGCCGCCTCGTTGATCAGGTTCGAGAGGTCGGCGCCGGTGAAGCCGGGCGTTTGGCCTGCGAGCGCGTCGATGTTGATGCCCTTGGCCAGCGGCTTGCCGCGCGTGTGGACATCGAGGATCTTGGCGCGGCCCTTGCGGTCCGGGCGGTCGACGGCGATCTGGCGGTCGAAGCGGCCGGGGCGCAGCAGGGCCGGGTCGAGGATGTCGGGCCGGTTGGTGGCCGCGATCATGATGATGTTGTCCTTCGCCTCGAAGCCGTCCATCTCGACGAGCAGCTGGTTGAGCGTCTGCTCGCGCTCGTCGTGGCCGCCGCCGAGCCCGGCTCCGCGGTGGCGCCCGACGGCGTCGATCTCGTCCATGAAGATGATGCACGGGCTGTTCTGCTTGGCCTGCTCGAAGAGGTCGCGCACGCGCGAGGCGCCGACGCCGACGAACATCTCGACGAAGTCCGAGCCGGAGATCGAGAAGAACGGCACGCCCGCCTCGCCGGCGACGGCGCGCGCGAGCAGGGTCTTGCCGGTGCCGGGCGGTCCGTACAGCAGCACGCCCGTGGGGATCCGTGCCCCGAGCGCCTGGAACTTCTTCGGGTTCTCGAGGAACTCCTTGATCTCGTGCAGCTCCTCGACCGCCTCATCCACCCCCGCGACGTCGCGGAAGCTGATCTTCGGCGAGTCGGCGGAAAGCCGCTTGGCACGCGACTTGCCGAACGACATGACCTTCGAGCCGCCGCCCTGCAGGTTGTTCATCAGCAGGAACCACAGGCCGAAGAAGAGGACGAACGGCAGCAGGTAGAGCAGCAGCGACGACCAGGTGCTCGAGCCCTTGGGGACGATGTTGTACTTGACGTCCGCGCCGGACTTGTTGAGCGAGTTGACCTCGTTCAGCAGCGTCGGCAGCATCGTCGTACCCGGGTCGTAGCCGACCGAGTAGCGGGTGCCCCCGTCGAGCGTCACGTTGATCGCGTTGTTGGCCGGATCGACGGTGAACGACTGCACTCTCCCGTCCGGCAGGTCCGCGGTCGTGAACGACTGGTAGTTGTGGACGACCCCGCTCGAGGTGTTCGGTGAAACGAGCTTCGCGACGAAGAACGCGAGCACGATCACGATCAGGATCGGGAAAAGGGCGCCTCTGAAGACGCGGTTCATCACTTGCTCCGCAGGGTCGGGGACGTCATGTCCAAGGCTCGCAAGCGTACCACGGCGACTTTACGGTCAATCCCGCCTGATAGCGGGCATGCAGGGCACTCAGGTGCCCGCCAGCGCGGCCACGTACGGCAGGTTGCGGTAGTGCTCGTTGTGATCGAGCCCGTAGCCGATCGCGAAGCAGTCGGCGATCTCGAAGCCGACGTAGCGGACCGGCAGCTCGACCTTGCGGCGAGCCGGCTTGGTGAGCAGGGCGCAGACCTCGACGCTGGCGGGGTTGCGGGCCCCCAGGCTGCGCAGCAGGTACTGCAGCGTCAGGCCCGAGTCGACGATGTCCTCGACGATCAGCACGTGGCGGTTCTCGATCGGCGCCTCGAGGTCCTTGAGGATGCGAACGACGCCCGAGGAGTCGGTCGCCGAGCCGTAGGAGGCGACCGCCATGAAATCCAGCTCGCACGGCACGTCGACGTGGCGCATCAGGTCGCTGGCGAAGAACACCGCGCCCTTCAGCACGCACACCATCAGCAGGTCGCGTCCGGCGTAGTCGCGGGAGACCTCCTCGCCCAGCTCGCGCACGCGGCGCTGCAGCGCCTGCGCGTCGACGAGGGTCTCGCCCAGCAGCGGATCATCCATCGAGCGCGGGAGTCTAGACGGCGCCCGGCCCTGGTTCACGAGCGCGCCGCGCGCAGCACGGCGAGGCGGCGCGTGTCGGCGCGCACGCGGAAGGCCTCGGCCGTCGCGACGCGCGGGATCCACGCGATCTCCCCGTCGCTGACGACGATCGGCAGCGACGAGCGCTGCGCCCGCGGGATCCGCCGGTCGGTGAACAGATCGGCGAGCGTCTTGGTGCCCTCCAGCCCGAGCGGGCGCATCCGGTCGCCGGCCCGCCACGCGCGCACCGTCAGCGCGCCGCTCGTAAGCCGGTCGGCGTCGAGCAGCCCCACCTCGCCGGCGGCGTCCGCGAGCGACGCCGCGGCAACCTGCTCGAGCGTGGCGCTCAGCGACCAGCTTCCGAACGCAACCGTTCCGGGGACGCTCAGCGACTCGACGCCCTCGACCGCGACCGGCGTGCTGCGCGTGAACCGCAGCACGCCGTACTCGACGACGGCGCGAGTGCCGCCGCCGACGTCGAGTGTCGCGCTGCCGCCGTGCGAGGCGAGCGCGATCAGCTCCGGCAGCCGCGAGCCGATGCCCGCGACCGGCTCGCCTGCGGCGTCCTCGGCAAGGCGGATCACGACGAGGCGGGCGAGCGCGACCGGCAGCTCCGCGAGCCGGGCCAGCGCGATCCGCGGACGCCCGGCCATAGCGACGTCGACGACCTGGTCGAGGACCGCCGCCTCGGCCCTGAGGATCTCCACGCTGCGAAGCAGGTTCTGCTCGGCGGCCGGGTGCACGGCGCGAAGCTCGCCGACCAGGCCGTGTCTCACGCGCGCACGCGCGAAACGCTCGTCCGCGTTGGAGTGATCCTCGCGCCAGGCGAGTCCGCGGGCCACACAGTGCGCGGCGGTCTGCTCGCGCGTGAGACCCAGCAGCGGCCGCACGAGCCGGCCCTCGCGGGGCGCCATCCCCAGCAGCGCACGGCGGCCCGGCGAGGCGGCGAGCCGGTAGAGCACGGTCTCGACCTGGTCGGAGGAGGTGTGGCCCGTGGCGATCAGGGCGTCCCCGGGAAGCTCGAGCGCGCGGGCGTAGCGAAGGTCGCGAGCCCACGCCTGCAGATTCCCACGCACCGGCGCCGGCGGCGCGGCCGAGCAGACGCAGCGCACCTCGAGCGCCGCGCACAGCTCGCGCACCAGCCGCTCGTCGCCGTCGGACTCCTCACCGCGCAGGCCGTAGTTGACGTGCAGCGCGGTCAGGTTGACCGGCCCGCAGATGCCGGTCAGCACGTCGAGCAGGCAGACCGAGTCGCGACCGCCGGAGACGAGCACGATGACGCGATCCGACGGCGAGACCACGCCGCCGGCGCGCACCGCGTCGAGCACCGAGCCGGCCATCGACAAAGGTTCGCAGACCGCGCCCGCCGCGGACCGCACCCGCCGCAGCCCGCCGCGACCCGCCGCGCCCCGCCGCGGCCCGGCCGCAGCCCGCCCGCGATAATCGGACCCCTGAGCGACCAGCCCGCCACGATCCACCTGCACCCGACCGCGCCGCTCGCGGCGGACGTGCTGCTCCCCGGGGACCCGGGCCGCGCGCTGGCCCTCGCGCAGGAGCTGCTCAGCGAGCCCCGCATGTTCAACCACAACCGGGGGCTTTGGGGCTACACCGGGACGACCGGGGACGGCGGGCTGCTGACGATCCAGAGCACAGGTATGGGCGGCCCCTCTGCCGCGATCGTGCTCGAGGAGCTGATCGTGCTGGGTGCGACGCGCGTGATCCGCGTGGGGACCGCGGGGGCGTTCGACGGCGTGCTCGGCCTCGGCGACCTGCTCGTCGTCGAGCGCGCGATCTGCGCCGACGGGACGAGCGCCGCGCTGGGTGCGGGAGAGCAGATCGACGCCGATCCGGGTCTCACCGACGCGCTGCGCCGCTGCGCCCCGGCGGCCGCGAGCGGCGCCGTCGTCTCGAGCGACCTGTTCTACGAGGTCGGCGAGCCGCGCTTCGAGCGTTGGCGGGCGCAGGGAGCGCGGGCCGTGGAGATGGAGGCGGCCGCGCTGTTCGCGCTCGGCGCGCTGCGCGGAGTCGCGGTCGGCTGCGCGCTCGCGATCACCGACGAGTTGAGCGGGTCACGCCAACGGATCGCGGCCGAGGCACTGCACGACGCCGGCCTCGCCGTCGGCCGGCTGGGCGCCGCCGCGCTCTCCGCGACGGCGGGTCAGCCCTCGGCCGGAGCGGGCGGCGGCGGCTGATCGGCCGCCGGCGGCGCCGGCTCCTCGACGTGTAGGCGCTCCTGATCGCGCGAGACGGCGCTCGAGGAGTCCGCCGCGCCGGCCTGCAGCTCGACGAGCATCCGCATCCCGTCGGCGAGCTGCTCCTCGATCGCGTCCAGCCGCGAGGCGATCGCCGAAGGCGTCCCGCGCAGCGCTTCCTCGAGCCGCGTCAGCGCGTCCTCGACGGCTTCGAGGCGCTGTGAGATCGAGCGCACCCGCCGGGTCAGGCGCTCGATGTGGGCGGCCGACGGGAGGTTGAGGAACTCGAGCGCGACCTCCTGCACCTGCGACGCCTTCCCGCGCGCCTCGAATGCCGCGGTCAGCGCGGAGTTGACCCACTGGTTCTCGAGCAGGTCCTGGGCGATCCGGCCGAGCGCCTCCTCGCCGCGGGCGGCGACTCGATCGCGCAGCGTTTCCGGCTGCGGCAGGGTGTCCGCTTGCGCTTCCTCGGTCACGCCACAAGCGTACTCCGAAGCTCAACCGCCGCGGAACTGCGGCGGGCGCTTCTCCAGGAACGCCCGGATCCCCTCGCTCGCGTCGGTCGTCGCGAACACGCGGGCGAACGCCGCCTTCTCGGCCTCGATGCCCGCCTCCAGCTCGGGGCCGTTCGAGACGCGCTTGATCTGCTCGATCGCGAGCGGTGGCTGAGCGGCGACCCGCCGCGCCCAGGCGAGCGCCGTGTCGAGCAGCTCGTGGTCTGCGACGACGCGGTTGACGAGCCCGTGCTCCCACGCCTCGAAGGCGTCGATCGGCTCGCCGAGGAGGTTCATCTCGAGCGCCTTGCCGGCCCCGACGAGCCGCGGCAGCCGCTGGGTGCCGCCGAACCCGGGCATGATCCCGAGCTTGATCTCGGGCTGCGCGAAGCTCGCCGCCTGCGCGGCGATGCGCAGGTCGGCGCCGATCGCCAGCTCGCAGCCGCCGCCGTAGGCGAGCCCGTTGACGGCCGCGATCGTCACGATCGGCGAGCGGCCCATCTCCAGCAGCAGCGCGTGCATGCGGTCGAGCAGCTCGCGCTCGGCGTCGATGTCCATCGTCTGGAACGCCTTGAGATCGGCGCCGGCGCAGAACAGGGTCGGGTTCGCCGAGGCGAACACCAGCGCGCGCACGCTTCCGCCCTCGGCCACCCCGCGCCAGAGCGCGGACAGCGCGTCGAGCAGCTCGATCGTGATCGAGTTGGCGGGCGGGTTGTCGAGCCAGGCGATCGCCACCTCGCCGCGCGACTCGAGCTTGACCGGGCCATCCTGGCCGCCGTCGGGCCGGGGGGTGGGGAAGAATCCCTGACCCGCCGCGGCGCCGAGCCGACCCTGGGCGACGAGCCGTCGCACGATCGTCGGCGGCGCGAACGAATCGCCCCACTGCCGCTCGGCGAGCGCCAACCGCTCGAGCGTCACGTCGAGACCGGCGGCGTCGGCGCGGGCGAACGGCGGCGGGATCAGTCCCGCGCCCGCCATCAGCGCGACGTCGATGTCGCGCGCGGACGCGACGTCCTCCTCCAGCAGCAGGCAGCACTCGACCAGCGCCTTCAGAGCGAAGCGCTCCGAGAGCGCCGCCGCGTCGAGCTCCTCGCTGCCGCCGGCGCGCGGCGCGCCCGCCTCGTAGAAGCCGCGCCCGCTCTTGACTCCGAGCTCGCCCCTGCCGACCAGCTCAGCCATCCCGGTGTGCACGTAGAAGCGCTCGCCGAAGGCCTCGTGCAGATGCTCGGCGACGTGCAGCACGGTGTCCAGCCCGAGCATGTCGGCCAGCAGGAACGGCCCGATCGGGGCGGCCCCCGACTCGGCGACGGCGCGGTCGATCGCCGCGATGTCGAGCCCCAGCTCCTCCTGCGCGCGCCACAGCTCGCTGACCGCCGCGGTCAGCACCCGGTTGACGACGAATCCCGGCACGTCGGCGCAGCGGATCGCGGTCTTGCGGATCGCCGCGGCGAAGCTCGCCGCCGCCGACATCGACTCCGGTGAGGTCTCGATCCCCTCGACGATCTCGATCAGGCGCATCACCGAGGCGGGGTAGAAGAAGTGGAACCCGAGCACCTGCTCGGGACGACCGGTTGCGCCCGCCAGCTCGCTGACCGACAGCGCCGAGGTGTTCGACGCGAGGATCGCGTGACCGGGCGTGGCGGCGTCGAGCTCGGCGAACACCTCCAGCTTGAGCGCCAGCCGCTCCGGCACGGCCTCGATCACGAAGTCGACGTCGCCGAAGCCATCCCACGACGTCGTGCCGCTGATCAGCTCGAGCGTGCTCGCGAGCGTCGCGTCGGCCTGCTCGCGCGGCAGGCGGCCGGAGGCGACGAGCGAGTCGAGCCGTCCGGAGGTCAGCTCGCGCGCCTTCTGCAGTCCCACGTCGACGAAGCGCTGCTCGACATCGCGCAGAACGACCGGAATCCCGGCCGAAGCGATCACCTGGGCGATCTCCCCGCCCATCGTGCCCGCGCCGACGACTCCGGCCTTGAAAACGAACATGGCGCAACTCCTAGCGGTCGAGTGTGTCTGAATCCACAGACCAGGGTAGAACGAGACAGCCGGGCTCGGCGCTTCCGCCGAGCTTCAAACAGGAGGTCGTGTGATGGGTGGGGTTCGTCGCTTGATTGCAGTCACCGCGCTCGCGGTAGCCGGTTCCGCCGCGATCGCGGTCGCGCCCGCGCTGGCCGCGGCGCCCGTCGTTGTCACCGGCGCCGCCGGCCAGATCACCTACCAGTCCGCCGTGCTCGCGGGGACCGTCAACACCGGCGAGGAGTCGACCGAGGTGTACTTCCAGTACGGCACCTCGACGAAGTACGGCGCCGACTCCGCGCCCCAGCAGGTGTCGCCCAGCAAGGCCACGCTGCCGATCTCGATCGCGGTTCCCGGCCTGACGGCCGGCACGACCTACCACTACCGGATGGTCGCCACCAACTCCACCAAGACCGTGACCGGCGACGACAAGAGCTTCACGACAGCCAAGATCCCGCTCGCGCTGGCGATCACGGCGGCGCCCAACCCGGTGGCGTTCGGCGGCGCCGTGACGATCGAGGGCACGCTCACGGGCACCGGAAACGCCGGCGCGCCGGTCCAGCTGCAGCAGAACGCCTTCCCCTACACCGCGGGCTTCGTCAACGTCGGCAACCCCGAGCTGACGCTCGCCAACGGCGGCTTCGTCTTCAACGTGCTGGGCGTCGCCCTGACCACGCAGTACCGCGTCGTCTCGGGGGTCGTGGCGTCCCCCACGGTGATGGTCGCCGATGAGCTGGCCGTGACCCTCGACGCGCACGCCAAGGGGACCCGCCAGCGCCCGACCGTGCATTTCACGGGCACGATCACGCCCGCGGAGCCCTCGGCGCGGATCGCCTTCGAGCGCCTCGTCGGCAAGAACTGGAAGGTCATCGGCGGCACGGTCGCGGCCCTCACCCCGGCGAACAACGCGGTGAGCTTCTCCAAGACCATCCGCGTGTACCACGGCGGCTTCTTCCGTGCGCTCGTGCTGCCGGTCGAAGGCTCGCACGTCTCGGGCTACACCCAGCCGGTACTCGTCCGCATCAAGTGATCGCCGCGCACGCACGGTTCGGCGCGCGCGCCGCGCGCGCCGAACGGTGGGGGCGGCCGGAAGGTCCCTCATCGCGGGGGATGCGGGCCGGTCGCTCAGTTGCGGGCCGGATCGAGAACCTCGCGGGCGATCACGATCCGCTGGATCTGGGCGGTCCCCTCGTAGAGCTGCATGATCTTGGCGTCGCGCATCAGCTTCTCGACCGGGTAGTCCTTGATGAAGCCGTAGCCGCCGTAGACCTGCACCGCGTCGGTCGCGACGCGCATCGCCGCGTCGGCCGCGAAGCGCTTGGCGTGCGAGGACAGCAGCGTGTTGCGCCGGCCCTGGTCGAGCTCGACGGCCGAGCGCCACGTCAGCAGGCGGGAGGCCTCGATGTCGGTCGCCATGTCGGCGATCATGAACTGGATCGCCTGGTGCATCGCGATCGGCACGCCGAAGGTGACGCGCTCGCGGGCGTAGGAGACAGCGAACTCGAACGCCGCGCGGGCGATCCCGGTCGCCATCGCCGCGACACCCGGCCGCGTGCGGTCGAGCGTCATCATCGCGATCTTGAAGCCGGCGTTCTCCTCGCCGATCAGGTGGTCGAGCGGGACCTCGACGTCCGGGAAGGTGATCGTGGCGGTGTTCGACGCCCGCTGCCCCATCTTGTCCTCGTGCCCGTCGACGATCACGCCGGCGTCGCGCGGCACGACGAAGCAGGAGATCCCGCGGTGGCCGGCGTCGGGGTCGGTCTTCGCGTAGACGGTGTAGTAGTTGGCGTAACCGCCGTTGGTGATGAAGCACTTGGAGCCGCTGATCACCCAGCGGTCGCCCTTGCGGACCGCGCGCGTCCTCATCGCCGCGACGTCCGAGCCCGCCCCCGGCTCGGTCAGGCAGAAGGAGGCGAGCAGCGGCGCGTCGGCGAGGCGGCCGAGGTAATCCTTCTTGAGCTCCTCCGAGCCCGCGACCAGCAGCGGCGTGACCGCGAGGTTGTTGCAGCCGACCGAGGTGTGGATGCCGGAGCAGCCCCACGACATCTCCTCCTCGATCAGGGCGCCGTCGAGGTAGCCGATCCCGCCGCCGCCGTAGGCCTCGGGGATGTGGGTGTTGAGCAGGCCCACCTCCCACGCCTTCTCGATGATGGCCTGCGGGAAGGTGCCGTCGCGGTCGTACTCCCAGGCGACCGGGCGAATCTCCTTCTCGGCGAAGTCGTGAGCGAGCTCGCGGAGCGCGAGCTGCTCGTCGCTCAGCGTGAAATCAACCATCGTTGCGACCTTTCTGCTGCGGTGGAACTGGACGGCCGGGCGCGCGGAAAATCCGCTCGGCTGCTGCGAAGCTTGGGATACGCCGGGGGCGTGGTCAGATCACCTTCAGCCGCTGCTGCTGGCGCTGCTGCTGCTGCTGCTGCTTGCGGCGCCGGCGCCCGAGAGCAGGCCGCCGAGGTTAGACCCGCCGGAGCCGCCGGTCAGGCCGGCGACGAGCGATGCGAGCGAGCCGAACTTGCTCTCGAGCGCGAACACGCCGTTGAGCAGCTTCGAGGACGGCTGCGCGCTGGAGGGACCGGTGATCGTCTGCGGCTGGTTGAGATCGGTGAGCGTGGCGTCGAGGTGCAGCGAGCCCCCGGTGAGCCCGTCGATCGCGCCGGAGGCGATCGCCGGCAGGCTGAACGCGATCGCCAGGTCGAAGCGGCGCACGATGTGGTCGGAGACGCCGGTGTAGACGTCGAGGTGAGCCGAGGTGATCGCCGACTGCAGCAGCTCGAGCGCGCTGGTCGAGGTCCCGGACCCGGTCGAGCCGCTCGCGCCGATCAGCTTCGAGAGGTCGTTCAGCACCGCCGCGATGTTGATCTGCGCGCTCAGATGCTCGGTCTCGACGCCACCGACGCTCGACTCGCCGACGTCCTTGGGATCGGTCAGCCAGCTCTTCGGGTCGATGCCGAGCGACTTGAACAGTCGCCGGCCGCCCGCGCCGCTCGCGCCCGAGGCGCCGGTGCTGCGCAGCGGGAGCGTCGTCGCACCCTGCAGGCCGGGGCCCGAGAGGTCGTAGAAGGTTCCGCCGATGCCCACGTAGATCTGCTTGCCGACCTTGTCGATCTCGATCGTGGCGCTCGAGGAGGCGGCCGAGATATTCGCGCTCAGGGCGGCCCAGATGCCACCCGTCCCGCGCGTGAACGGACCGGCGACGGTCAGCGAGATCGGCTTGCCGCCGAGTTGCTTGATGCCGTCGAGCGCGAGGTCCAAAGACAGGGAGATGCGACCGGACTGGATCGCGTCGCTCGCCGAGACGGTCTGCGAGACGAGCGCCGCCGGGGTGGTCTTGGCGGTCGCCGCGGCGTTCTTGTGACCGCCCCCGCCGCAGGCCGCGATCGCCACCACGGCGCCGATCGCGAGGGGAACTGCGACCCAGCGTCGAAGGTGCCGGTCAGGTGCACGCCCAACGCCGCTCATGATCATGCAGGCTAGCACGGGGGTTCTCCAGCGCTTCGCCCTGGCGGGCGCCCTCGCGGCGACGCTCGCGCTCGCGGGCGCCGACGGCGTCGGCGCCGATCCGCAGCCGCCGAGCGCCCGCTCGGTCGCCTTCACGCCGCTCGAGCTGGTGCTCGAGGGACGGCGCGCCGTGCCGCTCGCGCCGCTCGCCGCGGCCGCCTCCGCGACGCCCTCGCCGGCGCCCACGCTGCCGGTCGCCGGCGCCGCCGCGAAGGCGGGCCTGACCTTCCCCCAGGCGCTCGCGCAGCTCGGCGCACGCAACGAGATCGCGGGCGCCCTGGCGTCGGCCGACCGCGCCGCGTGGATCGCGGCGCGCATCTCATACGCGCATCTGAGCGGGACGCGTCGCCGCGAGCTCGGCGCCGTGCTCGCCAACCTGACCGCGGTCGCGCACGCCGGCGGACTGACGCCCTCCCGCCTGCCGGAGCTGATGCTCACACTGGCGCGCAACCGCCAGTGGTGGACGAGCGGACCGCTCTTGGCGGCCGACCAGCGCGTCGGCTTCCCCGGCAGCGGGCTGGTCTGGGAGTACTACCCGGGGCAGGGGATCGAGATCCAGTGGCTCGGCAGCTTCGGCGCCGCCAACGGCCTCTACGACCAGCGCAACTACGGCGCGCTCGCCGGCCTGCTCGACCAGGCGGTCGGCCTCGCCGCGGTGCGCGCCGGCGGCATCGCCTGGGAGTACGACTTCCACTTCGACGGCGGCGCCCCAACGTGGGTCAGCGCGATCACGGAGGGAACAGCCGTGCAGGCGCTGAGCAGCGCCGGCCTGGCGATGGCGGACCCGGCCCTGCTCGCCGACGCCCACCGGGCGCTCGGCGTGTTCACCGTGGCGGCGCCGCTCGGCGTGCGCTCGCCGACCGCTGCCGGGGCGCGCTACCTGATCTACAGCTTCGCCCCCCACGAGTACGTGATCAACGCCTTCATCCAGGCGCTCGTCGGGCTGTTCGACGACGCGAGCGCGGGCGACAGCCTCGCGGCGGCGCTGTTTCGCGCCGGGAACGCCCAGGCGCTGCTCGACCTGCCGCACTACAACACCGGCTACTGGTCGCTCTACGACCAGTACTCCGAGTCGACGCTGAGCTACCACGAGCTGCTGACCGGCTTCCTCGGCAACCTCTGCGCGCGCACGCACGAGACGACGCCGGTGGCGCTTGCGATCCTCGGCCTGGCGCCGCCCACCGGCTCGACCGGGACCACGGGCACGACCGGCTCGACCGGCTCGACCGGCTCGACCGGTTCGACCGGTTCGACGGGGACGACAGGCGCGACCGGCGGCGGCACCCCGTTCACCGGCGCGACGGGCGCCACCGGCACGACGGGCACGACCGGCCCGACCGGGACAACCGGCCCGACCGGCCCGACGAGCAACCCCAACGACGTCTACTGCACGGTCGCGGCGGACTTCAAAGCCGACCTGCGCCAGCCGCCCGTGCTCTCGATCGCGCGCCCGCCGAGAAGCCACGCCAAGCTCCTCGCGCACGTCGCGATGAAGCTGTCGAAGATCTCGACGGTGACCTTCGCGGTCTCCTACGCCGGCAGCGTCGTCTCCCACGACACGCTGCTGCTCGGCCACGGCTCGCACTCGCTGGCCTGGCGCCCGCCGCACGCCGGCGCCTGGACGGTGACGCTGAGCGCGACGGACCTCGCCGGCAATCACGCCCAGGCGAGCGCCGCCGTCACGATCCTCCCGCCGCTGCCCCGCCACCGCCGCAAGCCGGCCGGCTGAACCCCGCGTAGAATCGGTGCGGTGCCCGCGCCCAGGTCGATCCGCACCGGCTCGCCGGAGAACCGCGTCCCGCGGCCCGGAGCCTGAATGGCGACCGGCGGGCAGCACGCAGCGCGCACCGCCCCGGGACCGGTGATCCGCGTCTTTCGCGCCTGGCGCGGGCTCTCGCGCGAGCAGCGCATCTCCGCGCTCGCCGCGTTCGCGCTGTGGATCACGATGTTCCTGCCGTGGTACAGCGAGACCCCGGCCGGCGCGATCAAGAAGGGCGAGACGGTCGTCAGCTCGAGCCTCACCGCCTGGGGCGCGTTCTCCTGGGTCGAGGCGGCGGTGCTGCTGGTCAGCGTCGGCGTGCTCGTGCTGCTGTTCGCACGGGGCGAGCGCCGCGCCTTCCACCTGCCGTTCGGCGACGGCGGCGTGATCATGGGCGCGGGCGCCTGGATCGCGCTGCTCGTGATCTACCGGATGTTCGACAAGAACAGCGAGAAGACCGCCGGGCTCGTGATCACGCCGGGCAACGACTGGGGCATCTTCATGGCGCTCGCGGCCGCGATCTGGCTCACCTACACGGGCGTCGCGATGCGCCGCGCGCACCGCGCCGAGCCTCGCCTCGCCGACGACCCGACCGTCCACCTGGCGCGCCCGCCCCGGCGCGAGCCGCCGCGCGAACGCGAACGCCACGCCGGCGACGAGCCGCCCCGCGAGCACCGCGGCGTCACGCGCGAGGACGCCGAGCAGCTGTCGTTCGAGCTTCCCGAGGACCGCGACGGGTAGTTCCGGGGGGTGCATGCACCCCCCGGGCAGTCGGCGCATGCGCCGACTGCGGGATCGGCGCATGCGCCGATCCCCCTCGGGATTCCTATGATTGAGAACCCCATGGACGCGCTTCCCGAATCGGTTGACGCGGTCGCCGACGGGCTGCGCGCGGCGGGCTATCTGGCCGGCCCCTCGACCGCGCTGGTCGCCTACCTCGCCACGCGGCTGCACAAGCCGGTGCTCGTGGAGGGTCCGGCCGGCGTCGGCAAGACCGAGCTCGCGAAGGCGATGGCGACCTACCTCGGGCGCGAGCTGGTGCGGCTGCAGTGCTACGAGGGGCTCGACGAGGCCAAGTCGCTGTATGAGTGGAACTACCGCAAGCAGCTTCTGCGGATCCAGGCCGAGTCCGACGGCGCCGGCTGGTCGGAGGTCCAGGACGACATCTTCGGCGAGGAGTTCCTGCTCGCGCGGCCGCTGCTGGCGGCGATCCGCGCGCCCGAGCCGGTCGTGCTGCTGATCGACGAGATCGACAAGACCGACCAGGAGTTCGAGGCGATGCTGCTCGAGCTGCTGTCGGACTTCCAGATCACGATCCCCGAGCTCGGCCGGATCTCCGCCTCCTCGCAGCCGGTCGTGCTGCTGACCTCCAACAACTCGCGCGAGCTGACCGAGGCGCTGAAGCGGCGCTGCCTGTACCTGTGGCTCGACTACCCGAGCGTCGAGCACGAGCTGGCGATCGTGCGACTGCACGCGCCCGAGCTGCCCGAGACGGTCGCGCGCCGGCTCGTCGAGCTGGTCGCGATGGTGCGCGAGCTCGACCTGAAGAAGCCGCCGTCGATCGCCGAGTCGATCGACTGGGCGCGCGCGCTGCTGCTGCTCGGCCGCAGCGACATCGACGCGGCGACGTTCAACGAGACGATGTCGGTGATCGTCAAGCACCGCACCGACGTCGAGCTGGTCGCGGAGCGGGTCGGCCTGGCGCTGCGGTAGTGGCCAGCCCGTGAGCATCGACGAGCAGCTGCTGGGGCTCGGCGAGGCGCTGCGCGCGGAGGGCGTGGCGCTCGGAACCTCCGAGCTGCTCGACGCGTTCGCAGTGCTCGGCGAGATCGACTGGCGCGAGCGCGAGCGCTTCCAGCAGGCGCTGTCGGCGACGCTCGCCAAGTCGCCGGAGGACCGCCGCGTCTTCGACCTCGTCTTCGAGCGCTTCTTCTTCCGCGCCGCGGAGGCCGCGGCGCTCGAGGCCGGCGTGCGCGAGGGCGGCGCGGGCGGCGAGGGCGGCGAGGGTGCGCCGGGCGCCCAGATCGACCTCGAGGAACTGCGCGCCCGGATCGCCCGCGCGCTCGCGGACGGAGACGACGCCCTCCTGGCCGACCTCGCCCGCCTCGCGCTGGCTGCGATCGGCCGCGCCGGCGACGGCAGCGTGGTGGGCATCGACGTGCAGCGGATCCGCCGCGCGCTCGGCCTGCGCAGCGACCCCCAGCCCGAGCATCCGCCCGGCGACCCGCGCCGCGACGGCCTGCCGGCGGAGGCGCTGCGGCGCTTCGAGGCGATGCTGCGGCGCGAGCTCGAGCGGGCGCAGATCGAGCGCACCGAGACGCTGCCGCCGTCGCGCCCGCTCGGCGAGCTGGACCGGGCGTTGCCGAGCGGACCGGCGGCCGACCTCGCGGCGGTCCACCGCGTCGTCGCGCAACTGCGCCGTCGCCTCGCGACGGCGGGCGTCGAGCGCCGCGGCTCCCACCGCCACGACCACGTCGACATCCGCGCCACGATGCGCGCGTCGCTGCAGACCGGCGGCGTGCCGGTCGTCGTCCGCTACCGCCCGCGGCGCCCGCGGCGCCCGGAGATCTACGTGCTGTGCGACGTCTCGACCTCCGTCACCTCGGCGTCGGTGTTCTTCCTCTCGGTGCTGCACGCGCTGCACGACTCGTTCCGGCGGATGCGCTCGTTCGTCTTCATCGAGCGCATCTCCGAGGTGACCGACACCTTCGCGCGCGAGCGCAGCTTCGCCGCGATCAGCGAGGCGATCTCCGCCGACGCGGGCGTCGCGGACGTCTCCGGCTACACCGACTACGGCCGCGTCTGGTCGGAGTTCCGCGCGCTCGTCGAGGACGAGCTGCACCCGCGCGCGACGGTGATCGTGCTCGGCGACGCCCGAACCAACGGCCGCGACCCGCGCGCGGACGTCTTCGCCACCGTCGCCGCGCGCGCCGGGCGGACGTTCTGGCTGAACCCCGAGCCGCGCCTGTACTGGAACTACGGCGACTCGGTGATCGACGCCTACGCGGCGCACTGCACGGTGTTCGAGTGCTGGACGACGCGCCAGCTGGAGGAGTTCGTGAAGGCGCTCGCCGGCTCCGCCCACGCGCCGCAGCAAGGCCCGGTCCGCGCGCCCGCCGGGCGCGCGAAGCGGCCGTGAGCGACGGCCCTCGCCGCCGCAGCGACTAGGCTGGGTGACTCGATGCCGACCCGCCCGGAGCTCCGCAGGCGCGGCGTGCTGGTCGCCGTGAGCCTCCTCGCCCTCGCAGCGTGCGCCGGCTGCGGCGAGGTGCACGCGCGTCTCGCGCTCGGCCCGCCGCGCCCGCTCACGGTCGCGATCGACGGCCCGCCGAGCGCACTGTACGCGCCGCTGTACACCGCCGCGGCGAACGGCGACTTCACGCTCGGCGCGTTGAGGGTGACGATCGCGCAGCCGCCCGACGCGCTGCGCGCGCTGGAGTCCGGCGCCGCGAACGTCGCGATCGTGTCCGAGCCGGCGCTGCTCGCGGCGCGCGACGGCGGCGCCGCCGTGGTCGCGATCGGCGCGCTCGTCAACGGGCCGCTCGAGGGCATCGTGTCGCTCGCCGGCGATCCGATCGCCAGCCCGGCCGCGCTGAGCGGGCAGACGGTCGAGGTCAGCCCGACCCGTTTGGCCGGGGCCGAGATGTTCACGATCCTCGGCGCGCATCCGGGCGCCAACACGCACTGGATGAGCGTCAGCGGAAGCCTCGAGGCCGCCCTGGCGAGCGGGCGCGCCAAGGCGACGCTCGGCGATCCGTGGCCGCTCGAGGTGGCGATGCTCGAGGCGGCCCATCGCCGGCCGATCGTGCTCGAGGCGCAGCGTGCCGGGGTGCCGACCTACAGCCGGCTAGTGATCGCCGTGCGCGTCGGCGAGGCGCACGACGACGGACCGCTGCTGCGGGCGTTCCTGCAGTCGCTGACGCGCGGGGAGCGCGCCGTCGCCGCCAACCCGGCGGCCGCGGCGGCGACGCTCGCGAAAGTCAACCCGCGTCTGAGCGCGGCGATCGAGCGCAGGGCGCTCGGCGAGCTCCTGCCGCTCGTCTCACCGAGTGGGGCCGGCGAGCCGTTCGGCTACCAGGACCCACTCGCCTGGGGGACCTTCGGCGTCTGGATGCGCCAGCAGGGAATGCTGCACGGCACGCGGAGCGCCGCGCTCGCGATCACCGACGAGTTCCTGCCGGGACAGGGCGAGTAGCGGCGACCGCGCCGGCGTGGCGCGGCGCGTGGCGTGGCGCGTGGCGCGGGGCGTGGGAGGCGGCGTCGACGCGCAGCGCGTAGGTCGCCGCGAGCCCACCCCACGGCGCGTAGGGGGCGAAGAACTCGCGCACCTCCTGCTCGGACGCGCGCGCCCACGGGTCGCCGCCGCTGAGCAGCCGCCCGACCAGCTTGCGCAGCGCGAGATCGCCGGCCGGAAGCTGGTCGAAGCGGCCCTGCCCGTGCAGCGCCAGGCACTCCACCGTCCAGCTGCCGATGCCCGGCAGCGCGCGCAGCCGCAGCCAGCCGCGCTCGTGCTCGCGCGCGTGCAAATCCACCCGCCCGGCGGCGACCTCGCGGGCGGCGCGGCGCAGCGCGATCGCGCGCCCGGGCGAGAGGTCGAAGGACTCGAGCAGCGCCGGGGCGGTGCCGGCCAGCGCCGCCGCGCTCGGGAGGTCGCGCAGCGGGGTGTCGCGCCCGCCGGCGCTCGCGTCCAGCGCGCGGCCGAGGCGGCGCACGATCCGCCGCTCGATCGCGACCGCCCGCGTGTACTCGATCAGCTGCTCGCAGACCGCCCACGCCAGCGCCTCGAACGGCTCCGGCCGGCGGCTGGGGCGAAGCCACGGGAGGCGGCGGACGACGCCGCCGATCAGCGGGTCGCGCTCGAACCAGGCGTGGAACTGCGAGAGGTCGTCGTCGACGCCGAGCGCGAAGCGCATCCGCTCGATCGCGGCGCCGCAGACCCCGCGCGAGGGGCCGCGGGCGCCGATCAGCACCGCCTGGGCGCCGCTCTGCGCGGCCCGCACGACGACCGGGAGCCCCTCGACGTGCAGCAGGCGCTCCAGCACACCGCCGCGGAAGCGCATCACCCCGTCGGCGCCGCCGCCGGGGAGGCGCAGCGGCCAGCGAGGCGTGAGCTCGACGCGCAGCTCGCAGGTGGCGGGAGGTTCGCGGGTTGCGGGGGGTGCGGGCACGGCCTGCCATTGAAGCGCGCCTCGCGGACGCGCCCGCCAGGCGGGAGGCGACCCGGCTACCGGCGTGCGAGCGTGTAGACGTCGACGATGAAGCGCTGCGAGGAGAGCACCTCGACGGGGGTGCGGCGTGTCGGGGGGCGGAGCTCCGGCGGAGCGGGCGCCGCGCGGCGCGCGAGCGCGCGCGAGCGGTGACGTCCGAGCATGGCGGCCGTCGCAGCGCCCGCCATGAAGCCGGTGGCGGCGACGGCGGCGACCTGCACGAACGGCGGCGCGCTCTCACGCGCCGGCTCGAGCGCGCGGACGCTGGCGACCACCAGCACGCCGTCGACGACCTCGGTCTGATCGGCTGCGTTCTCCTCGACGCGCTCGATCGATGGGGACTGCTCGTCGTACATCCGACCCTCTCGCTCAGTGACCGCGAGCTAGTCTCGCAGATCAGTCGAGCCTTCGTTCGTACACGCGGAAGCGGCGCACGATCTCGCCGCCCATCCCCTCCATCGCCCGGTTCATCGGCCGGTTGGTCTCGAGGATGTAGCCCATCTCACCGCCCTTCTGCGGCGTGCGCTCGGCCGCGTCGAAGTGCAGTTGGTAGAAGCGCGCGGCGACGCCGGTGTGCTGGTACTCCGGCTTGACACCGAGCGCGAAGACGCGTACGGCGTCGATCTTGCGGCGGTAGTAGAGCGCCTTCACCCAACCGAACGGCAGCAGCCGGCCGCCGAGGTGCGCGAGCACCTGGTTGTAGTCGGGCAGCGTCAGCGCCGCGCCGACGACCTCGCCGGTGTCGGTGCGCTCGGCGAGGTAGGCCCAGTTCTCGTCGAGGATCGGCTTGAGCTGCGCGGCGTAGTGGCGCACCTCCTCCTCGGTCAGCGGCACCGCCGCCCAGTTGCGCTCCCAGGCTGCGTTGTAGACCTCGAGGAAGCGCGTGATCTCGTTGTCGAGATCACGCTTGCGCATCGGGCGGCACACGATCCCGTGCTCGGTCTCGACCTGCGCGGCCATGCGCCAGATCGCGTCGCGGACCTGCGAGCGGCCGCTGATGTGCAGGCTCCACATCAGCCAGTCCACGGCCTTCTCGAAGCCGTAGCTCTCGACCAGCGCCCGGTAGTAGGGGTGGTGCCAGTTCGAGAGGATGATCGGCCGCCGCTCGAAGCCCTCGATCATCAGGCCGACCTCATCGTTGGTCGTGAAATCCATCGGGCCGACCATCAGGTCGCGGCCCCGCTCGCGCAGCCAGGCCTCCGCGGCGCCGAGCAGCGCGTGCGCGGTCTCCTGGGAGTCCTCGCATTCGAAGAAGCCGAACAGCCCCCAGCGGTTGTCCTGGAACTCGTTGAAGCGGTGGTCGATGTGAGCGCTGATACGCCCGACCGCTCGACCGTCGCGCCAGGCGATCAGGTACTCGGCCTCCGCGTGGCGGAAGAACGGGTTGCGCTCACGGTCGAGCCGCCGGCGCATGTCCGCGTTGAGCGGCGCGATCCAGTGCGGCTCGTTACGATAGAGATCCGAGGCCAGCGCAATGAACCGCCGCATGTCGCGCCGATCGGCGACCGCCCGGATCTCGAGACTCACAGGCCCAGCCTATATGGCCACCATCCCAGACGTCTTCGCCAAGATCCACGGCCACGAGCGCGTCGAGCTGCTGCGCGCGGCCCGCGAGGCGGGCATGCTGCCGTACTTCCACGAGGTCGAGTCGCCGGCGATGCCGGTCGTGCAGATGGACGGCGCGCCGCGCATCATGCTGGGCTCCAACAACTACCTCGGCCTGACCGCCGACGAGCGCGTCATGCAGGGCGCGCGCGACGCGCTGGCGAAGTACGGCACGGGCCTGACCGGGTCGCGTCTGCTGAACGGCACGACGCCGCTGCACCTGGAGCTCGAGCGGGAGCTGGCGGAGTGGATGGGCACCGAGGACGCGATCGTCTTCACGACCGGCCAGCAGGCCAACGTCGGCACGCTGAGCACGCTGCTGGGGCCCGGCGACACGGTCGTCGTGGACTCCGGCGACCACGCCTCGCTGCTCGACGGAGCGCTGCTCTCGCGGGCCAAGCTGCGCGCCTTCCGCCACAACCGGATGGACAAGCTCGAGAGCACGCTCGTCAAGGCGGCAGCCGACGGCGGCGGCGTGATGGTGGTGGTCGACGGGATCTTCTCGATGGAGGGCGACATCGCGCCGCTGCGCGAGATCGTCGAGCTCTGCCGGCGCTTCGGCGCCCGCCTGATGGTCGATGAGGCGCATGCCGTCGGCGTGCTCGGGGCGCGCGGCGCCGGCGCCTGCGAGCTGCTCGGCGTCGAGGAGGAGGTCGACCTGCGGATGGGCACCTTCTCCAAGTCGCTGGCCTCCTGCGGCGGTTTCATCGCCGGCGACGCCGACGTGATCGAGTTCCTGAAGATCCAGAGCCGCGCGTTCCTCTTCACCGCCTCGGGCGTCCCGGCGGCGGTCGGCGCCGCGCTCGCGGCGCTGCGCGTGATCCGCTCGGCCGAGGGCCGCGAGCTGCTGGAGCGGGTGCTCGCGAACGCCCGCCAGCTCAACCGCGGGCTGCACGCACTCGGCTTCGACGTCGTCGAGCCCTCGCCGGTGACGGGCGCCGCCGGCACGCTCGAATCGATCATCACGCCGATCGTCCCGGTGCGGGTCGGCGAGGATTGGAAGGCGGCGCTGCTGTGGCGGGCGCTGTGGGACGCGGGCGTGTTCACCAACGTGGCCGTGCACCCGGCCGTACCCCCCGGCGGCGCGCTGCTGCGCACGAGCGTGATGGCGACGCACGATCGCGAGGTGATCGAGCGGGCGCTGGAGGCCTTCGGCGCCGTGAAGCGCGATTTCGAGGCCGAGCACGGGCCGCTGCCGGGCCCGTCGCTGTAGTTGTGCATCGGCGCACAAGGCGGCGCGAGTTCGAAAAAGCCCGCTCTGAGCGACCGCGCTCCTGGGGAGGTTGTTGACCAACCCGCGCGCTCTGCCGTAGCGTCATACTGCGCTCGGCGCGGAGGTGCATGGGGCCCAGAGGGCCACTCACCAGCTGCTTTCCGAGGGGGAACGGTCACGGTCAAGCCGGAAAAGTTGCCCTGGCGGAGGTATGCCCGCGTCGGTGCGTACACCGTAAACCAACGACGTTCGTGGGCTCGCTTCGTCGAGCCTTAGGGGAGCCGAGATGAAAGCGACAGCGATCGCCTACGGGCCGCAACACATGCAGGCCCTGCAACGCGCCAACGAGGTACGCCTTGCGCGCGCCGAGCTCAAGCGTCGAGTGACGGAGGGCGAGACGACTGCCGCTACCGTGATCCGCACCTCTCCGTGGGAGGCCGAGAGCATGGCCGTGGCGGAGCTCCTGATGAGTCAGCATCGCTGGGGGCACACCCGCGCACGCCGCTTCCTTGCAGGCGTACCCATGACGGAGACAAAGACGATCGGATCGATGACCGAGCGCCAGCGGCAGAACCTTGCCGCGATGCTCGAGGGACAGACCCACGGGATCCGGGCCACGGCCGGCACGGTACGCGACGGATTGCTCGTCTGAGACAGGGACCTGTGGCGCGCCGGCAGGCGGCGCGCCACACGGGTCGGCACACATACGCGTGGGCGAACCCCCCAGCGCTCGCTTTGGCCACGCGGACAAGGACCGCTCACACGCGAGCGCATATGGTGTCGTTTGCTGCGCCGCTCGCAACGGGTCGCTTGCGCGACAAACCGGTCGGTCGCGCGATACGCCCACGATCTCTTCAGGAGGACCTCGAATGCCAAGGACCCGGATCCACAACGTCTCCGCCGCTCAGTGGAGCGCCAACGGCGAGGGCCTTGGCGGCCAGGATCTCACCCAGCCCGTCAACCAGATCTTCGGCGCGAACGTCTTCAGCCCGGCCGAGCAGCGCAAGCGGCTGCCCAAGCACGTCTACTCGCAGCTGATCGGGACGATCGCGCGCGGGGCCGAGCTCGACACGGCGCTCGCCGACTCCGTCGCGCAGGCGATGAAGGAGTGGGCGCTCGAGAACGGCGCGACCCACTACACGCACTGGTTCCAGCCGCTGACGGGCTCGACCGCCGAGAAGCACGACTCCTTCTTCAGCCCCGCCGGCGACGGCACCGCGCTGGCGGAGTTCACCGGCAAGGAGCTGATCCAGGGCGAGCCGGACGCGTCCAGCTTCCCCACCGGCGGGATCCGCGCGACCTTCGAGGCCCGCGGCTACACCGCCTGGGATCCGACCTCCCCGGCCTTCCTGCTCGAGAACCCCAATGGCGCGCTGCTGTGCATCCCGACGGCGTTCGCGTCCTGGACGGGCGAGGCGCTCGACCACAAGATCCCGCTGCTGCGTTCGATGGACGCCCTCTCGCAGGCGGCGCTGCGCGCGCTGCGGCTGCTCGGCGACGAGGACGCACACCGCGTCTTCACGACCGTCGGACCGGAGCAGGAGTACTTCCTGATCGACGAGCAGTACTACTTCGAGCGTCCCGACCTGGTGACGTGCGGCCGCACGCTGTTCGGCGCGAAGCCGCCGAAGGGGCACGAGCTCGACGACCACTACTTCGGCTCGATCCCCGAGCGCATCCTCGCCTGCATGCTCGAGACCGAAGACGAGCTGGCCAAGCTCGGCGTTCCGGTCAAGACCCGCCACAACGAGGTCGCGCCCAACCAGTACGAGATCGCGCCGGTCTTCGAGGGCACCAACGTCGGCTGCGACCACCAGATGCTGACGATGCAGGTCATGCAGAACACGGCGCGCCGCTACGGGCTGGTCTGCCTGCTGCACGAGAAGCCGTTCGCCGGCGTCAACGGCTCGGGCAAGCACAACAACTGGTCGATGGGCACCGACACGGGCATGAACCTGCTCGAGCCCGGCGACACGCCGCACGAGAACCTCTCCTTCCTGCTGTTCGCCGCGGCCGTGATCCAGGCCGTCGACACCCACCAGCAGCTGCTGCGCGCCTCGATTGCCGGCCCCGGGCAGGATCACCGCCTCGGCGCCAACGAGGCGCCGCCGGCGATCATCTCGATCTTCCTCGGCACCGAGCTGGAGGAGGTCTTCTCGGCGATCGCGGAGGGCAAGGCGGGCGCCTCGAAGCCGGGCTCGTTCCTGGGGTTGGGGACGCCGGTGCTGCCGTCGCTGCCGCTGCACTCGGGCGATCGCAACCGGACCAGCCCGTTCGCCTTCACCGGCAACAAGTTCGAGTTCCGGGCACTCGGCTCGAGCCAGTCGCCTTCGTTCCCCAACACCGTGCTCAACACGATCGTCGCCGAGGCGATCGACGCTCTCGCCGACAAGCTCGACGCGGCGCTGAAGAGCGGCGCGACGCTGGAGAAGGCGATCCTGGCGATCGTCAAGGACTCCTACAACGCGCACCGGCGCATCGTCTTCAACGGCGACAACTACTCCGAGGACTGGCACAAGGAGGCGCAGGCCCGCGGCCTGGCCAACCTGCGCTCGACCGCGGATGCGCTGCCGTGGCTGATCGAGAAGGAGACCGTCGGCGTCTTCAAGCGCTTCAACGTGCTGAGCAAGCGCGAGCTCGAGGCGCGCTACACCGTCTACGTCGAGCAGTACTCGGTGAAGATCAACATCGAGGCCGAGACCGCGGCGTCGATCGCCCGCACGCTGCTGCTGCCGGCGGCGGTTCGCCACCTGACCCAGCTGCGCGACGCCGGCGTCGAGGTGCTGGTCGACGAGACATCCGAGCTGGTGCACAAGTTCGTCGACGCGATCCTCGCGCTGGAGGCGGCCAACATGCCGCACCCCGACGTCGAAGGGCTCAAGCACGCGCTGTACATGCGCGACGAGGTGGTGCCGGCGATGGACGGCGTGCGCGCGATCGCCGACCGCCTCGAGCGGATCGTCGCGGACGACCTCTGGCCGCTGCCGAAGTACTCGGAGATGCTCTTCATCAAGTAGGGCGACGGCACGTGCGGCCGGACGGGAGTCCGCGCCGGCGGCCGCACCCCACCCGGAAAAGGAACCGGCGCCCCGGGGGGTGCGGAGGCGCCGGTTGAACTACTGGGAGGAGGTGCTTGCTTGTCGCGCGAAGTAGTCTGGCGAACGTCAGCTGCGCTTGTTGAAGAGTTGCTGAAGATGGCCGCCGATCAGCGCGAGCTTCTGCGTTCGTGAGAGCCGTTTGATCCGCGCCTCCTCACGACGCGCGGCGCCGGCGTCGGCCATCGGGAAGCTGGCCACCAGCTCGACCGGCAGGCGCGAGCGGGTGTAGCGGCTCCCGTCGCCGCTTCGGTGCGAGGCCAGTCGGCGGTCGAGATCGACGGTCCAGCCGGTGTAGAGCGAGTCGTCCGCGCAGCGCAGGATGTAGACCCAGGACACGGCCACGGCGTGCGGCTCTGCCGGCGGACCGCCCTCAGACGATCGAGGCATTGCTGCCGGCGGCGGCGTGACGCACCTCGCCCACCTTCAGCGTCACCGGCGCCGTGTGCATCGCCCGCAGCTTGACGTCGCGCCAGGACATTCCCTCGCGCAGCAGCGCCGGGATGCCCATCACAACGGCGGTCGTGACCTCGACGGCCTGCAGGACGATGCCGTAGGCGATCGCGTCGGCGGTCGAGACGTGGAAGGCGCCCGCGAGCACTGCGACGCAGGCCGCCTGGAAGACGCCGACGTTGGACGGCGCGGCCGGCAGCACCGCGGTGACGTTGACCGCGAACAGCACGCCGGCCGCCGCGGCGACGCCGGCGTGACGGTCAAGCCCGAGCGCGATCAGCAGCACGTAGCAGGAGGCGCACTGGAGCATCCAGGCGCCGAGCTGGGCGCTGACCGCGATCGCGGCCAGCCGGGGCTGGCGGAAGACGCGCATGCCGGTGCGCACGCGCACGAGCGTCGAGGCCACCCGGCCGCGCAGCGCCTCCAGGCGCGCCGAGCGCGACGGCCCGCCGCGGCGACCGAGCAGCAGCGGCGCGGCGAGGATCACCGCGACCAACACCGCCGGCCCGACGGCGACGGCGATCAGCGCCGAGTGGTGCCCGTTGAAGAGGTCGACGCTCGTGAACATGACCGCCCCGAGACCGGCCAGGGCGAGCAGGTTCAACAGCGTCTGCGAGACGAGCGTGCCGAGCACGATCGGGAAGGTCTCGAGCGGGCGCCCGACGCGGCGGGCGACGATCAGCGAGCGCGACGGCTCGCCGAGCCGCGCCGGCAGCGTCGCGCTCATCAGCACGCCGATGAAGGTCCCCTGCATCGCGTCGGCACGACGCACCCGCGAGCGCGGCAGCGCCGCGCGCAGGATCGCGTGCCAGGCGATGCCGCGTGACGCCATGGCCGCGCACATCAGCGCGAAGCCGATCACCACCCACGACGGCTGCGAGGTGACGAGCGCGCTCGTGATGCGCCCCAGGCCGATGCGCGTGACGGCGAGCACCGACACCGCGAGCCCGGCAAGCGCGACCATGGCAATCGCGCCGCGCCGCAGCCCGGCGACCGTCTTCTGGCGCCGCGTGCGCTCGTCGCGCTCGAGGCTCGGCAGCCGTCGCTGCGCCCGGCGGTGACCGGCGGCGTCCGCGGAACGCACGCCCGCTCGCACGCCGGCGCGGGCGAACGCGCCGCGCGGCGCCGGAGTCGCGATCGCGTCCTCGTAGGCGTTCAGCACCTGCTCGGCGACGAGCGGCCAGGCGTAGCTGCGGGCGTGCTCGACGGCGGCGGCCGACATCGCCTCGCGCCGCGGCACGTCGTAGGCGAGATCGAGCAGCGTCTGCGCAAGCGCGCTCGCGTCGGCCCGCCCGAAGAGCACGCCGTCGACGCCGTTTCGCACGACGTCGTTGTAGCCGGGAATGTCCGAGGCGACGACCGGCGTGCCGACCGCGAAGGCCTCGGTGAGCACCATGCCGAAGCTCTCCCCGCCGAGCGACGGGGCGATCAGCAGGTCGGCGGCGGCGAGCACCGCGGTCTTCTCGGCGTCGTCGATCTTGCCGAGCGCGTTGACGCCGCGCAGATCGACCATCAGCGTCTCCAGCTGCTCCTGCTCCACGCCGACCACGTCGAGGGTGAACGGCACGTGCTCGCGCAGCGCCTCGAGCGCGCGCAACGCGACCGGCAACCCCTTGCGCTCGACCGCGGCGCCGACGAACGCGAGCCGCAGCGGCCGCTCCTCGGTCGGCATGCTGGCCGCGTCGCGATCGATCAGCTCCGGCACCGCCACGCCGTTGGGGATCACGCGGTAGTGGCCGCCGAAGAAGCGCTCGCCGGTCCAGGCGGCGGCGCGGGAGACGGCGATGCGAACGTGGAGGCTGTTGAAGCGCCGCCGGGCGCCGGCGATGTTGCCGAGGTTGTTCGTCAGGCGGTTGGTGGAATAGGTGTGGAAGGTCCCTACCAGCGGCAGGCCGCGGAACCCCACCGCGTCCCAGCCCGGCAGCGGCACGATCGGCTCGTGGATGTGGACGACGTCGTAGTCACCCTCACGCAACTCGCGACGCAGCAGCGTCACCGCCGAGGGGGCGAGCGCCACGTTCGAGACGGCCCCGTTCGCGCGCAGGCCGATCGTTCGGCCGAGCGCGAGGGCGTTGGCCGGCAGCGCGCGCGGCTGGGGGCGGACCCCCCGATGCAGGCGGATCGCCATGCGGTCGTCGGGGTCGAACGGCGTGAGGATGTGCGGCTCGTGACCGCCCGCCGCGAACTGATCCGAGAGCGCCTCGATGTGGCGCGTGACACCCCCCGGATACGTCCACGAGTACGGCGAGACGAGGGCGATCCGCATCGCTCGCAATGGTAGCGGTGCGAGGTTCGCCCGTATACTCGCGAATCCGAGGATGGCTGCAGAACTGCGCGTCAGACGAACCGCCGGGCTGCCCGAGCGCGCGGCGCAGCGCAGATGAGCGACGCCGGCCGCGTTCGCATCGCGATCATCGGGTCGGGGCCTGCCGGCAGCTACGCCGCCGGCCATCTGCTGCGCCACACCGCGCCGGAGCTCCACGTGGACCTATACGAGCGCCTGCCGACGCCGTGGGGTCTCGTTCGCTCGGGCGTCGCGCCCGACCACCCGAAGATCAAGTCGGTCACCAACCTCTACGAGCGCACCGCCGAGCACCCACGGCTGCGGCTGTTCGCGAACGTCGAGTTCGGCAAGCACGTGACGCTCGAGGACCTGCGGCGCCACTACCACGCGATCATCTACGCGGTCGGCACGCCGACCGACCGCTCGCTCGGGATCCCGGGTGAGGATCTGCGCGGAAGCTACGCGGCGACGGACTTCGTCGGCTGGTACAACGGCCACCCCGACTACCGCGACCGCGAGTTCGATCTGAGCGGCGAGCGCGTGGTCGTGGTCGGCGCCGGCAACGTCGCGCTGGACGTGGCGCGGATGCTGGTGCTGACGCGCGCCGAGCTGTGCGTGACCGACATCGCCGACCACGCGCTGGAGGTGCTCTGCAACAGCGGCGTGCGCGAGGTCGTCGTCGTCGCCCGGCGGGGGCCGGCGCAGGCCGCCTTCACCAACCCCGAGCTGCGCGAGCTCGGCGAGCTGAGCGACGCCGACGTGCACGTCGAGGCGGGCGAGGTGGCGGTCGCCGACGCGGTGGCCGACGCGAGCGCCGACCCGACCGCCCTGCGCAACGTCGAGATCCTGCGCGAGTACTCGACCCGGGCGCCCGCCGGGCACGCGCGCCGCGTGAGCCTGCGGTTCCTGCTCTCGCCGATCGCCCTGAACGGCTCGGGCCGCGTCGAGTCGGTGACCTTCGCGCGCAACACGCTCGAGGCCGGCGAGGACGGGAGGTTGCGTGCGCGCGCCGGCGGGGAGCAGCTCGAGCTCCCGGCGCAGGCCGTCTTCCGCGCGATCGGCTACCGCGGCGTGCCGCTGGCCGAGGTGCCGTTCGACGCCGAGCGCGAGCTGATCGCCAACGAGCGCGGCCGCGTGCGTCGCGGCGAGTACGTCGTCGGCTGGGCCAAGCGCGGCCCCAGCGGCGTGATCGGGACCAACAAGAAGGACGCCAACGAGACGATCGACCTGCTGCTCGAGGACCTCGCCGCAGGGGTGCTGCTCGACCCGGCGCCGATCGGAGACGAGGCGCTCGAGGCCTTCGTCCGCGAACGCCAGCCGCAGCTCGTCGACTACGAGGGGTGGGTCGCGATCGACCGCCACGAACGGGCGCTCGGCGAGCCGGCCGGCCGGCCCCGGGTGAAGCTGACAAGCGTCGAGGATCTGCTGGCCGTGATCTCGGGCAAGCTCTATGAGTGACGCGGCGAGCGCGCACCTGCGCGCCGCCGACCCGGTCCTCGGGACGCTGATCGAGCGCGTGGGGGCGCTGCCGCAGACGTCGCGCCAGAGCTCGCGACCGAGCCCGGGAGAGCACTACGCCGGCCTGCTGCGCGCGATCGTCGGACAGCAGCTCTCGACGCGCGCCGCGGCGGCGATCTGGCAGCGGCTGCTCGCGCACTTCGACGGGCGCCAGCCGACACCCGCGGAGGTCCTCGCCGCCGACCCCGACGAGCTGCGCGTCGCCGCCGGTCTCTCGCGGGCCAAGACCAGCTACCTGCGCTCGCTGGCGGAGCACGTGCTCGACGGCTCGCTCGAGCTCGACCGCCTCGAGCAGCTCGACGACGACGCCGTGATCGCCGAGCTCGTCGCCGTCAAGGGGATCGGCGAGTGGAGCGCGCACATGTTCCTGATGTTCCAGCTGGAGCGCCCCGACGTGCTCGCCCCCGGCGACCTCGGCATCCGCCGCGGTGTCCAGATCGCCTACGGCCTCGACGCACTGCCGACGCCCGCCGAGGTGATCGCGCTCGCCGAGCGCTGGCGCCCGTACCGCACCGCCGCCTGCCGCTACCTCTGGCGCGCGATCGACGCGCCGCCGCAGTAGGGCCCCGCGGCCGATGGACGCGGCAGGCGACCACGTCGAGCGCAACCGGTCAGCCTGGAACCGCCAGGCCGCCGACTACGTCGAGGCCGGGGAGCGCAACTGGGCGGCCGCTGAACCGTCGTGGGGCCGCTGGAGCGTGCCCGAGGCGCAGCTGCACGTGCTGCCGGAGAGGCTCGAGGGCCTCGACTGCATCGAGCTCGGCTGCGGCACGGCGTACGTCTCGGGCTGGCTTGCGCGGCGCGGCGCGCGGCCAGTCGGGATCGACGTGAGCGAGGCGCAGCTCGCCACCGCGAGCCGGCTCCAGGGCGAGCACGGCCTGCCGTTTCCGCTGCTGCACGGAAACGCGGAGCGGGTAGCGCTGGCGGACGCGAGCTTCGATCTCGCCATCTCGGAGTACGGCGCGAGCATCTGGTGTGACCCCCACCGCTGGATCCCCGAGGCCTCGCGGCTGCTGCGTCCCGGCGGGCAGCTCGTCTTCCTCGTCAACGGCGTGATCGCGATGCTCTGCGAACCCGACGACGAGACCGTCCAGCCCAGCGAGCGGATGCTGCGGCCGTACTTCGGCATGCACCGCTTCGAATGGCCCGAGGACGAGTCGGTCGAGTTTCACCTTCCGCACGGCGAGCTGATCGCGCTGCTGAGCGCGAACGACCTCACGGTCGAGGAGCTGATCGAAGTGCGTCCGCCGGAGGGGTCGACCACGCGCTACCCGACGCCGACCCTCGAATGGGCGCGGCAGTGGCCGTGCGAGGAGATCTGGAAAGCGCGCAAGGGCGGTTAGGCGCGCCCCGTCACAAGCCATCGCCCTCGAGCACCTGCCTGGTGAACGGCGATGTGCCACGTGAACGCATGCGACTCGACTCCAGCGACTTCGGGACCCTCTACGACCGCCACGCGGCCGAGCTGCTCGGGTTCTTCGTGCGGCGGACCTACGACCCTGAGGTCGGGCTGGATCTCGTCGCGGAGACCTTCGCGGTCGCGTTCAAGGACCGCCGCCAGTTTCGCGGTGAGGACCTGTTTGCCGCTCGCGCCTGGCTGTACGGCATCGCTCGCCACCGGCTGGCGATGTTCTTCCGCCGCGGGCGAGTCGAGCGGCGGGCCGTCGCGCGGCTGGGAGTCGAGCGGCGGACTCTCAGCGACGCCGAGTACGACCGGATCGAGGAGCTGGCGGCGTCGAGCGAGCTGCGCGAGCGGCTCGCGGCGGCGCTCGACGAACTCGCGGTCGACCAGCGTGACGCCCTCCGGCTGCGCGTGGTCGAGGGCAGGCCGTACGCCGAGGTCGCGCGCGAGCTCGGGATCAGCGAGCAGACCGCGCGAGCGCGGACGAGTCGCGCGCTGCGGACGCTGCGCGAGTTGATGGAGGCGAACGGGAATGCATGAGCTCGAAGAGATTCCGATCCTGGGCGAGCTGGGCGATCAACTTATGGCCGGCTTCCGCCGGCAGGAGGTTCGCCGGCGGCCTTCGGCCGGCCGGCTCACGGCGGGTGCCGTCGCCACGACGATGGCGGTCGTCGCCGTACTCGCCTGGGGCATCGGCGCGGGCGGGTTCGGCTCGACGCAAGCGTCCGCCGCGCAGGCGTTGCGCGCGGCGGCCGCGGCGGCGCAGTCGCAGCCGGACACCTTCCCGAAGCCGGATCAGTACTTCTACATCCGCTGGCTGACGAGCGCCCTGGAGCCGATCCGCCGGCATGCCGATGAGCTGCTGCGTCGCGCCGACGAGTCGCTCCCGCGGGCGCGCGTGACGACCGAGACGTGGGAATGGTGGAGCACCGGTCGCGTCGGAGAGATCCGCTCGCGTGTGCTCAGCGTCACGTTCCCCACCCCGGCCGCGCGAGCGCTGTGGGAGAAGCTGGGCCGGCCGCCGCTCGGCAACGTTATGCCCCCGACCGGGATCGCCGCGGAACCGATCGAGATCCCGATCGGCCATCGCGGCCTGTCCCTATCCCAGGTTCGGGCGCTGCCAACGGATCCCCGCGCCCTCTACCGGCGCCTGTTCGGCTCGGGTACGGCGTACAACGCGGTCGACGACGTGCGGCAGCTCGACTCCAATCCCCTGGGACCGAGCCTGCGATCGGCGCTCTACCGCGCGCTCGCCATGGTTCCCGGCGTCCGGCTCGTCGGCGAGGTGCGGACGCTCACGGGCCGCCTGGGCGAGGCGATCGGGGCCGACGGCGAACAGCTGATCATCGATCCCCGCACCGGCCTGATGCTCGGCTGGCGGGAAATCCTCACCGAGTCGGGTGTGGCGAACCTTCCGGTCGGAACGATCCTCTACCAGCTCGCGATCACCGCGCGCGCCATCACCTACAGCCGCACCGTGCCGCCCCGCTGACCAAGCGAAATCCCGTTCACGGACGCGGCGGAAGCCGCGATCCGTGCCCTAAACAGCCGAGCAGGACTCCTGGCCGGCGACGCGGAAGGAGCTGCCGCAGCCGCAGGCGGCGACGACGTTTGGGTTCTCGACCTTGAAGCCGGCGCCGGTGAGGGCGTCGATGAAGTCGATCTGGGAGCCGTCGACGTACTCGAGCGCGGCCGGGTCGACCAGCAGCTTGAGGCCGTGGCTCTCGAAGACGGTGTCCTCCGTGCGCTGCTCGTCGAAGGCGAGCATGTACTGGAAGCCTGAGCAGCCGCCACCGCGAACGCCGACCCGCAGGCCCGCGACCGTGACATCGGCGCCCTGCGCGTCGAGATATTCGCGCGCCTTTTCGGCTCCCTTGTCGGTCATCGTGATCATTGCTTCCCAAAGTATAGCGGGCCTGAGGCGTGCTCTAGACTGCTTGCGAGGATGCCCGACGCAGACACCATCAAGGCCCGAATCGAGGCGGCGATCCCTGGCGCGTCGGCGCAGGTCGAGGATTGGACCGGGGGCGGCGACCACTTCCGGGCGACCGTGAAGGCGCCGGCCTTCGCGGGCCTCTCGCGCGTCCAGCAGCACCGCCTCGTCTACGAGATCTTCGGTGAGGAGATCGGCGGCCCGATCCATGCCCTGTCATTGACGACGCTCAGCCAGTGAGGAGCTTATGACCGATCAGCAAGACAACCCGATCCGCCAGGCGATCGCCGACGCGATCTCCGGCAACGACGTGATCCTGTTCATGAAGGGGACACCGGACGCGCCCGCGTGCGGCTTCTCGGCTCGCACCGTCGGGCTGCTGCAGGCGCTCGACACGCGCTTCGCCGCGGTCGACGTCCTCCCCGACCCGCGCATCCGCCAGGAGCTGAGCGCGATCTCGCAGTGGCCGACGATCCCGCAGCTGTTCGTCGGCGGCGAGCTGGTCGGCGGCTGCGACATCGTGACCGAGATGTACGAGACCGGCGAGCTGGCCGAGCTGCTCGGCGCCGAGCAGCCGCTGCTCGAGCCCGAGCCGACGGTCGCCGACGGCGCGCCGCTGCAGATCGAGAACCGCCTGTCCTGACGGCGCCGCGGCGGCGCCTGTGAGTAGTGTCCGCGCCTGATGCGGCCGGTCGTGATCGTCACCGACTCGACGCACTACACGCCGCGCGAGATGATCGCCGCGGCCGGGGTGCGCGAGGTGAGCCTGTACGTCCGCGACGGGGCGAGCGCCCGCCGCGAGAACGAGATCACCGACTACGACGCGTTCTACGCGCGCCTGCGCGACGCCGCTGAGCTGCCGAGCACCTCGCAGCCGTCGATCGGCGATTTCCTGGCCGCATATGAGCCGCTGCTGGCGGCGGGCAACGACATCGTCTCGATTCACCTGGCCGGCGGCATCTCCGGCACCGTCGGCGTGGCGGCGCAGGCCAAGGCGCTGCTCGACGAGCGCGGGGCGGACGGGCGGATCGAGGTGATGGACGCCCAGACCGCCGGTGGAGGACTCGGGGTCGTGGTGCTTGCGGCGGCCGCGGCGGCGCGCCGCGGCAGCGGCGTCGAGGAGGTGCTCACCCGCGCCCGCGACGCGCGCGCCGAGCTGGCGATCTGGTTCTGCGTCGACACGCTCGAGTACCTCCAGCGCGGTGGCCGCATCGGACGGGCGCAGGCGTGGCTCGGCGGCGCACTGAAGATCAAGCCGATCCTCTCGTTGGAGGCGGAGATCACGCCGGTCGAGCGCGTGCGGACCTCCGCGCGCGCGTTCGAGCGGATGGTGGCCTACATGCACTCGCGCCTCGACGACGGAGCCGACGCCTGGGTCGTCCAGCACGTCCAGGCACCCGAGCGCGCGGCGGCGCTCGTCGCGCGAGGCCGCGAGCTGTACGGCCACGAGCCGATGTGGGTGTCGGAGGTCGGACCGGTGATCGGGACCTACACAGGCCCGGGCCTGATCGGCGTCGGCGGTGTGCCGGCGCGGCTGATGAGCTGACCGGGCGCGAGGAGACGGATACGCTTCTGCCGTGGTGAGTCCCGCCGGCGCGGTCCTGTCGGAGTCGCAGCTGGCGACACTGGCCTCACACGGGCAGGAGCGAACCGCCGAGATCGGCGAGATCCTCTACAGCGTCGGCGATGCGACCTATCCGTTCATCGCAATCGTCGACGGCGAGGCGGCGATACTCGACGCGTCGGGCCGCGAGCTCGTCCGACATGGCCGCTCCGGCTTCCTGGGTGAGCTGAACCTGCTGTCCGGGCAGACGGTGTTCGTGACGGCGGTCGTGACGAAGCCGATGCGCTACATCACGGTCGAGCGCGACACGCTGCGACCGCTGCTGTTCGACGACGGGCCGCTGTCGGACCTCCTCCTGTCGAGCTTCATCGCGCGGCGCGAGGCGCTCCAGGAGCAGGGCGTGGGCATGGAGATCGTCGGGCCGCGGCACTCGCAGGCGACGCGCGGGATCGTCGAGTTCGCGCAGCGCAACCGGCTCCCGTACAGCTGGCGCGAAGCTGACGACACGGGCGATCCGGCGGCCGCGGCGCTGATCGCCGCGCTCGCGCCCGGCGAGATCCCGCTGGTGCGGCTGCCGGGCGGGACCGAGCTCCGCAACCCCTCGGGCGGCGAGCTCTCGCGTGCGCTCGGGATCGGGCTCGAGCTCGCCGCTCGCGAGGAGGTCGACGTGGTCGTGGTCGGGGGCGGACCGGCTGGTCTCGGGGCGGCGGTGTATGCGGCGTCGGAGGGGCTTCAGACGCTGGTGGTGGAGGGCACGGCCCTCGGTGGGCAGGCGGGCACATCGCGGCGGATCGAGAACTACCTCGGCTTCCCGGCCGGCATCAGCGGCTCCGAGCTCACCGGCCGCGCGGTCACGCAGGCGCGCAAGTTCGAGGCGCGCACGGCCACGCCCTACCGCGCGATCTCGCTCGAACCCGGCGCGGACCGTCATGTCGTGCGCCTGGAGGACGATCACGAGGTCGCGGCGCGCGCCGTCGTGCTCGCCACGGGAGCCGAGTATCGCCGGCTCGCGGTCGAGAACCTCGCGGACTACGAGGGCATCAGCGTCTTCTACGCCGCCGGCCCGCCCGAGGCGCAACGCTGCGCCGCCACGCGGGTGGGCGTGATCGGCGGCGGCAACTCGGCCGGCCAGGCGGCGGTCTGGCTGGCGCGCGGCGGTGCGCTCGTGACGCTGCTGCATCGCCGCGCCGACGTGCGCGAGACGATGTCCGACTACCTCGTCCTCGAGCTGGAGCGCTACGGCGTCGCGGTGCGCGACCGCAGCGAGGTGGTCGCGCTGCACGGAGCCGGTGGCGAGCTCGAGGCGGTCACACTGCGCGATGGCGCGCGAATCTCCTTCTCGTTCCTGTTCCTCTTCCTCGGCGCGACGCCCTGCACCGACTGGCTGGGTGAGATCGTCGCGCGCGACGAGCACGGCTTCGTGCTGACCGGCTCGAGCGCCGGCGCCGACAACCTGCTCGAGACGAGCGTGCCGGGCATCTACGCCGCCGGCGACGTGCGCGCCGGCTCGACCAAGCGCTGCGCCACGGCCGTCGGCGAGGGGGCGATGGTCGTGAGCTTCATCCACGAGCGCCTCTCGGGCGCGCGGGTCTAGGCGTGCGAGCCGCGGGCCGGCCGGGCGTTCACGGCATCGCGCTCAGCAGCCCGCCGACGATGCCGCGGGCGTAGCGGCCGCAATCGCTCGCCATGAAGCGCTCGAACGCCTGCGCGTTCCCCTCGTCGCTGATCGATCGGACGACCGCGTACGGGGTTCCGGACTCGATGCAGACCTGAGCGACCGCCGCACCCTCCATCTCGACCGCGAGGGCGTCGGGGAAGCGCCGTCGCACCTCGTCGATCTGGGTCTCGTCCATGAACCGGTCGCCGCTGAGCACCAGCCCGGCGAGCACCCGGCTCGCGCTGCCGGGTTCGCCGGCGATGAACCGCTCCGCGGCCGCGTGCGCGAGCGCGCTGACACCCTGATCGGTGGCAAGCCGCGCGGTCCCGAGCGTGGGCACGTGATAGCGGGGAAACAGAGGGCTCGCGTCGAGGTCGTGATGGACGAGATGCGTGGCCACGACCACGTCGCCGACCGAGAGCTCCTCGGACACGCGGCCGGCCGCTCCGGTGAGGACGATCGACTGGACTCCGAAGTGCGCGACGAGCAGCGTCGTCGTGGTGGCAACGGCGGTCTTGCCGATCCCGGCGACCACCGCGACCGCCTCGTGTCCGTGGAGCACCCCGCGGTGAAACACGCGGCCGATGATCCGCTCGGTCTGCGCTGCGTCGAAGTCCGCGAGCAGCGCGTCGAGCTCGCGGTCCATCGCCGCGAGGATGCCGACCCGGATCCGGGGCCGGCCGGCGGGACTAGCCACGCTCGCCGCCGCG
This sequence comes from uncultured Solirubrobacterales bacterium, assembly GCA_963830975.1. Classification (GTDB taxonomy): domain Bacteria; phylum Actinomycetota; class Thermoleophilia; order Solirubrobacterales; family Solirubrobacteraceae; genus Palsa-513. Next base: position 1,891,831 of record CAWHOI010000004.1, read on the forward strand.
CATGTGCTGAAGCATCCCAGTCCACCGTCCGCGCGGCTGCGCGGGGACCCGTCTGCGCGGCGGCCGAGCTATTCTTGCCGCGCGCGCAGGACGCATCCGGTCCGCGGAAAGGGTCCCAGGCCCACCTGCGAGAGCCAGCGCAGGACACCGGTTACGGACGTGACTCCCGGCCCGGCGTGCGGACCAGTCGGAGACCGAGAGGAGCTGAGTTGTCCGAGCCGCGTTCCCTCCCCGCCCGTCCAGACCTCCGTCACCTGCGCGACGAGGCGAAGCGTCGCCGGAAGGCGGGCGAGTTCCCGTCGATCGCGCTGGCGCAGCTCGCCGTCGCCCGCGAACACGGGTTTCGCTCATGGCCGCGGCTGAAGTTCCACGTCGAGGCGTTGACACTCGACGCCGCGCAGCGCGCGGTCGCGCTGATCGCCTCCGCGACCTCGGCGGACCTGCGCCGCGCGCGGGCGCTGCTGGAAGCCGATCCCGCGCTTGCCCGCCACGACCTCGCGTGCGCGTGCGTGACCGGCGAGGCGGCCGAGGTCTCGCGCCGGATCGCGGCGCAGCCGTCCGCGGCCCGCGAGCCCACCGGGCCGAACGGCTGGCAGCCGATCCTCTACGCCTGCTTCTCGCGGCTGCTCCGCGGCGACCCGAGCAGGGCACCGGGGATCCGCGAGGTCGTGCGGCTCCTGCTGGACGCGGGTGGCGATCCGAACGCGTTCTTCGTCCACGATGGTGAGTGGCTGCAGGTCGCCCTCTACGGCGCGGCCGGGATCGCCGGCGACCCGGAGCTGACGCGGATGCTGCTCGAGGCGGGCGCCGATCCGACCGACGAGCGCGACGGCCTCCACGGCAACGAGGTGCTCTACCACGCGTGCGAGTTCGCCGACCCGACCTGCGCGATGCTCGTGATCGACGCGGGCGCGCGGGCGGATTTCGTCGACTACGACCTCGGACGGGCGCTGAACTTCCCCAATCCGGAGATGGTCGAGATGTTCTGCACGCACGGCGCGCGTGCGTCGGCCGGACACCTGCACCAGGCCGTCTGGCGACGGCGGCCGCCGAGGACGATCGCCGCTCTGCTCGATGCCGGGGCGCCGATCGACGAGCCCGACGCGCATGGGCTCACCGCGCTGCAGATCGCCGTCCGTTGGGGCGAGGAGGCGGTCGCGGCGACTCTGCGGGAGCGTGGCGCCGGCGACGCAGCGCTCACCGACGAGGACCGCGCCCTCGGGCGCTACCTGAGCGGGCGGGAGCAGAGCCTGACGGCGGCCGTCCCACTCTCCGCTCTCGATGAGATGGTGGTCCTCGCGATCGAGGGCGGCCATCTCGAGGCGATGCGCCGGCTGCTCGACGCGGGGGCGCGGATCGACGGTGACCCGGACACCGAGGAGATCCCGCTCGGCCAGGCCTGCTGGCGCGGCCGGGTGGCGATGACGCGCGAGCTCCTCGAGCGCGGCGCGTCGCTCGACTTCCGTGACGGCGGCAGCCCGATCGGAGCCGCGCTCCACGGTTCGCGCCACTGCCACGAGCCGGAGGGCGGCCCGTCGATGCGGCCGGTCGAGGAGATCCCGCAGGAGCCCTACGCCGAGATCGTGCGGATCCTGCTCGCCGCGGGGGCGAGCGTCCCCGAGCGGATCGGCGAGCAGGGCGCCCGCGGGGCGACGCTGATCGCCGAACTCGGCGTCGAGCCGCCGGCCTGAGTGCTCAGCGACGGCGCCGGCGGCGGAACACGGCCATCCCGCCACCCAGCAGGAAGCCGGCGATCGCGGCACTGATCAGGGCCGGACGCTGATGCTCGTCCAGCTGCTTGCGCCAGTCGGTGATCTCGGCGACCTCGCCGCGCAGCTTGTTGATCGACACGGCCAGAGCCATGCGGTTGGCCTCGATCGACGCGCGGATCTCCTCCGGCGAGCGCCCGGACATCAGGCGGCGTCCTCGCGCGGGCCTACCGCCTCGCGGATCTTGCGCGCCTCGTCGATGGCCATCTTCGGCGAGGGCGGCGAGCCGCGCCGCACGAGCTTGGCGGCCAGGAATCCCGCCAGGACCGCGAACACGAGCAGCGCGCCGGCAACCACGAAGAAGCCCCAGAAGTACTGCCCGGCCGGGAACAGCTCATACCAGGCGAGCCACGCCAGCCCGATCAGCACGAAGAACATCGCGACGACGATGAACATCCCGGCCGCGATCCCGATCACCGCGCCCGTCACGAGCTTGCTGATCTTCGCCCCGATCTCCGCTCGCGCGAGCTCGATCTCGTCGCGGATCAGCAGCGTCGCGCGCTCGGAGATCTCGGTGATCGCCGCGGCGATGTTCTCAGGGATCTCTTCCTGCTCAGTTGCCAAGGCGCCTCAGCAGGAAGGCGGCGATCAGGCCGCCGGCGAAAGCAGCTCCGAGGAGCACCTCGGGCCGTCCGCGAACAAGGTTGACAGCGGCCGCCGACCCGCCGGAGCCGGCGGCGTCCGCGATGGTGTCGCCGGCCGCGGAGCCGCCGTTGGCGGAGGCGAGGTAGCCGGATTCCACGTTCATTCGGGCGGCTCCTCGTCGAAGATCCGCCGCCACATCATCGCCGCGGTCCTGCTCGAGGCGATCGAGAACAGGGCGCCGAGCCCGGCCAGCAGGCCCGACCAGAGGAGCCGCTTGACGAGGTCCCTTTCCACATCCTCAGTCAATCAGATCGCGTGTTCGCGCGCCGCTCACGCGGGCCACGCGTAGGCGCCGGGACGGCGGTTCGCCAGCGACGGCAGCGACTCGCGGATCGCGTCGAGGCGGGCGAGGTCGAGGTCGGCCACGATCACGCCGACGGTGTCGCCGGCCTGCGCCAGCACCACCCCCCACGGGTCGACGATCATCGAGCGGCCGCCGCTGAGGCGGCCCGGCTCGTTCTCACCGATCTGGTTGGCGGCGATCACGAACGCCTGGTTCTCGATCGCCCGCGCGCGAAGCAGCGTCTCCCAGTGATCGCGCGTCGTCGCGAGCGTGAAGGCCGCCGGGACCGCCAGGACGCGTGCGCCGCGCAGCGCCAGGATCCGGTAGAGCTCGGGGAAGCGCAGGTCGTAGCAGACCGTCATCCCGAGTTCGAGCCCGTCGTCGGTACGCGACACGACGATCTCCTCGCCTGGCTCCTCGTACTCCGATTCGCGGTAGGCGAGCCCGTCGATCGTGACGTCGAACATGTGGATCTTGCGGTAGGTCGCGCGGATCTCGCCGCGCGGCGAGATGTGCAGCGAGGTGTTGTGGCGGCGGCCGTCGGCGGTCTGCTCGGTGAACGAGCCGGCGATGAGCTCGATCCCGAGCTCGCGGGCGCACCCCCGCGCCCAGCTGATCGCCGGCCCGTCGATCGACTCGGCGCCGGCGGCGAGCTGCGCTCCGCTGCCCAGCAGCGGCCATTTCTCCGGCAGCACGACCAGGCGCGCGTCGCGCGCCGCCGCCTCGCGCACCAGCCGGTCGGCGCTGGCCAAGTTGGCCGCGCGATCGGCGGTGGCGTTCAGCTGCACCGCGGCGACCCGCACGAGCGCGCTGGAGGCGTCGCTCATCGCGGATCTCGTTGCGGTCGTCTAGCCACCGACGCGCTCGCCCAGCCGTCCGTAGAGCGCGCGGATCTCGGCGAAGATCGCGTCGGCGACCTCCTGGTGACGTTCGCGCGTCGCGTCCGGCTCGCGTGCGAACCGCATCGGCTCGCCGTACTCGACCCGCACGCGCGGGAAGCGCAGGCGCTTCCAGTTGCGGATCTTGGCCGAGCCGAAGATCGCGATCGGCACCACGGGGGCGCCGCTCTCCAGAACGAGCCGGCCGATCCCGTGCTTCGCCCGTTCGGCCAGATCGCCGGTCCGCGAGCGACCGCCCTCGGGGTACATCACCACGACCCCGCTGCGATCGAGGATGGCCTCGGCGGTGATGAACGCCTCGTCGTCGCGCGCCCCGCGGCGGACGGGGAACACCCCGCCCTGGATGTAGACCCAGCGCATCACACCGGCGAACAGCTGGGACTTCGCCATGAAGCGAACCTTGCGGCGGATGAAGACGCCCAGCAGGAAGTGGTCCATGTAGGAGAAGTGGTTGGGGGCGAGGATCGCGGCGCCGGTCTCGGGGACGTTCTGCGCAGCGATCGGCCTCGCGCGCAGCAGCGTCCAGGCGTAGAGCGAGCTGAACACGCGCACCACGTCGTAGACGAAGCTCGGGCCACGCGTGCGCGCACGCTCGTGGAAGGCGTCGAAGTACTCCTTCGGCCGCGGGTCGGTGTAGACCTGCGGGCGCAAGCTCGAGAGCTTCTCGCTCACAGCGTGAGAGCTTAGCCGGGCTCGTCGGGGGCGGGAGCTATTGTCCCGGCTCGGTGGCCGAGGTTCCAGCGCATATCACGGGCGTCGTCTGGAAGATCGAATGCGCCGTCGGAGATCAGGTCGCCGAGGGCGACATCGTCGTCGTGCTGGAGTCGATGAAGATGGAGATGCCCGTGGAGACCGAGGCGGCGGGCACCGTGCTCGAGATCCGCTGCACGGAGGGCCAGGCCGTCGACGAGGGCGACACCCTGGTCGTCCTCGGATAGGGTGCGAGGCCGGCGATGCCTCCGTTGATCACGCGAGAAGAAGCGCTCGAGCTGGGCGAGCTGACCGACCACGCGGCGATCGAGGCGCTGGTCGAACGCGCCTGGCATGCGCGCGTGGAACGCTTCGGCGACTCCACCGACATGTGTTCGCTGGTCAACGCGAAGTCCGGTGGCTGCGCCGAGGATTGCGGCTTCTGCGCGCAGTCGCGCTTCGCCGACGCCGACACTCCGATGCACGCCATGATGGAGCCCGAGCAGATGCTCGAGCACGCGCGCGCCGCCGAGGCCGCGGGCGCGCATCGCTTCTGCATGGTCGCCCAGGGCCAGGGCCTGTCGAAGCGCGATTTCGAGAAGGTGCTGGCCGGCGCGCGGCTCGTCGCTGAGCACACCAACCTGAAGCGCTGCGCGTCGATCGGCCACATGTCGGTCGATCGGGCGCGGGCGCTGAAGGAGGCCGGCATCCAGCGCGTCCACCACAACGTCGAGTCGGCCGAGAGCTTCTACCCCGAGGTGTCGAGCACGGTCCGCTACGAGGGCCGCCTGCGCACGATCGAGGCGGTCCGCGAAGCCGGCCTGGAGACGTGTGTCGGCGGGATCCTGAACCTCGGCGAGACCGAGGAGCAGCGCGTCGAGATGGCGTTCGAGCTGGCCGCGATCAACCCCACCAGCGTGCCGATCAACCTCCTGATCCCGCGCGCGGGCACCAAGTTCGGCGACCGCGAGCTGATGGATCCGTGGGAGGCGGTGAAGTGGGTCGCGATCTTCCGCCTGATCCTCCCGGACGCGCTCTTCCGTCTGTGCGGCGGGCGAATCGAGAACCTCGGCGAACTGGCGCCGCTGGCGGTCCGGGCCGGCCTGAACGGCGTCATGATGGGCAACTTCCTGACGGCACTCGGTGCGACGCCCGCCGAGGACCGGGAGATGTTCGAGCGCCACGGCCTGAACGTCGCCCGGCAGGCCGACAACGGCGCCAACCCCCGGCCCGACAACCGCTCCGGCTGGCTGGAGGGCAGCACGCCGGATGTGATCGAGGAGTACATCGAGCGCGACGGCGAGCTGGAGCTGCATTTGTGGGACCCCTCGACGCAGCTGCGCTACCGCTCCAAGCGCGACCGCGAGCCGGCACGATGACCGACATCGCGGCGCAGCTGGCGCAGCTTCGCGACCGGGGGCTCTACCGACGCACGCGCCTGATCAACGGCCCACAGGGTCCGCGCGTGCTGCTTGATGGAAGGCCCGTGGTGCTTCTGTGCTCGAACAACTACCTTGGCTTCGCCGAGCATCCGCGCGTGCGCGAGGCTGCCGCCGACGCCGCGATGCGCTGGGGTGTCGGCGCCGGCGCTTCACGCCTGGTGTCGGGAACGATGACGATCCACGAACGCCTCGAGCGCCGCCTGGCCGACTTCGAGGGGACCGAGGCGTGCCTGCTGTTCGGCTCCGGCTACCTCGCCAACATCGGCGTGCTGAGCGCGCTCGGCGGCGCCGGCCAGACGATCTTCTCCGACGCGCTAAACCACGCCTCGATCATCGACGGCTGCCGGCTCGCGCGCGCCGAGACGTTCGTCTACGAGCACTGCGACATCGATCACCTAGCCTGGGCCCTGCGCGAGCATGGACGCGAGGGTGACGTGATCGTCACCGACTCGGTCTTCTCGATGGACGGGGACATCGCGCCGCTGGCCGCGATCGTCGAGCTGGCGCGCCGCCACCGCGCGCGGGTCGTCGTGGATGAGGCGCACGCCACCGGCACGCTCGGCCCCGGCGGACGCGGGGCCGTCGCCGAGGCCGGGCTCGACGGACAGGTGGATGTGCTGGTCGGCACGCTCAGCAAGGCGCTCGGCGCCTACGGCGGCTACGTCTGCGCGCGGAGCGAGATCGTCGAGCTGCTGCTCAACAGCGCACGCTCGGTGATCTACTCGACCGCGCCCCCACCCCCCGCCGCGGCGGCCGCGCTGGCGGCGCTCGAGCTGTTGATCGAGCAGCCGCTGCGCCCGCAGAAGCTGCAGGCGGCCGCCGAGCAGCTCCGCGGCGAGCTCACGGGCGCGGGCATACCGGTGCCCGCTGGGCGCACGCAGATCCTGCCGTTGATCGTCGGCGAGGCCGACGCTGCTGTTCGCCTGTGCGAGGCGGCGCTTGCCCGCGGTGTGTTCGCCCAGGCGATCCGCCCGCCCACCGTGCCAGACCACAGCTCACGCCTGCGGTTGACCGTGATGGCCTCGCACACGGCGAGCGAGCTCGCCGGAGCGGCCGTGACGCTCGTGGCCGCCGCGGGCGATGCCGGCGTGACCTTCGCCGCAAGCCGCGGCGCCGCGCAGCCCGTCGCCCGCGCGGCGTAGATGCACGACGCCGGAGGATCGGCCGCGTCTGTGGCGCGCGAGCCGCCGCGCGGCCTGTTCGTCACCGCGACCGACACCGGCGTGGGCAAGACGGTGCTCGCGGCCGCACTCGTGGCCGCGCTGCGCGCGAGCGGCGCGCACGTGCACGTTCGCAAGCCGGTCGTGACCGGACTGGACGACGATCCCCCGCTCGATCACGAGCTGCTTGCCGCACAGAGCGGCGAGGAGCCCGAGGTCGTCTCGCCGGTCCGCTACCGCCCGCCCGTCTCACCCCACCTCGCAGCCGAGCTCGCGGGCGAGGCGATCGACGTCGGCGCACTGATCGCCGACGTGCGGGCCGCCGGTTCGCCGGTGATAGTCGAGGGGATCGGCGGCCTGCTCGTACCGCTCGCCGAGGGCTGGGACGTGCGACGCCTCGCCGCGGAGCTGGGGCTTCCCGTGCTGATCGCCGCCCGGCCCGGGCTCGGGACGATCAACCACACGCTGCTGACGCTCGCCGCCGCGCGCGAGGGCGGCCTCGACGTGCGGGCGGTGGTGCTGACCCCGTGGCCGGCCGCCCCGAGCGAGATCGAGCGCTCCAACCTCGCGACGATCGCGCGGATCGGCGGGATCGAGGTCGCCACCCTCGCGGCGCTGGCCGAGCTCTCCACGCCGGCGCTGGCGGCGGCCGGAGCCGCGCTGCCCTACGAGCGCTGGCTGAGCTGAGCTGAGCGCCGGCGGCCGCCGTGGCCGCGGGCGGGCCAACGTTCGCCGTAGCGCGGCGGCGCGGCCTGCGGAGCGCGCTCCAGCGACCGCCGGCGCCGGCGCAGCAGTAGGCGAGCGACGACGAGCGCCGCGAGCGAGCCCGCGGTGATCGCGCGCAGCGCCATCCGCCCATCGTCGATGCGCTCGAAGCGCGTCCCGTCGGGGCCGATTTCGATGAAGCCGACCGGCCGGGCCTCGATCGCGCCGCCGCCCCCGCCGCCCGAGCCCGCCGCGCCCGGCTGGTTGCCGAAGCCGTAGCCTCCGGCCGTCCGCACGCTGGCCACCGGGATCACCGTGCGACCCTTCGCCGTCACCGGCTTGCCGAAGCACAGCCGCGCGCCGGTCAGGCGCGCGAGCATCCGTTGGGCGGGCGGGACGGCGTGCTCGGGGCTAGGCGCCATCTCCCACGATCAGTCGTCGTAGGGGGTGAAGTCTCGCTTGCGCGCGCCGCACACCGGACAGAACCAGGTGTCCGGGATGTCCTCGAACGCCGTGCCCGGCGGGATCCCGCCGTCGGGGTCACCGAACGCGACGTCGTAGATGTAGCCGCACGACTCGCAGTGCCAGCGCTGAATTGTTCGGGTCTCACTCGACATCCGAACCACAAGCCTAATGATCCGACCAGTCGGCTCGAGCCGGCTGGGCGCCGCCGCTACAGCGCGCGGCGGTAGAGCTCGGCCAGGTCCTCCGCGCTCGGCTCACGAGGGTTCACCAGCGTGCACGCGTCGCCCAGCGCCCCCTCCACGAGCAGCGGGATGCCCGCCTCGGGAACTCCGACCTGGGAGAGGCGCGTCGGCAGCCCGAGCGAGCCCACGAGCGTGCGCACATACTCCGCCAGCGTCGCTCCGATATCGCCGCCGACCGCCAGACCCAGCAGCTCACCGACGTCGCGGTAGCGCGCAGCGATGTCCTCCCCCCCGGCCGCGTTGTACTCGATCACGCCGGGCAGGTTGATCGCGTTGGCGACACCGTGGGGAACGTCGTAGCAGGCACCGCAGGCATGCGAGAGTGAATGGGCGATGCCGATCGCGCCGCAGCTGGTCGGCGCGATCGCGAGCGAGGCCGCGATCAGCATGTTCCCGCGGGCCTCCTCGTCGCCGGGCTCGTGCACCGCGCGCTCGAGGTTGGCTGCGATCAGTCGCAGCGCGTGCAGGGCACAGGCGTCGGCGTGAGCGTTCCAGTCCCGCGACACGTAGCCCTCGATCGCGTGGGTCATCGCGTCCATTCCGGTCGCGGCGGCGATCGCCGGCGGCAGCGTCGCGGTCGATGCCGGGTCGAGGATCGCCAGCCGCGGGATCAGCGCGAAGTCTCCGACCTGGAACTTCAGGCGGGCCTCGCGATCCTTGATCACCGCGGCGAAGCTGACTTCGGAGCCGGTTCCCGCCGTCGTCGGGATGCAGGCAAGCGGCGCCAACTCGAGCGCCCGTCCGGCGCCGTCGTCGGCCCGCGGCAGGCCGTAGTAGCCCTCCCAGTCGCGCGCCTCGCCACCGTGGGTGAAAAGGACGTTGGCAACCTTTGCGCTGTCCATCACCGAGCCGCCGCCGAGCGCGAGAAACGAGTCGGCACCGCTCTGCGCGGCGAGCTCCGCGATCGTGGCGACGACGGCGCTGTCGGAGTCCTGCGGTACGGCGTCGAAGACCGCCGCGACCTCGAGGCCGCCGTCGGTCACGCCGTCGGCGACACGCTCGGCGAGGCCGGTGGCGCGGATCACGCCGTCGGTTACGAGCAGCGGGCGCCGCGCGCCCTCCTTCGCGAACTCGAAGCCGACCGACCCGAGCAGGTCGCGCCCTGCGATCACCCGGGTGGGCGCCATGAACTGGTAGAAGTCCTTGAACCCCGCCATCTGGCGGTCGTCAGCGGACTCGTTCACGGCGCGACCTTCCCCGCGGGGCCCCTTATACCCCCGCCAGATCGCTGCGCCCCGCAGCCTCGAGCTGTGCTCGGTAGCGCGGGAAGACGGGCTTGACGAGCGGGACGAGCCTGAGGATCTTCGCGACCGGGCCCTTGGCCTTCATCTGGCCGCGCGCGAGCGCCACCGTCACGTTGACCTTCCCGAGCCAGAAGCGGTGGGCGGTGTCGGCGTCCATCGTCATGACCACCTCGGGCTCCATGCGCGTCGGCCCGAGATCGACCTGCCCGTCCTCGGCCTGGAGCAGCTTCACCGTTATCTGCGACTCCGGGTTGTGGTAGCGGTACTGCACGATCGTGTTGGCGGCGCGGAACTTGGGCATCAGCTCCTCGTCGGCGAGCAGGTCCACGAAGAGCTGCCCGATGTAGCGGTAGACCTCTTGATCGTCTTTGAAATACGGCACGCCCACGCTCCGGTCCGTCGTCGTTGTCGTCGACACAGAGTCTAGGCTTCGGGCGCGCCGGCAGGCGGGCGCTCGTGGCGGTCGCCGGCCGAACGGAAGCGGACCGCCGCCGCCCGGTGCGGACCGGGCCGTTTCGTCAGGCGCCGAGCGGCGCCGACTCCTCGTCGCGGATCACGTGCAGCACGGCGTTGATCAGCGCGAGGTGGGTGAAGGCCTGGGGGAAGTTGCCGAGGTGGCGGCCGCTCAGTGGATCGAGCTCCTCGGCGAACAGATCCAGCGGCGACGCGAGCGCCAGCAGGCGCTCGCACAGCGCGCGTCCGCGACGGCGCTCGCCGATCTCGAGCAGTCCCGAGACCAGCCAGAACGAGCAGATCAGGAAGGCTCCCTCGTGGGCGCCGGCGAGCCCGTCGTCGGTCTGCTCGGGGCGGTAGCGCAGCACGAGGCCCTGCTCGGTCAGCTCGTCCTCGATCGCCAGCACCGTGGCGCGCACGCGCGAGTCGTCGGCGGGCAGGAAGCGAACGAGCGGGATCAGCAGTGCGGAGCCGTCGAGCGCGACGGTGTCGTAGTGCTGCACGAACACCCCGCGCTGGTCGACGCCGCGCTCGCAGATGTCAGCGTGGATCTCGTTGGCGACGGCGCGCCAGCGGTCGGCGAGCGCCGCGCGTCCGCGCCGCGCGGCGAGGCGGGCCGCGCGGTCGAGCGCGACCCAGCACATCAGCTTCGAGGACACGTAGTGGCACGGCTCGCCGCGGGCCTCCCAGAGTCCCTGGTCGGGCTCGCGCCAGACCGCGGCGGCCCGCTCGGCCTGGGCCTCGATCACCGGCCACAGGCGCTGCGGGCTGTGGCCGTATTTCTTGGTGTGGAGGTAGAGCGAGTCGAGGACCGCCCCGTAAACGTCGTTCTGGCGCTGGCTGTAGGCGTCGTTGCCGACCCGGACCGGCTGCGCGCCCTCGTAGCCGCTCAGGTGCTCGAGCCGGCGCTCGGTCAGGTCGCGCTCGCCGCCGACGCCGTACATGATCTGCAGCGAGCCGTCGCTGTTGCGCTCGAGGTCGGCGACGTACTGGATGAAGTCGTCGGCCTCCCAGCTGAGCCCGAGCGAGGAAAGCCCCCACAGCGTGAGCGTCGCGTCGCGCATCCAGGTGAAGCGGTAGTCCCAGTTGCGACCGCCGCCCGGCGTCTCCGGCAGCGAGGTCGTCGGCGCGGCAACGACCGCGCCGGTCGGGGCGTATGTCAGGCCCTTCAACACCAGCGAGGAGCGCTGAAGCTGGGCGCGCCAGCGATGGTCGGGGAAGCGGCCGGTGTCGAGCCAGTTGCGCCAGTACTCGGCCGTGCCGGCGAGGCTCATCGCAGCCTCGGCGTAGGTCCGCGGCCCATCGAGCAGGCGCGACCAGGAGAGCGTGCAGAAGCGCCGGTCACCCTTGGAGAGCCGGTGGCGCGCGCGGGCCGAGCCGCCCTCGATCCCCAGCGGCAGATCGCTGTGCAGCCGCAACGTGCGGCCCGCGCCGATCGCGTCCAGCGCCTGCGGCTCGCCTTCGACGGCCGACCACGAAGCCGGCACGCGCCCGTAGTCGAACATCGGCTCGCAGAGCAGCTCGACCTGGATCGAGCCGTGGATGCACTCGATCGTGCGGACGAGAACGTGGTAGGCGTCGTGATCGGACGGCGGCCGCGTGTGCGCCGTGGCCGAGCCCGCCTGGCGTTCGCGCCACGGGCCGATCACGAGGGCGTCGCGAACAACCGCCCAGCCGGTGGAGGTCTGCCAGGTCGTCTCGAGCACATTGGTGCCGGGCTCGTAGCGCCGCCCGGCGGGCACGCCCATGCCCGACGGCCCGAGCCGGAAGCCGCCGGCGCCGCGATCCAGGATCGCCGCGAACACGCTCGGCGCGTCAAACCGCGGCGGGCAGAGCCACTCGACGGTGCCGTCGGGCGCGACGAGCGCCGCCGTGTGACAGTCCGACAGGAACGCGTAGTCGGCGATCGGCGGGAACGGCGAGGTGCGGGCGACGCGGTCGTCGAACGGTGTGGCGGTCGGGCGCGGACGATCCCACGGGTCCATCGCGCCGGCGCGGCGCAGGCTCGTCGTCAGCCTGGGCTCCGGTGTGCCTGCCGTCGTGTCGGTTTGGCGTGTGTCGGCCATTTGCTCCAGTGAACGATGACACGCCCAGCTTGCGGCGCAACAGCCGCACGGATTGGACCAGCCGCGCGCGCGGACCGGGCGGCTCGAGCGAGCGCCAGGTATGGCCCGGCAGCGATCCGGCCCCTGTGGGCCGGCGTCAGCCGCCGTCGGAGATGACGTGCGCGACCGCGTTGATCAGCGCCAGGTGCGTGAAGGCCTGCGGGAAGTTGCCGAGATGGCGCCCGCTCCGAGCGTCCAACTCCTCCGCGTAGAGGCCCAGCGGCGAGGCCAGCGAGAGCAGGCGCTCGCACAGCATGCGTGCCCGCTCGCGCTCGCCGATCTCCGAGAGCGCCGAGACCATCCAGAACGAGCAGATCAGGAAGGTGCCCTCCTCACCGCTCAGGCCGTCGTCGGTGTCGTCGGTTCGGTAGCGCATCACGAGCCCGTGGTCGGTCAGCTCGTCGGCGATCGCCAGCACGGTGGCACGCACCCGCTCGTCGTCGCTTGGCAGGAAGCGAACGATCGGGATCAGCAGGCTCGAGGCGTCGAGAGCTGTGGTGTCGTAGTGCTGAACGAAGACTCCGCGGTCGTCGACGCCGCGCTGGAGGATGTCCTCGCGGATCGTCTCGGCCCCCTGCTGCCAGCGACTCGCCAGCTCGTCCTCGCCGCGCAGCTCCGCGAGCCGCGCCCCGCGGTCGAGCGCGACCCAGCACATCAGCTTCGAAGACACGTAGTGGCGAGGCTTCCCGCGCGCCTCCCAGATCCCCTGGTCGGGGCGCCGCCAGACCCGCCAGGCAGCGGCCACCTGGTCGAGGAGTACCGGCCAGAGCCGGTCGGGGGTGTGGTCGTGGCGCTTGGTGTGCAGGTAGACGGAGTCCAGCACCGCGCCGAAGCAGTCGTTCTGGCGCTGGTTGTAGGCGCCGTTGCCACGGCGCACGGGGCGCGAGCCCTCGTAGCCCTTGAGGTGGCGCAGCGTCGTCTCGCGGAGGTTTCGCTCGCCGCCGATCCCGTACATGATCTGCAGCGACCCGTCCTTGTTGCGCTGCAGGTCGGCCAGGTACTCCATGAAATCGTTGGCCTCCCAGTCCAGATCGAGGGCGTGGAGCCCCCAGAGAGTGAAGGTGGCGTCGCGCATCCAGCAGTAGCGGTAGTCCCAGTTGCGCTCCCCCCCGGGCGTCTCCGGCAGCGAGGTCGTCAGCGCGGCGACCATCGCGCCGGTCGGCGCGTAGGTGAGGCCCTTCAGCACGAGCGCCGAGCGCTGCAGGAAGGCCCGCCACGGATGATCGGGATAGGTCCCGGCGGCCAGCCACTCGCGCCAGTAGTGGCACGTGCGGCGGAGGTGCTCGTTCGCCTGCTCGTAGGTTCGCGGCCCGCCGAGCTCCGCCGTCCACGAAAGCGCACAGAACCGCTGCTCCCCCTCGCGCATCGTGTGCCGCGCGTGCGCGCCGGCCCGCTCGATTCCCATCCGCATGTCGCTGAACAGCCGGACGGTCGTCGTTCCGTCGCTGGCGTCGAGCGCGAAGTCGCCCTCCCCCTTGACCGGCGACCAGCGGGCCGGCACACGGCCGTAGTTGAACCGCGGCGAGCAGATCAGCTCGACCGGAACCTCCCCCTGCACGCATTCGACCGTGCGCACGAGCAGGTGGTCGGCGTCGTGGTCGGTCGGCGGGCGCGTGTGAACACCGCGCTTCTCGCTGCCGTGCCAGTCGCCGATCGTCAGCGCGTCGCGTACGACCAGCCAGCCGGTGGGAGTCATCCAGGTCGTCTCGAGCACGTTGGTGCCGGGGTCGTAGCGGCGCCCGGCTGGAACCTCCACGCCGTAGGGCGCCAGCCGGAAGCCGCCGGCGCTGCGGTCAAGCAGCGCGCCGAAGATGCTCGGCTGGTCGAAGCGCGGCAGGCATAGCCACTCGACCGAGCCGTCGGCCGCGATCAGCGCGCCGGTGTGGCAATCCGACAGGAACGCGTACTCGGCGATCGGCGGAAACGGAGAGCCGCCGCCCCAGTGAGACGGCGCGCCGCCGGCGACGACGTCCGCACCGGCCGCCACGCGCGAGCGTGCACCGACGGGCGCGCTCGAGCGCGTGCCGGCCGTCTTCGCGCGCGTCCGCGTCGCGGGCGGCTTGCGGGGGGCGGCGGACATAGCGGGCGAGAGTATCGCGGCGCACCGATCGGGGAACTCCTGGGCGCTTCACGATCCGCGAAACCTCGCGCGGGAGGGGGCGTTACAGTGGGCAAGCAGATTCCCGCACGCGACCCGCGTGGAAGCCTCCGCTCTCCCAACTCGTCTGACGACAGGCCGGGCTCCGTTCTCGGCCGCGTTTCTGCGACTACGCTCTGACGAGCAGCTCGTTGCGCTGTTTCGCTCGGGCTCCGAGGACGCCTTCCGAGCGATCCACGATCGCTACCGCCTGCGCCTGCTCGCCTATGCGCGTCAGATGCTGCGCGGCGCCAGCGGCGACCCGGAGGACGCGCTCCAGGATGTCTTCATCCGCGCGTACCGCGCGCTTCGTGCGAACGACCGGCCGGTGACGCTGCGAGCGTGGCTCTACCGCATCGCCCACAACCGCTGCATCGACGAGCTGCGCCGGCCGTGCCCGCTGCCCAGCGAGCTGGCGGCCGACGCCGAGCCGGCGTTCGGGGCGCCGGGGGTGACGCGCGAGCCGGGGGCGGTCGCGGAGCGCAGCGCCGAGCTCGCGCGGCTGATCGCCGACGTGCGGGCGCTTCCCACGCAGCAGCGCTCGGCGCTGCTGATGCGCGAGTTACAGGGGCTGACCTACGAGGAGCTCGCCGTCGCGCTCGCCACGACGGTGCCCGCGGTCAAATCGCTGCTGCTTCGCGCGCGAACCGGGCTGATCGACATCGCGGTCGCCCGCGACACGCCGTGCGATGAGATCCGCGACGAGCTGCTGTGCGCCGCCGATCGCAGCGTGCGGATCAGCGGCCGCGCGCGCCGCCACTGTGCCGAGTGCACGAGCTGCGAGAGCTATCGCGGCGAGCTGAGGCGCGTGCGGCGGAGCTTCGCCGCACTCACCCCGGCGGGGCCGCTTGGCCAGCTGGGGATGCTGCTCGGCATAGGAGGCGGCGGCGGCGGAGCGGCGGCGGCCGGTGGCGGCGGCGCTGCGGCCGGCAGCGGTGTTGCGGCGGCGGGCGGTGGGACGGCCGTCGCGAGCGGCGGCATGCTCGCCGGCATGACGGCGGCCAAGATCGCCGTTGTGGTCTGTTGCGCGGCGCTGATCACGACCGCCGGCCGCGCGGTCATCGCGCCGTCGCACTCGAGCGCTCCGCGTTCACATGCCGTGCTCCTGCCGCCCTCGCCCAGCCGAATAGCGACGATCACCGCACCCGCGACGCTCGACCGTGCGCTCGGCAACGGCCCCACACCGCCGCCGAGCGGGCTAGGTCCGAGCGGGGCGGTCTCCGTTTCGAGCGGCGCGACCGGTGTGAGCGGCGCGACGGGCGCGAGCGGCGCGACCGGGCCGACCGGCGTGAGCGGCACGAACGACGCGCCGGGATCGACCGAAGGCGACGGCTCGGCGCCGCCAACCGGTGGCGCAACGGGGTCGACGGGCATCGGCGGCGTGGTGCTGGACTCCGCGCCCGCCGGGATCGGCGCCGCGGGCACCCGCGTCAGCGGCGCCGGCGCCGGCACGACCGCGCCTGCCGGCGCGACCGGCAGCAGCGGCTCGACCGGCGCCACGGGGGCGACAACCACAGCCGACGGGCGCTATGACACGGGCAAGTCGAGCTCGAGCGCGGGCGGGGGCATCGGGGGAAGCGCAGCAGCGGCGCCGCCGTCTGGCCCGGGCGGCGGCTGAGCGCCGCCCTCCCGTCAGAGCAGCAGGCCGGCGGGGCGCTCGAGGCGCTTGCGCACGGTGGCGAGGAAGTCCGCGGCATCCGCGCCGTAGACGATGCGATGGTCGGCGGAGATCGTCAGCTCCATCACGCGCCGCGCGCTCACGCTGCCGTCCGCGGCGATGACGGCCCGCGGGCTCGCCGCCCCAACGGCCAGGATCGCCGACTGCGGCGGGTTGATCACGGCCGTGAACCGCGCCACACCGAGCATGCCGAGGTTGGAGACGGTGAAGGTGGCGCCCGAGAGCTCAGGCGGCGTGACCGTTCCGTCGCGCACCTTGGCGGCCAGGGCGCGCGTCGTGGCCGCGATCTCGGTCAGCGCCTTGACGTCGGCGTCGAACACGGTCGGCACCACGAGGGTTCCCGTCCCCGCCACCGCGACGCCGATGTTGACGCGGCCGTAGCGCTCGAAGTGCCCGTCGATGTAGGCAGAGTTCAGGCCGGGATGGACGCGCAGGGCAAGGGCGCAGGCCTTGACGACGAGGTCGTTGACCGACGGCAGCGGCTCCGCCTGTCCGCGCAGCTGCTCGCGCAGCTCGAACGCAGCCTCGGCGTCCACCTCCACCGTCACCTGGAACTCGGGAATCGTGGCCTTCGCGCTCGCCATCCGGCGCGCGATCAGCTGCTGCGCGCGGGTTGGCTCGATGACCTCGACCGAGCCCTTGCTGCCGAGCTCGTCCGTCGCGGCCGGCCGTGGGCCTGCCGCCGCGCCGTTGCCCGCCGCGACCACGTCCGCCTTGACGATCCGTCCGTCGGGTCCGCTGCCGACGATCTCGGCGAGGTCGACGCCCAGCTGCGCCGCGGTCCTGCGCGCGACCGGTGAAGCCTTGACGCGCCCACCGGCGCGGGGCTGCGCGCTCGTCGCCGTCGCGGGCTCAGGGTCGGCGGCGACCGACTGCGACGCGCCGGCCGGCGCGGCCGCGGAAACGAGCTCGGGCTCGGGCTCGGGCTTTGCGGCTTGCGGCGCGGCGGCGCCGGCCGGCTGCGCCTCCGGCTCGACCGCTGCCGCGGCCTCCTCGGCCGAGGCCGCGAGGCGCGCGATCACGGCCCCGATCGGGAGCGAGCTGCCCTCTGCGGCGACGATCTGCAGGAACCCGGCGGCGTCCGCCTCGTAGCTCATCGTCGCCTTGTCGGTCTCGATCTCGGCGATCGGCTCGCCAAGACGCACCTCTTCGCCGGGCGCCTTCAGCCACTTGATTATCGTCCCCTCCTCCATCGAGTCGGAGAGGCGCGGCATCAGGATGTCGCTCACGCCGCGCGTCCCACCGTCGCGAGCACTGCCGCCTCGATGCGCTCCTCGTTGGGCAGCGCGGCGTTCTCCAGCTCCTTGGCGTAGGGCATCGGCACCTCGGCCATCCCGACCCGCTCGACCGGTGCGTCGAGGTCGTCGAAGCAGGCGTATTGGATCCGGGCCGCGAGCTCGGCGCTGACACCGTAGGTCGGCCAGCCCTCCTCGATGCACACTGCGCGACTCGTCTTGGCGACCGAGGCGGCGACCGTCTCGACGTCGAGCGGGCGCAGCGATCGCAGGTCGATAACCTCGGCGCTGATCCCGTGCGTGCGCTCCAGGCGCTCGGCGACGTGCAGCGCGCGCACGGTCGCGTAGGAGTGTGCGATGAGCGTCACGTCGCTACCCTCGCGGGCGACCGCCGCGAGGCCGATCGGCGTGACGAACTCAGGATCGAGCGGCACCTCGCCGCGTTCCTTGTAGATCGCAAGATTCTCAACCACGAGCACCGGGTCATCATCGCGGATCGCAGCCTTCAAGAGTCCCTTGGCGTCAGCCGGCGTGGCGGGCGCGAGCACCTTCAACCCCGGTGTCGCGGCGAACCAGCCCTCGAAGGACTGCGAGTGCTGCGCCGTGAGCTGGTTGCCGGCGCCGTTGGGTGTGCGGATCACCAGCGGGCAGCGCACCTCGCCACCGAACATCGCGCCGATCTTCGCGGCGTGGTTGACAACCTGGTCCATCGCGACCAGCAGGAAGTTGATCGTCATGATCTCGACGACGGGGCGCTCGCCGATCATCGCCGCGCCCACGCCCGCGCCGACGAAGCCCTCTTCGGAGATCGGCGTGTCGCGCACGCGGTCGGGTCCGAACTCGCTGAGCAGGCCGGCTGTGACCTTGTAGGCCCCGTCGAACAGGCCGACCTCCTCGCCCATCACGAAGACGCGCTCGTCGCGGAGCATCTCCTCGCGCATCGCCAGGCGCAGCGCCTCGCGGTAGGTCATCGTCTCGAACCCGGCGCGATCGGTCGGCTCGGTGGCGCGTGGTGGCGCGTGCGTGGTACTCACTCGCCCAGCCCTCCAGCGAACACGAGCGCGCGCTCGCCGAACGGCGCGCCGAGGAGCATGCGCGCGAACTGCGACGCGCTGCCGGGCGCGTACATGCCGGTGGCGAGAGTGCTGACCGCCGGCGGCGGGCTCGCGACCGCGGCCGCGACGGCCGCCGCCACCTGCTCCTCGACGGCGGTCGTGATGGCGTCCAGCTCGGCGTCCGAGAGCCCCTCCTGCGAGAGCAGGGCCCGCACGCGGAAGATCGGGTCGTGCTGGATGTGCTCGTCGATCTCGCCGCGGGTGCGGTAGGCGAGCCCGGCGTCGGCAACGGAATGACCGCGGTGGCGGTAGGTGACCAGCTCGAGCACGGCGGCACGCCGCTCCTCGCGGGCGCCGGCGAGCATCGTCGCCGCGGCCTGCGCGACCGCCAGCAGGTCGTCGCCGTCGACGCGTTCAGCCGGCAGGTCGTAGGCGGCGGCGCGGCGGTAGAGGTCCGTGACCGCGGAGGCGCGCTCCACGCTGGTCCCCATCCCGTATTCGTTGTTCATCACGAGGAAGACGACCGGCAGCCGCCAGACCGCCGCGAGGTTGAGCGACTCGTGCCAGGCGCCCATGTTGATCGCTCCGTCGCCCAGCTCGCACAGCACGGCCTGCGGGCGGCCCTGGCGGACCAGCCCGAGCGCGAGGCCGGTGGCGACCGGAAGCTGGCCGGCGACGATGCCCCAGCCGCCGTAGTAGCCGCGCGAGACATCGAGCAGGTGCATCGAGCCGCCGCGGCCGTGGGCACAGCCGTCGACGCGCCCGAACAGCTCCGCCATCACGGCGTCGGCCGGCACGCCGCGGGCGAGAGCGAAGCCGTGACAGCGATAGCCGGTGATCAACAGGTCGGCGGGGTCGAGGGCGTGCGTGGCGCCGACGGTGGCCGCCTCCTGGCCGGAGGAAAGGTGGCAGTAGCCGCCGATGCGCGCCGCCTTGTACTGGCGCTCGGCCTCGGTCTCGAAGATGCGGATCAGCAGCATCTGCTCGTAGAGACCGCGCAGGGTGGCCGTGGCGATCGCCATCAGTCGAGCTCCTCCGCGTCGAAATACTCGGGATGCTCGGCACGGATGGCCGGCAGCGCCGAGAGCACCATCCGCAGGTGGTGGCGAAGCGTCGTCTCGGCCGCGTCGGGGTCGTGACGGCGCAGCGCGTCGAGCACCAGCCGGTGCTCGGCCACCATCTCGTCCAGGTAGTGCGGCTGAGGCAGGCTGAGCCGCCGCACGCGGTTGAGGTGGCCCTTGACACGCTGCGCGAGCTCCCAGGCGACGGGGCGGCCGGCCAGCTCGCAAAGTGCCGCGTGGAATTCGTCATCGAGCAGCGCGAAGCGCTCGTAGTCGCCATGCTCCACGACCTCGGCTTGGCGGTCGACGAGGGCGTCGAGGGCCGAGAGGTCGGCGTCGTCGGCTCGCGTCGCCGCAAGGCGCACGGCGGCGCACTCCAGCGACTCGCGGATGAACTGGGCGTCCTGGACCGCCGAGGTGCTGATCCTCGTCACGAAGGTGCCGAGCTGGGGCACGATCTGCACGAAACGGTCGTCGCGCAGCCGAATCAGCGCTTCGCGGATCGGCGTGCGGCTGACCGCCAGGCGCTCGGCCAGCTCGTTTTCCGACAGACGCTGCCCCGGCTCGAACTCCGCCGCCACGATCGCGTCGCGCAGGGCGCGGTAGGCCTGGCGGCTCGCGGATCCACCCGAGCTGCTGCGCAGGCGGTCGATACGCATGTCGGTCACGTCTGCATACTTACATACCAGCTGCGTCTCGTGAAGCCCCGGGAGGCGGGATGCGCTCGCGAGGCTCACTACGCCGCCGCGGCCGCGGCCTGGCGGGTGATCTGGCGCTTGCCCCAGCGCGCGTGCTCGGCGAACTCGATCAGCGTCGAGAAGTACTCGCGCAGGCGCGGCGGCGCGAGCCCGAGCGGCCCGAGCAGCTGCCGCGCGCGCGTGTCGTCGAGCGAGGCGCCGATGCCGAAATAGGGCACGTAGAGGTCGGCCTCCTGCACCCGGGAGGCGGGGTCGGCGACGATCCGCGGCGGCTCGCGGCCGAACTGCCGGCAGGCCAGGTCGATCAGCTCCGCGTTCGTCGGGGCCGCAGCGCCGGCGACGAGCGCGACCGTTCCGCCGACGGATGCGTCGTCGAACATCGCCATCAGACCGTCGGCCACGTAGTCGACCGGGACCACGTCGGCGACGCCCTCGGGATCGATCGCCACCTCGTCCATCAGCCCGCGCGAGAAGGCCCGCATCGGCCAGTAGATGACGTTGAACGCCGAGGTCCAGCCGCTGCGGCTGTCCCCGACGATGATGCTCGGCCGCGCGATCAGCAGCGGCAGATCGCCGGCCGCCGCCGGGATCGCCTTCTCCGCGTCGAACTTCGACTGCTCGTAGGTGTTGCGGAAACCCTGGCCGAGGTCGAGATCGGTTTCTTTGAAGAGGCCCTGGAAGCGACCGGCGACGTAGGCGGTGGACACGTGCAGGTGTCGGCGCAGCCGCCCGCCGGCGGCGATCGCGCGGCTGAGCTCGATCATCCGCAGCGCGCCGGCGGTGTTAACCATGCGCGCCTGCTCGAGCGAGTTGTCGAAGGAGATCGAGGCGGCGCAATGCACGACGGCCGTCACCGTCGAGATCAGCCGCTCGCGCTCGAGCGGATCGAGGCCGAGATCGGGCTCGGAGACGTCACCGGCGATCGCCCGCACCCGCCCCGCGGCCTCGGGCGGCTCGTCGTAGAGCCGCGCGATGACCGACGCGAGACGCTCGGAGGCCGCGCTCGCCGACGGCGCCCGGATCAGGCAGACCACCTCGTTGTCAGCACGCTCGATCAGCCGCGCGAGCAGCTCCATGCCGAGAAACCCGGTCGCACCCGTCAGGAGGACGGTGTCGCTCATGAAAGCGGCGCGCCCATCGCGTGAAAGCCGCCGTCGACGTGCAGGATCTCGCCGGTGATCGCGCGGGCGTGATCGCTCAGCAGGAAGCAGACGGCAGCGGCGACCGGGGCGGCGTCGCGGGTGTCCCAGCCGAGCGGTGCGCCGCTGCGCCAGAGCGCGGCGAGCTGGTCGAAGTCGGGGATGCCGCCGGCGGCGATCGTTTCGATCGGCCCCGCCGAGACGAGGTTCACGCGAATCCCGCGCGCTCCGAGGTCGCGCGCCAGGTAGCGGGAGACGCTTTCGAGTGCGGCCTTCGCGACGCCCATCCAGTCATAGACCGGCCAGGCCACGCTGGCGTCGAAGTCCAATCCGACGACCGCGCCGCCGTGTTCGCCGGCTTCGAGCAGCGGCGCGAGCGCGGCTGTCAGCGCCTTGAGCGAGAAGGCGCTCGTCTCGAAGGCCGTGATCGCGCTGCTCGCCGGCGTGTCGAGGAAGGCGCCGCCGAGCGCATCCTGGGGGGCGAAGGCGATTGCGTGCAGCACCCCGTCGAGCGCACCCCAGCGCGAGCGCAGATCCGCGGCGACGCGCTCGAGGTCGTCGGGCTGGTTGACGTCCAGCTCGAGCACGTCAGGCGGCGCCGGCAGGTGCTTGGCGGCGCGCTGCGTCAGGCCCAGGCCGCGGCCGAAGCCGCTGAGCACGATCGACGCACCCTCCTCCTGCGCCTGGCGGGCGACCTCGAAGGCGATCGACCCCCTCGTCAGTACCCCCGTTATCAGCAGCCGCTTGCCGCTCAGCAAGCTCACAGCGGCATGTTCCCGGCAGGCCAGCGCCGCAGCGAGGCGGAATCGAGCGCAGCCAGGGCTGCCGCGACGCGCGCGCGTGTTTCGCTGGGCGCGATCACCTCGTCGACGTGCCCGTCCGCCGTCGCCGCGCCCGGGTGCAGGTGCTCCGCCGCGTAGCTTGAGGCGAGCGCGTCGCGGGCGCTGACCGGGTCCTCCGCGCCTTCGATCTCGCGGCGGTGGATGATCTCGACGGCCTGTGCCGCGCCCATCACCCCGAGCTGCGCCGTCGGCCAGGCGAACACGAAGTCGGCGCCGAGATCCTTGCTGTTCATCGCGATGAAGGCGCCGCCGAAGGCCTTGCGCAGGATCACCGTCACGCGCGGAACGGTGCATTCGGCGAACGCGTAGACGAGCTTCGCGCCCTGGCGGATCACGCCCAGCTTCTCCTGCTTGGTGCCCGGCAGGAAGCCGGGAGTGTCGACCAGCACCAGCAGCGGGATGTTGAAGAGGTTGCAGGTCCGGACGAAGCGCGCCGCCTTCTGGGAGGCATCGACGTCCAGCACGCCGCCGAGGTAGTGCGGCTGGTTGGCGACGATCCCGACGCTTCGGCCGTCCAGGCGGCCGAACGCGCAGACGACGTTGCGCGCCCAGCGCGGCGAGATCTCGAGCATGCGACCGCCGTCCAGCAGCGCCCGCGCGACCTCGCGCACGTCGTAGACCTTGCGGTCCTCGCGCGGCACGACGCTGTCGGGCAAATAACCGGGCGGATCGACCGTCGGCCAACGCAGCGGGCGCTCCTCGCAGTTCTGCGGCAGGTAGTCGAGCAGGTCGCGTGCGAGCAGCGCGGCGTCGACGTCGGTCGGAGCGACGAGCTGGCAGACGCCGTTTCGCTCGTGAACGCGCGGGCCGCCCAGGCCCGCCTGGTCGACGTCCTCACCGGTGACCTTGGCGACCACGCCGGGGCCGGTGAGGAACATGCTCGCCTTCTCGGTCATGATCACGAAGTCGGTCAGCGCCGGCGCGTAGGAGCCGCCACCGGCGGAGGGACCGCAGATCACCGAGATCTGGGGCACGTAGCCCGACAGCGCGACGTGCTTGCGGAAGATCTTGGCGTAGCCGCTGAGCGCCGCGAGGCCCTCCTGCATCCGCGCGCCCGCCGACTCGACGAACCCGATCACCGGCACGCGCGAGCGCTCGGCCAGCTCGAGCACCGCGACGACGGTCTCGGCGTGCGCCTCGCCGAGCGAGCCGCCGGCGAACGAGGCGTCCTGGGCGAACACGGCGACCACGCGTCCGTCGACCCGCCCGCTGGCGCCCAGCACCCCGTCGCCCGGTCGCGCCTTCGCGCCCATGCGGCGAGAGAGAACCTCGGTCCGCAGCAGGTCGAGCGAGCCGGGATCGCAGAGCACCTCGAGGCGCTCCATCGGAGTGAGCCGCTCATCGGGTCGTGGGACGAGTGCGAGGGTCATGTTGCCTCCAGACAGAGCACGGCGTTGTGACCGCCGAAGCCGAACGAGTTGGAGATCGCGATCGGCCGCCGCCCAACGCCCAGGTCGAGTGGTCTCGCGCGGTCCGGTACGTAGTCGAGGTCGAGCTCGGGATCACGCTCGGCCCACCCGAGCGTAGGCGGAATCAGCGCGGCGCGCAATGCGAGGATGGTGGCGATCGCCTCGACGGCGCCGCCGGCGCCGAGCAGATGGCCGATCGCGGACTTGGTCGACGACACCGGAATGGCCTTCGCGTGCTCGCCGAGCGCCGTCTTCAGCGCGATCGTCTCGGCGCGGTCGTTGAGTGGCGTCGAGGTGCCGTGGGCGTTGACGTAGACGACGTCGGTGGCTTCGACGCCGGCGTCCTCGAGCGCCCGCGTGATCGCGGCAGCGGCGCCCTCGCCGTTCGGGTGGGGCGCGGTCACGTGGTGGGCGTCGGCCGTCGCGCCGTAGCCGCGGGCGAGCGCCAGGATCCGCGCCCCGCGGGCCCGCGCGGCATCACCGTCCTCGAGCACCAGAACGCCGGCGCCCTCCCCCATCACGAAGCCGTCGCGGCGGGCGTCGAAGGGGCGCGAGATGCCTTCATGGGAGATCGCGTCGAGTGCCCCGAAGGCCGCGCGAGAGAGCGGCGTCAGAGCCGCCTCCGCGCCGCCCGTCACCACGGCGACCGCGTCGCCATGCTGGATCGCGCGCATCGCCGTGCCGATCGCATCGGCGCCCGAGGAGCAGGCCGAGACGGTGCCGAAGGCCGGACCGCGCAGCCCGTGGCGCATGCTGACCGCTGCCGCGGCGGCGTTTCCCATCATCAGCGGGACCGCGAGCGGCGACACCTGCTTGGGGCCGCTGTCGAACATCGCCCGGTCGTTGTGCTCGATCGTGCCGATGCCGCCGATGCCGGTGCCGATGATCGAGCCGATCCGCGCCGGGTCGTACGGCAGCTCCGGCCCCCAGCCGGCGTCGGCGAGCGCCTCGACCGAGGCGACCAGCGCGAACTGCGTGAAGCGGTCGGCGCGGCGGGCGTCCTTCACCGACAGATGTTCCGTCGCCACGAACTCGCGGCAGCGACCCTCGCCGTCCTCGATCCCGCACACCCCGGCGGCCCAGCGCTCGTGCAGCGCTGCGGCGCCGATGCCCAACGGAGTGACCGCTCCGACTCCGGTGACGACCACGTCCCCCATGCGGGTCAGCTGGCGCGCTCGGAGACGAGGTCGATCGCGTCGCCGACCGTCGTGATCTCGGCCACGTCGCCGCTGGTCAGCTCGACGCCGAAGTGCTCTTCGATGATCTGCGAGAGCTCGGCGAGGTCGAGCGAGTCGATGTCCAGCGCCGCGAGCTCGGCGTCCCGGTTGATGTCCTCGGCGTTCGCGCCGAAGCTGATCAGCGAGTCGGTGATGACCTTCTCGATCTGCTCGCTGGAGTGTTCTGCCATGTGGGTCCTTTCGGTCAGGCGGACAGTCCGCCGTCGACGTATACGGTGCTGCCGGTGATGTAGCCCGCCCGATCGGAGGCCAGGAAGGCGACCGCCGCGGCGACGTCCTCGGGTGTGCCGGCGCGCTGCGCCGGCACCTTGTCACGAAACGCGTCGGGAATGTCCTGTGTCATGTCGGTCGCGATCAGCCCCGGGGCGACGGCGTTGATCGTCACGCCTCGCCGCGCGACCTCGACGGCGGCGGTCTTGGTGAAGGCGATCACGGCCGCCTTGGATGCGGCGTAGTTCGCCTGGCCGGCGTTGGCACGCGGCCCGACGACCGAGGCGATATTGACCACGCGCCCGAAACGGGCGCGAATCATTGCCCTCAAAGCCGACCGCGTGAGTCTGTAGGTGGCGCCGAGATTGGTGTCGAGCACGCTGCGCCAGTCCTCGTCGCTGAGCGAGAGCGCGAGTCCGTCCGCACGCACGCCGGCGTTGTTGACCAGAACCAGCACGGGGCCGCCGAAGGCCTGCTCGGCGGCCTCGAGCAGCATCGCCGGCACGGCCGGGTCCGCGACGTCGCCCTGGATCGCGACCGCCCGCCCGCCGGCGGCCTCGATCGACGCCACGGTCGCCGCGGCCTGCTCGGCGTCGCTGCGGTAGTTGACGGCGACGGGCCAGCCCTCGGCGGCGATCGCGCGCGCGATAGCCGCTCCGATCCCGCGCGAGGCGCCGGTGACGAGCGCGCACGCCCCTGCCGGCCTGGCTTCGCTCACCGCATCCCCCATTCGACCACGGTCGCGCCCCACGTGAAGCCGGAGCCGACGGCTCCCAGCAGCACGCGCATCCCGGGCTTCAGCCGTCCCTCGCCGCGCGCCTGCTCGAGCGCCAGTGGGACGCTCGCGGCCGAGGTGTTGCCGAGTGTCGCGATCGCGTCGACGACCTTGGCGGGGTCGAGCGCGAGGCGCTCGGCCAGGCTGGCGAGGATCCGCGTGTTGGCCTGGTGGTAGACGAAGAGGTCGAGGTCGGCGAGGGGCACCGCGGCCGCCTCGCTGGCGGCGATCGAGACCTCGGACAGGCGCCGCACTGCCTGCTTGAAGGTCTCGTGCCCGTCCATGGCGAGCAGCTGAGTCTCGCGGTCGGCGACGACCAGGTAGGCGTGCGAGCCGTCGCAGCCGAGGATCACAGGCCCCAGCTCGCCGGGTGCACCGGCTGTCACAACGACCGCGCCGGCGCCGTCGCCGAACAGCGCCGCGGTGTTGCGGTCGTGCGGATCGACGTGGCGCGACATGATCTCCGCACCGATCACCAGAGCGGTTTGCGCAGCTCCCGAGAGCAGCATGCCGCGCGCCGTCGCGAGCGCGGAGAGGAAGCCGGTGCATGCGCTGCCGACGTCGAAGGCTCCGGCTCCCAGCGCCCCGAGCGCGTGCGCGACCTGCGGCGCCGCGTTGGGCATCACGGAGTCCTGGCTGCAGCTGGCCACGAGCACCAGGTCAACCTGCGCGCCCCCGACCGCGGCATCGGCGAGCGCGGCTCGCCCGGCCGCCGCGGCCAGTTCCGCGAGCCGGGCCCCCGGCTCCGCGTAGCGGCGCTCACGGATCCCGGTGCGCCGTTCGATCCAATCGTCCGCGACGCCGATCGCCGGGCTGATCTCCGCGTTCGGCACGACCCGCTCCGGCAGCGCGCAGCCGAGCCCGACGATGCCGGCGCGCACGAGCGCCGGCTGCTTGTCGCCTGCGGCCTCGGCCCGGCGCTCAAGCGTTGCCGACACGGTGCTCCTCGAGTGCGATCGCCTCGACGCCCTCGACGTTGCGCGCCACGAGCCGGGCGAGCACCTGGTCGGGGCCCACGTCGATGAAGCCCTGAGCTCCCCGGGCCGCGAGGTTGACCATCGTCTCGCGCCAGCGCACCGGCGAGGTAAGGGCTCCGGCGAGCTCGTCGCGGGGATCGACGAACGGCTGCGCCGTCAGGCCGGAGAAGACGGTCACGGCGGGCTCGCTGAAGCTGACGCGCTGCAGGGCCTGGCGGAAAGGCTCCTGCGCAGCGGCCATCCAGGGTGAGTGAAACGCCCCGGTGACGTCTAGCGCGAGCGATCGCACGCCGCGCTCGCGGGCGATGCGGGCCGCCTCGGCCAGACCCTCGCGCGGCCCGGCGAGAACGGTCTGGCCGGGAGCGTTGTCGTTCGCCACCCAGACCCCCGCCGCGGCGGCCACCTCGGCGGCCACCTCGGGCGTGCTCTTCAACAGGGCAAGCATGCTCCCGTCGCCGCTCGAGCGCCCCGACTCCTCCATCAACGCTCCGCGCAGCACGACGAGCTCCAGCGCGTCCTCCCAGGAGAGCGCACCGGCGGCCGCCAGTGCGGTCAGCTCGCCCAGCGAGTGTCCGGCGAAGGCCACTGCCGAGGAGGCGTCCTCCAGCTCGAGAAAGCCGGCCAGGCTGGCGAGGAAGATCGCGGGCTGGGCGAACCGCGTGGACTGGCCGGCGAGCTCGAAGCAGTCCTCGCCGATCAGCTCACCGGCAAGCTCGAGCAGCGCAGGCAGCGCCTGGGCCACGCGGTCGTGCGACCGCGCGACCGAAACCCCCTGCCCCGGAAAGAGGACCGCGGCACTCCGTTCGACGCGCACGCGCGACATCATCGCGCCTGCGACGGCCAGGACGAGCGCCGCGGCGACGCATCACCCCCGCTCAGGGGGTCAGATCCCCCCAACCGGGGGGTGCGGGCGAGCGTCGAGGCGGATCGTCCACGGCTCGATCGACTCGATCAGCAGGTGCGTGCCGCTCCACGGATCGCGCGCGAGCGTTGCCCTCACAGCCTCCTGCGACTCGGCCTCGACGGCGTGCACGACGCGTTCCTCGTCAGCGAGCGGCCCGCCGAGGACGATGAAGCCGGCGTCCACGAGCGCGTCCATGAACGACGCATGCGCCGGCCAGTCGGACTGCTCCTCCATCGGCAGCGACGCCACCCATGCCGGGCCTCGGCGACGCAGGGTGACGAGGAACATCGCCACCGGCGCTCAGTCGGTCAGACCGGCACGGTTGGCGCGCTGGACGGCGTCGGCGCGGTTGCGGGCGCCGAGCTTGCGGTAGAGGCTGCTCGTGTGCTCGTGGATCGTGTGCGGCGAGAGATGCAGCTCGGCCGCGATCTCGCGGTTGGTCGCTCCGCGTGCGATCAGGTCCAGCACCTCGCGCTCGCGCGGCGAGAGCGAGGCGGCAGCGTCGTCGATCTGCGGCTGGAAGACGGTCATCCCGAGGCCGACCATTCGCACGGCGCGCGAGATGTCGAGCGCCCCCCAGTCCTTGGGGATGAAGCCGGATGCCCCGGCCGCCTTCGCCGCCGTCGGCGAGATCCGACCCGCGCCGCTGATCAGCAGCACCTTGGTGTCGGGCGAGCGCTCGCGCAACTGCTGGCATATCTCCGGGCCGGACTCCTCGCCGATGAAAAGGTCCACCAGCGCGACATCCGGCTTGTAGCGCTCGGCGAGCGCGTAGGCCTCCTCCCCCGTGCGCGAGCTGAGACAGCGCTCGACCCAGGGCTGGTTACCGAGCATCAGGCGGAAGCCCCAGTGCACGACGTCGTGGTCGTCGACGATCAGCACGCGCAGCTTGGTGTGATCGTCGAGGGCGTCGAACTCCTCTTCGGGGGTCGGGTTCATGCGTCCTCGTAGGGGACGACAAGGCGGAGCTGCCAGCGGTCCGAGTCGCGCGCGCCGAACTCGAGCAGCCCGCCGGCCTGCAGAGCCTCGAAGCCGGCCAGGCGCAGGCCCATGCCCGCCGCCTCGCCGCCGTCGCGCACCCCGTCGTTGGTGACCTCGAGCACGAACGTCCCATCGCGCATCTCGCTTCGCACGCCCACGCGCGTCGCGTGCGCGTGCTTGTGGGCGTTGCGGATCGCCTCCGCCAGGACGGACTGGGCGAGCGGCTCGAGCGACGGCGGCGCCACGAGCACCGCGTCGCCCTCGAGCGAGATCCCCAGGTCGGGGTACTCGTGGCGCAGACGCTGGACCTCCTCGGCCAGCGTCGTGCTGGTCGCGGCCGCGGAGCGCCCGAGCGGTCGCTGCATCGCGGCACGCAGGTCGCCGAGCGCCGCCTGGACCTCCTCGGCGCAGATGCGACGGGTCTGCTCGTCAAACGGCTGGTCGCCCGAGAGCGCCAGCGAAACCCCGAACAGCCTCTGCACGACCCCCTCGTGGACCTCACGCGCGAGGTCGATGCGCTGCTCGAGCGCGACCGCGCGCTCGTGCTGGCGAGTCGCCGCGCGGGCCATCGCCGCGAGCGCCGCCATCTTGCCGAGGATCCAGAGGACCTCGCGCTCGGCGTCGGTCAGCGGCGGCCCCTCGCCGCCGCGGTCGCCGAGGATCGCGCCCATCCAGCGTCCGCGCGCGGACATCGGCGAGCACACGACGGTGCGCGCCTGCAGGCGCGCGACATACTCGGCCGGAAGCTGGCTCTCGAGATCCTCGGCGATCTCGAGGACGCGGTCCTGCTCGAGCGCCTTGCGCGCGAGGACCGCCTTCTCGAGCGTGAAGAAGTCGCCGTGGAAGAGCTCGAGCGCCACGCCGTAGCTACCGGCGGCGAGGATTCGGCGGCGCGTCGAGTCGTATCGGAAGATGACGACCCGCCTCAGCGCGGTGCATCGCGTGATGCCCTCGCACAGGCGGCTGTAGAAGTCGTCGCCGAGGCCCTCCTCCTCGCTCTGCGCGAGCACCTCGGCAAAGATCTCGATCGCGTCTGCGTGCGCGGGTGTGAGCTGGGTGGCGGGCGCGCTGTCGTCGGACATCGATCTCGCGGGTGATTCTGGCGCATCGGCGTGTTCGGCGGGCGTAGGGTTCATCGCGCATGGAGCTGCGCCATCTCCGTTACTTCCTGGCGGTCGCCGAGGAGCTGCACTTCCATCGCGCCGCGACGCGCCTGCACATCTCCCAGCCGCCGCTCAGCCAGCAGATCCGTGCGCTCGAGCGCGAGCTGGGCGTGACGCTGCTCGCACGCAACCGCCGCAGGGTTGCCCTCACGGCCGCCGGCGAGGCCTTCCGTGACGACACGCGAGCGATCCTCTCCGCCGTCGACCGCGCCGCCGAGCGCGCCCGCAACATCGCGCGCGGATCGCTCGGCACGCTCTCAGTCGGCTTCGTCGGCTCGGCGATGTTCAGCCCGACGCTGCCGGAGATCCTGCGCGAGTTCCGGGCGGGCCGACCGGAGGTGGTGCTGGTGCTGCGCGAGCTGCCCACGCTCGCCCAGCTGCAGGCCCTGGTCGGCGGCGAGCTGGATGTCGGCGTGATCCGCGGCCCGGTGGCGGAGTCGGAGATCGATCCCCGCCTGGAGCTGATGACGATCCAGCGCGAGCACCTGGTGGCGGCGTTGCCGGCCGACCATCCGCTCGCGGCACGGCGGCGGCTGCGCGCCGCGGACCTGCGCAACGAGAGCTTCGTGATCCTCGCGCGCCGCGACTCGCCCGGCCTGTTCGCGAGCCTCACGGCGGCGATGGGCGGCATCCCCGACGACGTGCTGGAGGTCGCCGAGATGCAGACGATCATCAGCCTCGTCGCCGGCGGCTTCGGCGTGTCGCTCGTGCCGGCGTCGGTGGGCGCGGTCGACCGCAGCGGGGTGGCGTTCCGGCCGATCGCCGGGCCCACTCCGACGATCGAGCTCTCGGCCGCGTGGCGCTCCGGCGGCGGATCCCCGGTGCGCGACGCGTTTCTCGCGCTGGCCCGACCGGCGCGGACGCTCCCGCGCAGCGCGTCCGCCGGGCCCAGAACCTAGGCGACGGCCGGCGTCGCGGACCGACCGCGGGAGACCCTTAAATGTGCAAGACCTCCGAGAGGGATCAAGAGGGTTCGCGGAGGCCTTGCACGGGGGGAGGAGAGGAAACCCAAGGCTAAGCCCGAAGCCGTGGTATGTCCAATACCTGTTTTTTCTCGCTGTGATCTGTTTCGCCACTCAGCCGTTTGTGAGGTAGGGTTGCGCAAGGCCACGGCCGCAGCACGCGAGAATGAGTGGGGATCCCATGACGGATGACGGCGGCACAGTCCTTATCTGCTACGACGGGTCGGAGCGCGCGGACCACGCCGTAGCGGTCACGGCCAAGCTCTTCCCCGGCCGCCGCGCCGTCGTGCTCAACGTGTGGGAGCCGCTGGAGCGGATCGTCGCGCGCTACTCGGCGCTTGGGCCGTTCTTCGGCGATGGAGTCGGCGACGCCGACGCCGGAATCGAAGCCGACGCGGCGGGCGTGGCGGAGGCGGGGGCGAAACTCGCGCGCGACGCCGGCCTCGATGCCACACCGCATACCGTCGCGCTGCACACGTCGGTCTGGGAGGCCGTGATCGAGGTGGCCGAGGAGTTCGACGTGGGAGCGATCGTCACCGGCACTCGCTCACTGCACGGGATGCGCGAGGTGCTCTCCAACGCGCTTTCGCACGCGCTGCTGCAGAACAGCCGCCGCCCGGTGCTCGCGATCCCGATGCCGAAACCGCCGGAACACAAGCACTGACACTCAGCGGCGGCGCCGGGCGCACGCGGGCGGCAACGGCATGCTCGCGCGCGGTCGTGGCGGCCCGGCATTCGCCCGGACGTCCGGCGTGTGCTAGAAGTTAGGTGCCCCTAACCCGGGGCCCGACGGAGGGGTTATGAGTTTCGCCGAAACGGCCTTGCTGGGGGCAATCGCTGGTATCACGATCTATCTCGGGCTGCCCGTCGGGCGTCTGCGGCACATCGACGATCGCCTGCGCGTCTCCCTGGCGATGTTCTCGGCCGGGATCCTCGCGTTCATCTTCATGGACGTGACGACGCACGCCCAGTCGATCATCGCCACGACGCTCGGACAGTTCAAGCACGGACACACCGGCTTCGGGCACGTCCTGTGGCTGTTCGCGCTGCTCGCGGCGGGCTTCATCGTCGGCACAGCCGGCATAGCCGGCGCCGAGAAGCGCCTGCGCGCCTCGCAGCGGGCGCCGACGCCGATCGCGGGCGCCGCGGCCGGCGGCGTGGTCGTGGCCGATCAGCTTCCGCAGGTGCACGCCGAGGCCTTGGCGCGGTCCAATGCGTTGCGCACCGCGATGACGATCGCCATCGCGATCGGGCTGCACAACTTCGCCGAAGGGCTGGCGATCGGCGTGTCCGCCAGGGCGGGCGCGATCGGGCTCGCCACCGTGCTGATCATCGGCTTCGCCCTGCACAACGCGACCGAAGGGTTCGGCATCGTCGGGCCGCTGGGAGGCGTGCGCCCCTCCTGGAAGTGGCTCGGGCTCGCCGGGCTCGTCGGCGGGGGGCCGACCTTCCTCGGAGCGATGCTCGGTTTCCAGGTGCACTCCGGCCCGCTCGAGCTCTGCTTCTACGCGCTCGCAGGCGGCGCGATCCTCTATGTGATCGGCGAGATCTGGGCCGGCGTGCGGCGCTACAACCACCGCGAGCTCGGGCTCTACATGCTCGCCGGCGGATTCCTGCTCGGGGTCGCCACCGATCTGATCGTCAGCTACGGCGGAGCCTGACTCGGAGTCGGGCCGGCGGCAGCGGCCGCTGAGCCCGCCGGGCACACGCGCCGGTTGAACCAGCCCGCCGGGGGGTAGCCAAGAGTTCACGATGGCCAGCCCGGCGGTCCCTGCACGCACGCCGACCGGACCGAAGACCGGGGCGACGGCCCGTGCTCGCGATACGGAAGCGTCCCGGAAGGCGCCCGCAGAGCGGACGCCCCGGGAAACCGGGCAGCGCCGCCGCGGCGCGAACGCCACGGCCGACGCCAAGGAGGAGGTTCGGGACGCGATCCTCGCGGAGGACGCCACCCAGGAGGTGCTCGACGAGATCCGCGCCGAGGCCGAGGTCGAGGCGGGAGTCAGCGACGAGAACGAGTTCGGACGCATCGGGCGGCCGTTCGACCGGCGCGCACCGTTCTACGTCGGCTTCATGGCGGCGTTGGGCGTCGCGTGTGCTCTGGCGATCGCGTGGATCGTGGTCGCCGCCGGACAGATCCTCGTGCTGCTGGGGCTGGCGTTCTTCATCGCCGTCGGGCTCGACCCGGCGGTGCGCTGGCTCTACCGCCACGGGCTTCCGCGTTGGGCGGCGGTCACGCTGGTCCTCGCCGTGACGCTCGGCTTGCTGGTCGGATTCCTCGCGCTCGCCGTACCGGTCGTCGTGAGCCAGGCGAGTGTGCTCGCGAACGAGCTGCCGCATTACCTGCGCTCACTGAAGAACCACAGCACGACGCTTGGCAAGCTGAATGCGAAGTTTCACTTCGCCGGAGCGGTTCAGAAGCTGCTGCGCGGTAAGGGCTCCTCGTTCGGGATGGTGATCGGCGTCGGAAAGGTCGTCCTGGGCCTTGCATCCTCGGTGGCCGTGGTGGTGATCGTCACGGTCTACCTGCTGGTGGACCTGCCACGCGTGCGCCGGGGCCTCTATCGGGTGGCGCCGAAGAGTCGCCGCGCGCGCATGGTGCTGCTGACCGACGAGATCCTCAACCGCGTCGGCGGCTACGTGCTCGGGAACCTGCTGACCTCGGCGGTCGCCGGGATCGGAACGTGGGCCTGGGCGCTCGCCTTCGGGATCCCCTATGCCCTGCTGCTCGGCATCCTCGTCGCGCTGTTCGATCTGATCCCGATCATCGGCTCGACGATCGGCGGGGTGATCGTCGCGCTGGTGGCGCTCACGGTCTCACCGGCGATCGCGATCGCGACCGCCGTCTTCTACATCGTCTACCGCTTCCTCGAGGACTACCTGCTGACACCGCGGATCATGGCCCGCACCGTCGCGGTGCCGGGGCTTGTGACGGTGGTGGCGACCGTGCTCGGCGGCGCGCTGCTGGGAATCGTGGGTGCGCTCGTGGCGATCCCCGTGGCTGCGGCGATCAAGCTGCTGCTCGAAGAGATCGCGGCTCCGCGCCTCGACCACAGCTGAGCCGCGCGCGGGGGCGCGCCGGGCATGGCGTTTGCACGCGCGGGCACGCGCTGAGGCGAAGGCCCCCGCGAAACGGAGGCTCTGGCTAATCGGGGCGCCCGGATTTGAACCGGGGACCTCACCGACCCGAACGGTGCGCGCTACCAGGCTGCGCCACGCCCCGACGAAGGGCCGCAGTATCCCACAGCGCCGGTGTCCGCTACCGTGCGGAGCCGATGGCGGTGCTGACGCAGATCGTTGCCGAGCTCGATCAGCTGCTCGAATCGGAGTCGTTTGCGGACTACTGCCCGAACGGCCTGCAGGTGCAGGGGGCGGAGCACGTGACCCGCGTCGCGACCGCGGTGTCGGCCACCGCGGAAGTCTTCGAGCGGGCGATCGAAGCCCGCGCGCAGCTGATCGTCACCCACCACGGCCTGTTCTGGGAGGGCGACGAGCGGCGCGTGGTCGGCGCGCTACGCCAGCGCCTGGCTCTGCTGCTCGACGCCGACGTGAGCCTCGCCTCCTACCACCTTCCGCTCGACGCCCACCCCGTGCTGGGCAACAACGCGCTGATCGCGGCCGGGCTGGGGCTCGAGGATCGCCGGCCGTTCGGCCGCCACAGCGGCCGCGATGTGGGCGTGCGCGGCCGCGTCACGGGCGACGCGATCACGGCGGACGCGCTCGTGGCGCGCGTGAGCGAGCTGACCGGCCGCGAGCCGCTCGCGTTCCTCGGCGGCCCGGCGGAGATCCGCACGGTCGGGATCGTCTCGGGCGGCGGCGGTCGCAGCGTGCACGAGGCGATCGCGATAGGACTCGACGCCTTCATCACCGGTGAGCCGGAGGAGTGGGCGGCAGCGATCGCACGGGAGAGCGCGATCCACTTCCTCGCGGCCGGGCACCATGCGACCGAGACCTTCGGCGTCCACGCGCTGGGCGAACATCTGGCCAGCCGCTTCGGCGTCGAGCACACCCAGATCGACGTCCTCAACCCGGTCTAGGACCGGCGGCGATAGCCCGCGGCTGCAGCGGGAATCGGGTTCGCGGGCGCCGCGCCCGGGATGGCACCGGCGCGCAAGACTTATTGAAATCTCCTTGTATCCGTCCTGACTAAGAGGTATATCTAGACCCGGTCACGATCACGGGAGGGACGCACCGATGGCGAATCACCTGACGCCCACCGAGCTCGCGCGCGAGGCAGGCCTGGAGCGCCGCGAAGTGATCTCCAAGTGCATGGAGATGGGCGTCCCGATCTTTCAAGGTCGGATCGACAAGGCCCTGTTCCTGGACAACCTGCGGCGCCTCGCAGTGGTCCGCCAGCCGGTCGAGGCGTAGCTCTATCCCCGACGCTCACGTGCCGGGGACCCCGGCACGTGAGCTGTGGGGTTCGTCGGCTCCGTAATCAGCGCTGAGGCGCGCCGTCGCCTCAGCCGAGGCCTGCCTGCCGCAACAGCGCACCGGTCGTCTGCTCGAAGATCCGCCACCAGCCCTGGCCGCGTTCCTGCTCGGGCGCGAAGTGCTCCAGCACGCCACGTACGCGCTCGGCCGAGATCTCGACGCCGTGGCGCGCGCAGACCTCCTTGAGGCGGTCGTAGTCTCCGGCCAGCTTGTGCGTGACGGAGCGGAAGCCGTGCTTGGCGATCTCGATCCGTGAGGAGTAGCTCATCAGCGAGGTCTCGAACATCAACTCGTCGTCGAGATCCGGCTCGATCAGGACGATGTCGACGCCGGGATAGCGGGCAGACCAGGTCTCGCGGTGCTCGTGCAGGCGCTGATGGGCGAGCAGCTTGAACGTCTGGTAGGCGACCTGCGAGAAGCCGAAGTCGGAGATCCGCCGTGTGCGCTCGCCGCGCGAGGTCGTCGCATTGCGCGAGAGGTCGTTGTCGAAGGGGACCAGCGGATTGACGACGATGATCAGGGTCGCTCCGTGGGCGGCGGCGACGTCGAGGTTCGTGGTCGAGACGATCCCGCCGTCGATCAGCTCGCGGTCGCGGATCCGCACAGGCGCGTAGAGAACCGGAAGTGCCGTCGAGGCGCTCACCGCTCGCGAGATCGGCACGTCGTCCCAGCCGGGCTCGCCGAAGATGACGCGCTCGCAGGCGTCGAGGTCGGTCGCGGCGATGTAGAGCTCCGGACGCAGCCGGCGGAAGTCGTCGCTGCGCTGGGGATGGTCGAGCACCTCGCTCAGGTAGCGCTCGATCCCGCGCGTGGTGCAGAACCCCGAGGGCAGGGAGTCGGCGAAGCCGAGCAGCGCGTCAACGAAGGAGCCCCGCCCGCGTGCGGTGGCGAGGTGGTAGCCGAGCTCGGCGACCCGCCACGGCAGCGCGACGCCGCTGCGCAGCAGGCCGGGCACGTTGGGCGGGAGCAGCGTGCCGGCGTCCAGATCGCGGAACACCGTCGGCCGTTCGCCGAGCACGACGCCCATCAGCTCCTCGGAGGTCACGCCGTTCGCGGCGAGCGCAGCCACGAACGAGCCCGAGGAGGTACCCAGGTAGATGTCGAACTGGTTGATCGACATGTTCACCGCGAGCAGATCCAGCGCGCGCAGCGCGCCGATCGTGTAGACGCCACCCGTGACGGCACCGCCGCCCAGAACGAGCGCCACCTTCGCGGCCCCATTTCGATCCGCAGCGGTGCGCTGCGAAGCAGAGTCCAAGGGAACGACCGTGCCCATGGTGCTTGCGATTCTACGCGCTGCCCGCGGCTATCCTTGCGGTCGGGTGCGTGCACCGTCATCGATCCGGCTGCTCGCGCTGATGGCCGCCCTCGCGTTCGGCCCGGCTGCCGCGCTGGCGGCGACGGGCGGCACGACCGCGCCCGGCGGCGCGAGCGGGAGCAGCGGCGCGACCGGGTCGAGCGGTGCCAGCGGCAGGACCGGCCCATCCGGGAAGACGGGACCGACCGGGAAGACGGGAAAGACCGGCCCGAGCGGCAAGACCGGCCCGAGCGGATCGACCGGAACGACCGGCGCGAGCGGTCCGAGCGGGCCGCTGCCGGCGGCGGAGGTCGCGCACCTGCAGCGCGTGATGAC
This sequence comes from uncultured Solirubrobacterales bacterium, assembly GCA_963830975.1. Lineage (GTDB taxonomy): Bacteria > Actinomycetota > Thermoleophilia > Solirubrobacterales > Solirubrobacteraceae > Palsa-513. The sequence goes on from CAWHOI010000004.1 coordinate 1,928,464, forward strand.
CAAGGCGATGAAGCCGCTCGGAGGGCATTCGAGCGCGTATGTCGTCGACCTGGCAAACGGCCAGGTGCTCTTCGACGACGAGGGCACGGTGCCGCGGAACCCGGCGTCGGTCGAGAAGCTCTACACGCTGACCACCGCGCTCGATCGCTTCGGCGTGAACGGGACGCTCAAGACCAGCGTGTACGGCGCCGGCACGATGGAGGCGGGCGGGATCTTCCGCGGCAACCTCTACCTGCGCGGCGGCGGCGACCCGACCTTCGGCGACGCGGGGTTCATCAAAGCGAACTACGGCGCCGGCACGAGCGTCCAGGCGCTGGCCAAGCTGCTGGTCGCCACGACCCATCTGCGCAAGGTGAAGGGCTCGATCATCGGCGATGAGACCTACTTCGACAACCTCCGGGGAGGACCGGCCAGCCGCTACGCGGTCGACCCCAACCTCGTCGGCGCGCTCAGCGCGCTGGCATACGACCGCGGCGAGAGCGGGGCACTGGGATCCCCGCCGGCGTATGCGGCATTCCAGCTGGCGGGCGCGCTGCGCCACGACGGCGTTGTCGTCACCGGCCGATCCCACGCCGGCGTCACCGATCTGTTCACATCCCGGCTGCTGGTCAGCCTCTCCTCACCGCCGATGAGCACGCTGGCGCGCTTGACCGCGCAGCCCTCCGACGACTTCTTCGCCGAGATGTTGCTCAAGGCGCTCGGCGCCCGCTTCGGGGCCGGGGGCACGACGACGGCCGGCGCGGCGGTCGTGTCGCAGTTCCTCGCCGGGCTCCATCTGGAGCCCGCGGTGGCCGACGGCTCCGGGCTCTCGCGCGAGGATCGGACGAGTCCGATCGACGTCGTCACTCTGCTGCGCGACCTCAGCCCCGGTGGCGTGCCGTCGCTGCAGGGCGTCGGCGCCGCGCTGCGCTCGTCGCTTGCGGTCGTCAGCGAGAGCGGGACGCTCGCGACGCGCATGCACAACACGGCGGCGTCGGGTCACTGCATGGCCAAGACCGGCACGCTCAGCAACGCCTCCGACCTGGCCGGCTGGTGCAACGGGATCTTCGCGTTCGCCTTCCTGATGAACCACGTCGACGTGACCGCCGCGCAGGACGCGCAGGACACGATGACCGTCGCGCTCGCGAAGCTCAGCGTTCCAGCATCGCGAGCAGCGCGGGCTCGTCGATGACGGCGACGCCGAGCCGCTCGGCCTTCTCGAGCTTCGATCCGGCGCTGTCGCCGGCGACGAGGTAGTCGGTCTTCTTCGAGACCGAGCTCGCGACGCGTCCGCCGGCGGCGAGGATCCGCTCCGTCGCCGCCTCGCGCGTGAGCGTCGGCAGGGTCCCGGTGAGCACGAACGTCAAGCCGGCGAGCGGCCCCTCGCCGGGTGGCGGTCCGTCCTGCGCGAAGCGAAGGCCGGCCTCGCGCAGGCGGCGAATCAGTTCGCGCTCGGCTGGTTGGGCGAGCTGTGAGGCGATCGTCGCCGCCATCTTCGGTCCGATGCCCTGGGTCTGCGCGATCTCCTCGGGCGTCGCGGCGGCGAGCCGGTCGATGTCGCGAAACTGCGCCGCGAGGTTGCGGGCGGTGACCTCGCCGACCTCCTCGATTCCGATCGCGAACAGGACGCGCGAGAACGGGCGCTCGCGCGAGGCGTCGATCGCCGCGATCAGGCGCTGCGCCGAGATCTCGGCGAAGCCGTCGAGCTCGAGCAGCTGCTCCTCGCGCAGCTCGTAGAGGTCGGCGGCGCCGCGGACCAGGCCGCGCGCCAGCAGCACGCCGACCTGCTTCTCGCCGAGGCCGTCGATGTCCATCGCGCCGCGCGAGACGAAGTGGCGCAGCAGCTGCCACTGGCGGCCCGCACACTCGAGGTTCGGGCACTTCGTGAACACTGCGCCCTCAGGCTTCACGGTCGGTGTCGCGCAGATCGGGCAGCGCGGCGGCACGCGCGGCGGCGGCGGGCGGTCCGAGTGTTCGACGACGTGCGGGGCCGGCGAGACGACCTGGGGGATCACGTCGCCGGCGCGCAGGACGATCACCTCCTCGCCCTCGCGCAGGTCCTTGCGCGCGAGGTCCTCCTCGTTGTGCAGCGTCGCCATCCGCACGGTGACGCCGCCGACGCGGACCGGCTCGAGCTCGGCGAACGGGTGCAGGTCGCCGAACTTGCCGACGTTCCAGTGCACCGCGATGAGCGTGGTCTTCGCCGTCGTCGGCGGGAACTTCCACGCCACCGCCCAGCGCGGGTCGCGCCCGACCGCGCCGAGGCGGCGCTGCAGCTCGAAATCGGCGACCTTCACGACGACGCCGTCGATCTCGAAGTCAAGCGCGCCGCGCCGCCGCTGCCACTCGAGGCACTGCGCGACCACCGCCTCCTCCTCGTCGAGTACGACGATCTCGCTGTTGACGGGAAAGCCGCGTTCGCGCAGCCACTGGAGCACCTGCCACTGGTCACCCAGCTCGAGGCCGTCGACGGCGCCGATCCCGTACGCCCACATCGAGAGCGGGCGCTGCGCGGTCAGCGCCGGGTCGAGCTGGCGGATCGTGCCGGCGGCGGAGTTGCGCGGGTTCATGAAGGTCGAGAGACCCTGCTCGGCGCGACGCTCGTTCAGCGCCTGGAAGTCCGGCAGCGAGATGTAGATCTCGCCGCGCACCTCCAGCAGCGCCGGTGCCCCCTCGATCTGGCGGGGGATCTGGGAGATCGTGCGCAGGTTGTGTGTGACGTCCTCGCCGATCTCGCCGTCGCCGCGCGTAGCGCCACGCTCGAGGACCCCGTCGCGGTAGACCAGCGAGACGGCGAGGCCGTCGATCTTCGGCTCGCAGACGAAGCGAAAGTCGGGGTCAGCGATCCCCTCGCGGGCGAGGTGGCCGCGCATCCGCGCCACCCAGGCGCGCAGCTCCTCCTCCGAGCGAACGTTGGCGAGCGAGAGCATCGGCTGGAGGTGGACGACCTTCTCGAGCCGCTCGACCGGCGCCCCGCCGACGCGCTGCGTCGGCGAGTCCGCAGTCACCAGCTCGGGGTGCTCGCCCTCCAGCTCGACCAGCTCGCGGTAGAGGGTGTCGTACTCCTCGTCGCCGATCTCGGGGTCGTCGTCGACGTAGTAGCGCCGGGAGTGGTAGGCGAGCTGCTCCCGCAGCGCCGCGGCGCGCTCGGCGGGGTCGATGGGTGCGCTCACGTCGGCAGCAGTCGGCCTAGGTCGAGCCGCTCCAGCGCGGCGATCCCCGGGCGGTTGGTGAGATCGAAGTGCAGCGGGGTCAGCGCGATCAGCCCGCGCGCCACGGCGTCGAGATCGCTGCCGGGCTCGTCCTCGTAGCCCGCGGCGGCGCCGTAGATCCAGTAACGCCGCCTGCCCTCCTCCTCGCTGTGCAGGCGCAGCTCGTCGCGGTAGACGCGCTTGCCGAGGTGGGTCACCTCGACGCCGCCGGGCGTGCGGCCCGGGACGTTGACGTTCAGCAACGTCGCGGGCGGAAGCGGGGCGTCCACGAGGGAGTCGATGAGCCGTGCGACGAACCCGGCGGCGAGTGTGAAGTCGTAGGTGCCGGCCATGCTGAAGTCCAACTCCCCGCGCTGGGACACCTGCGAAACGGCGATTCCCGGGACGCCCAGCACGAGCCCCTCGAGCGCCGCCGCGACCGTGCCGGAGTAGGTGATGTCGTCGCCCAGGTTGGCCCCGTGGTTGATGCCCGCGACGACCAGGTCGGGCTCGAAATCCTCGACCAGGCCGAGGTTCGCGAGCCGCACGCAGTCGACCGGCGTGCCGTCGGTGGCGTAGCCGACGCTGCCGTCCTCGAACGGCACCTCGGCCACCCAGAGCGGGCGGCGCGTCGTGATCGAGCGCGCCATCGCCGAGCGGTTGGTGTCGGGGGCGATCACCACGAGGCGGATGTCGTCGAGCTGGGAGAGGGCGCCACGCAGCGCCTGCAGCCCGTCAGCCTCGATGCCGTCGTCGTTGGTCAGCAGGACATCGCGCACCAGGCCAGGATATTGCGGCCTGCGGCCACGACGCGGCGAGCGAGGCGGGCGTCAGTCGTAGGCGACGGCGGCGAGGTAGAGGCCGTGCGGAGCGAGCGTCGGCCCCGCCTCGCCGCGCGGGCGTCCCTGCAGCAGCGCCTCGAATTCCTCGACCGTGCGCCGGCCGCGCGCCACCTCGAGCATCGTTCCGACCAGCGCGCGGTTCATCTGGCGCATGAAGCTGTCGGCCTCGATCCAGAACTCGAGCAGCTCGCCGCGCTCCACCCAGCGGGCGTCGAGCACGTCGCGCTGGAAGCGAACGTGGTCGGTCTCGGTCGGCGTGAAGGCGGTGAAGAGGTGGGTGCCGACGAGCGCCGCGGCGCAGGCGTGCAGCGCGTCGAGCTCGAACCGCCACGGCACCCAGAGCGCGCGACCGTGCTCGAAAGGGGAGCGAACCGGGCCGCGGAGGATGCGGTAGCAGTAGGTCCGCGAGCGGGCGCTGCGACGCGCGTCGAACGAGGGCTCGGCCGGCTCGCTCGCCAGCACGGCGACATCGTCCGCCAGCAGCGCGTTCAGCCGGCGCGGGTCGAGCGCCTCGTGGCGGTAGCTCGCGACCTGGCCCCAGGCGTGCACGCCGCGATCGGTGCGTCCGGCGACGCTCAGCGCAAGCGGCTCGCCGAGGATCCGTTCGATCGCGCGCTCGACTTCCTCCTGGACGGTGCGCAGGCCCGGCTGGCGGGCCCAGCCGGCGAAGGCGCCGCCGTGGTAGGCGAGGGTGAGCTTCGTGACTGGGCCGGCCTCCATGTGGGGGCGGAGACTATTCTCGAGATCGTCGTGCTTAGCTGCATCCCGTGCCCGCTGTCGCGAAGTCCGGCAGCCAGTCGTCGGGGCAATGGACCGTGCCAGCGCCGTTCCCCACCACGCCCGGGATCTGCGACGCCCCGACGTCGAGCGTATTTCCGGGCGCGACGTAGAAGCCTCCCGTGCCGATGAGGGTGCTGCCGTCGATCGTGACGGTGGCGTCGGAGGCGACGACGTAGACGGGATAGGCGACCGAGCCGCCGCTCGCCTGCAACGTGGCGCCCCGCACTGCGCTCGTCGACTCGGCGAACAGCGCGACCGCCTGGCCGACCGTTGCGTTGTTCGTGGCGGTGTAGCTGCCGCCGTCGATCTGGGCGGCGCCCTGCGTTTCGATCGCCTGCGCGAAGCTCGACGCGGCCGAGGTCGTCGCCGAAGCCGTGACGTTCACGATCGGCATCGTCGGGGTGTTCGCGAGCGCCGCGGTGGCGGCCCCGGCTCCGGTGGCGGTGGCGGTGACGTCGCGCAGGCCGCCGCTGGTGGCGATCGCCTGGGCGGCGCCGGTCGGGTCGTCGTCGACCGCGGTGAGGTCGCGCAGCTCGGTGCCGCTCGCCGCGACTAGCGTGGCGGCGCCCTCACCCTGGACCGTCGTCACGTCCTGGCCGGAGCCCTGCACGTCGACGTGCGCGGGAACGTTCAGCTGGTTGGTGCCGATGTCGTAGATGCCCGGCTCGATCCAGACGAGGTAGGGGCTGCTCGCGCTCGCCTCGCCGGCGGCGCCGGCCAGGGCGGCGAGCAGGCGCGTGCCGCTCGCGCTCGGGTTGGCGCCCGCGTCGGGGCTGACGATGATCGTGCGCTCGAACGCGCCGGTGCCGGCGCCGGCCGGGCCGGTGGCTCCCGTCGCTCCGGCGGGGCCGCGCGCGCCGCGGGGGCCGCGGGGACCGCGCGGGCCGCTCTTGGCGCTCGCGTGGTGCTTGCGGGCGTGCGAATGGACTGTCCCGGCCAGCGCCGGGCCGGCCACCACGGCGACGGTGACGAGCACTGCCAGCGCGTAAAGCCTGTTGCGACGCATCGCGTCCCCTCCCCTTCGCTGTCGTGGCACCCTGCGGCGCCCCGATCGTAATCAGGCGCAAAGTCCGCGCTCTGGGGGAAAACGACCCCTGCGCCGGGCTGACCCGGGTGCCCCGCGGCGGACGCGCAGATCGCCGGAGCGAGACGCCGCCCGCGCGGTCTCGCAGCCCGCACGGCGCCCATCTACCCGCCCCGTCGATGCCCGGAGAGCGGCGGCGGAGCCGCCGCTCTTCCTAGACCAGCTCGAGCAGGACCATCTCCGTCGAGTCGCTCGCGCGCGGCCCCAGCTTGAGGATCCGCGTGTAGCCGCCCGGGCGGGACTCGTAACGGGGCGCAACGACCTCGAACAGCTGGTGCACGATGAAGGCGTCCTGGCCGAGGGCGGAGAGCGCCTGGCGGCGGGCGTGCAGATCGCCGCGCTTGGCGAGCGTGATCAGCTTCTCGAGCTCCGGCTTGACCGCCTTGGCCTTCGCCTCGGTCGTCGTGATGCGCTCGTGCTCGATGACCTCCTTGGAGAGGTTCGCCAGCAGCGAGCGGCGGTGCGCGGAGTCGCGGCTGAGCTGGCGTCGCTTGCGTTGATGGCGCATCGGTGTCTCCTCAGTCCTCGCGCAGGCTCAGCCCGCGAGCCTCGAGCGTCTCGATGACCTCGTCGATCGACTTCTTGCCGAAGTTGGGGATCGCGTTCAGCTCCGCCTCGGACTTCGAGATCAGGTCGCCGACGGTCTGGATGCCGGCGCGCTTGAGGCAGTTGTAGGAGCGCACGCCGAGCTCCAGCTCCTCGATCAGGATGCCCCACTCCTCGCCCTGAAGCGCGAGCGGAGCGACCCCCGGGGCGCCGGCCAGGCCGCCGTCGAGCTGGCCGGCGGGACCGGCGCGGAGCTCCTCGATGCGGTCCTCGTCGGTGAAGATCGCGAGCTGTGAGATCAGCAGCTCGGCCGCTTCGCGAAGCGCCGCCTGGGGGTCGACCGAGCCGTCGGTCTCGATGTCGAGCGTCAGCTTGTCGAAGTCCGTGCGCTGCCCGACGCGGGCCTGCTCGACCGCGTAGGCGACACGCCGCACGGGCGAGAAGATCGAGTCGATCGGGATCACGCCGATCGGCTGATCGGGCGACTTGTTGTCCTCGGCCGGACGGTAGCCGCGGCCGCGGCCGATCGTCAGGTAGAGCTCCAGGCGCGACTTCTTGTCGAGCGTCGCGATGTGGACCTCCGGGTTGAGGATCTCGACGCCGGAGGGCAGGTCGATGTCGGCGGCGGTGATGTCGCCGGGGCCGGTCGCGACGAGCGCCGCCTCGATCTCGGTGGCGTCTGAGTGCATGCGGCAGACGATGCCCTTGAGGTTGAGCACGATGTCGGTGACGTCCTCCTTGACCCCGCTGATCGTCGAGAACTCGTGGGCCACGCCCTCGATGCGCACGCTCGTCACCGCCGCGCCCGCAAGTGAGGAGAGCAACACGCGGCGGAGCGAGTTGCCGAACGTGTAGCCGAAACCGCGATCGAGGGGCTCGATTACGAACGAGCCACGGTTCTCCTCGACGGATTCGCTCGTGATCCGGGGGATTTGGAAGTCAAGCATCGGGGTCCTAACGTCGTCGTGATCTGAAAGCTCGCAGGCCCGCCCGGGCGCCGGCCAGGGTGTGAAGACTTGAACTACTTGGAGTACAGCTCGACGATGAGCTGCTCCTGCACGGGGGCCGCGACCTCGCGGCGCTCGGGCTTGCGCAGGACCTTTGCGGTGAGACCGTCGTGATCGGCCTGCAGCCAGGCCGGCACCTGTCCGGTCAGCTCGGTCGCGTCGCGGATCACCTGCTGGGCGGTGGTTCCCGCCTTGACCGCGATGACGTCGCCCGGGCGCACCTGGTAGGAGGGGATGTCGACGCGGCGGCCGTTGACGGTCCAGTGGCCGTGGCGGACGAGCTGGCGCGCCTGGCGGCGCGAGGCGGCGAAGCCGAGCCGCACGAGCACGTTGTCGAGGCGGCACTCCAGCAGCGTCAGCAGGTTCTCGCCCGTGATGCCGGGCTGGCGCGAGGCCTTCTCGTAGTAGCCGCGGAACTGCTTCTCGAGCAGCCCGTAGTAGCGGCGCGCCTTCTGCTTCTCGCGCAGCTGCAGGCGGTACTCGCTCTGCTTCTGGCGCCCGCGGCCGTGCTCGCCGGGCGGGTAGGAGCGGCGCTCGACGCCGCACTTGTCGGTCAGGCAGCGCTCACCCTTGAGGAACAGCTTCTGGCCCTCGCGGCGGCACTGCTTGCACTGGGGGGAGGTGTCTCTGGCCATGGATCCTCAGACGCTCAGACGCGGCGCCGCTTGCGCGGGCGGCAGCCGTTGTGGGCTTGCGGGGTGACGTCCTTGACGCCGGTGACGTCGAGCCCGGCCGCCTGCAGGGAGCGGATCGCTGTCTCGCGGCCGGAGCCCGGCCCCTTGACGAAGACCTCGACCTTCTGCAGGCCCTGCTCGATGCCCTTGCGCGCGGCCGCGTCGGCGGTGACCTGCGCGGCGAACGGCGTCGACTTGCGCGAGCCCTTGAAGCCTGCGCCGCCGGCGGACTCCCAGGCGATCACGTTGCCCTGCTGGTCGGTCAGCGACACGATCGTGTTGTTGAACGACGTCTTGATGTGCGCCTGACCGACGGGGATGTTCTTCTTGACCTTGCGTCGGCCGCGCGCGGGGCGTCTGGGCGCTGGCATTACTTCTTACCGGCCTTCTTCTTGCCGGCCACCTGCATGCGCCGCGGGCCCTTGCGGGTGCGCGCGTTGGTCTTGGTGTTCTGGCCGCGCACGGGCAGGCCGCGACGGTGGCGGATCCCGCGGTAGCAGCCGATCTCCGTCAGGCGCTTGATGTCCTGGGAGCGCTCGCGCCGCAGGTCGCCCTCGACGGTGAGCTGCTGGTCGATCGCGTCGCGGAGCTTGCCGACCTCCTCTTCGGTGAGGTCGCGCACGTAGGTGTCGGCGGAGATGTCGGCGCCCGAGAGCAGCTTGCCCGCGGTGGGGCGACCGATGCCGTAGATGTAGGTGAGTCCGATCTCGACGCGCTTGTTGAGCGGCAGGTTGACGCCGGCGATACGTGCCATGCGCTAGCCCTGCCGCTGCTTGTGGCGCGGGTTCTTGCAGATCACCAGCACGGTGCCGTGCCGGCGAACGATCTTGCACTTCTCGCACATCGGCTTGACCGACGGTCGTACCTTCATGGTGCCTTTCGGATGGATCCGGACGGGTTGGCTCTGGCAGCCGGGCCGGCTGCCGCTACCACCCGCGGATTACGCACGAACGAACCCGGGTCAGCTGACCCGAGCGCGACCGCTGATGTTACCAAGTGCAGGCTCCTCGTCGTCGGGACGGTGCCACGGGGTCAGCACGCGCGGCCCCTCGGCCGTGATCGCGATCGTGAACTCGAAGTGCGCGGTCAGCGATCCGTCCTGTGAGTAGATCGACCAGCCGTCGTTTCCGACGCGCACCGCGGGGCCGCCGGCGGTCGTCATCGGCTCGACGGCGAAGACCATCCCCTCCTCGAGCCGCGGGCCGGTTCCGGGGTCGCCGAAGTTGGGGATCTGCGGATCCTCGTGCATCTCGCGCCCGACGCCGTGCCCGACCAGCGTGCGCACGATCGACAGCCCGTCGGCCTCGGCGCTGGCCTGAACGGCGTGCGAGACGTCGCCGAGGCGGTTGCCGACGACGCACTGCTCGACCGCCGCCATCAGTGAGCGCTCGGTGCCCTCGAGCAGGTTGTGCGCGAGCGCGCCGACCGAGCCGACGGCGAACGTGCGGGCCGCGTCGGAGACCCAGCCGTCGAGCGTCACGCCGACGTCGAGCGAGATGATGTCCCCGCGCTCGAGCACGTAGGGGCCGGGGATGCCGTGCACGATCATCGAGTTCGGCGATGCGCAGATCGAGCCGGGGAAGCCGCGGTAGCCCTTGAAGGTCGGCACGGCGCCCTGCGAGCGGATGTAGCGCTCGGCCGCGGCGTCCAGCTCGGCCGTCGTCACGCCCGGGCGGATCTGGCGCTCCAGCAGCCGCAGCGTGCGGACGAGGACCGCGCCCGAGGCCGCGATCTTCTCGATCTCCTCCGGGCTCTTGCGGATGATCACAGGTGTTCCTCGAGCCGCAGCGTCGCAAGCGCGGCTCGAATATGCGCGTGCACCTGGTTCGGCGAGCGCGTGCCGTCGAAGCGGCGCAGCAGCCCGCGCTCCTCGTAGTAGGCGATCAGCGGCTCGGTCTGGTCGTGGTAGACCGAGAGGCGGTTGCGCACCGTCTGCTCCTGGTCGTCGGCGCGCTGCTCGAGCTCCGAGCCGTCGATGTCGCAGCGGCCCTCGTGCTTGGGCGGGTCGAACTCGACGTGGTAGAGGTGCCCCTCCTTGCGGCACAGCCGCCGCCCGGAGATCCGCTTGACGACCAGATCGTCGGAGGCGTCGAGCAGCAGCACGGCGGTCAGGCGGCGCTCGTGCGCGTCGAGCTGCTGGCCCAGCGCCTCGGCCTGCTCGATCGTGCGGGGGAAGCCGTCGAGCAGGAAGCCGTCCCGCGCGTCCTCGTCGTCGAGGCGCTCGAGGATCACGCCGATCACGACCGTGTCGGGCACCAGCTCGCCCTTGTCCATGTACTCCTTGGCGAGCAGGCCGAGCTCGGTCTGCGCTTCGCGGGCGGCGCGCAGCATGTCACCGGTGGAGATGTGGGGGATGCCGAAGTCCTCCGTCAGCAGGGCGGCCTGCGTACCCTTGCCTGCGCCGGGTGGACCCAGCAGGATGAGATTGAGTTCAGACATCCGGGATTTGACGCCGCCTCGCCCGCGCGGGCGCGCGGTGAGGGGACCAAGAGTAGCCGCTCAGGGCAGTCTCAGGACTTGAGGAACCCCTCGTAGTTGCGCATCATCAGCTGCGCCTCGAGTTGTTTCATCGTGTCCAGCGCGACACCGATCACGATGATGATCGAGGTGCCGCCGAAGTTGAAGTTCTCGCCGGTGCGCGCGTACACGATCGCCGGCAGCGCGGCCACCGCGGCCAGGTACAGCGCGCCCGGGAAAGTCAGCCGCGCCAGTATTCGATCGAGGAACTCGGCCGTCGGCCGACCGGGTCTCACCCCCGGTATGAACCCGCCGTATTTCTTCAGGTTGTCGGCCTGCTCGACCGGGTTGAAGGTGACGGCGGTGTAGAAGTAGGTGAAGATCACGATCAGGATCGCTTCGCCGAGGATGTAGTGCCAGCCGCTCGGCGAGAAGAAGTTCTCCAGCGAGATCGACCACTTGGTGTTGAGGATCTGGCCGATCGTCGGCGGGAAGGCCATCAGCGAGGCGGCGAAGATGACCGGGATCACGCCGGCCATGTTCACGCGCAACGGCAGGTAGGTCTGGCCGCCGGCGGTCATCCGCCGGCCGATCACGCGCTTGGCGTATTGGACCGGAATCCGCCGCTGCCCCTCCTGCACGAACACGACGGCCGCGACGACGGCGAGCACGAGGAACGGCAGGACGACCTTGAAGACCTGGTTGTTCGTGTTGTACCAAGTCTGCGCGGCCCCGGGCAGGCGCGAGACGATGTTGGCGAAGATCATCAGCGAGATCCCGTTGCCGATGCCGTGCTGGGTTATCAGCTCGCCCATCCACATCACCAGCACCGTGCCGGCGGTCAGCGAGATCACGATCAGCAGGATGTGCTGCAGGTCGAAGACGGGAATGATCGAGCCGGCGGCGCCGCTCGGCAGCGAGTGGAACAGGAAGACGTAGCCGATCGACTGCGCGAACGCCAGTCCGACCGTGAGGTAGCGCGTGTACTGCGTGAGGCGGGCCTGCCCGACCTCCCCCTCCTGGCGCAGCTTCTCGAGCGACGGCACGACGACCTGCAGCAGCTGCAGGATGATCGAGGCCGTGATGTAGGGCATGATCCCCAGCGCGAAGATCGCCATCTGCGAGAGCGCGCCGCCGGAGAACAGGTTCAGGAAGCTGAAGATCCCGGAGCCGCTGAGCGCCGAGTTCTGCTTGACCGCGGTGACGTTCACCCCCGGCACGTACAGGTGCGCGCCGACGCGGTAGAGCAGCAGCATCAGCGCGGTGAAGCCGACCTTCCTCCGAATGTCTCGGACAGTCAGCGCGGAGAGGATCGTGTTGATCATCGATCGAGACCCGAGGGGTCAGTCTAGAGGTTGGCTAATCCTCGACGACGACGCAGCTGCCGCCGGCGGCTTCGATGCGCTCGCGCGCCGTCGCACTGAAGGCGTGCGCGTGCACGACCAGCCCCTTGGACAGCTCGCCGCGGGCGAGGATCTTGACCGGGATCCCCTTGCGCGTGCCCAGCCCGGCGCCGCGCAGCGCCTCGAGCGTGACGTCAGCTCCCGCCTCGAAGCGGGCGTCCAGGTCGGCCAGGTTGACCGGCTGGGTGTGGGTGCGGAACGGCTCGAACGGCATCGACTGCTTCTTGTGCGGACCGCGCAGCTTGCGCATCCGCATGTGGATCGGCATCTGCCCGCCCTCGAAGCGGGCGCGATCCTTGGCGCCAGAGCGCGAGCCGTAGCCCTTCTGGCCACGACCCGAAGTCTTGCCGGTGCCCGACCCCTCGCCGCGACCGACGCGCTTGCGCGGGCGGCGGCTGCCCGCGGCCGGACGCAGCGAGTGCAGCCCGATCCACTGCTCGGGCGCCTCCTCCTGCTCGGTCTCGGCAGGACGCTTCGGCGCGGGGCTCACTTGCCGTCCTCCGGCGCGACGGACACGAGGTGGCGCACGGCGTGCAGCATGCCGCGCGCCTGCGGGGTGTCGGTGACCTCGACGGTGTGCCCGATGCGGCGCAGGCCGAGCGAGCGCAGCGTGTCGAGCTGGCGGCGGTTGGAGCCGTTGCGCGAGCGCGTCTGGGTGACGTGCAGGACGCTCATGCGCTCGCCGCCTCCGGCTCGGCCGCGGGCAGCACCTCGGCGACCGGCTCGCGTTTGTCGGCGATCCCGAGCACCTGCGCGATGCTGAGGCCGCGCATCTTGGCGACCTCGGCCGGGGTCGAGAGGCCCTGCAGCCCCTCCACCGTCGCCTTGACGAGGTTGATCGGGTTCTGCGAGCCGAGGCTCTTGGAAAGGATGTCGTGGATGCCCGCGAGCTCGAGCACGGCCCGCACGCCGCCGCCGGCGATCACGCCGGTACCCGGCGCGGCCGGCTTGAGGAAGACGCGACCGGCGCCGAAGCGGCCGGTGGTCTCGTGGGTGATCGTCGCGCCGTGCTTGGGGACGCGGAAGAGGGACTTCTTCGCCGCCTCGACGCCCTTCTGGATCGCCAGCGGAACCTCGTTGGCCTTGCCGTAGCCGACGCCGACGACGTCCTTCTCGTCGCCGACGACGACCAGCGCGGTGAACGAGAAACGGCGTCCGCCCTTGACCACCTTCGCCACGCGGTTGATCTCGACGACCCGCTCCTGGAGGTCCAGACCGGCGGCGCTGACTGTTCGATCAATTCTCATCGGGATCGGCAAGGGTAGCTCAGAACGCGAGTCCGGCTTCCCGCGCTCCCTCCGCAAGCGCCTTGACCTGGCCGTGGTAGCGGTAGCCGCCGCGGTCGAAAACGGCGCTCGAGACGCCGGCCTCCTTGGCCCGCTGCGCCAGCAGCTCGCCGGCGCGCGTGGCGCGCGCGGTGGACTGCAGCGTGCGCAGCTCGGGCTCGGTCCAGTTGACGGCGACCAGCGTGCGACCGGCGACGTCGTCGATCAGCTGCGCGGAGATGCCGCGGTTGGAACGGAAGACGGAGATCCGCGGGCGCTCGGCCGTGCCCGAAACCTTGGCGCGCACGCGGCGGCGGCGGCGCAGGCGGCGCGCCTGGGTGGTGGCGACGGTCATGCGCGCTTACCGACCTTCCGGGCGACGACCTCGCCCTCGTAGCGGATGCCCTTGCCCTTGTAGGGCTCCGGCGGGCGCTGCTTGCGGATGTAGGCGGCCATCTCGCCCACCTGCTGCTTGGAGATGCCGCGCACGACGACGCGTGTCGGCGCCGGGACGTCGAACTCGATGCCCTCGGGAGCGACCACGTTGACGGGGTGCGAGTAGCCGAGCGCTAGCTCGAGGTCGCGCCCCTTCAACTGCGCGCGGTAGCCGACGCCCTGGATCTCGAGCCGCTTCTCGTAGCCGTCGGTGACGCCGATCACCATGTTCGCGACGAGCGTGCGAACGAGGCCGTGCAGCGCGCGATGCTCGTTGCGGTCGGTCGGGCGGGTGACCAGCAGCTGATCGGCGTCGCGCGCGACGTCGATGTCGAGCGGGATCCGCTCCGACAGCGCACCCTTGGGGCCGCTGACGCTGACGCGCTCCGGCTCGATCGTGACCTCGACGCCTCCCGGCACCGGGATCGGGGCTCTACCGATGCGCGACATTCACCACACCTCCGCCACGACTTCGCCGCCGACGCCCGCCGCGCGGGCCTCGTGGCCGGTCATGACGCCGCTCGAGGTGGACACGATCGCGGTGCCCATGCCGCCCTGCACACGCGGGATGTGCTTGGCGTCGACGTAGGTGCGCCGGCCGGGCCGCGAGACGCGCCGCAGACCGGAGATCGCGGAACGCCGCGAGTCGTCGTAGCGCAGGCGGATCTCGAGCACCTCGCCGGGCGCGTCGGTCGCCGCCGCCACGCTGTAGGCGTCGATGTAGCCCTGCTCGGCGAGGATCCGTGCAAGCTCGGCCTTCTGACGCGAAGCAGGCATCAGCACCGTCTCGTGCGAGGCGTGGATCGCGTTGCGGATACGCGTCAGGAAGTCGGCTATCGGATCGGTCATCGACATTGCTTGGCTCCGGCTACCACGAGGACTTCGTCATGCCGGGAATCTGCCCCTGGTGCGCCATCTCGCGCAGGCAGATCCGGCACAGGCCGAACTTGCGGTAGACCGCGCGCGAGCGGCCGCAGCGATGGCAGCGGCTGTAGGCGCGCGTCTTGAATTTTGCAGGGCGCGCCTGGCGGACGCGCTGTGAGGTCTTCGCCACGTGTTACTCCTGATCGTTGGGGGCGTCGGGGGCGGGCTCCGTCGCAGGCTCTTCGGCGGGGGGCGCGTCGTGCTCAGCGGAGGCTTCGTCGGGCGCGGCCTGCTCGGCCACGGGCTCCTCGGGGGCGGGGTCCTCAGGGGCGGCTTCGTCGGCGGGGTGATCCTCGGCCACGGGCTCCTCGACCGCGAGCTCCTCCACGGCCACGGGCTCCTCCTCGGCCGCGGCGGGGGCTGCTTCCTCGACCGCGGCGGGGACCTCGGCCTCCTCCTCGACGGCGTCGCCGGCAACCTCAGCCTCCACCGCGGTGGGCTCCTCGACAACGGCCTCGTCCGGCGCGGCGGTCTCCTCAGCCCCGGCCGGGGCGGCGGCAGCCGCATCCGGCCGTCCGTCGGCCGCGAACGGGAAGCCAAACGCCTCGAGCAGCGCGAAGGCCTCGAGGTCGCTGCGGGCGCTGGTGGTGATCGTGATGTCCAGCCCGCGTGTCTGGTCGATCGTGTCGTAGTCGATCTCGGGGAAGATGATCTGCTCGCGCACGCCCATCGAGTAGTTGCCGCGACCGTCGAACGAGCGCGGGTTGAGCCCGCGGAAGTCGCGGATGCGCGGAATCGCGACCGACATCAGGCGGTCGAGGAACTCGTAGCTGCGCTCCCCGCGCAACGTCACCGACACGCCAACCGGCATGCCCTCACGCAGCTTGAACGCGGCGATCGACTTGCGCGCACGGCGCACGCTCGGCCGCTGGCCGGCGATCGTCGCCAGCTGCTCGGTCGCGGCCTCGAGCACCTTCGTGTCCTGCTTGGCGTCGCCGACGCCCATGTTGAGCGTGATCTTCTTGATCGCGGGAGCCTGCATCGGCGTCGAGTACTGGAATCGCTCGATCAGCGCCGGGCGGATCTCCTCCTCGTAGCGGCTCTTCAGCCGCGAACGCTGTCCGTTTGCGGCGGCCATCAGTCGATCCTCGCCTTCGAGCGTCGCGCGATGCGGAAGGCCTTGCCGTCGACGCGCTCGATCCCGACGCGCGTCGGGCGCTTGTCCTTGGGGTCGACCAGCGCCACGTTGGAGATGTGGATCGGCCCCGGGCGCTCGATCACGCCGCCGACGCTCTCCGCGCGCTGCGCGCCCGGAACCTGGCGCGGGCGCTCGTGGCGCTTGATCATGTTCAGGCCGTCGACGTAGACGCGCTGCTTCTGCGGGTCGACGCGCGTGACCTTGCCGCTCTTGCCGCGATCCTTGCCGCTGATCACGATCACCGTGTCGTCGCGACGGATCTTCATCAGAGCACCTCCGGTGCGAGCGAGACGATCTTCATGAAGTTGCGGTCGCGCAGCTCCCTGGCCACCGGCCCGAAGATGCGCGTGCCGCGCGGGTTGTTCGCGTCGTCGATGATCACGGCGGCGTTCTCGTCGAAGGCGATGTAGGTGCCGTCGGCGCGGCCGAAGGACTTCTTCGTGCGCACGACCACGGCGGTCACGACCTCCCCCTTCTTGACGGTTCCCTGCGGCGTCGCCTGCTTGACGGTGGCTGTGATCACGTCGCCGACGCGGGCGTATCGACGGCGCGAGCCGCCCTTCACGCGGATGCAGAGGATCTCGCGCGCGCCGGTGTTGTCCGCGACCTTCAGCCTGGTCTCGTTCTGGATCATTCGGCACGCTCCAGGACCTCGATCAGCCGCCAGCGCTTGGTCGCCGACAGCGGCCGCGTCTCGACGACGCGCACCAGGTCGCCCTCGTGGGCCTCGTTGTGCTCGTCGTGGGCGTGAAGCGTCTTTGAGCTGCGCACGATCTTCTTGTAGCGGCGGTGGCGACGCGAGGTGTCGACGCGCACCGTGATCGTCTTGGCCGCCTTGTCGGAGACGACGATCCCCTGGCGCGCCTTCGGCCGACCGACCGCGTGCTCGACGGCCACGGGCGCCACGGTCTCGGACGCCGGCTTCTTCGCGCGCGCCTTCGCGCGCTCGTCCCGACGCGCCTTCGCGTTCTTCACGCGCTGCGCGTCGCGCGCGGCCTGGCGCTCCTGCGGGCTGGTGGCGGCACGGCTCGCGGGCGCCTTCGCGGCGCGCTTGAGCCGCCGGCGCTCCTTCGGCGTGACCAGGGCAACCGGTTCGGGCTTGGGCGCCGCGGCGGCCGGGGCGCTCTCCGCGGGCTCCTCCGCCTCACCGCCGGACTCCCCTTCAGCCTCGACCGCGTCGGCCGCGTCGGCCGCCGGCTCCTCCTCGGCCGCAGCAGCGGGCTCCTCCTCGGCCGCGGCCTCCGCAGCGGGCTCCTCGGACGCCGCCGCCTCGTCGGCCGGCTGCTCATCCTCGGGTGCGTCGGCCGCCGCCTCGGGCGCGTCCTCAACCTCAGCCACGACCTCCTCCGCGGGCGCGGATTCCTCGGCCACCGGCTCGCCCTCCGTCTCCGCCACGGGCGTGTCCTGCTCCTCGACCACGTTCTGGGCCTCGGCCGCGGCGTCGGCGGTCGCTTCGGGCTCTTGCGTCTCGTCGGCCATCATCGGTTCTCCGCGTGCGCGAGCGCGGATGCGCGCTCGGCGACGATCGTCAGTGCCCGGGCCAGTTCGCGCTTGCCCGCGCGCAGCCCGGCGGTGTTCTCGAGCTCGCCGGTGGCGTGCTGGAAGCGCATGCCGAAGAGGTCCTTGCGCGTGCTCGCGATGTGCTCGGCGAGTTCGCGGTCGGACATGTCTCGAAGGTCTTTGGGTGAGCTCATAGCGTTCAGTCCTCGCGCCGCACGAACTTCGTCTTGACCGGAAGCTTGTGGCCCGCGAGGCGCATCGCGTCGCGCGCGAGCGTCTCCGAGACGCCGGCCAGCTCGAACATCACGCGCCCGGGCTTGACGACGGCGACCCAGCCCTCGGGCGAGCCCTTGCCGGAGCCCATGCGGGTCTCCGCCGGCTTCTTGGTCACCGGCTTGTCCGGGAATACGTTGATCCAGACCTTCCCGCCGCGTCGGATCTTGCGCGTCATCGCGATACGGGCGGCCTCGATCTGGCGGTTGGTCAACCAGCCGCACTCGAGCGCCTTGAGGCCGTATTCGCCGAACTGCACGTTGACCTGGCCGCGCGAGAGCCCACCGCGGCGTCCGCGGTGCTGCTTGCGGTGCTTGACGCGCTTGGGTGCGAGCATCAGCGACCACCGCCTCCGGGAGCACCGCCGCCGCGCCCGCGTCCACCGCCGCGTCCGCCGGGTCCGCCGCCGCCGCCGGGTCCGCCGCCGCGTCCGCGCCCGGGTCCTCCTGGCCCGCCCGGGCCGCCGGGACCTCCGCCGCGCCCACCGCGGCCGTTGCGTCCGCCGCGCTCGCCGCGCTCCGAGCGGTCCGCGCGGTCCCCGCCGGGGGCGGGCGCCGGGGCGCTCATGTCGGTCAGGTCGCTGCCGGCGTACCCCTCGGGCATGATCTCGCCCTTGTTGATCCAGCACTTCACGCCGATCCGCCCGAACGTCGTGCGGGCCTCGTAGAAGCCGTAGTCGATGTCCGCGCGCATCGTGTGCAGCGGGACACGCCCGTCGGAGTAGGCCTCGGTGCGCGCCATCTCGGCGCCGCCCAGCCGGCCGGAGACCTGGACCTTGACTCCCTTGGCGCCGGAGCGCATCGCGCTGGTCAGCGCGCGCTTCATCGCTCGGCGGAAGGCGACGCGGTTCTGCAGCTGCTCGGCGATCGACTGCGCAACGAGCTTCGCGTCGAGCTCGGGGCGCTTGATCTCGAGGATGTTGACCTTGATCTGCTTGCCGGTGATGCGGTGGAGGTCCTTGCGCAGCGCATCGACCTCGCTGCCTGACTTGCCGATCACGATGCCCGGACGCGCGGTACGGATGTTGATCTCCACCTCGTTGGCGTTCTTCTTTATCGTGATGTCGGAGAGCCCGGCGTGCGCGAGCTTCTTGATGATGTGCGCGCGGATCTTGACGTCCTCCGCGAGGTACTCGGCGAAGTTGCGCTCGTTGAACCAGTTCGACTGCCAGTCGTGGATGTAACCCACGCGCATCGACTCGGGATGAACCTTCTGTCCCATCCTTACTCCTTCGGCGCGAGGGTGATCGAGAGGTGAGCGGTGCGCTTGTTGATCGGCGTCGCACGGCCCATCGCGCGCGGGCGGAAGCGCTTGAGCGTCGGCCCGACGTCGGCGAAGACCGCCTTGACGTGCAGCTCGTCGCCGATCAGCTCGTGGTTGTGCTCGGCGTTCGCGACGGCGGAGTCGAGCAGCTTCGCCCAGTCCTTGGCCACCCCGCGCGGGGCGAAGGCCAGGATTGCGCGCGCCTCCGGCACCGACTTGCCGCGGATGTGGTCGCAGACGATCCGCGCCTTGCGCGCCGAGGAGCGCACGTAACGCGCGTGCGCCTGGACGAGCGGCGGCTTGCCGACCGGGGCATCCTGGGCGCGGCGCCCACGGCCGGGCGCCAGCTTGCGCCCCGCGGCAGCGCCCGCACGCGCCCCTGCGCCTGCCGGGCGCTTCGCGGCAGCCCGAGCCGGCTTCGCGGCGGCCGCCTCAGCCGGCGTCTCAGCCGCGCCCGCCGCCTCGGCGCCCTTCGCCGAGCGCGCACGCAACCGTCGCGCCCGCGGTGCGGGCGCCGCCGCTTCGCCCTCGGAGGCGTCGGCCGCAGCCTTGCCCCGAGCGCGCCGAGGCGCGGCCTCGACCGCCGGCTCCTCCTCCACGGCCTTGCTCGCCGCGGCGCGCCGCGTCCGCTTCGGCTTCTCGGCGGCGGCTGTCGCTTCGACCGCCCCCTCTGCGGCCGCAGCGCGGCCCCGCCGGCGCGCCGGCTTCTCAGCCTTGGATTCCTCGGCGCCAGCCGAGGAATCCACCTTTGGCGTCTCTTCGGCCATCGTCAGCGCACCTTCCCCGAGCCGGCGTGGCCGCGATAGGTGCGGGTCGGCGCGAACTCGCCGAGCTTGTGCCCGACCATCGACTCGCTGACGAAGACCGGCACGTGCTTGCGTCCGTCGTGCACGGCGATCGTGTGGCCGACCATCTCCGGGAAGATCGTCGAGGAGCGCGACCAGGTCTTGATCATCTGCTTGCTGGAGGAGGCGTTCATCGCCTCGATGCGCGCCATCAGGCGCTCCTGCACGAACGGCCCCTTCTTGCTCGAGCGGCTCATCGCTTGCCCTTCCCGCGGCGGCGGCCGCGGACGATGTAGCGGTCGGACTGCTTGCCGCGCTTGCGCGTGCGGTAGCCGAGCGTCGGCACGCCCCACGGCGTGACCGGATGGCGCCCGGCCGTGGTCGAGCCCTCGCCCCCGCCGTGCGGGTGGTCGACCGGGTTCATCGCGACGCCGCGCGTCTGCGGGCGCACGCCGAGGTGGCGCTTGCGCCCGGCCTTGCCGATCTTGACGTTCTGGTGCTCGGCGTTGCCGATCACGCCGACCGTGGCGCGGCACTCGGCGCGCACGAGACGCATCTCGCCGGAGGGCAGGCGCAGCGTCGCCATGTCGCCGTCCTTCGCCATCAGCTGGATCGAGGTGCCGGCCGAGCGGCCGAGCTGGCCGCCGCGCCCGGGCTGGAGCTCGACGTTGTGCACGACCGTGCCGGTCGGCATCTTCGCCAGCGGCAGGCAGTTGCCGACGGTGATGTCGACGTCCTCGCCGGAGGCGACGGTCATCCCGACCGTCAGCCGCGCCGGCGCCAGGATGTAGCGCTTCTCGCCGTCGGCGTAGTGGAGCAGCGCGATGTAGGCGGTGCGGTTGGGGTCGTACTCGATCGCCGCGACGCGCGCCGGCACGCCGTCCTTGCGGCGCTTGAAGTCGATCCGGCGGTACAGCCGCTTGGCGCCGCCGCCGCGGTGGCGAGAGGTCTTGCGCCCGAACGAGTTGCGCCCGCCGCTCTTCTTGAGCCCCTCGACGAGCGAGCGCTCCGGCTCGGTCTTGGTGATCTCGGCGAAGTCGGGGTAGGAGACGAAGCGCATCCCCGCGCTGGTCGGCTTGGGCTTGCGGATCGGCATCAGGAAACCGCGCTTTCGAGTGCGGCGAAGATCGGGATCGACTCGCCGGTGCGAACCTGCACGATCGCCTTCTTCCACGAGCGGGTGCGTCCGCGCGAGATGCCGCGCCGCTTCGGCTTGGACTTCACCGAGATCGTGCGCACGTCCACGACGTGCACGTCGAACAGCTGCTCCACGGCCTGGCGGATCTGCGTCTTGTGCGCGTCCGCATGGACGCGGAAGGTGTACTTGCCGGCGGCCGCGAGCACGTAGCTCTTCTCGGAGACGACCGGGCGGATGATGACCTGCGAGGGCTCCATCAGGCCTCCTCGCTCCCCGCGTCGGGCTTGGTTCCGAGCGCGCGGGCGGTCAGCTCGGCGAGCGCGTCGGCGGAGCACAGCATCGAGGCGGCGCCGACGATGTCGGCGACGCCGACGCTCGAGGGCGCGAGCACAGCCACGCGGTCGATGTTGCGGAAAGACAGGGCGGCGCCGCGCTCGGCGCCGGTCACGACGACCAGCGTGCCGCGCGGCTTGCCCCAGTCTGCGAGCAGGGCGGCGGCCGCCTTGGTCGAGGGCTCGTCGAACCCGGCGGCGTCGAGGACCGCGATCGTCCCGCGCGCCGCGTGCAGCGACAGTGCGCTGCGCAGCGCCGCGCGGCGCTCCTTGCGGTTGACCTTGAAGGTGTAGGAACGCGGATGCGGGCCGAACACGACGCCGCCGCCGGAGAAGATCGGTGAGCGCGTTGAGCCCGCGCGGGCGCGCCCGGTGCCCTTCTGGCGCCAGGGCTTGGAGTTGCCGCCGGAGACCAGCCCGCGGGTCTTGGTCGCCGCGGTGCCGCGCCGGCGGGCGGCGAGCTCCGCGCGCACCGACTCGTGCAGCAGCGGCCCGTTGAAGCGCGCGCCGAACGCCGCCTCGTCGAGCGCGTGCGGCTTGGCGGCCTTGGCGCCGCCGCCGAGCACGGGCGCCTCAGCCATCGCTGCGCACCTCCACGTAGCCGTTGCGCGGTCCCGGCACCGAGCCGCGCACGAACAGCAGGTTCTCGTTCTCGCGCACCTCGACGACCTCGAGTCCGCGCTGGGTGACGCGCTTGTTGCCCATCTGGCCCGGGCCGCGGATTCCCTTCATCACGCGTGCCGGCCAGGCCGAGGCGCCGATCGAGCCCGGCGCGCGCACGTTGTGGGAGCCGTGGCCCGCCGGGCCGCGGCTGAAGCGGTGGCGCTTGATCGTGCCCTGGAAGCCCTTGCCCTTGGAGACGCCGGAGACCTTGACGCGCTGGCCCGGCTCGAACACGGACACCTTCACGGTTTCACCGACGTGCAGGCCCTCGCCTTCGCCGCGAAACTCGACCAGGTGGCGCAGCGGCGGCGCGTCCGCCTTCGCCAGGTGGCCGAGCTCCGGCTTGTTCAGCGCCTTCTCGCGCACGCTGCCGAAGCCGAGCTGCACGGCGTCGTAGCCGTCGCGCTCGCTGGTGCGGATCGCCGTGACGTGACACGGCCCCGCGGCCAGCACCGTGACGCGTGCGACCGCGCCGTCCTCGCCGAAGACCTGCGTCATGCCCAGCTTCTGCGCGAGGATTGCGGCCATCAGCTCGCGAGCCGGATCTCGATGTCGACGCCGGCGGGCAGGTGGTCGAGGCGCTGGAGCGAGTCGACGGTCTTCGGCGTCGGATGGTGGATGTCGATCAGCCGCTTGTGCGTGCGGATCTCGAAGTGCTCGCGCGAGTCCTTGTCCTTGAACGGGGAGCGGATCACGCAGTAGACGTTCTTCTCGGTCGGCAGCGGAACGGGGCCCGACACCGTCGCGCCGGTGCGGGTGGCCGTGTCCACGATCTCCTTGGCGGCCGTCTCGATCGCCTGGGTGTCGTAGGCCTTCAGTCTGATTCTGATCTTGTTCTGTGAGGAGGCCATCGGCCCGCTGCTCTCGTTTCTCTGCTTTCGCGCTGCTGATCTGTCGGGGCTGCGGCCGGGGCGGCGTGGCGGCGGGCGCAAGCAGGCGAGCCCCGAGGCCGTCGCCGCTACCCGCCTCGCCGGTCTACCCGACCGCGAGTCCGATGTGTCGTATCTGTCTCTGACGGCGGCAGCGGACCGAGCGCTGCCCGATTACTTGCCCTACTTGATGATCTCGGTCACAACCCCGGAGCCGACCGTGCGGCCGCCCTCGCGGATCGCGAACCGCAGACCCGGGTCCATCGCGATCGGCTGGATCAGCTCGATCTCCATCTGCACGTTGTCTCCCGGCATCACCATCTCGACACCCTCGGGCAGGTTCGCCACGCCGGTGACGTCGGTGGTGCGGAAGTAGAACTGGGGCCGGTACCCGGAGAAGAACGGCGTGTGGCGGCCACCCTCCTCCTTCTTCAGCACGTAGACCTCGCTCTTGAAATGCGTGTGCGGCGTGATCGAGCCGGGCTTGCACAGCACCTGTCCTCGCTCGATCTCCTCGCGCTTGGTGCCGCGCAGCAGGCAGCCCACGTTGTCGCCGGCCTGACCCTGGTCGAGGATCTTGCGGAACATCTCGACGCCGGTGACCACGGTGTTCGCCGTGTCCTTGATCCCGACGATCTCCACCGTCTCGCCGGTCTTGATGATGCCCTGCTCGATGCGCCCGGTCGCGACGGTGCCGCGGCCGGTGATCGAGAAGACGTCCTCGACCGGCATCAGGAACGGCTTGTCGAGGTCCCGCTCGGGCTCCGGGATGTAGGAGTCGAGTGCGGCCGCGAGCTCGAGGATCTTCTCGCGGGCGCCCTCGTCGCCCTCGAGCGCCTTCAGCGCCGAGCCGATCACGAACGGGATGTCGTCGCCTGGGAAGTCGTAGTAGGAGAGCAGCTCGCGGACCTCGACCTCGACGAGCTCAAGCAGCTCCTCGTCGTCGACCATGTCGGCCTTGTTGAGGAAGACGACGATGTAGGGGACGCCGACCTGGCGGGCGAGCAGGATGTGCTCGCGCGTCTGCGGCATCGGGCCGTCGGCGGCCGAGACGACGAGGATCGCGCCGTCCATCTGCGCCGCGCCGGTGATCATGTTCTTGACGTAGTCGGCGTGGCCCGGACAGTCGACGTGGGCGTAGTGGCGGTTCTCGGTCTGGTACTCGACGTGCGAGGTCGCGATCGTGATGCCGCGCTCACGCTCCTCGGGGGCGTTGTCGATCTCCTCGAAGCTCTTCGCCTCGCCGCCCATCTTCTCGGCCAGCACCTGCGTGATGGCAGCGGTCAGCGTCGTCTTGCCGTGGTCGATGTGACCGATCGTGCCGACGTTGACGTGTGGCTTGTCGCGCTCGAACTTCGCCTTGCCCACTTTGTGTTGCTCCTGTGATCGACGTTTGTGTTCGCCTACCAAAAGGCGAACCCGGGAATACTCTCAGAAACACCGCGCCAGGCGCGGCGCGGTCGCTGCTCAGGCCGCCTTCACCTCGCCTCCGCGGCTCTCGACGACCTTCTCCGCGATGTTCGGCGGCACTTCCTCGTAGGCCTCGAACTGCATCGTGTAGTTCGCCCGGCCCTGCGTGTTTGAGCGCAGGTCGGTGGCATAGCCGAACATCTCCGAAAGCGGCACTCGCGCGGTCACCGTCAGCGCGTTGCCCCGGCGCTCCTGACCCTCGATGCGACCGCGCCGGCGCGAGAGGTCGCCGATCACATCGCCGAGGAAGTCCTCGGGCGTCACGACCTCGACCGAGAAGACGGGCTCCAGCAGCACCGGCTTGGCGCGCCGCGCGGCCTCCTTGAAGGCGAGCGAGCCGGCGACCTTGAAGGCGATCTCCGAGGAGTCGGTGTCGTGGTACTTGCCGTCCACGAGCGTGACGCGGATGTCGACCATCGGGTAGCCGGCCTTGACGCCGTTCTCGAGCGCCTCCTCGCAGCCCTTCTCGACGGCGGGGATGAACTCGCTCGGCACCGAGCCGCCCTTGATCTTGTTGACGAAGTCGAAGCCCTCTCCCGGCGCCGGCTCGAGGTCGATGTAGACGACGCCGTACTGGCCGGAGCCGCCGGTCTGGCGGATGAACTTGCCCTCGACGTTGCGGGCCTCGCCACGCACGGTCTCGCGGTAGGAGACCTGCGGGCGGCCGACGTTCGCCTCGACGTGGTACTCGCGCTTCATCCGGTCGACCAGCACCTCGAGGTGCAGCTCGCCCATGCCGGAGATCTCGGTCTGGCCGGTCTCCTCGTTGGTCTGCACGCGGAACGTGGGGTCCTCCTCGGCGAGCCGCCCGAGCGCGACCGACATCTTCTGCTGGTCGATCTTGGTCTTCGGCTCGACGGCGACCTTGATGACGGGCTCCGGGAAGACGATCTGCTCGAGCTTGATCGGCGCGTCGGGCGCGGCGAGCGTGTCTCCGGTGGTGACCTGCTTGATGCCGACGGCGGCGGCGATGTCGCCGGCGTAGACCTCGCTGACCTCGGCGCGGTCGTTGGCGTGCATCATCAGGATCCGCCCGATCCGCTCGGTCTTGCCGGTCGAGACGTTGAGCACGCGGGCGCCGGCCTCGAGCTTGCCCGAGTAGACGCGGAAGTAGGTCAGCTTGCCGACGAACGGGTCGGCCATGATCTTGAACGCGAGCGCCGCGAACGGCTGGGACTCGTCGGCCGAGCGCGTCGCGTCGCGCCCTTCGGGCTCGCCGCGCACCGGCTCGATGCCATGCACCGGCGGGACGTCGAGCGGCGAGGGCAGGTAGTCGACGACGGCGTCGAGCAGCGG
>CAWHOI010000005.1:0-662802 GCA_963830975.1 uncultured Solirubrobacterales bacterium
ACCCGCCGTGAGATCACTCGGTGTGGCGATGACGATCGCGGCCTCGACGGTCGCGCCCTGCATCCCATGGCCGGTCAGCGCGTAGGCGTGCTCGACGTGCTCAGCAACGTACTGGGCTGGCAGCTCTCTGACCAGTCGGCTGTCGGTCTCGATCACGACACGATGCTCGTCGAGATGGCGGACGGTCCCGCGCGTCCCGTTGTCCACATCGAGCAGGCTGTCGTTGCGCCGGCAGATCACCCGGTCACCGACCGCCAACTCCCGGCGACCGTAAGAGAACTGTTCGCCGAGAGGACACCGTGGTCGCGGCGCAGCGCGCGTGCCGACTGGGTTGAGCGCCTGGCGGGTGTCGTTGTCGCGGGCGATCATCACCGCCTGCTCAACGCCGACCTCGCCAACCACGGCGGCCCACTCGACGACCGCCCACTCACGCGCGCCAGCGGCGTCCTCGAAGGTGTCGACTCGTCCCGCCCGGGATGCCCAGTCCAAGTAGCGGTCTGGGATGCGGTCGTGCAACGCCGCGAGCGCTCGTCCGTTCGCCGGGGTCACGTTGGCGCATCACCTCGGTCAACCGCAACGCCCCGAGCTCACGCCCGACGGCGCGCAGCCAGCCGCCGGCCTGGACGGAGGCGAGCTGGCCCGGGTCACCGATCGCGACCACCTTCGACCCCGCGCGTTCGGCCGCCTCGAGGAGTCTCGCGGTCGTGCGGGTCGCGGCCATGCCGGCTTCGTCGAACACGACCACGCACCGCTTCGGGAGAGTGTCGCCGAGCTGGTCGAGGTCGATCAGCAGCCGGTCAAGGGTCCGCGAGGGGATACCGGCTTGGTCGGTCAGCTCGCGCGCAGCACGGCCCGTCGGCGCGACACCCAACACCTCATAGCCGGCGTGTTCGTCGAGCTCACGCAGCACGCCCGCGGTGTAGGTCTTGCCGGTCCCCGCAGCGCCTCAACAACCTCCACCCCACGCCCACGCGCCGTGATCTCCCTCACGACCGCTGTCTGGTCCGCGGTCAACGGGCGCGCCGCCCGGGCGATCACGCGATCAACGGCGCGCGTGTCAAGCACCCCCACCCCATCCTCGGCACGACCGACCGCTGAGGCGATCAAACGCCGCTCACACGCCACCAGATCGACCGTCGTGAACTCGCCGAGCTCGGTCGCCAGCACGTCCGCACGCCGGGTGAACCGGTCGGCCTGACGCGCGGAAGTCCTCGACCGTGGCGCCCTGGCCGGCCGCGGCGGCAAACTCCTGCAACACGACCCGCTCATCGAAACTGTTCGCGCGCTCCGTCAGCCCGTGCGGGCCAGCGAGCCGGTCACCGAGTGTCAGCTCGTCTGAGACGTCGTGCTCGGCCAATCCGTGCGCGAGACGTTCGCGGCCTCGCTCGAGCAGGTCGGTGATCTCCTCGCGGCCGAACCCGAGCTCGCTCGCGCGGGCTTGGACCTCTTCTCGCCAGGTTCCCGTGTCGATCCCGTACTCCTTGCGCTCACGCGAAGCGAGCGCCGCCGCCTCACCGCCCGCCTTCGTGTCGAGGCTGATGCCGCCGAGCTCCGCAGCGCGCAGCATCTCCTGGCGGCGCTTCGAGAACTCAACGAGGATCTCCGCCGGGACACCGCCAGCTCGGCGGCGCCCTTGCGGACCTCCCCCCACTCAAGACCGAGGCGCTCGCTGATCGTGGCGCGCAGCTGCGATTGGTAGAGATAGCCCGCGGTCTTCGCCGCCCGATAGAGCGGCGCGCCATGCAAGGCCGTGAAGCGGCCATCCGGGCCGCGCGTCAGATTCGCCGCGACCACATGCGTGTGCAGCTGCGGGTCCAGCGAGCGGCTCATCCGGTGCAGGTAGGCCGCCGCGATCAACCCCTCCCCCGCCTGCACCGTCGTACCGTCATGGCCGCGACGCACCATCACCGCGCTGTCGTCGAGGTAGGCCAGCGCCGCGGTCACCGCCTGGTTGTGCGCGTCGACCAGCACACGCGTCAGATCGTTGGAGCCGGCGGCGGCGAGGACGCTGACCGACTTCGGCGCCGAGAACGTCAGATCAAGCGCCGCGACCTCCGGATCACGCACCGACCACCGCAAACGCACGGACGGGTCGCGCGGATCCATCCCCGCGACCAGCGCGTTGAACTGCCCGTCCGACACCCCGCCCGACAGACCCAGAGCCTGGGCGCCGGCGCCCTGCCACTCGCCCCGGCACCTCCCCCCGGCCCGTGTAGTAGTCGTCGGCGCCCTGCGCGACCTGCTGCTCGTAGTAGCGGTGCTGACCGACCGCGATCTTGCCGATAGACACCACAATCCACAAAGCTAGCAAAACCAGCATCATTGATGCAACTGTGTGCGGAGCATTGGGGGGTTGGAGGCGTGGTGGTGTGGAGGAGGAGGCGGGGCGGTGTGGAGGAGGAGGCGGGGCGGTGTGGAGGAGGAGGCGGGGCGGTGTGGAGGAGGAGGCGGGGCGGTGTGGAGGAGGAGGCGGGGCGGTGTGGAGGAGGAGGCGGGGCGGTGTGGAGGAGGAGGCGGGGCGGTGTGGAGGAGGAGGCGGGGCGGTGTGGAGGAGGAGGCGGTTGAGGAGGCGTGATGGTCTCGGACGCGTGGCGAAGGAGGAGGCGCGGCTGGGACGGCGGCGTGAGCTGCCAGTCAACTGTCGGAGCGAACGAACCCGGGCGGCGAACGGCGAGTGGTGTACAGGTACATGGTCGGGTAGCCTTGGTAGCCGCCTCGAGTTCTCGACGAGGAGTCGCGTTAGGCATGCAAAGTCGGCACGAGACCGTTCGTCCGCGATCTACTCCAGCAGTGACCAAGGCCCTCTGGCCGCCGACTTGACGTGCCGAGCGCTCCGGGCCAGACTCCGCAGTTCATGTGGGAGGGTGGCCCCGGATGGGTGGCGAGGAGGGTTCGGTGCAAGCAGGGCTGCGGAGGTTCTACGAGCGCTCGGAGTACGCGACGCTCGACTTCGCGGCGTGGGCGCAATATTGCTTTGCCGAGTGGGACGGACCACTCCTCGACGAAGCGTTGCGCCCTGCCAGAGGGCGTTGTTTTTGGCGAGCTGGCCATGACTCTGCCTGATGACATCACGGAGGAGGAGTGGCTCCGCGTTGGCGAATACATCGCGATCATGGTCGTCGCCTCCGACGAGCCCCAACCCTGACCGACCGCGCAGCGCGGCAGGCGCCTCGCCGCCGCAGGTCGCCGGCGGACCGAGCCGCAGCGCGAGCAAACCGAACTGGTCGCTCCACCTCAAGCACGGCGAGCAGCGTTGCAGCGCGCTACGCTCGGCGGCGTGCAGCTCAACGGTGCAGGCGTCGGTTCTCAGCTACACGCTGGTTTCGGACGCCGGCGGGCGCACCGCGTTGCCATTGCAGCTTGCGTCTTGCTCGCCTTCTTGGCCTGCTCGGCAGGGACTGCTCGGGCGTCCACCCCTGCGTGGCAATCGGCAGTGGTGCTGACATCGAACGCGGAGAACGCTACGGAGCCCGCCGTGGCCGTCAACGGGGCTGGCGTTGCCACTGCGGTGTGGCTGTACGAGTCTGACGGGCAGAACAACGTCGTGCAGGCCGCAACCCACTCCCCTGGAGGGTCCTGGTCTACTCCCGTCGACATATCGTCGCTCGGGGAGGACGCCGAAGATCCACACGTCGCCGTCAATCCCAGTGGCGCGGCCGCGGCGGTCTGGACGCGGTCCGATGGTTCGAACACGATCGTCCAGGCCGCAACCAAGCCGGCAGGCGGGTCGTGGTCGACTCCGGTCAACCTGTCGGCGGCCGGGGAGAGCGCGGACAGCCCGCTGGTGAAGGTTGATCCGTCGGGGGACGTCTTCGTTGTTTGGGACCGCTCCGACGGTTCAAACGATCGACTGCAGGCGGCAGTAGAGACGGCAGGCGTGTGGGGATCTACGCAGACGCTTTCGCCGAGCGGCGTCACCGCGAACGTTTACGACCTCAAGACGAACGCATCGGGGACGGCGGTCGTCGCGTGGCAGAGCGACAACGCGGGTACGTTCACCGTGGACGTCGCGACGTATACCGAAGGATCGGGTTGGGGTTCGCCCGACAGTCTCGGCGGTGGGTCGACTCCAGCCGTTACGCTCGACGCGGCGGGCGACGTGACGGTCGCGTGGGAGCAGCGCCAGATGGACGAGCAGTTCGTGATCGTTAGCGCGTCGATGCCGGCTGGGGGTTCGTGGAGCACGCCCACCGTGGTCTCGGCTGAGGGCGCCGGCAACCCCTTTGCCGTGTCGGACGCGTCGGGCAATCCGGTTCTGGCGTGGGATCTGCTCACGAGCGACAGTGGCGGCGACTATGACGTCCAAGCCTCCTTCAACGGGGCCGCAGCGATGACGCTCGATGCCGTACCTACGGCGTCCGCCGAGCTCGACCTTACCAGCTTGCAGAGCGACGGCAGCGGGAACGTCGCCGCGCTGATGATCAAGTACAACTTCTCGGGGCCGTCGGCGACCGCCACCGCCGAGGTGTCGTACCACGACTTCGGCGCCTCGTCGTGGACTTCTCCAGTCCGGATCGCCTCGTACCCGGGCACAGATTCGTACTCCAGCGCGATCGCACTTGAAGCCGACCAGAATGGCGTAGCGACGTGGGAGGCCGAGAGCGGCGGCGTGAGCGTGATTGAGGCGGCGATCAGTACGAACACGACCATCACGAGCCCGCCGCCGCCAGTCACGAACCAGCCCGACGCCTCGATCGCCTTCTCGTCAACCGAACTGAATCCGTCGTTCCGCTGCAGCCTCGACGGTGGCCCTTTTATCGCGTGCTCCTCACCCGCGACCTACACCGGCCTCGCTAACGGCGAGCACACCTTCGCGGTCGAGGCGACAGACGGCCAGGGCAACGTGGACCTTGCCCCCGTACTGACTTCGTGGGAAGTCGATGCCCCGCCGGTGAACCTGGCGCCACCCACGATCACCGGCGGCGCAACACAAGGCGAGACCTTGACCGAAAGCCATGGCTCGTGGTCGAACGCACCCACGAGCTACGCGTATCAATGGGAGGATTGCAGCCCCGCCAGCGGTGACTGCACGGCGATAGCCGATGCGACCAGCCAGACCTATACGCTCGGCGCCAACGACGTCGGTTCAACGATCCGGGTGGTCGAGACCGCTAGCAACACCGGCGGCGCGGGCAGCGGGGCAACATCGAACGCGACGACAACTGTGGCCGCCGAAAGCAGCGCAACCGGTTCGCCCGGGGGCGGAAAAAGCGGGGCCGGCGGCAGCCAAACTAGCGGCTCTTCGGCGCCGAACACGCACGTCGTCAGCGAGCGCGTCAGCTCGAAAGACCACACGGCGCGCTTTCGCTTCACGGCGACGGGCAACGCGACCGGCTTCCAGTGCGCACTGGTTCGCGAACCGACGCGCAAGGGAGCCAAGACTCCATCGCCCGGCTACCACGAGTGCTCATCGCCGAAGACGTATGGTCATCTGGAAGTGGGCACATACACGTTCTACGTGCGCGCCCGCGGACCCGGTGGCGTCGACAAGACGCCAGCAATCTTCACCTTCAAGCTTCCATAGCCCGCAACGCAGTCGGCGCGACCGGCTTCGGCCGCGTCATCGGCTCAGACCCCCCCGACTCGCCACAGCGTCGGGCTGTTAATCGATGGCCTGTATCAACTCAGGCGCGACAGCCAGTTCCTCGCCGTCTGGGAACCTGACGCGATCCATCGGCAAGGGCCGCGTCTGGCCGCCACCCGGGTACGGGCCTCCGGCCAGCGGCGCGTCGGGGCCCACGTAGACGGCATCGTGGAGCTGATCCGATCCCAGATATCTTCGCACTCGCACACGCTGACCAGGTCGGAATCCCATAACACGGCGAAGCGTATCGCCGAGATCGCCGCGCTACTCGATTGAGCGCACTCGCCTCACGTCTTCCTGTCGCCTTCCTTCAGTTTTGCGCGCTCCGCAATGGTCCTGAACAGATCGGCCACGACGGTCGAGGACGTGCCAGGGTTCTCGACAATCGCGCGCTCGGAAGGATCCGCGTCGCCGCGTTTGACTGCCGCCTTGAAATGATCGCGCGACCCCTCAAGGTAGCTCCCGCCTGTGTGCTGGAGATACCACGCGACAGATCGCCTGCCCATTTCGTCCGCCGGCACATCGGTCGGGCTTTCTGCCCGAAGAACGTTCGGGATCGTGTCGAGGTGGATCGCCCATTCGGCGTAGCGCTCCGACGCCGGGATTAGTTCGGCGAGGGCGTGGCTGTGGCTTTCTCGAGCGAGCCGCACTGGCGTGACGACGAGCTCGCAGGCGAAAGCGAGCACGCCGGCAACCGCAATCCCCACCAGCGGCGACACGGCGCCTGTCACCGAGGCGGTGCGTGGACCAACGAAGAATCCCGCAGCAGCGCTGCACAGGACGAGAGCGACAGCGAATCGCAGATGGTCTTTCCAGCGTTGCCAAGCGTCCCGCGAGCCGCGCGAAAAGACCGAGCGATAGTACGCGACCACTCCGAGCCGCTCTCTACCAGAGGACCGGGGCCTCCACATCCGCGCATGATCGCGCGAACTGGCCGGCGTGCGCCAAATCGACCCCGACCCACTACTCGGCAGGCCGGTTCACCGTTTGCGGCCGGTCATTCTCAAGGCAGCGAAGGCCGTGCCCGCCCCAGGTGCGGGCGCCCGCCATCTCTCGCTGACTTCAGAGCGTGGCAGCGTCGATCCGGTCGATAAACGCTTCTATCTCCGCCGCGGCTTCGCCGACATCTTGGATGGCGAAATCCTGATCGAGCGCCAGCGCGCGGTACTCGCGCGGCCATGAGGGTTCAATGGTCAGGGTTGGCGGCCAAGGTTGTTTGCGGCGCGAGGTAAAGACGTTGCGGCACGCCTCGTCCAGCCGCGTGAGATCGGGTTCGAGGTCGCGCAGGAGAAGCAGGTCGATGAGGTCGCGGAAACGGTCGTTGTCGCGGTCGTCGAAGCGCTCGGTAACAGCGTGCAGCTTGGTGGCGATCTGGTATCGCAGCGACTGGCACGCAACTTCGTCCGGTCCGTCGAGGCCGAGTTGCGTCAGGCTGAACGCGCTGATCTGCTCCACCTCGTCCGAGCCCGGCTCTGGCCCTGACGCCTCGAGTCGCAGCGTCGCCCATGGCTTGCCCTTGTAGGCCATCTTGACGCTCATTCGCTGGGCCGGGGTGTGTTCGATCGTGCTCGCGTCGGTAAGCCGAAACGCGAAATCGAGGTATGGCTCCTCGAGCGCCTCCTGGAGCACCTCGAGGATGTCGGCGCTGCGGTCCGGGGTGACGATGATGTCGACGTCTTTAGTCGCTCGGGCTCGCAGCCGCAAACGCAGTTCCATCGCAACACCGCCCTTAAGCAGGAAGCGGTGTGCGTCGTCGCCAGCGCGCCCGAGTGCGCCGAGCAGAATCATCGTGCTGACCCAGCGGCGCAAACGGTCAGCGGCGATGCCTTGATCGACGCTGACGGCCTGCACGAGGCGCTCCAAGTGCGAGCGATTAGCAGGCGGACGGTTCGGTGGCTTGTAGCTCACGCGGCTCGCCGGCCGAGCACGTCCGCCCGCAGCCGGTCGGCTTCGCGGCGGCGCAGCCAGCCGCTCTGCACGCCGTCGTCGATGGCCTGCTTGAGCAGCGACCGGCGCATATGCTGCGCGTGAGCCTCGCGAACCGCTTTCGCCGCCGACACCACCGGGACACCCTCGAAGCTGCGCTGATCGGCCGGTGGGATCTCCTCGTGGTGCAGCACGTACAGCGAAGGAATGTCCCGGTGCGTTCGGTACGCAGCCGGCACAGTGACGTGAATCTTGGCGGGGTTGACATCACTCATGCCGTAGAGCTCAAGCGCGGAGTCATGGGAGATGGTGCCCCTGCCATCCGGCCAGAGCGTGGCCAGCATGTACTGATCCAGACGACCTGGTGGAATGAGGGGCACGCGATAGATGCCCCGGGCGAGGTGCTCAAGCTGCCCGCGCCGCGCCAGCGCATTCAAGGTTCCAACGGGAACACCGATCTCACGCGCGTCTTCGGCGGTCAGGTAGCCAAAGGTCTCGGCAGCGCGTTCGACAAGTTGCTTGTAGCGAACACCAGGCATCGTACGAACATCGACATTTTGTCGTGCTTTGTACAGCGTGTCAACCGGTACGAAGATCGACGTTGCAGCGACGTGCGTACATCGGACGTCGAGAGCTGGCGCCGCTCCCGATCGGCCAGACGGCTCGCACCTGGACACCGTATGGACACCAAAATCCGCCGAGGCGAGCTGCAACGCGACGACGCGCGAGACAGCGGGCCCCGAGTTTGCTGGGAAAACGCGACACCCGCGAGCGGATTGCCACCCCGCCACTTCCATGGTAAGGAAGGGGTCAACGGTTCGAGTCCGTTAGAGGGCTTGGGAAAGCCCCGCAAATCGGGGCTTTTCTTTGGCTCGGGGAGGGGCGAAAAGCAAAGTGTCCGGCCGACCCCAAACCCATCTTGAGCGATCGCTTTGAGCGTTTGCTAAATTCAAGGCCATGGAGCCGGCGACCCCCACCCACGAGCCGGCGCAGGCGTCGCTCAGCGGAACGAAGCTCAGGATCGCCGAGGCGGCGCTGGACACGCTGAAGGCGAAGGGGTTTGCCGCCGCGAGCGCACGCGAGATTGCCGCTGCCGGTGGCTTCAACCAGGCGCTGATCTTCTACCACTTCGGCAGCGTCGAGAAGCTGCTGTTGGCTGCGCTCGAGCTTGTCAGCGCCAGGCGGATGGGCGCCTACCGGGCGGTGTTCGAGCAGACCGAAAGCCTCCCGGAGTTGGCGAGCCTGGCCCGGACGATCTACACGGAGGACCTCGAGAACGGCTACGTCACCGTGCTGGGCGAGATGGTCGCAGCCGGCGTCTCGCACGCCGAACTCGGCGCCGGGGTCGTCGCCTGTCTCCAGCCCTGGGTCGACATGGTCGAGCACAAGCTGCGGGAGATCCTTGCCGGCTCGCTTTTCGAATCGATGGTGCCGCCCCGCGACGCGGCGTTCGCGGTGATCGCGCTCTACCTCGGCATCGACATGCTCAGCCATCTCGAGGGCAACGGGGCGCGCACCGAGTCGCTGCTCGATCTCGGCGTCCGCCTCGCGCCGCTGATCGGCGTGCTGCTGCCGTCCCAAAGAGCGAAGGGATCACGATGAGTGAGGACACCCGGCTCGACCTCGTCACGGGCGCGTTCAGCTACTCGGGATCTCGCATCGCCGAGCTGCTGCTCGACGAGCGTCGTGACGTCAGAACGCTCACGTTCCACCCGGACCGGGCACACCCCCTGCAAGGCCACGTCCAAGCCGCGCCATATCGCTTCGACGATCCGGTGGCGCTTGCGCAAAGCCTCGAGGGCGTGAACACCCTCTACAACACCTACTGGGTCCGCTTCGATCACGGCGCCACGACGTTCGCCGACGCGATCGCCAACTCGCGAATGCTGTTTGACGCCGCACGACGCGCCAGTGTCAGGCGGATCGTCCACGTCAGCATCGCGAACCCGGCGATCGACTCACCGCTGCCCTACTACCGCGGCAAGGCGCTCGTCGAAAGCGCACTCATCGAGGCCGGCACGCCGTACTCGATCGTCAGGCCCACCTGGATCTTCGGCGGCGACCGCGACATCCTGGCGAACAACATCGCCTGGATCCTGCGACGGATTCCGATCTTCGCCATCCCGGGCGACGGCAGATACCCGGTTCAGCCGGTCCACATCGACGACCTGGCCACGATCTGCAGGCGAGCCGCCAACGCCCACGCCAACGTGACCGTCGACGCCGCCGGGCCACAGACAATGTCCTTCGACGAGCTCGTCCGCGCCGTGCGCCGCGCGGTCGGCACACGCGCCCCGATCCTGCATCTACCGCCGCGCATGATCTCAGCGGCCGCACGCACCCTCGGCCTCCTCGTACACGACGTCGTCCTGACAGCCGACGAGATCAGGGGCCTGACGGCCGGTCTGCTCGTGTCAAGCCAGACGCCCTCAGGTCAGATCGCCTTCACAGAATGGCTCGAGCAGAACAGCGCCTCGATCGGCCGCTCGTACGCCAACGAGCTCCAGCGCCACTTCGCGCCCGCGACGACTTGACATCCCATGAGCGCTGTATCCGTACCACGCGGTTGGCGGCGCTTCGGCGCATGGGCCGCCGTGGGCGCGTGCCTTGCGCTGGGAGTCAGCGTCGTCGGCCTCATCACGATTCCCGTCGGCGTCGTCCTCGCGGTCTGGCTCACCAGAAACCCCAGCGGCCACTCAGCGATCGGCGCACTCGCGGGCGCCGGCGCGGTCACGGTCTTCGTCGGCATCCTCCACCGCGGCTACCAACCGTGCTCGTCGCACGCGGGCGCACTCGCACTTCTCCCTCGACAACAATCGGTCGGCTCGTCGTGCGGCGGGATTGACGGCTGGCATTGGATCGTCGCGGGGACCGCAGTGATCGTCCTCGCGACCGTCATCCACGCTTTCCGCCAGGCCGCTCAGCCCGGCGCGCCGTCGAGGCGCTCGGCGAGCTCGACGATCAGCCCCTCGGGTCCACGGACGTAGCACAGGAGGAAGGTGTTCTCGTAGTCGACGATCTCCCCGACGGTTTCCCAGCCCGCTTCTCGGACGCGGTCGACGACGGCACGCACATCGTCGACCGCGAACGCGACATGCCGGAGCCCGGGCCGGTTCGCCGCCGGCGCCGGCTCTTGAGCGCCCGCGGAGTGCGATCGGAAGCGCACCACCTCGAACACGTCGCTGCCGTCCGGGGCGCGAGCCATCACCATCTCGAGCGTCGCGTTCTCGAGACCGATGATGCGATCGATCCACTCCCCGCTGAATAGCCCGGGCTCGCCGCAGTCGAGGCCGAGCAGCGCGAGAAACCTGACCGTCTCGGCAAGGTCCTCGACGACGAGTCCGATGTGAACGAAGGTGGTGACGCCGGGGCGGTGGCTGTGCATTGAGGTCAACGACTCGCGTCGGGGCGCCGGGCTGTCGTGGTTCGAGGATATCGACCGCGAACCGATCCGACTCCTCCTCGTGATCGCCGCCCAGCTGAGCGGCGCCGTGCGAACCGTCCCGGCGTCAACCCACTGGCGGGCGGGCGGACGACGGGTACCGTCCAGCCCGCATTGAGCGGTGCGCAGAAACAATCATCGGCCCTCCGATGAGTCTCGCCTCCACGGCCGGTCTTACATGAAGAACGGGATTCGAGGGAGACCGGATGGGTATCGTGGGATCAGTGGTGGGATCAGCTGGCATCTCGCCGCATGACGAGGGGATCCGGCTCGCGGGTCTGCGGAAGTCGTTTCGCAGCCCGACCGGACCCGTGCATGCGGTGCGCGGCATTGACGTGGCGATAGACCGGGGCGCGACCGTCGCGCTGCTCGGGCCGAACGGTGCCGGCAAGTCGACGACGATCGACATGCTGCTCGGCCTGCTGCCGCCGGACGGCGGCACCGTGTCGGTGTTCGGGCGCAC
Source organism: uncultured Solirubrobacterales bacterium (assembly GCA_963830975.1). GTDB lineage: Bacteria > Actinomycetota > Thermoleophilia > Solirubrobacterales > Solirubrobacteraceae > Palsa-513. The sequence goes on from CAWHOI010000005.1 coordinate 11,416, forward strand.
GCCGCGCGGGGCGGTGGACGCCGGCCTCGTCGGTGCGATGCTGCAGACCGGCGCTCTGATCCAGTATCTCTCGGTCCGCGAGCTGCTGACGATGATGGCCTCGATCTATCCGGACCCCCTGGGCGTCGGCGAGGTGCTCGAACAGACCGGCCTCGAAGCGATCGCCGGGCGCCGGACGCAGAAGCTCTCCGGCGGCGAGACCCAGCGCGTCCGCTTCGCGCTGGCGATCGTGAGCAACCCCAACCTGCTCGTGCTCGACGAGCCGACGGTCGCGATGGACGTCGAGTCACGCATCGAGTTCTGGAATTCGATGCGCGCCTTCGCGGCGCGCGGCAAGACGGTCGTCTTCGCGACCCACTACCTCGAGGAGGCCGACCAGCACGCGGACCGTGTGGTGCTCATGGCGCACGGCCGCATCGTCGCCGACGGGCCGCCGACCGAGATCAAGGCGCGCGTTGGCTCGCGGACGATTCGCGCGACGCTTCCCGACGCCTCCCCCGGTGAGCTGGCCGCACTCCCCGGCGTCGCGAGCGCCGACCGCCACGGCGAGGCCGTCCTGCTCGCCTGCTCGGACTCCGATCAGGCGATCCGTGCGCTGCTCGAGCGCTTTCCCGCGGCGCGCGACATCGAGATCGCGGGCGCCGGGCTCGAGGACGCGTTCCTCGCGCTGACCGCCGATCCCGACGCCGAGCCCCTCGATCCGGAGGCGGTCGGCCTGTGAGCCACCTCGTCTACCTCCGCTACGAGCTGCTGCGCGCGTTTCGCAACCGCCGCTTCTTCTTCTTCTCGATCGGCTTCCCGCTGCTCTTCTACTTCGCGATCGCCGCGCCGAACCGCAACGTCCACAACTTCGACAACAGCGGCATCTCGCTGCCGCTCTACTACATGGTCGGCCTCACCTCGTTCGGCACGATGGTGGCGATGATCTCGACCGGCACCCGGATCGCATCGGAGCGCCAGCTCGGCTGGACCCGGCAGCTGCGGATCACGCCGCTGAGCACGCGCTCCTACTTCCGCGCCAAAGTGCTCACCGCCTACATGATGTCGGGCGTCACGATCGTCCTGCTCGCGCTCGCCGGATCGTCCCTCGGTGTGAGCCTGCCGGCCGGCCGCTGGCTCGCGATGGTGGGCCTGATCCTCGTCGCTCTGCTGCCCTTCGCTGCGCTCGGGATCATGCTCGGCCACCTGATCAACGTCGACTCGATTGGCCCCGCCGCCGGCGGCGGCGGCTCACTGCTCGCCTTCCTCGGCGGCAGCTGGTTCCCACTGGGGAGCCACGGATTCCTCTTCGAGCTCGGGCGCCTGCTCCCCTCCTACTGGCTCGTCCAGGCTGCGCACACCGGGCTCACCGGCCGCGACTGGCCTGCGCGCGGCTGGATCGTCATCGGCGTCTGGGCCGCCGTACTCTCGCTCGGGGCGCTGTACGCGTTTCGCCGCGACACCAAGCGCGTCTGAGCGCCGCGCCGACCAGGCGGCCGGGAGCGCAGCAACGCTCACACTCAGCCTCGCCTGCTTGGATGTGGGTATGACAGCGCCCGCACAACCACCCCCGCCCGGCCGCCGCCCCGACGGCCTGTCGCGACGCCAGTTCATGGCGGGTGGCGGCGCGATGCTCGGCGGGCTCGCTTTCAGTGCCTGCGGCAAGCAGATGGTCAATGCCGTCGCCGCGAAAGCGAGCGCGGTCAACGACTTCGGTTCAGTGCCAACCGCGGCGGTGCCACACTTCCGCTCCCGCCCGGATCTGCGAATCCCCGGACTCGCGGTCGATCTCCACAGCGGTGCGACCGCTCCCGGCTCGTTCTTTGTCGCGCCGTACGGCAACCCGCGCGGCCAGGCCGGAGCGGTCATCCTCGACGGCTCCGGACAGCCGATCTGGGAACAGCCACAGGATCTCGAGGTCACGAACTTTCGCACGCAGACCTACGCCGGCCGCCCGGTGCTCACGTGGTGGGAGGGGAAGGTCGAGTTCGCTCACGGCGTCGGCAGCTACGTGATCGCCGGCGCCGGCTACGAGCCGATCATGCGCGTTCAGGCAGGCAACGGCCTGCGTGGCGATCTCCACGAGTTCTTGCTCACCTCACGCGGGACCGCGCTGCTGACCTCCTATGTCATCGTCCAGCGCGATCTGCGCTCGGTCGGCGGCTCGAAGACCGGCATGATTCAGGATGCGATCTTCCAGGAGCTCGACCTCGCGAGCGGGCGCGTGCTGCTCGAATGGCACAGCCTCGACCACATCGCTTTCGCGGAGTCCTACTGGCCGGTCGGAGAGCCCTGGGACTACGTGCACCTCAACTCGGTCGATGTCGACGTCGCCGATCAGAACCTGCTCGTCTCCTCGCGCAACACCCACACCGTCTACAAGGTCGACCGCAGCTCCGGCGAGGTCATCTGGCGACTCGGGGGCAAGCACAGCGACTTCGCGATGGGCGCCGGTACGTCGTTTCAATGCCAGCACGACGTTCGCAGCCACCCGGGAACGATCACGATGTTCGACAACGCGGGCTCGCCGTTCGCGCCCGGCGCACAATCGCGCGGGTTGGCGCTGGCCGTCGACGAGCGGCGCATGACCGCAACGCTGCAGCAGCAGTACGTCCATCCACTGCCGTTGCAGGCGGCGAGCAAGGGCAACGTCCAGGTGCTGCCGAACGGCAATGTGTTCGTCGGTTGGGGTGCGGAGCCCTTCGTGTCCGAGTTCACTTCATCCGGCAAGCTCCTCTTCGACGCTCGCCTCGGCGCCGGGGACATCTTCTACCGTGCCTTTCGCGCGCCGTGGAGCGCCGCCGGGCAGGGGCGTCCAAGCGTCGCGACCGAGCCCCGCGGCGCCGCCGCCACGATGGTCTGGGCGAGCTGGAACGGCGACACTCAGGTGCGGCGCTGGCTCGTGCTCGCGGGCGGCCGCAGCGGCGCGCTCAAGCCGGTTGGCACCTACCCCCGAACCGGATTTGAGACGGCGATGCAGATCAACGGCTCGCCACGACGACTCGCCGTCGCGGGTCTTGACTCCTCAGGCCGGACGCTGGGCCGATCGGCGACGATCGACGTCTGAATCAGGCGCGCCGCGGTCGGCGCGGCCGTGCCCACCTCCGCGGCGGCGCCCGTCAGGACGGGACGGCGGCTGAGGTGGCGAGCACGACGCCGCTCGCGCCGAGCGCCTGGACCGCGACGTAGGGAGCGCCCGTGGCGCCGGTGAGCGTGGTCTCGAAGCCGCTGCTGGCCACTGGCGAGCCGACCGGGGCGAGCGTCGCCGGGCTCGTGCCGGCAAGCAGCTGCCAGCTGACCACGCCGGTCGCGCCGTTCCAGCTTGCCGCCACCTGCGTCGTCGTCGCGCCGGCTGGACTCGTCACGGTGACCGCGGGTGGCGCGGCGGGCGTCGCCGACCAGGGGAAGCGGTACGCGCGGTAGGAGGCCACGCCGGGCGCGAAGCGCATCTCGAAGGTGAGTGCGCCGCTCGGCGAGAGCTCCGAGACCAGGCCGATGGATCCCCAGCCGAGCAGATGGTCGTCGTTGGAGAGCTGTTGGACGTCGCCCTGGCTGTTCGCCAGCACGGGCTGGCCCGGGTTCACGTAGGTGTGAAGCAGCGTCGCCGTGTGCGTGGCGAAGTTCAGCCCGATGTCGATGCCGCGCGAGCGGTCCTCGATCTGGGGGTTGTCCTCGTTGTCGAAGATCTGGATCGTCCCGTCCGGGAGCATCGTCGCGTTGTGCTGCCAGGCGAACTGCACGCCAGGCCCCAGTTTGAAGGAGCTGCTGCGCCCGCCCAGGCTCCAGAGGACCTCGCCGAAGCTGTGACCTATCTGGTAGGCGGCCCAGGTGTTGCGCGAGTTGATCAGCACGTTCTGGTCGGCTTCGACGTCGACCGTGTTGATGTGAAACCAGTCCCAGATCCCGGCGCTCGCCGCCTGTCCGGTGCTGGACTGGCTCAGCCGCGACGCGCTCGGCGACGGCACTGGCAAGTGGGACGCAGACAGCGGGATGTGGCCCAGCGCGTGCCACTCGAACATCACCAGACCGCTGCGGACGTCGATCTCCTGCACGACGCAGTCCTCGATGACCCCGTCCGAGGAGCCGCCGACGGAGCTGAGATCCGCGTACACGGGCTCGTAGATCGTGACCCAGGCCACGCCGCCGGGCTCCAGGTCGAATTCGTGCAGATCCATCGAGAGTCCGTTGCCGGCCTTCACGAGGGCGATCGTCTCGTATTGAGAGTTGTCGATCACACCCTCCCCGATTCCGTGGTTGAGGTCGATCTCGCCCTGCCAGTAGGTCAGCACGGTTTGGCCGAGATACTGCTGGACTCGCAGGTCCGCAGCCTGCATTCCCGGCGGCGCGGGGGAGAACCACACCAGCTGACCCGCGGGGTTGACGATCATCGCTCCCGGCTGCGACGCGCCGTCCTTCGGCGCCAGGAAGACGTCCCCGAGACTCGGATCGGCCGCGGGCGTCGTCACGGTCACAGTCGGGGGGTGCAGCAGCGGGAGCGTCGCGAAGCGCAGCTCCGACCCCGCGGTCGCAACGGGCGGCGCCTGCGCCGCCGGCGGCGGCACCTTGTAGAGCCGACCGACCGTGAACGTGGTTCCGATCGTCCGACTCTGACCGCCGACAGTCTCGACCGCGGTCACGGTGACGTTCTCTCCGGCCGTGAGCGGGCGGCGAGGCACGTAGCTGACGCCCGTGCCTGTCGCGTAGGGCATGAGGGTGCCACTGTGGCCGCCGCTGCGCGTGCCACGAACGCTGACCTGCGAGATGTCGGCGGCCGGCACGCCGAGGAAGCTGATCTGCGTGGTCGGCGAGGCGTCCGGCGTTCCCTTCAGCGGGGAGATCGTGACCCACGGCGGCGTCGGCGCCGCCTGTGCGCCGTCCGGCCCCAGCGAACCCAGGACCAACGCCAGGGTGAGCAGCACGGCGCCGAGGTGTGCACAGCGGAACCGCATACGCCGTCAGCGAACAGGGACTGCCATCAGGTCCTGCCGACGCGCACAGCCGACAAATGGAAATTCCGGCCGCTCACGGCGCGAGCGTAGCAGCAGCCCCACCGCGTTCGGACCCTTGCGCATCGCATAACACATAGCGCCGCCTCGCCTGTGAAGAACCTGCGTTAGAACTTGCTTATCATCCCGCGATGGCCTGGTCAACCATGACGCGCGGTGCAACGCGCACCGACTCGCGAGACGTCGGCGCGGGGACAGCTCGCGCCGTCGAGCGTCGGCACGATCCGGTGATCGGCGCGATCGCGGTGGGGACGTTCGTGATCGGATCCGCGATCTGGATCCACCGCAAGGGCCTCTTCATCCAGACCGACACGGTCGTCCTCTGGGTGCTGTGCGGGCTCGTCGCGCTCACACTCACCGACCTGACACGGTGGGGCCTGCGGCTGTTGTGGGACTGGCTGCCGCTCGGCGCGCTGCTGGTGTTCTACGACCAGTCCGCGCCGCTGGTCCGCTGGCTCGGGACACCGCTGCACACCTCGCTTCAGGTCAACTTCGACGAGTTGTTGTTCGGCAAGCCGTTGCTGACGCTTCAGCTCCAGCACCTGTTCAACCAGGGACTGAAGGTGCGCTGGTTCGAGTACCCGATGTGGGGCATCTACATGACCCACTTCTTCATGGCGCTGGTGGTCGCGGGGTTGCTCTGGCGCTTCTCCTATGAGCGTTTCCGGCAGTTCCGGACCCAGATCATCATCCTCAGCACGCTCGGCTTCGCCACCTATGTGCTCTACCCGGCTGCGCCACCGTGGTACCTGGCCGACCACCTCCACGTGCTGCCGAAGATCTATCGCACGGTCTTCATAACCTGGGGCCACCTCGGACTGAGGACGGCGGGCTCGATCGCCGACGGCGCGATTGAGGGCAATGATCTGGGCAATCAGCTCGCCGCGGTGCCATCGATGCATGCCGCCATCTCGCTGTTCATCGCATGCTTCTTCTGGCGCGGAGCGCGGCCCTGGCTTCGGGTCGTGCTCGTCGTGTACGTCCTCGGCATGGCCTTCTCGCTCGTCTACTCGGGCGAGCACTACTTCTTCGACATCGTGCTCGGCTGGTTCTACACGGTGGTCGTGGTCGGCGCGACGGCGTTGCTTCGCCACCGACGACGATCCCGTTCTGCGATGCGCGCGGCGGAGCGTGAAGCCCGCGCCGCGGCGCGCCTGGAACGACCGTCGCCCGTCGTGTTGCCGTAGCCGGCGGTCGCCGCGTTCGCGCGCCGCGCCACGCGGGCTGTGCCGTTCAGTACTGCAACGAGTGCTGGAAGTCGCTCAGCTGCAGCGCGCGGATCGTCGTCGACAGGTGCAGGTGCAGAAAGCTCTCCAGGTCGTTCGAGTACGGCATCCAGAACAGGAACACGTACACGCCGAACGCGACCGCCGCGACGCGCAGCCAGCGACGACGCGCGAGCGCCGCGAATGGCAACAACCACAGCACGTACGAAGGAAGCAGCCAACCGAGCGTGAGCAGCAGCAGCAGCGTCGCACTGCCTGACGCCGTGATCCAGCGGCGCGTCGTCGCAGACCAGAGCGCGCAGACGGCGACGCCGAGCAGGAGCACGTAGGTGAGCGCCGCGTGCATGCCGACGGTTTCGCCGCCCGCGCCCGCCACGTAGCCGATCAGGTTGGGGATTCCGGTTTGCACGACGAGGCCGTCCTGCTGCACCAGGTTGGGCAGGTTGAACCCGAACACGAGCAGCGTCGCCGCGCCCGTGGCGAGCGCGCCGATGACGCCGCCGAGAACGAATCGCGTGCGCCGCGGGGCTCCGAAGATCATCACGGGGACGAGGATCGCCGCGGACGCCTTGATGGCGACGGCCGCGGCGATCGCGACGCCCGCGCCGATCTCCAGCCACGGGCCGGGCTCCCCCCGGGGAAGCGGTCGTGGCATGCCGTCGAGCCAGGCGAACACGCGCCCTGCGAGCGCCAGTGCACGCGGCCGCACCCCGCCCGCGACGGCTTCCAACGGCCGCGAGCGCAGGCCCACCCGCGCCGCTTCCGCGCGCAGGAGCAGGTAGGCGGCAAGCACGATCAGGAAGACCATGAAGTAGTCGTTGTGCTCCCCGCCCAGCCCCCAGACGAGCACGATCGGGTTGAGGCCCACGAACAGCGCTGCGGTCAGCGGCCTGCGTCCCAGCAGCTCCGCGCAGCGCCACACGAGCCAGACGATGCCGAGGCTGAGCAGCATCAGGACGGCCTTGAACGCCCAGAAAGAGCCGGCGAGCCCCAGCGGCACGATGGCGAGCGTGAAGAGCGTGAACAGCGGCCCGTAGGGGCTCAGCAGCCCGTGCCAGTTCGACAGCGCGAAGGTCGGGTCACTGGACGGCCCGAGCGCCGGAATCGTCGTGTACGGGTTGAGGCCGTGGAGGACCGTCATGCGGGCGTAGTTGAGGTAGTTGAAGACGTCCGTGAGCATCATCGGCGGCGAGAGGAAGAAGATGATGTGCACCAGCACGACGACGCCGATGGCCCAACGCGCACGCAGGCTGGGTGCTGCGAGCACGACGATGACGTAGCAGCCGTACATCAGCGCAACGAGGACGGTGAACGCTGTTCGCAGCCCCGTCCCGCCGAGCGTCAACCAACCCGTGAGCGGCCCGAGCGGTCCCGCCAGCCAGCCCGGAGCCAAGGCGCGCTGGCCGATCGGCGCGAGCCAGCTCGGGCGTGCCGCCGCGAGCGACACCAGAACGAGGCTCGCCGCCACGATCACGCCGAGCGCCCAACCGGCCACGGCCGCCATGGAGACGGCCGCCTCCGGACGCGGGCGCCGCAGCGCGGCGGTGGTCCGCCGACGCGCATGGAGCAAACCCAGGCGCGGACCCCCGCGGGACACCGGCGCGTCCACGACCTCGGCGACGACCATCTGCTTCAGCTCGGCGACCACGTCAGGACACCGATCGGTCGGGGCGCACGGCCACCACGTTTCGTTCGCTCTCTTCGCGTCACGCCGGGACTGAGATTCCAATCGTCACGCGACCGGGCCGCCGAGCGTACACCGTCAACCATCCGGCCGAGGAGCGGCTCAGCGTCGCGTCCCCGCCGGTCACACCCCAGGCGGCCGTGTAGTGCACCCGCACCAGAAGGCGCCCGGCACGATGCGCGACCAGCACCAGCTGATCGCCGTCCGCGCCGAGCAGGCGACCCGGCCCGCTGAGGATGCCGGGCGAGCCGAGCACCCTGTACACGCGCCAGTGGGCGCTGCGCCAGACGAGCCGCAGGCCGTGCACGCCGTCGCGCACGATGTCGCGCTCACCGTAGGCGGCATAGTCCGGCGTGGCGTCCGAGAGGGCGACGTAGCGGACGCCGTTGCTCAACAGCCACGCTCGGTAGGACGCGCGCGTCAGCCGGCCGGGCACGTAGAAGATCGGGTTGTCCGCAGTGTCCAGCTGGCGTTCCCACCCTCGCGCGAGCGGGAACCGCAGGGCGACGTAGACAGCCTCCCAATGAAGCCGCGTCGGAACCACCTCGACGCGTCCGAGTGGATGATCCGAGCGCGCGAGAAAAGCGATCAGCGGCTGATAGTAGGCTCGCGTCGCACCAACGCTCCCCTCGGCTCCGCGCAGCGCGTCCGACGCCGGCACCCACTGCGCGAGAAGGATCGGGACGACGGCGGCGAGGAGCAGCAGCCGCCGTGCATTACCCGCCTTGGACGCCACGCACACGGCGAGCGCCGCGCCGACGCTGATCCCCATACGCGTGATGTTGTTGCCGAGCGCGCTCGGCACCGTGTAGGCGAAGACGATCGCCGCGGCGTACAGCGTCGCGCCGATCGTCACCGCCCGCTCGCGCACCGTCGCGGCGACCACGCCGATGCCCACCGCGCCGATCAGCATGCCGGTGAAGTTGTGCGCCGAGAATGGGAAGTTGCCCTGACCGGGGAACAGCAGCTCGACCGCGGCTACCGGCACGAGCGCCGCCGCCGCAAGAGCGCCGGCGCGCACGCGGTGCGCCGGCCAGTCGGCGAGCAGCCACGCGACCGCGGCCAGCGCCAGGAACGCGCCGGCCAGCGGACTGACAAGCGAAGCGGCGCAGGCCAGCGCCAGCCCGAGCCCGAGCGCCGGCGCCCGGCTCCCTCGCACGGTGGCGAGCAGCGCGAGCAGCGCGATCGTCTCGCCCAGCAGGTAGGGAGCCTGTCCGATCGCGACGGGCACGAGCGTGCCGGTCGCGAACACGATCGCGCCGACGCGCCCGACCCGGCCGAAGCGCGTCACGGCGAGCCGGTCGAACGCCCACGCGGCGACGCCGGCGCACACGATCTCGGTCGCGCCGACGCCGGCCAACGCGCCGATCGGGGCGAACAGCACCGAGTAGTCGAGGAGCCAGTGACCGCCGTACCACTGGCTGTCCCAGAGCGTGAAGCCCTGCTGGGCGAACAGCTCGACACGGTAGGTGGCAGCCGGCAGATCAACGCCGCGGACCCCGGTCGCCACCGCGACAAGCGCGAGCGACGCAGCCCAAAGGCCGACCGCCAACGCCCCAACGGCGTGCCGCTCCGCGCGCAAGCTCACACGCCGAGAGTCTGACGGACGGCACGAACCAACACCGGCCCGCCGGGCTCGCGCCGAGGCTGCAAGGATGCGCTCGCCTCAACACAACAACCTTCGAGCTGGGTGGGCGGATGTCGGACGGGCAACCTTGGAGCGCGGGCGGCTGAGTGGTCGAGTCGCCGCCGCACCTTGAGCCGCAGGAGCGCTCGCAGCGGCGTGCCGCGGAGCGCGCGATGCGCCGGCGCGTCACGCGTCAACGGCTGCTCGCGTTGGTGCTCGCGGCAGCCACGCTGGCCGCGGTCGTCGTCCTGAGCGCCAACCCGCCGCCGCCGCCGACGCTGCTGCAGGCCAGGGCCACCGGGCCGAGCCATCTCGCCGACGGCTCACCGGGCGCTCTGCCACGCAACATCCTCGTCGCCGACCGCGGCGACGACCGCCTGGAGGTCATCTCGCCCCGCGGACAGCTGGCGTGGACCAGGGCGATCCTCGGGCCCAGCGACGTCTACCTCAGCCCGAGCCGCACTGCGATCGTCGTCACGCAGCGCGCGGCGTTCGTGATCCTGCGGATCGACGTGGCGACCGGCGACATCACCTACTACTACGGGAAGTCCGGCCGCCCTGGCGCGGCACCCAACCGGCTGCGTGACCCGCAGACCGGCCACGAGCTGCGCAGCGGCATGCTGGTGCTCGCCGACGAAGCCAATTGCCGCATCCTCTACCTCGCCTCGCCGTCGAAGCGCCCACGCAGGGTGCTCGGCGAAACCGGGGTGTGCAAGCACGATCCGCCCGTCAGCTTCGGCTACCCCGACGCGGTGTTCCCGACGCCCGGGGGCGGCCTCGTGGTCACCGAGCAGACACCGGGGTGGATCGACCGCTTCGACAGCGGCGGGAAGCTGATCGGAGCCTTGCGCGTACGACTCAGCGACCCGCTGGACGCCAACGAGTACGCCCCCGGCAAGCTCATCGTCACCGGCCGCTCCTACCCGGGCGTCGTCGAGGAGCTCACCACCAAGGGAAGGGTGCTGTGGCGCTACGCGCCAACGAGCGGACCGGGCGTGCTCGACCGGCCGAGGCTGGCGCAGGTGCTGCCGAACGGCGACGTGCTCGTCTGCGACTCCGACAACGACCGCATCGTCGTCATCAGCCGCACGAGCAAGACGATCGTCTGGCAGTACGGCCACACCGGTCAGCCCGGGAGCCGGCCCGGCTACCTCGAGTTCCCCGAGAGCGCGAGCCTGCTGCCCCAGAGCGCAGGGCGTCCGTAGTTCGCCACGAGCGGCTCAGCACCGCCCCCGATGACGCCGCGCGCGCCGCGTGCTTCGATCGCATCAACACCCAAGGAGGCGAGACGTGAGCGACACCGTGACCACCAAAGCTGCGCGCGTCGGCGACTCGGTCGAGGTCAACGGGCTGCCGGGGAAGCCGCCGAAGCGCGGCCGCATCATCGACGTCATCGGTGCGGGCGAGCACATCCATTTCCGCGTGCACTGGGACGACCAGCACGAGTCGCTGCTGTACCCGACGGAGGGTGCGACGATCGTGCATCCGGCGCCGGCCGTCAGCAAGGCGCGCTGATCGCGCCGAACTCGGGCGTCCAGTCGCGGCGCATGCGCGAGCTGCGGCGCATGCGCCGCGCGGCGCACGCGCGAGCCTGACCGGCCCGGCCGCGAACTAGACCTCGGCGGCCACCGCCGCCGGGGGCGCCCCGGCCGCGGCCGCGGTGATCGCGACCAGCGACTCCGCGGACAGGCTCCGCCGAACGAGCTGGCCGCCGCAGCCGTCGAACGCGTCGATCATCGCGTCGACGTGCTCGCCCGCCGCGAGCAGCAGGATCGCCGAGGAGCCCTGCGGAACGTCGGCGCGCAGCTCGTCGAACAGCTCGCCCTCGAGCCTCGGGATGTGCTCGGACTGGATCAGCCCGCCGATCGTCCCACCCGCGACGAGGCCGGCGGCGAAGCCGAACCAGCCGAAGACGGCTCCGACCAGGGCGCCGGTCAGCGTGCCGACGACGGTGTCGCGCCCCAGCGCGTCACCCGTGTCGTCGATGTCCAGGTAGCGGCCCGCGAAGGTCCCGCGAATCACGATCCGCCCGTGACGTCGCCGCTCGACGAACGCCACCTCATCCAGCCACGCGGCATCGGCCGCGCGCACGCGCAGGTTTGCGTAGGCGCGTTCCGCGCCCTCCACGTGATCGAACGTCAGAACGGCGAGATCCATCGACATTGCCGCGCTCCTTCCGGGCCGCCTCTCCAAGGACGCCGGGGCCGCCCCTGCGACCCTGCCGACATCGTGACCGCGGGCCCGCCACACCACATCCGCGATTCGCCGCATCACGCGTGCGGGCTCTCCGGGGCGCCGCGCGACGCTTCGCCCCGACCCCGCGGCGCTCGTCGCGAGCGGCTCGGGCCTACGCCTCGGCCAGCCGCGTGGCCTGAACCCACTCGCAGCCCGCCGAGAGGTCCTCGACCCCCATCGCCGCGGCGACGTTCATCCACATCCCGTAGCGAAAGAACTCGTCGATCCGCTCCGGCTCGGCGGTCGCGAGCGCCTCGACGTGCGCCACCAGCCGCGCGTAGCGCGCGCGCACCCGTTCGCGGATGACCTCGTCATGACAGGCGGCATAGGCCTGGTGTTGGAGCAGCAGGTAGTCGCGGTGGGAATGCAGCAGCTCGAGGTAGGCCCCGCCCATCGCCCTCAGCACGTCCAGCTCCGGCGTCGCGGGGTCGGGCACGAACCCCTCCGCGGCGGCGGTGAAGGTCTGCGCAATCAGATCGAAGCCGCGCTCGACCGCGGCCAGGAACAGCTCCCGCTTGTTGGCGAACAAACTGAACACGTACGGCTGCGCGACACCGACCCGCCGCGCGATGCGGTCGACCGGCGTCCCGTCGAGGCCGCCGATCGCGAACTCGTGAACGGCCGCCTCGATCAGCGCATCCCGGCGCTCTGCGGCCGGGACGCGCTGACGGGGGGTGCTGGCTTGGGTGGGGGATTCGAGGGCCATGGGTCTGATGCGATGCTAGGGGACGCTCAGGCGGTTGTGCGCGCCAGCTCGCGGTTGGCGACGTGCGCGCCCGCCGAGGCGGCTGCCTCCGCCGCGCCGTGGACCGCCGCGGTCGCCCGCGTGTTGAACGGGAGCACGGCGGCGATCAGCGCGCCGGCGCCGAGCACGGCCGTGCCGACCCACATCGCGGGAACCAATCCGTTGACGAAATCCTGCGGCGAGGCGTAGCTGCCGTGGCTGGTGAACACCGTCGCCAGCACCGCGACGCCGAGCACTCCGCCCAGCTCGCGAATCGCGTTGGTGGCGCCTGAGGCCTGGCCGGCCTGACTCGTGCGCACCGAGGCCAGCACCGCGTTGGCTGCGGGAGCGAAGACGAGCGACATGCCGCTGCCGGCGAAGACGAACGGCACGATCATGCTGGCGTAGCTCATGTGCACTCCCGCCAGCAGCGCCAGCCAGCCGAGCGCGATCGCCTGCAGGCTGAGGCCGGCGACCATGAACAGGCGGCTCCCGTAGCGCTCCGCGAAGAAGCCCGCCAGCGGCGAGACGACCATCGCCGCACCGGTCCACACCAGCAGCTTCACGCCGGCCTCGAACGGGGTGTTGTGCAGCACGTTCTGCAGGAACTGGCTGAGGAAGAAGATCGAGCCGAACATCCCGAAGTACATCGCGAGCGACACGGCGTTCGTGACGCTGAAGCCGCGGCTCGCGAAGAAGCCGAGCGGCAGCATCGGCTCGCTCGTGCGCAGCTCGTGGCGCACGAACACCGCCACCAGCAACGCTCCGACCCCGAGCGCGACGAGCACCTCGGGGCTGGTCCAGCCCTGCGACTGGGCGCGCACCAGTCCGTAGACGATCCCGAACAGCCCGGCCGAGCTGAGCCCGAGGCCGCGCAGGTCGAGTCTGCGCGCCGGGCCGCGGCTCTCGGCCAGCCGCGCCGCGGCGAGCGGGACGACGACGAGCCCGATCGGCACGTTGATCCAGAAGATCCAGTGCCAGGAGCTCAGCTGCACGACGCCGCCGCCGACCAGTGGCCCGAGCGCAACGGCGATCCCGCTGATCCCCGACCAGACGCCGATGGCGAGACCTCGCCGCTCCGGCGGAAAGGCGTCCGCGAGCAGCGTCAGCGTGAGCGGCGTGACGATCGCGGCGCCCACGCCCTGCGTCGCGCGCGCGGCGATCAGCAGCCCGATCGTGGGCGCGAGCGCCGCGGCGGCGGAGGAGACGGTGAAGAGCGTGAGACCGGCGATGAACATGCGCTTGCGCCCGAATCGGTCGCCCAGCGCGGCACCGGTCAGCAGCAGCACGGCGTAGGAGAGGACGTAGGCGTTGACGGTCCATTCGAGCGTCTGGATCGACGCGCCGAGGTCGCGGTGGATGCTCGGCAGCGCGATGCTGACGACGAGGTTGTCGAGGACGACCATGAACAGGCCGACCGAAACGAGCCCGAGGGTCCAGCCCCTGCGGTGCTCCCGAATGCTCTGCGCCATCGCCTTCTCCTTTCCTTAGTGAGTGCTAACTGCGAATAACTTAGCAGCCGCTAATCATTTGTCAAGGGGACGCGCTTCGCGCGTCAACGGGATTTCGCTGGATGCCGCGGGCGGCGCGCACCGGCAGGCGCACCGCGGGTTCCGGATACGCTTTGCTCGACCCGGCCGGACCAACCACCACCGAAGCGAGGAGCACCCAGATGAGCGTCGACGGGACCTGGAAGATCACGCTGCAAACGCCGATGGGCGAGCAGACCTCGACGATCGAGCTGGTCAGCGACGGCACGGCCCTCTCGGGCACCCAGAGCGGGACCCACGAGAGCGGCGCGATCTACGACGGCAGCGTCGACGGCGACACGGCGACCTGGAAGGTCGACATCACCCGCCCGATGCCCCTCTCGGTCACCTTCCGGGCGACCGTCGACGGCGATTCGATCTCCGGCACCGCGAAGGCGGGCTTCTTCCCGGCCTCGAAGTTCAGCGGCGCCCGGGCCTGATCTCGCGCCCGAGCGCGCGATCCCGCGTCAGCGCGGCGGCCGAGCGCCGCCGCCGGGCGGCGGTGGGATCGTCGTGACCGACGGCGCCACGTCCGGCCAGAGCAGCAGCACCTGACAGGGCGCGTGGTCGACGACGAAGCGGGCCGCCGGACCGAGGCTGCGCGGACCGAGGTGCGCCCGCTCGCCGTCGCGCGCCAGGATCAGTAGGTCCATGCCCTCGGCGGCGGCGACGACTTCTCGCTCGACCCGGCCCCGGCGCGCCTGACGAGCCGCCGGCCGTCCGAGTCGCGCCTGCGCCTCCGCCAGCAGGTTCTCGGCGGCGCCCTCGGAGATCGTCCGCAGCGGCTCCGCGCCGGGCCCTCCGGGCGGGCGGGCGCGACCCAGAAGCGCGCGGCGCGCCGCGCTGACGACGTGCTCGGCCTCGGCGTCTGCCACGCACACGAGCGTGACCTCCGCGCTCTCGGGCAGGTGGGCGGTCGCCCCGTCGACGGTGGCCTGCCACGTGTCTTCGACGATCCATACGAGCGCGCGCATTGCGGTCACACCTGCAGGCACAACCATAGAAGCACCGTCGCGACGACGAGCGTCGCGGGCACCGTGAGCACACCCAGCCGAACGAAGACGCCCAGCTCGGCGTCGGTGGACTCGGCGTGGAGCACGCGGCGCCAGAGCAGCGTGGCGAGCGAACCGACGTAGGTGAGGTTCGGCCCGACGTTCACCCCGATCAGCATCGCGAGCACGGCTCCATGGCCGCCGGCCAGCACGGCCGGAATGAGGATCAGCGTCGCGGGCAGGTTGTTGACCAGATTGGCGAGGACCGCGCTCAGCGCGGCGATCGCGAGCAGATCGGGCAGCGAGGACCCGACCGGCAGCACCGTGCGCACAGCAGAAACCAGGCCGTTGTCGCCGGCCGCCGCCACGACCACCCCAAGCCCGAGCACGAAGACGAGGAAGCCGGGCTCGACGCTGCGGACGAGCGCGAGCGGACTGGTCCTCCGCGCGAGGAGCGCCGGAATGCTGATCGCGGCCGCACCGGCGAGCGCCACCCAGACGGGCGCGATCCCGACGACCGAGCTGAGCGCAAAGCCCGCGAGCGTGAGCGCAAGCACCGACACGGCGAACCCCGGCAGCCGCGGCCGCGCCGGCTCGGCCGCCGCCGGGCGCGGCCGTCCGAGATCGACGGCGAAGAAGCGCCGCAGCACGATCCACTCGACGCCCACGGCCGCGGCCGCCGGGAGCGCCATCAGCGCCGTGAAATGAGCGAAGGACAGTCCGCTGGCGTGGAACGCCAGCAGGTTCGTGAGATTCGAGATCGGCAGCAGCAGCGAGGCGGAGTTGGCGAGGTGCACGCACGCGTAGACCTGCGGGCGCGGGCTCGTCCGCATTCGCGTCGCGGTGGCGAAGACGATCGGCGTGAGCAGCACCACTGTCGCATCGAGACTGAGCAGCGCCGTGACGCTCGCGGCGATCACGACCACGTAGGTCAGCAAGCGCCGCGGGTCGCCGCGCGAACCGCGCGCCATGACCGCGCCGAGCGCGTCGAACAGCCCCTCGCGCCGAGCGCCCTCAGCGATCAGCAGCAGCGCGGCCAGCAGGCCGACAGTGGGTGCGAGCGACCGCAGCGCGTCACCCGCGCGCGAGGTTCCGAGCGCGCCGAGCGCCACCAGCAGCAGCGCCCCGCCGGCCGCGGCGACGGCCTCCGAGCTGTAGCGCGCGCGAGACACGGCCGCTGCGAGGGTCGCCGCCAGGATCACGAGCGCGAGCGCGAGCGCCAGGCCCTCGGACATTCAGATCCTCACCGCGGGCGAAGCACTCACGGACGAATCAATACCCGCTGGCACGGGCGACCCGCGCGTGGGAGAGTGCGGGGATGGCGGTCGAGCCCTCAGGCGTTCGCATCGAGGAGGCCGTGGCGTCCTCGACGGAGATCGTCGAGGCCGTCGAGCGCCTGGTCGTGCAGCTCTCGTCCTCGGCGCAGCCGCCGGGCGCCGCGCGGATCGACCAACTGGTCACCTCGCCGGCGACGAGGCTGCTGCTCGCGCGCGAGGCGCAGGACGAGCGTCGCATCGTCGGCATGCTGACGCTCGCGCTCTTCACGATCCCGACCGGCGTTCGGGCCTGGATCGAGGATGTCGTCGTCGATGAGACCGCGCGCGGTCGCGGCATCGGCGCCGCGCTCACGCGCGAGGCGCTCGCGCTCGCCCGCGCCGCCGGCGCGCGCACCGTCGAGCTCACCTCGCGGCCGAGCCGCGAAAGCGCGAACCGCATGTACGCCAGGCTCGGTTTCCGCCAGCGCGAGACGAACGTGTACCGCTTCGATCTCTGAGCCGCGGCGAGGAGACACCCGGGCGCCGGCGAAGACCTGCGACGATGCGTAGAGCAGCGCCGTTGTGCCGGCGCTGCTCTACGGGCCATCGCTCTCGCTCCCGTCGCGGCGGAAGATAGCCGTTGCCGGCGGGGAATGCGAACGCGAACCGACAGATCGTCCGATGAAGATCCTCCCCACCCCCGTCGCCCTCTGCGCTGCCGTTGCGCTGGCCGTGACGCTCGCGGCCTGCGGCTCGAACGCGCCGGCCACGGTGACGGTCACGCGAAGCGCGACCTCGAACTCGAGCTCCAGCTCCTCCTCCGCCGCTCCCTCGAGCAGCTCCAGCTCCTCGACGAGCACGACCTCCACCGGCGCCGCCACGAGCTCCGCCACCAGCTCGAGCGCCGCCTCCTCCACCAGCGCGAGCACAAGCTCCGCCACGACCAGCACGACCACCACGCGCACGCAGACCGGACCGGCGTTCGTCGGCCCCAACCCGTCCAGCGGCGCGGCGGTCGGCCGCGACCTGGCGGCCGCGATCGCCGTCCTCGCGCGGACCGGCTACGTGCCGCTGCGCACGTCGACCTACGACGCCGACGACACCCTGCGCGTGCTGATCGGGCGACTGCCTGGGAGCTCGCAGGAGCGCGCGTTCTTCTTCGACCAGACGATCTACCTCGGCACCGACGCCAGCACGCCCAGCGAGCAGATCAGCCTCGTGTCCCAGAACGACACGGAGGCGACGCTCGCCTACGGGATCTACCGCCCCGGCGCCTCGTCGCCGAGCGGGCAGCAGCGCGTGCGCTTCGCGCTCGACATGGGCCAGCTCAGCCCGCTGGACGCGCTGCCGAGCGCAGCGGCGCGACGCTAGGCCCGGGCTAGGGCGCCGAGGCGCCGCCGGTGGAGCCGGTCGTTCCCGTCGCCCCCGTCGCCCCCGTCGCGCCGGTCGAGCCCGTCGCGCCGGTCGAGCCCGTCGCGCCGGTGGCGCCGGTGGGGCCGGTTGATCCGGTGCCGCCGTTCGGCGTCGTCGAGGTCCACTGGACCGGAACCGGTGTCAGCGCCAGCAGCGACGGCCACGTCGAGGCGTCCACGACGCCGGTCGGCGGCAGCCCCCTGGAGACCTGGAAGGCCTCCACCGCGGCCTGCGTGGCGGCGTCGAAGATGCCGCTCGTCGGCGTCTGCGGCTCGGCGGCAGCGAGGTACTCCTGCATCCAGACCACCTGATCGCCGCGGGCATGCAGCTTCAGCACGGGCCAGGACGTGGATACGGTCACGGGTGTGGCGTCGGTCAGCGGCGCGGTCAGGGCGCCCCACATCGCGCTCGTCGACGACTGCCAGTCCCACCACGAGAGGCCCGGCGCGCCGTAGGCCGCCGCGACCTGGCGGAAACGCTTGATCTGCGACGCGGGGACGCTGCCGTAGAGCTGCCCGAGCGGCACGATCGGCCGGCCGTAGATGCGGTTCTGGACGAACGTATGGGCGTAGGCGACGTCCGGGCTGTCGCCGATCGCGTGCCAGTAGATCTGCGGCACGTCGTACTGCGCGCCCCCTGGCCCGAGGAACACGGAGTAGGGCACCGACTCGTGGTAATCGACGTAGGGGAAGGACGCCAGGCCGATCGGGAAGTTGGGCCCCACGCCGGCACGCAGATCCTGCATGTAGGTCTGCGCCGCGGCGTAGCGGCCGTCGTACTCGACCTCGGCGTCGATCACCAGGCAGTCCGCGCCTGCCGCCACGGCCTGCACGCCAAGCGCCGCCTCCTCAGCCGGGTGGCTTCCGTAGACGTACTGCCACGCGCAGATGTTCAGCCCGAGGGCATGCACCTGGGCAACCAGCTCGGGGCTGAACTGCGACCAGTAGTTCGAGCCGCCGTCGGAGCTCTTGACGTAAAGAGTCTTGATGCCGGCCGCCTGGGCCTGCGCGGCGATCTGCGCGACGTTGCCGCCGTCTGAGTCCTTCAGGTACCAGATCCACATGCCGGCGGAATCGAACGCCGAGCTGGCGGGCGTCGCAATGTCCTGGGTCACCGGCTTGGCCGGCGGGCGCGGCGGCGCGAGGACGGCGATCGGCCCATAGGACTTCGAGCGCACCTTCGCCGACGCCGCCACGTAGATGCGCCCGGTTGCCGCCCCCGACGGGACCGTCACGGCGAGGCCGTGGTTGGTCGGGCGCAGCCTGGCGCCGAGCGGGCGCGAGTGCGCCGCGCTCGCATGCGCGACCGGGAAGTACACGGTGAGGCCGGACACGAGATGGTGGCCGCGGAGCACGAGCTCTCCGGTCATCTGGACGACGTGCGGGTCCTTGGCACAGCGCGTCGTGCGGACCTTGTAGCAACTCACCGCAGTGATCACGGGCGTCGCGACGAGGTGGCTGACCGCCGGCTTCTTGGGCGTGGCCCTGACCGACGTCGCCGTCGGCGTCGAACCCCCGCCGCCGGTGGTCGGCGCCGACGCGCCGCCGCTGGGCGGGGCCGCCTGGACAGCGGCTGCGCACAACGCGAGCGAGGTCAGGGCGAGCGCGAGGCTCTGGAGTATGCGTGTGGAAGAAGTCATCAGACGATGCCCGGTCGGGCCCCCCAGATGAGCTGAACACGCCAGAGTCGACGACGTCGCGGTGGTGGCGCTTCCCTCCCCCTGCTTAACGGCGTCGATGCAAACGACCTGAAGAGCGTAGCGCCGGGCTGAAACATTCGTCTCAGCTCAAGCGCCCGGATCCGGCCCCCTCGCCCCGCGCAGGCGCCTCCACCACGGCGCCCTCGGCGGGCGCGTGGCCTCCCAATCCTCCTTCAAGGGCAGCCTGCCGGCCGCTCGCGCGCGGAGCACGCAGGCCGTGTGAGCGTGGCGGCGCAGGCTGTGATCGCCCTCGGGAAAGAGCAGCATGTGCTCGGAGAGGGCGGGCAGGTGGCGGTCGCAGATCGGGCAGCGGTAGGTCGCCGGCTTGCGGTTGGCCGCCGGACGCACCTCCCACCAGGCGGCGGCAGGCAGGCTCACGCCGACGCGCGGTGCGACGTCGAAGCTGCTCGCGGAGCTGTCGCATCTAGACTCGTTCGTGAAGCATGCCACCGCGCAAGCGCATCCTCCCCTCGCCCGCCCGTCCCGCCACGATGGCCGCGGCCAGACGAGCCGAGGCCGACTACGGCGTCAGCGACACGCCGGACTGGCGCGAGGTGGCGTGGCGCGGCCACCTGCGCGCCGTCACGGTCGAGGGTCGCCGCGTGCATCTCGTCGACATCGGCTCCGGCGCGGGCGCCCCGGTCCTGTTCGTCCACGGCCTCAGCGGTCGCTGGCAGAACTGGATCGAGAACATCCCGCGCGTCGCTCAGAGCCGCCGCGTCGTCGCGCTCGACCTGCCCGGATTCGGCCGCTCCCAGCTGCCGAAGGGGCGGATCTCCATCCCCGCGTACGCCGAGGCGCTCGAGCGGGTCTGCGACCTGCTGGAGCTCGACGAGGTGGTGCTCGTCGGCAACTCGATGGGCGGTGCGATCGGCGCGGAGATGGCGCTGCGCTTTCCCGCGCGCGTCGAGCGGCTGATGCTGGTCTCGGCGGCGGCGATCTCGATCCGCGACTTCAACCCGGCCCCGGCGGAGGCGCTCGTCTCGGCGCTTGCCCACACACCGCTCGGAACGCCCGCCGGGGTGCGATCGATCCTCGGCCGCAGCCGGGCGCGCCACCTCGCGTTCGCGGCGCTCGTGCGCCATCCGACCCGGATCCGCATCGACACGCTGTGCGAGCTGGTCGGGGGACGCGGAGCGCCGGGACTCGTCGGCGCGATGGCCGCGATGATCTCCAACGAGCTCGCCGACGAGGTCGGGCGGATCGCGGCGCCGGTGCTGATCGTCCACGGCCGCAACGACATGCTCGTCCCCGTCGCCGACTCGGTGTGGCTCCGCAGCCAGATTCCCGGGGCGACGCTCGAGGTGTTCGAGGACACCGGGCACCTCGCGATGCTGGAGCGCCCGATCCGCTTCAACGAGACGCTGCTGCGCTTCGCGGCGGCGTGATCAGCGCGACTACCGCAACGGAACCGAGCTGTCGGCGCGGTCGCGGTTGCTGAACGCCGGGCCGTCGCAGATGGGTGCGGCGCTCTGGGGCGGCACCAGCTCCAGCTCGCTGAGCAGGTCGAGATCGTGGGCCGACAGCGTGACCGTAACCGCGATGTCCCCGTTGCAGGAGTCGTATTCGAACACCGCGTAGTAGACGCCCGCGAGCGTGTAGAGCACCTCCGAGGCCGGCTGGCCGCCGGCGAGTGTGTCTGAGGTCACCGCACCCAGGGCGACGCCGGGCGTGTTGCGCAGCGTGGCGGCCAGGGCGAGAGCGCGCGCGTGCGGCGTCGCGCCGACCGGCGCCGTGGCCTTGATGACCTCGGAGTCGGCGGACTGGGACGGGTCGACGAAGCCCGCCACGGCGGTTCCATGCGGACCGGCGAGCAGCTCGTCGCTGTAGCCGTCCGGCACCAGCGCCACGAGATCGGGGCTGCGGTATGGCACGTAGCGCAGGCCGCGGTTGGACGCGTCGATGACCGCTCGCGTCACGAACACCGCGACCGCGACGGCGACCACGCAGATCAGGATCCCGCGCCGGCCGAGGATCGGCTGGCGCTTGAACTGCCGCGCGCCGCAGTAGGGGCAGCGCGCGCTTGCCGCGTTTATCTCGACCGCGCAGACGGGGCACACTCGGGTGCGAGGCGGTTCCTGCGCTGTCGGCTCCTGGGCGCTCATCGCGGGCTCGAACTGTACGGGCGAGCGCGGTAGCTCGCGGGGTCGAAGCGGCGCAAGGTCCGGCGAAACCGCCAGGCGGAGTCCGGCCAGAGGATCGAATGCCCGTCGGCGTCCAGGTACCAGCTCGCGCACCCGCCGCTCTCCCAGACGGTGCCGCGCGCGCGCCGGCGCACTCCCGCGACGAACTCCGACTGTGCCGCGGCCCGCGGTTCGATCACCTCGACCCCGGCCGCCTCCATTGCCGCAAGCGCCGCGAGCAGGTACTCGATCTGGCTCTCGATCATCAGCAGGACGGAGGTGTGCCCGAGGCCGGTGTGGGGTCCGAGCATCAGGAAGAAGTTGGGGAAGCCCGCGATCGTGGTTCCGCGGTGAGCCTGCGGGCATCCGCGCCAGTACTCCGCGAGGGTGCGGCCGTCGCGGCCGCGCAGGCGGTGGGCCGCCGGCGGGTCGCTCGGGCGAAAGCCGGTGGCGGCGACGATCACGTCAACCGGCCGCTCGATGCCGTCGGCCGCGACCAGCGAGCGGGGGCCGACCTCCGCCACCGCGTGCGGCACGAGCGTCACGTTCGCCTGCGTCAGCGCCGGGTAGTAGGTGTTGGAGAGCAGGATGCGCTTGCAGCCGAGGCGGTAGTCCGGTCGCAGCTGCTCGCGCAGCAGCGGGTCGGCGACCTGGCGCTCGAGGTGGTGGCGCGCGAGTCGCTCGGCCGGCCGGCCGAGCGCCGGGTGACGGAATGGGAGAACCAGCGCCTCGCGCCCCCACGCCAGCGCCGAGCGGAGCGTTCGCTGGGCCAGCGGCACGGCGCGGTAGAGGGCCCGCTCGCGCGGGCCGATCGGGCGGTCGGGGTGCGGCAGGATCCAGGGTGGCGTGCGCTGGTAGACCTGGAGCTCGCCTGCGAGCGGCTGGATCGCCGGCGCGATCTGGATCGCCGAGGCGCCTGTCCCGATCAGCGCGACGCGCGCTCCGCGCAGGTCGACGTCGTGGCGCCAGGCGGCGGAGTGAAACAGCGCCCCCTCGAAGCGCTCGATGCCTGGCAGCGCGGGCAGCGCCGGCTCGGAGAGCGCACCCATCGCGCCGACGAGCACCTTCGCGCTTGCGAGACCCTCGCCGGTTTCGAGCAGCCACCGCCCCGCCTCGTCCTGCCAGCGGCACGAGGTCACCTCCACACCGAGCCGCAGGTGCGGCTCGAGGCCGTAGCGGACGACGCAGTCGCGCAGGTAGTCCCAGATCTCACCCTGCAGCGAGAAGCTGCGGGTCCAGTTCGGGTTGGGCGCGAACGAGAAGCAGTACAGGTGCGAGGGAACGTCGCACTGGCAGCCCGGGTAGGTGTTCGCGCGCCAGGTTCCCCCGACCTCGCCGGCCCGCTCGAACACGACGAAGTCCTCGATTCCGGCCGCCTTCAGCCTGATCGCGGCGCCCAGGCCGGAGAACCCCGCGCCGATGATCGCGATGCGGTGATCGGCGCTCACGCAGCGCAATCTATCGCCCGACCCGCGCACCACCCGAGCGGTCGCGGAAGTGCGACCAGCCAGGAATTCACCGCGTACGATGAGGTCGGTGCGGAGTCTCCTGCAAACGACGTCGGCGCGCGCGACGCTCGCCGCGACGCTCGCGGCCCTTTGGCTGTGCCCGAGCGCGCTCGCGGCGAGCGCTCGGCCGCCCCTGATGACCTACATCACGAACCTCGACAAGCCCGCGCCGCAGGTCTGGATCGCAGGCATCAAGGGGGACTCGGCGCTCGACCTCGGGCCGGCGAGCAGCGCCCAGATCAGCCCCGACGGATCCGAGGTCGCGGCGATCAGCATCGAGAAGGGGCAGACCGTCAAGACCTCGACACTTACGCTGTACGCCGCCGACGGCGGGGCATCGGTCGCGGTCGTCCAGAGCCCGCAGTTCATGCAGCTCCTCGCCTGGTCGACAGACTCGAAGCTGATCCTGGTCACCGTCGGGGCAAGCCCGGCGCAGCTGCGCGTGATCGATGCGCAGACCGGCCAGAGCCGAACGATCGCGACCGGCGTGATCGACGGGGCGAGCTTCGCGCCGAACGCCTCCGACGACGTCGTCTATGCGCGCGCCGCCGTCAACCAGACCCGCGTCAACGTCTACACGACGTCCCCAGCCGGCGCGGGCACACGTCAGCTGACACACGACGGACTCAGCGAGTACCCGCTGTGGGGGCCGGGCGGGATCGTCTACTCGCACGAGACGCCGCGGCCGAAGAACCCCTACCCGGCGTTGCAGCTGTGGCTGATGAGTGACAGCGGCGCCGGGGCGCACCAGCTGACCAGCATCGCGGTCAGCGCCAAGGCGGAGGGGCTGACGCCGATCGCGTTCTCCGCCAACGGCCTGCACCTGCTGGCGAACTTCGTCGGCCCGCAGGGCTCGGGTCAGGCCGAGGCCTACGCGATCGACCTGAGCGCACCGAAGCCCGCCGCGCCCCGCAACCTGATCGGCCAGAGCAACGGCTACATCGGCGACGCGATCTCGGCCGACGGCAAGACCGTCCTGCTGACCAGGGGCATCGGCGGCGATCTGGAGCCGCTGTCGGTCGACACCGTCCCGTGGGCGGGCGGCAAGCCGCTCGCGGTGATCACGCAGGGCGCCTACGCGAGCTGGGACCTCTGAGAGGCCGAGCTCACTGCTGCGGCCAGCGGCCGTGGCGCTCGAAGTAGTCCCGCGCCCGCTCCTCGGCATCGCGCGCCCTGTCGCCGTCGACGCCGACGCGGTAGAGCCAGGCGATCAGCCAGCTCGCGATGCCGGCGCCGATCAGACCCGCCCCGCCGATCAGCGACGTCTCGGTGCCGAAGCACATCGCGACGATCCCGGCGAGCACCACGAGCCCCGGGATCCCGTGGCGCGTGAAGCGCAACAGCGGCGGCGTTGGCGACGCGGTCGCCTTCGCGGGCGCGGGCGCATGCCCCGGCGGTCGCAGGGGCCGCAGCGGCCTCGCACGCGCCGGCCCGGGCGTGACGTGCGGACGAACGCGTTTGGGCAGCCTCGAATCCATGCTGCGACGAGGCTACCCGACGCGCGCCCGCCGCACGCGCCGCTGCTCTCGACGTCGACGCGGCCGCGCCAGTCGCGCCGCCACCAGGAGATCAGCGGCCGCGGCGAGCTCAGCCGAGTGCCGAGAACGAGGCGTCGGTCCCGCTGAAGGCGAGATCGAGAACGCCGGTGCCGGCGTGCGCCGACACCAGCGAGACGCCGAACGGGAGGTCGCTCAGGCTCCGCGAGCAGTGGGTGCCCGCGCGCGCCGCCCCCAGCTCGGCGGCGGAGACGGGCGCGCCGTCGACCTCCACCGCGGTGATCGCGAACTCGACGCTCGAGCCCGACGCATACGGCGCCAGGCGGACCTCGGCGCCGCGGCCGCGAGGCGGCAGCAGATCGATTCGACCGGGGAACACCTTCACGCGCGGGTTCCTCGTGAGCAGGGCGCGCTCAGCCGCCGGCAGCGCGTCCACGCAGGACGGGGTGGCGAGCAACTCGCGCACGCCGGCGGCGCGCAGGCTGGCGAGGATGTTCAGCGAGCCGATCGCCCCCTGCAGGCCGGTCAGGCTGCTCAGGTGCACGTCGCGCAGGGTCCCGCTCAGCGTCAGCGGCGGCAGTCCGTCGATCCGCGCGCCGCTCGCGCTGACGCTGACGGCGCTGAGCCGGCCGCGCACGATCTGCACCAGCAGCGGGGTGGAGCCGAAGCCGATCTTCGGCTGCACGCCGATGCGCGCCGAGACGGCGTGCGCGACCGCGTCACCGATCAGCTTGCGGGCGACGAGCTCGCCGGCGATCAGCGGGACCGCCAGGAAAGCGGCCAGCATCAGCAGCCGGCGCAGGATCGGGATCAAGAGCAGCGTCGGAACACCTTCTGTCCCGGCTGCGGCTTCTCCTGCAAGCGCAGCTCGGCGCGCGCCACGAGCGCAGCGGCGCGTCAGCCGTCGTGCAGGATCGGCCCGGTCTGCACGACCTGGAAGGCGCTGCCGGGGACCGTCTTCAGGCTGTCAAGCGCGTTGTCGTTCCAGCGCGGGTCGGTCGCGCCCTGGAAGTACCACGGGCTGCCGTTGTCCGCGAGGATCAGCCCGTAGGTCTTCATCGCCCGCAGGATGATCCGCGCGACGCGCGGAAAGCGGCTGATGTCGAAGCTCGCCTTCAGCCGCAGGCGCAGGCCCATCGGCGGCAGGTCGGGGTTGGTGGAGCTCGAGGCGAAATGCGTCGCCGGGTGGATGAAGCCGGCCTGCGTCTGGGGGGCCGTGAAGCGGATCGCGTGGTTGATGTAGCCCCGCTGGATCTCGTCGTAGCGGATCAGCCCGGCGAAGATCGGCAGGCCGGCGGCGTCGGCTGATGTCCAGCCGTTCGGGCGCAGGTGGTTGGAGCGCAGGTTGAACACGGCGCCCGAGGCGGCGTTCCAGGAGCCGTCCGCGTTGGGATGGGCGGAGTAGAGCTCGTAGAGCCTGCACGCGCCGGACTGCAGGACCAGGACGTGGCGGTCGCCGGTCGAGCCCGAGCCTCCCTCGACGGGCGCGCCGGCCGGGATCGGGTAGGGGCCCTTGTCGGACTGGGATCCGTAGGCGGTGAAATGGATCGCCACCTTCGGCTGGCTCGCCGGCACGACGGCGTAGGGGATGCCGTAGGTCAGGTTCGAGCCGAAGTCCGGATGCAGGTCGATCCCCGCCCCGATCGCGGCGATGTAGGCGTTCGAAAGCGGGCTGACCGGCAGCTTCGAGACGTTCTCGTGCCAGGGGTTGTCGGCCGGGAAGACCGGGCAGCCGCCCGTGCCCGTGCCGTACGGGTAGGCCGCAGCGGCGATCGCGATTGCGGCCGCGGCCGCGCAGAGCGCCGCGACGGCCACGAGGGTCACTACGAGCGGTCGGATCGCCATCGGTTGCAAAGCCTCGCAGGCGGTGGGCGTGCCCTGGCCGGGTGTTCGAGCGCGGCGCGGCCGTCAGCGCAGCGGCGCCCCGTGCGCGAAGTCCTGGTCGAAGGTCGCCTGCACGCCGTCGAGCACGGCGGGGTTCGTCGTCTCGATCCCCAGCTCGCGGTTGTAGACGAGCGACGCCGTCGAGAAGTTCTCCGAGCCCACGAACACACGTGCGCCGTCGGCCTCGATCAGCTTCGCGTGTATGTAGAGGGGCGCGCTCGGCGCGTACAGCCGGACCTGCACGCCCGCGGCCGTCAGCGCGCGCAGCGCCGCCGCGTATTCGGGGTCCGAGGTCATCACGAGCTTGACGGCCACGCCACGACGGGCGGCGGCGGCCAGCGCCTGCTCGATGGCCGTGCTGTCCATCTCCTCGGCCTCGATGCGGAGGCTCTGCCGGGCCCCCTCGATCAGGCTCAGCAGCGCCGGCTGCGAGCCGGGCGACCAGACCAGATCGCCCGCGCCCGGCTGGGCGGCGATCGGGCGCCCCGCCCAGTCGGCTGCGAAGGTGGCGGCGATCGCCCGCACGTCGGCGGGCTGGGTGTCGATCACCGCGAGGTCTCGCGTCGAGCTGTAGTAGCGGCTCTGGAGGTTGAGCGTCATGATCGCGGCGGTGGCGTCGTCGACGACGATCGCCTTCTCGTGCGTCAGGTCGAACTCCGCCGGCGCCCAGCGCACCGCGACGCGATGGGCGGCCAGGTAGGAGTACGCGGGCTGGTTGAGCGAGCGGTCGTAGCTTCCGCCGTCGAGGATCACCTGCACGCGCACGCCGCGGGCGGCGTCGGCGGCGAGATCCTGCTCCGCCGTGGCGTCGGAGAGCTCGTAGATCGTCATCTCGACGCTGTGGCGAGCCGAGGTGATCAGGCGGTAGAGCGGCGCCGGGCCGGCGGCGGGCTCGATCACGAGCGCCAGCCCGCCGGTGCCGCCGGCCGCGGGCGTCGCGATCGCCGCCGTCAGCGCGAGCGCGAGCGCAAGCCCGGCAAGCTTCAACGGCTTCACCGCCCCGCGGCGTCGTATGCCGAGCACACTGCGTGATACTGGCAGCACGATGAGCGACGCGGTCAGGATCTTCGCCGAGCACGCGCACTCCTACCACGCCCTGCGCCGGCGGCTCGTGCCCGGATTCGACGCCTTCTACGGGATCGCCGCCGACCTCGTGGGTCTGCGCGGAGGCCCGGTCGCGCGAGTGCTCGACCTGGGGGCGGGGACGGGGATCCTCAGCGCGCACGTCGCCCAGCGCCACCCGAAGGTCGAGCTGGTGCTGCTGGACGGCGCCGAGCCGATGCTCGAGCAGGCCCGACGGCTGCTGGCCCCGCGGGAGATCGGCGTGGTCGTCTCGGACCTGCGCGACCCGCTGCCCGAGGGCCCCTTCGACGCGGTCGTCTCGGCGCTGGCGATTCATCACCTCGACGACGACGCCAAGCGGGACCTGAACGCGCGCGTGCTCGCGGCGCTGCGCCCAGGCGGCGTGTTCGTCAACGCCGAGCAGGTGCGCGGGCCGACCGAATGGCTGGAGCAGCACCAGCACGAGGGCTGGCTCGCCGCCTGCCGGGCGGAGGGGGCCAGCGAGCGCGAGCTAGCCGCGGCGCTGGGGCGGATGTCGGCCGACCGCCACACCGACGTCGAGACCCAGCTGGGTTGGCTGCGCGACGCCGGCTTCTGCGACGTCGACTGCTTCTACAAGCGCTGGCACTTCGCGGTGCTCGCGGGCTGGCGGCCGCCGGAGCGCTGAGGGTGCGGCGCGCCGCCTACCTGCGGACGCTGAAGTGGATGGTTTTCGCGGCGGTGCTCGATCCGCGCAGGCCGACGGTCGCGGTGTAGGTCCCGGCCGCGAGCGTCCGGCCGGCGACCAGGCGAATGGACAGCCTGTTGCTTCCAGCCTTGCCGGCGAACACGACCGAGCCGATCGGCTTGCTCTTCGGCGGCGTGCCCGACCGGCGAACGATCTTCACGACGACCGTGGCGCGGGCCGAGAGGGTCACCTGGAGCGTGAACCGGCTGCCCGCGATGATCGGCGTCTTCGGCGCGCTCACGCTGGTGACGCGCGGGACCACCGCGACCCGCAGCGCCGGGATCGGCGTCGTCGCCGAGGTCCACGCTGGATCCGAGCTGTCGGCGAGTGGGTCGTTCGTCAGGTTCGTCGCGCTCGCGGGGAACGTGCACGTTGCGGCGGTGCAGGTTGCCGGGACGGTGTAGATGTCGCCGGTCGCGTTGCCGTTGACCTGCTCGTGGGCGTCGAAGACGATGCTCGAACCGGCGAAGCGCGCCTGGTTGAAGGTCCAGCCCGCGGGCTGCGCCAGCACCTCGGTGGCCGGCTTGGCGCCCGCCTGCCCGGCCACCGGTGTGGTCCAGATCCCGGTGTTCGGGACGTAGGGATCGACCAGCAGCAGCGTGGATCCGTCGCTCGAGAGCGCGAGCGAGGTTGGGCCCCGGCCGTTGGCGCTGACGAATTCGTTGTCGTAGGTGATGACCGGCGCGTTTGCGTCGGATGCGGCGCCGAGGTGGATCGCGTACTGGCACGAGGCCTGCTCGACGCCCTGCGCGTTCGGGTACTCCCAGCTGCACCCCTGTGACTCGGCCCAGGCCACCAGCGTCGCGTCGGCTGGGTCCGGCGTGCCGTCGAACCCGGCGGCCGGCTGCGCCTCGGCGTCGGTGTTCGACCACTGCGTGACGGTGGCGTTCGTCGCGAGCGGACGCTCGACCAGCGCGGTCGCCGGCGTCCCGACGGCGCTCGGAAGGATGCCGGTGTACAGCGATGAGCTGAAGATCTCCTGGTGATCCGCCGTGATCCGTGGCTGGGTTTCGTAGTAGGCGGCCCCGCTGGCGGCAGCGGCCGGCGGGGCGAGCTCCGTCAGCGTGCCGTTGTTGAGCTCAAAGGTTCCAGAGCAGTCGGCGCCGCACGCCTGCGGCAGGCCGGGCTCGACGAACGCGTTGGTGGCGCCGAGGAAGAGCACGCTGGTGCCGCCGTTCTGGAAGACGTCAGGCGCCGAGACCGTCCCGGACGGCAGTGAGGCGACCAGCTGGGGCGAGGCGCCCGCGATCAGCTCGTGCGGATCGGCGCCGGTGTCGCTCATCGCCCAGATTCCGTTGCGCGCGCTCCACACGATCTGGCCCGCGCCGGCGGTGGAGGGCAGCGCCATCGCGCCGGTGAAGACCAGCGCCGCGAGCGCCACCGCGAGCACGCCGAACGACGCTCGCCCCCCCGGTCGACCGCGGCCGGACGTGCTCGCACGCTGTGCCAGCATCATCGTCCGAGCTTAGCGGCTGCCCGGCGGGCGGGGCTGCGATCGCCGACGCAGCGCCGGACGGCGGCTGCGGATCGGGGGATCGGGAGCTCGCCAGCCTAAAGCGGCGCCGCGCAGGCACCGATAGCCAAAGGGATGAGACACGCGTCGCGACGCCCGTCGACCGCACGCGAAAAGCGACGACGCGCGATCAAACGAGGGACCGCTCGCCTGTTCGCGAAACACGCGGTGATCAGCCTCATCCCGGTGCTCACACTGGGAGTGGTCCTGGCCGTCGGCACCCGCAACGGCGCCCTCCAGCGGGAGCTGTCGCAGGGCCGAGCCGAGGCGATGCTGGTCGGGCAGACCGCCGTCGAGCCGCTCTTCTCCGGCAAGACGATCACGCAGCTGAGCGCGGAGCAGCGGAGCGAGGTCGCCCGGCTGGTCGCCAGCGCGAAGGTGCACGGCGGAAACGGCATCCTGCGCCTGCGGATTCGCACCCTTCAGGGACGCGTCGTCTTCAGCAGCGACGGGCGCAGTCTGGGAGTCCCGGTCGATGCCGCGGCGCTCGCCGCCGCGCACGGCCGCACCGTCACCCAGCTCACCCGACTGAACAGCGACAGCTCCGCAGCCGCGAGGCTGGGACCGGAGTCCGTCGAGGTCTACCAACCGCTCGTCGTCAACGGCCGCAGGGTCGGCGTGCTCGAGACCTACCTGCCGTACGCGCCGATCAGCGCCGAGGTCGCCGCCACGCTGCGCCGCCTGTATCTCGGCCTGGCGATCGGGCTCGGGCTCCTGTACCTGGTGCTCTTGGCAATCACCGCGTCGATCAGCCGCGGTCTGCGCCGCCAGCTGATCGTGAACTCGATGCAGGCCGAGCAGCTGCGCGTCAGCGAGCGCCAGCACCGGCTGCTGTTCGAGCACAACCCGCAGCCGATGCTGGCCTACGAGCGCGCCACGACGCGAATCGTGACGGTCAGCGACACGATGGTCGCCCGCTACGGCTACTCGCGCGAGGAGCTGCTGACGATGACGATCCACGACCTCACGCCGAGCGAGGACATAGAGGAGCTCGAGCGCTACATGGCCGGCGCGGCGGACGGGAGGCTGCGCGGACTGGTGACCCGTCCGTGGCGCCACCAGTACAAGGACGGGACGGTCATCGACGTCGAGGTCACCAGCGACGACATCGTGCTCGACGGCCGCGCCTGCCGCATCGTGCTCAGCCACGACGTCACCGATCGCAACCGGGCGTTCGCCGAGCTGGCGGTGGCACGCGACCAGGCGGTCGAGGCGTCGAACACGAAGTCGGCGTTCCTGGCGAACGTCAGCCACGAGATCCGCACGCCGATGAACGGCGTGATCGGCATGAACGAACTCCTGCTCGACACCGACCTGACGCCCGAGCAGCGCTCCTACGCCGAGCAGGTCTCCCGCTCCGGGGAGCAGATGATGGCGGTGATCAACGATGTCCTCGACCTCTCGAGGATCGAGGCCGGCCAGTTCGAGCTGGACATCACCGACTTCGACGTGCGCGACACGATCGAGCAGGCGTGTGCCGCGGCGCGCTACGAAGCGGAGTCCAAGGGGCTCGCGCTGGAGCTCGAGATCGCGAAACAGCTCCCGGCCCAGCTGCGCGGCGACGGCCGCCGTCTGCGCCAGATCGTTCTGAACCTCGTCTCGAACGCCGTCAAGTTCACCGCCGAAGGGTCGGTTGCCGTCCGCGTCGCCGCACGGGCGCAAGGCGACGGCGACCACCGCGTGCGCGTCGAGGTCACCGACACCGGGATCGGGATCGACCCGGAGGCGCTCGATCGCCTGTTCGAGCCGTTCACGCAGGCCGACGCGTCGACGACGCGCTACTACGGCGGCACGGGCCTCGGTCTGGCGATCGCACGCGAGCTCGTCGAGCTGATGGGCGGCCAGATCGGCGCCGAAAGCCAGCCTGACCGCGGCAGCACGTTCTGGTTCGAGCTCGACCTCGCCGCGCCGGCCACCGCCGCCGCGACGTCGATTCGCCGGCACGAGGTGCTGAGGGCGGTCGCGCCGCGCCCGGGGTCGCCGGCGCCACGGGTCCTGGTCGCCGAGGACAGCCCCGTGAACCAGATCGTCGCCGTTCGCGCGCTCGAGCGCTGCGGCTGCCGCGCACAGGTCGTGGGCGACGGCGCCGCGGCGCTGGCCGCACTGGCCGACGGCGCCTTCGACGCCGTGCTCATGGATTGCCAGATGCCCGGCATGGACGGCTACGAGGCAACTCGCGAGCTTCGCCAGCGCGAGCAGGCTGCGGGAGACGGTCACGTCCCGGTGATCGCGATGACCGCCAGCGCCATGCAGGGGGATCTCGAGCGCTGCATCGCCGCCGGGATGGACGACTACATCAGCAAGCCGATGCGCTACCAGGCCCTCGTCGACACGCTGCGCCGCTGGGTGCCGGCGCTCGGCGAACTCGTCGACCACGCCGCCTGAGCGCAGCGTTGGTCTTCTTCGCGCCCGACGCCTAACATGCGGGCGATGCTGCCGGCGATGTGCGGATGATCGAGGCGCTGCTAGTCGCCAACCGCGGCGAGATCGCCATACGTGCGTTTCGGGCGGCCAACGAGCTCGGCATTCGCAGCGTCGCGGTCTACGTCCCCGAGGACCGCGACTCGGTGCATCGCCTGAAGGCCGACGAGAGCTACGAGATCGGGACGCCGGGGCACCCGGTCAGCAACTACCTCGACGCGGCGCTGATCGTCGAGCTCGCCGTCACGGTCGGGGCCGACGCGATCTACCCGGGCTACGGGTTCATGGCCGAGAACCCGGTGCTCGCGCGCCGCTGCGCGGAAGCCGGCGTCCGCTTCGTCGGTCCGCCGGCTGAGGTGCTCGGACTCGCGGGCGACAAGACGCGCGCACGGGAGATCGCCCGGCGCGCGGGCGTGCCGGTGCTCGACGCCTCCGATCCGGTGCGCGACGCGGCCTCGGCCGGCGAGCTCGCGCGCGAGCTCGGCTTTCCGCTCTTCATCAAGGCGGCGCTCGGAGGCGGCGGGCGCGGCATGCGGCTGGTCGAGTCCGCCGACGCCCTGCCGCGAGCGCTCGAGGGAGCGATGCGCGAGGCGCTCGCCGCGTTCGGCGACGACACCGTCTACCTCGAGCAGGCGATGCTGCGAGCGCGCCACATCGAGGTGCAGATCCTCGCCGACGGCGCCGGCGGGATCATCCACCTGTTCGAGCGGGACTGCTCGTTGCAGCGCCGCCACCAGAAGGTGATCGAGGTGACCCCGGCGCCCGGCCTCGACCCCGCCCTGCGCGAGCGGATCTGCGACGCAGGCGTGGCCGTCGCGCGCGAGATCGGCTACGAGAACGCCGGCACCGTCGAGTTCCTGCTCGACCCCGACGGTCGCTTCGCGTTCATCGAGATGAACCCGCGGATCCAGGTTGAGCACACCGTCACCGAGGAGACGACGGACGTCGACCTCGTGCGTTCGCAGATCCTCATCGCCGGCGGCGCGACGCTCGACGACCTCGGCCTCTCGCAGGCCGGTATCCGCCAGCGCGGCGTCGCGCTGCAGTGCCGGGTCACGACCGAGAACCCGGCCAACGGCTTCCGCCCCGACGCCGGCCGGATCACGGCGTACCGCTCGCCCGGCGGAGCGGGCATCCGACTCGACGAGGGCTCCGCGTTCGTCGGCGCCGAGGTCTCCCCGTACTTCGATCCGCTGCTCGTCAAGATCACCGCCCGCGGCCCCGATCTGCGCAGCGCCGCGGCCCGCGCGCACCGCGCCGTCGCGGAGCTGCGGGTCCGCGGCGTCAGCACCAACCAGAGCTTCCTGCGCGCGCTGCTGCGCCACCCGGACGTCCTCGCCGGCAGGGCACACACCACCTTCGTCGACGAGCACCCGGAGCTGATCTCGGCCGATCCCGGCGCGGACCGCGCCTCGCGGCTGCTATCGCGGCTGACCGACGTCACGATCAACCGCGAGCGCGAACCTCCGGACGGCCTGATCGATCCGCGCGCGAAGCTGCCGGCGCTGGCCGGCAAGCCGCCGGAGGGCTCCCGCCAGCGCCTGCAGGAGATCGGGCCGGCGGCGTTCGCCGCCGAGCTGCGAGCGCAGACCGCGGTGGCGGTCACCGACACGACGCTGCGCGACGCCCACCAGTCGCTGCTGGCGACGCGCATGCGCACCTTCGACATGCTCGGCGCAGCGCCCCATCTGGCCCGGCGGATGCCGGGGCTGCTGTCGCTCGAGTGCTGGGGCGGCGCGACCTTCGACGTCGCGCTGCGATTCCTCAACGAGGATCCGTGGGCGCGCCTCGAGCGGCTGCGCGAGGCCGTTCCGAACATCTGCCTGCAGATGCTGTTGCGCGGAAGCAACCTGCTCGCCTACTCGCGCTTTCCCCCGGCGGTCGTTCGCGCCTTCGTCTCCGAGGCGGTGCAGAGCGGCGTCGACGTGCTGCGCATCTTCGACGCGCTCAACGACATCGAGGGGATGGCGCCGGCGATCCAGGCGGCGCTCGAGACGCCGGCGCTGGTGGAGGGAGCGCTCTGCTACACGGGCGATCTGTCCAACCCGGGCGAGCAGGTGTACACGCTCGATTACTACCTCGCTCTCGCCGAGCAGCTGGTGGACGCCGGCGTGCACGTGCTCGCGATCAAGGACATGGCGGGGCTGCTGCGCGCACCGGCGGCGCGAACGCTGGTGGGCGCCCTGCGCTCACGTTTCGACGCACCGGTGCACCTGCACACGCACGACACGACCGGCGGCTCGCTGGCGAGTTACCTGGCGGCGATCGAGGCCGGCGTCGACGCGGTCGACGGCGCCGCGGCGCCGCTCGCCGGGATGACCAGCCAGCCGTCGCTGTCGGCGATCATCGCGGCCCTCGCCGGGACCGAGCGCGAACCGGCGCTCGAGCTCGACTCGGCGCTTGCCCTGGAGCCCTACTGGGAGGCCGTGCGCACCCTCTACGCGCCATACGAGGCGGGCCTTCCCGCGCCGACAGGCCGCGTCTACCGCCACGAGATCCCGGGCGGCCAGCTCTCGAACCTGCGCCACCAGGCGAGCGCG
The DNA here is from genome assembly GCA_963830975.1 of uncultured Solirubrobacterales bacterium. Taxonomy (GTDB): domain Bacteria; phylum Actinomycetota; class Thermoleophilia; order Solirubrobacterales; family Solirubrobacteraceae; genus Palsa-513. The sequence continues at coordinate 46,060 of CAWHOI010000005.1, forward strand.
ATCGGCGTCGGCGACCGCTTCGAGGAGGTGGAGGCGGCCTACGAGCGCGCCAACGCGCTGCTCGGGCACATCATCAAGGTCACACCGACCAGCAAGGTCGTCGGCGACCTTGCGATCTTCGCCGTGTCGGCCGGGATCGACTTCGACGAGCTCGAGCGCGCGCCCGAGCGCTTCGACCTTCCCGACTCGGTGCTCGACTTCCTCCGAGGCGCGCTCGGTCGCCCACCCGCCGGGTTCCCTCAGCCGTTCACCGAGCGCGCGTTGAGCGGCAGGCCGTCGCCGGCGCCGCCGCCGGAGCTCGAGCCCGAGACGCTCGCGCTGCTGGAGCGCCCGGGTCGCGAGCGCCAGCACGCGCTCGCCGAGCTGATGTTCCCCGGCCCGCTGCACGACTACCTGGCGGCGCGCGAGCGCCACGGCGACGTCTCGCTGCTGCCGACCGGCTCGTTCTTCTACGGCCTGCGGGAGGGCGAGGCGCTGACGGTGGATCTCGCCCCCGGCGTGCGGTTGATCTTCGAGCTCGAGGCCGTCGGTGAAGCCGACGAGGCGGGGATGCGGACCGTGATGGCGCGCGTCAACGGCCAGCTGCGCCCGATCGACGTCCGCGACCGCTCGATCGAGGGCGCCGGCGTCGAGATCGAGCGGGCGGACCCGAGCAACCCCGGGCACGTGGCGGCCCCGGTCATCGGCGCCGTGATCATCCAGGTGAGCCCCGGCGACGAGGTCCGCGCCGGCGAGCCTGTCGCCGTGATCGAGGCGATGAAGATGGAGTCGACGATCACCGCGCCGATCGGCGGCCGCGTGGAGCGAGTCGCGATCGCCAGCGGGACCCGCGTGGAGCGGGGCGACCTGCTGCTCGTGCTCGCGCCGGGCGGTTCCGGCTCCTGAGCCGCGCGGCGGCCGCTACGCCTACGCGGACGCGCCGGCGCGGATGCTCGAGATCGTCTCGCCGGGGAGGATCGCCTCGCCGTCCACGCGCAGCTCGATCAGCGCCGGACCACCGGCGGCGAGCGCGCGTTCGAACGCGGGCATGAACTGCTCGGTGCGTTCGACCGCCTCGCCGTGCGCGCCGCATGCCCGCGCGAGTGCGGCGAAGTCGGGATTGCGCAGCTCGGTCGCGACGACGCGTCCGGGGTAGGCGCGCTCCTGGTGCATGCGGATCGTCCCGTACATCTGGTTGTTGACGACGATCACGACGATCGCAGCCCGCTCCTGCACCGCCGTCGCGAGCTCCAAGCCGGTCATCTGGAAGCCGCCGTCGCCGACGAAGCAGACCACCGGGCGCTGCGGCTCGAGGAGCTTGGCGGCGATCGCCGCCGGCACCGCGTACCCCATCGCTCCGCTCTCGGGCATCAGCTGGCTGCGGTGGAAGTGGAAGGGCAGGAAGCGGCTGACCCAGCTGCTGAAGTTGCCGGCATCCTGCACGACGATCGCCTCGCCGGCCAGCCGCTGCGCGATCTGCGCCATCACGAGCGCGAGGTCGAGCGCGAACGGCCCCGGCGCCGGCGTGCTCCATGCGAGGTACTCGGCGCGCGCCTGCGCGGCGGCCGGAGCCCACGCGCTGCCGTCGACCGGCTCGATCGCGGCGAAGAACTCGCTCGAGTCGCTGACGACGGCCAGCTCGGGCGCGAACACGCGGCCCAGCTCGAGCGGGTCGGGGTAGACGTGGAGCAGCGCCTGGCTGGGTGTCGGAGGCACGATCAGCGTGTAGCCGCCGGTCGTCACATCGCCGAGGCGATCGCCGACGACGAGCAGCACGTCGGCCTCGCGGACGCGACGCGCGAGCGCCGGATCCGTGGCGGTCGTGAGATGGCCGGCGTAGGCGCTCGAGCGGCTGTCGATGTAGTCCTGGCAACGGAACGCGCAGACCAACGGCAGCGCCGAAGCCTCGGCGAAGGCCTGGGCGCGGCGGCTCGTCTCGGCGCTCCAGCCGCCACCACCGACGATCAGCACCGGCCGCTTCGCGCCGGCCAGCCGCTCGCGCACTCGGGCGAGGTCGCGGGCGCCGGGAGCGGCGACGGCGCGGCCGTAGCGCTGCGCGTCCGCCACCTCCGCGGTCGCCTCGAGCACGTCCTCCGGCAGCGCGAGCACGACCGGGCCCGGGCGGCCCGAGACGGCGGTCTGGAAGGCGCGGCGCACGATCTCGGGGATCCGCTCGGGCGACATGACCTGCTCCGCCCACTTCGCGAGCGGGGCGAACATCGCCACGAGATCGACCTCCTGCAGGGCCTCGCGGCCGAGCTCGCCGCGCGGCACCTGCCCGACCAGGTAGAGCATCGGCGTTGAGTCCGCGAAGGCGGAATGCACGCCGATCGACCCGTGGGTGGCGCCCGGCCCGCGCGTGACGAAGCAGACACCCGGGCGAGCGGTGAGCTTGCCGTAGGCCTCCGCCATGTTCGCCGCGCCGGCCTCGTGACGGGCGTTGACGAAGCGGATCGCGGAGTCGTGCAGCGCGTCGAGCGCGGCGAGGTAGCTCTCGCCGGGAACGCCGAAGATCAGCTCGACCCCGTGCAGAGCGAGCTGGTCGATCAGGATCTGCCCGCCCGACCGCGGCGGCCCTGCGGACGCGTGCGCCAAGGGTTCCATCAGCGGCCCACGGTCCCGATGCTCACCGCCGGTGCGCTCGCCCGGTAGGGATCGAACTACTTCGAGGCGTAGCCGCGCTCCGCCTTGCGGATGTGGCCGAGCCTCACCAGCTGCGTCAGACGACTCGACACCGTCGAGCGATTGAGATCGAGTCCCTTCGCGACCTCGCCGGCGGTGCTGCCCGGATGCTTGGCGAGGAACTCGATGATCGCGGCGCTCATGTCAGCTTTGAGCGTGCGGGCCTCCGCGCGTCGCCGGCTCGCGCGCCGAGCCGTGGCGCGTCGCAGCGAGCGCGCCGGAACGTCGGAGATCGCCTCGGCGTGGGTGGCGTGCGCCTCCTTGAGCTCGGCCTCGAGCCGAGCCAGGTTCTCACGCAGCTCGGCCACCTGGGCTTCGAGCGTGTCGATCGCCTGCTGGGTGCGAGGCATCGCTTCCCTCCGGTCGAGATGTGGCCGCGACGCTGGACTACGATGGGTCGATGCTGGTCTTCGTAGCCGGCGCTCAGAACGAGCCCGAAGCAGAAATGATATGCGCGCGCCGCTCTGGCGCGCGAGCGGCGCGGACGGAGCTCTCGCGGCCGCGCGTCGCGTCCGGAGTCCGAGGCGGAGCATCGCCGCCGCAGCCGAGCCGCCGGCGTCCACCTCGGACCAACCCTGAGGATGCCGTATACGACCGCCGAGGGACGGCGGCAGCTGCTAGACACGCTGGCGTCGGCCGCCGATCAGATCGGGCTCGCCGGTGCGTACCTGGGCGAGGCCTACGAGCAGCTCGACGAGTACGCGGCCGAGCGGCTGGAGCAGCAGTTGTTCCGGCCCGTGCAGCTCGCGTACGGTCGCGCGCGTCGCGTGCACGCCGAGTTCTCCGAGCGCCACGGCCTGCCGGTCCGGGAGTTCCAGGCGCCGAGCCCGCACGTGCGGGCACACGACGCGCGCGGCTTGATCGACAGCGCGGTCGAGGCCGCCGCGCGAGCCGACGGCGAACTCGGCGAGCTCCAGGATTCGATGCTTCCGGTCGAGGTCGGTGACCCCGAGCTGCGGGCCGGGCTTGAAGGTGTGCGGGTGCTGCTCAGCGAGACACGCGAGCAGGCGCACCGCCTGGCGCGCACGCTCGGACGATAGGGCGCCGCCGCGGCGCGTCAGCGCGGGCGCGACCCGCGCGTCGCGCGCCGCAGGGAATCGGCGAGCAGCGCGACGACGCCGAGCGGCAGAATCCACCAGGCGGCGACGGCGCTCGAAGCGATCAGCGCGGTCAGTCCCAGCACGGCGGCCACCCCCAGCGCCACGCGCCAGTCGTCGCCGACGACGAACTCCCACACCGCCAGCAGCCCGGCGCCCAGGCGGCTCATGAGCCACCCGCCGCGGCAGGCGCGTCGATCATGCCGGGCGAGACGCCGGCGGCGCGACGGATCACCGCCACGAGCGCCAGCGAGATCAGGACCAGTGCCGGCACCATCACCAGCAGCGCGGCGTCGGCGCCCGGCCAGGCGGCCCCCGCGCCTTCGGCGCCCCAGAACGTCCCGAACGACGTCAGCATCACGCCAACGGCGAACTTCATCGTGTTCTCCGGCACGCGAGCGAGCGGTGCGCGAACCGCGAAACCGGCCGCGACCACGGCGGCGACCGCCAGCCCGGCGGCCAGCGCGGCAAGCGCGATCCGGTGCTGATTCGCGCCGAAGGTCAGCACGATGAAGGCCACCTCGAGGCCCTCGAGCAGGACGCCTTTGAACGCGATCGCGAACGAGTAGTGGTCGAAGCCGACCGCGACGCCGGCGGCCCGAGCCGCCTGCGTCTCGGCCAGGAAGGCGGCTTGCTCGTCGTGCACCGCCTTCACGCCGGCCGCCCGCAGGATCGCCTTGCGGAGCCATTGCAGCCCGAAGACCAGCAGCAGGCCGCCGACGGCGACGCGCAGCACGTCGATCGGCAGCGCGGTCAGCGCCGGCCCGAGCGCCGCCACGAGCGCGGCGAGCGCCACGACCGCGCCGCCCACCCCGGCCAGCGCGGCCGACCAGCTCCGCGTCGTCCCGACGGCCAGGACGATCGTCAGCGCCTCCACCGCCTCCACCGCGCACGCCAGGAAGACGGCCAGCGCCAGGCCGAGCTCGGAGCCGCTCACGGGCTCACCGCGGAGGCGCTGCGGCCGAGCTCGTCGTCACCTGACACCGCCCAGATTGTGGCGCATACCGGTTCTCGTCCGGCTCGGTAACGCAGTCCTAACCTCGCCCCGTTCGATTGGCGGGATCGTTGGGGGCAACGTCCATCCACGCCGTGAGGAGAAGCCGCGATGACAAACGAGTCCTACAAGGCCTGGCTCGAGGCGATGCCGATCGACGACGTTCGCCGGAAGATCGAGCGCCTGGAGCGCAAGCTCTCCGACCTGCACGCGCTGGAGCGCCTGCATGCCGAGCACCACGGCCTCGCGCAGGCCGAGCACGAGCACGCGGAGGAGCTCGCCGGCGAGGCGCCCGAGCACGAGCACCACGAGCACGAGCACGGGGAGGGCGCCGAGCAGGAGCAGGGTTGAAGCGCTCGGGCGCGGCGAGCCGGCGCCTGCGCGCCGGCGGCGCTGCTCCCCGCATCGCGCCTGATGCGCTCGGCCGCGTTGGCCACGTCGCGTGCGCTCGCCCTCGCGCGAGAGGAACTGCGGCGGCGGCGGCCAGGATGAGGCGGCCGCCGGCTCCGCCTATCGCTCGTCGCGATCCTCGAGCACCGTGATCACGACGAACATCGCGAACGCGCCGACCGCGCCGCCGGCGGCGATCACGCCGCAGGCGATCGACCATGGCGCCGGCAGCAGCGCCGCGGCGATCGTGCCGAGCACGGCGGCGAGCGCGCAGGCGAACCACGCGCGGCGCGGGCTCACGGGCGCCGGGATCCCGCTGCGCGGACGATCGCCGGCGGGACCGGCGGGGCGCTTGCCTGACCGCATCGAACCAGCGTAGTGGGCGGGCGTGCGCCGCCCGCCCGGCCCGCGGACCCCCCTACACTGCGACGGATGGACGAATTCCTGTTCGACGAGGCGACCCGCAGCTACTACTCGCAGCGCGCCGAGGAATACGACGAGTGGTGGCTCGGCACGGGCCTGTTCGCGCAGCGCGATCGTCCGGGCTGGTCGGAGGAGGTCGACGAGCTGATCGCGCTCGTAGCCGGCCTGCCGCCGCTGCGCGTGCTCGACGTCGGCTGCGGCACGGGCTTCCTCACCACACACCTGGCGGGAGAGGTCACGGCGCTCGACCAGAGCACCGAGATGCTCGCGATCGCCTCGACGCGCCTGCGCCGCGACAGCCGCACGATCTGCGGCGAGGCGCTGCCGCTGCCGTTTCACGACGACGAGTTCGACTTCGTCTTCACGAGCCACCTGTACGGCCACCTGCCACCGGGCGAGCGCGAGGCCTTCCTCGCCGAGGCAAGGCGCGTCGCGCCCGAACTGGTGGTCGTCGACTCGGCGCTGCGCGACGGCGTGGAGCCGGAGGGGTGGCAGGAGCGCGTGCTGAACGACGGCACGCGCCACCGCGTCTACAAGCGCTACCTCCGGGCGGCCGAGCTGGCCGAGGAGCTCGGAGACGCGACGGTCCTGCACGAGGGCCGCTGGTTCGTCGCCGTCGCGACCTGAGGCGTCGACGGTCGCGCCGCGCGCGGGGGCTAGACTGGAAGAGCAGCTCCACCATTGAGTGCCCCGGCTCCCGCATTCTCCTGTGGCCTTGCAATAACGCGGAGCAGCGAGGAGTACACCATGCCTGAGTCTCCCGACCAGCCACGGTCCGAGCGTCCGACCCCCGCGTCGACGACGTTCAGCGACCTGATCAGGGACGTCGCCCGTCGCAACGACGAGGCCCACCGCGCCGCGGTCAAGGCGCGCGTGCAGAGCGGACGCGCCGCGCGCGACCAGCAGCGAGCCCGCGACCTGCGCTGAGCGCAGGTGCCCGGAGCCGATCGACCGGGCGCCTATCCTGAAAGGGTGAGCGGGCGCAGCACGATCGATCGACCGAGGCGCCGCCGCGGGCGGGGCCCGCTGGTGGGTCTCATCGTGTTCGCGGCGCTCGTGATCGCCGCCGCCGCGGCGGTGACGGTGTGGTCCGGGGCGACGCTCTCAGCCGACCCGGCGGCGCTGGCCAGGGTCGAGCTGCAGCCGTTCGCCGGCACACTCGTGCACGAGTCCGCCGTCGGCGCCGACGGCACGGCGATCCCGCTCGCGGTTCGCGACGGCAGGCTGACACCGCTCGTGAAGGTGCCCGCCGGCGAGCTGATCTCGGTGAACGTCGTGATCCGCCGGCCGGGCTGGCTGAGCTGGGCGCTCGGAAGCCTGCGCGATGAGCGCCTCACCGTCCGCGCGCCGGTCGCGCACCTACGCGAGCCGTGGCTGACCGTAGCGGCGGGCGCCCCCGTGCGGATCAGCTTCGATCACGCCGTCAGCGCGGTCTCCTACACCACCCCCGGCCAGCCCGCCGTGCGGCTGGCGCTCACGGCGCCAACCCGTACCGTGACGCTGGCCGGCCTCGGCGGCGCCGGCAGCGCCGGCGTGGCGGTGGCGCTGCGCCCGTGGGAGCTGCTGAGCGCCCCGATCGAGGTCCACTGGTTTCCGCCCTCGCAGGCGCCGGTCCTGATCGCCAGCCCCTCGCCCGGCTCGAACCTCGCGCCGACCCAGACGATCGTGCTGACCTTCTCCGCGCCGGTGGCGGCGCTCCTGGGGAGCTCCCTGCCGACGCTCTCGCCCAGCACGCCCGGCTCCTGGCGCGAGCGCGACAGCCACACGCTGGTGTTCACGCCCTCCGGGCTCGGCGCGCCGCTGGGCAGCGAGCTGCGCGTGATCCTGCCGCACGCGGTCGCCGTGGCCCAACCGTCCGGCAGCATCTCGCAGGCCAGCTCGCAGCTCACCTGGACCGTGCCGCTCGGCTCGACGCTGCGCTTGCAGCAGCTGCTCGCCCAGCTCGGCTACCTGCCGGTCTCCTGGCACCCCAGCGGGCCGGCGGTTGCGCGCACGATCGACGCGCAGAGCGCGGCGGCGATCGCCCCGCCGACGGGCACGTTCAGCTGGCGCTACGCCAACACGCCGCACGAGCTGCAGGCGCTGTGGAAGACCGGGCGGCCGAACCCGATCACCCGCGGCGCCGTGATGACGTTCGAGCACGAGCAGGGACTCGCGGTGGACGGGCTGGCCGGGCCGATGGTCTGGCACGCGCTGCTCGAGGCCGCGGTCGCGGGCCGCGGCACGCACACCCCCTACAGCTACGTCTACGTGCACAGCCAGGTGCCGCAGAAGCTGACGCTCTGGAGCGCGGGGCACACCGTCCTCACCTCGCCGGGCAACACCGGCATCCCGTCGCGGCCGACGCAGCCCGGCACGTTCCCGGTCTTCGAGCACATCCCCGTCGGGACGATGAGCGGGACCAACCCCGACGGCTCCCACTACCACGACCCGGGGATCCGCTGGATCAGCTACTTCAACGGCGGCGACGCGCTGCACGCCTTCCCCCGCGCCTCCTACGGCACCCCGCAGAGCCTTGGCTGTGTCGAGCTGCCGCTCGCAGCGGCGGCGAAGGTCTGGCCCTACACGCCGATCGGCACGCTCGTCACGATCGAGAACTGACCGGCTCGCGGGCGCCGTCCCCGGGTGGCTCGCCCGCCGCATGCCGGCCACCGCGAGGGGGCCGGCGAGCGAGCCGCAGGCGGCCGTCGGTCGCGATCCACGAGCCGGCCAGGATCAGCACGAGACCGGCGATCGCCCCCGCGCCGGGGTGCTCGCCGAGCACCGCCATGCCAAGCGCGACCGCCAGCACCGGCGCGACGTAGGTGATCACCGCCGCCCGTCCCGGGCCGACCTCGCTGACGAGCGTGACGTAGATGAGGAACCCGGCCACCGTGCAGAAGACGACGAGCACGGCGACGCTGATCAGCGCGGCCGTCGAGGGCGCCGCGGACGGCGTGCTGAACAGCGCGGCCGGCGTGAGCACGAGCGCGGCGACCGCCAGCGCCGCAGCCGTCACGGCGCGCGCGTCGAGGTCAAGCAGATGGCGGTTGAGGATCATCGGCCCGGCCGCGTAGCCGACGGAGGCCACCAGGATCGCCGCCGCTCCGAGCAGCTCGGCGCCGCTGCCCGCGACGTCGATCCCGACCAGAGCGACAACCCCGGCGAAGCCGATTAAGAGTCCAACCAGGCGTCGCCGATCGACGCGCTCGCTGGGGTCGAAGCGGAGCGCCAGCACGGCGATGATCAGCGGCACCGCGGCCACGATGATCGCCGCGAGCGAGGAGGCGACGTGGCGCTCGCCGGCGGCGATCAGCGGGAACGGCACGGCGAACTCGACCAGGCCGTAGGCGAGCACCCACCGCCGTCGGCCGCGCAGGCTCGGCAGCGCGCCCGCCCGCCAGGCCATCGCGCCGACCACGGCCGCGGCGAGTGCCAGGCGCGACCAGGCGAGGAAGATCGGCGGGACGCCGCCGTCGACCGCCACGCGAATGAAGAGGTAGGGGATGCCCCAGAGGACGGAGACCGCCGCGAAGGCGAGCCACGCGCGAGCGCTCATGCGGCGAGTCTATGGCGCGCGGCCGCCCCCGCCGGGACGCCCGCCGCGAGCGAACGCCGCGGCGAGCCGCCCGCTCTCCTGCGTCACCTCGCGCAGGCGCCGCGCCAGGGCCGGGGTCAGCGCGCCGGGAGCCAGCCGCCAGCGCCAGTTGCCTCCGGCCCGGCCAGGCACGTTCATGCGCGCCTCGTTGCCGAGGCCGAGGATGTCCTGGGCCTGCATCATCGCGAGGCTCGCGCGCGAGGAGAGGGCGAGGCGGATGAGGCTCCAGGGCGGCTCGCGCTCGCGGATCGCGCGGGCGCGCAGCTCCTCGCCGACGGCCGCGCGCCTGACGGCGTCAAGCCCCTGCCACCAGCCGCACAGCGTCTCCTGGTCGTGCGTGGCGGTGTAGACCACGCTGTGCTCGCGGTGGTTCTCGAGCCGGTGCGGGCTGTCCGGGTCGCCCGGCTCGAACGCCCACTCGAGCACGACCATGCCCGGCAGCGCCAGGCGATCGCGCAGGCGCGTCACCGCCGGGGTGATCACGCCGAGGTCCTCGGCGATCAGCGCCAGCTCGCCGAGCTCGCGACGGGCGGCGAGGAACGGGGCGGCCCCCGGACCGCGCAGCCAGCGTCCGCGCCTCGCGTCGGGCGCGCCCTCGGGCACGGCCCAGTAGGCGACGAAGCCGCGGAAATGGTCGATCCGCGCGAGGTCGAAGAGCTCGAACGTCCGGCGCAGGCGCTCGGTCCACCAGCGGTAGCCGCGGCGGCGCAGCGCGGGCCAGTCATAGAGCGGGTTGCCCCACAGCTGGCCCCTGCTCGTGTAGAGATCCGGCGGCACGCCGGCGACGGCGCCGGGAGCGAACAGCTCCGGATGAGCCAGGTGGTCGGCGCTCTGGGCCGCCACGTAGATCGGCAGGTCGCCGATCAGCCTCACGCCGCGCTGCGCCGCGTAGGCGCGCAGCGCGGACCACTCGCGCTCGAAGCGGATCTGCTCGTGCAGCGCCCGGCGCCCGCCGGCGAAGCGCTCCCAATCGCCGATCCAGAAGGCGTGACGCGCCCGGAACGCCTCCTCCTCCTCGCGCGTCACCGCGGCCGCCGGATCGGCCAGCAGGAGATGTGAGGCCGCGAAGGCGGAGCGCGACTTGTACGGCGAGCCGTGGCGGTCGGGCGGCCCAAGCGGCAGCATCTGCCACCACGACTGGCCGGCCTCCGCGAGCCAGTCGACGAAGCGGAACGCGTCGGCGCCGAGGCGCCCGCCGGGCAGCGAGGTCGGATGCAGCTGCACGCCGCTCGAGCGGACGATGTTCATCGTGGCGAAGCTAGCGATCTGGCCGGCGGCGTGGGTCGGAACGGCCGCTCGCGGTGCCCGCGAGGCGCCGGTGCGACACTACTTCGGAGCGCCTGGGCGCGGGCGCCGCCGGGCGGCGGTACCAGGGTTGTAACGCGAAGCCTCACGCGCCTGTGGGAAACCTGCCGAAAAGGGAAGAAGAGCAACGCCGTGTCGCCACCCGCCGCCGCCAGCCCGCCCCCCCGGGTTCAGATCGAGGACCCCCAGCCGCTGCTTGACTGCGGGCGCCACCCCGTCAAGGCCTGCGTGGGCGACCGCGTCGAGGTGAGCGCGACGATCTTCCGCGACGGGCACGACCTGGTTCGCGCGGTCGTGCTCTACCGCGGACCCGGGCAGGCCGACTGGAGCGAGGCGCCGATGCAGCGGACCGACGCGGAGCTCGGCGGCGACCGCTGGGCCGGGTCGTTCACGGTCGACGCCCAGGGAAGCTGGCGCTGGGCGGTGGAGGCCTGGACCGACGTCGAGGCCACCTGGCGCGACGAGCTCGAGCGCAAGGTCGCGGCCGGCCAGACCGACCTCGGCGGCGAGCTGTCCGAGGGCGCAGCGCTGATCCGCCAGGCGGCCGCGCGAGCCGACGGCGAGGACCGCCGCCTGCTCGAGGACGCCGCTGCGCTGCTCGAGGATCCCGCCGCCGGCGAGCGCCGGCGGATCGACCAGGCGCTCGACCCGCAGCTGCTGGAAGCGTGCGAGCGCCATCCGACCCGGGCGCGGGCCGCTCGCATGGACCCGCCCGCGGAGGTCGCGGTCGACCGCGTGCGGGCGCGGTTCGGCTCGTGGTATGAGCTCTTCCCGCGCTCCTGGGGCGGCTTTGCGGGCGTGGCGAAGCAGCTCCCCCGCCTCGCCGAGCTCGGCTTCGACGTCGTCTACCTGCCGCCGATCCACCCGATCGGGCAGACGCGGCGCAAGGGCCGCAACAACGCGCTCGTCGCGGCGGCCGGGGATCCCGGCAGCCCGTGGGCGATCGGCTCGGCCGAGGGTGGGCACACCGCCGTCCACCCCGAGCTCGGAACGCTAGCGGACTTCGATCGTCTCGTCGCGCAGGCGCGCCGCCACGACCTCGAGCTGGCGCTCGACTTCGCCATCCAGTGCTCCGGCGACCACCCCTGGCTGCGCGAGCACCCCGAGTGGTTTCACCACCGCCCCGACGGGACGCTGAAATACGCCGAGAACCCGCCCAAGCGCTACGAGGACATCTACAGCCTGAACTTCGACTGCGAGGACTGGCGCGGGCTGTGGGAGGCGCTGCTCGGCGTCGTCGAGTTCTGGGTCGCGCACGGCGTTCGCATCTTCCGCGTCGACAACCCGCACACGAAGCCGTTCGCGTTCTGGCGCTGGCTGATCGAGTCGGTGCGCGAGCGCGAGCCGGACGTGCTGTTCCTGGCGGAGGCCTTCACCCGCGCCGCCCCCCTGCGCGCGCTCGCCAAGCTCGGCTTCAACCAGTCCTACACCTACTTCACCTGGAAGAACTCCCGCTACGAGCTGGAGGAGTACGTCACGGAGCTCGCGAGCTCGGGCATGCAGCACTACCTGCGACCCAACTTCTTCACCAACACGCCGGACATCCTCACCGCCTACCTCCAGGAGGGCGGCCCGCCGGCGTTCGCGGTGCGCCTCGTGCTCGCGGCGACGCTCTCCCCGAGCTACGGGATCTACTCCGGCTTCGAGAACTGCGAGAACGTCGCCGCCGCCCCCGGCTCCGAGGAGTACCTCGACTCGGAGAAGTACGAGCTGAAGGCCCGCGCACTCGACGGGCCGCTGCTGCCGCTCGTCGGGACGCTGAACGCGCTGCGCCGCGAGCACGCCGCGCTGCAGCGCCTGGACAACGTCAGCTTCCTCGCGGTCGAGAACGACGCGGTTATCTCCTACGCAAAGACCGCGCCCGACGAGACGCTCATCGCGGTCGTCAACCTCGACCCCGTGCGCGTGCAGGAGGGCGGTCGTGATCGTCCCCGCGCGCCTCGGGCTGCCGCCGGTCTTCGACGTGGTCGACATGCTCGGCGGCGAGCGCTTCAGCTGGCGCATCGGGCGCAACTTCGTGCGGCTCGACCCGGGCGTTCGCGCGGCTCACCTGCTGGCGGTCCAGGCGCCACGATGATGAGCCGGCGCCCATGACTCCCCCCGGCCAGTGGTTCGAGTCGGATCCGCTCTGGTTCAAGACGGCGGTCTTCTACGAGATCCACCTGCGCGGCTTCTTCGACGCCAACGGCGACGGGTCCGGCGACTTCCTCGGCCTCACCGAAAAGCTCGACTACCTCGAATGGCTCGGCATCGACTGCATCTGGCTGTTGCCGATGTATCCGTCGCCGCTCGGCGACGGCGGCTACGACATCTCGGACTTCAAGTCCGTGCACCGCGACTACGGCACGATGGACGATGCGCGCGCGTTCATCGAGGCCGCTCACCAGCACGGCATTCGCGTGATCGCCGACCTCGTGATGAACCACACCTCGATCGAGCATCCGTGGTTCCAGGAATCCCGCTCCTCGCCGGACTCGCCGAAGCGCAACTGGTACGTCTGGTCCGACGACCCCGGCCGCTACCCCGACGCGCGGATCATCTTCGTCGACAGCGAGGCCTCCAACTGGACCTACGACGAGCGGGCCGGCCAGTACTACTGGCACCGCTTCTTCCACCACCAGCCCGACCTCAACTACGACGAGCCGGCGGTCCAGGAGGCGATGCTCGACGTGATCCGCTTCTGGCTCGACGCTGGGCTGGACGGCTGCCGGCTCGACGCCGTGCCCTACCTCTACGAGCGCGACGGGACCAACTGCGAGAACCTGCCCGAAACCCACGCGTTCCTGCGGCGCCTGCGCGCGACGGTGGACGCGGAGTATCTCGATCGCGTGCTGCTCGCCGAGGCCAACCAGTGGCCGCACGACGTCGTGCAGTACTTCGGCGACGGCGACGAATGCCACATGGCCTTCCACTTCCCGGTGATGCCGCGAATGTTCATGGCGCTGCGCCGCGAGCAGGCTGCGCCGATCCTCGAGATCCTCGAGCAGACGCCGCCGATCCCCGACAGCGCGCAGTGGGGCCTCTTCCTGCGCAACCACGACGAGCTGACGCTCGAGATGGTCAGCGACGAGGAGCGCGACTACATGTACGCCGAGTACGCGAAGGATCCGCGGATGAAGATCAACCTCGGAATCCGTCGGCGCCTGGCGCCGCTGCTCGACAACAGCCGCGCCGACATCGAGTTGCTGACGGCGATCATGTTCTCCCTGCCCGGCAGTCCGGTGCTGTACTACGGTGACGAGATCGCGATGGGCGACAACATCTACCTCGGTGATCGCGACGGCGTGCGCACACCGATGCAGTGGACCGGCGATCGCAACGGCGGCTTCAGCCGAGCCGATTTCGCCCAGCTGTACTCCCCGCCGATGATGGACCCGGTTTACGGCTACCAGGCGGTCAACGTCGAGGCGCAGCTGCGCACGCCGACCTCGATGCTGCGCTGGCTGCGGCGCTTCATCGCGCTGCGCAAGGAGCACCCCGTCTTCGGTCTCGGCAGCTATGAGCCGCTGCACCCGAGCAACCCGAAGATCTTCGCCCACGTGCGCCGCTACGAGACCGACGTCGCCCTGTGCGTGCACAACCTCGGGCGCTCGGCCCAGGCCGTCGAGCTCGACCTCGCGGCCTACGAGGGCCGCTATCCGGAGGAGATGTTCGGGCGCGCCCGCTTCCCCCGCATCGGCACGCTGCCCTACCTGCTGACGCTCGGCCCGCGTGGCTTCTTCTGGTTTCTGCTGACCGAAGCGCAGGAGGGTGACGATGGCGGCGACTGACCTGGCCCGGGCGATTGCTGCCGGCGACGTGACCGCGCTGCCCGAGGATGCGCTCGCGACGTGGGTCACGGCGCAGCGCTGGTTCAGCTCCAAGCAGCGCGACGTGCACGAGTTCCGGGTGCTCGATCTCGTTGTGCTTCGGGCGGACGACCCCGTGGTGGCGATCGTCATCGCCGAGGCCCGCTTCGGCTCCGGCCGCCACGAGCTCTACCAGGTGCCGATCGCCGTTCGGCCCCTGGGCGCCGGCTGGGCGGACGGCGTGATCTGCGCCACCGACACTCACGTCGCCTATGACGCCCTGCGCGACGCGGCAGCCGACGCCGTGCTCGCCGCCCAGTTCGCGGCCGCCACGACGATCGAGCGCCCGCGGGGCAGCGTCCGCTTCCACTGGGACGACGCGGTCGCGCCGCCGCCGTCCGCCCAGTCCGCGATGCGCACGATGGGGGCCGAGCAGTCCAACACCTCGGTCGTGCTCGACGAGCGTCTCGCGCTGAAGGTCTTCCGACGCATCGAGCCGGGCATCAACCCGGAGCTCGAGATGCTGCGCTTCCTCGCCGCCCACGACTTCACCAACATCGCCGCGCTGACCGGCTGGTACGGCTACACCGGGGAGCTGATGGACGCCACGCTCGGCGTGGTCCAGCGCTACGTCGCCGGTGGCCGCGACGGCTGGGAGCTGGCGCTCGAGTCGCTGGTCGCGCAGGACCGCTCGTTCCTGGGCCGTCTCGGCGAGCTCGGTTCGGTCAGCGGGCGCATGCACGCCACGCTCGGCTCGGTCGCCGACGACCCGGCGTTCGCGCCCGAGGAGCCGACCGTCGAAACGCTTTCGCTGCTGATCGCCACGGTCGACGAGCAGATCGAGCGGGTGTTCGAGAACCTGCCGGACCTGCCGGAGCTCGAGCCGATCGCCGGGCGCGGCGAGGAGGTTCGCGATGCCCTGCAGTCCTATGCGCACGTCGGCGCACGCGGCCAGATGATCCGCATGCATGGTGACTACCACCTCGGCCAGACCGTCTACGGCGCCGACGGTTGGGTGATCCTCGACTTCGAGGGCGAGCCGGCGCGACCGCTGCTCGAGCGCCGCCGCAAGCGCTCGCCGCTGCGCGACGTCGCCGGCATGCTGCGCTCGTTTGCCTATGCCGCCTCCGCCGCCGAGTTGCTGCGCGGCGCCGAGGTACCCGAGGACTGGGAGCGGGAGGCACGCGAGCGCTTCCTCGAGGGCTACATGGCGGCCGTGGATCCGGCGATCCTTCCGGTCGGCCAGCCCGCGATCGACAAGCTGCTCGCGATCTTCGAGCTGGAGCGGGCGATGTACGAGCTGCGCTACGAGCTCGACAGCCGTCCCGACTGGGTCGCGATCCCGGTGGCGTGCATCGCAGGGATGCTGCGGCGGTTCGACGCGTGAGCGCGTCGCAGTGGTGCGGGAGGCGTCCCGGATGGCGCTGAACCGCGACGAGGTCGAGCGGATCCTCGCGCGCGACCATCCCGACCCCCACCACCTGCTCGGCGCGCATCCGGCGCGCAGCGGCGTGCGGGTCACCGCGTACCGCCCCGACGCGGTGGAGGTCGTCGTGAACGCGGCGGGCCACCCGCCGCTGAAGCTGCGCCGCGTCCACGCCGGCGGCCTGTTCTCAGGCGTGCTCAAGGGGGCCGGGCTGCCGCTGAGCTACGAGCTGGAGGTCAGCTACCCGGACGGCGGGCGCTTCAACGTGCGCGACCCCTACGCCTTCCTGCCGACGCTCGGCGAGCTCGACCTGCACCTGCTCGGCGAGGGCCGCCACGAGCAGCTCTACGAGCGCCTCGGGGCGCACCCGCGCGAGCTCGACGGCGTCGCGGGCACCGCCTTCGCCGTGTGGGCTCCCGCCGCGCGCTCGGTCAGCGTGGTCGGCGAGTTCAACTCCTGGGACGGGCGCCTTCACCCGATGCGCTCGCTCGGCTCCTCCGGCCTGTGGGAGCTGTTCGTGCCGGGCGTCGGCGCGGGCGCCCGCTACAAGTACGAGATCCGCGCGCAGTCCGGCGAGCTGGCGCTGAAGGCCGACCCGCTGGCGTTCGAGGCCGAGCTCCCGCCGGGCACGAACTCGATCGTCAGCCGCTCCTCGCACAGCTGGCGCGACGAGGCGTGGCTTCGCGCGCGCGAGGCGGCCGACCCGATCGCCGGCCCCGTCTCGATCTATGAGGTCCACCTCGGCTCGTGGCGGCGCAACCCGCTCGAGGACAACCGCTCGCTGAGCTACCTGGAGCTGGCGGACGAGCTGGCCGCCTACGCGACCGACCTCGGCTTCACCCACGTCGAGCTGATGCCGGTGATGGCGCACCCGTTCACCGGGTCCTGGGGCTACCAGGTCACCTCCTACTACGCGCCCTCCCCCCGCTTCGGCACCCCCGACGAGTTCCGCGCCTTCGTCGACCGCATGCACGAGCACGGCGTCGGCGTGCTGCTGGACTGGGTGCCCGCGCATTTCCCGCGCGACGACTGGGCGCTCGCGCGCTTCGACGGCAGCGCGCTGTACGAGCACGCCGACCCGCGCCGCGGCGCGCACCCCGACTGGGGGACGCTCGTGTTCAACCTCGGCCGCAACGAGGTGCGCAACTTCCTGATCGCCAACGCGCTGTTCTGGCTGCGCGAGTACCACGCCGACGGGATCCGCGTGGACGCCGTCGCCTCGATGCTCTACCGCGACTACTCGCGCCGGCCGGGCGAGTGGGTGCCCAACGAGTACGGCGGCCGCGAGGACCTGGAGGCCGTCGCCTTCCTGCGCGAACTGAACGAGGTGCTCTACGGCCGCGAGGGCGGCATCGTCACGGTCGCCGAGGAGTCGACCGCCTGGCCCGGAGTGTCCCGCCCCACCTATCTCGGCGGCCTCGGCTTCGGCGCGAAATGGAACATGGGCTGGATGCACGACACGCTCGCGTACTTCGCGCACGACCCGATCCACCGCCGCTTCCACCACCACGAGCTGACCTTCAGCCTGCTGTACGCCTTCAGCGAGAACTTCATCCTGCCGCTCAGCCACGACGAGGTCGTGCACGGCAAAGGGTCGCTGCTCTCGAAGATGCCGGGCGATCGCTGGCAGCAGTTCGCGAACCTGCGCGCGCTGTACGGGTACATGTGGGCGCATCCCGGCAAGAAGCTCCTGTTCATGGGCCAGGAGTTCGCGCAGGAGGCGGAGTGGAGCCACGAGCGCTCGCTCGACTGGCACCTGCTCGAGCGGCGCGAGCACTCCGCGATCCAGCTGCTCGTGCGCGACCTCAACCGGATCTACCGCGAGCGAGCCGGCGCTGTGGAGCCACGACAACGACGCGGAGGGCTTCAGCTGGCTCGAGCCGAACGACGCGGCCGCCAACGTGATCGCGTTCATCCGCCGCTCGCCGGAGCGCGCGATCGTCTGCGTGGCCAACAACTCGCCGGTCGTGCGCGAGGGCTACCGGGTCGGCCTGCCGAGCGGCGGGCGCTGGCGCGAGGTCCTGAACACCGACTCCCATCACTACGGCGGCTCGGACGTCGGCAACGGCGGCTGGCTTGCGGCCGAGGCGCTGCCGTGGAACGAGCAGGCCCACTCCGTCGCGCTGAGCCTGCCGCCGCTCGCGGTCGTGTGGCTCGTGCCCGAGTCCCAGGACCCGGCCGGGCAGCCGGCCCCCGCCGGCCGCCCGGCGCCGCCGGCCCCGCGGGCATGACGCTGCCCTGGCGCGAGCGCCTCGACGAACTAGTCTGCAGCCTTGCCGCGCAGCCAGTCCAGCCACCAATCCAGGAAGGCCCGCGAGTGGTGCTCATGACACATCCCGCAACCGGTGCCGTTCGCGACGCGCGCCAGCCGCTCCTCGCGCCGCTCGCCGGCGCCCCGGTTGCATGACGGTCGCTTGGCGCGGACAGCCGTTCCCGCTCGGCGCGACCTGGGACGGTCACGGCACGAACTTCTCGCTGTTCTCCGAGCACGCGGAGCGCGTCGAGCTGTGCCTGTTCGACGAGGACGACAACGAGACGCGCGTCCCCGTGGCGCACCACACCGCGCACAACTGGCACCTCTACCTGCCGGGAATCGGGCCGCGCCAGCGCTACGGCTACCGCGTCCACGGCCCCTACGCGCCGACACGGGGGCTTCGCTTCAACCCCGCCAAGCTGCTGCTCGACCCCTACGCGAAGGCGATCGTCGGAGCGGTCCGCTGGGACGCCGCCAACGTGCTCCCCTACGTGCCGGAGGCGAACAATCCCGACGCCGACCTCGAGGCCGACGACGAGGACTCGGCGCCGGCGATGCCGCGCTGCGTGGTCGTCGACGAGAGCTTCGACTGGGAGGACGACGACCATCCGCGCCGGCGCTGGGCCGAGACGGTTATCTATGAGACCCACGTCCGCGGCTTCACGAAGCGCCGTGCCGATACGCGTGAGGATCTGCGCGGGACGTATGCGGCGTTGGCCTCCGAGCCGGCGATCGCCTACCTGCGCGAGCTGGGCGTCACCGCGGTCGAGCTGCTGCCGGTGCATCACATCATCGACGAGAGCTTCCTGACGGAGCGCGGTCTCACCAACTACTGGGGCTACAGCTCGATCGGCTACCTCGCGCCTCACGGCGCCTACGCCGCGACGGGCGCCGACGGCGAGCAGGTCCGCGAGTTCAAGGGGATGGTGAAGGCGCTTCACCGCGCCGGCATCGAGGTGATCCTCGACGTCGTCTACAACCACACCGCCGAGGGTAACCACCTCGGGCCGATGCTCTCGTTCAGGGGCGTGGACAACCCCGCGTACTACCGGCTGATGCCCGACGACCCGCGCCACTACATGGACTTCACCGGCACCGGCAACTCGCTGAACCCGGTCCAGCCGACCGTCCTGCGCCTGATCATGGATTCGCTGCGCTACTGGGTGATGGAGTGCCACGTCGACGGCTTCCGCTTCGATCTCGCGGCGGCGCTGGCCCGCGAGTTCTACGACGTGGACCGCCTGTCGGCGTTCTTCGACGTGATCTTCCAGGACCCGGTGCTCTCGCAGGTCAAGCTGATCGCCGAGCCGTGGGACGTCGGGCCGGGCGGCTACCAGGTGGGCAACTTCCCGGTGCTTTGGTCGGAGTGGAACGGCAAGTACCGCGACACGATGCGCGACTTCTGGCGCGGCGACGCGAGCGTCGCGGAGTTCGCCTCGCGCTTCACCGGCTCGAGCGACCTCTACCAGTCAGACGGCCGCCGTCCGTTCGCCTCGATCAACTTCATCACCGCGCACGACGGCTTCACGCTGCGCGACCTCGTCTCCTACAACGACAAGCACAACGAGGCCAACGGCGAGTCGGGGCACGACGGAACCGACGACAACCGCTCGTGGAACTGCGGCGCGGAGGGACCCACGGACGACGCCGGGATCCTGGCGCTCCGCGAGCGCCAGCAGCGCAACTTCCTCGCCACCCTGTTCCTCTCCCAGGGCGTGCCGATGCTGCTCGGCGGCGACGAGTTCGGCCGCACCCAGGCCGGCAACAACAACGCGTGGTGCCAGGACAACGAGATCTCCTGGTACGACTGGGAGCACGAGGCGTGGCAGCAGCGGCTGCTCGAGTTCACCCGCCGGCTGATCGCGCTGCGCCGCGAGCATCCGGTGTTCCGGCGCACCCATTTCCTCGCCGGGCGCGAGCAGGAGGGCTCCGGCCTGCCCGACGTGTGGTGGTTTCGCACCGACGGCCGGCGCATGACCCAGCGCGACTGGTTCGACGGCGCCACCGGGACGCTCGGCGTGTTCCTCAACGGCGACGAGATCACCGAGACGACGCGCGACGGAAAGCCGATCGTCGACGACTGCTTCCTGCTGCTCTTCAACGCGCATTTCGAGGACGTCGATATGCGCCTGCCCAACCAGAGCTTCGGACGCGCGTGGGCGGTCGAGCTCTCGACGCTCGACCCGGAGCTCGAGCCCGGTATCGAGCGCTTCCAGGCCCGCGCCACGGTGGCGGTCGCCTCACGCTCGCTGCTTCTGCTCAAGCGCGTGAGGCACGGGGAGCCGTGAGCCCCTGAGTCTTTCCGGGGGGTGCACCCCGTTCGGGGCACAGGCAGCACCGACCCGAACAACGATCACGGATCCGCCGGAGCCTCGTCCTCGCGCCAGCGGCGGTAGAGCTCGGTGAAGTCCGCGAGCAGCTGCGGCGAGAGGTCGTCGGGCGCCAGGCGGCCGCTCAGGCGGATCGTCTCGCGCATCTGCGCGAGGTACTCGGTGCAGTGCGGGCAGCCGGCGAGGTGGCGCTCGAAGCGGCGCCGCTCGCCGCTGGGAAGCGCCCCCTCGAGGTAGTCGCTGACCAGCTCGACGACCTCCTGGCACGCGATCGGCCGTCTGCGCAGCAGCACCGCTCAGCCCTCCGCCAGCAGCGATTCGAGGGCCTGGCGCAGCTGGCTTCGCCCGCGGTGCAGCAGCACGCGCTGGTTGCCCTCCGAGAGCGAGAGCACCGCACAGACCTCGTCGCTCGCGAGGCCGTCGACGTCGCGGAGCGTCACGACCGCGCGCTGGCGCGGCGGCATCCGCTCGAGCGCGGCGTTGATGTGCTCGGCGAGCGCGGCCGCGCCGAGGCGGTTCTCGGCGTCCTCCACCCAGTGCTCGGGCGGCGAGGACCACGCGCCGCCGGCGTCGAAGCGGGCGCGGTCTACGGCCGGGCCGGCGTCGCCGACGGCGACGCTGCGCGCCTCGCGCACGCCGGAGGTGCGGGCCCGGTTGACGAGGATCGTCAGAAGCCAGGTGCGAAGCGTCGAGCGTCCCTCGAAGCGGTCGATGCCGCGCAGCACTCCGAGCCAGGTGTCCTGGACGACCTCCTCGGCCACGGCGCGGGAGGGAACGAAGGTGCAGGCGAGGCGGAGCATGGCGTCGTGATGGGCGGCGACGAGGGCCACGAACGCCGCCTCGTCACCCGCCCGCAGGCGTTCGAGGAACCTTGCGTCGTCGTCCACTGGCACAAGGTTACGGCGAGAGCGGTCGTGTCGGAGGGCGGTCGTCGGCATCTCCCGGGTAGACCGGCGAGCACCGCCGGCGCGCAGGAGCGCGCGCCGGCGGTGCCGCGGGCGGTCAGGACGTGGCGATCCCCTCGCCCCCGGCGGCGCCGGGCACGGTGACCGATCCGATCGGGGTGAGCGACCCGGCGGCGCCGACGCTGAACTCGTCGACGTTGCCGGCGGCGCCGGTCTGGACGTAGAGGAAGCGCCCGTCCGGCGAGGGTGCGGCGTCGACGGTGCCTGCGTCTGTCGTGGTCGTCGCCAGCAGCGTCAGCGACCCCCACGGCACGATCGAGACGGAGCTGAGCGACGGTGCGCCCGCGTTGGAGGCGTAGAGCACCGTTCCGACCTGGGTGATCCAGCAGGTGGCGCGCTGCGTCGTCGCGAGCGAGGCGACGGGGCTGAGCGTCCCACCCGGCGCCAGCGCGAACGTGGCGACGGCGTTCGGCCCGGCCTCGGCGACGTCGAGGTGTCCGGCGGCGTCGAAGACGAAGCCGAACGGCACCGCCGCGGGCTCGCTGTTGACGACCGGGGCGGCCGAGGGCCGGCCGAGCCAGTCGAGCGCGAAGACGTCGATGTCGTTGCCGTTGGCCTTCGTCGTGACGATCAGGCTGCGGCCGTCGGGCGAGAAGCCGACCTCGCCGGGGGTGTTGACGAACTCGTTGGTGACGGGCGGGGTGAGGTTGAGCGAGCGGTTCGACCCGGGCAGCGCGAAGAGGTGGTCGAAGACGACGTAGTAGCCCTGCAGGCTGCCGCCGCCGCGAGCGTTCAGGACGTAGAGCAGGTTGCCGCGTACGGCGAGACTGACCGGGAACTGGCCGCCGGAGGAGATCACCTGCAGCAGCGAGAGCGCCGTACCGTGAACGGCGAACGCCGACACGGTGTTGCTGCCCGCGTTGACGGCGAACAGGAGACCGAGGTCGCGGTCGTAGAGCAGCGAGCCCTGGGAGGCGAGGTGGTCGACGACCGAGCTGCCGAGCTGGCCGCCCAGCCCGCCGGTCGCGTAGACCCCCGCCTGCGTGAGCGTGCCATCAGCCGCGCGCCGGTAGGCGACCACGGTGTTCGCGGTGGTGTTGTCGCTCTGGACGAACACCGCGGCGTCGCCGAAGTGGAAGTCGAAGTCGTGGCGCGGGGTCGCGGCCGCCGCCGAGCCGCTCGCGGCCGCGACGAGCGCGGTCGCGGCGATCGCCGCGAGCGCTGCGAGTCTGGTTGGTCTGCGCATTGGTGGGGTCTCCTGTGTCGTTTGCCGGTCCAACGCTTGAGTCCGCGAGGTGGGCGGCGCGTTACACGCACGGCGCGCGGGCGGCGTAGCATGCGCCGCGATGCCGCTGGCGAACGACGTCCCGCCGCTGCGCCGCCTCGCCGAGGAGGGGATCGGGATCGAGGCCGCCTACGAGCTGATCGCCAGCGAGCTGCTGCTCGACGGCAGCGCGCGGCTCAACCTCGCGACGTTCGTGACGACCTGGATGCCCAGCCAGGCCGACCGGCTGATGGCGCTGACGGTCGAGAAGAACATGATCGACAAGGACGAGTACCCGCAGACCGCGGAGATCGAGTCGCGCTGCGTCGAGATCCTCGCCGACCTCTGGCACGCCCCGGCGGCCGAGAAGGCGACCGGTTGCTCGACGACCGGCTCGAGCGAGGCGGTGATGCTCGGCGGGCTCGCGCTGAAGTGGCGCTGGCGCGAGCGGATGCGCGCGGCCGGACGGGCGACCGACCGCCCGAACCTGGTGGCCGGCATCAACGTGCAGGTCTGCTGGGAGAAGTTCTGCCGCTACTGGGACGTCGAGCCGCGCCTGGCGCCGATGGAGGGCGACCGCTTCACGCTCGACGCCGAGCAGGCCGTGGCGCTGTGCGACGAGAACACGATCGGCGTCGCCGCGATCCTCGGCTCGACCTTCGACGGCAGCTACGAGCCGGTCGCCGAGATCGCCGCCGCGCTGGATCAGCTCGAGCTCGAGCGGGGCATCAACGTGCCGATCCACGTCGACGCCGCCTCGGGCGGCTTCGTCGCGCCGTTCATCCAGCCCGATCTGGTCTGGGACTTCCGCCTGCCGCGCGTGCAGTCGATCAACGCGTCCGGGCACAAGTACGGGCTGGTCTACCCCGGCGTGGGCTGGGCGCTGTGGCGCGACGCCGACGCGCTGCCGGCAGATCTGGTCTTCGACGTCAACTACCTCGGCGGCCATATGCCGACCTTCGCGTTGAACTTCTCGCGGCCCGGCAGCGAGGTGCTCACGCAGTATTTGATGTTCGCGAGCCTCGGGCGCGACGGCTACCGCGACGTGCAGCAGCGCTCGTCGGAGATCGCCCGCCGCCTCGCCGCCGAGATCGCGCAGATCGGCCCCTACGTGCTGATCAGCGACGGCAGCGAGCTGCCGGTGTTCGCCTTCGCGCTGCGCCCGCAGGTGACCAAGTACACCGTCTTCGACGTCTCCGACCGCCTGCGCGAGCGCGGCTGGCTCGTGCCCGCCTACACCTTCCCGGCCAACCGCGAGGACCTCTCGGTGCTGCGGATCGTCGTGCGGGCCGGGATGACCCACGAGATGGCCGACCTGCTGCTGCGCGACCTGCGCCACCACACCGAGCTGCTCGAGGCGATGGACGGCCCGCTGCCGCACGGGCGCCCGCAGGTCGCGGCGTTCGCGCACTGAGGGGGTTGGCGGGGGACGGCGGGGTGGGGGTCGCGGGCGCGCGGGGTCGCGCGTGAGCCGAGCCGGCGCGCTCAGGCGACGGCGCGGCGGAACACGTTCGTCGCCCAGGCCAGCACGAGCGCGCACAGCGGCGCCAGCACGGCGAAGCCCTGCCAGACGTGCGGGCCGCCGAAGTGCCCGGCGGCGAGCACACGCGCTGCCTCGACGAGGTAGTAGAGCGGGTTGAAGTGCGCCAGCACGCGCATCCACAGCGGACCGAGCGAGATCGGCAGCAGCACGCCGGCGAGCAGCAGGATCGGCAGGTTGATGCCGTTGACGATCGCCGCGAACGCGCTGATCTCCTTGGTCACGAGCGCCGTCGCGATCGAGAAGGCCGCCATCGTGACCATCAGCAGCGCGATCAGGACGCCGAGCACCAACAGGCCGAGCAGGTGCACGTGGAAGCCGAACGCGGCGCCGATCGCCACGACCACCGCGTCGAAGACGAACATCAGCAGCATGCTCGAGAGGATCGGCCCGACGAGGATCGCGAAGCGGCTGGCCGGCGTGACGCGCAGGCGTTCGATCACGCCGGAGCGCAGCTCGAAGATCGTGTTGAAGCCCGGCCCGACGCCGCTGGCGAAGGCCAGCAGCGCGAGGATGCCGGGCAGGAAGCTGTCGAGCACGTTGCCCGCCGGAAGGCCGGGCGCGGAGAGGTGCTTGAGCAGCGGCGTGAAGAGCGCCAGGTAGAGGATCGGCGTCGAGAAGCCGACGACAAGCCAGACGGGGTTGCGCAGCAGCTGGATGAGGTGGCGCTGGGTGAGCAAGGCGATGTCGCGCGCGGTCTTCATCGCCCGCTCGGCTCCTTGACCTCGCCGTCGCCCGCCGCGTCGCGCAGCGAGCGGCCGGTCTGGCGCAGGAAGACGTCGTCGAGCGTCGGCTCGGAGAGGTTCATCGAGCGCAGTCCGATCCCGGCCTGGTCGAGCAGCCGCAGCAGCTGCGGCAGCGCGACGCCGCCGTCCTCGACGTACAGGCGGATCTCGTCGCGCTCGGCGCTCGCCTCGCGCACGTAGGGCTCGCCCTCGAGCGTCGCCAGCGCGCGCTCAGCCGCGCCGTCGCCGTCGCGCAGGCTGAGCAGGACCATGTCGCCGGCAACCTCGCGCTTGAGCTCCTGCGGCGTGCCGGCGGCCACGATCTGGCCGTGGTCGATGATCATCAGCCGGTCGCAGAGCGCGTCGGCCTCCTCCAGGTAGTGCGTCGTCACGAAGACGGTCGTCCCGCGTGCGCGCAGCTCGCCGATCTGCTCCCACAGGTGGGCGCGGTTCTGCGGGTCAAGGCCGCTGCTCGGCTCATCGAGGAACAGCACCTGCGGGTCGTGGACGATGCCGAGCGCGACGTCCAGCCGCCGCCGCTGGCCGCCGGAGTAGGTCATCACGCGCCGGTCGGCGAACTCGGCGAGGTCGAGCAGCTCGATCAGCTCGGCGGCGCGCCGCCTCACCGCCCCGGCGTCGTCGCCGTAAAGGCGGCCCTGCAGGATCAGGTTCTCGCGACCGGTCGCCATGTCGTCGGAGCCGCCGAGCTGGCTGACGTAGCCGATCCGCGCACGCACCTCGTTCGGCGCCCTCGCCACGTCGAACCCGGCGACCGTGGCGCTTCCCTCCTCGATCGGCAGCAACGTGGTCAGCATCCGCAGCGTCGTCGTCTTGCCCGCGCCGTTGGGGCCGAGGAAGCCGAAGATCTCCCCCTGCGCGACCTCGATGCTGACGCCGCGCACAGCCTCCACGGACTTCCCGCGCCGCCCGCGGAAGCTCTTGCGCAGCTCGTGGGTGGAGATGACGCTGCCCTGCGCTTGGTCCAAGTTGATCATTGGCCGGTAGTCAACACTGACGATATGATCTTGTCAAGTCCCGATGCCCTCCACGCGCTTACTGATCCTCGGCGCCGTCCGCATCTTCCAACCGGTGCACGGCTATTTCGTGCGTCGCGAGCTGCTCAGCTGGCGCGCCGACGAGTGGGCGCACCTCAACCCCGGCTCGGTCTACAACGCCCTGCGCACGCTCACGCGTGAGCACTACCTCGAAGAGGTCGGGACGGAGGCGCACGGCGGGCGGCCGGCGCGGACGAGCTACCGGCTCACGGCGGACGGCGAGGCGGAGTTCATGCTGCTGCTGCGCGAGGCGCTGTGGAGCGTCGCAGCGCACGCCCCGGACGAGCTGCTCGCGGCCTGGAGCTTCGCCCCCGCGCTCGGCCGCGGCGAGGTCCTGGCGGCGCTCGAGCACCGGCTGGAGCAGATCGCGGCGGGCGGGCAGCTGACCGAGTTCGCGATCGCCGACCTGCGCCGGGACGCGACCAAGCCGGCACACGTCGCGGAGCACCTGCGCCTGACGCAGGCACGACTGGACGGCGAGGCGAGCTGGACGCAGGCCCTGATCGAGCGCCTGCGCGCCGGGGAGTACTGGTTCGCGGGCGAGCCCGACCCGCCGTGGTCGGCACTGCCGGCGGCCGCTGCGACCGCGCGCGTGGCCGCCGAGACGAGGACGGCGCAGCCGTGAGCCGCATCGCCTTGCGCCTGCTCGCGACCTGGATCGCCAACTGCCTCGGGCTGCTGCTCGCCGCCGCGCTCGTGTCGCAGATCAGCTATGGGCATCGGGCGGGAACGCTTCTCCTCGCCGGTCTGATTCTCGCGGCGGTGAACGTGGCGCTTCGCCCGCTGGTGGTCCTGATGGCGCTCCCGGCGGTGATCATGACCCTCGGCGCGGCACTGCTGCTCGTGAACACGCTGATGCTCTGGCTGACGAGCGAGATCGTGACCGGGCTGCACGTCGGCGGCTTCTGGTCGACGCTCGCCGGGGCGCTGCTGATCTCGATCGTCAACCTCGCGCTGCGTCCCTGGAAAAGGGCTGGGCGCCGCCGCGGCAGACGCGCCGCCAGGCGGAGGGAGCAGGCGGGCCGGTAGTTCCACGCGCGGGGCGCCACGAGGGCGCGCGCGGGCACAGGCGCCCCCCCCCGCCCTCGCACTCCTCACCAAAGCGCCGGCCCCCGCTTCGGGGGACCACTGGCCGCAGGCGGGCACGGACTACGGATGCCGAAGCAGCGTTCGCGTCCTAGCGTTGGTTACATGGCGAACGCTTGCGAACAGCGGTCGTGCGCGCGATGGCGACGCTGATCCACAACACGGCGCACCGGCTTTCCGCGGCGGCCCGGCACACGCGCCCCCCGGACGGCACGCCACCGCCGCAGACGCGCCGCTGGGCGGCGCTCTCCGTGCTCTGCGTGTCGATCCTCGTGATCAACGTGGACAACACGATCCTCAACGTCGCGCTGCCTACGCTCGTGCGCAAGCTCGGCGCGACGTCGAGCGACCTGCAGTGGATCGTCGACGCGTACTCGATGGTCTACGCCGGCCTGCTGCTCGTCGGCGGCAGCCTCGCCGACCGCTTCGGGCGCAGGCGGCTGTTCCTGATCGGCCTGACGATCTTCGCCGGCGGCTCGATCGGCGCGGCGTTCTCCGGCTCCGTCGGCATGCTGATCGCTTGGCGCGCGGTGATGGGCAGCGGCGCGGCGCTGACGATGCCGGCGACGCTCTCATTGATCAACGACCTCTTCCGCGATCCGGGCGAGCGGGCGCGCGCGATCGGCCTGTGGGCCGGGACCAGCGGGCTGGGCATCGCGATCGGCCCGATCGCCGGCGGTCTGCTGCTCGCGCACTTCTGGTGGGGGTCGGTCTTCTTCGTCAACGTCCCGATCGTCGCCGCCGGATTGGTGGGCGCGGTCCTGCTCGTGCCGGAGTCGAGCAACCCGCACGCCGCCCGACCGGACCCCGCCGGCGGACTGCTCTCGATCGTCGGTCTCGGGCTGATCCTGTGGGCGATCATCGAGGCACCGACCCGGGGCTGGGGGTCGGCTCGCGTGCTGAGCGTCGGTCTCGCCGGGCTGGCCGTTGTCGCGCTGTTCGTCGCCTGGGAGGCGCACTGCGACCACCCGATGTTCAACCTGAACTTCTTCAGGTCGCACCGCTTCTCGGGCGCCACCTCGGCGGTCGCGCTCGGCGCGTTCGGGCTGTTCGGCGCGCTGTTCGTGCAGACGCAGTTCCTGCAGTTCGACCTTCGCCTCTCGGCGCTGCAGGCCGGGGTGCGGATCCTCCCGCTCGCGGCGATGATCGCGCTCGCCGCTCCCGCCTCGACGCTCGCGGTCCGCCGCGTCGGCAGCAAGCTGCCGGCGAGCGGAGGACTGCTTTGCATCGCGGGCGGGCTGTGGTGGATCTCGCGCGTCTCGACGCCGACGACCACCTACGCGCAGGTGCTTCCCGGCATGTTGCTGATCGGGCTGGGCGCCGGGCTGCTGATCCCGACGGCGACCGACGCCATCGTCGGCTCCCTCCCGCGCGCGGAGGCCGCGGTCGGCTCAGCCACCAACGGCGTCTCGATCCAGGTCGGCGGAGCGCTCGGGGTCGCGGTGATCGGCAGCGTCCTCGCCACCCGCTACCAGGACCTGATGCGGATCGTGCTGGCGGGGGCGCCGCTGCCTGGGGCCGCCAGGCAGGCCGCGCTCGGATCGATCGGCGGCGCGCTTGACGTTGCCGGCAGGCTGCCCGCGCCGTTCGGCGCAGCACTCGCGTCGCACGCCGGCCCGGCCTTCATGAGCGGCAGCGGGCTCTCATGCGAGGTCGGCGCGGCCGTCGCGCTCGCGGGCGCGATCGTCGCGTTCGCAGCGCTTCCGTCGCGCGCGGCGGCTGCGTCGCGGTAACCGTCTCCGCCGCCGCTGTCGATCCGGCCGTTCGTCGAGCCCGCCGGTCGCGGTGTAGGCTGCGCGTCCCGAGCGCGAGGTCAGAAGCACCATGACCGCTGACCATGACGCCGTCCCCGAGCCGGCCGGCGGATCCCAGGAGTCCACGGTTCGGCGGCTGCCGGAGTTCGCCGCCCGGCCGGTGCTCGCGGTCACCGCGCTGGTAGCCGGAAGTCTTATTGCCACCTCCGGTGGCTACGGTTACCACCGCGACGAGCTGTACTTCCTGGTCTGCGGGCGACATCTCGCGTGGGGCTATCCGGACCAGCCCGTGTTTGTGCCGCTCGTCGCGCGAGTGATGTCGGACATCTCGCCGAGCTCGCTCGTCCTCCTGCGACTGCCCTCGTCGCTTGCCGCTGCGTCGGTCGTCGCGCTCACCGCCCTGATCGCGCGGGAGCTCGGCGGGAGCCGCGGGGCGCAGGTGCTGGCGGCGGTCTCGATCGCGGTCGCTGCGGTGGTCGACGGTAGCGGCCACACGCTGAACACGACCGTGTTCGACCTCGCCGTCTGGGCGCTGCTGTTTTGGGTCATCGTGCGCATCCTGCGCACCGGCGAGGAGCGGCTCTGGCTGCTGGTCGGCGTGATCGTCGGCCTCGGCCTCTTCGACACCGACCTCGTCGCGTTCCTGATGTTCGCCGTGGTCGTCGGGCTCGCGGTCGCCGGGCCGCGCCACGCCTTCCGCTCGCCGTGGCTGTACGCCGGCGGCCTGGTCGCGGTGGCGATGTGGATGCCGTATCTACTCTGGCAGGCAAACCACAACTGGCCGGAGCTGACCGTCGCGCGCTCGATCGCCAACGGCGGCTCGGGAAGCTCGGCGCCGCGCTGGGCGATCCTGCCGGAGCAGCTCGAGCTCGACAGCCTGTTCCTCTCCCCCGTCTGGATCGTCGGCCTGATCAGGCTGCTGCGCGGCGACGCGCTGCGTCCCTGGCGCGCGCTCGGCGTCGCCTACATCGTGCTCGCGATCACGCTGATCATCGTCGGCGGCAAGCCGTACTACCTCACCGGCATGTTCTCGCTGCTGCTGGCCGCCGGCGCGCCGTCGGTCGTGGCGTGGATGCACCGCGGGCGCCCGCGTCTGCGGCGGGCGCTCCTCGTCGCCGCGGTCCTGCTGAGTCTCACGACGCTGCCGGTCGTGCTGCCGCTCGTGCCGGTCAGCGACCTGCACAACACCTCGATCGTCAAGCTGAACTACGACGCCGGCGAGACGGTCGGCTGGCCCACCTTCGTGCGGGAGATCGCAAAGGTTTACGACTCCCTGCCCGCGCCGCAGCGCCGCGGCGCGATCGTGCTGGCGAGCAACTACGGTGAGGCCGGCGCGGTCGACCACTACGGGCCCGCCGACGGCCTGCCCGCCGCCTACAGCGGCCACAACGCGTTCTGGTACTGGGGACCGCCGCCGCCCTCCGCGCAGACCGCGATCACGGTCGGCTTCGACCGCGGCGGGCTCGGCTTCTGCGGCAAGCTGCGGTTCGGCGCCTACCTCAACAACCACCTCGACGTCAACGACGACGAGCAGGGCGCGCCCGTGTGGGTGTGCTCCGATCTGCGCTTCCCGTGGAGCAGCGTCTGGCCGTCGCTGCGCTACTTCGGCTGAGCGAGGCGGATCGCTGTCCGCGGCGCTACGCTCGCGCCATGCTGAAGGACCGCCTGCGAGCGTGGCGCGAAGCAAACCCGGCTGAGGCGAAGCGCCTGCTCCGCGGGAGCGCGCTCGGAGTCCTGGGCGCGCTGCTCGTGCTGCTGGTCTTCTACCCGCACGGGCTCTACCTGCTGGGCGTTGTGACCGCGGTCCTCATCGTCGTGGCGTTGCTGTACGCGGACTGGCGGGCGTAGGCGAGTTGAGCCGCCCGTGGCCTCCGACGGGCTACGGTTGGGCAGCGTCCGCCGCGGTGGCCTTCCAGGCCGGCTTGCGGAAGCGGTGCAGCAGAAGCGGGGGGAGAACGCCGAGGGCAAGGATCCCGGCCGCGATCGCCAGCGCGTACACGAGCGCGCTCGTGTGGCCAAGCTGCGACGGGGACACGAATCCGATCAGGAACGCGACCACCGACGAGAGCCCGCCGACCACGCACAGCAGTCTCAGCGCGGGCGCACGGTATCCGCGTGGATGATCGGGCTGCGCGCGGCGCAGACGCAGGGCGGCAACGAACATCAGGACGTACATGATCAGGTACACCTGCGTGGCGAGCGCTGTGAAGATCCAGTAGGCGCTGGAAACGGTCGGGATGAACGCGTAGAGCAGCGCGATGACCGTGATCACGACGGCCTGTGCCGTGAGGATGTGAATCTCGATGCCCTGCCCGTTCACCTCTTGGAAGTACGGCGGCAGATAGCCCTGTTCACGTCCGATTCGAACGAGGCCCTCGGAGGGACCATCGAGCCACGCCATCATGCCGGCCAGGGCCCCGACCGCCAGGGCGATCGCGATCAGCGGCACGGCGAAGCCGATCCCGAAGTGGGCCATGAGGCTGTTGAAGGCCTGCATGACGCCGGCGGTGAAGCTGATGTGGTTCGCCGGAATCACCCACGCGATCGCCAGCGTCGGGAAGATGAAGATCGCCAGCACGAGCGCCATCGCGACAAAGATCGACTTCGGATAGTCCCGCCCCGGGTTGTGAAGCTCGTCCACGTGCACCGCGTTGATCTCGACCCCGGCGTAAGTGAAGAAGCTGTTGACGATCAGCACGATGCTGGCCAGTCCGCTCCACGCCGGCAGGATGTGATGACTGTTCATCGGAGCCGCCGAATGGTTGCCCTGCGCCAGGTAGACGACGCCGAGCACGACGAGGACGGCACCTGGGATCAGCGTCCCGATTACGGTCCCACTCGAGGAGAGCTTGGCCACGAGCGAAGCGCCCCGTGAGGACACCAGCACGCCGCCCCAGAAGAGCACGATGATGATCGCCGCGGTGTAGACCCCGTTGCCGGCCAGGCGCTGATCGATCACGTAGGCGAGCGTGCTGCCGACGTAGGCGAGCAGCGCCGGGTAATAGAAGATCGTCTGGGCAAACTGACACCACACAGCGAGCAGGCCCACCGGTGCCGAGATGCCCTCGCGGACCCAGTTGAAGACGCCGTCCGGCCACCCGGAGGCGAGCTCCGCCGCGACCAGGGACACCGGCACGAGGAACACGAACGCCGGCAGCACGTAGAGAAAAACCGACGCAAGCCCAAGCACCGACGTCGCCGGCGCCGAGCCCAGGTAGCCAACCGATCCCACGGTCATCATCGCCAGCGCCGGCCAGGCGATGAACCTCCGGGCCGGTTTGCCGGCGGCCGGTTGGACCGCACCCTGCCGGCCGGTGTCAGGGGCAACAGTCGAGGCGCCGCCGGCCCGCGGATGGCGTCGCCTGTGCACCCACATGGGCTCCCAGTATGACGGCGAGGTGTTCGTCGCCATCGGCTGTCAGCGAGAGCTAGACGACCCGATCCATCCTTGCGTCTTGGGCGTTCGTCTGGCGCCGCCGTGAATTCCGCGACGAGGTCGTAACCGGCCCCAGCCGGCGGCAGATCCTGCTCGAGAAGCTCCCGAGACCCAGCCGAGTTCATCCGATCGGAGCGGCCCTTGACAAGTGTACGCCGTACACCTATAGTCTCGCGCAGAGTGTACGCCGTACACCTCACAGAAAGGCCTCCCATGGACCCTGACGCGCCGTATCCCGTCCAGTATTCGGTCGACTACCCGGACCGCCCGCTCAACCGCCTGAGCACGCTGTTTCGCCTGTTCCTGGTCATCCCGATCGCGATCGTGATCGCGCTGATCGAGGCCGGCGGCTACGCCTACGGTGGCGGGAGGGCATCCGGCGCGATCGGCGCCGCCGGCCTCGTCGTGCTGCCGACGCTGCTCCTGATCCTGTTCCGCCAGAAGTACCCGCGCTGGTGGTTTGACTGGAACCTCGAGCTGATGCGCTTCTCCGCCCGCGTCGGGGTCTACCTGGCACTGATGGACGACCGCTACCCGTCAACTGACGAGCATCAGGCGGTCCATCTCGACTACCCGTATCCCGACGCCCGCAACGACCTGAACCGCTGGCTGCCGCTGGTCAAGTGGCTGCTGGCCATCCCGCACTATGTGGCGCTATTCTTCCTCTACATCGCCGCGTTCTTCGTCGTGATCGCCGCCTGGTTCACGATCCTCTTCACCGGTCGCTATCCCCGCGGGATGTTCGACTTCCTCGTCGGCGTCGGCCGCTGGACCAACCGCGTGATCGCATACGCACACGTGCTCGTCACAGACCGCTACCCGCCGTTCCGCCTCGCCCCGTAGGGTTTCGAGAGGCGGACGCGACCGCCGTGATCACGCCAAACGGGGCCTGATCACGGCTCTCGCAACGGGCGCGACACGCGACGTGCCCGCCGCCCAATCCGCCCCGGACGAAGAGCGTCCCATGCCCAACCAGACAAACGCCCGCCGGACGCCGCTGAGCAGAGCACACGTACTGGCTGCCGCCGTCGCGCTCGCCGACGAGACCGGGCTCGACGCGTTCAGCATGCGCGCGCTCGCGCAGGAGCTCGGCGTCGTGCCGATGGCGCTCTACAAGCACGTCGCCAACAAGGACGCACTCCTCGACGGCATGGTCGACATCGTGTTCGGCGAGATCGAGCTTCCACCGGCGGACCTCGACTGGAGATCGGCGATGCGCCGCCGCGCAATGTCAGCACGCGAAGCGCTGAAACGCCACACCTGGGCGATCGGACTGATGGAATCGCGACATCCGGGGCCAGCCAACCTGCGAAACCACAACGCGGTCATGGGCTGCCTGCGCGAGGCGGGATTTTCGTTCGAAACGGCGATCCACGCCTACTCGACCCAGGACGCCTACATCTACGGCTTCGTCCTGCAGGAGAGGGACCTCAACTTCGAGACACCCAAGTCGGCCGGAGAAGCCGCGCGAAGGAGGGCGGAGACCATCGGCGCCCTCGACGCGTACCCCCACCTCGTCGAGATCGTGACCAAGCTGCCGGAGTCGGGGTATGACACAGCCGTTGAATTTGCGTGGGGGCTTGATCTCATCCTTGAGGGGCTTGAGCGGCGTCGGCGATGAGGCGGTGGTAGAGCGCAGGGAGGAGCACGCGGTGCATACCCTTCTCTTAGCCGGCGGCCAGAACTGTTGGATCACCGCGATCCGCACTGGACGCCGTCGGTCAGGCCTCCCAAGCCGACGCCCGGACTCGAACCGGGGACCCCTTCATTACGAGTGAAGTGCTCTACCAGCTGAGCTACGTCGGCGGGTCGGCCGGGATCGTACCGGGCTGCCTGCGGGGCCGCGATGCCCGCGCACGCGGCCACGCAGAGCGTTCCGCCCGATTCTCAGCCGACCGCGGACTCGGTCTCGGTGGAGCTGATCGTCACGGTCGTGACCGGGATGCCGAAGCCGGCGGCCTTGCTGGGCAGGTCGAGGCGCAGCCAGCGCGAGAGGTGCCTGGGCAGGGTCGAGAGGATGATCTCGTCGAAGTGCTGGCTGTTGACCGCGTCCTCGATCGCCGTCAGCGGCGTCGGGTCGCCGATCAGGCCGTCGACCGGTGAGCCGGCGGCGGCGGAGAGGAGCGGCAGGGCGCGGGTGAGGATCTCGCGCGCCTCGTGGTCGTCCTGGTTCTCGGGGTCCATCAGGCGGTGCAGGCCGTGGGCGGTGCGCGGTACGACCAGCGTGAACCGCGCCGGGCCGGCGGCGGCGCGCCGGCGAACGGCGGCGAGCAATCCGGGCGTCGTGGCGGTGCTGTGGGCGACTATCAGCACTCGCGCGGCGGTGGAGGACTCCATCTGAGACTCCTTTCGCTGGACTGGATTCGCGGGCTGCGTCAATGGTTGCACCCGGCCTTCACGGGCGCGCCGCATGCTCGCGCGCAGCACCCCGCGCGCGAACCCTCGCCGGCGCCCCACCTACTCCTCCACCCGCCACCACGGCACGAGCACCCGCTCGACCACCCCGACCGCCGCGAACATCGCCACGCCGATCACGGCCAGCACGACGATCACCGCGAACACGTCCACCGTCAGCGTCTGCGCGTTGTAGCTGAGGATCAGGTAGCCCAGCCCGCCGGACGAGGTTCCGACCCACTCGGCGAATACCGCCCCGATCACCGCGAACGCCGCGGCCACGCGCAGCCCGGAGAACACGTAGGGCAGCGCCGCGGGCAGCCGGGCGATGCGGAAGGTCTCGCGCCGGCCGGCGCCGAGCGTGCGCAGCAGGCCGATCAGCTCCGGGTCGGTCGCGCGCAGGCCGTCGATCGTGTTGACGGCGATCGGGAAGAACGTGACGAGCGCGATCACGATCAGCTTCGGGCGGATGTCGAAGCCGGTCCACAGCACGACGACCGGCGCAAGCGCGGGGATCGGGATCATCTGCGAGACCACGAGCCACGGATAGAGCGCGCGCTCGACGACCCGCGAGCTCGAGACGGCCGCCGCCAGCGCGACGCCGACCACGACCGCGATCGCGTAGCCGAGCAGGATCTCCGCGAGCGTCGTCCCGGCGTTCGAGGCCAGCACGCTGCGATCCCGCACGAGCGCCCGGCCGACCTCGACCGGCGAGGGGAAGATCCCCTCCCGCACACCCGAGAGCGCGACGTAGGCCTGCCACACCGCGAGCACCAGCACGCCGAAGACGAGCGGCGGCAGCACGCGCCGCGCGATCCCGCGTCCGCGCGGCGCGGCGCGGGGACGCGGCTCGAGGCGCCCGCCGAGGGCCAGCGCCAGGCGTGTCGCCGTGGGGCTCACGCGGCCCCCAGCGCGGCCCGGGCCTCTTCGCGAAGCGGCGCGAGCAGCCGCTCCTTGAGCGCCGCGAACGCCGGCGTCGCGGTCAGCTCGAGCGTGCGCGGGCGCGGCAGCGCGACCTCGACCTCGGTCCGCACGCGACCCGGACGCCCGGACATCACATACACGCGGTCGGAGAGGAAGACCGCCTCCTCGACGTCGTGGGTGACGAGCAGGATCGTCTTGCGGTCCGCCTCCCAGACCCCGAGCAGCCACTCGCGCATCGCCTCGCGCGTCAGCGCGTCCAGGGCGCCGAACGGCTCATCGAGCGCCAGCACCTCGCGTCCGGCGAGGAACGTGCGAAGCAGCGCGGCGCGCTGGCGCATGCCGCCGGAGAGCGCCGAGGGGCGACGGTCCTCGAAGCCGGACAGGCCGAAGCGCGCGACCTCGGCCAGCGCGCGCTCGCGGGCGGCGGGGCGCGAAACGCCGGCGAGCTCGAGCCCGAGCGTGGCGTTCTGGAGCGTCGTGCGCCACTCCATCAGCAGGTCGCGCTGGGGCATGTAGCCGATCAGACCGAGCAGCCCGCCGGGTGGCTCGCACTCATCCACGAGGATCCGCCCGGCGCTCGGCTGCTGCAGCCCTGCGAGCAGCGCGAGCAGCGTTGACTTGCCGCAGCCGCTCGGGCCGACGATCGAGACGAACTCGCCCTCGGCCAACTCGATCGAGACGTCCGCGAGCGCCTCGACGCCGCCGGGAAAGCGCTTCGCGAGCCCGGATGCGGTGAGCTTCACGGCAGGAACGCGTTCGTGCCGAAGCGCGCGACGGCGATCGGGCGCGCGATCAGCCGGTTGGCGAGAAGCCAGCTCGACAGGGCCGCGATGCGCGGGGCGACGAGCGTGCCGTAGGGGACGGCGCCCGCGTCGAAGATCGGCAGGTAGGCGGCGAGCGAGGCGCGCGCGAGGCGGGGTTCGATCGAGGGGTTGGCGGCCAGCAGCTCGGCGAGGCTGCGGCCCGGGTCGCGCAGCGTGTCCTCGTAGCCGTGCACGGTCGCGCGCACGAACGCGCGCACCAGGGAGGGGTCGCGGCGGATCTCGGCGCGCGTCGTGAAGGCGACGAGCCCCGGGTAGGCGGGGCCGCCGTTCTGGTCGAGCTTGAAGACGGTGATCGGGTAGCCGTCGGTCTGCAGCGTCACGCCGTCGTCGGGCCAGTAGCCGGTGAACGCGGCGATCCTGCCGGCCTCGAGGTCGGCGACGCCGTCGAAGCCGATCGTCACCACCCTCACCTTCGCCGGGTCGCCGCCGGCGTGCGCGACGACGGTGTCGAGCGCGGCGCGGTCGGAGGGCACGCCGGTGATCCCGACCGTGCGCCCGACGAGGTCCGCGGCGGAGCGCAGGTGCTCGCTGGCGAGCGCGATCGGCGCGCCGAGCGGGCGCTGCACGATCGCCATGATCGCCTCCGCGTCGCGGCCCATCGCGATCTGCTCGGCGACGTCGATCCCGTCGGCGAGCCCGAACTGGGCCTTGCCGGCGTCGATCAGCTCGAGCGTCGTCGAGGTCGAGCTGGGCGGGATCACCTGCAGGTCGATCCCGGCGCTTCGGTAGTAGCCGGCGGCGAGCGCGCGGTAGATGCCGGCGTGCACGGCGTTCGGCACGAAGTCGAGCACCAGCGTCGCGTGCACGGCGCCGCTCGAACCGCAGCCGGCGAGCGCGAGCGTGGCGAGCGCTGCGGCGAGGAGGCGGGTCGCGTGGGCGTGCATGCGCGGCCTGGGATGATCCCGTAAGCGCGCCGGCCGCGCGCGCAAGCGCCGCCACCGCGGATCGTGCTCAACCGACTGCCCCCCGAATACCGCCCCTACCTGCGCCGCGTGGCGATGCTGATGGTGCTCGCCGCGGCGCTCGGCGTCGCGCTGGCGCTGGCGATCCCCGCCGGCCACCACCACTGACCCGACCGCGCGCCGCGCGCTAGGTCGCCGCGACGCGGCGGTACAGCTGCACGGACACCGGCACGAACACGATCACGATGCCGACCCCCCAGACGGCCGCCAGCCAGCCGTTCGAGCCGACGGGGGCGCCGAGGCTCCAGTCGCGCACCGCGTTGATGATGTGGGTGATCGGCTGGTTGTTGGCGAACGCGCGCAGGCCCGCCGGCATCGAGGAGGTCGTGACGAACGCGCTCGAGGCGAACGTCAGCGGGAACAGCCAGATGAACCCGGCCGACTGCACCGCCTCGACGTTGCGCACCGCGAGGCCCACGGTCGCGCCGATCCAGGAGAAGGCGAAGCTCATCAGCAGAAGCAGCGCGACCGCGGCGACGATCTCCGCCGGCGTCCCCTGCGGGTTGAAGCCGACCAGCAGGCCGACGGCGAGCATCACGACGATGACGAGGAGGTTGCGAACGAGGTCGGAGAGCGTGCGCCCGATCAGCACGGCGGCGCGCGACATCGGCAGCGAGCGGAAGCGGTCGATCAGGCCGCTCTGCAGGTCCTGCGCGAGCCCGACGCCGGTCGTGAAGGAGCCGAACGCGACGGTCTGCACGAACACGCCGGCCATCAGGTAGTTGACGTAGGAGATCCCCGGCGGCAGCTTGATCGCGCCGCCGAAGACGTAGCGGAAGAGCAGCACGAACATCACCGGCTGGATCGTCGAGAAGATCAGGAGCTCCGGGTTTCGCGGGATGTGGCGAAGCGCGCGCTCGGTCAGCACGATCGCGTCGGAGACCTGCCAGTAGAGCCAGCCGTGCCGCTGCGCGTCGGTGTTCATGCGGCCTTCTCCTCCTCTTCCTCCTCGGCGGCGTGGCCGGTCAGCGACAGGAAGACGTCGTCGAGCGTCGGGCGGCGCACCGAGAGGTCGTCGATCTCGATCGCGGCGGCGTCGAAGTCGCGCACCACCTCGGCGAGGCGGCGCGCGCCGTGGGCCGCGGCGCCGGAGATGTGGCGGGTCTCGGCCGCGACTCGCACGGTGCTGTCGACGTGCGGCGCGAGCACCGCGGCCGCGGCCTGCAGGTCGGTGCCGCGCGCGAGCGTCAGCTCGATCCGCTCGCCGCCGACCTGGCGCTTCAGCTCATCGGCCGTGCCGACGGCGATCGTGCGGCCGCGCTCGATCACGGCGATGCGGTCGGCCAGCACGTCGGCCTCCTCGAGGTACTGCGTGGTCAAGAGCAGCGTCGCTCCCCCGGCGCGCAGCTCGGAGATCAGCTCCCACATCGACAGGCGCCCGCGCGGATCGAGCCCGGTCGTCGGCTCGTCGAGGAACAGCACCGGCGGTGTGATGATCAGCGCCGCGGCGAGGTCGAGGCGGCGGCGCATGCCGCCGGAGTAGGTCCTCGCCGGGCGGTTCGCGGCGTCGGTGAGCCCGAACTGCTCGAGCAGCTCGAGCGCCCGGGCGCGCGCGCGGGCCCGCGACAGGCGGTACAGGCGCCCCACCATCTCCAGGTTCTCGCGTCCGGTCAGCAGCTCGTCGACCGCGGCGTACTGTCCCGCCAGCCCGATCTGCTCGCGCAGCCGGTGGGCGTCGCGGACGCAGTCGAGACCGGCGACCTCGGCGTGGCCGCCGTCGGGCTCGAGCAGCGTCGTGAAGATCCGCACGGCCGTCGTCTTGCCGGCGCCGTTCGGACCGAGCAGCCCGAACACGGTGCCGGGCGCGACCTCGAGGTCGAAGCCGTCGAGGGCGCGCGTCTTGCCGAACTGCTTGACGATGCCGGCGGCGAGGATCGCGGGGCGGTTGGAGTCAGCGGTCATCAGCCCCCTAACCTACCCCGTCGTCTCGACATCGACGCGGCAGCGCAGATCGCGCCGCCACCAAAGCAGCCGAAGCTCAGCTCGACGCGGCCACGCCGATCGGGCAGCTGACGCCGGTCCCGCCGAGGCCGCAGTAGCCGTTCGGGTTCTTCGCCAGGTACTGCTGGTGGTAGTCCTCGGCGTAGTAGAACGGGCCGGCGGGCGCGATCTCGGTCGCGATCTCGCCGTAGCCGCTCGCGCGGAGCATCTCCGCGTAGGCGTCGCGCGTGCGCAGCGCGGTCGCCGCCTGCGCGTCGCCGTGGGTGTAGATCGCGGAGCGGTACTGGGTGCCGACGTCGTTGCCCTGGCGCATGTGCTGGGTCGGGTCGTGGCCCTCCCAGAAGAGGCGCAGGATCTGCTCGTAGCTGGTCGCCGCGGGGTCGAAGACGACGAGCACCGCCTCGGTGTGGCCGGTCGAGGCCGAGCAGACCTCCTCGTAGGTCGGGTTCGGCGTGAAGCCGCCGGCGTAGCCGACCGCGGTCGTGTAGACGCCCGGCGCCTGCCAGAAGACGCGCTCGGCGCCCCAGAAGCAGCCCATGCCGACGACCGCGGACTCGAAGCCCTCCGGGAACGGCGGCCGAAGCGGCGTGCCCAGCACGAAGTGGCGCTCGGGGACCGGCATCTCGCGCTCGCGGCCGGGAAGCGCCCGCTCGGCCGTGATCATGCGCGTCTTGTCCTTGAAGAGATCGGCGAGGAAGTTCATGCGATCAGAATACGGGGCGCGGCGTGT
Organism: uncultured Solirubrobacterales bacterium; assembly: GCA_963830975.1. Taxonomy (GTDB): domain Bacteria; phylum Actinomycetota; class Thermoleophilia; order Solirubrobacterales; family Solirubrobacteraceae; genus Palsa-513. Next base: position 85,845 of record CAWHOI010000005.1, read on the forward strand.
GGGCCCGCCGCGCGGGCGGGCGGGCGGAACCCGCTCAGCCGCCGGCGGGCGCGACGAAGCGCTCGCCGATCGCGCCGCGCAGGGCGCGCGCCGAGCCGCTGCGCAGCCGCTCGAGGATGCGCCGCTCCTGCGCCGGGGTGAGCCGCTCCTCGTCGACGGCCTCATCGAGGATCGGCCGCGCGATGGCGGGCGCCGCGCGGCGGATCGCGCTCAGCGCCTCGCGCAGCGTGCGCCCCGCCGCCTGGCTCGAGTCGGTGAGCGACGACCACGTCCTCCTCGGAGGCCGCCGGATCGCTCAGCTCGATCAGCATCGCGTGGCGCTCGGCGCGGGTGATCGCGCCCTCCGCGACCGCGCGGTCGAGGATCGGTCGCGCGATCGCCGGGGCGCTCGAGGCGATCGACTCGAACACGAGCTCCAGCACCGCGCGGGCCGGCGGCGAGAGGGTCTGGTCGCGGTCCGCCGTCATCTCCTGCTCGGCGGCGACGGACCCGAACACGGCGACGCGGCGGGAAGACTGGGGAGCGGCAGCAACGGTCATGGGGATCCTCTCGGTAGCTCGCCGTCAGTCTCCCCCGTTCGCGTCAGAAATCACTGAAGGTGGATGAAGAGTTTTCGAAGGTGCTCCGATCGGCTCTCGCCGATCGTCCGCCACGAGGGTTTCGCGCGGGCGGCGCGGCCGTCGTTTACGGCGCGGCGCTCAGGCGGTCAGCGTGATCGCCCCGATCACCAGCGCGATCCCTGTGGCGTCGGCGATCGAGGGCAGCTGCCCCAGCACGACCAGCCCCATCAGCGTCGCGGTCGCGGGCAGGAGGGCGAGCGTCATCGCGAAGCGCGGGCGGGTCAGGCGGGTCATCGCGAGCTGCTCGAGCGAGTAGGGGACGAGCGAGGAGGCGACCGCGACGAGCAGCGCGCGGGCGAACCGGCTGAGGCTCGTGAACGCCGGTCCGGCGTGCCAGGCGAAGATCGGCGCGAGCAGGACCGCGCCGATCGCGAGCCCGGCCGCGAGTCCGTCCTGCGCGCGCAGGTCCGTGGCCAGCGCGAGGCGGTGTCCGAGCACGATGTAGCCGGCCCAGCCCACGCCGGCCGCGAGCGCCCAGGCGACGCTGACCGCGTTCCCGGAGAAGTGCACGCCGCTCAGCAGCCCGACGCCGCCCACGAGCAGGACGAGGCCGCCGAAGTCGCGCCGCCGCCGCGAGCCGATCGCCGCCACCGCCACCGGCCCGACGAACTCGATCGCGACGGCGGTGCCGAGCGCGAGGTGCGCGATCGCGAGGTAGAAGGCGACGTTGACGAGCGCGATCGTGACCCCGAAGGCCGCGGCGAGCGCGAGGCGCCGCCGCGTCCACGCCGACTGCCACGGACGCCGCCAGGCGCACAGCACGATCGCCGCGAGCAGCGAGCGAAGCCAGGCCAGCGCCGAGGGCTCGACGGAGGCGAACAGCAGCACCGCGACGCCCGCTCCGGCGTACCCGGAGGCGCCGCCGAGGACGACCAGCAGCTGCGGCGGCGGGAGCCGGATCGGCGCCCGCCGGGGCGGGTGCGGTCCGGTGCCGCGGTCCGGTGTCGCGACGCTCAGGAGGTGCGGGCGGCGTCGCGGGTTCGGGGCGGCTGCTCGAGCGGCGCTGCGGCGCGGGACACTCAGGCGCCCGCCAGACGGTAGGCGAGAGCCTCGAGCGCCAGCTCCTCGGTGACGTTCAGGGCGAGCCGCTCGCGCGTGTCGACGACGAGCTCGAGCGCGCGGTGCAGCGAGCGCGGCGTCTGCCCGACCGCCGTCGCCTCGAGCGCCGGCAGGCGGTCGACCGCGTGGATCAGCTCGACCGCCCCCTCGAGCACCATCGCGGCGTCGCGGTACCACAGCTCGACCAGCCCGAGGCCGACGTCGAGCGTGCTCGCCGAGCTGCGGCGCTGCGCCCGCTTGACGCGCTCCGCGTGCTCGCGCTCGTAGCGGACGCGCTCGGAACGGGCGATGAACTCGAGCTCGTCGCGGTGGCGCTCTTCGAGCCGGCCGGCGGTGTCCTCGCCGGCCCGCTTGGCCAGCTCGAGCAGGCCCATCCACGGGCGCTCCGCCAGCTCGCCGCGCAGCGCGCCGAGCGCGAACGCCTCCGCCGCCTCGCGCAGTGCCGGGCCGTCGCCGAGCGCGAGCGCCACGGCCCGCTCGCCGTCCCCCAGCGCGAGACGCCCGCAGGCCGCCGCGACCTGTGGGGCGACACCCTCGGCCTCGAGGCGCTCCGCGAGCCGTGCCGCGCTCGGCGCCTCGAAGCGAACGTGCTGGCAGCGCGAGGCGACCGTCGGCAGCACCTCCCCCGGGCGCGTGGTCAGCAGGATCAGGTGCACGAACTCGGCGGGCTCCTCGAGCGTCTTGAGCAGCCGGTTGGCGGTCGAGTCGTGCATCGTCTCGGCGCCCTCGATCACGAACACGCGGCGGTGGGACTCGAACGGCGTGCGCGCGGCCGCCGCGACGACCGGCTCGTCGATGTCGGCGACGAGCATCTCGGAGGCGCCGCTCGGCGTCACCCACGTCAGGTCGGGGTGCGCGCCGCGCGCGACCCGCTCGGCGGCCTCGACCGGGTCCGGGGCGCCGTCCACCAGCAGCGCCGAGGCGAACGCCCGCGCGACCGCGCGCTTGCCGGCGCCGGCCGGCCCGTGGAACAGGTAGGCGTGCGAGGCCTCCCCCGGCGGCAGCGCGGGCAGCAGCAGCGCGCGCGCGTGCGGGTGCTCGTCGATGCCGGGGAGGGTGGTGGCGCTCACGCTGATCGCCAGCCTAGCCCGAATCGGGACCGCTCAGGCGGGGGGCCCGTCCGCGTCCGCGTCCGCGGGCCCGCGTGTCCCGCCCACGGCCTGCAGCGCCGAGGGCAGGATCGTCAACTCGGCCACGTTCGCCCGGCGCGGCAGCGTGACGGCGAACATCGCGGCGTCGGCGACGTCCTGCGGATCGAGCATCAGCCGCCGGACCGCCTCGCCGGGAGGTTGCGGGCGCGAGTCGATCAGCGGCGTGTCGATCATGCCCGGGAGCAGCGTCGTGACGCGCATCCCCTGACCGTGGGTCTCCAGGGCGAGCGCGCGGGCGAAGCCGAGGAGTCCCGCCTTCGAGGCCTGGTAGGCGGCGCCGGAGTGGTCCGGCCACGCGCTCGACACCGAGCCGACGAGCACGACGTCGCTCGCGCCGTGCGCGCCCAGCGGGACGCGCAGCGCGTGCACCATGTTGAACGCGCCGGTCAGGTTCGTCGCGAGGACGTGATCCCACGCTTCGGCGCTGAGCTGGTCGAATTTGCGCTCTCGCAGGTTGACGCCGACGGCCACGACCAGCAGTCGCAGGTCGCCCTCGGCGCCAACGCGGGCTCCGAAGGCATTGACGGCGTCGCGGTCGGTGACGTCGATCGCGTGCGGCAGCAGCGTGCCCGGGAGCTCGCGACACGACTCGCGCGCGTGCTCGAGCAGGTCCGCCCGGCGCGCGAGGGCGTGGGTCCTCATGCCGGCGGCGGCGAGGCCGCGCGCCACCGCGAGCCCGACGCCGCTTGAGGCTCCGGCGACGACCGCCGTCTGCCCCGCGAGGCTCGAGTCGGGCGCCGTCGTCACGGCCGAGCGACGACGGTCGCGTCGCGGCGTCGATCCGGCCCGGGCGTGGCGGTGGCCGCAGCCATTGGCTGCGTAAACGTAGCGGAGCAACCACGCTAGGCTCGCGGCTCGCGGGAGGACCCGCGCCGCCGTCCGCTGCCGGCGGACCCGCAACACGACCCTGGGAGCACGCATGACCGACAGCGCACCGCCAGCCAACGAACCGACCGAGCACTCGCTGCTCCAGATCACCCTGCGTCCGGGCGTCGAGGAGGAGTACCAGGTCCGCCACGACGAGATCTGGCCCGAGATGGTCGAGGCGCTGCACGCGGCCGGGTTCAGCGAGATGCGCCTCTTTCGCCACGAGCAGATGGTCAGCATCTACTCGGTCTGCCACCCCGACGCCGAGACGGCGTGGGCGCGCCTGCGCGCGACCGAGGTCAACGCCCGCTGGGATGAGGCCGGCAAGCACCTGCTCGCCCAGCCCGTGGAGCTGATCACCTCGACGGAGATCTGGGTGCTGCCGTGAGGGGCGCTACTTCGGCGGCAGCGTCTTGACGAAGCCGACGCTCTGGGTGACCCAGGCGCGCAGCTCGCGCATCGTCGCCAGCGCCTCGGGCGCGACGAGGATCCAGCCGTCCATCGTGCGCCCGCCCATCTCCATCCGCTTGACGTGAGGGCGCTCCAGCGCCGCGTCCGTATCGGCCGGGTCGATCCGCACGAGCAGGCCGCCGCTGCGCGAGGCGCTGACCGACATGTGGCCGTTCAGCATGAACGCGAGGCCGCCGAACATCCGCTTCTCGGTGATCGCGTCCTCGCCGGCGAGCAGTTCGCGCAGGCGGTTTGCCAGATCCTCGTCGTAGGCCATCGCTGCGGCGGGAGGTTAGCTCGGGACGCGGTCGCGGGTCCCGCGCGCGCTCACGTTCCGCCGGGCGAGCTCCCCGCGAAGACCGGCGAGACGGTGATCTGGCCGCAGCGCAGGTGCTGGATCGTGCCGCCGCCGTAGGGCTGGATGCGCCAGGCGATGGTGATCGGCCGGTAGGCGTTGGGCGGGGTGAGCTCGACCCGCGAGGACGTCGGGCAGCTCTCGAGCCCGTATCCGGTCGCGTCGTCGAACCCGAGGTCGAACGAGGCCTCCCCACCGGGCGCGAGGGAGACAAGGTGCTCGGGCATCGCGGGGACGGTGTAGGCGACGCCGCGGAGCACCTGCGTGCGAATCGGCCTGCCCTTCGCGTCGAGCATCTGCAGCCCCGGGTAGCCGTACAGGGTGCACGTGGAGTGCGAGACGTTCCTGAAGCTCACGACCTGGCCGACGTGGCCGAGGGCGACGCCGGCGCGCCCGAGCCTGACCTGCAGCTGCGCGGTCAGGCAGCGCCCGGCGGCGGCCTGCGCGCGCGGTGTGGGCGCGGCGCTCGCCAGGGCCGAGGTGGCGGCCGGCGCGAGCGCGACGAGCGCTGCGGCTGCCACGGCCAGTTTCAGGATCGTCCCCCTCATGCGGCCACTATACGTCCGCCGGCCGGTGTCCCGCGCCGGTCTCGCAGTCGGGCCGCGGTGCAGCCCGGCCGGCCAACTACGCTGCGTCGGTGACCGCCCGTCTGATCACGATCGAGGGCATCGACGGCGCCGGCAAGACGACGCTCGCCGCCGGCCTCGCCGAGGCGCTGCGCGGGCGCGGCGTCGACGCCGTGGCGCTGCGCGAGCCGGGCGGCGTCGCGCTGGCGCGAGCGGATCCGTGCGCTGGTCAAGGACCCCCAGCTGGAGATCGCCGACCGCGCGGAGGCGCTGCTGTACGCCGCCTCGCGCGCGCAGCTGGTGAGCGAGCGCGTCCGGCCGGAGCTCGACGCCGGGCGCTGGGTGCTGCTCGACCGCTACCTCGACTCCTCGCTCGCCTACCAGGGCGGCGGCCGGCGGCTCGGCGTCGCCGCGGTGCGCGCGATCAACGAGTTCGCGACCGCGGGCCTCGCGGCCGACCGCACGCTGCTGCTGGCGATCGACCCGGCGGTCGGGCGGGCGAGGCGCGGCGGGCGCGACGAGCACCCCGACCGGCTCGAGCGCGAGGCCGACGAGTTCTTCGCACGGATCGCCGCCACCTACGCCGAGCTCGCGGCCGCCGACCCCGTGCGGGTCCGCACGCTCGACGCGACGCGCACGCCGCAGGAGCTGGTGGCCGACGCCCTGCGGGAGCTGGCGGACCTGTTGGATTGAGGGTCGGGGGGTGGGGGGGGGGGGTGCGCGCCGCGGGCAGCGGCGAGGACCCGGGCGGCGACCTAGGATGTCCGCGTGGTGATCGCCTTCGCGGCCCTGCTAGCACTGCTCGCCCTGGCGGCCCTGGCGGTCGTCGTGCTGAACCTGCTGGGCCTGGATCCGACCTGGCTGGCGCAGACGCGACACGCCGTCGGAGAGGCGCGCTACCGCGCAGCGGGGGTGCTCGCCGAGTTCGGCGACTGGCTGCGACTAGGGCGCTGAGCGGGCGTTCGGCGGGCCGTTCTGGGCGCGCCGTTGCAGCCTGAAAACGGCCGGCCCAGCACCCGCGCCTAGTAAAATCCCTGGTAGGAGATGGCGTAGTCCTTCCGTCCGAGCCGAGGCGGAAGATCGTCGGCCCCAACCGATCACTTCGCCAGTGCGTCGACGCCGCGACGCAGAGAGGGAAACGCCATGGAAGCACGTGCCGCCGATACCACGATCCGCCACGACGCGCTGAGCCTTCGGCGCGTCTTCACGACGCCCGGAGTCCACCCGTTCGACACCGTCGAGTGGGAGATCCGCGACGCCCGGATCGGGCACGGCGACCACGTCGCCTTCGAGCAGCGCGACGTCGAGTTCCCGGCCTCCTGGTCGCAGAACTCGACCAACATCGTGGCGCAGAAGTACTTCCGCGGCCAGCTGGCCTCGCCCGAGCGCGAGCGCTCCGTCAAGCAGATGATCGGCCGCGTCGCCGGCACGATCGCCGACTGGGGACGCTCGCGCGGGTACTTCGCGTCCGAGGAGGACGGCGACACCTTCGAGGCCGAGCTGACCCACATCCTGCTGCACCAGCTGGCGGCGTTCAACTCCCCGGTCTGGTTCAACGTCGGCTTCGAGGAGAGCCCGCAGTGCTCGGCGTGCTTCATCCTCTCGGTCAAGGACACGATGGAGTCGATCCTCGACTGGAACACCAAGGAGGGCAAGATCTTCCTCGGCGGCTCCGGCTCGGGCATCAACCTCTCCGCCATCCGCGGCTCGATGGAGCCGCTGTCGAAGGGCGGCACGGCGTCCGGCCCGGTCTCGTTCATGCGCGGCGCCGACGCCTGGGCGGGCACGATCAAGTCCGGGGGCAAGACACGGCGCGCGGCGAAGATGGTCGTGCTCGACATCGACCACCCGGACATCCGCGAGTTCATCACCTGCAAGGCGAAGGAGGAGGAGAAGGCCGCGGCGCTGCGCGACGCCGGCTTCGACATGTCGATCGACGGCGACGGCTTCCTCTCGATCCAGTACCAGAACGCCAACAACTCGGTCCGCGTGACCGACGAGTTCATGCAGGCGGTCGAGAACGACGGCGAGTGGCGCCTCATCGCCCGCGCGACCGGCGAGCCGGTCGGCGAGCCGATCCCGGCGCGCGAGCTGATGCGCGAGATCGCCCAGGCCGCCTGGCGCTGCGCCGACCCGGGCGTGCAGTACGACACCACGATCAACCGCTGGCACACCAGCCCGGTGAGTGGGCGGATCAACGCGTCGAATCCGTGCTGCTTCGTCGGCGACACGGTCGTGCGGACGACCGACGGAGATTGGACGCTCGAGGAACTCTGCAACATGACGGACGAGGGCGTCCAGTTGCCGGCTGTTGAGGCGTTCGACACCGAGACCGGGGAGCGCGTCGTGCGCGGCATCTCTCGGGTGTGGAAGGCGGGCGACGCGACCCGTCTGACGGCCGTGGAGCTGAGCGACGGAAGCCTCCTGCGCTGCACGCCCGAACACCGCTTTCTCGCGGCGTCCGGGCAGTGGGTCGCAGCGGAAGCACTGACCCCGGGGACACAGATGCAGGCGACTTGCGACATGCCGGACGGCGAGCTGCCTTATCTCGTTCGCACCACGACGACGGTGGCGGTTCGTAGCGTGACGATGTTGGATCTCGTTGATCCCGCACCCGTGTTCGACATGGAGGTCGACGGGGTGCACAACTTCGTCGTCGCAACGGTCGACGCTGGCACCGGGATCGTCGTTCACAACAGCGAGTACATGCACGTCGACGACTCCGCCTGCAACCTCGCCTCGCTGAACCTGATGAAGTTCCGCCGTCCCGACGGCACCTTCGACGTGCACGCGTTCGAGCACGCAGTCGACATCGTCCTGCTCGCGCAGGAGATCGTCGTCGGTCCGTCCAGCTACCCGACCGAGCAGATCGGCGTCAACGCCCGGGCCTTCCGCCAGCTCGGCCTCGGCTACGCCAACCTCGGCGCCTACCTGATGGCCGACGGCATGCCCTACGACTCAGACGAGGGTCGCGCGACCGCCGCCGCGATCACCGCGCTGATGACAGGCCGCGCCTACGCCCAGTCGGCGCGCGTCGCCTCGGCGCTCGGTCCCTACGAGCGCTACGCAGAGAACCGCGAGGCGCACAACTCGGTGATGCGCATGCATCGCGACGCCAGCTACGCGATCGCCGACGACGAGCTGCGCGACGGCGAGCTGCTCGGCGCCGCGCGGACCGCCTGGGACGAGGCGGTCGAGCTGGGCGACCTGCACGGCTACCGCAACGCCCAGGCGACGGTCCTCGCGCCGACCGGGACGATCTCGTTCCTGATGGACTGCGACACGACCGGCGTCGAGCCGGACTTCTCGCTCGTCAAGTTCAAGGAGCTCGTCGGCGGCGGGCAGATGACGATCGTCAACCGCACCGTCCCGCTCGCGCTGCAGACGCTGCACTACAGCGACGAGCAGATCGAGCAGATCGTCGCCCACATCAACGAGCACGGAACGATCGTCGGGGCGCCCGGCCTGCTCGAGGAGCACCTGCCCGTGTTCGACGTCGCGGTCGGCGAGCGAGCCATCTCGCACATGGGACACATCCGGATGATGGGTGCCGTTCAGCCGTTCATCTCGGGCGCGATCTCGAAGACCGTCAACCTGCCGGCCTCGGCGAGCGTCGAAGACATCGCCGACGCCTACACGCAGGCCTGGCGACTCGGCGTCAAGGCGCTCGCGATCTACCGCGACGGCTCAAAGACCGCGCAGGCGCTGCGCACCGACGCCCAGGACGCCGCCAAGCCGGTCGACTCTGCCGAGCTCGAGCGCAGGATCGCCGAGGCGGTCGCCAACGCGGGGCCGCAGCGCCACCGCATGCCGCGCGAGCGCCAGTCGATCACGCACAAGTTCTCACTCGGCGGCCACGAGGGCTACATCACGGCCGGCATGTACGAGGACGGCACGGTCGGGGAGATCTTCCTCACCGACATCGGCAAGGAGGGCTCGACGCTGCGCGGCATGATGAACGCGTTCGCGACCGCGATCTCGATCGCGCTGCAGTACGGCGTGCCGCTCGAGAAGCTCGTCGAGAAGTTCAGCTACATGCGCTTCGAGCCCGAGGGGATCACGTCCAACCCGGAGATCCCGTTCGCCAAGTCGATGCCCGACTACATCATGCGCTGGCTCGCCTCGCGCTTCCTCGACACCGACGCCCAGGAGGAGCTCGGCATCCTCACGCCGGCGGTGCGGGCGCGCCAATCCGCCGAGCACGCCACGGTCGCGCTGCACTCATCCGACACCGCGGTGCCCGCCAGCGCTCTGACCGGCGACGCGCCACCCGCCAACGGCGGCAGCGTCAAACCGGCGGCCGCGGCGTTCACCGACTCCCCGCCCGTCGTCCCGGCCAAGCTACACGGCCTCGACCTCGGCCCGGCGTGCACCCAGTGCGGCGGCATGATGCAGCGCACCGGGTCCTGCTACACCTGCCCGAGCTGCGGCAACAACACCGGCTGCGGGTAAGGGCTCGCGTTTGTGGTGACCGCCGCCCGCGCTCACCACAAACGCTGCGCCGACTAGCCGGGACTGACCGCCTCGACCGCCTCGGCGTTCGCGTCGATCGCGTCGCGCACGTAGTCCGCGAGGCCGGCCTGTTGGCGCTCGAAGTTCGCCGCGAAGCGCGGGTCGGTCGCGTAGAGCTCGCCGAGACCTCGGTGCATCGTCGGCGAGCAGGCGTAGAACCACTTCGAGATGTGCAGCCGATGGCGCTCCGCGACCGCCCGCGGGCCGGCCGCCGTTGCCGGCTCGCCCGCCGCCAGCGCGGCCGCGAAGTCGCTCACGATCTGCTCTGACTCGGCGTGGATCTCGCGCCACTCGCGCTCGCCGTAGCCTGCCGTGCGCGCCGCCGACTCGCGGTAGGCGTCCGTGTCGCCCCAGCGCTCGCGCGCCTCGTCCTCGTAGTCGGTGGGGTCGAAACCCTCGAACATCGTCGCCTCCTCCGGTTCGGTTCCCTTCGCGTACGCAGCCAGCGCGGCGTCCAGCGCCCGCGCGGTCGCGCCGAGACGCTCGATCTGCAGCTCGACCAGCTCGCGCTGGCGTCGCAGCGCCTCGCCGCGCTCGTGCGCCGGATCGTCGAGCAGCGCCCGGATCTCGCTGAGCGAGAAACGCAGCTGACGCCACACGACGATCTCCTGCAGGCGCACCAGGTCCGCGCTCGAATACAGGCGGTAGCCGGCGTCGGAGCGCTCGCTCGGGCAGAGCAGCCCGATCTCGTCGTAGTGATGCAGCGCGCGCACACTCACCCCGGCAAGCTGCGACACCTCGCTGACGGTCCTCATGACGGGCACGCTAGAGCCTCACGCCACGTCAGAGTCAAGGGCTGCGGTCGCGAGCCGCCTGCTCCCGCTATGCCGCGATCCCGCGGAGGGGCCTCGTGAACACGCGGTGCGGACCGCGCCGATCAGGGACTGCGCGAGTCCGCGGCCGGCCTCGACCCGCGTCGAACGCCTGTCCAGACGGTCGCACGCTCCGGAGCGCTGGTTACACTCAGCCGCTAATGCCGACGCGCAACTCGCGCCCCGTCTCTCGCGTCAACGCCGCGGCGGAGCACGCCCTGGCCAGCGGCGCGCGCACCAGCGCTGCGGACCAAAGCTCGCGTCTGGCGTACGTCGGAGCGGCCGGCCGGTCGTCTCAGAGCCCCGCCACGGCGAAGCCGCCGGCGTCGTCGTCCTCGGCATGGGCCGAAGCGGGACCAGCGCCGTGGCCGGCATGTTCACGAGCGCAGGGTTCTTCGCAGGGCACGACGACGACGTCCTGCCCGCGACCCCGTCGAACGCCCGGGGCCACCACGAGAACCTCGGCGTGCTGCAGACCAACGAGCGCGTGCTCGAGGAGCTCGGCGGGCCGGTGGTACAACGCTCCGCCACTCGCGGCTCAGCTGGCCGCGGCGGACCGAATCGTTCCGCTCCTGCGCGCTGAGATCGAGCGCATGCTGCGCGACGCAGACGGGCTGCCGATCGTCGTGAAGGATCCCCGCATCGGCTCGATGCTGCCGCTATGGGGCCCAATCGTCGTCGAATACCTCCACCCCGTCCTGGTCGTCCGCAATCCGATCGAGGTCTCCCGCTCGCTCAGTCGCCGCGACGGGACGCCGATGCCGTACGGACTCGCGATATGGGAGCTGCACATGACGTCCCTCCTTCAACACCTCCACGGACGGACCGTCACGGTCGCCCCCTACGCGCGCCTGCTGGAGGACGGCGCGATCGCGGAGCGGATCGTCACGCTGGCTGCCGAGCGGATCGACCCGGGCCGCGCTCGGCGCGTCCGCCCGCTCAACGCACCTCGAGCGCTCGACCACGAGCTTCACCACAACGTGGCGCGCCCGGGGGACGATCGTGAACTCCTCACGCGCCGCCAGCGCGAACTGTGGCGGCTGCTCGAGTCGCTCTTCCCGGGCGACCAGCGGATCGACGTTCCCGAGCACCTGCGGGTCGTCAGCGAACATTCACGCGAGGTCGTGCTCGAGGAGATCAGTCGCGCCCAGGGCGAAGAGGACCGCAGCCGCCTCGGTCGCGAGATCGCAGAGCAGCACGCCCGCTACGCAACGTTGGAATCCGAGCTCGTCGAGGCGAGGGAGGCTCTCTCCACCGGGGCGGCACAAGAGGCCCAGTTGAGCGCCGAGACGCACCGTCTCGCCGACGAGCTCCAGGAGCTCGAACGCCGCTACGCGGTTGTCGTCGGCTCGCGCCGCTGGCGCGTCATGGGTCCGCCGGCCCGCGCGGTCGACGCCGCCCGGCGCAGGGTCCGCCGCTGACCCCTGCTCGGTCGCGGCGCTCGGCGGCCATCTGCCAGGCACCGCCAGCCGCAAACAGCCCCGGCCGGATGAGCGGTTCCGCAAACGCCACGCGCCGTCGGCGCTGCGAACTCGCGGCGGCTCACTCAGCTACCCTGGCCGGCGTGCCTCTGCGGTCCGGCAGCGTCGAGAGCCTCGCGATATTCGCCGCCACGCCGTGGCAGATGTCCTTCGGCGAGCGCGCCACCCTGGAGGGAGTGCTTTCTCAGATCAAGCCGACGCTGGCGATCGAGATCGGAACGGCCGAGGGTGGCAGCCTGCGACGCGTTGCAGCCCACAGCACCGAGATCCACTCGTTCGACCTCGTGCCACCGCCGCCTGACATTGCCGCCCTGCCGAACGTCAGCTTTCACACCGGCGACAGTCACGCTCTGCTCCCGACGCTCCTGGCGAAACTGGAAGCCGCAGGCCGCAACGTCGACTTCGTCCTGGTCGACGGCGACCACAGCGCCGAGGGCGTGCGCCGGGACCTCGCGGACCTGCTGGCTTCCGATTCGGTTCGCCAGACGGTTGTGCTGCTGCACGACACGATGAACGAAGAGGTGCGGGCCGGCATCGAGCAAGCGCAGGTCCACAAGCACCCCAAGGCGACCTATCTCGATCTCGACTTCGTGCCGGGCTACCTGGCTCGGGATGAGCCCTACCGGCTCGAGCTCTGGGGTGGCCTCGGCGTCATGATCGTCGACGCAAGCGGAACGTTCAACGCCGCCGGACCGGTCCGCCAGGATCGCTTCCACGAGCTGTTTGCGCTCGTTCGCCCGACGCTCGACGTACTGGCGGCGCTGGAGGCGTCCAGCGGCCCTTTCGATCGGCAGCCGCCGGAGATGATGGAACGCCGACTTCGTGAGGCGTGGGCGCAACACAGCGATCCAGCCCGCGACGCCGGCAACCTCGGCCCGAGCGCGCAGGAACTGGCAGCGCAACAGCGCGCGGCCGCGTTGGACCTCGAACGCGCTAACCGTATCCTCCGCGACATGCAGGCTCGCTGAGCTGGCGTATCACCGCCCCGCTGCGGCTCCTCAAACGCACCGCGCGCAGGTTGAGCCGTGGCTGAGCACGTGGCCGTCGGCGCCGATTCCTCGGCGGGCGCGTCCCTCTCGGGCTCGGAGAACGGCGTGCCGGAACGGTTCGTTCCGGCCGAGATGGCAGGCGAGCTGGTCGCAGCAGAGCATCTCGCGCGCTACGGGTGGGCCGGCCACTTCGTCGCGGATCGCCGCGTCCTGGACGCCGGCTGCGGCGTCGGCTACGGGAGCACGATGCTCGAGCGACGCCGGGGCGACGGGAGGTCACCGGCGTGGACGTCGCCGAGTCGGTGCTCGAGGTCGCGAGGCAGGGCGCGCCGGAGAACGTGCGCTTCGAGGTCGCCGACGTCGCGTCGCTTCCCTTCGCCGCGGACAGCTTCGAAGCCGTCGTGTGCTTCGAGGTGATCGAGCACGTCGATGACCGCAACAGGCGTGCTCGACGAGCTGCGGCGCGTGCTGGCGCCGGACGGGCTGCTGATCATCTCCTCGCCCAACCGTGATCGCTACGTCCCCGGGAACCCGCACCATCGTCACGAGTACACGCCACGGGAACTCCGCGCGGCGCTCGAGGCGCGCTTTCCGGCCGTCGCGCTGGTCGCCCAGCACGCGATGCTCGCGAGCGTGGTGTCGGCCGCGCCGGCCGCCGGTCCGCTCGCCGCATGCAGCGGTCGAGTCGCTCGTCGCGCCGCAGGCCGACGACGAGCTGTACACGCTCGCTCTCGCCGGCGCAACGATTCCGCAGCTCGGTGCGCCGGCCGTCACGCTCACGCACACGGTCGAGCTGCGCGGCTGGCTCGAGCACTACAAGCGCCTCAGGAAGCCTCGATCGCGTCGCGGAGGCACGGGCGCTCGAGGCGAGCTCGAGGCCGCCTGAAGGCCGAGCGGGAGGACCGCGCTCGCGCTGCTGCGCGACCGCGAGCAGGAGCGTGAGTGGCCGCCGCGTCGAGGACAATCGCCGGCCGGAGCGCCCAGGTGGCGGCGCTCGAGGCCGAGATCGCCGTGCCGGCGGCGTGCTCGAGGCGGTGCTCCGAGGTCGATCCGAGCTGGCGGATCACCGCGCCGCTGCGAGCGGCCAAGCGGCGCTCACCCGCGGCTGAGCGCCGGAAAGGGCCGCTACAGCGGCGGCGCCATGCCCGCCATCAGCCGCGGGCTGCGCTCGATCACGAGCGAAGCGCCTCGGTTCCGGAAATGTTCGTCAGCGACTGCATCGAGTGGCGTTGGTGTCGGTAGCGAGCGACGATCTCGGGCACGAACGCGCCGCGGCGGCCGCGGTCCGCGAGGCGGCACCAGCAGGTCGTAGTCCTCCAGCCCGTGCAGGCGGCGATCGCGGGCGTAGCCGCCGAGCTCCTCGCGCAGGACGCTGGTGCGGATCATCGCCATCGCGTCGATGTAGTTGCCCACGCGCAGCCGGCGCGGCTCCCACGCCAGCACGTTCTGCAGGCCGCTCGGCTCGCCCGCAGTGAAGCGCTCCTGGATCCCGTACGCGAACGCCGCGCCGGCGTCGCGATCGAGCGCCTCGATCAGCCGCGCCAGGCAGTGCGGGTAGATCTCGTTGTCGGCGTCGAGGATGAAGCAGAACTCTCCGCGCGCCCAGTCGAGCGCGTCGTTGCGCGTCGGCCCGAGGCCCTGGTTGACCGGGTGGCGCAGCAGCAGCGCGGCGAGGTCCTGGTGCTGGGCGATCCAGGCCTTCACCCGCTCCAGCGAGCGGTCGCCGGAGCCGTCGTCGACGACCACGAGCTCCCATTCCGCGATCTGCGAGCGCCGCAGCGACTCGAGCGCGCCGATCACGTGGTCCTCGTAGTTGTAGAGGGCGACGATCACCGACACGCGCGGTCGCGCCGCGGGGTAGGCGCGGGTGCGCGCGACCAGCTCGATGCGCTCGCGTCGGACGCCCGCTGCGCAACTCGAGCTGGGTCGCGGTCAGCTGGCGGCGAACGTCCGCCAGCTCCAGCAGCATCGCGCTTCACACCGCGGCGAAGGCTCGCGGTCGCCGGCTCGTCTCCGGGCATCGACGGCACCCGCGCCGGCTCGGCGAAGATCGCGATCGCGTCGGGATCGGGCTGCGGCTGGGTGAAGAACGCGTCGTCCGACGCGGGCAGCGCCTCGGCCTCGGCCAGCGTGCTCGCGCTGCGCAGCAGAGCCGCCGACGGCGCCGGCCAGCGGCAGCTGCTCGCGCAGGAAGCGGTGGGCCTCGGTCTGGATCGCCACGCGACGGTCGGCGTCGTCGAGCTGCAGCTGGGCGATCAGCGCGAGCGAGTCGAGCGTCTCCCGGCGAGCAGGTGCGCCCGGGCACGAGCGGCGCGACGTCGATCGAGCGCTCGGACACCACGACCGCGCCGCAGGCGATCGCCTGCACGACCCGCAGCCACTCGAAGTAGGGGGTCTCGCCCTGGTGGATGTTCAGCAGCACCTTGGCGCGGCTCGAGCAGCTCCCACTTGTCATCGCTGTGCTGGAAGCTCTCCGAGGGCAGCCAGTGCGGCCGCGAGTTGTCGGCGAGGACGTAGCAGACCCGCCGCCGCCACAGCGTGCTCGCGTAGCGGGCCAGCGCGAGCGTGCGCCGCTGGCTGAGGCCGCCGATGAACAGCACGTCGATGTCGCGCTCGCGCTCGCTGAAGTGGTCCCAGCCGGCGCTCCAGCCGAGCTGCAGGTGCCGCGCGACGATCCCCGCCCGGGCGAACTCCGTGACCGCGTCGCGGTTGATGTCGAAGACGGCGCCGCCGCGCCGGGCGAGGGCTACGTCGTCCTCGAAGAACGGCGTGTTCGGCTGCTCGGCGCAGATGAACACGGTGCGCCGCAGGGCCTCCGGCGGCGGCCCGATCCGCCCGTGCATGAGCGTGAAGTACTCGTGCGGCGGGACCAGAACGTAGACGAGGTCCCGCCGCGGCGGCGGGAAGTTGCCGACGTGCAGCGACGTGCGCGCGCCCGCGGCCTGCGCCTCCGCCGCAAGCGCGTCAACCAGCTCGACGAAGAACAGGTTCTGGCGCGGCGCCAGCACGAAGGCGAGCTCCGGCAGCATTGCGCGGAGCTTAGCCGGGTGCTGTTCGGATCGGCGCATGCGCCGATCCGCCGGACGGTGCATGCACCGTCCGGCCGGGGGTGCATGCACCCCCCGGAAAAGCGGAAGCGAAAGTCAGACCGCGGCCAGGTACTGCGTGAGCGGCAGCTCGGCCTTGCCCACGTGGCAGGAATCCCAGTCCGGCGCTCCGATCAGCTGGCGGCGCAGCGGGTCGCCGACCGCCGCCTGCAGCTGTTCGGCGCTCGGGAACTCGCGCTGGACGATCCAGCGGGGGCTGTAGCCGAAGAAGACGACCATCCGCGTGCGGTCGGAGAGGTTGGTGCTGCGCCCGTGCCAGATGCGCCGCTCGAACAGCGTGACGTCGCCGGCCTTGGCGAGCACCTGGATCGCGCCCTCCGGCGTCTCGCCGGGGGTGCGCGGCAGGTAGTCGGTCCAGAGGTGGCTGCCGGGGATTACCTCGAGGTTGCCCATGCCGGGCTCGTCGCAGTCGCTCAGCCAGTAGCCGAGCTTTGCCGACAGGCGCGCGCGGTACTCGAGGTCCGCGGTCTGGCGGCCGCCGTCCTCGTGCCAGCGCCAGGCGTTCGGCTTGGGCTCCTCCGGCGGGTGCACGTCGATGTGCGAGTGGTAGATGTGGAGGTTCGGCGTCAGCGCGCCGGCGAGCACGCCCATCAGTCGCGGGTCGACGGCGAGGTCCATCAGGCGCGGGTGCAGGTAGGCGGCGCCGAGCGCGTGCGTGAAACCCAGCTCGGGGTCGAAGTGCTCCTTCGCGAGCGGCTCGACGACCTCGCGCAGCTCCGCGACCTCCTCGGGCGAGAGCACGCCCGGGAGGTGCACGTAGCCGTCGCGGTCGAGCTGCTCGAGGATCTCGCGGGTGCGCGCGGCGTCGAAGGTCTCACTCGTGGTGCTCACGAAGCGGGAAGCCTAACAGCCGCGGGTGTCGTCGCCCGCGTGTCGTCGTGCGCGTCGGCGCGACGCGGTGGGCGGGCTCAGCCGACCAGCACGCGGTCGAGCAGCGCGTCGACGTCGGCGCGCTCGAACGAGACGGCGAGCTCGTTGGCGATCGCCTCGCGCGTGTAGCCGGCGAGGGCGAGATCGATCGCGCGAACGCGGGCGGCCGCCAGCTCCGGCGTGACCTCAAGCTCGGGAAGCAGCGGCGTGGTGGAGCTGAAGACGGGGTCGTAGGCGCCGGACTGCGGCGGGACGTCGGGCGCGGCCTCGGACACGCCACCGTTCGCGAGCACGGCGTGCAGGCCGCGGACGAGCGCGTCGATCTGGGCGGAGATGTCGAGCTCGAAGGCGTCGAGGCGAAGGCTGAGGCGCTCGACCGCACGCGCCAGATCATCGAGCGTCGGATTGACGGGGGCGAGCGGCTCGGCGTCCTCGCCGCGCGCGGCGGCGATCATCTCGCGCGCCTCCCGCTCGGCGGCGCCGAGGATCTCGCCCACGCGCGTGCTGACATCCTGCGCCGTGAGCAGGGGACCGCTGGATTGCTCGTCGGAGTGCGCCACTGCTATCGGTGTCGGCGTTCTTGGCGAAATGCTTGAGCGCGACCGCGCCGCGTAAGCGCATCGCGTTCCCCTCGAAACTCAAGCATACGTGGGGAAAACCTGCCTAGCCAGACAGCCCCACGTTGGTGTACGTTCGCACGGCGAGCCGGCCCATGCCCAAATCCCGACCCGACAACAGCGACTCCCTGGGCGAAGGCCCGGAGCAGCCGCCACAGCAGAGCGACATCTCGGCCGCAGACCTGCGCCGCCAGGTGACGCTGCTCGCCGAGCAGGTGCGCCGCCTCGGCGCCGCCGAGGCCGAGATCGTGCGCGGCTCGGGCGAGGCGAAACCGGCGGATCTGCCGCTGCCCCCGGCGCCGCGCCCGCGACGGCCGACCGCCATCCCGGAGCAGCCGTCGCAACCGGTTGGCGCCACGGAGGCGCCCGTTTTGGAGTCCGCCCGAGCCGCGGAGCCGGCGGCGCCGCCGGCGCCCCGAGCTGAGGGCGAGCAGCAGCGCGAGTCGCCGGCGCCCGCCCTGATCGCCGACCAGGGTCTCGCCGAACGCAGCGACCGGCTGGTCGAGAGCGTGATCACGCTCGCGGAGATGGCGGCCGCCGAGATCCGCGCGAGCGCCCGGCTGCAGGCCGCCGCGATCCGCTCCGGGGCGAGCGGGCGGCTGACCGCGCCGGCGACCAGCGAGGTCCTGATGCTGCTCGATCGCCAGCGACGAATGCTCTCCGCGCTGAGCGCTCAGACCGAGCGGCTCGAGCGAAACGCGGCGGTCGTACGAGCGCAGATCCGCGCGCTCGACGCGGAGCGCCGGCACATGCGCGACATCCTCGCGCCCCGGCCGCAGGGCGCTCCCCAGCCCTCGCCTCAGACGCAGCCCCCGCCGCCGCCGCCGCCTGCGCCCCGGTAGGGCGTGGCCGCGCCGCTAGCGGCTGCCGTGCTTGACGCGGTACATCTCCGCGTCGGCCTTCTTCACCAGCGCCTCGGCGCTGGTCGCCGGGTTCTGCTCGACGACGACGCCGATGCTCGCCTGCACGACAAGCAGCCGCTCGCCGGTGCTGACCGGCTGGGCGACCGCGTCGGCCAGGCGGCGCGCGAGCGGCTCCGCCGAGTCGATCCGCACGAGGTCCTCGCACAGGACGACGAACTCGTCGCCGCCGAAACGCGCGACCGTGTCGCCGTCGCGCACCTCGCGGCGCAGCCGCTGGGCGACGCTCACCAGGAGCTCGTCGCCTACGTCGTGGCCGTGGACGTCGTTGACCTCCTTGAAGCCGTCGAGGTCGATGAACAGCACGCCGACCGCTGTGCCCTGGCGGCCGAGGCGGGCCAGCGCGACCGACAGGCGGTCCATCAGCAGCTCGCGGTTCGGCAGCCCGGTCAGCGGGTCGTGCATCGCGCGATGCTCGAGCTCGCGGCGCGCGCGCAGCTCGCCGGTCGCGTCGCGGAAGCAGATGACGACGCCCTCATCCTCGCCGAGGCCGCTGGTGGAGACCGCCAGCGCGCCGCCGTCGCGCAGCGCCACCTCGAACTCGCCGTTCGGGCCGCCGCCGTCGCCGTCGGTGTCGAACTCGTCCGGCGCGAGCGCCTCGTCCAGGCGCGCGTCGAAGTCCTCCGGGTCCGCGACGATTCGATGCACCTCGCGCCTGAGGATCGAGAGGTCGTGCTTGCCGCCGCGCGAGGGCGGCGAGGGCAGCATCGAGGCGAGCTCGCGGTTCCAGGTGGTGAGGACGCCGCTGCGGTCCAGCACGGCGACGCCAAACGGGAGCGCGTCGACCACACCGCGCATCAGCCTCGCGTAACCGCGCAGCGCCTCCCAGGAGGGGGCGGTTGCAAGCGTGTCGGTGGCGCGGGCGAGCGACGGAGCGGGGCGTGCCCGCTCCGCTTCGGCCACCTGGTCGATCTCGGAGTGCGTCGTGCTCACCTCTATTCGCGAGTCTATGTCCAGTATCGGCCGAAGACCTGGGAGGAAAACTAACCGACGCCGTATCGGCCCCGCACCGACCGGGAACCTGGACGTTCGTACGAGGCCGCAAAGAGCGGCATCGGCGCGCCGACGCCGCCGTGCGGGCGGGCAGGGTCTAGCCTCTGTCGCGTGCCCGGTCACGAGCAGGACAAGCGCGTCGCCGCGGCGGCCGCCGCGGAGCTGGTCGCCGACGGTCAGCTGGTCGGCCTGGGGACGGGCACGACGGTCTCCTTCCTGCTGCCGGCGCTGGCGGCGCGGCGGCTCGCGATCCGCTGCGTCGCGACCTCACCGCAAACCGAGTCGATCGGGCGCGAGCTCGGCCTCGACGTCGTCGCCTTCAGCGGCATCGAGCGGCTCGACATCGCGATCGACGGCGCCGACCAGATCGACTCGGCCGGCTGGCTCGTCAAGGGCGGCGGCGGCGCGCACACGCGCGAGAAGGTGGTGGCCGCGGCGAGCGCGCGCTTCGTCGTGATCGCCTCCTCCGACAAGGCGGTCGAGCGGATCTCGGCGCCGATCCCGCTCGAGCTGCTGCGCTTCGGCCTCGACGCCACGATCGCGGAGCTCGGCGACGTGCGCCTGCGCGACGCCCCGCCGAGCCCGGACGGCGGCGTGATCGCCGACTACCACGGGCCGGTCGCCGACCCCGCCGAGCTGGCAGCGCGGCTGGACGCCACGCCCGGCGTGCTCGGGCACGGCCTGTTCGCCCCCGCGCTGACCGCGGACGTCCTGATCGCGCGCGACGGCGCCGTCGAGCACCGCGTGCTCGGCTGAGCGCCCGCGCCGCTCAGGCGCCGCGCCGCGACTTCAGCAGCGGCTTGTAGGCGCCGTGGACGAGCACGCGGCTCAGTCCGCGAGGTCCGCCGAACAGGCCGAACACGGCGCGCATCTGCGGGCGATCCACGATCACGACCGCCTTGCCGCCGCTCGCCGCGGCTGCGATCGCGGCGGCGACGCGCTCCGGCGCCATCGCCTTCTCGATCGTCGCGCCGCCGGTCGGCCCCCAGGCGATCTCGCCGCGCATCTGGTCGGTGCGGACGTCCCCGGGACAGACCGCGCAGGCGTGCACGCCGCTGCCGGCCAGCTCGTGGTAGAGGACCTCGGCCAGGCCGACCATCCCCCACTTGCTCGTGCAATAGGAAGCGTACGACGGTGCGCCGATCAGCCCCAGCTCGGAGGAGACGAGCACAATCGAGCCGCGGCCGCGCTCGCGCATGCCGGGCAGCACGCGCTGGCTGAGCCACAGCGCGGCGCCGACGTGCAGCCGCCAACTCTGCTCGAACTCCGCCGGCTTGACGTCCTCGACGAAGTCGCGGTGGAGCACGCCGGCGCAGCTGACCAGCACGTCGACCGGACCGAGCGCGGCGGCCACCTCGTCGACCGCGCGCGCGCACTCGGCCGGGTCGGTCAGATCGGCCGCCACGCACGTGGGTCTGTCCGCCGATCCGCTGCGCCGCCTCGGTCAGCGCCGCGTGATCGCGCGCCACCATGCCGACGCGGGCCCCCAGGCCGGCGAAATGCTCAGCGCTCGCCAGGCCGATCCCGCGCGAGGCCCCGTGACCAGCACCGTCTGTCCGTCGAAGCGCGCCACCACGACCTCCCCTGATCGAGTTCCAGGCGCGCACGCTAGAACAGTTGGCCGGCGCACGCGGCGCCGTGCGAGTGGTCGCTCAGCGCGGGGCCAGCAGGTAGTGGGAGACCATCCACTCCTGGCCGTCGCGCCAGCCCCACATCTGCTGCGTCGAGAGCAGGAACAGCCGCCAGCCGGCGAGCGCGCGCGCCGCCCGGCGCTCCCCGAGCGCCTCCGCCAGCACGATCCGGGCGCGGTCGGAGTGGGCGTCGAGGCGCTCCAGCCACGCCTCCAGCGTCCGCGCGTAGTGGGTGCCGGAGACCGCCCAGCTCTCGCGCACCTCGTGGTCGCGCTGGAAGCGAAGCAGCAGTTCGTGCGAGGGCATCCGCCCGGCGGTGAAGAAGCGCTCGGCCGCCCACGTCCCCGCGAACTCGTAGGCGAGCCGGCGGTGTGAGAAGACGTGCACGAACAGCCGGCCGCCCGGATCGAGCCAGCCGGCGATGCGCGCCAGCAGCGCGTCCCAGTTGCGCATGTGCTCGAACATCTCGATCGAGACCACCCGGTCGAAGCGCCGCTCGAGCGCAAGCGTGTTGATGTCGGCGGTGATCACCTCGAGCCGGTCGTGGAAGCCGCGGCGGTCGCGGATCGACTCGATCCAGCTGCGCTGCGGGGCGGAGTTCGACACCGCCACGACCTTCGCCTGCGGGTAGCGCTCGCAGAGCCACAGCGACATCGAGCCCCAGCCGCACCCCAGGTCGAGAACGCTCATGCCGTCCGCGATCCCCGCCCGCGCGCACGAGAGCGCGAGCATCGCCTCCTCGGCGGCGGCGAGGTCGGCCACCCCGTCCTCCCACAGACCGCAGGAGTACTTCAGGCGCGGCCCGAGGAACAGCTCGAAGAACTCCGCCGGCAGCTCGTAGTGCTGCTCGTTGGCGGCCGCCACCGACTCCGCGATCGGCCCGACACGCATCGAGGCGACCAGCTCGCCGAGCCGGCGCTCCTGCTCCTCCACGCCGCCGCGCTGCTCCCGCCGAAGGCGCGTGCGCGCGCCGACACGCGACCCGGCGCGCAGCAGCGGGTCGGGCAACAGGCCACGCTCGAGTGCCCGGTCGAGCGACGCGTAGCGAAGGCGGCGGTTCAGGCTCACGACAACTCGCCTACGCAGACAGATCCGATTCGGTTCATCACCGCATGGTGCACTACCCGAATCGTCGCACGCACAGACGGCCGTGGGAGACCGGCGCGCCGGGGTGAGGCGTCCCTGCCCGCGGCGCGTTGACACACAGACGATCTA
The DNA here is from genome assembly GCA_963830975.1 of uncultured Solirubrobacterales bacterium. GTDB lineage: Bacteria > Actinomycetota > Thermoleophilia > Solirubrobacterales > Solirubrobacteraceae > Palsa-513. Next base: position 108,060 of record CAWHOI010000005.1, read on the forward strand.
TGTATAGACTGTCTGCTTATGGCGAGCACCGAGCTGCAGGGACATCTCGACGGCATGCTGCTCGCGATCCTCGAGGCGGGCCCGCTGCACGGGTATGCAATCGTGGAGGAGATGTGCAGGCGCAGCGACGGCGAGTTCGATCTCGCCGAGGGCACGATCTACCCCGCGCTCCACCGGCTCGAGGCCTCCGGACTGCTCTCGAGCAGCTGGGAGGTCGTCTCGGGACGCCGCCGCCGTGTCTACGCGCTCTCACACAGCGGCGCGGCCGCGGTGCGCGAGCGCGTCGCGAGCTGGCGCGCGTTCCGCAGCGCCGTCGACGCCGTGTTCGCCCCGATCGCCTCGCAGGCGCAGCTGTGAGCGCCATCGCCAACTACCTCGAGGAGCTCTCCGGCCTGCTGGCGCGCCGGCACAGGCGACGCGTCCTCGCCGAGGTGCGCGCCCACCTGCTCGACGCGGCCGCCGCCGAGGAGATGCGCGGCGCCGATCCCGACGATGCCGCCCGCCACGCGGTCGAGCGGTTCGGAACGCCGACCCGCGTGGCGACCCAGTTCAACGCGCTGCCCCGCAGAACGCGCGCGCTCGCGCACCGCGTGGCCGCCATGATCCTTGCCAGCGCGGCGATGGGGACGCTCGGCACGGCGACGGTCTGGGCGATCGAGCCGGGAGCGTCCGCCTCGCCCGTCGCGTCGCACGCCGCCTCGCATCCGCACCTTCAGACGCGCCCGATCGCCCGCCACCGATGAGCTTCCCGCCCGAGCATCCCGAGCCACCGGCGCCCGCGGCGTTCGCAGCCCCAGCGCCCCCGGCAGGCGAGGATCCAGCGGCTGGAGCCGCCGAGGCTCCGGCTGCGGGCGAGATCGGGACGCCGGGCGAGACTCCGTTGCCGGCGCCGGAGCACGCCGCCGCGCTCGCCGCCGCCGAGGCGCCGCCCGATCCACCGGGGCCGAGGTCGCGTCGCGAGCGTTTCCGCGCCTGGCGCTTCGCCCCCGTGGTCGAGGTCATCGCGACGGTCGCGCTTGCGCTGGTCCTCGCCGAGAGCGTGCAGGCGGCGGTCGTCAAGCCGTTCGTCATCCCGACCGGTTCGATGGAGCCGACGCTGACCCCGGGTCAGCGCGTCCTCGTCAACCGGCTGGCGTACGACTTCGGCGCGACGCCGCAGCGCGGCGACATCGTCGTCTTCCATCCGCCGAGCTCGCTGAGCTGCGCCGTCAACGTGCCGATCAGCGAGCCCTGCCCTCGGAGCGCCGCAACGCACAGCGGCGGCTACTTCGTGAAACGCGTGATCGGGCTGCCCGGCGACCGCCTGTGGATCGAGAACGGGCACCCGGTGATCAACGGCAGGGAGCTGCTCCACGAGCCCTACATCACCCCGTGCACCGACTCGACCAGCTGCAACCTGCCGCACGCGATCACGGTTCCGGCGGGCGAGTACTACATGCTCGGCGACAACCGCGGCAACTCGGACGACAGCCGCTACTGGGGCCCGGTCCCGCTCTCGTGGATCATCGGCGAGGTTTTTGCGACCTACTGGCCGCTGAACCGCATCGGCGTCTTCTGAAGCCCGCCCTGCAAACGCCAACGGTGCAAGTTGGCTTGCAGGGTAAGGATTTCCCCGCACGTTCGCTGGCATTCGCAGGAGAAGACGTGCTAGCCTCGACGCCCACATAGAGGAAGCCGAATCGCCGAGCCCTCCGTGGCCGGCGAGCGGGGGACCCAAACCGGACCCCTGAGGCCGATGGGGCGAATCGCCGCCAACTGGTGGCGTAGCGCATCGCGCGAGCCCGTCAGCTAACCCCGCAGGCTTACATGTCGAAGAGAAACGCCGGGGAGGGCCAGCACATGGAGCTTGCACGTGATCTCGGAAGCGCCGATGTATGGGCGGAGTCGCTCGAGCGCTCGCTCGCGCGCCGTGGGCGTCCGCGCCGCGCGTCGCTCGAGCTGGGCCGCCTGAACCCTGAGCGCGACCTCGCCGACGCCGACATGGTCAACGAGTCGGTCGTCTACTGGCGCACCCGGCGTGCTGCGAGCGCCTCCTCCCCGTTCACGGCTCCGGCCGTCGGCGGCGCATCCGTCCTCGCGCTCCTTGCCGCGACGACGCTGCCGTCGCTCGCCGGCTCGCACAAGCCTGCTCCCGCCGGCGGATCCCAACACCGCTCAGGCGCCGCCGGGGCCGGAAGCCCGAGCGTTTCGACGATCCGCACCGTGGTGCAGCAGCCCATGCAGCAGGGCATCTTCAACGCCGCCGGCGCGGCCAAGACGACGGCGGCCTCCCCTTCGATCGTGCTCGACTCCAGCACGACCACCGCCGCCAAGCCCCACAAGGTCGTCTACGGAAAGATCGCCTTCGGCGACCTGCGCGACGCGCAGCGCCTGCTCGGCGTGTCCGTCGACGACGTCCTCGGGCCCAAGACGGGCGCGGCGATTCGCGCCTTCCAGGCCGCGCACGGGCTGACGGTCGACGGCATCGTCGGACCGGCGACGTGGAACGCGCTGAAGGTCGCCGAGCACGCGGCGCTGGCGGCCAGCGCCGCCCGCCAGGCAGCCGACACGACCGCCACGGTGCATGAGGCATCGGCGCTGCAGACCTCGACGAGCACGACCGACACCGCGCAGGTGATCGCGCTCCAGCAGGCACTCGGGATTCCGGCGGACGGCACCTTCGGCGCCGACACCACGGCGGCGGTCGAGGCCTACCAGACCGCCCACGGCCTGACGGCCGACGGCGTGGTCGGCCCCGGCACGCGCGCCGCGCTGGGCCTTGGCGACGGTCCCACGCTGCAGCAGACCGACGCCAGCGGCGGCACGACGGGGCCCGCCACCGACCCGACGACCGACCCGACCGCAACCGCCGACGCCACGACAGACCCGACGACGGCCGACTCGACCACGACGACCGGCTCGACGACCTCGACCGCCGTGGGATCGACGGGCGCGACCACCAGCACCGCGCCGGCAGACGTGACCGCCGCCCTCGATGCGATGGTCAACGCCGCGAACCAGATCGCCCCGCTTCCCTACATCTGGGGCGGCGGCCACGGCTCCTTCGTCTCGCCCGGCTACGACTGCTCCGGCTCGGTCTCCTACGTCCTGCACGCCGGCGGGCTGCTCAGCACGCCCGAGGACTCCGTCGGGCTGGAGAGCTACGGCGCTCCCGGACCCGGCCAGTACATCACGATCTACGCCGACGACGGACACGCCTGGATGACGATCGAGGGCCGGCGCTTCGACACCGTCGCGCTCGCCGAAGACGGCTCGCGCTGGGCCGACGGCGGCGGCGAGTTCGCCGGCTACGTCGTGCGTCACCCCGTCGGCTTCTGAAGCCGCCTCAGCTGGGCGCTACCGCGGCCGCGATTTGCGGCGGACCGGCATGAGCGCACGCCTCAGCATCAGCGCAGCATGCTTGTCGCCCTCGCGCACGCCGGCGAGCGCAGCCCGCACCGCATGCCGCCGGCTTCCGCCGGTCAGATTCTGCTCCGCCACGACGCTCAGCGCATTGACGTAGATCGCGCGGAGCGCCGGCTGCAGCTCGGCCAGCTCAGGGTCGTGAGCGAGAATTCGAAGCACGGCCGCTTCCTGCTCAACCCGGTCGCAGGATCGCTCGGAGCTGAGGCTTCCGGTGTGGACGCGCCAGCTCGAGAGACGTTCGGGCACATACACGGCGCCGGCGCCGGTACGGCAGAGCAGATAGGTGATGAAGAGGTCGTAGGCACCGCCCAGCTCGGCCGGGATCGCGATCTCAGCGACCGCGGCGCGGCGAAACAGCGCGGCTACAGCCAGCGGGACGGTCTTGTCGAGCAGCGCCAGGCTCTTGAAAGGACGATGCAGCCCGGGGGTCAGGGTGTCGCGTTTCCAGGTCCGGCTGCACTCATCCGAGGCGGGACCGTCCTTCGCCCCGTCCACCATCACCCAGTGATCGGCGAATGCGAGCACCGCCTCCGGTGATTCCTCGAGCGCCCCGAGCAGCCGGGCGACAAGGTTCGGCTCCCACACGTCGTCGTCGTTGAGTACGCCGAGAACCGACGCGCCGGCTTCGGCGATCGCGCGCGCGTGTGAGGCCGCCGGACCCTGGCGCGTTGCGTTGCGCACGTAGTGGATGCGCGGGTCAGCGATGCGTCGCACGATCTCGGCGACGTCTGGTCCCGGACTGTCATCGACGACGATCACCTCCAGGTCACGATGACTCTGGTCGAGAGCCGACCGCAACGCCGAGTCGAGGTGGGCCGGCTTGTAGGCGGCCACCAAGACGCTACGAGGGTCACCGGCCACGCCCCGACACACGGCGCGGAGCGCGCGGCGGCCGCTCGTCGCCCACGCCGTGCCAAGCCACGGTCGCGGAGCGGCGAACGGGCTTTGCGTGAGCCATCGAGGGGCATACTACGGCGGCTCAGCGCCACGCACGAGGGGCCGCCCGATGGACGGCCCCTCGCCACTGCTTCCTGCCGCGGGTCGGAGGACTACCCGCTGGAGGGCACGAGTGCTGCCGGCGAGATCGCGTTCACGGTGATCGTGAACGGCGTGCTCACCGCTCCCTGGTTGTCGGGGCCGCCGGGGATCTTCACCCGGACGACCTCGGTGCCCGGCTCGAAGAACGGCTGCGTGAGCGAGTAGGTCGAGTTGGCGCCGACCGTCGCGACGCCGATGATGTGCCACTCGTCGCCCGAAGCGTTCTCACGCTGCAGGTAGATCACGTGGCCGGTCCTGTCGGGTGCAACCGAACCGCTGAACGTGACCGACTGGCCCTGGTTGACCGTCGTCGTCGAAGCCTGCGCGGTGAGCGCGTCTGCGACGCCGATGAACAGCACGGCCGAGCGAACCTTGCCGCGCGGTCCTGTCGTTCCGGTCGAGCCGGTGGACCCGGTGGCGCCGGTCGAGCCGGTCGAGCCCGTGGACCCGGTGGCGCCGGTTGAGCCCGTTGACCCGGTCGAGCCGGTGCTGCCGGTCGAGCCGGTGGAGGTAGCCCGGTGGTCCCGGTCTTGCCGGTGCTGCCGGTCGGGGCGGCGGCCGCCACCACCTGGTAGGCGGTGTTGTGGACGGGGGTGACGTTGAACGTGTAGCTGCCTCCAGGCCCGCTCATGGTCGTCGCGATCGCGCCAAACGAGTGACGGTAGTCGCGACCGTAGAGCGTGAGCAGCTGCCCCTGCCCGGCGGCGTCGACGCCAGTGATCATGTCGCCCGCGCCCTCGACGATCGGGTTCTCGGCGGCGTTGATCGTCAGAGCCGGGTTCTGGGTCTGCTCGATCTCATACGACAGCGTGTCGGACGGGCTGTCGATGTTGCGCCCGTCGTTGCGCAGCAGCACGCGGATCGTCGCGTCGCCGTTCTGGGAGCTCGGGACCACGAAGACGTGGTTGATCGAGTAGCTGCCGTTGGCAGCGACCGAGCCGCGGCCGATCGTGAACCAGTTGTTTCCGTTGCCTCCGCCCTGACGCTGCAGGACGATCGTCGCCCCAGCCCGGGCGGGCGTCACGGTGCCGGCGAACGTGTAGACGTACTTCCCGCCGGTCTGCAGAACCGAGCCGTTGGGCTCGGACACACCGCCCGGACCGGTGACGGCGAGCGACACGATGGCCGCAACGCGCTCGAAGACGGTCCGGCTGTGCGCACCAGCCGACTCGACGAACCATCCGCGGTTGGTCAGCACCGCACCGTCGGCGCGCGTGAACTCGTAGGCGCCGGTGGAGTCCGTGTGCGTGACCTGCACGGGGACGTAGCCGCCGCGCAGCCCGTACGCACGGTGGAAGAGCACGACGAGGCGCCCGGAGTGCAGGCGGCCGAACAGGCGACCGAAGATCACGACCGGGTCGCCGGCGGTGATCGGGTCGGGCTGGGCGTGGATCGTGATCGCGTGGAGGCGGAAGGGGTGGCGCGGTGGGGCCGCGCCGGCGCCGACCGCGCCGAAGGCGATGGAGGCGCAGGCGACCACAGCCGCCGCGCCACTGACGTACCTCAGTCGCATCGTGTACCTCCTCAGGGGGAAGGGTGTGAACATCTCACCCGCTCCAACCGGTCGGAACGGTCGCCGATGCGCTTGGTTAGGCACTCATAACAGGCCGCATCTTTTCGGCTGCGGCTGTGTTGTGGCACTTCCTGCCGCGCCCCCACCGTCGCCGCGCGCTCCCCCTGCGCGGCGCTCGTGGCGCGCTCGTGGGGCGCTCGCCGAAGCGCTAGCCGCTCGTCCAGGCGGTCGGCTCGCGCGTGAGCGCGACGACCTGCTTGGGCAGGTGGCCGCTCGCGACGTCGGCCAGCGTGACCCGCTCGAGCACCGAGCGGATGTTGGCGCGAAGGGCGATCCAGACGACCTGCAACGACTCCGCCGATCCGGCGTAATCGAGATGCTCGGGCCGCTCCCCGCGCACGCTCGCGAGCGGCCCCTCAACTCCGCGGATCACGTCGGCGAGCGTGAGCTTGTCCGGCTCGCGCAGGAGCCACCAGCCACCCTCGGGGCCCCTCTGGGATCGCACGACCCCGGCGCTCTTGAGCTGGTTGAGGATGTTCTCCAGGAACGACAGGGGAATCCCCTGTGCAACCGCGATCGAGTCGGCCTTGCGCGGCGCTGCTGCGCTCGCGCCGACCAGCTCGATTGCGGCGCGAACCGCGTAGTCAGCCCGAGCGGTGACGCGCATGCCCGCGATTCTGCCGCAGTTGACCTGGACATGCGGCGTCCCACTCGATCGGCGTGAACCCGCCCGCCGGCGTCACGTCGCTCACGACCGGGCCGGGAGCAGCCACGCGGCGCACGGCCGTTCGCGTCAGCGCGGACACGGATGACCGATCTCGCCGGCACGCATCTGTGCCACCGGCGAGATCCGCATCTGTCCGCGGCACCAGCCGGTCCAGCGGAACCCGCTGGACGGACGGCTACGGGTTGAGTTGCTTCTTCAGCGCGCTTGCCGCCGAGAACTTGGCCGCCTTGCTAGCGCCGATGTGGATCGTCGCTCCTGTGGCGGGATTGCGGCCGCTACGGGCAGCGCGGTGGCTGACGGCGAACTTGCCGAACCCCGCGACCGACACCTCACCGCCGGACGCGAGCTGGGCCGCGATCGCGTCGAAAACGGCGTCGACGGCGCCCCTGGCCTGGCCAACTCCGAGTCCGGCACTCTCCGCGACCTTGCCAGCGAGCTCGTTCTTCGTCATGACACTCCTCTCAGGTGGTCAAATGCTCGCTCAAAGCTAGCGCGTGCGCCGGATGTTCAGTGGTTTGGCTGGACGAACGACGCCCGAATTTGGGCACGTTTGCGCGCTCGCCACGGATCGGGGGCCCCGATCGCGCCGATCGCCCACAGAACGCACAGCCAGCTGAGCGACGCCAGGGCCACGTGCACCCAGACCAGTTCGGTCGGCAGGTGAGTCTCGTACTGGATCGCGCCGACCACTCCCTGCACCGCGATCAGCACGCACAGCCAGCTCATCGCGCGCCGCGCCCGGGGGTTCGCCTGGCGGCGCTCCAGCAGGACCCACACGGCCACGGCGGCGATGCCGAATGCGAACGCGACCGCCCCATGAACGTGCACCGTCCAGTTCAGCGTGTCGGCGCCCTTGAAGTGCAGGCGCTTGATGTGCTGCCCGGTCGCGCCACCGGAGTGCGGCCCGGCCGCAGTCGCGGCGGTGCCCGCGAACACCACCAGCGTCGCCAGCGGCAGAAGCAGCCGCACAGCCCAAACGCTGCGGCGATCCTCGTTCTGCGCCGAAGGACTCCCGCTCGCGGGCGCGCCAGGCGAGCGCCGCGGCCGCGATCAGGATCAGCATCGACAGCCCGAAGTGCGCCATCACGAACCCGGGCGCCAGCTTGTTCTCGACGGTATAGCCGCCGAGCACCGCCTGCGCCACCACGCCCAGCGGCAGCATCAGCGCGAGCCAGGCGAGATCGCGGCGAAACGGACGCCGCCGCCAGGCCGCGAACGCGGCCACGACGACGATGATCCCGACCGCACCCGAGACGATGCGGTTGGAGAACTCGATCAGCGCGTGCGTCTGCAGCGGCGGGTAGACGCGCCCGTAGCAGCGCGGCCAGTCCGGGCAGCCGAGGCCGGAGCCGGACAGGCGCACCGCCGCCCCCGTCGCGACGATCGCCGTCAGCGCAACGAGCGCGACCGCCGAGACGAGCGCGAACTGGCGCGGCGTGAGCTCGATACGGGCGATCCGGGCGCGCAAGGGGACTAAGGATGCCAGGGCCGGGCGCTGCCGCGCTCCCCCGCGCGCGCAGTCCGCGCCCGTCGTGCTTCGCGGCCGCGATCGTGCCCTCGCGCGCCGGCCGGCGAGCGTCAGCACCGTACTCGTGCGGCCCTCACGTCAGGCGCGCCGCGGCTTCACTGCTCATCCCGCTCCGGCTCCTGCGCGCTTCGACCGGCGGCGGCAAACGGCGCCAGCAGGACGCGCCGGAGGGCCGGCCGTGACACCACGCGCAGCAACCCGCGGCGTTGCGCGGGCGTGAGGAGCCCACCGGCTGAGGTTTCCAGGAACGCTCCGACGCTCGAGCGCAGCGCCCGCAACGCCTGCTGCGCCTCGTCGTTTGCCCGCTGCGCCTCCTCGTTGGCGTGCTGCGCCTCGTCGTTTGCACGCTGCGCCTCCTCGTTGGCGTGCGCGAGCTCGCGCGCGCGCTCACGATCGTGCTCCGCCGAGGCCGCCAGCGCCACGATGTGCGCCTCCCGCTCGAGTTCCTCCGCCACCCGCGGAGCGCTCGCCCGGTAGGGACTGCGGACGGCGTCGTCGTAGACGGCCCGCAGCATCGGGACGCACTCCGCCCAGCTCATCGCCGCCGCGGCGTCGCGCAGCGCCTGCAGGTGGCGGTCGCGCGCCTCGCCCGGGACGAGCAGCGGCGCCACGGCGTCCGCGCTCGCATCGGGATCCCACGCCACCAGCGTCGCCAGGTCCGAACCGGCCAGCTCAGCGAGCGCCCCGGCGGCGGCGTACAGACACGGAACGCCGGCCTGCGCCGCCTCGAACGGGACGAGGCCGAAACCCTCATAGACGGTGGGGTAGACGACGGCCTGGGCGTGCCTGTAGAGCCACGCCCGTTCGGCGTCGTCGACCGGGCCGATGTCGAGGACCAGCGAAGCCAGCGTGCCGTCGGCCTCAAGCATCGCCTGCTCGGCGGGCCGCGACGAGCCCAGCTCGACGTGCGGGCCGGCCAGGACGAGGTGGCCATCCCAACCGTGACGGTCACGCAGAGCCCGCGCCAAGGCGAGGGCGAACGGCCGGTTCTTGTGCGCATAGTCGGCGCCGATGCAGACCAGCAGCGCGCCCTGCTCGGGCACGCCGGCCGGTCGCAGTTCGGCGGCCGGCGGCTGCGGCCACACGCGCTCGGCGCCGAGCGGCACGACCCGGGCGCGCTGCGGAGCGACGAGGTCCTCGCGGAGCGCGTCATCGCGCGCGTGTCGCGAGGAAAACACCACCACGTCGGCGCTGCCGAGCGCCAGGCGGGTCACCCGGCGGAAGTCCTGCCACTCCTCGGCGCTGTCGTGGTAGGCGCCGCAGCGGTAGGCGATCAGGTCGTGATGGGTGATCACGATCCGCTCACCGACGAGTCGCAGCAGCGTGAGGTCGTCGGTGGTGAAGATCTGCTGCGGCCGGTGCACGACGTCCGTGAGCGCCACACCGGCGACGGCTTCGGCGTAGGTGATCAGCTCGATCGCGTCGTCCGCCTCGAGCACCGCATGGACCTCGGGCGAGGTGTCGGGCGGGAGCAGTACGCGCAGCCGCAGCGAATCCGCGCGAGCGAGGGCGACGATCAAATCGAGGATGTAGGTTCGCGTGCCGGTGGCGGCGGTGCCGAGCGCCCGCGCATCCACCGTCACGCTGAGCGGACGCAGCGGGGCCACAGCGGCAGCGACGGCCCGCTTTAGGGGGCCGGCATCGCCGGCCAGAACACCGTCGTCCGCCATGCCCACGCACACCTCGTCGGCGAGGACGTGTACGAGGCCGAGAGCGGACAGGCGCGCGGAGACGTCAGCCACCGGGTCGGCGTCGGCGGCGTCGGAGCCCGGCAGCCCGACAAGCTCGAGCGCCGCCGCACGCAGATAGCAGCACCCGGAGCGCGCGCGGGAGATCGTGGGCCGCAGCCGAAGCGAGGCCTCGTGAACGGCGGCGGCAGCTGCCTCGACACCGTGCCCGTCGAGTCCCGGCTGCGAGAGCGGGCTCGCCGTCATCACGATCGAGTCCGCGTGTGCAGCCTCACGCAGGCCGTCGAGCCATCCCGGGCCGACGAGCACGCCCTCGCCGACCAGGACCAGATCGCATTGCGGAGCGCGGGCGCGCAGCGCGCGCAGCGCAGCCGCCGGCCCGCGCTCCGAACCGAGTTCCAGCAGCAGGATCTCGCGGTCGGCCTCGGGCGTCTCGACGGCGGCGAGGTCCGCATCGGCGCACGCGAGGACCAGCGCGACGTGCTCGTCCGTCCACGCGAGAAGCTGGTGCAGCGTGGCGCTCAGAGCGCCTGGCGAACCGGCCGCCGCGACGAGCACGACCGGGGCTTCGCGACCGTCGCCGATCGTGTCGCTAGATCCCAGCACCCGCACGCTCACGCCGCTGAGCATAGGCGCTGGCGCGGGCGTCGCGAGAGTTGCGGCGGCGGCCGCGCGCCCCCTCAGGCGGGCAGCTCGTCAAAGCGGAGCTCGTCGGCCTGCTCGCGCAGCGTGCGCGCGCCCGCGTCGCGCTCGGAGACGACGAAGTCGACCCCGATCGGCCACTCGATCGCCAGATCAGGATCGTTGTAGGCGATCGTGCGCTCGAGCTCGGGGGCGTAGTAGGCGGTCTGGCGGTAGACGACGTCGGCCAGCTCGCTGAGCGTGCAGAAGCCGTGGGCGAAGCCGACCGGCACGAACAGCTGGTGGTGGGAGCGGTCGTCGAGCGTGAACGCCTGCCAGCGGCCGTAGGTCGGCGAGGCGGAGCGGACGTCGAGGATGACGTCGAGGATCTCCCCCCGGGCGCAGCGCACGAGCTTTGCGCAGCCCTCGCCGATCTGCAGGTGGAGCCCCCGCAGGACGCCGCGCGAGGAGCGCGAGTGGTTGTCCTGGACGAAGTCGCAGTCGATCCCGACCTCTTCGAGCAGGTCGCGCCGGTAGGACTCGAGGAAGAAGCCGCGCGCGTCGGCGTGCACCTTCGGCACGATCAGCTTGGCGTCCGCCAGTGCGGTCTCGATCACCTCCATCGTGGCGCACGATACAGCGCGATCCCGGGCTGCCGCCCGTGCACGCTACCGTGGCAGCGCCGACGCGTTGTAGAGTTCATGCCCGGTTTCGACCTCGCGCGTCAGGCCGCCCAGACGCGTGCCGGCGGCGCGCGAGCCTGTGCCGCACCCTCACGAGCGTGACGATCACCACCGCCCCACACACGCCCGCAGGCTCCGGCGGCCGAGCCCTGCTGCCGGCCGTCTCGATCAGCGGCGCGAGCAAGGCCTTCAAGCTCCACCACCGCCAGTACCACACGCTGAAGGAGCGCGCCCTGCACCCGTTCCAGGCGCGCACCTACGACCTGCTCCAGGCGGTCGACAACGTCAGCGTCGACATCGCCCATGGCGAGTTCTTCGGCATCATCGGCCGCAACGGCAGCGGCAAGAGCACGCTCCTGAAGTGCCTGGCCGGCATCTACGACATCGACGCGGGCACGATGAACGTGCGCGGGCGGCTCTCGCCGTTCATCGAGCTGGGAGTCGGCTTCAACGTCGACCTGACCGCGCGCGACAACGTGATCCTCAACGCGATCGTGCTCGGCCTGACGCGCAAGGAGGCCAAGGCGCGCTTCGACTCGATCATCGCCTTCGCCGAGCTCGAGGACTTCCTCGACATGCGCTTGAAGAACTACTCGTCAGGCATGTCGGTGCGGCTCGCGTTCTCCGTCGCGATCCAGGTGGATGCCGACGTCCTGCTGATCGACGAGGTGCTCGCGGTCGGGGACGCCAACTTCCAGCAGAAGTGCTTCGACGAGTTCCAGCGGCTGAAGAAGGAGGGGCGCACGATCCTCTTCGTGACCCATGACATGGGCGCGATCCAGCGCTTCTGCGACCGCGCGATGCTGCTCGACAAGGGCCGCGTGATCGCGATCGGCGACCCGGCCGACGTCGCGCACCGTTACAACTCGCTGAACTTCGGCCGCACCGTCCACGAGATCTCCGGCGAACGCAGCGACGAGGAGCGGCGCAGCGACTACCGCGACGCCGACATCGTCGACGCCTGGTTCGAGGACGCGACGGGCGCGCGGGTCGCCTCGATCGCCCACCGCGAGCCACTGACCGTCGGCCTGCAGATGCGCTTCAACGCGCCGCTCGAGGACCCGAGCTTCGGTTTCACGATCCGCAACAACGCCGGCGCGACGGTCTTCGCGACGACGACCGAATGGTCCTACGGCCCGACCGGCCACTTCGCCGCGGGCGAGTTCGCCACCGTGCGGGTGAAGCTCGAGAACTGGTTCACGCCCTCCAGCTACACGCTGACGCCGTCGATCGCACGAGCCGGCATGGGGTCCGACACGATCGACCTGCGCGCAGACCTGGCGACGGTGATCGTGCACGGCGGGCGCTTCACGACCGGCGTCGTCGACCTCCCGCACGAGTTCGAGATCGAACGCGGATGAGCACCTCCGACTACGCACCGGCCCGCCGCTACGGCCCGAGCGCCTTCGGCGACGACCTGCGTCGTTTCGTCAGCCTGACCTACACGCTCGCCTCGACCGACTTCAAGCTGGCCTACTTCAATTCGATCCTCGGCTACTTCTGGTCGCTGATGCGCCCGCTGCTGTTCTTCGGCGTCCTCTACTTCGTCTTCACCGACATCTTCCACGTCGGCACGGGTGTGCCGAACTACAGCGTCGAGCTGCTGCTCGCGATCATCCTGTGGACCTTCTTCCTGCAGGCGACCTCCGGCTGCGTGCAGTCGATGCTGAGTCGCGAGGGCCTGCTGCGCAAGATGCGCTTCCCGCGCATGGTGGTTCCGCTCGCAGTCACGCTGACCGCGTTCTTCACGCTGACCACCAACATGCTGCCGATCTTCGCGCTCGCGCTGATCCGCGGGATCAGGCCGACGTGGGCGTGGCTGGAGCTGATACCGGTCGTCGTGCTGCTGGCGATCCTGGCCTCAGGGATCGGGATGCTGCTTTCGGTGCTCTACATCCGCGCCCGCGACGTCCAACCGATCTGGGAGGTGACCACGCAGCTGCTGTTCTACGCCTCGCCGATCATCTACCCGGTCTTCTATTACAACCACCACACGACCGCGTACTACGGCAAGAACTGCGTCTTCCGCACGACCAGCGACACCTACACCAACATCCTCACCGGCAAGCCGTGCGCCGCGAGCGCGGTACCGATCGGCAACAACCTGCACCTGCACTTCATCGGCCACTTCCTGATGACGAACCCGATCGCGGCGCTGGTCGCCCAGGCCCGCCACGCCCTGGTCGGGAGCGCGAGCACCCAGGGCGTCGACCCCTCGGCGGCATTCGCGCTCGGCGGCTGGGAGTACGCCCTGATACCGCTCGGGATCATCCTCGTCGTCTTCGCGCTCGGCATGCTCGTGTTCCACCACGAGGCGCCGCGCATCTCCGAGAACCTCTGAGCGCCGGCCGCCGCAGCGATCAGCCGGCGGCAGCGCCGGCCGACCCACTGTCCGCCGCGGCCGCCACGGCCGCCGCCACCGTTGCCGCGGCCGCCGCCGCCTCGACCGCGTCCATGTCCACCCGGCGGGGTGTGGCGACGTCGTCGAGGAAGCGCTCCAGCGCGTCGATGCGCCGCTCCCACGCGAAGTCGGCGGCCGTCTCGATGCCGGCGTGCCCGAGCCGCTCCCGCAGCGCGGGGTCGGCGAGAAGGCGGGCGATCGCGGCGCGCACGTCGTCCACCCGGCCGGAGGGCATCAGGCAGTTCTCGCCGTCCACGCAGAAGTCGCGGTTGCCGTGCGCGTCGGTACAGACGACCGCAGCCCCGGTCGCCATCGCCTCGAGCGCCGGCAGGCAGAACCCCTCGTGGGTCGAGGTCTGCACGAAGACCGTGGCCTCGCACATCAACTCGTTGACGCGCGCGTCGCTCGGCGCCTCCTCGTAGACGACGCCCGATTCCCCGCGGGCGAGGGCCGGCTCGACGCCGAACAGCCGCAGCTCGGGGCGCGGCTGCGGCAGACCGCGCCACGCGTCGAGCGTGAGCGGGAAGTTCTTGAGCGGGTTGGAGCGTCCGAGCGCCAGCACCATGTCATCGCGGCGCGCCAGCGACTGCACCGGGCGGAAGTTGGCGAGGTCGATTCCGGGCGGAATCAGCTCCGCGTCGAGGTGCAGCTCGCGCAGCCGGTCGCGGTTCCAGCTCGAGATCGTCATGTAGCGGAACTCGTGGCGGTAGGAGGCGATCACGCAGTCGCGCACGTACCTGTCGTCGGGGTAGTAGCTCGTCTCGATGTCCTGCACGAAGTAGACGGGGATGCCTCGGAGCGTGCTTGCCAGCCAGACGGGTGCCGCCGTGTTCCACCAGGTCGCGATCTTGATCGCGTCGAGCGGCGCCAGCGCGTCGACCAGCTCGCTGTAGTCCTCGAACGACCGCACGGCGATCTTGAGGTCGAACCAGTCCGGCTGCCCGGCGAGGCTGTAGAGCGCCACGTCGTGCCCGCGCGCGACGAGCCGGTTGATGTGTTCGAAGATGTCACGGTGACCGCCGCCGACGCCGGTGTCCTCGGTCACGTAGACGACGCGCAGCCGGCCCTCGCCGGTGCGCACGGGGCGCGCGTCGAGGAACTCGCCCCAGCGCGCCCAGAACTGCCGTTGCGACTCGCGCTCGCGCTCGCCGACGTCCATGCCGCGCGTGACCGATTCACGGTGCTCGAGCACCGCCGTGGGCGCGTAGGTGACGCGACGGCCGGACTGCCAGCAGCGCAGGCAGTAGTCGACGTCCTCGTAGGCCATCGGGTAGCGCTCGTCGAACTCGCCGATCTCCTCGATCAGCGAACGGCGAAGGTACATGCAGGCGCCGGTGACCGCGAGCACGGGCTGGGCAATCGACGCCGGACCGAATCCGGCGGGTCGAAAGCGGAAGCGGTGATCGAACCACTGCGGCGCACCGAGGTTGCGCACCGTGCCGGCGAACTGAATCCGCCCGTCGGGATAGAGCAGCTTGGCGCCGACGATGCCGACGTACTCAGCCTCGCGCGAGCAGTACTGCAGCGCCGCGAGCCAGTCGCGGCGCGCGACCACGTCCGAGTTGAGGACGACGACGTCCAGCTCGTCGCCGGCGGCTCGCAGCCCGCGATTGACGTTCGCGGCGAAGCCCCTGTTGCTCTCCCCCTCGACGATCTCGATGCCGGGGATGCGCCGCAAAGCGGCGACGTGCTCAGGGCCGCTGCAGTCGTCCGCGACGATGATCCGAACCTGGCCCGCTGGAGTCGTGCGCCGTATCGAGCGCACCAGCGTCCGCACGCAGTCGGCGTCGCGATAGCTCGGTATGACGACGACGACCGGCTTGCCGTGCACACGGAACCAGCGTCGAGCCTGGTAGGCGATCGGGTCGACCAGCCGAGGCACGCCAAGGCGGTCGCGCAGCGGCGTAGCGCGCAGCGGGAACGTCACAATCCGGAACGCGACGCTCCGTGGGCCGTGGTAGCGCCAGGTCAGCACGACCCGTCGCCACAGCCGGGCGAGCGGTCCGCGGGGCGTACTCTCGGCGGCTTCCGCGTTGACCTGGGCCTGGGGTTGATCGTCGGTCATGAGATCGGGCGATCCTTCACGCGCGTCAATGTACGACCCTCGAGCGAGCAGCGCCGTTGCAAACCCTCGGGAAGGGCGTCGGCGCGCGAACCAAGCAGCGCCCCCGCATAGCGGATCAGCAGGTTGCGCCCGGCAGTGACGAGCGTCCCGAGACCTGCAGCCTCGCGACGTAGTGGGCCCAGCTCGCCGCGAAGCTGCGAGAGCAGCCGGCGCGGTGTGGCCGGCTCGCGCCACCCGTACACGTCGTGCAGCCCACGCCACTCGTCAAAGGAGCGCTGGAATCGCTGGCGCGCGGTGTATTCGTGGGAGTGCAGCACCGCGGCACGCGGCTCGTAGACCTTTGCGAAGCCGGCGCGCAGCATGTCAAGCGCCAGCGCCCGGTCCTCCGCGTAGGGAATGTCACGGAACGGGACCTGCTCCCAGGCGGCCCGAGCGATGCAGGCGTTCGCGTCGCTGAAGAAGCCGCGACGGCCCATCAGGGCGACCGCGGGGAGCTCGCGCTCCGCGGGCGCGAGGCGCTCGGCGCCCGGCGTCAGCGAGTCGAACCACCGCTCCAGCTCGCGTCGCACCACCGCGGATGCGTCAGGGCGCGGAACATAGGGCCCGTAGACGAGCGCCACGTCGGCTCCCTGCTCGAAACCGCCCAGCAGATGCCGCAGCCAGTGCTCGTCGGCGGGCTCGGCGTCCTGGGTGAGCAGCGCCACGTGGGTCCCGCGCGCTTCGCGCAGCAGCAGGTTGCGCGTCGCGCCGTGGGCGAACTCGTCGCGTGGTATCTCGATCACGCGCGCTCCGTGCTCCCGAGCCCGCTCGGCCGATCGATCCGCCGAACCCGAATCGGAGACGAGGATCTCGACCTCTCCCTCGAAGCGCTGGGCGCGAATCGCCCGAAGCACGTCGACAAACGGCTGGCCGCCGTTGAGCACCGGAATCGCGACCGTCGCGATCACGCGTAGTACCGCGCAATGACCTGCAGCTGGCTGACGAGGTCGTGCCCCAGGGCGAGCATGACGATCAGCACGCCGACCACCAGCCCCCAGCGACGGCCGGGCAGTCGCGCGGCGAGGGCGACAATCGCCGCGTACACGCACAGCCCTGAAAGCAGGTAACGCGGCTGCTCGAACACCCCCCCGCCGGTGACCAGCGCGCGATATGACTCGATGCCGATCTCGACACACAAGCCGGCGACCATCGCGATGTAGACGAGGAGCTCGTCGACACGGCGTGCAAGGCGGTCACGCTCGCGCACGAGGGTTGCGATCGCGGCGAGCACCAGCACCATCACGATCGGGGCCGCGACCAGGTACACCCAGTAGGGGAATGTCGTATCGAGCCAGCCGAAGCGGCCGATGAGGCCGATGAACCATTCATGCCAAAGCTGCACGGTCGAGAACTGGTTCGGCCCCAGTCCGGGCACCGTCGGCAGGAACAGCTGCCAGACGTGATCCAGCTCGCCGCGCAGTCCTGACGGCACTCCCGCGACCGTGACGCTCGCCCCGGGGCCGATGCCGCCGGCGGTCACGACGCGTGAGGAGAGGCTCAGGTAGATGACCGTCGGAATCGCGCCCACCGCGGCGGCGAGGGCGGCGCCCCGAAGCGACGCGCGGCGCGCCGTGCGCCGCGCCCGCCAGACGCCACACAGGACGCCGATCGCCGCCCCGGGCGCCAAGCCGAGCAGCGTCAGCTTCGCGAGCAGTCCAAACCCGATGACGAGACCGACCGCCAAGCCGGTGCGCTCATTCAGGCCGCGGCGGAACATGCGCGCGACCGCAAAGAACAGGGCGGCCGCGAACGCGTACAACAGCGCGTCGTTGTTGACCCCTCCGGACACGAACGCAAACAGGGGCTGAAGCGCAACCGCGATCGCACCGACGGGCCACACCCAGCGCGTTCCGGGCAACAGCTCGCGCAGGAACATGAAGGCGAAGAACACCGTGAAGCCGGCGAAGATCGCCGAGAGCACGCGCATCAACGCAAGCCGGTTCAGCACATTGTGCGAGGGCGAGATCGCGTAGGGAATCGTCTCCAGCGCGTAATACAGGGGCGGGTTTGCCGTCGCGCTCAAGGCATCCCCGTCGCCGAGCGCGCTGAGCTTCTCGTGTTGGGTCGCAGCCAGCTGCTGCTGCTCGATGTCGGTGAGCGGCGCGGGGTTCTCCGGCCGGCCGGGCAACTGGAACGCATGGATGACGGCCAGGATGGAGTCCTCGCGCGGCGACAGTCCGGCGAACACCGCCGGCTCGTGCGGAAGGCTTCGGGCCTCGGCGAGCTGCTGCACGTAGGCGTAGTGGGCGTTCTCGTCCGGCACCTCGAACGGGGGCACGATGACCCCCCATGCGAGCGCGTTCAGGGTGCCGATCAAAGCGCACCAATATGCAAGCCGCGGAGGACGGGCCAGTGTCTGCCGGACCAGCGCAACACCGCGTGCCGCGGCGGTCCGCCCGCTCACGCGTCGCGCTCCTCGCGAAGGAGCACGCGGACGAGCACGCCCACCAAGGCGAGCATCAGGAGCAGCGGGGCGAGCCAGCCCATCCATCCGACGTAGGTCCCCTTCCCGAGCGTCATGCGATAGGCGATGCGCGACAGCATCGAGAACCAGGAAGGTTTCCCCGGAAGCAGATAGTCGATCCGCACCTCACTCAAGACGCGTTTGCCGTCGACGTAGTCGAGCAGCCCGTATTCCGCCGGCGGTGTGGCGCCCGCGACGGCCACCGGCCAACGGCCGGCGTCGCTGATGCAGACCGTGGCGTCGCCGTAGGTCTGGCTGACCCGCGACACCGGGAGCACGACCACCCCCTGCCGCCAACCCTCCGGGATCGACGCCGAGGAGATCGACTTCGACGCCGAGCCGACCGTGGCGGCCGTGATTGCGATCCGCAGCGGCGGACCAGGCTTGCCGTAGGTCCCGATCGTCATCCGCAGCGCGGCGGCGCCCGCGGGAACGATCTCATTCGCCTGACACAGTCGCCCGCCCGGCACCAGCTCGGTCACGAACTCCTCGGTCGACACTCGGTCGGTCGACGCGAGCTGCACCTGCTGCTCGGCCGCGACCGCAAGGACCGCAACGACGAGGGCGAGCAGACCGCCCGCGATCGCCGCACGCGTCCGTGTCATCTGCTTCCGTCGCGGTCGGTCCAGCGCAGCCCGAGGATGCTGAGAAGGAACGACGAGAAGAAGATCTGCAGTCCCACGATCAGCAGCTCGAAGGCGACGACCGCCAGGTTCTCGAGCGCCAGCGCTCCAAAGCCGTGCTCGATCCACCTGATCACGATCACCAGCGCCGTGGCAAAGCCGGCGATCGTGATCGTGCCGCCGAGGATGAGACCGTGTTCGAGCCGAAAGCGCGCACGCATCGCATCGAACCAGGCGTCCTTCTCGCCCATGAAGTAGGTGCCGTAGGCGTGCGCGCACAGTCCGAGCGCGAGCACCTGCGTTCCGATGATCGTGAACAGCGCCCCACCGATGAGGGCGTGGATGTTCCAGCTGCGGCCGAGGATGTCGATGTTCGCGAGCACGGTGATCGAGATCAGGGTGCCGATCGCGCCGAGCAGTGCGCCGGGCAGGATGAAGAGGTAGGTCGGGCTGTGGACCAGCAGGAAACGCAGATGGCGCCAGCCGTCGCGGAAGCTGGAGAGCTTCGACTCTCCGCCGCGCGGGTGGTACTCGATGTCAACCTCGGCGATCTCGAGGTGCGCCTTGGCGGCGCGGATCACCATCTCGGAGGCGAACTCCATGCCGGTCGTGCGCAGGTCGAGGGCGTCGAGCACGTCGGCGCGCAGCGCGCGCATGCCGCAGTGGGCGTCGCTCACGCCGGTGCGGAAGAAGAGGTTGAGCACGCCGGTCAGGACCGGGTTGCCGACGTAGCGGTGCAGCCACGGCATCGCACCGGGCCGGATGTTGTCCATGCGGTTGCCCATCACCAGTTGCGCGCCCGCATCGAGACGCGCGACGAAGTTGGGTATCTCCGCGAAGTCGTAGGTGAGGTCGGCATCGGCCATCACGATGTAGGTGCCGCGCGCGGCGGCGAAGCCGGCGAGATAGGCGCTGCCGTAGCCGCGGCGGGGCTCGGAGATCACGCGCGCGCCGGCCGCCGCCGCCAGCTCCGCGCTGCGGTCCTCGGAGGCGTTGTCGACGACGAGCACCTCGCCGGCCAGGCCCGCCGTCCGCAGGGCGTCGAGAGCTCCGCTCACGCAGCGCTCGATGTTCTGCTCCTCGTTGAGACACGGGATCACGACCGAGACCTTCAGCAGCCCGGCATCCTCGGCAGGGCCGGAAAGCGGCGTGGATGTGTGCTCGGTCGTGCTCACTTGAGATTCGCTGAATCTGGTAGCTGGAAACGCGCGCACGCGCCGGCGCCCGCGCGATCCCGCGCCGCCGAGTCTAGAGAACGTTTGCGATGCTGCCGTCGGATGCGCGTCTGCCTCGTCTACGACTGCCTGTATCCGTACACCGTCGGCGGCGCGGAGCGGACCTACAGGCATCTGGCCGAAAGAGTCGCGCTGGCCGGGCACGAGATCACCTACGCGACATTGCGCCAGTGGGACCGTGGCACGGCGGTCGAGCTCGAGGGCGTTCGCGTCGTCGCCGTCGGCCCGCGGATGGCGCTCTACGCCGGGGATCGACGCCGCATCCTGCCGCCGCTGGTGTTCGGCGCCGGCATGCTGTGGCACCTGCTGGTGCACGGGCGGCGCTACGACGTCGTGCACACCGCGTCGTTCCCGTTCTTCTCCCTGCTGGCGGCCGCAGCGGTCAGGCCGCTGTACGGCTACCGGCTCGTCGTCGACTGGCACGAGGTATGGAGCGACTCCTACTGGCGCAGCTACCTCGGACCGATCGGAGGATTCATCGGCCGGCGCGTGCAGCGGCGCTGCGCACGGCTGCGCCAGCGCGCGTTCTGCCGCGCGCAGATGCACGTGGAGCGGCTGCGCGCGCTCGGCATGCGCGGCGAGCTGACGGTGCTGCGCGGCGCCTACGGCGGCTCGCCGGAGCGCCCGAACCCGCGTCCGGCCGACCCGCTCGTGGTCTTCGCCGGCCGTTTGATCCCCGAGAAGCGGGCCTGGGCGGTCGTCCCGGCGGTCGCCCTGGCGGCGCAGAGCATCCCGGGACTGCGGGGCATCGTGTTCGGCGACGGACCGGACCGCCGGCTCGTCGATCGGATGATCGCCGAGCTCGGCGACGAGCCGTGCGTGAGCGCACCCGGCTTCGCCCCGGCGGAGACCGTGGCCGACGCGATCGCGCGGGCGCTGTGCGTCGTGTTGCCCTCGCAGCGCGAGGGCTTCGGGCTGATCGTCGTGGAGGCCGCGGCGGCGGGCGTGCCGAGCGTCGTCGTGCTCGCCGAGGACAACGCGGCGAGCGAGCTGATCGAGGAATCGGTGAACGGCTTCCTCGCCGACACGGTCGAGCCGCAGGAGCTGGCGCGGGCGATCGTCCGCGTGCACCAGGAGGGCGCCGCGCTGCGCGAGCGCACCGCGTCGTGGTTCGCGGCCCACGTGCACGAGTTCTCGCTCGAGGACTCGCTCGACGCGGTATTGGAGGCCTACGGCGAGCCGGCCGGCGCGGCGGAGTAGCGCCGGAGGCTGCCGCCGCCGCCGCTAACCTAGGTGGCGCATGCTGATCCGCGCGAAGGCCCCGCTGAGGATCTCGTTCGCCGGCGGCGGCACGGACGTTCCGCCGTTTCCCGAGCGCGAGGGAGGCCTGGTGCTCAACGCCACGATCAATCGCTACGCGTACGGCACGTTGCGGCCCCGCGACGACGACACGATCACGATCCACTCGTTCGACTACGGGTCCTCGGTCGAGATCGCGCCGCAGGAGGTGCCCGTCTTCGATGGCAAGCTCGACCTGGCGAAGGCGGCGATCCGCCGCTTTGCGGGAAGCGACGCCGGCGGCTTCGACCTGCTGCTGCATTCGAACGCGCCGCCGGGCTCCGGGCTCGGATCGTCCTCGGCGATGATGGTCGTGCTGATCGGGGTGCTGAAGGAGTTCGCCAGCGTCCCCATGACCGACTACGAGCTGGCCGAGATGGCGCACACGATCGAACGCGAGGAGCTGGGCATTCGCGGCGGCCGCCAGGATCAATACGCGGCCGTGTTCGGCGGCTTCAACTTCATCGAGCTGCACGGCGACCACGTGATCGTGAACCCGCTGCGCGTGGCGGCCGACACCGTGCTCGAGCTCGAGCACAACCTGCTGCTCTGCTACACCGGCACGACGCGCCAGAGCGACCACATCATCGAGGATCAGGTCAGCCGTTTCGAGGAGGGAAACGCCGATGCGGTGGCCGGCCTGCGGGCGCAGAAGGAACTCGCTCGCCAGCTGAAGGACACGCTGCTCCAACGCCGCCTCAGCGATTTCGGCGAGCTTCTCGACAGCGCCTGGGAGACCAAGAAGCTGCTCTCGACGCGGATCTCCAACGAGCGGATCGACGAGCTCTACGGCGCCGCTCGCGAAGCGGGAGCGCTCGGCGGCAAGGTCGCCGGGGCCGGCGGCGGCGGCTACCTCCTGCTGTACTGCCGCCACGACCGCAAGCACGAGGTCGCCCGGCGGATGGAGGAGCTCGGCGCGACCGTCAGCGACTTCGCATTCGAGCAGGCGGGGCTGCGCACGTGGAGGGCCGATGGCGATTGACGCGCGCGCCGCGGCCGAGCGCGTGATCGGCGAGAGCGTCGCCGTCCAGCAGGCGCTGCTGGAGACGGCCTCGCTCGACGCGATCCTCGAGGCCGCCCGCCTGATCGGCGCCTCGCTGGCCGGCGGCGGCACTGTCCTGCTGTTCGGCAACGGCGGCAGCGCGACGGACGCCTCGCACATCGCGGCCGAGCTGCTCGGGCGCTTTCAGCGCGAGCGCAGGGCGCTTCCGGCGATCGCGCTGGCCGACAACCAGTCGACCGTGACGGCGATCGCCAACGACTACGGATTCGACCGCGTGTTCGCGCGCCAGATCGAGGGGATGGGCCGCCCCGGCGACGTCGCGATCGCACTCTCGACCAGCGGCCGCTCGCCCAACGTGCTGGCGGGCGCGGCGGCTGCTCGCGAACGCGGCATCACGACGATCGGCCTGACCGGCGCCGACGGGCATGAGCTGCGGGCCGCGGTCGAGTTGTGCATCTCCGTCGCGAGCACCAGCGCGGCGCGCATCCAGGAGGCGCACATCCTGATCGGACACCTGCTGTGCGAGCTGGTCGAAGAAGAACTCCGCTGAGCGCGATCTTCCTGGACCGCGACGGCGTGATCAACCGCAAGGCCGCCGACGGGGACTACGTCACCGACTGGGCGCGGTTCGAATTCCTGCCCGGCGCGCTCGAGGGGCTCGCGCTGCTCGCCGCTCTCGACGTTCCGATCGTGATCGCCACCAACCAGCGGGGCATCGCGCTCGGCCGGATGAGCGAGCAGGACCTCGCCGACATCCATGCGCGGATGCTCGAGCGCGTGGACGCGGCGGGCGGGCGGATCGACGCGATCTTCCACTGCCCGCACGACGGCGGCTGCGCGTGCCGCAAGCCGCTACCGGGGATGCTGCTGGACGCCGCCCGCGAGCTCGACTTCGACCCGGCCGCGAGCGCGCTGATCGGCGACAGCGAGTCGGACATGCGGGCGGCCGCGGCGGTCGGGGCGTGGCGGGTGTTGGTCGGGCCGCGGCGGGAGAACGGCGTGGAGGCCGACGAGTACGCCGAGGATCTGCGCGAGGCCGCGAAGCTGCTGGTCGGCCGCTGAGCGGCTCAGCCGCCCGGCGCGCGGCCGGCGAGCGTGCGCGCGTAGCTGTCGAGCAGACCGCGGGCCGTGCGCTCCCACGTGAACTCGGCCGCGCGCGCCACGCCCGCCCGCTTGAGCCGCTCCACCTCGGCGCCGCCGGCGAGCAGCTGCGTCAGCGCCGCGGCGAGCGCGCTCGGATCGCGCGGATCGAACAGCAGCGCCGCGCCGCCGGCGATCTCTCCTGTCGCGGAGGTGTTCGAGCAGGCGACCGGCACTCCCCTGGCCATCGCCTCCAGCACCGGGAGGCCGAAGCCCTCATACAGCGACGGGAACACGAACGCGCTGGTGATCGCCCACAGCCCCTCGGTCTCCTCCTGCGAGAGCCAGCCCGGCCAGCGCACGTCGGCGGCGATGCCGAGCGCCTCGGCGCGCTCACGGAGCGTGCTCTCGTGCTTGGTCGGGTAGCCGGCGAGCACGACCACCGGGCGCGGGTTCAGCGCGGCGACCGCGTCCAGCAGCGGCTCGAGGTTCTTGTGCTTGCGCTTGGCCGACAGCGAGAGCAGCACGTCGCGCTCGCCGAGGTCGAACCGCTCGCGCAGCTCGCGCTCCGCCAGCGGAGTCGCTCCGCTCGGCGTGCCCGGTCCCGCGTAGACGACATCCACCCGCTCGGGCGCAACGTGGAGGTGGGAGACGATGTCGCTCTTGGTCGCCTCGGAGACGGCCACGATCCGGTCCGAGCGCCTGACGGCGAGCGGCACCAGGACGCGCATCCCGAGCGAGCGGATGCCCTCGTTCGCCAGCGGCACGTGCCACTGGATCAGGTCGTAGACGGTGACCAGTCGCGCGAACGGACCGCGCGCCGGAGCGGTCGAGGCCATCGAGTGCAACAGATCGACGCCGGCACCTGCGGCAAGGCGCGGCAGCAGCAGCTGCTCGCCGCGCACCCACTCGAGGCGGTTGGCCACGCGCACCGGAACCTCGACCTTCTCGATCAGATCCCAGGGGCCCGGCCCGGCGTCGCGGTTGACGAACGCGGTGAACCGGGTGCCGGGCGGCGCCGCCGCCACGAGCGCCGGGATCGTCTCGCGGGCCACGACCTCCATCCCGCCGGTCTCGCCGGGGACGAGGAAGATCAGGTTGAGGCCGACGTGCACCCGCGAAGCATCCCAGCGCGGGCGGCATCTGCGAGGCTTCGTGCGCAATGAGCGCCCCCGTTCGTCCGCTGCGCATCGGGATCGACGCGCGCGCGGCGACCGAGGCGGGGGCCGGTCACGGGCGGTTCGCACGGGAGCTGCTGCGCGCCCTCGACGCGCGCGATGACGGCCACGTCTACCGCTGCTACGCACGCACCAGGTGGGGCCCGCTCGACGGCCGCTTCGAGTGGCGGCTGCTCGGCTCCCGCGACCCGCTCTGGCATCTGCGCGTCGCCGCACTCGCGAGCCGCGAGTGCGACGTGTTCCTCTCGACCGGCTCGTTCCTGACCGCGTGCGGGACGCGGTGCCCGACGGTCCCCGTCGTCTACGACCTGGTGACCTTCGACCGGGCGCTTCACCCCAAGCGGCGATCGATGATCGTCGAGCGGCTGACGTTGGGCGTGGCGGTACGCCGCGCCGCGGGCATCGTCGCGATCTCGCAGGCCACCGCCGATGCGCTCACGGTGCGCTTCCCCAGAGCGCTGGGCAAGGTCACCGTCGCCCCGCTGGGCGTCTCGCCGGCGCTCGAGGCCGAACCGCCGGCCGCGGAGGATCTGCCGCAGCCAGGCTTCATCCTCGCCGTCGGGACGATCGAGCCGCGCAAGAACCTGCCTCGCCTGGCCGCGGCCTACGCCTCGCTGGACGCCGAGACCAGGAAGCGCCACCCGCTGGTCATGGCCGGCGAGATCGGCTGGCAGGCCGCAGAGACGGTCGCGGCGCTTGACGCGCTCGGTGCGAGCGCCGTCCGGCTCGGCTACGTCGCCGACGCGACGCTGGCGGAGCTCTACCGCCGCTGCGCCGTGTTCTGCTACCCGTCGCTCGGCGAGGGATTCGGCCTGCCGGTGCTCGAGGCAATGGCGGCCGGCGCGGCGGTGCTGACCTCGTCGGTCAGCTCGCTGCCCGAGGTCGGCGGGGACGCCGTCGCCTACTGCGATCCGTGGCGGGTCGAGAGCATCGCCGAGTCGCTAGCCGCACTGCTCGCGGATCCCGCGCGGCGCGCGGAGCTGGCCGAGCGCGCACGCGTGCGCGCGGCCACCTTCTCCTGGGATCGCACCGCCGCGGCGGTGCTCGGAGCGCTCGAGCGGGCGGCCGCGCGATGACGCTCGTCACCGTTGGGATCCCGACCTTCAACCGGGCCGCGAAGCTTCGCCGCGCCGCCGAATCGGTGCTGGGGCAGACGCACACCGACCTCGAGCTGGTGATCTCCGACAACGCCTCGAGCGACGGCACCGAGGCGCTGTGCCGCGAGCTGTGCGCGGCCGACGCCCGCGTTCGCTACCTGCGCTCGCCGGACAACCGCGGTCCGACGGCCAACTTCAACCTGCTCTACGGGGCCGCCCGTGGCGAGTTCGCGATGATGCTCTCCGACGACGACTGGCTGGAGGCCGGCTATGTGGAGCACTGCCTCGCGGCGCTGCTGGCCGATCCGCGGCGAAGCGTGGCCTGCGGCCGTGCGCGCTACCTCGACGGGGAGCGCGTCGTCCGCCAGGGAGCGCTGATGAACCTCGACTCCGACGACCCCGCCCGGCGCGTGCTCGACTACCTGGAGAGCGTCGATGAGAACGGCCTCTTCTACGGCGTCTCCCGGCTCGAGGTGCTGCGCGCCGCGACGCCGTTGCGCAACGTCCTCGGCAACGACTGGCTGCTCGTCGCCTCGCTGCTCGTCCAGGGCGCCGCCGCCACGATCGAGACGACCTGGATCAACCGCGAGCTCGGCGGCACGAGCGCCGACTTTCGCAAGCTGACCGCCACGCTCGGCCTGCCGCGCGCCCAGGCGCGCCTGCCGCACGTCGTGATGGCCTGGCAGGCGTTCGCGGAGATCCTCTGGCGCGCGCCGGCGTTTCGCAAGCTCGGCGCCCGTCCGCGCGCCGCGCTCGCCACGCGCGCCGCCCTCGGCGTGCTCGACTGGCGCTCCGACGCCTGGCACGCCACGGCGCCGACGGCCGCCGCGCTCGGCCGCCGCCGGGGCGGCGCGGCGATCTGGCGCGCCTACCTTCGCCTCACGCGTCGTCTGGGGGCGACGCACGAACACCTTCCTGACGAGCCCACCAGCTGACCGTCTGCTCGATCGCCGCGCGCGGCCCGAAGGTCGGCGTGAAGGCGACCTCCTCGCGCAGGCGCGCGACGTCCGCGACGAGCCGCTCGGGCTCACCCGGACGAGCCGGCAGGGCGCCGAGCTCGACCAGCTTTGGCCGTCCGACCGCCTCGCCGATCCAGCCGACCAGCGTCGCCACCGAGACGCCCTCCCCGGAGGCGATGTTCACCGGCCCCTCGACGTCGGCCGCAAGGAGCGCGGCGAACGCGCGCGCGGCGTCGGCGGTGTGCAGGAAGTCGCGCACCTGGTGTCCGTCGGTGCAGCGCGCCGGCCGGCCGGCCAGCAACGAGCGCGTGACGGAGGGAACGAGCCGGTCGGGGTGCTCCCCCGGCCCGTGCAGGAAGAAGATCCGCCCCCAGGCGAACGACACCCCGCGCTGCGCGAGGCGGTCCTGGGCGGCGCGACGCAGCGCGTCCTTCGCCACGCCGTAGGGCGTCTGCGGGCGGATCGGCGAGGTGAGCTCCACGAGCGGGCCGGCGGTGCTCCAGTCGTACTCGGCGCACGAGCCGGCGCAGACGGCGCGCTCACCGTCGAAGGCGTCGAGCAGGGCGAGGCTCGCCGCGAGCCAGCGGTCGTTCTCCGGCGAGGACCAGAACGCGCCGTGCTCGACGTACCACGCCAGATGCAGCAGGTGGGTGGGCGCCACCCGCGCCACCAGCTCGCGGGTCGCGCGTGCGTCGGTGAGGTCGGCCCGGTGCCAGCGGGCGCCGTCGCCGGCGTCGGTCAGCGGCTGCGAGCTGACCGCGTCGACGGCGAAGCCGCGCTCGAGCAGGGCGCCGATCGCGTGGCGTCCGACGAACCCGCGCGCGCCCGTGAGCAGCACGCGCGCCATCAGCCCGCGAAGTCGGGGAAGGCCCGGTCGCGGTCGGTGATGACGAGCCCGCCGGACGGCGGCGGCGGCCAGTCGATCGCGAACGCCGGGTCGTCGAAGCGCACGCCGCGCGCCGCCCCGGGCACGTAGTGGTGGCTCATCTGGTAGAGCACCTCGCTCTCGTCGGCGAGCGTCTGGAAGCCGTGGGCGAAGCCGACCGGGACGTAGAGCGAGCGGCCGGAGGCGGCGTCGAGCTCGATGCCGAACCACCGGCGGAAGGTCGCCGAGTCCGGCCGCAGATCGATGATCACGTCGAAGACGGCGCCGCGCGTGACGCGCACCAGCTTGGCCTCGTCGTGCGGATGCTCCTGGTAGTGCATTCCGCGCAGCGTGCCGGCGCGCGCGTTGAAGGACGTGCTCGCCTGCGAGACGCGGGCGTCGAGTCCGGCGGCCGCGAACTGCTCGCGGTCGAAGGTCCGAGCGAAGTAACCCCGCTCGTCGCGCAGGTGCTCGAGCTCGACGACGTGGGCTCCGGCGAGCGGCGTCTCGCGCAGGATCATGGAATCAGCCTCAGCTCGGGCGCTCGCGCCGCGAAGCGCCCACCCCATTCGCGGATGAAGGAGAGCTGCTCGACGATCTCCTCGCGCAGGTTCCACGGCAGGATCAGGACGACGTCGGGGCGCTCGGCACCGAGCGCGTCCGGCGCGAGGATCGGGATGTGCGATCCGGGCAGCAGGCGGCCCTGCTTGTGCGGGTTGAGGTCGCAGGTGAACTCGACGATCTCGGGGCCGATGCCGCAGTAGTTGAGCATCGTGTTGCCCTTCGCCGGCGCCCCGTAGGCGGCGATCCGCAGCCCCTCGCGCCGCAGGCCGATCAGGAACGCGAGGATGTCCAGCTTGTCCTGCGCGACGGTGCGGCCGAACGACTCGTAGGCGTCGATCCGGTCCAGGCCGGCCGCGCGCTCGCGCTCGGCGAGCGCGCGGGCGCGGTCGCTCTCGGCCCGCGGATCGTCGTCGTGGCAGCCGAAGATGCGCAGCGAGCCGCCGTGCGTCGCGAGCTCCTCGACGTCGAACAGGCGCAGGCCGTGCGCCGCGAAGACCTCGCGCACAGTCAGCCAGGAGAAGTAGGAGAAGTGCTCGTGGTAGATCGTGTCCCACTGGCGCTCCTCGATCAGCGCCAGCAGGTGCGGGAACTCCATCGTGATCGTGCCGCCCTCGTTGAGCAGCACCTTCATCCCGGCGACGAAGTCGTTGAGGTCGGGGACGTGTGCGAGCACGTTGTTGCCGAGCAGCAGGTCGGCGCCGCTGCGCGCCCGCAGCGCCGTCGCGGTCGCGACGCCGAAGAACTCGACGCGCGTCGGGATGCCGTGCTCGTTCGCGACGGCAGCGACATTGGCGGCCGGCTCGATCCCGATCACCGGGACGCCGCGCTGCTGGAAGTACTGGAGCAGGTAGCCGTCGTTGGAGGCGATCTCGACGACCTGGCTGCCGGCGTGCAGTCCGAGCAGCGCCGTCATCTGCTCCACGTAGCGCTCGGCGTGTTCGAGCCAGGTGCTCGAGTAGGACGAGAAGTAGGCGTAGTCGGAGAAGATCCCGGCCGGCGTCTCGAACTGCTCGAGCTGCACCAGCCGGCAGCGGTCGCAGACGTAGGCGAGCAGCGGGTAGAAGGGCTCCATCGCGTTCGCCCGCTCGGCGTCCAGGTAGCTGTTGGCGAGCGGCGTCATGCCGAGATCGGCGAAGACGTGCTCGAGCGGCGCTGCGCAGAAGCGACAGCTGGGACCCATGGCGCGTAGCCTAGACGTCGCGATCGTCGACGTCCGGCGCGCGAAGCGCGCCCATCAAATGAGGGCCCGCACGCCCTCCACGACGCTGTCCTGCTGCTCGCGCGTGAGCGACGGGTAGCACGGCAGCGACAGGCAACCGGCGTAGTAGGCCTCCGCGGCCGGGCACAACCCGGGCTGGTAGCCGTAGGTGTCGCGGTACCACGGGTGCAGGTAGACCGGCAGGTAGTGGACCTGGGCGAGGATCCCGCGCTCGCGCAGCCCGTCGTAGAGCCGGCGGCGCGCCGCGGCGCCGTCGCGGTGGTGGATCACGTAGAGGTGGCGACCGTGCCGCTGACCGGGCCCGGCGTCCGGAGCCAGGTCGAGCTGCTCGAGGTCCCCGAGCAGCTCGTGGTAGCGCGCCGCGAGCTCGTTGCGGCGCGCCACGAAGCGCTCGAGCTTGCGCATCTGCGAGATGCCGAGGGCGGCGTGAACGTCCGAGAGGCGGTAGTTGTAGCCGAGCGACTGCTGCTCGGAGTACCACCCGCCCTCCTGGCGCCCGAGACGGGCCGGGTCGGTCGTCATGCCGTGGGTGCGGAACTCCAGCAGGCGCCGGTGCAGCTCCGCGTCGCGGGTCGTCACCATGCCCCCCTCCGCGCTCGTCACGGTCTTCACGGGATGGAACGAGAAGACCGTCATGTCGGAGTGCCGGCAGGCCCCGACCGGCTCGTCGCTCTGGCGGGCCCCGATTGCGTGCGCCGCGTCCTCGATCAGCACGATGTCGCTGCGCAGCGCTCGCAGCTGCGCGATCGGGGCGGGGAGGCCGGTGAAGTGCACCGGGATCATCGCCTTCGTGCGGTCGCTGAGCGCGGCCTCGACCGTGGCGACGCTGACGTTCCAGGTGGCCGGGTCGATGTCGGCGAAGCGCGGCGTCGCGCCGACGTAGGCGGCGCAGTTGGCGCTGGCGGCGAACGTGATCGCGCTGGTGAGCAGCTCGTCGCCTGGCCCGAGACCGGCCGCGAAGGCGGCGCCGTGAAGCGCCGCGGTGCCGGAGGAGAAGGCGACGGCGTGCGGCACGTCGCAGGCCTCCATCACCGACTCCTCGAACGCGCGGACCGCCGGACCCTGAGTCAGCCAGTCCCCGTTCAGCACCTCGACCACCGCGTCGACGTCGTCGCGCTCGATCGTCTGGCGTCCGTATGGAATCGGCATCCTCGGCACAGCCTAACGGCGTCGCTGGCGGCCGCGGACGCGGCCCGCCCGGCGCGCTCACGGCGATACGGCCACACCAACACCTAACATGCCAGCATGGCGAGCGCCGAGATCAAGGGGAAGGTCGTCCTCGTGACGGGGGGCACCGGCTCGTTCGGCAAGGCGTTCATCCGACGCATCCTCGCCGAGCACGACCCGGCCGCCGTCCGCGTCTACAGCCGCGACGAGCTCAAGCAGTACGAGCTCGGGCGCGAGTTCGACGGCGACGATCGCCTGCGGTTCCTGATCGGCGACGTGCGCAGCCGCGAACGGCTGCGGATGGCGCTGCGGGGCGTGCAGGTCGTGATCCACGCGGCCGCGTTGAAGCAGGTCCCGGTCTGCGAGTACAACCCGTTCGAGGCCATCCAGACGAACGTCTACGGCGCCGAGAACGTCGTGGCCGCGGCGATCGATGCCGACGTGCCGCGCACCCTCGCGCTCTCGACCGACAAGGCGGTCAACCCCGTGAACCTCTACGGCGCGACGAAGCTCTGCGCCGAGAAGATCTTCACCCAGGGGAACGCCTACGCGGGAAGCTCCCACTGCCGCTTCGCCTCGGTCCGCTACGGGAACGTCGTCGGCAGCCGCGGCAGCGTAATCCCGCTGTTCAAGGCGCAGGCCAAGACCGGTGAGCTCACGATCACCGACGAGTCGATGACGCGATTCTGGATCACGCTCGAGCAGGCCGTGGACTTCGTGATCAGCTCACTCGCGATGATGGCGGGCGGCGAGGTCTTCGTGCCGCGCATCCCGAGCATGCGCGTCAGTGCGATCGCCGACGCGCTCGCCCCGGACGCCTCCCGACGCATCGTCGGCATCCGGCCCGGAGAGAAGGTGCACGAGGTGCTGATCACCGAGGATGAGTCGCGCCACGCGCGCGTGCTCGAGGACCGCTACGTCATCTACCCGCCCTACCCGTTCTGGGAGACCGACCAGGCTCTGCTCGGCGACGAGCTGCCGCCGGGATTCCGCTACTCGAGCGACCAGAACACCGAATGGCTCGACGCGGGTCACATCCGTGAGATGGCCGAGCTGGTCCCGACCGCGGACTAGCCTCGCGAGCCGCGGTGCGTCGCCTTCATCTGCGCTGGTCGTCTGACCCGCACGACACGGGGCCGGCGCCGGCGAGCGGCGACCTCGTGCTGGTGTTCGCGCGAAGCGGCGCACCTGTGCAGAGCGATGCCGAAGTCGTGTTCGCGGACGAGTTGCTCGACTGGCCCGCGCGCTCGGCGATCGAGCACCGCCTGGACGAGCTGCTCGCCGCGACGCGCGCGCAGATGCCCGACGCGGCGCTGATCGAGGCCAGCGAATACGACCTGCGGATGGCGTGGCTCGACCTGCTGCTCGCCCACGCCGCCGGCGCGGCCCTGCGCGAAGCCGGACCGTTCGCCGCGCTCGAACCCTCGGCGCAGACGCCGGAGGCGACCGTCACGGGCGTGGCGGTCGGGCTCGGCATCGCGGCGCCCGCGCGCCCAGCCACCGCTCCGGCGCTAGGCGACGGCCGCCAGGCGGGTGTGCGCGGCGAGATCGCGCGGCAGATCGTCGCCGCACGGGCAGCCACGACGCGGGCGCGCTCGATCCGGGTGCTGGCGTTCCCCGGGCTGAAGCTCGGCGAGGCGCTCGGGGAGCTCAGCAGGAGCCGGCTTCGTGACCTCGACCTCGCCGTCGCCGGCCTTTCCCCGCTCGGCTACGGTGAGGCGGCGAAGCTCGTGCTGCGCCGCTTCCTGCCCGCGGTGGATGCGCCGGGCCGCCTCACGGTCGAGCCATCGCCGCCATCGCCCGCGCCGGCGCAGCTGACCGGAACGCCCGCGCTCGACGGCGCGCTCGCCGACGTCGCAGGCGCGCCGCTGCTGCGGGGTGCGCGGCTCGTGGCGGAGGTCGCGTCGGTGCTGCCGACACTCGAGCGCCTGCCGAAGCTGCGGGCGATCGTCCTGCCGACCGCCGCGCTCGGCGTCACGCGCCTGCTCGGCAGATCGGCCGCGGAGCGCGGGCTGCGGGTCGCCTCCTACCAGCACGGGATCTACGGACTGATCGAGGGCGACGGCGGCGACCGCCGCAGCGACGTGCTGTTCGGCTGGGGTCCCGACGTCGCCCGCCAGGTCTCGATGTGGACTCCGCCGCAGCCGCGTCTCGAACCGGTCGGCGTGCCGGGCCTCGCGCATCACGCGCGCCGTCGCGGCGCCCCGACGCTGCGGCGCGTGCTCGTCGCCACCACGGCGGGGCCGTTCGGCAACGCGCTCACGGCCTGGGGAACGCGCGAGGACTTCCTCGACGCGCTCAGCGACGGCGTGGCGCGCCTGCGCACGGCCAACGTGGAGGTCGAGCTGCGCCTGCACCCGCGCGAGTCCGCGCAGGAGTACGCGATCATGGATCGCCGTGCCGGTCGCGATTCGCTCCCACTCGCTCCCGCAGGCCCGTTCGCGCAGGTCGTCGAGCGAGCCGACCTGCTCGTCACCCCCTACTCCTCGGTTGCGTTCGAGGCCGCGGCGCTGGCGATCCCGGTGCTGATGTGGATGCCGCACGTCCCGCCGGCGGTTCGCGCCGAGCACTTCGTCCCGCCGCTGTCGGAGGAGCTCCCGGGAGCGTTCGCCGACGCCCCCGCGTTCGGCCGCCTCGTCGCGGGCGCGCTCGAGGACCCGGTCGCCGGGCTCGAGCCGGCGATCAGCCTCTCGCGCATCCTCTCGCGCTACGTCGCAGCGCTCGACACCGACCGCTTCGCGACAGCACTGGCGGAGCTCGGCACCTAGCGCAATGGCAACGACCCCGGGCCCAGCGGAAGTCGAGGCGGCGAGCGCCGCGGCAGCAGCTGCGCAGCCGCAGAGCCCGCCGCGACTGTGGCGGGGCGGCGCGGTTCCGCTGAACACGGTGCTGATGGCCGTCCGCACGCTCGTGCTGTTCGCGGTCGGCTTCCTGATCCTGCCGCTGCTGATTCACCGGATCGGCGGCGCGCCGACCGGCCTGTTCGTGTTCGCCACGACGCTGACCGGCTACTTCACGGCGGTCGAACTCGGCATCGCCACCTCGGTGACCAAGTACATCGCCGAGTTCCGCGTGCTCGACGCGCACGAGCGGATCAACTCGATGCTCCGCGGTTCGCTGCTGCTGATGATCGCGATCGGGCTGCTCGTCGCGGCGGCGCTGTCGGCGCTGGCGCTGCTGGCCGGCCACGCCCTGTTCTCGTCGCGCTCGGTCCGCGGCCAGGTGGTCGCGACGATGTTCGTCGCGGCGGCGACGGCGCTGCTGTACTGGCCCTCGCGGATGGGCACGGCGATGCTCGAGGGGCTCGAGCGCTACGACCAGCGCGCCGTCGTGGCGATCGTCTGCTCGGCGCTGCTGCTCGGCGGGCTCTGGGGGCTCAGCTTCGCGACCCACTCGGTGCCGGCGCTGACGGGCTACTTCGGGGCGATCATGGTGCTGGAGGGCGCGATCTGCGCGGCCGTCGCGTGGCGGCGGGTCGGCGTCCGGCCACGGACCGGGTCCTGGCGCGGGCGCGACCTGCGCCCCGTGATGGCGTTCGGGGGCGGCCTGTTCATCATCGGGCTCGCCGACACCGCGATCTACTCGCTCGATCGCCTGATCGTGGCGGCCTTCGTCGGCGCCGCGGCGATCGTCGCCTATGAGGTCGCGCTGCGTCCGCAGACCGCGGTGCGGATGATCAACGCGCTGGCGGCCGGAGCGCTCGTCTCCACGATCTCCCGGCTGGCGGCGCAGGCGCAGCGCGAGCGGCTGCGCAAGCTCGCGCTGGCGGGCAGCTTCATCGGCCTGGTCATCACGCTGCCGTGGGTGATCCTCGTGCTCGTGCTCGCCAAGCCGATGATCGCGGCGTGGGTCGGGCACTCCTATGCCCGCTACGCGGTGTACGCGCAGATCTTCGTCATCTACTGGCTGACCGGGGCGAACACGGGCGTGCTCGGCGCGTTCGTGATGGGCATGTCGGGCATCCGCATCTTCGTGATCCTGACCGCCATCGGGGGCGTGACCAGCCTCGGTCTGTCGATCGGCATGACGGCCGCGTTCGGAACCGTCGGGGTGATCTGGGGCACGGTGATCCCGAGCGTGCTCGGGTTCCCGCTGTGGTTCCATTTCGCCCTGCGCCGGGCGGGCGTCGGCGTCGGCGAGTACGCGCGCTCGGTGGCCCTGCCGGCGTACGGCCTGCTCGTGCCCTGGACCGCGCTGGTGTGGGGCTGCTCGCGTCTGATCAACCCGACCGGCCTGATCGGCGTGGGCGCCTTCGGCGTCATCGCGCTGCTCGTCTGGGCCGCCGCCGCCGCGCTGCCGGCCCGCCGCCATTGGCGGGCGGCATTGGCGGGGTAGCGTCGTGAGCACCCTCGCCTTCGTGCAGGCTCGCATGGGCTCCACGCGGCTGCCCGGCAAGGTGCTCTCGCCGCTGCACGGCCGGCCGGCGCTGCTGGCGATCGTGGAGCGCCTGTCGCGCGTGCGAGCGCTCGACGGGATCGCGGTGCTGACCTCCGTGGCAGCAGGGGACGACGCGATCGCCGCGCTCTGCGAGACGGCCGGGGTGACCTGCGTTCGCGGCGATGAGCAGGACGTCCTGGACCGCTTCCACGTGGCCGCCGAGCGGCTCGGGCCCGAGCTGATCGTGCGCGTGACGGCCGATTGCCCGCTGGTCGATCCGGAGGTCGTCAGCGATCTGCTCGATCTGCACGCCAGCCGATCGGAGCTCGACTACGTCTCGGTCGCCACCGGTGCGATCGGCGCGGAGGCGGGGCTGCGCCGGTTCCCTGACGGGCTCGACGCGGAGGCGTTCGCCAGCTCGGTGCTCGATGAGGCGTGGCGCGAGGCGACCGACCCGTACGAGCGCGAGCACGTCACGCCGTTTCTGTGGCGGCGCCCGGAGCGCTTCCCGGCCGCGGTGCTCGAGTGCGAGCGCGATCTCGGGACCGAACGCTGGACGATCGACCACCCCGCCGATCTGGAGCTCGTGCGCGCCGTGTACGAGCGCCTGAGCGAGCCGTTCGGCTGGCGCGAGGTGCTGTCGGTGCTGGAACGCGATCCGCAGTTGCGGCGCCTGAACGCCGCCCACCGCGCGCAGCCGACCTAGGGGTCGCCGAGGCGCGCTCGCGTCTCGAGCAGCGGTCGCAGGCCGTCGCTGGGGTCGGCGCGCCAGGGCACGTCGGGAAGCTCGACCGGTTGCGGCAGCTTGCGCCCGTCGCCGTCCAGCAGCGGATCGGCCGTCCACTCGCCTCCCGCCACCAGCTCGCGCACGGCGCGAATCCGCGACGGCGTCCAGTTGTGCTCGCCCGCCTCGAACCCGCCGCCGTCCAGATCGATGTGCAGCTCGACGTCGCTCGCCTCCCAGCGCAGCAGCGCCTGCGCGACGACAGCCTGCGAGCCGGTGTGGTCCGACCAGCCGACCGGGCAGCCGAAGCGCCGGCGCAGCGTCCCGATCGCGGCGAGGTTCGCCTGCTCGGGAGGGGTCGGATAGCCGGAGACGCAGTGCAGGAGCGTCAGCGCGCCGTCGACGGCGTCGACCGCTCGCGCTATCTCATCCTCGGTCGCCATGCCGGTCGAGACGACGAGCGGCTTGCCGGTCTGCGCGCAGGCCCGCAGAAGCTCGTGCCACAGGATCTCGTAGGAGGCGATCTTGAAGAAGTCGACGTGCTCGACCAGCGCCTCGACCGCCCACAGGCCGAACGGCGTCGCGCCCAGCTCGACCCCGGCCGAGCGGCACTGCGCCCGGACGTCGCCGAGCATCTCGAGCGGGAACTCCCAGGCGCGGCGCGCGTTCAGCTGCGGCTCGTGCGCCAGCGCCTCGGGCGCGAACAGATCGTCGACGCGGAACACCTGCAGCTTGACGGCCTCGCAACCGGCCGACGCGCTCGCCTCGATCAGCGCGTGCGCGCGCTCGGGGTCGCGGTTGTGGTTGCTGCCGATCTCGGCGATGAAGCGCGCCATGGCTACGCCGCGGCGAGCGCCTCGCGCCGGCGCTGCGCCTCCGCGACCTGGGCCTCGAGTCCCTCCCGCAGGCTGGTCGCGGGCGCGAAGCCGAGCTCGCCCTGGGCCCGGTCGGTCGAAGCCCAGGTGTCCCGCACGTCGCCCAGCTTCGCCTCCTCGAAGTCGAGCGCCAGCGGGCGCCCGAGCGCCTCGCCGAGCTCGTCGAGCACCTCGAGCAGCGGGCGAGGGCTGCTCGAGGCGATGTTGTAGATCGAGCTTGCGCCATCGCGCTGCGCCGCGGCGATCGTCGCGCTGACGACGTCGCCGACGTAGGTGAAGTCGCGCAGCTGGCGCCCGTCGCCGTAGATCGGCAGGCGGCGCTCCTCGACCGCCGCCTCGATGAAGCGCGCAAGACCCATGTCGGGCCGCTGCCGCGGGCCGTAGACGGTGAAGTAGCGCAGGCCCACGATGGCGAGGCCGTGAGCGCGCTGGTAGGCGCCGGCCATGACCTCCGTCATCACCTTGGTCGCCCCGTACGGGGAGATCGGCGCCGTCGGCATCTCCTCGGTGACGGGCAGGCTGGCCGCGTCACCGTAGACGCTGGAGGAGGACGCGTAGACGATCTTGACGTCGCGCCCGACGCAGGCGTCCAGCAGCGCCTTGGTGCCGAGGATGTTGGAGTGCGCGTAGTCGTCGAAGTCGCGCCAGCTGTCGCGAACGCCGGGCCGCGCCGCGAGGTGAAAGACGAACTCGGTGCCGTCGAGGAGCTCGCCGAGCCCGGCGTCGAGCAGATCGCGCTCGTGGAAGCTGAACTCGGGGTGCGCCAGCGGGCCGGCGAGGTTCAGCTCCTTCAACGCCCGGCTGTAGTGCCCGGCGAGTGAGTCGAGACCGCGAACGGGGTGGCCGAGGGAGAGCAGCGCCTCCGAAAGATGGGACCCGATGAACCCAGCGGCTCCGGTCACGAGAACGGGTCGTTTCGGCATTAGGAAGCGGGCACGATACCGCTAGTGTGTTGCCCGGAGCGGCGCGGCAGCGGCGCTCCGCCAGCCGCGAAACAGCGCCGCCACACCGAGAGCGTCACTCTGGCCCCGTCTCCCGCAACACCCACAGCTGCCCTGCAGATCATCGCCGACGGTGGTCCGCAGACCGGCTTCGGCCACATCGGGCGTTGTCTGGCGATCGCCGAGGAGTTCGGGACGGACGCCGTGTTCACTGTCGCCGACGAGTCCGCCGCCCGCTTCATCGAGGCGCGAGGCGGACGCGTGGGGGCGGCGCACGCCCCCGTCGTGCTGATCGACCGCCGCGGCCCGACCGACGCCGCGGAGGTCAGCGCGCGTCACGCACGCGAACAGCGCGTCGTCCTGCTCGACGACATCGGCGCCGGCCGGGACCTCGCGGATCTGCTGATCGATCCGCCGACCGCCGCGTCGTGGCCGCCGACGCCCGTCCCGCGGCTCGGCGGCTTCGAGCACGTGCTGCTGCGCCGCGAGGTGCGCGAGGCGGCCCAGGCGCAGCGCGCCGGCGGCTCCAAGCCCGCGGACTCCGGGCGGGTGCTGCTGGCGATGGGAGGGAGCGACCCGACTGGCGCGACGCCCGTGCTCGCCGCCGCGCTCGCGCGTGCCGGCGTCGATGTCACGGTCGTGCTCGGTCCCGGCTACCGCGGACCGCGGCCGCTCGGCGGCACGGTTCTCGAGCGCCCGGAACTGTTCGTCGCGGCGCTGGCCGGCGCGGACCTGTTCGTCGCGAGCTTCGGTCACGCCCTGCTCGAGGCCGCGCATCTCGGCGTGCCCGCCGTCGCGGTCGCGTTGCTCGGCGAGCACCGCGACGACGCGACGGTGTTCTGCGCCCACGGAACCGCGGTCATGCTCGACATGTCCGAGGGTCTGCGCCCCGACGCGCTTGCCGAGCTCGTGCGCGAGCTGCTGGCGCCCGGGTCGAGGCGTGCGGAGCTCGCGGCACGCGGTCCCGAGCTGATCGATGGTCGCGGCACCGAGCGCGTCGCGGCGGCGATCCGATCGCTGGCCGCGAGGGGCGGGGCCAGTGGTTCGTCGTGCACGCCGCCCGGCGACGCCGAGGCGGGAGCCGCCGACTCCGCATCCGATTCGGAGCATGCCGGACCGGTGGTGGGGACCAGCGGCGCGGCGCAGGCGATCGACTGCCGCACCTGCGGCTGGATTCACCTGCATCCGATCCCGGACCTCGCCACGCTCGCGCAGATGTACAAGGACGCCTACTACGAGAGCAACCCGGGCTGGCTGGCGAAGGAGCGCTCCGAGCAGTCCTACTGGGACCTGGAGCACGCCGACAAGCTGTCGGACTGGAGTGAGCTGCTCGGCGTGGACAGCGCGACGCTGCTCGACGTCGGCTGCTCGGGCGGCCTGCTGCTCGAGTTCGCCGCCGCCCGTGGCTGGCGGACGATCGGTATCGAGCCCGCCGATGAGGCGGTTGCGGAGGCTCGCAGCCACGGCGTAGACGTGCGTCAGGGGCTCTACCAGGAGATCGCGATCGAGCCCGGCTCCATCGACGTGGTGCACTCGAAGCTCGTCGGTGAGCACCTCCCGGATCCTCGCGGCTTCCTCGACTGGGCGCGGACCGTTCTGCGTCCCGGGGGGATCGTGTGCGTGCACGTGCCCAACGACTTCAACCCGCTGCAGCTGGCGGCGCGCGACACCCTCGGCAAACAGGACTGGTGGGTGGCGCCGCCGTTTCACATCAACTACTTCGGCTTCGACTCGCTCGAGCGGCTGCTGAGCGCATCGGGGTTCGAGCCGCTCCGCCGCGACGCGACGTTCCCCGTCGAGTGGTTCCTGCTGATGGGCGAGGACTACGTCGGCAACGACGAGCTCGGCGCCGACATCCACCGCCGGCGCATGGCGCTCGAGACGGCGCTCGAGTCACTCGGGCTGCGGCGCGGCCTCCACGAGCACCTCGCCGCCCAGGGCCTCGGGCGCGAGGCGATCGTGCACGCGCGGCTCGCGGCTTAGGCGGAGCGCGTCGGCCTCGACCGGCGCCGCCGCCGCCGCGGGCGTCAGCCCGTCGTGGTTTCGATCACGATGTCGGCGACCGCCCGCTCGGCGTTCTCGATCGCCTGCTCACGGGTCGGCGCGGTCGTGATGACGACGCCGGCGCGGGCCGGATGGCTGTCGACCGGCCCGATCTCATCGCCCACCGACACGCGCACCTCGCAGAGGGCGACCTCGGGCCTGGCCGCCACCTCCTCGACGCCGGCGATCGCGCGCACCCGGCCAGGCGGCGGGAACAGCCACCGCTGGGCGACGCCGACCGGCTCACCGGCGAGCAGTTCCCCCGGAGGGATCTCCTCGCCGAGCGCGATCCGGATCGCGTGACCGACGAAGTCGACGCCGGTGCTCAGCGGAATCTCGAACGTGCAGAGATAGCCGCCGCTGAGCCGGGGGGCCAGCTCGATCACGAAGGGCAGATCGTCGCTCAGGACGATGTCGCCCTTCACCACCCCGTCGCTCACACCGAGGCTCTCCGTCGCCTGCGCCACCAGCTCGCGGACGGCGTCCAGCTCCGCGCGGCTGTGGGCGCTCGGCAGCTCCCCGCCGTCCTCGATCATGAACGGCGCGAAACGCTCGAGCTGGCGGTAGTTGCGATCGGCGATCCCGATCGTGTGCACGTGACCGCCGATGACGAGCGACTCGGTGCTGATCTGCGGGCCGGGAAGGTACTGCTCGAGCAGCAGCCTCCCGCTTGGCGACTGCGAGCGCGAGGTGGCGTAGGCCCAGTCCAAATCGACGCCGTCGGTGAGGAGGAGCACCCCGCGGGCGCCGCGGCTGTCGACGGGCTTGAGCACCGCCGGCAGCCCGCGCTCGCGGGCCAGCCGCGCCAGCGCGTCGGCGCTTTCGACGAGCGCGAACCACGGCACGTTGACGGCGTCCGCGGCGAAGCGCTCCTTCATCGCCAGCTTGTCGGTGGCGAGCAGCGCCGATTCGACCGGGATCCCCGGGAGGCCGAGCTCGGCGGCCACGCTGGCGACCGTCAGCGGAACGTCGGAGGCGATGCAGATGACGCCGTCGATCGGCCGGGTCTGCTCGTGGTAGCGGCGCGCGGCGGCGACCGTCGCAGCGACGTCGTAGGTGCTCGCGAGGATCGTGTCGTCGGCGAGCGCGAATCCGGGTGCCGCCTGCGAGCCGTCGGAGACGACGACGTGCAGGCCGAGCTCGCGGGCGCGCGCGATGCCGGCCACCGCCTCGGTCCCCCCGCTGACGACCAGCAGTGTCCTGGCGTCCGGCATCAGCCGTCGTAGGGCCACATGTGGTCCATCGTCTGGCCGCCGAGGAGCATCGGAACGATGTCCTCGCCGGGATCGACCAGACAGTGGACGAGCCCCGCGCCGCCGGACTGCAGCAGCTGCGCGAGCGCCGGCTCGAGATCCGCGTCGGTTCGCACGGTCCAGCTGCGGATGCCGTAGGCGGCCGCGATCGCGGCGAAATCGGGGTTCCACTTGTCGCCGCAGGTCGGGTCGGAGCCCCAGTTGAGCATCTGGAACTGGGAGACGATCCCGAGGCGGTGGTTGTCCATCACGATCAGCTTGACCGGGAGCTCGTGCGCGACGACCGACGCCAGCTCCTGGATGTTCATCTGCAGCGAGCCGTCGCCGACGAAGCAGAGGACGAGGGCGTCCGGGTGCGAGAGCTGGGCGCCGACGGCCGAGGGCAGGTCGTAGCCCATCGCACCGTGCCCGCCCGAGGTGAGGAGTCGCCGACGCGGGAAGTCGAAGTCGAAATGTCGCGCCACCCAGTGCTGGTGTGACCCGACGCCCGTCGTCACGATGAGGTCCTGGCCGGCGGTCAGGCGGTTCGCGGTCTCGACGACCAGCTGGGGCTTGAGCGCGCCGCCCGCCTCGTAGCTGAGCGGGAAGGCGGCCCGCCAGGCCGTGATCTGCTCGTGCCAGCGGCCGAGATCGACAAGCGGCTTGGCTTCGAGGCGCTCGTTGAGCGCGATCAGCGCTTCGCGGCAGTCAGCCTGCAGCCCGATGTCGCTGCGGATGCGCGAATACTCGAGCTCGCCCGGGTCTCGCTCGATCCGCACGACG
The DNA here is from genome assembly GCA_963830975.1 of uncultured Solirubrobacterales bacterium. Taxonomy (GTDB): domain Bacteria; phylum Actinomycetota; class Thermoleophilia; order Solirubrobacterales; family Solirubrobacteraceae; genus Palsa-513. The sequence goes on from CAWHOI010000005.1 coordinate 149,475, forward strand.
GTCGCTCCGGGCGCGAACTCGGCGGTCTGCGAGCCGGTCTGGCGCACATCCAGCCGCGATCCGAGCACGAGCACGAGGTCGGCGTTGTGGATCGCCATGCCGGCGACCTGGTTGCCCGTGTGGCCGTGGAAGCCGAGCGCGAGCTCGCTGTCGCCCGGGAGCGCTCCGAGTCCGAGCAGGCTGTGCGAGACGGGGATGCCGCGACCCAGCGCGAGATGGCGCAGCTCGACGTGGGCTCCGCTCTGCAGGACACCCTGGCCGGCAATGATCACCGGCCGCTCAGCGGCGGCGATGCGCGCTGCGATCTCGTCGAGCACCCCCGGGTCGAGGGCGGTCGGCTTCGGCGACGCGGTCGGCGTGGGGGCCGGCTGCGACGACGGTGTGTCGCCGATCTCGCCCCGCTGGACATCCATCGGCAGATCGACGAGCACCGGCCCGGGGCGGCCGTCGATCGCGATCTCGAACGCGCGCTCGATCGCGACGACCAGCTCGCCGGGGGTGCGTGGCAGGAACTGCTCCTTGGTGATCGGGCGCATCAGATCGACGGTGTCGACCTCCTGGAATCCCCGCTGGCGCACCGGCCGCGTTCCGCGCATGTCGCTCGTCGAGACCTGGCCGGTCAGCACGACCAGCGGCGTCGCGTCGAAGAACGCGTCGGCGACCGCGGTCACGACGTTCGTCACACCCGGCCCGGAGGTGACCATCACCACCTGCGGGGTCCCGGACAGCCGCGCGTCGGCGAGCGCTGCGTAGCCGGCCCCCTGCTCGTGTCGCGCGGTGAAGATCTCCATGCCCCGCGCCACCGCCTCGTCGAAGACCGGAGCGATGGTCCCGCCGGGAAACACGTAGAGACGCTCGATCCCGTGTCGCTCGAACGCGTCCACGATCGCGTGGGCTCCGAGTCTCACCTGTGTCTCCCCGGGTTTAGCCAAAATACAAGCCTCCGTTCACGTTGATCGTGTGGCCCGTGACGTAGTCCGCGGAGGACGCCAGGAACAGGACCGCGTCGGCGATGTCATCCGGCGTTCCGAGCCGCTGCAGAGGAATTGCGGACAGCTTCTCCCGGCCCGCCTCCGATTCGATCTCCTGGCGCGTCATCTCCGTGTCGATCAGCCCGGCGGAGACGCAGTTGACGGTGATCGCCGGGGCGGCGATCCGGGCGATCGATCGGGTGAGGCTGATGACACCCGCCTTGCTCGCCGAGTAATGCACGGAGAGCGGTCCGCCGAGCTGCCCACCGGAAGACGCGATGTTGATGATCCTACCGCCACCGCGGGCGCTCATCAGGGGCAGCACCTCCTGCGAGCAGATGAACACACCCTTCAGGTTGACGCTCAGCACGTGATCCCAGTCGAGGTCGGTGATCTCCGCGAAGGGCTTCTGCTGCAGCACGCCGGCGTTGTTGACGAGCACGTCGATGCCGCCGAGCTCATCACGGCAGGCTCGAACCATCGCTCGCACGTCCTCGCGCTCCGCGACGTCGGCCCTGACCGCGACGGCGCGGCGCCCAAGCGCCTCGATCTCGGCGACGACCGCGCCGGCGGGCTCCGCTCGCTCGCGGTAGCAGACCATCACGTCGGCTCCGGCGGCGGCGAGCGCCAGCGCGATCGCGCGGCCGATCCCGCGCCCGCCGCCGGTCACGAGTGCCGTGCGCCCGTCCAGCGACGCGCTCACCGCGGCTCCGCCGATGGTGCTTTTCGTGCGAGGCGGTGGCCGCCGCGGGAGCGGATCAGCGCGTCACTTCCACAGCCGTCGCAATCGCCGCTCACCGGCCGGATATCCTATGCGAAGGCGCGCCCGAGTCTGACCTACGGGAAGGCGCGTCGGGAGTCGTTCGCTGCCGTCCGTACCGTACCGACGCGGCCGCCCGACGGGAGCTCGACCATGCACTCCGAACCGCAGCAGCTCAGGCAGTCCATCGCTGAATCCAACCGGCTGTGGGACCGCGCGCTGCGCGTCATCCCCGGCGGGACGCAGACGCTCAGCAAGGCGCCCTCGCAGTTCGTCGACGGCGTGTCGCCCAAGTTCCTGGCGCGCGGTAAGGGCTGTCATGTGTGGGACGTGGACGGCAACGAGTACATCGACTACCCGATGGCGCTCGGGCCGATCCTGCTCGGCTACGACTACCCGTCCGTGACCGAGGCCGTGATCGCGCAGATCCGCGAGGGCACGACGTTCACGCTGATGCACCCGAAGGAGGTCGAGCTGGCCGAGCGGCTGGTCGACGTCATCCCGTGCGCCGAGCGCGTGCGGTTCGCCAAGAACGGAGCGGACGCGACGGGCGGAGCGGTGCGCGCGGCGCGGGCACTGACCGGCCGCGAGCACGTGATCGCGACCGGCTACCACGGTTACCACGACTGGTACATCGCCTCGACCGAACGCAACGCCGGGATCCCGAAGCTCTTCCGAGACCTGATCCACACCGTCCCGTTCAACGACCTCGCGGCGCTCGACGCCGCCCTGGCGGAGCACGAGATCGCGGCCGTCGTGATGGAGCTGCCGGGCGTCGAGCCGCACGAGGGCTACCTGCAGGCGGCGATCGACGCCGCGCACCGCCACGGAGCGCTGTTCGTCCTCGATGAGATCGTCACCGGGTTTCGCTACGCCCTCGGCGGCGGGCAGGCCCTTTACGGGATCCGACCGGACCTCGCCTGCTACGGCAAGGGGATGGCCAACGGCTACCCGATCTCGGCGGTGGTCGGCAGCGCCGCGGCGATGGAGGCATTCGAGGAGATCTTCTTCTCGATGACCTACTCCGGCGAGACCATCTCGTTGGCGGCCGCGCTCGCGACGCTCGACGTGCTCGAGTCCGAGCCGGTGATCGAGCACATCTGGGCCCGGGGGGAGCAGCTGCGCAGCGGCCTGCTCACACTCGCACAGCAGGTCTCGTTCGAGGTCACACTCGCGGGCAACCCGCCGCGCTCGGCGGTCACCTTCGGCGACGGCTCGAGCAGCGAGTCGCGCGATCTGCGCGCCCTCTTCCTCCAGGAGGCACACAGGCACGGCGTGCTGTTCGGCGTGCCGATGTTCCCCACCTACAGCCACACCGAAGAGGACATCAGACGGACCCTGTCGGTCGTCGAGGCGGCGTTCGAGCGCATGGAGGCGGCTCACCTCAGCGGCGAGGTGGCCTCGCAGCTCGAGGGCACCCCGCCGGGTGTCGTGTTCCGCTCGCACAACTGACCAGCCCGACGCCATCGATGACGCCCGGCTCCGCGATCGACAGCTTGTGCGCGGAGTCACGCCGGCTCGGCGGCTCCGCGCTGCACGTCGGGGCGCTGGGCGTCGGGACCGCGGCGCTCGCAACTCCCTACGGCGCGCCCGGCGCCGAACGCACGGCGCCGGGGAGGGCGGTTGCGGAGCGCACGCTCGAACGCGCGCTCGCGCGTGGTATCTCCTTCATCGACACCGCGCCCGCCTACGGTGACGCCGAGGCGCTGGTCGGGGAGATCCTCGGCGGCGCCGACTGCCGCATCGCGACGAAGCTCGCGATCCCCGACGGCGGCTGGAGCGCGCTTTCTCCGGCGGCGATCTCCGACCACGTCCGCCGCTCGGCCGAGGACAGCCTGCTCGCACTGCGCCGCGAGCGCATCGACCTGCTCCAGCTTCACAACGCGGAGGCCGCGCTGCTCGCGCGTGACGAGGTGCCGGCGGCTCTCGAGATCCTGCGCGGCGAGGGGCTCGTGCTCGCCTGCGGTGCGACGGTGTACGGCGAGGAGAACGCGCTGGCTGCGATCGCCACTCCCGCCTTCGATTCGGTGCAGATCGCATACAGCGCGCTCGACCGCCGGCCGGAGCGCAGGGTGCTGGCGGGCGCCGCCGAAGATGGCACCGCCTTGATCGTGCGATCCGTTCTGTTGCGGGGAGTCCTGAGCGCCGCCGGGCGCGAGCTGCGCGGCAGCTTCGCCGCGCTGCGAGACGGCGCTGAGCGGTTCCGCCTCGCCGTCGGCGCCGGCTGGGAGGAGCTGCCGGGCGCGGCCGTCGCGTTCGCCCTGACGCGCCCGGGGATCACCTGCACGCTGCTGGGGCCGCGGGACGCCGATGAGCTGGACGCGCTGCTTGACGGCGCCGAGCGGTTCCTCGAGACCGCCCGCGAGCTGCGGGGCGACTGGGACGCCGGACTCACCGGGCAGCTGCTCGACCCGAGCCGCTGGGCGGAGCTGGCGTGAGCGGCCGCTCCCGCACGCCGCCGGCGCCCGGGACGCCGGGCGCGCGGGCGCACCCGCCCGCGAGGAGACGCTGCTCGTCTGCATGTTCCACCTCAACCTCGCCTACTCCTCGCTCGAGGAGGAGGACCAGGCGGAGGTCGTCGAGCGCTGCTACCGGCCGATGCTCGCGCTCGCCGAGAGCACGCCGTTCCCGATCGCGATCGAGGCCCCCGGCTGGACGCTCGAGCGCATCGCCGCACACGACGCCGAGTGGATCGCCAGGGCCCGCAGCCTGATCGACGCCGGGCGCGTGGAGCTGATCGGAAGCGGCTACGCGCAGTGCGCGGCGCCGCTGCTTCCGGCCGAGGTCAACCGCTGGAACCTGCGCCTTGGCTTCGAGGTCTACGAGCGGCTGCTGCACACGCGGCCGCGGATCGCGCTGATCAGCGAGCAGGCCTACTCGCCCGGGCTCGTGGACGTCTACCGCGATGCGGGATTCGAGGCCGTGATCGCGGACTGGGACAACGCCTACCGATCGCACCTCGACTGGGACCGGCGCACACGCCAGTACCCGCAGCTCGCGCTTGGAACCGACGGCCGGATCCCGGTCCTGTGGAGCGAGTCGATCGCCTTCCAGAAGTTCCAGCGCTTCGCCCACGGCGAGATGACGCAGGAGGACTACGTCGAGTTCGTTGCGAGCAGCGTCGCCCACGAGGGCGGCGCGCTGATGCTCTACGCCAACGACGCCGAGGTCTTCGACCGCCGGCCCGGGCGCTTCGCCGCGGAGCCGGAGCTGGGCGAGCGCGAGTGGGACCGCATCGCCGCCGGCCTGCGCGCCGTGGAGGCGGCCGGGCTCGGCCGGCCGGCTCTGCCGAGCGAGGTGCTCTCGCAGTTCGCGGCCGCGGCGCCGCGTCCGGGACTCGCGCTCGAGGCCCCGGACCAGCCGATCCCGGTCAAGAAGCAGGACAAGTACAACATCTCCCGCTGGGCGGTCAGCGGCCGCGACGACATCGGCGTCAACACTCGCTGCTGGCGGATCTACGACGCCCTGCGGGCCGCCGGCAACCAGGATCCGCACGACTGGCGCGAGCTGTGCGGGCTGTGGGCATCGGACTTCCGCACGCACATCACCGAGTCACGCTGGCGAGTGATGTGCGAGCGGCTGGCCGAGACCGAAACGCGGCTCGGCGTGGCGGCGCCTGCCAGCCCGCCGTTTCCGCCGGCCGATGCAACGGACGAGCTGCCGGACGGCGTGGAGCGCGACGGGCGCCTGCTTCGCATCCGCCTCGGCGATCTCGACATCGTCCTCAACACCCGCCGCGGCCTCGCGATCGCGTCGTTCGTCGATCGCTCCGTCGCCGAGCAGTCGCTCTTCGGCACGATCGAGCACGGCTACTTCGAGACGATCGAGCTGAGCGTCGACTGGTACAGCGGGAACCTCGTCCAGGAGGCGCCGCTGCGACACAAGGTGACCGACCTCGAGCAGATGGCCCCGCGCTTCAGCGTGGCGGGCGACATGGTGAGCGTTCACGGCAGCTGCGAGACCGAGCTTGGCCCGATCGAGAAGACGGTCACCGTTGACCCGGCCGCGGGCACCGTCGAGCTCGCCTGGATCCTGCGTTGGAGCGAGCTCCCCGCCGGCTCGCTGCGACTAGGACATCTGACGCTGAACCCCGAGGCGTTCGATCCCGCGACGCTCTGGTACGCGACGCACAACGGCGGCGCGAGCCTCGAGCGCCACCGGCTGAGCGGCGAGCCGCTGGATCACGGCGCCCCCGTCTCCGCGCTCGTCTCGGCGCGCCAAGGCCTCGGTCTCACCGAGGGTGTGCTGCTCGTCGGCGACGAGCGCCATCACATCCGCGCCGAGGTCGACCAGAGCCTCGCCCGCCCGCTCGGGCTCGTGACCTTTCAGCCGGCGGGGGAGCGGTACTTCCTGCGCTGCGCGTTCAGCCTGACCGAGTCCGACGAGACCAGGCGCGGCGGCATCCCGCGAACGGCCGACGCGCCCCAGCGCGCGAGCGTGCGCTTCCGCGCGCGCCGCGGCGTCGAGTAGAGGCGGCTCGGGCTCAGGCGGAGAAGGCGGCGATCTGGGCCAGCGTGATCTCGCGCGCGTCGCGCGAGCCCGCGTAGGCGCCGTACCACTCGACGACCGCCTCGAGGCCCCGCTCGAGATCCCAGGCCGGGCTCCAGCCGAGCCGGGCGCGGGCGCGGGAGGAGTCGAGCTTCAGCTGGTGTGCCTCGTGCGGCTTCGCGCCGTCGTCGGCCGCCCAGCGCACGCCGCCCGGCCACAGCTCGCCGAGGCGCTCCACGATCCAGCTCACCGGGCGGGCGTCCTCGTCGCCCGGGCCGAAGTTCCACCCGTCCGCGAGTTCGGGGCGCTCCCAGAGCAGCTGCGCGAGCACGAGGTAGCCGCTGAGCGGGTTGAGCACGTGCTGCCACGGACGCACCGCGCTCGGATCGCGGATCCGGACCGTCTCGCCAGCGAGCGTGGCGCGCATCACGTCGGGCAGCAGGCGATCCTCGCCCCAGTCGCCGCCGCCGATCACGTTCCCCGCGCGCACCGAGGCCAGGCGCGTCTCGCCGCGCTCGAAGAAGGACCGCCGGTAGGCCGCCGTCACCAGCTCGGCGCAGCCCTTCGAGCTCGAATACGGGTCGTGGCCGCCCATCGGCTCGTGCTCGCGGTAGCCCCACTCCCATTCGCGGTTCTCGTAGCACTTGTCCGAGGTGACGTTGACGACCACGCGCACCTCACCCGCCGTGCGGACCGCCTCGAGCACGTTGACGGTGCCGATCACGTTCGTCTCGTAGGTCTCGCGCGGATCGGCGAACGACCGTCGGACGAGCGACTGCGCCGCCATGTGCACGACGATCTCCGGCCGGGCGCGGCGAACCGCCTCGGCCACCGCCTCGTGGTCGCGCACGTCCGCCTCGGTCGCAGCGACCAGCTCGCCGACGCGCGCCAGCTCAAACAGCGAGGGATCGGTTGGGACGTCGCGGGAGAACCCCACGACCTCCGCGCCGAGACTCGTCAGCCACAGCGCCAACCAGCTCCCTTTGAACCCGGTGTGCCCGGTCAGGAGCACGCGGCGTCCGCGCCAGAACCCGGGATCTACTCCCACGTCAGCCACGGCGCCCGTCCGCCGCGCCACAGCTCCTCGAGCTGGTTGCGGTCGCGCAGGGTATCCATCGCCTGCCAGAAGCCGGTGTGGCGGTAGGACGCGAGCTGGCCGTCGCGCGCCAGCGCCCGCAGGGGCTCCTGCTCCCACACCGTCGCATCGGACTCGAGGTAGTCGGCCACGCCCGCGGAGCAGACGAAGAAGCCGCCGTTCAGCCAGCCGCCGTCACCGCGGGGCTTCTCCTCGAAGCTCGCGACACGATCGCCCTCGACCTCGAGCGCGCCGAAGCGGCCCGGTGGCTGCACCGCGGTCACGGTGCACAGAACCTGCTGTGCCCGGTGGAACTCGAGCAGCGCGCCGATGTCGAGGTCGGACACCCCGTCCCCGTAGGTGAAGCAGAACTCCTCGCCGAGGTGGGGAAGGACCCGGCGAAGGCGGCCGCCGGTCATCGTCGCCTCGCCCGTGTCGACGAGCGTCACCCGCCACGGCTCGATCTTGCTGTGGTGGACCTCGACCGCGCCGCTGGACAGATCGAAGGTGAGGTCCGCATTGTGCAGCTGGTAGTTGGCGAAGTACTCCTTGATCAGGTAGCCCTTGTAGCCGAGGCAGATCACGAAGTCGTTGATCCCGTGGCGCGAGTAGATCTTCATGATGTGCCAGAGGATCGGCTTGCCGCCGATCTCGACCATCGGCTTGGGGCGCAGCGCGGTCTCCTCCGAGAGTCGCGATCCGAGACCGCCGGCGAGGATCACCGCCTTCATGGCTGCGGATGGTAGTCCCCGCCCCTCTGGAACACTCACGCGGTGGCGACGATGACCGACGTCCTCGATTCCTCCGAGGCGGGCAGGCGGTTCCTACGCGGCGGCACGGTGCGCGTGCTGGCCTACATTGGGGCGATCACGACCAGCGTCGTGGTGATGCCGTTCGTGACCCGCCATCTGCGGAGCGTCGACTACGGCCGCTACGTCGCCGTCACCTCGCTGCTGGTGATCGTCGCCGCGCTGACCGAGGGCGGGCTCGCGAACCTCGGCGTGCGCGAGTTCTCCGGATCCTCGGAGCGCGAACGTCGCGAGCTGATGCGCAGCCTGATCGCGCTGCGGATCTGCCTGAGCGTCCTCGGCGGCGCCCTCGCGATCGTTTTCGCCCTGATCGTCGGCTACCCGCGCGTGGTCGTGGAGGGCACGGCGATCGCGGCTGTCGGGCTGGTGCTGGCCAACCTCCAGGTGACGCTGACCGTGCCGCTGACGGCGCGCCTGCGCCTCGTCTGGCTCGCCGCGATCGAGTTCATCGTCCCGGCGGTCACCTCGACCGGCCTGATCGTGGCGGTCGTGGCCGGCGCGCCCCTGCTCGACTTCTTCGCCGCCGCGGTCGTCGCCTATGGCGTCGGCCTCGCGCTGACGATGGCGCTCGTTCGCGGCGAAGTCACGTTGCGCCCGGCGTTCGACCTCGCCCGCTGGCGCGCGCTGCTTCGAGACTCGGTCGTGTTCGCGGCGGCAACCGCGCTCGGCACGATCTATTTCCAGGTTGTGGTGGTTGCGATGTCGGTCATCTCGAGCGGCCGCCAGACCGGCGTATTCAGCCTGGCGTTCCGCATCCTCACGGTCGTCAACGGCATCCCGATCGTGCTCGTCGCCTCCGCGTTCCCGATCCTCCTGCGCGCCGCCCGCGACGACCGCGAACGGCTGCGCTACGCGCTCGGGCGACTGCTCGACGGAAATCTCCTGCTCGGGGGCTGGCTCTCGCTGCTGGTCGTCGCGGGCGCGCCGTTCGCCGTCGGGGTGATCGGCGGCCCGGGCTATCCCGGTGCGGCGACCGTGCTGCGGATCCTCGGCGCGGGAGTGATCGCCACTTTCCTCTCGGCGGTCTTCGCGATCGTCCTGCTCTCGCTGCGCGCCTACCGCACGCTGATCGCGACCAGCGCGTCGATGGTCGCGCTCGCCATCGTCCTGTGCGCGGTCCTGATCCCCGCCCACGGCGCCCGTGGCGCCGCGTTCGTCACGCTCACGCTGGAGGTGACGCTCGCCTGCGCCTATGCGATCGCGCTGTTCGCCACCCATCCCGAGCTGCGCCCGCAGCTCGCGCTCACCGCCCGCATCGCCGCCGCGCTGGCCCTGGGCTTCGCCGCCGCGATCTTCGCGCCGGTGTCGTCGCTTGCCCGCCGCGGCGATCGGGACGGCGGTCCTCGCCGGCGCGGCGCTCGCGCTGCGGGCGGTGCCGCTCGAGCTTCGCGACGCGGCGCGCCGTGCGCCCCACTAGCCTCCATCGCGCATGCCGATCCCGCTGTTCGACACGGCCACGCCGCTCGCACCGCTGCAGGACGAGCTGCGCGCCGCCGTCGCGCGCGTGCTGGACAGCGGGCGCTTCGTCCTCGGCCCCGAGGTGGCGGCGTTCGAGTCGGAGTTCGCCGCCCACATCGGCACCGAGCATGCGATCGGCGTCGCGAACGGCACGGAGGCGCTGACGATCGCGCTGCGGGCGATGGGCGTCGGGCCGGGCGATGAGGTCGTGGTGCCCTCCTTCACCTTCTACGCGACCGCCGAGGCGATCCCGCACACCGGCGCGAGCCCGGTCTTCTGCGACGTCGATCCCGAAACCTTCTGCGTGACGGCGGAGACGGTTCGCGCGGCGCTCTCTCCGCGCACCAAGGCGGTGATCGCCGTCCACCTGTTCGGCAACGTCGCCCCGATCCGGGAGATCGCCGCGCTGGGCGTGCCGGTGCTCGAGGACGCCGCCCAGGCGGCCGGGTCGATCGGGCCCGACGGCCGGCCCGGGGCGCTGGGCCTCGCCGCGACGTTCAGCTTCTACCCCTCCAAGAACCTCGGCGCCTTCGGCGACGGCGGCGCGATCACGACCAACGACGCCGGGATCGCCGAGCGGGCACGCTCGCTGCATTTCCACGGCTCGCGCGACAAGCAGCACTTCTCGATGGTCGGCTACAACTCGCGGTTGGACGCCCTGCAGGCGGCGGTGCTGCGGGTTCAGCTCCCCCACCTCGACGGCTGGGCGGACGCGCGCCGTGCCGCCGGCGAGCGCTACGCCCACTCGGGCCTGAGCGAGCTCGTCGCGCTTCCGCGCGCGAGCGCCGGCTCCGCCCCCGCCTGGCATCTCTTCGTCGTCCGCAGCGAGCGCGCCGACGCGATCGCGACGGCGCTGCAGACGGCCGGCATCGAGGCTCGCGCCTACTACCGCGTTCCCATCCACCGCCAGCCGGCGATGGCGGCCGAGGTCTCGCTGCCGGGTACCGACGAGGCCGCGCGCACGAACCTGGCGCTGCCGATCGGGCCGTCGCTCTCGGCGGCGCAGGTCGACGAGGTGGTCGCCGCAATCGGCGCGGCGCTCGGCGTCGGGGCGGTGGCGGACAGGCCGTAGACCGTGCGCGTCGAGGCGCGCAGCACCTGTTGCGGCGCCGAGCGTGCGGCTACAGTCTCCGCCATGGCGAGCGCCGAGGCTCCTGCCGACAGTTCTGTGGCGGAGCGCACACGTGGACTCGTGCGGCGATCTCTGGGCCGGCCGCTCGGCTCACCCGAGCTGTCCTGGCTGATCCTGGCGATCGTCGGGTTCATCGCGATGAGCGCGTGGTGGCTGACGCAGAATGCGCGCGTGCCCGACTGGGACGACGGCGCGCACCTGATGGATGCGTGGGTCTCCGAGACGCAGCTCGTCAACGGGCAGTTCGCCACGCTGTTTCACACGTTCAACCTCTATCCGCCGTTCGCCCACCTGATCGGCGCTTTGGGGATCCTCGTCGGCACCGCCAACCCGCTTTCGGTCATCCTCGCCTCGAACCTCGTCTTCGTGCCGGCCTTGGCAGCCGGCTGTTATGGCGTCGGCACCCTCGTATATGGCAACAGGCTGGCCGGCCTGCTGGCGGCCGTCTTCGCGCTGGGCACGCCGATGATCGTGTCGGACTTCCACGTCTTCATGCTCGATCCCCCCGAGACGGCGATGGTCGCCCTGAGCGTCTGGGGAATTCTCGCGTCGCGGCGCTTCGAGCGGCCGGGTGTGTCCGCCCTGGCGGGCCTTGCCACCGGCCTCGCGATCATGACCAAGCAGACGGCGGCGTTCTTCATCGTGGGGCCTGTGCTCGTCGCGCTTCTGCGAGGCGGCTGGCGCTCATGGCGCGGCGTGCTGGCCTTCGCCGCCGTCGCCGGCGTCGTGTTTGCCCCCTGGTACATCGATCACCTTTCGGAGCTGCAGGCGCAGGGCGGCCTCTACTCGACACCCAACTCGTCGACCTACGCCTCTCCGCCGCGCCTGTCGATGGCGAGCCTGGCGTGGTATCTGTGGAACGCGGTCAACACGCAGATGCTGTTGCCGCTCGTGGTGCTCGGCGCCGTCGGGATCCTGGCCGCGCTGCGCGGCATCCTGCCGCGCCCACGCCGCGATGACCTCCGCGTCGATTTGCTGGTCGGTGGCCTCATCGGCTGGTTCGCAATGACGATGATCATCCACAAGGATCCGCGCTACTCGCTCCCGCTGCTGGTCTACGTCGCCGTTCTGGGCACCGGCTGGATCGCGACGATGGCGCGCAATCGTCTGCGCCGGGCGCTGACCGGGGTCACCGTCGCGATCGCGTTGGTCAACTTCTTCGGCGTGTCTGTCGGAATCGCGGGGACCGCGCTGATCAGGGTGCCGGGGCACCTGCCGGCGACCGCCGAGAACTACCTGACCTTCTACTCGTCGGTCGGCTACCCCGACGGCGGGCCGGCGACTGACGGCAACGTTCCCGCGATCATGAGCGGCCTTTACCGGGCCGGGTATCGCTACATCACCGTCGACGACGGCCCGGTCGGTTACGTCGACTTCAACCAGCCCGGACTGGACGCCCTGGCGTCGATGGACGGGCTCCAGCAGACCGCCACATACCAGCCGGCCAGCCTCGGACCTCACGGCGTGCTGTTTCTGCTGCACGACCAGCAGGTCGGTGACCCGCCGGCTTGCGGCACCCTCGACGACGGATACGGCGTCTACCTTGCGGTCGGCGACGCCTCCGTCCCGTTCGAGCTGATGAAGTTCGTTTGCCCGCAGCACCACCCGCAGATCTACAAGCGAACAGCGCCGCTGCCACCCGCCGTCGCGGCGCTGACCGAGCCGCAGATTCCGCAACCGTGGCGCGGACGAATCGGCAGGTTGCTGCGCCTGCTCCACGCTCAAGGGGTCGCGGCCGTGCAGTTCGACTACGGAAGCGCCAACGTTCCATGGTTCGCCTTCGCGCAGCTGCACGCGCTCGCGGCCGCGGTCGGCGTGCCGTCACAGCCCTTCGACCCCGCAGCCGTGCGGCCCAACGATGCGTTTCTCCTGCGCCACGTTGACGGTGCCGGCGAGCCGCCTCCGTGCCTGCGCTTCCCCGACGGGAGCGGCCTCTACATCGTGCTCGGCAATCCCTATGTCCCCTTCGCCAACTACGAGTTCTATTGCCCGACCCGCACGCCGCGGCGCTACCCCTCGAGCACTCGCTAGCGAATAGTCCGGCGCAGGGCGCTCACCGCCGCGTGCGGTCCAGCGCTTGCTGGAGCCCCTCCAGCACGCGCACGACGCGCAGCCCGCTCGCGCCGTCCGAGCGTGGCGTGGCGCCGTCGCGGATGCAGTCGGCGAAATGCTCGACCTCGATCCGCAGCGGCTCGCTGTTGGCGATCCGCGGGCTCGTCGACTCGCCCGAGCGCGTGATGTACTCGCCCCAGCTGTCGGCGCGCTCGTCGAAGCCCTTGTCGTAGATCGTCAGCTTGCGCTCGAGCTCCATGTCGTCGAAGGTCGCCATGCGCCGGGAGCCGACGACCGTCAGCCGGCGCTCCTTGTGAGGGTCGAGCCAGGAGAGGTGAAGATGCGCGGCGACCCCGGACGGGAAGCGCAGGAAGGCGAACACGACATCCTCGATCCCCGGTTGCATGTAGGACTCCCCACGCGCGTCGAGCTCCACCGGCTCCTCGCCGACGAGGCTGAGGATCACCGACACGTCGTGTGCGCCGAGGCTCCAGAGCGCGTTCTCGTGCGCGCGCAGCTGCCCGAGGTTCAGGCGGTTGGAGTAGATGTAGTGGATCTGGCCGAGCTCGCCGTCCTCGATCACCTGTGCGAGCGCGCGAACTCCCGGGTGATACTCGAGCAGGTGGCCGACCATCAGAACGCGCCCGGCTGCGGCTGCCGCGGCGACGACGCGCTCGGCGTCGGCCACCGACTGCGCGAGCGGCTTCTCGACGAAGCAGTGCTTGCCCGCTTCGAGCACCCGCAGCGCAAGCGCGGCGTGCGTCGGCACCGGTGTCGCGAGCAGCACTCCGTCGAGCGTGTCATCGGCCAGCACCTCGTCGAGCGACTCGGCGCAGCGGGCCGCGGGCGCGAACGCGGAGACCCGCCCGCGCGCCTCCTCGCTGCTGTCGCAGCACCAGGCCAGCCGCGCGCCCGGCGTGGCGACCACGTTGCGGGCCAGGTTGGGTCCCCAGTAGCCGAGGCCGACGACGGCCAGCGAGACCTCGCTCAAAGCCGCACCACGTTCTCAGCCGCCGGAACGACGCCGCGCAGGTCCAGCACGCTCGGCACCCGCCCGGCCAACCCGGCGTAGTCGAAGCCCGGCAGGGCCGTGACGATCAGCGCCAGGTCGACTCCGGCGAGCGCTTCGGCGGGCTCCAGCGAGCGCAGCTCGAAGGCGGCGAGCTCCGCGACGAGCGGGTCGTGGTAGGAGACCTCGGCGCCCAGCTCGCGCAGCAGCTGGATGATCTTCAGCGCCGGCGACTCGCGCAGGTCGCCGACACCCGGCTTGTAGCTGACGCCGAGCACCGCGATCCGCGATCCGCGCACCGCGCGCCCCTGCTCGTTGAGGATCCGCTGCAGCTTCGCGACGCAGTGGTAGGGCATCTGCTGATTCAGCTTGCCGGCCAGCTCGATGAACTCGAGCGGCATGTCGAACTCCCGCGCGCGCCAGGCGAGGTAGAAGGGGTCGACCGGCAGGCAGTGGCCGCCCATCCCCGGGCCCGGCTCGAAGCGCATGAAGCCGTACGGCTTGGTCGACGCCGCGTCGATGACCTCCCAGATGTCGATCCCCATGCGGTCGGTGAGCAGCGCGAGCTCGTTGACGAGCGCGATGTTGACGGCCCGGAAGATGTTCTCGAGCAGCTTCGCCAGCTCCGCCGACTCGGGCGTCGACACGCGCACGACCTCGCTGCAGACGAGGCGATAGACCTCCTCGGCGCGGTCACCGCACGCCTCGGTCAGGCCGCCGACGACCTTCGGCGTGTTCGGCAGCGTGAAGTCGGTGCGGCCCGGGTCGACGCGCTCGGGCGAGAACGCCAGATGGAAGTCCACGCCGGCGCGCAGGCCGCCGCGCTCGAGCAGGGGCGCGACGCGCTCGCGCGTGGTGCCGGGGTAGCTGGTCGACTCCAGCACCACCAGCTGGCCGGAGCGCAGCACCTCGCCGAGCCGCTGCGCGCAGGCGAGCAGCGGCCCGAGGTCCGGCTCGCGGTTGGCCGTGAGCGGCGTCGGCACGCAGATCAGCACCGCGTCGACGTCGGCCAGCGCGGCGTAGTCGGTGGTGGCGTGCAGGCGTGGGCGAGCGGCCGCGAGCTGCTCGTCGGAGACGTCCTCGACGTAGGAGCTCCCCGCGGCGATCGCGTCGGTCCGGCGTGAATCGAGGTCGACGCCGACCACATCGACGTCGGCGGCTGCGAAGGCGACCGCAAGCGGCAGGCCCACGTACCCGAGACCGACGATGCCGACGCGCATGAAGGTCAGAGTCTATTCGGGCGCCCGCCGACGGCCCGGAACCGCGCGAGCGGCCGGCCGAGTCTCGCCCGGCCCCGCGAAGACTTGCACACGCGCGCCCGCCGGCGGCCGCAAGCTCGCGCGAGCGACCGGCCGGACCTCGCCCGGCCTCCCAACAACCGCCCGCCGGCGGCTAACCGAGCTTCGGCTGGCGCAGCAGGCCGGCGACGGCGACCGCCTCGACGCGCGAGTGCACGCCGAGCTTGCGCAGGATGCTCTTGGTGTGGCTGTAGACGGTGTCCTCGGAGAGGAACAGCTTGCCCGAGATCTCGCGCGTCGAGTTGCCCGCGCAGATCAGGTCGAGCACCTCCCACTCACGCGTCGTCAGCGGGCTCTTGACCGGCCGCATGCCGCTGCCGTTCTCGGCCGTCGTGCGCAGCAGCTCGACAAGGTGATTGGTCAGCGAGCGGCTGACCGCCGCCTCGCCGGATGCGACGGAGCGAAGCGCCCGCGCGACGGCATCGATGTCGGCGTTCTTGGACAGGAAACCGCCGGCGCCGGCGCGCAGCGCGCGAATCTCGACGTCGCGTTCCTGCGGCACCGAGAACATCACGACGCGAACCTGCGGCGCCTTGGCCGTGATCTCGCGGCAGGCGCCGATCCCGTCGAGCCCCGGCATCCCGACCTCCATCAGCACGAGCTCGGGTCGGTAGTGCAGGGCAAGCTCCACGGCCTCGACGCCGTCCTTCGCCTCGGCCGCGACGATGAAGCCGCCGTCGAGGTGCAGCGAGTCGCGGATCACGCGGCGCGCGAGCGGATCGGGGTCCGCGATGATGATGCGCAGACGCTCCGCGGAGGGCCGCTTGCCGTTGACCGGCGCGCCCGTCTCGTGCGCGGAGGCATGCCCCGCGTCTCCCCCACCCGAGCGCTCGTCGTGCTCGCGGCGGTCGGCCGACCGTCGGTCGGCGTCCTCGCCGCCCGACTGCTGGCGCTTGCTGCTCATCGGATCACCTGCGTCATTCATCGCGCTCCCTGCGACATTCCCGGATGCCCACTCACCAGCGAGTCAGCATGGAAGTCACCGGTCGAGTCCATTGGTAGCCCGAAGACTAGGGGCCTGGTGAACGCGTCCGTGGGTGTATTTCCACCCCGGCTAGCGGCCACCCAGGCCGCGCGCGCGGGTCGGTTTGGCGCGCGCTGGCGCGGCGCACCGGGCCGACGCGTCCCAGGCCGTCTACGCCGCCATCGTGACCGGCCCGGCGCCGAGCCTGAGGAGCTCGGCCCGCAGGGCGCGGCGGCCACGGTGGTGCAGTCCGTTGATGGCGCTCTCGGTGCGACCCATGCGCGCGGCGATCTCGGCCGGCGCGAGCCCGCCGAGGTGGCGCAGCACGATGATCTCGCGCTGATCGGCAGGCAGGGTCTCGAGCGCGGTGCGCAGCGTCTCGCGACGCTCGCGGGCGATCCCGTCCTCTCCCGGCGCCTGGCGCTCGACCGGCTCGGCGAGCGGGATCGCGCGGCGCGAGCGCAGCTGGTCGATCGCCGCGTTGCGCGCGATGCGCACGAGCCAGCTGAGGAACGGGGCGCCACGGTCCTCGTAGCTGCGCAGGCTGTCGCCCAGCTTGGCAAAGACCTGCTGGGTCACGTCCTCGGCTTCGTGGTGGTTTCGCACGATCGAGGCGACGTAGCTGTAGACGTTGTCGGCGTAGCGCACGTAGAGGTATCGCAGCGCCTCGCGGTCGCCCTGCTTGGCGCGCGCGACGGCGAGCCGGGTGGCGCTGGTCACCCGTTCGCTCTCGGTCGCGGCGCTCCGCAGGCGGAAGCGGGTGAACGAGTCGCACTCTCCGACGATCGCCCGGCGCTCGCTCGCGGCGGCCGCTGCGTCGGCGTTTTCGCTGGGGCGGGTGGCGGGCGCAACGGAGCTTGGCGTCATGGGTACAAGGGTCCACTCCCGCGACTCCCCGGCGGGGGGATCTTCGCCGACCCCCAGTGGGGAGAAACCTCCCCACCGCCGCTCCGCGCGTCTTCGCGCGATCTTCACCACCTGCGAGCCGCAGTTCCCCCCAGGTCGCACCGGCGTCGCTGACCTAGCATCCGTTGGTCAGATGTCGTCGATACCCTCAGCAACCAGGCCCCGCCAGGCCGCAGCCCGGGCCGTCATCCGACTCGTGCTGGTCGACCGCGACGCGCTCGCCCGCCGCGCCATGCGCGAAACCCTCGCCAGCAGTGGCGAGTTCGTCGTCGCTGCCGAGGCCGCTCAGGAGGAGGACGCTATCGCCGCGGTTCGCACCGCGCGCCCCGACCTGGTCCTGATCGACATCGGCTACCCGCGGCTCGAGGGGATCGCGCTGGCCAAGGAGCTGCGCCGCCAGCTCCCGGCGACGCGGATGGTCTTCTGCTCGATCACCGACGACGCCGACACCGCCGTTCGCGCGCTTCGCGCGGGAGCTCTCGGATACGTGCGCAAGGACCTCGAGTACGGCCCCCTCTCGCGCGCCCTGCGCGGCGCGGTCAGCGGGGAGGCGGCGATTTCGCGCCAGCTCGGCTCGCGCCTGATCGAGGAGCTCTACCGCCAGGCCGAGCCGCACGCGCGGCTGCGGCCCGCGGGCGGCGAGCTGACCGGACGCGAGTGGGAGGTGCTCGACCTGCTGATCGACGGCGCCGGCACCGCCGAGATCGCACAGAAGCTCGGACTGGCCCTCGAGACGGTCCGCAGCCACGTCAAGCACGTGCTCCGCAAGCTCGGCGTGGGCACCCGCGGCGAGGCGATCGACATCGCCCGGCGCCTACGCGCCCGCCGCTACTGAGAACTCCGGCGTAAGCAATTTCGCGCGACCGCAGGCGCACCACCGGCGCCATCCGCGGCCGCCGTCGCGCCTGGGGACGAAGATCACTATCGCCGCCTGCGATACCTCACCAGCGCCCCATGCGCCGGCGTCCCGAAATAGACACGCATGGAGCACGTGCGAAAAGCCGTGTTCGCCGAGGCAGGACTGTGAGCATGCGGCCGCGAAGAAGGGCACCACTGTGAGGCACATAAAGGCAGACACCGCCGAGACCGAGCAGATCGGCGCGATCGCGGCGCAGGCGCTCGCCGACATCCACACGGCGATCTACGGCCAGCCGCCGCAGGCCGCACGGGCCTGGACCGACGGCGACGCCATCCTGCTCGTGATGCGACTGTCCTCTGAGATCGTCGCCCAGAACACCGAGCCTCCCGTGGGTTCGATCCAGCGCATGGTCGGAGCCGCCGTCCAGCGCCGCACCGGCGAGTCGCTGCGACCCGCCTCGACCAGCGTCGACCCCGAGCGCGGTCTCGTGGTGCTCGCGTTCGAGCGGATCAGGGCGCCGCGCACCGACGAGCAGGACCCCGGGCGGATTCCCGCCGGCCCCGTGCGCGGCGCTGGCTGAGCCCGCGCCGGCCGCCCCGCCGAGCGTCCCGATCCTCGGCATACCGCTCGCGCTCACCGACTACGCGGCGGTGATCGAGTGGATCGACGCGATGATCGCCTCGGGTTCCCGCGGGTCGCTCAGCGCCGCTGCCGTCCATCTCGTGATGCTCGCCCAGGAGGACCCCGAGGTCCGCAGCGCCGTGCTGGCGGCCACCCTCGTCGTCCCCGACGGGCAGCCGCTCGTCTGGGCCCTGCGCGCGCTCGGCCACCGCAACGCGACGCGCGTGTACGGCCCGGAGCTGATGGCGCGCCACTGCGCGCACGCCGCCGAAACCGGCACACCCGTGTTCCTCTACGGGGGGCGCAGCGACGCGGTCCTGGTCGAGCTCTCCGTCAGGCTGCGCGCGCGCTTCCCCGGTCTGCAGATCGCCGGCGGGTACGCGCCGCCGTTCGGAGCCCTGAGCGCGCAGGAGGACGAACGGACCGCCGCCCGCATCGATGCCTCCGGCGCGCAGGTCGTCTGGGTCGGCACCGGTCAACCGCGCCAGGAGCAGTGGATGGCCCGCATGCGCCCTCGCCTTGCCGCGCCGGTGCTGATGGCTGTCGGCGCGGCCTTCGACTTCCACGCCGGCCTCGTGCCGCAGGCGCCCGCGTGGATGGGAGCCCACGGACTCGAGTGGACCTACCGTCTCGCGCGCGAGCCGCGACGCCTGTGGCGGCGCTACGCCCGCTACAACCCGCGCTTCGTCTGGGCCTTCGCGCACCAGTACGCGGCGGCGAGGCGCCGGCCGGGTTAGGGGCCGCCGGCCGTGGGCCATACGATTGGCAGCGTGCGCAGACCACCAGTCGAGCACAACGCGGGTGACGGGGCATGAGGGTCGGCGTGCTGACCACCTGGAATACGCAGTGCGGGATCGCCGAATACTCGCGCGGCCTCGTCGAGGCCCTGCAGGCTCGCGGCGACGTCGAGGTCGTGGTGCTCGGATCGCGCAACTACGGCGAGCGCAAGGTGGCGGAGGACGAGGATTACGTCGTCGCCTGCTTCGACGTCGAGAACTGGAACCGCACGGGGCGCCACGAGCTGGACGTCGAGCGCATCCTCTCGCTCGAGCTGGACGTGCTGCACATCCAATACCAGCTCGGCCTGTTCGACCTTCCGCGCCTGACCGAGCTGCTCGACCGCTTCGACGGCGCCACCGCCATCACCTGGCACGACAGCTGGGTCCCGGCGGACCTCGCGTCAAGGCACTTCGACCTTTCGTTCACGCACCGGCTCGGGGTCGGGCCGGCCGAGGAGGTCATGCCGTTCGGCGTGCGCAAGCTTCCGCCGATCGTGCGGACCTTCGGCCTTGGCCGCAGCCGCGCCGAGGTGATCGCGCCGATCTGCGAGCGAAACGGCTGGAC
Source organism: uncultured Solirubrobacterales bacterium (assembly GCA_963830975.1). Classification (GTDB taxonomy): domain Bacteria; phylum Actinomycetota; class Thermoleophilia; order Solirubrobacterales; family Solirubrobacteraceae; genus Palsa-513. The sequence goes on from CAWHOI010000005.1 coordinate 169,221, forward strand.
GTTCGAGTCGGCGGCGAGCTCGGAGGCGCCCTTCGGCGGCCAGCGCTGGACGCCCTGGCGCGAGCTCCACGACTGGCTGCGCGGGGCTGACGTGATCGTGCTCTGGTACGCCGACGACACGACGATGGGCTCCTCGCAGGCCGCGCACACGGCGATCGCCACCAGGCGGCCCGTGATCGTCAGCGACACCACGTGGTTCGCCGATTTGCCGCATCAGCCGGGCCGGTTCGAGAAGGTCCCCGACGATCCGCTCGCGCTGGAGGCCGCGCTCGCGGGGCTGCTGCGCCCCGACCCGCTGATCGAGGACGCAGCCTGGGAGGCGGTCGCCGAACGCCACGTCGAGAGCTACCGACGGGCGACGGGCGCCCCGCGCGCCGACGGCCCGCAGCGAACACCCGGCGCCGCCCCGCCCCAGGCGCAGACGCCTCCGGCCCCGCCCACTGAGACCGCCCCACGCTCGCCGTCCACCGTCGAGGACTGGATGAAGGGCGACGCCGGCCACCTGCATCGCGCGCACGACCTCACCGCCGTGCCCGTCACCTCGCCCCGGCGCACCGTCGCTTCGGCCAAGCGCGCCGTGCGCCGGCTGCTCTCGCCGCTGCTCGAGGTCCAGACCAGCCTGAACGCAGCAAACGCGCGCGTCGTCAGTTACCTCCTGCGCCAATCCGCGTGGCAGGCCCACGCGCTCGAGGACCTCGAGGGCCAGCTCGCCGACACGCGAGCCGAGCTCGAACGGCTGCGGCGCGCAAACGACTAGCCTGCGGTGGGCATGAACTACGACGTCGCGATCGTCGGCCTCGGCCGGGTCGGCCTGCCGCTGGCACTGTGCTTCGCCGACCACGGCCTGCGCGTGCTCGGGATCGACAACGACGACGAGCTCCTCGCGACGCTGCGCGCGCGCCGGATGCCGTTTCGCGAGCCGGGCGCGCAGGAGCTTCTGGACAGGCACGAGCTGGCCCTCTCGACGCGCATCGCCGACGCCGCCCAGGCGACCCACATCGTGATCACCCTCGGCACGCCCTCGTTCTCGCACGTCGAGATCGACATCAGCCAGATTCGCCGCGCGCTGGAGGAGCTCCGCGACGAGCTGCGGGCCGGACAGTCCCTGATCCTCCGCTCGACGGTGGCCCCCGGGACGACCGACTACGTGGCGGCGTTCCTGCGCCGCCACACGACGCTCGAGATCGGCCGCGAGATCTTCGTCGCGCACGCCCCCGAGCGGATCGCGGCGGGACGCTTCATCGAGGAGATCCACTCGCTGCCCTGCATCGTCGGCGGCGTCGGCGAGCGCAGCGGCGCGGTCGTCGGCGAGCTGTTCTCGGTCTTCGGCGCGCCGATCGTCCAGACCACGCCGGTCCAGGCCGAGCTGGCCAAGATCTGGACCAACATCCTGCGCTACACCACCTTCGCCCTTCCGAATCTGCTGATGATGGACTGCGAGCAGTACGGGGCCAACGTCTTCGACGTGATCGAGCTGATCAACCGCGACTACCCCCGCGGCGGCATCGCCGCTCCCGGCTTCACCGCCGGAACCTGCCTGCGCAAGGACTTCGCCTTCTCGGAGGAGCGCTCCTACGCCCCGGGCATGCTGCTCGCCGTCTCGCGCGTCAACGAGTCGGTGCCGCTGTTCCTGATCCGCGGCCTGCTGCGGCGGATCGGCTCGCTGCAGGGCCGCCGGGTCTGCGTCCTCGGGCTCGCCTTCAAGGCCGACACCGACGACGAGCGCGACAGCCTCTCGCACAAGCTCGTGCGCCTGCTCGAGCGCGAACTGGCCGACGTCGCCGTGCACGATCCGCTCGTGTGCCCGCACGCGACCTCCTTCGAGGACGCGCTCGCCGGCGCCGAGGCGGTCATCGTCGCGACCAACCACAGCGTCTTCTGCACGCCGGAGGCGCTCGCGCAGATCGCCTCGATCGCCGCGGCCGAGTGCCTGATCGTCGATCCGTGGGACTGCTGGGGCGCCGGCCAGCTGTTCGCCTACGCCTCGGAGATCGCGGCGAGCGCGCGGGCGCCGCGATGAGCCGTGTGCTGGTCACCGGCGGCGCCGGGATGATCGGTCAGGCGATCGTGCGGGCGCTGCTCGGCGATCCCGACTTCGAGGTCCGCGTCTGCGATCAGCGCGAGGTTCCCGGCTGGATCCGCGAGGGCGCGGAGGTCCAGACCGGCGACCTGCGCGACCCGGCCCAGGCGCGCGCGGCCGTCGGTGGCGCCACGCACGTGATCCACTGCGCGGCGATCGTCGGCGGGATTGCGAACTTCCATCGCCTGCCCTACACGCTGACCGAGGTCAACAACGCGCTCTACAACGGCGTCATCGGCGCCGCCCTCGCCGAGCGCGTCGAGCGCTTCGTCTACATCTCGAGCTCGATGGTCTTCGAGCGCGCGACGCTTTTCCCGACGCCGGAGGAGCACATCGAGGACTGCCTGCCGCCGCGCTCGGCCTACGGCTTCTCCAAGCTCACCGGCGAGGTCTACTGCCGCGCCGCGCACGAGCAGTTCGGGCTGCCCTTCACGATCTGCCGCCCGTTCAACGCCTACGGCCCGGGCGAGGTGCCCGACGATGAGCCGGGGATCGCACACGCCGTTCCCGACCTGATCCGCAAGGTGCTGGCCGGGCAGCGCCCGCTGCAGATCTTCGGCTCCGGCGAGCAGACCCGCACGCTGACGCACGTCGACGACATCGCCGCCGGCGTGGTCGCGGCGATGCGCTCGCCGGCCGGCCTGAACGAGGACTTCAACATCTCCGCCTCCGACGAGCGCACGGTCGCCGAGATCGCGCGGATCATCTGGGAGGGCTGCGGCGAGGACCCGGACGCCTTCGCGCTGGAGCATTTGCCAAGCTTCCCCGTCGACGTCCAGCGCCGCTGGCCGTCGGTCGAGAAGGCGAGGCGGCTGCTCGGGTGGCAGGCGCAGATCGAGCTGTCCGAGGGAATCGCGGCCACCGTGCGGTGGCTGCGCGAACGAGAGGTGCAGATGTCGTGAGTCCAACCGCGCTGATCACCGGTGTCACCGGCCAGGACGGCTCCTACCTCGCCGAGCTGCTGCTCGAGAAGGGCTACGAGGTGCACGGCATGGTGCGACGCTCCTCGACCGAGCGCTTCGACCGGATCGAGCACATCCGCGATCGCATCACGCTGCACCAAGGCGACCTGCTCGACCAGCGCTCGCTCGTCGACACGCTGCGCGCCAGCCGGCCCGACGAGATCTACAACCTGGCGGCGATGTCCTTCGTCGCGGTCTCCTGGGTGCAGCCGACGCTGACCGCGGAGTTCAGCGGCGTCGGCGTCACGCGCATCCTCGAAGCCGTCCGCGAGGTCTGCCCGCAGGCCCGCTTCTACCAGGCCTCCTCGAGCGAGATGTTCGGCAAGGTGCGCGAGGTCCCCCAGACCGAGCTGACCCCGTTCTACCCGCGCTCCCCCTACGGCGTCGCCAAGGCCTACGGCCACTTCATCACCGTCAACTACCGCGAGAGCTACGACCTGCACGCGACCAGCGGCATCCTCTTCAACCACGAGTCGCCGCGCCGCGGGCTCGAGTTCGTGACGCGCAAGATCACCTGGCACGCGGCGGCGATCAAGCTCGGCCTGGCGAAGGAGCTGCGCCTCGGCAACCTCGACGCCGAGCGCGACTGGGGCTACGCGGCCGACTACGTCGAGGCGATGTGGCTGATGCTCCAGCGCGACGAGCCGGAGGACTTCGTGATCGCCACCGGCGTCGCGCACTCCGTCCGCGACTGCGTCGCCGTCGCCTTCGACCAGGCCGGGCTCGAGGTCGACGACCACGTCGTCATCGACGAGCAGTTCGTGCGCCCGGCCGAGGTCGACCACCTGATCGGCGACCACACGAAGGCCACGCAGCTGCTCGGCTGGCGGCCGAGCACCGACTTCGAGACGATGATCCGCCTCATGGTCGACGCCGACCTCGCGCTCCTCTCGCGCTGATTCCTTTTATGGCGGCGCAGAGCGCCGCAGGGTTTCCGCTCGCGGTTACAGGTCGTTACATCGCCCGCGAGCGCATCGCGCTACGCTCGTGGCAATGACTATCTCCACGACCATCGACCACATCGTCGAGCTGCTGGGCGATGACGCCGGCCTCCTGCTCGACCACACATCGACCACGATCGACCGCTCGCTGCTGCACCTACCCGGCCCGGACTTCGTCGATCGCATCTACGCCTCGACCGACCGCAACAACACGACGCTGCGCAACCTCGCGTCGCTGTTCAACCACGGTCGCCTCGCCGGCACCGGGTACGTGAGCATCCTGCCGGTCGACCAGGGCATCGAACACTCCGCCGGGGCCAGCTTCGCCCCCAACCCGATCTACTTCGACCCCGCCGCGATCGTCGAGCTGGCGATCGAGGGCGGCTGCAACGCCGTGGCCTCGACGCTCGGCGTGCTCGGCGCGGTCAGCCGCCGCTACGCGCACCACATCCCGTTCATCGTGAAGCTCAACCACAACGAGCTGCTGACCTACCCGAACCGCTTCGACCAGGTCCAGTTCGCCAGCGTCCAGCGCGCCTGGGAACTCGGCGCCGCAGGCGTCGGGGCGACCGTCTACTTCGGCAGCGAGGAGTCCACGCGCCAGATCGTCGAGATCTCGCAGGCCTTCGAGGAGGCCCACAGCCTCGGCATGTTCACCGTGCTGTGGTGCTACCTGCGCAACTCCGCCTTCAAGCAGGACGGCGTCGACTACAGCCTCTCCGCCGACCTGACCGGCCAGGCCAACCATCTCGGCGTGACGATCGAGGCCGACATCATCAAGCAGAAGATGGCCGAGAACAACGGCGGCTACACCGCGCTCGGCAAGGACTACGGCAAGACCAGCCCGCTGGTCTACTCGCAGCTGACCAGCGAGAACCCGATCGACCTCTGCCGCTACCAGGTGGCCAACTGCTACATGGGCCGCGCCGGGCTGATCAACAGTGGCGGCGCCTCATCGGGAGCGACCGACCTCGCCGAGGCCGTTCGCACCGCGGTGATCAACAAGCGCGCCGGCGGCACCGGCCTGATCAGCGGCCGCAAGGCGTTCCAGCGGCCGATGGAGGACGGCGTGGAGCTGCTGAACGCGATTCAGGACGTCTACCTGGCGCCCGAGATCACCGTGGCCTGAGCCGGCCGCGGCGTCAGCACCACCGCAGCGTCAGCACCACCGCAGCGTCAGCGCAACCGCAGCGCAGCCGCCGCCCGCGGGAGCCGCCAGCGGAAGCCTCTTCCCGGTGGCCGATCGCCGCGCCGCAGCTGGGCGGCGCGCAGCCGCAGCAGCGCCACGACGTCGGCGCTCGGCACGAACGGGTTCGCCACGCTCGCACCGTCGCTGAGCGACAGCGCGGCGATCGGCTGGCCGTCGCGCTCGCCGATCAGCAGCGAGCCGTCCGGGACCTGAGCGCTGTCCAGCTCGGCAAGCCGCGCGAGGTGGCCCGCGTCGGCGGCGCCGGCGAAGCGCACGGTGACCACGTCGAACGAATCCGCCGCGGGGTGTTCGTGCAGCGCCTGCAGCTGCGGGCCAAGGCGCGCGGCGCGCCGCACGATCTCGTCCTGGCGCAGGCGGATCATCGCGATGAGGAGGTTTGGCTGGGTCATTGTCCCGATTGCATGACAGACAATTGCGGCTCGTGCCAACCTAGCAACCCATTTCCCCTATTGCAATGTCAATCAATCTTTGATTGACTTACATCGATCAGCGCCTTGGACGCCCCCGATCGCCGCCCCAGCCGCCCCCATCCCGCCGCCCGGCGCGGAGCTGCGATCACGCTCGAGGACCGACTCGGCCGGCTCGTCCGCGACGACGAGCGCTCGCTCACGGGGCAGCTCGTCGAGCTCTTCCTCGGTGCGATCGCGAGCGGTGAGCTGGCGCCGGGCGACAAGCTGCCGCCGACGCGACGGCTCGCTGCGCTTGCGGGCATCAACCAGCTCACCGCCGGGCGCTGCTACCGCCGCCTGCAGGAGCTCGGCGCGGTCGTCTCGGAGGTCGGTCGCGGCACCTTCGTGCGAGCGTCGGCCGCCGCCACGCAGACCGAGCGCGCCGACGACACCGACTGGCAGTGCTACGTGCTGGCGCCGGAGCGAAGCGACGAGTCCGACACGATCATCGGCGAAATCGCCCGCCACGTCGAGGACGAGTCGATCATCCCGCTCTCCGCCGGCTACCCGGCGCTCGAGTTGATCCCGCTCGCGGCGCTGCGCGAGGCGACAGCTGAGGCGCTCGACCGCCACGGTGCACGCGCCTTCCAGTACGGGCCGATCGAGGGCGACGGCGAGCTGCGCGATGAGCTCGCCGAGCTGGGCCGCGCGCGCGGGCTGGTCGACGACGCCGACTCGATCCTCGTCACGACCGGCGCGCGCCAGGCGCTGACGCTCGCCGCCCGCGCGATGCTGCGCCCCGGCGACAAGGTCGCGTGCGAGTCGCCGACCTTCATGGGCATCATCGAGGCGCTGCGCTCGGCCGGCGCCCACGTGCTGCCGATCCCGGTCGACGAGCAGGGCCTCGACACCGACGCCCTCGAGCAGCTGCTGCGCCACCACGAGATCCGCCTGCTCGCCACCCAGCCGCGGCTGCACAACCCGACCGGCGCGGACCTCGCGCCGGCGCGCCGCGAACGACTCGTCGAGCTCGCGCGCCAGCACGGCTTCTTCATCCTCGAGGATGCCGTCTACGGCGACCTGCGCTTCGAGGGCCGCGACCCGGGGCCGCTGCGCGCGCTGGCGCCCGCGCACGTGATCTACGTCGACTCCCTCTCCAAGACGGTCGGCCCGGGCCTGCGCGCCGGCTGGATCGCCGCCAGCGGCCCGGTGCTCGACCGCATCGTCGCCGAGAAGCGCCGCGACGACGCCCACGGCGCGACGCTGACCCAGCAGCTGGCGGCCGGCTTCCTGCGCCGCGGCCTCTACCAGCCGCAGCTCGAGCTGGCGCGCGCCCACTACAGCGAGCGCCGCGACGCGCTGATCGACGCGCTCGAGCGCGAGCTCGGCGACCTCGCGCGCTTCACCCGCCCCCGCGGCGGCGGCCACGTCTGGCTGACCCTCGATCACGCCCTCGACGACGCCCGCCTCTACCGCGAGGCGCTGGCGCTCGGTGTGACGTTCGTCCCCGGGGCGGCGATGCTCGTTCAGCGCCCGCGCGCCACCCACATGCGCCTCTCCTACGGCCTGCCCGACCCGCCCCAGATCCGCGAGGGGGTGCGCCGACTCGCCGGCGCGGTCCGAACGGTCGCCCTGGGCGCCTCCCCGCAGCGCCGCTCGCTGCCGATCACCTAGCCGCGGCCGCGCCGCCGGCGAGCGCCGCCAGGTCGGCGGCGACCATCTCGGCGATCAGCTCCTCGAAGCCGGTGCGAGCGCTCCAGCCGAGCCGCTCGCGCGCACGCGTCGGGTCGCCGATCGCAGGCGAGGCCTCCGGCGGGCGCACGAGCGCCGGATCGACGCGCAGGTAACGGTCCGCTTCGAGGCCGACGCAGGCGAACGCCACCTCGACGAGCTCGCGCACCGTGCGTCCGACGCCGCTGGCGAGCACGAAGTCGCCGGGTTCCGGCGCGGCCGCCATCGCGCGCAGCGCGCGGACGATGTCGCCCGCCGCCGACCAGTCGCGCACCGCTGCCAGGTCGCCGAGCACCAGCTCGTCCTGGCGTCCCAGGCTGATCGCCGCCGCGGCCGCGGTCACCTTGCGCGAGAGGAAGTGCGGCTGGCGACGCGGCGACTCGTGGTTGTAGAGGATCGCCGAAGACAGGTGCAGCCCGTCGTGCGCACGCAGCAGGCCGACCAGCTGGTGGGCGGCGAGCTTGGCTACGCCGTAGGGCGAGCTCGGCGCGCACGGCGTGTCCTCGCGTTGCGGGCTCGGCGCGTCGGCGCCAAAGATCTCGCGCGAGGTCGCCACGACGACCCTCGCGTCCGGCGCGTGGTCGCGCACGGCGTCGATCAGCTCGCCGCTCAGCGTCGCGATCGCCGCCAGCGTGTCGGCGGCCGCCAGCCAGGAGTCGGGCACGAACGCGGGCGCGGCGAGGTGGTAGATCTCCTGCGGCGAGATCGCGGCGACGATCGCGCGCAGCCGGCCGCGCTCGACCAGGTCGCCCTCGTGCAGCGCCAGCGCGCCGCGCACGGCGTCGAGGTTCGGTGTGTCTGCGTCGGCGCGATCGCGGACGATCCCGTGCACCTCCAGCCCCTCCGCGCACAGCAGCTCCGCCAGGTAGGAGCCGTCCTGTCCGCTGATGCCGGTGATCAGCGCGCGCCGCGGGGTCGCGGCGCTCACCGGGCGGGCGCCACGCGGCTCGCCTCGAGCGTGAGGCGCAGACCCTCGCGGATCGACACCGTCGGCTCCCAGCCGAGCAGCTCTCGCGCGCGGGCGATGTCCAGCGCGCTGCGCGCCAGCTCGCCGAGCCGCGCCGGCGCGAACCGCGGCTCGAAACGCTCGGCGCCGGACAGCTCGCCCAGGATCGCGATCAGCTCGAGCACGTCGGTCTCGACGCCCGTGCCGATGTTGATCGGGCCGCTCGCCTTCGCGTCCACGGCAGCGAGGTTGGCGGCGACGACGTCGCCGACGTAGACGTAGTCGCGCGTCTGGCGGCCGTCGCCGTAGACGGTCGGCTGCTCCCCCGCCTCGAGCCGCCCGCAGAAGATCGCGACCACGCCGGCCTCGCCGAGCGGGTCCTGGCGCGGCCCGTAGACGTTGCCGTAGCGCAACGTGACGGAGCTCTGCCCGTACAGCCGGTCGTAGAGGCCGAGGTAGCCCTCCGCCGAGAGCTTGCTCTGCCCGTAGGCGGCCTCCGGCAGCGGCGGCGTCTGCTCGCTCGACGGGATCGTCTCCGCCTCGCCGTAGATCGCGCCGCCGGTGGAGCTGTTGACGATCCGCGCCACGCCGTGGGCCCGCGCCGCCTCGAGCACGTTGATCGTGCCGGAAACGTTGATCGAGGCGTCCCACGCCGGGTCGCTGAGCGAACGGCGCACGTCGATCTGCGCGGCGAGATGGAAGACCACCTCGGGCGCGTCCTGCTCGAAGACCGTGGCCAGCTCGGCGGCGTCGCGGATGTCGAGCACGCAGAGTCGCGCCCCGCGCTCGATCGCCGCCTCCAGGTTCTCGCTGCGGCCGGTCGAGAGGTCGTCGACCACCGTCACACGGTCGCCGCGGGCGATCAGGGCGTCGACGAGGTTGGACCCGATGAAGCCGGCGCCTCCGGTGACGATCGCGCGCATCTGCGACGGATCCTACGAGTAGATCGTCGCGAGCGTCGCGGCCAGGCGGCCAGGGTCGAGCAGCTCGCGCACCGTGCTCAGCGCCAGCTCCCCGGCGTCCGGATCGGCGCTGAGCGCCACGATCGTGCGCGCGAGGCCGGGAGCGTCGTCGGGCGCGCACAGCCACTGCGCCGGGATCAGCTCGGGCAGCGCGCCGATCGCCGAGCCCGCCACCGGCAACCCGGCGGCCATCGCCTCGGCAGCCGCGAGACCGAACGTCTCCGCGGTCCGCGACGGCATCAGCGCCAGCTTCGCGCCGGCGCGCAGCTCCGCCAGCTCGGCCTCGGAGCACTGCCCGGCGAACCTCACGCCGGGCGCCCCTTCGAAGCGCTCCCTCTGCGAACCGGCACCGGCCACCACCAGCGGGACCCGCGCGATGGCGCAGGCCTCGATCGCCGTGTCGAGCCCCTTCTCCGGCTCAAGGCGCGCGCCGAACAGCGCGTAGCTGCCGGCCGCCGCCTGCGAGCGGGCCGCGAAGGCACGGACCGGGTGCGGCAGGACGTGGGTGGCCGGCAGCGGCGCTCCGAGCTCGAGCAGGCGCCGGCGCGCGAACTCGCTCGGCACGATCGCGGCGTCGATCAGCCCGGTCAGGCGCCGCTGCCAGAGGGCCAGGCCGCCGGCGTAGACGAGCGCCTCGCCGGTCGCCCCGCGGCAGCGGTGGAGCACGCCGGGAAGCGTGTTGCGCCCGTGGCAGCGAGTGCACTCGCGCCCGTCCGTGAAGCAGATCCCGACTGCACAGACGAGCCGGTACTGGTGCAGGTGCATAACGACCCGCGCGCCGCCCGCGCGCGCCGCCGCCAGCGCGCGCCAGCCGAACTGCGGGTTGAGGTTGTGGGCGTGGACGATCCGCGCCCGGGTGCGCCGGACGGCGTGCGCGACGTCCTGCGGATCGAGCCCGCCGCGCAGCATCGCGACTCCGGCGCGCCCGCGGCCGAGCAGCGCCGAGTCGCGCTCCAGCAGCTCGGCCTCCTCGCCGAGATGCTCGCGCACGAGCCAGAGCAGATCGTCGACCGCGCGCTCCTCGCCGCCGGTGCGGCGGTAGCGGCTGTGAAGGAAGAGGATCACGGCTGCCTGCAACCTAGAGCGTCCGGGTGATGGCCGGGCGGCGCCCGCGTAGTCGGTGTGAGAACCGCGCGGCCGCGGTCGATCCGAAACGCGGCCCTTGGGCTCCTAGACTCCTCTGCAGCGATGCCTCCCTACGCCTCGATCATCATCCCCACGCGCGAGCGGCCCGACTACCTCGCCGTGGCGCTGGCCTCGGTCGCGCCGCAGGCGCGGCGCGCCGCGGCGGAGGTGATCGTCGTCGACGACAGCGCCGGCCTGCAGCGCAACGCGGAGCTGGCCGAGCGTCACGGCGCGCGCTATCTCTCGCTCGGCGAGCCGCGCGGGCTAAACGCCGCGCGCAACGCCGGAAGCGACGCGGCGAGCGGTGAGCTGCTCGCATTCATCGACGACGACGTCGAGGTGCGCGAGGGCTGGCTCGACGCGCTGATCTCCGCGGCCCGGGAGCACCCGGAAGCCGGCGTGTTCACGGGCCCCATCCACGCGCGCCTCGAGGGTCCCGGCGAGCGCCGGCGCGTCTGCGGCCGCGAGGGCCCGCCGATCACGCACACCGATCTGGGGCCGCAGGACCGCGAGGTGACACGTGCCTGGGGCGCGAACATGGCGATCCGCGCCGGCGCACTCGCGGCCGTCGGCCCGTTCGACCCGCGCCGGCCGTGCTGGAGCGGCGACGAGGAGGAGTGGGAGCAGCGCCACCTGCGCGCCGGCGGGCGGATCCGCTACGTCGCCGGCGCCGCGCTCGACCACCGCCGCGCGCCGGCCGACGCGACGATGCGGTCGCTGATGCGCGTCGCCGTGGCGCGCGGGCGCCAGGCGCGCGGATTCGACGAGAGCCAGGGGCGCGCACCGTCGCTCGCCGCAGAGCTACGCGTGTTCGCGGGCTGCCTGTGGCACACGGCGCGCCGGCGGTGCGCGAACGGGCCGGTGATGGCCGCGCACAGCTGGGGACGGATCGCGCAGGCGCTCGAGGCCCGTCACGACCGCGTCCGCGGCGACGACGCCGCCGACTTCCTCTCCGGCGAGAGCGGCACGGTCGGCGGGCGGCGCGACGTGCTCCGGGCGGCTGGCGACCTAGCGATGGAGATGCGCGGTCGGCGCGAGCGCCGGCGCGTGCGGCGCGCGGCGGCGGCGCAACCGGCGCGCCGCGTGCTCGCGCTCTCGGTCGTGCGGCCGGAGAACCGGGCGGTGTACAGCCGGGCCGTCGAGGTCCTGCGGACCGCCGCCTGCGAGGTCGTCACGATCGAGCGAGCCCCTGGTGGGCTCGCTCGCTTTGAAAACCTGAACCTGCTGCTCGAGGGGGTCGATCTCGCGGAGTTCGACTGGCTGCTGCTGCTCGATGACGACGTCGCGCTGCCGCCGGGCTTCCTCGATGGGTTCGTCCACCTCGCCGAGCGCCACCGGCTGCGGCTCGCCGCGCCCGCGCACCGGCTGCGCTCGCATGCGGCGTGGCGGCTGACGCGGCGACGCTGGGGGAGCGTCGTGCGCGAGACGGCGTTCGTGGAGATCGGGCCGCTGACGGCGCTGCACCGCGACACCTTCGCGGCGCTGCTGCCGTTTCCGGCGGTCGGCATGGGCTGGGGTCTCGACGCGCACTGGTCGTGGCTGGCGCGCGAGCACGACTGGCCGATCGGCATCGTCGACCTCTTCCCGATCGCGCATCTGGTCGCCCCCGCGGCCGCCGGGTACGGGCGGGAGGCCGCGATCGCGCAGGCGCGGGAGTTCCTCGCGGACCACCCCTACCTCCCCGTGCGCGAGTCCCAGCGAACGCTGGCCGTGCATCGTTGATGCGCGTAGCGGTCGTCGCCGAGTTCTACCCCCGCCGCCACGACCCGGTGCTCGGCGTCTGGGCTCACCGCCAGGCACTCGCGGCGCGCGACGCGGGCGCCGAGGTCACCGTCTTCGTGCTGCACCGCCTGGTGCCGCCACGGCGCGATCCGGTCGCCGCCGTCGCCCTCGCCCGCCAGCCGCGCGAGCAGCGCCTGGACGGATTGCCGGTGCGCTACGTGCGCTACATATCCCCGCCGCGCGCACGCGGCTACGCGCACTGGGGCGCATGGGCGACTCCGGCGCTTAGACGCGCGATCGCGCGGGAAGGCCGCTTCGACGTGGTTCATGCACACAACGCCGTGCCCGCCGGCGACGCCGTTGCGCGCGCCCGGATCGGGCTGCCGCTCGTGACCTCCGTGCACGGTGGGGACGTCCTCTGGACGACCTCGCGCGTGCCGGGCGGGCGCGAAGCGGTCGAGCGCGTGCTGCGCGGCTCCCGCCTCGTGCTCGCCAACAGCGGCGGCATCGAGCGCCTGGCCCGCGAGCACGGAGCGCGGGAGACACGCGTCGTGCACCTGGGCACGGACGTGCCGGACGCGCCCGCCACGCTGGACGTCACGGCGCCGGCGCCTGGCGGGGCGCCCGCCGAAGCGCTGCTCGTGACCGTCGGGCACCTCGTCGCGCGCAAGCGCCACGCCGACGTGCTGGAGGCGCTGGCGGAGCTTCCGGGGGTGCGCTACCTCGTGATCGGCGACGGCCCGGAGCGCGGGCCGCTGGAGCGCCTGGCCGCGGAGCTCGGCGTCGCCGGGCGGGTCGAGTTCGCCGGCCAACTCGCGCCGGCGGAGGCGCTGGCGCGCGCGCGCACCGCGTGCTGCCTCGTGATGCCCTCGACGGAGGAGGCGTTCGGGGTCGCCTACATCGAGGCGATGGCGGCCGGGATTCCCGCCGTCGGGTGCGCCGGGGAGCCCGGGCCGGAGGAGATCGCCGCGGCGGGTGGCGGCATCGAGCTGGTGCCACCGCGCTCACCGGCGGCGCTCGCCGCGTGCCTGCGGGCGCTGCTCGGCGATCGCGAGCACCTGTTCGAGCTCGGCGCGCGGGCGCGCGCGACCGTCGAGCGCGAGTTCACCTGGAAGCGCTGCGGCGAGCGGACCGTCGAGGCCTACGAGGCGGCGCTGCGGTGAAGCCGGTGCTGTTCATCACCGGCCATGTGCCGGCCGACCGCGCGGGCGCGTTCGAGCGCCTTCACGAGCGCGTCGGCATCGAGCTCGCGCTGTTCGGCGGGCGCCACCAGCACGGCGCGCCGCCGAGCGCGCCGCCGGCCGACGTGCCCCACCGCCTGATCGGCCAGGGCGAGGTCGCTCTGCTCGTTCGCTCCGGCGCCTACCGCGCCGTCGTCGCCGGCACCGGCGGGCGCGTCGCGCTCCCCGCGGCCTGGCGCGCGGCACGGCGCGTCAGGCTGCCGTTCATCTTCTGGGCGGCGCTGTGGCGCACGCCGCGCACCGCCGCGCACCTCGCGGCGCTGCCGCTGATGCGGCGGATCTACCGCGACGCGAGCGCGGTCGTCACCTACGGCGAGCACGTCAGCGCGTATGTGCGCCGGCACGGCGCGACGCGCGTGTTCGTCGCACCGCAGGCCGTCGACAACAAGTTCTGGTCGGCCCCCGCCGCACCGCGCGCCGACGATCGATTCGCGGCGCTGTTCGTCGGGCGCGCAGGGCGCGAGAAGGGCCTCGCGGTCCTGCTCGAGGCGTGGCGACGAGCCGCGCTGGACGGAACGCTCACCGTCGTCGGCGCGATCGACTCCGGTGTGCCGGCCGGCGTCCTCGCCACCGGTGCGCTCGAGCCGGAGAAACTCCGCAACTTCTACGCATCCTCTGACGTTCTGGTTGTACCGTCCATCAGCACGCGGCGGTTCATCGAGCCGTGGGGGCTGGTGGTCAACGAAGCCATGAACCAGGGAGCAGCAATCCTCGCCACAGACGCCGTCGGCGCAGCGGCCGGCGGCCTGGTGCGCGACGGCCACAACGGCCTCATAGTCCCGGCCGGCGATCCGGACGCGCTGGCGCTCGCCCTGACCGGCCTTGCCGGCGACCGGGAGCGCTGCGCGCGGCTCGGCAGCGCCGGACGGGCGGACGTCTCGGCCTACACCTTCGATGCGTGGGCGGACGCGTTCGTCCTGGCGCTGCGCGAATCTGCGCCGCTTCCACCGCGTGCTGGTAGCGTAGCGTGATGGTCCGCGCGCACGCGCGAATAGGGGCCGCGGCCACGGTCGCAGCCCTCGCCGTGGTCCTCGTCCTCGGCGCCTCGACCGCCGTCGCGGCACACAAGAAGAGCTACCCGGACACGCCGAAGGGAGCGCTCGCGGACTGCGGCGCCGGGCACTATCCGCTGAAGGGCCACTACACGATCAAGGTGCTCCAGGAAGCGCTCAAGCGCCTCTCCTCCGGCACCCTGCAGTACACGACCTGCGCCGACGCACTGCTCAAGACGATCCAGGCGCAGGAGCTGGCGCTCCGCAAGGGCACCGGCGGCGGGAGCGGCCATCCGCGCGGCAAGGTCACGCGCGGGGCCCACGGCACCAAGCCGACCAAGCCGACCGCGAAGCCGTCGAGCGTCCCGCAGGGCAACGGCACCTCGTCTGTCGTGCTGCCGGCGACCGGGGATACGGTGACGCCGGGGACCGTGACGGTGCACGGGGCGTCGTTCCTCTCGACGCTGCCGACCCCGCTGCTGATCGTCCTCGCGCTGCTGCTCGCGACCGTGCTCGCGGTCAGCGCGCGCGCGATCAACAACATTGTCCGCACACGCCGCACGCATTAGCCGCGGCGACGAGGGTCCGCCGCTGACCGCTGCGCTCGCGCGGTCGGCCGGCCGCTCCTGGCTCGCGCTGGCGATCGCCGGCGCGATCATCGCGATCTGCTTCGCGGCGACCGGCGGGGTGCTGAGCATCGACGGCAGTCCGGCCGGGGGGGAGCTCGGCCCGAACACGGTCGTGCAGATGACGCTGACGCTGCTCGGCGGTGCGCTCGTGGCGCTCGCCTTCGCGCTCGAGTACGGCGGGCGCGCGCGGGTCTTCGGCCTCGCCGCGGCACTAGCCCTGTTCGCGCTCGGCGCGTTCACAGCGCTCTCGGTCGACTGGTCGCTCGCGCCGGCCGACTCGTGGCTCGAGGCCGATCGCACGTTCTCCTACGCGGCCACGTTCGCCGGCGCGATCGCACTGGTGCGCATGCTCGCCGGGCGCTGGCGCAGCCTGATCGCCGGCGTGCTGGTGGCGACGGTCGTGATCTCGGCGTACGCCCTCGCCAGCAAGATCGTTCCCGAGGCGCTCGACGCATCGGAGACCTACGCGCGCCTGTCGGTCCCGCTCGGCTACTGGAACGCGGTCGGCCTGACCGCCGCGCTCGGCCTCGGCCCGGCGCTCTGGCTGGGCTCGCGGCGCGAGGGCCACGGCGTCCTGGGCGCCCTCTCCGCGCCGGCGCTGTGCGTGCTGCTCGTGACGCTGGTGCTCTCCTACTCCCGCGGCTCGCTGCTCGCGGCCGTCGTCGGCGTGGGCTTCTGGTTCGCGGTCGTGCCGCTGCGTCTGCGCGCGTTGGCGATGCTCGCGATCGGCGGCGTCGCGGCGGCGGGCGTCGTCGCCTGGACCTTCGCGCAATCCGCCCTCTCCGACGACCGGGTCGCACTGAGCGCGCGAAGCGCCGCCGGCCACCATCTGGGGCTCGTCGTGCTGGCGGCGCTGCTGGTCGCGTTCGCCGCAGCGCTGGTGGTGCGCTTCGCGGCGGCGCGCAACCCGCTCAGCCAGGCCCGCCGGCGCAGGCTCGGCATCGCGGTGCTGGTGGCGCTCGCGCTGGTGCCCGTCGCGGGCGTCGGCGCCGCGGCGCACAGCTCGCGCGGCCTGTTCGGCACGATCTCACACGGCTGGTACGAGCTGACAACCCCGAACGCGCAGCAGCCGGGCAACAGCGCGAACCGGCTGACCGCGACCGGCAGTATGCAGGCCCTCTACTGGTCCTACGCGATCGACGTGTTCGACACGAGCCCCTTTGTCGGTGCGGGAGCGGGCGCCTACGGGATCGCGCACGAGCAGTTCATGACCGGGCCCGCCGCGGCGGACAACGCCCACGGCTACATCTTCCAGACGCTGGCCGACCTCGGGCTCGTCGGCCTGGCGCTCAGCCTCGCCGTCGCGCTGGGCTGGGGGATCGCGGCGGTTCACGCGACCGGACCGTTCCGCCGCCGGGAGCCCCGCGCCGAGACGGCAGAGCGCGCCGGCCTGCTGACGCTCATCGCGGTCGTGATCACCTTCGCCGTGCACTCGACGATCGACTGGACCTACTTCGTGCCCGCGGACGCGGTGATCGCGCTGCTGTGCGCCGGCTGGGTCGCGGGACGCGGGCCGTCGCGCGAGACCGCCTCGCAGGGCCGTCCGTCGCTCGCGCGCCTCTCGCGCTCCCCGTTCGCCGCCGCCGGGGCGGCAGCGGCGATCGCCGTGGCGCTCGTCATCGCCTGGTCGCAGTGGCAGCCGCTTCGCTCCGAGCAGGCCGCGACGGCCGGCAGCTACGCGCTCGGCAGCGGGCAGATCGCGCTCGCCCGCGCGGACGAGCTGACCGCGATCGCGCGCGACCCGCTCGACATAACGCCGCTGATCGACCTCGCCGGCGCATACGCGCAGGAGGGCAGGACGCAGCTCGTGCAGAAGACGCTCGAGCGCGCCGTCGTGGTGCAGCCCTCCAACGCCGCCAGCTGGTACGCGCTCTGGCAGTTCGACCGCAAGGTCCCGCGGTACACGGCGACGGCCGACCAGGCGCTCGCCGCCATCTACCACCTCTACCCCTACGACCAGGGGATCGGCGCGACCAACGGCTGACGGCTGACGGGGCGGGCGGGGGCGGACTGTGAGGGCGGCGCGGCGCGGGCGCGCTGGCAGGCGCGCTGGCCGCTAGTGGGCCTGCCGCGGCGCGCCCTCCACAGACGCCGGCGCGGTCGCCGGCCCGGCCCGGCCGAGCTCACGCGACCGCCGTCCCCAGTCCCGCGCCGTCATCACGTAGACGACGTGGTCGATCACGCGCGTACCGATCCGCTCGGCCGCGCGCAGCACGCCCTCCTCGCGGAAGCCGAGACGCTGCGGGATCGCGCGACTGCGAGCGTTGAGGACGCCGGCACGGATCTCGACGCGGACGAGCTGCCAGCTCTCGAAGGCGTGGTCGAGCAGCGCGCAGACCGCCACGGTCATCGTCCCCGCACCCTGGCGGTCGGCCGCCAGCCAGTATCCGAGGCTCGTCGACCGCCGCGTCCAGTCGATTGCGTGGAACCCGACCACCCCAATGATCAGCCCGTCCTGGAGGAGCGCGAGCTGCATACCGCGGTTCTCCTCGTGCTGGCGGCGCGCGGCGCGAATGAAGGCGAGCGAGTCGGCCACGCCGCGCGTTTGGCCGACGAACGGCATCCAGTGGGCGAGATAGGCGCGGTTGGCGTCGATCAGCGCGAACAGCTCCTCGGCGTCCGCGTCCTCGAGCGCGCGCAGTGCGCGGCCCTCCCCGAGATCGACTGCGATCGCCACGCGACAAAGTCTTGCGCACGCGAGAAGTTGCGTTACGCTCGCCGGCGGTGTTCGGCGAATTCGACCATATCGGCTTCCTCGTGCGCGACCTCGATGCCGCGATCGCGCGTGCCGAGCACGCCTTCGGCCTGCCCGTGACGCGCCGGCTGGATCTGCCGCAGTACAGCATCGCCGCGGCGTTCCTCGGCTCGAGCCCCGGGGCGCTGGAGCTGTTCACGATCGAGGACCCGGAGCTGCGCGAGCCGCGTCTGGGTGACGAGGAGCAGAGGATCGACCACCTCGCCTTCCGTGTCGAGAACCTCGACGCGCTGGCCGCGACGCTGCGCGCGGCAGGCGCGCGGTTCAGCGGACCGGACCGCGTGGGCGAGCTGCCGGGTCCGCTCGAGCTCGGCGGCGTGCGTCACGTGTGGACGCTGCCGGACAGCACGGCGGGGCTCGCGCTTCAGTTCATCGAGGCGCCCGCGCGCTAGCCAGCAGCACGCCGCGCGCGCTCCGCACCCGGATCTCGCGCAGCCCGGCGGCGTCGAGCAGGGCGGTGAGCGAGCCGGCGGTGAAGAAGCGCACGTGATCGGAGCGCGGCTCGAAGTGGCGCTCGAACGCCCGCCTGCTCAGTCCAAGACGCAGGCGCAGCATCAGGCGGTGGTCCGGAGTGGAGAGCGCCAAGCACCCCCCGGGCACGATCACGCGGACAACCTCGGACAGCAGTCCGAGCCCGTCCTGCACGTGCTCGAGCACCTCCCCCAACCACGCGCCGTCGAACGAGGCCGCGGCGAACGGCAGCTCCCGCTCGCCCACGAGCACGAAGCGCAGGGCGGGAAAGCGCGCCTGCGCGCGTCGCAGCGGCTCCGCCGCGACCTCGACGCCGGTCGCCTCGAAGCCGGCGTCCGACAGCGCCGCCGTGAAGTGGCCCGCGCCGCAGCCGACGTCGAGCACGCTGGACCCGGGATCGAGGGTTTCGAGCACGAACGCACGCCTGAATGCGAAGAGCTCCGGCGTCCCGTCCGGCAGCTCACTCCAGAGGCGTTCGAAGTAGGCCACGGGCGCCAAATCTATCCCTGCGCCGCCAAGATCCGCGGTACAGTGAACAGAAGTGCCCTTTCGGGTGGGCGCCGAGGGCCGTACGCGAGCAGGGAGGCGGGTAGGCGCATGAGGGTCGCGTTCGACAGCCGCGCCAAGGGGGATCCCCGTGGGATCGGGCGATACGTGCGCTGCATGCTCGAGGCGCTGCGCGAGACCGCCGACCCGAGCAGCGTGATCACCGAGACCCACCGGCCGCGGCGCAGCGACGTGTTCCACTCGCCCTGGCTCGACGGCGCCCAGCTGCGCTGCCCCTGCCCGATGGTCGTCACGCTGCACGACCTCGTCAACCTCAAGCGCCGCGCGGAGTACCTGCGCACCGGTGTTCGCTTCAAGCTGCGCTACCTCGCCGCCCAGCACGCCGACGCCGTGATCGTCCCGACGCTCGTCGTCGCGGCCGACGCGCGGGAGCGTCTCGACATCGACAGCGAGCGCATCAGCGTGATCCCGGAGGCTGCGGCGCCGTTGATGTACCAGCGCGACGCGCGCGAGATCGCGGAGGTCCGTGCCCGCTACGGGCTGCCGGCGGAGTACCTGCTGTGGGTCGGCGGGCTGCTGCACCCCGAGCGGCGCAAGCGCGTCGCGGAGCTGGCCCAGGCGCCGCGCCGCATGCCGCTCGTGCTCGTTGGGCCGGCGCGGCAATGGGCTCACGAGCTGCCCGACGTCACGCTGACCGGGCAGGTCAGCGACGACGAGCTGGCCGCCATCTACAGCGGCGCCCACGCGCTGGTCTTCCCGTCCGACGACGAGGGCTTCGGCCTGCCGGCGGTCGAGGCGCTGGCCTGCGGCACCCCGGTCGTGGCCTGCGAGGCCGCGGCGCTGCGCGAGGTGCTCGGGGCGCGCGCGACGTTCGTTGAGATGGGCGACATGGAGGGGCTGCTCGAAGCCGGAGCCAACGCGGTCCGCCCGGCGCCCTCGCCGCCGGCCTGGACATGGGCCGACGCGGCGCGAGCGACGTGGCGCGTCTACGCCACCGCTGCCGCCGAGTCGCAGTCGATCAGTACGCGCCGCGTCCCGAGATTACCGCGGGGAGTGTTTTAGCCAGGATCGCCAGGTCGAGGAAGACCGACCAGCGTTC
This sequence comes from uncultured Solirubrobacterales bacterium, assembly GCA_963830975.1. Classification (GTDB taxonomy): domain Bacteria; phylum Actinomycetota; class Thermoleophilia; order Solirubrobacterales; family Solirubrobacteraceae; genus Palsa-513. The sequence continues at coordinate 188,983 of CAWHOI010000005.1, forward strand.
GAGGTAGAGGAAGTCGAGCCGCACGAGGTCGTCGAAGTCGAGCTCCTCGCGGCCGGAGGAGACCTGCCACAGCCCCGTCATCCCCGGCATCACGAGGTAGCGCTTCATGTGCCATTCCTCGAGCCGGTCGTAGTCGCGCTGCGGCAGCGGCCGCGGGCCGACCAGCGACATCTGGCCGCGCAGCACGTTGACGAGCTGCGGCAGCTCGTCGAGCGAGAAGCGCCGCAGCAGGCGCCCGACGGCGGTCAGGCGCGGGTCCCGGCGCATCTTGAACAGCGCGCCGGAGGCCTCGTTGTGCTCCTCGAGGTCGTACTGGCGCCGGTCGGCGCCGTCGATCATCGTGCGGAACTTGAGGCAGGGGAAGGGGACGCCGCCGATCCCCGGACGAATCGATCGGTAGAGCACCGGCCCCCGCGAGTTGAGCTTGATCGCGAGCGCGATCAGCAGCAGCAGCGGGCTCAGCAGGATCACCATCAGCGTCGAGAGAACGAGGTCGAACGTCCGCTTGATCACGAAGTCGACGCCCTCGAAGACGGGTGGGCGCAGCTCGAACAGCGGCACCGACTGGCCCGGCACGAACTCGGCACGGTGCACCAGTATCTCCGCCGTCGAGGGCGCAATCCGCACGCGCACGCCACGCTCGTGGGCACGGTCGACGAGCTCGAGCAGAGCCGCTTCGGGGAAGTCGGGATCGACCACGATCACCTCGTCGACGCGGTTGCGGGCGATCGTCTCGCCGATCTCGGCCAGCGTCCCGAGCGAGCGCAGGTTGCCGTTCGCCCGGTCCGAGCTCGACACGAACCCCACCACCTCGACCGCCGGGTGCGAGCCTGACGCGAGCGCCTTGGCGACCGCGTCGATGTGGGGACCGGTGCCGACGAGGACCGCGCGCCGCCGGTAGCCGGCGGCTCGCAGCAGCACTCCCGACACCCGTTCGTAGAGCGCCCTGAAGCCGGTCACATAGATCAGCGCGAAGAAGAACGAGCCGTAGAAGAGGTAGTAGGAGCTGAGGTACCGCGTGCCGCTGACGACCGCGAAGATCACCGCCACGACCATCACCTGGAAGAGCGTCGCGAGGATCCGCGTCAACCCCGGCCGCTCGCCTCGGTCCGCGTACATGTCCGAGCGTGCGAACAGCAGCAGCGTGACCAGGTAGGCGAATGCGACGAAGCCGCGCGTCTGATGGAAGGTCTGGGAGATCAGCCGCGATTTGCCGTACGCGAGGTCCTTCAACAGCAGCGCTGTGAAGATCGCCAGGAAGACGCCGGCGAAGTCGAGCGCCATCAACACGAGCACGCGGGAGCAGCGGCGCGCCGTCTCCCAGCGCAGCAGGAAGGAGAGCAGCGGCGGATGCTTGGCCCGCACGTCGCGCTCGGCCAGCGGCGGGGGCGCCGGCTGCGCGACCACTCTCACCGCGGGGGTCTCATCTGTCACCGGATCGGGGACGACGCGAATCGTCTGGCGGGAACTCGACATGCTCGATCTTCCAACGCGCCACTCTGCCAGATGTTGCGGCCCGCCGCCAGCGAATCGCACTTCTTTGAACCCCGCCGGCCGCGCAGTCGCGCTAGCCGGCTTCGAGCGTGCGCTCCAATCCGTCGCGCAGCGACACCTCCGGCGACCAGTCGAGCAGCTTGCGGGCGAGCGAGATGTCGGGCCGGCGCTGCTTGGGGTCGTCGGCGGGCAGCTCGGCGAAGACGAGCGGCGAGCTGCTGCCGGTCAGCTCGAGCACGATCTCGGCCAGCGCCAGCAGCGTGAACTCGTCGGGGTTGCCGATGTTGACCGGCTCGTGATAGCCCGATTCCGCGAGCGCGATGAGGCCGCGGATGAGGTCGGTGACGAAGCAGAACGAGCGCGTCTGCGTGCCGTCGCCGAACACGGTCAGCGGCAGGCCCGCCTGCGCCTGGCGGATGAACGTCGGGATCGCGCGTCCGTCGTGGGGGCGCATGCGCGGTCCGTAGGTGTTGAAGATCCGCACGATCGCCGTGTCCACGCCCTGCTGGCGGTGGTAGGCCATCGTTAGCGCCTCCGCGTAGCGCTTGGCCTCGTCGTAGACCCCGCGCGGCCCGATCGGGTTGACGTGCCCCCAGTAGCTCTCCTGCTGCGGATGCTCCTGGGGGTCGCCGTAGACCTCGCTGGTGGAGGCGAGCAGGAAGCGGGCGCGGTGGGCCTTGGCGAGGCCGAGCGTGTGGTGGGTGCCGTGAGAGCCGACCTTCAGCGTGTGCAGCGGCAGGCGCAGGTAGTCGATCGGCGAGGCGGGCGACGCAAGGTGGAAGACGACGTCCACCGGCTCCTCGACGTGGTAGGGGTCGGTGATGTCGATGTTCAGCGCGACGAACTGCGGGTCGCGGATGTGGGTGATGTTCTCGAGCGTGCCGGTCTCGAGATTGTCGACGCAGATCACGCGGTGCCCGCGTCCGAGCAGCTCGTCGCACAGATGCGAGCCGAGGAACCCAGCACCGCCGGTGACCAGGCAGGTTGGCATCGGGAGCAGCCTACCTCCTCATGCGGCGCCGTCGCGGACGACGAGCCGCAGGCCCGCGCCGACCGCCACGATCGTGCTGGCCACCGAGGGCTCGGAGTCGACCAGCACGCCGAGCGCGACCACCTCGTCCGGGTGCGACAGCACGTTGTCGATCGCCAGGAGCCCGCCGCTCGGGCGCAGCACGCGCAACAGGTCCGGCCAGTAGGACGCGTAGTCGGGGCGCTCCGCGTCGAGGAAGATGAAGTCCCACGATCCGTCCGCGGAATCGGCCAGCGTCTGCGCGGCGTCCTGCGTGCGCACCTCCACCGCCGTGAGGCCCGCGCGCGCCAGGTTGGCCCGGGCGAGCGCCGTGCGCTCGGCCGCGACCTCGATGCTCGTGACCGAGCCGCCGCTCGCCTCGGCAGCGTCGCCCAGCCAGATCGTCGAATATCCGTTCGAGCCGCCCAGCTCGAGGATCCGCCGGGGGCGCGTCGCGCGGATCAGCAGGCCGAGCAGCTCGGCGGTCTCGGGCTCGACGTTGCGAAAGCGAGCGAGGCGGTCGGACTGGCGTCCGTCGTGCTCGCGCGAGGCGACGAGGATCTCCTGCGCGAGCGAGCGGCGAGCCGGATCCACGCCGCCATCGTGACAGCTGCGGGCGCCGTGGCGGTGCCGGGCTCTAGGCTGCAGAGCGTGGAGGTGATCGACGAGCTGCTCGAGAACAACCGCGCGTTCGCGGCGTCGCTGCCGGAGCGCCACTTCGACGTCCGGCCGAGCCGCCGGCTCGCGATCGTCACCTGCATGGACTCGCGGCTCGACGTGTTCGCGGCGCTGGGACTGCACGACGGCGAGGCGCACGTGCTGCGCAACGCCGGCGGCGTGATCACCGACGATGTGATCCGCTCGCTTGCCGTGTCGCAGCGGCGACTGGGGACGCAGGCGGTGATGCTGATCCATCACACCGACTGCGGCATGGCGAAGCTGACCGACGACGGTTTCCGGCGCGAGCTGCAGGAGGCCACCGGCGTCGCCCCTGCGTTCGCGATCGAGTCCTTCGCCGACGTCGATGAGGACGTTCGCCAGTCGATCCTGCGCGTCCGCCGGTCCACGTTCCTGCTCCATCGCGACAGCGTTCGCGGGTTCGTCTACGACGTCGACACCCACCACCTGCGCGAGGTCGAGGTCGGCGCCGAGCACTGACCCGCCCGCCCGCGCGCGGATATCCTAGGTTGCGATGGCACAGCCCGGGAGCGGCGAGCAGGATCCGACGATCGCTCCGCTGGTCGGCCCAGACGATTCCCGACGCTTCACCGACTCGGGGATCGAGGTGGCGCCGGTCTACAGCCGGACGGAGATCGATACGGCGGCAGAGCCGCCGGGGGAGTTTCCCTACACGCGGGGCATCCATCCGCAGATGTACCGCGCGCGCCCGTGGACGATGCGCCAATACGCGGGCTACGCCTCGGCGAAGGAGTCCAACGAGCGCTACCGCTACCTGCTCGCGCAGGGCTCGACGGGACTGTCGATGGCGTTCGATCTGCCGACCCAGCTCGGCCTCGACTCCGACGATCCACGATCGCTCGGCGAGGTCGGGCGGACGGGCGTCGCGATCGACACGATCGACGACATGCGCTCTGCGTTCGACGGGATCCCGCTCGACGGGGTCTCGACGTCGATGACGATCAACGCTCCGGCCGGCGTTCTGCTCTGCCTGTACGAGCTGGTCGCCGAGGAGCAGGGCGTGGCGGCCTCCCAGCTTCGCGGCACGACGCAGAACGACATCCTCAAGGAGTACGTCGCCCGTGGGAACTACATCTACCCGCCGGCGCCCTCGCTGCGGCTTACCACCGACCTGTTCGCCTACTGCCACAGGCGGATCCCGCATTGGAACACGATCTCGATCTCCGGCTACCACTTCCGCGAGAAGGGCGCGTCGGCCGTGCAGGAGGTCGCCTTCACGCTCGCCAACGGCATCACCTACGTGCAGGCGGCGATCGACGCCGGTCTCGCGGTGGACGACTTCGCACCCCGGCTGGCGTTCTTCTTCGGCGCGCACAACAACGTCTTCCAGGAGGTCGCGAAGTTTCGGGCGGCGCGGCGGATGTGGGCCCGGATCATGCGCGAGCGCTTCGGCGCGCGCGACGCGGCCTCGACGATGCTGCGCTTCCACACCCAGACCGCCGGGGTCACACTCACCGCGCAGCAACCGCACAACAACATCGTGCGCGTCGCGCTGCAGGCGTTCTCGGCCGTGTGCGGCGGCACGCAGTCGCTGCACACCAACAGCTTCGACGAGGCGCTCGCGCTGCCGAGCGAGGAAGCCGCGACGATCGCGCTGCGCACGCAGCAGGTGATCGCGCACGAGTCCGGCGCCGCCGATTCGGCCGACCCGTTCGCCGGGTCCTACCTGATCGAGGCGCTGACCGACGAGATCGAGCGTCGTGCGCACGTGCTGATCGCGAGGGTGGACCAGCTCGGCGGCTCGCTGGAGGCCATCCCGTTCATCACCAACGAGATCGACGAGTCGGCCTGGAGCTACCAGGAGCGCTACCGCACCGGGCAGGACGTCGTGGTCGGCGTCAACCGCTACGTCGACGAGCACGAGCCGCCGATGACCGGGATCCTGCACGTCGACCCCGTCTCGGAGCGCGACCAGCGGGAGCGACTCGCCGCGTTCAAGGCGAACCGCGACCATGAGCTCGTCGCTCGGCGCCTCGCGGAGCTCCGAGCGGGAGCGGGCGGAAGCGCGAACCTGCTCGAGCCGATCGGCGCCGCGCTGCGCGACCGCTGCACGCTCGGCGAGGTCTGCGGCACCATGCGCGAGGTCTTCGGCGACTACCGACCGCGCTGAGAGCGGCCGCGGAAGGGGCAGGATTCGCGCGTCGGAGGGCAAATACAACCGGTCATGGGCGCGGTCGAGACCCAGCGAACTGTGGTCAAATCGGTGCCCGAGCTGTGGGCCGAGCTGAGCGAGATCTCGCTGCTGGCCCCGATGCTCGGCCACTTTGGCGAGATCCGCATCACGCGCCTGGTGCCCGAGGCGAGCATCGAATGGGAGAGCGAACTTGCTGCGGGCTCGGTCGAGCTCGAGCCGAGCGGCTTTGGCACACGCGTGCGTCTGAGGGCGCGAATCGCGTCGGAGCGCTCCGCTCCGATGGAGCCCGAGGTCGCCGCGGCGCCGCCGCGAACAGGCTGGTTCGCCCGGCTGCTGCGACGCGCGCCGGTGGCGCCGCCGGTCGAGGTCTCGGCGGCGCCGCCGCCGGCGGTGGGAGCGCTCGACCCCGGACTTGCGCAGGGCGCGCTGACGGCGGTGCTCGACGTGATCGGCGCCGCTCGCCACCGACCGTTTTCGCGAGACGTGGGAGCGCCTCCACCGATCACTTAGGATCGTGCGCGCGGTGACCGAGCACGCGCCCCACAGCTACGCCGAGAAGCTGGCCCAACTGCACGAGCTTCGCCGCGAGGCCGAGCACGCCGAGGGTCCGGCGGTCGCCAAGCAGCATGCGAAGGGCAAGTACACGGCGAGAGAGCGGATCGAGAAGCTGCTCGATCCCGAATCGTTCGAGGAGCTCGACGCGTTCGTGCGCCATCGCACGACGGACTTCGAGATGGGCCGGGCGCGACCGCTGGCCGACGCGGTGATCACCGGCCACGGCACGATCGACGGCCGCCAGGTCTGCGTCTTCAGCCAGGACTTCACGGTCTTCGGCGGCTCACTCGGCGAGGTGATGGGCGAGAAGATCTGCAAGATCATGGATCTCGCCGCGCGCGTCGGCTGCCCGGTGATCGGCATCAACGACTCCGGTGGGGCGCGCATCCAGGAGGGGGTGGTGTCGCTCGGCGCCTACGCGGAGCTCTTCTACCGCAACGTGCGCTGCTCCGGCGTGATCCCCCAGATCTCGCTGATCATGGGGCCGTGCGCGGGCGGCGCGGTGTACTCGCCGGCGATCACGGACTTCATCCTGATGGTCAAGGAGACCTCGCACATGTTCATCACCGGACCCGACGTGATCAGGACGGTCACCGGGGAGCAGGTCGGCTTCGAGGAACTTGGCGGCGCGCTCGCCCACAACACCAAGTCGGGCGTCGCCCACTTCGCGACCGAGGACGAGGATCACTGCCTGGAGGAGGCTCGCTACCTGCTCTCGTTCCTGCCGCAGAACAACCTCGAGTCGGCGCCGGTCGTGCACACGCGCGACGACCCACGCCGGATGGACCCCGATCTCGACACGGTCGTCCCCGACAGCCCGAACAAGCCCTACGACATTCGCACGGCGATCCGCATGATCGTTGACGACGGCGAGTTCCTCGAGGTCCACGAGCACCACGCGCGCAACATCGTCTGCGGCCTCGCCCGCCTCGACGGCGTGTCCGTCGGCGTGGTCGGCAACCAACCGGCCGCGCTCGCCGGCGTGCTGGACATCGACGCCTCGGCGAAGGCGGCTCGCTTCGTGCGCACCTGCGACGCGTTCAACATCCCGCTGCTCACCTTCGTCGATGTGCCCGGCTTCCTGCCGGGCACCGCGCAGGAATGGGGCGGGATCATCCGCCACGGCGCCAAGCTGCTCTACGCCTACGCCGAGGCCACGGTGCCGAAGATCACCGTGATCACGCGCAAGGCCTACGGCGGCGCCTACGACGTGATGTCCTCCAAGCACCTGCGGGCCGATTTCAACTTCGCCTGGCCGACCGCGGAGATCGCCGTGATGGGGCCCGAGGGCGCCGTGAACATCATCTACAAGCGCGAGCTCGCCGCGAGCGAGTCCCCGACCGATCTGCGCGCCCAGCTGATGGAGGACTACACCGCGCGCTTCGCCAGCCCGTACGTGGCGGCCGAGCGCGGCTACATCGACGATGTGATCGAGCCCCACGAGACGCGGCCGCGCTTGATCACCGCCCTGCACCTGCTGGCGAGCAAGCACGAGGCGGGCCCGCGGCGCAAGCACGGCAACATCCCGCTGTAGACACGAGGGGACCGCGTGCGCAACACTGCGCGCGCGTGCACGCCAACTCGACGACGCCAACCGTCCCAGGTTCCGCCGGCGTGAGCGCCGCTGCGGCGATCTCTCCGAGCCCGTCGCCGCAGGAGGCCGCGGCGATCATCGCGGCGATCGAGTGCTTCGTCCGCGACACCGCTGCGCCGGCGCCGCCGCCGCGGCGTCAGACGTCCGGCGGCTGGGTGCGCGCAGCCCGCCTCGAGTCGGTCGGCAGGGCGCCCGGGCCGGCGGCGGCGTCGGGCGACTGGCATCCGTGGCGCGACTCGGCGCGCAGCCACCACAGCAAACACTAGAAACCCACTCGGCTTTCGGTAGTATTCCCTCCTCCACTAGCGGAAGAGGTTCTGGATGGCGCATGGCTCCAACGGCGCGCGCGGCTCGCTCGCCGACCCTGAGGTCTACGAGAACGTCCCCGGGCATGTGATCCCGATCCTCGAGCGCGAGTTCGACGACTTCGACACCGAGGCCGGCGCGTTTCTCGCCGGCCAGCTGCCGGAGGACCAGTTCATCGGCTTTCGGCTCAAGCAGGGCGTGTACGGGCAGCGCCAGGCCGAGCGCCAGATGGTTCGCGTCAAGCTCCCCTTCGGCGGGATCAACCCGGAGCAGCTCGAGGCCTTCGCCGACGTGGTCGAGCGCTACGTGCCGCTGCGCAAGGGCCACCTCACGACGCGCCAGAACGTGCAGCTGCATCACGTGCCGCTGCCCGACGCGGCCAAGCTGATCCGCGAGATCTCGCGCACCGGCCTCTCCTCGCGCGAGGGATGCGGCAACACGATCCGCAACGTCACGGGAGATCCGTGGGCGGGGGTGTCCGAGAACGAGCTGTTCGACCCGACCCCCTACGTCGGCGCCTACGTCCGCTACTTCGTGCGCAACGAGGTCTGCCAGCTGATGCCGCGGAAGTTCAAGACCGCCTTCAGCGCGACCGACGAGGACGTCGCGATCACCGGCATCCACGACGGCGGCTTCATCCCGCGCATCGTCGACGGGCGGCGCGGCTTCGAGATGCGCGTCGGCGGCGGCACCTCGATCATGCCGCGCGTCGCGCCCACGCTGTTCGAGTTCGTGGGCGCCGACGACGGCGAGTACCTGAAGGTGACCGAGGCCGTGCTGCGGATCTTCAACCGCCAGGACGATCTGCGCGCCAATCGGGCGCGGGCGCGGATCAAGGTGCTGATCGACCGGATCGGCATCGACGCCTTTCGCGAGATGGTCGCGGAGGAGCTGCGCGGCGACTGGGTCGCCGAGCGCAACTTCGACCCCGCGCCGCTGCTGTTCGTCCACGACGAGGAGGCCGGCGCGCCGGCCCCGCGCGCGGGCTACGCCACCGCCAACGGCGACGCCCGCGAGTTCGAGCGCTTCGTCGCCGCCAACACACGGCCCCAGCGCCAGTCCGGCTTCGCGACGGTCGAGGTCAAGGTGGTGCGCGGCGATCTCACTCCCGAGCAGTTCCGTGGCCTCGCTGCGATCCTGCGCGAGCACTCCGGCGGCTACGCACGCACCACCGTCCAGCAGAACCTCGTGCTGCGCTGGGTGCGCGAGGAGTCGCTCTACGAGGTCTGGCTCGCCCTCAAGGAGCTGGATTTGGCGGGCGTCGGACCGCGCAGCGTCGCCGACGTCGTCAGCTGCCCGGGCACCGACAGCTGCAAGCTCGGCATCACCAGTTCGATGGGGCTGAGCGCGGCGATCCTGGAGCGGATCGACGCGCTGGCCATCGAGGACCCCCTGACCCGCGCGATCAACATCAAGATGAGCGGCTGCCCCAACGGCTGCGGGCAGCATCACATCGCCAACATCGGCTTCACCGGCGCGTCGATCAAGCTGGGGGCGCGCACGATCCCCGCCTACATCCCGCACCTCGCGGGGCAGTTCGAGGGCGGCACCGTCACGATGGGTCAGCGACTGAAGGCGCGCCTACCCGCCAAGCGCGTTCCCGAGGCGGTCGAACGCTGGCTCGAGCACTACCAGCGCGAGCGCCAGGAGGGTGAGGAGTTCAACGCCTTCGTCGCGCGCCGCGGCACGACCAGCTTCGAGGACCTCGTCGCCGACCTGGCGCTGCCGCCGGAGTTCTCGCTGGAGACGATGAACAACTTCATCGACTGGAACCGCAGCGAGCCGTTCGCCGTCGTGCGTGGAGAGGGCGAATGCGCGGTCTAGCGACATCCCCCGCGGGCGGGGATCTCGAGAGCTCCAACGCCCAGGAGGTGCTCGGGTACATGCTCGAGCACCATCACCCGCGGCTCGCCCTGGCCTGCTCGTTCCAGAAGGAGGAGGCGGTGCTGATCGACATGCTGCTGCGGCTCGAGCCGTCCGCGCGCGTGTTCACGATCGACACCGGAGTGCTGTTTCCGGAGACCTACGAGGCCTGGCGCGAGCTCGAACGCCACTACGGCCTGCGCGTCGAGATCCTCGACGCCCGCCGCACGCCTGACGGGGCGTGGGACGCGTTCGCCTGCTGCTCCGAGCGCAAGGTGGCCGCGCTCGACCGTGCGCTCGAGGGCCTCGACGGTTGGATCACCGGTGTGCGCCGCGAGCAGGCACCGACCCGCGCCGCCGCCCCGAAGCTCGCCTTCGACGGCCGCCGGGGCATCTGGAAGGCCAACCCGCTTGCCGACTGGGACGCCAAGGCGGTGTGGGACTACATCGCCGCCAACGGCGTCCCGTACAACCCCCTCCACGACCGTGGTTACGAGTCGATCGGCTGCATGCCCTGTACCCTTCCAGGGTCCGGGCGCGAAGGGCGCTGGGCCGGTAGCGACAAGACCGAGTGCGGCATCCACGTCTGAGGCACCCATGAGCTCCACCTCCACGGCGGCATCGGCCCGCCTCACGCATCTTCGTGCGCTTGAGTCTGAGGCGGTGCATGTGTTGCGGGAGGTGGCGGCGGGGTTTGAGCGGCCGGTGTTGTTGTTTTCGGGGGGTAAGGATTCGATTGTGTTGTTGCGGTTGGCGGAGAAGGCGTTTCGTCCGGCGCGGTTTCCGTTTCCGCTGTTGCATGTCGATACGGGCCACAATTTTCCGGAGGCGATCGAGTTTCGCGATCGCCGCGTTGCGCAGCTGGGGGAGCGGCTGATCGTCGCGGCGGTGCAGGACTCGATCGATGCGGGCCGGGTGGTCGAGGAGACCGGGCCGCGCGCGTCGCGCAACCGGCTGCAGACCACGACCCTGCTGGACGCGATCGCCACGGCACGCTTCGATGCCGCGATCGGCGGCGCACGCCGCGATGAGGAGCGCTCACGCGCGAAAGAGCGCGTGTTCAGCTTCCGCGACGACTTCGGCCACTGGGACCCCAAACACCAGCGCCCCGAACTGTGGAACCTCTACAACACCCGCATCCGCCCCGGCGAACACGTCCGCGTGTTCCCACTCTCAAACTGGACCGAACTCGACGTCTGGGAATACATCCAAGACGAAGCACTCGAAGTCCCCTCGATCTACTTCTCCCACACCCGCCAAACCTTCACCCGCGACGGCATGCTCTACGCCTACCGCGAAGGCCAAGAACTCCTACCCGGCGAAACACCCCGCAACGAAACCGTCCGCTACCGCACCGTCGGCGACATGAGCTGCACCGGCGGCGTACGCTCCACCGCCACCACAATCCCCCAAATCGTCCAAGAAATCGCCGCCACCCGCATCACCGAACGCGGCGAAACACGCGCCGACGACAAAACCTCAGAAGCCGCCATGGAAGACCGCAAAAAAGCCGGATACTTCTAAACATGCAAGCTCGTGGGCGCTGACCGATGACGCTCGATCTGCTGCGCTTCACGACCGCCGGCTCGGTTGACGACGGCAAGAGCACGCTGATCGGCCGGCTGCTCTACGACTCCAAGCAGGTCTTCGAGGACCAGCTCGAGCATGTGACCGAGGTCTCGCGCCGGCGCGGCAACAGCGAGATCGACCTCGCCCTGCTGGTCGACGGCCTGCGCGCCGAGCGCGAGCAGGGCATCACGATCGACGTCGCCTACCGCTACTTCACGACCCCTCGGCGGCGCTTCATCATCGCCGACTGTCCGGGTCACCAGCAGTACACCCGCAACATGGTCACAGGCGCTTCGACGGCCGACCTGGCGGTGATCCTCCTCGACGCCCGAAAGGGCGTCCTAGAGCAGTCCAAGCGCCACGCGTTCATCAGCGCCCTGCTTGGAATCCCTCACGTCGTCGTCGCGGTCAACAAGATGGACCTCGTCGAGTACTCGCAGGAGCGCTTCGTCGAGATCGTCACCGACTTCGCGCCGTTCCTCGAGAAGCTGGGCGTGGCCGACTGGCTCAACATCCCGATCTCGGCGCTGCGGGGCGACAACGTCGTCGACGCCTCCCAGCACATGCCGTGGTACGCCGGGCCGACGCTGCTGCGCCACCTCGAGGAGGTCGAGGTGGCCTATGACCATCCCTACGACGTGCCGGCGCGCTTTCCGGTGCAGTGGGTCGTGCGGACCGGCGGCAGCGACGGCGAGTACCGCGGCTACGCGGGCCAGCTGGCGAGCGGAGCTCTGCGGGCCGGCGAGGACGTGGTCGTGCTGCCGTCCGGACAGCGCACGCGGATCGCCGCGATCGACACCTTCGAGGGCGAGCTGGACGAGGCGGTCGCGCCGCTGTCGTTGACGCTGCGGCTCGAGGACGACCTCGACGTCGCGCGCGGCGAGCTGATCGCGGGCGTCGGCGACCAGCCGGTGGTGACGCGCGAGTTCGACGCCGACATCTGCTGGCTCGACAGCGAGCCGCTGCGCGTCGGCGGGCGCTACGCGATCAAGCACACCTCGCGCACGGCGACGGCGGTGATCGAGACGCTGATCGACCGCGTCGACGTCGAGACGCTCGAGCGCGAAGCGGCGCCGAGCGAGCTGGGGCTCAACGACATCGGCCGCGTCACGCTGCGCGCGAGCGCGGCGCTCGCGATCGACCCCTACGCGCGCAACCGTCGCACCGGGAGCTTCGTCCTGATCGACGAGAGCAGCGACGCGACGGTCGGCGCGGGCATGATCGTCGCCACCGAGCGCTAGCCGCGCGCCGCGCCGGCGGACCGGCTGATCAGCGCTTGACGTTCAGCGGGGGGAAGCCGTCGTGCGCGGCCCTGATCAGGTGGCGCGCGTCGTCGAGCTGCTCGGGAGCGCCCACCACGTACTCGGTCTCGCCGACACCGCGGCGGCGCACGTCGATCGGGCTGCGCGTCGCATCCTGCGCCCACCACGCCTGAACCACGGGCGGGTCGACGGGCAGGTACATGACGACGTGCTGGTGCTGAGCCTCGAGCGCCAGCCACCACTTCTTGCCGCGGGAATACTCGACGAGGCCGCGCCGGATCCGTCCGGGCGCGCCGGCCTCGAGGTCGCGGGCGAAGGTGTCGAGGTGCTCGAACAGCTCGACGATCGCCGGCGGCTTGCTGACGAGGTAATCGTTCAGTGGATCGTCGGGGGCGCGAGTCGTTCCGTCCCCGTCGCCGAACATCGGGGCGTAGGGGTCGACCTTCGCGCGGGCCGCGGCGGTCTCCGAGGCGCCCCTGGGCTGCACGCCGAGGAACCTCCGCTTCGGCGACTCCGCCGGCGAGCTGGTCTGCGGTGGCTCGAGTGTCGCGGTCGCCGCGGCGGACGCGGGTGCCGGAGCCGGCATCGCTGCGACCGGCTTCGGCGCGACGGGCGGGTCGACGCCGATCGGTCTTTCCCAGCGGCTCTCCGGGGCCATCGGGCCGCCGGACGCCTCGGGCAACTCCGATGCGTCGAATGCGTCGGCTGGTTGCGGCCCGGCGGACGCCCGGGGGCCGGCGGTCGCTGCCGGCACATCCGGCGTGCGCTCAGCCACGGCGGGCTGCGGCGGGCCGTCGGCGTCCGCCCTGGCGGCGCTCGAAGCGGCCGTAGCGCGCTCGGGCGAAGAGCCAGTGGCTCCCTTCTTCTCCGCCGAGACGGTGAGCACCCTTCCGATGCTCTTGCGCAGACGCTCGGTCGGCACCTTGCGCTCGCCGATCGCTTCGTTGACAGCGTCGAGGAAAGCGGGTGAGGGGTCGCGGACCAGGGCCGAAAGCACCTTGCGAACGCGTGGATCGGTGAAGACCTCCTGCTCGCCCCAGAGCTCGAGGCTGCCGTCGACGAGCGCCTGGCGCGAGAGTCGCGGCAGGGCGGCGGCGTCCGCGGGTGACCCGGCGGCCGCCTTCGGCAGGGCGAATTCGAACGAAAGCTTGTCGGCGGTCGGGACCTGCTCGTCAGCCCTGTAGACCATGTAGTGCAGCCCGTTGGTCAGCACGCACCAGAGGACCTTCTCTCGGTGGACCTGGTCGACCGTGCGACCGGCGAACGACTCGTCGTCCAGGTTGTCGGTGACCGCCCGTGTCTCGACGAACACGACGGTCGACTCGTCGACCCTCAGCGCGTAGTCGATCGACGCGTCGCCATGAACCGGCCAATCGCGCACAACGTGCTCGATGTTGGTCGCGTCCCAGCCGAGCGCAGAGAGCAGCGGCTCGACGAGCAGGGCCTTCGTGTTGGCTTCGTTGCCCACCGAGCCCTTGAGCCGCTCGGCGACGGCGCACAGCCTGCGTGCCTCATCCATTAGTGCCATAGCGGAAAGCTTACGCATGCAGCGATCCGGGCCGGACGGGAAATCTCTGCCCCAAGGCGGGAGGTGCGTTCGGCAGCGGCGGCAGGGGCCGGAAACAGGCGTGAGACACGTTGTGCGGCCGACGGGACGCTGCAGCCAAACCACCACGCGAGGCGAGCAATCCGGGCATCTCCTATGCTGCGCGCGGTGTTCTCGAAGGTCATGGTCGCCAACCGCGGGGAGATCGCGGTTCGCATCTTCCGCGCGCTCGAGGAGCTTGGGATCGCGAGCGTCGCGGTCTACTCAGAGCTCGATCGCGAGGCGATCCACGTTGCGCGTGCCGGCGAGGCCTACCTGCTCGGCGGCGCCGAACCGTCGCAGAGCTACCTGAACGTCGAGCGCATCCTGGAGGTGGCGCGCGCGGCGGGGGTCGATGCGATCCACCCCGGGTACGGCTTCCTCGCGGAGAACGCCGCCTTCGCCGCCGCCTGCGAGGAGCAGGGAATCGTGTTCATCGGGCCGCCCGCGGCGGCGATCGAGGCGATGGGATCCAAGACGCGCTCGCGCGAGCTGATGGCGGCCGCCGGCGTGCCGATCGTTCCCGGGACCACGACCCCGGTCAAGACCGTGGCGGCGGCGCGCAAGATCATCGCCGCCGAGATCGGCTACCCGGTGGCCGTCAAGGCCTCGGGCGGCGGCGGCGGCAAGGGGCTCCGCGTCGCGACCTCGGCGTCCGAGTTGCCCGAGGCGTTCGAGGGCGCGGCGCGCGAGGGCGAGCGGTTCTTCGGCGACCCGACGCTCTACCTCGAGCGCTACCTGCCCGACCCCCGCCATGTCGAGGTTCAGCTCCTCGCCGACGCCCACGGGAACGTCGTGCACCTCGGCGAGCGCGACTGCTCGGTGCAGCGGCGTCACCAGAAGCTGATCGAGGAGTCGCCGGCGCCGCCGTGGATCGTCGACGAGGCGCTGCGCAAGCGCATCGGCAAGATCGCGACCGACGTCGCGCGCGCGATCGACTACCGCGGGGCCGGGACAGTCGAGGGCCTGCTCGTCGACGGCGAGTACTACTTCCTCGAGATGAACACGCGTGTGCAGGTCGAGCACTGCGTGACCGAGATGACCAGCGGCATCGACATCGTCAAGACGGGGATCCGCGTCGCCGCCGGAGAGCCGCTGCCCTTCACCCAGGCCGACGTCGTCCTTCGCGGGCACGCGATCGAGTGCCGCATCAACGCCGAGGACGCCGCCCACCGCTTCATGCCGACACCCGGGCGGATCGCCAGCTACCGTGAGCCGTCGGGACCGGGGGTGCGTGTCGACTCAGGCGTCGGCGCGGGCTCGGAGATCTCCTCGAACTATGACCCGATGGTCGCCAAGCTGATCGTCTGGGACAGCGATCGCGAGGCCGCGACCACGCGTATGCGCAGGGCGCTGCGGGAGTTCGAGATCACCGGGCTGATCACGCTGATTCCCTTCCACGAGCGCCTGCTCGCGACCGAGCAGTGGGCGCGCGGTGAGACCTGCCGCGATCTGCTGGAGGACGATGCCTGGCTGACTTCGATCGGCTCCGGCGAGGCGGCTGACGAAACCGCCGCGGCCGAGCCGGCTGTGACGCTCGACTACACCGTCGAGGTCGGAGGACGCCGATTCGCGGTGCGAGTGAGCGGGCCGCCCGACGCCGCCGCCGCGGGAGACCAGAGCGCGGCCGGCGCGCGCGGCCGCGCCCCCGACGCAGCCCCCGCGCCTCCGGCGGCGCCGGCGCCACAGAGGCCGGCGGCGACGCGCTGCGAAGCCCGATGCAGGGCACCGTGCTGAAGATCGCGGTGGAGGCGGGCGCGACGGTCGCGCAGGGCGCCCTGATCGCGATCGTCGAGGCGATGAAGATGGAGAACGAGATCACCGCGCACAAGGCCGGCACCGTGACGGCGCTGCCGATCTCGGTCGGCTCGTCAGTCGCCTCCGGGGACACGATCGCGGTCATCGAGTCGGCGTGACCGAGGTCTGGCCGGCCCGCCCGCAGGAGGCGAGCGACGTCACCCGCCTGCTGATCGCCTTCCGCGACTGGCTGCAGGAGTCCCGGCCCGACGATGACGCCTTCGCCGCCTCGGTCGCGCAGCTGATCGCCGACCCGGCGACGGAGTTCCTGCTGGGTAGCGTCGACGGCGGCGCCTCGCCGTGCGGCGTGTGCCAGCTGCGCTTCCGCCATTCGGTCTGGACGAGCTCGCCGGACTGCTGGCTCGAGGACCTCTACGTCGAGGAGGCCGCGCGCGGGCGCGGTGTCGGGGCCGCGCTCGTCAAGCTCGCGTTCGAGCGTGCTGCCGCGCGCGGAGCGCGGCGCATCGAGCTGGACACGAACGAGCAGAACTACGGCGCGATCGCGCTGTATGAGTCACTCGGCTTCTCGGCCTCGAGCAAGGCCCACGGCACGATGCGCGGACGCGACGTGTTCATGGGCCGACGGCTGCTCTGAACGCGACCCCGCCTGCGCCCGCTGACGCTAGGCTGGATCGGATGCCCGCCCGCACGAGGCATGCCCTCCTGGCAGCAGCAGGGTTCGCCGCCGCTGCGGCGATCACCGGCATCGCCGCATTCGACTGGCCGCTCGCGCGTGCGCACGACGCGAAGATCCTCGGCGGCTTTCGCGCGCTCGCGTTCAGTTCGCGCCTCGACACCGTGGCCAACTGGATCGCCACGGCGGCGACACCGGTCCCCTACGTCCTGCTCGGCGCCGCCTGCGTGCTCGTCGCCCTGGCGCGCCGGCGCCGCGCGCTCGCGCTGGCCGTTCCGGTCGCGATGGCCGCCGCGAGCGCCAGCACCGAGCTGCTCAAGCAACTCGGCCATGTGCGCTACGCGGCTGTGCTCGGGGCCTACGATCAGATCTCGGGGGCGTCATGGCCGAGCGGCCACGCAACGGCGGTGATGATGATCGCGCTCGGCGCGGTCGCGGTCTCACCCCCGCTGCTGCGGCCGCTGGTTGCGCTGATGGGCAGCGGCCTCGCCATCGCCGTCAGCTACTCGCTCCTGATCCTCGCGCTGCACTACCCCAGCGACGTGCTGGGCGGGTTTCTCGTGGCCGGAACGTGGATGTCGGTGACGCTCGCCGCACTGTGGTGGTTCGAGCAGCGGCTGGGGGCGCCGCCCACGGATGTGGAGGCGAGGCCGAGCGCGCGCGCGGCGACGGCGCCGGCGGCCCTGGGTGCGGCGGCGCTCGTTGCGGCCGTCGCGGTCCTGCTCGCGCTCTCGACCCGCGTGCAGGTGACCGGCTCGCTGGTCACCGGCGCCGCCACGCTGGCGATCGTCGCAATGGCGATGACCGGGGGACTCGTCGTGGCGCTGCTCCCGCGCGACCGCGCTCGGCCCGAAGGCGCCCGCGGCTCGGCGGACGGCCTGCCCGCCGCGGCCGCCACGGAGCGCTGAGGCGGCCCGCGCCGCGCGCTCACCGCGCGTCCGAGGCCGCGAAGCGTGCCAGGTTCGCCGCGTGCAGGCGACGCTGCTCGGCGTCCCGGCGGCCGCTTGGCAGCGCCAGCGATCGCCCTCGACCGTCGCGCAGCGCCTCGAGGTAGTCGCGGTCCTCGCGCAGCAGCGCCAGCGCCGCGGCGCCGTCGAGCGGGCCGCCGTGGCCGGCGACAACATGGGCGGCCTGGGCGACAAGCGGCTCGAGGCGCGCCAGCGTCGCCAGGTATCCGTCGATCGAGGCCTCGGGCGTCGGGATCTCGACCGGCGAGAGGTAGTCGCCGCAGACCAGGACCCTGGCCCAGGGCATCCAGATCGCCATCCCGTCGACGGTGTGCCCGTCGGCTGGATGCAGCTCGAGCTCGAGCTCGCCCAGGGCGCAGTAGCCGGGCACGGGCAGCGGCTCGACCGACCCCAGCGCGAGCGGCGCGGGGCGCGTGAGGTAGTGGCGCTCATCGAAGTCGCGCAGCGCCCGCTGGGCAGCACCGGGGTGCGCGCGCAGTCGGGCCGCGGTGGTCTCGGCGACGCCGAGTGCGGCGCCCGGAAAGGCCAGGCGCCCGAGCAGGTGGTCCCAGTCCCCGTGCGTCGCGAGCAGGCCGCTGAACGGGAACCCGGCCTGCTCGAGCAGCGCCGGCAGCATCTCTAGCTCGTCGGGAAGGATCGGGGAGTCGATCACGAACCCCTCGCCGCCGCTGCGCACGAGAGTGGCGGTCGTGCGCCAGACACGGCTCTCGACGACGATCACGTCCTCGTGGACGCTGACCGCGCGCACCGGATCCGCCGATCTAGACGGCGCCGAGCAGCTTCGCCGCTTCGCGCAGGTTCGGAACCTCGGCCGTCGGCTTGCGCTGACCGGCGTCCAGGGTCTCCTTGTGACGGTTGACCCAGATCACCGGGATCTTCGCCTTCACGCACGGCTCGATGTCGTGGTAGTAGCTCGCCGCGACGTGTACCCACCCCTTCTTGCCGCCGATCCGCCGCGCGCACTCGTTGAAGTGGGCGAGGTCGGGCTTGTAGGAACGGACCTGCTGGGCCGTGACGACGAGGTCGAAGTCGATCGGGATGTGGCGGCGCGTCTGGCCGAGCAGCTTGTCGTCGATGTTCGAGATCAGCCCGAGGCGATAGCGCTTCGACAGCTTCTCCAGCTGCGGGCGGGCCTCGCGGAACAGCATCCATTGCTGGACGGAGTCCGGCAGGAAGCCGGAGCGCGACGGCTCGAGCGGCCAGCCAAGGCGCTTCGAGATCTCGACGGCGGTGCGGCGCAGGACCTCCGCGTAAAGCTCATAGGAGCCGCCCTCGATCTGTCGGGAGATCTCGTGGAACAGCGGGATGACCTCCTCCCGCTCGATCGTGAAACCGTCGCGCGCCGCCTCGGCCGCGAAGGCATCCCAGATGCCGGTCTCCCAGTCGATCAGGGTTCCGTACACGTCGAAGGTGACGAACGTCGTCTTCGCTGGCAGTGGCATGTAGAGCTAGAGCTCCTCGCTGACGGTTGGGGAAGTCGCCAATTATGAACGTCGAATAGAGTCCCTGCCGGCCGATGGATTTGCTCGAGTATCAGGGGAAGCAGCTGTTCGCTCGCCATGGCATCCCCGTACCAGCCGGAGAGCCCGCCAGCACTGTCGAGGACGCCGTCGCGGCCGCCAACCGCATCGGCTACCCGTGCGCGATCAAGGCGCAGGTGCAGGTCGGCGGCCGCGGCAAGCTCGGCGGGATCAAGCTCGCGAGCGACGAGGCGCAGGCGCGCGAGCACGCCGGCGCGATCCTCGGGATGGACATCAAGGGGCTGACGGTCCGGGAGCTCTGGATCGAGGGTGCCTCGCAGATCGAGGCGGAGTACTACGCGTCGTTCGTCTTCGACCGCGGCGCGAAGGCGCCGCTCGCGATGCTCTCCACCCGCGGCGGCATGGACATCGAGGCGGTCTCGGAAGAGTCGCCCGAGGCGATCGCCTCGCTGCACGTCGACCCGCTGCTCGGCTTCCAGCCGTTCCACGGTCGCCGGCTCGCGTTCGAGGCAGGCGTCGACGGCGACCTCGTGCGGCCGGTTGGCGCCTTCCTGCAACAGCTCTACAGCGCGTTCGTCAGCGAGGAAGCGACGCTCGTCGAGGTCAACCCGCTGATCGTCACGCCGGAGCGCACGCTCGTGGCGCTCGACGCCAAGGTCACGCTGGACGGGAACTCGCTCTACCGCCATCCGGACAACGCGCAGCTGCGCGACCTCTCGAGCGAGGACCCACAGGAGCGGATGGCCAAGGAGCGAGACCTGACCTACGTCAAGCTCGACGGCAACATCGGCGTGCTCGGCAACGGCGCCGGTCTGGTGATGTCGACGCTCGACCTCGTCGCCCTGCACGGCGGCAGGCCGGCGAACTTCCTGGACGCCGGCGGCGGTTCGAAGGCCGAGGCGATCACGGCCGCGGTCGAGGTGATCATCTCGGACCCGAACGTCAAGGCCGTGCTGTTCAACATCTTCGGCGGGATCACCCGCTGCGACGAGGTGGCGCGCGGGCTGATCCAGGCCTTCGAGCAGATCAAGCCGACGATGCCGTTCGTGGTGCGTCTCGACGGGACGAACGTGGAGGAGGGCCGCGCACTGCTGACGGCCGCGGCGCTGCCGAACGTCCACGCCGCCGCCACGATGGACGAGGCGGCGGCGCGTGTTGTGGAGCTGGCGCGATGAGCGTGATCGTCGACGAGAGCACGAGGCTCTGCGTCTCCGGCATCACCGGCCGCGAGGGCACCTTCCACTCGCTCAACAACCGCGCCTACGGCACCAACGTCGTCGGCGGCGTGACGCCCGGCAAGGGCGGCCAGGACGTCGAGGGGATCCCGGTCTATGACACCTTCCACGATGCCGTGGCGCAGACGGAGGCGAACACGGCGATGATCTTCGTGCCGCCCCCCTTCGCGGCGGATTCGATCCTCGAGGCGGCCGAGGCGGGCATCGCGACGATCATCGCGATCACGGAGGGAATCCCGGCGCACGACGAGCTGCGCGTCTACACCCACCTGCGGCGCACGCCGCACGTGCGTCTGATCGGACCCAACTGCCCCGGCGTGCTCTCGCCCGGCAAGGCGAACGTCGGCATCATCCCGGCGGCCTTCTTCCGCGCTGGCAACATCGGTGTCGTGTCACGCTCCGGCACGCTCACCTACCAGGTCGGCAACGAGCTCGCCCAGCGCGGCTTCGGCAACTCCACGATCGTCGGGATCGGCGGAGATCCGGTCCCCGGCTCCAGCTTCGTGGACGTCATCGACCTGTTCGAGGCCGACGCCGAAACCGAGCTGATCGTGATGAGCGGCGAGATCGGCGGCGACGCCGAGGAGGTGGCGGCGCAGCACATCGCCGCGCACATCTCGAAGCCGGTCGTCGCCTACATCGCCGGTTTCACGGCGCCGCCCGGCAAGACGATGGGTCACGCCGGCGCAATCGTCTCCGGCTCCAAGGGCACGGCCGCGGCCAAGGCCGCGGCACTCGAGGCCGCCGGCGTGCGCGTGGCCAAGACGCCGACCCAGGTCGCCGAGATCGCAGTTGAACTGCTAGGAGGCTGAAGTGATGAGCGAAGCACCCCTCTCATTCGCGCGCGGAGCACCCTCGCTCGACATCGTCGACGTCGACGGGCTGCGTGAGGCCGCCCAGAGAGCCTTCGCCAACGATCCGGCCGGCATGACCGCCTACGGGACGGCGGTCGGCTATGTGCCGCTGCGCCGCTGGATCGCGGAACGCCACGGCGTCGAGGAGGCCAACGTGCTCGTCACGAACGGCTCGATGCAGGCCGACGCGTTCCTGTTCGACGAGCTGGTCGGCGCCGGCGACGAGGTCGTGGTCGAGCGCCCCAGCTACGACAGGACGCTGCTCTCGCTGCGCCAGCACGGCGCGACCCTGCGCGCGATCGGGCTGGAGCCGGACGGGATCGACACGGCGGCGCTCGCCGACGCGCTCGCCGGCGGCAGCCGGCCGAAGCTCGCCCACATCATCCCCAACTTCCACAACCCCGCCGGCTGCACCCTCGCCGGACCCAAGCGCGAGCGCCTGCTCGAGCTGGCAGGCGAGTACGGCTTCATGATCTTCGAGGACGACCCCTACGTCGCCCTGCGCTTCCGCGGCGAGACGCTGCCGACGATGCTCTCGCTCGACGGCGGCGAGGGCCGCGTCGTCTACGCCTCGTCCTTCTCGAAGACGGTCTGCCCTGGCATCCGGGTCGGTTTCCTGATCGGGCCGGCCGAGCTGATCGCGCGGATCGTCGTGCGCGCCACCAACACCTACATCTCCCCGAGCATGGTCGACGCCGCGATCGTCTACGAGTTCTGCGTGTCCGGCTCGATCGATCGCTCGATCGAGCGGGTGCGCGGCGCGCTCGAGCAGCGCGTCGACACGCTGGCGCAGGCGCTGCACGAGCAGATCCCGGGCGCGTCGTTCGTCGTCCCCGACGGCGGCTACTTCCTCTGGGTGAAGCTGCCAGAGGGACTGGATGACCCGGCGGCCGTGTTGAAGGCCGCCGCCGAACGCAGGCTGGCGCTCGTGAGCGGCGATGACTTCGTGCTCGACGGCGGCTCGGGCGCGGTGCGCCTCGCCTTCTCCGGCGTGACTGTCGAGGAGATCCGCGAGGGCGTCACGCGGCTCGCGGCGGCGCTGGAAACGCTCTGAGGCGCCGCGGCGCCTCAGCGTCCGTAGCGCTGGGACCCGAGCACGAGCTGCTCCGGCAGCGCGACGCGCGGCGGCGGCGAGGGATCCGCGATCACCGACACCGTCTCGGCGACGCTGCGCGTGATCGTGGCGCGCCGGTCGGCGCAGGCGACGACGATCTCCTGCTCGCCGGAGTGCTGGACCTTTCCCTCCAGTCCCGGCTCGAGGCCGGTCGTCCGCAGGTAGTGCAGCAGGTCCTCGGCCTCGTTCTCGAAGCGCAGCACCCGGATCGTCGCACCCTCCGCGACGTCGGCGAGCGGCACGCCGGGCAGCCTCGAGCCGACGCGTATCGGATGGCCGTGCGGGCAGGTGGTGGCATCGCCGATCGCGGCGAGCATCCGCTCCTCCAGCACCGGCGACATCGCGTGCTCGAGCCGCTCGGCCTCCTCGTGAACCTCGTCCCAGGGGATGCCGAGCACGTCGGTGAGGAACCGCTCGATCAGCCGGTGGCGCCGGACGATCTCCTCGGCCTGGAGCTGGCCGGCGGCGGTGAAGCTGATCACCTTGTCCGAGGCGCGCGTGATGTAGTCCTCACGCTCCAGGCGGCCGATCATCTCGTGCACGGCGGGCGCCGAGAGCTGCATCGCCCGCGCGACGTTGGCGCCCGTCATCGGCAGCCCGGCCTCGTGCAGCCAGTACAGCGTCTCGAGGTATCCGCGCTCTGCGTCGGTCAGCTCAGCGCTCGTCACCGGCGTGACTCTAGCGGTCGGCGCTAGGCTGGCCCGCGATGCGATTCGGGATCGAACCCCAGCTCGCCCGCGCGGCGGCCGCGCTGCCGGTCGGGCCCGAGTGGGGCTACGAGCAGAAATACGACGGCTTCCGCGCGATCGCGTTCGTCGACGGCGAGCGCCTGCAGCTGCAGTCGCGCGGCGCCAAGGATCTGACCCGCTATTTCCCGGAGCTCGCGCTACCGCCGGGACGCTACGTGCTCGACGGTGAGATCGTCATCGACGGCGACGGCTCCGGACAGGCCTTCGGCGCGCTGCAGCAGCGGATCCACCCAGCCGCCTCGCGGATCGAGCGCCTCGCGAGCGAGCTGCCGGCCTCCTACGTCGCCTTCGACCTGCTCGAACTCGACGGTGAGGAGCTGCTGGCGGCGCCGTTCGAACAGCGCCGGGCCGCGCTCGAGGCGCTCGCGGGAGTGCGCCGTTCGGAGCTCGTGCTCGACCCGGCGGCCGCGCAGCGCTGGCTCGACGAGACCGAGGGCGTCGTCGCCAAGCGGCTCGATGCCGCATACGCGCCCGGCAAGCGGACCGCGATGGTCAAGATCAAGCGGTTGCGCACGATCGACTGCGTCGTGATCGGATTTCGCCCGGGCGTCGAGCCCGAGAGCGTCGGCTCGCTGATTCTCGGGCTGTACGCGCCTGACGGCACGCTGCGCCCGGTCGGGCACAGCTCCGCGTTCAACGCCCGGCGCAAGCGCGAGCTGCGTGCCGAGCTGGCGCCATTCGAGACCGGGGAGCGGGGCAGCGGCGAGCCCAGCCGCTGGACGGCCGACCGCGACCTGGAGTGGGTTGAGCTTCGGCCGGAATTGGTCGTCGAGGTCAGCTACGACCACGTCAGCGACGGGCGCATCCGCCACGGCACCAAGATCGTGCGCTGGCGCGAGGACAAGCCGCCGCACGAGTGCACGATCGATCAGCTGCGCTGAGGCGGCGGCAGCGGCCGCCTCAGCGGCGCTTCGCCCGGGACGGTGCCACCCGTGTGCCCTCGTCGGCGCTCTTGGGGAAGTTGGGCGGCCACGGCGCATCGCCCAGGCCGCTCGCCGCGTCGCGTGCGGCCAGCTCGAGCAGTCCGTCCAGCGACCCCGGCCGATCGTCGATCGTCGCCGACGGGTCGCCGCGCTCGCGCAGCCGAGCCGGAACGGTGTCGAGCCGCAGCGCGGCGGGGTCGACATCGGCCAGCTCGTCCCAGTCGAAGGGGCACGACACGCGCGCGTCCGCCACCGCCCGCACCGAGTAGGCCGAGGCGACCGTTCGGTCGCGGGCGTTCTGGTTGTAATCCACGAAGACGCCGACGCGCTCCTCCTTCCACCATTTGCTGGTCGCCCGGCCGGGCATGCGCCGCTCCACCTCGCGGGCGAGCGCGAGCGCCGCCCGGCGCACGTCCTCGAAGCCGCGCTGGGGATGGATGCGGACGTTGACGTGGATGCCGCGCGACCCGGACGTCTTGGGATAGCCGATCAGGCCGTGCTCATCGAGCACCTCCCGGACGCACTGCGCCACCGCGCGCACCTCGTCGAAGCCGATGTCCGGCTGGGGGTCCAGATCGACACGCAGCTCGTCGGGACGATCGAGGTCTCGGCGGCGCACCGGCCACGGGTTCCAGTCGATCACGCCGAGGTTCACCCCCCAGGCGAGGTGCGCGCCATCGCAGACGACCAGCTCGCGCGCCGAGCGCCCGCTCGGGAAGTGCACGGTCGCCGTGTGCAGCCACGGCGGCGCGTTGTCGGGCACGCGCTTCTGGAAGAAGAACTCGCCGGTCACCCCATTCACCCAGCGCTTCAGCGTCGTCGGGCGCTCGCGCAGGTGGCGCACCACGGCCTCCTCGCAAGCGAGGTAGTAGTTGACGAGGTCGAGCTTGGTGAAGCCGGGCTGCGGAAAGAACAGCTTCGCCGGGTTGGAGATCCGCACCTCCCGCCCGGCCGTCTCGATCGTGATCGCCTCCGACTTGGCCATCGAGTGAGACAGAATGCCGCACCGTGGCGCTGTTTGACAGGCCGGTGCTGGTCGCCCCCGACTCGTTCAGGGGAACGCTCTCGGCGCTGCGCGTGGCGCAGGCGGTCGGCAGAGGACTCGAGCGCGCGGGCCTGAGCGCCGACCTCGCACCGGTAGCCGACGGCGGCGAGGGAACGACGGAGGTGCTGCTGGAACGCCTCGGTGGCGTGATGGTGGCCGCACGAGCCACCGATCCTCTGGGTCGCGAGCTGGACGCCGGCTTCGCGCTGCTGGGCGACCGCGGGACCGCGCTGGTCGAGGTTGCGGCGGCGAGTGGGCTGGCGTTGCTCGATCCGGCGGAGCGCGACGCCGAGGCCGCAACGAGCGCCGGGACCGGTGAGCTGATCGCGGCCGCGGTCGCGGGCGGCGCCGGTCACGTCCTCGTCGCCGCGGGCGGGAGCGCGAGCACCGACGGCGGGCTCGGCGCGATCGAGGCGCTGACACGCGCGGGCGGGCTGCACGGCGCCCGGCTGACGGTGCTCTGCGACGTGCGGACGCCGTTCGAGCAGGCGGCCGAGCGCTTCGGCCCGCAGAAGGGCGCGGACCCCGCGGCCGTTGCGCGGCTCACCGCGCGGCTGGAGGCCGCCCGATTGCCGCGGGGCGTGCCGATGACCGGCGCGGCCGGCGGGCTGGCCGGCGGACTTTGGGCTAAGTTCGGCGCCACCCTGGTGCCGGGCTCCGCCTTCGTCCTCGACACACTGCACTTCGACCGCCGCATGCTCGCCTCGCGCGCCGTGGTCGTAGGCGAAGGCCGCATCGATGCGACGACGCTCGAAGGCAAGATCGTGGCCGAGATCGCCACCCGGGCGCGCCAGCACGGAGTCCCCGCGCACGCGATCGTCGGCAGCAGCACGCTGAGTCGGTTCGACGCCCGAATCCTCGACTTGCAGGAGATTCTGGTGGCCGGCGAGGAGGCCGCGATCGAAACCGCCGCCGTCGCGCTCGCCGGCGTGATCGCGGCGCGCCCGCTAGGCTCGCTCGAGTGAGCACGGAGATCGCGGGCGAAGCGAACCCACCGGCGCGTCCGGCCGTGCTGAGTCGCGCCCAGGCGTCGCTGCCGGGGGCACGACGCGCGACCGTGATCGGCGCCGGCTCGTTCGGCACCGCGATCGCCGTCCTGCTCGCCCGCGCCGGCGTTCGCACGACGTTGCAGACGCGCACCGAGCACCAGGCCGCCGAGCTGGCCGAGCGCCGCGTGAACGAGACGTACCTGCCGGGCGTCGAGCTCCCCTCGCAGCTGCGGATCGAGCCGGTCGCGAGCGGGGTCTCGCGGGCCGACTACGTCTTCCTGGCCGTGCCCTCGACCAGCCTCGCCGAGGCGATCGCTGCACTCGAGGCCGCGGGTCTGGGACGGCGCAGCTCGGTGGTGTCGCTGTCCAAGGGGCTCGTTCCACCGAACGGGGAGGCGCCGACGGCCGCGTTGCGAGCGCGTTTCGGCGCCCACCGGGTCGCCTGCATCGGCGGGCCCGCGCATGCGCAGGAGATGGTCCACGCCGGCGCCGGGCTCGTCGCCGCGGCGTTCGACGAGGGCCTGGCCGAAGGGCTTGCCTCGATCTTCAACCGCGCCGGCGTCGTCTGCGAGCTCTCCAACGACCCGGTCGGCGTCGAGCTCGCGGGTGTAGCCAAGAACGCGGCCGCGCTCGCGGCCGGAGCCACGGAGGCGCAGGGACTGAACGCGGCCGGCGCCGCAGCCGGGCACATCTTCGCCGAGGCATGGCGGCTGGCCGAAGCCGCCGGCGCGCGCCCCGAATCGTTCATCGGACTGGCGGGAGCCGGCGATCTGGTCGCGACGGCGCTCGCGCCGCTGAGCCGCAACCGCCGTGCCGGCGAGCTGCTCGCCCAGGGTGTTCCCCCGGCGGAGATCCAGCTGCGGGTCGCGCAGGCCGTCGAGGCGCTCCAGTCGGTCCCGCTGCTCGCCCACTCGATCGAGCGAGGGGGCTTTCCGGCGCCGGTGACCGGCGGGCTCGCGCGACTCATCGACGGGCAGCTGCCGTTGGCCGACTGGGTGGCGCTGGTGCGCACGACCGTCCCTCCGCGGGCGCGCTGGCAAAGGTCACGCGGCTTCTGGGAGCGCCTGCGCGAGCGAATCAGCCGCTGGCGCCGCGGCGCTCGGCGAGCGTCGTGATCACCGCCTCGTAGACGCCCGGGCCATGCCCCGCCTCGGTGATGCAAGCGTTCGGGTGGACGCGCAGCGCTTCGCGGATGGTCGGGTCACGATCGAGTGCGTTGGCAACCAGCCAGAACGTGCCGACGACCGCCGCGACGGCGAGGTCTTCGCGCGAATCGCCGATCGCGAAGGTGTCGTCCTTGGCGAGGCCGCGCGCCCGCATGTGGCGCGCCGCGGCGGCGGCCTTCGAGCCGCCGGCGGGGATCAGGTGGTAGGCGCGGAGGTTCTGCGTCGAGCCATCACCGCGCGTGACGGCGCCGTTGTCGACGAGCCGCAGGTTCGCGTGCCCGGACTCGCGCAGCAGCGCATCGGCCTCGGCGGCGTCGACCCGGCCGCGGAACAGGTGCGAGATCTCGCGGCCGCGATGCCAGGGATCGTGATACTCGAGGCGCCCCGCATAGCGCTCGAGCAGCAGCGCCGGCGCGCCGGAATCTTCGATCTGTTGGTACACGCTGCGCTCGCCGGCGACCAGCTCGGTCATCCAGAGCTGCTCGCCGTCCAGCTCGAGCACGCAGCCGGCCTCGTAGATGAATGCGCTCTGACCGAGCAGGCGCGCGTCCTCCGCCACCTGTGCGCGGCGACGCCCGCTCATCAGCACGACCTCGACGCCGGCCCGTAGGCAGGCCTCCACCGCCCGCACGCCGAGCAGCGAGATCGCGCCGTC
This sequence comes from uncultured Solirubrobacterales bacterium, assembly GCA_963830975.1. Lineage (GTDB taxonomy): Bacteria > Actinomycetota > Thermoleophilia > Solirubrobacterales > Solirubrobacteraceae > Palsa-513. Next base: position 216,663 of record CAWHOI010000005.1, read on the forward strand.
GCCGTCGTGCAACAGCGACGCGCCCGCGCCGAGCAGCGTCCCGTCCAGATCGAGGTAGAGGGCCCCGCTCACCGCGCGCCGAGCATCGGCGGGCGCTCCCCGAGCGGGGGGGCGACGGCCCGGTTGTCGACCAGCAGCGGCGAGGGGTCCAGGTCGAGCAGCCGCCCTTCGCGCTCGAGGCGCGCCGCCACCACCATCAGCACGGCGTGCGCCATCGGGCTCAGCTCGAGCAGCGGCTGGTGGCTGTTGTGGTGGGTGTCGAGGTCCACCTGGGCCATGCCGTCCAGGCCGACCGTCTCGAGCACGTCCAGCAGCATCGCGATCTCGACGCCGTAGCCGGTCGCGAACGGCAGCCGCTCGAGCAGCGAGCGGCGGGCCGCGATCTCCCCGGCGAGCGGCTGGCGCACGCCGGCGAGCGCGGGGTAGAACACCGCGAGCGCAGGTCGCGCAAGCAGGTGGTTGACGCGGCCTCCGCCGTCGTTCAGCTGCAGCTCGCCTTGTCGGAACGGACGCCGGTAGAACGCCTTGACGAAGTCGATCTCGTCGAACTCGATCAGCGGCCCGATCAGGCCAACCGGGTAGTGCGACGGGAACTCGAGCACGTCGGCGTCGAGGAAGCAGATCAGCTCGCCGTCGAGCACGCTCAGCGAGCGCCACATCGCATCTCCCTTGCCGGCGACCGGGCCGTACGCGGGCATCAGGTCGGACTCGGCGAACACGCTTGCCCCGGCGGCGGCGGCGATCCGGGCGGTCGCGTCGCTCGAACCGCCGTCGATCACCACGACCTGGTGGATCACGCCGCGCGCGCGCAGTCCGGCCAGCGTCTCGACGATCGGGCCGACCGTCGCCGCACAGTCGCGAGCCGGCAGGCAGACCGAGACCGAGCGCCCGCTTGCTCGCAGAAGCCCCTCGTCGTAACGCGAATGATGGAAGCTGCGAGCTTGCTGCCAGTGGCCGGGGGAGTCGAACGGCATCCGCCCCTACTATGGCAAGGCGTGAGCAACGCGGCCCCTCGGATGCGCGAGATCGAGCCCTGGACGGCGTTGCTGGACGACGCGCGGGGCGACCAGCGGCTGGTTGGCGAGGCCTTCGAGCACGCCCGGCTGCCGCGTTTCGCCGACCCCGTGAGCGAGCTTCACCCGACGCTTGCGCAGGCTCTTCGCGCGGCCGGGATCGAGCGCCTCTACAGCCACCAGGCGCACGCGCTCGAAGCGGCGTGGCGAGGCCCGACGATCGTCACGACCGGCACCGCGTCCGGCAAGTCGCTGTGCTTCAACCTGCCGACGCTCGACACGCTGCTGCGCGACGCGAAGGCTCGCGCGCTGTATCTCTACCCGACCAAGGCGCTCGCGCAGGATCAGGCCCGTGCGATCAACGCGCTCGGCTTGGGCGACCAGGTGCGCGCCGCGATCTATGACGGCGACACCCCGCGCGAGGCGCGGGGCGACATTCGCCGCCGGGCGAACCTGGTGTTCACCAATCCCGACATGCTCCATCTCGGGATCCTGCCCCACCACGATTCGTGGGCGAACCTGTTCTCGAACCTGGCGGTCGTGGTCGTGGACGAGGCCCACACCTATCGCGGCGTGTTCGGCTCCCACGTGGCCAACGTGCTGCGGCGCCTGCGCCGTGTCGCCGCCGCCTACGGCACCGAGCCGCGGATCCTGCTCGCGTCGGCGACGATCGCCAACCCCGTCGAGCTGGCCGAGCGGCTCACCGGCCTCGAGGACTTTGAGCTGATCGAGGAGGACGGCTCGCCTTCAGCCGGGCGGCGGATCGCAATCTGGAACCCACCGCTCACCGACGAGGTGCTCGGGATCCGACGCTCGGCGCTGGCCGAGGGCGCCGAGCTGCTGGCGGAGCTGGTCGTGGCTGGAGCACGCACGATCTGCTTCGTGCGCTCGCGCAAGGGCGTCGAGCTGCTCAGCCGGATCACCCGCGACGAGCTCGAGCGCCTCGGCGCCGGCGAGCTTGGCGAGCTCGTGACCCCCTACCGCGCCGGCTACACGGCGGCGCAGCGGCGCGAGATAGAGACTCGGCTGGTGGCCGGCGAGCTGCGGGCCGTCGTCACGACCGACGCGCTCGAGCTGGGGATCGATGTCGGGGCGCTCGACGCGGCGCTGGTCGTGACCTTCCCCGGCACGATCGCCAGCCTGCGCCAGATGTGGGGTCGGGCCGGACGGCGCCGCCGCGGGCTGGCGGTGTACGTGGCCGGCGAGGACGCGCTCGACCAGTTCTTCGCCCGCCACACCGATGACTTCCTCGACCGGCCGGTGGAGTCGGCGATCCTCGACCACGAGTCGGAGGAGATCCATCTCGCGCACCTGCTCTGCGCGGCGCACGAAGGACCCCTCAGCGAGCGCGACGCGGAGTGGTTCGGCCCGCGCACGCTCGCCTATCTCGAGCGGCTCGAGGGACTTGGCGAGCTCCGCGCCCGTGACGGCCGCTTCGTGCTGCGCCGTCGCGAGCGCTACCCGGCCGGCGAGGTCTCGTTGCGGTCGGCCTCGCGCGAGTGCTTCGAGATCGTCGATGTGACGACAGGCGAGGCCGTGGGCACCGCCGAGGCGGCGCGAGCGTTCTCGACCCTGCATCCGGGAGCGATCTATCTGCACCTTGGGCGCTCGTTCCACGTGCGCGAGCTTGATCTCGAGGAGCGCCGCGCGCTGGTCGAGCCGTTTGACGGCGAGTGGTACACGCAACCCAAGCGGGAGACCGACACGCTGATCGAGCGGCTGCTCGACCGCCGCGAGGCGCTCGGGGTGACGCTCTCGTTCGGCCGCGTGCTCGTCACCGAGACCGTGCTCGCCTATCAGCGCCGCCGGCTCGCCGACCACCGCGAGATCGACCTGACCGCGCTCGACCTGCCGGCCACGCGGTTCGCCACGCAGGCGATGTGGTTCGAGCTCTCAGGCGATGTGCTCGACGGCTTCCCGCCGGAGCTGCTGCTCGGCTCGCTGCACGCGGTCGAGCACGCGCAGATCGCCGTGCTGCCACTGCTTGCGATGTGCGACCGATGGGACATCGGAGGGCTCTCGACGAACGCCCACCCCCAGACCGGCGGACCGACGATCTTCATCCACGACGGCCACCCCGGCGGCGTCGGCATCACCCGCATCGCGTTCGCGCACTTCGCCGAGCTTGCCGGCGACGCCCATCGGATGATCAGCGAGTGCCGCTGCCGCGACGGCTGCCCGTCGTGCGTGCAGTCACCGAAATGCGGCAACCTCAACGAGCCGCTGTCCAAAGGCGGGGCCGGCGAGCTGCTGGGGCGGATGCTCGCGCACGGCTAGCTGCACGTGGCTCAGACGGTGGGCGCTCGGCCGCTATGCCGCGCTGCTGGACGCGCCTATGCCGGAGCTGTCTTCGCGTATCCGCGCGCTGGCGTTGATGCGGGGTGCGCCGTTCATCGAGCGACGGTCGGGCATGCGCCGGCGTTCGCCGTCCGGCGCGGTCACCTGAACGGGGGATCCGTTGTGCGCCAGCGACAGCTCTGCCGCCTCCACCATGCGCACGATGTCGAGGCCGAGGTGCATGTGCGAGCGCGGCTGTGCGCCCGTGCGGATCGACGCGACGAAGTCCGCGAGCTCCAGACGCAGCGGCTCGTCGGCATCGAGATGCGGAGAGAGCACGTCGCCGAGCCGGTAGGACATCCGGTGCTCGCCGAAGTTGTGAGGCTCGAGCAGCTCGGCGCCACGGTCGAAGATGCGCACCTGCTCGCTGCTCGTGTCGTCGTAGACCACCATCGCCCTGCTTCCGGCGAGCACGGTGCGGCGGAGCTTTGTCGGCGCGAGCCACGAGAGCTCCACGCGCGCCAGCGTGCCCGTGGCGGCGTATCCGAGGTCGATGAAGGCGACGTCCCACAGTCCCGGGACGACGGAGTCGCGAGCGATCGACCGCGCGAACGCGGGCAGCCCAAACCAGTAGTGGAGGATCGAGAAGTCGTGCGGCGCGAGGTCCTGGATCACGCTCGAGTCGCTGCGGTGGATCCCGAGATTCACCCGCGTCGAGGTGATGAAGTAGATCTCGCCAAGCGCTTCCTCCTCCAGCAGCTTCTTGATCGCGACGACCGGCGGGGAGTAGAGGAAGACATGGCCCGGCATCAGGATCAGGCCGCGCTCGACGGCGCAGCTGATCAGGTCGCGGCAGTCCTCGGCGGTGGTGGCGATCGGCTTCTCCACGAACACGTGCTTGCCGGCGCGCATGCTGCGCTGCGCGATCTCGTGATGGGTTTGCACCGGCGTCGCGACCATGACGGCGTCGATCGCGTCGTCGTCGAGCACCTCGTCGAGCCGCTGCGTGAGGCGAACGTGCGGGTAGCGCCGCGCCTGGGAAGCGAGGGCGTCGGCCGAGGTGTCGCAGATCACCGTCACCTCGGCGTCCTCGAGATCGCTGACGGCACGCAGCAGGTTCGGACCCCAGTAGCCCACCCCGATCAGGGCGAGTCGAAGGCGCGCATGACCCGCGCTCATCGCGCCCACCCCGGCCGCCGAACGCCGGCGACGACGGACGACATCGACACGTGGGCTGCGGACGTCCTCATCGCGCGCCGTGCAGCGCCTCGGCGAGCGCGTCCGCCACGCGCTCCTGCTGTTCCTCGGTGATCCCCGGGAAGCAGGGCAGCGACAGGCACCGTTCGGCGAGGCGCTCGGCCACCGGGAAGTCCCCGGGGCCGTATCCGAGGTGACGCCACGCCGGTTGAAGGTGAATCGGGGTCGGATAGTGCGCCGCGGCGCCGATGCCGGCGCGCCGAAGCGCCGCCAGAACCGCGTCGCGCTCGGCGACCTCGACGACGAACAGGTGGTACACCTGCGTCTCGTCGGGCGCGTCGGGTTCGGGCAGGGTCAGCGGCAGCTCGCGCAGCAGGTCGCGGTAGATCTCGGCGGCGCACTGACGCTGCTCGTTCTCCTCGTCGAGGTGAACGAGACGCAGAGCGAGCAGTGCCGCCTGGAGGTTGTCGAGGCGAGCGGTGGTGCCCCGCCGCACGTGGCGGTTGGGCTGCCCCGGGAGCGAGCCGTGATGACGCAAAGACCGCACGGCGTCGGCCGTCGCTCCGGTGCGGCACACGATCGCTCCGGCGTCGCCGGCGGCGCCGAGATTCTTGGTCGGGTAGAACGAGAAGGCGGCCGCGTCTCCCCAGGCCCCGGCGCGCCTGCCCGCCAACGTCGCTCCGTGAGCCTGGGCGGCGTCCTCGAGCACGGGCACCTCGGCGCGTGCGCACACTCCGGCGATCTCCACCATCGGTGCGAGGCGCCCGAACAGGTGCACGGGGACCACCGCGCCGGTCTCGGAGCCGACGGCCGCCGACAGCGCGAGGGGGTCCATGCAGCGGTGCTGCGGATCGACGTCGACCAGCCTGGGGCGCGCGCCGGCGGCGGCGATCGCCTCGACCGTCGCGATGAAGGTGTTCGGCACGGTGATCACCTCGACGCCCGGTTCGACTCCGAGCGCGAGCAGACCGAGCTCGACGGCCGCCGTGCCGTCGCTGACGCCGACGCAGTGTGCGGCACCGCAGAACTCGGCGAACAGATCCTCGAACTCCTCCAGCTCGGGCCCGAGCACGAAGTGCCCGGACCCCATCAGGCGGTCGAACGCCGCGACCGCCTCCGAGCGCACCGCCTGGAGCGCGCGTGCCAGGTCGAAGAGCGGGATCTCGGCGACGGCGTCCGCCACGACGGCGGCGCGGAGCCCGCCGTCGGCGATTCGCGGCCCTTCGCGGTGAAACCGAGCTCGTGAGCTCGCTGCCGGTCTTGAATCCATTCTTGACTGTTCCTGGGTGGACGATCTTTCGCGCCCTGAGCACCGCACCGGGTAGATTCCTCCGGATTGACGCACTTTGCGCGACGCGCGGCAGTCTGACGGCTCGGGTGCCGGTGCGCCGATCGGCGTTGCGCAAATTGGGCTGATCGTAATCGCGGACTTGTCGTCCTGACGGTCAATACCACCCGTACCGGTAATAGCGTCCCCCACTGTCGGGCAGGTTCTCGCGTCCCGCGCGCCTGCGGCAGCGCACCGGAAGCACTGCGTGGGTGTCACCCAGCGCCCGTCGCCTCATCGCCGCGGCTCGCGGGGGCAGCCGGGGTCACGCGGCGGCGTGCGCTAACGGCGAGGCGTCAGTCCGCGGCCCAAACGCCTCAGCCGGGGCGCGATCCGCGTGCGCCGGATCAGCGATCTTCCTGCCCGCCGGCTGCGCGCGAGCGCGGCGGCGACCGACGGGGTCTCGACCGATCCCTGCGCCACCGCGACGCCCCCGTTTGCCAACATCAGCTTGTACCTGTAATCGCCTCGGCCGAGATCAATCACCGTGATAGCGGACTCGTGTGCAAACTCGGCGATTTTCAACAACAGGATCAGACCGGGCGAGTATTGCGAGAATGCAGGGTCGTAGGCCGGAAACCAATAGTGACACAGTGATCCGGAGCGGATGCCGAGGTGTGCCGCCACCGGTCGCTCCCCGGCGTTGAGCACGGACAGATGACTGCCGAAGTCGGCCGACGGCTCGGCATGGACCCGTCGAAGGACCTCGTCGACCCACGGCTGATCGAGGACGTCGCGTGCTCCGGTCTGCAGGTACTGGTTTGACTTCCACCGCAGCAGCGTCGCGATCGCGGTCGGGTCGGCGACGTGTGCGGTGAAGCGCAGCTCGCCGTGTTCGCGCTCGAGCTTGCGGGTCTTGCTGCGCAGCCGGGCGAGCGTCGAGGCGTGATCGCGTGCGATCGCCTCGGCGTAGGCGTCGAACCCGTTCGCGAGGTCGATCTGGCGGGAGACGTCGGTGGCGCGATGGAAGGGCTCGAACGATGACTGGGAGACGACCAGGTGGTCGAACTCCCACGTGTTCAGGCCGCAGCCTCGTATCAGTGCCCGGGCGTCCCACGCCGCATCGTCGGGCGCGATCACGCCGTGGTAGTCGGAGATCAGCGCACCCGCCGGGCGACCGAGGCCGAAACGGCCACGCTGGAACGGGAAGAAGCCTGTGATCTCGGCGTCCTGCTCGATGACACCGACGTGAACGTCAGCGCGAGCGCTCGCGACGATCTCGGTGAAGGCAGGCGAAAAGAACGGGCTTGCCAACGCCGTCGAGCCGCTGCGGATCTCTGCCCAGCGAGCCAGCTCCGCTGCGCCGAGCGACCCACCCTGCTCCACCCGGACGATCATCGCGCTGGACTTCACGTTCAGCTCACCTGCGCGGCCGGGGTCAGCGGTGATCGGAACCGGGCGCGGCGAACGGAGCGGTGAGCACCGACCACGACGCGCGCGAACACCGGATGCCAGACCCGTGCGCCATCAGGTGGCCCAGCGTCGACGGCGGGTCGCGAGGCGTCGCCGACGGGTCGACGACACGCCGTCGCGGGAGAGCGCAGCCTCGTAGGCCGCAAGCAGCACCTGCCTGGAGCTCTCCCACGAGAGCAGGCGTTCGACCCGCTCGCGGCCGATTCGGCCCATCGCCTCACGTCGATCGGGATCGTCAAGCAACTGGCCGATCGCGTCGGCGAAGGCCTGCGGGTCGTTGGGACGAGCGTAGACGGCGGCCTCCCCGGCGGTGACCCGGGACTCGGTGAGATCGTAGGAGACGATCGCTCGAGACATCGCCATGTACTCCGCGATCTTGACGAGCGTCGACGCGTCGCTGAGCGCCGTCTTCGGATCCGGGACCAGGCACACGTCGGATGTCGAAAGCACGGCTTTCAACTCGGGGTCGTCGAGCCATCCGGGGAACTCCACGTGATCGCCCAGCCCGAGGGTCGCCGCGAGCTCGCGGAGGCTGGCACAGGCCGGGCCGTCGCCGGCGAAGATCGCGTGCCAGTCGTCGCGACGCTCGAGCAGGCGCGCCAGCGCCCGCAGCGCGTGGTCCACGCCGTCCTGCGGCGCCATCTCGCCGATGAAGCTGATCAGCGTGCGACGACCGCGCCGGAGCGCGGGGTCAGGCTCGACCGGCCCGAAACGGGCGAGCTCGGGCCCGCTGCGCACGACGAACACCTGCTCGGGACGCATCCCGCCGCGCTGGAGGGCCACGCGCTTGTACGACTCGTTGGTGGCGAGCACGAAATCGGCGATCCGGAAGTTCGCTCGCTCGAGCAGGCGTGTTAGCCGGTAGTAGAGGCCTCCGTCGCCGCCGAATCGCGCAAGGTAGAGCTCCGGCGAGAGATCGTGATGATCGAAGATCAGGCGTGCCCCGCGGCGCTTCAGGAAGTGCACCGAGATGAGCAGGAAGTCGGGTGGGTTGGAAGCCTGCACCACGTCGAATCCGCGCTCTCCCGCCACCTTGCGTGCGAGTCGGCGGATCCGCCAGAAGGCGACCGCGTACTCACGGATGTAGCTGAGCGGGCTGCCGGTGGCCGGCGGCTGCCCGTAGCGGAAGATGTCGATTCCGTCCAGCCGCTCGAAGCGCGCCGCGTCGCTGCCGACGCCCTGCGGGCAGATCGCGACCAGCTCATAACCGCCGTCGCGCAGTGCGAGCAGCTCGTTCCAAACCCGCCGGTCACGCGGAACGGGCGCGTTCTGCGTGATCACGAGCACCCGGGGCGCGAGCGTGTGAGCCGCATCGGAGAGCGACGCGCCGTCGGTGGCGGCGCTGGTCGCCCCGGCCTGACTACTGGTTTCTGGCGTTGTCATATCGTCGCCGAGGCGTGCGGCGATCCTACAGGCTGGGGCCTGGCTCGATCAGACCGCGCCGGCGATACGGGTTCGCGCGCCCGGCGGCCGTTCCATTTTCACCCGGATCGCGCAGGCCGACGCACGCGCGCTCCGATGCGCCGCCTCGCGAAGCCGGCGACACAGGCGATGGCCGGAGCCGGATCGCGCGGGTCGAGGATGCCGAAGTCGCGCGTGCCCGAGTAGGAGCGGAGGATCCGCCACGCGACCTGGAGCCGCTTGCGCGACGGCGCCCCGCGGAGGGCCGCCAGCACCGCCCGGATGTCCTGCTGCGGGTACACGAGCCGGCCGCGCCGGCGGATCGGGCTCTGCGGCGGCAGACGCTCGCCGCGGAGCGTGGCCAGCATGCGCTCGGACGCGCGCAGCCCGGAGCAGTCAGCGAGGCCCCACTGGGTCGGAATGCGGACGTTGACCTCGAGGAAGTAGCGAACGCCGGTCACCGCGTGGCGCTTGGTCTCGACGCCCGCCACGCCGACGAAGCCCGCCCGGTCGAGGACCGCGCGAGCGAGCGCCATCGACTCCGGGAGCTCGGCGATCTCACACAACGACGCCACGCCGAACCCGACGGGATACTGGCGGATCTTCTGGCAGCCGAACGCGACCGGGTAGGTGCCGTCGGCCGCGCGCACCACGATCGCCTCCTCGACATCGGCGTCCCCGCCCGGAACGTACTCGCTCAGCACGAGCGGGAATCCCGCGCCGAGCCCCCGCTCCGCTTCGCGGCGCGCCTCGGCGGGTGTCGTGACGAGCATCACGCGGTGGTCGCCCAGCACCACTCGCCACTCGTGCGAGAGCACCGGCTTGAGAACGCATGGCCACGGCGCGCTCGCGGAGACCGCGTCGAGGTCCTCGAGGCTGTGGATCGGCGCCGTCCACGGAACGGCGACGCCCGCGGCGCGAGCGATCTCGTCGGAGGTGTCCTTTCCCATCAGCGCCGCGTGGCTGTCGTCGGCGGCTTCGAAGCAGACGATCCCGTCGGGGAGGCGGTCTCGAGCCTCGGCGAGCCACGCACTCGCGCTGTCGCTGCCCGTGAGCAGCGCGTGCGGTCCGCGGCCGGCGAGCGCAGAGAGCAGATCGAGGCGTGCGCCGCCGTCCCCGGCGAACGGCACGACGTGACCCTCGACGCCCCGCGAGCGCGCGGTGAACGAGTTGTCGCTGCCGGCGATGACGACGACGTGCTCGCCGCTCGCCCTCAGCGACCTCACCGCGGCGAGCCCGCCGTTGAGAGGGTCGAGCATTATCACGCCGCCTTCGGCGGCCATCAGAATGCCCAGCTGATCGGCGGCTGGCGGCGCCCGAGCACACGGCGCGCGATCGCCGGCGCCGAATAGCAGCTCCCGGTGACGAAGCGCATCACGGGCCCGAAGGTGTGCGCCGCCGGCGCGCCGGCGAAGAACAGCCCGTCGAGTGAGGATTCGAGGCCGCGGCGGAGCACGGGATATCCGCCGGCCAGCGCCAGTTGGCGGGTGAGCTCGGCGGGCAGGAACGGATAGCGGCGGATGTCGACGTCGAACCCGGTCGCAAGCATCAGGTGATCGACACGACGCTCGCTCGAGTCGCTCAACGCGATCTGAAGCTGACCGTCGCGCTCCTGGGCCGAGACGATGCGCTGAGCGCTCGTGAAGGCAACCTCGTCGGTTCGCGTGTGAAGCCACGCGGACGCGGCCGGGCGAATGCACCGATAGGCCAGGCCGGGCTGCGACGCTCGCGGCAGCCTCCGAAAGATGTCCGGAGCGGCGGCCAGCCAGCTCGCGCGCGGACCGCCGACGGCCGTCGGAGCGCCCATCTTGGGCAGGCGCCAGGCCGGCATCGGGTCAAGCCAGACGATCTGCTGGGAGCGGAAGATGAGCTCCACGGTGGCGCCGGCCTCGTGCAGCAGCGCGCTCGATTCCAGCGCGCTCTGGCCAGCTCCGACCACCGCGACGTGCCGGCCGGCGAACGCCGCGAAGTCGTCGTGGTGGGAGCTGTGAGACACAAGCTCCCTCGGCAGGTCCCGGAGTTCGCCGGGGATGAACGCGAACGGCGCGATTCCGGCGGCGACGACCACGCGCGTCGCAGTCAGCTCGTCGCCGTCCTCCAGCACGAGCCGAAAGCCGGTTCCCGTCGACTCGATCGAAGCGGCCCGGCGACGATCGAGATCCTCCGCGGCGGCCCGCTGGAACCACTGCCCGTAGGCGACGAAATCCTCGAGCGGCAGCGGGCTGGAGAGCTCCCGCCGCTCGGCGTCTGCCCATCGTTGCAGCGCGAGCTCGCCGCGCGGCGAGCCGATGTTGGACGCGCGAAGGGGCGAGCGCAGCAGCATGCCCCGTGGCATCTGCTCACGCCAGAAGGACATCGGATCGCCGCAGATGAATGGGCGGATGCCGCCGTCGCGCAGATGCGCGGCGACCGCCAGCCCGAGCGGTCCGGCGCCCACGATCGCCACCTGATGATCAGCAGCTGCCGTCGCCGTCACGTGCGCGCCTAGGTCGACGGGCGGCGCGGGCGTGCTCCTGTGCATCGGGCGACGCCGTGGCGTGGATCACAGGGGTGCGCGCGGGTCAAGGCGCGCGAAGCATATCCTCCACGAGGTGTCCCGGTGGGAGCGGGGGCCGCCGGACGCACGGGGGTGCGCGCACGCGTCGATCCACCTCGCCGGCATTCCCGTCCGGCTCGATCCGACCCTCTAGACCATGAGCGAGACCTCCAAGCGCTTGGCCCACCTTCCAGACGGACTTGCCAGCGTCGACCCGATCCTCGATCCGGCGTGGGTCGACCTGCTGGCACGGGCGCCGATGAGCACGGTGTTCCATCACCCAGCGTGGCTACGCCTGATCACGAGTCATTACGGCTACGCGGTGGCGGCGTGGTGCCTGCGCGATCCCGACGGCCGCCTGCGCGCGGGCATCCCGGTGACCCTGATTCCGAGCCATCTGACAGGCGAGCGGCTGATCGCGCTGCCGTTCTCCGACGCGTGCCCGCCGCTGTTCACGAGCCCCGACGAGTCGGACGGCGCCCAACTTGCCGACGGAGTGGCGAAGGCCTGCGCGGAGCTGAAGCTTGGCCTGGAGTTGCGCGGCCCGCTGCACGGAAGCGCTGACGGCACGGTGCTCGAGCGCTATGTGCAGCACGAGCTGGCACTGACCCCCGACGTGGACCAACTCGTCGCGGGCTTCACCCGGGCGCATGTGATGCGCGGCGTGGCCAAGGCGCAGCGCGAGGGAGTCACGATCGAGCGGCGCACCGACCGCGAGGCACTCGTGCGCTTCTACCGCCTGCACATCCAGACGCGACGGTTCCAGGGCGTGCCGACACAGCCGCGACGGTTCATCCTCGGGTTCGGCGAGCTCTTCGACGCCGGACTCGGCTTCGTGATGCTGGCGCGACACCAGGGCCGCGACATCGCCGCGGCGGTGTTCCTGACCGACGGCCGGACGCTCACCTACAAGTTTGGCGCGTCGAACCGCGACCACCTGTCGCTGCGACCGAACAACCTCCTGTTCATGGAGGCGATCCGTTGGGGCTGCGAGCACGGAGCGACCCGGCTCGACTTCGGCCGCACCGATCACGACAACGAGGGCCTGCGGATGTTCAAGAGCACCTGGGGGGCGATCGAGTCGCCGCTCGCCTTCACCTACTTCGGCGGCTATAACGCCTCACTGGGACGGGGGCGGATCAAGGCCGCCACGGCGATTGCGATCAGACACTCCCCCTCCAGCGTGGGACGCCTGGTCGGCGAGGCCTTCTACCGCCACTTCGGCTGAGCGTGGCAGCGCCGCCGGCCGCGGCTCAGAAGCCTGCGCGCGTCCACGGGTGCTCGGCCAACGCCGCCCTGACCTGGGCGATGTAGGAGGCGGCTTCGGAGTTGCCCCACGGTTGGGGCGAGAACCACGCCCCGACGCTGTTCCAGGCCTCTCCCGGCCTGTAGGAGGACGAGCACCAGCTGCAATCGCCGTCGTAGTAGTAGCGCAGGGTGGCCGCGTAGTAGTCGAGGTTGAATGCGGTGGACCTCCAGCGCAGCGGCTCGGTTCCCGCACCGACCGAGCCGTTCGGGATCCATTTCTCCTGCGCGATCCCGAGCGACTCGAACACGTGCCGGCCCGACACGCGCGAAAACTTCGGGTACAGGCGGAACCAGCGCGCGCTGACCTCTGAGCTGTCGCCGCGCTGATCCTGGCGCCAGTCGGACTCGACGACCAGCTGCGCACGGATCCAGTTCGTGGGAATCCCCCACTTGTGGGAAACCCACTGGATGAGATCGTCGGTCGAGGGATGCGCGATGCCGGGCCGGCCCGTGACGTGCACGGTCAGCGGGTTGTAGACGCCCCTGGTGCGGGCTCGCGCCTGGGCGGCGTGGAAGGCCGCGAGCTCGGCGTCGGTCGGCACGTAGTCGTTGGCCGCCGCGTTGCCCGGTCGGTTCTCCGCCACGCGTGTCACGAGCGCCGCCGCCCTGGCGTCTGACAGCGGCCGCTCGCCGGGCGGAGCCCACGCGGTCACGTCGTGCTCCCGCGGCCCCGGCACGACGGCCGGACCTCCGCGCTCGCTCGTTATCAGTAGTGCGACGGCCGCGGCCAGCGCCACAACGACCGCGAGCGCGAGGACGACACGTGCGCGGCGAGGCTTGAGCACCGGGCGGCGGATGGCGGTCACGGGATGGTGGCGGCGTGGAAGAGCGAGTGGGCTGCTCAGCGAACGGCGCGCCGCGAGATCGCGCGGCGCACGCGCTCGCGGTGCTCGCGGGCTAGGAAGGCACGCTGGTCGGCGTCGGCTCGAGGGTCCGATCGGAGTGCCGCGGTGAGCCACCCCAACATGAAGTTCAGGCCGCCGACGATCCGCGGCTGGTCACCGACCCGCCGCGCGGCCCCGAGCAGCACCCACCACGGGGCGGCGCCGTAGGCATACGCGGCGACGCCGTTGCGGCGATGCCCGCGGACCGCGCCGTCCTGCGTGGCGGTCGGTCTCAGGTGAATCGGGTCTCCCGCCGGCATGGCGAAGGACTGCGTGCGCCAGCCGTGCATGCGCGCGCGGACCTCGTCGGAGGTATCCCAACCGAGCCTGAACGGCATCGGATAGACCTGCTCGAAGCAGGCCCGCCGGTAGAACTTCGTCGACCCGCGCACGTGGCCGGGCGGGCAGCGCTCACGGACGGTGGTGCCGTCGGCGGCGACGATGCTCTGGTGGGCACCGGCGATCCCGAGCCCGGGATCGCCTTCGAGCTGGCGCTCCAGCTCGGCGAAGGTGTCGGCAGAGAGACTGAGGTCGGCGTCGAGCTTGGCCACGACATCCCAGTCGACGCCGAGCTGCTCGACGGCCCAGCAGAATGCCTCCAGCTCGGCTGCGCGCGCCAGGCGGTCCCGGGCCGGGGGGCGCCGCGGCCGGCTCAGTACACGTACGCTCGGCCGCTCGCGCGCGAACTGCTCGGCGAGCGCCAGCGAGGCGTCCGATGAGCCGTCATCGACGAGCAGCAGTTCGTCGGGCTCACGCTCCTGCGCGGCCAGCGACCGCAGAAAAGTCGGCAGGTATGCTTCCTCGTTCAGAAAGCAAGCGATGACTGCCAGCCGCATCGCCGGTCAGCTTACTCAGCCGGCGCCGCGGGTCACCGATGCCCGAAGCCCTCGCCCCCCGCGCCTGGATCAACGCGACCCTCCTGGGCGGACTGGCGCTACTGCTCGGCGCGCTCGCCGCCAAGCACCCGAACTACGCGATCGCCGTGGCGGGACTGGCGGTCGTGACGCTGCTCGCGTTCATGGCGCCAGTCACGCACCTGACGATCCTGCTCGTGCTGACCACGCTCGTGCCCTACTCGGTGGCGGACGCCTACCACGTCGGCGGAGGCGGCAGCGGCAGCGGCGGCCTGCAGGCGTCTGACCTGTTCCTGCTGACGGGCGTGCTGCGGGCGGTCGTCGTGCTCCCGCGCATCCGTCTCGCGCGCCGACAGATAGCGGTCGCGACACTGGTCGTGATCGCATGCCTGTTCACCGTCTATGAGGCCGTGCACGGGCTGCGCTCGGGCCAGCCCCTCTCGGAGGTCGGCTCCGAGTTCCGGGCGCTCGCCGGCGGTTTTGCCTTCGCGCTGATCGCGATGGCGGCGCTCTCGGATCCAGGCGCGCATGCGCGGGTGCTGAGAGCCCTGGTCCTGCTCGGGCTCGCCCTCGGCCTCCTGGGTATCGCGCAGTGGACGCTCGGCGCGAGCTTCGGCGGCGACTTCGGGGTGCGCTCAGGCGTGAGCCTCACGACCGGCGGCGTGGGCCAGCTCCAGGGCGGGCTGTTCGCGTTTCCGATCGCGGTCGTGCTGGCCGTTGCGGCGCTGACCTCGGGGGCTCTGCGCGACTGGCGCCAGCGGCTGATCGTCGCGGCGGTTCTGGTGCTCAACGCGGTATCGCTGCTGCTCACCTTCGAGCGAACCTTCTGGGTGGCGACGGTCGTGGCGGTCCTGCTCGTGATCGTCCGTTCCGGACGCTCGCGGCGCGCGCGAGCGCTGGTCTCGATCGCCGTGGCGGTGATCATCGGCGTGTCCGTGCTCGCCGCGGTGTCGCCGAGCACGCTGCAGACGGCCGAGCAGCGGCTGCTCAGCATCGGCCAGTACCAGACCGACAACTCGGTTCGCTACCGCACCGTCGAGTCGGGCTTCGTCCTGGCCAAGATCCGAGCCAAGCCCCTCCTCGGCTGGGGTCTGGGCGACACGATCTACTGGGGCCAGCCATGGGACCAGGTCCCGCCGTCCGCGCAGTCATACACGCACGTCGGCTACCTGTGGCTGTTCTGGCACGAAGGGCTGCTCGGCGGCGCCTTGTTCCTGCTGATGCTGGCGCTCTCGGCGCTGTGGCGCGGCCGCGCCCGAGCTGGGGATCTCGTCAACGCGGTCAAGGTCGGCGCCCAGTCGAGCGTCGTCGCGTTGCTGATCGTCAACTTCACCTTCCCGGCGTTCCACCAGGGCTCCCAGATCGACTACGTGATGGGGTTCCTCGTCGCCTACTGCGCGCTGCCGGTGCTGGAGCGGACGCGAATCGGCTCCGGGCGCCCGCGCGGTTCGGCGCCGGTCTGGTCCCGCGACCGGGCGCTCGACGGTTCGCCGGCTCCAGCGGGTCGCGGTTAATGCAGTAGCCGACGGTAAGGGCTCGGCAAGCCGGCCTGGGCATCCGGCGAGCGCTGACCGATCACGCGGGCCGGATTGCCGGCCACGATCGACCACGAATCGATCGCGCCGTGCACCACGGCGCCCGCGGCGACGACGGCCCCGTCCCCAACCGCGGTGCCTGGGAGGACCATCGCCCGGGAGGAGATCCACGCCCGGTCGCCGATCACGGTGGGGCGGTTTCGGTCCCCGAAGGCGGGCGAGTTCGGGTCGTGATCGGCTGTGAGCAGCATCACCTCGGGCGAGATGTTCACATGGGCCCCCACCCGCAGCCCGCCGCGACCGTCCAGCGTGACGCCACGATTCACGATCGTCCCGGCCCCCACGCTGACACCGCCCTTGGTCGTCAGGCGGATCGACCTCTCCAGCGTGGCGTCGCGCCCCAACTCGTTGCGTGCCAGCGCCCGAAACGCCCACTCCCGAAACCGGTGCACGGGCACCGCCAGCGAGATGTTGATCGCAACCACGTAGGCGTCGTGCACGCGGTCGCGAAACCGCGACGGCGCCGTCGGCGCGTGGTGGGCGGACTCGCTGCTCACGCTGACCGACAATAGCGCCGCTCACCCGGGCTGATGCGCGCCCCGAGACGCGAGACGACGCGGCGCACAGGCCGGCGCCAGCTCAGGCGCGTTTGCGCCCAACGGTTGCGAGAACCACGCCTCGGCCCTCCGCAAGCAACTCCGGCGTGAGGACCCGCAACGCTACGAGGAGAGCGAGCGCCCCGGCGGCCGCTCCGGCCAGGCCGGCCACGAGCGTCCCGGCACCCGAGCCGTGGAGCGCGAGCGCGACGGCGGCCGTGGCGAGCGCCTGGACCGCTACGCAGAGCGCGACGCCGCGCACGCAGCCCATCAGCGCCCCGCCAGAGAGACCGATCCCGGGCCCGCCGCGCCATGCGAGCGCGATGGCGAGCCCGGTGAACGTGACGACGTGGGCGACGGCGGCGCCGCGGATTCCGGCGACGTTGACGCCCACGACGATCGCGCCGATCGTCGCGAGCGCCCAGATCATGTCGATGCGTGCGCGCAAGCCGACGCTCCGCACACCTGCCCCCGCCAGCGCCTCCCCGAGCGTGTTCGTGACGCCCTGGCCGACGCCGACGAGGATGAGGATCTGGAAGGGAAACACCATCCCGTGCCACTTGTGCCCGAGCACCGCGGGAATCACCCCCGGTGCGAGCGCGATCGCTGCGGGGGCGAGCGGCAGCAGCATCAGCGCCATCATCCTCACCGCCTTGAGCGTCGCCCGGCGCACGACCTCGGGGTCGCGCGCGGCAGCGACCGCGGGCAGCAGGACCTGGCCGACCGTCCAGGAAACCTGCGTCAGCGGCGCGTAGGCGAGTGAGAAGGCGAGCGCGTAGAGACCGAGTTGTGTGGGGTTTGTGAACGCCCCGACGGCGAGGTTGTCGCACGTCCACGCGACGAATCCGGCGCCGGCGATGACCAGGAACGCGGTGGCACCCGGGCGGCGGGGAATCGCCTGGCGCTCGCCGCCGCGGCGCGGAAGCAGGTCCCGCGCGGCGATGCACGTGAGCGTCGTGAGCAGAACCTGGTTGACCAGGATGCGGATCGCCAGCGCCCAGATGCCGGCGCCGAGCAGGCCGGCGACGATCGCGGCGATCGAGGCGATCACGGCGGCGGCGATCCAGATCTGGGCCACGACCTTGAAGCGCAGGTGCTTCGAAAGCAGTGCGTTCGGCACGATCGAGACCGCAGCTAGCCCGACCGTGAGGCCGATGACCCGCAGCACCCCGGCGCCCGATCCACCCGTGAAGACGTCGGCGATCGGCTGGGCGAGGAGGGCGAACCCGGCGGTGGCGACCACACCACCCACGCTGGTGCGGACCAGCGACCGGCGCACCGAGGCCGGGGCGAGGTCCGGCGCGATGATCAACGAGCCGCCGGTGCCGGACTCCAGGATCAACAGGGTGAACGAGACGACGGCCGAGCCGATCGCCACGACGCCGAAGTCCCGCGGCGCAACGAGCACCGCCAGCACGAACAGCGACGCGTACCAGGACCCCTGACCGACGACGACGCTGAGCACCTTCCACGAGACGCCGCGCGCCACGGTGCCCATCGTCGGGCGCGGCGCGGCGCCTTCCACGACGGTCGCGCTCACAGGATCACCGCCTCGCGCCTCGCGGCTCGACGGTGGAGCAGGAGACCAGGGCGCCTCGCCCGGGTGGCTGGCCGGTGCCGCCGCGCTGCCGCGGGGCTGGATTGACGGGCACGGCGCTCGTTTGGATCGACCTGTCCTCCGACGTATGAGGTCGCGGACTCTCCTACCAGAAACCGCGAGCGCCGTCAGGACAACGATCGCAACGAGCGCGATCGTGACAACGCGGCGCGCGTTGCGTGAAGTCAAGCGTGCGGCCCAGCCCTGCCCTTTTTTCGTGACTGACCCGGTCGATCGCGCGCGCGCGAGCGCCCCCGGAACATCCCTGTTCACCGGGCGATGGTAGCCGCTAAAGCGTGTGTTCACGGGCGCGCTCCGACGTCAAGCGCGGCGTCGCGGCAGACACAAACCGCGTCGGCGCGCGACTTGTCGCCCCACTCGTGGCGCGATAGCTTGCACGCGTGCGGACGGACGGCGCAGTTGACGAGGGGCGTCGCAACCCGGCTGGTATCGACCCAGACGTCTTCCTGCGTGAGCGCTACCAGCACGACGCGTCGCGGCGGCGCACTCTGAATGCGTACTACGCCATCAAGCCACTGCTGCCGCGCGGCGTCCAGATCAGGGCACGCCGGCTGCGCGCAAGGCGCGCCGGGCGCGGCTTCCCAGCCTGGCCGATCGAGCCGCTGCTCGTCGAGCATCAGCAGGCGCTGCTACGCCTGCGCATGGCCGAGCAGGCCGTGACGCGGCTGCCGCTTGTGAACCTCTGGCCCGATGGACGCCGCTTTGCCGTGGTCGTTACCCACGATGTCGAGTCCGCCGCCGGCGTCGAGAACATCCCCGCGGTCCTCGAGGTGGAGGCTCGCTTCGGTGTCGTCTCATCGTGGAATTTCGTCGCCGAGTGGTACCCGATCGCCGCGGGGACGTTCGAGCGCGTACGCGACGCCGGTGGCGAGATCGGGCTGCACGGCATCCGCCACGACGGGCGGTTGTTCAGCGACCGCACGAGTTTCGAACGCAGCCTCACGGCGATCCGCCGTTACATGAGCGACTGGGACGCGGTTGGCTTTCGATCGCCGTCGCTTCACCGAAACTCCGACTGGATGGCCGAGCTCGGTTGTCTGTACGACTCGTCCTTCCCCGACACGGATCCGTTCGAGCCGCAGCCGGGTGGCTGCTGCTCGATCCTGCCGTATTTCCTCGACACCATCGTCGAGCTGCCGGTCACGATGGTGCAGGACCACACGTTGTGGGAAATCCTGCAGGAGCCGACGATCGACATCTGGCGACGCAAGGCGGACTGGCTGATCGCCAACGGCGGTTTGATCAATGTGCTCGTGCATCCCGACTATGTGCTCACACCTGCGAGGCTCGAGTCCTATGCGCAACTGCTGGCATACCTCCGCGACGCGATCGACAAACACGCCGGCTGGCACGCGCTGCCGAGGGACGTCGCCTCGTGGTGGACTGCGCGCACGCGGATGCGGGTGCTGGCTGACCAGGATGGCCATCGCGTCGTCAACGACGGCCCAGTCGGCGAGTGGGGGGATCGCGCGACTCTCGCGTGGGCTTCGGATCGGGACGGTGTGATGCACATCGATGTCTGAGGCGGCGCGCCCTCGACTCGTCTTTGCGACCTGTCGTCCTCCATACCCGCTCGACAACGGAGCGCGGATCCGCACGTTTCAGCTGCTCACCGGCCTGGCCCGGTCGTTCGACACGGTGCTGGTCACATACGAGCACGATCCGGGAAGCCCGGATGGCCGCCCGGCGCGCGCCGATCTCGACGCGCTGCTGGGGGACATCGAGCGCGTCAGCGTCACGGGCGCCGGGGCACGCAAGCGGGCCGAACAGGCGGGGAGCGTGCTGCGCCGCGGGTCGTGGTGTCTCGGGCGCTACAGGAGCGCCCCGTTCGCGGCGGCTATGCGGGCAACCATCGCCTCCCACCGTCCGAGCGTCATCCACTACGACGATGCGGGCGTGGCGTTCCTGCCGCCGTTTCCCGACGCGCTGAACGTCTACAGCTCACACAACATCGAGCAGACGGTGTTGCGGCTGGAGGCCGGCGTCGGAAGCGCTCCACGACGCGCCTTCAACGCCCTGGAGGCTCACAAGGTCACTCGTGAGGAGCGCCGCATCTGGCGCACGATGGATCTGTGCCTCGCGGTCTCCACGGCCGACGGCGAGGCGATGAGCGCGGGCGGCGCCCGCCGGGTCGAGCTGTGTCCCAACGGCGTCGAGACGCTCGAACGCCTCCCGCTGCGTCCGCTCGGTCCGGACCAGCCGCTGAAGCTCCTGTTCGTCGGCTCCGGCAGCTACGCGCCTTACGAGCGCGGGCTCGCCTGGATGGTCCGCGAGGTGCTGCCGCGGCTGCGCGAGCGCACGGCGGTCAGCTTCGACGTCGTCGGCCAGTCGCCGGCGCGACCGGTGGCGGCCGAGGGCGTCCGCTACGTCGGACGGGTCCCGGAGGTGCGCCCGTACTACGAGGCGGCACACATCGTCGTCGTGCCCGTGTTCGAGGGCTCGGGCACGCGTCTGAAGGTGATCGAGGCCGCCGCGTTGGGGCGTCCCGTGGTCTCCACCGGTCTGGGGGCCGCGGGCCTGGGACTGACCGCCGGCTCGGACTACCTCGAGGCCGATGACGCGGGCTCGTTTGCGGATGCGGTCCTCGAGCTCGGCCGCCGCTGGCGAGATCCGGCCGGCGAGAGCCTCGAACCCATGCTCCGCCGCGCCCGCGAGGCGGTGGAGACGCTGAGCTGGCCGCGAATAGTCGAGCGGCTCGTGGCGCTGTACGACTCAGAGCTCGAACAGCGTGGCCTCGCCGGGCGGCGCGAAACCCCACCCGCAGCCGCCGCTGCCGCGCGGGCCGATCCTTCCTGAATCGGCAACCATGGACGGCCTGCTGATCATCAACGCCGACGACTGGGGAGCCGATCGCCCCACCACCCAGGCGATCTGGCGCTGCTACGACGCGCGGACCGTCACGTCGGTGAGCGCGATGGTGTTTATGGCGGACTCGGAGCATGCGGCGGAGTTGGCGCTGGCGCAGGGCGTGTCGGCAGGGCTGCACCTCAACCTGACGGAGCCGTTCACCGGCTCCGAGGTCGATGAGGGCACGCGACGGCGCCAGGCACGGCTCGCCGAGTACTACGCCGGACCGGACCGGCGACGCTGGGGCATCAGCCCGGCGCGGTTCACCGAGGTCGAACGCGCGATCGACGAGCAGTTCGCGGAGTACCGGCGCCTGTACGGCCGCGAGCCTTCGCACCTCGACGGACACGAGCACATCCATCAGTCGGTCGGCGTTCTCGCCGCGCGCACGATCCCCGCCGGCGTGAAGATGCGGCCGAGCTTCACCTACCTCCCGGGCGAGAAGTCCTGGCCCAATCGCCGCGTCCGCTCAGTCGTGAACGGCGCGATGCGAACGCGCTTTGCCGCCCCGCGGTACTTCTTTTCGATCCGCGACATGCACCCGGCGCTCGGTGGCTCCTCGATGCACGAGAAGCTCGCGCTGTCGAGCGGATCTGCGGTGGAGGTGATGACCCACCCGGCGTGGGAGGACGAGCTGGAGATCCTGCTCGACCCGGCTTGGCTCGAGCTGATCGCCGAGCGCCCGCTCGGCTCCTACGAGCATCTGGCGACGGCGCCGCCTAGAGTGGGGCGTATGCGCACATCTCGCTCGGGCGAACGGGGCGCGGCGGAGGAATGAGCCTGCACGCCGATCCGCGCGCGCCGGGGCTGTACGTCGGCGACGATGTCGAGATTGGCGCCGGCACGGTGCTCGGCGCGCACGTGACGGTCCACGACGGGACGACGATCGGTGAGCGCTGCGTGATCGACGACGGAGCCGTGCTCGGCAGGCGGCCGCGGCTCGCCCGTCACTCCAGTGCCCCGCGAGGCACTCTCTCGGGACTGGTGCTCGGTCCCGGCGTGACCGTCGGTGTCGGCGCGATCGTGTTCGCCGGCACGCGAATAGGAGCGGACGCGATCCTCGGCGACCAGTGCTTTGTGCGCGAGCACTCCAGCGTCGGCGCCGAATCGGTGATCGGCCGGGGCAGCGCGGTCGATCCGAGCGTGATCGTCGGCGCCCGCGTGCGTGTCCAGACGAACGTCTACCTGACAGCCGGCACGCTCGTCGAGGACGACGTCTTCATCGGCCCGGGTGTGTGCACCACGAACGACGACACGATGGCTCGACACGACGAAACCTATGAGCTCCGCGGCGCGACCCTGCGACGCGCGTGCCGGGTGGGCGGTGCCGTCGTCCTGCTTCCCGGCGTCGAGATCGGTGAGGAGGCGTTCGTCGGCGCCGGCGCGGTCGTCACCCGCGACGTCGCCTCGCGAACCGTCGTGGTCGGCGTACCGGCGCGTGAGATCGGCGTCGTGGCCGACGACGCGTTGCTCGAGCGCTGGCGCTGACGGCCCTCCCCGCGGCGTCAGGCCGTATGCGCCCGCAGAACCGCCAGCGGCGTGCGGATGATGATCCAGAGATCGAGGCCGAAACCATGGCGATGTGCGTACTCGACATCGAGATCGAGCATCTCGTTGAAGCCGAGTCGGTTGCGCCCCGAGACCTGCCAGAGGCCGGTGATGCCGGGACGCACGTCGAAACGCGCCAGATGCTCCGGGCGGTAGAGGTCGAGTTCGTAGTGGACCGCCGGCCGCGGCCCGACGATCGACATCTGGCCGCCGAGCACGTTGAACAGCTGCGGCAGCTCGTCGATGCTGGCCTTGCGGATCTTCGCGCCGACGCGGGTCACGCGTGGATCGTCGGTGAGCTTCAACAGATCGCCGTTGGTCGGGTCGACCGGGCCGGCGGCGAGCGCGGCGACGTAGCGGTGGTGCGCCTCGTGCGTCGCGTCGGCGGACATCGAGCGGAACTTGACCATCGTGAACTCGCTCCCGCCGCGACCGACGCGGCGCTGGCGAAAGAACACGGGCCCGGGCGAGTCGAGCTTGATCGCGATCGCGACGACCGCCAGGAGCGGCGAGAGGCAGACGAGCGTGATCGTCGCCAGCACCAGATCGGTCGCGCGCTTCAGCGCCGCGCCGGGCGATGAGATGGAGCGACGCCGGGTCTCGGGCGTCCCGTCCGGGGCCACTGCGATGCGACCGCGCTGCCGCTCGACGCCTGGGTCTCGCGCATCCGAAATCCGGCTCGCCGGCGCGCGGGTCGAGTTCGATGCGTCTCGGTTGTGGCGCTGCAAGGCGATGCCAGACTGTAAACCCTGCCTGCGGATGCGGCGGCGGCCGCCTCGAGCAGACGGACCGCTGAGCCGCTCAGCCGTACCCCCGGCGTGGCCTCGCAGCAACTGCGGGACGGCGGGGAGTTGCATACACTCATCCGATTCCCTCGGCTGATCGGCGCGGTTATTTGACCGGAAGGACGTCTGAGTGAGCAGCGGCGAGATCATGGAAGATCACCCCAGGGGCCCTGGCCCTGGTCTGCTCATGTCCGAACAGTTGGCGGCGAGCGTGCGGATCGTGCGGCGCCACTGGCTCGTGATCACGCTCATCCCGCTGCTGGCGATCGCTGCAAGCGTTGGCGTCAGCGCGAAGGCCACCAAGAAGTACACCGCGACAGCGAAGGTCTACATCGCCCCGAGCAACGAGGTCTCGAGCCTGATCGCGCCAGGGTCTCAGCCGACACCGGCCGACCCCGAGCGGGATCTCAACACGGAGGTCTCGCAGATAACCGAGACGCCGATGGCCGACCTCGTTCGCGGCAGCCTGCACCTCAGCGAGACCCCCGCCGATCTGCTCAGTCAGGTGTCGGCGGAACTCGAGGGCACGACGAACATCGTCGACATCGCGGTCACGGACCCCAGTCCCAGCCGAGCGGCGAGTATTGCGAATGCGTTCGCCTCGCAGTACGTCGGCTTCAACCTGACCTTCCAGCGCCGCAGCTTCGAGTCGAGCCTGGCGACCGTCGACAGCCGCCTGAGCGGCCTGACGGCTGCGGAGCTCGCCGGCCCCACCGGGCAGCAGCTGACGAAGGAGAAGGTTGAGCTGGAGGGAGCGATCGACGTCCTGAGCTCGAGCGCGACCGTGAACCAGACCGCAGCCGTTCCCACCTCCCCCTCTTCGCCGAAGCCGCTCCTGGACGCCGTGATCGCCGCGGTCGTCGGACTGCTCGTGGCGATCGTCGTGGCGATCGTGATGGAGCTCTTCGACAAGAGTGTCCGGACCGCGGACGATGCGGCCGCCGCGGCCCGCCTGCCGAGCATCGGCGTGATCCCAAGGCCTCGTCCGCGCGTCTCCCCGAATCGCCAGCCACGCACTCGCGGCCCGTCAGTGGCCACGTACCAGAGGGCCGGCGGGGCGCCCGCCGCGCCTCACTCGCGCGCCGCAGCGTCGGACTGGGAGACCGACGAGAGCTACAGCTCGCTCGCAATCACACTGCTCTCGCTGCGCCTCGGCCAGGGCGAGAACGTCCTGATGATCACCTCGGCAGGCCCGCAGGACGGCAAGACGAGCGTCACGCTCGGAGTGGCGGCCGCGCTCGCGGCGCTCGGCCGGCGGGTGGTCGCGGTCGAATGCGACCTGCGCCGTCCGCGCTTCGCCGACTACCTGCGCCTGCCGCCAAGCCGCGAGGGCCTCAGCTCGATCCTCGCGGGGAACAGCGCGCTGCCCGCCGGACTCGTGCAGGTCGGGGCAGGCGGCCCCCATCCCGTGGACGCCAAGGCTCCCGCGCGATCTCGGTCCGCCAAGCGCGTACCGGCGAGCGTGGCGCTTGGCGACCCGCAGTTCACGGTGCTGCCGGCCGGGCCGATCCCGACGCGGCCGCTTGCACTGCTCGGCGGCGGCGCGCTGCCGCCTCTGCTGCGCGAGCTCCAGTCCACGGCCGACGTGCTGCTGCTCGACACACCGCCGCTCGGCGTGATCAAGGACGCCGCGGTGCTGGCTTCGATGGTCGACCAGATCGTGCTCGTCGCGCGCGTCGGGCACACACGCCGGGACGCGCTGGCGCGCACTCGCGCCGCGATCGACCAGCTCGGCACCCCGCTCGCCGGGATCGTCAGCGTGGGCGGGCCCCGCGGCGGAGAGCTCTCCTACTATGGCCGCACCGATGCCGAGGTGCGCTTGGGCGCGCGCACACTGCCCGAGCCGGCCGCGGCACCCAAGCCACCACCCGAAGAGCCCCCGACGGCCGAGCCGGAGCCCGAGCCGCAGGCCGCGTCGTCACCCACGGCGGACGCCAAGCGCAACTCGCGCCGCCGCAGCAGCCCGCGCACGGTTGGCTGAGCCGCCGCGGCCGGGGGTCCCGCCATGCGTCACACGATTCGATCCTCCGACGGTGATGCCGTCTCGATCACGGCCATCATCGCGGGCGCCGTCGTGGGCGTGGTGAGCCCACTCGCCGTCGCGGCCGTCGCGCGCAGGAGCAAGCGCGAGCTGGACGCCAGCGCCGAGCGACAGCGCGCCGCGCTGGACGCCGGGCGCGAGCGCCTGCAGGCCACGCTCCAGGCCGCGGAGATGCGCCGACGGCGCGAGACCGAGCGCAGGCTTCTCGACCGCGGCACGGTACTGATCGCGGAGTTTCGCTCCGCGGCGGCTGACGTCAAGCTCGACCCGCGCGGCAAGCCGATCGCCACCGATCGCTGGCGGGCGATGATCCACGAGATCGCCGCCTTTCGCGGCCGCCTGCTGCTGTGGTTCGACGACTCCTCCGAGATCGTCCAGGCCTTTGACGGGGTCATGCGTTTCACCGGCTGGAACGCGACCTGGGTCGGCGAGCTGCGGGCGGGTGAGCACAAGGTGAAGCTGACGCGCGCCGCGCTCGCGGGCGGCGAAGGCGCGCACGCGGGGTTCGGCGATTGCACGCTCGAGGACGTCGACGTTGCACACCTGCGCTACGTCGTCGCCGCCCGCAGCCACCTGCGCGACTGACCCGCCGACCCGGTCGGCGTCGCCGCCCACGCCGGGCCGGTCGGCGACCGGACGACGTGAGCAGCGCCCCGATCTCGGCGGCTCAGAAACCCGGCTGCGCCCAGGTGCGCGCGGCGAGGTGAGCCTGCACCTCGGCGATGTAATCGAGCTGGCCGGCGTTCAGCCACGGATAGGGCTCGAACCACCCGCCCAGGCTGGCCCACGCGTTGCCCGGGCTGTAGCTCGAATCGCCCCACGCACTTCGCAAGCCGTCGGGATCGTCGAAGTAGAAGCGCAGCGTCGCGGCCTGGTAGTCGGCGTTGAAGGCGGTCGACTCCCAGCGCAGCGGCTCGGTTCCCGCCCCGACCGACCCGTCGGGGTTCCATTTCACCTGGCTGATCCCCATCGACTGGTAGACCTCGTCGGTGCCTGCCACCCTGGCCTGCGTCGGGTATTCGGCGTAGGCGGCCGGTGAAACGGTCGCGAGATCGCCGAGCTGGGACATGTTCCAGCGAGACTCCTGGACGTACTCCGCGCGCAGCCAGTCGGCGGGGATCCCCCATTTCCAGGCGGCCCACTGGATGATCTCGTCGGTCGTTCCGGTGTAGTGGCCGGTCACGTACTGGTCGTAGGGGTTGGCCTGCACGACGGTCTGGCCGTTGCTGTTGACCGCACCGTAGAAGGCCTGCAGCTGAGCGGTCGTGGGCACGTAGTCGTTGGTGGCGGTGTTGCCTGGCCGGTTCTCGGGCTCGGGGGTCACGTCGGCGGCCGCCGCAGCGTCTGAAAGCGGCGTGAAATGACCGTCGGTGGCAGGCAGGAAGGAGGTCAGCGGCGCCGGTGGATCGCCGCTGCCGGTGGGCGGGCTGGTGGATCCGACCGGCGGCGACGCGGCGGCGACCGGCGTGGCCGAGACCGCGGCGGAGGACGCGGAGCTTCTACCGGCCGCGTCGAACGCGACGACCGTGTAGCTGTAGGTCGTCCCGTCGGCCAGCCCGCTGTCTGTGAACGACGTCGAGGCGACCTGCGTCACCTGGCCGCCGTTGCGAAAGACGCGGTAGCCCGCGACACCGGCGCTGTCCGTCGACGGATTCCAGGTGAGGGTCACCTGCCCGTCTCCGGCGTTCGCCTTCAGACCCGTCGGCGTGGACGGGCCGGAGAGCGCCGCAGGCAGCTCGACGGTCCAGGTGATGCTCGCCGCGGTGCCGCTCAAGCCTCGCGCGATCGCATAGACCCTGAAGTTGTGCTGCCCGTTGGCGAGACCGCTGTAGACGGCGGGGGAGCTGCATCCGGAGTAGCGCTTTCCGTCGAGTGAGCACTCGAAGGCCGCGTGGGCCGTCGCGGATTCGAACGCGAAGGAGGCGCGCCCCGAGCTTGACACGCTGCCGGCCGCCGGACCGGAGCTGATCGTCACGGTCGGCAGCAGCCACCAACCGTCCGCGATGGAGATCGCCAGAGGCGTGCTCGCGGATACCTTCGCCGCCGTGCCGCCGCGGTGCGCACGGCGGCATGCCGATCCGCGGTGCGTGCCATGGCGGCGCGCCCCCCGGCATTTTCCAGCGCGAGCGGAGGTCAGGCTTGCGCGTGCGGAGAGGTGGGCGAGCGGGTGCGCCGAGGCCGAGGCGAAGCCGAGCGAGAGGGCGACCGCCGCCGACACAAGGACGGCGCCGAGCGCCGCACGAGTGAGAGAAGAGCTGGTTCGTATCGCAAAACGGGCCGGTCGCGTCGTCACCGAGGTTCTCCTTCGTGCAGGGGCCATTACCTCGGTGATCGGCACCCCGCGAAGCGCTCCGGCGGTGGCTCGACGAACGTTGCCGCCGCTGGACCCGTGTGCGAGGGCGCGCCGTCGGTACTAGACGCCCGGCGCCGCCCAGGCGCGGAGAGTCCTCGCCGGTGACTATCGTTCCGCCGGCGACGGGCGCCCGCACGGGTCGCGCGCGCGGCGAGCTCACTGAACCCTGTCCCCCTGGACACTGCTCGTTCGTCGGTCTCGCCCCGTCGCGGCTGCGCCCTTGACGCCGCTCACGCTGCCTGAGCTTTCCGAGCCGGCAGTTCGCGAGCCCGCACTCCGCACCGCTCGAGCAGTCCAAGGCGAGCGCCGGCACGCGTCGGCCCGCGCGACTGGGTGCACTCCGACTGCGCGACGGCGGTCAGCTTCGGTTGAGGCAGCGCTCCACCTCCGCGTGATCGGCTCTACTGGCCGGCGGTAGTCACCCAAATTCGCGACGGACCGTCAATCGCCTTTCACTCCGCGCCCATGGTCATATCTGTTACTTAGCGCCAAGCGGTGCGGTCACTGCTGGCCTGGCACGCGCCACCGTCTGAATCTCCACTCCACGCGACGCCTCCCAACGACCGGTGATCGCTCACTCATCGCCGCCAGCGGATTCCGTGGCCTGCGCGCCGTCCAGTTCGTGGACGTCCGATGTTGTCCGAGGTAACGCGTAGAAGACGGCGACGGCGGCGCATATCGCCAATGTGACGTACTGGGTGACTATCGCGCCGATCGTGGCCAGCAGGTAGGGCGTGACGCCAATCGTATTGCGCCTCAACACCGCCTTGCGCAGGTCAGCCGTCAACTCGTGACGCAAGAGCTGAATCTTTGCCATCAGGATCGTGCGCTGCATCGCCAGGAACGCCAGCGACATGACCAGCAACGACCCACCATAAACCGCGGCCGCCAGCTTCTGCCCGTGGCCTGCCCTCAGGTACTGTGCCATCAGCGCCGTCGAGAATGGCAGCACGCAAATAGTGAGAAGCAGCACCAGGTTGAGCATGAGCACCACGTGATCGACCGCGACAAGCCTTCGCAGCATCGCGTGATGGTTGATCCAGATGATCCCGATTGTCAAGAAAGACACGACAAAGGCGACGTAGCCTGGCCACTGCGCGCCAAGGTGCGCTGCGAGGGATCCGCCTGCAGCGGGATTCGGCACGTGCAGATCCAGCGCCAGCAGCGTGATGGCCACGGCAATCACGCCATCGGAGAATGCCTCTATGCGCGCCTTGCTCATCGATCCCCCACCGACGCCGAGGCAGCTGCTGGCTTCAACCGCCGGGCAGCCGCTCAGCCGCCGAGCGCCATCTTGCGAAGGTCGAGCGCCTCGTCGAGCACGGCCTCGCTGACGCCCTGCTCGCGCGCCACCTCGCGCAGCGAACGACCCGAGCGGGTCGCCTCCTGCACGATCACCGTGGCCTTGTCGTAGCCGATGTACGGGTTCAGCGCCGTGGCCACGGCCAGCGTCGACTCCGCGCTGCGCGCGGCGCCTGCGCGGTTGGCCTGGATTCCGCTGACGCACTTCTCGTTCAGCACGGTCGCGGCGCTGGTCAGCAGCGTGATCGACGACAGCAGGTTGCGCGCGATCAGCGGGATCCGGACGTTGAGCTCGAAGTTGCCCTGCATCCCGCCGATCGTGATCGCCACGTCGTTGCCGATCACCTGCGCCGCGACCTGCATCACCACCTCCGGGATCACCGGGTTTACCTTGCCCGGCATGATCGAGGAGCCCTTCTGCAGCTCGGGTAGGAACAGCTCGCCGATGCCGGCGCGCGGACCCGACCCCATCAGCGCGAGGTCCTGGGCGATCTTCGTCATCGAGACGGCGAGCACCTTCAGCGCGCCCGAGAGCTCGACGAGCGCATCGCGGTTGGCCTGCGCCTCAAACGGATCCTCGGGCGGCGAGATCTTCAGCTTCGTCTCGGCGCTCAGCCGACGGCGCACGCCGGCCGCGAACCTCGGGTGCGTGTTCAGGCCGGTTCCGGTCGCGGTCCCGCCCAGGGGGATCTGCGCGACGCGCGGCAGCGCGTCTGCGATCCGCGCGCGACCGAGGCGGATCTGGGCCGCGTAGCCGGCGAACTCCTGCCCGAGGGTGACCGGCACGGCGTCCATCAGGTGCGTGCGACCGGCCTTGACGATGCGGTCGAAGCGCTTGGACTTGGCTGTCAGAGCCCGCTCGAGCGCGGCGAGCGCCGGTAGCAGCCGACGCGTCGTCAGCTCGAGCGCGGCGAGGTGGACGGCGGAGGGGAAGACGTCGTTGGACGACTGGCCCAGGTTGACGTGGTCGTTCGGATGGACCCCCTCGCCGGCGAGCTTCGCGATCACCTCGTTGGCGTTCATGTTCGACGAGGTCCCCGAGCCCGTCTGAAACACGTCGATCGGGAACTGCTCGTCGTGCTTGCCCGCGGCGACCGCCGCCGCGGCCTTCGCGATCCGGTTCGCGAGGCTCGGCTTGAGCAGGCCGAGCTCGCCGTTGACGAGCGCCGAAGCACCCTTGATGCGTCCCAGCCAGTGGATCACGGAGACCGGGACCGGCTCGCCCGAGATCGGGAAGTTCTCGATCGCCTTGCGGGTCTCGCCACCGTAGAGAGGTTCTGGGCTCATGGGTCCTTCCTTTGTCGCGGCCGGTGTCGCAAACCCTATCCGCAGAACGCGGTCAGCTCGCGTGCCACCCCAACCGGGTCGTCGTAGGCGATCAGGTAGCCCGTGCCGGGCAGCACGCGCAGAGCTGCGCCACCGATCAGCTCGCGCGCCTCCTCCGCCACCGCCAGCGGGTGCAGGTGATCGTCGTCGGCCCACAGCAGCAGGACCGGCATCGTCAGTCGCGGGTACAGCTCGAGCAGCTCGAGGCGAGGCCCGCTTGGCCAGCGCGCGGCGAAGCGCGCCCACGCGCGGGCTCGCGTCGCGTTGCCGCCGACATCGGCGAACGCGTGGCGCACGAGATCGCGAGCTCCGGGCTCTCCGCGCGAGGACAGCCTGATCCCGAGGTCTGGGCGGAAGACGAGCCGCACGCTATGGGAGACCAGGTGGTCGAGCCCCGGGATCGCCCCCGCCCGCGCCGCGACCCGTAGGCCGCGCCGCAGGTGCTCGTGCGCCGCACGGCGATGCATCCGGTTCGGCAGCAGCACGAGCCGAGCGGGCGTTATTTCTCCGCGCGCGAGCGTGTGCAACACGATCTCCGCGCCGAGTCCATGACCGCCGATGAACGGCCGCGGTCCGAGGACCTCATGGCTGAACCCGGCGAGGACCTCGGCGAACCAGTCGGGCGTGTACGGGTGTCGCGGGTTCTCCTCCGAGTCCCCATGCAACGGCAGATCCGGCAGGACTACGCGAAAGCGGTCGGCGAGTCCGTCGACGATCGGCTCGAACTCCTTGTGCGAGAGCATCGCCGAGTGCAGCAGCGCCAGCGGCGGGCCGGTCCCTGCCTCGCGGTATGCGACGCGCGTGCCGTCTCGGTGGTGGTAGAGCCGCAGCTTCACACGCCGCCATCGTACGCTGCCGGGCGTGAAGCGCGCCGGCATCGTCGGCGTGTGGGCGGGCCTGCTCACGCTGATCGGGGTGCGGCTCCTAACCAACGTTTGGCGCTTCGCGCGGCGAGGTTGGATCGTGCTCGGGGCGGGAACCTAGACCGCACCCGCGTCCGCCCCCGGCCGCCGCTCTCCGCCCCGTCACCGCTCGCCGGCGCGATCAGCTGCCGCAATAGGGGCAGCCGCCGCGTCCGTCGTCGACTGAGCGTGCGACGTGCAGTCCGTGCTCCAGCTGGAAGCGCGGGTCGCGCTCGATCGCCAGGTCGTGCTCGCGGCGGGCGCGGGTGTGTGCGGCGTGGTCCTGATAGATGCGCGCCACGCCGCGGCGTATGGCGCCGGGTCGAAGGCGGGCGGGAATGACTTGGCTGGGCATCGGTCTCCTTGGGTGGTGTTTGGCGCTTCTCCTCCACTCCCCGGTGTGACTGCCTGCTCCTGCCTCTTCTTCGAGCATAGAGAAGGGCTGTTACCGGCTCGTGAAGATCGTCGGAACGGCAATGGCTCGCCCGGCGGCGGCGCCGGCCCGCGGCGCCGCCCGGGCCCGCACCGGGCCGTCAGGCACCCCGCACCTAGAATCCCCCGCGGTGTTCCGTGCCGTCGACCCCAGGCAGTCGTTCCCCGAGCTCGAGCTCGGGGTGCTCGAGCGCTGGCGCGAGCGCGACGTCTTCGCCGAGTCGCTGCATCGGCGCGAGGGGGCGCCGCGGTACGTCTTCTACGAAGGCCCACCGACCGCCAACGGCCCGCCCGGCTCCCACCACGTGCTGGCGCGCGTGTTCAAGGACATCTACCCGCGCTACAAGACGATGCGCGGCTACCGGGTCGAGCGCAAGGGCGGCTGGGATTGCCACGGGCTCGCGGTCGAGATCGCCGTCGAGCAACAGCTCGGTCTGACGAACAAGTCGCAGATCGAGGAGTACGGCATCGAGCGGTTCAACGCCCGCTGTCGCGAGTCGGTGTTCGAGTTCCTCGAGGACTGGAACGCGCTGACCGAGCGGATCGGCTTCTGGCTCGACCTGGACGCGGCCTACCGCACGCTCGATCCCAGCTACATCGAGTCGGTCTGGTGGGCGCTCGAGCAGATCCACGCGAAGGGACTGCTGTACGAGAGCCATCGCGTCGTCCCCTACTGCCCGCGCTGCGGCACCGCGCTGTCCTCGCACGAGGTCTCGCAGGGCTACCAGGACGTGGTCGACGCGAGCGCCTACGTCAAGCTGCCGCTGCTGGGTCACGACGAGTCGCTGCTCGTCTGGACGACCACGCCCTGGACGCTGCCCGGCAACCTCGCGGCGGCGGTCGGCGCCGACATCACCTACGCCCGAGTGCGGGTCGGCGAGGAGACGCTGATCGTCGCCGAGGCGCTGGTCGGGCGCGTGTTCGGCGCCGACGCCGAGATCCTCGGCACGCTGCCCGGCTGGGAGCTCGTCGGGCGCCACTACGAGAGCCCGATCTTCGCGCTGCGCGACCGCGAACCCGGAGGCGCCCCGGTCCTGGCAGGCGACTTCGTCACCACCGAGGACGGCACCGGCATCGTCCACATCGCGCCCGCGTTCGGCGAGGAGGACTTCCGCCTCGGCGTCGAGCAGGAGCTGTTCGACCCGACCAACCCGCACGCGCTGTTCAACCCGGTGCTCCCGGACGGGACCTACGACTCGCGCGTGCTCGGCTACGAGGGACGCTCCGTCGTCGATCCCGCGCTCGCCGCCGAGCTGATCGAGGACCTCCGCGCGCGCGGCCTGCTGCTGCGCGAGGAGATGCACGAGCACTCCTACCCGCACTGCTGGCGCTGCGGGACGCGGCTGCTCTACTACGCGAAGCTCTCGTGGTACATCGCGACCTCGCGGCTGCGTGACCGGCTGCTCGCGGCCAACGAGACCGTCAACTGGTATCCGCCGGGCATCAAGCACGGGCGCTTCGGCCACTGGCTCGCCGGCAACGTCGACTGGGCGCTCTCGCGCGAGCGCTACTGGGGCACGCCGCTGCCGGTCTGGCGCTGCACCGCCTCGCCCGAGCACCGCGTCTGCATCGGCTCGTTCGCGGAGCTCGAGCGGCTCTCCGGGACGGCCGTCAGCGACCCCCACCGGCCCTACGTGGACGAGCTGACCTTTCCCTGCGAGCGCTGCGGCGCACCGATGCGACGCGTCCCCGAGGTGATCGACGTCTGGTTCGACTCCGGTTCGATGCCGTTCGCCCAACACCACGCTCCGTTCGAGAATCTCGAGCGCTACGAGCAGGCGTTCCCCGCCGACTTCGTCTGCGAGGCCCAGGACCAGACGCGCGGCTGGTTCTACTCGCTGCTTGCGATCTCGACCCTGCTGAACGACTGCGCTCCCTACCGCAACGCCGTCTGCCTGGGGCTGCTGGTCGACGGCGAGGGCCAGAAGATGTCGAAGTCGAAGGGCAACGTTGTCGTGCCGTGGGAGGTGATCGACAGCTTCGGCGCCGACGCCTTCCGCTGGTACTTCTTCGCCTCCAAGCAGCCGTGGGACGGCTACCGCTTCTCGGTCGAGGCAGTCGGTGAGTCGGTGCGCCAATTCCTGCTGCAGCTGTGGAACGTCTACGCCTTCTTCGTGCTCTACGCCAACGCCACCGAATCCACGGACGGCTCTTTTGAGGCCGGGCCCTCCGGCCCGGAAAGTGACCTCGATCGTTGGGTGCGCTCGCGGCTGGCGGGGACGGTCGCAACGGTTCGCGAGCGCATGGATGCCTACGACGCTACGGCCGCCGGCCGTGAGATCGCGGCCTACGTCGAGGACCTCTCGAACTGGTACGTGCGCCGATCGCGACGCCGCTTCTGGGACGGCGACCAGGCCGCCCTCGAGACGTTGCACACGGCGCTGGTGACGACCGCGCGGCTGCTCGCGCCGTTCACCCCGTTCGTCGCCGACGAGCTCTACGACAACCTCGACGGCGAGCTTGCCAGCGTCCACCTCTGCGACTTCCCGCAGCCGGGTGAGCGCGACCTCGAACTCGAGTTCGCGATGGCCACCGCCCGCGAGACCGTTCGGCTCGGACTCGCCGCCCGCAGTCAGGGCAACCTGAAGGTGCGCCAGCCGCTGCGGGAGGCGATCATCGTGGCCGACGGTCGCGAGCGTGCGGCGATCGAGCGCCTCGCGGATGTCGTCGCCGACGAGCTCAACGTCACGACGCTGCGCTTCGTCGCCGCCGCCGACGAGCTGGGCACCTACACCGTCAAGCCGAACTTCCGCACGCTGGGCCCGCGGCTCGGCAAGCGAATGCCGCAGCTGGTGGCGGCGATCGCCTCGCTCGACGCCGGCGAGGTCGCGCGCGCGCTTCGTGGCGGCGAGACGGTCGTCGTGTCGGTCGCCGGCGTGGATCACGAGCTGACGGACGAGGATCTGCTGCTCGCGCTCGCGCCGCTCGAGGGCTACGTGCTCGAGCGCGAGGGCTCGCACGCAGTCGCCCTCGACCTCTCGCTCGACGAGGAGCTGATCCGTGCGGGTCGCGCGCGCGAGATCGTCCACGCGGTCCAGCAGTGCCGCAAGGACACGGGGCTCGAGATCACCGACCGCATCACGCTGGTCCTCGGCGGGGACGAGGAGCTGCTCGAGGCCGCGCGGCAACACGAGGCCTACGTCGCGGGCGAGACCCTTGCGACGAGCGTGGACCACAGCCCGCGGGGCGGCGAACGCACCGACTGGCTCGCGTCGGTCGAGATCGACCGCCGCGAGCTGAACATCTGGCTGGGCCGCTCGTAGTCGGCGTCCCCGCGGCCCGCCGAGCACCGCCGGCGGGCCGGCGGAGCTCCGGCTACACCTCGGTGAAGAGCTGGGCCTCGAGCTTCTTCTTGGGGTAGGCGCCGACGACGCGCTTCACCGGCGATCCGTTGCGGAACAGGATCATCGTCGGGATCGAGAGCACCTCGAACGCGGCGGCCGTCTGCTGGTTCTCGTCGATGTTCACCTTCACGAGCCGCAGGTCGTCGTGCTCGGCCGCGATCTCCTCGAGGATCGGCGCGACGATCCGGCACGGCCCGCACCAGGGAGCCCAGAAGTCGACCAGGACCGGCGTGTCGGATTCGATCACCTCAGCCTGGAAGTTGTTGTCGTTCACATCGGTCAGCGTGCCGGCCATTTGGGCTCCTAAGGTCGTGTACTCGTTCCCTGTCCAATACTATACAGAATGAAGTAGACCCCTTTCGGGGCCGGGGAGCAGACCGCGCAGCGCTCGCCGCGGCGCTCAGATCAGCAGCGGCAGGACGTGCGGAGAGACGTAGACCTCGACCAGCGCCGCGATGACCAGCATCGGCAGCGCGATCGCGACCGTCACCACCGTCGCCGCCAGCAGCTCATCCCACTGCCCGCGCCGGCTCGCGATGATCCAGGCGGCGAGCGGCAGGAAGAGCGCCGTCAGTTCGATCAGCGCGTGCGGCAGCAGCACGACCAGCAGGATCCCGGGCGAGGTGTGGAGCGCGGCGGCCACCGACGCGGTCTCGCCGCCCAGCACGACCGCCTGGGCGGAGAGCGAGAAGGTGGTCGCGGCGATCACGAAGATGATCGCGAAGCGCCCGCCGCGCTCGTGGATCACGCGCGCGACCCCTGTGTGCTCCTGGGCCTGCAGCGGCAGCGACGACCCGGCGATGAACCCCGCGACGCAGGCCATCGCATGCAGCGCCAGGACCGCCAGGTTCCGCACCACGATCTGGCCGACCTGAGCCATGTTGCCGACCTTGAACGGCGGCGCGATCGTCTGCACGACGAACCCGCCGGAGCCGGAGATCCCAGCGATCAGCCACGTCGCCGCGAGCAGCGTGACGGCAGCGAGCAGGCTGCCCGCGAACCAGCGGCCCAGCGCCGGCCACGGATCGTCCTGCCAGCTCCCGAGCGTGTCGCGCGTTCGCCGGACGCCGTACACGAATGCGTACCGCGTCGCGCCCTGCTCACGGGCCAACGGCTCGCTCATCCAACACTAATCGGTCATCGCGCCCCCGGCCGTGAGTGCGACGCGCCGCGCCGCTCAGCCGGCCCCGCGCTGCCAGCGCAGCTGCGGCAGCACGACGAACGCCTCGAGCGCGATCCGCGGCGACATCTTGCTGCTCCCGCGCCGGCGATCGCGGAACACGATCGGGACCTCGCGCACGACGAAGCCCTGCCGGATCGCGCGCTGCGTCATCTCGACCTGGAAGCAGTAGCCGTGCGAGCGCACGGTGTCGAGCTCGATCGCCTCGAGCACATCACGGCGAAAGCACTTGAAGCCGCCGGTG
This sequence comes from uncultured Solirubrobacterales bacterium, assembly GCA_963830975.1. GTDB lineage: Bacteria > Actinomycetota > Thermoleophilia > Solirubrobacterales > Solirubrobacteraceae > Palsa-513. The sequence goes on from CAWHOI010000005.1 coordinate 252,926, forward strand.
AGGTCGCGCACGTGCAGGCCGAGCACGACGCGGGCATAGGTGCACCCGACCCGGCTGACGACCCGTCGCATCATCCCCCAGTCCTCGACGCGGCCGCCGGGGACGTAGCGCGAACCGAGCGCCACGCCGGCTCCGTCGGCGATCGCGGCGAGCAGACGACCGAGGTCGCTCGGATCGTGGGAGAAGTCGGCGTCCATCTGCAGCACCGCGCTGGCCCCGCCCTCGAGCGCCCTGCGGAAACCGGCGATATAGGCCGGGCCGAGACCCTCGCGCTGGCTGCGGTGTAGCACCTCGACCGCTGCATGCTCGGCCGCGAGACGGTCGGCGAGCTCGCCGGTCCCGTCGGGCGAGGAGTCATCGACGATCAGGATACGGTGACCGGCGGGCGCGGAGCGCTCGAGCTCGGCCAGCGCCGCAGCGACGACCGCCTCGATGTTCTCGGCCTCGTTGAAGGTCGGCATCACGAGCCATGCGGTCGGCGGCATCGCGGCCGTACCCTAGTGCAATGAGCGGCAAGTCCAGCGGCGGGTCGGCGAGCGGACCGGACACCCCGGCATCAGCGAAGTCGGGGGCTCCCCCAGGGCACACATCCAACGGCGCGATCGCCGACGCCCTCGACGAGCTGGGCGACCTCTACGAGCTCGACGGAGCCGTGATTCACCGCGTGCTGGCCTACCGCAACGCGGCGAAGGTCGTGCGCGACGCGCCCGTCTCGGTGGCCGCGCTGACGCTCGAGGGGCGCGTCACCGAGCTGGCCGGCATCGGCGCGACGCTGGAGCAGAAGATCCGCGCTCTGATCGAGACCGGCGAGATCCCGGCGGCGGTGAAGCTGCGCGAGCGCTTTCCGCCCGGACTGCTCGCGATCACCGGCCTTCCGGGACTCGGTCCCAAGCGCGCCCGCCGGCTGTTCGACGAGTTGGGCATCGACTCGCCGCAGGCGCTGCGCGAGGCCGCGAACGCGCACCGGCTGCGGACGCTCCGGGGCTTCGGCGCGAAGTTCGAGGAGTCGATGTTGGCGGCACTCGAAGCGGGCGCCGCCGAGCGCCCCGCCCACCGAGTGGTCCTGGACCGCGCGCTCGCCACCGGCGAGCTGATCTGCGAGGCGCTGCGCGAGCTCGACCCCGCCGCGCGCGTCGAGATCGCAGGCTCCGCCCGCCGGCGGGCCGAGAGCGTCAAGGATCTGGACATCGTGCTCGACAGCCCCTCGCTGCTCGACCGCGTCGGGTCGCTCGAGCTGATCGAAACCGCCGCGCGGACGAGCGAGGGCGCGGCGCGGGCGCGCACGCACAGCGGCATGACCGTCGAGCTGCGCGCCGTCGCCCCCGAGCAGTTCGGCAACCTGCTGCAGCACCTGACCGGCTCGGCCGCCCACAACGCGGCGCTGCGCGAGCGCGCCGTGCGCGCCGGCCTGCACATCTCCGAGTACGGCCTGCTCGACGACGCGACCGCCATCACGCACCTCTGCGCGACCGAGGCCGAGGTCTACGAGCTGGTCGGCCTGCCCTACATCGAGCCGGAGCTGCGCGAGAATCGCGGCGAGCTGGAGGCCGCCGTCGCCGGGAAGCTGCCGGCGCTCGTGGAGCTCGGCGACATCCGCGGCGACCTGCACTGCCACACGACGGCCTCGGACGGCCGCGCGAGCATCGAGGAGATGGCGCTGGCGGCGCGCGAGCGCGGATACGAGTACCTGGCGATCACCGACCACTCGGCGACGCACGGCTTCGGTGACGACGTCTCGCCCGACCAGCTGCGCCGCCAGATCGAGCTCGTCCATGCCGCGGACGCGGCCATCGACGGCATCCGCCTGCTCGCCGGCAGCGAGGTGAACATCCTGCCCGACGGCGCGCTCGACTACGACGACGAGCTGCTCGCCGAGCTCGACTGGGTGATCGCGAGCGTGCACACTGCGTTCGGGCTCGACGCCGACGCGATGACCACGCGCGTGATCGCCGCCGCCCGCCATCCGGCGGTCGACGCGATCGGACATCTGAGCGGCCGCCTGATCGAACGCCGCCCGCCCTACGCGCTGCACGTCGATGAGATCTTCGCCGCCTGTGCGCAGGCCGGCACGCTGATCGAGATCAACGCCAGCCCCGACCGGCGCGACCTGAGCGAGATCAACGCGCGCGCCGCGGCCGCCGCGGGCGTCGGCATCGTGATCAACTCGGACGCGCATTCGCCGGGCGGCTTCGACGTGCTGCGCTACGGCGTGTGGACCGCGCGACGGGCCTGGCTCGGCCCCGCCCAGATCCGCAACACGCTGCCCTGGGACGAGCTCGCCGGCGGCCTCAAGCGGAGCCGGTGAGCGCCGGAAGCACGCGCTCGGCGACCACGCGGTCGACGCTGGCGGCACTGAAGCGCTCGAGCAGCGGTGCGACGGCGGCGCCGTACTCGGGGCGCGGATCGTCGAGCGCGGTGCGGATCGCGCCGGCGAGACCGGGTCCGATCAGCCGGGCGTCGGCTTCGCGGGCGAGCGCGAGCGCGACGTAGGGGACCGCGGTCTCGGTGCTGACGAGCATCGCGCCGTCGGCAAGCGCCTCGAGCTGCGCGATGCCGTACTCCTCCCGCCGCGGCGCGGCGAGGTAGAGGCGCGCGCGGCGCAGCAGCGCCCTGTACTCGTCGCGAGGCAGCGTGCCGACGACGCGCACGCCGTCCATCCGCGGCAACTCGGGCACACCGGCCACGATCAGCTCCTCACCCTCGCGGCGGACCTGCGACCAGGCCGCGAGCACGCGGTCGAGGCCTTTCTTGGTCGGGTTGGCGGCGTAGGTGATCGCGGCGATGTCACGCTGCGCCCACGGCACCAGCGGACCGGAGCGCTCGACGATGATCGGCACGACCACGACCGGCGCGATCCCGGGCGCAGCGTCGGCCAGCACGGCTTCGCTCACCGGCAGCAGCAGCGACGCCCGCGAGAGCAGGATCTGCTCGCGGGGGCGCTGCCAGACGCCGTGGCGACCCGGGCGGTTCTGGGCGCTCAGCGCGTCCAGGCGGATCGCTCCTCGCGCGGGCGCGAGCAGCGCGGCGGTGATCGTCGAGTAGATGATCGCGTCGGGGCGGCGGCGTTTGATCGCCGCCGCGGCTGCGGCCCTCGCGGAGCGAGCCCAGACGAGGTCGGTCAGCGCCAGCGTCCGCACCGAGCGCGGGGGCGCGGCGGCCGCGACGGTGACGTCGGCCCCGGCGCGCTCGAGACTGGCGGCCAGCTCCGCGTCGGAGGCGCGCAGGCCGACCGTCGATCCGAGCGAGACGAGCAGGATCTCGCTCATGCCGGGCTGCGTTGCTCGGTCGGCAGGTAGGCCTTGAAGCCGGGGGTGCGGGTCAGCGTGATCGGCCGCAGCGGCGAGGTCTCCTCGACGTGGAAGCGGACTCCGTCGCGGCGCTCGATCGCGACGATCGCCGAGTGCTGCTGGCGCCAGGCGAGCGCCCAGATCAGCGCGAAGCCCGTCGCGACCGCCGGGATCTGCGGCCACAGCAGCGCCAGGCCGCCGGCGATGAGCGTCGAGAGCAGCAGCGGCCACAGGCGGGCGAGGAGGATCCGCCCGGGCCGCTGGGGCGGCAGCACGCCGACCACCTTCGCCCCGCCGAGCAGCCGCGCGATCGGCGGCGACGCGGCTGCGCGCCGTCCCATCGCAAGGCCGATCACGGCGGCGGCGGCCCACCAGCCGATCGCGATCGTCGCCGTGTGCGGCTCGTCGGCGGCGCGCGCGCTGAGCAGCGTGATCGCCGCCAGCGTCGTCGCCGAAGCGGCGCACAGCACCACGGTGGTCCGGACAAAGTCGGCGAACGTCACCGGCGGATCCTCCCGCGCGCAGCCACTAGCTGAGCAGCAGGTCGAGCAGTTCGCGGACGCCGCCGGGGCCGTCGACCATCGCGTCCGCGGCCGCCTCGAGCTGCTCGGGCGTCTCGTCGGAACGGACGCCGACGCAGACCGCCCGCTCGCCGACGAGCGCCCGCAGACCCGTGAAGGCGTCGACGTCGGTGTGGTCGTCGCCGACGTAAAGCGCCGCCTGCGGCGGGTCGTCCGCGAGCAGCCAGCGCACACCGCGACCCTTGTCGATCGGCACCGGTGGACGGATCTCGATCACCTTGCGCCCGCGGTGGGTCTCGAGCCCCGCACCGTGGGCCGCCAGCTCGAGCGCGGCCACCGCCACGAGCGCGGCGGACTCGTCGGGCGCGCCGCGCCAGTGGAAGGCGACGATCGCCCCCTTGTCCTCGCGGCGGATGCGCAGCTGCTGCATCGCAGGGGTGTCGGCGCGGTCGGCGAACTCGCGCACTCGGGCGCTCCAGCCGGCGACCTGCGGGTCGACCGTCGCCTCGGTCGAGCCTGGGCGCAGCAGCTCGCTGCCGTGGTTGCCGATGTAGGCGATCGAGCCGATCGAGACCATCGCCCGAGCGACCGCCGCCGAGCGGCCGCTCACGCAGGCCACGGTGCCGTAGCGTTTCGCCAGCTCGATCAGGCGCATCCGCGTGTCCTCGGGCACCGTCGCGTCGGAGGCGTGGCGGACGATCGGCGCGAGCGTGCCGTCGATATCGAACAGGACCGCCGAGGTCGGGGGATCGGCGCGCAGCGGCGCGAGAAGCTCAGCCATCGCCAGTTGCGCGCGCACGCTCCAAGTATCGCGCGCGGCGAGACGACCGCGCGCATCCCGCGACCCGACGCCCGCACACCCGGCGGCAGGGCCTGCCGGCAGCGCTGCAGAACCTCGACCCGCGCCGCTCCCGCTACGCTATTCTGCACCTATGGGCCTCGAGAATCCTCTCCACATCCTTCTGCTGCTGGTCGTGATCCTGCTCGTCTTTGGCGCGAAGCGCCTGCCGGAGATCGGGCGCTCGCTCGGCGAAGGCATGCGCGGCTTCAAGGATTCACTCAGCGGGGACAGCAGCAACAACAACCAGCAGTCGTTGATGTCCGCTCCCCCCGCGACGCCTCCGGCAGCAGCGCCGCCGCCCGTCGCACCGGTCGCAGCCCCGGCGCCCGCCGCCACGGCGCCTGCGCCCGCCTCGGTCGCGGCGCACGACGACGGCTCCGAGTCCTAGCCCGACCTCCGGCTAGCGTCGCGAACCCAGCGATGCCGCGCGGATCGGCTGCGTGCCGTCGCGCCCGGCGTCCTCCTCGTCCGCCGGCGCGAGATCGGCGACCGGCGTGGCGGACTCCAGCTCGGCGAGGACGGCGGTGACCGTGCGCGGTGACTCCTCGACGCCCGCCAGCTCGATCGAGCGCCCGGAGGACGCACCCGCCTCCTCGATCCGTCGCAGCTGCGGCACGACGCGCGACTCGAACGAGCCGACCGCCTCGTTGTAGGCGCTGACCGCCGAGCCGAGCTGGCGGCCGAGCCGCGACAGCGGCTCGATGAAGCGCCCGATCCGCCGGTGCAGCTCGCGGCCGGTGTCGGCGATCTCGCGCGCGGAGGCGGCGATCAGCTCCTGCTTCCAGCCGTAGTGCACGGCGCGCAGCAGCCCGATCAGCGTGGTTGGGGTGGCCAGCAGCACCTGCTGGTCGACCCCGTACTCGATCAGCGCCGGGTCCTCGCTGAGCGCGGCGTGGTAGATGCCGTCGGAGGGGACGAACATGACGACCAGCTCGGGGCTCGATTCGAGCTGGGACTGGTAGCCCTTCGAGGCGAGCTTGGTGATGTGGTCGCGCGTCTGGCGCGCGTGGCGCGCGAGGTGGACGCTGCGCTCCTCCTCCGTCGTGGCCTCCATCGCCGAGAGGTAGGCGTCGAGCGGGACCTTCGAGTCGACGACGATCAGCTTGCCGCCGGGCAGCCGCACCAGCACGTCTGGGCGCAGGCGACCGTCGTCGGTGTCGATCGAGGTCTGCTCGGTGAAGTCGCAGTGGGAGACCATGCCGGCCATCTCGATCACGTTGCGAAGCTGGATCTCGCCCCAGGAGCCGCGCGTGGTCGGCCGCCGCAGCGCGCCGACCAGGCTGCCGGTCTCCGTGCGCAGGCCCGAGATCCCCTCACCGAGCTGCTTGAACATCTCGCGCAGCTGGCCCTGCGCCTCGCGCCGCTCGCGCTCGAGCAGCTCGATCTGGGTCTCGACCTTGCCGAGCTTGTCCTTCATCGGCTCGACCAGGCCGCGCAGCTCGGCCGCGCGCTTGCCCATCTCGCCCGCCGCACGCTCGTCGTCGATCCGCCGCTGGGCGGTCAGCTCGCGCGTCAGCGACTCGGCGGTCTTCTCGAGCACCGCCGCGGAGATCCCCTTCATCTCGTCGCGCAGCTGTGCCCGCGAGGCGTCCAGCAGCTCCAGCTGACTCGAGTGCGCGGCCTGGGCGGACTTGCGCAGTTCCCGCTCGGTGCGCACCCGGCCGAGCAGCAGCGCGGTCGCGAGGGCGCCGCCGAAAGCGGCTCCGCAGATGAGGTAGACGATCGACATCGGACCAACCAGCTTCCTATGGGCGTCGGACGGTACGGTTTCCGGCTCACACCGCCACGCGCGGAGCGCGCGGCGGCCTCCAGGACCGACAGCCGAATGACCGACGCCAGCGCCAGCGCCCCCGGACGGGCCGCAACCACCACTCCGCGCCGCCGGCGCGGGCGTCCCGCGAAGCTCTCGACGCCGTCGATCATCGCCGCCGCGCTCGCGCTGCTCGACCGTGAGGGCGCCGAGTCGCTGACGATGCGCCGACTGGGAGCCGAACTGGGGGTCGAGGCGATGTCGCTGTACCGCCACGTCGCCGACCGCGCGGCGCTGCTCGAGGGACTCGCCGACCTGCTCGCGAGCGAGATCGAGCCGCGCGCCCGCGAGACCGACTGGGCCGACGCGCTGCGCTCCTTCGCCGGTGAGCTGCGGGCAATCGCGCGCCGCCACCCCGCCGCCTTCTCGCTGGTGTCGATGCGCGTGCTGAACACGCCGAACGTGCTCGCCCCGATCGAGGAGGTGCTGCTCAGCCTGCGGCGCGGCGGCTTCACGCCGGCGCGCGCGATCTTCGCCTACCGCCTGGTCGCGAGCTACGCGCGCGGTTACGCGCTGGCCGAGCTGTCGGGCTTCGCGATCGAGGTCGCCCCCGACGCACCGTTGCCGGCGGTGCGCTCGCTGAGCCGCCGGCTCGCCAGCGAGCCGAGCGAGACGAGCTTCCGCGCCGGCCTCGAGACGATCCTCGGCGGCCTGCGCGCCGAGCGGGAGGCGGCATGACGGGCACCCCCGCCGCCGGCGCGCCCACGCCGCCGCCGCACCCAGCGCTGCGCTACGTGATCGCCGACGTGTTCACCGACACGCCGCTGGCGGGCAATGCCCTGGCGGTCTTCACCGACGGCTCAGGCCTCGACGACGTCACGATGGCGCGCCTTGCACGCGAGACGAACCTCTCCGAGACCGTCTTCGCGCTGCCTCCGCAGCAGGGCGGCGACGCGCGGATCCGGATCTTCACCCCGGCCGCGGAGCTGCCGTTCGCCGGCCACCCGGTGCTCGGGTCGGCGTTCGTGCTCGCCGGCGAGCGCGAGGAGATCGCGCTCGAGACCGGCGCCGGCGTCGTCCCGGTGAGACTCGAGCGATCCGCCGGCGCGGTCGTCTTCGGCCGCATGCTCCAGCCGATCCCGCGGATCGAGCCCTTCGAGATGCAGGAGCCGCTGCTGCGCGCGCTCGACGTGCCCCGCTCGACGCTCCCGATCGAGGCCTACATAAACGGCCCGCACAACGTCATGGTGGCGCTGCCCGACGAGGAGGCCGTCGCCGCGCTCGCCCCCGACCACCAGGCGCTCGCCGCGCTCGGCCCGTTCAACGTCAGCTGCTTCGCCGGCGCCGGGCGCCGCTGGAAGACGCGCATGTTCGCGCCGGCGATCGGCGTTGCCGAGGACCCGGCGACCGGTTCGGCCGCCGGCCCGCTCGCGCTGCACCTCGCGCGCCACGGCGCGATCGGCTTCGGCGAGGAGATCGAGATCAGCCAGGGAGCCGAGATCGCCCGCCCCTCGACGCTCTACGCGCGCGTCGAGGGGTCGGAGGAGCAGGTCGAGCGGATCGAGGTCGGCGGCGCGGCGGTGATCGTCGCGCGCGGCGAGTTCACGCTGTAGCGGCCCGCGTCACGCCCGGCCGACGCGCCCGTCCAGCCCGTGCTCGAGCGCGCCCTTGACGGCCGCGTCGAGCCCGTTCAATCGGTACAGCGCGAGCGCCTCGACGCTGCCGAAGCGCCCGCCGGGCGCCGCGTCGGCGCCGTGGTGGCAGAGCACGCAGTGCTCGAGCGCCAGCAGCGCAGCGCCTTCGAGCCCGACCGCCCCGGCGCGGCCGCGCAGCAGCCGCAGGCCGATCTGCACGTGCCCGAGCAGCCGGCCTTCGTCGCTCAGCTCGATCGAGGCGCCGTAGGTGAACTCGCGCGTCTTGCCGATGTCGTGCACGATCGCGGCGCACATCAGCAGGTCGCTGTTCAGCCGCGGATGGCCGAGCGCCAGCTCCTGGGCGAGCGTCGCGACGGCGACGGTGTGCTCGAGCAGTCCGCCGAGGTATGCGTGGTGGCCGGCGCGCGTGCAGGCGGCCAGGCGAAACTCGGCGCGGAAGGCCTCATCGGCGAGCAGGCGGTCGAGCAGCCGGCGGTAGCCGGGGTCGGCGACCTCCCGTGAGAGGTGCTCGAGGAAGCCGTCAAGCTCGTCGAGGTCGCGGTAGGCGACGGGCAGGAACGCGGTCGGGTCGAGCGCGGCGCCCTCCGCGCGCTCGATCCTCTCCAGCTCGATCTGGGTCTGCTCGCGGAAGCGCACGACGCGGCCCGACACTCGCACCAGCTCGCCGGCGTCGAAGCGCCCGCCGTGGCGGTCGGCGTCGCGGAACAGCCGCGCCGGCAGCGCCGCGCTGCGGTCGCGCAGCTCGAGCGCGAGGTAGGGGGCGCCGGTACGGGCCGCGAGGCGCTCCTTGCGCGAGCAGGCGTAGACGCCTTCGACGCGGTCGCCGGGGCGCAGGGTGGCGAGCGCTCCGGTGTTTGGCACGGCGGTCAGGCTGGCGGGCGGCATCGCCCCATGATGTACGGTGAAGCGGATGCAGCCGTTGATCTGGGAGCATCGCCCCGACAACTTGAGGGCCCCGGCCCTGGTCTGCGCCTTCACCGGCTGGAACGACGCGGGCGACGCCGCCTCCGCCGCGCTCTCGTTCCTCGGCAGCCATCTGGGCGCGACGCGCTTCGCGCAGATCGACCCGGAGGACTTCTACGACTTCCAGGCCGTGCGCCCGAAGGTGCGCCTGATCGACGGCGAGACGCGCGAGATCGTGTGGCCCGCGGTCGAGGTGTTCGCCGCCCGCGTGCCGCGCGCGCCGCGCGACCTGGTGCTGCTCGGCGGGCCGGAGCCGTCGATGCGCTGGCGCGGCTTCACGACGCTGATCACCGACCTCGCCGAGGCGCTCGGCGTGCAGCTCGTCGTCTCGCTCGGCGCGCTGCTCGCCGACGTCCCGCACAGCCTGCCGGTGCACATCAGCGGCTCGGCCTCGGACCCGGCGCTGACCGAGCGGCTCGGCCTGCAGGCCACCGGCTACGAGGGCCCGACCGGGATCGTCGGCGTGCTGCACGCGACCTGCGCCGCCCGCGGCATCCCCTCGGCGAGCCTGTGGGCGAGCGTCCCCCACTACGTCGCCGCGGCGCCGAACCCGAAGGCCGCGCTCGCCCTCGTGCGCAAGCTCGAGGGGCTGGTCGGCGTCGCCGTCGACGGCAGCGAGCTGGAGACCGCGGCCGCCGACTACGAGCGCCAGGTCGGCCTGGCGGTCCAGTCGGACCCCGACGTCCAGGCCTTCGTCGAGCGGCTCGAGCAGCTCGCGGCCGACGAGCGGGCCGAGCAGACCGAGGAGATCTCCGGTGACCGCCTCGCCCGCGAGTTCCAGCGCTTCCTGCGCCAGCGCGGCTCGGACGAGGAGTAGCCGCCCGGGGACCGGCGGCCCGGAGCCGCGCGGCACCGCGGCCCTGTATTCTTCACCGTATCGGTGTTCTTCACGGATGCGGACCCAAACGGCACGAGCGTTGGCCCGACACGGCGCCGGCTGCTCGTCGACGGCGCCTCGGCGCTCGGCGCGCTCGCCCTCGCCGGCGCCCCCGCGCGCGCCGCGCTGGCCGCGACAGGCGCCGCGCCGATCAACAGCTTCGGCTCGGTGTCGCCAGCCCACCCGCCGCTGGCCCACTCGCGCCCCGACCTGCGAATCCCGGGCCTCGCGGTCGACGTTCAGCGCGCCGGCACGGCGCCCGGCCTGATCTTCGTCGGCCCGTTCGGCCCTTCGCGCGGGCAGGCCGGAGCGGTCATCGCTGACAGCCTTGGGCAACCGGTGTGGGAGTACCCGACGCCGGGCTCCGAGGTGTACAACCTCCAGGTCCAGAGCTTCAGGGGCCGCAACGCGCTTACCTGGTGGCAGGGAGTCATCGTCGACGGCCACGGCGTCGGCCAGTATGTGATCGCGGGCGAGGACTACGAGCCGATCGTGCACGTGCAGGCAGGCAACGGGCTGCGGGCAGATCTGCACGAGTTCCTGCTGACCGACCGCGGCACGGCGCTGGTCACCTCGTATGTCTCGAAAGGCGTCGATCTGCGTCCGGTCGGCGGGCCCAGGAGCGGCTCGATCGAGGACGCCGTCTTCCAGGAGCTCGACATCGCGAGCGGACGGGTGCTGCTGGAATGGCACAGCCTCGACCACATCCCGCTAACCGAGTCCTACTGGCCGCTGACGGGCGGGAGCTGGGACTACTTTCACATCAACTCGATCGATGTCGATACCGACGGCCAGCTGCTCGTTTCGTCGCGCAACACCCACACCGTCTACAAGCTCGACCGTCGCTCCGGCGAGATCATCTGGCGGCTCGGCGGCAAGCGAAGCGACTTCGCGATGGGCTTCGGGGCGTCGTTCGCGTGGCAGCACGACGCCCGTCGCCAGGCCGACGGAACGATCACGATCTTCGACAACGAGGGCGCTCCCGGCGCCGCTCCGCAGTCGCGGGCGATCGTCCTCGCGGTCGACGAGCAGCGCCGCACCGCGCGCCTGCAGCGCCAGTTCCTGCATCCGCAGGCGCTGCAGTCCTCCAGCTGCGGCAGCGTGCGGATCCTGGCGAACGGGAACGCGTTCGTCGGCTGGGGAGCGGAGCCGTTCGTCTCGGAGTTCTCAGGCGACGGCGAGCTGCTCTTCGACGCCCGGCTCGGGGCGGGCTACAGCAGCTACCGCGCCTTCCGAAGCCCGTGGAGCGGCACCGGACAGGGCCGGCCGAGCGTCGCGGTCGCACGCCACGCCTCGCGCGCGACGCAGCTGTGGGTGAGCTGGAACGGCGACACGGAGGTGGCGCGCTGGCTCGTGCTCGCAGGCGAGTCGAGCGGCGTGCTCAAGCCGCTCGCGAGTCAGGCTCGCACCGGCTTCGAGACGGCGATCCAGATCGCCGGCCAGCCGCGGCGGCTGAGCGTCCGCGGGCTCGACGAGCGCGGGCGCACCATCTGCACCTCGGCGACGCTCGAGCTCTCCTAATCGCTTTTCGGATCGGCGCATGCGCCGATCCGTCGGGACGGCGCATGCGCCGTCCCGCGGGTGGGTGCATGCACCCACCCGAACAGCATCATTTCTCCGCTGCCGGGCAGGCGATCCGATACTCGCACATCGAGCAGACCGCATACGACGGGGTCGGCTCGAACGACTGCGCCATGATCCCGTCCGCGACCGCGCCGACGGTCTCCTCGATCGCCGGCGCGCCGTCGTCGATGCCGAGCCGCACGCGGACGTCGTCGAGCACGTAGTAGTAGCTGCGCTCGGTCGCCTCGATCTGCCACGCCTCGCGCGCCGCGACCGCGTATAGCGCGAGCTGGACGTCGTCGCGCAGCTGCTCCGCGCGCTTGGGCACGCCGGTCTTGTAGTCGATCAGCTCGTAGCCGCCGCCGCCGAGCGCGTCGATGCGGTCGACGCGGCCGCGGATGTGGTGTCGCCCGAGCGGGAAGGTGAACGAGCGCTCGAACCAGCGCGGCTCGCCGCCGCCGGTCCCGAGCCGCTCGTGGTAGCGCCCGAGCGCGACGCGCGCCTTCTCGTGCAGCTGGCGCTCCTCGTCTGAGTCGCTGAAGCCGCCGCGGCGCCAGGCCGACTCGAGCAGCCGCATCATCTCCTCGGCGCCACCGTCCCCGTCGCCGCCGTGGAAGCGCTCGAGCACCTGGTGCACGACGATGCCGAAGCGCTGGTTGAGCGTCGGCTCGCGCGGGATCCGCAGGACGCGGGCGAACTTGTAGCGCAGCGGGCAGCTGCGGTAGGCCTCGACGTCGGAGGCGGACAGCACGAGGCCGTCGCCGCGGCGGGGCAGGAACGCCTCGAGCGTCGGCTCCTCGCGCGCCGCCATCGCGGCGGCGCGGGCGCGCGTGTCGTTGGTCGTGCCGAGCAGCAGCTCATCCAGCGGCGAGCTGAAGAGGACCTCGCGCTGCAGCGGCGTGAGCGCGGCGGCGAGGCGCGTGTTGATGTCGGCGAGCGCGTCGACGACCGGCTCCTCGTCGCGGCGCTGCAGCAGCGAGGCGAGCTTGACCAGCTCGACGAAGCGAACGACGCCGTGGGCGACGTCGAGGTCGGTGTCGAAGCGCAGCTCGCCCAGGCGCGTGCCGAGCCGCGCGACCGTCGCGAGCAGCTCGTCGCGGCGCTCGCGGAAGATCGAGTGCAGCGCCTCGGCGGGGCCGAACAGCTCCTCGTCGCGCGACTCCCAGTCCGCGTGCAGCGCCGCGCGCGCCTGCTCGAGCAGCGGCGAGGGCGCGCGGGCGGAGCGGCGCGCGGAGGCGGTGGCGTAGGCCAGCACGAGCCCGTGGCGGGCGCGCGTCATCGCGACGTAGAGCAGCCGCCGCGCGCGGTCCTCAGCGCTCTGCTCCGGCAGCTGCTCGGGCGCGAGCGCGTCGGCGATCGCCTCGACCGCGGCGCCCCGGCGGCCGAGCGCGCCGGCGCCGGCCCGCGTGGCGTGCAGGCCGAGCACGAAGACGTGGTCGAACTCGAGCCCCGCGACCGCCTCGATCGCGCAGATCACGACGGCACGCGGGCGCCCGGGCGGGGCCGCCTCGGTCTCGCCGAGCCCGGCGTCGGCGAGAACCGCCAGGTAGCGGGCGAACTCGCGCGCGCTGGCGCCCGGCGTGCGGCGCTCGAACGCGCTCGCGAGGTCCCCCAGCTTGGCCAGGTTCAGCAGCCGCTCGACGACGTCGGCCTGCGCCGTGAAGAGCTGCTGGCGGCGCAGCGCGAGGCGCTCGATCAGGCGGTGCACGAAGAGGTCGGCGCGGGTGTTCTCGAACGCGGCGGCGGCGGCGCGCTGGACCGTCAGGAAGCGCTGGATGCGCTCGCGCGCCTCGGGCGCGAGCTGCGGAGACTCGGTCGCGGCCGCCAGCGCGGCGACCATGTCGATGCGCCGCCGGCGCGCGATCTGCACGCAGCGCGCGATGTCGGCCGCCGGCAGCTCGATCGGGGGGCGGGCCAGCGCGCGCACCGCGGCCGGCGCGTCGCGCGGGTCGGCGAGCAGGCGCATCCAGGCCAGCACGTCGCGCACCTCGGCGCGGTCGAAGAAGGCGTCGGCACCGACGATCCGGCAGGGCACGGCACGCTCGGCCAGCGCGACCGCGACCGCCTGACCCTCCTCGCCGATCGAGCGCACCAGGACCGCGCAGCGCTCCGGCGCGACCGCCTCGCGCCCGGTCAGCCGCTCGAGCTCGGCCGCGACGCGCTGGGCCTGCGCGCGCTCGTTCGCGGCCTGCCAGAAGCGAACCTCGCCGCCGGCGTCGCCGCGCAGGTCCTTGCCGATCCGCGAGCCGGCGCTCGCGACGACCGCGTGCGCGGCGTCCAGCACGCGCTGCGGGCAGCGGTGGCTGCGCGAGAGCGACACGACCGAGGCGCCGTCGCGGCGCTCGGCGAAACGCAGCAGGTTGGCGGCGCCGGCGCCGCGCGCCCGGCCGATCGCCTGGTCGTCGTCGCCCGCCGCGCCGAGCACGCTGCCGCCGGCCTCGAGCGCGCCGACCAGCTCGCGTTCGCCGTGGGAGCGGTCCTGCCAGTCGTCGACCAGGATCTGGGGGAAGCGGGCGGCGATCCGCTCGCGCAGCGCGGCGTCGCCGCGCAGCAGGCCGACGCAGGCGGCCAGCACTCCGCCCGCGTCGAAGCTGCCGAGCTGCTCGAGCATGCGGTCGTGGGCCGCCATCACGGCCGCGAACTCGCGCTCGCGCTCGCCGCCGGGGCCCTCCACGCCGGCCGCCCAGGCGGCGTAGGCGGCGGCGTCGATCAGCTCCGCCTTGAGCTGGTCGATGCGCCGGATGAAGCCGGCGAACAGCGCGAGCGGGCGGCCGCGGAAGTCGTGGTGGTGAAGCTCCAGCTCGTCGGCGCGGTCGAGCAGCATCGCCAGGCGGTCGGGTGCCCCGAGCACGTCGACGAACGGGTCGATGCCGGCGTGGCGGGCCTGCGAGGAGAGCAGCGAGACGCAGAAGTCCGGCACGCTGTAGACCGCCAGCTCCTCGTGCGCGCGCTCGAGCGCCAGCTCGATCCGCTCGCGCAGGCCTGGCTGCGCGCTCAGCACCAACGTCATGTGGGGCGCCAGGCCGTCGTCGGCGAGCGCGACGAGGCGGCGGATCAGGATCTCGGTCTTGCCGGTGCCGGGGCCGCCGATCACCAGCAGCGGCGAGCCGCGATGGGTGACCGCGTCGCGCTGGGCGTCGGTCAGGCCGTCGAGCGCGCTCGCCATCCACCTAGGATATGGCTCGATGTTTGCCTCCGCGCGCGAGCCGGACTGGCTCGCCGCGTGCGGGCGAGTCGTGGTCGGGCTGCGCGCGATGCTGGCCGCGCACCCGAGCACATCCGAGCGCGCGGTCGAGGTCGGCCTCGGCGAAGGGGGCGACCGCACGCTGGTGATCGACCAGGCGGCGGAGGAGCTGATCTTCGCCGAGCTGGCGAGCGTCCAGGCCGCGGGCGCTCGCTTCACGGCGCTCTCCGAGGAGCGCGGCGAGGTGGATTTCGGCGGCGGGCCGCTGCGCGTGGTGATCGACCCGATCGACGGCTCGCTGAACGCCAAGCGCGGGCTGCGGCCCTACTCCGTCTCGATCGCGGTGGCCGACGGACCGACGATGGCGGACGTCTTCTTCGGCTTCGTCTGCGACCTCTGCAGCGGCGAGGAGTGGAGCGCGTGGCGCGACGGCGGCGCGCTGCTGGACGGCGTCGCGCTGGCGGCCGGCGGCAGTGAGCGGCGCACACCGAACGGCCGCCTCGAGCTCGTCGCGATCGAGTCCGCGCGCCCGGGGCGCCTCGCGCGCAGCGGTCCCGAGCTCGGCCTGCTCGCCTACCGCGTGCGCATGATCGGCTCGATGGCGCTCGCGCTCTGCCAGCTCGCCGCGGGGCGCCTGGACGGCATGGCGACGCTCGGGCGCGTGCGCTCGGTGGACGTCGCGGCGGCGCAGCTGATCGTGCGCGAGAGCGGCGGACTGGTCGCCTTCCCGGCCTTTGAGGACCCGCTCGGCGCCCCGCTCGACCTGGTCTCGCACTCCCCGATCGTCGCCGCGCACACGCCGGCCGCGCTCGCCGAGCTGGCGACGCTGCCATCATCAGTGGAGTGATCGACTGGAATCTGGTCCGGCGGATCGCCGAGGCGATCGGCGGACAGGGCGGCACCGTGGCCTCGCCGGCGGGCGACCTCGCCGCGATCTCCGCCGACTCCCAGCAGCGCGTGATCGCGTACACGCGCCTGGAGCCGCTCAGCGCGCTGCCGACGCCGGAGATGGTCTCGCGCCAGCAGTGGATCGAGGCCAACCTGCGCTCGATGCGCCCGGTGCTCGACCGCGTCGGCGCCCGCGTGGGCGGCGGAATGGGGCTGCTCGGGAAGCCGACGCGCGCGCTGACGCGGGCGCTCTTCTCCGCCCAGGTCGGCGGACTGACCGGCTTTCTCGCCCAGCGCGTGCTCGGGCAGTACGACATGCCGCTGCTCGACTCGACCGGCGTTCCGCGGCTGCTGCTGGTCGGCCCGAACCTCGGCTCCGCGGCCGAGCGCCTCGAGGTCGACGGCGAGCAGCTGCTGCACTGGGTGACGTTGCACGAGATGACCCACGCCGTGCAGTTCGGCTCGGTGCCGTGGCTGCGGCTGCACCTGGCGTCGCTCGTGCGCGAGGTCGTGGACACCCTCGAGGTGCGCATCGACACCTCCAAGGGGCTGAAGGTGCCAAGCGGCGAGGACATGCGCGGCTGGATCGAGGCGGTCCGCAAGGGCGAGCTGGTGACGCTCGCGATCGGCCGCGAACGCCGCGTGCTGGTCGACCGCATCCAGGCGACGATGGCCGTGATCGAAGGGCACGCCGAGCACGTGATGGACGCCGTCGGCGCCGAGGTGATCCCCTCGCAGGCGCAGCTGCGGGCGGCGCTCGAGCGCCGGCGCGTCGCGCGCTCGGGGCCGATGCGCCTGCTCGAGCGGGTGCTCGGATTCGAGCTGAAGCTGCGCCAGTACCGCGACGGGAAGCGTTTTTGTGACACGGTCGTGCAGCGGGCCGGAATCGAGGGCCTCAATCGCGTCTGGAGCGCCCCCCACGCGCTGCCGACGCTCGCCGAGCTCGTCGATCCGGACGCCTGGCTGGCCCGCACGGCTGTCCCGTTTGTTACAAACTAGCCGGGACCAATCCCCCCAAACACGGCCCGTTTGCGAGCCCGTCGAGCCAGCTTGTTACAATCTTGCGAGCGGTGCTGGACAGACAGATGTGGGCCGCTATACTTTGTTGAGTTGGTGTTGAGTTGATGTTGAGTTGCGTCGTGGCACGGCGTAACATGCCTGTAACGAGGCACGAGTTGAGGTCCGTAGCACCGTCCGCAGGCAGTCCCGTTGCAGACGCGCCGCGAACCTCAAGGAACCGCCTCAGAGTGCCGAAAATGTCGTAAGGCTTCCTCCAAGCTTCCCCCGCCCGGCCAGGAGAGACCGGAATCGGGTGAGTCTGCCGGCCACATAACCCGCCGGCAGGTAGGACCCTCTCCTCCCTCGACTTTCGGGGCGTCTCGCAAGGGGCGTCCCGGAGGTCTTTAAAGGGGGGCTCTTGAGGCCGAGCCGTTGGCTCGGCCTCAACCCGCCCGGCTTTGTGGGCCGCTTGGGCGGCCGGTGTCGCAGCCAGGACTGGCGCGTTAGGACTGCGGTCCCGAGGTGGTGCGCAGCGCGGTCGACTCGACCGGTGAGATCTCGACGTGGTTGCCGGGATCGGGGGCGGCGCAGTAGTCGAACCGGGAGTCGGCGGGCAGGGCGGCCTGGAGGAAGTCGTCGCTCTGGGGCGGCGCGAGCTCGATCCGCGTGGCGATCCGGCCGTGGTCCGAGGCGACGCAGTGGTTCTTGTTGATCAGCACCCAGGCGCTCGCTCCCGCCAGCAGCGTGACCGTGCCCGGCTGGCGGCTCGTGACCTCCTGGTCGCCGCTGTCCCGGTAGGCGAACGGGTAGGGGGAGCCGGTCGGGGCGTCCAGCCTGATCAGCGGGTAGCCGTTGAGCGCACACGCGCCCGAGCCGCGGTTGACGAGCCGCAGTAGCAGCGGAGTCTGCTCGGTCTTGGGTGAGACGTTTGTGTCGAGCTCGAGGCGGAGCGTGCCCGCGTCGCAACCGCGTATCGCCGGCGTCGGGCCGTAGAGGAGGTAGGGGTCGGCCGGGGCGACGAAGTAGTCGTGGCGCGATTCGACCGCGAGCGGCAGGGCGGTGGTCGCCTCGAGCTCGCAGCTGCCCGTCTCGCGCTCAGGGTCGGCGAGCGGCGATGTGTCGCAGACCCCGATCGGATAGTCGGTCGCGGGCGCATAGTCGTCGCGTCCGGGCGACAGGCTGGGCGTGTAGCTGACCCAGTATGTCGTCGAGCCGTCGGCGGCGACGCCGGCGACCGTGCTGTCGCCGGGGTTGGCCACGGCCGGCCCGGGCGCCACCGACGCCGTCTCCCAGCGGCGGGCGGCGGGAGCGAACTGCACCAGGCGGACCGCCTCATCGAGCGGCGGCGTCCCCCGATCTTCGAGCACGGGGTACTGCCAGGAGTAGAGAATCGAGCCGCCGACGGCGCTCGGCGAGGCCGGCATGAAGCGCGTGGCGTTGCACCCGTCGAAGCCGCCGGTGTCGGCGAAGCTCCGCTGGCCGCCGCTGAGCCGGTCGGCGAGCATCTCCCAGATCTCTCCGCCCGCGGGTCCGCAGCCCGCCGCGGCGACGTGGTAGCCCTTCAGCGCCCAATCGATCGCGAGCACGTTTGCGTCGAGCGACATCGCGGCCGCCCAGGCGTGGCTGTGCGGGCAGGAGATTCCGAGCGGACACGGCGGACTGCCGCCGGCGAGATGGCGCAGCGGCCTGCCGGCAGCCCACAGATAGATCGCCGCGACACGCGGCGAGGCGTGCGCGGGAACCCGTGCGAACGCGATCGCGCCGTCCCAGATCGCCGGCGTCGAATCGGAGGCGCCCACGGCGCCGATCGCGTTCAGCAGCCGCGGCGAACCGCCGGGCAGGGAGAGCTCCCAGATCCGGCAGCCCCGCGCCGTCGCCCAGTCGAACTGCCCGAGTCCGTCGTAGCTCGGCTCGGTGGCGCAACGCGAGTACACCACCGCCGGGTCGCCGTTCGCATCCGGGCCGATGTCGGCGTCGAAGGGCACCGAGCGGGTGGGGACATCCAACGCGCTGATCACGCCGTCGTGCCACTCCATCAGCTGCCAGCGCACAGTGCCGGGGTCGCGCGTGCTGAAGATGACGTAGCCGTCGTAGGCCTTCAGGCCCCAGGCCCCGCCTGGCAGCGCAACCAGATCGCTGGTCGACGAACCAGCCGTGGCGGTCGATGCAGCGGTCGATGCGGCGGTCGCGCCCGCACCGCCGAACCCGACCGCGCCGGCCAGGACCCCCAGGACCGCGACCAACGCGACGCCCCATCTCCGCATCACAACCCCCTTGCCAGTCGAGCCTGTCGCCACCGAACAACCACACAAACGCTCGCAGCGAGCCGAAGTCTCGCGGGCGCCTCGGCGCCGACCGGCGCCGACCGCGGGATCGATAGCGACAGCATGCCCACAACGTGTCCGGCAGGCGGCCGGACCTTACTGTGCGTTGCCGCGCCGCCCGACGCGTGCTCCCCCGACGCCCGCTCCCGGGTCGGGGTCCCTGTCGGAATCCCGCGTGCGGGCGGCCGCGGCAGGCCGCGCTACGCTGGCAGCGTGACGCAGTCGCCGCGCCGGGTGGTGATGACGGGCGCCGCCGGATTGATCGGCAGGGCCGTCTCCCCCGCGCTCGCGGAGCTCTGGGATCTCCAGCTGACCGACCGCGTCGCCGGTGCGGGCCGCGTGCTGGACGTCACGAGCGGCGATGCCTGCCGGGATGCCTTCGCCGGCGCGGACGCGGTGATCCATCTCGCCGCCGTCGCGCAGCCGTGGGCGAGCTGGGAGGAGCTCCAGCCGGCCAACGTCGTCGGCGTCCACGAGGTCGCGCAGGCGGCGATGGACTGCGGCGTGCGGCGCCTCGTGCTGGCGAGCAGCGTGCACGCCGTGTCGGGCTACCCCGACGGGATCCAGCGGCGCAGCAGCGACTCGCCGCTGCCGGCGAACCTCTACGGGGCGACGAAGGCCTGGGCCGAGGCGCTCGGCGGCTGGGTCGCGTCGAGCTCTGAGACCTCGGTCGTCGCGCTGCGGCTCGGCTTCTTCGCCGCGCTGCCGCCGAGCGGCGAGGGCGACAGCGCCCGTGACCTGCCGGTCTGGCTCAGCCCGCGCGACTGCACCCAGCTGCTGCGACTCGCCGTCGAGGTGGAGCGGACGGGGTTCCTCGTCGTCAACGGCGTGTCCGCGAACCGCCACCTCGCCGTCGACCTCGCCGCCGCCGAGAGCCTCGGCTACCGGCCGGTCGATGACGCCTGGGCCGGGCGCATCGGCGAGTGACGGCGCGCGGGAGCGGTCAGGCTCGACGGTCGCCGATCAGACGGCCTGCCAGTCGCGCCCGAACCAGCGCCTGATCCGGCTGGATCCAAACTCGACCTTCTCCGCCATGTGGGCCTCGGAGGGCCCGACGAGCTTCCCGACGCGCTGCTCGCCGAAGAACGTGACGTCGACGAGAGCCACCTGGCCGTGCCCGAACTCCAGGTAGCAGACCCCGCGGCCGCCGTAGCGCGCATCGGTCGCCTCCTCGCGGATGGTGGCCGCGATCCGCTCCGCCGCGACGGCCGCCTGCCCCTCGGCGAAGACTCCTGCCCTGGGCGTCCCGACCGCCGCCACGTCCCCCACCGCGTACACCCCGTCGAATCCCGTCTCGAGCGTCAGCGGGTCAACCGGTATCCAGCCGTCGACGGTCATCCCCGATTCGGCCACGACAGCCGGCGCGCGGTGCACGGGCACGCCCAGGAAGAGGTCGAACGGCATCTCGCCGCCGTCGCGAAGGATCGCCACGTTGCGCGCCGGGTCGAGCTCGCACACCTCGCGCCGCGGGTACCAGGCGATCCCGCGCTCGGCGAACGCGGCCTCGAGCGCCGCCGACGCCTCCGGCGACGGCGGGATCGGCCGGCTGAAATCCATGACCAACGAGATCTCCGAGCGCTCTCGGACCCCGCGTTCGACGAGGAGGTCGTGCAGCATCAGCGCGGTCTCGCTCGGTGCGGGCGGACACTTGAACGGCGTCGCCAGCACGCCGACGATCACGTGACCGCCGTCGAAGCCGGCGAGCACCTCGCGCGTCGCGAAGGCGCCGTCGACGGTGTAGAAGTCGTGGCCGGCCTCGTTCAGCCCGGGCGTCGCGGAGGGGTCCAGATCGGCGCCGAGCGCGACGACCATGATGTCGCCCTCGAACTCGCCCGCGTCCGTCTGAACGCGCTTGGCGCGCGGATCGATGGACCGGATGCTCGCCTGGACGAACGTCACGCCCGGCTTGACCAGGTCACGGTAGGGGTGACTGACCGAGGCCGCCACGGTTCGCCCGAACATCACGTCGAGCTTCGAGAAGCCGAAGACGAACGCGTCACGCTGATCGATCAGCGTGATCTCGACGGCCTCCCCGAACTCCTCCGACAACCGGGTCGTCAGCTCCAGGCCGCCGAACCCCGCGCCCAGCACGAGTACGCGCACGCTGGCACTGTAGCCAGTCGGGCAGACTCGCCGTGGCCGCCGGGGACACCCGCCGCGAGTCCACCGCCAGGGACCCCGCGGCGCCCGCCGACGCCGGTTTGCGAGAATGGCGTGATGCCCACCGTCGAGGAGATCCGCAAGGCGCTCGAGGTCGTGATCGACCCGGAGCTTCACCGCTCGATCGTGGAGCTGGACATGATCCGCCGGATCGAGCTCGGCGCCGACGGGGAGGTGTCGGTGACGGTCTCCCTGACCACCGCCGGCTGCCCGATCCGCGGGCACTTCCAGAGCAGCGTGCGTGACGCCGTGATGGGGCTCGACGGCGTGCGCTCGGTGGCCGTCGACTTCGACGTGCTCAGCGACGAGCAGAAGACGGCGTTGCGTCAGACGCTCGGCCGGGAGGAGCTCCCGGCCGGCGCGCTCGCCCAGGTCCAGAACGTCGTCTGCATCGGCTCCGGCAAGGGCGGCGTCGGCAAGTCGACGCTGACCGCGAACCTCGCGGCCGCGCTGGCGAGTGAGGGCCGCCGGGTCGGTGTGCTCGACGCGGACGTCTGGGGCTACTCGATCCCGCGCATGCTGGGGCTCGGCGCCGAGCGCCCGGCGATCTCCGCGGAGCGCAAGATCATCCCGCTCGACGCGCGCGGAATCGCGGTCATGTCGATCGGCTTCTTCATCGAGGAGGACGCCGCCGTGGTGTGGCGCGGGCCGATGCTGCACAAGGCGCTCAAGCAGTTCCTCGAGGACGTCGAGTGGGGTGCGCTGGACTTCCTGCTGATCGACCTCCCGCCGGGCACCGGCGATGTCTCGATGACGCTCGCCCAGCTGCTGCCGCAGGCCAGCTTCGTGATCGTCACGACCCCCCAGCCCGCCGCCCAGCGGGTCGCCCGCCGCGCCGCGGAGATGGCGCACAAGGTGTCGCTCGAGATCTCGGGCGTGATCGAGAACATGGCCGGCTTCGTCACGCCGGACGGCGAGCGTTACGCGATCTTCGGCGAGGGCGGCGGTGCGGCGCTCGCCGAGGAGCTCGACGTACCCCTGCTCGGCCGCGTCCCGCTGACGATGCCGCTGCGCGCGGCCTCGGACGCCGGCGTGCCGCTGGTCGTGGAGAATCCCGACGATCCGGCCTCGCAGGCGATCCGCCATGCCGCACGCGGGCTCATCGCGCTCGCCCCGCCACCCAGGCCGCGCGCCGCGGCGCCGGTCGGGATGGCGCTGCCGATGGCGGGGTAGCCTCGGTGGTTCGCCGGAACCGCTGACGGTGACGCGCCGCCGGGGTCGTCGCGCCGGCCTGACCCGCCGCCTTGCGTTCGGAACGCTCGGCGGGCTGCTCGCCGGCCTCGCGCTGCCCGCGGCCGCGGCCGCGCACGGCATCCAGCTCGTCACCGACCTGCCGATCCCGACGTGGCTGTTCGCCTGGGCAACGGCGATCGTCCTCGTCGTCTCGTTCGTGGCGCTCGCGACGCTCTGGCCGACGCCGCGACTGGAGGCTCGCCGCGATCGTGCCTGGCTGCGCTATCCGCGCTGGCTCGACCCGCTCTGCGGTGCGATCGGGCTCGCGCTCTTCGTGCTCGTCGTCTACGCCGGGATAGACGGCGCGCAGCTCGTCACGGCGAACATCACGCCGACCTGGATCTACGTCGTGTTCTGGGTCGGACTCGCCGTGGTGTCGGTCCTGCTCGGCGACGCGTTCCGGCCCTTCAACCCGTGGCGAGCGCTGGCGCGCGCCGCGGCGTGGCTCGCGGCGAAGGCACGCCGCGGACGCCCCGGCGCCGAGCCGCTCCCCTATCCGGCCTGGCTCGGCCGCTGGCCGGCGGCGTTCGGCATCCTCTGCTTCGCCTGGCTCGAGCTCGTCGACAACCCGGCGCAGCGGGTCGAGCCTCGGCTGCTCGCGTTCCTCGCGCTCGGCTACGCCGCCGTGCAGCTGGTCGCCATGAGCCTCTACGGGATCGAGACGTGGACCGCGCGCGGAGACGCGTTCGGGGTCTACTTCGGGCTGTTCGGCCTGATGGCTCCGCTGCGCTGGCGGGAGGGGCGCATAGCGCGGCGTCCACCGTTCGTCGGCGCGGTCGAGCTCGACTTCGTGCCGGGCACGATCGCGCTGATCGCGGTGATGATCGGCTCGACGAGCTTTGACGGCTTCTCCAACGGGACGGTGTGGATCAGCCTGTTCCCGCACCTCTACAGCCTGTTCGGGTCCCTCGGCGTGTCAGACCCGACGGCCGCGTCGGAGTGCGCCTACACGCTGGGGCTGTTCGCGATGGTCGCGATCGTGGGCGGCTTCTACCGCCTCGGCACGCTCGGCATGCGCTCCGTCGGCGGCTACGGCGCGAGCGATCTCGCGCGGCGCTTCGCCCACACCCTGCTGCCGATCTCGATCGCCTACGTCCTCGCGCACTACTTCTCGCTGCTGGTGTTCTCCGGGCAGTCGATGGTGTACCTGATCTCCGATCCGCTCGGCAGCGGCGCCAACATCTTCGGCACGGCCGGCTTTCAGCCGAACCTCGCGGTCGTCAGCGGCAACCTCGTGTGGTACGTGCAGGTCGGCGCGCTGATCGTCGGCCACGTGGCCGGCCTGACACTTGCGCATGACCGCGCCATCACGCTGTACCGGCGTGCCCGCGACGCGACGCGCTCGCAGTACTGGATGCTGACCGTGATGGTCGCGTTCACGAGCCTCGGCCTGTGGATCCTCTCCTCGACGCAGTAGCGCCCGGGACCGGGCGGAGAGTGGAGAAAATCCCACCGCCGAGCGGCCAGGGGGTAGGCTCGCGCCATGCGCGGTCTGATGACGGAGTTCAAGAACTTCCTCTCGCGCGGCAACGTGGTCGACCTTGCGGTCGCGGTGGTTCTCGGCACCGCCTTCGGCCTGGTGATCAAGGCCCTGGTCGCCGACCTGCTGACGCCGATCATCGCCCTGATCTTCGGCCAGCCGAACTTCGGCGCCCTGTCGTTCACGCTCAACAGCAGCCACTTCCTCTACGGCGACTTCATCAACGCGCTGATCACGTTCCTGTCCGTCGCGGCGGCGATCTTCTTCTTCGTCATCAAGCCGCTGAACGTGATGGCCGCGCGGCGCGCGGCGGGCCAGCCGGATCCGGATTCCGACACGCGGGCCTGCACCGAGTGCCTGTCCGAGATCCCCAAGGCCGCACGGCGCTGCGCGTACTGCACCGCCGTGCAGACGCCGGTCGACGAGCAGCCGGCTCCCGCCTCGTTCTGATCTGCGGCGGTCGCGGCGAGCGCCGCGACCCGCTCAGCCGTTCTTGTAGTACTCCGCGTTGATCTGGATGTACTTGCCCCACTCGTCGGGGAGCTGATCCTCGGCGAAGCAGGCGTCAACCGGACAGGCCTCGACACAGGCGTCGCAGTCGATGCACTCGTCGGGATCGATGTAGAGCATCTCGACCTCGGCGTAGCCGGGCTCCTCCGGGGTCGGATGGATGCAGTCGACCGGGCAGACCTCGACACACGAGTTGTCCTTGGTCCCGATGCACGGCTCCGCGATCACATAGGCCATCTGGTTCTGATTCCTTCGTCGGGGTCTGGGAGGCGAATATTACGTGCCCGCCAGTCGCGAAACATTGCCGCTGGCCGGTCGTGGGGCCGCCGGCCGGGTCGCTGCCCGGCTGGGTAGGCTGCGTGCATGCTGCTGCTCACCGGTGCAACCGGGCTGGTCGGCAGCGCGCTGCGCCGTCGCCTGATCGCCGCCGGCGTGCCCGTCCGCTGCCTGGTCCGCGACCCGCGCCGGCTCGGCGAGGACCGGGTGCGCGTGCAGATCGCGCTGGGCGACCTCGCGGACCCGCCCTCGTTCCGCAACGCGCTGCGCGGCGTCGACACCGTGATCCATCTGGCGGCAACCATCCGCGACCAGCCGCAGGGCTCGATCGAGGAGCTGTCCGGCATCGCGACGTGGCGCCTGGTCGACGCGGCGCGCCGGGCGGGCGCCGAGCGATTCGTCTTCTTCAGCGCGCTGGGCGCCGGCACGCAGAGCCGGGCCCGTCTGCTGCGCGCCAAGGCACTGGCCGAGGAGGCGGTGCGCGAGAGCGAGATCCCCTCGATCGTGTTCGCGCCGTCGATCATCTACGCCCCTGGCGATCCCTACCTGACGTTGCTGTCGAGGCTGTCGCTGATCCCCGCCGTGATGCCGTTCTCCGGCCGAGGGCGCGCCCAGTTCGCTCCGATCTGGGTCGCCGACGTCGCCGAGTGCGTGATGGCCGCGCTGTCGCGGCCGACGGCTGACGCGCGCTACGAGCTCGCCGGACCGGATGTGCTCACGCACGAGCAGATCGTGCGCCTGAACCTGCGGGCGCTGCACAAGCGGCGCGCGCTCGTGCACGTGCCGACGGCGGCGGTGGCCGCCGCGCTGCGGCTGACCGAGCGGGTGATGGGACAACGCGCGTTCGCCACCTGGGACGAGGCCGAGCTGATGGAGGTCTCGATGCTCCCCACCGCCGGCACCCGGGACGTGCAGGCGCTGGGCGTGCAGCCCCGGGCGATGGCATCGGTGCTCGGCGTCAGCTGACCAGCGGGCGGCGCGGAATCGGCGGCGCCGCGGCTTCGAGCGCAGCGGCGAGCGCGAGCAGCGGCCCCTCGCCGGCCGGCCGGCCGACCAGCTGCACTGCGAGCGGCAGGCCGTCCTCGCCCTCGAACAGCGGCAGCGCAACCGCCGGCTGGCCGCTCGTGTTGAAGATCGGCGTGAAGGGCGTGAAGTAGCCCGAGCGCCTGAACGTCTGGAGCGGCTCGGGTGCCGCCGTGTCCAGCGAGCCGATCGGGAGCGGGCGCTGGGCGAGGGCCGGCGTGAGCAGGGCGTCGTAGGGCTCGAGGAACCCGATCAGGGCGCGCATCCGGCTCTGCAGCTGTGTCTGCAGCAGCTGGAAGCCGACCGCATCGATGCCGCGACAGCGCTCCCATAGCGCCCAGCTCATCGGCTCCATGTCGGCCGCGGTGGGCTCGGCACGCCCGGCGACGAGTGCGGAGAAGCGGATCCCGAGCGCGACCTGCGCGGCGAAGTAGTCGCAGAAGAGGTCGAACAGCTCCTCGCTCTGCCACGGCGGATCGACCTCCTCGACCGCGTGACCGAGGCCCTCGGCGAGCGCTGCGGCCCGATCCACCGCGCCGGCGCAGTGCGGGTCGAGCGGTGCGTCAGGGATCGGCGGAAGCTTCGTGAAGGCGATCCGCAGGTTGCGCGGAGCGCGCGCGGCGGTCTGCGCGAACGGCTCCTCGGGCGGCGGGAACCAGGCTGCGTCACCTATCTCGTAGCCGGCGATCAGGTCCAGCAGCGCCGCGGTGTCGGCAACGGTGCGCGTCAGCACGCCGTCGAGCACGAGCGGGGAGGCGCCGAGCTCGGGCGCGGCCGAGACGCGGTGGCGCTGCGCCTTCAACCCGACCAGCCCGCAGCAGGCCGCCGGTATGCGCAGGGAGCCGCCACCGTCGTTGCCGTGCGCGATCGGCACCATGCCGGCGGCGAGCGCGGCCGCCGAGCCGCCCGAGGAGCCGCCGGGCGTGAGCGACGGATCCCACGGGTTGCGCGCGGGTCCGTGCAGGTGGGGCTCGGTCACGGGCAGGATCCCGTACTCCGGCAGCTTGGTCGTGCCGACGATCACGAAGCCGGCTGCGCGCAGGCGGCGCACGACGCTGTGGTCGTAGCCGGCGACGAAGTCGCGCATGAGGGCGCAGCCCTGGGTCAGACGCAGGCCCGCGACCGCCCGGTTGTTCTTGATCGCGATCGGCACTCCGGCATAGGGACGCGCGTCCCCGGGCTCGATCGCGTCGGCTGCGCTCAGCGCGCCGTCACGGTCAACCTCGACGAAGGCGCCGAGCCGCGGATCCAGGGCCTCGATCCGCTCCAGCGAAACGCTGACGAGCTCGCGCGCCGACAGCTCGCCGCCGCGAACCATCGCGGCCAGCTCGCCGGGGGATCGAAACATCAGCTCGCCGCTCATCTCCGTCGGAGCCTACCTGCGCCGGATTCGCCGAGGGCTTAGAGTCCCCGCGAGAATCCCGCTCGCGTTCCCCGTATGGGGGCCCCGCCCGGGGGCCGGTGGGGCGGGCCACCGCCGGCGGGCAATCGTCGTCAGAAAGGGCGCGCACATGAGCGAAGTCCAGTCGGGCCTGGAAGGCGTCGTTGCCTTCGCCACCCAGATCGCCGAGCCCGACCGCGACGGTGGCGCGCTGCGCTACCGCGGCGTCGACATCGAGGAGCTGGTCGGCTCGGTTCCCTACGAGCAGGTCTGGGGGCTCCTGGTGGACGACGCGTTCGAGCCGGGAATGGCCCCGGCGCCGGCGCAGCCGCTACCCGTCCGCAGCGGCAACGTGCGCGTGGACGTGCAGGCCGGGCTGGCGTTGCTCGGGGCGCAGTGGAACCTCGGCCAGCTGATCGACATCGGCGAGGACCAGGTCCGCGACGATCTGTCACGACTGTCGGCCGCGACGCTGTCGTTCGTCGCCCAGTCGGCACGCGGCGCGCACGACGCCGAGGTGCCCCAGACCGAGGTCGACCGCGGCCACACCAGCGCGGAGCGCTTCCTGATCCGCTGGCGCGGCGAGGCCGATCCGCAGGCCGCGAAGGCGATCGACGCCTACTGGGTGTCCGCCGCCGAGCACGGCATGAACGCCTCGACCTTCACCGCGCGGGTCGTGGCCTCAACCGGCGCCGACTGCGCGGCCGCGCTGTCAGCCGCCGTCGGGGCGCTGTCGGGGCCGCTGCACGGCGGCGCGCCGTCGCGCGTGCTGAAGATGCTCGATGAGGTCGAGGCGCTCGGCGACGCCGAGCGCTGGGTGAAGGACGCACTGGACCGCGGGGATCGCCTGATGGGCTTCGGTCACCGCGTATACCGCGCGGAGGATCCACGCGCCCGGGTGCTGCGCCGGACCGCCCGTGAGCTGGGGGCGCGCCGGCTGGAGGTCGCCGAGGCGCTCGAGCAGGCCGCCCTGGCCGAACTGCATGCGCGCAAGCCGGACCGGGTGCTCGCCACCAACGTCGAGTTCTGGTCCGCGGTCGTGCTCGACTTCGCGGAGATCCCGGCCGAGCTGTTCACACCGATGTTCACCTGCGCCCGTACCGCGGGCTGGTCGGCGCACGTGCTCGAGCAGAAGCGCGAGGGGCGACTCATCCGCCCGAGCGCGAAATACGTCGGCGAGCCGCCGCGACCGCGCAGCGCCGTAGCCTCGTAACGTTCTCGGAACGCCCCTCGGACTAGATTGCGCCGATGCGGGCGAGTCGACGAATCGCGCAGGACGGGCGCGGGGCCGGCGCGGGCGGCGAGCCGACGGGCGGCCGCGAGCGGTTCAGGTTGCCGACGGTGGCGGTTGCGGTGCTCGGCGGGGTGGCGCTGCTGGCACTGCTCGCCGAGGTCCCGCTGGAGTTCCTGGTTCCAGGCTCCGCTTCACCGTCCGCCGCCGGCGGCAGCACCCCGGCGGACTTTCTCCAAGCCGTGCTGTGGTTCGCCTTCGGAATCTCGTTCACGGCGGTCGGCGTCCTGGTCGCGCGGCGCGAGCCGCGCAACCCGACGGGCTGGTTGCTGCTCGGCCTCTCGCTCGCGATCAACATCGGCAGCCTCACGCCCGCCTACGCCTACCTCGACTACAAGACCCACCACGGGGCGCTGCCGCTCGGACCGGTCGCGGTACTCCTGAGCGGCGGCTGGACCTACGGGTTCCTGCTGCTGCCGCTCGTGATCCTGCTGTTCCCGGACGGTCACGTGGGAGCACGGTGGCGCTGGCCGCTGCGAGCCTACCTCGCGCTCGGAGCAGCGTTCACCGTCGGCGTCTTCAGCGTTGCCATCGCCGACCTGAGTCTCGCGGTCCCGGTCGACGGCAGCGGCAACCTGATCGGGTTGAACAACCCGAGCGGCGGCAACGCCTGGTTCTTGCCGATCTACAAGGCCGGCTTCGCGGCGTGCCTGCTGCTCTCGCTCGCCGCCGTCGTCTACCAGGTCCGCAACTACCGGCGAGCGACCGGCGAGCGCCGCCAGCAGTTGAAGTGGCTCGGCAGCGCCGCGGCGATGTGCGTGGTGTTCCTCGTGATCGTGATCGCGTGGTCGAACGGGCCGGCGATCGTGTCGGACGTCCTCTTCCCCGTCGGCTTGATGGCACTGCCGCTCGCGATGGGCGTGGGAATCCTGCGCTACCGGCTGTATGAGATCGACCGCCTGATCAGCCGCACGCTCTCCTACGCCATCCTCACCGCTCTGCTGGTCGCCACCTTCATCGGCCTCGTCGCGCTCACCACCAACACGCTCGCCATCTCCGGACGCGTCGGAGTCGCCGCGTCGACACTCGCCGCCGCGGCGCTCTTCAACCCGCTGCGCAAGCGCATCCAACATCTCGTCGACCGGCGCTTCAACCGCGCCCGCTACGACGCCGAAGCGACCGTCGCCGCATTCACCGCGCGCCTGCGCGACGCGGTCGAACTCGACGCCATCCGCACCGACCTGCTCGACGCCGTCAACCGCGCCGTGCAACCCACCCACGCCACCGTCTGGATCAGACCGCGAACGCCGAGCTGAGCGGCACGGAGAGGCCGGGGGGCGGCGGCACCCCGCCGCCCCCGCATGCGCCGCTCAGGCCTGCTCGACGACCATCAGCGAGTGGCCGTCGGGGTCGCGGAACCAGAACATCGGCGGTACCGGGTCGCCCATGCGGGAGACCTCGGCGTCGACGTCGGCGCCGGCGGCCTTCAGCTGGGCGTGGGCGGCGTCGATGTCGTCGGTGGTGAGGGTGATGCCGGTCTGCGTTGCGGTGACCGCCTCGCCGGGGCGTGGCGGCGCGAGCGCGATTCCCGTCGGGCCGCTCGGCGGGTACACCTCGACCCAGCGGTAGCTCTCGCCGAACGCGACGTCGGTGCGCTTCTCGAAGCCGAGCGCCCGCTCGTAGAACTCGATCGAGCGGTCCTGGTCACTCGCCGAGACGCACACGAGGCTGATGCGGCCGATCTTGGTTGCGGTGGTGGTCATGTCGGTCCTCCAAGGTTGGTTGTGGATCTGCACGATAAGACCACCGTGAGCGCGCGAACTAATCGGCCGGATCCGCAAGAAGGGGCAAGAGACGCCGTCTCAATATCGCGAGCGCTCCGCCGCCCGCGCCACCCCAAGAAATCCGCCCCCGAAACAGGCGGAGGCCCGGCAGAGCGCCGGGCCTCCCGCACTTCAAAGCAGCAAGGAGCGCGCGGCGAACGCCGGGCTCCCGCAGCCTCTACATCATTCCGCTCATGTCCGGCATGCCGCCGCCGCCGTGGCCGTTGTCCTTCTCCGGCATCTCGGCGACGATCGCCTCGGTCGTGAGGATGTTCTTGGCGATCGACGCGGCGTTCTGCAGCGCGGAGCGCGTGACCATCGCCGGGTCGATCACGCCGGCCGCGACGAGATCGACGATCTCGTTCGTGGCGGCGTTGAGGCCGTGGCCCTTCTTGGACTTGCGCACCTCGTTGACGACGACCGAGCCCTCGAGCCCGGCGTTCTCGGCGATCTGACGGAGCGGCTCCTCGAGCGCGCGGAGCACGATCTTGGCGCCCGTCTTCTCGTCCTCGTCCTCGATCTCGTCGAGCTTGATCGCCGCGGTCGCCTCGAGCAGCGCCACGCCGCCGCCCGGCACGATGCCCTCCTCGAGGGCCGCGCGGGTGGCCTGCAGCGCGTCCTCGACGCGGTGCTTCTTCTCCTTCATCTCGGTCTCGGTGGCCGCGCCGACCTTGACGACGGCGACACCGCCCGACAGCTTCGCGAGGCGCTCCTGGAGCTTCTCGCGATCGAAGTCGGAGTCGGTGTTCTCGATCTCGGTCTTGATCTGGTTGATGCGGCCCTTGATCGCGGCCGCGTCACCCGCGCCGTCGACGATCGTCGTGTTGTCCTTCGCCACGACGACGCGGCGCGCGCGCCCGAGCTGGGAGATCTGGGTGTTCTCGAGCTTGAGACCCATCTCCTCGGTGATGACCTCGGCGTTGGTGAGGATCGCGATGTCCTCGAGCATCCGCTTGCGGCGATCGCCGAAGCCCGGCGCCTTGACCGCGACGCCGGTGAAGGTGCCGCGGAGCTTGTTGACGACGAGCGTCGCGAGGGACTCACCCTCGACGTCCTCGGCGATGATCAGCAGCGGCTTGCCCGACTGGATGACCGCCTCGAGCACCGGCAGCACGTCGCGGACCGAGCCGATCTTCTGGTTGGCGATCAGGATGTAGGGGTCCTCGAGCACGGCCTCCATGCGGTCCTGGTCGGTGACCATGTAGGGCGAGATGTAGCCCTTGTCGAACTGCATGCCCTCGGTGAACTCGAGGTCCATGCCGAACGTCTGGCCCTCCTCGACGTTGACCACGCCGTCCTTGCCGACCCGCTCGATCGCGTCGGCGATGACGTCGCCGATCTCGTCGTCGCCGGCGGAGATCGTCGCCACGCGCGCGATCTGGTCCTTACCGGAGACCTCCTTCGACTGCGTGCCGATGTGCTCGACGACCTGGTTGACGGCGCGCTCGATGCCGCGCTTGAGCGCCAGCGGGTTCGCGCCGGCCGTGACGTTCTTCAGCCCCTGGCGAACGATCGCCTGGGCCAGCACGGTCGCGGTCGTCGTGCCGTCGCCGGCAACGTCGTTGGTCGCCGTGGCGACCTCGCGCACGAGCTGAGCGCCCTGGTTCTCGAACGGGTCCTGGACCTCGATCTCACGCGCGATCGTGACACCGTCGTTGGTGATCGTGGGGGCGCCGAACTTCTTGTCGAGGACGACGTAGCGGCCCTTCGGGCCGAGCGTGACCTTGACCGCGTTGGCGACCGCGTCGACGCCGGCCTCGAGAGCCTTGCGCGCGTCGACGCTGTACTTCAGTTCCTTGTGAGCCATCTTCGTTCAGTCTCCTTAGGACTCGACGCGTGCGAGGACGTCGGACTCGCGCAGGACCAGCAGGTCCTCGCCGTCGACCTTGATCTCGGTCCCGCCGTATTTGCTGTACAGGACCTCGTCGCCCTCGGAGACGTCGAGCGGAATCCGCTTGCCGTCGTCGTCGAGCTTGCCGTCGCCGACGGCCAGGACCTTGCCCTTCTGCGGCTTCTCCTTGGCGGTGTCGGGCAGGACGAGCCCACTCGCGGTGGTCTCCTCCTCCTCGATTGCCCGCACGATCAGCCGATCGCCCAGGGGCTTGAGCTTCATCTTGAAACCTCCGTTGAGTGTGTGCTTCCAGCGGTGGGCGACCCCGTTGGGAGGTCGCCGATCCGTTTGGCACTCTCGTTGTGAGAGTGCCAGTCAGGGCCCAGAATACAGCGTGCGCGGGGCTTCTGTCAAGAAGATTGGCAGTCTCTGGGTGAGAGTGCCAGGATCGCTTGGCCCTGCGCCGGTCGGGCGGTCGCGGAACGGATGCGGCGTGGGTGGCTTTTCCCCCGCCTCGCGCGGGGCCCGCGCAGGTACCCTTCGGCCGCTCTGAGCAAAGCAGGCCTCGTGGGTCGCGAGGCCGTCATGTCACGGAGAAGAATCATTGCGCCGGATTCGGGCCGTCTCAGTCGCAGTGGGCGTCGCGCTCGCGCTCGGGACCGTGCTCGCATTCGCGGCCGTGCTCCCGGCGGCGTCGGCGGGAGCGGCGGCGAGCGCGCCGCCCGTCACCAACGCCGGCGATGACCTGCGCGACGGCTGGTATCCGGACGAGCCGTCGATCACGCCCGGGCTCGTCACCGGGGGGACGTTCGGCCAGCTGTGGTCGACACCGGTCAACGGCCAGGTGTACGCGCAGCCGCTGCTCTCGAACGGCACGCTGATCGTCGCGACGGAGAACGACAAGGTCTACGGTCTCGACCCGGCTACCGGCGCGACACAGTGGTCGCGCGACCTCGGCACGCCGTGGAACCCGCTCGACATCGGCTGCGGGGACATCACACCGTCGATCGGAACGACGGCCACGCCGGTGATCGACCCGAACACGAACACGGTCTACCTCACCTACAAGACGTATGTCTCGGGCTCCTCGGGCCCAGCCGCCTGGTACATGGATGCGCTGGACGTCTCCTCCGGGGCAACACGGCCGGGTTTCCCGGTGCAGCTGAGCGGGACGGCGCAGAACGAGCCGGGTGCAACGTTCTCGGCACTGGACCAGCAGCAGCGCCCCGGCCTGCTGCTGACCGACGGAGTCGTGTACGCAGGCTTCGGCAGCCATTGCGACTACTCGACCTGGCAGGGGTGGGTGTTCGGCGTCTCGACCGCCGGCCAGGTCACGGCCCGCTGGGTCGACGACTCGCCCGACAGCTCCGGCGCCGGGATCTGGCAGTCGGGCGTCGGACTGATGTCGGACGAGCCCGGATCGATCATCCTGAGCACGGGCAACGGCGGCGCCCCGTCGACACCGACACCGGGCGACGTCCTGCCGGCGACGTTCGGGGAGTCGATCGTCCGGCTCGACGTGCAGCCGGACGGGACGCTTGCGCCGGTCGACTTCTTCGCGCCCTTCGACGCGCAGACGCTCGACACCTATGACGCGGACTTCGGCTCCGGCGGCGTCGTCGGGCTGCCGGACGCCTATTTCGGCACGGCGGCGATCCCCCATCTCGCGGTCGCCGTCGGCAAACAGGGCTACGTCTACCTGCTCAACCGCGACTCGCTCGGCGGCTTCGACCAGGGTCCCGACGGCGCCGACGACGTCGTGCAGCGGATCGGGCCGCGCGGCGGCGTCTGGGGACGCGCCGGCGTGTGGCCGGGCGACGGCGGCTACGTCTACATCCCAACCTCGAGCGGCTCGAGCGGCGGGGGGGTGCTGGACGTCTACAAGTACGGCCTCTCCGGCACCGGCCAGCCATCGCTTTCGCTCGTCGCCACCTCGCCCGACGTGTTCGGCTGGGGCAGCGGGCCGCCGGTGATCACCAGTGACGGGACGGAGTCCGGAAGCGCTGTGGTGTGGGACATCTGGAGCGCCAACCGGCAGGGCTCAGGCG
The DNA here is from genome assembly GCA_963830975.1 of uncultured Solirubrobacterales bacterium. Lineage (GTDB taxonomy): Bacteria > Actinomycetota > Thermoleophilia > Solirubrobacterales > Solirubrobacteraceae > Palsa-513. Next base: position 286,774 of record CAWHOI010000005.1, read on the forward strand.
GCCAGCTGCGGGCCTACTCGCCGATCCCGGTCGACGGGCAACCGGTGCTCCTGTGGAGCACGCCGATCGGCAACGCGACGAACTACAGCACGCCCGGCGTCGGCGCGGGGCGGCTGTACGTCGGCACCCGCGACGGCCGTGTGATCGCGTTCGGCTCGCCGACGACGCAGCCCCTGATCGCCCCGACGCTGACCTTCCCGGCGACGACGATCGGCACCACGACCGACGACACGCTGACGCTGACCGCGCAGGACAACATCACGCTGAACTCGCTGACCTCGAGCTCGAACGAGTTCGTCCTCGGCACGCCGTCGCAGACGCTGCCCGCGGCGCTCGCGCCGGGCCAGACGATCACCGTCCCCGTCACGTTCGCGCCGACCGAGACCACCATCGTCGGCGGCACCGTGAACGCGACGCTGAGCGATGGAGGCTCGTTTTCGTTTGCCCTCTCGGGCACCGGACAGCCGACCGCCGCGCAGCTCGCCGTCAGCCCGCCGCTCCTCTCGCTCGGCGGCACGGCCGTCGGCGATGAGCTCAGCGGGACGGTGACCTTCAGCAACGTCGGCGGCACCGCGCTGAGCATCAACGCCGTGCACCTGCCCGACCCGCCGTTCAGCGCCACGGGCGTTCCGGCCGTCGGTGACACGATCGCGCCCGGCGGCTCGATCAACGTGGACATCGCGTTTGACCCGACCGTCGTCGGCGCCGCCACCAGCGCGATCGAGCTCGACACGACCGGCGGCGACCAGTCGATCGGCCTGTCCGCGAGCGCGGGGACGGCCGGCGATCTGCAGATCTCGAGCGAGCAGAACGACTTCGGGGCGGTCGCGATCGGAAACACCGTCACGAAGACGTTCACGATCACGAACACGGGCGGCACGGCCGTCACGATCACCAAGTCCAAGCCCCCGTTCGGCGGAGCGTTCGCGGCGGCCACCAGCCTTCCGGAGGGCACGACGATCGCCCCCGGCGCTACGGTCCTCGAACAGGTCTCGTTCAGCCCGACCGCGGCGGGCGACGCAAGCGGAACCTGGGAGATCAACGGCGATGACACCTCCGGGCTGCACACCGTCGAGTTCACCGGGACGGGCGTCGCGCTGGCGGCCGGCGCCCCGCCGGCGGGCGGAAGCTCACCGGGCGGCGGACCCGGGCCGGCAGGCGTTCAGCAATCCGGCCCCGGCGGCTCCATCGAGCGGCTGCTCTCGTCGGCGATCTCCCCCGGGGTCGAGGCCACGGGCGCGATCCGCGATCTGCGCGTCACCTACAAGGCGAGCGCCGCCGGAACCACGCGCTTCACCCTCCAGCGCAGGTTCGCCGGCCGCAGCGTCGGCGGCGCCTGCGTTGTCGCGACGCGGCGCGAGCGCCACCGGCCCGCCTGCGTCGGGTACGTGAACGTCGCCGACTTCTCGCACCGCGACAGCGTCGGCATCAACAGCTTCCGCGTCAGCGACTACATCCGCGCGGCGAATCTCGTGCCCGGGGCCTACCGCCTGCGAGCGACGCCCGAGAACTCGGCGGGCGTCGGGCCGACGGTCTACTTCTCGTTCCGGGTGAGCAGCGCGCCGGCGCGCTCGCGCGCCACCCGAGCCGCGCTCGAGCTCGCGTTTGCGCTCTGCGCGCCGCCGGAGCCCTGCATGGGGTCGGACCCCTTCGCCGGGCTGCTCGTCCCGCGGGTGTAAGGTGCTTCGCGCCCTCGGGGCGAGCCTGCAAAACGCGGATGGAGAGGGGATCAAGAGATGGCCTCACCGACCCACAAGGACGCGCAGCTGATGATCCAGATCGCCCAGTGGGGCACCTCGCTGGGGATCCAGGACGCGATGCCGCGAATCTTCGCCGACGACTTCGACCCGCAGGCGGCTGACGCGATGGATGACGCGTCGGTGCGCACGATGCTGATGTACGGCGAGTCGATCGGCACGCTGACCAAGAACGGCCTGCTGAGCTCGAAGCTCGTGCACGACTGGCTCTGGGTGGAGGGCGTGTGGGCGCGCGTGGGCCCCGCCGCGCTCAAGCAGCGCGAGAAGGTCGGCGAGCCGCGGCTGTACGAGAACTTCGAGGCGCTCGCGAAGGGCTAGCGCGGAGTCAGTTCTGCGCGCCGCCGAAGCCCTTGATGGCCTCGGTCATCCCGGCGGGCTTGTCGATGATCTGTGAGAAGCGCACGACGGTGACGGTGTCATCGAGGGTCACCGGCCGGCCGTAGATCTGCTCGAGGAAGTTGACGAGATCCTCGTGGCGGCGGAACTCCGGGTTGTCGTGCTCGATGTCGCGCGGGGACAGCTCGCGCAGGCGCATCACCTCGACCTGATCGATCACGGCGTCGAAGATCTTCTCTCGCGGGGAATACTGGTAGCCGATCGTGACCAGCACCGCCTGGTTCTTGCGGTACTTGTGGGACTTGTCGCCGAGGCGGATGGTCGCCGTCTTGCGGCCGCGCTTGAGCTGGTCGGCAAAGATCGTCGAGTAGAAGTTGAGGACCTGCACGCGCTGGAGGCTATCGGTCCAGGCGCGTTCTCGACAACACGCTCCGCACCATCTCGCGCTCGCCGGGATAGGTGAGCTGCTTCACGGCCTGCGCCATCGGCAGCCAGCGCGCCTCCTCGATCTCGTGGTCGTGATCGTCTGGCGAACCGGAGCGGAATTCGAACAGAAAGAAGTGCACGCGCTTGCTGATCAGCCGGCCGCGGCGCCGGTAGTGGTAGCGAACGTCGCCGAGCGACTCAACGAGCTCCGCCTGGACGCCGCCCTCCTCGCGCACCTCGCGCGCGGCCGCCTGCTCGTCGGTCTCGTCTCCGTCGAGATGCCCCTTCGGCAGGGCCAGCACACGGGTACCGTTGGCGGCGCGCCGGGTCGGCACCACGACGAGCACCTCGTCGCCCTTGACCACCACGCCGCCGGCGGAGCGCTCCTCGAGCGGGCCCGTGAGGCCGCGTGGCGCGTCGTCGTCGACCGGAACGCGTCCGGCTGACCGCCGTGCCGGGCTCATCGCGTGCGCCGCCGGCAACCGGGCGAGAACCGCCCGCTCGAATCGCCTCCACCCATGGACGTGTATTCCACTGCATCGCGCAACAGCACGTCGGCTGATGCCGGTGGCGACGCTATCGTGGCGTCCGTGCGCACCCGCAACCGCGCCGCCGCCGCCGCGCTCAGCTGCGCGCTGATCGGCGCGCCCGCGATCGCCCTGGCCGCGACGAGCGTACCCAGCCAGGCTTCGCCGCTGCTGTGGGCCACCGTCGACATCTGCAACAGCGCCGCCCACCCGAACACGATCGGCATCCGAGGCTCGATGCCGGGCACGGGCGACAAGCATGAGGTGATGTCGATGCAGTTCATCGTCGAATACCGCAGCCCAACCGGGCACTGGCACTACCTCGGCGGCGCGGGCGAGTCGAAGATGCTGGCGGTCGGCAACGGCTCCGCGCCGGTGCGCCAGGCAGGATTCGACTTCGCCATCGCGCGCGGCTCGACCACCTACACGCTGCGCGGCGTGGTCGTCTTCGAGTGGCGCCTGAACGGGCGTTCGATCGCGGAATATGTGCGGGCAACCCGCGCCGGCCACGCCGCAGCCGTCGGCGCCGACCCTGCGGGCTACAGCGCGGCGACCTGCACGATCAGGTGAACAGGCGCGGGTCGTTCGTGATGACGCCGGTGACCCCGAGCGCTCGCAGTCGCCGGATCTCGGTGAGGTCGTCGACGGTCCACACGTAGAGCTCGCCGCCGGCGTCGCGCACCGCCTCGACGAGCTCGGCGGTGACGAGGCTCCAGTGCGCCACGAGCGCGTCGATTGCGCCGGCGGCGATGCGCTCCGCGGCGCGGCGGGGCAGACGCGCGCGGTAACGACGGGCGAAGGCCGGCACGGTGAGCAGCGCGAAGGGGACGTCGGGCACCGTCCAGCCGACCGCGAGATCCGGCGCGAGTGCGCGGAAGCGCGCGAGCACGCGCCAGATGCCCGTGCTGATGAACGCGCGGCCGCGCGCGCCGGCACGATCGAGCTCGGCGAGCACCTGCTCCTCGCCGCCGCGGCGCTTGATGTCGAGCTGCAGGCGAACGGTCGCGAACGGCGGCGTGTTCAGGTGCGCGAGCGCCGCGGCCAGCGTCAGAGGGTTGGCGGCGTCGAGCGCGCCGAAGTCGTGGGCGACGTAGAGCTCGCCACCGTCGCGCGCGGCGAGAACGTCGAACTCGATCATGTCGACGCCCGCAGCGACCGCGGCGTCGAAGCTCGCCAGCGTGTTGCCGGGCGCCAGCGCGTCCGCCCCCTTGTGCCCGACGCGGATCAGCGCTGACACCCGGGGCACCAGTAGGTCGTGCGGTTGCCTTCGCCCTGGCCGCCGCGGCGGATCCGCTCACCGCAGCGCGGACATGCCTCGCCAGCTCGGCCGTAGACCGCGCGCGGGCGGGCGGTGGCGGGGTCGCGAGCCGACTGCGCCATGTGCTCGCGGGCGAAGCGCACGGTCGCGAGCACCGTCTCGTCGGTTGTGAGCGAGAGCGCCTTCCAGGGATCGGCGCCGGCGGCAAAGCAGGATTCCGACTTCCAGATGTTGCCGATCCCGGCGAGGGTGCGCTGGTCCAGCAGCGCGTCGCCGAACGAGCGTGTGGGGTCGTCCTCGCGGATTCGCGCGATCAGCAGCCTCTCGTCGAAGCGCTCGCCGATCACGTCCTGACCGAGACCGGCGAGCTGGGGGTCGGTGTGTGCGCGCGCCGCGGTCAACAGCTCGAGCACGGGCCCGTCGAACTGCACCACCTCGTGTCCGCCGACCCTCAGGATGAGCCATGCGCGGCGCGGCGAGCGCCGCCAGCGCTCACCCAAGGCGTGCACGGCCCAGCTGCCGGTCATCCTCAGGTGCGAGTGCAGCACCAGATCGCCGTCGAAGTGCAACAGCAGATGCTTTCCGCGAGCCTCGACGCGGGTCGCCGTGCGACCCGCCAGGCGATCGGGCCAGCGGTCCGTGTCGTGGCGGCGCTGTGGCGTGAGGATCTGCTCGGGGACGCGCCCCTCGAGCACCGGTCGGATCCGGTTGGCGGCGTGGTGAATCGTGTCGCCCTCGGGCATCGCGTCAGTCGATCCTAGACGGCGTCCGGAGGCGGGGTGTTACGCGCTCAGGGTCAGGCGCCGCGGCCCGCTGCGGAATCCGAGTTCGATCAGCAGCGGCTCGATCGCGCCGCCCAGCACCGGCTCCGCGTCGACCCGCTCGAGCTCGAGCTTGCGAATCCGCCCGGCGCGCACCGCTTCGGCGAGCGCCGCCAGCGCGTGGCGTAGCGGCTCGCCCGAGACGAAGGTCTGCAGGCCGCGGCCGCCGGCCTCGACGTAGCAGGCGACCTCGGCGCCGACCAGCACGACATGCGCGCCGGCAACGCGCGCCGCACGCCGTCCCTCGCCGTTTGCCCCCTCCGGCCACGGCAGCGCCGCGCCGAACGGCTGAGCCGGGTCGCTCGCCGCCAGCACCAGCGGCGGCGCGCCGTCGAGGTCTCGCTGCGAGCGCAGCCGCTCGACCGCGCCGGGCAGCGCAAACTGCGCCCCGCCGAGGCCCTCGATGAAGTAGCCGCGCCGGCACACGCCGAGCGTTTCGAGCTGCGCGAGGGAGTCGTAGAGGGCGGCGAAGCCGCCCTGGATCCCCTCGGCGAGCACGAGCTCGCGGGTGAGGATGCCGTAGCGCTCGAGCAGGAGCTCGGCGAGCGTGCGCCGGCGAGCCACCGGATCGGCGGCGGGCTGGAACAGCGGCGCCACGAGCGACCAGCGACCCTGCACCGGCGCGCGGGTCTGCGCGCGGGAGGCGCGCATGGCGGGGGCGAAGCGACGCCCGGAGCGGGGCCCGGGGCCGCGGGCGGGTGAGGCCGCGCGCGCCAGCGCGAGGCGCGGCGCGCGCAACGGCGCCCAGGCGTCGTTCGTGATCTCCCCGGCCCAGACGAGATCCCACAGCGCCTCCTGCAGAGCCTCGATCGGCGCGTCGATCTCGGCGGCGAGATCGCCGAAGAAGCATGGCGCCGCTTGAAGGCGCTCGCGGATCAGCACGTGTTCGCGCTCGGCGGGCGCGTCGAGCTTGGCGAGCGCCGCCGGCGGGCCTATCGCCGGCGCGTCGTCGCGGAAGTACAGAGCGACTCGGCCGGAGCGGCGGGCGATCGCGCCGGCGCCGACCCAGACGATCTCCCCGGCCGCGCAGAGCTGGTCGAGCCAGCTCGTCGAGTACGCACCGACGCGCCGCGGCAGCACGGCTCGCTCCCACAGTTCGGCGGGGAGAGCCAACCCCTGCAGCGGGACGAGGATCTCGCGCAGTCGCTCGACGCCGGCGCCTGCCGGCGGATGACGATCCACGCCCTGCCAGGAGGGCAGGAAGGCGGCCAGGGCGCGGCGCTCCGCGGGCTCGATCTCGCGCCGCAGAACGGCGAGCGACGCCCGCCGCAGCCGGCGCAGGACGTCCGGGTCGCACCATTCGCGCTCCCCGGGACGCGCGCGCGGATCGGCGGCCGGCCTCAGCTCGCCACGGACCAGCTCGCCGGCGGCCTCCAGCTCGCGCAGCGGGCTGCTCATGTCGACGCCGTAGCGCGCCGAGAGCTCCGCGGTCGTGAACGGTCCGCTCGTGCGGGCGTGGCGGACGGCCAGCTCGCGCAGCGCGCCGGGCACGTCTGCGAGGAACGCGTCGGGCAGCCCGGACGGCGGCATCACGCCGAGCGCGTCGCGGTACAGACCGGCGTCGGCGGCGGCGATGTAGCGCTGCTCGCGCGCGACGCGCACCGCGACGGCCCGTCGCTCGCGCAGCAGCTCGGCGAGCATCGCGTCCGCGTCCAGCTCGGCGAGCACGCGCTCGCGGACCTGCTCGGCGGTGAGGTCGCCGAGCGTGCGGAGGACGTCGTGCAGCTCGTCGCGCGAGGTCGCCTGGCGGGCCGGCGAGCGGCGCGACAGATCCGCCTCCAGCGCCTCGAGGGCATCGCGGTCGATCAGCTCGCGGAGCTCCTCCTGGCCGAGCAGCTCGCGCAGCAGCTCGCGGTCCAGCGACAGCGCCGCGGCTCGGCGTTCCGCGTTCGGCGCGTCGCCCTCGTACATGTAGGTCGCGACGTAGTCGAACAGCAGCGAGGAGGCGAACGGCGACGCGGTCGGCGTCTCGACCTCGACCAGCGAGATCTCTCGCCGCCCGAGCGCCCGCAGCAGCGATTCGAGGCCGGGGAGGTCGAGCACGTCCCGCAGGCACTCGCGGTAGGTCTCGAGGATGATCGGGAAGTCGGGGTAGCGGCGCGCCACCTCGAGCAGCGTCTGCGCCTTGAGGCGCTGCTGCCACAGCGGCGTGCGCCGTCCAGGGTAGGCACGCGGGATCAGCAGGGCGCGAGCGGCGTTCTCGCGAAACCGCGCGCCGAACAGCGCCGAGGAGGCAAGCTCGCCGACGACCAGTTCCTCGAGCTCCTCGGGCTCCGGCAGCACGAGCTCGGCCGACGGCGGCTCGTCGGTGTCGGGGAGATGCACGATGATCCCGTCGTCGGACCAGATCGCGTCGGATTCGAGGCCGTAGCGCTCCCGGATGCGCGCCGAGAGCGCGAGCCCCCAGGCCGCGTGGATGCGCCCGCCGAACGGCGAGAGCACGCACAGTCGCCAGTCCCCGATCTCGTCGCGGAAGCGCTCGATCACGATCGTGCGATCGGACGGGAGCACACCGGTCGCCGCCTGCTGCTCGCCGAGATACTCGAGCAGGTTGCGCGCCGCCAGCGGATCGAGGTCGTAGTCGCGCTCGAGCACCTCCGCCGGCTGCCCCACGGCCCAGCGCGAGAAGGCGCCGATGGCCTCACCGAGCTCCTTCGGCCGTCCGACGGAGTCCCCGCGCCAGAACGGCACCGCGCCGGGCGCGCCGGGCGCGGGTGTCACGATCACGCGGTCGCGGCCGATCTCCTCGATCCGCCAGGCAGTCGCGCCGAGCAGGAACGTCTGCCCGGGACGCGCCTCGTACACCATCTCCTCATCCAACTCGCCGACGCGGCGGCCGTCCGGCAACGTCACGGCGAAGAGGCCGCGGTCGGGGATCGTGCCGGCGTTGACGACCGCGAGCTTCTGTGCGCCCTTGCGCGCGCGGATCGTTCCCGCCAGGCGATCCCAGCTGATCCGCGGACGCAGCTCTCCGAACTCGCTGGAGGGGTAGCGCCCGTCGAGTGAGTCGAGCACGTTCTCGAGCAGTTCGCGGGTCAGCTCGCTGTAGGAGTGGGTGCGCGTGACGAGCGCGTGGAGGTCGTCCACGAGGACGCTGTCCGCGCTCGCCGCGATCGCCACGATCTGCTGGGCCAGCACGTCGAGCGCGTTGCGCGGCACCACCGTCGGCTCGATTCGCCCCTCGCGCATCGCTCGCACGACGACCGCGCACTCGAGCAGGTCGGCCCGGAACTTGGGGAAGATCCGGCCCTTGCTGGTCGCGCCGACGCCGTGTCCGGAGCGTCCGATCCGCTGCAGCCCGCGGGCCACGGACTTCGGCGACTCGACCTGGATCACCAGATCGACGGCGCCCATGTCGATCCCGAGCTCGAGCGAGGAGGTGGCGACCAGGCAGGGCAGCTCGCCGGCCTTCAGCAGCTCCTCGATCGCCGTGCGCTCCTCACGGGCGAGCGAGCCGTGATGGGCGCGCGCGATCTCGGCCGGCGCCGCCTCGCCCGGCGAGGTCGAGTCCTCGCCGGCCAGCTCGTTCAGGCGAAGCGCGAGCCGCTCGGCCGCGCGGCGGCTGTTGACGAAGACGATCGTCGAGCGGTGCGTGCGCACAAGTTCGAGCAGCTGGGGGTAGATGGCCGGCCAGATCGACCGCCGCGTGGCCTCGCCGCCGACGACCGGCTCGAGCGGGTCGACGTCGACTCCGCGGTCGGGTTCGACCATCGACTCGACCGGCACGCGGATCTCGAGATCGAGCGGGCGCGTCGCGCCGACGTCGACGATCGTCGCCCGGCGCGTCGGCCCGACCATGAAGCGGGCGACCTCCTCGAGCGGGCGCTGCGTCGCCGAGAGGCCGATCCGCTGCAGCTCGTTCCCGCCGAGCTGCGCCTGCAGGCGTTCGAGCGTCAGGGCGAGATGGGCGCCGCGCTTGGTGCTCGCCACCGCGTGGATCTCATCGACGATCACCGCCTCGACGTCGGCGAGGATCTCGCGTGCCCGCGAGGTGAGCATCAGATACAGCGACTCCGGCGTGGTGATCAGGATGTCGGGGACGGCGCGCAGCATCGCGGCGCGCTCGCGCTGGGGGGTGTCGCCGGTCCTGATCGCGACGCGCACGGCGTCGCCCAGCCCGAGACCGCGAAGCGGCGCCCGCAGGTTGCGCTCGACGTCGTAGGAGAGCGCCTTCAGCGGCGAAACGTAGAGCAGGCGCGTGCGGTGCTCGCCGGGTTCCGCGACGAAGCGATCGAGTCCCCAGAGGAAGGCTGCGAGCGTCTTGCCCGACCCGGTGGGGGCGCTGATCAGCACGTTCTCGCCGGTCGCGATCGCCGGCCATGCCTGGGCCTGCGCCGGAGTCGGCTGTTCGAACGCGTTTGCGAACCAGTCGCGAACCAGTGGAGTGAAGGCGCTCAGCGGCACGAACGTGCGACGTTAGCGCGCGCGGTGGCCGGGCCGCAAAGACGCGTGCAGGCGGCTCACTCGGCGAGCTCGAGCGCGCGCCCCACGACCGCGTCGAACATCGGCTCGGTCAGGCGGCCGGTGAAGGTGTTCTGCTGGCTGACGTGGAAGCTCGCGAGCAGGGTCGGCCCCGGCTGGGCGCCCACGACTCGGCCGATGCGGAGCTCGCCCGCATGGGTGAAGCGCGGGCGAGGGCGCCGCTGCCCGTCGAGCAGCGCGAGCGCGGCGTCCCACGCGAACGCGCCCAGGCAGAGGATCACGCGGAGGTTGGGCAGAAGCTCGAGTTCCCGCCGTGTGTAGGGAAGGCAGTTGTCGCGCTCCTGCGGCGTGGGGCGGTTCTGCGGCGGGGCGCAGCGAACCGCCGCCGTGATCCAGACGTCGCGCAGTCGCAGGCCGTCGTCGCGCGCGCGAGAGGTCGGCTGGTTGGCCAGACCGGCGCGCCAGAGCGCGGCGAACAGGAAATCGCCGGAGCGGTCGCCGGTGAAGACGCGACCCGTGCGGTTTGCGCCGTGCGCGGCCGGGGCGAGGCCGAGGATCGCGATCCGCGCGCCGGCGTCCCCGAAGCCCGCGACCGGCCGTCCCCAATAAGGCTCGGCCGCGTGGGCCGCGCGCTTCTCGCGCGCAACCAGCTCGCGCCACGCCACCAGGCGCGGGCAACGGCGGCAGGACTCGATCTCGCCGGCGAGCGCCGCAAGTCGTTCGTCGCGTAGGCTCTGCGCCATCTTCTCGCGCGCCCTCACCATCGGTGGCTGCTGTCTAGCAGTCACGCTCGGCGGCTGCTCCCTCACCCCGACGAGCAGCACCGGCAGCAGCGCCGGTTTCACGGGTCAGAAAGCGCCGGTTGCGGCCACGCTCAACCTGCTCGCCAGCGACGCGAGCTCCGCCAACGGCCTCGACGTCTGCGAGCACGTGCTCGCCGCGGCGGTGCGCACCGCGCTGAACAAGGTCGGCAGCTGCCAGACGATCATCGACAACCAGCTGAAGACGATCGACGACTACACGCTGACGATCGAGTCGATCAAGCTGTCCGGCACGCTCGCCACCGCCCGCGTCCAGACGGAGCACAACGGGAAGAAGGTGATCCAGACGGTCTCGCTCGAGCACGCGAAGGCCGGCTGGAGGATCGCCTCGATCTCAGGGCTCTGAGGGCTCGGCGCCCTCCAGCGCCCGCCCGTACTGGCGCTGGTAGTACTCACGGTAGGCGCCGCTGCGGATCGGCTCCCACCACCACGGGTTGTCGCGGTACCAGGCGACGGTCTGCTCGAGCCCTGCGTCGAAGTGCGTGCCCGGCGACCAGCCGAGCGCTCTGAGCTTCTCTGAGCCGAGCGAGTAGCGGCGGTCGTGCCCCGGGCGGTCCTCGACGTACTCGATCAGCGATTCGTCGCGCCCGCACAGCTCGAGGATGCGCCGAACCACCTCGATGTTCGGACACTCGTCAGGCCCGCCGACGTTGTAGGTCTGCCCGGGAGCGCCGTGCTCGAGGACGTGCCCGATCGCCGCGGCGAAGTCGCCGACGTAGAGCCAGTTGCGCACGTTCAGGCCGTCGCCGTACACCGGCAGCCGGTCCCCCGCCAGGGCATTCAGCACCATCAGCGGGATCAGCTTCTCGGGATACTGGTAGGGCCCGTAGTTGTTCGAGCCGCGGCAGATCAGCGTTTCGGCGGCGTAGGTGTGGTGATAGGAGGAGACCAGCAGGTCCGCGCCCGCCTTGGTCGCGCTGTACGGCGAGGAAGGATCGAGCGGCGAGGATTCGGTGAACGAGCCCTCCTCGATCGAGCCGTAGACCTCGTCGGTTGAGACCTGCACGAAGCGCACGCCGCGCCGCCGCACCGCCTCGAGCAGCACGAAGGTCCCGAGCGCGTGGGTGCGCACGAACGCGTCGGGCTCCTCGATCGAGCGGTCGACGTGCGTCTCGGCGGCGAAGTTGACGACGGCATCGACGCCGTCGAGCGCGGTCTCGACCGCCGCGGGGTCCTCGATCGCCCCGTGCACGAAGCGGAAGTGCGGGTCGTCCTCGAAGTCGTGGAAGTTCTCACGCCGCCCGGCGTAGGTCAGCTTGTCCAGCACGACGATGCGCTCGTCTCCGCCGTGCAGGCGCGAGCGCACAAAGTTCGAACCGATGAAGCCGGCGCCGCCGCAGACGAGCAGCTTCATGCGCCGAACACCGCCGGGGCGGCCGCCCTGTACGCGGCCAACCCCTCCTGCCAGCTCGGCAGCGGCTCGATGCCGCGCTCGGAGGCGAGCACGCTCCATGGCGGGCGCGGCGCGAGCATCGCGAGCTCGGCCTGTGTGGTCTCCGTCACCCGCAGCGGCAGTCCGGCCGTCTCGAAGATGGCCTTGGCGAACGCGTTGCGAGAACAGTGACCGGCTCCAGCGAGATGAAACACGCCGCCGGCGCGGCGCTCGCCGAGCTCGACCAGGCGTGGCGCGAGGTGGCCGGTGAAGGTCGGGCAGCCGACCTCGTCGACCACGACCGCCAGCTCCTCGCCGGCGCCGGCCGCCAGTCGCAGCATCGTCGTGACGAAGTTCATGCCGGCTGGTCCGAAGAGCCAGGCGGTCCGGACCACGGCGTGCTCGTCCGACGCCGCGAGCACCTCGCGCTCACCGGCGAGCTTGGTCCGCCCGTACGCCGACAGCGCGTTGGTCGGGTCCGACTCGACGTAGGGCCGCGTGGCGGTCCCGTCGAAGACGTAGTCGGTCGAGACCTGGACGAGGTGCGCGCCGGCTGATGTGGCCGCGCGGGCAAGGTTGCCGGCGCCGGTGCCGTTGACGGCGAGCGCCTCGGATTCCCGCAGCTCCGCTCCCTCGACGTCGGTCCACGCCGCGCAGTTGATGACGACGTCGGGCGCGACGCGCGCGAGCGCCTCCTCGACGGCCGCGGCGTCGGTCACGTCGAGCTCCGCCCGTGAGAGGCCGACGCACTCGTGACCGCGTGCGCGAGCCGTGGCCAAGAGGTCGCAGCCCAGCATCCCCGCCGCACCGCTGACGAGAAACCGCTTCATGGGATCCGCACCTCCGAGTTGTCTCCCAGCATGAAGCGGTAGGCGCGGGGCTGGCGCTCGTCCCGGCCGATCCGCACGTTGCGCCCGAGCAGCGATGACTCGACGCGGCCGTCGAGCCGACGGACCTCGCTGCCGGCCAGAAGGATGGAGTTCTCGACCTCCGCCGACTCGATCAGGCAGCCCTCGCCGATCGCTGTGTAGGGACCGACGTAGGCGTCGATCAGGTGAGCGCCGGCGCCGATGATCGCGGGGCCGCGCACGGTCGAGCGCTCCAGGCGCGCGCCGGCGGCGACGACCACTCGCCCGTCGAGCTGCGACTGCGTGAGCGCGCCGTCGCAGCTCGCCTCGAGCGTGTCGAGGATCAGGCGGTTCGCTTCGAGCATGTCGGCGAGCTGTCCGGTGTCCTTCCACCAGCCGCTGACGATGTGCGGCTCTACGCGCAGACCGGCGTCGACGAGCTGCTGGATCGCGTCGGTGATCTCGAGCTCGCCGCGGGCGCTCGGCGAGATCGCCCGCGCCGCGTCGTGAACGGCAGCGGTGAACATGTACACGCCGACGAGCGCCAGATCGCTGACGGGTGTGTGCGGCTTCTCCACGAGTCGCACGACACGGTCGCCGCTCAGCTCGGCGACGCCGTAGTTCTCGGGGTCGGGCACCGGCGTCAGCAGGATCAGGGCGTCGCACGCCGAGGCCTTGAAGCGCTCGACGAGGTCGACGATCCCGCCCTGCAGCAGGTTGTCACCCAGGTACATGACAAACGGGTCGGCGCCGAGAAACGGCTCGGCGGTCAGCACGGCGTGGGCGAGGCCCGCGGGTTCGTCCTGGACGATGTAGGTGACGTGCACGCCGAACCGCGAGCCGTCAGCGACCGCCTCGCGGATCTCATCGCCGGTCTCCGGCGCGATGATGATCCCGATGTCGTCGATGCCGGCGGCTGCGAGCGCCTCGATCCCGTAGAACAGCACCGGCTTGTTGGCGACCGGTATCAGCTGCTTCGCGCTCGTGTGGGTGATCGGCCGCAGACGGGTGCCCTTGCCGCCGGAGAGGATCAGGCCCTTCACTGCGCGGCCCCCAGCTTGCGGTGATCCCAGCTTGCGCGCGACTGCTCGACGAAGCGGATGGCGACGCGCTTCGGCGCCTGCCTGGCGATGCTCGCGCGCACGTCGTCCGCCAGCTCCGGACCCTCGATGTAGCGCTCGTACAGCGCGAGGCCGAGCGCCGCGACGAGCGCCGGGTCGCGCTCGATTACGGCCTCGGTGACGAGCATCACCCCGCGCAGCTCGTCGTAGCTCTCACCGGTCTCGACCATCAGCGTGGCGCGCGGATCGCGCTCGAGGTTGCGCACCTTCTGGGAGGCGGCGTAGGTCCACACCCAGACGTCGCCGTCGCGCATCAGGTACCACAGCGGCATCACGTGCGGGGCGCCGTCACGGCCGATCGTCGCGCAGACGATCGTGCGCTGCTCGTGGAGGAACTCGGCGAGCTCCTCGTCGCTCATCCGGATCTCGCTCCGGCGGCTCACGCGATGCGCGCCGCCGCCGCGAGCACAGCAGCGCGGGCGTCCGCCGGTTCGAGCACCGCCGCGTCGCCTGCCTCCTTGAGCACCTCGCGCACCAGCCAGTCGACGCCGGCGAAGCTGAGCTCGACGGCGATCGAGCCGTCGTCCCACACGCCGGTGACCTTGCGCTGCTCGCTCGCCCAGCGGGCGCGCTCGGGCGAGATCCAGACTCGCGCGGTGCGCGAGGCGCTGACCTCTCCGGTGCGCGGCCAGCCGTCGACGTCGGCCGACGGGTTGACCTCGGGCCGCGGCGAGAAGCGCTCCGTGGTCAGCTCGGCGCGACGCACCCGGTCCAGGCGGAAGTGGCGGACATCCCCCTTCGAGGGGTCGAACGTCGCCACGTACCAGCCCTCGCGCCCGTTCATCAGCGCGTAGGGCTCGACGCGGCGGGCCGAATACTCGTCCTCGTTCTCCTTGTAGTAGTCGAGTTCGAGCAGCACGTGGCTCTTGATCGCCTTCGAGATCACCCGCGTCACCGCCGAGTCGTCCGCACCGAGGTGCGCCACCTGCAGGCCCTGCTCCATCGGATCCTCACCCAGCGCGTGCACGATCTTCTCGCGCGCAGAGGTCAGCGAGCCCTGCGGCAGGTGCTCGCCGATCAGGTCGATCGCCGCCACGAGCGCCTTGGCCTCGACCGGCAGCAGCCGCGCGGGCCGCGCGAAGTTGTCGCTGTAGGGCTCGGGGTCGACCTCGATCGTGCCGTCCTGCTCGTCGATCTCGGCGTAGAGCACGTAGGAGCCGCCGCCGAAGTTGACGACGTTCAGCACGCCGATGTCCTCGCGCAGCTCGCCGTCGCTGATCTGCAGCCGCTCGCAGACGTCGGCGATCTGCAGCCGTCGACCCGCGCGTCCGGCCTGGATCAGGATCGAGGCCAGCGTGACGAGCCGCGCGAACCGCTCGGGGCGGATCGCGGTCTCCGTGCGCGCCGGCGCGTGACCGTTGCCGTTGTGCCCGGCCACCGAGGAGGGCGGTGATTCGGGGGCGTGCTCGGTTCCGGGCGGCGACTGCGTGTGGCGCTCGATCAACAGGGCCAGGCGCCGCTCGAGCTCGGCCGCCAGCTGCGGCGGGGCCAGCACCTTTGCGTTCTCCCCGAGTCCGAGGACCCACGAGATCAGCGCTCGCTCGTTGGCGTAATCGGTGACGAACAGCCGGTCGGCGCTGCCCTCGATCGCGCGGATCTCGCCGTAGCGCCCGAAATGGCGCTCGAGCAACCATGCGACGCGCTCGGCGATGCGGATCTCCGCACGGCCGACTATCTCGCCGAACTGCCAGGCCGCCAGGTTTGCGTAGGCGCGCGGATCGAAGTCCGCCGGACGGCGGAAGTCGTGCTCGGCCTTGGTCGCGTAGGCGACCTTGCCACGAATGCGCGAGAGACGGAACACGCGCATCGCCTCGCGTTCGTGCGCGTAGCCGAGCAGGTAGAACTGGCCGCCGCGGAACAGCAGGTGGTAGGGGTCGACGGTTCGCAGGCCGAGCTCGCCGCGCTCCATCGTGAAGTACTCGAAGGTGATCGTCTTGTGCCGGAAGATCGCGGTCTCGATCTTCGCCAGGCTCTGCGAGAGCTCGTGGCCGCCCGCGGAGGCCGTGATGCCGAGAGCGACACCGTGCTGGTCGGGCGCCGCGAGCGGGCTCGGCCGGCCCCACGTGATCTGCTGCAGCGCGAGCCGCAGCGGTTCGGCGTAGGCGAACTCGCCGTCAAGCAGCGACAGGGCGGTCGCGAGCGCCGCCAGCTCGGAGTCGGTGAACTCGATCGCGGGCAGGTGAAAGTTCTCGGGGCGAAGCGAGTAGTTCTCCTGCTCGGCCACCCCGTCGAGCGGCTTCTCCACCGTCAGCGGGATGCGCAGGGACTCGAGCTCCGCGCGATCGGCGTAGAAGCGCCGAGCGAAGGCGTCCTCGTTCATGCCGCTGTAGCCCTCGACGTCCCGCTTGATGTCGAGCGCGGTGACCGGCCGGCGCTCGGCCATCAGGTAGGAGATCAGAGAGAGCTGGCGGATCAGCTTCTCGGTGTCCTTGGCCATCGGGGCAGAACCATAGACCCCACGTGCGTTGCGGCGGCGCGACCGGCCCCGTATTTGCGCGCTTTTGGCCCGGTCGATGCTTGCTGGCGCAACCATCTTCGGGGGGCGGTGCGGGCTCGCGTTCCCCACCCGCGGACCGCGCCGCAGCGTGCGCTCGCGCGCCCTCGCGACATGCGGCACACTTGCTCTCTGGCCGCTGCAGCTGACCTTCTCCGCCGCCGCCCCACCTCGCGGCGAACGGCGCTCAGGTGGACCGTCGCGATCCTCGCGTCCGCGCTGGCCTGTGCCGCCGCCGCCCCGGCGGCATCGGCCGGCACACCGTATGTGGACGGCATCTCCGACCAGAACCTCGGCCTCTGGAGCGGCGACTACGTGGACGGCTCCGGCCTCTTCTCGACCCCGTTCTCCGACTTCTTCGCCTCCTCCTGGGTCGGCAGCCAGGGATCGCAGCACCTGCTCTACGCGCGCTTCGTGACCGCCCCGGACACCGTCGCGCAGGGAGGGGCCTGCGAGCAGCACCTCTACGACTGGTTCACCTACGTCACCCAGACGCTGCACCTGATTCCGGTGATCTCGGTCTGGGACGTCCCCGAGGGCGGCTGCGCCGACACCGGCGCTCCCTCGCCAGCCGCGTACACGAACGACATCCAGCAGCTGCTCACCTATCTCGACGGCCTCTACCCCCCGACGACGGAGCCCTACGTCGAGGCGTGGAACGAGCCGAACCAGTCGGGGCTCTCGCCGAGCGTCGCGGCCGGCTATTGGACGGCGGCAAACACCGTGTGCGCCAACTTGAACTGCACCGCGATCGCCGGCGACTTCGTCGACAACGACCCCGATCAGGGGCCCCAGACGTTCAACCCGGGCTGCGCGGCGAACCTCACCTACACCGAGCATCTTGAGCCCTACGAGACCCAGTACGTGACCGCGCTCGGCGCCGCGCGGCCGGCGATCTGGGGCTTCCACCCCTACTACGCGGTCAACTGCGAGCAGTCCGCATCGATCACCACGTTCGAGGACAACCTGCCGACTCCGTCCGGACAGACGTGGTTCACCGAGGTCGGGGCCTGGGAGTGCGTCGGCGGCCAGTCGCCGCCGCGCGGAGTCGACCAGCAGAACGCCGACGCCCAGTACCTGGTCAACACGCTGATGTCGGCGAGCTCACCGACCGCTCCGGCGCACGTCTTCTGGTACGAGATGGCGGCTCCGAAGTACACGCTGTCGTGCTCGAAATACGCCGACTCCGAGCTGTACGAGGCCTCGAGCGACCTCGGGCCGCTTGCCGCCCGACCCGCGGCGGCAACGGTCTTCGGCAGCGACTCCGGCCTCGGCGCCACGAGCGACACACCGAGCGAGGTGACCTCGACGCAGGCGACGTTCAACGGCACGGTCACGCCCGCCGGCGTCTACGAGGCTTCCTACTCGTTCCAGTACGGCCCCACCGCGGCGTATGGATCGCAGACCGACGCCGTGGCGCTGGGTCCGGGACTGACGCCACAGCCTGTGGGGACCACCGTCGCGGGGCTCACGCCGGGCACGGCCTACCACTACCGGCTGGTGGTCACAGACACCAACGGCTCGACGGTCGACGGTGCGGACACGGTGATGGAGCCGGTCGCCGTGGCGGCGAGCACGGCGAGCATCACCGCGGGCGAGCCGCTGACGGTCTCATGGAGCGGAATCTCCAACCCGGCGAGCACCGACTGGATAGGGCTCTACCAACCAGGCGCCGCGGCAAACGCCTACGTCGACGGGTTCTACGCCGGCGGCTGCACGCGGACGAGCACGGTGGCGCCTGCGGCGGCCGGCTCCTGCAGCTACACGATGCCGGCAACCCCGGGCACCTACGAGCTGCGGCTGTACGCGGGCGCGGCCACCGACCTGCTGACCAGCTCGAGCCCGGTCACGAGTGTGCCCCCGCCCCCGGTCAACAGCGCGTTGCCGGTTCTCAGCGGAGCGAGCGGACGCCGGACCGCGCTCGTCGGCGACACGCTGTCGTGCTCCTTCGGCGCGTGGTCCAACAGCCCGACCGCGTTCGTCTTCGAATGGTCGAGCGACAACTCCCCCGTGGCCGGCGCGACGGGGCAGACGTTCGTCGCCGGACCGGCCGAGCTGGGCCAACGCGTGTCCTGCGGGGTGAGCGCCTCGAACGCGGGCGGTACGGGGACGCTCGCAAGCAGCGCCGCAGTGGCCGTCGCGTCGCCGCAGCCGGTGAGCGAGGCGCCGCCTGGGGTCTCCGGACGAGCGATCGCCGGCGAACGGCTGGTCGAGTCGCACGGGACCTGGTCGAACAGCCCGACCTCGTTCACGTACCGCTGGAAGCGCTGCGACCGCGCCGGCAACCACTGCGAGGCGATCGCCGGCGCGACCGCCCGCACCTACACGCTCACGGCCGCCGACGTCGGGGCGACGATCCGCGTGTTCGAGACCGCCCGCAACGCCCGCGCCGAGGGAGCCCCCGCCGCCTCGCACCCCACGGCCGCCGTCGATCCGGCCGCACCGAACACGGTCCTGGCCGGCGAGACGATCGACGGGACCAACGGCGTCGCCACCTTCCGCCTGCGCGCGACCGGCCGCTCGAGCGGATTTGAATGCGCACTCGTTCGGGAGCCGGCCCGCGGGGGCGCCGGGTCCCCGGCGCCGCATTACGCCCGCTGCGGCCCGTCGGCGACCTTCGCCCATCTGCAGGCCGGCAGGTACATGTTCTATGCGCGCGCCGTCGGCCCCGGCGGTGCGGATCCGGAACCCGTCAGGTACTCCTTCGTGATCCCCTGACCCCTACGCGGCGTCGCGCTGGGACTCCTCCACCTGCTCGTGCAGGGCGAAGTAGGCGCCGCCGCCGAGGGCGCGGTCGAAGCCCGACCAGCGTTCGCCGTCACGCAGCTCCTTCTCGAGGCGGTCGAAGCTGCCGAGCCGACCGCCGAGGTTGTCGATCATGTGGACGAGGGTCGCCTCGCGCGTGGCCGGGAGCACGGGACTGCCGTGCTCGTGGGTGCCGTGGTGGGCGAGGATGATGTGCAGCAGCTCCTTGGCGAGAGTCGGCGGGAAGCCGTCGATCTCCTCGATCTCGCGGCGCACGCGGTAGTAGCCGAGCGCGATCTCGCCCTGCAGCCGCCCGTCGTCGGTCATCTCGATGTTGGTCGGATCGGTCGTGTAGGCCTCGAGCTTGCCGATGTCGTGCAGCAGCGCGCCGGTGACCGCGACGTCGCGGTTGATGCCTGCGAAGGTCGCCGAGATCGCGCTGACGGCCTGGCCCACGGTGAGGCAGTGTTCGAGCAGCCCGTGGCGGTAGGCCTGGTGGTAGAACTTCGCAGCCGGGGCGTCGCGGAAGGCCGCCCAGCCGCCGGAGCGCGTGCCGATCAGCCGCTCGAGCAGCGCCTGCAGGTGCGGCTGGCGGACCGTCGCGATCAGCTGGCGCAGGTCGGCCTCCATCTGCTCGGCGGCGCGCGGCGGCCCGTCGAGCAGATCGTCGAGGTCGTAGGTTCCCGGCTCGGCCGGCTGCAGCGCGCGCAGGTTGACCTGCGGCCCGTAGCGCGGATGCACGACGTAGCGACCGATCACGCGCAGCGGCCGGCCGGCAGCCGCCAGTCCCGCCACATCGGCGACGTCGTCCCAGACCATCGCCACGACCTGCCCGGAGCGGTCGCCGAGGGTCAGCCGCAGGAACTCGCCGCCGTCGCGCTTGGAGCGCCTGTCGACCTCCCGCACGAGCAGCACCTGGTCCAGATCCGTCCCGTCCGCGGCGTCCCGAATGAGCATGCACGGAAGGTAGCCCGGCCCGCGGACGGGTCAGCGAAAACCCGCAGTCCGGGCCGACCGGCGGCCGCGAACGCCTCGCGTGTGCCCGTCACGGCGCCCTCGCCTGCGCTGCTCGCGGAGCCTCGCGCGAGGCCGCCACTAAGGTATCCCGCGTGAACGCGAGCGCGGTCGTCAGCGGCGGTACCGGCGGGCTGGGCGCAGCGGTCACGCGCACGCTGCTGGACGCCGGCTGGCACGTGGTCGTGCCCTACGTCGAGGAGCGCGAGCTCGCCCGTGTCGAGCCCCATCCGCAGCTCGAGCTGATCGCCGCCGACCTGTTCGACGCCGACGCGGCCGCAGAGGTGGTCGCAAGGGCGGGCGAGCGCCTGCGCGCGCTCGTCAACCTCGTCGGGGGCTTCGCCTCGGGCGGCCGCGTGCACGAGACGCCGGTCGAGGACTTCGAGCGCCAGTTCCGCCTCAACCTGCGCCCGACCTACCTGTTGTGCCACGCGGCCCTGCCGGCGATGCTGGCGGCGGGCGGTGGAGCGATCGTGTGCGTCTCGACGCGCGCCGCGTTGAGGCCCTTCCCCGGCGCCGCCGGCTACATCGCCTCCAAAGCGGCGGTGCTCGCGTTCGTCGACGCGCTCTCAGCGGAGTACACGGCCGACGGCGTCCGCGCCAACGCGATCCTGCCGAGCGTGATCGACACACCGGCCAACCGCGCCTCCCAGCCCGACGCCGACCACTCGCGGTGGGTCTCGCCCGAGCAGATCGCACAGGTCATCCGCTTCCTGTGCTCGGAGGAGTCGAGCGCGATCAGCGGCGCGCACATCCCCGTCTACGGGCGCGCTTGAACGGTCCCGCACTGACCGTCGACGTGGTCGCGCTCGCCGGTGATCCGCCGAGCTCGGTGCTGCTGATCGAGCGGCGCCACGACCCGTTCGCCGGGTCCTGGGCGCTGCCGGGAGGGTTCGTCGAGGCCGGCGAGCGCGTGATCGCCGGTGCCGCGCGCGAGCTGGCCGAGGAGACGGGGATCGAGGCGGGCGGCCTGGAGCTGCTGGGCGTGTACGACACGCCGGGCCGCGATCCGCGCGGGCCGACCGTGTCGGTCGTCTACGTGCTGCGCACCGCGCGCGAGCTCGACGCCCACGGGGGCGACGATGCGGCGCAGGCGCGCTGGTTCGCGCTCGAGCGCCTACCGTCACTGGCCTTCGACCATGCGCTCGTGGTCGCGGACGCGATCAGCCTTGCAGTTCGCGGCCCGCGAACAGCATCATCTGCTTCAGGTGCTGCTCCAGCGGCGTGAACGAGTGCGTGCCGGGATAGATCGCGCTCGCGGCCTGCGCTCCGGCCGCGCGCAGGGCCGCGGCCCACGGCGCGTTCTCGGCGCTGTCTACGACGGAGTCGGAGGCTCCGCCGTAGACGAACGCGTGCAGCGGCATGTGCGCGAGCAGCGGACGATCGGCGTCCAGTTCGGCTGAGAGGTTGTCGAAGTACCCCTCCCAGCTCTCGACGACCGAATAGTCGCGCAGCTGAGACAGGGCGGTGTTCATCGCGCCGAAGCCGCCCATCGAGTAGCCGGCGATGGCGCGCGAGGCGCGCGAGGGGATCGTGCGCAGCACGCGGTCGGTCAGCCGCTGCACCTCGCCGATGTAGGAGTTGTAGTGAGGGCCACCGGCGACGGCGTTGCGCCAGTTGTCGGGGAAGCCGTCTGCCTGGAGCATCACGGCGATCAGCGGCCCGATCGCGTGCGAGGAGATCAGGCGGTCGAGCGTCGACTGCAGGCCCAGGCGCAGGAACGAGCTGGCCGGCTGCCCGTCGCCGTGCAGCAGGTAGATCACCGGATAGCGGCGCGTGGCGCTCGCGTGGTAGCCCGGGGGCAGGTAGACGAGGAAGCGGTCGCTCCAACCGAGTGCCGCCGAGGCGTAGGTGATCGACGCGATCGTGCTGCCGGCGGCGTCGGTGCTGACGACGACCGGGTCCGGCAGCGCCGGGCCGAGCACCGCGACCGCCGGCGTCGCATGGGCGACGCCCTCGGCGAGCGTGGCGCCGGGCGAGGCGAACGGGCGCGTCAGGGCGGCGTCGAGCGCAACTGCCGGCGGCGGCGCGGCTGCCAGGCCCTCGCGGCCGCTCAGCGCGAGGCCGCTGCTGATCGCGAACGTGGCGCCCGCCACGGCGAGCAGCAGCGCGAGACGGGCCAGGCGAAGCGCCCGCGGGAGCGTGCGCGAGCGCGCGAGCGGCGGCGCGACACGGACGGCCGGCGCCTCGATCCGCAGCGGCAGCGCCGGCACCCAGGCCGCCGGACCGAGCAGCTCGGCGACGGGCTTCAGGCCCGGCCAGGCCCAGTCGGGCGAGCCCTCGAGCCAGCTCGGTGCGCTCCTCACAGCCACGGCGCCCATTGAACCCAGGTCGGCACGTTCCGCATAGCGCTGCACGCCGACTCGCACCCGGCAACTTTTCGTGCGCCGCGGCGGCCGCAGCGTGCGGGCCGGAAGGAGCGGCGCCGGCACGGACGGCCGCGGGGCGGCTACGGTTTGGCCATGCCCGTCGACGTGCTGCTATTCGACCTCGACGAGACGCTCGTGGTCGAGGAGCCCGCCGTCGTCGCGGCCTTCGAGGCCACCGCGGCGCTCGCCGCGGCTCATCACGAGATCGATGTCGCCGCGCTCGCGCTCGCGGCGCGCGCGTGCGCGCGCGAGCTGTGGTACGCCGCACCCACGCACCCCTACTGCGCGCTGATCGGCATCAGCTCGTGGGAGGGTCTGTGGTGCCGCTTCGAGGGCGAGGAGCCCGAGACGCGCCGGCTGCGAGATTGGTCGCCCACCTACCGTCGCGAGGCCTGGCGCCTCGCACTCGCAGACCAGGGCGTCGACGACACCGCCCTCGCGCAGGAGCTGGGCGAGCGGTTCGCGGCGGAGCGCCGTGCGCGCCATGAGACCTTCGCCGACGCCGCGGCCGTGCTCGGCCACCTCGCCGAGTCTCACACGCTGGCGCTGCTCACCAACGGTGCGTCCTGCCTGCAGCGCGAGAAGCTCGAGGCCTCCGGCCTGCGTGAGCACTTTCCCACCGTCGTCGTCTCCGCCGAGTTCGGCGCGGCCAAGCCCGACCCCGGCATCTTCATCCACACGCTGTCGCTCACCGACCGCCACGCCGACCCGGCGTGCGCCGTGATGATCGGCGACAGCCTCCCCCGCGACATCGAAGGCGCCCGGGCCGCCGGCCTCCGGGCGGTCTGGCTCAACCGCCACGGCCACCCCCAGCCCGCCGACCAGCCGACCCTGCCGGAGATCTCCACGCTGGCCGACCTCCCCGCCACCCTCGCACAGCTCAGCTGAAACCGCCCCCACCCGAAGCGCCCGGGCGCGCAGGAATCGCGGAAGCGATTCCGAGCACCGTCATTCCGTCGCGATCGCCGCCAGGATGTCGACCCGCGCCGCGCGGCGCGCCGGCCACGCCGCGGCCGCCAGCCCGGCCAGGCCGGCGAGCACGAACAGGACGACAAGCGTCGGAACCGGGATCACGAGCACGAACCCCGAACCCGAAAGCGCCGTCCCGGCGAGGATCAGCGCGATCACGACGCCGAGCGCTATTCCGAGCACGCCGCCGATCAGCGCGGTGATGATCGACTCGTAGCGGATCATCTGGCGCACCTGGCTCCGCGAGGTCCCGATCGCGCGCAGCATGCCGAGCTCGCGCGTGCGCTCGTAGATCGAGAGCACGAGCGTGTTGACGATGCCGAACAGCGAGACGATCACCGACAGCGCGAGCAGCACGTAGATCAGCGCGAGCAGGCTGTCGACCTGGCTCGCGAGCGAGGCCTTGAACTGCTTGGCGGTCTGCGACTGCGCCTGCGGGAAGCGGGCGGAGAGGATCCGGTTGACCTGCGGCTGCACCTGCGCGTCGTGCACGCCGGGGGCGTAGCTGACGAAGTCGACCGCGTCGGTGCGCTGGGAGAAGGCGCTGCGGGCGAGCGGCAGCGTGATCGTCAGGTCGGCGAGCAGACGCGCATTGTCGGTGGCGATGCCGCGCACGGTCAACGCGATCCGGCGCCCCGACGGAGTGAGCACCGACAGCCGCTGGCCTACCGTGAGGTGATGCGCCGAGGCGAAGCTCTTGGTCAGCACCGTGCCGGTCGAGTCGAGGCCCGTGAGGGTCGCGTTCGAGCCGTTGTCCCAGTCGATTCGGTAGACCTTCTCGAAGCTGACCGGGTCGAGCGCGGTGATCGTCTGGTCACCCTTGAGGTGGTTCACCCGCCCCTCGGTGAAGGCGATCGCCGTCACCTGTGTGACGCCCGGGACGGCGCGCAGCGCCGCCGGGATCTCGGTCGGGATGCCGGCGTTGCCGGCGGTCGCGGAGTTGGTGATGATCAGGTTGCCGGCGAAGGACGCGTCGATCGCCTGGTTGATCGAGGCCTTCGTGCCGGCCGCGAGGATCGAGATCAGGCTGACGAGCGCCAGGCCGACCATCAGCGACGCGGCGGTGACGGCCGTCCGGCCGGGGTGGCGGACCGTGTTGTCGCGCGCCAGCCGACCGGTGATGCCGCGCCAGGCGAGCGGCCGGGCGAGCAGGTGCGCGAGCACCACGACCGCGCGGGAGAAGAACGCCCCGATCCGCCTGCGCGACGCCGGCACGCGGATCGCGAGGACGATCGCGACCAGCACCAGGATCGTGGCGATCCCGGCGCCGCTGCGCGCGATGAGGATGAGCCGCACCACCACGTAGGCGGCGATCAGGACGAACACGATCCGCCGCCGGCGTGGGCTGCGCGGCGCGTGTTCCAGCGCGACGCCTTCGCGCATCGCCGCGATCGGCGTCACGCGCGCGGCGCGCAGCGCCGGCAGCAGCCCCGCCAGCACGGTCACCGCGGTGCCGGCCAGCAGCGAGACCCAGACCGTGCGGAACTCGACCACCGTGCCACTGTCGGGTATGTCCGCCCCGAACGCCTTGAACAGCTGGTCGAGTCCCGGCGCAACCGCCAGTCCGGCCAGCAGCCCGACCACCGCGCCGCCGAAGCCGAGCATCGCCCCCTCGTAGACGACGGAGCGCACGACCTGCCCGCGCGTCGCCCCCAGCGTGCGCAGCAGACCGAACTCGCGCGTGCGCTGCGCGACCGTGATCGAGAAGGTGTTGAAGATGATGAAGGCGCCGACGAACAGCGCGACGTAGGCGAAGATCAACAGGAACGTGCGCAGGAAGCCGAGCTGGCTCTCGAGATCGGAGGTCTGCTTGGCCGCCTCCTGCAGGCCGGTGCGCACGTCGAGGCTGCTCGGCAGCACCGCACGGATCCGCGCCCGCAGCGTGGCCGAGCTGACCGACGGCGTCGCCGCGATCACGAGGTCGTCGTATGCGTTCGGCTCGCCGGCGATGCGCTGCGCCTGCGGCAGCGTGACGAGCGCCACACCGGCGCCGCCGAACGACGACGACCCGGCGAACTTGAGGATCCCCGCGATGCGGTAGCGCGCGGCTGTCGTGGCGCCGGCGATCCGCAGCACCTGGCCGACCTTCAGCGAGTATCGCTGCGCCGTCGCCTGGTCGATCGCCAAGTCGGCCGCGCCGCGCGGCAGCCTCCCGGCGATGGCTGAGAAGTCCTCGAAGCGCGACGGCAGCAGCGACGCGACGAAGCTCGGCGCGCTCTTGTTCAGCCGCTTGCCGTGCGCGTCGAACAGCGAGACGACGGAGAAGACCTCACCGGCGGCGACCGACACGCCCGGCACCCGCCGCACCTTCGCGAGCGTCGACGCGCTGATCGTCGCCGTCTGCACCGCGGCGTTCGCGCCGAGCCCCTGATGGGGCACGACGACGACCGAGCGGTTCTGGGCGCCGGTCGCGAAGATCTTCGCGAACGACTGGTTGATGGTGTCGGTGAGGATGTAGGTGCCCGACATCAACGCCACGCCGAGCGCGACCGCGATGCCGGTCAGGACCGCGCGCAGCTTGCGCGAGAAGAAGCCGCGCACGACGACGTGCGTCATCGCCCGCGCCTCACCGCCAGGCGCCTCACCGGCTCAGCGACTTCATCAGGTCGAGCACCCCGGCGGCGTCGAGCGCGTCGCCGTCGTGCACGATCCGCCCGTCGCCGAGCACGACCAGGCGGTCGGCGTGGGAGGCGGCGCCCGCGTCGTGTGTGACCATCACGACCGTCTGGCCGAAGCGGTCGACGGCGAGCCGCAGCAGGTCGAGCACCTCCGCCGAGGCGGCCGAGTCGAGGTTGCCGGTCGGCTCGTCGGCGAACACGACGGCGGGCCGCGAGACCAGCGCCCGCGCGACCGCGACGCGCTGCTGCTGGCCGCCGGACAGCTGCGCCGGGCGGTGGTGCAGGCGATCGCGGATCCCGACCGCGTCGACCAGCTCGTCGAACCAGGCGGCGTCGACCGAGCTTCCGGCGATCGACAGCGGCAGCAGGATGTTCTCGCGCGCGTCGAGGATCGGCAGCAGGTTGAAGGTCTGGAAGATGAAGCCGACACGCTCGCGCCGCAGCAGCGTCAGCGCCTTGTCGTCGAGGGTGCCGAGCTCGGTGCCGTCGAGCGTGACGGTCCCCTCGGTCGGGCGGTCGAGCCCGGCGAGGATGTGCATCAGCGTCGACTTGCCCGACCCCGACGGCCCCATGATCGCGGCGAAGCGCGCCTTGTCGAAGGCAACGCTGACCCCGGCCAGCGCGTCGACGGCGACCTCGCCCTCGCCGTAGCGCCGCGTCAGCTTGCTGGCGCTGACGATCGCGCTCACGCGGGATCGAGCGGGTCCGTTGATCTGTAGATCTGCTGCGCGCGGTCGACGGCCGCGACGACGTGCTTGGGGGTCGCGATCCCGACGAACGCGAACACGGAGTCGTCGGAGGCGGCCGTGTCGAAGTCGACGGTGCCGATCCGCAGCAGCCGCTCGAACAGCGTCTGGCGCGTCTCGACGTTCTGGATGCGGTCGATCGTCGTGTGCTGCTCGGTGCGCGAGAAGATCCCGCGGCGGATGTGCAGCCGGCGGTCGGTGATCGTGTAGCGGGTCGCGACGCGGCGGATCAGACCGACGAGGAGCGACAGGGCGAGGATCGCAGCGAACACCGCCACTCCATACCCCCAGTTCCCGCTCGCCAACCGCGTGATGACGCCGCCGGCGGCGGCGCCGAACAGTCCCGCGAGGTGAAAGTCGAGCATCGAGCGCCAGGACGGATGTCCCGAGTAGATGACGCTCTCGGGTGCTGTGACGCTCATCGGCACAGAACCCTACCGACGTCGTGCCCGGCCTGTGGTGAGGGTTTGGTGGCGGCGCGGGCGGCGCGGTCGCGTCGACGTCGAGAGCAACGGGGTACTGTCCGGCCATGACCTTCCAGGCGATCGTGGCGCCCGAGCCCGGCCCGGCCGCGCTGTGCGAACTCTCCGACGCCGACCTGCCCGAGGGCGACGTCACGGTCGCGGTCTCCCACTCCTCGCTGAACTACAAGGACGGCCTGGTGGTCACCGGCGCCGGCCGGGTCGCGCGCGTCTACCCGATGGTCTGCGGGATCGACCTGGCCGGCGTCGTCGAGCACTCCGACTCGCCGGACTGGCGGCCCGGCGACGAGGTGCTGGTCACCGGCTGGGGGCTGTCGGAGACCCATCCGGGCGGCTACACGCAGCGCCAGCGGGTCCGCTCCGAGTGGCTCACGGCGCGACCGGCGGCGTTCTCGCTCTCGCAGTGCATGGCGATCGGCACCGCCGGGCTGACCGCGATGCTGTGCGTGCTGGCACTCGAGCACGCCGGGATCGAGCCCGCGGGCGACGCCGAGCTGCTCGTCACCGGCGCCGGTGGCGGCGTCGGCTCGATCGCCGTCACGCTGCTGTCCGGGCTCGGCCACGCCGTCGCCGCCTCGACCGGGCGCGCCAAGCTGCACGACTACCTGCGCGAGCTGGGCGCGGCCACGATCGTCGCCCGCGAGGAGCTCGAGCAGCCGTCCAAGCCGCTCGAGAGCGCGCGCTGGGCGGGTGCGATCGACACCGTCGGCGCGCAGACGCTGGCGAGCGTGCTCGCGCGCATCGGCTACCGCGGCGCGGTCGCCGCGTGCGGCCGGGCCGGCGGCACCGATCTGCCGACGACCGTCGCGCCGTTCATCCTGCGCGGGGTGAGCCTCCTCGGCGTCGACTCGGTGATGTGCCCGGCGGAGCTGCGCACGCTCGCGTGGGGCCGGCTGGAGCGCGACCTGCCGGCGTCGCGACTGGACGCGATGACGACCGTCGAGCCGCTCTCACGCGTGCCCGAGCTCGCCGCGGAGATCCTCGCCGGGCAGATCCGCGGGCGCGTGGTGATCGAGACCGGCGCGCGCTGATACGACGACCGGCGCGAGCTGAGACGGCGTGACGTGCGCGGGCGCGGAGCCCGCGCTCAGGACCAACTCGGCGGACGACCCTCCTGGAACGCGCGCAACCCCTCGAGCGCGTCGGAGTCGGGCTCGGTCACGTGTCGAATCAGCTCCGCGCGCTCGTGCTCGATCGCGCTGGGAGTGTCGAGCCCGAGGCTGCCGTTGATCTGTCGCTTCATCGTGGCGAGCGCCCGGCGCGACTTGTCGGTGAAGCTCGCCGCCACCGTCTCGACGGCGGCGTCGAGCTCCGCGGCCGGCACGCTGCGCAGCGCGAGGCCGATCGCGGCGGCCTCCCTGCCGCTGATCATGCGCGAAGAGAAGAGGATCTCGCGGGCGTGCTGGGGCCCGACCGCCCGCGGCAGCCGCACGGTCTCGCCGCCGCCCGGCACGCGGCCCATGATCCCGCGGCCGTCGCCGATCGTCGCCTCATCGGCGATCAGGATCACGTCGCAGGCGAGTGTGAGCGCGAAGGCGACCTCGCTGGCGGTCCCGTTGACGGCAGCGATCACGGGCACGTCGAGCGCCTCCAGCGATAGGCCGATCGCCGCCACGCGGGTGAGGATGTGCTCGTAGAGCTCCATGTCGGCGTAGGAGCTGGCGAGCAGCTCGGGATCGACACCCAGCGAGAAGACCTCGCCCCGGCCGCTCAGCACGAGCGTTCGAACGGTGCGGTCCTCCTGCACGCGGGCCACCACGTCGTTGAGCTCGTCGAGCGTCTGCTCCGTCAGCAGGTTGCCGTTCTCCGGCGTCGCGAGGGTCGCGTACGCGATGCGGTCGCGGACGGCGTAGTCGAGCGTGGTGTGGCTGGCAGGATCCGCCATCTCGGGTAAGCACCCCTCTTTCGCTCGTGACCGCGGCCGCGTTGGTCGCCGGCGTCCGCTCGCATGTTATCCGCGCCGCTACGATCGTCAAATGCCCCCCGATCCGCTCGCCGCGACGACGATGCACGCAATTATCGACGCGGCCCGGGCGAACCTTGACGACGACGTCTGGGACTACGTCGCGGGCGGGTCGGAGAGCGAGACGACGCTGCGGCGCAACCGCCTGGCAATCGACTCGCTGGCGCTGCGCCCGCGCGTGCTGCGCGACGTGTCGAGCATCGACCCGAGCGGCACGCTGCTCGGCCAGCGCCTGCGGATCCCCGTCGTGCTGGCGCCGCTCGGCGGTCTCGAGACGATCACGCCCGACGGCGGACTCGTCCAGGTCCGCGCCGCCGAGCGCTTCGGCGTGCTGGCGCTGATCAGCTCGATCACCGAGCCGGGACTCGAGGCGGTCGGAGCCGCCACGACGGGGCCGAAGGTCAGCCAGCTCTACATCCGCGGCGATGAGGCGTGGGCCGACGAGCTGATCGGCCGGGTCGTGGCCGCCGGATACACGGCGATCGCGCTGACCGTCGACTCGGCCTACTACGGCCGCCGCGAACGCCAGCTGCGCGGCAGCTGGCTGCCACCGACGCACCAGTTCGGCGGCGACCCCGGGATCATCTGGCAATCCCGGCTCAGTTGGGACTGGCTCGAGCGCATGCACGATCGCGCCGGCATGCCGCTGATCGTCAAGGGCATCCAGACCGCCCGCGACGCCGAGCTCGCGGTCGAGCACGGCTTCGAGGTGATCTACGTGTCCAACCACGGCGGGCGCCAGCTCGACCACGGCGAGGGGGCGATCGACACGCTGAGCGAGGTCGTCGACGCCGTCGCCGGGCAGGCGCAGATCGTCGTCGACGGCGGCTTCATGCGCGGTACCGACGTCTTGAAGGCGATCGCGCTCGGCGCCGACGCGGTCGGCCTTGGACGCCTGCAGGCCTACGCCCTGGCGGCGGGTGGCGAGGGCGGTCTGGTTCGCGCGCTCGAGCTGCTCGAGGAGGAGATCCGCAACGCGATGGGGCTGCTCGGGGTGGCGAGCCTCGACCAGCTCGACCCGAGCTTCGTCGCCCCCTCGCGGGCGCTGCCGGCGCGCAGCCCCCTGCTGGCGGCGTTTCCCGAGCGCGGCGGGCGGGAGTGGCCGGCGGCCGGGTAGGGCCGCGGGCGGTCACGCGTCGCGCGCCGCGGCGGCCAGCACCTCGACGACCATCTCGCGCTCGGACGCCCGTACGCGCGCGCCGAGCGAGGCGACATCGTCGTCCGGCAGCACGGGCACCTCGACCTGGCCGACGATCGGGCCACTGTCGTACTCGTCGGTGACAAGGTGCACCGTCGCTCCGCTGCGGGCCTGTCCGTCGGCGAGCACCGCCGCGTGCACGCGGTCGCCGTACATCCCCTGGCCGCCGTAGGCCGGCAGCAGCGCCGGGTGGGTGTTGAAGATCCGCCCGCCGGCGAACGCGGCGACGACCGCCGCGGGGAGCTTCTTCATGTAGCCCGCGAGCAGCACGTGCGTGGCGCCGGCTTCGCCCAGCGCGTCGAGCATCGCCCGGGCGAGCGCCTCGGGCTCGGGATGAGTCCGTGCCGAGATGTGTCGCCAGGGGATGCCCGCCGCGATCGCCCGCGCCAGCACCGGCGCGTCGGCGTTGTTGGAGATCACGAGGACCACCTCGCCGTCGATCCGACGGGCGGCGCAGGCGTCGATCACGGCCTGTGCGGTCGTGCCCGCACCCGACGCGAAGATCGCCAGCGACATCGCCACGGCGCCAGCATCGCAGAGCGACTCCCCGCTCGCCGCCCCCGCGCCAACTCGACGAGTTTGCACACTCGTCCGCGGGTACTTGCGCACGCAACCAATCTGGTATATAGTTGCGCTAGCAAGTTTGTCAGCGCAACCAACTCCCTGGAGGACCCATGACTACAGCCACGAGCACACTGATTCCCACCGGCACCTGGATCGCCGACTCTTCCCACTCCACACTCGGCTTCTCGGTCAAGCACCTGGGAATCGCCACCGTGCGCGGGTCGTTCGGCGAGTTCGAGGGCAAGCTCGAGCTCGGCGAGGATCTTGCGAGCGCGAAGATCACCGGCAGCGCGAAGACCGTGTCGGTTGACACCTCCGAGCCCCAGCGCGACGAGCACCTGCGGTCGGCGGACTTCTTCGACGCCGAGCACTACCCCGAGCTGACGTTCGAGTCGACCTCGATCAGGCCGGTCGACGACGAGACCTTCGAGGTCGTCGGCAACCTGACGATGCACGGCGCCACGCATCCGATCACGCTGAAGGCGGAGCTGCAGGGCGCCGAGACCGACCCGTGGGGCAACGACCGCGTCGGCCTCGAGATCACCGGCCAGCTGAGCCGCTCCGAATGGGGCATGAAGTTCAACCAGGCGCTCGGCAGCGGCAACCTGGTCGTCTCCGACACGGTCAAGCTCACACTTGACATCTCGGCGGTCAAGAAGGCGTAATAGCGACTGACAACGCGCTGGTGGGAGGAACCTCCCGCCAGCGCGGCCAGGACCGCGGAGGCTCGAGACGATGACCACGACAGCCAGCGACACGATCGGCGCCCGAAGCGGCGCCCTGCTTGCCGACGCGACCCGCCTCGGCGGCGTCGAGCTGACCGTCACCGACCTCGAGCGCTCGCTCGACTTCTACACGCGCGTGATCGGCCTCGCCCTCCACACGCGCACCGAGCGCGATGCGGCGCTCGGCGCGGGCGATGAGGACCTCGTTGTCCTGCGCGCCGATCCGCATGCGCAACAGGCGGGACGGACCGCCGGGCTCTACCACTACGCCCTGCTGTTCCCCACCCGCGAGGAGCTGGCACGCGTCGCAAGGCGCCTCGCCGACACGCGCACGCGTGTCGACGGCGCCTCCGACCACGGCACCCACGAGGCGATCTATCTGCCCGACCCCGACGGCGTCGGCATCGAACTCGCGGCCGACCGCCCGCGCGAGCAGTGGCCCGACATCCGGGGCGGCGACCTCTTCACCGGCGGCCCCCAACCGCTCGACATCGGCGCGCTGTTCGCGACGATCGCCGCGGAGGAGTCGAGCGCCACGGCCGCCTCTGGCCTGCGGATGGGTCATCTCCACCTTCACGTCGGCGACCTCGAGGCGGCGACCCGCTTCTACCGCGACGGCCTCGGCTTCGAGGTCATGGCGAGCATGCCGAGCGCGGTGTTCGTGGCCGCCGGCGGCTACCACCACCACGTCGCGTTCAACGTCTGGCGCGGGCTCGGCGTCGGTGCCGCGCCTGCCGACGCCGTGGGCCTGCGTCACTGGACGCTCATCACAGCCGGGCCCGGCGAGCTCGAAGCGGTTCGCCGGCGGCTCGAGACGCAGGGCGTGGCGCTCGAGGAGCAGGCCGGCGGCGGCCTTCTCGCGCGGGATCCGTTCGGCATCGCCGTGCTGATCCGCTGAGACGCGGCCCGCTGGGCGTCGCGAGGGCAGGGCGAGCGCAGCGCGAGAGCCGTTCGCGACCGACGGCTTGACATGCAGCCGCACAGCTGCCTATTATCTCAGGGAACAGGCACCCAACCGGCTGCCTATACACTCCCGAACGCAAGGACGACGAAATGCCCGACATCCGCCACCGAGTTGGAATCGCCGCACCGCAGGCCCGCGTCTACGAGGCTCTGAGCACGATCGACGGACTGTCCGCCTGGTGGACGCGCCACGTCGAGGGGGACCCCCAGCTCGGCGGCCGGCTGAGCTTCTACTTCGGCGCGCCCGAGCCGGGCGCCGTGATGGAGGTCGTCGAGTCCGACCCCGACCACGGCGTCGCCTGGCGCTGCGTCGGCGGCCCGGAGGACTGGCTCGACACCAAGGTCCGCTTCAAGCTGGCTGCCGACGAGGACGAGACGGTCGTGCTCTTCACGCAGGCCGACTGGCGCGAGCCGGTCGACTTCATGTACCACTGCAGCACCAAGTGGGGCTACTTCCTGCTCGGGCTGAAGGCCTGGCTCGAGGGCGGGGAGGCGACGCCGTATCCCGGCGAGGTCAAGATCAGCAAGTGGGGTTGAGCCGCCGCGTCCGGGGCGTCGGCGGACCCGGTCCGCCGACGCCTGCCGGACGGCGCGGCGCCCCCAACGGACAATTCCGCGCAGAGCCGCTGAGTCGTGCGTGCCGGGGAGCGGCGGCCTGGCGTGACATGCTTGTCGTGGTGGCGGCTCGAACCGACGATCTCCCCGTTGCAGCGATGGCCGCGCAGAGAGCGGCGAGATGATCGAAGGGCGATGACGGAAGGCCCGCTCGCGTCCGCGGATGAGGCGCCGATCGGCGAGCTCAGCCACCGGCGCGTGCTGATCATCATCGGCGCGCTGATGCTGGGGATGTTCCTGGCCGCCCTCGATCAGACGATCGTCTCGACCGCCCTGCCGACGATCGTCGCCGACCTCCACGACGCGTCGCACCTGGCGTGGATCGTCGTCGCGTACCTGCTCGCGGCGACGGTCTCGACGCCGCTGTGGGGCAAGCTCGGCGACCAGTACGGGCGCAAGGTCTTCTTCCAGGCGTCGATCCTGATCTTCCTCGGCGGCTCCGCCCTGTCGGGGCTGAGCCACACGATGACCGAGCTGATCGCCTTCCGCGCCGTTCAGGGCCTCGGCGGCGGCGGGCTGATGGTCGGCGCGCAGGCGATCGTGGGCGACGTGGTCTCGCCGCGCGAGCGGGGCCGCTACCAGGGGCTGTTCGGCGCGATGTTCGGCATCGCGAGCATCATCGGCCCGCTGCTCGGAGGCGTCTTCGTCGACCAGCTCTCCTGGCACTGGATCTTCTACATCAACCTCCCGATCGGGGCCATCGCGCTCGTCGCCATCGCGACCCAGGTCCCGGGCGCCCTGACCCGCGTCCACCACATCATCGACTACCTCGGCACCGCCGTCCTCGTCGCCTCGGCCAGCCTGCTGGTCCTCTTCACGAGCCTCGGCGGCACGACGTTTGCCTGGGGCTCGCCGCTGATGATCGCGTTCGCGCTCGCCGGCACCGTCCTGCTGGGCGTCTTCGTCGTGATCGAGCGGCGCGCGGCCGAGCCGGTCCTGCCGCTGCACCTGTTCTCCAACCGCGGCTTCTCGGTCACGAGCATCGTCGGCTTCATCATCGGCCTGGCGATGTTCGGGGCGATCACCTACCTGCCGGTGTTCTTTCAGATCGTGCACAGCGAGTCGCCGACGGCCTCCGGCCTGCAGCTCCTGCCGCTCCTCGTCGGCCTGATCCTCTGCTCCACGGGCTCGGGCTACGTGATCAGCCGAACCGGGCGCTACCGCGCGTTCCCGATCGCCGGAACGGCGCTGATGACCGTCGGGCTGGTCCTCCTCGCGCAGGTCGGCGTCGGCACCAGCCTGCTCGTCGCGTCGCTGTGCATGTTCGTGCTCGGCGTCGGCCTCGGCTGCGTGATGCAGGTGCTGGTGCTGATCGTTCAGAACGCCGTCCCCTACTCCGAGCTCGGCGTCGCCACCTCCGGCGCAACCTTCTTCCGCTCGATCGGCGGCTCGTTCGGGACCGCGATCTTCGGTGCGATCTTCTCCAACGTGCTCGCCGGCAACCTCCTGCACCACCTCGGCCGCGCGAGGCTGCCGAGCGGTCTGTCGAGCGCGAGCGTCACCCCGGCGATCCTGGACAAGCTGCCGGCGACCGTCCACCACGGCGTCGCCGCGGCCTACGCGCAGTCGATCCAGACCGTGTTCATCATCGCCGCGCCGATCGGCGCGGTCGCATTCCTCGCGGCGTGGCTGATACCCCAGGTCGAGCTGCGGCGCGGGGTTGGCGGAGCCGCCCGAGCCGTCCCGGGTGAGCCGGCCGCGGAGGACGCCTCCGTGGGCGCTGCCGTCTAGGGCCGGCACGCCGCGAGGCCTGCGAGCGCCGCGTCAAAGCTCACGGTCGCAGGGCGACCGTCCGATATTGCCGGCGTGGCCGGCGAACAGCGGAATCAATTCGTGGCGTTCAATGAGTTCCAACAGCCGCCCGGCGGCGACTCGAAGCTGCCGGCGGCGTCGAGCTACAGCTGGTCGTTCATCGCCGTCTGGACGCTCGGCGCCCTGACCGCGATCTCGGGCGCGGTGGGTCTGCTCGGCGGCGTGCACGTGCTCGCCTTCGGCTCGATCAGCACCGGCGGCTCGTTCGTCTTCGTGAACGTGTTTCGCCTCCTGCTCGGCGCGGGCATCCTGATGCGCAAGGAGATCGCGCGGCGCGTGTACGTATTCGTCGCGGTCGTCGGTCTCGTCTTCGCCGTGATCGGCTCGTTCCTGTA
Organism: uncultured Solirubrobacterales bacterium; assembly: GCA_963830975.1. GTDB lineage: Bacteria > Actinomycetota > Thermoleophilia > Solirubrobacterales > Solirubrobacteraceae > Palsa-513. The sequence goes on from CAWHOI010000005.1 coordinate 322,095, forward strand.
CCTCGCGACGGCCCAGGGCGCGCGGACGATCGACTTCCTCGCCGTGCTGGTCGGCCTGGCGTTGGACGTGGTCCCGCTGGCGCTGCTCACGAGCGCGAGCGTGAAGCGCGAGTTCAGCTGAGCGGCGTCCCCGCGCCGCCGGCCGCCGGCCGCTATCCGGCCGAGCAGCTGCTCGGCGCGTTCGGCGCGAAGCGGCCGAAGACCTCGGCGAGTGTTGCGATCTCGCGCTCGTCGAGGCGGTCGAAGAAGCGCTCGCGCACCGCGTCGAGATGCGTCGACTGGGCCAGCCGCGCGAGCTCGAGGCCGCACCCGGTCAGCTGCGCGTTGATCGCACGCTGGTCGGATGGGCAGGGCTGGCGCTCGATCAGGCCGCGCTCCTCGAGCACGTCGACGATCCGTGAGACGCGGCTGAGGCTCAGTCCAGCCTCGGTTGCGAGCACGGACAGGCGCAGGCGGTTGTTGGGTGCGCTGCCCAGCCGCGCGAGCAACTCGAGACCGCTCAGCGTGAGGCCGTGGGCCGCCTCGAGCTCGGCGTCCAGCTCGCGCGTGAGGCGCCGGTGCGTCGCGAGCAGACCGATCCAGGCCGCAGCGTACTCATGGCTCCACTGCGGGAAACCGTTCTCGAGAGTCGACGCGCTGAGACGCTTGGTGGCCATAACGTTTGCTCTAGCAAGTATACCCTAGCCGGCGGCGCCGGACGGCACCCCAACGGGGGATGTGATGGTAACCACGCGTGCGCGTAATAGGACCGTGAGGATGATCTCGCGGACTGTGAGGATGATCTCGCAATGACCGTCTTGGCGGCACTGCCGGCAGCCGGCCCGGGCACGAGCGAGCAGTTCGAACAGCTCTACCGCTCGAGCGCCGCCGACCTGTACGCCTACGTGGCGTCGATGCTGCGCGATCGCGCGGCGGCGGAGGACGTCACCGCGCTCGCCTTCGAGCGCGCGTTTCGCCGCCGGGCGCTGTTCGACATCCACCGCGGCAGCGCCCGCGCCTGGCTGTTCGCGATCGCGCGCAACGCCGCGCTCGACGAGCTGCGCCGCCGCCGGCGCACCGGCGCGCTGCTGCACGAGGTCGCCGACGAGTCCGCCGCGTTCGAGGACCTCGACGCCGAACTCGCCGAACGGCGACTGCTCGTGCGCGAAGGGCTCGCCGGCCTCGACGCGCGCGACCGCGAGGTCATCCTGCTCAAGTTTCTCGGGCGGCTCTCGAACGCAGAGCTCGCCCGTGTCCTCGGCTGCAGCGAGTCCAATGCCGGGACCAAGCTGCACCGCGCAATCGAACGACTACGGGAGGCCTGCGGTGTCACGCGATGAACTGAACGCGAGCCAGCTCGCTGAGCTCGCCGCACTGGACCGCATCCTCGCCCGCGAGCCGGTCGGCGAGGAGCACCTGGAGCTGGCCGCGCTGGTGGACTCGGTGCGCGCGGGCGCGCCGCGGATCGACGCCGACTTCGCTGCGCGCCTCGACGAGCGGATGCTCGACCGTAGCTCGCCGGAGCGCCGGCGAGCCCGCGCCGGACAGCTGTGGCCGCAGCGTCCGCGACTGCGGCGCCTCGCGGGCGCCGGCGGCGCCCTCGTCGCGGCGGCCGTCGCCTTCACGATCGTGATCTCGAGCGGGGTGCTGGGTGGCGCCACGCATCCACCCAAGAACGGCCTGGCGACCGGCAGCACGCTCAGGCTGCCGCGCAGCGCGGCGCCGGCGACGGCCAAGGCCGCCCCGAGCAGCGGACTCGGCGCCGCCGCCGGCGCCACGGCCACCGGCCCGGCCGCCGCGACCAGCTCGACCGGCGCGCTCAGCCGGTCGCCCTCCGCGGCGACCTACGGCCCTGCGCTGCACGGCCGACTCGTCCAGCAGGGCTCGACGCTGACGCTCGCCAGCGCGCCCGCGGCGATGCAGGGCGTCGCCGACCACATCGTCGGCGCCACCGAGAGCGCCGGCGGCGTCGTCGAGACTTCGAGCGTGAACATCGCCGGCCCGGCGAGCTACGCCAGCTTCGAGTTGCAGCTGCCAAGCGGCCGGCTGGCGTCGCTGATCGGCACGCTGTCCAGCCTCGCGAGCGTACGCTCGCTGCACCAGAACGCCCGCGACATCACCGACGGCTACGACCAGGAGCAGGCGCGGCTCGCCGACAACGTCGCCGAGCACGCCGCGCTGCTCAAGCAGCTCGCCGCCGCCACGACGCTGGCGCAAGAGGCGGCGATCCAGGCGCGGCTGAACAGGGTCGCGGCGCGCATCGCGGCCGAGCACGCCCAGATCGATCGCCTGCTGAACGAGGGCCACACCGCCACGCTGCACGTCGAGGTGATCGCCGGCGCGGGCGCGAAGCACACGAGCGCCGCCACGCCGCTGAGCCGCGCCTACCACGACGCGCTGCACGCGCTGCAGGAGATCCTCGCGATCGCGCTGATCGCACTGGCGATCCTGCTGCCGTTCGCGCTCACCGCGTTCGTGCTGTGGTGGGGCCTCACGACGGTGCGCCAGCGCGCCCGCGAGCGCGCGATGCGAACCGCGTAGCGGTGGGACACATCCCTAGCCGCGGGACGCGCGTGCGGCGGGCGCTAACCTGGGACGCCTCGATGCGCGAAGAGATCAGACCCGGACTCTGGCGCTGGACCGCGCCGCACCCGGAGTGGCATGCGACCAACGACGACGGCGCGCCGACGAGCTGGCCGCGCGAGGTCGGCTGCGTGCTCTACGAGAGCGCCGGGCGGGCGGTCTTCATCGACCCGCTCGTGCCCGAGGACGAGCCGGCGTTCTGGGAGTGGGCGGACCAGCGCTGCCGCGGGCGCGAGGTCAGCGTGCTCGAGACGATCGCCTTCCACCGGCGCAGCCGCGAGGAGTTCCTCGCCCGCTATTCGGCTGCGCCCGCCGCACCGGGCGATGTGGTCGTGTCGATCCCGCTGCCGCGCTTCAGCGAGACGCTCTTCTGGATCCCCGAGCACCGGGCGCTGATACCCGGCGATGTGCTGCTCGGCGCGGGCGACGGCGATCTGCGGATCTGCCCGGAGTCGTGGCTGGAGGAGGTCAGCGAGGAGCCGACGCACGCCGCGCTGCGCACCGCCCTGGCGTTCCTGCGCGAGCTCGACATCGAGCTGGTCCTCGTCTCGCACGGCGAGCCGGTCCTGCGCGACGGCGCCGCGGCGCTGGCCCGCGCGCTCGCGTGAAACGGTGATCGACTGGGCGCTCGAGCGCGACCTCGAGCGAACGCTGCACGCCGCGCGCGAGACGCGCGATCGGATCGCCGGCTTCGCGCGCGTCACGCCGCTCGTCGAGCTCGAGACTTCTGCGTCCCCCGGAGGCGCCGGCGGCTCCCAGCGCCTGCTCAAGCTCGAGACGCTGCAGCGCACCGGCTCGTTCAAGATCCGTGGCGCCGCCTCGGCGATCACGGCAGGCCCGCCGCCGCGCGAGATCGTCGCGGCCTCGACCGGCAACCACGGCCTCGCCGTTGCCGCCGTCGCCCGCTCGCTGGCGCTGCCGTGCCGCGTGTTCGTCCCGGCCGCGGCCGCCGGCGCCAAGCTGGCGCGGCTGCGCGGCAGCGGCGCTGAGCTGGTCGAGGTGGACGGGGATCCGCTGCGCGCGGAGCTGGCCGCACGCGAGGCCGCGGAGGCGGCGCCGGGCGCGCTGTTCGTGTCCCCCTACAACGACCCGCAGGTGATCCTCGGCCAGGCCGGCGTCGGGCTCGAGCTGCTCGACCAGCTTCCTGTCGCCCCGGACGCCGTGTTCGTCGCCGTCGGCGGCGGTGGGCTGGTCAGCGGCATCGCGCTCGCGCTCGCCGCGAGCTGGCCTCGGGCGCGCATCGTCGGCTGCCTACCGCAGGCCTCCCCGGCGATGGCCGAAGCGGTGGCGGCCGGTCACGTCGTCAGCTCCCCCGTGCGCCCGACGCTGGCAGACGCGACCGCCGGCAACATCGAGCCGGGCGCGCTGACCGTCGCGATCTGCGCCGCGCTGGTCGACCAGCTCGTGCTGGTCAGCGAGGCGGAGATCGAGGCGGCGATGCGCGCCGCGCTGCTCGAGCAGCACCTGGCGATCGAGGGCGCGGCGGCGCTCGCGCTCGCGGCCTCGCTGCGCCCGCCCGCCGGCGGGCGCGAGCGCCACGTGGTCGTGCTCGGGGGCGGCAACGTCGGCGCCGAGACGCTGCGCGCGATCCTATGAGGCGCGCGCGGGCGGCCGCGAGCGCCGTAGCGCACGATCATCGATGATGAGCGCGATGGGTACCAACGTCGAAGGCGAGATCGACGTGCGTCGCACGCGGTTGCAGCGCGCCTGGCGGCGGGTCTCACGGCGCTCCGACGGCCGCTCGCCGCTGTGGATCGAGATCCTGATCATCGCCTGGCTGTTCTGGCTCTACGACGTCATCAACGACTTCGCGCCGATCCGCCACGTGCTGGCCCTGCGCAACGGGACCAACCTGTGGCACCTCGAGCGGACGCTCGGGATCAACGTGGAGCGCACGCTGAACCGCTGGCTGGCGGGCCACGCCACGCTCTCGCTGATCGCCTCCTACTACTACTTCTTCGCCCACGCGGTGGTCACCTTCGCCGTGCTCGTGCTGCTCTGGCTTCTCTCGCGCGAGCTCTACCCGCGGCTGCGCACGCAGCTCGTGTTCATCAACCTGATCGCCTTCGCGGTCTTCTGGCGCTACCCGCTGGCGCCGCCCCGCACGTTCGCCGACCTCGGCTTCATCGACGTGATCGCCCGCTCGCACGCGCTGGTGTCCTGGCACAGCGGAGTGCTGGTGCGCGACGCCGACCAGTACGCCGCGATGCCCTCCCTGCACATCGCCTGGGCGACCTGGTCGGCGATGGCGGTCTGGCAGCTCACGCGCGTGCGCGCGGTCCGGGTGCTCGCGGTGGCCTACCCGCTGGTGACGACCTTCGTCGTGCTCGCGACCGGCAACCATTATGTGCTCGACGTGCTCGCCGGCGCGCTGACCGTCGTGCTGGCGGTTGCGCTGCAGACCGGCCTCAGCCGCCTGCTCGCGAGCCGCCGGCTCGCCCCCGTCGCGGCGAACGAACCGGCTCGCCACCCGTCCCACGAGCAGTCCGGGACCGCGACAGCGGATGCCGCTCCAGCTCAGCTGCCGGCCCAGCCATAGCAGCCCTCCCGCCGGCCGGGGCGCCGTCGATCCGGGATCTGACCCGCGCCAGCGGGCTGATCCCCCTCAGATGACGGACGGCCCGACGAAGCGCACCGATACGTCGCTGAGGATCTTGCGCATCGCCGCCGCGGCGGCGGTCAGCCGCGTGCCCTCCGGCGTCGCCACCGTCACCTCGCGCACCGGGCTCTGCGGCGAGAGCGCGCGGATCGCGATGTCGTCGCGCCCGCCCGAGAGCGCCAGCTTTGGGATCAGCGCGACGCCGACGCCGGCGGCCACCAGGCCCTGCACGGTCTGGTAGTCGTCGCTCTCGAAGGAGACGATCGGCTCGAAGCCGGCGCCGTGGCAGGAGCGCACGACGTGGCGCGCGCACGGACTCGAGGCGGAGGTCTGGATCCAGGCCTCCGCGCGCAGGTCCTCGAGCCGCAGCGTGCGCCGGCGCGCGAGCGCGTGGTCGGCGGGCAGGGCGAGGAACATCGGATCCTCGAACAGCGGCAGGCGGCTCAGCTCCGGGCCGAGCGACGCGCTCGTGCCCTCGAACTCGAACAGCAGCGCGATGTCGAACTCGCCGGCGGAGAGCCGCGGCGCGATCTCCTCTGGCTCGCCCTCGGCCAGCGTCAGCTCGACCTCGGGGTGCTGGGCGCGGAAGATCGCGATCGCCAGCGGCATCAGCGTCGCGCCGGCGGTCGGGAACGACGCCATCCGCAGCTGCCCGCCGCGCAGCCCGGCGATCGCCGCCATCTCGGCTTCGGCGGCGTGCAGCCGCGCGACGATCCCCTCGGCGTAGGAGAGCAGCACCTCGCCGGCCGGCGTCAGGCGCACGCCGCGGGGCAGCCGCTCGAGCAGCGTGACCCCCGTCTCGGCCTCGAGCGCGGCGACCTGCTGGGAGACCGCGGACTGCGTGTAGGACAGCGCGTCGGCGGCGGCCGAGAACGAGCCGCGGTTCGCGACCTCGATCAGGATGCGCAGACGGTTGACGTTGAGCATTCGTGCCGTATTAGCTTATCTAATGGATACCATCATGAACGTTACTTGTGCTGATGGCTCGACGGTGCCATGCTGAACCTCAGAAAGACACTACATAGCCCTCGACGGCGACGCTGCTCGCCTCCCGGGCAGCCACCCTCTTCAAGCAAGGAACCCATCATGCAAACCCATGTGATCGTCTCCTATGACGGCACCGACAACGACCACGACGCGCTCGCCTTCGGCCACATCCTCGGCGACGCGGGCGCGCGCATCTCGCTCGCCTACGTCCGCCACACCCAGGAGGACGACCCCGCAGCCGAGCAGGCGGCGCAGGCGCAGGCCGAGGAGCTGCTGGAGCGCGGCGCCCAGTGGCTCGGCCATCCCGAGGTCGGCCGCCACGTGGTGCTCAGCGGCTCGACCGGCGACGGCCTGAGGCTGCTCGCCGAGCGCGAGCAGGCCGACCTCGTCGTGTTCGGCTCCGACTGGCACACCGCTCCCGGTCACGTCCAGCCCGGCCGCTCAGCCGTGCGCCTGATGGAGGGCGGACCCGTTTCGCTCGTGATCGCGGCCGCAGGCCTGCGCGACCGGCCCGACGCCCAGCTGCGCACGATCGCGCTCGCCGGCGGCGAGGTCGACGACGCCGCCCGCACGACCGCCGAGCGCCTCGCGGCGCGCGCCGGTACGAGCCTGGCGCTGCCCTCGCAGGAGGGCGTCGACCTGCTCGTCGTCGGCTCCCGCCCGGGCACGCCGGCCGGCCACGTCGGCGTCACCGCAGCCAGCGAGTACGTCGTCGAGACCACCAAGTCGAGCGTCCTGATCCTCGCCCGCGGCGTCGTCTTCGACGTGCAGCAGGCGGCGGAGCGCCAGCTCGCGCAGGAGCACGCGCAGCAGTAGCCGCACCCGCTCTCGAGGCTTCTCCAGCGAGCCGGCGGTTCCCGCGAAGGGGGGCGCCGGCTCGCTGGCATAATCGGGCGATCTTGCCCGGCGCCGAGTCCCACAGCTGCTGCGCGCAGGCCCGCTCCGGCGCCGGCTGCGCGGGCGCGTAAGCGGCTCCGATGGCGCTAGACCGCCAGGCCCGCGAGTTCTACGAGCAGGCGCAGGCCGAGGGCAAGCCGCCCCCGCAGGCGCTCGGCCCCGTCGCCGCGCGCGCCGGATCGACCGAACGTGCGCTGTCCCTTCCGCCCGGTCCGTCCGTGGCGAGCGTGCAGGAGCTGGCGATCCCCGCGGCCGACGGCACGCCGCTCGGCGCCCGCCGCTACGAGCCGCGCGGGGCCCGCGGCACGATCGTCTGGCTGCACGGCGGCGGCTGGGTTCTCGACGGCCTCGAGCTGACCGACGCGATGTGCCGGCAGCTGGCGAACGAGTCCAGCGCGAGCGTGATCGCCGTCGACTACCGCGTCGCGCCCGAGCACCGCTTCCCCGTCGCGCTCGACGACTGCTACGACACGCTGTGCTGGGTCGCCGCCCAGTCCGCCGACGGCGAACCGCTGGTCGTCGGCGGCGACAGCGCCGGCGGGAACCTGGCCGCCGTCTGCGCGCTGCGCGCGCGCGACGGAGCGTCGCGGGGAACGCGCGGAGCCGGCCCCGCACTCGCGGCGCAGGTGCTCGTCTACCCGGTCACCGACAGCGACCTGAGCACGCCCTCCTACCTGCAGCACGGCGAGCCGGAGCTGCCGCTGCTCACCGCGGCGGAGATGGCCTGGTTCTTCGACTGCTACGCGCGCGAGGCGAGCGATCTCCTCGACCCGGAGCTCGCGCCGCTGCGCGCATCCGACCTCTCCGGACTGCCGCCCGCGATCGTCGTCGTCGCCGAGTACGACCCGCTGCGCGACGACGGCCTGCGCTACGCCCATCGCCTGCACAAGGCGGGCGTCGAGGTGACGCTTCACCACTACGACGACATGGCGCACGGCTTCTTCACGCGCGCCACCGTCTTCGACGCCGGCCGCGACGCCATCGAACGGGTGGGCACGCAGCTGCGCGCGCTGATCGCCGCCGCGGAGTAGCCTCGACCGCATGCGCGAGCTCGCCCCCGGCCTGTGGCACTGGACCGCGGAGCACCCGCTGATCCACCACCGCGTCAGCTCGTACTACCTCGAGCGCGAGCGCGTCGCGATCGACGCGCTGATCCCGCCGGAGGGGCTCGCCTGGTTCGACGCGCACACGACCCCCGAGCACGTGCTGCTGAGCAACCGCCACCACAGCCGCGACGCCTTCGCCATGCAGCAGGCCTACGGCAGCACCGTGCACTGCGTCCGCTGCGGGCTGCACGAGCTTGCCGGCCGCGGAACGGTCGAGGCGTTCGACTTCGGCGACGAGCTGCCGGGCGGGGTCGTCGTCCACGAGGTGGACGCGATCTGCCCCGACGAAACCGCGCTGCAGATCCCCGCGCACCGCGCGCTGGCCTGCGCCGACGGCGTCGTTCGGTGGGCGGGCGACGGCGAGCTCACGTTCGTCCCCGACCACCTGATGGACGAGCCGGAGCAGACCAAGGCCGGCCTGCGCGCCGCCTACCGCCGCCTGCTCGAGCTCGACTTCGACCTGCTGCTGCTCGCGCACGGCGACCCGCTCGAGGGCGACGCCAAGGAGACCCTGCGCGAGTTCGTCGAGCAGGACTAGCCTAGAGCGCCTCGCCGTAGCGCTCGGCGAACGCGAACTCGCTGACCGGGCGCCGGCGCAGCGCGTTCGGCCAGGGGTCGGCACGGTGGCCGGCGGCGACGTAGGCGGCGATCGCGACCTCGTCGGGGATCGCGAGCAGGCGCTTGACCTCCGCCTCGGCTGGGATCAGCAGCGTCGTCAGCGCGGCGCCGAGGCCCTCGGCGCGCAGGGCGAGCAGGATGTTCTGCACGAACGGGTAGATCGACGCGCCGCCGACGATGCTCGGGCGATCGAGCGCCGCGTCGGTGATCGCGAGGTCGGCGACGCGGACGGTGACCAGCAGGTGCAGCGGCACCTCGTCGATGTGCTGGGCGAACTCGTCGGAGCGGCGCAGCAGGCGCACGCGCGCGGGGTCGTGGGCGCCGGGGTCGGCGAGCATCGCGGCGGCGCCGGTGCGCTCGAAGTACGCGCGCCAGTGCGGCAGGTAGAGGTCCCGCAGCGCGCGGCGCGTGGCGGGGTCGCTGACCGCAATCACGCTCCAGCCCTGGCGGTTGCCGCCGGACGGCGCGAAGCGGGCGGCGTCGAGCACGCGCAGCAGGGTTTCGCGCGCGACCGGCTCGGGCGTGAAGCGGCGAGTCGCGGGCGCACAGCGCATGACCTCGTAGAGGTCCATGCCGCGACGATAGCGCACGCCAAGAGGCCGGCCGACGCCCCTAGCGCGCGGCCGGCCTCTTCCTCTCCAACTGCCTCAGACAGCCGTCGGCGTGAGCGTGACCGGCTCCCGGCTCACCTTCTCCGGAAGCGGGATCGTCACCTCCAGCAGGCCGTCGTGAGCCTTGGCTGTGATCCGCTTGGCGTCGACGCCATGGGGGAGATCCATCGAGCGAGAGAATGACCCGTAGTGGCGTTCGCGCCGCACGAAGCGTGTGTCCGCGGTTTCCCTGCGTTCCTCGTGCTCGCCAGAGACGGTGAGCACGTCGTCCGCGATCTCGACCGTGATCTCCTCGGGCTTCATGCCCGGGATGTCGGCGCGAAGGACCAGATTTCCGTTTTCGCGTTCGAGGTCGATCGCCGGCATCCGCCTGTGCATGCGAGCGCCCGCAACCTCGTCGAATACGCGATCGAAACCGCGACGCAGCTCACCGAGGTAGGCGTTGGGATCCCAGCGCGTCAAGGGGTTGACTGACGTGGAAACTCGCCTCCTTCCTAGGTTCGTTGCCAGACCCACCGACGCTAGCGCGGGGCTCGCGCAGCGCGCATCGGGCAAATCGTGCAGCGGCTTGCGCGATACCCGCAACGGATGGCGCTCCGTAGTTTCCCGCGGGAGATCCACGGGCAACCCCGAATAGTGGGCGGCGCAAGCGCGGCTAGGGTCCCGGGCTGCTCCGGTTTGCCGGGCGAGGTGCCCGGGTTTCCGGGCGGACAGGCGGAAAATCAGCGTGGAGAGGGATCCCGAAATCTTGCGGTGCGAGCACTGCGGCGATGTGATCGGCGTCTACGAGCCGATAGTCGTGCGCGCCGGTGAGCTCGTGCGCGAGACCTCGCGCGCGGCCGAGCCCGGGCTGCCGCTGGCGCACGCCGAGCACTACCACCGGGAGTGCTACGCCTCGCTGAAACATCGTGGCGGAGGGTCCTAGACGGAGCTCCGCGCAGGCGCGGGCGCGAGCGTGGGGGCGGGCGTGCGCGTCAGCGGCTCGATCCGCCCGCCGCGCAGCTCGAAGATCTCGTCGAAGCGCTCGAGGCCGATGTCGCTGTGGGTGATCACGAGCACGCCGCGCTCGCCGGCGCCGGCGGCGAGGTCGGCCATCACCGCGCGCGCGGTCTGCGCGTCGAGGTGGGCGGTCGGCTCGTCGAGGATCAGGAAGCGCGCGTCGGCGAGCAGGGCGCGGGCGAGCGCGACGCGCTGGCGCTGGCCGCCGGAGAGCACGCCGCCGTCCTCGCCGACCAGCGTGTCGAGGCCGTCGGGGAGGGTGCGGACCCAGTCGGCGGCGCCGGCACGCTCGAGCGCGTCGAAGAGGTCCTCCTCGCTCGCCTCGCGCCTGGCGATCAGCAGGTTCTCGCGCAGCGTCGTGTTGAAGAGGTGGGCGTCCTGGGCGGCGAAGACGACGGCGCGGCGCAGGTCGTCCTGCGTGAGTGAGCGGACGTCCCTGCCGCCGATCGTGACGGTGCCCGAGTCGGTGTCGCGGAAGCGCACGAGCAGGTGGGCGAGCGTCGTCTTGCCGGCGCCGCTGGGGCCGAGGAGAGCCACGCGGCGACCCGGGGCGAGGCGGAGCGTCGCGCCGTCGAGCACCCACGGCTCGGCCGGGCCGTAGCGCAGGCGTACGTCGTCGAGCACGAGCTCGCCGGTCGCCGGGAGCGGCTGCGGGCGAACCGGGTCCTGGACCGCCGGCTCGCGTTCGCACAGCTCGTCGAGGCGGCGGGCCGCCTGCGCGCAGGCGCGCAGTCGCCGCGCGGCCAGCGGCAGCGGCGTGACCCCCTCGAACGCGGCCAGCGCGAGGAACGCGAGGGAGGCGAGCAGCACGCCGGCGAGCGCGCCGCCGTGCACCGCCGGGACCGCGACGGCCATCAGCGCCACGACCGTCAGGCCGGCGGCGAGCGAGCCGAGCGCGGTGGCAGAACCCGCCGCCAGCGCGTCGCGGCGGGCGAGCGTCGCGAGCTGCGTGTCGGCGGCGCGCAGCCGCGCGACCCGCTCGGCGCCGCGGCCCGCCACCGCCAGCTCGGCGGCGCCCTCGATCGTCTCGACCAGCTCCGCGCTCAACGCCGCGCGCGCCGGGGCCTGGCGGCGGTTGGCGGAGTTCGCGAGCGCGGCGGCGAGCGCGGGAACGGCGAGCGAGGCGAGCAACATGCAGACGAAGACGACCGGCGCCGCGGCGGGCAGGATCAGCCAGGCGGTCAGCGCGGAGGCGGCGATCACGAGCGCCGCGACGACCGGCGGGGCGAGGGCGCGCAGGTAGAGGTCCTGCAGCGTGTCGACGTCGCCGACGAAGCGCGAGAGCAGGTCGCCGGCGCGCGGGCCGCCGACCTCGCCCGGCACGAGCGGCGCGAGGCGGCGATAGAAGCCGGAGCGCACGCGCGCCAGCATCCGCAGCGCCGCGTCGTGGGAGGCGAGCCGCTCGCCGTAGCGCAGGACCGAGCGGGCGATCGCGAACGCGCGCACGGCGACGATCGCGACGCTCAACTGGAGGATGTCGGGACGCTGCGCGGCGCGCGAGATCAGGTAGCCGGAGGTCAGCAGCAGGCCGCCCGCGGAGGCGATCGCGCCGAACCCGAGCAGGACGGCGAGCGCGAGGCGTCGGCGCTCGCTGCGGCCGGCTCGCGCGGCGGCGATCAGGCTGGCGGTGGTTGCGTTCATCTCGCGGCGGCCGCGACGAGGGCGGGGGTGGCCTGAGTGGCGCCGGCCTCGAGTGCGATGACCCGGTGCGCGCGGGCGGCGAGGGCGGCGTCGTGGGCGATCAGCAGCGTGGTGCGGCCGACCGCGAGGCGCTCGATCGCCTCGCCGACCGCGGCGGCCGTGTCGCTGTCGAGGTGCGCGGTCGGCTCGTCGAGGATCACGAGCGAAGCCTCGCGCAGGAACGCGCGCGCGAGAGCGACGCGCTGCGCCTGGCCGGCCGAGAGACCGCGCCCCCCCTCACCGACCGCCGTGTCGAGGCCGCCCGGAAGCGTCGCGAGCAGCTCGTCGAGACCGGCCTGGGCGGCTGCCGCGAGGATACGCGCGCTCGACGCGCTCGGGTCGGCGAGCGCGATGTTCTCGGCGATCGTGCCGGCGAACAGGCGGGTGCGCTGTGGCACCCAGGCGACCCGGGCCCGCCACGCGTCGGGGTGCAGCTCGCGCAGGTCGACGCCGGCGCAGCTGATCGCGCCGGCGGTCGGGTCGAGGAGCCGCATCGCCAGCGCAGCGACGCTGCTCTTGCCGGCGCCGCTGCGGCCGACCAGCGCCGTCGTCACGCCGGGCTCCAGCTCGAGGTCGAGTCCGTGCAGGGCGAGGGTGTCGCGGGCGGGGTAGCGGAGGGATACGCCGTCGAAGCGGACCGGGCTGGTAGCCGGGTCGGGGGCCTGGCGGGCCGTCGTGGCGTGCCTCGCAAGCGCCGGCGGCTCGTCGAGCACGGCGAAGATGCGCTCGGCCGCAGCCATCCCGTCGGTGCTGGCGTGGAACTGCTGGCCGACGGCGCGCAGCGGGCCGTAGAGCTCGGGAGCGAGGAGCAGCACCGTGAGACCGGCCTGCAGCGTGAGGTGGCCGCCGTCCAGCTGCACGCCGATCGTCGCCGCGACGAACGCGGTGCCGAGCATCGCGCACAGCTCGAGCACGAGCGCCGAGAGGAACGCCACCCGCAGCGTGCCCATCGTCTCGGCGCGATATTGCTCGCCGACACGCTCGATCGTCTGCACCTGCGCCGCCTCGCGGCGATAGGCGCGCAGCGTCTCCAGGCCGCGCACGACATCGAGAAAATGGCCGCTCAGCAGGGTGAGCGCCTGCCAGCGCGAGCGCGCGCGCGCCTGCGCCCCCTTGCCGACGAGGATCATGAAGCCGACCAGCAGCGGCACCGTCAGCGCCAGGACGCCGGCGGCGATCAGATCGAGCGGGACGACCCAGATCAGCACGGCGACGGGAACGGCCGCCGCGAGCACCAGCTGGGGCAGGTAGCCGGCGAAGTAGGTCTCGAGCGAGTCGACGCCCTGCACGGCAGCCGCGGTCAGCTCGCCGGTCCGCTCGGCCTCGCGCGCCACCGGCGAGCGCACCAGCAGCTGCTCGGCCAGGCGGCCGCGCAGCTCCGACATCACGCGCGTGGCGCCGATCCGCCCGGAGGTCTCGAAGCCGCCGGCAAGGACGGCGCGGATGGCGACGACGCCGGCGAGGGCGAGGAGGGTGCCGCTGAGCGAGGCGAGCGTGGCGCGGTGGACGGCCGCGGCGGCGATCACGTGGGCGAGCAGCGCCGCCTGGGCGACTATCGCGGCGGCCATCGCGACGGCGAGGGCGGCGGCGAGCGCGAGCTGCGCGCGGCCGGCGCGGCTCTCGGCGAAGAGGCGGCGGTCGAAGCGAACGGGGACCTCGGCGGTGTCGGCGGTGTCGACGCGGGTGGGGCGGTCCGCGCGGGGCGCGCGTTTCGCACGGTCCTCGCGCTCTGCGCGGTCGCGGCGTCGCAGGCGCCGGGCGTGCTGCGCCTCAGCCATGGGCTCAGGCTGGCGTGATCGAGGGCGGTTGCTCGCCGCCGGGAGTCTCCGGCGGAGGGCTGCCACCGCCGAGCTTGCTCTGCAGCACCGCGATCGGCGTCGGGGTCCCCTCGAAGTCCTCGCGTCCGAGCCGGTGGCGGAACACCCAGTAGGTCCAGCCCTGGTAGAGCAGGACGATCGGCACGAAGATCACAGCGACGACCGTCATCACGACCAGCGTGTAGTGGGTCGAGGACGCCGCCACGAGCGTGAGGTCGAAGGCGTGGCTGGTGGTCGAGGGCAGCGCGTCGGGGAAGAGCTCGGCGAACAGGCTGGCGAAGAGCAGCGCGATCGTTGCGGCGCTGAGCGCGAACGCGCGGCCCTCGCGCCGACGGGTGACCATCACGGTGGAGGCGAGCGCGCAGATCACGGCGAGCGCGGCGATCACCTGCGCCGAGGCCTTGACGCCGCCGTGGGGCTGGCCGAACGCCGTCCACACCAGGAAGCCGGCGAGCAGGACCGTCGAGGCCGGCGTGACGCGCCGCGCGACGGTGCGCGCACGGTCGAGCAGCTCGCCGCGCGTGCGCAGCGTCAGGAAGATCGCGCCGTGCGCGGTGAACAGCGTCAGCGTGACCAGGCCGCCGAGCAGCGCGTAGGGGTGCAGCAGATCCCAGATCGTCGCGGTGACGTTGTGCGCCGCGTTCATCGGCACGCCGTGAACGATGTCCGCCCAGCCGACGCCCCACAGCAGCGCCGCCATGAAGCTGCCGATCGTTGCCGTCCACTCCCAGGTCGCGCGCCAGCGCGGCGAGTCGTCCTTGCCCCAGAACTCGAACGAGACGCCCCGGATGATCAGCGCGACGAGGATCAGGAAGAGCGCCAGGTAGAAACCGGAGAAGAGGCTCGCGTACCAGCCGGAGAAGGCTGCGAAGGTGGCACCCCCGGCGGTGAGAAGCCAGACCTCGTTGCCGTCCCAGACCGGCCCGATCGTGTGGATGATGACCCGCTTGTCGACCTGGTCTCGGCCGATCAGCCGCAGCAGGATGCCGACGCCGAAGTCGAACCCCTCGAGCACGAAGTAGCCGACCCAGAGCACGCCGATCAGCACGAACCAGAGCGTCTGGAGGAAGTTCGGGTCGTGCATCTCAGTAGGCGAGGACGAGGTCGCCGGCCCGGCCTGACGGCGCCGGTGGTTCGGGCGGTCCGGGCTCATCCGGGCCGTGCTTCATCTCGCGCACGAAGAGGCGCGCGCCGACCGCGATCAGGATCCCGTAGACGATGATGTAGCCGGTCAGGGAGATGATGATCGAGGCCATCGAGACGTTCGGCGAGCGCGCGTCGCTGGTTTTCAGCAGGCCGTAGACGACCCACGGCTGGCGCCCCATCTCGGTGAATATCCAGCCGGTCCAGTTGGCGACGATCGGCACGAATATGCCGACGATCGCGGCGCGGTTGAACCAGCGCGAGCGCTCGATCCGCCCCGGCCGGCGCATCAGCCACATGCCGAGCATCGGGAAGAGGATCAGCAGCACGCCGGCGCCCGCCATCAGCCGGAAGCTCCAGTAGGTCACGCCGATGACCGGCTCGTAGTTGCCCGGTCCGTACTTCTTGACCTCGGCCGCCTGCACCTGGTTTATGCCCTGGACGGTGCCGTCCCAGCTGAGCGTCGCGATCAGCGACAGCGCGTGCGGGATGCGGATGTCCGTGTTGAGGTGCGCCGGGTGCGCGGCGAACGGGCCGACGGCGAAGATCGAGATGCTCGCGCCCTTGGTCGTGTTGTAGAGCGCCTCGGCTGAGGCCATCTTCATCGGCTGCTGGGTGTCCATCAGGCGGGCCTGGCTGTCGCCGAAGACGGCCGTCATCAGGCCGGTGGCGAGGGTGAGCGGCAGGATCAGCCGCAGCGAGCGACGGAAGACGTCGTTGGTGCGCCCGCGCAGCAGGCTCCAGCCGCAGATGCCGACGACCAGCATGCCGGCCGTCGTGTAGGCGCCGAAGATCGTGTGCGGGAAGGCGAGCAGCACGGTCGAGTTCGTCAGCACGCTGAAGATGTTCTTCAGCTCGGCGCGCCCGGTGGCGTGGTTGACGGTGTAGCCGACGGGGTGCTGCATCCAGGAGTTCGCGGCGAGGATGAAATAGGCCGAGAGCGCGGTGCCGAAGGCGACGAGCCAGGCGCACGCGAGGTGGACGCGCGGCGAAAGCCGGCCCCAGCCGAACAGCCACAGGCCGACGAACGTCGACTCGAGGAAGAACGCCATCAGCCCCTCCATCGCGAGGGGCGCGCCGAAGATGTCACCGACGTAGCGCGAGTAGAGCGACCAGTTCATGCCGAACTGGAACTCCTGGACGATCCCCGTCACGACGCCGATCGCCAGCGAGATGAGGAAGAACTTGCCCCAGAACTTCGTCATCCGCAGGTAGACCTCCTTGCCGCTGCGGTAGTACAGCGTCTGGCAGAGGGCCACCCACCCCGCGAGCCCGATCGACATCGGCACGAAGATGAAGTGGAAGAGCGTCGTGATGCCGAATTGGGTTCGGGCCCAATCGAGGGTGTTCACACGGCGCAGGCTATGTTCGGAGCGGGGGGCCGGTCATCCGGGGGCCGGCACAGGGGTGTTGCGGAGAACTACGCAGAGCGCGTGCCGCCGCTGGGGGGAAGTGCGCCGCCGCCGAACTGGTGTGCGTCAGCGGGTCTGCTGCGGGCTCTGCGAGGCGGCGGCGTGCGGAGCGAGATCGGCGAGCGTGAGCGGGTGGCGGGGCGGGTGCTCGATAACGACGTGCGATGAGACTTCGAGGTTCGCGTCGACGTGGACGAGCTCGCCGGCGGCGAGGGCGCGCCAGGCCGGATCGGCGTCCATCGGTTCGCTGGCGACCACGACCGCGGCGTTCGAGTCGAGGTCGGCGGAGCGAACGCGCACGGTGCGGGCGGCGTTGCCGTGCTCGAGCCCGCCGCTCGCGTGCGTGCCCCCGATCGGGCGCTCGAGCACGTGCAGCTCGTGCGTGTCCGGGTAGCGCAGCGCCCAGAGCTCGTGGGGGGTGACGAGGACGATGTTCAGCGCGTACAGCGGCAGCTCCGCGGCGACCCAGCGGGCCGCGGCCACCAGACCGGCGGTGACGTCGCCGCCGTGCTGCTCGGTCTCCTTCGTGACGAGCGCGAAGAAGCGCTCGGAGTCGGTGTCACCGCGGAGCAGGTCCCGGTAGCCGCCGAGGCGCCCCTCGAGCTTGGGCAGATCCTCGATCACCCCGTTGTGCGCGAGCAGGCGACCGCGCTGCTCGAACGGATGGGTGTTCTGCGGCGTGAGCCCGCCGGTTGAGGCGTAGCGGATGTGGGCGACGAACGTCTCCGACTGCGCGTCGCGGGCGTCGCGGGCGAAGGCGCGGTCCTCGAACGCGGCCAGCGGCTGCTTGTCGACGCGGGGCGCGCCGTCGGGAGCGAAGTAGCCGAGACCGGTGCCGTCCGGTTCGCGGTGGCTCTGGACGAGGAGGCTGTCCGGCGCCTCGAGCAGCCAGAAGGTGGCGCGCACGCGCTGGGGCGCCGCCGACATTCCGTAGAGCCGGCACATCGCGTGAACATAGCGACGGCGGCGAAGCGCGGGGACTAGCCGGCGGCTTCCGCCGCGAGATCCTCGAGCAGCTTTGCCATCTGCTCGAGCGCCGGCTGGTGCGCGGCGACGTCGTAGGCGCCGCTCAGCTCGCGAGGGTCGCGGTAGCCGACCAGTACCTCCTCGCCCGCGCGCCAGACCAGCATCCGCAGCGGGAGCTCGATCCCGATCCGCGGATCGGCCTGCATCAGCGGCGTGCCCCCGCGCGGGTTGCCGAACACCAGGACCTCCTCCTCGGCGAGCTCGAGCCCCACGTCTCGGGCAGCTCCGGCGTGGTCGATGCGGGCGAAGAGCGTGATCCCGCGGCGCTCGATCGCGGAGATCAGCGCGTTCACGGTGTCGGCGTGACTGGCCTCGCTGCGCCTGACGATCACGACCGACATTGTGCCGCCAAGCCGACGAAGGCGACTCTCTAGGATCAATGCCCTGTGCGCGAACCGGACGGTCACGCGAAGCCGTTTGAGCGCGGGCTGTAGAGGTAGTGGTGTTTGGGAGCGAAGGGAGAGCGGGTGGCGAGTCTGCGATGCGGAGGACTGACATGGGTGATGTGGTAGCGGCCGCCGGCACGCGGTCAGCGCAATCGGGAGGCGAGCAGCAGAACGGCGCAGGCGGCGATGCGTCGGCGCCCGTCGACGGCAAGTGGTGGACGCTGATCGCGGTCTCGATCGGGACGTTCATGCTGCTGCTCGACATCACGATCGTGAATGTCGCGCTGCCGCGCATCCAGGCCGGGCTGCACGCGAGCTTCACCGACCTGCAGTGGGTGATCGACGCCTA
This sequence comes from uncultured Solirubrobacterales bacterium, assembly GCA_963830975.1. Lineage (GTDB taxonomy): Bacteria > Actinomycetota > Thermoleophilia > Solirubrobacterales > Solirubrobacteraceae > Palsa-513. The sequence goes on from CAWHOI010000005.1 coordinate 340,287, forward strand.
CGCGCTGACGCTTGCCGCGCTGCTGTTGACGGCGGGATCGCTCGCCGACATGCTCGGGCGCAGAAAGCTCTTCTCGATCGGGCTGGTCGTCTTCTCCCTCGCCTCGCTGACCTGCGGGCTCGCGCAGTCGTCGTTGATGCTGAACATCTCGCGCGGCGTGCAGGGAATCGGTGGAGCGATGGTGTTCGCGACCTCGCTCGCGCTGCTCGGGCACGCCTATCGCGGGCGCGATCGCGGTGTTGCGTTCGGCGTCTGGGGCGCGGTCACGGGCGCCGCAGTCTCGGTCGGGCCGATCGTCGGCGGCGGGCTGACCCAGGGGCTCAGCTGGCGCTGGATCTTCCTCGTCAACGTCCCGATCGGCGTCGTCGCGCTCGCGCTGACGCTGACGAAGCTCGACGAGTCGCGGGACCCGCGCGGCGCCCGGCTCGACCTGCCCGGGTTCGTCGCCTTCACGGCGGCGCTCGCCGCGCTCGTCTTCGGGCTGATCGAATCGAGCCTGAAGGGCTGGGGCAGCGGCGTCGTCGAGGGCTGCCTGATCGCCAGCGTCGTGCTGATCGTGGCGTTCGTCGCGATCGAGCGGCGCAGCCGCACGCCCATGCTCGACCTGGCTCTGTTCCGCCGTCCGGCCTTCAACGGGGCGTCGATCGTCGCCTTCGGGGTTTCGGCGTCGATCTTCTCGATGTTCCTCTACCTGACGCTGTACCTGCAGGACATCCTCGGTCTCTCGCCGCTGGCAGCCGGTCTGCGCTTCCTGACGCTGTCGGCCGTCGTGCTCGTGACCGCCGCGATCGCCGGGCGCCTGACGACGGTCGTACCGGTGCGTCTGCTGATGGGCGCCGGGCTGCTGATCTCGGGCGTGAGCCTGATGCTGATGCGCGGCCTGACGGTTGGCTCGCACTGGACGCACCTGCTCGCGGGGTTCCTGGTCGGTGGCGTCGGGATCGGCCTGATCAACCCGCCGCTCGCCTCGACCGCGATCGCGGTCGTGCCGCCCCACCAGGCGGGCATGGGCTCGGGGATCAACTCGACGTTCCGGCAGGTGGGCATAGCCACCGGGATCGCCGCGCTCGGCTCTATCTTCACGAGCGAGATCCGCTCGCACGTGGCGGCGGGCCTGCGGGCCGCTCATCAGGGCGGCGCCAAGGCGCTCACGGCGGCGATCTCCGACGGCCAGACGGCGCAGGCGATCGGACGCGTTCCCGCACACGCGCGCGCGGCCGTCGCCGGCGTGGCGCGCGCGAGCTTCATCGCGGGCCTCAACGACCTGTTCCTGATCGCGGCGATCGTCGCATTCGCCGGCGGGGTCGGCGCGCTGGTGCTGATCCGCTCGCGGGACTTCGTCGCGCAGACCAGCCCACACGCGAGCGGGGAGCGCGCAGCGGAGCCGGTGGGAGCGTAGGCGGCCGTCGCGAGCCTCGCGCCGGCAGGCGTGCGCGGCACGCGGATAGGATCGGCCGCCGTGCGCGTCGCTTTCGCCACCTGCGCCGCCCTGCCCGAGGGCTCGCCCGACGACCAGCCGGCCGCCGAGGGACTGGGCGCCGCACACGTCGTCTGGGACGACCCGTCCGTTGACTGGGACGCGTTCGACCGTGTGATCCTGCGGTCCCCGTGGGATTACACCTTCCGCGTCGATGAGTTCACGGCCTGGTGTCGGAGCGTCGGAGGCAAGCGGCTCCGCAACAGCGCCGAGATCGTGGCCTTCAACGCCGACAAGCGCTACCTGTCCGAGCTGTCGTGCCCGACCGTGCCGACGGCGATCGTGGCGCCGGGCGATCCGCTGCCGTCGTTGGACGGCGAGCTGGTCGTGAAGCCCAACGTGTCGGCCGGCGCGCGCAACACCGGGCGCTTCGGGGCCGAGAGCGCCGCGGAGGCGCGGGCGCTCGTCGACCGCATCCATGCGAGCGGCCGCGTCGCGCTCGTCCAGCCGTACCTTGACTCGGTCGATCGCAACGGCGAGACGGCGCTCGTCTTCATCGGCGGCGAGCTGTCACACGAGCTGCACAAGCGCGCGGTGCTCGCGCCCGATGAGGTCGCGCCGATCAGCGAGGGGCCACTGGCTGTGGCCACCGCGATGCTCGACGCGGATCTGGTGGTGGCGAGGGCGGCGCAGGACGACGAGCGCGCGCTTGCTCAGGAGATCGTCGCCGAGGTGTCCGAGTGCTTCGGCACGCCCCTCTACGCTCGCGTGGACCTGGTGAGAGACGACGGCGGCCGCCCCGTGCTGCTCGAACTCGAGCTGATCGAGCCGCGGCTCTATTTCGCGCAGGCGAGCGGGTCGGCGGCTCGCTTCGTGGCGGCCGTGCTCGCCGGCTGAGCCCGGGCCTGCTCAGTCGACCCAGTCGAGCGCGCGGGTGACCGCCTTCTTCCAGTACGCGTACTCGCGCTCGCGCAGCTCGGCGTCGAGCTGCGGCTGCCAGCGGCGATCCTCGGCCCAGCGCTCGCGCAGCTCGTCGAGGCCGGACCAGAAGCCGACGGCGAGGCCCGCGGCGAAGGCGGCGCCGAGCGCCGTGGTTTCGGTGACGACGGGGCGCACCACCGGCACGCCGAGAACGTCGGCCTGCAGCTGCATCAGCAGCTCGTTGGCCGTCATGCCGCCATCGACACGGAGATCGCTGAGTCGCACCCCGGCGACGTCGCGCACCGCGTCCACGACCTCGCGTGTCTGCCAGGCCGTCGCCTCGAGCGCCGCGCGTGCGATGTGACCGCGGCCCGCGTGGGCCGTCAGGCCGACGATCACCCCGCGCGCGTCGTCCCGCCAGTGCGGCGCGAAGAGGCCCGAGAAGGCGGGAACGAAGTACACGCCCCCGTTGTCCTCGACGGTCCGCGCGAGCGTCTCGATCTCCTCCGTCGAGGAGATGATGCCGAGACGGTCGCGCAGCCAGCGGACGAGCGCGCCGGTGACGGCGATCGAGCCTTCGAGCACGTAGGCGGGATCGGCGTCGCCGATCCGGTAGCCGACGCTCGTCAGCAGCGTCTCGGATTGGACGATCTCCTCTCCCGTGTTGACGAGCAGGAATGAGCCTGTGCCGTATGTGTTCTTGGCCTCGCCGCGCTCGAAGCACGTCTGGCCGAACAGCGCCGCCTGCTGGTCGCCCAGGATGCCAGCCAGCGGGCGCCCCGCCAGCGCACCGACCGACGCCTCGCCGTAGACCTCGCTCGAGGAGCGGATCTCGGGCAGCAGCGCACGCGGGATCCCCATCAGTTCGAGGCTCGGCTCGTGCCAGTCGAGCGTCCGGAGGTCCATCAGCAGCGTGCGGCTGGCGTTGCTGACGTCGGTTGCGTGGACGGCGCCGTCCACTCCGCGCGTGAGGTTCCACAAAAGCCAGCTGTCGATCGTGCCGAAGGCAAGCTCGCCGGCCTTCGCACGCTCGCGCGCGCCATCCACGTGCTCCAGCAGCCAGCTGATCTTCGGGCCTGAGAAGTACGTGGAGAGCGGCAGGCCGGCGTTCGCGCGCAGGCGACCGACGCCGGCGGCGCCGGCCAGCTCGCGCACGAGATCGGCGGTGCGCGTGTCCTGCCAGACGATCGCGTTGTGGATCGGCTCGCCGCTCTCGCGGTCCCAGATGAGCGTCGTCTCGCGCTGGTTGGTGATACCGACCGCGGCGATGTCGCCGGCGCTCGCGTTCACGGCGGCGAGTGCGCCCTCGATCACCTCGTTCGTGTGTCGCCAGATCTCGAGCGGGTCGTGCTCGACCCAGCCGGCCCGCGGGGTGATCTGCCCGTGCTCGCGCCGCTCGATCGCCGCGATCCGCCCCTCACGCGTGAACAGGACGAACCGTGTGCTCGCAGTTCCCTGATCGATCGCGCCGACGTAGCTGGCCATGGGAGCTCCTCAATTCGCACGCAAGACCGAATGGCAGGCGCCGCGCTGCATCCAGCATCGACTCTATCCCCAGCATGCAGCGCGTGGCGCCGGCCACGAGCGTGTCGGGCGCGATCCTCCTAGTCGCGGATTCGCAGGTGCAGCATCGCGGTGGTGTCGCTGAATCCGACGCGCTCGTATACGCGAGCGGTCTCATCGTCGCCGGGAGTCAGGATCGCGAGCGTCGCGCCCGCGTCGAAGGCGGCGCGAACCGCGGCAGCGGTCAGTGCGCCACCGATTCCCCTGCGGCGCATCGTCTCGATGACACCGACACCGGCGATCTCCGTGATGCCGTCGATGACCGGCGTCCAGCTCGCGCCGCCAACCACCTGTCCATCGACAAGTGCCGCGACTCCGCGGCCTGGCCAGCCGGCGACGTCGGCGGCGCTGGGCGGGCTGTCGCCGAACGCCGCGTGGGTCGCGGCCAGCGTGGCGGCGGCGAGCGGCGAGCGCAGATCGACGTCGGCCAGCTCCACGCCGGCAGGGGCCTCCGGCGGGTTGAGCGCCGCGGCGGTCATCAGGCGCAGCCGACCCTCACGGGTGAAGCCGCGCGACGCGAGCGCCTTCTCCACGGACGGGAAGCAGGGCTCGATGTATTCGAGTCGCGGCACGAGGCCGCGGTCGCGGGCGGCGGCAACGAGCGCAGCGCCGTCGTCGATCTCTGCCCCATCCGCGGGGATCGCGTAGTTGGCGAACGGGTGGGCGCTGTGCGGATGCACGTAGAGCACGAATGCGCCTGCCGGAACCGGCTCGCGCGTGCTCTCGACGACGGCGCGCAGGTAGCGCTGAATGCGATGGTTCATCACAAAGCCTCTCTGAAGTGGAAGGACACGACACAGATGAGCGGCGCGAGGCGCCGCGGCAGCGGCTAGGAGCCGGCGATCTGCGAAGGCGTGTCAGTCATAGGCTTCGCGCCAGAGCCTACACGGACCAGGTGCCTGCGGCGGCGCTTTGCCGCGGGAAGCGGCAACACCGGCAAGGGACAGCGCCGCCAGCTCTGCGGCGCCGCAGTCCGCAAGGCTGCGGCTCGGCGCCGGAGTAGCCGCCGAGGCCGGTGTCGTAGGCTTTGGCGCGTGCCGCTCCCAGAAGTGCTGCGCAAGCTCCTCACCGCCGCGGGGCCGTCAGGCTATGAGACCGCGCCGGCGGCAGTGTTCGCCGAGGCGGCCCGCACCTTCACCGAAGAGGTGTCGGTAGACGTCATGGGCTCCGTCATCGCCCGCGTTCCGGGCACGACGCCCGGGGCTCCGTTTCTCGCGATCGTCGGCCACATCGACGAGATCGGGCTGATCGTCACCCACATCGACGACGACGGCTTCCTGCGGTTCATCGGCGTCGGCGGCTGGGACGCACAGGTCCTGATCGGCCAGCGCGTCGAGCTGACAACTCAGAAGGGGCAGCTGCCGGGCGTGGTGGGACGCAAGGCGATCCACCTGCTGAAGGAGGAGGACCGCAAGAAGGTTCCCGAGCTGCGCGAGCTGCACATCGACATCGGCGCGAAGGATGGCGACGAAGCGCGCGCGCTAGTGCGGATCGGCGATGTCGCCGTGATCGCCGGGGAGCCGGTCGAGCTGGCCAACGACCGCGTCATCTCGCGCTCGATGGACAACCGGCTCGGCGCCTTCATCGCACTCGAGGCCGCACGGATCGTGGCCGAGGCCGGCGGCGCACCGGGCGACGTTGCCGCCTGCGGAGTCGTGCAGGAGGAGATCGGGCTGAACGGCGCCCGCACCGCGGCCTACGGGTTGGCGCCTGACGTCGCGATCGCCGTCGACGTCACGCACGAGACCGGATCCCCCGGGGTCGACCTAAACGAGATCGGCAGGCACCGCTTCGGCGAAGGACCGGTCATCGGCCGCGGGTCGACGCTCAACCCGGTCGTCTTTGAACTTCTCCACGACACGGCGAAGCGCGAGCAGATCCCCTTCACGATCGCCGCCTCCTCTCGAGGGACGGGCACGGACGCCGACTCGATCCACCTGACGCGCGCGGGCATCCCCACGGGAGGGATCTCGATCGCCCTGCGCTACATGCACTCACCGGTGGAGATGGTCCAGCTCGACGACATCGACGCATGCGCGCGGCTGGTCGCCGCATTCGCCCAGGGCCTGAGCGCGGACACGTCGTTCGCGCGCTGAGCGCGCGGCGGTGGCTCGGCGGAGAGGGCCGTCGAGATCTCGGCCAGCCGGGCCGCGCTGTCGCCGACACGCTCGGAGACTCGCCTCGTGTCGATACGATGACGGCCATGTACCGCCTCGGTGTTGCCCCGGCCCCGCTGTTCGGCTCGGGCCGGCGAGTAGCTCGGATCTGACGCAGCCCAGCGTCAGATAGCCCTCCCCTGCGACGGCTCTCAGCGGCCGTCGACCTGCGTCCATCTGCTGCGGCGCTCGCCGCGGCGTCCCGAGGAGACCGCTCACCGTGAGCTCATCTGCCCCGCTTGACCCTAACTCCGATCTGGCTGCGATCGCAGTCGGAGGCGAGAGTTCTCCGAGGAGAGGAGGAATGCTGATTCGGCCTGTTCGGCGGCGCCCAGGCGCGGCGTGGGGCGGGCGACCCCGCGCGAGGCTTTCGCGACTACGTCGACACGTGTGTCGAGGCCGAGGCGCTCGGGTTCGATTCGAGCTTCCTGGTTGAGCACCATTTCAGCGGGAGCGGCCAGGTGTCGGCATCACTCGACTTGCTTGCATGGGTGGCCGCGCGCACGACAACGATGCGGCTGGGCACAGCGGTCATCGTCCTGCCCTGGCACGATCCGGTGCTGCTCGCCGAGCAGGCAGCGACACTCGATCTGATGTCCGGCGGCCGTTTGGAGTTCGGTGTCGGCAAGGGCTATCGCCACTCGGAGTTCGCCGGCTTCTGCATGTCGCACGAGAAGGCGCAGGCGCGCTTCGAAGAGGCGCTTCAGGTCATCATCAAAGCCTGGACATCCAACGCGCGGTTCTCGCACAACGGCAGGTTCTGGCAGTACGAAGACATCATCGTTGAGCCTCCGCCGTCGCAGAAGCCGCATCCCCCAGTTTGGATCGCCGCCGGCAAACCGGAGTCGATACGCAGCGTCGCCGCGCGCGGCTGCAAACTGCTGCTCGACCAGTTCGCGTCAACCGAAACCGTTGGCGAGCGGCTCGCGCTGTTCAGAGCGGAATGCGAGGCACGCAACCGCACGTTCGACCCCATGGACGTCGCCGTCGCACGAAACTTCTACGTTGCCCGCGACGCTGTCGATACGCGGGCGGCGCTGGCGCGGCTAGCGCACGCGCATGCTGACATGGTCGCCCTTTCGCAGCATCCGGACGGGCGCAATCAATCGCACATCACCGCGTATGCAGGCGCACCTGGCGCGACTGAGGCGAGCGCGCTCTACGGTACGCCCGACCAAATCTGTGCAGGACTCGAAGCCCTGCGCGCGGTCGGCGTCCAGTACGTCCTGCTTCACGGCGGAGAGTCCACCAGCCAGAGCATCCGGCGGTTCTCGAACGAGATCATGCCGGTGTTGTCGAGCTCGGCCGGGAGCGGGAGCTGACGGGCGCCGAACGCACCCCTCTTGCCGCGGATTGTTGACAATAGGTCGTCCATCGATATATGGTGCCGTGATGGAGCTCCGACCACCCAGCTACTTCGCGCTCGCTGCGCTGATTGACGGCCCCCTCCACGGTTACGCGATCGTGCGCCGGGCGGCCGAGTTGTCGGATGGGCGGGTCAGACTGTCGACCGGAACGCTGTACGCATTGCTGGATCGTGCGCTCGCCGAGTCCCTCGTAATCGCCGGCGAGTCCTATGTTGAAGGCGGTCGTCAACGCCGCGATTACATGCTCACGCCCGCAGGCAGGGAGATCCTCGCACGGGAGGCAGAGCAGCTGGCTCACGCGGCAAGGATTGTTTCCACCCGTCTGGGTCCGACGCCGGGCCTGGTCGTCGCGTGATCCGCGAACGGGTTGGTAGAGCGGCGCTGCGCGCCTACCCGCCCGAGTCGCGCGCGGAGCGCGGCGAGGAGGTGCTCGGCACGCTGCTCGACGCCAGCGAGCACTCGGCCGCCAGATTCGGCCGCGAGACTGGTTCGCTGCTGCTCGCCGGCCTGCGAGACCGCGCCGCGCTGACCGCGAGCGTGGGCTCTCGGCGGCTGATCGCCGACGCGTTCCCCCAGGCGATCGCGATCTTGATCCTGTGGCTTCTGCGAAACGGCCTGCTCGCAGAGATCGAAAGCGTGACGGCGAACGGCCGCTCGGTCGCTGCTTTGATCGTGCTGGGGATTCTGCTCGTGTGCGCGGTCGTCGGGTATGACCGCATCGCCGGCGTTGCCGGTTTCGTGTTGACGGTGGGCATCGTCCTGCTCGCCGATCCGCACGCACAGCTGTGGACTCGGTCGGTCACGCTGGCAAGCACGCTCGTACCGATCGTGTGCTTCGCCGTGATGGGACTTGCTCCGCGCGTGCGTCCTCCGGACCCGCGACGCCTGCTCTGGCTCGTACCAGCCGCAGCGCTCGCCGCGATCGTGCCGAACACCTTCAGCGGAAGCATCGCCTTCCTTGCGGTCATTTCGCTCGTGGCGCTCGTCCGGCTCCCAACCGATCCACGCCTCGCGCTCGCTTGCGGCCTCGCGTGGGCCACGCTTGGCCTGACCGACATCACGCTCGCCCTTTCCCTCGAACACCCCCCTTCCAGCTTCTGGATCGCGACCACCACGGGCGCTGCGATCATGCTCACGACCGCGGTGACCCGGCTGCGCTTGATGAAGAGCGCGCCCCACGCCTAGCCAACACGTGTCCCGCGCCCCGGCGATTCCGCGGGCCCGCACCCTCCCGCGCGATGGCGTCAGGACGTGCGTTGGATCATCGCGATGAGCTCGTCGCGGCGGTAGCCGTGGCGGCGCCCGAGATCGACGAGCTCTTTGACCTTTGCGATGACGGCTCCCTGGTCGGGTGTGCCGGTGACGGTGATCGCGCGACCGCGGCCCATCTCCACGAGACCTTCGTCGCGCAGCAGCCTCAGCGCTCGTAGGACGGTGTTGGTGTTCACGCCGAGCACCGTGGCAAGGTCGCGGGCTTGCGGGATGCGTTCCCCCGGTTTGGCTTCGCCGTTGCTGATCGCGCGGCGGATCTCGGCGGCTACCTGCTCATGCAGCAGCGTCGGGTCGGAGCGGTCGACAGCGCTGAACGATGGCGGCGCGACGTTCGTATCGGCGGCGGAGCGCATTCGCTAGCGGGGCGCGACGCGGTAGAGGACCGCCGGTTTGTCGCCGACGGTTTGGCTCGCTGCGCCGTCATAGAGGATGTCGAAGACCGGTGTCGGCGGGTCGACGAAGTAGTAGGAGCCCCGGTAGGTGACCGCGTTGTCGATGAATTCCCAGCTGTTGGACGTGGACACGCTCGCGACGACCGTGCTGCGCCCGCCGGACGGGCCGAGCCAGTAGACGCCTTGGCTGTCGGGTTCCGGGTTGCCGACGCAGTAGATCCCGTTTGCGCCGCCGAGGACCGTCGCGGATCCTTCTCCGAGATCCCCGCACTGCCTGAACCCACCCAGCGTTGCCGCGGCGCGGATCGTGGGCGTGGCGGTCGGGCCCTCGAAGCGCCAGAGCGTGGGCGTGCTGCTCGGCCACCCGATATCAAGCCAGACGTTCTCGCCGTTGGCCACAAGCCACCGCGCCCCGTCCCCTCCGACGTCAAACGCGCGCTCGGGCCGGCGCATGCCGGGTGCCACGCGGTACAGCGACTCGACGGCGAGCTTCTGGGAGGCCGAGGCACCGGTCGGAAAGCCGGAGTCGTTGGAGGGGGCGAGCCAAAGCCCGTTCGTGTCGGTCGCGAGCAGCGCCCTGGATATCGACGGCAGCGTCCAGCGCTCCACGACACGGCCGGTCGTCTCCGAGACGCGCAGAAGCTCACCGAGTTCGGCACCGGTTCCAACCATCGACGCATATACCCACAGCGAGCCGTCGCCGGAGATCGTCTGAGCGCGGCAGTCCGAACAGTTCGCGTAGGTCACGATGATCGGCCCGAGCCGGTAGCCGCCACGCACCGCCGGGTCCACCGTCGACATCCGCATCACAAGCGCATTCGTTCCCCAGCCGGGCGCGTTTCGCACCGTCGGCGCGTACACGATCGGCATCACGCGCTCACCGAACAGCGCCGGATCGCCACAGTTCCCGTGCGCGACCGAGAGCACACGCATGGTCAGCGGATCAACACTCGCCGCGGCGCAGGTCCCTTGCACGCGCCCGCGCGCGAACGACATGTTGTCGGTGTCGGACACGATCAAGCGGCCCCCGGCGATCGAAAGCGAAGGAGACTGACCCAGCGCCGGCAGCCACCGCGACGCCAAGGCAACCCGCGGTGGCAAGCCAGACCCAATGTCACTCGCGGAACCCCCGCCGCCGCCACGATCGAACAGCACAGCACCCCCGGCCACAACGCCCGCGGCAACTACGAGCAGCACGACATGCCGTCGACGCCGCCGGCGCTGAAACCGCCGCGCCTCCTCGAACAGGCCGGCGAGCAGATCATGCAAACGCCTACCCCGAGCCGCCGCAGAACCCATCGCCATTGAAGCTAGTCTAGCTGGCTTCACCTTCGCGGTCAAGCGCGCGCTCGACTCACATCGACCCGCCGGCGAGCCCAGAAGCCGTGGGGACTGCTCACACTCCGTTCAGGAGTCCCCGTAGCGTCGTGGCGTAGGTCTCCAGGGCGTCGCGCCCGTCGTGGGTCAGCGCGACCGAGGTCCGCGAGGCCGGTCCGCTGCCCGTCTTGCTGGTCGTGAGGTAGCCGGCCTCTTCGAGCTTGCGTAGATGGGTGATCAGGTTGCCCGGCGTTAGCTCGATCATGTCCTGGAGGCGTTTGAACGACAGTTGGTCGCCGTCGGGTAGGGTGGCCAGCGCCGCCATGATCTGGAGTCGCGCCGGGACGTGAATGAGCGGGTCGAGCGCCTCGGCGGTCATGCGCCTGTGCGCACCGTGTGTGTCCGAGTTCCTCGGCGCCGCCGTGACGTGCCGATCGCCGCGTTCGCCAGCAGCAACGCGCAGAGCCCCACACCGTCGACGAGCCACATGCCTCGGGGGCCGGCAATCGCGCCGACGGCGGCGATCAGCGCGACCGAAACCGCGAGTGCGATTTGGTGCCAGCTCTTGTGGATCGCGGAGCGCCCGGCCCAGATGGCGGCGAGCGCGATCAGGGTTCCGTTCAGGAAAAGGGACCAGTAGAAGCCTCTGCTGTGTTGATCTCCGGTCGCGATCGCGATCAGGAGCAGATAGCAGGCGAGCAGGGCCGCGCCCATCGCCGCGGCCTCGTTGCGCTCCACCTTCACCGAATGGCCGCTGACGCCGGTCCGTGCCCGCGCGTAGGCGTAGCTGACGGTGGCGATCCGCAGTGCGATCAGCGCGTAGAAGCACACCAGCGACAAGGGGCTTGGGCCGGTGAAGGGGTGCTGAGTACGGACGTCCAGCCACACGATCCCGAAGCTGGCCAGCGCCACCACGGCCGCCACCAGCGACACCCACGGCGCCCGGAAGTCCAGTGAGCGCTGCGCGTCAGCCTGGGTCTGCGCCAGCAGGCGCGCCGCCTCGCGGGGTTCCAGCCCGCTCTCCTCGGGGGCGCCGGATGACGGTCCAATGTGTGCAGTCATGGTCGTGTCTCCCAACTAGAGTTTGCGAGACAAACCCTAGCGGACTTTGTGGGGCAAAGTCAAGGGCCGGTTCTAGCAAGCGCGCTCCGGCGCCCCTCCTCCCGCCCAGGACGAGGACATCCAGCTTGTGGGGATGTGTGACGGTCGTCTCGCCGCTGCGGAGGAGCTCGCCGCCGACGTCACGCTCGTGCGACGGGGCTGACGAGCTCGCGAAACAGGGCTTCGAGCGTTGTGGCGGGGTCTGCGGTGAGGCCGGTGTGCACTTCCGAGGTCTGGATCACCGTGCTCGACGGTGCGACGAGCCAGCCAAAGCGTTCCGAGGAGGGCATCGCCGCTATCGGGCCTGCCGCAGGGTCGCCCTCGGCGACTCTGACGATCGCATTCAAATGCTCTCGGACCTCTTGTGCGGATACGTCGGCGTCCAGTGCTCGTAGGCGTGAATCGTCGAGCGCGACCAGCCCTGCCAGGAAGTCGCGTTGCCGGCAGTAGAGGATCACGCCCGCGTTGATTTGCTCGCCCCGCTCAACGCGCGGGACGATTCGCACGATCGCGTATGAGAACGGGTCACGCTTGGGATCGGACAAATTCGGCCTCCTGTGCAAAGGTCGCAGTTTCGAGACGGAGCGCCAAGTACTCGAGATAGTCCTCGACGGTAACGTCTCCGAGCCAGTCAGTCGGGACCAGCGCAACGACCGCTCCGAGGAGCGCTCGATCAACCAGAGGAGCCAGCCGCTCGTGAGCCTCGAGGATCGATCCCGCGTGACCCAAGAGCACGTGATCGACTATCTGGGCGAAGGGTCGAGGGGCGTGTTCTTTGGGGATCAGGGCTTTGTGGTGGAGATACAGCGCGGCGCCGTGATCTATCAACCACAGTCGGCCGTGCCACAGCAGAAGGTTTGGGTTACGAGCGCTGCGATCGACGTTCGTCACCAGGGCATCCAGCCAAACAATGTCGGCGGCCAGCCGACTATCTGGCTGCCACGGTCCCGCCGACGCGTACGAAAGAGCGCCTGGAAGGAAGTCAACCCCGAGGTTTGCCCCGGCGCTGGCTGCGATCAGCTCCTGGATCTCCGGATCCGGCTCCGCGGCGGCCAGCACTGCGTCGACCTCGACCGTCACGAGCTCCGGCACGAGCAGTCCGACCCGCCGCGCCAGCTCGCCGACGATCACCTCTGCGACAAGCGCCAGCGAGCCCTGTCCCGCGCCACGAAACTTCGTGACGTACAGGCCGTCGTCGTCGGCCTCGAGCAGGCCCGGCAGCGAGCCACCCTCGCGCAACGGCGCAACGTAGCGCGTCGCAACAACTCCACGAAGATCTCCTGTTGCTGACACGCGCACGGACGCTACCGGTAGCGGACCTGCAGGCTCGTCGACGCCGACAGCTGGGACACGGAAGGGCGGATCGCGCCCTCGTAACGGAACATTTGCAGGAGCCCGCGCAGGTCGTTCGCTCGCTACCGCTCTCGCCGAACAGCGCTCGCCGGCTACACCGTGGGCCCGGAGCGTCCGGCCCGGGGCTTTGTCGCCGATGCGTTTGCGCCCGGAAGCCGGTGCTGCGATGGAAGCGATCGCCGAAGCGGTGAAGTCGACGTCAGTTCGTTACCTGGAAGTCGACAAGGAGATAGCCGGTTGGAGAGGTAACGCTGCGGGTCAGTGACAGCCGCTTGGGGCTGACGGGATCGAAGAGCCTCCGTCCCTGGGCGTGCACGGTCGGAGCGATCACAAGTCGGATTTCGTCAACCAGGCCCTCGTCGAGGAGCGACTGGGCCAGCGCAATACTGCCGTGGACCCCGATGTCGCCGCCGGACTGACGCTTGAGATCGACGACGAACTCGACGAGACCACTTCCAACGACCGAACTGCGCGCCCACCGCCGCTCGAGCGGCGTCGAAGTCACCACGAACTTCTGGACGGCGTTGATGAAGCTCGCGAATGGCTCGATATCACTGTTGGGCCAGAATCCAGCCCACTCGTCGTAGGTACGACGCCCGAGGAGCACGGCGTCTTGGGAGGCGATGACGCGAGCGAGGTTCTCCACCATCACCTCGTCGAAGTCCGTGAAGAAGGCATCCGGTCGCTCGGCTATGCCGTCAAGCGAAAGCAATTCGTAGACGATCACCTTGCGCATCCGGAGCATCTCCTCGTGGCGGGTTCGGCCATCCTTTCAGACAGGACCCACACGCAGGCTTCTTTAGAAATGGCGAGACCCAGACTCGAACTGGGGACACCACGATTTTCAGTCGTGTGCTCTACCAACTGAGCTATCTCGCCGAGCCAGATCCGGCGCTGGCCGGACAGTGGCCGGTCCCACTGGACCGGCCCCGATGCTACCGGCTGCGGCGTGGCTCTCGCCTGCCGATCGCAAGCCCGGACGGCCGCGGTCGCCCCCTCCGGCCGCTCGCTAGTCTTCGCGACCATGGATCCGCAGCGCGCGCGCCAGCTGCTCCAACAGGAGCGGGAGCGAATCGAACAGCTGCTCGCCGACCTCTCCCCGCAATCCTCGGGCGCGGACGAGCCGGGCGACGGGGGGTCCGAGACGCTCTACCAGGAGGAGTTCGACGCGACTCGCGCCGAGGTTCTGCGGGAGCAGCTCGCCGCCGTCGAACGCGCCGAGGCGCGCCTCGCCGATGGCACCTACGGGCTCTCGATCGTGACCGGCGAGCCGATCCCGGACGAGCGGCTCGAGCGCGTGCCGACGGCCGAGCGCAACGTCGGCGAGTAGCACGGCCCGGCCACATCGTCGGCGGCAGCCGGAGGCGCGGACCGCGCGCTCAGAGGTCGGCCGGCCAGCCCGCCCGCGGGTCCGGCAGCGGCGTGAGCCGCGCCTCGATCTCGCCGCGCCGCGCCTCGAGCCACGGCGGTAGCACGACCTGGCGCCCGAGCTCGCTGAGCGGCACGTCGTGCGCAAAGCCGGGACCGTCGTCGGCGATCTCGTACAGCACACCCCCGGGCTCCCGGAAGTAGATCGAGTGGAAGAAGTGGCGGTCGATTATGGGGGTGCTTCGCACCCCGGCGGCGTTCACGTGCTCGTGCCAGCGCGGGTGCTCCGCCACGGTCGTGCCCCAGGCGATGTGGTGGATCGAGCCGGCGCCCTGCACCAGCCGGTCGCCCGGCGGCACATCGAAGGTGATCTTGGCGCCGCGGCGCTCGCCGCGCAGCTCGAGTGTGTGGTCGTCGAGCGCGACCGCGCCGAGCACGTCCTCGAGCAGCTCGCGGCTCGCCTCCGGGCGCATGCTGTAGGCGTGCACGCCGGCGAAGCCGAGCAGCGCGTGCTGCGGTGGGACCTCGGGGTGCTCCGCGCGTAGCGGCTCGTCGGGCACCTCCTCGACGACGAGCTCGTGCTCGAGCCCCTCCGGGTCGGCGAAGCGCACCGACGACGCCCCCACCTCGCGCTCGACGCCGAGCTCGGCGAGCCGCTCGGCCCAGAACGCCAGCGATTCCGACGAGGCGACCCGCGACACGACCCGGTAGGCGCACCCCGCGCCGAGCTGTCCGCGCGCGGCGCCCGGGTACTCGAAGAACGTCAGGTCCGCGCCGGCGCTGCCGTGCTCGTCGGCGTAGAAGAGGTGGTAGACGGTCGGGTCGTCCTGGTTGACCGTCTTCGTGACCAGCCGCAGCCCCAGCACGCCGGTGTAGAACTCGACGTTGCGCGGCGCATCGCCCGTGATCGCGGTGATGTGGTTGAGGCCTTCGAGCTTCATCGTGATCCGCCGCTCCTCACGGCCCGGGGGTCTGCAACGGATGGTGGCAGGCGGCCTGGTGGCCTGGCCCGAACTGTCGCAGCGGCGGCTCCTGCTCGGCGCAGGTCGCCGTCGCCCTCGGGCAGCGCGTCCTGAAGCGGCAGCCGGAGGGCGGGGTGATCGGGCTCGGCAGCTCGCCGCTGATCGCGATGTCCGCTTTCGCCGTCTCGGCAGCCGGGTCCGGCAGCGGAATCGTTTTGATCAGGGCATCGGTGTAGGGGTGCGCCGCCCGCTGGTAGATGTCGTCGCCGCTGCCGAGCTCGACGAGTTTGCCGAGGTACATCACGCCGATCCGGTCCGCCAGGTACTTGACGACCGCCAGGTCGTGGGAGATCACGATCGAGGCCATGTTGTGCTCGGCCTGCAGCCGCTTCATCAGGTTCAGCACCTGCGAGCGGATCGAGACGTCGAGCGCGCTGACCGGCTCGTCCGCGACGACCACCTTCGGGTCGAGCATCAGCGCCCGCGCGAGCGCGATCCGCTGCCGCTGGCCGCCGGAGAACTCGTGCGGGTAGCGCTCGAGCGCGTTCTGCGGCAGCCCGACCTCGTCGAGCATCGCCCGGATCTTCTGATCCTGCTCACGCGCTGTGCCGATCTTCTGGACGACGAGCGGCTCGCGCAGCGTCGCCTGGACCCGCATCCGCGGGTCAAGCGAGGCGTACGGATCCTGGAACATCATCTGCAGGTCACGGCGGGCGAGCCGCAGCGCCCGCCCGCGGTTGCGGAACACGTCCTCGCCGGCGAGCACGACCCGGCCGCCGTCAGGCTTCTCGATCCCCACAACGAGCTTGCCGAGCGTCGTCTTGCCGCATCCTGACTCGCCAACGAGTCCGAGCGCCTCGCCCTCGCCGACGGTCAGCGTCACGTCCGAGACCGCCTTGACGGAGGCGACCTTGCGCTTCAGCAGGCCGGCGGTGACCGGGTACTCGCGGACCGCGTTCTCGATCTGCAGCAGCGGCTTCAGCGCCTTGATGTCGAGGTGCGCGGCGCGCTCGGCGACGACGCGCATCTGCGCGGTGAGGTTGATCGGCCCGTCGACGGGGTGCCAGCAGGCGTACATGTGGCTCGGGTCCTCGCCCTGCAGCGGCGGCTCCTGCGCCCGGCACTGGTCGGTAGCCCGCACGCAGCGGGGCGCGAACCGGCACCCGCTGGGCGGATTCGTGAGGTCGGGCGGGAGCCCCGGGATCGACACGAGCGGCTTGGTCGTGTCCTGCTCGAGCCGCGGGATCGAGCCGAGCAGCGACTGCGTGTACGGGTGGCGCATGCCCGTGAACAGCCGGTGCGTCTCCGCCGACTCGACGATCCGCCCGGCGTACATGACGTTGATCCGCGACGTGCGCCCGGCGACGACCCCCATGTCGTGGGTGATCAGCAGCGTCGCCATCCCGAGCCGGTCGCGAAGGTCGTCGAGCAGCCGCAGGATCTGCGCCTGGATCGTCACGTCGAGCGCGGTCGTCGGCTCGTCCGCGAGCAGCACGTTCGGCTCGCAGGACAGCGCGATCGCGATCATCACCCGCTGGCGCAGGCCGCCCGACAGCTGATGGGGGTAGTCGGCGAGCCGCTCGCGCGGCTGCGGCAGCCCGACCAGCTCGAGCACCTCGAGCGCTCGACCGAGAGCCTCCTTCTTCGAGGCGCCGCGGTGCAGGCGAACCGGCTCGGCGACCTGCTCGCCGATCGTCTTCGTCGGGTTCAGCGACGACAGCGAGTCCTGGAAGATCATCGCCACGTCATTACCGCGCACCCGCCGCAGATCGGGTCCCGGCAGCCCGACGAGCTCGCGCCCGCCGAGCTTGATCGAGCCTTCGATGATGTGCCCGCCATTCGGCAGCAGGCCGAGGATCGAGAGGCCGAGCATCGACTTGCCGCAGCCGGACTCGCCGACCAACCCGACCGTCTCGTGGGTGTCGAGTGCGAGGGTGACGTTGCCGACCGCCTGCACGGTGGCTCGCGACAGCTTGATGTGAGTTGAGAGGTTGTCGACCTCGAGAGCGGCGGGCATGGTGGGGCTCCAGGCTAGCGGCGTCTCAGCCGCACGTCGAAGGCGTCGCGGAGCGCGTCGCCGACCAGGTTGGTCGCCAGTACGAGCACGACGAGGCAGCCGCCGACCGGATACACGAGCCACCAGTAGCCCTCGGTGACGTAGTTCTGGGCGCCGCCGAGCATGTCGCCCCACGATGTCGCGGGGAACTGGAGGCCGAATCCCAGGAAGCCGATGTAGGCGAGGATCAGGATCGAGTCGGCGACCTGGAAGGTGACGTTCACGATCACCACCGACAGCGCGTTCGGGATCAGATGTCGCAGGACGATCCGCCGTCGGGTCGCGCCCATCACCCGCGATGCCGAGACGAAGTCGCGCGTGCGCAGCGTCAGCACCTCGCCGCGGACCAGGCGCGAGGGGATCAGCCACGAGAACAGGCCGATCAGCAGGCTGAGCCTGATCACGGTCCCGCTGTACTTGGTCGCGAGCACCAGCACGACGAACAGCAGCGGGATCGACAGCAGGATGTCGACGATCCGCATCATGATGCCGTCGACGATGCCGCCGGCGAGCCCGGCGATCGCCCCCCACAGCGTGCCGAGCACGGTCGCGATCGCGGCCGCGAAGAACCCGATCTCGAGCGCCGACTGCCCGCCCAGCATGATCCGGCCGAACTCGTCGAACCCATGCTCGTCGGTCCCCAGCAACGCGCTGCCGCCGGGCGACGCGTCGGTGTTCAGCGGGTTGACCAGCGACTGGTTGGTCGAGTGGAACAGCGGCCCGACGAAGCAGAACAGGATGAAGAAGACGATCACCGCAAGCCCGACGACCGCGAGCTTGTTGTCGAAGAACTCGCGCAGCGCGAGCCGCCAGCCGCTCGCGATGACCTGGACCTCCCCGCCCTCGGGGCCGCCCGGGCCGGCGAGGTCGCCGAGCCCCTCGATCAGCGGAGCCGCCGGATCAACCAAGGCGCACCCTCGGGTCCGCGACGGTGATCGCGATGTCGGCGACCAGGTTCCCCACGACCGTCAGGAAGGCGCCGAGGATCACGTAGGCGAGCAGGACGTTGTAGTCGAGGTTGCCGAGCGCGGTGTAGAACAGCAGCCCGAGACCCGGGTAGTTGAACAGGTACTCGGTGAGCAGGTTGCCGGCCAGGAGCGTCGGGATCGAGAGGCCGATCAGCGTGATCATCGGCAGGCAGGCGTTGCGCAGCAGGTGATGGAACAGCACCGCCCGCTCCGACAGGCCCTTGGCGCGTGCCAGGCGGATGTAGTCCTGGGCGAGGTTGTCGAGCGCCGACGAGCGCATGTAGCGGCTGAACGAGGCGACGTTGATGGCAGCGAGCGTGACGACCGGCAGCGCCAGCTGCGTGGGGTGGGTGAACGCCTGCCACGTCGTCGTGATCGAGTCCGACACCGTTGGCGGGAACACGCCCCAGTCGAGCGCCAGGAACTGGATCAGGATCAGGCCGAGGAAGAACGACGGCATCGAGTAGAGCACGAAGTTCAGCGTCGTGAACGTGTAGTCCCCGAACGTGTTGCGCCGGACCGCCTGCATGATCCCGAGCGGCACCGCGATGATCAGTGACAGCAGCAGCGCGGCGCCCGTCAGGTACGCGCTGCGGCCGGCGTTCTCGCTGAACAGCGCGCTGACGCTCTGCGAGAGCTTGTACGAGTAGCCGAAATTCAGGTGCAGCAGGTCGCCCAGGTAGCTGAAGAACTGCGCGATCTCCGGGCGGTCGTAGCCGTGCAGCTTGTTCCACGAGGCGACCGCGGCCGGCTGCGCCTTCGGCCCGAGTACGTCGTAGGCCGGCGTCGGCGACAGCCAATGGAGCATCGCGAAGATGATCGCCGCCACCCCCAGGACGACGATCACAGCGGTCGCGAGCCGCCGGATGATGTAACCGATCATCCGCGCGGCTCGCCGCGTTCGTTACCGCTCAGCGGCATCCGTGCCCACGCTGCCGGCCGCGGTCGCCTCGACGCCGCGGCCGGCAGCTGTGTTGCATTGCTTCGGTCTCCTCGCCAGTTCCGCCTACTTCGTGTACCAGTACTGGGGATACCACTGCTGCTGGGTCATCGCGGTCCAGCCGTCGGGCGGGCCCGCGACCTTGGTCGTGTTGACCGCCAGCAGGTAGTCCTGATCGGGCATGAACCACACCGGCGGGTGCGTCTGCAGGTAGGCGGCCTCGACCTTGATCGCGTTCGGGCTGCCGCTGTGCACCGAGTCGTTCATCAGCGAGGTGGCCATCGGATCGGCGAAGTCACCGAGGTTGAAGCCGCCGCCGACGTTCCACACGCCCTCGGCCGTCGGGTAGTAGTCCGTGAACAGGCCGCCGTAGTTGTTGACGCCCCAGTCGTTCGTGTACTTCGCCGCCGCCGGGTTCTGATCGTTGTAGTTGGAGGTGAGGAAGTTGAACGTCTTGGTCTGCAGGGTGATGTCGATCCCGGCAGCCTGCTTGGCCTCAGACGCCACGACCTCGGACTCCAGCGCTCCGGTCGTCGCGACCGACTCGGGCTGGTTTGCCCAGACGAACGCGATCGGCGTCCCCGCGGGGATGCCGGCGCCGCACTCGTTCGAGGCGGTTCCCGGCTTGACGCACGTCGTACGGCCGTTCGGCACGACCTTCCAGCCGTGGGCCGTGAGGAGCGAAACCGCCTTGGCCGGGTTGTACGGGAAGGCGGCGTGACCGGCGGATGCCGGCGCGTACGGCGACGCCGGCGAGGTCGGCACCTCGGTGTAGGCCTGCACCGCGGCGCCCTTGTAGACGCCCTTGATGATCGCCGGCTGGTCGATCAGGTAGCTGATCGCCTGGCGGATGTACAGCTGAGCGACGACGTTGTTGAAGTCGTCCGTCTTGTCCTTGAAGTTGATGATCCCGCCGAACCAACCCCATTCAGGACCGCCGAAGATGTCGATCCCCTGCGACTTCAGCGCCGGCGCCTCCGCCAGCTGCGAGGGGTCGATCCCGACGGCGATGTCGAGGCTGCCGGAGCGGAGCGCATCCAGCTCCGAGGTGTAGCCGGTGTAGGTCTGCACCTGAACCTCGGACATGATCGGCTTCGGCGAGCCGCCGTAGTTCGGGTTCGGGACCAGCGTGTAGGAGCTGTTCGTGGCGCTGAACGACGTCAGCTTGAACGGCCCGTCGCCGACCTTCCACAGCGGGTTGGTCGCGAACGAAGCGACCGCGCCGCCCTGCTTGTTCAGGTAGTCGTAGATCTTCTTGTCGACCGCCGGGTTGTTCTCCCAGTTGGTCAGGTGCGGCCCGCCCGTTGCGTCGATGTTCCACGACGTGCTCGGCAGCGGGTAGACGTTGTTGGTGTCAGCCAGGTTGTTGTTGAGGAAGAAGCCGGGGTTGTACGGCCCGGTCAGGTGCATGACGACGTCGTACTTGCCGCTCGTCGTGATGCTCTTCACGTTCTGCGGCATCAGACCAGGCGAGAACTGACCCCAGTTGGCCGGGCTCTCCTTGATCGCCGCCTGCAGGAGGTTGAACCAGAAGACGACGTCGTTGGCGACGACCGGGGCGCCGTTGGACCACTTGAGCCCGGGCTTGATCGGGATCGTCACGGTCGTGTCGCCGTTGCTGAAGATCAGTGGGTTCGCAGCGCTGAGGGCCTCGTCGACCTTCGGCACCGCGCCGCTCGGTCCCGCGTAGAGCGGCATGTAGAGCGAGCTCATCAGCGAGATCGTGCCGGTCGAGGTGTTCGCGCCCGGGATGATCGGGAAGATGTAGGTCGGTGTCTGGCCGGTCAGCTGCCCCTGCGTGACCGTCCCGCCCTTCTTGGGAGTCCCGGCCGGCGGGAGCGTCCCGTAGAGCTCGGTGCCAAGGCTCGAATCGGTGCTGCGCACGAGCGCCGCCTTCGTGACGCTGCTGCCGCTCGCGCCGCCCGCCATGATCCCGAGGACCGCCCCCGCGGCCACCGCACACGCGGCCGCCCGCCGGGCGAGCCGCAGGATTCCGTCCCGATTGGACGGTCGTGCCGCCCGCTTTCCGTCAGTCATGTCGCGACCTCCACAGAAGTTCTGAACCAGATGGATCCTCACGCTGCCCGGGAGCGGCGTCAAACGCTCGTTCCTTCATGCTCGGGCAGCTGCTCGGATCTCGCAGGACAAATGAGCGCCGGCGCGCGCCTGAGCCTGGTGTGCTGGCACGCCGGTGGCCGTAATGGTGCACATACTCTCTCGATCTGCTCTCAACTGCTGACCTTGCCTCCTCAGGCGCCATCACACTAGCGCGTAGCGGTGGCTGGCGCGCAGATTCTCGTGCATACGGGAAACCCCGCAGTCGCACCGATCGGCCCGCAATACTCGCCACGACACCACCATCAAAGGAGCAGTCGATGGAGAGCAGCGCTCTGAACACGACGGCGAACCAGACGGCGGACCCGATGCGCCACCACACGCATTACCGGCCGGAGGGCGGCGGCGAGTCGCCGTTTGCCGGCGGCAGCAGCTTCATGGAGCGCGTGGCGGAGGCGGTTGCGAGCGGCATGGGCACGGTCGCCTTCGTCGTGATCGGCTCGGCGATCATCATCGGCTGGGTGCTGATCAACGGTGCGATCCCCTACCTGGAGCACACCTTCACCCACCTCACTCACGGCAAGCAGTTCGACCCCGAGCCGTGGATCCTGCTGAACCTGATCTTCTCCGGCGTGGCCTTCTACACCGGCGCGCTGGTGATCATCGCCCAGAAGGCCCAGACGCGCACCGACAAGGCCAACGAGGACGCCTCCGCCCGCCACCGCGACGAGCTGTCGACCGCGCAGACCGAGCTGCTCAAGCGGAACACCGACCTGACGCAGCAGATCCACGAGCTGTCAACGCAGGTGAAGGGACTGATCGAGGAGGTGCACGCCGCGACGTGCCGCTCCGGCGGCGCGCGGAGCTGAGCGCCCGCAGGCACGGAAAACCCGCGCGCCGGCGTCGTTGCCCGCGCGGTCAGGTGCCCTGCGCGGCGGCCTTTCGCAGGCTGCGCGCCCGCACGCTCAGCCAGATCGTGAGGCCGAACACGAGCATCGCGAGCGGGACGTGGATCACGAGCAGCCCGTTGTCGTTGTTGTCGGTGATCGCGTGGCCGATCGCCGTCTGCGCGATCACCAGTACCGCCAGCACGCCCGACCCGATCACCAGCGAGCGCGCCGCCTCGCGCAGGTACACGAGCGCGTAGATCGCCGTGATCACCGCAAGCGCGATCACGACGTCGGCGTTCACGTTGTGAGCGCTCAGCCAGCCGCTCGAGCTGCCCGGGTTGATCACCTCGCCCGCGAACACGGCCTGCAGGAGGATCGCCAGCGACGTCAACCCGGTCAGCGCCGCGAACAGCGGCCCCGAGCGCGCCAGCGCGCCCCCGACGTCGGCCGGGCGCCCCTCGATCTGCGAACCGTCGCTCACCGCGCTGACTCTAGCCGCTGTCCCCTCAGCTGCGCCCGGCCGCAGCCCTCACGCCACCCCGGGCGCGGGCGTGGCGGCCGCCGCGGGCGGCGGCGAGATCTGATCGAGGCGGTCGAGGATCGTCCTGATGCCGCCCGCTGTGTTCTCGTCGAGGCGGTCGAGGATCGTCACGGCGTCCTCGTAGGTCCGCTCGGCCCGCGCGTCCGAGGCGATGCTCTGCACGTTCTGGCCGACCATGATGATCGACAGCAGCACCAGCTGGATGAAGGTCTGCGCGATCCAGGCCACGACCAGGATCAGACCCGGCTTGGTCAGGAAGTTGGGCACGTCGTTGTGATGGAGGACGCCCGCCTCGATCAGGATCGCGGGCAGGCTCATCAGGGCGATCAGGCAGAACAGGTACGCGCACGCCATCGTCCCGACGCCCCGCGTGATCACGACGGCGACCTTGGCGTTGATGCCCTCGACGTTCGCGACGGCCTCCTTGATCTCGCGAACGCTGAACCGCACGGCTGAGAGGTGCTGCTCGGTTGACATGTGACTCCTTCTGAGCTCGGGTGCGAGGCTGCCGCCGCGACAGTAGCGCGCGGTCCGCCGGCCGCCGGCTCGAGACTACGGATCGGCCCGCCGGGAAAAGCCGGATTGCGCCGCCCGACAGCAGGGATATGGTGGAACCGGACACCCGCTCAGGCGTCATACTCGCTGTGCCCGGGTGCGTCGCCCGGGTATCACCGTCGGAGAACCGGGAGGCTCGCGATGCACATCTCCACCCATCACACCAGGCGTGCGATCGGCGCGGCCGCGCTGGCGGGCTGCGCGGCGCTGGCGACACTCACCACCCTCGCTCTCACCGCCTCCACCTCCGCCGACGCCCTCCAGCCGGCCTGCACCTCATCCGGGCTCGTCGTCTGGCTCGACACGATGGGCAACGGCACCGCCGGCAGCACCTACTTCGACCTCGAGTTCACCAACCTCTCGGGGCACAGCTGCGTGCTCACCGGCTACCCGGGCGTGTCCGGTGTCGACCTGAACGCCCATCAGCTCGGCAGCGCCGCGTCGCGCAACGCCGAGCACGGCGCCGCCCCGATCACGCTCAACAGCGGCACGAGCGCCAACATGGCGGGCGCCACGGCGACCGCCGTGCTGCGGATCACCGATGTTGCGAACTTCCCCAGCTCGACCTGCAAGCAGGTCACAGCGGCCGGCCTGCGCGTGTACCCGCCCGGGCAGACCGCCTCGAAGCTCATCCCGTTCCCGTTCCGCGCGTGCTCGCGCAGCGGACCGACCTACCTGAGCGTCGAGGCCATCCAGAAGGGGATCGTCTCAAACGGTTGAACATCATCGCCATGGGTGTCATGCACTCATGAGCGCATCACAGGCCAGGCTGCACCGCGTGTGTCGCCGGCGCTCGTCCTTGGCGCCGCGCGTCACACGCCGGCTAACCAAGAGAGGCAGGCGCGTATGAGCGAGACCGAGCAGTTCACCATCGGGAGCGAGGTCGCCTGCAGCGACGGAGCCTGCGGTGAGCTGAGCCGGGTGGTGGTCGATCCGATCGCCCGCGCGCTCACGCACCTGGTCGTCGAGCCGCCTCACCGCCGCGGCACTGGCCGCCTCGTGCCGATCGCCCTGGTCGAGTCGGTCCTCGGCGAGATCCGCCTCTCGTGCACCCTGTCCGAGTTCGCCGCGCTCGAGGACGCAGTCGAGACCGAGTTCGTGCCCACGCCGGAGGAGGATTACGGTTACGGCCAGGGGCAGGTCCTGACGCTGCCCTACTTCATCATGGGCGGCGTCGACGGCGGCGGCGTCGGAACGCGCGACCTCGGCGGCCCCCACGTCGTCTACCACGATCGCGTGCCGACGGGCGAGGTCGAGGTCCGCCGCGGCGAGCACGTGCACGCCAGCGACGGCGACATCGGCCGGGTCCGCGGACTGATCGTCGATCCCGACGACAGCCACGTCACCCACGTGCTGCTGGACGAGGGCCACCTCTGGGGCCACAAGACGGTCGCGATCCCGATCGGCGCGGTCGCCTCGGTCAAGGACGGCGTCCATCTCGAGCTGACCCGCGACCAGGTCCGCGACCTGCCGGCGATCGACCTGCTGCACCCGCAGTAGCCCCGCGCGCGGTCAGTGGTCTTTTAGGCCGGGGCTTTCGTCCCGGATCGTGACGACCGCTCAGCGTCCGCGGCGGCGGGTCTACGCCCGCGCCAGGTTCAGGTCGAACTCCATCGTCGCCGTGGAGCTGACGTTGACGAAGCCGCCGACGCTCGGCGCGGTCATGTTGAACTCGCCCCAGGGGAAGGTGAGGGACCCGACCGCCTGGATCCGCGAGCTCGTGACCCGCATCTGCAGCGGGATCGTCAGCCGCCGGGCGGTGCCGTGGATGTTGACGACGCCCGTGACCGACACCTTCACGACCCCGCCGCCGAGCGCGCCGGCCCCCAGCGCGAGCGGCGTCGTAAGCACGAACGTCGCCTTCGGGTAGGTGGCGCTCTGCAGGCCGATCGTGCGGATGTGCTCGTCGCGGAGCTGCTCGTTGCTCTTGAGCGTGCTGACGTCGATCACGAATGAGGCCGCGGTGACGGTGAGCGTGCCCTTGACGTCGGCGAACATCGCGTCGCCGGTGATCGCCGAGGTGCGCCCGACGGCGTCGCTGAGCGCCGGCAGGAACGCCAGCTTCTCTCGCACGCGGTAGCCGGCCTGTGAGCCCGAGGCGATCGTCCAGCGTCCGGCGATCGCGCCGGGCGAGGTGCTCGAGGCGCTCGCGGTCTTCTGCGAGGTCAGCTTGAACGGCGGCGGCGAGGAGGTCGGAAAGATCACGAAGTAGATCAGCGCCGCGCCGGCCACCGCCAGCGCTACGACGGTCCCGCCGATCGCGGCGAGCGCTCCACGCCTGGTCTTTGGTCGTCTGGGCAGCCGCGGCATCGGTCAGCGTCCTTTCGTGTCTGCGAGGGGCAGCCGGCCGCGCGGGCCGTCAAGAGCGACGCTCATGATGACCGGGCAGCCTCAGCCGCAGGCATGTGTTTCCTGAGCGTCGGCCGAGAGACCGCGGAGCGGTCGCGGGGCGGCCGCCAACGCATCGCCACCACGTGGCATAGTCTGCCGATGCCCGCCGCTCCGGCTTCGCAGATACGCGCCCGCGTCGATCAGGTGCCCTTCTGGTGGCACTCGATCGACCTTGGCGGAGGAGTCGTCACGCCGGGGTCCAAGACTCCCGCGGTGCTCGACGCCGAGCTCGCGCGCCTGAAGCTGGGCGACCTGCGCGGCAAGACCGTTCTCGACATCGGCTCCTACGACGGCTACTTCGCCTTCGCCGCCGAGCGGCTCGGTGCGGAGCGCGTGGTCGCACTCGACCACTACGTCTGGTCGTTCGACCTCGGCGAGTACATGAAGTACCGCGACGACTGCGTGAAGAGGGGTGCGCCTGTGTCGGCGCCGCACGCGCTGCCCGACCTCTGGCGTCCGGACGAGCTCCCCGGTCGCCGCGGCTTCGACGTCGCCCACGAGGCGCTCGGCAGCCGCGTCGAGGTGATCATCGGCGACGTGATCGACTACGACCTCGACGCGCTCGGAAGCTTCGACGTCGTCCTCTACCTCGGCGTGCTTTACCACATGCGTCACCCGCTGCTGGCGCTCGAACGCGTCGCCCAGGTGACGCGCGGGGTTGCGCTGATCGAGACCCAGGCCGAGTCCTTCCGCGGCACCGAGCGTCTGCCGATCTGCCGTTTCGTCGAGGGCGACGAGCTCAACCACGATCCGACCAACTGGTGGACGTTCAACGGCGCGGCCCTGCTCTCGCTTTGCCGCGCGGCGGGCTTCGCGCACGCCGAGATGCTGCGGGCGCCGCCGCTGTGGCAGCGTCGCGGCCTCGCCATGGTGAAGGGGTCCGCACCGTTCCGCGCCGTCGTGCGCGCCGTTCGCTAGCCGCGGCGGGCACCGAGCTCCGCGCCTGAGCGCAGGCCTCCTCCCCCGCTTCCTCGCCACTACTATCCGCGCGTGTCTTCCGCCGCGACCGTGGCGCACCGGCGTCGTCGTCCGGCGGTCGTTGCCCTGGGAGCGTGCACGCTCATCGCGCTCGCGGCGCTGCTCATCTCCGGCGCGACGCTCGGCGAGGTGCTCCTCTTCGCCTGCTACGAGCTCGCCTTCGCGCTGCTTCCCGGGCTCGCGCTGTTCCTCGTGCTCTCGCACCGGCCGCGTTCGCTGACGGAGACGCTCGCGCTCGCGTGGCCACTGGGGTTGGCGGCCGAGATCGGGTTCTTCGTGCTGGCGGCGGCGCTCGGCGAGCGCTGGCTGTTCGACCTCTATCCCCCGCTCGTCGTCGCCGGCGGCGCCGCCGTGCTCTGGCCGCGGCGTCGGACGGTGCTCTCACCGCTGCTGACCGCCGTGCGCGAAGGTGCCGGTCGTGGCGCGGCGTTCGCCGTCGTGGCCGCAGTGCTCGCTGCGGCAGCAGTCGTGTTCGTCGCGCTCTTCGCGCCCAGTCCATTGCCGCGCAGCGTCGCAAGCATCAGCTACTACCCGGATCTGATCTTCAACATCTCGCTGGCCGCGGAGATCCTGCATCACTGGCCGTTCGTGAACCCGAGCGTCGCCGGGGTGCCGCTTCACTACGAGATCTTCGCCAACGTCGACATGGCGGCGACGGCTCAGATAACGCACGTGGAGTTGTCGACGATCGTTATGCGCCTGCAGCCGGTGATGCTGCTGAGCCTGATCGGAACCCAACTGTTCGTGCTCGGGCGCAAGCTGGGCGGCGGCCCCGCGGCCGGCCTGGTTGCCGTAGCGCTCGGCCTCTTCTCCGGCGAGCCGAACATCTCCTGGCACGTCATCGCCGGTGGCGGCGCCTCGGCGCTCGGCGATCTCTACAGCCCGTCGTATCAGCTCGGGGCGGTCTTCTTCCTCGCCGCTCTCCTGGTGATCGTCGACCGCCTGCCCCGCGAGGCGGAGCGGCGCTGGGGCTACTGGCTGACCCTGGGAGTTCTCTCGCTTGGCGCGATCGGTGCAAAGGCGACTGCGGTCCCGGTTCTCGCCGGCGGTCTCGGCCTCTTCGCACTCGGCCAGATCCGCGTTCGCCACGGGTTCACCGTGCGCACGATCAGGGCGCAGGACATTGGCGCCCTCGCGATGGTCGTGGCCGCAGGCGCCGTCGGCTACCTCCTGATCTACCGTGGTGGCGGGCAGGGCGTGAGCTTCAAGCCACTCGCCTTCCTCGCCTACACCTACCCGGACGCCGTGACGATCTCCGCGACGGCGGGCCACTCGGCGGTCGACGTCTTTCTGGCCTGTGTCACAGCCGCGATCGTCCTGGCCGTCTTGCTTCTGCCGCTGGCCGGCGTGGTGTTGGCCAGGGACCGTTGGTGGCCACGTGCCGGAGCCGCCTCACCCGAGCGGCTGCTGTTGTTGGTGCTCGTGGCGTCAGTCGTGCCGTTCGTGCTGATCGGCGTCCCCGGAGACAGCGAGGCCTACTTCGTGGGCTACGGCTTTCTCGCCGGCAGTGTCGTCTCGGCCGTGGGCGTGAGGGCTGCCGCCGCGAAGCTGCGACTGCCGGCGATTCACATCATCGGCCTCGGCGTCGTGTGCGCGTGCGCGGCGGGAGTGGTCACAGTCGTTCTGTGGCTCGACCGCTCCAGCAACGCGCTCCTGCCGGCGTACGCATTTCTGGTGATCGTCGGGGTGCCGGCCATCCAGCTCGTCCTCTGGCTGCGGCGCAGACGCCTGCACGCGCATCCAGATGCGACGACCGGGGCGGCCGCTCTCACCACGCTCGTGTTGATCGCCCTAACGGTCTTCTCAGAGACATATGAGCGGATCGCCCCGACGCTCGACAACTGGGTTCACGGCCACTACGCCTACCAAGCACAGGGACCAACCGCAAACCGCGACCTGACGACCGATCTGTTGCATGGCTTGGTCTGGCTGCGAGAGCACAGCCGACCCACGGACGTGATTGCCGTCAACAACCACGACCTCACATACGAAGGCGGGTCACGCTACTTCTACTACTCGGCTTTTTCGGAGCGCCGCGTCTTCCTCGAGTCCTGGACCTACACGCCGCAGGGCTACGCGTACCTTGCCGCCAAGAACCCGGCATGCCCGTTTCCAGCCTTGCTGGCGTTGAACAACGCTGCCGTAGACGATGCCTCTTGGCCTGCGATCACGACGCTGCGCGACGACTACGGCGTGCGCTACATCGTCATCGACCGCCTGCACGGACAGCTGTCGCCCGCTCTCGCCAACGACGGACGGATCGTCTATTCGAATCCGGCCATCACCATCTACAGGCTGGTCGGCGCAGCCGCGTAGGAGCCGCTGCAACGCGCCGCAGCTGCGCGCTCCAGGCGATCCGAATACGCTGACGCAGCATGCGCTCCCGGATCGCCATCTGCGCCGCCTGTGCGTTCGCCGTCGCCGGCGTGGTTTCGGCGTGCGGCGGCTCCTCGGATAACGGAGTCGCGGCGAAGGGCGCCGGGGCGATCGTGAGCGCGTCCGGCGCGGCGATGAACGGCGTGAAGTCCGTCCACATCTCCGGCTCGCTGCGCAGCGCGGGCATGCCGATCACGCTCGACCTCGACCTCGTCGCGGGCAGGGGCGCAACCGGCAGCATGTCGGAGAACGGGCTGAGCTTCCGGCTGGTGGCGATCGGAAACGTCGTCTACATCAACGGCAGCGACGCGTTCTGGGCTCACTTCGGGGGCACCGCGGCGCCGCAGCTGTTCAAGGGCAAGTGGCTGAAGGCGTCCGCCACCGGCAGCGACTTCTCCTCGCTGGGCTCGCTGACGAACCTGCACCTGCTGGTCACCAAGCTGCTCGTCAGCCACGGCAAGCTCGCGAAGGGCGGAACCTCGACGGTCGACGGGCAGAAGGTCGTCGCGGTCAACGACGTCACGGGGGGCGGCACGCTGTATGTCGCGACGACCGGCAAGCCCTACCCGATCGAGCTGTTGAAGACAGGGACGCAGGGTGGCCACATCACCTTCGATCGCTTCAACGAGTCGGTCTCTCTCAGCGCGCCGGCGAACGCAATCGACCTCTCCCAGCTGAAGGGCTGAGGACCCGGCAGACCGTCAGCGGGACGCCGGCGCCACCGCGCGCCGCTCAGCCCCGCGGGTCGCGGTCCTGGCTGTGACGGCGCGCCTCGTTCTCGAGCGCCTGCTCGCGCGCCTTGTCGTCGGACGCCTGGCGGGAGGCCTCGTTCTCGATCGCCTGGCCGCGCGCCCTCGCGTCAGAGGCCTGGCGGGAGGCCTCGTTGGCCGCCGCCTGACGCCGCGATGCGTCATCCGAAGCTCGCCGGCGGGCCTCGTTCTCGATCGCCTGCCCTCGCGCCTTCTCGTCAGATGCAAGGCGGGCCGCCTCGTTCTCACTCGCCTGGCGTGAATTGCGAGCCGCGCGATCAAGCGACCCAGGCGTCTCGACGCGGCTCGGTGACGCACCTCTGAGCCGCTTGAAGATGTTCGCCACGGTAAGGCCAGTCTAGAGATGACGGACGGGGTCGTGCCGCCATGCTGCGGCGCTCGCTACGCATCACGCGACGTCGGCAAAGCCGAGTGCCGCACCTCGGGCGCACCGGCACTCGCTCGGCGGGCGTGCCACTCATGATCCAGTAGCGCGTAGATCAGCACGTCCGCCCACTCGCCTTTGAACATCTCGCTGCTCCGATGATGCGCCTCCCGGCGCATGCCGAGGCGTGATGCCAACCGCGCGGAGGGGATGTTGCGGGCATCCATGCGCGCCACGACCCGGTGCAGACCCAGGCCGCCAAACTTGTCGAAGGCAAGATTCAGCACCGCTGTGCAGGCCTCGGTTGCGTACCCCTGTCCTGCCATGTCGGGGTGGACGACGTAACCGATCTCCCCGGCGGCGTGGCGGGCAGAGTGAAAGAACAGCGTCACATCACCCACCAGTCGCCCACTCGTGGCGAGCTCCGCGCCCAGCGTCAGCGCTTGGCCTTCCGCGGTGATTTCCCGCCGACCGAGATCGCCCCCCAGCCGAGACGCCAGATCCTGCTCGTCCATCGGCTCGAACGGCAGGTAGCGGCAAACGTCGGCACGACCGCGGTACGCCAGCAACTCCTCGGTGTCCTCGAGACCCAGCGGCCGCAGCCTCAGTCGCAAGGTGCTGATCGGATACGACGGCCGCAGCTCCATGAACGGATTGTCCCTATTGCGCTACTCGCCCCGACCGAAAGACAGCCGGTCCACCGCGGTGTCGCCTGTCGCCCGCACCGACCGACCGCCAGACCCACGATCGGCGCACACCCGGACGACGCTCAGACGGAGCGGCGCGACCGTCTGGCCTCCCCAGGGTGGACCACCCAGTACCAGTTGACATCCCAGCCCACACCAAATGCCCTTGGCGTAAAGACTCGCCGATCGCTGGGATTCCACCAGCGTGCGCGGAAGCGCTCCCGCGTCGGTCGCCGCCAGTCATAAGGGAACACCCCCAGGTGGCCCTGCGGCTCGGGCACCTGTTCGTCGCTTTGATTCTCAGTCATCGCAGCCCCTTTGATCGTCGGCCTTCCGGTTCCAGCGGACGTAGACAGTGTCGCACCCGCCCGGAACTCGACCGCCGAGCGAGGCGAACGAGAGGAGCGTCCCGGACGCGGTCTGCGGGAACGCGAGCCTACGAAGACGGCTGGCTGTCAGGGCCGCAGAGGTGGTTCGCGCCGCCGGTCGGCGCCATCGCGGAGAGCACGTCGACGATGTAGATCAGCGTTGTCTTTCGGGCCGGCAGCTTCGACGGAAGAGCGTCGGCGAGCTTGGCCGGGACGATCAGCTCACGCCGGCCACAGACACGCGCGCCCGGGAGACCCTTGATCAGCCCTGGGATGACCTGGGCGGCGGCGAGGCCCTCGATCAGCGGCTTGCCGGACGTCCACGTGCTCGCGAGCACCTTCCCGCTGTAGTTGGCGATCACCTGATTGATCGTGACGATGTCGCCCGGCGCGACCACGGCGCCCGTGCCCTTGACGAGGTCGATCTTCACCAGCTTGCCGCTCGGCGCCGCCTTCGGCGCCTTGACCTTGGGCGCCTTCGAAAGCGGACCGCTCGTCGGCGTGGTGACCGCCGTCGCGGCGCTGCTCGTTCCCGCCGACACGACAGCGATCACCAAGCCACCGGCGAGCGCCAGGCACGCGACGGCGCGGGCGAGGTGGCGAGGAAAACGTTTCATAGCGGGACGTCAAGATAAGCACTCGGGGTAACGGGGTCAAGGCCTGAGCGCTCATTTCGGTGTGGCAGCGCAGCCGCAGCTCAACGCCCCGGGGGAGATCCGCCGGTGGAACCGGGGCTACGGCACGCGTCGTGTCGTGGCGGCACGTTGATGCGCCCGCGGAACTGAGCGGCCGCTAGGGTCCGATCGTGGATGTTCGTGTCGAGTCGGTTGCCGACCAGGCAAGGGTCACGGATCTGTACGTGTCCACCTTCGGCCACCGCGGACGAGCCGTCTCCGATCTCGTCGAGACGCTCCGCCACTCGGTGACGGCCGACAACGGGCTGTCTTTGGTGGCCGTGGACGGACAGCAGATCGTCGGCCACGCAATGCTCACCCGCAGCCTGCTCGACACACCGCGCAAGCTCCTGGAGGTGCAGGTCCTCAGCCCCGTCGCCGTGCTCCCCAGCAGGCAGCGCCAGAACATCGGCTCCACCCTGATCCGCTCCGGCCTGGGCGTGATGGTTGATCGAGGCGTGCCCATCGTGTTCGTCGAAGGACCACCTGGCTACTATGCGCGGTTCGGATTCGCACCAGGAGCTGCGCAAGGCTTTCGGAAGCCCTCACTGCGGATACCCGACGCCGCGTTCCAAGCCATCCGCCTATCGACCTACGCACCCTGGATGACGGGCACTCTCGTGTACGCCGACGCGTTCTGGCAGCACGACGCCGTCGGATTGCGTGACCCCACCGCGTAGACAGCGCCTGCGGGCGGTCCGCTGGCGCTCTGATCGGGACCGGGCCTACCGGCGTCCCCTACACCCCTATCCCCACATACTTGACCGACAGGTACTCCTCGATCCCTTCGGCGCCGCCCTCGCGCCCGAAGCCTGACTGCTTGACCCCGCCGAACGGTGCGGCGGTGTTCGACGGAACGCCCTGGTTGAGGCCGACCATGCCGGTGTCGAGCGCTTCGGCGACGCGCAGGGCGCGGGTGAGGTCGCGGGTGAAGACGTAGCCCATCAGGCCGTACTCGGTGTCGTTGGCCTTGGCGACCGCCTCCTGCTCGGTGTCGAAGGAGACGATCGGGGCGACCGGGCCGAAGATCTCCTCGGAGAGCACGCGGCTTTGGTCGGGGACGTGGGTGAGGACGGTGGGGCGGTAGAAGTAGCCGGGCCCGTCGAGTGGGCCGCCGCCGGTGAGGACGGTCGCGCCGCGCGCCACCGCGTCGGTGACGAGCTCGTGCACCTTGTCGCGCTGGACGGCGTCGATCAGCGGACCGACGTCTGTGTCGGGGTCGACGCCGCGGCCCAGGCGCAACTGCTCCATGCGCGCCGCCATGCGACGGGCGAACTCGTCGGCGACCGGTGCGGCCACGTACATGCGGTTGGCGGAGGTGCAGGCCTCGCCCATGTTGCGCAGCTTCGCCAGCATCGCCTGGTCGACGGCGAGCTCGAGGTCGGCGTCCTCGAAGATCAGCAGCGCGGCGTTGCCGCCGAGCTCCATCGAGACGCGCAGCACGCGGTCCATCGCGCGCGCCGCGAGCTTGCGCCCCACCTCCGTGGAGCCGGTGAACGAGAGCTTGCGCAGGCGGGGGTCGTCGAACAGCGGGTCGGTGACCGCGCCGGCGTGCGAGGTCGTGACGATGTTCAAAACCCCGGCCGGTAGGCCGGCCTCAGAGAAGATCTGACCCAGGGCGAGCATCGAGAGCGGCGTCTGCTTCGCCGGCTTGACGACCATCGTGCAGCCCGCGGCGATCGCAGGGCCGATCTTGCGCGTGCCCATCGCGAGCGGGAAGTTCCATGGCGTGATCAGCAGGCACGGCCCGACCGGCTGGCGCATCGTCAGCAGCCGCGCCTTGCCGTTGGGGCTGACCGAGTAGCTGCCGCGGATCCGCACCGCCTCCTCGCTGAACCAGCGCAGGAAGTCGTTCGCGTAGGCGACCTCGCCGCGCGCCTCGACCAGCGACTTGCCCATCTCGAGGCTCATGAGCATCGCAAGCTCGTCTGTGCGCTCCGCGATCAGCTCGAACGCGCGGCGCAGGATCTCGCCGCGCTCGCGCGGCGCGTGGGCCCCCCACTCGGCCTGCGCGTCGTGCGCGGCGGCGAGCGCGGCGAGCGCGTCCTCCTGGCCGGCGTCGGCGATCTCGCACAGCGGCTCGCCGGTCGCGGGGTCCTCGACCTCGAGGCGGGCGCCGGAGGCGGCGGGGCGCCACGCGCCTGCAATAAACAATTCCTTCGGGGCGTTGCTGAGGACTTCGGACTCGGTCATGGTCTACCTTGGCGATGGTGGGCTGGCGTCATGGCGCAACACTCCTGGCCCTCGTCGCCGCGCTGGGGGGAGCGTCGAGCGCCGCGGCTGCTGCACCGGTGCTCGTGATCGACGGGGCCGGGGACGGTCATGGCGTGGGCATGAGTCAAACGGGTGCTGAGGGCCTGGCGCTGCATGGGTACAGCGCGCGAGCCATCCTCACCCACTATTACACGGGGACCACCGTCGGGCGCCTGCGAAGCACACACGTCGTCACCGTGCTGCTGCAGTCGGGCCTGCGGAGCGTCGTCTTCTCGGGCGCCACGCGCGCCGGCCGGCGCCCCCTCCTGCGCACGAGCACCTACATCGCGACGACCGCGCCGGGCGGGCGGATCGCGCTCGAAAGCGAGCACGGACGGCTGCTCAGCCACCTGCCGGCGCCGCTGGCGCTCACGAGCGCGACGCCGATCACCTTCGACGGCGCCGCGTCCAGCGGGGTTATTGATGGCCGCTACCGCGGCAGTATCGACATCGTCCGGGTCGGCTCGCGCCTGGACGTGATCAACCGCGTGGGCCTCGAGTCCTACCTGCGCGGCGTGGTGCCGGCCGAGAGCCCGTCGAACTGGCCGGCCGCCGAGCTGCAGGCGCAGGCGATCGCCGCGCGCACCTACACGGTCGCGAACCCGCCGCAGAAGAGGTTCGACCTCTACGCGGACACCCGCTCGCAGCAGTACGGCGGCTACAACGCCGAGACCCCGGCGACCGACGCGGCGGTCGACGCCACGCTCGGCGAGGTCGTGACCTACCACGGCAAACCGATCGTGACCTACTACTTCGCGAGCTCCGGCGGCGCGACCGAGAGCGTCCAGAACGCCTTCCCGGGAGTCGCGCCGGAGCCCTACCTCGTCGGCGTGCTCGACCCCTACGACACGACGCGCTTCGGCCCGCTCACGATGACGCTGGCGCGCGCCGGGCACCGCCTGCGCGGACTGCTCCACGGCACGCTGCGCTCGATCGTCGTGACGCAGCGCGGTGTCTCGCCGCGCGTCGTCTCGGCCGAGCTGGTCGGCAGCGCCGGCACAACGCGCGTCAGCGGCTTTGCGCTGGCCAAGGCGCTCGGCCTGCAGAGCGCGTGGGACTGCTTCACGATCTCCTCCTCGCTCGCGACCGTCGCGGCAGGCTGGGACCGCGCCTGCGCGAAGCCGACGCGGCTGGCGGTCGGGCCGACCGGCCAGAGCACGGGGCCGAGCGGATCGACGGGCGGCGGGACGGTTGGGCCAGGTGGCGGATCGAGCGGGACGACGGGCACGACCGGCGCCAGCGGCTCGACGGGCTCGACGGGCGCGAGCGGCTCGACCGGCGCGAGCGGCGGCGGAGCGGTCGGGCCGACGGGATGAACGGCCCGCTGCTGGCGCTCGACACGCCCTGGCTGCTCTACCGCTCCCACTTCGGCCTGCCCAGCTCGATCCGCGGCGCCGGCGGCGAGCGCGTCGGCGCGCTGCTCGGCACCGTCAACACGATCCTCGGCCTCGTCGAGTGGTGCTCGCCGCGCGCCGTCGTCTGCTGCATGGGCGCCGAGGAGGCCGCCTACCGCGTCGCGCTCTACGGCCCCTACCACGCGCACCGCGAGCCGATGCCGGCGGAACTGCGCGCGCAGTGGGAGCGGGCCCCCGCGCTGCTCGCCGCGTTCGGCTGGACGGTGACCGCTCACGACGCGCTCGAAGCCGACGACCTGATGTGGTCCTACTCGCGCGTCGAGGCGGCGGCCGGCGGACGCACGCTGATCTGCTCGGGGGACCGCGACCTCTACCAGGCGGTCGACGTTTACACCAGCGTGATCGAACTTCGCCGCGACGGCCCGCCCGCAACGATCGACGCCGCCGGCGTGCAGGCGCGCGCAGGCGTGCGGCCCGACCAGATCCCCGACCTGATCGCACTGCGCGGCGACCCCTCCGACGGGCTGCCGGGCGCGCGCGGCGTCGGCGCAAAAACCGCGGCGGCGCTGCTCACCGAGCACGGCACGCTCGAGGGCGTGCTCGCCGCAGTCGGCGACCTGCGCCCGCGGATCGCCGAGGCGCTGCGCGAACAGGCCGCGGAGCTGCGGGCGTTTCGCGAGATCGCGGTGCTGCAGGATGTGGCCGTGGAGCGGCCGCCTGACGCGGGGACCGACCGGGTTTCGGGTGCGGCGGCCGCGCGGGAGCTGGGGATGAACGGGCTGGCGAAGCGGCTGGAGGGGTGAGCGTGCGACGGTCGCTGCGCTGGGGTCTGTGCGCGAGCGTCCCGCTCGTCGCGCTCGCGCTCGCAGGCAGCCTGCGCGCCGCGTCGCCGCCGGGCTGGACGCTCGCCGGGACACTGGCGACCGGGGACGATCCCACCTTCGCCGGCAATGGCATCTCGGTCGCGCCGGGCGGCGGCGGCGTGATCGCGTGGGACGACTACCCGGACGAGGCGCGCTTCGCGACCTTCTCGAGCGCCAAGCCGCCGCGCCGCGCCGGCTACATGGCCAGGCCGCTGCTGTCGCCGTTCGCGCAGGGGGATCTGCTTGCGCTCGGCGGCGGGCGGGCACTCGTCGTTGGCGCGGAGCCCTCGACGACGACGCGCTTCTCGCTCGCGGCGGAGGAACTCGGCCCGGGCGCGGCCAGCTCGAAGCCGCAGGTGCTCGGCCGGCAGGACAACCGTGAGGCCGACGGCGCCGTGATGGCGGCCGCGGCCAACGGACGGCTCGCGGTGCTCGGCGCCACGCCCGACAACGCCGTGCTGAGTGTCGCAGCGCCGCACGGCCGCTTCGGTGCGCCGGTCGTGATGTCTCCGGCGGGCACGCTGACCGAGGGCGACAGCTTCGTGCCCGCGGCCGCGCTGGCCGTCGCGGTCGACGACGCCGGCGACGTGCTCGCGGCCTGGGTCCGCAACGGCGAGCTCGAGGCGCGCTGGCGCGACGCCGGCGGCCGGCTCGGGCCGCTCCAGCCGATCGCGCCGGTCGACTCGCAGGTCTGGCTGGCGGCGGCGCTCTCCGCGCAGGGAACGGCCGCGCTCGTCTGGGAAACCCAGGACGACGCCGACCCCGGGCGCCCGGGCCCCGCAACATCGGCCACGACGATCGCGGCCGCGAGCGGACCGCTCGACGGCAGCTTCGGGCCGCCGACGCAGCTCGACAGCTTTCCGGCGACCTCGGCGCTCAACGCTCCAGCCAGCGCCGCGCTCTCATCGGCCCCGGTGGTCGGGGTCGTGTTCAGCGGCGAGGACCCGATCGTGGCGTGGACCGGTCACTCGGGCGGCCTCTTCACGATCAACACCGCCGACCTCGACAACGTCGGCTCCAGCGAGCAGACGCTCTCGGATCCGGCGCAGACCGCGAGCCTCGGCGCGCTCGTGGCTGCTGCGGGCGGCGGCGCGATCATCGCCTGGACGTCGCGGCCACCGATGTCGGGCCAGAACGAGGTCGACACCGCGCAGAGCGCCGCCGGCGCGCCGTTCGGGCCGGCGCAGCAGCTGCCGGGCGACGACTACGCCTTCACCTACTTTTCGAACCCGGTCGCCGTCGCGGTCGATCCGGTCACCGGCACAGCGTGGCTCGCGGCGGTCGCGCTCGTGCTCGAGCACCGCGCGAACGTCTTCAGGCTGTATCTCTACCGCGAGCCGTCGCCCTAGCGGGCGAAACCAACCAGGCGGAGCCGGCAGGCGGAGCCCCTTAGAGAACCTTCGAGAGGAACTCCTTCGTCCGTTCGTGCTGCGGGTTCGCCAGCACCTCGCGCGGGTCCCCGGACTCGACGATCGAGCCGCCGTCCATGAACACGAGCTTGTCGGCGACCTCGCGCGCGAAGCCCATCTCGTGCGTCACGACGACCATCGTCATGCCCTCGCGGGCGAGGTCTCGCATCACGTCGAGCACGTCCCCGACGAGCTCGGGGTCGAGCGCGGAGGTAGGCTCGTCGAACAGCATCAGCTTCGGCTTCATCGCCAGCGCGCGGGCGATCGCGACCCGCTGCTGCTGGCCGCCGGAGAGCTGGGAGGGGTAGCTGTCGAGCTTGTCGGAGAGATCGACGCGGGCAAGCAGCGCCGTCCCCTGCTCGGTCGCCTCGGATCTGGATGTGCCGCGAACCAGGCGCGGAGCCTCGATCACGTTCTCGAGCGCGGTCATGTGGGGGAACAGGTTGAAGCGCTGGAAGACCATGCCGATCTCGGCCCGGCGCGTCGCGACCTCGCCGTCGGGCAGCTCGTAGAGCTTGCCGTTGTGCTCGCGGTAGCCGACCAGCACGCCGTCGACCCAAAGCCGTCCGCGGTTGATCCGCTCGAGGTGGTTGATCGTGCGCAGGAAGGTCGACTTGCCGGAGCCGGACGGGCCGATGATGCACATCACCTCGCCGCGGCCGACCTCGAGCGAGACCCCGCGGAGAACCTCTAGGCGCCCGAAGCTCTTGTGCACGCCCTCGGCCTTGACCATCGGTGGCAGCGTCATGACCAGGGGTGGCGCACGCCGAGCTCCCCCAGCGCGACCGAGTCGTGGCTGAAGTCGAACAGTCCGCGGCGGATTCGCTGCAGCGGCGTGGGCGGCAGCTCGCGCGAGGCGCCGCGCGCGAAGTGGCGCTCGAGGTAGTACTGGCCGACGTAGAGCACCGAGGTCAGCGCCAGGTACCAGATCGAGGCGACGATCAGCAGCTGGATGACCTCGTAGTTGGCGTTCGAGATGTTCTGGCTCTCGGAGAAGAGCTCCGTGCCGGCGGCGACGATCGCCAGCGAGGTCGTCTTCAGCATCGAGATCGTCTCGTTGCCGGTCGGCGGGATGATCACCCGCATCGCCTGCGGCAGGACGATGCGGCGCATCGTCTGCAGGCGCGTCATGCCGAGCGAATGCGCGGCCTCGGTCTGGCCCTCATCGACGGAGATGATCCCGGCGCGGACGATCTCCGACATGTACGCGGCCTCGTTCAGCCCGAGGGCGAGCACGATCGCCATGAAGCCGCTGATCGCGGTGTTCGCGTCGATGTGGATGAACTGGGGGCCGAACGGGACGCCCAGGTTGATCGTCGGGTAGAGGGCGGCGATCCCGACGTACCAGAACGTCAGCTGCACGATCACCGGCGTGCCGCGGAAGAACCAGACGTACAGCCAGCTGCCGATCGAGATCAGCGGGTTGGGAGAGAGGCGCATGACGGCGAGCAGGACGCCGAGCACGACGCCGATCAGCTGCGCGGCGAGCGTCAGCTCGATCGTGCTGACGACCCCGCCGGTGATCCGGCTGTCGAACAGGAAGTGCCCGACGTCGGGCCAGCCGAAGCGCTTGTCCGTCGCCATCGAATGGACGATCGCGACCGCGATCAGCGCCACGATCACGGCCGCGAGCCAGCGGCCCGGGTGCTTTACCGGGACGGCCTTGATGTCTTCTGCGGCGGGCGGCGGGGCGTTGAGCGGCCCGATTGCCACTGCTCGCCCCTCGCCTCCCGCCCCCTAGCTCAGGAGGTCGCCCCGTTGAGCGCCGGGTGCGTGTCGGAGCCCGACTGCAGGCCCCACTTCTTGAGGATCGCCGCGTACTGGCCGTTCGCGTCGAGATCCTTCAACGCCGCGAGGATCGCCTTGTCGAGCGTGCCGTCCTGCTTGGGCACGGCGATGCCGTACGGCGACACGCCATAGCTCTGGCCGACCAGCTTGAAGGCGCCGTGGGACTGCGCGACCTGGTAGCCGGCGACCGGGGAGTCCGCCATGCTCACCTGCGCGCGGCCGCTCTTGAGAGCGAGGTTGGCCGCCGTCTGGGTCGGGAAGCTGAGCACGTCGTCGGCCTTCTTGCCGGACTTCGTGCAGATGGCCTTCTCGTTGGTCGCGTCGGTCAGCTCGGTCGTGCCGGCCTCGACCGAGACGGTGAGGCCGCAGATGCTCGCGAGGTTGGTCACCTTCGGACCGCCGGAGGACTTCTCGAAGAACGACGTGCCGGCCGAGAAGTAGTCGACGAAGTTGACCTGCTTCTCGCGCAGCTTGGTGTCGGTGAACGACGACATGCCGACGTCGTACTTGCCCGACTCCAGGCCCGCGATGATCGTGCCGAACACGGCGTTGACGACCTTCACCTTCAGGCCGAGCAGGGGGAAGATCGCGTTCGCGAGGTCCGCGTCCATGCCGATCACGGTGTGGCCGTCCGGCCCGATGAACTCGTTCGGCGCGTAGCTCGCATCGGCCGCGACGATCACGGTGCCCTTCGCCTTGATGCTCGCCGGAACCAGGGCGGCGGCAGCCTTGTCGACGGACGTGGCCGCCGAGGAGGTACTCGCAAACACGGCGCCGGCCGCGAGCGCGGCGATCAGGACGGTGCGAGCGAACGCTGAGCGAAAGACGGTGATCTGCACAGGGAAGCCTCCGAGGCGTCAAGGTGACCGGGGGAAAGCGCGGCTAGCCTACTTCACCGCGAGTGGCTGCGCGCCGGTCCGGCGCTCAGTCGCGGGTGGCGACGACGCGCACCGTGCGCAGCTGGCGATCGACCGCGCCGCGGATGCTGCCGCCGAGCTCGAGCGTGCGCTGGATGTAGTCGAGCGTCTCGGCCGTCAGGCGCTCGCCGGGCAGCACGTTGGGGATCCCCGGCGGGTAGGTCGCGAGCGACTCGGCGGCGACGCGGCCAACGGCTTCGGCCGCCGGCACGACCTCCTGGCGGCCGAGGAAGGCCTGGCGCGGCGTCAGCACCAGCTCGCCCCACGGCGGCGCCGGAGCAAACGTCGCGGCCTTCCCGCCGGCGTCGAGGCCGGCGCGCTCGGCCGCGGCGCGCAGCCCCCGGACGAAGCGCGAGGCGAGCACCTCCGACGGCTCGCCCATGCCGAACACGCCGACGATCACGTTCTCGCCGGCGAGCTCGAGGCGGATGTCGTCGATCTCGCGCAGCATCGTCGCCAGCTGGTGGCCGTCCACGGCGAGCCCGCGCACGTCGACCGCGAGGCGCAGCGGGTCGTAGGCGAACACGCCGGCACGGCCGATGAAGCGCTCGTCGAGCACATCGAGGCCGGGGATCTCGCGGATCTGCGCCCGTGCCGCGTTGATCACCCGCGTGCTCTCGCCGATCAGCTCGCGCCCGCGTGTCGCGGCGAGGCTGCGCTGCGCGTCGAGCGAGGCGAACAGCAGCGAGTTGGGGCTCGTCGACTCCGTCAGCGTGACGGTGCGGTCGACGACGTCGGCGTCCAGGCGCGAGTCCTTGCCGAGATGCAGCATCGCCGACTGGCCGATGCTGCCGACGATCTTGTGGGTGCTCGAGATCACGAGGTCGGCGCCGGCCGAGAGCGCGTGCTCCGGCAGGTCCTCGTGGAAGGCCATGTGGGCGCCCCAGGCCTCATCGACGACCAGCGGCACGCCGTGGGCGTGGGCGACCTCGACGAGCCCGCGCACGTCGGCGGCCGAGCCGAAGTAGGTCGGCGAGACGATCCACGCGCCGACGGCTCCCGGAGTCTGCTCCAGCGCCCGGTTCAGCGACTCGGGCGTCAGGCAGTGCGCGATCCCCAGCTCCGGGTCGATCTCCGGCGCGACGAACGTCGGGCGCAGGCCGGAGAGCACGAGCGAGTCGATCGTGCTCGAGTGCCCGTTGCGCTGCAGCACCACCTCGTCGCCGTAATGGGCGAGCGCGATCCCGGCGGCGAGGTTGCCCTGTGAGGCGCCGCTGACCAAGAACCAGGCACGGGCGGCGCCCCAGGCCTCCGCGGCCAGGCGCTGCGCCTCCTCGAACGGGGTGGGCGTCGGACCGATGTCGATCCCCCAGGTGAGCGACGGGACGTCATGCGCAAGGGCGGCCGCGCCGACCACCGCGACCAGCCGCGGGTCCGCGCCCGGCCCGCCCTTGTGTCCCGGGATGTGCAGCCGCGCCGGGTTGCGCGCGGCGTAGTCGCGAATCGCGTCCAGATACGGGGTGTCGTGCTGGGTCAGCTCGCGGTCGGCTATGCCCAGAGTCCTACCACGCCGCGTCGTGCCGCCGCGCCGCGGCCGGCCGGCCGGCCCCTACGGCGTGAACTTGACCGTGATCACGTCGCCGTCGCGCATCGCGTAGTCGCGACCCTCGAGGCGCAGGACACCGCGGTCGCGGGCGCCGGCGTAGCCGCCGGCTTCGAGCAGCTCGTCCCAGCCGATGACCTCGGCGCGGACGAAGCCTCGCTGGATGTCGGAGTGGATCTCGCCGGCGGCGTGCCAGGCGGTGAGGCCGCGGCGGAGATGCCAGGACTGCGCGGGCTTGTCCTCGCCGACGGTGAAGAAGACGATCAGGTCGAGCAGCGCGAAGGCGCCGCGGACGACGCGCTGCAGGCCGGCCTCGCCGACCCCGAGCTCGGTGCGCATCGAGGCCGCCTCTTCGCCGTCGAGCTCGGCGAGCTCGGACTCCAGGCGCGCGGAGATCGCGACGGCGCCGGCGCCCTGCTCGGCGGCGTAGGCCGCAATCGCCTCCGGGACCTCGTCGGAACCCTCGTCGACGTTGGCGACGAACAGCACGGGCTTGGCGGTGATCAGGCCGAGCGAGCGCGGGCCGTCACCGGCATCCTCCGGCGCCGGGACGCCGCGAGCGGGCCGCCCGGCCGCGAGCTCCGAGACCACGCGCTCGAGCCAGGCGAGCTCGGCGATCGCCTCGCGGTCGCCGCCGCGCGCGACGCGGGTCACGCGGCCGACGCGGCGCTCGGCCTGCTCGAGGTCGGCGAGCATCAGCTCGGTCTCGATCGTCGCGATGTCGGAGCTCGGGTCGACGCGGCCCTCGGGGTGCACGACGTTCGGGTCGCCGTGCGCGCGCACGACGTGGACGATGGCGTCGGTCTCGCGGATGTTGGCGAGGAAGCGGTTGCCGAGACCCTCGCCGCGGCTCGCGCCGGCGACCAGGCCGGCGATGTCGTGGAAGTAGATCGTGTCGTGCACGACGTCGCTGGCGTGCAGCAGCTCGGCGAGCCGCTCGAGGCGCTCGTCGGCGACACCGACCACGGCGACGTTCGGCTCGATCGTCGTGAAGGGGTAGTTGGCGGCCTGCGCGCCGGCGCGCGTGAGCGCGTTGAAGAGCGACGACTTGCCGGCGTTCGGCATGCCGACGATGCCGATTCTCATGAGGCCGGGTCGCCCGGCAGCAGGCCGATCACGCTGCCGAGCACCGCCCCCGCGAGCACGTCCGAGGGGTAGTGCACGCCGAGGTAGACGCGCGAGGCGGCGAGTGCGGCGGCGAGCACGTAGAGCGGCAGCGCCGGCGCACCGGCCGCCGAGTAGACGCGCGCGGCGGCGAAGGAGGTCGTCGCGTGGGCGCTGGGGAAGCTGAGCTGGGTCGGCGTCGAGGTCAGCGGCGGCAGGTCCTCGAGTTGCGGGCGCGGGCGGCGCACGGCGAACTTCAGCGCGGTGTTGAAGACGTAGGCGCCGGCGACGGTCGCGGTCGCGACGCGCCACGCGCGCCGCTGCTCGGGCGGCGAGAAGGTCGCCGCGCCGGCGCCGAAGGCGAGCCAGATCGCGGCGTGCTGGCCGAGGCCGGAGAAGATCGCGACAGCGCGCTCGCGCTGCGGGGTGTGCGCCGCGGTGCGCGCGACGCGCAGCAGGGCGAGGTCGGCGGAGTGCACGGCCGCCGTCGCGGTCAGGTCGCGAAGCCGACGCGCGGCTCGTCTGAGTCGACGCGCACGTAGGCCACCTGGGGAAGCGCGAGGCGAACCGACCCGTCCTCGAGCGCGAGGTCGAACCATCCGACGGGCGAGGAGAGCGCGGCGGTCAGCTGTTCGAGGTGCTCCGAAGCAACGCGCACGGCGAGGACCTGGCCGCCGGTGAAGCCGATCGAGACGCGCAGGTAGCTCTCGCGAGTCATGCGTGGGCCGCCTCGACGATCTCGGTCAGCACGCCGCCGGTGGCGCGCGGATGCACGAAGGCGACGCGTGAGTCGCAGATGCCCGCGCGCGCGGTGGAGTCGATCAGCTCGACGTCGCGCTCGATCAGCTGCGCGAGCGTGGCGTCGATGTCGGCGACCCCGTAGGCGATGTGGTGCATGCCCGGGCCGCGGCGGGCGAGGAAGCGCCCGACCGGCGTGTCCGCCCCCA
Organism: uncultured Solirubrobacterales bacterium; assembly: GCA_963830975.1. Taxonomy (GTDB): domain Bacteria; phylum Actinomycetota; class Thermoleophilia; order Solirubrobacterales; family Solirubrobacteraceae; genus Palsa-513. The sequence goes on from CAWHOI010000005.1 coordinate 384,267, forward strand.
GCGGCGCGAGCAGCTCGATGTGGGCGTCGCCGAACGCCAACAGCGCCGCCTCGACGCCCTGCTCGGGCAGCACCTCGCGGTGCACGAGCCGCATGTCGAAGCGCTCGCTGTAGCGCGCCACGGCGTCGTCGAGCGCGTCGACGGCGATGCCAAGATGGTCCATGCGCTCGAACACTGCCCGGCGGATTCTACGCGGCGCGGCGGCACCCGCCCGCGACGCCGGTCAGCTTGGCGGCTGCTCGCGCCGCGCCGCGGCTGCGATGCGGGGGCGCGGCGGGGCTGCGTGGGCGACGATCCGCTCGATCGCCGTGCGCTCCAGCACCTCCTGGGCCTTCAGCTCGGCGGCGAGCTCGTCGAGCGTCGAGCGGTTCAGACCGAGCAGGCGCATCGCGGCGGCGCGCGCCTCGTGCAGCAGCTCCTCGCGCTCCTCGTCGCGCAGGCGCAGCGTCTGCTCGGAGACGCGCTCGTCGGCGGGGGAGCCCCGGCCGGTGACCGCGACCGTCGTACCCATCGCGTAGTCGGTGATCATCGCGCCCGCGACCTCGGAGGCCCGCCGCAGGTCGTCGGCGGCGCCGGTGCTGACCGCTCCGAACACGATCTGCTCGGCGGCGCGGCCGCCCAGCAGCATCGTCATGTAGTCGATCAGCTCCTCGCGCGTCTTGAGGTAGCGGTCCTCGTCGGGCAGGTTGAGGGTGTAGCCGAGCGCGCGCCCGCGCGGCACGATCGAGACGCGGTGGACGCGGTCGACGCCGGGGAGAAGCTCCGCCACGAGCGCGTGGCCGGCCTCGTGGTAGGCGACGACCTCCTTCTCGTGGTCGTTCAGCACGCGGCGCGACTGGGTGCCGGCGATCACGCGCTCCAGAGCGTGATCGAAGTCCTCGTCGAGGATCTCGGTGGCGGCGCGACGCGCGGCGAAGATCGCAGCCTCGTTGCAGATGTTCGCGAGATCGGCGCCGGTCAGGCCGGAGGTCTGGCGCGCCACCATCTCCAGGTCGACGTCGCCGACCGGCTTGTCGCGCACATGCACACGCAGGATGTCCTCGCGCGCGTGGACGTCCGGGGGCGCGACGTAGATCTGGCGGTCGAAGCGACCGGGGCGAAGCAGCGCCGCGTCGAGCTTCTCGATCAGGTTCGAGGCGGCGATCACGACGAGCCGGTCCTGCGAGCTGAACCCGTCCATCTCGATCAGCAGCTGGTTGAGCGTCTGGTCCTTCTCGCCGCTGATGCCCAGGTTGCCGCGCTGGCCGCCGACGGCGTCGAGCTCGTCGATGAAGATGATCGACGGCTGGTTCTTGCGCGCGATGCGGAACAGGCGCCGCACACGGGCGGCACCCAGACCGGCGAACATCTCGACGAAGCCGGCCGCGGACTGGGCGTAGAAGTGGGCGCCCGACTCGTGCGCCACGGCCTTGGCGAGCAGCGTCTTGCCGGTCCCGGGCGGTCCGTGCAGCAGCACGCCGCGCGGGACGCGGGCGCCGAGGCGGGCGAAGCGCTCCGGGGCGCTGAGGAACTCGACGACCTCCTGAAGCTCCGCACGCGCATCCTCGACGCCGGCGATGTCGTCCCAGCCGACCGCGCTCGCCGAGTCGGGCTTGATCTCCTGCGGCTTGGTGCGCGGCAGCGTGCGCACGACGAGCGCCAGCAGCGAGACCATCGCCAACAGGAAGAAGATCTCGAACACCGGGAGCGCGTTGTACGCCCAGGCTTCGACGTCGGTCCACCAGGTTGCGATAGGCACGGAGCAACCTTATCGGCGCCCTCGCGGGCGCGCACGAGGCGAAACTGCGGTCACGTGGTGATGAAAACGCGGCGGGCGGGTGGCAAAAGCCCCAGGGCGAGCCGGGCGGCCGCCGGCCGATGAGTTGACTGAGCGGGTGCGAGGAGGCGACCGAGCGACCGCGGACGGTGTCGGTGGGAGCGCTCAGGCGGCCGAGCCGAGCATCCCCAGCGCGAGGTCGCGGAAGAAGTCGGTCGCGAACTCGAGGTCGCGCACGTCGATGCGCTCGTCGGCGCCGTGGATCAGGTGGTCGGTCTCGAACTTCGTGCGGACGCGGTGGGGGAAGAAGCCGTAGGCCGCGCACTGCGGGAAGGCGTCGCGGAAGGTGCGCGAGTCGGTGAAGCCGGGAAGCACCGTCGGCACGCAGATCGCCGCCGGGTCGCGCTCGGCGATCCAGCCGCGGATGAACTCGGTCATCGGCGAGTCGATCGGCGAGCGGTTGCCCATCACGCGCTCTGTCCACTCGAGGCTGTAGCTCTCAGGCGGCCCGATGACCTCCTCGATCGCCTCGAGCGCGGCATCCTCGCCGAGACCCGGCGGCACACGGCAGTCGACCGCCAGGCGCGCCTGCGAGGGGATCACGTTGATCTTCTCGGACGCAAACGCGCGGGTCGGGGCCAGCGACACGCCGAGCCAGGGCTCGATCAGCGGCACCAGGCGCGGCTCGACCGCCCGGACACGCTCCAGCGCCGCGGCGGCGTCGTCGCCGTCGAGCGCGCCGATCGCCTCGAGGAAGGCGCGCGGCTCGGCTGTCAGGCGGTATGAGGGCTGGCGCGCGGCGAAGCGCTCGAGGATCGGCCCGAGCTTCAGCAGGGCGTTCTCGCCCAGGCGCGGCATCGAGGCGTGCGCGGCGACGCCGTCGGTGTGCAGCACGAAACGGAAGACGCCCTTCTCCGCGCAGCCCAGGCAGTAGAGCCGGCGACCGGCGTACTCGAAGATCCCGCCGCCGCCCTCGTTGACGAGGTAATCGCAGCGCACCTTGTCGGGATGGGTCCGCGTCAGCCACATCGCCCCCTCGGCGCCGCCGGTCTCCTCGTCAACCAGCACGACGAGGAGCAACGAGCCGGCCGCCGGACGCCAGCCGGAGCGCGCGAGCGCGCAGGCCGATGCCACCTCGGCCGCGGTCTGCGACTTCATGTCGAGCGCGCCGCGGCCCCAGACGAAGCCGTCCTCCAGATCGCCGGACCACGGGTCGTGGGACCACTCCTGCGGTGTCGCCAGCACCGTGTCGACGTGAGAAAGCAGGCAGAGCACGGGCCCGGGCGCCGGTCCGTCGAGACGCGCGACGAGGTTCGGGCGCTCGGCGGTGCGGCCGAGCAGCTCGCAGCTGAAGCCGGCCTCGGCCAGGACCGCGGCGAGATGCTCCTGGGCGGCGCGCTCGTTGCCCGGCGGGTTGACCGTGTCGAAGCGGATCAGCCGCCGGAGCAGCTCGACTGACTCGCTCGGCGGCTGCGCGCTCACCGGCTGCATCCTAGGGGTCGGCTGCGGCGGTGGTCGGAGACGGTCTGGCGAGCACCGGATCGAGGGGTGATACTGGAGTGATGGAGCGGCTATTCGAGGAACCGCGGAGCGTGGGGCCGCCCGCGCCGCTCGCGGTGCGGATGCGGCCGCGCTCGCTCGAGGAGCTGGTCGGCCAGCCGGCGCTGCTGGCGCCGGGGGCTCCGCTGCGCAGCGCGATCGAGAGCGGGAGGTTGCACTCGATGATCCTGCACGGGCCTCCAGGCTCGGGCAAGACGACGCTGGCGCGGGTGATCGCGACGAGCACCGGCGCGGAGTTCGAGGAACACAGCGCCGTCGACACCGGCCGCGCGGAGGTGCGCGCCGTGATCGAGCGAGCCCGACACCGCGGCCGCGCGACCGTCTTCTTCCTCGATGAGATCCACCGCTTCAACAAGGCGCAGCAGGACGCGCTGCTGCCGGCGGTCGAGGAGGGCCTCGTCACGCTGATCGGCGCGACCACCGAGAACCCGCGCTTCGAGGTCAACAGCGCGCTGCTCTCGCGCGTGACGGTGTACGAGCTCGAGCCGCTCAGCGAAGCCGACGTCGCGACCCTCCTACGCCGGGCGCTCGAGCGCGGCGAGCTGGGCGAGGCGGAGCTCGACGCCGACGCCGAGCAGCTGCTGGCGGCGCGCTCCGGCGGCGATGCGCGGATCGCGCTGAGCGCGCTCGAGCGTGCGGCCGCACTGAACGCGCGGGTCGACCTCGCCGCCGCGCGCCACGCGCTCGCAGGCGGGCTGGTTCGCTACGACCGCGCCGGCGACCAGCACTACGACACGATCTCGGCCTGGATCAAGGCGACGCGCGGAAGCGACCCCGACGCCTCGCTGTACTACCTCGCGACGATGCTCGAGGGCGGTGAGGATCCGCGCTTCATCGTGCGCCGGATGGTGATCCTCGCCTCCGAGGACATCGGCAACGCGGACCCCCAGGCGCTCGTCGTCGCGACCTCGGCGGCCGCGGCGGTCGAGCACGTCGGGCTGCCCGAATGCAGCTACGCGCTGGCCCAGGCCGCGATCTACCTCTCGCTCGCGCCGAAGTCGGACGCCGCCGGGCGGGCGCTCGGCGCGGCGCGGGCGCTGATCCGCGACGACGGCGCGCGGCGGGCACCACCCGGTCTGCGCGGCGCCGCAGAGTACGACAACCCGCACAGCCATCCGGGCCACACGAGTCGCGAGGAACTGATGCCGGAGGGCCTCGAGGGCGTGCGCTTCTACGCCCCCGACGAGGCCGAGGCCGCGCTGGCGCAGGCGCTCGCGCGCGTGCGGGCGGCGCGCGGGCGCGGCGGTCGGGAGGGGAGCGCCGGATGAGCACCCGCGGCTCGCTCGCGGACGATCTGGCCGCGGTCACGCGACTGTGGGCGCAGCTGCGCGTCGCCGACCGGGCGCGCTACCTCGAGCGAACTGCGCAGGCGGTGATCGACGAATTCGACGACCTCTGCCTGGCGCTGGCCGGCGAGTCGCAGCGGCCGCGGGCGGAGATCGCCACGCTCGAGCTGCTCGCCGGGATCGACGCGCTGCGCTGGCTGGCGCAGAACGCGCAGCGGCTGCTCGGGGCGCACCGCTTCGCGCTGCCGCGGACGCTGCACCCGCTGACGCGCGCAAGCGCCGGGCAGGCGCCGCTCGGCGTGATCGGGATCCGCGGCACGCGCGGTGCGCCGTTCGCGCTGCCGCTCGCGAACGTCGGCGCGGCGCTGCTCGCCGGCAACGGCGCGATCGTCGCGCCGGCGGCCGGCGCGACGCTGGCGGCGGAGCGGATCGGCAGGCTCCTGTCGCGCGCCGGGCTGCCGGAGGGCCTCGTCGCGATCGCCGGCGACGACAGCCTCGCGGGCTGCGCGCGCACGATCGAGTTGGGCGAGGGGCCGGGCGGGCCCGACGCGATGATCGTGCTCGCCGACGCGCGGTTGGCCAACGCCGTCGACGGGGCGCTGTGGGCGGCGTGCGCGGGCGCCGGCCAGCTCGCCGGCTCGCTCAAGCGGGTCTACGTCGCGCGGGAGCGCCACGACGAGCTGCTCGAGGCGCTCTGCGCGGCGGCGGCGGCGCTCGAGCTGGGCGACCCGCTGGCGCCGCACACGCAGCTGGGTCCGCTCGCGGGCGAGCAAATGGCTGCGACGCTCGAGTCCGCGATCGCCGAGGCGGTCGCATTCGGCGGCGTCGCGCACTGCGGCGGGCGGCGCTCGCCGGTCGGCACGCGCGGGGTGTTCTTCGCGCCCGCGGTGCTGAGCGGCGTGCCGGCGCAGGCGCGGCTGGTGCGCGAGCGGGTGGCCGGGCCGGTGCTCGTCGTGACCGCCGTGGCGGACTCGGCCGAGGCGGCGGCGCTCGCGAACGGCGGCGCTCGAAGCCTCGGCGCGTCGATCTGGAGCGCGGACCGCCGCCGCGCCGTGCGGATCGCGCGGGAGCTCGACGCCCGCGTCGTCTGGGGAAACGACCATGTACCGGTGCTGCCGCCGCGCCAGGCGGCCGCCGACGCGCTGGCGCGGTGCGGCCGCGCGCAGCTGATCACCTGGGAGCCGCCCGCGACAAGACCGCCGTGGCGCTATCCCTACGACTCCACCACGCCGCGCGCGGCACACACGATCGCGGCGCTGCGCTCGACGCGCGAGGCCGAGCGCGAGCAGGCGCTGCGCGACGGCGCGCCCGCGATCATCCGCCTCGCCGGACGCGCGCTGCGGCGCTGACCCGTGGCACGCGCGGCCGTCCGTGAAGGGCGAGCGCCCCGCACATCACGCCGCCACCAAACCCTGACGGTCCCGGCCGCCGCGGCGCCGCGAGCGCACATGCCTAAGCTGTGTCGGTGCCAGTTCAGGCCTATGCCGGCAAGGAATGCGTCTGCCAGTACCGGCGCGGGATCTGCGACCAGTCGTGCGTGCGCGACATGCTCGCGGTGCCGTTCTACATCGCCTGCCTGCGGCTGAGCGGACGCCGTTGCGTCGTCGTCGGCGGCGGCGAGGTCGGCCTGGAGAAGGTCGAGGGGCTGCTCGCCTGCGACGCCGCCGTCACGCTCGTCGCCCCGACCGCGCACGAGGAGCTCGTCGCGCTCGCGTCAGAGGGGTCGATCGACTGGGAGCGGCGGGAGTACGAGCCCGGCGACCTCGAGGGGACGTTCCTGGTGATCGCGGCAACCGACGACAGCGAGGTCAACATCGCCGTCCACGAGGATGCCGAGGCACGCGCGATGCTGGTGAACGTCGTGGACGTGCCACCGCTATGCAACTTCATCCTGCCGGCGATCGTGCGCAACGGGCCGCTCGCGATCGCGATCTCGACCGCCGGGGCCTCGCCCGCGCTCGCCAAGCGGATGAAGCGCGAGATCGCCGAGCAGTTCGGTGAGCCGTACGCGCGGCTCGCGGTGATGCTCAACGACGCGCGCGGCTGGGCGAAGGCGACGCTGCCGAGCTTCCAGGAGCGCAAGGCCTTCTTCGAATCGATCGTCGGGGGCGAGCCGGACCCGATCGAGCTGCTGCGCGACGGCGACGAGGCCGCCGTCGCGAGCGCGATCGAAAACGCGAAGCGGGCGCACGCCGGCGCCTGAGCGGCGGCCGAAAACGACCGCTCGGAGCGAGCATTTCGCGCCCGGCGGCGGTTGCGGGGTGCCGCGGCGCGGCTATGCTGGCCCGCGATGCCGCTGGAGTTGAAGTTCCGCGGCGCGTCGATGGGATCTGCCGACTCAGACGTCCGCCTAGTCTGGTTGGCGATCACCGCTGCGCTGCCGATGGAACTCGCATGAGGCGACGCGCGTTGCGCTGGCTGCTCCCCCTGCTTGCAACGATGCTTGCGGGCGGGGTCATCGCGTCGACATCGGTCGCGGGGGCGGCCGAGGTCGGCGTCAACGTGACCTCCAACGCCGGCTTCACCTCCCCGAAGGTCGCCGCCGCGATCCGGGCGAGCAAGCCCGCGTGGGTGCGCGTGTTCCTCGTCTGGGGCGACGTCGAGCCGTCGCAGGGGAGCTACAGCGGCGGGTGGATCTCGCTCTACCAGCACTTCTTCGCATCGCTGCCGGCACGCACGAAGATCGACGTGGACGTCGTCGGCACGCCGGCCTGGGCCAACGGCGGATCGAGCTCGATCGCGACACCGCCGGTCAACGACAGCGACTACGCCTCGCTGATGAACTACCTGGTGAACGCCTTCCACGGGCGGGTCGCCGCGTGGGAGATCTGGAACGAGGAGAACTCGGCGAGCTGGTGGAACGGCTCGGCGGGGCAGTACGCGGCGCTGCTGAAAGCGGCCTATCCGGCGATCAAGTCCGCCGACCCGAACGCGACGGTGATCGTCGGCGCCAACGACCCGACCTTCCTGAGCGAGCTGTACGCCGCCGGCGCGAAGGGGTCGTTCGACGCGGTCGCGATCCACACCGACACCGCCTGCGACATCGCCTCGCCCTACACCTACGAGTACAACCGCGACACGACGACGGTCAACCAGTACTTCTTCCTCGGCTTCACCGGCATCCACACGCTGATGGCCGCCAACGGCGACGGCTCGCTGCCGATCTACATGACCGAGATCGGCTGGGCCTCGACCGACGCCGAGTGCACGACCGGGGCGTGGGCGGGGCAGAAGGCGGCCGGGGTGACCGAGGCGCAGCAGGCGACGTTCCTGCAGCAGGCCTACCACTGCCTCGCGCAGCCGCAGTACTCATACGTCAAGGCGGCGATGTGGTTCGAGATGTACAACGGCGGGACCTCGCGCGCGCCGCTCGACAACTACGGGCTGCTGAACGCCGACTTCTCGCCGAAACCGGCGTTCGCGGCGTTCGAGCAGGAGTCGCTGCACGGCGACCAGCTGACCGGGCCGTGCGGCAACTTCGCGGGGCCGGCGATCAGGATCCTGCACCCGACGCCCGGGCAGCGATACAGCGGACCGCTGCGGATCGCCGTGGCGGCGAGCAGCCCGACCAACGGCGTGCGCGAGATCACGATCCAGCTGAGCAAGCACAGCCGCGTGCACTTCTTCGGCAAGGCCTTCCCGGCGCAGCTGCGTGGCTCGATCTCATGGCAGTCGGCGAAGAAGCTGAAGCTCGGCCCGCACACGATCAAGGTGATCGTCACCGACAAGCTCGGCAACACCTCGACGGCGACGATCCGCGTCGTGCACATGCGCTCGCCGCTGCGCCAGCGCCGCCACCGCTGAGCGGGCGCGCCGGCCCGCCGCGGACCGGCTGCGGGAGCGGACGCCGCGGGCGCACGACGAATACCGTGCAGGCGTGCGCAACGTGGCGCCATCGGGCCATCCGGCGCAGCTGAGCGGCTTGCGCCGCCGACGCCCCCCGCGACCGCCCCGGGGTGACGATCCTGGCGGCGCTTGAGCTGCGTGGCCTGACGCGGCGCTACGGGGAGCGCCTGGCGCTCGCCGAGGTGAGCGTGACCGTCGAGGCTGGGCGGACGCTGGCCGTGCTCGGACCCAACGGCGCCGGCAAGACGACGCTGCTGCGAGTCCTCGCGACCCTGCTGCGCCCGCACGGCGGGGAGGTCCGCGTGCTCGGGCACGCGCTCCCGGATGAGAGCTGGGCGGTGCGCGGGCGCATCGGGCTGCTCGGCCACGAGCCGCTGCTCTACCGCGAGCTGAGCGCTCGCGAGAACCTCGGCCTGCACGCGGCGCTTCACGGCGTGGGAGTGGGGCGCGTGGCGGAGCTGCTTGCGGCGGTGTCGATGGAGCGGCGGGCCGATGAGCCGCTGAGGACGCTCTCGCGCGGCATGGTCCAGCGTGTCGCGGTCTGCCGTGCGCTGCTGCACGACCCCGAGCTGCTGCTGCTCGACGAGCCGCGGGCGAACCTCGACCCCGCGGCCGGAGAGCTGGTCGAGCCGCTGATCGGGCGCGCGTCGGGGCGCACGCGCGTGATCGTCAGCCACGACCCGGCCGGAGTGCTCGGGGAGTCAGATCAGGTGCTGGGGCTGGTGCGCGGGCGGGTGCGGCTGCTGGCGGGGGCCGCAGAGCTCGACGCGGGGACGCTCGGGGAGCTGTACCGGTGAGCGCGCCGCGGACGCGGGTCGTCGTCGGCGCGCTGCTGCGCAAGGAGCTGCGCGTCGAGCTGCGCAGCTTCGAGGCGGTGCCGGCGATGGCGCTGTTCAGCGTGACGACATTCGTGCTGTTCCACTTCGGGCTGCAGCGGGACACGCTGAGCGGCGATCTGGCGAGCGGAGTGCTGTGGGTGACGCTGCTGTTCGCGGCCGTGCTCGGGATCAACCGGCTGTTCGTGGCCGACGATGAGCAGGGCGGTTTCGACGGCTTCCTGCTCTCGCCGGCCGACCGCAGCGCGCTGCTGTTCTCCAAGGCGCTGACGCTGCTTGCCTACCTCGTCGTGCTCGAGATCGTGGCCGTGCCCGCGTTCGCGCTGCTGCTGCTCGAACCGCCGATCGGGCAGGCGCTGCCCGGCCTGCTGGCGGTGCTTGCGCTGGGGGATCTGGGCGTCGCGGTGATCGGCACGCTGGTCGGCGCGCTGGCGGTGCGCACGCGCGCGCGCGACCTGCTCGGACCGCTTCTGTCGCTGCCGATGCTCGTGCCCGTGGTGGTCGGCGCGGCGCTCGCGACGAAGCCGCTGTTCTCGACGCCGGCGGGGTCGCTGCCGTTGCGCTGGCTGCTGACGCTCGCTCTCTATGATCTCGTGTTTGCGGTGATCGCCTTCGCGCTCTTCGACTTCCTCCTGGAGGACTGAACCGATGTACGGCAAGCGCCTTCGGGGACTCGCGCTGACGACGTGCGCGCTGCTCACGCTGACGCTGGCGCTGGTCTTCTTCTGGGCGCCCAACGACGCCGATCTGGGCTTCCTGCAGAAGATCTTCTACGTCCACGTGCCGCTCGCGATCGTCACGCTGTGCGGGTTCATCGCCGCCGGGGTGATGGCGATCCAGCACCTGCGCACGCGCGACTCGCGCTGGGACATGCGCTCCTACGTCGCGATCCACATCTCGCTGGTGTTCGGGGTGGGCGTGCTGATCACCGGCTCGATCTGGGCCAAGGGGGCGTGGGGGCACTGGTGGGTGTGGGACGAGCCGACGCTCGTCTCGTTCCTGCTGATCATGCTGCTCTACGCGACCTACCAGCCGCTTCGCTTCGCGATCGAGGACCCCGAGCGCCAGGCGCGGGCAGCATCGGTGTTCGCGATCACCGCCGGGGTGTTCGTGCCGATCAACTTCGCGATCGTGCGCCTCTCCGCCGCCTACGTGCATCCGCGCACGCTGTCGAACATCAGCGGCAACCTGCCGGGCCGGATGCAGGTCGTCTTCTACCTCGCGCTGGCGAGCGTCGGGCTGCTGTGGCTGACGCTGTGGCGCTACGAGATGACCTCGAAGCACGCGAGCGCCCAGCTGCGCGCGCTGAAGCGGCTGCTGGCCGGCGACGAGGACGAGCTGCCGCTGCGGCGCAGCGCGGCGCCGAGCATCACCCACGTCGGCGGCGGGACGAGCTGATGGCCGCCGCGCTGCCGCTGCACACCGCCGGCCCCTACGTGGCCGCGGCCTACATCGTCTTCTTCGCGCTGATCCTGCTCTACTTCGCGATCATGGCCGGCAAGCTCAGCCGGATCGAGCGCGAGCTGACGGAGCTGACGGAGCTGGCGCTGCGCAGGCGCGAGGAGCAAGAGGCGCCATGAGCGAGCTGCTGACGCTCGGCATCTCGCACCGCATCGCCCCGGTCGCGCTGCGCGAGCGCGTCGCGTTCACCGAACGCGGCGCGGCGCGCTTCATCACCGCGCTGTGCGGCGAGCCGATGATCAGCGAGGCGGTCGCGATCTCGACCTGCAACCGCACCGAGCTCTACGTCGTGGCAGACGGCGGCGGCACGGCGACCGAGGCGACCGTGCTCGCGCGCCTGGCGGCACACGCCGAGCTGGCGCCCGCGGAGCTCGCTCAGGCGATCTACACGCTGCGCAACTGCGACGCCGCGCGGCACCTGTTCCGCGTCACGGCGGGGCTCGAGTCGATGATCGTCGGCGAGCACGAGATCCAGGGCCAGGTCCGCCGCGCGCACGAGCTCGCGCGCGAGAGCGGCACCGCCGGGCCGCTGACCAACCGCGTGTTCGCAGCCGCGCTGGCGACCGGCCGCCGCGTGCGCACGGAAACGGCGATCGCGCGCAGCCACGTCAGCCTCTCGTCGGTCGCGGTCGAGCTCGCCGAGAGCCTGCTCGGGGACCTCGGCGGCCGCCCGGTCGTCGTGATCGGCGCCGGCGAGACCAGCGAGCTGACAGCCCAGGCGCTCGCCGCGCGGGGCGTCAAGACGGTCTTCATCGCCAACCGCCACGCCGACCGCGCCCGCTCCGTCGCGGAGCGCTTCGGCGGCAGCGTCGTCGGCCTCGACCGGCTGCCCGAGACGCTCGAAGCGGCCGACATCGTGGTCGCCTCGACCTCCTCGCCGCACCCGATCGTCGGGCACGAGGAACTCGAGCTGGTGATGCGCGCCCGCTCCGGGCGGCCGCTGCTGCTGATCGACATCGCGGTGCCGCGCGACTTCGACCCGCGCTGCGGCGAGCTCGACGGCGTCACGTTGCGAGACATCGACGACCTCGAGTCGGCCGTCAGCCACAACCTCTCGGCGCGCGCGGCCGACGTGCCGGCGGCGGAGCGGATCATCGAGGAGGAGATCCAGCGCTTCGCCCAGTGGCTCGGCCAGCTCGACGTGCGCCCGACGATCGCGGCGCTGCGTGAGCGCGCGGAGGGAATCGTCGACGGCGTGCTGGAAGAGAACGCCGGCCGCTGGGAGTCGGCGTCGGCGCGGGATCTGGCGCGCGTCGAAGCGCTCGCCCGGGCCGTGATCGGCCGGCTGCTGCACGAGCCGACGATCCGCCTGCGGAGCCTCGACGCCGAGCGGGTCCACGGCAGCATCGAGCTGCTGCGCGACCTGTTCGCGCTCGGTGGCGAGAACGCCGTGCGGGAGATCAGGGACGAGGCTCGCCGGGCGGCGGACGGCGAACGCGGCCGCGACGATGCGCCGGCGCGTGTCGAGCCGCACGACAATGTGCGGGAGCTGCGCGTCCACAAGCCGTGAGACCACCGGGGGCGCATGGCCCGCTGCGGCTGGGCACGCGCGGGAGCCCGCTGGCGCTGCGCCAGGCGGCGCTGGTCGCCGAGGCGATCGCCGATGAGGGTGTTGAGATCGTGGTGCTGCGAACGGGCGGCGACGTGGGCGAGGGCGCCGACAAGCGCCGCTGGGTCGACACGATCGAGGAGGCACTGCTCGCCGGCGAGGTCGACCTCGCCGTGCACTCGGCCAAGGACCTGCCCGCGGCGCTCGCGCACGGGCTCGTGATCGCCGGCTCGCCCCGGCGCGAGGACCCGCGCGACGCGCTCTGCGGCGCCGCCTCGGTCGCCGCGCTGGCGAAGGGGGCACGGGTCGGCACGAGCAGCCTGCGCCGGCGCTCGCAGCTGCTGGCGGTGCGCGACGATCTGGAGGTCACGGAGCTGCACGGGAACCTCGACACGCGCCTGGGCGCGCTCGCCGACGGCCGGTTCGACGCGATCGTGCTGGCCGTCGCGGGGCTCCGGCGGCTCGGCCGCGACGGCTGGCACGCGACCGACGAGCTGGTCCCGGCGGCCGGGCAGGGCACGCTTGCGATCGAGGCGCGCGCCGGCGACGCGCGGGTTTGCGAGGCGATCGCGGCCCAGCGGGACGACGGCGCCGAGCGGACGCTGGCGGCCGAGCGGGCGCTGGTCGCGCGGCTCGGCGCCGGTTGCGACACGCCCGTGGGCGCGTGGGCGCGAGCGCGCGATGACGGCGGGCTCGAGCTGCAGGCGTTCATCGGCGCGCCGGACGGCGCGGAGTGGATCCGCGACACGCTGTCGGGCTCGGAGCCGGTCGCGCTCGGCGAGGCCGTCGCGGAGCGCCTGCTGGCATGCGGCGCGGAGGCGCTGCTCGGATGAGCGGCCGCGTCGCCTTCGTCGGCGCCGGCCCCGGCGACGCCGGTCTGCTGACGGCGCGCGCGCTCGAGCTGATCGCGGCCGCCGACGTGATCCTCTACGACCGCCTGATCCCGGCCGAGGCGCTGGCCGGCGCGCGCGCGGACGCGGAATGCCGCTACGTGGGCAAGCAGGGAGGCGGACCGTTCGTGCCGCAGGAGGAGACCGAGGCGCTGATGCTCGAGCGAGCCCGCGCCGGCGCCCTCGTGGTGCGGCTCAAGGGCGGGGACCCGTTCGTCTTCGGTCGCGGCGGCGAGGAGGCGCTGGCGCTGCGTGAAGCCGGAGTCCCATTCGAGGTTGTGCCGGGGATCACCGCCGGCATCGCGGCGGCGGCGTACGCGGGGATCCCCGTGACCCACCGCGGGCTGGCCAGCGCCGTGGCGTTGATCACCGCGCACGAGGACCCCGAGAAGCCGCAGACGGCGCTCGACTGGCCGGCGCTCGCCGCCTTCCCCGGCACGCTCGTGTTCTACATGGGGGTGCGCACGCTGCCGGCGCTGTGCGCAGCGCTGATCGAAGCCGGACGCGACGGCGAGCAGCCGGCGGCGGTCATCGCCCAGGGCACGCTGCCCGAACAGCGAACCGTGCTCGCGACGCTTGCGACGATCGCAGCGCAGGCGGCGAAGGCCGGGGTGCAGGCGCCCGCGGTCACCGTGGTCGGCGCCGTCGCCGAGCTGCACTCCCAGCTCGCGTGGCGCGCGCCGGGGCCGCTCGCCGGAGCCACCGTGGCGGTCACGCGGGCGCGCGCCCAGGCCTCCGGGCTGGCGGCGCAGCTGCGCGCGCTGGGCGCGCGGGTGATCGAGGCGCCGGCGATCCGGATCGTGCCGACCGTCGCCGAGCTGCCGCCACTCGACGAGTTCGATCTGATCTGCCTGACGAGCGCCAACGGCGTGGAGCTGTTGTTCGAGCGCCTGGCCGCGCGTGGCGAGGACGCGCGGGCGCTGGCGGGCGCGCGGGTCGCGGCGATCGGCCCGGGCACCGCGCGGGCGCTCGGCGAGCACGGGGTGATCGCCGACTTCGTGCCGGAGCGCTTCGTCGCCGAGGGGCTGGTCGAGGCGCTGGCCGCGGTCGAGTTCTCGCGCGTGCTCGTGGCGCGCGCGGCGAGCGCGCGCGACGTGCTGGTGGACGCGCTGCGCGCGCGGGGGGCGAGCGTGTCGGTCGTGAGCCTGTATGAGACGGTGGCCGAGCCGCTCGAGGCGGCCGTGGTGGCGGCGCTGGCGCAGGCCGACTACCTGACCTTCACCTCCTCCTCGACGGTGAGCTTCTTCCTGGGGTCGGCGCAGCCGGGGCCGCTGACGCGGATCGTGTCGATCGGTCCGGTGACGAGCGCGACCCTGCGCGAGCGGGGGCTTCGGGTCGATGTCGAGGCCTCGCGCCACGACATCGACGGGCTGCTCGCGGCGATCGTCGAGGACCGAGGGGCGGGGTCGGCGGGGTCGGCGGGATCGGCGGCGGGGTCGGCGTCCGGGTCGGGGTCGGGCGGATGAGCACGGCGGGGGCGGCGGGCGTGCGCGACGAGCGGACCGATGTCCCGGTGGTCACCTTCCTGTCGGATTACGGTCTTGCGGACGAGTTCGTCGGCGTCTGTCACGCGGTGATCGCGCGGCGCGCGCCGCGCGCGCGGGTCATCGACCTCGGCCACGGCGTCGCACGCCATGACGTAAGGGCGGGAGCGCTGGTGCTGCGGGCTGCCCTGCCGTTTGCGCCGCCGGGCGTTCACCTGGCGGTCGTCGACCCCGGCGTCGGCGGTGAAAGGCGAGCGGTGGCCCTGCGCCTCGCCGACGCCGACGGCGCCGCCTCGCCCACACGCACAATGGTCGGCCCAGACAACGGCCTGCTGACGCTCGCGGCTGCGGCGCTCGGCGGGGTGACCGAGGCGGTCGACATCGGTGACTCGGTGGAGTGCCTGCGGCCGGTCAGCGCGACCTTCCACGGACGCGACGTGTTCGCGCCGGTCGCGGCGGCGATCGCCGACGGCGTCGCGCTGCGCGCGCTGGGGGAGCCGATCGACCCGGCCGGGCTGGTGACGCTGAGCCTGCCACGCGCGCAGCTCGCCCCGGGCGCGGCCGGCGACGCCCTGATCGCCCACGTCCTGGCGGTCGACGCCTACGGCAACGCGGGCCTGGACGCGACGGGCGAGCTTGCCGACGCAGCCGGACTCACGGCGGGCGGCGGGTTCGTGGTGGCGATCGGTGAGGCGACGATGGTCGGCCGGGTCGGGCGGGCGTTCGCCGACGTCGCGCCCGGCGAGCTGCTCGCCTACATCGACGCGCGCGGGGCGCTGGCGCTCGCGATCAACGGCGGCTCGGCCGCCGCCACGCTCGCGCTGCGGCCGGATGACCAGCTGGTGCTGCGACGTCGATGACGCTCGGCACGCCCCGCGTCCACCGCCACAGCACCGGCTCGACCAGTGTGGACGCGCGCGCGCTGGCGCTGGCCGGCGCGCCGCACGGAACGCTCGTGACCGCCCACGAGCAGCACGAGGGGCGCGGACGCCACGGACGCCGCTGGCACGCTCCGCCCCGCAGCGCGCTGCTCTGCTCGCTCGTGCTGCGCGACCCACCGGCGCTGCTGCCGATCGCCGCAGCCGTCGCCGTGGCCGAGCTGGTCGGCCCCGACGCGCAGCTGAAGTGGCCGAACGACGTGCTGCTGGGCCGTCGCAAGGTCGCCGGGATCCTGATCGAGGGCCGCCCGCAGGAGCATTGGGCGGTGCTCGGAATCGGCCTCAACGTCGCGCTTCGCCCCGAGCAGCTGCCGCCGGAGCTTCACGCCATCGCGGGGACACTCGGCCTGCCCCCCGACGCGGTGGAGCCGACGCTCGCGCGGCTGCTCGAACTGCTCGAACGCCAGCTCGCGGCGCCGGCGGAGGACACGCTGGCGGCCTGGCGCGCGCGCGACGCGCTGCTCGGCGTCGCCGTGGACTGGCGTGACGGTGGCGGCGTCGGTGCCGGCATCGACGACCGCGGACATCTCCTCGTCAAGCTCGCCGACGGGACGCTGCACACGCTCGACGCGGGCGAGGTCCACCTGCACCGCCCGCGGGGTCCGTTCCGTTAGACGCGAGGACGGACGGGCGCCGGTGGGCGGCGCGGCCCACTAGTCGCCGGCGGGGCCGGCCGCGACCTCGCCGCCCGGAGCGGCTGCTGCGTGATCTCGAGGCTCGGCGGCCTCGCGCGCACGTCCACGCGCTCCCGCGCTGGCGTCCGATGGAGTGCGGGCGCCGTCCGAGGACGGCTCGGAGGCGTGCGGCCCGGCGCCGTTGGGCGAGTGCGTCAGCGACACGCCGACCGTGCCCTCGGCGCCGTTCAGCTCCCCGCCACGGCGGCGGCGGCGCTTGCCGCGCCCGCGCCGCTTCGGGAAGTTGCGAAGCAGCTCGCGCGCCAGCGCGGGCGGCTTGCGGGCCATCCGCGTGCGCGCGCCGCGCAGCACCTCCTCGGCCTCGGGCGCGTGCGCGAGCGCGGCGGCCAGCAGTGCCGCGGCGAGCCGGCGGTCCTGCTTGCGCGCCGCATGCACGAGCCGCCGGGCGTTGCGAGCGTGCGCGGCGCCCGAGGAGTTGACGAGCAGGCCGAGCAGGCGCTTGGTCTCCGGCCAGCGCTGCACCGCGTACTCCTCGTGGACCTCGCGCGTGTACTCGGCGATCCGCCAGATCCACGCGTTGGCCTGGTCGCGGCGGCCGATTCGCTTGTCCACCAGCGCCTGCAGCATGATCTTCGACCCCTCGCGGCGCTCCTCGCGCGTCCAGGTGCCGATGATGTCGATCGCCGTATCGAACGCGTCCGGGTCGCGGGCGGCGGCGATCTCGGCCAGTGCCTTGAGGCGGAGCGCCGGGTTCGTGTTGCGCTGCACCGCGGTGATGAGGAAGCGACGGCGGAGCTCGCCATCGCGGTCGAAGTGCAGCATCGCTCGCGCGCGCCGCCAGCCGTTGGCCTGCACGCGGGCGCCGGCGAGCGCCGCCCACACGTGCTGCTCGCCGTAGTCGAGATGCTCGACGGCGATCCGCCACAGCTCGCGCTCGAAGACCTCGGCGCGGCGCTCCGGCTCCGGGCAGACCGGCAGCACTCGGCGCTCGACGCGCACGCGGCGTCCGCGCCCGCGCCGTACCGGTCCGACGACGATCGCCCCGCCGCGGTAGACGTCGCGGTCGAGCAGCGAGTGCAGCGTGACGACCGGGTCGTCGTGCTTGGTGGCGGGGTGCACGAAGTCCACGACCAGACCGGCCTCCTTGCCGGGGTGCCGCCGTGTGACGCGTCCGACGCGCTGCTGGTAGATCCGCTTCGACGCGGTCGGCGCCAGGTGCACGCAGACGGTCGCGCGCGGGGAGTTCCAGCCCTCTGCCAGCAGCTGGGCGTTGATCAGCACGTCGATCTCGCCACGCTCGTAGCGCGCGAGGATCGTCGCCAGCTCGCGCTTGGGCGTCTCGCCGGAGACGGCCTGCGCCTTCAGCCCCTCGTCGCGGAAGGCGACGGCGAGGTTGTAAGCGTGGCGCACGCCAGCCGCGTAGACGACGCCGGGAACGCCGTTGAAGCGCGTCTTGTAGAGGTTCGCCACGGCGAGGTTGAACGGCGCCTGGTCGAGCAGCTCGGCCAGCATCTCCTGGTCGAACTCGGTGTCCACCTCGCCGCGGCGCAGCGGCACCTTGGCGATCGTGCGAACGCCGGGCCCCGGCGGGATCCGCACGCAGCGCAACGGCGAGATCACGCCTCGGCGAGCCGCCTGGGCGAGGTCGAAGCGCGAGGTCTGGGTCGGGAAGAGGTCGGTGACGTGGCGCGCGATCAGCGCGCCGGTGGCCGTCATGCCGATGAAGATCGGGCCGGTCCAGGCGCGGATCGCGGCGCTCGTCTTCTCACCCAGCGCGGTGTGCGCCTCGTCGCAGATCACGATCGTGTAGGCGCTGGAGATGCTGCCGGCGTTGCGCACGAACCACTGGTAGGTCTCGACCGTGACCGGTCCGTTGCCGCGGTCCTCGTGGCCGAGCAGCGCCGGGGCGATGCGCTTCTTGTAGCCGCGGTCGCGCAACTCGCCGAGGAACTGGTCGACGAGGTTGCGCCGGTGGGTCAGGATCAGCACGCCGCCGGTGCGCGAGGCTTCGACGAAGCCCAGCGCGGCGACGGTCTTGCCGGCGCCGGTCGCGTGCTCGAACCAGAAGCGCTTGGCGGCGTTGGGATCCTCGGGCTGCTCGGCGAGCTGCTCCTCATCGGAGGGCAGCTCGACGTCCTCCTCGTCCCAGTCGGTCAGCGGCGCCTCGGCCTCGGCGCGATCGAGCTCGGCCTCGAGCTCCGCCGCGACATCCTCGACGTCCTCGTCATCGTCGTCGGCCTCCTCGGCCGGCGCGCGGTCGAAATCCTCGTCGTCCTCGTCGTCCTCGTCGAGCGCGGGCTCGTCCTCGTCCTCTTCGTCGTCCTCGAAGTCGGGCTCCTCGGGGAGCTCCTCCTCGTCGGACTCGTCATCCTCGTCCTCGACGCCCAGGATCGCGGCGCCGGCGAGCACGTCGACCGCGCCGTTGCCGTTGGCTCCCGCGGTGGCCTCCGCGAGCAGCGCCGTCAGGGTGCCCGAGAGCGCGTCCACCTGGTGGGCCGACAGCGTCGTGCCGTCCGCCAGCTTCGGCTCCTCCTCCGACAGCACCCGCTCGAGGCCGAGCAGCAGCGAGAACTCGCGCCGCCACGCGGTCGAGGGGACCTTCAGCCCGGCGTCGAGCTCCGCCAGCGCCTGGTCGAGCGCGCGACGGCGGGGCGTGCCGGGAGCGAGCGCGCCCGCGCGATCCTCGCCGGGGTGAACGAACGGCTCGCGCGTGAACGCTTCCGCACGCGCGATCTCGTCATCGCTGGGAAAGGCCATAGCGGCCACTGTTGTGGGTTCGGCCATCGAGGCTCTGTACGTCAAGGAGACGGAGACGCTGGCGAGACCTGTGCGACTCGGCGGTGAGCGGCTGCGCCGGAAATCGTCTGCAGATCCCTCGCGCTACATACGGGAAGATACCAAGCATGGCACACGGACCCGCCGCCATTCGCGGTATGTCGGCGATTGTCGTGGCCGCGGCGCTTGCCGCCTGCGGAAGCGTCGCGCACAACAGCGCGCCGAGCGCCTCCCGACTGGCCGCGGATCTCGACGGGTCGCCGGCGCCGCTGGCGGCGCTGCACCGCCAGGCCGACCGCCTGCTTGGCGGTGGTCGCGGCGCCTTCGAGACTCGCCTGCAGGCGCTGCGCGCGAGCTACCCGGTGATCGTCACGCAGTGGAGCTCGACCTGCGTGTCCTGCCGGGCCGAGTTCCCCTTCTTCCAGCAGCTCTCCGCGCAGCTCGGCCGGCGTGTCGCGTTCATCGGCGTCGACGCCAGCGACGACACGACCGCGGGCGCCCGCGGCTGGTTGCGCCGCTTCCCCGTCAGCTTCCCGAGCTACCGCGACTCCGGCGACTCGATCGCGCTCGCGCTGAGCGTCCCGTTCGCAGACGACACGCCGGTCACCTACCTCTATCCGCGCACCGGGCAGCCTTATTTCCATGTCGGGAGCTACCTCAGCGAGCAGGACCTGCGCGAGGAGATCAGGCGCGAGCTCGGTGTCTGAGATCCGCGTCGACGCGCTGTCGGGCCTGCGCACGATCGTCGCCGCGGTGCGCGCCGAGCGCGGGCAGGACGTGCGGCCGCAGTCGCTCGACAGCGCCGCCGGCGACCCGTTCGCCGAAGGCAACGAGTCGCAGACCCCACCCGAGCTCCATGCCGTGCGCCCGGACGGGAGCGCGCCCGACACGCCCGGGTGGCGGGTTCGGGTGTTCCCCAACCGCTACCCCGTGGTGGAGCCCGACGCGCCGGTCGCGGAGCGAGAGGCCAACACCCACCTCTTCACGGCACTCGCGGGCAGCGGCGCACACGAGGTGATCGTGAACTCGCCACGGCCCGTCGAGACGCTCTCGGCGCTTGACCCGCAGGAGCTCGAGCTGGCGATGGAGGTGTGGCGTCTGCGCATGCGCGTGCACGCGCAGTCCGCCTACGTGCACCTCTTCGTCAACGAGGGGGCCGGCGGCGGCGCCTCCCGCGCGCACACGCACGCGCAGCTGCTGGCGCTCGACTTCGTGCCCGCGCTGATCGCGCGCGAGCGCGAGCGCTTCGGCGCGTACGCGGCGCAGACGATGGGGCAGCAGCTGCTCGACGACATCGTCTCCGAAGAGGTGCGACGCGGCGAGCGCGTCGTCACGATCGACGAGGAGGCGGTGGTGCTCTCCCCCTACGCCGCCGCCCTCCCCTACCAGCTGATGATCGTTCCGCGCCGGCCGCGCATGCGCTTCGAGGACGACGGTCCGATCGCGGCCGCGACGCTGCACGGGGCTCTCGCACGACTCGCGCGCCGCTTCGACGCAAGCCCGCCGCTGAACCTCTGGATCCGCACCGCGCCGCGCGGAGCGGAGCACTTCTGCTGGCGCATCGACATCGTCCCGCGGCTGAGCGAGCTCGCGGGGCTCGAGCTGGGCAGCGGCCTGCGCCTCAACAGCGTCACGCCCGAGCAGGCCGCGGCGGAGCTGCGCGAGACGTGAGGGCGCTGGTTCAGCGGGTCTCGCGCGCTGCCGTGCGCGTCGAGGGTGAGCCGATCGCCGCGATCGGTCCGGGCCTCCTCGTCCTGCTGGGAGTCGGCCACGACGACACCGCGCAGACCGCCGACCGCACGGCCGAGAAGATCCGCGCGCTTCGCATCTTCGACGACGGCCAGGGGCGGATGAACGAGCCGCTCGGAGACCGCGAGGTGCTCTGCGTCAGCCAGTTCACGCTGTACGGCGACACCAGGCGCGGTAACCGCCCGAGCTTCGTCGACGCCGCAGCGCCGGAGCACGCAGCGGCGCTGGTGGAGCGGGTGAGCGAGCGCCTCGGCGCTGCCCGCGGACGCTTCGGCGCGCACATGGAGGTCGAGTTGTCCAACGATGGGCCTGTCACGATCCTGCTGGAAGTAACCTGAGTCACATGGATTCGACCGACCAGCAGCAGCCCCTCGAGGCCGTCGGAGGCATCGATCTCGGCGGCACGAAGATCGAGGCGATCGTCGTCGACTCGGCCTACCGCGTGCTCGGCGGCGCGCGCCACCCGACGCCGACCGAAGGCGGACCGGCGGATGTGGCCAACGCGATGGCGGTTGCTTTGACGGAGGCCGCCAAGGCGGCGTCGGTTGAGCCCTCCGATCTGCGCGGCGTCGGCGTCGGCTCGCCCGGCAGGGTGGACAGCGCCGCCGGCACCGTGTCGGGCGCCGACAACCTGCCCGGCTGGATCGCCAGTTTCCCGCTCGCCGCGGCGCTGCAATCGGCGCTCGGCACCAAGGTCGTGGTCGGAAACGACGTCAGCGTCGCCACCAACGCTGAGTTCGTGCTCGGCGCCGGGCGGCCCTACAAGTCGCTGCTCGGTGTCTTCTGGGGCACCGGCGTGGGCGGCGGCCTCGTGTTCGACGGCAAGGCCTGGCACGGACGCGGGGGCGCCGGCGAGATCGGCCACATCGTGATCGAGCAGGACGGCCGGCAGTGCCCGTGCGGGCGACGCGGGTGCCTGGAGGCCTACGCCGGACGCGCGGCGATGGAGGCTCAGGCGCGCAAACAGCACGCCAAGGGCGAGAAGACGAAGCTCTTCGAGCTGGCCGCGGAGCACGGCCGCGACCGGCTCACCAGCGGAATCTGGCAGCGCGCGCTGGAGCACGGCGACAAGCTCGCGACGAGCCTGATCGACCGCGCCGTGCTCGCACTGGGGGCCGGGATCGCCTCGGCCGTCAACCTGCTCGACGTCGAGGCGGTGATCATCGGCGGCGGCCTCGGCGTGCGCTTCGGCGAGCCGTTCCGCGAGCGGATCGCCGAGGCCGCCGCGCCGCATCTCTTCTTCGACACGCGCCCGCCCGCGATCGTTCTCGCTGGTCTCGGCGACCTGGGCGGCGCGCTCGGAGCGGCGCTGCAGGTGCCGTGATGGCCGACCCCCCGAACGCCTCGGGCGGCGCAGGACGGCCGCACGCCTCGACCGGGTCGGGGCAGCCGGATCACTCCTCGCAGCTGCACAAGCGCAAGAGCCAGCCGCCGCTGCCGCGCGACAAGCGCGGCTGGCAGGTCGCGCCGGCGCCGGACGGGCGCGGCACGCCGCCGAGCACGAAACCGCCGATGCACCGCACGCGCGGCTTCATCTGGTTCATCGTCGCGCTGCTCGCGATCAACTGGCTCTCGGTGCTGTTCTTCCAGCCCTCGACGCAGCCGCGGGTGACGATCCCGTTCAGCCCGTTCTTCATCTCGGAGGTGAAGGCCGGAAAGGTCAAGCTCGTGACGACCAAGGGCGAGTCGGTGCAGGGCACCTTCACGACCAAGATCCGCTACCCCGCCGGCTCCAAGTCGGCCACGCCGACGACGCTGTTCGCGACCCAGGTTCCGGCGTTCTGGAACGGCAGCCAGCTCGAGACGCTGCTGACCTCGAAGGGGGTCGAGATCAACGCGCAGTCGACGAGCACCTCGACCTCGCTGCTGGCCGAGATCCTGCTCGGCTTCGGCCCGACGCTGCTGATCGTCTTCCTGTTCGTGATGATCGCGCGCCGCGCCGCCGCCGGCGGCGGGATGGGCGCGCTCGGCCAGTTCGGTCGCTCCAAGGCGCGGCGCGTGGACCCGGAGAAGATCCGCGTCACCTTCGCCGACGTCGCCGGCATCGACGAGGCGAAGATGGAGCTGACGGAGATCGTCGACTTCCTCAAGAGCCCCGAGCGCTACAGCCGCCTCGGCGGCCGCATGCCGCACGGCGTCCTGCTCTCGGGCGCACCCGGCACCGGCAAGACGCTGCTGGCCCGCGCGGTCGCCGGCGAGGCCCACGCGGCGTTCTTCTCGATCTCGGCGTCTGAGTTCATCGAGGCGATCGTCGGCGTCGGCGCCTCGCGCGTGCGCGACCTGTTCACCCAGGCGCGTGCCGCCGCGCCCGCGATCGTCTTCATCGACGAGCTCGACGCGATCGGGCGCTCGCGCCAGGGCTCGGCCTCGGTGACCGGCGCCAACGACGAGCGCGAGCAGACGCTCGACCAGATCCTCACCGAGATGGACGGCTTCGAGCCGACGGACGCGGTGGTGGTGCTCGCCGCAACCAACCGCATCGACGTCCTGGACTCGGCGCTGCTGCGCCCCGGTCGCTTCGACCGTCGCGTCGTCGTGCAGCCGCCCGACCGCGCCGGGCGCGCCGCGATCCTGCGCGTGCACACGCAGGGCATCCCGCTCGACTCGCACGTCGACCTCGACGCGCTGGCTTCCGCCACGCCGGGGATGGTGGGCGCGGACCTGGCGAACCTCGCGAACGAGGCGGCGCTGCTGGCCGCCCGCCGCGGACACCGCAAGGTCGAGATGGCCGACTTCACCGACTCGCTGGAGAAGATCATGCTGGGCGCGCCGCGCGGCATCATCCTCTCCGCCGCCGACCGCGAGCGCACCGCCTACCACGAGTCCGGCCACGCGCTCGTCGGCATGCTGACCCCCGGGGCCGACCCGGTCCGCAAGGTCTCGATCATCCCGCGCGGCATGGCGCTGGGCGTGACGCTGTCGACGCCCGACACCGATCGGCTCAACTACTCGCGCGAGGAGCTGCACGGAA
The DNA here is from genome assembly GCA_963830975.1 of uncultured Solirubrobacterales bacterium. GTDB lineage: Bacteria > Actinomycetota > Thermoleophilia > Solirubrobacterales > Solirubrobacteraceae > Palsa-513. The sequence goes on from CAWHOI010000005.1 coordinate 408,003, forward strand.
AGATCCTCGTCGCCCTCGGCGGGCGCGTGGCCGAGGAGATCATCTACGGCACGCTCACGACGGGAGCCGAATCCGACATCCAACAGCTCACGGCGATCGCTCGCCAGATGGTGGGCCGCTGGGGCATGAGCGACGCGATCGGTCCGATCGCCGTGATCCCGAGCGACGCGATGGGCTTCCTGCTGCCGGGCGTCAAGGAGACCTCCGAGGCGACGGCGGAGCTGATCGACGCCGAGATCCGCCGGATCGTCGACGAAGCCCATCACGAGGCCACGGAGCTGCTGAGCGGGCACCGTGAACAGCTCGAGTCGCTGACGCGCGCCCTGCTCGCGGCGGAGACACTCGACACCGCGGACGCCTACGCCGCCGCCGGGCTGCCGGCGCCGGTCGCGGAGCCGGACCCGGTTGCGGCGCAACTGCAGCCGGCCGCCGAGGCCGACCCGGTTTCGGCGCAAGGGCAGCCGGCGTAGGTCCGGTCGCCGACGTAGAGCGGCGGCGATCGAGGGCGGCGTGCGGCGCGCACGAGTATCCTCCGCCCCGCCATGCCGCCCGCGACCCCGCCGATCCCCGCCAACGTCGCCGAGCCCTCGCACGAGCCGACGCCGTCAGGCCGCTGGGCGGACCGGCTGCGCGCCGAGTTCCTCGCCGCGGCGCAGGATCTCGACGACGTCGGCGAGCCGGGGGAGCTGTCGTTCTACCCCGACCGCACCTGGCACGGCTACACCTACATCCCGGTCAGCGCGATGACCGCGAACGACTACCAGCTCTACGGCTACGTGCGGTTCGTGGCCGGGACCGACGGACGCGACCAGAGCGACTTCACGGCCTACGCGGACTTCACCGAGGAGACGGCGGAGCGCAACCCCGACTGGACGCTCGATCTCTGCGACGAGGTGATCGGCAGCTGGCGCGGGCACGAGGACGCCGTCGCGTCGATGACGCTGGTCTGGGGACACGCGCTGGTCAGCGGCGGGGCGATCGCGACGGCCGAGCTCGGCGAGCTCACCGTCGATCAGTGCCCGCTGACCGACGACCGGTTCACGCTGCTCGCGCCCGACGACTTCGCCGGCGCGCTGCTCGAGGTGCGGCTCTACTCCTTCGGCGACGAGGAGATCGCGCGCGAGTCCCTCTACGACGAGGACGGCGAGGACGAGGAGAGCGACGAGGCGTGACAACCTGTAGCGCCTTGCCCGCGCCCTCGTAGTCCAACGGACAAGACGGCCGCCTCCTAAGCGGCAAATCCAGGTTCGACTCCTGGCGGGGGCATCGCACGCGTGCGCCCGCGACGCCGCGCCCGCGACGCCGCGCCCGCGCAGGCCGCGCCCGCGCAGGCCGCACGATGAAGCGCGCGCGAGCACGCGCTAGATGCGCGGGCGCTCCGGGTAGACCTCGTCGATCGTGCACAGCGCGACGTAGGGCGCGCCGGCGGCCGCCTCGATCGCCTCGCCCCCGCCGCTCAGGCGGTCCAACACGCTGATCACGCCGCAGATCTCGTGGCCGGCCTCGCGCAGCGCCGAGATCGCGATCAGCGTCGAGCCGCCGGTCGAGACGACGTCCTCGACGACGACGCAGCGATCGCCCGGCTCGAGCAGCGGGCCCTCGATGCGGCGCGACAGCCCGTGCTGCTTGACCTCCTTGCGGACGAAGAAGGCCTTCCCGTCGAAGCCGCCGGCGAGCGCCGCGCAGGCGACCGGGTCCGCTCCCATCGTCGTGCCCCCGATCGCGGTCGCGCCCCACTCGCTCGCCTGGCGGGCGACCAGCTCGCCCAGCACGGCGAAGCCCTCGGGCAGGAGCGTCGCGCGCTTGGCGTCGATGTAGAACGAGGCGCGCGCCCCGCTCGTCAGCACGACCTCGCCGATCACGAGCGCATGCTCGCGAAGCAGCGCGATCAGTCGCTCACGGGCGTCCACCTGGCGGATGCTAGACGCACGCAGGCGAGCACGAGCGTGACGAGGCCCAACGAGCCGAGCAGCAGCGCGGTCGTCCGCCCGGCGCTCCAGTTCTCGTCGGCGCTGAGCGCGATGGCGTTGTTGATCACGTGCAGCGCGATGCACGGATAGAGCGATCCGCTTCGGTAGTAGACCACGCACAGGAGGAAGCCGAGGAACGCCAGTGGCGTCAGGTCGACCGCCGGCGCCGACAGGCCGTGCACCAAGCCGAACAGGATTCCCGTCATGACCGCCGCCGGCCACGGCCCGCGCCAGTTCGACAGCGAGCGAAAGATGAACCCGCGAAACAGCAGCTCCTCGCAGATCGGCGCGACGACGGTCGTCAGGGCGCAGACGGCGAGCACCCCGAGCGTGCCGGCGTTGCCGCCGATCTCCTTGACGAACTCCTTCTCCTGGCTGCTGCTGTGAAGCAGCGCGAAGTACACGTCGGAGAGCACGACGAAGGCCAGGCCCGCCCCGATCACCAGGCCGACCGCCCCCCACAGCGTCCGCGGCGCGACGAGCCCGAACTGGCTGGGGCGGACGGGAGCGATCTGCGCCGCGAGGTAGACCGCCGCGCCGACGAAGCCGAGGTCCTGGATCACGGTCGCGAGGTCGGTCGCCGCCGGCGAGAGGTTGCCGCTGTGGGACGCGCCGCCCTGGACGAAGAGGACCGCGAGGATGCCGCCGAACACGCCGGCGACGAGCCCGGCGATCAAACCCACCGGGCCGTACCAGGGCGGCCAGCGCTGCTCGGATGCTTCGTCGTTCACCGGCTGCAGCCTAGTCGGCGGCTACAGCGCGTCGAGCGTCGCGATGACGCGGACGTTCGCCGGGGGGTCGGGCGCCGGCGGCCCTCCCGGGCGGCGCAGCCAGACCGCCTCGATCCCGGCCGCGAGCGCGCCGTCGACGTCCTCGTACAGGCTGTCTCCGACGTGAACGGCCTCCCAAGCCTGCGCCCCGGCACTGGAGAGGGCGGCTGCGAACAGCTCGCCGGAGGGCTTCGACGCGCCGACCTCGGCCGAGGTGACGACGGCGTCGAGCGCCTCGCGCAGGCCGGCGCGCTCCAGCACCGCGTGCAGCGAGATGTCCCAGTTGCTCGCGACCACCAGCGCCGATCCGGCGGCACGCCAGCGCCCGAGCGCCGGGCGCACGTCGTCGAACGGCGTGAACTCGAGGCTGTCCAGCAGCGTCGGCAGCAGCACCGCCGGCGGCAGCTCGAGCGCGCCGCCGCCGAGCTCGCGCGCGACGATCGCGGCGCATTCGAGCCGCAGCGCCTCGAGCCGGGCCTCGTCGGACGCGCGGACGCAGTGCCGGCGGTAGTAGCCCATCTCCACTCGCAGCGCGCGACCGACCTCATCAGCGGACAGCACCAGGTCGTGGCGTTCGGCGAGCAACGCGGCCAGCCTCGGCGCCGGCGACTCGAGCCGCAGCAGCGTGCCGAGCGCATCGAGCAGGATCGCGCGCGGCGCCATGGCCGCCGATCATCGCAGGGACTCTGCAAGCGGGCCTGCAGGCCGCCACCCCGGCGGCCACGGCTGCGCGCTGTGCCAGAATCATCTCGTGCGCCAGAGGCCGCTGCGGCGGCGAGCGGCGCGCTGAGAGATGACCGCCAGCGAGCGACAGCGTCGACGCAAGTCGCGCCACAAGGACCCGGCGCCCTACTTCCTGATCGTCTTCGGCGCGATCTTCGGCGCCATCGCGCTGATCCTGATCGTCGGTGTCACCTACGTGGCCGCGATCGCCCAGAAGGTCCCGCCGCTCGACAAGCTGGCGCCGCTGACGGCGGGCGAGGCCTCCACCGTCTACTACTCCGACGGCTCGCAGGTCGGCCTGATCACCTCGACGATCGTGCGCCAGCCGATCGCGAGCGCCCAGATGCCGACGTACCTGCGCGAGGCGACCGTCGCGATCGAGGACCAGCGCTTCTACCAGCACGGCGCGATCGACTACCTCTCCCTCGCACGCGCGGCGCTGACCGACCTGACCGCCGGGCAGACGCTGCAGGGCGGCTCGACGATCACGATGCAGCTCGTCCGCAACCTCTACCTCGCCGACGACAAGAGCTTCTCGTACAAGATCAAGCAGGCGGTGATCGCCGAGCGACTCGAGCAGTCGCACAGCAAGTCGTGGATCCTCACGTCCTACCTCAACACGGTTCCCTACGTGACGCCCTCGAGCGGGCCGCTGGCCGGCCAGACCGCGGAGGGCGTCCAGGTTGCCTCCTGGGCGCTTTTCGACCATCCCGCGCGCGATGACGACCTGGCCCAGTGCGCGCTCCTGGCCGGCCTGCCGCAGGCGCCCACCGACTACAACCCGTTCGAGCATCCCGCCGCCGCGATGCAGCGACGCAACGAGGTGCTGGCGAAGATGGCGCAGCTCGGCTACGTCAGCGCGGCAACCGCGGCCGCGGCGGAGCGGACTCCGCTCGAGCTGGTGCCGAACGACCACTTCGCCAACAACCGAGACAACTACGTCCTCGACTTCATCAAGCAGGAGCTGCTCGACCGCTACGGCACGGCGCGGGTCGACGCGGGCGGCATGAAGGTGTACACGACGATCAACCCTCGCCTGCAGGTGCTCGCGAAGGCGGCGATCGACGGCGTGCTCAACCTGCCCGGCGACCCGTCTGCCGCGCTGGTCAGCGAGAACCCGGCGAACGGCTACGTGGACGCGATCGCGCAATCGGGCAGCTACGCGCAGTCGCAGTTCAACCTCGCGACAGAGGCGCATCGCCAGCCCGGATCGACGTTCAAGGCGATCGTGCTCGCGGACGCGCTCGCGCACGGCATCGATCCGTTCACCACCGAGTATTTGTCGCACACGCTCGAACCGGGCTGGCTGGCCGGCTACCCCACCTACACGGTGGCGATCGACGGCGGCGGCAACCTCGACGCGCCGCTCAATCTCGACGAGGCGCTCGTCGCCTCCGACAACACGGTGTTCGCCCAGCTCGCCGCCGACCTGACGGAGGCCAGCGTGACGAAGATGGCCTACGCGCTCGGCGTCACGAGCCATCTGAGCAGCTTTGCGGCGGAGGCGCTCGGCGGGCTGACCTACGGCGTGACGCCGCTCGAGATGGCCAACGTGTACGCGACGATCGACGACGGCGGCTACCGCAACAAGCAGATCACGATCACCAAGGTGGTGATGCCGAACGGCCAGGTCGACTCGAGCTGGGGCACGCCGCACCGCGTGCAGGTGCTCTCGACCGCGGCGACCGCCGTTGAGACGGAGATCCTCGAGCACAACGTCGAGTACGGGACCGCGACCCGCTCGGCGATCAGCTGCCCCAGCGCGGCCAAGACCGGCACCACGAGCGGCCTCGTCGACGCCTGGCTCGACGGCTTCACTCCGAACCGCACGACGGTCGTCTGGATGGGCTACCCGAACACCAACATCTCGATGAACGACGTGCACGGGGAGGCGCAGTACGGCGGCCAGCTGCCGGCGCAGATCTGGCACGACTTCATGTCCGAGGTGGTTGCCCCGCCATGCGCCTCGTTCATCTCCCCGACCGCCGACCCGATGACCTACCTGCCGTTCTCCGGCCACTACCAGCAGGTCGGGCTTGCCAGCTACGTGCCGCCGAGCACGGGAGCGAGCGGCGCCACCGGTGCGAGCGGGGCCTCGCGCGGCACGGGCGGGACCAACGGGCCGAGCGGCGGCGGGGCGCAGCTCGGGACCGGCGGCACGCAGACGACGGCGGGAGCCACCGGCGCCGGCGCCACGCCGGCGACCAACGCACCGACCGTCGGCGCGACCACGCCTGCGACCGGAGCCACCTGACGAGGGACGCGAAGCGGGGACGGCGACGACCCCACGCGGAACAGGCTGCCCGACCGCCCCGCGGGCAAGCGCGCCCACGACGCCAACGCCCCCTGCTGCTGCTACGGTGATCGTGAGTGCGGCCCGCCCGGGCCGCGTGTTCGGCGGCAAGGGAAGCTCAGAGCGTGACGAAGGAAGACAAGGTCGAATTCGAGGGCGAGGTGATCGAGGCCCTGCCGAACGCGATGTTCCGCGTCAAGCTCGACAACGACCACGTCGTGCTGGGCCACGTTGCCGGCAAGATGCGCCGCTTCCGCATCCGCATCCTGCCGGGCGACCGGGTTCGGTGTGAGCTCTCGCCCTACGATCTCGACCGCGCGCGGATCGTCTACCGCCACCGTTAGAGGGCTCGCCGCCGCCGCCGTGGGCTCGGTGCCGGATCCGCTGAGCGCCGTTCACGCCCGGAGCCCCGAGCCCTGAACGAACGCGCCCTGATCGAGGCGATCGCGGCGGCGCTCGGCCGGCGCGGTGATCGCGTCGCGCGCTGGATCGGCGACGACGCCGCGGTCGTCGCGAGCGGCGGCGGCGCAGCCGTCGTCTCCACCGACGCGATGGTCGAGGGCGTGCACTTTCGCCTCGACTGGATCAGCCCGGCGGACGCCGGTCATCGCGCGCTCGCGGGTGCGCTGTCGGACCTCGCGGCGATGGGCGCGCGAGCGGGCGAGGCCTACATTGCCCTCGGGGTCGGCGGCGCGCTCGACGCAGCCGGCGCGCTGGAGCTGGCGCTCGGCGCCGAGCGCCTCGCGGCCGACTGCGGGGTCACGATCGCGGGCGGGGACGTCGTGGCCTCGCCGACCGCGTTCGTGACGGTGACGGTGGTCGGCTGGGCGGACGACGAGCACGCGGTCGTCGGGCGCGACGGCGCGCTGCCGGGCGACCTCGTCGCGGTGACCGGTCGCCTCGGCGGCGCCGCAGCCGCCGTCGAGCTGCTCACCGCCGCTGCCGCCGCAGGCCCGCACGACGCCGAGCTGATCGCGCGCTACGCACGCCCGTGGCCGCGCCTGAACGAGGGCCGCGCGCTCGCCGCCGCCGGCGCGCACGCGATGGTCGACCTCTCCGACGGACTGGCGCGCGACGCCGCCGCGATCGCCGAGCGAAGCGGCGTCGCGCTCGAGATCGACCTCGACGCGCTGCCGCTGGCCGCCGGCGTCACGGACCCGCTGCTTGCGGCGCAGGGCGGCGAGGACTACGAGCTGTGCGTCTGCGTCGGACCGCAGCAGCGCGAGGCGGCGCAGGCGGCCGTCGCCGAGCTGACCTGGATCGGACGCGTCGCCGCGGGCGCGGGCGCCCGCTTCTTCGACGCCGGCGGCGAGCGCGAGCTGGCCGGCTACGAGCACCGCCTCGCCTGAGCGGCTCCGGCCGCCTTCCCCTCGACGAGCGAACCTGCCCGGCCGGCGTCTGCGCCTAGCGACGCAGGGCCGACTCGGTCCCGCCGAGCGACCCCGGACCGGCGTAGCTCAGCGGCCCGCGCACCGTGACCTCCACACGCTCGTCGCCTGCGATCGGCTCGCCGCGCACGAGGATCGAGGCCGCGGCGACGAACGATCCCGCGGTCAGGCTCGCCAGCACGAGCCCGGCCGGCGACAGCGCGCCGCCGGCGATCATCAGCACGAGCGTCCACAGCAGCGCGAACGGCTCGATCCGAAGGACGCTGCAGATCAGCCCGACGGCGGCGATCAGCGGCACGAGCGAGACGGCGACGCAGACCGCCCCGAGCAGCCGCGGGCGCCCGTGCTCGCGCGTGAGGACGACCAGCCACAGGTGCGCCGGCAGGATCAGCAGCGCCGCGGTGTAGGGGTTCTGGAGCCACAGAAGCGCCGCCGTCACCGTCGCCAGCGCGAGCAGCCCCGCGGCGGCGCCCGCGGCGTCGGGCCTCCGGCGGCGGCCGCGGCGAGCGAGGGCGGCCGCCCACAGCACCCAGGCGAGCACGAACAACAAGCCGATGCTGACGAGCGCCGCGACCCCCTCGGCCGACACCGGCAGCTGCGCCGGCGTCACATCCGCAAGCGGCGTCGCGGGCAGCAGGCCCCCGGCTCCGAGAAACGCCGCGAACACGCCGGCGAGGACGAACGGAGCCGCAAACGAGAGCGCCCAGCCGAACGGCCGTGCGACGGCGACCCGGCGGCGGCGCGCCCGCGCCAGCACGTCCAGCGTGCACGCCGCCAGCGACAGCAGCAGGGCGCCGATCAGCGCCCGGACCGCCCAGCCGTCGAGCAGCTGCGTCCCGAACGACAAATCGCGCGTCGGCGCGGTGGGCAGCACCGATGTCCCGTCGAGGACGCTGGTGACGCCGAGCAGCCCCTGGCCGAAGGCGCCGAGCACGGCGACGTCGGCGCCGTGGCGGCCCGGCTGCGACTCCCCGTCGGCGCCGACGAGCACGGCCGGGATGCCGGCCGCCCCGAGCAGCCCCTGCGCACCGGTGGTGAGCGGAAGCGCCAGGCGAGCCATCTCCTCCGGCAGGCTGAGGTCGCCCACGGGACGCGCAAGCGCCGCGCGCAGCGCGCCCTCCACCGCGAGGCGCAGCTGCACCGGGGCGACGGCGCCCGAGGCGGACCAGGGGACCACGTAGGGCCCACGACCGCTGCCGTCGGCGATGTCGCCGATCACGATCGCCGCCTCGGTGTCCGGCGGTAGCAGCCCGGCGACGGCCTCCATCGCGCTCGCCCCGCCGCTGGTCGAGACCAGGGTCAGCGAGCGCGCAGGCACGAGCTCCTTGTAGATCGACGCCAGCTCGAGCAGCGTGGCGGTCGGAGCGAGCGCCGCCGGGTCCTGCTGCGAGCTGCCGCGGTCGGCGATCAACGCGATGCCGCCGCCCGCGCCGGTGCCCGCCCGGGTCGCGATCACGTTGCGCACGGTGGCCTCGCCGCCGGTCGTCTCGACATCCGAGCTGACGACCCGCACGCTGGTGAAACCTGCTCCCGCGAGACCGTTCGGCGCGGCGGTCCCGGCGAGGTGCTCAGCCAGCGCGTCGTCGGCGGCCGAGCCGGGCGACCGTTGCCGGTATGCGGCGGCGAGGCTGTTCATCGTCGCCGCCGCCGTCGCGGTGTCGAAGGTCTGGGGCGGCGGGGCGGCCGCGAGCGGCGCGGGGCGTGCGTGCAGCGAGAAGGCGGCCACGATCAGCAGCAGCACGAACGGCAGCAGCGTGACGCGATACAGGCGCAGGTCGAGCACTGCACCCAGCGTAGTTGAGAGGCGATGAGGTGAGGTCACGAGATTTGACAATCTGTGCCGGAGAGCCGATGGCCGAGCGACCGACACGCATCCTGCTCGTCGACGACGAGCAGGCCATCCTCACGCTCCTGTCGTATCCGCTCCAGCAGGACGGCTACGAGGTGGTGCGCGCCTCCGACGGCGTGCAGGCGATGGCGCGCTTCGAGGAGACCGACTTCGACCTCGTGGTGCTCGACGTGACGATGCCGCACATGGACGGCCTGGAGGTGTGCCGTCGCCTGCGCGCCTCGAGCTCGGTGCCGATCATCATGCTGACCGCGAAGACCGAGGAGATCGACAAGGTCCTCGGCCTGGAGCTCGGCGCCGACGACTACATCACGAAGCCGTTCTCGATCCGCGAGTTCCGCAGTCGCGTGAAGGCAGCGCTGCGGCGCTCGTCGATGGCCTCGGCGGCGGCCGTCGGCGAGCGCGAGGAGGTCACCGAGCCGCTCGAGGCGGGCGATCTGCGGATCGACTTCGACAAGCGCACGGTGCGCGTGCGCGACGAGCTGGTGCAGACGACGTTCGTGGAGTTCGAGATCCTCGGCCTGCTGGCGCGCAGCCCGGGCCGCGTGTTCACCCGCGAGGCGCTGCTGGACCGCATCTGGGGCGACTCGGCCTACCGCGATCCGCGCACGATCGACGTCCACATCCGCCATCTGCGCGAGAAGCTCGAGCGCGACGCGAAGGAGCCGGAGTACATCTTCACGGTGCGCGGCGTCGGCTATCGCTTCCGCGACCGCGACCGCGAGCGCGAGCGCGACCGCGACGCCGACGGCGAGCGGTGAGAGCGCCGCAATCGGGCGTGCAGGCCGCGCCCGACCCTTCCGGGCCACGACCGCCGGTCATCCGCTCGATCCGCGCGCGCCTGGCGGTGACGTTCTTCCTCGTGACGGCGCTGAGCGTCGCGGTGATCTATGTCGTCGTCGCGCCGCCGCTGACCTCAGGGCTCCAGAACCAGGTCAAGAGCGACCTCCAGCGCGTCGTCACCAACACCTACGCGCGCCCCGCGATCAGGGCCATCTACCGGGAGCTGACGGCGATCCCGGTCGATCCCGACACCGGCAAGGGCAGCAAGCGAGCCTCCGAGGACGCGGAGCGGCTCGCCGCGAAGCTGGCCAGCGACACCGTCAGCACCGTCAACGTCGTCAACATCCTCTCCAGCCAGACGGGGGTCTCCTCCGCCGAGGAGTTCACGCTGGCGACCGCGCCGGCCGAGCAGGACCCGACGCTCGCGCTGGCGCTCGAGAACTTCGCCACCGGCGTGCCGGCGCCCGCGCTGCCGCCGCACGACACCGTTCCGGGGATCGTGCCCGGCCCGCGCGGCGGGCTCGCCGTCGTCGGCGTCGGCCTGCCGCCGACGCGCTCCCCGATCGGACGCGTCGTCGTCTTCAGCGAGCCGCTGACCGACGTCGGCGCCGCGGTGACGCTGGTCCGCTCCCGGATCCTGCTCGCCGCCGCGATCGGCCTGCTCGTCGCCCTGCTCGCCGGCGTGCTCGTCGCGCGCGCGCTGACCGTCCGCGTGCTGCGCCTGGAGCGCACCGCGCAGCGCGTCGCCCAGGGCGACTTCGAGGCGCACTTCAGCGACTCCTCGGGCGACGAGCTCGGCCGGCTCGCCCGAGCGCTGGCCAACATGCAGAGCCAGCTCGAGGGGCTCGAGACGGCGCGACGGCGTTTCATCGCGACGGCCTCGCACGAGCTTCGCACGCCGATCTTCTCGCTCGGCGGCTTCCTCGAGCTGATCCAGGACGAGGCGCTCGACGAGGAGACCCGGCGCCAGTTCGTCGGGCAGGTCCGCGAGCAGGTCGACCGGCTCGGCAAGCTCGCCACCCAGCTGCTCGACCTCACGCGCCTGGAGTCCGGGTCCGTCGAGCTTGCGGCGACGACGACCGACCTCGGCGTGCTCGCCCGGGCCGTCAGCGCCGAGTTCGTGCCGGCGCTCGCCCAGCACGAGTCGCAGCTCGAGGTGACGATCCCCCAGGCGCCGATCCGCGTGCTCAGCGATCCCGAGCGCGTGGCGCAGCTGCTGCGGATCCTGATCGACAACGCGATCTTGCACACCCCGAGCGGGACGCGCGTGATCGTCGCGGCGGCCGCGGACGAGCAGGGCGGCGCCCGCCTCTCGGTCACCGACAGCGGGCCGGGCATCCCCGAGGAGGCGATCGGGCGGATCTTCGAGCCCTTCTACAGCGCCGACGGCGCCCGCGGCGCGGGGCTCGGGCTGGCGATCGCGCGCGAGCTGGCGCTGCACATGAGCGCCCAGCTGGAGATCTCCTCGGAGCCGGGGGCGACCACGTTCACGCTGGTCCTGCCGCGCCGCCCCGCCTGAGCGCCCCGCGCCGCCGGACGCCGCGACGATGCAGGTTGACCGCCCTGCGGGCACCTGCGAGCATCAACCCGCGATGCCGACGCAGACCGCCAGTGGCTCCCGTCCGGCCGCTGCGTCGCCCGCCCGACTGCTCGCGGGGGACGGCGCGGGCGCCACATGAGCAGCGAACGACCCCGCCTGGTGCTGGTCTCCAACCGCGGGCCGGTGACCTTCGAGGCCGACGGCTCGGTCCAGCGCGGCACCGGCGGCCTCGTGACCGCGCTGAGCGGCCTGGCGTCCTACCGCGACGTGATCTGGATCGCCTCGGCGATGAGCGAGCACGACGCCGCCGTCTCCCGCCGCCACGGCGGCCGCGCGTTCGAGGTTCGCTCGCCCGCCGGCGGCGAGTACCTCGTGCGCCTGGTCGAGTCCTCCCCCGACGCCTACGACCGCTTCTACAACATCTTCGCCAACCCGATGCTGTGGTTCATCCAGCACTACCTGTGGGACCTCTCGAACGCGCCGGACATCCGCCGCAACGAGATCGAGGCGTTCGAGTTCGGCTACAACGTCGTCAACGAGGACCTCGCCCGCGCCGTCGTCGAGGAGATCGAGGAGGTCGCCGAGCCGGTCGTGATGGTCCACGACTACCACCTCTACACGCTGCCCGAGCTGGTGCGGCGCGCGCGGCCCGACGTCTTCCTGCACCACTTCGTCCACATCCCGTGGACCCAGCCGGACGCCTGGCGGGTGCTGCCGACGCGCATCCGCACCGAGATCTACACGGGCCTGCTGGCGAACGACATCATCGGCTTCCACACCCAGGCCTACCGGCGCAACTTCCTGCAGTGCTGCCGCGAGCTGGTGGGGGCGGAGATCGACGAGGAGCGCAGCATCGTGCACTGGCAGGGGCGCGAGGTGTGGGTTCGCGCCTACCCGCTGCCGATCGACCACGCGGCCGCGCTCGCCGTCGCGGAGCGCCCGGCGGTCGCCGAGTTCGAGAGCGAGCTGGTGGCGCGTCGGCGCGAGTTCATGATCCTGCGGGTCGACCGCGCGGACCTCTCCAAGAACGTGCTGCGCGGCTTCTCGGCCTTCGACACCTTCCTCGAGCAGCACCCCGAGTACAGCGAGCGGGTCAGCTTCATCGCCCAGCTGATGCCGTCGCGCAGCGACGTGCCGCAGTACCAGGAGTACCTGGAGCGGATCGAGGCGCTCGTCGCCGTCGTCAACCATCGTCACGGCACGCCCGACTGGATGCCGATCCAGCTCAAGCTGCGCGACGACCTCGAGGAGGCCTTCGCCTCCTACAAGCAGTACGACGTGCTGCTCGTCAACGCGATGTTCGACGGCATGAACCTGGTCGCGAAGGAGGGTCCGCTGCTGAACGAGAACGCGGGCGTCTCGATCCTCTCGGAGAACACGGGCGCGCACGACGAGCTGGGCGAGTTCGCGCTGTCGGTCAACCCGTTCGACATCCAGGAGCTCGCCGACTCGATCCACGCCGCGCTCGAGATGGAGCTGGCCGAGCGGGCGCGCCGCCTCGCCGGGCTGAAGGCGATCGTCACCGCCCGCGACCCGGGCGACTGGATCGACGAGCAGCTCGACGACATCGCCAAGAAGGGGACCGCCGGCGTGCGCTGAGCGGGCCAAGAAGATGCTTTTCGGGTGGGTGCATGCACCCACCCGTCGGGACGGTGCATGCACCGTCCCGCGGGGCGGCGCATGCGCCGCCCCGAACAACCCGGGGGCCACTGGTATCATCCGCCGCCCCGATGGCGGACTCCAAGACGATCTACGACCTGACGCTGCTGCTCGACCTGAGCGCGGACGACGAGCGGCGCGCCAAGATCGTCGCCGACGCGCGCGCCGCGATCGCGGCGGAGGGCGAGCTGCTCGGCGACCAGGCCTGGGGCACGCGGCCGCTCGCCTACGAGATCGAGCACCGTGAGGCCGCCGAGTACCACCTGCTGCAGTTCAGCGGGCCGGCGTCGCTGATCGCCTCGCTCGAGCACAGCCTGCGGATCACCGACGGGGTGATCCGCTACCGCGTGATCAAGCTGCCCGCCGGATCGACCCCCGTCGCCGCGAGCGCGGCGCCCGCCGCCGGCGCGGCCGAGCCGGCCCCCGCCGCCGCCCCGGCCGAGAGCGCTCCCAGCGAGGGCGATCCCGCACTCGCCAGCGCCTGATTTCCGCAAACAGCGCCCCCGCCCGCCGGCGGGGACCGATCGCGCCTCTACAGTGGGACGCAAACGCTGAGCGCAATCGAAGGAGCCTCCTTATGGCCGCATCAAACCTCAATGTCGTAGTCCTCACCGGGAACCTGACGCGAGATCCCGAGCTGCGGTCGCTGCCGAGCGGCACCTCGGTGTGCGACCTGCGCGTCGCCGTCAACACGCGCCGCAAGAACGGCGCCACCGGCGAATGGGAGGACAAGCCCAACTACTTCGACGTCAAGGTGTGGGGCGCGCAGGGCGAGAACTGCGCCCGCTTCCTCTCCAAGGGCCGCCCCGTCGCCGTCCAGGGACGCCTCGAATGGCGCGAGTGGGAGACGCAGGACGGGCAGAAGCGCCAGGCAGTCGATATCATCGCGGACTCGGTCCAGTTCCTCGGTGGCCGTGACGACGCGCAGGCAGGCGGGTTCACGGCTTCGGTGGGCGGCGGATCGCGAAGCGACGTGCCGGTCGACGAGTCGGATTTCCAGACCGCCGCGAGCGGCGCCGGCATCGGCGACGACGACATTCCGTTCTAGACAGCTGAGGAGCAGATGGCAAAGCAGCGAGCTGGCCGGGAGAAGCCCGGCCGCCGGCGCGAGAAGCGCGGAGGACCGAGCAGCGGGCGGCGCAAGCCGTGCCTGCACTGCAAGGACAAGATCGACCAGGTCGACTACAAGGACGTGGCGGGCCTGCGCAAGTTCATCTCCGAGAAGGGCAAGATCCGCTCGCGCCGGATCAGCGGCGCCTGCCGCCGTCACCAGAGCCAGATCGCGCGGGCCGTCAAGCGCGCCCGCGAGCTGGCCCTGCTCCCGTACGTGAACGAGGGAGCGGTGGAGAGCACCGGCGGCCGCCGCGACCGTGACCGCGACCGCGACCGCTGATGCCCCAGGCGATCCTGCTCGACGACGTCGAGTCGCTCGGTGAGCGCGGCGCGGTCGTCGATGTCTCCAAGGGCTACCTGCGCAACTACCTGATCCCGCGCAAGCTCGCGCAGCCGGCGACGGCGGGCGCGCTGAACGCGGCGCGCCAGCGGTTCGAGGCGCAGGAGCGCGCCGAGCGCGAGAAGGTCGAGAAGGCGTCGGAGAACGCGGCCGTGCTCTCGCGCACCGTGCTGACGATCTCCCAGCAGGCCGGCGACGACGGCCGCCTGTTCGGCTCGGTGACCAACCAGGACATCGTCGACGCGGTGCGCGAGGCGCGCGGGCTGAAGCTCGACAAGCGCCACGTCCACCTCGAGGAGCCGATCAAGCACGTCGGCACCTACATGGTCGTGGTCGAGGTCTCCGACGGCGTCACCGCGACGATCAAGACGATCGTCAGCGCCGCGAAGTAGGGTGCTCGCGCGTGCTTCGCACGCGCTGCGCGCCGGCTGAGTGCGCGAGCGCCGCCGCGCGGGTCGCGGCGACGCGGCTGCGCCGGCCCGCGCCGGCAGCGCGCCGCGAACCTGCGAGATCGTCGCCGTGACCTACTCGATCGTCGCGCGCGATCCCGACAGCGGCGAGCTTGGCGTGGCGGTGCAATCGCACTGGTTCTCGGTCGGCTCCGTGGTGCCGTGGGCGCGCCCGGGCGTCGGCGCGGTCGCGACCCAGGCCAACGCGGAGGTGGCCTACGGTCCGCGCGCGCTCGCTCTGCTCGAGCGCGGGACGAGCGCCCCCGACGCCCTCGCGGGCCTGCTCGCCGAGGATGCGGCGGCGGCCACGCGCCAGGTTGCGGTGCTCGACGCGCACGGCGAGCTCGCCGTGCACACGGGCGAGCGCTGCGTCCCATTCGCCGGCCACCTGCTCGCGGCCGGCGTCGGCTGCCAGGCGAACATGATGCGCAGCCCCGAGGTCTGGCCGGCGATGCTCGCGGCGTTCGAGTCCGCCCGCGGGCCGCTGTCCGGGCGACTGCTGGCAGCGCTGGAGGCCGCCGAGGCGGCCGGCGGCGACATCCGCGGTCGTCAGTCCGCGGCGCTTCTCGTCGTCCCGGCCGTGGGTGAGCCCTGGCAGACCACGGTGTCGCTGCGCGTGGAGGACCATCCCGAGCCGCTCGCCGAGCTGAGGCGCCTGCTGAGCGTGCACGACGCCTACGTCGTCGCCGCCGACGGCGACCGGCTGCTGGGCGACGGCCACGCCGACGCCGCGGCGGAGCGCTACCGGCGAGCGAGCGAGCTCGCCCCGGACAACCACGAGCTGCTCTTCTGGTCGGGGCTCGGGGCCGTGCAGGCCGGCCGACCCGAGCACGGCATCGCGCAGATCCGCGAGGCCATCGCGCTTCACCCGGGCTGGGCGGATCTGCTCCGTGTCCTGGATGACGACACGGCTCCCGGAGCTTCGGCCGCCCGCTCGCTGCTCGAGAAGATTCGGTCCGCGGACTGAGCAGCCGCTGCTGCGGCGCCGGCGCGCGCTACGGCGCCGGCTCGAGCTGCGGCGGCGGCGCGAGGTCGGCCGTCGCGCCGGTGACGCCCGTCGCTCCGGTCGCTCCGGTCGCTCCGGTCGCTCCGGTCGCCCCCGTCTGCCCGCTCAGCTGCGCCGGGGTCGGGTCGACGGTGTAGATCGGCGGCGGAAACGGCGGATTCAGCGGGCGGTTGAACGGCGTCAGCGCCTGCGCCGCGGCCATCGCCCGCGCGGGCGAGTCGGCGGTGATGTCGATGACCTTGCTGCTGATGTAGATCTCGATGCGGTCGCCCCCGTCGTAGATGACGGCGGGCACCCCGTGCAGGGTGACCCAGCGCTGCGGGCCGTAGGACGCGTCGGAGTGTGCGGAGTAGATGCTCGTCGTGATCTTCACCGGCAGCGTGCAGCCGCCGTCGGGGAGCGCCCCCCGGGACTCGCAGTTGCCGTAGAACATCGTGAAGCCGACCGGCGAGTAGAAGTAGAGCGGGCTGTCGGCCTGCGTCAGGCGCGCGCCGTCGACCTCCGGACCGGCCCAGTAGTCGGTGTACTCGGCGAACGAGCGCGCGGCGGCGATGGCGGCCGGCGAAAGCGGCGGAGCGTCGTGCGTCGTGCACCCGGCCAGCGCCGCCGCGGCGGCGGCGAGGATCGCGGTGAACAGCCCGAGGCGGCGGCGCAGGGGGGCGGCGATCGTGTGCACGCTGCTGATTATCGCCGCCGGCAGAAGCCGTCGAGCCCGACGGCGGGCGCGCGACATCCTCACCCCAACTTGCGGCATCGCCGTCGTCGGTCATCCACCCCGCGCTCTAGGATCGATCCCCCGATGAGCACGCCAGCCAAGATTCCCCAGCGCCCGCAGCTCAAGGTCGCCCAGGCGCTCGCGCCGCCGCACAACATCGACGCCGAGGAGTCGGTGCTCGGCGCGATCCTGATGTCCGAGCGCACGATGTACTCGCTCGTGATCGAGGAGTCGCTGCGCGCCGATGACTTCTACCGCGAGCGCCACCGCCTGATCTACGCCGCGATGCTCGGCCTCTACGAGCGCAGCGAACCGATCGACACCGTCACCGTGACCGACGCGCTGCGCGCCGCCGGCACGCTCGAGCAGGCCGGCGGCCCCGACGGCGTCGACATGCTCGCCGGCGCCGTGCCGAACGTCGCGAACCTCCGCCAGTACGCCCAGATCGTGCGCGACACGGCGCTGCTGCGGCGGCTGCTCAACACGACATATGAGATCCAGTCGAGCGTGCTCGACCAGCGTGAGCCGGCGCGCGAGCTGGTCGAGCGGGCCGAGCAGGCGATGCTCGAGATCGCCCACGGCGAGCGCACGCAGGACTTCCGCTCGATCTCCTCGCTGCTGCACAGCGAGCTGGACGTGCTGCACGAGCTGTCGGTCGCGGGCGCGGCGCTGACCGGGACGCCCACCGGCTTCAAGGACCTCGACGACATGACCGGCGGGCTGCAGCCGGGCAACCTGATCGTGATCGCGGCGCGCCCGTCGATGGGCAAGAGCTGCCTGGTCACCAACATCGCCGAGAACGCCGCGATCAAGCACGGCAAGCCGGTCGCCCTGTTCAGCCTCGAGATGTCCGAGACCGAGCTGGCGCGGCGCTTCATCGCCTCCCAGGCGAGCATCAAGGGCGACGACCTGAGCAAGGGGCGCGTGCCCGAGGCGACGTGGCCGAAGATCATCAAGGCCAGCTCGCGGCTCGCCGCCGCGCCGCTGTGGATCGACGACTCCGGCGACATCGGCATGCTCGAGATCCGCGCGAAGGCGCGGCGGCTCTACTCCCAGCACCCCGACGGGCTCGGCCTGGTGATCGTCGACTACCTGCAGCTGCTGCGCGCCGAGTCCCGCAGCGAGAACCGTGCCGAGATCATCGGGCAGATGTCGCGCGGGCTGAAGATGCTCGCGCGCGAGCTGAACGTGCCCGTCATCGCGCTCTCGCAGCTCAACCGCGGCGTCGAGTCGCGCAACCCGAAGATCCCGATGCTGTCGGACCTGCGCGAATCCGGCGCCGTCGAGCAGGACGCCGACGTCGTGATCTTCATCTACCGCGACGACTACTACAACCCGGACAACTCGGAGCACCCCGGCGAGGCCGACCTGATCATCGCCAAGAACCGCAACGGGCCGGTCGGCAAGGTCACCCTGACCTTCCGCCCCGAGTACCCGCGCTTCATGAGCTACTCGCGCGAGGAGCGCTTCGCCTGAGCGAGGCGCCGGGCGCGCGCGGCCCGAGCCGTCGCCGCGATCCCGACCGGGCGGCCCACCAGCTAGGTGAAGCGCGCCGTGGCGGCGTCGGGGCCGTGCTCGCGCTCGCGCGCCGCCATCAGCGCCGCCGTGCCCTCGCGGTCGAGGAGCATCGCGAGATGGGCGCGAACGGCGCGCGAGAAGAGGATGTCCTCGTCCTCACTCCAACCGCTCGTGCCCACGATCACGCCGTAGGCGGGGTCGATGATCGCACCGCCCCAGGCGAAGGCTCCGCGCAGGCCGACCACGGTTCCGGGGTGCAGGCGGATCGCAACGTGGCTGTCCAGCCCGGTCGCCTCGCAGATCCGGCTCTTTCCGGTCGCGTTGTCGACGAACCAGGCGCCGGGCAGCTCGGAGCCCTCGACGTCGTGGTCGAACGAGTGCCTCGAAGCCCCCTCGAAGTCGCTGCCCGGTCCGGGCGCGACCACGACGACGACGCCGTAGGAGTTGTTGCGCACGAGGCCGGCGTCGATCCACGCCCGGCCGGTCACGGCGATCATCGTGCTCAGAGCCGACAGCACGCCGTCGCTCAATCTCGAATCGGGCACGGCAGATCCTCTCTGTAGTCGTTGCCTGGGGCGCGGGCGGCCGCCAGGGCGTTCAGCTCTCGTGCGGCTCCTCGAGCTCCACCGGCGGCAGGTCGCGCACCTCGTCCTTCGTGAGTTTCACCAGCACCCCCTGGTCGCGGGTGACCTCCTTCACCGCGCCGATCGGGATCGCCACGCGCTTCTGACCCCACAGGTGCCCCTCGTCGAGCAGGAAGTGCGTGACGTGGTGGTCGCTCGGGTCGACGACCAGCCCCTGGACGCGGCCGATCGCCCCGTCGGTGGCCTGGACGTGGTCGCCGCGGCGGACCTCCACCTCCCCGACGGGCACGCGGTCGGTGATGATCGGACGGGGAACGGGGTCGAAGCTGCTGACCCCGAGCCCGGTGCCCATCCCGCCCATGCCGAGGCCGAGGCCGAGGCCCAGGCCGATGTAGGGCTGCGAGAGCATCTGGCCCTGGCTGTAGCCCCACTCCCCCCGCGCGCCCGGCATGAACTGGCGGTCCTCGGCGTCCTCGAGCCGGTCGAACTCCGAGGTCGTGCAGCGCAGGCGAATCTCGTCCTCGCCCGCGGACTCCACCAGCTCGATCGGCACGAGACGCCCGTTGGCCACCTCGTGGCGCGGCTCGACGACCAGGTGCGTGAGCGTGCGCTTGAGTGGATCGACGACCACGCGCCGCAGCTCCCCGCACGCGCCGTCGGCGCACACGACGTTGCTTCCAATCGTGAACTGCGCGGATTCGCTCATCGACGCCGCTCCTCT
This sequence comes from uncultured Solirubrobacterales bacterium, assembly GCA_963830975.1. Lineage (GTDB taxonomy): Bacteria > Actinomycetota > Thermoleophilia > Solirubrobacterales > Solirubrobacteraceae > Palsa-513. The sequence goes on from CAWHOI010000005.1 coordinate 427,424, forward strand.
CCTCGGTCTGGTGCCTGGATGTTTCCATCCGGCCGCCGACATTGCATCCGCTGACCTTACAGGCGCCCCCCGGCTAGGCCTCGAGGGCGGCGGCGTCCTCGTCGCTCAGCTGCAGCGACGCCCCCGCGATCAGCGTGTCCACCTGGTCGGGACGGCGCAGGCCGACGATCGCGCCGTCGACCGCCGGGTTGCGCAGCGTCCACGCGATCGCGACGGCGCCCGGCGAGACGCCCAGGCGCTCGGCGACGGCGCTCACCCGTTCGGCGATCGCCAGGTTCCGCGTCAGCGCGGGCTCGCGGAAGCGCTCGCCGCGCTTGCGCCAGTCGTCGTCGGGCAGGTTCGCGATCCGCTCGCGCGTCATCGTGCCGGTCAGCAGCCCGGACCCCATCGGCGAGTAGGCGATCACGCCGATCCCCTCGCGCTGCGCGAACGGCAGGATCTCCGCCTCGACGTCACGCGCCACCAGCGAGTAGGGCGGTTGCAGCGTCTCGACCGGCGCGATCGGGGCGATGCGGCGCAGCTGCTCGACGCTGAAGTTCGAAACGCCGATGTGACGGACGAGCCCCTCCTCGCGCAGCTCGGCCAGCGCCGAGAATCCCTGCTCGATGTCGGCGTCGGGGCGCGGCCAGTGGATCTGCAGCAGGTCGATCGCGTCCACTCCGAGCCGCGCCAGGCTTGCCTCCGCCTCGCGGCGGATCGAGTCGCGCTCCAGGTTGTTGACCACCTGGCGGCCGGGGCCCTCGATCAGCGAGCACTTCGTGAACACGTACGGCTTGGGATCGAGGCCTACGATCGCCCGGCCGACCACCTCCTCGGAGTGGCCGAAGCCGTAGCCGGCGGCGGTGTCGATCCAGTTGATCCCCAGCTCGACGGCATGGTGGATCGCGGCGATCGACTCCGCGTCGTCCTGCGGCCCCCAGCCGAACTCCCAACCGCCACCCCCGAGCGCCCAGGCGCCGAAGCCGACACGCGTGATCTCGAGGCCGGTGGAGCCGAGCTCCGTCGCGGCCAGCTGGGTTCCCGCCATTTCCTGTTCCTCCGTGTCTGTGGTTCTCGCAGCCGCACGCCCGAGCGGGCGGCGGCGTCCGCCTCACGCCGATCCGTCCCCCCGATCGGACGCCTCGCCATCCCGACGATACGCGAAACGCGCAGATTGCTCGCAACAGCGCCGCGGCGGCCGCGCAGCCCGCCTTGGAGACCGCGGGCGCGTCTATCCTGAAACGGCGATGTCCACCAACGTCCGCTCGAGCGCCCACCCCTGCGAGTTCGGCATCTGCGACGGCAGCGGGTTCGTCATCGACGAGCTGACCGAGACCGCGCGCGACTGCCGCTGCCGCGCGCTTCGCATCGCCGCCACGCGCGCCCGCGCGCTCGAGGCGCGCATCCCCAAGCGCTACCGCGCGATCTCCTTCGAGCACTCCGACGTGATCGACATCGAGCGGCGCTGCCCGACCCAGGTGCGCGTGATCCGCTCCTTCGTCTCCGACATCTCCGCCAACCTGGACGCCGGCAACGGCCTGTGGCTGACCGGCAGCTTCGGCACCGGCAAGACGGCGCTCGCGATGATCGTCTCCAAGGCGGCGATCGACGCCGGGCGCACGGTCGCGATCTACTCCTGCCCGCGCCTGCTCAGCGTGATCCGCGAGTCGATCGACCCGCCCTCGCGCGGATCGGGCGGCGGCGGCGGCGTGCTCGACTTCCTCGACCGCCTGGCGGCGGCCGACCTGCTGCACATCGACGATCTCGGCGCCGAGCACCGCACCGACTGGGTGCTCGAGCAGCTCTACACGATCATCAACGCCCGCTACGAGGACCAGCGCTCGACGCTCGTGACCTCGAACCTCGGACGCGACGAGCTGGCGGCCCAGCTGGGCGAGCGGATCGTCTCGCGCCTGGAGGGGATGTGCGAGATCCTCCCGTTCTTCGGCGGCGATGCGCGGCGCGTCGCCTACGAGGTCGCGGGCGGACCGGCCGCCGCCGGCTGAGCGCCGGCCGCACCCCGCGTTCGTGGATCGGCCGGAGCACGGCCGCGCAGACCGATGCGCCGCTGCCCGAGGCGGCGCAGCCGCCCATTAGACTCCAGGCCGTGCCGGGAATCGTGATCGTCGGCGCCCAATGGGGCGATGAGGGCAAGGGGAAGGTCACCGACCTGCTCGCCGAGCGGGCCGACGCCGTCGTGCGATTCCAGGGCGGCAACAACGCCGGCCACACGATCGTGCGCGGCGCGCGCGAGTGGAAGTTCCATCTCGTGCCGTCGGGGATCCTCTACCCCGGCAAGCGCTGCATCATCGGCAACGGCGTGGTCGTCGATCCGAAGGTGCTGATCGACGAGCTCGTCTCGCTGCGCGCCTCCGGCGTCGACACCAGCGGGCTGAAGCTGTCGGCCAACTGCCACCTGATCATGCCCTACCACCTGCTGCTCGACCACGCCGGCGAGACGCGCCTGGGGTCGCTGCAGATCGGCACGACCAGGCGCGGCATCGGCCCCTGCTACGCCGACAAGGCGGCGCGGCTGGGGATCCGCGTGCAGGACATGCTCGACGAGAAGATCCTGCGCAAGAAGATCGCCGCCGCGCTCGAGCCCAAGCGGCTGGCGCTTCGCCCCTACGCTCGCGACGCATCGCTCGACCTGCACGCGATGACCGAGCAGTACGTGACCTACGGCCACCAGCTCGAGCCGCAGATCGCCGACTGCGCGCGGCTGGTCTGGGACCTGCTCGAGGCCGAGCGGATCGTGCTGTTCGAGGGCGCGCAGGGGGCGATGCTCGACATCGACCACGGCACCTATCCGTTCGTCACCTCCTCGAACCCGATCGCCGGGGCGGCGTGCGTCGGCGCCGGCGTCGGGCCGCGCGACATCGACGAGATCTGGGGCGTCTGCAAGGCCTACACCACGCGCGTCGGCGCCGGCCCGTTCCCGACCGAGCTCGACGACGAGCTGGGCGAGGAGATCCGCCGCGTCGGCCACGAGTTCGGCACGACCACCGGGCGCCCCCGCCGCACCGGCTGGCTCGATCTGGTCGCGCTGCGCTACGCCGCGCGGCTGAACACGCTGACCGCGCTGGCGATCACCAAGCTCGACGTGCTGTCGGGCTTCGAGCGGATCCTCGTCTGCACCGGCTACCGCGGCGACGAGGGCGCGACCTTCGACCACTTCCCCTACCACCAGTCGGTGCTGCACCACGCGACCGGCGAGTACGTCGAGCTCGAGGGCTGGACCGAGGACATCGGCGAGTGCCGCGACGAGGCCGACCTGCCGGCCGCGGCGCGCGACTACCTGGCGTTCATCGCCGACTTCATCGGCGTCCCCGTCGCGATGGTCGGCGTCGGCCCGGCGCGCGAGCAGACGATCTGGACCGCGGCGGGCGCGCAGACGCTGCTCGCTCAGGCCGCCGCGTAGTCCTCGATCGCGGCCACGACGGCCGCCCCGGCGTGCCCGTCGCCCCACAGCGGCGGGCGCTCCGCCGGAAGCGGGGCCGCCAGCGCCACGAGCGCGGCCTGCGCGTCCAGGCCGACGAGCGTGTTCCAGCCCGCCGCCACCGTCTCGGTCCACTCGGTCCGCTCGCGCAGGGTGACGCAGCGCACGCCGGCGAGGTAGGCCTCCTTCTGCACCCCGCCGGAGTCGGTCAGCACCGCGCGCGCCCGGTGCAGCAGCGCGGCGAAGTCGAGGTAGCCGAGCGGGGGGGTCAATGAGGCGGCTTTCGCCGCCCGGGCATCGAGGCCGTGGGCGGCGAGCCGGGCAAGGGTGCGGGGGTGGACCGGCATGACGACGTCACCCTCGAGTGCCTCCAGCAGCTCGACGAGGCGCCTAAGCGACGCGGCGTCGTCGACGTTGGCGGGCCGGTGCGCGGTCACCAGCACGTACTCGCCGGGCGTGAGGTTGAGGCGCTCGAGCGTCTGCGTGCGCGCGAGCGCGCGCTCGCGCGTGGCGAGCGCCACGTCGACCATCACGTCGCCGACGAGCACGGCCCGGCCCGGCACGCCCTCGCGCTCGAGCTGCGCCGCCGCCGACGCGGTCGAGCACAGCAGCAGCTCCGAGAGCTGGTCGGTCAGCACGCGGTTTCGCTCCTCGGGCTGGCGGCGGTCGAACGAGCGCATCCCCGCCTCGACGTGCGCGACCGCGACGCCGCGGTCGGCGGCCGCGAGCGCGGCGGCGAGCGTCGAGTTGGTGTCGCCGTAGAGCAGCACGAGGTCGGGCTGGAGCTCGTGCAGCAGCGGTTCGAGCGCCGCCACCATGCGGCCGAGCTGCGAGCTGTTGGATCCGCCCGCGATCTCGAGGCTGCGGTCGGGCGCCGGGATGTCCAGCTCCTCGAAGAAGACCGCCGAGAGCTCCTCGTCGTGGTGCTGGCCGGTGTGGACGAGGAGCTCCTCGTGGCGTTCGCGCAGCGGCCGCGACACGGCGGCGGCCTTGACGAACTGCGGCCGGTTGCCGACGACCGTCGCGATCCGCATCAGCGCAGCTCGGAAGCGATCCGCTCGCGCACGAGCAGCGCGATCTCGCGCGTACGCGGTCCGGGCGCGTCGTAGCGGTGCTCGCCGATCGCGTGCACGGCCGAGACCTCGAACGGCGTCGAGGCGACGAACGCCTCCTGCGCGCCGGCCAGGGCGCCCTGCTCGAGCGGCTCCTCGCGCACGCTCGCGACCGCCAGCACGACGCGACGCGTGATCGAGTCGAGCACGTGGTCGGAGAGCGGGGGGGTGCGGACCTCGCCGTCGCGCACGAGGAAGAACGATGCCGTCGGGCACTCGAGCACGCGGCCGTGCGGGGTCACCAGCAGCGCCTCGTCGGCGCCCTGTTCGCAGGCGAGTCGCGAGGCGAGCATGTTGGCCGCGTAGGAGAGCGACTTGATGCCGTCGAGCAGCCGCGTCGGCGCGTAGGTGATCGGCGCGAGCGCCAGCGTCGGGGGCATCTGCGGCATCGGCTCGATCAGCACGATGCGGCGCCCGCCGCGCGTGGCGAGCATTCGCACGAGCGCGGTCGACGGCTCACACGCCGCCAGCAGCTTTGCGACGTCGGCGCGGAACTGCTCGGCGTCGAGCGGCAGCCGCAGCCCGGCGGCCGAGCGCTCGAGCCGCGCCAGGTGCTGGTCGAGCGCGTAGGGCACGCCGTCGTAGAGCCGCACGACCTCGAACACCCCGTCACCGCGGATCAGCCCCAGATCGGTGACCGGGATGACGGCGGCGGCCGCATCCAGAAGCTCCCCGTCCATGCAGGCGAGCGCCGATTCCATCGCGCCCCACGCTATCCGATCAGACGGGCGCGCCGCTGTACTGCGAGATCGCAAGCGCGAGCAGCGTCGCGGCCGCGACCGAGCGCGAGGCGAGCACGCAGCTGTGGCCGTCCTGCACCCAGCTGACCACGTGCGCGCCGGCCTCGCCGCCACTGACCCAGAAGCGCTCGCGCACGCGGTTCACGCCGTAGCCGCCGGACGGCAGGCCCACGGGGGCGCCGGACACGATCGCGTAGCCGATCCGGCCGCTGCGGTAGGAGCTGTAGAACTCGGTCGTGATCGTGCGCCCGCCGATCCGGTCGCGGCGCATGCCGGCCGCGGGCCAGTGGCTCCAGTGCGGGAAGGAGATCGTCGTTCCGGCCGCGATCAGCGTCGCCGGGGCGGGGGCGTTCGCGGCGGCGAGGGCGAGCTGGGAGACGCGCTGCGGCGTCGGCGGCGCGGTGATCGTGCCCGTCCCGAGCGCGATGACCAGCGCGACCACGGCGACGATGAAACCGGCGGCCGGGGCGAGCACGGACGCGCGGCGGTGGTGCGGGCGGCGCTTCGACCCCGCGGCGATCAGCTCGGCGACCCGCTCGTGCAGCGCCGCCGGCGCAGGGGCCTCGACGGCGCGCAGCAGCTCGCCGAGGCGGTCGCGGTCGGGGTCGGGTGGTCCGGGCATGGTGGACATCTAACTAGGACTCCGCTGCGGGGTGGATCCTTCCCGTTGCGGCGCGGCGGGCGCCGCGGAGGGCCCGATGCTCGCGACGACCCGGCTTCGCGCACGGTGCAGGCGCGTCGTGATCGTCGCCTCGCGCGCGCCGAGCGCGCGCCCCGCCTCGGCGTAGGAGAGCCCGAGCACGTCGACCGCCACGAGTGCGAGGCGGAAGTCCTCCGGAAGCTCGGCGATCGCCGCGTAGAGCTCCTGCGCCTCGAGCGCCCGATCCGGACGCTCGGCCGAGCGCGGGTCGGCCGCGTCCACCTGCTCGAGCGTCGCCGCCACCTGCGGGCGCCGAGACGCCGTGCGGCGGGAGTTCAGGAACGTGTTGCGCAGCACGCGCATCAGGTAGGCGAGCTCGTCGTCGCCGCGCAGCCAGCGCGGGCGCGCGAGCACGCGCACGAAGGTCTCCTGCACGAGGTCCTCGGCGTCGTGCTGCGAGCCGCACAGCGCCCACGCGGCGCGGTAGAGCCGGTCGACGTGGGCCGGCAGCGACTGCGGGTCAAGCCGCGGCAGCGCTCCACCACCCCATCGCGCGACCGCTCGGTGAACCCCCGCTGCGCATGTCCGCCGACTCTAATGGCATCGTGGGCCGGGTGAACCCCGCGGACGGCCGCTACGCCCCCAGCCCGAGCGGACCGCTGCACCTCGGCAACCTTCGCACCGCCCTGCTCGCGTGGTGCTTCGCGCGCTCGCAGGGCGGGCGTTTCCTGCTGCGAATCGAGGATCTCGACCGCCAGCGCTCGCGGCCGGAGCACGAGTCGGGCATCATCGCCGACATGCGGCGACTCGGGATCGACTGGGACGGCCCGGTGGTCCGCCAGAGCGAGCGCCTCGAGCGCCACCGCGCGGCCTTCGAACGGCTGCGCGAGGACGGCCGGCTGTACCCGTGCTGGTGCACGCGGGCAGAGATCCGCGAGGCGGCCGCGGCGCCCCATCCGGCGCTGCCCGGCGAAGACGCGGTGCCCGCGGCCGAGGGTGCCTACCCGGGGACATGCCGGACGCTTTCGGCGCGCGAACGCGCCGCGCGCGAACGCAGCGGACGCCCGGCCGCCTGGCGGCTGGACGCGGGGGCGCAGCGCGTGAGCTTCGTCGACGAGCTGGCCGGCAGCGCCGCCGCCGCCGTCGACGACTTCGTGCTCTGGCGCGGCGACCCCGGAGCCGTTGGCGGCGGCGGGGACCTCCCCGCCTACAACCTCGCGGTCGTGGTGGACGACGCCGACCAGGGCGTCGGCGAGGTCGTGCGGGGCGACGACCTGCTGGAGACGACGCCGCGCCAGATCCTGCTCGGACGGCTGCTCGGCCTCCCGATCCCCCGCTACGCGCACGTTCCGCTCGTGCTGGGCGCCGACGGCCGCCGCCTCGCGAAACGCGGCGGCGCGGTGACGCTCGATGAGCGCCTCGCGCTCGGCGAGTCAGTCGAGCAGGTGATCGGCTGGATGGCCTCGAGCGTCGGACTGGCGGCGCCGGGCGGTCCGCCGCGGTCGGCCGGCGAGGTGCTGGCGGCGTTCGACCCGGCGCGGCTGACGCGCGAGGCGACCGTGCTCGACGTCTGATCCAAAACGCACGCGGGCGGCGCGAGACCTGCGGCGGCGCGGGCGGCGCCACCGCAGGTCTCCCTGGCGAGGTCTCAGCCGGTGACCGCCCAGGTCCCGTTGTCGCCGAAGAAGCCGGAGGCGATCGAGCGGATGTTCACAGTGGCGCCGAAGCGACTCGACGAATTGCCGGTGTTGGTGACCGGGTTCCCGGTCGTGAGCGTGTTGGCGTTGGTGGGCGAATCCTCGTAGAGGCAGAGGTTGCCGGACGTCGCCTGGGGGTTCGCGAGCGTGCCCGGGCAGGCCGCGGTGCTCGACCCGCCGCTCAGGACGATGTTCGTGCTCGGCGAGGAGGCGAGTGGGAAGGCGAAGGAGATCTCCGTCTGCGCCGCGTCCCCGCCGGCGGCCGCGTTACCGTCGGTCGCCCAAACGCCCGTCAGCGTCTGCCCGCTCGGCAACGAGCTCGGGAACGGCCCGGCAGGCCCCGTGACTCCCGTCGCTCCGTTCGTGCCGTTCGTGCCGGCGGCGCCCGGTGCGCCTGCGGCGCCGCGCTTGCCGTGCAGCGCCGCGAGCACGCTCGGCTTGATCTGTTTGGTCGACGTGATCAGCCAATGATGGCTGGCCGCCCACGCCGTGCCGCCGCCGAGCGCGACCACGAGCGCGAGCGTCGACGCCACGTGCGGATAGCCGATTCGCGGTCGCATCTTCGCATCGGCGCGACGTGTTCTGGATCGACGCATCTGGCTCCCTTCGGTTGTAGGGCCCGGTCAGCGGGGGTGCCGCTGACCAGGATCGGCGGCAGGATAGACGGAGCACCGGCGCCCGCCGTGAGCACGCCGAACGACTCGCCCCCAGTCCACCGCGCCAAGCCGGCACAGCACGCGCCGCTGCGGCGGATGGCCCGGCCGCCACACCCGGGTGCTCCAGCGTCAGCGGTGCTCCAGCGCCAGCCGCACGCCGAGTCCCACGAGCACGACGCCGGTGAGCGCGTCGAGCGTGGCCTTGACCGCTGGGCGCGAGAACACGCGCGCGGCCCGTGCCGCGACGACCGCGTAGCCGGACAGCCATATCAGCGTCATCAGCACGAACAGTCCGCCGAGCAGCAGGAACGGCTCGAGCACCGCCCGCCCCGGGGCGACGAACTGCGGCAGCAGGCCGGTGAAGAAGACCGCGATCTTGGGGTTGGCGAGGTTGCTGAGCAACCCCTGGCGAAAGCCCGCGCCCGGGCCGAGCGGCGAACGCGCGCCGCCCGTGGAGGCCGGCGCGTGCGCGGAGCGCTCGCGCGCGGCGCGCAGCGCCTGCAGACCGAGCCAGACGAGGTAGGCCGCACCGACCAGCTTCAGCACCGTGAACGCGACGGCCGACTCGCGCACGATCGCCGCGACGCCGAACGCCGCCGCGACGGTCCAGACCAGCAGGCCGGCGTTGACGCCGAACGCCGTCCCGAGCGCCGCGCCGCGTCCGTGCACGACCGCGTTCTTGGTCACGAGCACGGTGTCAGGGCCCGGCGCCACGATCACCAGCGCGGCGACCGCGACGAATGCCAACAGGTGCACGCCCACCCCGCGGATCCTACGGCTCGGGCGCTCGGCCGGACGAACGGTTCGGCCGCGCCCCACCGCGCCGCCACTCGGCGGCGCTCAGCCGGTAGAGCACGTGCCGGCGCAGCGGGTGGCCCGCCGCCACGTCCGGGTGGTCGAAGTCCTCGCGCGGGTCCCAGCTCATGCCGAGCCGCTCCATCACGGCCCGCGAGCGGAGGTTCGCGGGCGCCGTGCAGGCGACGATCTCGACGCACTCGAGCTGCTCGAAGCCGAACGCCAGCGCGGCGCGCGCGGCCTCGGTCGCGTAGCCGTGGCCCCAGTGCCGGCGCGCGAGGCGCCAGCCGATCTCGACCGCCGGCGTGAAGTGCGCGTCGTAGGTCGCAAGATCCATGCCGGTGAAGCCGATCAGCTCGCCGTCATCGCCGTCATCGCCGCCGCTGTCGCCGCCGCCGCGCCCGGGGTCGCCGGCCCGCAGCACGACCGCCCACATGCCGAAGCCGTGCTGCTCGAAGTGCTGCTCGAACACGTCGATCTGCGCGTCGCTCAGCGAGCGCGTGAGGATGTCGGGGAAGTACTCGCGCACCTGCGGGTCCGCGTTGATCGCCGCGTAGGGCTCGCGGTCGCCCGACCGCCAGCGCCGCAGCAGCAGGCGCTCGGTCCTCAGTTGGGGGCCCACGTCCATCGGAGGACCGAACCCTCGCAGCCGCTCGCGGCCCGCGCAAGCACGCCCGCGGGTCCTCAGCGATGATGCCGGGATGGCACGCTGGGGCAGGGGTGCGCTGAAGCGGCTTTCGAGCCCGACGGGTGACATCCACTCGCCCGTGGCGGCGAGGCCGACGGCGTCGGCCGGACGCCACGGGCTGCCGGTCTTCACCTCCCTGCGCTCCTACCAGCGCTCGTGGGCGACGCCGGACGTGCTGGCGGCCGTGACGCTGCTCGTGATCGCCGTCCCCGAGCAGCTCGCAACCTCGCGGCTGGCCGGGATGCCGCCGATCACCGGCTTCTACGCCTTCGTCGCCGGCACCGTGCTGTTCGCGCTGTTCGGGTCCAACCCGCAGATGTCGGTCGGCGCCGACTCGACGATCGCGCCGCTCTTCGCCGTCGGCATCATGCGCCTCGCGCCGGCGGGGTCGCCTCACTACGTCGACCTGGTCGGGATCCTCGCGGTGATGGTCGGCGTGATCGTCGCGCTGATCGGGCTGCTGCGCCTGGGCTGGATCGCCGAGTTCCTGTCGGCCCCGATCATCACCGGGTTCCTGGCCGGGGTGGCGGTGATCATCGTCGTGCACCAGCTGCCCGACCTCTTCGGCCTCGCGTCGGCCGGCGGCTCCACGCTCAACCGGATCAAGGTCGTGATCTCGCATCTCGGCGACACCAACGGCTGGTCGCTGGGGATCGGCGCGGTCGTGTTCGCGATCGTCGTGGCGGCCGAGCGGATCGACCGCAAGCTTCCAGGCGCCCTGGTGGGCCTGGTCGGCTCGACGCTCGCGGTCGGGCTGTTCGGTCTGCACTCCCACGGCGTGGCGATCCTCGGCGCGATCGCGCACGGCGCGCCGCGCCTGGGCCTGTTCGACCTCTCGTTCTCGACGCTCGGCAACGTCGCGCCGATCGCCGCCGTGGTCGCGCTGGTCGTCGTCAGCCAGTCGGCCGCGACGACCCGCGCCTTCGCCGACCAGGGCGACTACGAGGTGGACGTCGGGCGCGACTTCATCGGCGTCGGCGCCGGCAGCATCGCGGCCGGCGTGCTGGGCGCGTTCCCGGTCAACGCGAGCCCGGCGCGCACCGCCGCCACCGCATCGGCCGGCGGCCGCACGCAGGCCGCGGGGCTCGCCGCCGCGGCGGCGCTGCTCGCTTTGATCCCCGCCGCGGGACTGCTCAAGGACGTACCGCTCGCGACCCTCGCCGCGGTGCTGATCTTCATCGCCACGCGGATCTTCCACGTCCGCGACCTCGTGGCGATCGCGCGCTTCGACGGCCTCGAGCTGGGGCTCGCGCTCGTCACCCTGCTGACCGTGGCGCTGGTCGGCGTCGAGCAGGGCATCGGCGTCGCCGTCGGGCTAGCGATCCTCGACCGCACACGCCTCAGCGCCCGCCCGCAGCTGCACGTGCTCGGGCGGATCCCCCACACCACGAGCTGGGCCCCGCTCAGCACCTCCAAGGACGCGTCGCAGCTGCCGGGGGTCCTGGCGGTCCTCTTCGCGACGCCGCTGTGGTACGCCAACGCGATTCACTTCCGCGCGCAGGTCGAGGCCTCGCTCACGCGCGCCCTGGGAACGCCGCGGCTGCTGGTGCTCGACGCACTCGGCATGAACGACCTCGACTACACCGGCTCGCGCGCCCTGGCCGAGGCGCTCGACGAGCTGGATCGCCGCGGGATCGACTTCGCGCTCGCGCGCGCCGGCACCCATGTGCGGGACAGCCTGCGGCACAGCGGCCTGCTCGCGCGGATCGGTGAGGACCACCTGTTCGCGTCGGTCGACGAGGCGGTCACGGCGCTTCGGCCGAAGGGCGACTCCGGCTAGCCGTCCGCGAAACGGCCGTCGCGGGCGTGCAACCGCCCTCTCAGAGTTTGTGGCGTTTGGTGCTAGGATTGAGCGATCAAACCGGCGGCCGGTGCCTCGCTCAAGATGCGCGGCCGCCACGTGGAGGCCCGCCGTGGGCGGCCCAGAAGCAGGGGATAGCAGGATCGGTTCGACCAGCGGGCCGGGTAGGCGCAGGCGGCGTTCCCCGGCGCGCGCGGCGCGGGCGGACAACGCCGACCAGGCTCTGGCCGACGCCGAGCAGACCCTCGCGGACGCCGACCAGACGGCCTCCGACGCAGACCAGACGGCGGCTGACAGCGATCAGACCGCCTCCGACGCAGACCAGAGGGCCAGCGACCTCGATCTCGAACGCGGCGGCGACGTCGGGATCCACGACGCCTCGCGCGAGATGCGCGATCGCAACAGCCGCCAGCGCGGCCAGGTCGGTCAGGACCGTGTCGAGGCGGCGGCGGCGCGCGACGCGGTCGCCCGCGCGCGCGACCTCGCGGCGGGTGCACGCGACGCGGCGGCGGCGGTGCGCGACCGCGAACTGATGGAGGAGGCCGCCGAAGCATCCGGCGGCGGCGACGGGGACCCCTATCGCGAACCGGAACACCACGGCAGCGCCGCCGCCGACCGCGTCTGGGCGGATGAGTTTCGCGCCCGCGCCGCGGCGGACCGCGAGCAGGCGGCGCTCGACCGCGAGCAGGCGGCGCGCGACCGCCAGGCGGCCGCGGCCGACCGCGAGGCGCTGCTCGAGCGCCTGGTCAACGCCGAGACCGACGAGCTGACCGGCGCGCGCACGCGCGCGGCGGGCCTCGCGGACCTCGAGCAGGAGATCGCCCGGGCGCGCCGCACGGCCGGTCCGCTGGCGACGGCCTACGTCGACGTCGTCGGCCTCAAGGCGGTCAACGACTCCCGCGGCCACGCCGCCGGCGACGCGCTGCTGCAGCACGCGGTGCACTCGATCCGCGACCACCTGCGCTCCTACGACCTGATCATCCGCATGGGCGGAGACGAGTTCCTCTGCGTGATGTCGGACGCGACCGTCGAGACGGTCCGCCGCCGCTTCGACACCGTCCAGGCGGCGCTCGCCGCGCACGAGGATCGCTGCCAGATCAAGTTCGGCGTCGCGGCGCTGGCGCCCGAGGACAACGCCTCCGCGCTGGTGATGCGCGCCGACGCCGAGCTCCCCCAGACGCCCCGGCGGTAGCGGCGCGCGCTGCCCCGGCGCGCTGCGGCTTTCCACCGACGCAGTTCACTTTTGTTACATCGCACATAGACGAGCACGAGTAGAGTCCTCGGCATGTCAAAAATCGCGCAGGTCCACGCACGCCAGGTCTTCGACAGCCGCGGAAATCCGACGGTTGAGGTTGACGCGACACTCGACTCCGGCGCCTTCGGCCGCGCGGCGGTGCCCTCCGGCGCCTCGACCGGCGAGCACGAGGCAGTGGAGCTGCGCGACGGCGGTGAGGCCTACGGCGGCAAGGGCGTCACGCACGCGGTCGGCCACGTCAACGGCGAGATCGCCAAGGCCGTCGAGGGCCGCGACGCGTCCGACCAGGCCGGCCTCGACCACGCGCTGATCGAGCTCGACGGCACCGACACCAAGGCGCGCCTCGGCGCCAACGCGATCCTCGGCGTCTCGCTCGCGGTCGCCCGCGCCCAGGCGGCCGAGCTCGGGCTGCCGCTCTACCGCCACCTTGGCGGCGAGGGAGCGACCCTGCTGCCGACGCCGCAGCTGAACGTGCTCAACGGCGGCGCCCACGCCGACAACCCGGTCGACTTCCAGGAGTTCATGATCGTCCCGGTCGGCGCGGCCTCCTTCGAGCAGGCGATGCGCATGGCGACCGAGACCTACCACCGCCTGAAGGCCACGCTGAACAAACGCGGCCTGGCGACCGGCGTCGGCGACGAGGGCGGCTTCGCCCCGGCGCTCGAGTCCAACGAGGCGCCGCTCGAGCTGCTGGTCGCCGCGATCGAGGCCGCCGGCTACCGGCCCGGCGAGGACATCGCGATCGCGATGGACCCGGCCGCCAGCGAGTTCTTCAAGGACGGCTCCTACGAGCTCGCGGGCGAGGGCCGCACGCTCTCCTCCGACGAGATGGTCGACTACTACGAGAGCCTGATCGGCCGCTACCCGATCCTCTCGATCGAGGACGGGATGGGGGAGAACGACTGGGACGGCTGGGCGGCGCTGACCGAGCGGATCGGCAAGCGCATCCAGCTGGTCGGCGACGACATCTTCGTCACCAACCCGGCGATCCTGCGCCGAGGCATCGACGCCGGCATCGCCAACTCGATCCTGATCAAGCTCAACCAGATCGGCACGCTGACGGAGACGCTCGACACGATCGCGCTCGCCCACGACGCCGGCTACACGGTCGTCGTCTCGCACCGCTCCGGCGAGACCGAGGACGCCTTCATCGCCGACTTCGTCGTCGCGACCGGGGCCGGCCAGATCAAGACCGGCGCCCCGGCCCGCTCCGAGCGCGTCGCGAAGTACAACCAGCTGCTGCGGATCGAGGAGGAGCTGGGAAGCCGCGCGCGCTTCGCGGGCCGCTCGGCACTCGTGCGTTGAGGGCTTTTCGGGTCGGCGCATGCGCCGACCCGTCCGGGGGGTGCATGCACCCCCCGGCGGCTGGGTGCATGCACCCAGCCGAACAGCATCCTGGTCGCTATCCTGCTGGGCGTCAGATGGAGTCCTGACGCGCGGGCGCCGCCCGCCGAACCGCCCGGCGTCGATGGGCTGATGGCTCCTTTCGCGGATCGAAAGGAGCGCTTGGCGTGCCCAGCATCGACAGACGTGAGCTTGCCGCGATCGCGGCCGGCGGAGCGGCCGGCGCGCTGCTGCGGGTCTGGCTCGGCCTGACCGTCGGCGGCGGCGCGCCCGGGTGGCCCTGGGCGACGTTCGCGATCAACGTCAGCGGCTCGTTCGCGCTCGCCTACTTCGCGACCCGCCTGCGCGAGCGGCTGCCGCTCACGACATACCCGCGACCGCTGATCGGGACCGGGTTCTGCGGCGCCTACACGACCTTTTCGACGCTCGCGGTCGAGATCGTCACGATGATCGACGCCGACCGCATCGGGCTCGCGCTCGGCTACGCAGCCGCGAGCATCGCCGCCGGGTTTGCGGCGATCTGGCTCGCCACCACGATCGCGCGCGGCGCGCGGGTGCTCACGTGAGCGTCTGGGTCTGGATCGGCGTGGCCGCGCTCGGCGCGCTCGGCGCCGCTGCGCGCTTCCTGCTCGACGCGCTGGCCGCCGGCCGCGGCCGCTCCGGGTTTCCGGTCGGGACGTTCGCGATCAACGCGAGCGGCGCGCTCGCGCTCGGCCTGCTCAGCGGCCTCGCGCTGCGCGGCGACGCGCTCGTGCTCGCCGGCACCGCGGCGCTCGGCTCCTACACCACTTTCTCGACCTGGATGCTCGAGACCCACCTGCTCGCCGAGGAGGGAGCGTTCGCGATGGCCGCCCTCAACGCGGGCGCCGTCCTGGTCGTCGGCGTCGGCGCCGCCGCGCTCGGGCGTGCGATCGGAGTTTCACTGTGAACGCGGACTTTCTGACACTCACCACCTATTTTGGTGAAAGGGACCGCACGGACGGGCGGCTGCTCGCGGACGAGCTGCTTGACCTCTACGGCCGCCACGAGGTCGCGGCGAGCGCGCTGCTGCGAGGCGCCGAGGGGTTCGGGCGCCTGCACCACCTGCACGCCGACCGCCTGCTCTCGCTCTCCGAGGATCTGCCGGTCGTGTCGATCGCGGTCGACGCGCGCGAGCGGATCGAGCCGATGCTCGCGGAGGTGCTGGCGATCAAGCGCCGCGGCCTGGTCACGCTCGAGCGCGCGCGGCTGCTCTCGGGCGAGCTCGGTCGCCCGTCGCTGCCGGACGAGCTCGGCGAGGCGGCGAAGCTGAGCGTGTTCGTCGGGCGCGGCGAGCTCGTCGCGGGCCGCCCCGCGTTCGTCGCGGTCTGCGACCTGCTCGCGCGCCGCGGGGTGGCGGGCGCGACGGTGCTGCTCGGCGTCGACGGGACGCGGCACGGACGGCGCACCCGCGCCCGCTTCTTCGGCTCGAACGCCGAGGTGCCGGCCGTCGTCGTCGCGATCGGCGCCGGCGAGCGGATCGCCGCCGTGCTGGGGGAGCTCGAGCGGCTGCTCGCGACGCCGCTCGCCACGCTCGAGCGCGTGCAGGTCTGCAAGCGCGACGGCGAGCTGCTGGCGACGCCGCACGAGCTGCCGGGGGTCGATGAGCACGGGCTCGCCATGTGGCAGAAGCTGACGGTCTACAGCTCCCAGCGGGCACGCCACGACGGCCGCCCGCTCAATGTCGAGATCGTGCGTCGGCTGCGGGCGTCGACGGCGGCCGGCGCGACCAGCCTGCGCGGCATCTGGGGTTTCCACGGCGAGCACGCGCCGCACGGCGACCGTCTGCTCCAGCTGGCCCGCAACGTTCCGGTCGTGACGGTCGCGATCGACACCCCGGAGCGCACCGCGCGGTCGTTCGAGATCATCGACGAGCTGACCGCCGAGCACGGGCTGGTGACCAGCGAGATGGTCCCGGCGGCGCGGGCGATGAGCGAACGCTCGTCGTGGGGCGGACTGCGGCTCGCGCGACACGAGTACTGACGGTCAGCCGTGCGGCAGCGGCTCGACCGTCGTGGCGATGACCTCGAGGCGGGGTGCCGCGGTGCCGGCGGCGTTGGCGTTGCGAGCGCGGACGCGGTAGAGCGAGCCGCCGAGCGCGGGCTGGGCGGAGAGGATCCTGACCTTCGCGAGGTCGGGTCGGCCGCCGCGGGCGCCGGCGGCGGGCGCGAGCACGACGACGCGGCCGCTGTAGCGGGCGTTGCCGTACTCGAGCGCGTCGGGGTAGGGAACGTTCAGCGTGCGCGTGTGGCCGGCGGCGATGGCGACGATGTCTATCCGGTTCTTGGTCAGCGAGCCGGACGCGAGGGCGGCGGCGGCGAGCGTCGCGGCCAGGGCGAGGGCTGCTGCCGCGTTGATCGCCGTGGTGCGCGCCCGCCGCATCGCTCAGCTCGCGCTCGCTTCCACGACGCCGAACGCGGAGCAGGTGCCGCCGTTGTCGAAGACGGTCAGCGTCCCCGCCGCCACCGACCCGCTGGGCTGGCGGTAGGAGAAGCTGAGCTGGGCGGGCGCGGCGTTTGTGGTCGTGATCGGCGTGCCGGTGTTGAAGCTGCCCTCGGCCTTGACGAAGGTCGGGTCGGCGCCGCCGGCGATCGCGCTCATGCCGTAGGAGGCGCCGCTCACGGAGGTCGTCGCGTCGATGTCGACGTCGCCGCCGGTGCAGCGCATCGCGAGCGTCAGGTCGATGTCGTGAGCGATCGTCACGTCGGAGGAGGAGCTGCTGGTGGTGGAGATGTTGGTGAGCACGTCACCGTCGAGGTTCGACGCGCTGGTCGCGCTGGTCGCGTTGGCGACGGGGCTCGAGACCTGGCCGCCGCCGATCGTGCCGGTGATCGTCTCTGCGGTGATCGCGCTCGAGGCGGTCTGGGCGTTGGTGGCGTTGGTCGCGTTCGTAGCGTTGGTGGCGTTCGTCGCGTTCGTCGCGGCAGCGACGGGACCGGAGACCTGGCTGCCGCTGATCGAGCCGGTGATCGTGCCGGCCGTGTCGGCGGTCTTGGCCGTCGTTGCGTTCGTTGCGTTGGTCGCGTTCTCGGCGTTGGTGGCGTTGGTGGCGTACTCGGCGTTGCCGGCGTCGGTCGCCTGGTCGGCGAGATGGGCCGACGGAACCTTGGGGAAGCTCGCCACGTTCACCTCGACGCCCGTGATCGTGTGCGGCGCCAGCTTGGCGCCATAGACCGAGCGGTTCACCAGCTGCGAGCCGCTGATCATGTTGAAGGGCGTTCCGCCGGTCACGGCGTAGGACGTCCCGCCGAGCGCCACGAACAGCGCGACCGACGCGATCACCGTCGCCGGCTGCGGCTTGAGCTTGGAAAGCATCGATGCCACCTCCCTACTGTGTAAGCCGAGGCATCCGGTTCCGTCGCACCCCGGCACGAAAGCGACCACGAGTGTAGTGCCGCTGGGGTGACCGCCGCTGGGGTGGTTTCTCCTGGGCTTGTGGGCGGAGTGGCCGGGCCATCGGGCGATCTCTAGGCTCCCGCGATGGCCATCGTTCGGCGATCGCTGACTGCAGCCGGCCTGCTCGCCACCGCGGCGGTCGCCGTCCAGCAGACGCATGACGCGATCGCGACGGCCGCGAAGGGCCTCGACCTGCGGCCGATCGATCATGCCGTCGTTGCTCTGCTGCACGCCGGCTCGGTCTACTCGGACCCGCGCTTCGTGTACCCGCCGAGCGCGGCGGTCGCGTTCCTGCCGATGGCGTTGCTTCGCTACGCGGCGGCGGTGAACGTCTGGCTCGCGGTGTGCGCCGTCGGCGTCGTCGCCGCGGGCCTGCTGTGCATGGCGCCGTGGCGGCGGGGGTTCTGGCCGCTGGCGTCGGTGCTCGCGGCGCTCGTGCTGGTGAAGAGCGACGTGCTGCGCGACACGCTCTGGATCGGCAACGTCTCGCTGCTGCTGGCGCCGGCGGCCGTGGGGATCCTGTTCCTGTTCGAGGCGGAGCGCTGGCGGGCCGGGGTGGCGCTGCTCGTGCTGACGCTGCTGCTGAAGCCGCTGCTCATGCCGCTGATCCTGATCCCGCTGCTGCGGCGCCGCTGGCGCGCCGTGATCGAGCCGATGCTCGCCGGCGCGGTGGCGCTCGGTCTCGCGATCGCGTTCGTGCCCGGAGGCACGCACTTCTTCTCCGTGCTGCGCTACCTCGGGGGGGCCGGCTCGCTGACGGGCCGCGCGGCGGTTTACAACATCTCGATCGAAGGCCTCGCCGCGCGGCTGGCGCTGGGCGGTTGGGGCATCGTCGCGCGCGTCGCGGTCGGCCTCTCGGCGGCGGCGGTCGTCTGGCTGTGGACGCGGCGGCCCGAGCGGGCGGGCGGCACGGCGGCCGTGGGGACGCTGCTGCTGCTCGCCGTGATCCTCGTCGGGTCGCTGTCCGAGGACCACTACCTGCTTGTCGCGGCACCGTGCCTGCTCACGGCGCTCGCGCGCTCGGGCAGGCCGTGGGCACTGATCGTGGCGCTGCCGGGGTTGGCGCTGGTCGCGTTCCCGCGCGCCTACGTCGGGCAGCTGGCCGGGTCGCCGCAGGGCCTCCAGGTCCGCTACCTGCTCGCCGAGCTGCTGCTCGCCGTCGCGGCTGCCGCCGTGGTCTGGATGACCACCAATCGTGCGACGGTACGATGACAGCCCGCTCGCGGGCGATCCCGGCGTGGGTCGACAAGCAGGCCGCTACGCGCACCTAGGGGGAGATAGGTCGTCTCCCGCCGCCGCCCCGCGCGTTTCGGAGTGGGGCCTTCTCGATGGGCCGTGAAGGAATCGAACCTTCAACCTTGGGCTTAAGAGGCCCCTGCTCTGCCAATTGAGCTAACGGCCCGGGGCCTGAGCGACCGGCGGCAGGATGTTAGCGGCGATCAGCCGCCGGTGGCTCCGCTGGCGCCCGTCGCACCGGTCGCCGAGGTCGCACCGGTCTGGCCGCTGGCGGTCTGCATCTCCGACAAGGTGGTCTCGACCTGCTTCAGCTGACTCTTTGGCGCGATCGCCTTGGCCTTCGCTGCAGCGGCGTTCCCCTGGGCCGTGTTGCCGGCCAGCCAGGAGTAGTAGGCGAGGTACTCGAAGGCGGTGGGGCTCGTCGGCTCGTTTCCGGCGATGACCTCCCAGGCGCTCTCGGTCGTCTTGTAGTCGCCGACCCCGGCGGGCGGGGTCGAGAAGCCCTCGGCGACCTCCTGAGCGAACGGCGTGCTGGGGTTCGCCGGCGCCAGCGCCAGGTAGCGCTGCCAGGCCGTACGCAGGATGTCGAGCGCGGCATGGCCGGCCTTCGAGTAGCCGGACGTCGACAGGTAGTTGGTGGGCAGCACGGCGACCGTGTAGGCGGCCTTGCCCAGGTTGATCCACGCGGTGGGACTGTCGGGCGTGGCGTTGGCCTGCTTCTGCGCCTTCGTCAGCGCGCGCGTGTAGGCCGTCTGCCCGGTGGCCGAACCGCCGCCGCGGCTGGCGGTGAACAGGCCGCCGAAGTTGCTGCCGTTGCCGATGCCGAAGCCGACCAGGCCCACGCCGATCAGCAGGGCGAGAAAGACATAGACCACCTTGACGACACGCCGGCGGTGCGGGCTGCGCAGATCAAAAAGCATTGTCTGAGGAAATCGGGGGCGGTGGCGGAGGCTGGGCGCTGGTTGAGGCGGGGCGCGGCTGCGCTCTCGCTCGGCGGGCGTCGCGGCGATCGAGCCACGCGACCACCAGGATACCGACCTCGTAGAGCACGATGACGGGCAGCGTCTCGAGCGTCATCGTCACCACGTCGCCCGGAAGGGCCGCGGCGATCAGCGCCGCAATGACGATTGCGAAGCGCCGGTTCTTGCGCAGCTGCCTGCGCGTGACGATCCCCGCCCGCGCGGCGGCGACGACGGCGAGCGGCACCTGGAAGATCATGCCCATCGCGAGCATGATCAGCGCCGCGAACGAGTAGTAGCTGGAAGCCTGCACGAACTGCTCGAACGAGCCGCTGTTGAAGTTCTGCAGGAAGTGCACGGCGGCTGGGAGCACGACGAAGTAACCGAACAGCACGCCGCAGCTGAACAGACCGGGCACGGCGACCAGCACGGGACGGGCCACGCGGCGCTCCGTCGGGCTGAACGCCGGGATGATGAACCCGTACAGCTCGAACAGCACGATCGGCAGCGACAGCAGCAACGAGAAGTAGAAGGTCACCGTGATCGTGGCGGTGAACGGCTCGCCGATGCCGATCGTCACCAGGCTGTTCGCCGGAACCGTCTTGGGCAGCTTCGACAGGGCCGCGTTGAGCGCCGGGCCGAGCGGTTTCAGGGCGGCGCGCGAGGACGCCTTCAGACCGTTCGCCGGATTGTCGATCACGCCGATCACCTTCTGCAGCGTGCGCGCCTCCACCTTCAGCGCCTGATCGGCACACCACACGGGTCCCTGCTCACCGCGACACTTGTTGACCTGTCCCTGCGTCTCCTTCGCGTAGGGGTTTCCGATCAGATGCAGCAGCGCATGGTTCTGCCAAAAGCAGAAACCGAACGCGACGCCGATGGCCACGAGACTCACGATCAGCCGCGTCCGCAGCTCGTCGAGGTGCTCGATGAGGCTCAGGTGTTCTTCATGGTCGACTGGACGGATCGCGCGGGGCACGGCGTCCAGCCTAGCGTGAAGGGGGCTGCGTACCGGTCGCTCAAGCGCCGGGCGGCTGTGGCCGATGAGCACCCTATGGATGTCAATCGCGGTAAACCGGAGACGGGCGACGTGGAGCTCCCACGCCCCTCGGTCGACGTCTCCTGCGTCGAGCACGCCGGCTACGACGAGACCACGAGCGACCCGGAGCTGTGCTGCTGCGGCAGCTGCGGCTCGCGATTGGTGCAGCCGATCGACTGGTCGCTGATCGGGCGCACGCACTGGCGCGTCGTCCTGCGCTGCCCCAACTGCGAGTGGTGCGGCACCGGGGTCTTCGGCCAGGAGGCGGTCGACGAGTTCGACCGCGAGCTCGACCGTGGCACGCGCAAGCTTCAGTCCACCCTCACGCGCGTCTCACGCGCCTGCATGGAGGCCGAGATCGAGGCCTTCGCAAAGGCGCTCGAAGACGACCTGATCGTTCCGTTCGACTTCCATTAGGGGGTGCTCGGGGTGCTCGGGATACCGCTTCGCGGTATCCCTGCGCGCCTGCTGGACACGGATCGGTGGGTTGATGGGCCGGCGTGCGCCACGGATGTTTGGGCTGGTGGAGCTGTAGCGCGGCGGGGGCGCGGGGGCGGTGCTCAGCGGGACGGAATGCGGCCAGGCACCGCCTGGCCGCGCGGTGTGAGGCATCGAGCGGCCGCGCACCCCACGCCGCCGTCAAGCCGGAGCGCAGCGATCCGGCGCAGCCGGATCGCGAGCACCCCCTTCAGGCGTAGCGGTCAACCAGGCCGTCGGCCATCAGCTCGAGCGCCTCGCGTTGCAGCGGCGGACACTCGGGCGGCAGCTCCCGCTTGGCCTGGGCGACGAGGTCGAGGGCGTGCAGGCGCGCCCGTTCGCCGGCGCCGGTGGCCTCGATCGCCTGGCAGATCCGCTCGGCCTCCGCGGCCCCCTCGATCGCCCGCAGGTCGAGTGCGGCGAGCTCGGGTGAGCTTTCGCGCGCGAGGATCAGCGGCAGCGTCACGGTGCCGTCCAGCAGGTCCGTGCCGCGGCGCTTTCCGGTGCGCTCGGCGGGCCCCGTGATGTCGAGCACGTCGTCGAGCAGCTGGAACGCAAGTCCGATCGCGTGGCCGAACGGCCACAGCGGCGGCCCGCCCCCGACCAGCGCGCCGAGCTCGCAAGCGGCGGCGAACAGCCACGCGGTCTTGAGCTCGCAGCGCTGCAGGTAGCGCTCGAGCGAGACGTCGGCGCGCCATGCGTCGGCCCGTTGCATCAGCTCGCCGCGGGCGAGGGCGGCGGAGGCTGCGGACAGGGCGCGCAGCTGGGCGATGACGCCGTTGCGCGCGAGCTCCGTGAACGCGCTCGAGAACAGCAGGTCCCCGGTTGCCGTCGCCGCGCGGCGCCCCGCGGCGGCGAAGACCGTCGTGCGTCCGCGCCGAAGCGGAGCGTCGTCCAGGACGTCGTCATGCACCAGCGTCGCGGAATGGATCAGCTCGACCGCGGCGGCGGCGCGCGAGAGCTCCACGCCGGCGCTGCTGCCGAGCCCGGCCACCAGCACCAGCAGCGGCCGCAGGCGCTTGCCGCCGGCGGCGACCGTGGCGAGCGAGTGCTGCTCGACGGCGGCGATCTCGCGCAACCTCGTCTCGACCGCTGCCATCGCCGCGCGCAGCGGGTCTCCCCCCAGCGCGAGAATCGCGTCGAACGGGTCCGCGGCCGCCTCGATCAGGCCACCTCGCCGACGTGAATGGCGATGATCCCGCCGCCCGTCAGCACGTAGCGGATCCGGCGCAGGCCGCAGCCGTCCATCAGTTCGGCCAGCTCATGCGGAGACGGGAAGCGCTTGACCGAGCTCGGCAGGTAGCTGTAGGCGGCGCTGTCGCCGGCCACACGGCCGAGCGCCGGCACGATCCGGTCGAACCACGCGCGGAAGAAGCTCGCGAGCGGCTCGCGGGACGGCCGCGTGATCTCGAGGATCACGACGCGCCCTCCGGGGCGTACGACCCGGACCATCTCCTCCACGCCGCGCCGCAGGTCGGAGAAGTTGCGCGCCCCGAAGCCGACGGTGGCCGCGTCGAAGCTGTCGCTCGCGTACGGGAGCGCCAGCGCGTCGGCCCATTCGAAGCGCAGCTGCGGCGCCTTCGTGCGCGCGCGCGCGAGCATCGGCTCGGAGAAGTCGCACGCCACGACCTCCCCGTCCGGCGCGACGGCGCGCGCGAGCGCCACGGCGAGGTCGCCTGTGCCGGTCGCGACGTCGATGGCCCGGCTGCCCGGACCGACCGCCGCGAGCTGGACGGCGCGCTCGCGCCAGCGGTGGTGCAGCCCCGCCGTCATCACCGTGTTCATCACGTCATAGAGCCCCGCGATACGGTCGAACATCGCGCGGACCGCAACCGCGTCGAGTGTGCCGGGCGGTTCGCCGGACATCTACTTCAGATCTGACAGGAAGGCGACGACGGCGCTGAACTGCTTGGGCGGAAGGCCGCCCTTGCCGCCGTAGGAGGGCATCGGCTCGGTCGGGTTGACGAGCGTTCGGGCGATGCCCTGGGCCGGAATGCGGGCACCGATGCTGGTCAGCTCGGGCCCCGGACCGTCGTTGCCGTTGTCGCCGATCTTGTGGCACGCCTCGCAGCCGGACTGGGCAACCACGGCGCGCCCGAGGTAGAACTCCGAGACGGCCTGCTTGCCCTCCGCGACCACCGTCGCGGGTGCTGTGATCGTGTTCTCGGTCGGCGCCCCGGCGTTCGCGCCCAGATAGGTCAGGAAGGCCATCGCGCAGATCACGAAGATGCCCGTCAGCGTCGCCACCGGCCGGCGCAACGGATGGCGTTCGGGCCCACGGTCGTAGAACGGCAGCAGGAACAGCAGGATCATCCCGAGGGTCGGCACGCCGATCGTCGCGAGGCCGACGAAGTTCGGCGGCTTGATCACCCGCAGGAGCTCGAAGAGGAAGAAGAAGTACCACTCCGGTCGCGGGGTGTAGGTGGTCGTCGCGGCGTTTGCCTTCGGGCCCAGCTCAGCGCCGAGCACGATCGAGAGCGTGATGATGATCGCGATCACCAGGCACCCCATCAGTCCGTCCTTGGCGACGGCGTAGGGGAAGAACGGCTTGCCCTGGGACTTCAGGATCGAGTACTCGCGGAGGTACTCCTCCTTCTCGCGCTGGTTCACAGCCGTTCCTCGACCAGCTCAGGCTCGGGCTTCGCCTTCAGCCATGGCGGCGCCGTCGTCCCGAGCTTCGCGACGAGGTACAGGTGGGCACCGATCATCGCCGCGATCGCGCCGGGGACGAGCAGCATGTGAATCGAGTAGAACCGCGACAGCGTTGTGGCGCTGAACTCGGGCCCGCCGCGCAGGAAGTCGCTCAGGTAGGGGCCGAGCAGCGGGCCGGTGCCGTTGATGTTCACGCCGACGATCGTCGCCCAATAGGAGCGCTGGTCGAACGGCAGCAAATAGCCCGTGAACGACATCAGCATCGTCAGGATCAGGAGCACCACGCCGATCACCCAGTTCAGCTCGCGCGGGTACTTGTAGGCGCCGAAGAAGAACGTGCGGCCCATGTGCAGGAAGACGAGGATCACCATCACCGACGAGCCCCACTTGTGCATGCCGCGAACGAACTGGCCGAGGAAGACGTCGTTGGTGATGTAGCGCACCGACTCGTAGGCGCCGCCGCTGGCGTCGGGGCGGTAGTACATCGCCAGGAACACGCCGGTGACGGCCTGCGAGAGGAACACGATCATCGTCGCCGACCCCAGCGTGTAGAACCAGTTGGTGCCCTTGGGCACCTTGCGGAAGAGCGCCCAGCGCACGCCGCCGGAGAGTGAGGTGCGCTCGTCGATCCAGTCGACGGCGGACTTGCCGGCCTCGGCGCCCTTCTCGAGCGGGGTGCGCGGACGGCCGCGCTGCGTCCCCGGGCGCGGCGGTTGGGGCAGGAACTGCGGCGGGATCGGCGGCGCCGGCAGCTTGGGCATCAGAACGCGCGCACGCTCGGGCGCGACGGGTAGAGGTACTGGCCGATGCCGTCGAGCGGCTCGCCCGGATCGCGCGGGGAGAAGATCCGCAGCTCGCTGTTGACGCTGTAGCGCGGGCCGACCTGCACGAAGCCGTTCTGAAGGCGGGTGTAGAAGCGGTCGAGCGGCCGCGGGGGCGGCCCGCCGACGCGCACGCCCTGCAGGTCGTAGACCCCGCCGTGGCAGGGGCAGATGAAGCGCTCGGACGCCGGCACCCAGCGCACGGGGCACCCGAGGTGCGCGCAGCGCGTCGAGATCGCGACCCACTGGTTGTACTGGTTGGACGGCGTGGTGTCGATCGAGGGGTTGCGCTTGCGGATGTAGACGGTGCTCTTGCCCGCCTCCCCGATACCAGGCGCGATCACGATCACCGCCGGGATGTAGTTGTCGTCGGGGAACATGTCGGGCGTGCCGACGGTCTGCCACGGCAGCGTGTCGTTCTTGAAGATCGGTCCGACGGCGAAGGCGAGCGCCGGCAGCGCAAAGCCCATCGTCGCGAGCGCTCCCGCGCCGTGTGCTGTGCCTGTCATGAAGCGCCGCCGGGTGACGGTCTCACCGTCGAAGGCGCCGGGAATGCCGCGATCGGCGGTGTACTTGGACTTGCTGGGCCTGCGCGTGGGTGCCAATGAAGCTCCTGGGAACGGGCGACCGGGAAGAATACCTTTCATGCAACGGTGGGGGGAGCAGCGAGCGCGCGGAGCGCTTCCCCCGCTCCCGGGTGCCCTGCTCGGGCGAGCTCCTTCGCGCTGCGGTAGCCGTCCCCGGCCCCCCAGCCGACCGCCTGGGCGCCGGCGCGCCAGAGCGGCTCGCAGCTAGCCGCCTCCCCGCGCCCGACCAGCAGCGCGCAGAGTGCGATCACGTCCGCCAACTCGAGCACCGCGTCGAGGTCACCGAGCGCGACGAGGCGTTCCAGACCGAGCGTGTAGAGGCGGTCGCCGGCCAGCAGCGACAGATCGGAGTCGCCTGGTGCGAGCAGCCGCGAGACCCCGTAGTGCAGCAGGTAGCCCTCGTAGATCGCCTCGATGAGCAGTTCGTAGGCAGCCGGATCGGCACTCGCCCTGGGGCCGGCCGCGGCGAGCGCGCCGAGCGACGCCTCCGCGCCGGCCGGGACCGCCGCCAGCAGGCCGGCTGTGAGCGGCTCGCCCTCGGCCGCGATCAGCTCGCGCAGGCGCTCCAGCGTGCTCACGACGAACCGGCGTCGAGCGCCTCGAACGCGGACCGCGCCGCCGCCAAGGTGCGCTCGACGTGCTCGTCGGTGTGTGCGAGCGAGGGAAACCACGCCTCGAACTGCGACGGCGGTGGGTAGACGCCGCGCGCCAGCAGGGCACGGCACCAGGCTCCGTAGGCGCCGGTGTCGCAGTCCTGAGCGCTCGCGAAATCGTGCGGCGGCCGGGACGCGAAGAACACCGTCAGGAGGCCCGGCATCCAGCTGACGCTGACCGCGCGCTCGCCGGCCGCAGACCGGAGGCCCTCGGCCAGCCGCTGCGTCGTCGATGCGAGCGCCGCATAGGCTCCGCGGTCCAGCAGCGAAAGCGTGGCGAGGCCGGCGGCGACGGCGAGCGGGTTGCCGGACAGCGTGCCCGCCTGATAGACCGCGCCGACCGGCGCGAGGTGTTCGAGCAGCTCGCGGCGCCCGGCGAGAGCTGCCGCCGGCAGGCCGCCGCCGAGGATCTTGCCGAGCACGACGAGGTCGCCCACGATGCCGGTGCGCTCCGCGGCGCCGCCGCGGGCCACGCGAAAACCGCTGATCACCTCATCGAGGATCAGCAGCGCGCCGCAGGCGTCGGCGCTGGCGCGCAGCAGCTCGAGGAACCCGTCGGCGGCGGGGACGAGGCCCATGTTGGCCGGGCACGGTTCAGCGATGATCGCGGCGACGGCGTGGCGCTCCGCGGCCTGCGCGAGCGCCTCGGCGTCGTTCCACGGGAGCACGACCGTGGCGGCGGCGGTCGCCGCCGGGACGCCCGGAGTCGCCGGGATGCCCTGGGTTGCGAGGCCCGAGCCGGCGGCGGCCAGCAGTCCGTCGGAGTGCCCGTGATAGGCGCCGGCGAACTTGATCACGGTGTCGCGGCCGGTGTGTGCGCGCGCGAGCCTGATCGCCGTCATCGCCGCCTCGGTCCCCGACGAGGTCATCCGCAGCATCTCGGCGCCGGGCACGCGGCGCGCCACCTCCTCGGCCAGCTCGACCTCGAGCGCGGTCGGCGCACCGAAACTGGTCCCCCGCGCCGCGGCCGCTGCGACCGCCTCGAGCACCGCCGGATGGGCATGGCCGGCGACGAGCGCTCCCCACGAGCAGACGTAGTCGATGTAGGGGTTGCCGTCGACGTCGACGATCTCCGCGCCGGCGCCGTGGTCGATGAACAGGGGGTCGCGCCCGATCGCGCGCATCGCTCGGACCGGTGAGTTGACGCCCCCGACCAGCACCGCGCACGCGCGGGAGTAGAGCTCGGCTGAGACGGAGTCGTTGACGGTGTCCGACACGGCGCCGGAGACGATATTCGACCCCCGCGGGAGCTCCACGGCTGCTGCGGCGGTCGCCGCGGTGTCGCTCGCTAGCGTCGCGGCGCCGGCCGGCCGGTCCGCGCTAGGCGTGGGCCGCTTCCCACTCCTTGAAGGAGTCGGTGAAGTACAGGAGGCGGATCTTCTTGAACTCGGTCGAGGAGTAGAGCGTGGCGCGCCCGTCGATCTGCGTGTCGAGCGCGATCGCGTCGAGCACGGCGTCGCACTCCTCCTTCGAGCGTCCGTGGGCCATCGTGAAGATCGAATAGGGCCAGTCGGGGTAGGTCGGGCGCTGGTAGCAGTGAGAGATTCCGCGATAGGAGGCCATCCGTGGGCCGAGCGACTCGATCTGCTCGGCGGGGACCTTCCAAACGCCCATGCCGTTGGCCGAGAAGCCGGCGCGGCGGTGATAGAGGATCGCGGCGACCCGGCGCAGAAGCCCGCGCTCGCGCATCCCGGCCATGTGCTCGAGCAGCTCGCCGACGTCGAGCCGGAGCTGCTCGGCCGCCGCCGTGTAGGGCTCGCTGACGATCGGCAGGTCACCCTGCGTCGCGCGGATCACGGCCACGTCGCGCTCGTCGTAGTCGATCGCCTCCAGCGGCGCGGGGGCCACCTCGGCGCCGGGCGAGGCAAGTGCGGCGGTGCCGCCCTCCATCTCCAGGTCCATGCGGATCTTGAACAGCTTGAGCGTCGGCAGCTGGCGGATCGACTCCGCGCCGGTCAGCTGCGCGAGCACATCCAGAGTGCCGTCGAGGCCGAGCTCGGAGTCTCGCTCGACGGCGATCGTGAACCACATGTTGAACTCGTGGTTGCGCAGGTAGTTGTGCGACACCCCGGGATGGGAGTTGATGATCTTCGCCGCCGCCCACGGGTGTTCGGGATCGACCTTTGCCGCCACGAGCATCGAGCTGTAGCCGAGCGCACGAGTGTCGTAGATCGGCGTGACCTGGCGAATGATCCGCTCGCCGACCAGACGCGCCACGCGCTCGAGCACCTCCTGCTCTGAGCAGCCGGCGGCGCTCGCCACGGCGGCGTAGGGACGCGGATCGAGCGGGAAGCTGCCCTGCATCAGGTTCAGCAGCCGGCGATCGAGGTCGTCGAGGGCGACGGCCGCGCCGTCGCGGCGCGCGCGGGTCTTCGGCGTTGGGATCAGGTCTGCGCGAGCCATCTGGCGGCGTCCTCCGCGTGGTAGGTGATGATCATGTCCGCCCCCGCACGGCGAATCGCCGTCAATGTCTCGAGCACGATCGCGCGCTCTTCGAACGCGCCGGTCGCGACGGCGGCCTTCACCATCGCATACTCGCCGCTGACGTTGTAGGCCGCCAGCGGGAGTCGCGTGATCGCGCGCACGGCCGCGATCACGTCGAGATAGGCGAGCGCCGGCTTGACCATCACGATGTCGGCTCCCTCCGCGATGTCGGCCTCGGTTTCGCGCAGCGCCTCGCGCGCGTTGCCGGGATCGAGCTGGTAGCTGCGACGGTCGCCGAACGCCGGCGCCGAGCCGGCCGCCTCGCGAAATGGCCCGTAGTAGGCGGAGGCGAACTTCGCGGCATAGGCCATGATCGGGAGCTCGGCGAAGCCCTCCGCGTCGAGCTCCGCGCGGATCGCGCCGACGCGGCCGTCCATCATGTCGCTCGGGGCGATCACGTCGGCCCCGGCGCGCGCGTGGCTCACCGCGGTGCGCGCAAGCAGCTCGAGCGAGGCGTCGTTGTCGATCGAGCCGTCCCCTCGCACGACACCACAGTGGCCGTGGCTCGTGTATTCGCACAGGCAGACGTCGGTCATCACGACGAGCTCCGGGTGGGCGGACTTGATCGCGCGCACGGCAAGCTGCACCGCGCCGTCGTCATCCCACGCGCCCGACCCCTCGCTGTCCTTGTGATCGGGGATCCCGAACAGAAGCACCCCCGGCACCCCGAGCGCCGCCAGCTCACCGGCGGCCGCCACGGCCCCCGAGATCGTCAGTCGCGACACACCCGGCATCGCCTCGATCGGCTCGGCGACCGACGCCACGAAGAGGGGCGCGATCAGCCGCGCCGCGCTGAGCTCGGTCTCGCGCACCAAATCACGCAGCGCGGGGGTCCGACGCAGCCGCCGCAGACGCGTCGTCGGGAAGGACATCGTCCACGATGGTAGCGGGCGCGCCGCGACCGTCATACGGCCTATCCGCGGCGCAACCCGATGCGCGCGAGGGCGCCAAAGCCGAGCACGAGCAGGGCGAGGTGCCCGAGCGCCGCCCAGATGGTCGGACTCGAGTCGTTGACGGCCGCATCGATCGCCTCGAGCGCGGCCTTGAACGGGAAGATCGCCGAGACCACCCGGATCACGTCATAGAGACCGACCGCAACTGCTCCCGCGGGAACGAGCGCGAGGAAGACGAGCGGCAGCGAAACCAGGAGCGCCAGCAGCGAGGCGGCGCGCACGTCGCGGACGAGGCCGCCGAGCGCGACGCCAAGCATGGCGAACGCGAGCGACCCGCCCACCAAGCCGAGCAGCCACAGACCGACACGGCTCCAGTGCAGCGGCACGAAGATGCCGATTCCGGCGAGCATCGCAAAGCCGACGAAACACGCGCAGACGCTGGCCAGCAGCGCCTTCTCGCCAAGCAGCGCGGTCGGCGTGACAAGACCGCGGCGCAGTCGCTCGAGCGTGTGCTCCTCGCGCTCGAGCGCGAGCGTGCCGGATGCGAGCAGCAGGCAGACGAACATCAACGAGACCGTCACCGCGACGGCCACGGCGTAGAAGTCAAGCGGCGTGCGCCGACCGCTGATGAGACGCTGGTGCACCACGATCGGCGCGCCGACGGCTCCGATCACGGCCTTCGAGCTGGCGAGGTTGTCGACGGCGATCTTTGCGAAGGTCGCGACGGGCGCGAGCTTGGCACGCAGAGCCGAGTTCGGCGGCAGCCCGGCCAGCACGCCGTCCAGGATCTGCGCCGAGTCGCGCAGGCCGAGCACGTTGAAGGTGAGCCCGATGAAGTTGAGCTTGCCGCCGGAGAGCAGCAGGTCGATGTAGCTGCCGGCGACCTTCTCGAGCTCCCCGGCGAGCGCCGCGTTGGCCTGCGCCAGCTTGGACTCGAGCGCCGTCTCCACCAGCGACTGGTTGATCGCGTCGCCGTTGTAGATCACCTGCACGTAGGCGGATGTGTCCGCCATCGCCAGCAGGTGCGGCAGGTTGGGGGGGATGATCAGGGCGGCGATCGTCGAGCCGTCGCGGACGTCGGCGAGCGCCTGTGCCCGGGTCCTGACCGGGACGGGGGTGATCGCCTGGAAGAGCTCGCGTTCGTAGCGAGTGGTGTCGATCCGGGTCTTGCCGAGCTCGATCACCCGCTGACTGGGCGGGATCTCGTTGAGAAACGCGACGCGCGGCAGACCCGGACCGCGTGACAGCGCCAGCCCGATCAGCACGGCGACGGCCGCCGGGTAGATGATCAGCAGCAGGATCAACGCCGGCGAGCGGCGCAGGATCCGAAGGTCCTTTGCGAGCATCCAGCGGACCGC
This sequence comes from uncultured Solirubrobacterales bacterium, assembly GCA_963830975.1. Classification (GTDB taxonomy): domain Bacteria; phylum Actinomycetota; class Thermoleophilia; order Solirubrobacterales; family Solirubrobacteraceae; genus Palsa-513. The sequence goes on from CAWHOI010000005.1 coordinate 458,143, forward strand.
CGCCATCAGTGTCCTCGGTCCCGCAGGAAGGCGACGAACGCGCTCTCGATGTCGCCGCTGCCGTGAGCGCGCAGATCCGCGGGCGAGCCGCTGAACAGCAGCTCGCCGTCGGCGAGCACGAGCACGCGGTCGGAGTAGCGCTCCGCCTCGGCGATGTCGTGGGTCGCAAAGACGATGCTCGTGCCGGCCCGTGCGCGCGCCGTGATGAAGCGCCACAGCCGCTCGCGTTGGCGCGGGTCAAGCGATGCAGACGGCTCGTCCAGCAGCGCGACGACGGGCTGGGAGATCAGTCCGATGGCGATGTTCACGCGCTGGCGGTTGCCGCCTGAGAGTCGGCCGAGCTGTTCGTCGGCGCGTGCCTGCAGACCGGTCTGCTCGAGCATCGCGCTCACGGCCTCCTCCGGGTCGGCGACGCGTTCGAGTCGCGCGAACAGGCGCAGGTTCTCCAGCACCGAGAGCTTCGAGTAGAGCGCGGTGTGCTGCGGCACCCAACCGATCCGCTCGCCCGGTGGAGCCGCCACCTCGCCCGCGCTCGGCACCGCCGCCCCCGCCAGCAGCGACAGCAGCGTGGTCTTGCCGGCGCCGTTGGGTCCGATCACGGCGAGGATCTCGCCGGCGGCGAGCTCGAAGCTCACGTCCCGGAGGGCGACCCGCTCGCCGAAACGCTTCGAGAGCGAGTGCGCCCGCATCGTGGGCCCAGTCATCAGGGCGGCGGCGGCGCCTGCGTGCGCCACGGCTCGAGCACGACGTGCCGGCGGAGGTAGAGCAGGGTCTCACGGATCACGGCGGCCACCGGCAGGGCCATCAGCGCACCGATGATGCCGTAGATGGCGTCGCCGAAGAGCAGGGCGATGATCACCAGCACGGGGTTGATGCGCAGCGCGTGGCTGAAGATCTGCGGCGCCACGATGTGGCCCTCGAGCTGCTGGATCACGATGAACATCAGCACCACCCACAGGGCCGTCAGCGGGTTCTCGAACAGCGCGACGGCCACCGGCGGGATCGCGCCGAGGACCGGGCCGACATAGGGCACCAGCTCCATCACGCCGAAGAAGGCTCCGAACGCGAACGCGTAGGTCCTTCCGTCGTGGAAGACGCCGGCCACGCCGAACAGCCACAGCGCCACGCCCGCGGTCGTTCCCATGATGACGCTGAACAGCAGCTGCCCGCGCACGTAGCCGCCGACCGCGCGCTGGACGCGGGTCGGAAAGTCGTCCTCGGGAGTTCCGTCCCCGGCGGGAAGCAGGCGGCGCACGAGCGTCCCGATCTGGCGGGCGTAGACGAGCAGGTAGACCGACATCACGAAGATCAGCACGAGCGCGAACGCGGCGGTGGCGGCGCTCTTGAGCAGGCTGGTCGTGAACGACAGCAGCGAGCTCGAGCCCTTCAGCACCTTCGTCTGGATCGTGTCGAGCGCTGTCTGACCCTGCTTCTCCAGCTGAATGTGGATCCCGTGGTGGTTGAAGAACCTCTGCACGCTGTCGAGCCGCTTGTTGGCCTCGGCCACGAGATGCGGCACGTTGTGCTGGAAGGAGTTGACCTGGTTGGAGATCGGCTGGGCGAGCGCCACGCCGATGCCGGCCAGCACGACGATCAGCATCAGGTACGTCAGTGGGATGCCGAGTCCACGCGGGACGCCGCGCCGGTGCAGGAAGCTGACGATCGGGTTGAGCATCAGCGCGATGAACGATGCGATCACGACGACCTCGACGACGCTGCGCGCCGCGCGCGCCGCGACCCAGAGCGCGAGCAGTGCGACCAGGAGCAGCACCAGCTGAATGCCCCGCGGGATGACGAGAGGCGCGGGCGGGGCCGGCGGCAGCTGACCCGGCGGCTCCTCCGGCGGTTGCTCGGCGAGTGGCGCGCCGGCGTGGCGCCCAGTGCTCATCAGCGGGCTCCGCGAGGGCGGCTCATCGCCAGCAGTATGGCTCGTCGGGCGGTTCGCTTGGGAAAAGGCGCTGGACGAGCCCGGCCCGAGCCGAATAGGCTCGCATCACCGTGTCCGCGACCGCGCGAATCCTGTTCTGCGGCGATCTCGTCGGCCCGGCAGGCCGGCGGGCGCTGCTCCGTACGCTGCCGGGGCTCCGTGAGCGCCTCGACCCGACCTTCGTCGTGGTCAACGGCGAGAACGTCGCGGGCGGGTTCGGGATCACGCCGAAGCTCGCCGACGACCTCTTCGCGGTCGGCGTCGACGTGATCACGCTCGGCAATCACGCTTACCGTCATCGCGAGGTCTACCCCTATCTCGACGAGGAAGCGCGGATCCTGCGGCCCGCCAACTACCTGCGCGGTCAGCCGGGCCACGGCCACACGGTCGTGGCGCGCGACGGCGTCCGCCTGGCGGTGATCAACCTGTCCGGAAACATCTTCATGGCGGCCGGGCGCTCAGCCTTCGCAGAGGCCGACACGCTGCTGGCGGAGCTCCGCGGCAAGGCCGATCACGTCCTCGTCGACATGCACGCGGAGGCGACGAGCGAGAAGGTGGCGATGGGCTGGCATCTCGACGGACGCGTGACCGCCGTGCTCGGCACGCACACCCACATCCCGACCGCCGACGCGCGCGTGCTGCCGGGCGGCACCGCGTATGTGACCGACGTCGGAATGACCGGCGCGCGCGGAGGGGTGCTCGGAGTCAAGCGCGACATCGCCGTCCAGGCGCTGGTGACGCAGATGCCGGCCCGCTTCGCACCCTCCGACGAGGACCCCTGGTTGAACGCGGTCCTCGTGAGCGCCACCTCGCCGCTGCGCGCGGATTCGATCGAGCAGCTCCTGATTCCGGCGGGCTGACCGATGGGGCCGAAGACACGAACGACCGGCGCTGCCGTGCCGGTCGTTCGCTGCCGCCTTGTCCTGGTCGAGGAGGGAACACGAGGAACCGGCGGGGCCCAGGCAAGGTAGCGCGGGGTCGGCGGCGGGTCGGGGCACCTCCCACCCCTTTGGTGATGAGGTTTCTACCCATCTGCGCTGCGCCGATTCCCGTCGCCGCGGCGGGCCTCTCCGGCACAATGGCGCGATGCACCTGGGGCTTCGCACATGCTCGACCGCGGCGCAGGAGATGAGCCCGTTTGACAGGTCACGGCCCGGTCTGGTCTACTTGCGCGGTTCGGGGAGCGCCGCGGCTTGGGGTGGCACGTGGCGGCAAACCGCACCTTGCGAGGAAGAGGGCTAGAGATGCGCCGCCGCGCCCAACGCGCAATACGCTGCCTGGGGCTGCTGTTCTGCCTCGTGCTGGTCGGCGGCCTGACGTTCTCCGCCGGCGCCAGCGCCGGCGGCAATCCTCCCGAATTCAACGAATGCCCCGCGATCGGAAACGACACGGGCTGCGCGATCCTGATCGATGTCGGCGACTCCGGGACGACCGTCACGACCGACACCTCGCAGGGGCCCTACGACGGGTCCGATGACACGCTGGTCGGCATCCTCAACAGCTCCTCCAACCCGGTCATCAGCATCGCGCTGACCTCGGGCGAGGACATCTTCGGCTTCGACGGCGACGGGATCTGCTCGTCGGGCTATTCGGCGTTCTCGGGCGGCCTCTGCCCGTTCCTAGACAGCGCGAACGAATACGGCGGCCCGGGCGTCGAGTACGTCGCGAACGGCGTCGACGGCGGGACCGTCGAGTTCTACCCCCCGAACGGCCTCGCCCCCGGCGCGTCCACCTACTTCTCGCTCGAGGAGGCGATCACGTCGGGCGACCTGTCGAGCATCAGCGTCTACGGTCCGCCGGTCGTGACCGCTGTCGACGGCTTGACGTTCACCGTCGATACGCCGGCGTCGACGAGCTTCACCTGCAGTGACCCGAACGGGTCGGGGACGATCACCTCCTGCAAGGACGGCAACGGCAACGCGAGCGGCGCCACGCTGTCGACCTCGACGCCGGGGGCCTTCTCCTACACGGCCACCGCCACCAGCAGCGACGGCCTGAGCACAACCAAGACGATCCATTACTCCGTCTACGGGCCACCGACCGCGACGATCGCGACTCCGACTGACGAGACCTACAACCAGGGCGCGACGCTCACATCGAGCTTCACCTGCGCCGACGCCCACGGCCCGGGGATCAGCAGCTGCCTCGACTCCAACGGCAACCCGAGCGGCACGCAGCTGAACACCACCACCCCCGGGCCCCACACGATTACCGTCACCGCGACCAGCACCGACGGGCAGCAGGGGACCGCATCGGTCACCTACACCGTCGCCAGTCCGCCGACCGCGCAGATCGGCTCACCCGGCAACGGTGGCTTCTACGCCCTCGGGCAGAACGTCCCGACCGGTTTCACCTGCGCTGAGGGCACCGACGGCCCCGGGATCGCCAGCTGCGCCGACAACCACGGCGGCAGCGGCACCTCCGGCACCCTCGACACCTCGACCCTCGGCTCCCACACCTACACCGTGACCGCGACCAGCAGCGACGGGCAGACCGACATCGCGTCGATCACCTACACCGTCGCCGATCCGCCGACTGCGTCGATCAGCTCACCCAGCAGTGGCGGCGGCACCTACTCGGTAGGACAGAACGTCCCGACCAGCTTCACCTGCACCGAAGGAACCGACGGTCCGGGGATCAGCACCTGCAGCGACAGCCACGGCGGCAGCGGCACGTCCGGCACGCTTGACACCTCCACCCCCGGCTCCCACACCTACACCGTCACCGCGACCAGCGCCGACGGGCAGACCGGGACAAAGTCGATCACCTACACCGTCGCCGATCCGCCGACAGCGCAGATCGGCTCACCGGGCGACGGCACCAAGTACAACGTCAACCAGTCGGCGCCCACGAGCTTCTCGTGCACCGAAGGCGCCGGCGGGCCGGGCATTGCCACGTGCACCGACTCGAACGGTGCCACCAGCCCGGGCGCGCTGGACACCTCGACGCCCGGCACCTTTGCCTACTCCGTGACGGCGACCAGCTCGGACGGGCAATCGGCCACGAAGACGATCCACTACACCGTGGTCGGACCGCCCAGCGTCTCGATCAACTCCCCGGGCGACAACCAGACGTTCGACATCGACCAGAGTGTGCCGACGAGCTTCACCTGCACCGAGGCCGCCAACGGGCCGGGGATCAGCAGCTGCACCGACTCGGGCGGCAGCAGTGGCAGCACGGGCACGCTGGCGACCTCCGCTCTCGGCTCGTCGCTCGCCTACACCGTGACCGCCACGAGCGCGGACGGCCAGACCGCCACGGCCACGATCCACTACAACGTCGTCGCGATACCGCCTTCGAACACCGCACTGCCGGCGATCTCGGGAACCGCGCAGCAGGGTGTGGCGCTGTCCGCGACGTCCGGCACGTGGACCGGGAACCCGACGCCGACCTACACCTACCTGTGGGAGCGCTGCGACAGCCTCGGCTGCACCCCCATCCCGGGCGCGATGGCCAGCGGCTACGTGCCGGACGGCGACGACGTCGGTGACACGCTGCGCGTGATCGTTACCGCGACGAACCCCGGCGGCCACCCGTCGGCGACGAGCGACCCAACCGCCCCGGTCCTCATCGCGCCGCCGGACAACAGCGCGCGTCCGGCGATCTCCGGGACGGCCGAGCAGGGTGACACGCTCTCGGCGAGCCAGGGCACCTGGTCCAATTCGCCGACCAAGTTCGACTACCAGTGGCTGCAGTGCGACGTCACCGGCTCGAGCTGCAACACGATCTCGAACGCGGGCGCGAGCACCTACGTGCCGTCCCCGGGCGACGTGGGCCACACGCTGGTCGTGATCGTCTCCGCGACCAACAACGGCGGATCGAGCGCGGCGAGGAGCCTGCCGAGCCCGCTCGTCGCGCTCGGCGCCCCGAGCGAAGTCGACCCGCCCACGGTTCTGGGTAGCGCACAGCAGGGTCAGCCGCTGTCCGCGGACGACGGCAAGTGGACGAACGTCCCGACCGCCTACGCCTACGAGTGGCTGCGCTGCGACGCCGACGGCCAGGGCTGCACCGGCATCGACGGCGCGAAGTCGAGCAGCTACGTTCCGACCCAGGCCGATGTCGGCAGCACGCTGCGGGTGACGGTGACGGCGTCGAACGCCGGCGGCGGCTTTTCGGCGACGAGCGACCCGAGCGCCGTCGTGCTGATCGCCGCGCCCGTGAACACCACGGCGCCCACGATCTCGGGCACACCCCAGACCGGTGAGACTCTCTCGGTCGGCACGGGCTCCTGGCAGAACTCCCCGACCGGGTACGCCTACCAGTGGTCGCAGTGCGATCCCTCGGGCGCGTCGTGCGAGCCGATCGAGGGCGCGATGTCGAGCAGCTACGTGCCGGCGGCGGGGGATGCGGGCCACACCCTTCGGGTCACCGTGACGGCGTCCAACGGCGGCGGCGGCGGCTCGGTCACCACCGGGCCGACCGTGGCGGTCCTGCCGCTCGTGCTCGCCGGCGCGCCGCCCGTGTTCGACAGCAGCACGAACGTGAACCCGGTCAACGGCACGATTCTGGTCGAGCTTCCCGGCAGCAACACGTTCACGTCTCTGCCGGCCGGCGCCAACGTGCCGATCGGCTCGACGATCAACGCCGACAACGGCACGGTCTCGGTGACCGTCGCCCTGCCGAGCGGCGGGACCCAGACGGGCGAGTTCTACTCGGGCGAGTTCATCCTCACGCAGTCCCCGAGCGGCACGACGATCCCGGTGCTGACCGGCGGCAGCTTCGCCGCCTGCCCGTCGGTGAAGAAGATCCACAAGCACGGCGGAGCGTCGATCGCGAGTTCCAAGAAGAAGTCGACCACCGTCGTGCGGAAGCTGTGGGGCAGCGCGCACGGCAACTACACCACCAAGGGGCGCTACGGCTCGGCCTCCGTCTCCGGCACGATCTGGCTGACCGAGGACCGCTGCGACGGCACCTACTTCTTCGCGCTGAAGGACGACATCTACGTGGTCGTCTACAGCCATCCCCACAAGAAGCACCACGTGCTTCAGGGCCACCACTTCTTCATCCCGGCGCCCTGACCGCGCACGTCACGCCAGTGCTTGCCCCGGCGCCCTGAAGCCGGCGGGCGATCGCGCTGCGACACCCCAGCCGCCCCAACACCACGCCACGGCGACTCCCCCCGAAGACACGAACGACCGGCGCTGCCGGCCGGTCGCTCGTGGCCGCCATGCCCAGGTCGAGGGAGGGACGAGGAACCGGCGGGGCCAGCGCAACGTAGCGCGCCGGCGGGTGTCCGCCTGGGTTGTGAATCACCCGCCGCCGATGATTTTCCTCACCAAGCGCGCTGGAGTCCGAAGTGCCGCTCGATCAGCGGCGCGACGTCGGCGATCGACCATTGCGCGCGGTGCATCTCCTCCGCCAGGCCGCAGCAGATCAGCGGCGCGCACGAGTCACCCGTCGACAGCGAGCCGTGACTGCCGCCGCCGACGTGGTCGGCGCCGCCCCAGTCGGTGAACTCCGCTCCCGCGGAGGCGGTCAGCAGCACCTCGCCCGCCGTCTCGCAGACGATCGCGTCCCAGACGCGGGCGAGTGCGTCGGGGAACTCCTCGCTGTGCACGACGCCGTGCGTGATCCGCAGATCGAGGACCTCCGGCGTTCCCGAGAGCGACCAGCGACGGCCGCGCAGGTCCTCCACCTGCTCGCCGGGCCGCAGGCGCAGCTGCGCTCCCTCGCGCGCCACGACCGCCTCCTCCCCCTCGCGCCAGATCACGTGCTCCACCCCGTCGATCCGCTGCGCGCGCGCGACGACACGATCGAGCATCGAGGGCGAGAAGACGTAGACCATCGCCGCCCGCTGCGCCGGGCAGATCGCGATCTGCGAGGGCTCGAACGGGCGCATGTCGGTCGGGCGGCGCACGTCGAAGCTCGCGAACTGGGCGCCCAGCGCGACGGCGCGCTCGATCAGCGTGTGCGCGTGGTCGGCGACCACGATCATCGCGTGGGCGTCGAGGAACTCGTCGGCGCCGCCCGCCGCGTCGAACAGGCGCGCGATCTGGCGGTCGGCCTGCGCGATCGCGACGACCTGGGCGTCAGGCCCGTGGCGGTGCGAGTGGTTGTCGTTGTCGGGCAGCGAGAGCAGGAGGAAGTCGAACAGGTCGTTGCGGACGAGGTACTCGCCGACGCAGCCGGCGTGGCGGTCGCGGACCCCCGGCATTCCGAGCGTCCCGCGGCAGCCCGTGTCGCGGCTAGCGAAGATGTCGGCGTAGAAGAGCTCGCGCGGACCCATCACGGGCCGCCGCACGAGCGCCAGAGCCGCGATCCGCGTCAGCGCGGTCTCCTGCGAGGGCTGCTGCAGGTGGCGCCCGCGATAGATCAGGTATGTCGTGCCGGCCGTGCGCAGGCCGGCGTCGTCCAGGCGCTCGAAGATCGTCAGCGCGTCCGGCGCGAGATGCGCGCCGTTCATGTTGTAGATCGTGTCGGTGAGCTGGCGGCCGAGACCGAAGCGCAGCGCGGCGCGGAAGCTCGAGCCGTACTCGATGTAGCGGCCCTCGGCGCGGTGGTACCAGTTCATCGACGGGATCAGGTGGCGGTCCGGTCCGAGCCCGGTCGCGATCGTCGCCGAGCAGACCGGGGTGACGGAGGGGAACGCGGCAACGGCGCGGCCGCTGTAGCTCCCGCGCTCGATCAGCGTCGCGAGGCACGGCGCGTGCCCGTCGGCCACGGCCTGCTCGATCATCGCCGGGCGGGCGCCGTCGATGACCGCGAGGACGAGCTTCTTCAGCGCAGCACCCGCAGGCCGCCGAAGGTTGCCCGTGCCCGGCTGCGCTGCTGCGCCCAGCCCAGGCGCGCGAAGAAGGCGAGCGCGAGCAGGGCGAACGGCCCGGCGAACCAGCAGACGACGGCGAGAACGAGAGCCGCCGCGTCGGCGTACAGCACGACCGCGAACGCGGCTCGACCGTCGCGCAGGCGCTCGCGCGCCCCGTTCAGCACGGGCCGCGAGGTGGCGTGCGCGAGCGCGCCGGCGAGCGCGCCGGCGACCAGGCCGGGCCACGCGGCGTCGTGGTGGGCGGCGAGCACCGCGGCGAAAAGCATGCCGCCCAGCACGATCCCGGCGATCGCCACGAGCTCACGCACGAACCGGGGGCGCAGGACCGCGCACGCCACGAACAGGCAGGCCGCCACGAGCAGGAACGGGCCCGACTGAAGGAACGCGTACTGCGTTCCCTTGAAGTCGAAGACGGCGTCCGCGCTGGCCAGTCCGCCGACCGCCAGGGCGGGCGTGAACGGGCGGATTCCGGCTGCAAGCGCAAGACCGAGACCGGTGCAGATGTGGAGGGCGAGGCTCATCATGCGCTAGCGTGGAGGTGGTCATGACGATAGTTGACCGCTTTGTCCGCGTGCCGATCGGGAGGGTTGGGTCACGATGAGCGAGCGTCGGCCGCCGCGTTCGGCGGCGCACGAACTCGAGCGCTACGACGGCCTGTTCGCCGCCCGCACGCGCATGATGCGCTCCTCGGCGATGCGCGACCTGATGGCGGTCACGGTGCGTCCGGAGGTGATCTCGCTCGCCGGCGGCCTGCCCGACACCTCGACCTTCGACCCGGCCCTGTTCGCCCGCCTGGTCAGCCAGATGCCGCCCGCCCAGGCGCTCCAGTACGGGCCGAGCGAGGGGCTACTCGGCGTGCGCGAGGCGATCACCCGTGTGATGGGAGCCGAGGACATGGAGGTCGACCCCGACGAGGTGATCGTCACGACCGGCGGCCAGCAGGCGATCGACCTGGTCACCAAGGCGCTGGTCGACCCCGGTGACGTGGTGATCGCCGAGGCGCCCACCTACCCGGGCGCCGTGCCGACGTTCTGCTCCTACGAGGCGGAGGTCATCCAGGTCGCGATGGACGGCCACGGCATGGACATCGACGCGCTGGAAGGGGTTCTCGCGCAGCTCGACCGAGACGGCCGCCGACCGAAGTTCATCTACACGATCCCGACCTTCCAGAACCCGGCCGGCGTGACGATGTCGCTCGAGCGCCGCCGCCGGCTCGTGGCGCTGGCTCGCGAGCGCGAGCTGATCGTGCTCGAGGACAACCCCTACGGCCTCCTGCGCTACGAGGGCGAACGCCTACCGACGCTGCGCTCCCTCGAGGTGCCGGCCGGCAGCACCGACGACAACGACTTCGTGATCTACACCGGCACGATGTCGAAGATCCTCTCGCCGGGCGTGCGAGTCGGCTGGCTGGTCGCGCCGCGCCCGCTGCTGCGCAAGCTGATCCTCGGCAAGCAGGCGGCCGATCTGTGCTCCTCGACGATGACCCAGCACTTCGTCGCGAGCTACTTCGCGCAGGCCGACTGGCTCGGCTACGTCGAGCAGCTGCGCGACATCTACCACCGGCGCCGCGACGTGATCCTCGACGCCCTCGCGGAGCACCTGCCCGCGGCCGCGACCTGGACGCACCCCCAGGGCGGGCTGTTCATCTGGGTGACGCTGCCCGACTACATCGACACGACGAACCTGCTCGCGCGCGCGCTCGCGGAGAACGTCGCGTTCGTGCCGGGCGCCGCGGCCTTCGCCGACGGTCGCGGGCACAGTTCGATGCGCCTGAACTTCTCGAGCTCGGCCGACGACGACATCCGCGAGGGCGTGCGGCGGATCGGCAAGATCGTCGCCGAGCAGGTCGCTCTCTACGACACGCTCACCGGTCGCCGCGCCACGCCGCCGGCGGCGCCGGCGGTGCCCGCCTCACTCGACGCCCCAACGGCGGACGTGCTGGCGAACGTGCTCGAACTGCCCCGCCGGGGCGCGACGGAGGGCCGCCGGTCGCGGGAGGCATGACGCGCGTCGCGGTGCTGAAGGGAGGGCGCTCGCTGGAGCGCCAGGTGTCGCTGGCGTCCGGGGCAAGGGTCGAGGACGCACTCGAGCGGCTCGGCCACGAGGTCCTCCCGATCGACGTCGGCATCGACCTCGTCGTGCGGCTGCGCGAGTGCGACCCCGAGGTCGCGTTCGTGGCGCTGCACGGGCGTGGCGGCGAGGACGGCACCGTGCAGGAGCTGCTTGAGGTGCTGGGCATCCCCTACACCGGCTCGGGCGTTCACGCATGCGTGCGCTGCGCCGACAAGATGCTCGCCAAGCTCGCCCTGCGCGACGGCGGCCTGCCCACACCGGACTGGGTCGTGCTGGGGCAGATCGGCTTCCACGAGCTCGGCATGACCGAGGCGCTGCCGCGGATCTCGGAGCGACTCGGCTTCCCGCTCGTCGTCAAGCCGGTCTCACAGGGGTCCTCGTTCGGCGTCAAGTTCGCGGCCGCGGCGGCCGAGCTGCCCGCAGCGCTGATCGGCGCGCTCTCCTACGGCCCCCGCGTCCTGCTGGAGAGCTACATCGAGGGGCGCGAGCTGGCGGTGTCGATCCTCTCGGGCGAAGGCGGTGGCCGGCCGCAGGCGCTGCCGATCGTCGAGGCCGTTCCGCGCGGCAGCGAGTACGACTTTGCGGCGCGTTACGAGATCGGCCACACCGATTTCGTCTGTCCCGCCGAGCTCGACGAGGAGCTCGCCGCGCGCGTGTCGGCGATCGCGCTCTCGGCCTGGGAGCTCCTCGGCTGCCGCGGCTTCGCGCGCGTCGACATGATCCTCGGCCACGACGGCCCCACAGTGCTCGAGGTCAACCCCGTCCCCGGCCTCACCGAGACGAGCCTCCTGCCCCAGGCCGCCGACGCCGCCGGCCTCACCTTCGACCAGGTCGTAGCCCAGGTCCTGGCGGCCGCTCTCTCCTAACCGCACCGCTAAACACACCTCAAAGCCGGCAAGCCCCCGCACTCCACCCCGGCCAGCAGCGCCCGCAGGGTCTTCGCCCAAGCGACAACGCCAAGAACAAGCCGCCCCTCGCGAAGACCCGAGGACGCCCCTTACGAATCCCCGGCCGCGAAGTCCTCCGGTGTGACCTGGTCGAGGAACTCCTTGAACTTCTCGACGACGTCGTCGGTGTCCTCGACCTCGTGCTCGAACTCGATCGCGGAGTCGGCGATGACCTCCTCGGCGGCGAAGATCGGCGCTCCGACGCGCACGGCGAGGGCGATCGCGTCGCTCGGGCGCGAGTCGATCTCGAGCTCGCGGCCGGCGACCTGGAGGGTGATCTGGGCGAAGAACGTGTTGTCGCGCAGCTCGGTCACGGCGACCTGCGTGCAGCGCACGTCGAGCTCGCCGAGCACGTCGCAGAGCAGGTCGTGCGTCATCGGTCGGGGCGTCGTCGCGCCCTGCAGCTTCATCAGGATCGACGCCGCCTCGGGGTGGCCGATCCAGATCGGCAGGAACTTGTTGCCGTCAGCGGTCTTCAGGAGCACGATCGGCTGCTTGCCGACCATGTCGAAGCTGACGCCATAGATGACCATTTCCTGCACGAGCGCGCTCCGTGGGGCCGGGGACCGTCCCTCAAGTATAGGTCGCGTCCCGCGCCTTGTTAGAGGGCCCGCGGGCCGCATATCGCAGCGTCAGCGCGCCCACGACGACGAGCGGGACGAAGTTCGACACGTGCAGCACGAGCGCGTAGGGCAGCGCCGCGCTCGCCGAGACGCCGTAGGCCTTCAGCGCGAGCACGCCGGCCGCCTCGAACACGCCGACGGCCGCCGGCGGGGCCGGAATGATCATCGCGAGCCCGATCACGACGGTCACGAGCACGCCGGCGCCGAACCCGCGCGAGGGCTCGAACGCGAGCAGCACTAGCCACGCCCACAGCGCCGCCGTCATCCACGCGCCGATGCTCCAGGCCAGCGCCTCGAGCGCCACGCGGCGCTCGCGCAGGCCGGAGAGCCCCTCCGCGAGGGTTGCCGCCTCGCGCTCGACGCGCTCGGTCGACAGGCGCGGGATGCGCCCGAGCGGGCGCACCATCCACCGCAGCGGGCGGTCGCCGTGCACGGCGAGCACCCAGATCACGATGCCGAGCGCGACGGCGGCCACGCCGGCGAGGATCGCGGCCGCCGTGAACCAGCTCTCGTGCGGCAGCCACGGCGACGCGCAGAAGAAGATCAGCAGGACCGCGAGCACGTCGTAGGCGCGCTCCACGACCACGGTCCCCACGATCTCCGCGGCCGGCGTGGTCGTTGTCTGGTTGAGCGCCACGACGCGCGCGGCCTCGCCGGCGCGGGCGGGCATGATGTTGTTGAAGAGGTAGCCGATCATCGTTGCGGCGAGCACCGGCTTGCGCGGCGGGCGGCGCTCGCGCGCGAACAGCGAGCGCCAGCGCATCGCGCGCATCACGGTCTGCGCGGTGAACGCCACCATCGCGGGGATCAGCCACCAGGCGTCGCAGCGCTCGAGCGCGCGCCACGCCTTGTGCCAGTTGACGCCGCGCACGGCGAGGTAGGTGAACACCGCCGCGAGCACGATCGTCGCGGCGAAGGCGATCGTGCGCTTGCCCGGGCGCCAATCCGACGCGCGCTCCGACGGCTCCCGCAGGCCCCGCGGCGCCACCGAAGCTTCCTCTCCTGCCTGGCCGGCCACGTGGCGAGCGTACCGGACCGCGCCGAGCGTCGGCCGCCGAAGACGCCTCGCAGCGGCGCGCCGGCCGCGACGGGGCGGGGGTGTTAGCGTGCCGGATGTGGCCGTGCTCGGCGTGTCAGCCGCTCTGGAGGGCGTTGGAGGCTTTCTCGTCCTGGCGATCGGCTACGGCGCCTGCTTCGCGCTGTGGCACTTCGTCTTCAGCCCGCGCAACCGCCACGACGACGACCTCGACCGCGCCCGCAGCGAGGAGTTCCTCGAGTAGTCCGCAGGCGCCGTCAGCCGGCGAGGCGGAGCGCCGGCCGGTCCGGCGCGAGCGCGCGCAGATCGGCGGCGTCGAGGCTGAACGGGTCCGCCTCGGCGTGGGGCTCGAGGTCGTCCTCGTCGATGCTGAAGGCGAACACGGCGAGTCCACGGGTGCTGCACAGCGAAAGGTTGCCCGGGGCCAGGCGCACCCCGGTGCGCGCCTCGACGGCCGATGAGATCATCGTCGGCATCGCGCGCAGCGCGGTCTCGACGATCGGATCGAGCGCGCCGTCGGCGGCGGTGTCGGTTCCGTCGGGATCGAAGCGCAGCAGCAGCAGCAGGGCGTCGATGTCCTCGCCGTCCTCGTCGCGGTAGGCGCGAACCGCCACCGGCCGCGATCCGCAGTAGGCGCGGTAGAGCTCGACGGCCACCTCGCAGGCGAGGAAGTCGATGGCCTCGAGCGATAGCGCTGGGTTGGTCACGTCGGGCATGAGCTTCACTTTCCCCCCGGTTTTCGCGGTGCCGGCGTCTTCGCGCGGCTAGGAGAGGGATCGGCCGATCTAGGCAACTGCATTACCGCAGCCGCGAACGGGACATCGTGGAAGCTCGCTGGGGGTCGTACAAACGTCGAATTCGTGTTTTTCGTCCCATCGCCGGGTGGTGGATTCACCCCGTCACGGGAGCTTGCTCACCCCCGGGGTGAGGGCGGCCACCCCCTGTTTACGGGGCGAGAGCCATTTCGATTAACACCACCAGCCGCCCGTCTAGTACACCCGTCCAGTGCCGAAAACGGCGCTTGACCCACGTGGCTAGCGCACCCATGATGGCGACATGACAACCACTGATCGCGACCTCGAGCCGGCCGGTTTCACCCTGACGCGCGACGCTGTCGATCGCGCGCACGCCGACAGCAAGCCCAGTGACCGCCCGCGTGTGCTTGTGGCGGATCCCGACCAGCTGGCCCGCCACGCCCTGACCGATTCGTTGCGCTCCAGTGGCGAGTTCACCGTTATTGCGCAGGCGTCGAACGGCGTCGAGGCCGTGGAGCTGGCGCGCCACTACCGGCCCGACGTGGTGTTGATCGCGACGACCCTCGCCGGTCTTGACGTCGCGCTCGCGGTCGAGCAGATCGTCCGCGCCGACGACGAGATCCGCGTCGTCGTGCTCGCGACCGCTCCCGACCTCGAGCTCGAGACGCGCGTCGTGCGCGCCGGCGCGGCGGGGTTTGTCATCAAGAGCGCGGAGGGCGCCTCGATCACCCGCGCGCTCGACGTCGTCTTTTCGGGTAACGCGATCATCTCCCCCGAGCTGACCGCAAAGCTGGTCGCGCGCCTGCGCCGCACGCCGGCCGACGGCACCGGCACGCGCCCGGTCCGCAGCAAGCTGACCAACCGCGAGTGGGAGATCCTCGATCTGATCTGCGGCGGCCAGGGCACCCGCGAGATCGCCGACGCGCTCTACCTCTCACCGGAGACCGTCAACAGCCACGTCAAGAACGTGCTGAAGAAGCTCGGCGTGCACTCGCGCGCCGCCGCCGTCGAGGCTGCAGCGATGCTGCGCGCCGACGTGCTCGTCTGAGCGCCCGCCGCCCAAGCGCGCGCGCCGGGCCGGGCGCCTTGCGAGAATTCGCCGATGCCCGGCTTCTCCGGCGTGCGCAGCCGGTTGCCGCGAGCCATGCACAGCCGCGACTTTGCGCTGTTCGTGGTCGCGGTCCTCGCGACGAACCTGGCCGCGCAGATGATCGCGGTGGCGATCGGCTGGCAGGTCTACTCGATCGCCCACCGCCCCTTCGATCTCGGGCTGATCGGTCTGCTCGAGTTCGCGCCGGTGTTCGCGCTGGCGATCCCCGCCGGCTCGCTGGTGGACCGCGCCTCGCGCCGGCTCGTCCTCGCGCTCTCGACGGTGCTCTACATCGCCGTCGCGGCCGGGCTGATCGCCGTCAGCGCCGGCGGCGCGCACGAGCTGTGGCCGTTCCTGGCGCTGGCGGTCGCGACCGGCGTCGGGAACGCGCTCAACTTTCCCGCGACGCGCGCGATCACCCCGGCGCTCGTCGAGCGTGAGCTGCTGACGAGCGCGCTGGCTCTGCGCTCGGTCGTCTCGCAGACCGCGAGCGTGGCCGGCCCGGCGCTCGGCGGCCTGCTCTTCGCCGCCTCTCCCGAGCTCGCCTACGGCGCCGCGCTCGGCCTGTTCTGCCTGGCCCTGGCGGCGGTGCTGGGGCTGCGCCCGCGCGTGATCGCCGCGCACGTTGCGGCGCCGGCGCGCCAGCTGCAGGAGCTGCTCGGCGGCATCCACTTCATCCGCGACACGCCGATCCTGCTCGGGGCGATCCTGCTCGACCTCTTCGCCGTGCTGTTCGGCGGCGCGGTGGCGCTGCTGCCGGTGTTCGCCCAGTCGATCCTGCACACCGGCCCGGTCGGCCTCGGCGTGCTGCGCAGCGCGCCGGCGCTCGGCGCGGTCTTCGCCGGCGTGCTGCTCGTGCGCGGCCCGCTGCGCACACCGGCCGGCCCGACGCTGATCGGCGTCGTGATCGCGTTCGGCGCGAGCATGGTCGTGTTCGGCCTCTCGCACTGGATGGTGCTTTCGCTCGCCGCGCTCGTGGTCAGCGGCGCGGTCGACATGGTCAGCATGAACATCCGCGCGACGACCGCGACCCTGATCACCCCCGACCACGTGCGCGGGCGCGTCGGCGCGGTCGAGTCGGTCTTCATCGGCGCCTCCAACGAGCTGGGCGCGTTCGAGTCCGGCACGGCGGCGGCGCTGCTCGGCGCGGTGCCCGCGGTCGTCGCGGGCGGCGGCCTGACGATCCTGATCGCGCTGGTCTGGACGGCGCTCTTCCCGCAGCTCGCGACCCTCGGCGACATGGCGGAGCTGCGCCCGGCGGTCGAGGATGCCGGCTTGAGGTGATGGCTTTACGGGTGGGTGCATGCACCCACCCGGGGGGCGGCGCATGCGCCGCCCCCACGGATCGGCGCATGCGCCGATCCGCACAAACCCTCAGGATCGCCTGATCAGCCGCGTGTGCTCCGGCGCGAAGCTCGCGCAGACGGGGTCGCCCGGGGTCAGCGAGCGCTCGCGCGCGGCGGCGGCGGTCAGCTCGACGCTCAGCGGGCCGACGCTCGTGCGAACGCGGCCGCCGAGCCCGGTCAGCGGGCCGAGCGGGCCGCGCAGCTCGTTGCGGGCCGCGTCGGGCGGCGCCGGCTCGGGCGTGAGCGTGATCTCCCACGGGTGGATCACGACGTCCACCTCTCCCTCGGCGGCGTCGCTCGAGTGGATCAGCTCGCCGATGGCGAGCCGCACCTCGGTCAGGCGGTTGGCGAGCGTGCGGGCCTGGCCGCGCAGCACGTTGGCGCCGGTGAAGGAGGCCACGAAAGCGTCGGCGGGGCGGCTCAGCAGCTCCGCGGGCGTGCCGAGCTGGCGCAGCCGTCCGTCGACCAGCACGCCGACGCGTCCGGCGATCGCGACGGCGTCCTCGTAGTCGTGCGTGACGAGCAGCGTCGGCAACGCGAGCGCCGGCAGCAGCTCCGCCAGCTCGCCGCGGACCGCCGCCCTGGTGTGGGAGTCGAGCGAGGAAAGCGGCTCGTCGAGCAGCAGCACGCCGGGGTTGCGCGCGAGCGCGCGGGCGAGCGCGACCCGCTGGCGCTCGCCGCCGGACAGTGCGCCGGGGCGCGCGGCCGATAGGGCGGCGACGCCGAAGCGCTCGAGCAGCTCGTCGACGTTCTCGCGGCCGCCGTAGGCGACGTTTTGGCGCACCGTCATGTGCGGGAAGAGCGCGTACTCCTGGAAGACGAGGCCGACGCGGCGGCGGTCGGGGGTCGCGAAGACGCGCCGCTCGGTATCCAGCCAGACCTCGTCGTCGAGCGCGACGCGGCCGTCGGGCGGGCGCACGAGTCCCGCGATCACCGACAGGACCGACGTCTTGCCGGCCCCCGAGGGGCCGACCAGGGCGACGACGCCGTCCAGCTCGAGCGCTAGCTCGAGGCGAAACCGGCGGAGCGGTAGCGCGAATCGGACCGAGAGGAGTGCCACGCCGAGGTCAGTTTGAGCGAGATCAGGATTGCCGCGGTGATGATCACGAACAGCGCGGCGATCGACACCGCGACGTCGAGGTTGCTGTCGAACTCGGCGTAGATCGCGAGCGGCAGCGTCTGCGTGACGCCCTGCAGGCTGCCGGCGAACATGATCGTCGCGCCGAACTCGCCGAGGCCGCGCGCGAGCGCCAGCGCAGCGCCGGCGGCGAGACCCCCGCCCGCCAGCGGCGCCGCGACGCGGAAGAATGTGCGCAGCGGGCCGGCGCCGAGCGTGCGCGAGGCGGCCACGAGCTGGGGGTCGACGGCGCCGAACGCCGCGATCGCCGTGCGGACGTAGAGCGGGCCGGCGACGAAGACGACCGCGAGCACGACCGCCGCCTGGTCGAAGGAGACGGCGATGCCAAGCGCCGAGAACGTGCCGCCGAGCAGGCCGAGGCGGCCGAATGCGACGATCAGCCCGATCCCGGCGACCGCGGGCGGGAGCACGATCGGCAGCTCGACGAGCGTGATCAGCGCGCTGCGGCCGCGGAAGCGGCGCGTGGCGAGCAGGTAGGCGGTGGGGGTTCCGAGCAGCAGGATCGCGGCCTGGGCGATCGCGCTGGTCTTCGCGCTGACGAGGAGTGCGTCGCCGACGACGGAGGTGTCCAGAGCAGAGATGAGCGTGCCCGGCGGGCGGTGTGTGAGCAGGGCCGCGAGCGGCAGCGCGAGGAAGGCCAGCGTGAGCAGCGAGGCGGCGAAGAAGGCGAGCGCGAGAACGAGCCGGCGGACGGGCACGGCTAGCTCTTGTGCTTCGGCTTCTTGTGCTTGCTCGGCGGCTTGGTCGCGAGCTTCTCGGGCGGCTTGGTCAGCGGCAGGAAGCCGTAGGAGAGGAGCTTCGCCTGCCCGGCCGGGCTGAGGACCTCCTTGACGAACGCCTGCGCCGCCGCCTGGTTGGGGCTGTGCGTGACGACCGCCATCGCGTAGGTCACCTTGGGCTGGGCCCACACCGGCACCTTGATCACCATGACCTGGCCGGGGACGGTCTGGGCGTCGGTGGAGTAGACGAAGCCGGCGTCGACCTGGCCGAGGGCGACCTTGGCGAGCACGTCGCGGACGTCGGTCTCCTCGCTGACGACGTTGGCGAGCACCTGCTTGGTGAGGTTCATGTTGCCGAGGATCGCCAGCGTGTACGAGCCGACGGGAACGGCGGAATTCGCGATGTCGATCGTGACGCCGGGCTTGGTCAGGTCATAGATCGAGGAGATCCCGGCCGGGTTGCTCTTCGGCGCGACGATCACGAGCGTGTTGCGCGTGAAATCGACCGGCTGCTCGACGAGTCCCTTGGCGTAGAGGGCGGCCGGGATCGAGGTGTTGGCCGAGGCGAACACTTCGGCCGGCGCGCCGAGCTGGATCTGCGCCGCGAGCGTGTTGGAACCGGCGAAGGAGTAGCGCGGGCCGGGGTCGATCGCGGGGAAGACGTCGGTCAGCGAGGAGGCGGCATAGACCGTGATGCCGCTGACCTCGGCGCCGGCGGGCGGCGGCGCGCAGACGGCGACGAGGGTCGCGGCGGCGAGCGCCGGCGCCAGCGCCGTGAGCGCGAGGCGGAAGGCACGGGCGGCGCGGGGGGCCGCGCGGAGGGCTCTAGCTCGCGTACGCATCGAGTGCATCCGAGGCCTCCGCCATCGTCAGGGACGGCGGGAAGGCGTCGTGGAAGGCCGGCCGGCGCCCGCGCCGCGCGAACGCGCTGAGGTGCTGGGCCTCGTTCGCCGTGATCTGCGCGATCGCGCCGGCCAGGACCGGGTTCGCGACGGTGCCGGCGGCTCCGAGGTAGGCACCGAGCGAGAGGGTCTCGAGCGTCACGGCGAGCGCGGTCACCGACGCCGCGGAGTAGTAGGAGCCGGTGGGGTAGGAGAAGTCGACGTCCGCGGCCGTGAGCGGCGTCAGGCCGGCGGACGTGAGCACGTAAGCGAGAAACGCGTAGTGCTCGTTCTCGTTGACTGCCGCGACGTTCGCGGCGTAGCGCGGGGCGGCGCTCAGGTGCTTGGAGGCGATCGCGTTCGTGTAGAAGTCGATCGTCAGCAGCTCGACGCCGATCAGCAGCCGTGCATAGGCGAGATCCGCGGTCCCGAGGGCGCCGAGAGCGCCACTCGGCGGGGCGGCGTCGGCATCCGTGGGAGCGGCTAGGACGGTCAGCGCGGGGGCTGCAAGCAGCAGGGCCGCCGCGCCGCGCCCGCCCGCGGAGAGGAGCTCCGAGCGGGTGAGCGGGGCGGCCATGAGCGCCACCCTAACACACGCGTTGCCTTCAATACCCGGGCAATACCTATGCAGGCCGCCGCTCCGGTCGGGCGACTCAGACCGCGGGCGTTGGCGGGCCGGATCACGGCGGCTGAGGCTTCCAGGAAGCTTCCGCGCCTAGCGACAATTCGGATCGGCGTTCCGGACGCTGACCGCTGCCGCTCGACGACCCCGACCCGGGGGGCGGGATCCCTCCCGCCCCCCCTTACGGACCGCTACGACGCTGCGGCGATGAACTGGAACCCGTTGTTCTGGTCGCTCTCCGTCGAGAGGGTGTTTGTCAGCAGGATGTTGACCGTGGCCGATCCATTGCTGGACTCAGACCCACCCGTGATGTCCGGTACGACGAACTCACTGTTGACGCCGAATGGCGTGACGGTCACCACCGGCAAGCCGCTCCACGTGCCGGGCGGGAATGTGATCGTGTAGTGGCCGGTGCTGGTCTTGCTGACCGTGAAGCCCGAGCCGGCCAGGATCGTAGCGTCGGAGTCGACGATGCCGGCGATTGTCTGGACGCCCGGGCCCGACGCTCCCGTCGGCCCAGTCGCGCCGCCGCTTCCAGGTGTGCCGGGCGGGCCCTGCGGGCCGGTGGTTCCCGTCTGGTTCCATGTGACCTGCTTCTCCTGCGGCGTGCAGTGGCTCTCGAAGTCCGCATGTGGGAGTGAGGGGTCGATCAGGCGGATCGTCCCTAGGCCGTTGAGCACGCACGCCGTGTAGACGCCGCTTCCGCTGGGAATCGTGGCGTACGCAATGCCTCCGACACCGAGCGCCACGCCAAACACAGCGAGCGCGACCAGCACCCGCTTACCTCTCAGTCTTGGCTTCACGAAACCTGCCTTCCATAGAGGGCTGGGCGCCGTCGGCCGCCACCCGCCGACGGCCGTGCATCGAAACTCGCAGGAGCGGCGACGCCCGGGACACGCAGACCCTAGACGATGCCCAGCGCGCAAACCTGGAGAAACCTGCCCAGATCACCGCCCCCCCACGAGCCGCGTGTGGCGCAGCAGGCCCAACCCCCGGGGGTGCGACGACGCCGCGCGCGCGGCTCCCCGCATGGGCGATCCTGGACTCGAACCAGGGACCTCTTCCTTATCAGAGAAGCGCTCTAACCGACTGAGCTAATCGCCCTCAGCTGACGGCGGGCCATCTTAGCGCCCGTCTCCTTTCGGAGTGCGGACGCTAGCGGGAGAGCAGGCGCGCAGCCAGCTCGAGCGCCTCCTCGGGCGAGGCGAACAGCAGCTCCGCGCGATAGGCGCCGCCGCGCGCGACGGCGACACGGACGTCGGCGCCGAGCGCGCTGCCGAGCGCCTCTCCGATCCTCGCGCACGCGTCCAGCTGGTCGGGATGCGGCTCGCGCTTGGCGGCGCCCAGGTCTTCCGGCGCCTGCCCGTCGCGGTTTGCCGCACGGGCGCGCTCCTCGAGCGTCCGCACCGACCAGCCCTGGGCGGCCGCGTCGCGCGCGAGCTGCCGCCGAACCCCGTGATCCGTCGCGATCAGGAGCGCCCGGCCGTGACCCTCGCTCAGCGCGCCGCGCTCGAGCAGCTCGAGCGCCTCGTCGGGCAGATCGAGCAGTCGCACGAGGTTCGAGACGGCGACGCGGCTGCGGCCGATGCGCAGGCCGACGGCCTCGCGGGAGAGGCCGAGCTCCTCGACCAGGGCGGCGCAGGCCCGCGCCTCCTCAACCGGGTTGAGGTCCTCGCGCGCCATGTTCTCGATCAGCGCGAGCTCGAGCGACTCGGCGTCGTCGCGCGCTCGCACGAGCGCGGGGATCGTCTCGAAGCCCGCCATCTGAGCGGCGCGCCAGCGCCGCTCGCCGGCGATCAGCTCGAAGCGTCCCTCATCGAGCGGGCGCACGAGCACGGGCTGCAGCATCCCGCGTGAGCGCATCGAGGTCGCCAGGGCGTGCAGCGCCGCGTCGTCGAAGTGGTGTCGGGGCTGGCGCGGGTTGGGCGTGATCAGCTCGACCGCCACCTGGCGGAACTCCTCGACCTCGCTACCTGGCTCGGTCGAGACGGCCATGATCGCCGCGAGTCCGCGGCCCATGCCGCGCGGGCGTCCGCGCGCGGGACCTCCACCCAGCGGCCAGGCGTCGGGCCCGCGCGTCGCGCTCACGGCGTCACCGTCGCGCATCCGTGGCGCTCTTGGCGACGGCGGGGTGGTTGGCCGTCAGCGCCCACGCGCCGCCACCTCGCGCGCCAGTGCGACGTAGGCCTCCGAGCCGGCGCAGTAGGGATCGTGGAGCGTCACGGGCACGCCAAAGCTCGGCGCCTCGCTGAGCCGCACGTTACGCGGGATCACGGTGTCGAAGACGAGGCCGGGGAAGTGCTCGCGCACATCCCGCTCGACGTCGCGCGCAAGGCGCGTCCGCTCGTCCTGCATCGTCAAGACGAGGCCCGCCACCTTCAGGTGGGGGTTCAGCTCGCGCTGGACCAGGCTGATCGTCTCGAGGATCTGCGCCAGGCCCTCGAGCGCGAAGTACTCGGTCTGCACCGGCACGATCACCTCGTCGGCGGCGACCAGGGCGTTGACCGTCAGCGGTCCCAGCGAGGGCGGGCAGTCGATCAGGACGAACGGGAACCGCTCGCGCAACGGCGCCAGGACGTCGCGCAGGCGCCGCTCGGCGCCCGCGATCGCCGGCAGCTCCACCGTGGCGCCGACCAGGGCCACGGCGGCCGGGATCAGCGAGAGCAGGTCCACGGGCGTGTCGTGAATCGCGTCGCTGCCCGAGCAGGAGCCGCAGAGGACGTCGTAGGCGTTCGGTCGCAGCGTGCGGGGCTGACCCAGCGAAACCGTCGCGTTGCACTGCGGATCGAGATCGACCAGCAGTGTGGGGACGCCGGCGCCGGCGATGCACGCTGCGAGGTTGACCGCCGTCGTGGTCTTGCCGACGCCGCCCTTCTGATTGGCGATCGCGAACGTCTTCACCTTCGACAACCTAGCGGGCGGGGACGTCCGGACAGGCCGACGCGCCCGTAACGTGTGGGAACGGCGCGCCGGGGACGCGCCGGCGCGTGTCAGCCGGGTGCTCACACCCCGCCCAGCGGCCGTTTGCGCGCCATGCCGGCTCGGCGTGGATACTGCGGCGGCGTCCGTGCCACCTTGCGATAGACATGCAGATGGTGCGCCACGCTGCCAGCATATGGCTCGCCGCGGACCACTTCACCGGCCGCGAGCCCAAGCTCCGCGGCCGCCAGCGCGGCGGCCGCTGCCTCGGCCGGCGAGATCTCCCCCTTCCAGGCGACCAGCGTCCCCCCGCTCGCCAGCAGCGGCGCGGCGTATTCGCAGACGACGGCCAGCGGTGCGAGCGCTCGCGCGGTTACCAGGTCGTGGATCCCGAGACCCTGCGGCCATTCCTCGGCGCGCGCACGCACGACGTGCGCGTTCTCGACGCCGGTGGCCGCGCACAGCCGCTCCAGGAACTCGCACTTGCGCGCCACGCTCTCGACGAGGGCGACCTGCGCGAACGGGAGCGCCACTGCCAGCACGAGGCCCGGGAAGCCGGCGCCGGAGCCGATGTCCGCCACCACGCGCGCCTGCCTGACAGCGTCGAGCGCGAGCGCGCTGAGCGAATCGGCGACGTGCACGTCGACCGCGTCGGCCCCCCGGACGGCGCTCGGCGCCAGCGGATCAGCGGCCAGCAGCTCCAGAGCGCGTGCCAGGGCGCCGCGCTGGCCGGGATCCAGACCCCAGCGCCTGGCGAGCTCGTCGAGGCGGTCCGCGCCGGCGCTCACGTGCGAATCCGCGCGATGTAGTCCGCGTAGCGCTCGCGCATCTCGTTCAGCCGCTGCGCCGCGTAGGCGTCCAAGGACTCGCGCACGCCCTCCTCGAGCACCGGCAGAACGTCCTCGACCAGCCCCACCCCTCGCGCCATCCACTGGTAGTAGCTCCGCCCGCCGTGTCCGTAGGGGCCGTACAGTCGCGTGCGCGGAAAGCGCTCGACCAGCCAGCGAAACAGCGCCTCGTGACGCACGTGCATGCGCAGCGTCACCTGCGGCTGCTTGCCGTCGCCGCCGAACGAGCCCTCGCCGATCAGGATGCCGACAACGACCCCGCGTTCGAAGGCGCTCAGATTCTCCATGCCCAGCAGTGTCGCAACGCCCTCGGATGTTGTTTCACCGCGAAGAAAAACGTGAAACGGGCGCTACTCGGCCGGCGAGACCACCAGGCGCCGGCGGGGCTCGTCGCCCTCGCTGTGCGTGGCCACGTCGCCGCGCTCGCGCAGATACTCGTGCACGAAACGCCGCTCGGCCGCCGGCATCGGCCGCAGCGCGATCTCGCGCCCCTCGCTGATCACGAGCCCGGCCACGCGATCGGCCTCGGTGCGCAGAGCCGCCTCCCGGCGCTCGCGATACCCCGCAGCGTCGACGACGACGCGGGGGCCGTTCATTCCGCGCAGGACGATGCGCTGTGCCAGGTGCTGCACGGCCTCGATGATCGACCCGTCGGGGCCGACGAGCGCCTCGGCGCCGGCGCCCTCGACGGCGCCCCGCAGGACCTCGTCTGTCTCGGAAACGACGACCTCGGCCTCGACGCCAAAGGCCTCCACGAGCGTCTCGAGCAGGTCCCGCAACTCCTCCGCCGGTGTGAGCTCGTCGGCGTCGTCCATCATCGACGCCTCCCCGACCGCTTCTTGCGCGGCCGCGACGAGGGCGGCGGCGCCGAGGGCTTCTTGATCGCCTCCTTCGCCACGCCCGGCGAGCCCCGCCCGTTCGTCTCGACCTTGATCGGCACGTTCGGCCGCCCGTAGCGGCGCAGCATGAAGTACTGCTGCGGGATCATCGTGAAGTTCGTCGCGATCCAGTACACCAACAGCCCCGCCGGGAACTGGATGACGAAGACGACGAAGAAGACCGGCAGGGCGATGGAGATCAGCCGCTGGTTGCGGTCGCTGCCAACCGACATCATCACGCTGGTCGAGACCATCGTGCCGACGTAGAGCACCATCAGCACGATCAGGACGATGCCGGTCGCCTTCGCCGTGATGTCGTTGACGAACAGGAAGCTCGCGGAGTGGGGAACGTAGGCGTTGCAGTGCGCCTTCCCGATCGCGGTCGAGCTCGTGATGCCGTGCGCCTTCAGCGCGGCGCCGCAGATGTGCTTCTTCAGGTCGGTCCGCAGCATGTAGACCAGCGAGATGAAGACCGGGATCTGGAGCAGCAGCGGCAGACAGGAGGCCAGCGGGTTGACGCCGGCCTCCTTGTAGTACTTCATCGTCTCTTCCTGCTGGCGCCGCTTGTCGTCCGGGTAGCGCTTCTTGATCTTCTCGAGCTCCGGAGCGTGCGCGCGCAGCTGGGCCATGCCCTTGAACTGGCGGACCGTCAGCGGCATTGTGACAGCCCGCACAAGCAGCGTGAGGCCGATGATCGACCAGCCCCAGCTGCCGCCGACCACGCTGTGCACGGCGACCAGGATCGCCTGGAAGAAGGAGATCAGCGGCCCAAACGCGCTCTCAATGACGTTGGCAAGAATCATCGGCGTAGCTATCAACCCCGCTGCGCGGTGGTGCGGCCGCCGCGAAACAGGCGCTGTGCGCTCACCGGATCCAGCCCGCCGTGACTGAACGGGTTGCAGCGCAGCAGCCGCCAGCCGGCGAGCACGAGTCCGCGAAGTATGCCGAACTCACGAATCGCCTGTATCGCGTAATCGGAGCAGCTCGGCGCGTAGCGGCAGCGCGGGCGCAGGCCCGGTGAGATGAACCGCTGGTAGAAGCGAAGCGGCGCGACGGAGATCTCACGTGCGGCGCGCCTCACGACGCCACCGGAGCCTTTGCCACGAGCTCCGCGAGAGCCGCATCCACGCCGGCGAGTCCCTCGCTCTCGCCGAGCTCGCGCGCCGCCGCGCGCGCGACGAGCACGATGTCGTGTCCAGGCGGGAGGCTCTCAGCCTGCCGCGAGCAGGCCTCGCGCAGCAGGCGCTTGAGTTGGTTGCGCTCGACCGCGCCGCCGACCTTGCGTCCCACCGAGAGACCGACGCGCGGCGGGTCCTCGCCGCCGCGCGGGAACGCGTAGAGCACGAGGAAGCGATTGGCCACCGACCGCCCCTGGCGGTACACGCGGTCGAACTCCGCACTGCGCGACAGGCGCCCGGTCCGCCGGCGCGCAGCGATGCCGTGGTCCGGCTCGGCCACGCCTCAGACCGTCAGACGCTTGCGGCCCTTGGCGCGTCGCCGCTTGAGCGTGAGCTTGCCTGCTCGCGTCTGCATCCGCGCACGAAAGCCGTGCGCCCGTGCGCGCTTGCGCTTCTTGGGCTGGTAGGTGCGCTTCATGGCCGGATGGGCGAGTATAGCGAGAGCCCGTTTTTCCCGCCAAATGCGCCCTGCCAGGCGGGAGGCCCCGCGACCCTTGGTATATTCCGAGCCCCCGGGGCCGACCAGTCCAACGCCCTCTAGTGTCGTACCGAACCCTCACCCGGAGGATTTCGCACGCCGTGACCGCCGAGCTCTACCGCATGCTGTGACACCAGAGCTCGACCATGTCTGGCGGCAGATTCAGGGGGTTCTGCTCGAGAGCGTCGGCGAGCGAACGTTCGGCCTCTGGCTGGCGCCGCTGCGCTGCGTTTCGCTCGAGGGCGACACGCTGGTCCTGACCGGCCCGCCGGAGGTGTCGGCGTGGGCTTCGCAGCGACTCGGGGCGGCGCTCGCATCGGCCACCGCCTCCGTGCTCGGTCCCGCCGTCGAGGTCTCGATCGCCGGCGCCGATTCGACAACCGCCGCCGACCGTGGCGGCCCCGCACGCCACGGCGTCCGTCAGCCCTCGACGCTCAACCCCAAGTACACCTTCGAGCAGTTCGTCATCGGGCCTTCGAACCGCCTCGCTCACGCCGCGGCGCTGTCGGTCGCCGAGATGCCGTCCCAGGCGTACAACCCGCTGTTCATCTACGGTCCGCCGGGCCTCGGCAAGACGCATCTGCTGCACTCGGTCGGCAACTACGTCAACGCCTTCGGGGGCGGCTTGACGGTCCGCTACGCGACCGCCGAGGAGTTCACCAACGCGTTCATCGCGGCGCTGGCGGCCCGCAGCCTCGAGGACTTCAAGGCGCGTTTTCGCGGCGTGGACGTGCTGCTGATCGACGACGTGCAGTTCCTCCAGCGAAAGGCGCGCAGCGAGGAGGAGCTCTTCCACACGATCAACGCGCTCTACGACGCCGGCAGCCAACTGGTCATCACCTGCGACCGCCTGCCCGGTGATCTGGGGGATCTCGAGGACCGCCTGCGCGAGCGTTTCTCGGCGGGACTGGTGACCGACATCGAGCGCCCCGACCTCACCACGCGCCTTGCGATCCTGCGCAAGCGAGCGGCGCACGACGGAGTCGCGGTCGACGACGCCGCGCTCGAGCTTCTAGCCGGGCGTGTCACCAGCAGCGTTCGCGCGCTCGAGGGAGCACTCATTCGCCTCGTCGCCTATGCCTCGTTGAGCGGGCGCCCACTCGACCACGACCTCGCCGTGGACGTCCTCGACCGCCTGGGCCTCGCTCTGACCGTCACCGACGCCCCGTCGATAGACGCGGTCCAGGACGCGACGTGCGCGCACTTCGGCCTCACGCGAGCGGAATTGCTCTCGCGGTCACGAGCCGAGCGCGTCGTCTGGCCTCGCCAGGCCGCGATGTATCTCTGCAAGGAGCTGACGACCCACTCGCTTCCGGCCATCGCCCGCGCCTTCGACGGACGCGACCATACGACCGTTCTGTACGCGTGCAAGCGCGTCGCAGCGCACATGGCGAGCTCTCCCCCGGCCTACCGGGATATCGAGGCCCTCACCACCGCTCTGACGCGGCCGCGATCATCAGCGCGATGACGCACAGGCTGCTAACAGTCGCGACACGCGCATCGTCCCCGTCGCGTGAGAGCATTGGCCACCAGTACACATCTTCACAGCCCCTACGTCTACAAATGAAAGACAGTCGCACTCGATGCATTTGAAACTTCCCACGGCAGCGTTTCTCGAAGAGCTCCAGACGGCGGCCCGCGTGGCCTCGACGCGTAGTGCAGTGCAAGCCCTCTCCGGCGTTCAACTGCACGCCGACGCCGAGGGCACCGAGTTGCGCGCGACCGACATGGAGGTCGGCCTGCGCCTTCCGCTCAGCGCCACCGTCGTGACGCCCGGAGACGTGGTGCTGCCGGCGCGGTTGCTCCTCGACGTCATCCGCTCGCTCCCCGGGCCTGAGGTCAGCCTCGAACTTCGAGCCGCCGAGCAGGATGTCGAGATCATCTCGGCCGGCGCCACGTTCCGCCTGCGCACCCTTCGCAACGAGGATTTCCCGCACCTTCCCGCCTCCGATGGGGAGGCGGTCATCAGCGTCGAGGCGGCTCCGTTCGTCGAGACCGTCAACCGCGTCTCCCGGTCCGCCTCGCGCGATGACACGCGGCCGGTGCTCACCGGCATCCTCGTCTCCGCCACGGACCGCGAGCTGCGCATGGTCGCGACCGACTCCTACCGCCTGAGCGTCAAGACGACGCGGCTGGACGAACCGCTGGCGGCGCCGCTCGAGGCGAACGTTCCGGCTCGAGCGCTCGCCGAGGTCGTGCGCATCGCCCAGCAGAGCGAGGCGCCGAAGATCCTCATCCACCGCACCGAGAACCAGATCGTCTTCACCCTCGGCGGCGCCGTGATCTCCTCACGCCTGATCGACGGGCAGTTCCCCAACTACCAGCTGCTCCTGCCGGAGAGCGCGGACCACGAGCTGCGCCTCGATCGCGAGGAGCTCGCCGGCGTCGTTCGGCGCGTCAGCCTGCTGGCGCAGAAGAACGCCCCCCTGCGCCTCGCCTTCTCCGAGGGCGAGCTGGTGATCTCGGCGCAGACTCCCGACGTCGGCGAGGCACGCGAGGGGCTGCCGGTCCCCTTCACCGGCGACCCGTTCGAGATCGGCTTCAACGCCGACTTCCTGCGCGACGGGCTCGAGAGCCTCGACTCGCAGGACGTCGTCATCAAGCTGACAAGCTCGCTGCGGCCCGGACTTATCGAATCCGCCGACGGCAGCGAATTTGTTTACCTCGTGATGCCAATTCGCCTGAACGCGTGAGCGGCGATGCGCGTCGAGCGCATCGCCCTGCGCGACTTTCGTTCCTATGAGGGGGCCGAGCTCACGCTCGGCCCGGGATTGACGATCGTCTACGGCGCCAACGGAGCCGGCAAGACGAACCTCCTGGAGGCGCTCTACTTCGGCTGTACCGCCCGCTCCTTCCGCACCACCAACGACCGCAACCTGGTGCGCTTCGGCGCCGGCGCGACGCGCGTCGTGGTCTCGGGTTCGGATCGCGACGGGCCGCACGAGCTGGCCGTCGGCTTCGAGCCGGGCGAGCCCAAGCGGCTCCTGAGCGACGGAGCGCCCGTGGAACGCATGACCGACGTCGAGCATCGTCCGCTCGCAAGCGTCTTCTCGCCCGACCGCCTCGAGCTGATCAAGGGGATGCCCGGCGTGCGCCGGGCCCACCTGGACCAACTCGTGGTGGCGATGTGGCCGGCACGCGCGGCCACCCGGCGTGCCTATAACGAGGCCCTCGCGCAGCGCAACGCGCTGCTGGGGCGCGTACGTGCCGGGCGCTCCTCGAGCGACGCGCTGCTGCCGTGGAACCTGGCGCTGGCCGAGGCCGGAGTGCAGTTGACGGCCGATCGCGCGGGCGCCGTCGAGCGGATCGCCGACGGATTCGCCCGCCGCGCCGGCGAGCTCGGCGTCAACGGGGAGGCAACGGTGAGCTACCGTCCGCGCTCCCGTGCCGACAGCGCCGCGGAGCTGGCGGCCGAGCTGGCCGACCGCCTGGACGCCGATCTCGCGCGCGGCTACACCACCCACGGCCCGCACCGCGACGAGCTGCTCCTGGCCCGCGACGGCCGCGAACTGCGCTCGTTCGGCTCGCAGGGCGAGCAGCGCCTCGCGCTGCTCGCGTTGCTCCTCGCCGAACGCGACGCGCTGGCGGCGGAGCGCAGCCACCCACCGCTGATGCTGCTCGACGACGTGATGAGCGAGCTCGACCTGGCCCGTCGCGAGCGTCTCGCCGACGAGCTCCGTCGCGGAGGCCAGAGCGTCGTCACAACGACCGAGCTGGAGCACGTGCCCGGCTGGCAGGCGGAGGACGTCACGCGGATCTCGGTGCCATGAGGCGCCGCGCCCCGAGGCCGATCGCCGCGGCGCTGCGCGCGTTCACGGCGAGCATCGAGCCGACCACCCTGCTCGCCTCGGTGCAGGGGGTCTGGGCGGCGAGCGTGGGGGAGACGATCGCGGCCCACGCGACGGTCGTCGCCGAACACGGCGGCGTGCTCGAGGTGGTCTGCGACGAGTCGGTCTGGGCGGCCGAGCTGGAGCTCATGGGCCCGGATCTGGTTGCCCGCCTGAACGCCTCACTCGGCCGCCCGGCGCTCACCGCGCTGCGCTGCCGCACAGACCCTTCCACGACCCCCAAATATCGCTGATTAGCAGGCCTTTTTGACCATGGGCAGGCCTCTGTCCGCCACCCCTCTGTGCTATTGTTCTGTAGACGAAGCACACGCGCCCCGGAGCGGCCTCGCGACGACGCCGACCGGGGCTTTGCCACGTATTTGAGGTTCTTTGCCCGACCCTAAGAAACGCAGTGCAGCTGACTATGACGCCCAGGACATCACCGTCCTCGAGGGACTCGAGGCGGTTCGCCTGCGCCCCGGCATGTACATCGGCTCGACCGGTGAGCGGGGCCTGCACCACCTCGTCTACGAGGTCGTAGACAACTCCGTCGACGAGGCGCTCGCCGGGTTCTGCAGCGCCGTCGACGTCACGATCCACTCCGACAACTCGGTCACCGTCGACGACGACGGTCGTGGTATCCCCGTCGCGGTGATGGAGAAGGAGGGCCGCCCGGCGCTCGAGGTCGTCCTGACCGTCCTGCACTCCGGCGGCAAGTTCGGTGAGGGCGAGGGCTACAAGGTCTCCGGCGGCCTGCACGGCGTCGGAGTCTCGGTCGTCAACGCGCTGTCGGAGCGCCTGGTGGCTGAGATCCGCCGGGACGGCTTCGTCTGGACGCAGGAGTACTCGCGGGGCGCCCCGCAGGGCTCGCTGGTCAAGGGCGCGGCCCTGGCGAAGGGCGCACCGACAGGTACGCGGATCACCTTCCACCCCGATCCTGAGATCTTCGAGACGGTGGAGTTCAGCATGCGCACGCTCGAGGAG
Organism: uncultured Solirubrobacterales bacterium; assembly: GCA_963830975.1. GTDB lineage: Bacteria > Actinomycetota > Thermoleophilia > Solirubrobacterales > Solirubrobacteraceae > Palsa-513. The sequence continues at coordinate 489,178 of CAWHOI010000005.1, forward strand.
CGGTTGCGCGAAACGGCCTTCCTGACCCGCGGCCTGCGGATCACGCTGGTCGACGAGCGCGGCGCCGGCGAGCGCGCCGAGTTCTGCTACCAGGGCGGGATCGAGGACTTCGTGCGGTTCCTCAACCAGAACAAGGAGCCGGTCGGCAGGAAGGTCATCTACTTCTCCGGCGAGAGCGACGAGGGCGCGGTCGAGGTCGCGATGCAGTGGAACTCCTCCTACCAGGAGTCGATCTTCTCGTTCGCGAACAACATCAACACCCACGAGGGCGGCAGCCACCTGACGGGCTTTCGCTCGGCGTTGACGCGCACCGTGAACAAGTACGCCAACGATCACGGGATGCTGCGCGAGAAGGACGACAACCTCGCCGGCGAGGACGTGCGGGAGGGGCTGACCGCCGTCATCTCGGCCAAGCTGCGCGATCCCCAGTTCGAGGGCCAGACGAAGACCAAGCTCGGGAACCCGGGAATGGCCGGCTTCGTCGAGTCGATCGTCAACGCCGGGTTGGCCGAGTTCCTGGAGGAGAACCCGACCGAGGCACGCGCGGCGATCAGCAAGGCGATCCAGGCGGCGCGCGCCCGCGAGGCCGCGCGCAAGGCGCGCGATCTGACGCGGCGCAAGTCGGCGCTCGAGAACACACATCTGCCCGGCAAGCTCGCCGACTGCTCGGTCAAGGACCCCTCGCTCGCCGAGCTGTTCGTCGTCGAGGGCGACTCGGCCGGCGGCTCCGCGAAGCAGGGGCGTGACCGCAACACGCAGGCGGTGCTGCCGCTGCGCGGCAAGATCCTCAACGTCGAGAAGAGCCGCATCGACAAGGTCCTCGCCAACACCGAGATCCAGGCCCTCATCACCGCGATCGGAACCGGCGTGCGCGACGAGTTCAACATCGAGAACGCCCGCTACCACAAGATCATCCTGATGTGCGACGCCGACGTCGACGGCGCCCACATCCGCACGCTGATCCTGACTCTGCTGTTCCGCGAGATGCAGGAGCTGATCGAGGCCGGCTACGTCTACATCGCCAAGCCGCCGCTGTACAAGATCAAGCAGGGTCGCCGCGAGCGCTACATCGAGCGCGAGTCCGAGCTCGAGGAGATCCTCGTCTACGACAAGCTGGAGAGCTTCGAGATCACCGATCACGACGGCAACGCGCTGAAGCTGACCGAGGCGCGCTGGCAGAAGCTCGTCCGCGACGTACGCCAGTACGAGCGGCTGTCCACCTCGCTGCGCTCGGTCCACGGCGCGGATGTCGTTCGCTTCGTCACCCAGGCGGCGATCCTCGATGCGGGCGCCGAGAGCGCCGCCGACGTGGTGGCGCTGCTTGCGAAGGCGACCAACGGCGGCTCGGCGCACCTGGCCGAACTGGTTCGCGATGACGGCGACGAGCTGCTCGTGCGCGTCACGGAGCAGCGCACCGGCTTCACACGCACGCAGCTGCTGCACCGTGCGCTGTTTGACTCCTCCGACTACCGCGGACTGGTGGCCGCGCACCGCCGCCTGACGGAGTTCGCCGGCCAGCCGCCGTTCGAGGTGCGCCACGGCGAGAACCACGCGACGGCGCTGACGTTTGACGAGCTGCGCGCCGCGGTGCTGTCGATCTCGCAGAAGAACGTGCCGGTGACCCGCTTCAAGGGTCTCGGCGAGATGGATGCCGCGCAGCTGGCCGAGACGACGATGGACCCCACCCACCGCACGCTCGCCCAGGTCAACATCCACGACGCCGTCGAGGCCGACCGCGTGTTCTCGATGCTGATGGGCGACCAGGTCGAGCCGCGCCGCGTCTTCATCGAATCCAACGCCCGCGCCGTGGCGAACCTCGATGTCTGAGGGCCACCGCGACGAGCACTTCGCGGGGGAGGTGACAGACGATGGCCGGTGAAGTCCTCTCCGGCGGCAACATCGAGCCGCGCGCGCTCGAGGACGAGATGCGCACCGCCTTCCTCGACTACGCGATGTCGGTGATCGTCTCTCGCGCGCTGCCGGACGTGCGCGACGGCCTCAAGCCGGTGCACCGCCGCGTGCTCTACGGCATGGGCGAGCTGGGCCTCGGCCCGACGCGGCCCCGCGCAAAGTGCTCGCGCATCGTCGGTGAGGTGATGGGCAAGTACCACCCGCACGGCGACAGCGCGATCTACGACACCCTCGTGCGCCTCGCCCAGGACTTCTCGATGCGTTACACGCTCGTCGACGGCCAGGGCAACTTCGGCTCCGTCGACGACGACCCGCCGGCCGCGATGCGCTACACGGAGGCCCGGCTCGACCGCCTGGCCACCGAGCTGATGCGCGACCTCGACATGGACACCGTCGACTTCGGCCCCAACTACGACGGCCAGCACCAGGAGCCGCTGGTGATGCCGGCGCGCTTCCCGAACCTGCTTGTGAACGGATCCTCCGGTATCGCCGTTGGCATGGCGACGAACATCCCGCCGCACAACCTGCGCGAGGTGATCGACGCGACCGTCGCCTACGTCGAGAACCCGGCCATCAGCTCGGAGCAGCTGATGGAGCACGTGCTCGGCCCGGACTTCCCGACCGGCGGGATCATCCTCGGCAAGTCAGGGATCCGCGAGGCCTACGAGACCGGCCGCGGTCGCGTGCGGGTGCAGGCGCGCGCGCACACCGAGCCGCTCACCCACGGCAAGGAGGCGATCGTCGTCACCGAGCTGCCCTACCAGGTGAAGAAGGGCGGCGACAACGGGCTGATGATGAAGATCAAGGAGCTCGTCGAGGACAAGAAGATCTCCGAGATCTCCGACCTGCGCGACGAGTCCGACAAGCGCGGCATGCGCCTGGTGATCGAGCTCAAGCGCGACGCCATCCCCAAGGTCGTCCTGAACAAGCTGTTCAAGCACACGCCGATGCAGGCCACCTTCGGCGTCAACATGGTCGCGCTGGTGGATGGGGTGCCGCGGACGCTGACGCTGCGTCAGATGATCCACCACTACATCGAGCACCAGCGTGAGGTGATCGTCCGCCGCACCAAGCACGAGCTGGCGCAGCGGGAGGCGCGGGCGCACATCCTCGAGGGCCTCCTGATCGCGCTGGAGAACCTCGACGCCGTGATCGAGCTGATCCGCGGCTCGCGCGACCGCGAGAGCGCCCGCGAGCAGCTGATCGAGCGCTTCGCGCTGACGCTGATCCAGGCCCAGGCGATCCTCGACCTGCGTCTCTCGCAGCTCACCGCGCTGGAGTCAGACCAGATCAAGCAGGAGCACGCCGACATGATCGAGCGGATCGCGGAGCTGCGGGCGATCCTCGGCGACGAGCTGCGCGTGCTGGCGCTGATCAAGGAGGAGCTGCTCGAGATCCGCGAGCGCTTCGGCGACGAACGGCGCACCGAGATCTCGCCCGTCGAGGGCGACATCGACATCGAAGACCTGATCGCCGACCAGCAGATGGTCATCGCGATCACCCGCAGCGGCTACATCAAGTCGCTGCCGCTGGACACCTACCGCCAGCAGCACCGCGGCGGGCGGGGCGTCAGCGGCATGGACATGAAGGACGGCGACTTCATCGAGCATTTGTTCATCTGCTCGACCCACGACTACCTGCTGTTCTTCACCAACCGCGGCAAGGTCTACCGCTCCAAGGTCTACGAGCTGCCGGAGGCCTCGCGCACCTCCAAGGGCCGCGCGCTGGTCAACATCCTGCCGCTGCGTGAGGGCGAGCGCGTGCAGTCGGTGCTCTCGACCCGCGACTACAGCGAGGGTCGCTACCTCGTCTTCGCCACGCGCCACGGGATCGTCAAGAAGACCGAGTTCGGCGCCTACAACACGCCGATCAACGCCGACGGCATCATCGCCGTGAAGATCCGCGAGGACGACGAGCTCGTCGCCGTCCGGCGCACCAGCGGCGAGGACGACATCCTGGTCGTCGCGCGCTCCGGCCAGGCCGCCCGCTTCCACGAGTCCCAGATCCGCCCGATGGGGCGCGACACCTCGGGCATGAAGGGGATGAACGTTTCGCGCGCCGGCAACCGTGTGCTCGCGATGGACGTCGCGACCGACGACCAGGAACTGCTCGTCGTGACCGAGAACGGCTACGGCAAGCGCACCGCACTCAGCGACTACCCGCGCAAGGGCCGCGGCACGATGGGCGTCAAGACGATCACCCTGACCGAGAACAAGGGCGCCCTCGCGGGCGCGCTGGTCGTACGCGAGCACGAGGAGCTCGTGTTCATCAGCGCCGGCGGCATGGTGCAGCGGATCCCCGTCCGCGGCATCAACCGCTATGGCCGCGCCTCCCAGGGCGTGCGCCTGATGAACCTCAAGGACGACGACACCGTCAGCGCCGTCGCGCTGGTCGCCGAGTCCGAGGACGACGTCGCCGACGGTCCTGCCCCGGCCGCCCTTCCGAGCGCGTCTGCGGCGCCGGACCTCGACGGCGCTCTGGACGGCGAGCCTGAGGGAGAGCCTGAGGGAGAGCCGGACGGCGAGCTCGACGGCGAGTAGTCACCGTCATCGCGGTTCGCTACTCTGCTGGCACCAGAGAAAGGAGGTGGTCCTCAATTGGCTGACAGTACTTGCGGGACTCTGGAGGTGGCCGGCCGTTAGGTCGGAACAGTTGGCTGGACCCGCCTAGCGGAATCCAACCCGGACCACCGTCGCACAGGCCGCCGGATTTCGTCCCCCCGGCACGCCGACGCCCGTCCTCGCGGCGAGCGCGTGGCATCCGCGCCTTTGCGACTCCGTCCAGCACACGCCGTAGCGCGGAGGGCGTCCGAAAGGGCGCCCTCCGTCGTTCCTCAGCGTCGTCTGGTCGTGTGCCCCGCGCACGCCCGCCAGGCGGCGCGCCGCTCGCTCAGGCGACGGCCGGCAGGTAGGCGCGCCAGGCCTGTGGGATCGTCGGGCTCGAGACGTGGATGAAGATCTCCGCGCGAGGCTGCCGAGGCGCGCGGTGAGGATGCATGTCGGCCTGCGCGGGTGTGCGGTCGCCCTTGCGGCGGTTGCACGGGGCGCAGGAGGCGACGATGTTCTCCCAGCTCGACGCGCCGCCCTTCGACCGCGGGATCACGTGGTCGACGGTCAGGTTCGATCTCGCGCCGCAGTACTGGCAGGTCCACTCGTCGCGCGCGAACACGGCGCGGCGGGTGATCTTGCGTCGGTGAGCGTCTCGCGGCACGCGCACGTAGCTGGTCAGGCGGATCACGAACGGGCGCGCAAACGCCGCGCGTTCGGAGTGCAGCGTGACTGCGCCCTGCTCGAGCACCTCGGCGCGCGCCTTCAGGAGCAGGACGATCGCGCGGCGAACCGTGCACACGTTGATCGGCTCGAAGGTCGCGTTCAGCACGAGCACCCGGCCACCGTCAAGCCCGCGTCGCCGGTGCTCGTCGGGCGACGCGGACCCCGCTTGTGGTGGGACTACTGCAGTTCCCATCTCGCAGGCGCGAGTCTAGCGAGCCGGCGGCGCGGACCGTCGGGGTCGCCTTCGCCCGACCGCCCGACGCAGAGCGCACGCCGCACGTCAGCTGCGCCTGTAGGAGCCGAGCACGCGCACCTCCTGCGCGCGCGCGCGCAGCCCGTCGATCGCCGCTGCGACCGCGGACTCCTCGGTTCCGCCCTCGAAGTCGGCGAAGAACATGTAGTGGCCGAGGCCGATGCGCCGCGGGCGCGACTCGATCCTCGTCAGGCTGACGCCACGCTCGGAGAGTTCGGCCAAACAGTTCACCAGCCAGCCGGCCGACCCGTCGCCGGCGCCCCAGAAGACGATCGACGTCTTGGCTTCCCCCGCGCCGCCGACCCGGTCGCGGACCTCGTCGCGTTCGGCGCTTCGCGCCAGCCAGACGAAGCGCGTCTGGTTGCCCGGCTGATCGTCGACGTCCTCGAGCAGGATGTGCCCGCCGTAGAGCGAGGCCGCGAGACGGTTGCCGAGCGCGGCGTTCGCCGCGTCAGGATCGGCGATGACGCTGCGCACGGCGTCGGCCGTGGAGCTCGTGGCGACCACCCTCGCGCCGTGCAGATTCGCGCGCAGGAACCTTGCGCATTGCGCGTTTGCCTGCGGGTGTGAGAAGACCGTCTCGATCGCCGCGAGCTCGAGCGGCGCGGCGGAGATCAGGCAGTTGCGGATCTCCACCACCGTCTCGCCGACGATCGCGAGTCCGGCGGCGTCGCCCGCGAGGGTGTCGAGCGTCACGTCGACCGAGCCTTCGAGCGAGTTCTCGATCGGCACGAGCGCCGCCTCGACGACGCCGTCCTGCACGGCCATCACCGTGTCGTAGAGCGTCGGCAGCCCGACGGGCTCCGTCTCGCCCGAGACCCTTGCCTCGAGCACGGCCTGGTGGCTGAAGGTGCCCTCCGGGCCGAGGAAGCCGACGCGCATGCTCATCTGCCCTCGACGTGCGCCACTACTGCTCCGGCGCCGGAGCGGCCGCCGGAGCGAGCGCGAGGCGCAGGGCCTCCTCCTCCTCCGGCGAAAGCGTCAGCTCCGGCTCGCCGGCCGTCACCTGCTTGGCGTAGAGGCGGGCGCTGTCGCGGTGATGGATCGAGGAGAGCACGATGCCTGAGCGGTTGGCGTCCAGCAGCGCGATCGACAGCGACTGGTGGCCCGACATCTCGTTGTAGGCGTCGTAGCGCACCAGTGCTCGGTGGGCGACGGCTCCGTCCAGGCGGCGTTCTGCGACCGCGAACCGGGCGTCGAAGCCGTGCGCGATCTCGTCGACGTAGTCGCGCAGAAGCGCAAATGCCTGCTGCAGTTCGACGGCATGCGCGACCACGTCCCGCTCGCCGTGCTCGCCGAGGACCGTGCGCTGCGCCACGCGCACGCGCCGCAGCGCGACCGCCAGCGCGATCGCGACCGCCAGCGCGATCACCGCCAGCCCCGCCGCGACGATCGCGATCAGTTCGGCCGTCGAGATCTGCGTGGCGAGCACCGCCAGAACGCTAGCTGGTGGCGCGCTCCGGGGGTCGGCACGTCTCCCTCCGGGGGCTCAGTGCGTGAACTCGACCAGGTAACTGAGGTAGTTGTTGGACTTGTTGGTCTCGCCCGGCAGCGGCACCACCTCGGCCGTCATCCTCAGCGGTACGTTGAAGAAGGCGCTCAGGTTCGTGCATGACGACGGTGCGAACACGATCGCCGAGTTGTATGAGAGGCCGGGTTTGGTCTCGGCGATCGTGGCGGTGCTCGTCAGGCATGCGGTGTCGAGGCCGCTCTTGGTGAAGGAGATCTTGGTTGCGACGGCGTGTTCGATGACGGTGCCGGAGTTCTGTACGTTGAGCACGAAGGTGATGCCGGCCGGCGTGTAGGCGAACGTGTTGAGGCCGCTGTTCGAGAGCGCCGTGCTGGTGCCGCTCGCCGCCTGCACGGACACCGCCGCCAGAAGGTGCCCGGGCGTGCCGGCGCTCGTGCTGCCGCCGAGCGAGCTGGGGACGTAGCCGAGGATTCGCGTCGCCACCAGCTGCGGCTGCAGCCAGCCGACATCGGGCAGGAACACGCTCGCGTCCGTGGTCTGTCCGCTTATGCCGGCGCTCGCCAGTGCCTGCTCGATGAGCGGCTTCACACGCTCGGCGTAGATCACGTCAGAGGTCAGCAGGCTCTCCATCTGCCCGGCGATCAGGTTGATCGCGTTCGACTGCCCCGAGTTCGCGCCGAGCGCATCTCTTATGTCGGCGGCGATCCCCTGCAGCGCCTGGTAGCGGAAGCCGAGCGCCTCGACGAACCAGCGCTGCGCACCCACCATCTGTGCCGGGACGCTCAGCGCCTCCGCCTGGTGATAGTAGGTCGCCTCCTGGCTGATGTACTGCTGCAGGGTGGTCGGTACCTCCTGCGGGTTCGACGAGTTGAAGGCGTTGTCGATGCTCTGGAAGAACGGGATGCGGACGCCGTTCTGCTCCTCGCCGACCAGCGTGTTGACGCTCGCGTTGTAGTTCTTGAGCCCCTGTAGCGCCTGGTGGTGGAGGATCGCCTTGATGCCCAGGACGAGCGCGATCAGGACGATCAGGACGATCGCGGCCGCGCCCGCGCGGCGCAGGAGCAGCGTGCGGTCGTCGGCCCTCCCGCCGCGCGCGCGCGCGGGCTGGCGCCGCGGCGGGGGCTGGGGCGATCGGATCGCGGTCCTGGGTTCGTCGCCGTCGTCGAAGAACGACAAGTTGGTTCCTTGCGGGACGTTTGCGTGACGGTTCTTACCTCACGCGCCACCGCGGCGCGCGCCCTGCAACTTTCACATCATCGCGCAGAGCCCCGCAGGGATGTTCGCCGGTGCGGCGAAGGCGCGGGCGTGGAGACGCTCACCCGCCCGCGGGCCGCCCCCGGCGGGAGCGCCCGCGGCTACCCGCAGTCCGACGTTGTGCTCGGCCGCTACCGGCTGATCGAGCAGCTCGGGGCAGGCGGCCACGGCACCGTTTGGATCGCGCAGGACCAGGAAAGCGGCCGCCGCGTGGCGGTCAAGCGGATCGCGCGCCACCTCGACGATCCCCGGGAGCGCGCACGGATCGAGCGCGAGGGTCGGGCCACGGCGCGCCTCGCGCATCCGGCGATCGTTCGGCTGCTTGGCACCGGTGACGACACCGGCGCGCACTACCTGGTCTCGGAGCTCGTCGAAGGGCATTCGCTCGCCTCGCTCTATCACCGCGGCGGCGTCGAGGACCGGGAGCTGCTCGCGATCGGCTCCGTCCTGGCCGAGGCGCTCGAGCACGCCCACGAGCGCGGCGTCGTGCACCGCGACGTCAAGCCGCAGAACGTGATCGTGCCGGCGCGGGTCGACGCCGCGGGCGCCTGCGCAAAGCTGACCGACTTCGGCATCGCCCGGCTCGTTGACGAGCGCGCGCTCACTAACACCGGCGACGTGATCGGAACATTCGAGTACATGGCGCCCGAACAGGCGCAGGGCCGCACCGCGGGGCCCAGGGCCGACCTGTACTCGCTGGCGCTGACTCTCTATGAGGGCTTCACGGGCGTCAATCCGCTGCGCGGCGAGAACGTCGCCGCCACCGCGTTGCGACTTGGCGCCGCGATCGAGCCGCTCGGGCGCGTGCGCCGCGACCTGCCGCCGGCGTTGTGTGCCGCCATCGACCGCGCGCTCGCACCCGCCGCGGCGCAGCGCGGCACGCTCGCCCAGCTGCGCGCTGCGCTCGACTCCGCGCTCGAGGACGGCGCCCGACAGGGTGGGCGAAGAGCTGGCCGCCGCGGCGGGCTACACCGCCGCCGCCGCGCCGCGCCGGCGCCGCTGATGCTCACGCCACGCGCCCGTGCGCTGCTGTCCGCCGCCGCCGCCGGCACGGTCGCCGGCGCGGGGCTGACGGCGCTGACTGCGACCCACGGCACGCAGCTCGGCGTGCTCGCGGGGGCCGGCGCCGCGGTAGTCGTGCTGATCTCGGCGGGAGTGGGCTGGCTGCTGGTCGGGCTGGGCGCGGTCGGCTGGCTGGGGGCGAGCGGTGATCCCGGGACCGCGCTCGTGCTCTTCGCCGCGCTGCTGCCGGTCCCGATCCTGCTGGCGTCACGCCCCTGGCTCTGGTCGGCGGCCGCCCTCGGACCGGCGTTGGGTCTCGTGGGCGTGGCGAGCTGCGCCCCGGTGTTTGCAGCGCGGCTCGGGTCGCGGGCACCGGCCCGCGCAGCCCTGGCTGCGCTCTCGTACTGGTGGCTGGCGATCGCCGAGGCCCTCAGCGGGCGCCGACTTCTCTTCGGCGCGCCAACCGGCCTGCGGCCTTCGGGCGCCTGGCAGGGGTCCTTCGGCGCCGCCTTCGATCATGTCCTGGCGCCGTTGTGCTCTGACGGGCGCCTGCTCACCGCCGGATTGTGGGCTCTGGCAGCCGTCGTGCTGCCCTGGCTGATGCGCGCGTCGCGTTTCGAGCTGCGCGCGCTCGCCGCCGTCGCATGGGCAACCTCGCTGCTCCTCGCGAGTTCGCTGCTGGCGAGCCATCTGCGGGTGCCGCAACTTGGCGAGCCGCTGCTCGTCGGGGCTCTCGCCGCCGCGCTGGCGCTGGCCGGCGCCAACCTTCGCGCTCGTTCCCATCAATCACCGAACGTCGCGTAGCATGGCAACTGGTCGCGCCGGGCGCGGCCGGCGGGCCTGCCACGATGAGCGTTCTCCGTACCCTCGAAACAAAGATCGCGGACCTCGTCGAGGGCGCGTTCGGACGTGCCTTTCGAAGCGAGATCACCCCGGTCGAGCTGGCCCGGCGCCTGGTGCGCGAGATGGATCGCCAGCGCCACAGCTCGCTGTCGAGCACGGTGGTCCCCAACGAGTACGTCATCTGGCTCTCGCCCGGCGATCGCCGGCACTTCGCCGCGATCGAGGACAGCCTTGTCGAGGAGCTCGCCACGCACCTTCTCGAGCATGCGCGCGAGGAGCGCCTCGCGCTGCCGTCGCGCCCGCAGATCCACCTGCGCACCGACGAGCGCCTCTCGCTTGGCGAGTGCGGCATCGAAGCGAGGCTGGTCAATTCGCCGGCTCCCGCCGTGGTGCGCCGGGGCGGCACGTTGCCCTCGGTCGGCGCGTCGGGCTCGGTCGATCCCGCCGTTTCGGGCGAGGTCCTTCCGCAGGCCTACGTCGACATCGGCGGGCGCCGGGTCGCGGTGGGCCCGTACGGGTCGGTGATCGGTCGCAGCGCCGACGCCGACATCGTGATCGCCGCCCACGAGGTCTCACGCCGCCATGCGCAGATAACGCCGGATCATGCCGGCTGGGTGTTGACGGACCTTGACTCGACGAACGGCGTCCGGCTCAACGGCCGGCCGGTCGGAGTGCCGACGCGACTCGCGGACGGCGACGTGATAGAGCTCGGCGCGGTCGAGCTGGTCTTCGAGGTTCACTGAAGCTCGGGGACCTTCGCAAGTCATGACCAACCTCGCGCCGGTCTCGGTCGCCCTCAAATTCGGCTTCCTCGTCGTCCTTTACGGCTTCCTGATGTGGGTTGCCCGCAGTGCCACGCGCGACCTGCGCGCCGGCCGTGCGGTCGCCGCCTCCGCCGAGGCCGCGACCGGTTTCCATTCCGCCACCGCGCCACCGCACGCCGCGCGCGACGCGCGGCTCGTCGTCGAGCGTGCCCCGGGCCACGCGCCGGGCATGATCTATGACATCGGCGAGGGGGCGGTGCTCGGACGTGGCGAGGCCGCGGAGATCAGGCTCGACGACCCGTTCGCTTCCTCGCGCCACGCACAGCTGGTCCTCCAGGCCGGCACGGTCGTGCTGGAGGATCTGGGCTCGACAAACGGCACGTACCTGAATGAGGAACTGCTCCAGGGGCCGGCGCCGCTGCACAACGGCGATCGCGTTCGCATCGGCGACAGCGAGTTCACCTACGAGGAGGGGTGATGATCCGCGTCGCCGAACACGTCGCTCGTACCGACACCGGGCACCAGCGCACGACCAACGAGGATTCCCACCTCGCCCGTGCCCCCGTGTTCGTGATCGCCGACGGGATGGGTGGTGCTCAGGCCGGCGAGGTCGCCTCCCAGCTGGCGATCAAGCACTTCGCCGACGGGCTGCCCGGCGTCGAGGACGAGGGGGCCGAGGAGCGCCTTTCCCGCGCCGTGCGCGAGGCGAACGCCGAGATTCACGCGCTCTCCGAGCGCGACCGTCGGCGGGCGGGCATGGGCACGACGCTGACCGCGGCCTACGTCGGTCGGGACGGGGTGTCATTCGCACACGTGGGTGACAGCCGCGCCTACCGCCTGCGCGACGGCGAGCTCGAGCGCATCACGGAGGACCATTCGCTCGTCGAGGAGCTGCTTCGCCAGGGCCGGCTCACCGAGGAGGAGGCCGAGGAGCACCCGCAGCGCTCGATCATCACGCGCGCACTGGGCCCGGAGCCCGACGTCGAGGTCGACACGCTCACAGTTTCCGCGGCCGATGGCGACGTCTATCTCGTCTGCAGCGACGGACTCACCTCGATGGTTCCCGAGGCGGCCGTCGCTGAGATCCTGCGCGCCGCGCCGGACCTCGCGACCGCCGCTGACGAGCTGGTGGCCGCGGCGCTGGATGCAGGCGGCCGAGACAACGTCACCGTCCTGCTGTTCCGCCTGGAGGACGTGGGCGCGCAGGCATCGACCGAGGCGTTGCCGGCGCCGTCCGCTGCGGCTGCGACCTCGGCGTCATCGGGCGGCCCTCAGACCGAAGCGTTCCCGCTCGTCGAGGAGCAGCCGGAAGCGGCCGCACCCGAATCGTCCCCGGCGGCGGGGACGCCCCCGGAACGCCGGTTTGCCCGGCGCACGCCCGCGGTGGCTGCCGCGGCTCGCCGCCGCGCCCCGCGCATGCCGCGTCACCCCGCCCGGCGCGGGCGCTCACGGCTACGCCGGCGCGCGACGGTTGGCGCCGTCGTCCTGGGTGTCGTCGCCGCCCTGGTGATCGCCGCCGTGCTTGCCACACAGGCGGTGTACTTCATCGGTACGGACTCCAACGGACAGGTCACCGTCTACAACGGCGTCCCCTATACGCTCCCAGGCGGGGTGCGGCTCTACACCGAGTACTTCGTCTCGGGCGTCACGGTGGCCGAGCTCAGTCGAATGGAACGCGGCCGGCTGTTCAACAACCAGCTGCGCTCGCAGGCCGCCGCCACGAGCCTCGTCAGCCAGCTCGAGCTGGACCGGATCGCGGGCCAATGAACCAGCCGATCACGCGACTGTTCTCGGTGGTGGTGCTGATGTTCGCGGCGCTGGTCGTGTTCACCTCGCGCTGGACGATCTTCGACGCCAGCGGGCTGAAGGCGAACCCGCTGAACCGCCGGCCCGGACTCGAGCAGCGCTACGTCCAGCGGGGGGTGATCGTGGCCGACGACCAGACGACCGTGATCGCCGAGTCGACCCGCGAGCGGGACGGCCAATACCAGCGCGAGTACCCGTTTGGCCCGCTGTTTGCGGCGCCGATCGGCTACTACGACCCGACGTTCGGCCGTGCCGGGCTCGAGAGCTACCGCAACGGGGTGCTCGCCGGCTCGGCGCCGCAGCAGAGTTCGATCATCGACCAGCTCGAGGGTAAGCGGACCAACGGCGACGAGGTCGTGACGACGCTCGACCCGCACGCCCAGCAGGTCGCCTTCGCCGGCCTCGCCAACCGCCCGGGCGCAGTCGTTGCGATCGTGCCGAGCACCGGTGCGATCAGGGTCCTCGCCGACAGTCCGACCTACAACCCCAATCAGGTCAAGACGCATGCCGGGCTTGCGGCGATCGAGGCCGCCGGCAACGGCGCCCTGGTCGACCGCGCGACGGCGGGCCGCTACGCCCCCGGCTCGACGTTCAAGGTCGTCACGGCGATCGCCGCGATCGACACCGGCCGCTACACGCCGAACTCGGTGCTGAGCGGGAAGTCTCCGATCGTCGTCTCCGGCCAGCCACTCGCCAACGACGGCGGTCAGAGCTACGGCAACGTGCCGCTGAGCTACGCCTTGACCAACTCGATCAACACCGTCTGGGCACAGGTCGCGCTCGGCGTGGGCGCGCCGACGCTGCAGACCTACATGGCTCGCCTCGGCTTCTACAGCAAGCTGCCGATCGACGTGCCCGCTGACGAGGTGGCCGAGAGTGGCGTCGTCTATCCCGGCCGAGCGGGCTACCTCCCGCTCACCTCCGGCGCCGACGTGGGCCGGGTCGGGATCGGGGAGGGCGGGCTCGAGGCGACGCCGCTGCAGATGGCGATGGTGGCGGCGGCGGTCGCCAACGGCGGCCGCCTGATGGTCCCGCACCTGACGGCGGCGATCGTCAATCCCGACGGTCAGACTGTCAAGACCATCCAGCCGCAGCTCTACAGCACAGTGATGAAGCCGTCCACCGCACAGCAGGTCGGACTGATGATGGAGAACGTCGTCGACGACGGCACCGGCACCGCGGCGGCGATCGCCGGCATCAAGGTGGCCGGCAAGACCGGCACGGCACAGGACTGCACGAACCCGGCGGTCGCGGCCTGCGCGCTCAGCCAGGTTTGGTTCATCGCCTACGCCCCCCTCGTGGACCCGAAGATCGCGATCGCCGTGACGCTCGAGCACCAGAACGGCTTCGGCGGCTCGATCGCCGCGCCGATCGCCAAGCAGGTGCTGCTGGCGCTGCTCGGGAGCAGCGCGTGACGTTCCACATCGCAGCGGGGACGGTGATCGACGGGCGCTACCGCGTGATCTCGCGCGTCGGCTCGGGCGGCATGGCCGAGGTGTACTGCGCCGAGGACAGCCAGCTCGGCCGCCGGATCGCGCTCAAGTTGCTGCACGAGCGCTTCGCCCAGGACGAGGAGTTCGTCGAGCGCTTCCGTCGGGAGGCCTCGAGTGCCGCCTCGCTCTCCCACGCGAACATCGTCAGCGTCTACGACCGGGGCGAGTGGGGCGGCACCTACTACATCGCGATGGAGTATCTGGACGGGCGTTCGCTTGACTCGATCGTGCGCGAGGAGGCGCCGTTGACGCCGGAGCGGGCGATCGAGATCACCGAGCAGGTGCTGCGTGCGGCGCGCTTCGCACATCGTCGTGGCGTCGTGCACCGCGACCTCAAGCCGCACAACGTGATCATCGACGACGAGGGCCGCGTCAAGGTGACCGACTTCGGCATCGCGCGCGCCGGCACCTCTGAGATCACCCAGACCGGCTCGATCATGGGGACAGCGCGGTATTTGTCACCCGAGCAGGCGCAGGGCAACGCGGTGAGCCCGCGCAGCGACCTCTATGCGGTCGGGATCATGCTCTACGAGCTGCTCACCGGAACGGTTCCGTTCGAAGGCGATTCGGTCGTGGCGATCGCGTTGCGGCACCTGTCCGAGCCGCCGCGGCCGCCCAGCTCGCTCGTGCCGACCATCTCGGCGAACCTCGACGCGATCGTGATGCGCGCGCTCGAGAAGAATCCGGAGCGGCGCTTCGCGGACGCCGACGAGTTTCTCACGGCGCTGGAGCACGAGCGCGAGCGGCTGCGGCGCGACGACGGTGCGCACACCGCCGCCCTCGCGCCGGTGGCGCCGCTCGTGGTCCCGAGCGCCGGCTACCCGCATCCCGCCACCTACACGACGCAGGCGATCGGCCCGCTTGCGCCGGTCACCGGCGCCTACGGAACCGCTCCCGCCTACTGGGACCCCAACACGACCGGGATCATCCCGCCCGGCGCCTACGTGCGCCCGGCCGGCTCGCAGCGACGCCCCGTCTGGCCCTGGGCGCTGTTCGCGACGATCGTCGCTGCCGCCGCGATCGCGGCGTTGATCTTTGCGCTGGTTCGCAACCACAACGCGGGCACCACGGTCAACGTTCCGGGCCTCTACGGGCTGCAGAAGGTGGCGGCCCAGGGCGATTTGCAGGCGATCGGCCTGACGCCGAGGTTCCTCAAGGCCAGCTCGCCCAACCCGCAGGGCACGGTGATCGCGCAGATTCCGGCCGCCGGCGCGCACGAGGCGAAGGGTGGGGTCGTCACGCTCACCATCTCCACCGGGCCGGCCAAGCCGGCGAGCCGTCAGGTCCCGAGCGTGGTCAACTCCGGCGCGAGCGCCGGCGAGCAGCAGCTGCGTTCCGCCGGCTTCAAGGTCACCGTCGTCAAGCAGGCATCGACGACGGTCGCCAAGAACCTCGTGATCTCCACGGTCCCGGCCGGTGGCTCGACGGCGCCGCACGGCGAGATCGTCGTCGTGACGGTCTCCACCGGGCCGCCGAGCATCCCGGTGCCCAACGTCGTCAACGAATCCTTCGAGGTCGCGAAGGTGCTGCTGCAGCAGGACAAGTTCGTCGTCAAGACGGTCAACCAGACGAGCACGGCTGCGGCCGGAACTGTACTCGCGCAGGCGCCCTCGTCCGGCAAGGCCTTGGAGGGTTCCACGGTGACGCTCACCCTCGCGCAGGCGCCGCCGAACGTCACGGTGCCGCGACTCGTCGGCAGGACGGAGGCCGCGGCGAGCGCCGAGCTTGGCAAGCTCGGCCTCACCCCGTCGGTGGTCACGGAGGACCGCAGCACCAATCCCCAATACGAGAACCTCGTGCTGTCGCAATATCCGATCAAGGGTGCCTCGGTGGCGCCCGGGTCGACCGTGATCATCCGCGTCGAGAACTACATACCGCCGGGCGGCCCGACGAGCACGAGCCAGACCGGCCCGACCGGGCCGAGCGGCGCCACCGGCGTGGGCTGATGCGCGTCGCGGTGCTCGGTGGCGGTCGCTCGTCTGAACACGAGGTCTCCTTGGCGTCGGCCGCCGCGGTGCGCGACGGGCTGCTGCAGGGCGGCCACGACGTCGTCGCGATCGAGATCGCCCGCGACGGCCGTTGGCTGCTCGACGGCGGCGAGCTGTCGCTCACCCCGGCGGGCGGCCTGCTCGGCGTCGAGGTCGCCTTCCCCGCAATGCACGGCCCCTACGGCGAGGACGGCGTCGTGCAGGGGTTGCTCGAATGCTTGGACGTGCCCTACGTCGGCAGCAACGTCGCCGCTTCGGCGCTGTGCATGGACAAGGTCCGCTTCAAGGCGCTGATGGGTGCGGTTGGGCTGCCGCAGGTCGAGCATCGCGGCGTGTCCGACTGGCGCTGGCGCGCCGAGCGGGAGGCCGTGCTCGGCGATCTCGCGCCGCTCGGGTTTCCCGTCTTCGTGAAGCCCGCACACCTCGGCTCCTCGGTCGGCATCGCCAAGGTCCACGACGCCGGCGAGCTTGCGCCGGCGCTCGATGCGGCCTTCGTCCACGACCCGCTGGCGATCGTCGAAGCCGCCTCCGGAGGGCTCGAGGTCGAGTGCTCGGTGCTCGGTGATCGCCACCCTCGCGCCTCACCGCCGGGTGAGATCGTGCTGCGCTCGGAGTTCTACGACTACGCCGCCAAGTACGAGGAGGGCGGCATGACCCTCGTGGTGCCGGCGCGGATCGACGAGCGCGCCACCGCCGAGGTCGGCAGGATCGCGATCGAGGCGTTCACGAGGGCTGGGTGCAGCGGTCTGGCGCGGGCGGACTTCTTCGTCGAGGACGGCCGTGTCGTGCTCAACGAGCTCAACACGATGCCGGGGTTCACCGCGACGAGCGTCTACGCCAAGTTGTGGGATGCCGCAGGGCTGACCTACCCACGCCTGATCGAGGAGCTCTGCGAGCTCGCGCTCGAGCGCCACGCGCGCGAGCGCCGCTACCTGTCGTGACGGCGAACGCGTTCAGGCGTGGCCCTGTTCGTAGAGCGTGAATTCGGCGACCTCCACGGCCTTCGGCGTGCCGCGGGGGTCAGGCCCGAGATCGGTGATCCACAACAGATAGAAGCGGAAGTTCCCGGCCCGTCTCAGAGGGACCGTCGTCGTGCGCCTGACGGTGACAGCGTGGCCGACCAGGGTCCAGCCGAGCGCCTGCGGTGTGATCCCGGGTTGGGCGACGGCGTGGTAGGTGACCGCCGGGACGTAGTTGGTCGCCCAGATCTGAACGCGAAACCCCGGCGTGGGGGTGACGAGCACGGCCTGGCTCGCGGCGATGCCGGGTGCGGCGTCGACGTAGAAGCCGACGCCGGACTTGCCAAGCACGCCTGCGTCGTATGAGGAGGTGTGCCAGTAGGTGCTGGTGTCGCCGTCGATCGCATTGCCGACAGTCGTCGGGCTCTCAGGGCTCGTGCCGAACGGGTTGTAGGCGACCGCGGCGGTCTGCGCCAGCTCGACCGGACGCTCGCCCGGTGTTGAAGGCAGGTTCCCGGGTGGCGGGACGCCGGCGTGCGTGCGGGTCAGCAGCAGTACGGCCACGGCGCATGCGACGACGACGGTCGAGGCGACCGCCGCAGTGATCGCCGGCGGGTGCCTGACGCGCATCGGCAGGCGCTGCGCCGCACGCGGCGGCAGGCTGCGCAAGACGATCGTCGCCTCCTTGCCGGCGCTGCCCGTGCGGCCGGCCTCGATCGCGAGCACCTCCTCCAGGTCGGTGATCAGCTCGCTCGCGCGCGCATAGCGGCGGGCGAGTTGCTTGGCCGTCGCGCGCTCGACGACGGCCGCGAGCGCCGCCGAGACCTGGGGCCGGCGCTGCTGCACGTCCGGGATCTCCTCGCGGACATGCATCGTCGCGACAGCCACGTGGTTGGGTGCCCTGAACGGCACGCCCCCGGTCAGCGACTCGTACAGCACGACGCCGAGGGAGTACAGGTCGGACTGGCCCGTCACGTCGTGCCCCAGCGCCTGCTCGGGGGAGACGTAGTCCGTCGTACCGAGCACCCGCCCGCCCATCGTCAGGCTCGCCTCATTGCCGCTGCGGGCGATGCCGAAGTCGGTGATCTTGGCTCCGGCCTCGGGGTCGATCAGGATGTTCTGCGGCTTGACGTCGCGGTGCACGATGCCGCGCGCGTGGGCCGTGTCGAGCGCTCGCGCGACCTCGATCGCAAACGCCACGGCCTCGGTGATGGTGAGCCGCCCGACGCGGCGGATGCGCTCCTTCAGCGTCTCGCCGTCGACGTACTCGAGCACCATGAACGGCATCCCGTCATGCTCGCCGGAGTCGAGCACGGCGACGATGTGAGGGTGCTGGAGCTTCGCCACAGCGCGCGCCTCACGGCGGAAGCGCTCGATGTGATCGGTATCGGCGCCGATCGGCTGCGCGAGCATCTTGATCGCCACCCGCCGCTCGAGAACCGTGTCAAAGGCCAGCCAGACACGGGCGGTCGCGCCCGTGCCGATCTGGCGCTCCAGTCGGTAGCGGCCGCCGACGATCGTCTGGGGCGCGACGCCCATCGACCTATTGTGAGGCTCCGGCGCGCGGGCCCGACGCCCGGCCGCGGTCGCGCCCTGCACTCCGCTGCGCCTGCGCGCGCCGAGGCTCCCGCGCACGCGGCGCGGGTTTCACGGCCGCAGGCGGCGCACGAGCTCGGGCTCGTGCCGATGGCGCTGTACAAGCACCGCGAACAAGGACGAGATGCTCGACGGCATGGTGGATGTCGGCGTGGCCTGCCCCGCCGGTCGCGCAGCTACAGCCTGATCCCGAGGCCGGGCAGCGTCACTGTCCCCGCCGCGTCCGTGACGCGCCCGATGGCGCGGGCGCCGGGGTGGTGCTCGGCCAGCAGCATCGCGGCGGCCGGCGCCTCCTCGGCCGGCACGACGGCGACAAAGCCACAGCCCATGTTGAAGACCTGGTAGGCATGCGCAAGGTCGATCGAGCCCGCCGCGCACAGCCATTCGCATATGCCCGGTACGCCAAGCGGGGCGTCGATTTCGAAGCCGACCTTCGCGTTCAGCCGTTTGAGGTTGAGCACGCCGTCGCCCGTGACGTGGGCCAAGCCGTGGACCGGCGTCGCGCTTCGCAACAGCGCGAGCGCCGCCCGCACGTAGATCACTGTCGGCGCGAGCAGCGCGTCGGCCACGCTTGCGCCCCCGAGCGCGGGGGGGCGCTCGTCGAGCCGGTCCGTGG
The DNA here is from genome assembly GCA_963830975.1 of uncultured Solirubrobacterales bacterium. Classification (GTDB taxonomy): domain Bacteria; phylum Actinomycetota; class Thermoleophilia; order Solirubrobacterales; family Solirubrobacteraceae; genus Palsa-513. The sequence continues at coordinate 508,406 of CAWHOI010000005.1, forward strand.
CGAGCGCCCGCGCCAGCGTGTAGCCGTTGGAGTGCAGCCCGCTCGACGGCAGCCCGATCAGCACGTCTCCCGGCGCGCAGCGCTCGCCGGTGACGATCCGTTCGAGTGCGACGGTGCCGACCGCCGCACCCGACAGCTCGAACCCGCGCGGGCTGGGATGGCCCCGGATCATCTCCGGCAGCACGGCCAGCTCACCCCCGGGGATCTCGACGCCGGCCAGCTCTGCTCCGCGCTTGAGCCCCACTGCGATCCGCTCGAGAGCGGCCGCCTCGACCTGCTCGACGGCGATGTAGTCGAGCATCGCGACCGGCTCGGCGCCGACGCAGACGAGGTCGTTGACGTTCATCGCGACGCAGTCGATTCCGACCGTGTCGAGCCGGTCCAGCGCCGTGGCGAGGATCAGCTTGGATCCGACGCCGTCGGTGCTCAGGGCGAGCCCGAGGCCGGGTGCGATCTCGAGCACCGCGGCATAGTGGCCGGAGCCCAGCACCGAACGGGAGGGGCGGCCGATGTCGATCGTCGCGAGCACGTCGACCAGCGCGCGCACGCCGCGATCGGCGACGCTCGTGTCAACCCCGGCCGCGGCGTAGGCGTCGATCATCTCGGGCCATTCTGGCGCAGGCGGCGGACCACCGCCGTCGCGACGGCAACGCGGTAGGCGGCGTAGGGGAGCAGCGAGCGGCCGCCGCGCATGCGCGCGAGCGCCGCGGCGCCGACGAGCGTCGAGACGAACGCCGCGAGCGCGCCGACGCCGAGCGCTGCCCACTCCGAAGGATCGCTGCGCGACGCTTGGCTCGCCTCGAGTGCCAGCGCGCCGAGCGTGATCGGAAGGCCGACGTCGGTCGCGAGCGCCTCGGCCTCCAGCGGGGAGAAGCCGCGCCAGCGTGCCGCCGCGCGGGTCGCCCCGGAGCGCGACACACCCGGGATGAGCGCGAGCGCCTGGGCCGCGCCGAGCGCGGCCGCGTCGGCGGGGCCGGCATCTGCGCGTACTCGCTCGCGCCCGCCGAAGCGCTCCGCCAGCGCCATCGCGACGGAGCCGCCGAGCAGGCCGACCGCGATCGTCGGCGGGGTGCCCAGCCGGCGCTCGATCGGACCCTGCAGCAGCTTGCCCGCGATCGCCGGCGGAATGCACGCGAGCACGACGACCGCGGTTGGGCTGTGGCCGAGCTCGTGACGCACGACGATCAGCAGCGCGGCGGTCGTTCCCGCGTGAAGGGCGACCTCGAACCGCTTGCGCGCCGAAGGGTCGAGCTGGTCGTAGCGCCAGCGACGCTGCCACGCCAGCAGGGTCGTGTGACCCGACGAGGAAATCGGCACCAGCTCGGCGCCGCCGTGGACCAAGCCGAGCGCGACGGCCTGCGGCAGGCTTACGAGCGGAACGCCGGGGTGCGTCGCGTCAGAGCGCGAGTGCCCTCCTGCGCCGGCGGATGACCGCGTAGACGATGACTGCGACGATCAGCACGACCGCGGCGATGTCGACATAGTGCAGGTTGCTCTGCACGCTGTGGTAGTGCGAGCCGATCGCGCGCCCGAGGATCCCCCAGAAGGCGATCCACGGCACGCCGCCCAGCGCGCTCAGCGCTAGGAAGCGCGGGTAGGGCACCTCGGCGACCCCGGCCGGAAACGACATGTAGGCGCGGACGAGCGGCAGGATTCGGCAGATCGGGATCGCCTTGTTGCCGTGGCGGGCGAACCAGCGCTCCGCCCGCGCGAGGCGCTCGGGCGTTATGTGGACCTTCGCGCCGTGGCGCTGGATCAGCTCGATGCGCCCGAAGTACCCGATCGCGTACGCCAGCGTAGCCCCGACCATGTCGCCGCAGATGCCGACGAGGATGATCGCCAGCAGCGTGAAATGACCCTTGTATACGTCGAAGCCGGCGAACAGCATGACCGCCTCCGAGGACACCGGGATGCCCGCCGAGCCGGCGACCAGCAGTAGGAAGATGCCCGGGTAGCCGAGATCGTTGATGATCGTCGTGGCGACGTTGACAAGGGCGTTTGTGACCGACGCGATCTCGAACACGGCCGCCGAAGGGTACCGTTGGGGGCGGCGATGCGAGTCTGGGTCGACCTCACCAACAGCCCGCACCCGCTCGTCATGCGGCCGATCGTCGCGCGGCTGCGCGCCGACGGGCACGAGGTTTCCGTCACCGCGCGGGACTTCGCACAGACCGTCGAGCTGGCGCAGCGGCTCGGCCTGGAGGCGACGGTCATCGGCCGCCATCGCGGCGCGGGCGTGGCTTCGAAGGCCCGCGGCCTGGCCTCGCGGTCGCTCGCACTGGCCCGCTGGGCGCGCCCACGCGGCTTCGATCTCGCCCTCGGTCACGGCTCGAACGACCTGACGGTGGCCGCGGCGGCTTTGCGGATTCCCAGCGCGACGATGTTCGATTACGAGTGGGCGACGGTGCAGCACAACGTCAACTGCCGCCTCGCACGGGTCGTCGTGGTCCCTGATGCGATCCCACCGCAAAGGCTCGCGCGCTACGGCGCCCGGCGCAAGCTGCGCAGCTACGCCGGGCTGAAAGAGGAGTACTACCTCGCAGACTTCGAGCCCGATTCGGCCGTCCTGGACGAGCTCGCCCTGGACCCGCGCGAGCCGATCGTCGTCGTACGCACACCGCCGGCGGTCTCGCTCTACCACCGTTTTGAGAACGAGCTGTTCGCCCGCGTGCTGGCGCGCGTGCAGGGGGCGCAGGCGGTCGTGCTGCCGCGCGTCCAGGCGCAACGCGAGGAGCTGACGCGCGCCGGAGGTTTCATCGTGCCCGAGCACGCGATCGACGCCCAGTCGCTGATCGCGCACGCCGATCTGGTGATCAGTGCGGGCGGGACGATGAACCGCGAGGCAGTGGCGCTGGGAACGCCGGTCTGGACGACTTTCGAGGGCCGCCTCGGAGCCGTCGACGAGCTGCTGATCGCGGAGGGCCGCATGCGCCGCCTGGTGCGCCCCGAGCAGATCGAGCTGCGCAAGCGCGACCGCGGCGCCGACGCGCGGATCCGCCGGGATCCCGGGGTGCTTGCGGCGCTCCTGTTGAGCGCGTCACGCTGAGATATTGAGACGACGCCCCAGGCCCTACAATCGGGCCAATGCGCCGACGGCTTCGCTCGGCGGCCTTTCCGCTGCATCGCCATTCGCTGCCGCAACTCGTGGTCGACGCCGGGCTGGTCGCGCTCGCGTACTACCTCGCGTTCTGGCTGCGCTTCGACGAGTCGCTGTCGCGGCACGGTAACTACAAGCTGCTGTTCACGCGCACCCTGCCCTGGGTGGTGGTCGGCACCGTGGCGATCCTGGCGCTCTCGAGGGTCTACCAGCGGCGCTGGCGCTACGTCGGCCAGCGCGACATCGAGCTGCTGGTGCGCTCGCTCGTGATCGCAACGGTCGTGCTGATCAGCATCGTCGCGCTGGCTCACCCGGTCCTGAAATACAAGGGCAGCATCGACATCGGGGCCGTCGGGCTCCCGGCCAGTGTCGCCGTCTTCTTCCTGCTGCTGTCCCTCGTCTTCCTCACCTCGGGGCGCGTGCTCGCGCGCGCCGTCAACGACCGGCGCCTGCCGGGATTGCGCTCAGCCAGCCGCGGCCGTCGCAACGTGCTGATCGTCGGCGCCGGCCAGGGCGGGCGGCTGGTCTGCCAGGAGCTCGCCCGCAACGCCGACCTCGGGCTCCACGCGGTCGGGTTCGTCGACGACGATCCCCTCAAGCAGCGCCTGCGCTTCGAGGGCGTGCGCGTGCGCGGCACGACGCGCGAGCTGCCGCACATCCTCGACGACGCCGAGCCCGACGAGGTGATCATCGCCATTCCCTCCGCGCCCGGGGAGTTGCGCGGCCGCGTCGTCGCCGCGTGCCGCGAGCGTGGCATCCCCGTTCGCACGCTGCCGACCGTGTTCGAGCTGCTCGCCGGCTCCGTCAACGTCGCGCGCGCCGTGCGTGAGGTGCAGGTCGAGGACGTGCTCGGGCGCGAGGCGGTGCGCATGGAGCTGGAGCGTGTCGGTCGCTACCTCAAGGGGTCCGTGGTGCTCGTCACCGGCGCCGGCGGTTCGATCGGGTCCGAGCTCTGCCGCCAGATCTCACGCGCGGGTCCGCACCGGCTGATCCTCCTCGATCACGCCGAGGACAACATGTTCAACATCCTGCGCGAGCTCGAGGAGGACCGTCACGTCCCCCCGTCGGTGGTCGCCCCGGTGCTCGCGGACTGCAAGGAGGAGGAGCGGATGCGCGAGGTGCTCACCGAGGAGCGCCCGTCGATCATCTTCCACGCAGCCGCCTACAAGCACGTCGGGTTGATGGAGCGCAACCCGGTCGAGGCGATCCGCAACAACGCGATCGGGACGCGCGTGGTCGCCACGGTCGCGGGCCAGCTTGGCATCGACGCGTTCGTGCTGGTCTCCACCGACAAGGCCGTGATGCCGGCGACCGTGATGGGAGCGTCCAAGGCGCTGGCCGAGTGCGCGATCGACGCCGCGCAGCGCCGCTTCCCCGCGACTCGCTACATGGCAGTGCGTTTTGGCAACGTGCTCAATTCCTCTGGCAGCGTCGTTCCGATCTTCCGCCGCCAGATCGCAGCCGGAGGTCCGGTGACGGTCACCGACAAGCGGATGACGCGCTACTTCATGACGATCCCCGAGGCCGTCGCGCTGGTGATCCGGGCTGGAGAGCTCGGCGCCGGCGGGGAGGTCTTCGTGCTCGACATGGGGGACCCGGTGTCGATCTGGGATCTCGCGGTCAAGATGATCGAACTCTCCGGCCTGCGCCCCGACGTCGACATCGCGATCGAGCTGATCGGCGCGCGGCCCGGGGAGAAGCTGAAGGAGGATCTCTTCAGTCCCTACGAGACGGCGCAGCCGACGGTCGCCGAGCACATCTGGCTCGCGCAGCGCGACCCGCTCGACCTCGAGCGCGTCGAGGCGATCTTCGACGAGATCTCCCTGCTCGTGCTGGAGGCCGACGCCGCCGGCCTGGCCGAGAAGGTCGCGCAGCTGATCGAGCTGCGCGTCAACGATCCCGTCGTCGCCGAGTCCTCATAGACTGCCCGCCTTGATGGTCCTCGCGTTCTCCCTGCAGTCGGACATCAAGTCGGTTGGCGCCTACGCCGGCTTCGCGGCGATCATCGGGCTGGCGCTGCTGGTGCTCCTGTACTTCGCGCACGCGCGAGAGATCCGCCGGATCACCGAGTTGCTCGAGCAGCAGGAGGAGCGGCTTCGAAGCGCGGCGTTCGCGACGCCCCGTCCGCGGTCCACCCCCCCGCCACCGGCCCGGCCCGCAACGCCCGCTCCCGGCACTCCCGGCACTCCCGGCCCATCGGTCCCGGCCGAGCCGCCCGCGGCGAGCGCCACGATTGCCGTCCCGGGCGTCCGCCGAGTCTCCGTCGGCGCCCTCGGCGCCACGCCGGTCGGCGCCTCGGTCGAGCCGACGGGCGCCGCGGTCCAGCCGACGGGCGTCATCGCGGTCGCGGAAGGTGCCGCCGGTGTGGACACGCTCGCCGGCGCGACCCTGCCGGCCGCCACAGCCGCGGGAGCCATGGCCGCCAACGCCGTGGAGGCGCCGGCCGCGGCAGATGTCGACAACGCCGCGCCGGCGGACGCCACGTCGCCCGCCGACCCCGGCGACCCCGCCGACCCCGCCGACGCGGCTGACCCGGCTGACCCGGCGGCGCCGGCCGACCAGCCTTCCGCCGCTGGGCCGTCACCGTCCGGTGCGGCAGTGCCGCTCAGCGCCCGACCGGCGGCAACCGCGGAGCCGCTCGGCGCGGCGCAGGCGTTCGAGGCCCCGATCGCCCCACCCGAGCCGTCCGAAGGTTCGGGGCCCGACACGGCGCAGACCGCCGTCGTCGCCCCGCTCGAGCCCGAGTCCTCCCCCGAGATCTCCGCCGAGCGCGTCGGCGATCCTGCGTTCGAATCGGAGCGCGGCCGCCCGCATCCCCCGGACGAGCCCGCCGGTGAGCGCGCGGAGGCGGCGCCGCGTCCGAGCGCCGACGCCGACGAGATGCCGGCGCTTGCCCCGTCGACGCCCGCAGGCGCGCGACCTCGCTTCCCGCCGGCGCCCGAAGGCCGCGCCACGCCCGTCGGCGCGACGATTCGCATCGGGGAACAGGCTGCGGCCGCGATCGCGGCCGGCGGCGCCGCGGCGGCGCCGTCCAGCCGCCGCAGTCGTGAGCGCCCGCCGGTCGACGACGAAGGCCACCTGACCGAGTCGGGATCGCTCCTGCGCCTGATCGTAGCCGCCGTGGTGATCGTCGCCGTGCTGGTCTTCGTCGCGACCAGGCTGCTCGGCAGCAGCAGCCCTTCGCACGCGAACACGGCCGGCGGCCCCAGTCCGTCGAGCGTCACCGTCGCGGTGCTCAACGGGACCCACACCGGCGGCCTGGCCGGTCGCGTGGCGGTCACCCTCGCCGGCATCGGCTTCCGCAAGGGGACGGTGGAAAACGCGCTCTCCCAGGGACACACCCGCACGCTGGTCGGCTACGTGACGCCGGCCGACCGCGCCGCGGCGAACGAGGTCGCAAAGGACCTCAGTCCGACCGCGACGCGGGTCGGACCGGCCGACGGGCCGACCGTGGCGCTGGCGGAGGCCCAGGGGGCGACGCCGAACGTGATCATCACCCTCGGCAGCAACTACGTCTCGCGGTGAGCGGCGCGCCGCCGGGCGCGCGGCCGCGCGCCGTGCGCGCCGCGACGCTCGCCTGCGCCGCCCTCGGGCTGCTCGTCGCCGCCACGGTCGGCGCGTTCTTCTACGCGCAGGCGCTCAAGCGCGAGCCGCCGCTGGTCAACGGCCACAGCGGTTTCACGCGCTTTCGGCCGGGCGGACCAGGCGCGACCGAGGCGCACTTCCATCTCAAGCTCTCACTCAACGACGTCGTCGACGTCGCCATCCTCGATCCGCGCTCCGACCGCCAGGTCCGCGTGATCGCGCGCAACCGCCGCGTGCGGGAGTACAAGAAGTTCGAGCTGATCTGGAACGGGAGGACGGCCAGCGGCGCACCCGCCCCGCCCGGCCTCTACCGCGTGCAGGTCCTGCTCGAACACACCGGGCAGACGGTGGTCGTGCCGGGGCTGCAACTCGATCTCGAAGGTAGGTCCGGATGATCCTCGCCGCGAGCGCGCTCGGCCATTCGCTGGCGAAGGCCGGGTTGATCGTGGACGCGCTGCTCGCCGCCGAAGCGCTCTGCTCGGTCGGGCGCTCACGCCGGATCGCCGTCGCCGGCGCGCTCGTGCTCTCGCCGGTCCTGCTCGCGGCCGCGCTGTGGAAGTCCACGCAGCTCCTGCACCTCCGCCACCACGCGCTGCTCGCGGCCGTCGCCATCGTCGCAGCGATCGCAGTCGTCGCCGCCCTGGCAATGGTCCTCCGCGCCCGCCCGGACCTGCTCGCACTGGGCGCCGTGCTGGCGCTCCCGTTTCGCTTCTCGCTGCTCTCCGGCGGCACCGGTGGCGTCCTGCTGCTGCTCTACGTGGTGATCGCGGCCGGCGCGCTGGCGCTCGTCGTCTGGGGTGAGGCGGCGCAGGAGCCGCGTGTCGGACTGCTCGAACGGGTCATCGCGATCTTCGTCGTGCTCTACGCGATCCAGGCGCTGTACACGCCCGACGTCAGCAAGGCGGTCGAGGAGGTGTGCTTCTTCTACGTGCCGTTCGCGTTGCTGTTCGTGCTGCTGCGGCGCGTGCGATGGGATCGCACGCTGCTCGCGCGCTGCGCCCGCGTCATCGTCGGCCTCTCGCTCGCGTTCGTCGCCGTGGCGGCCGTCGAGTACGCGAGCCGCCGTCTGCTCTTCCACTCGGCGCTGAACGCCAACCAGCGCTACTTCCGCGTCAACTCGGTCTTCTACGACCCCAACATCTACGGACGCTTCGTGGCGCTGACGATGGTGGGCGTGGCGGCGCTGATGATGTGGGAGAGCGGGCGTCGCGCCGTGCTGGTTTCGGCCGCCGTCCTGCTCGTGCTGTGGTTCGGGCTGCTGGCCTCCGTCTCGCAGTCCAGCATCCTGGCGCTGCTCGCCGGGCTCGCGGTGATCGCCGCGGCGCGCTTTCCCCTTCGCGCGACCGTCGCGGCGGTGGCGCTCGTCCTGGCGGTCGGAGCCGTCGTCGCGGTGGTCGACTCGGGCCGGCTGCATCTGAACCTCAGCGACACCGCCTCGGCCGACAACTCGACCGGTGGCCGAGCATCGCTCGTCAAGGAGGGGCTCGACCTTTTCGGCGACCGCCCGCTGGCCGGCTTCGGCTCGGCGTCCTTCTCGTGCGAATACCTCGAGCACGCCGCATCCACGCGCTCGCTTCCGTGCGGTGCCCCCGCGCCCGCCGGCGTGACCTCCGACTCGCACGCGACGCCGATCACGATCGCCGCGGAGCAGGGCGTGATCGGCCTGATCGCCTACGTCGCGCTGCTGCTCGCGGCCGCGCTGACGCTGGCGCGCGGCGGGATCCGCGGCTCGCCCGCGCGGGTCGCGATCCTCGCCGCCTTCGTCGCGCTGGTCGTTCACACCTGGGCCTACGCGGACTTCCTCGAGGACCCGATCACCTGGGCGCTGCTGGCCGTCGGCACCGTGCTGGCGCGCGAGTGACGTGCTCGACTACCTGAAGCGCCTCGTCAGGGCAGGCGCGGCCTACCAGGCCGGCGACATCCTCTCCAAGGGCGTCGCCGTCTTCACGCTGCCGCTCTACACGCACTATGTGAACGCCTCCGGCTACGGCTACGTCGAGACGCTGCTGACGGCCGTGATCCTGCTCTCGATCGTCCTGCGTCTCGGCGTCGGCGAGGCCTTCATCCGCTTCTACTACGACGACGCGGACGAGGAGCGGCGCGACCTGATCGCCGCCGGCGCCGTCGTCTTCGTCCTCGTGACGACGACGATCGCCGCGCTCGCGGGCGTGATCTTCTCGGGCACGCTGTCGCGGGCGCTGCTCGGCGTGCACAACCCGGTGCTGTTCGACTTCGCGATGCTCGGCGTGTGGGCGTTCACGAACCTGGAGATCGCCTACGCCCTGCTGCGCGCCGACGAGCGCACGGGGACCTACATGCGCGCGTCGCTCGTGAATGTCTCGATCACGATCGGCCTGACGATCTACCTCGTCGTCGCTCGCCACGACGGTGCGCGCGGGCTGCTCGCCGGCAACTACAGCGCCTCGACGATCGTGTTGATCGGCCTGTGGTGGGTGGAACGCCGGCGCCTGCTCGCGCCGATTCGCGCGCGCCTGCGCGCGTCCGCGACACATGCACGCCTGCGCGCCACACTGCCGATGCGGGCGATGCTCGGCTTCGGACTGCCGACCGTGCCCGCCGACGCAAGCGTCTACGCGCTCCAGGTGGTCGACCGCTGGTATCTGCTGCGCGCGCAGTCGGCCGCCGCGGCCGGGCTCTACGCGCTCGCCGCCAAGCTCGCGACCGTCGTCTTCGTCGCCGTTCGCGGCTTCCAGTACGCATGGCCGCCGCTCGCCTACTCGGTGGCCGACGACGACGTCGCCGCGCGCCTGTACGCGGTCGTCACGACCTACTACGTGCTCGCCACCGGCGTGGTCGTCGCCGGCGTCGCGCTGCTCGGGCGCTGGGCGGTGCGGCTGCTGCTCTACCACGACTTCGGCGCCCACGACGCTCTGCCGTGGCTGGCGCTCGGCTGGGCGCTCTACGGCCTCTACCTGATCTTCGTCGTGATCTCCGGCCGGGCGCGCCAGACCAGGCGCAACCTGCCGGCCGCGCTGGTCGGTCTCGCCGTCAACATCGGCGGGCTGTTCCTGCTGGTGCCGCTGCTGGGAATCTCCGGCGCCGGCATCGCGCTGGTGATCGCCTATGCGGCGATGATCCTCGTGATCCACCGCCTCACCCGTGGCGTCTTCAGCGTCGGCTTCGAGTGGGAGCGGCTCGGTCGCCTGCTCGCCGTGCTGGTGGTCGTTTCGGTCGCCGGCGAGCTGCTGCTGCCGACCAGCGGCGCCGGCGGCTTCCTGCTGCGCGGTCTCGCCTGGTGCGCGATCTTCCCGCTGCTTCGCGCGTCGGGCTTCTTCAACGCCGCGGAGCTCGCGCGCGCCACGGCGCTCGCGGCGCGGATCCGGCGCCTGCGCCGCCCCAGCCCGAACTGACCGCCCCGCGCGCCCTCCCGGACGCCCTCCGACGCGCCCTCCCAGACGCCGGCCCGGCTACCCGCTCAGCCAGCCCCCCGCTCGGCGTTGTACGCGGCCGCCGCCTCCGACAATCCCTCGCCGCGGCCCGGACGCAGCGCCGCGAGCGCGTGCGCGCGGTAGCGCCGCGCGTCATGCCCCCCCAGCACGAGCGCCGCCAGTGCGCGCAGCGCGTACGCCCACGCCGTCAACCAGCGCACCGCGGCCGCCGCCACGCGTCCGTGGTGCTTTCGCATGTAGCGGTCACGCCCGCGTGCGTGCTCGACGATCCGCCGATCCCCCGCAGTGTCGGTCGAGAGCTGCTCGCGATGGATCGCGACCGCCGCCGGCACATACAGTGAATGCCAGCCCGCGTCGGCGAGCCGCTTCTGGAAGTCGACCTCGTCGCTGTACACGAAGAACTCGCCGTCCATCCAGCCGACCTGCTCCGCGGCGCAGCGCCGGACCGCGAGCGCGGCGGATTGTCCCCAGTCCACGCGCCGCACCACCGACCCGGTGCTCTGCACGCTGAACGGGCGCGCCAGCATCAGCGCCCCCGCGAACGCCGTCGCGACGCTCGGGAAGCGCCACGCCGAAGCCTGCTTCGCCCCATCCGGGCGCCGCAGCGTCGCGACCGCGCAGGCCGCGCCGGCGTCGGCCTCGAGCGCGCGGTATAGCTCCGCCGCCGCGCCGGCCATCAGTTCGGAATCTTCGTTCAGCAGCAGGCAGTAGCGCCCGCGCGAGCGCGTCATCAGCTCGCTGTCGTTGAGCGCCTTACCGCGGCGGGCGGCGAGCGCGATCAGCTCGATCGCCTCGCCGCGCGCGCGCACCGCCTCGGCGGAGCCGTCGGCGGAGGCGTTGTCGAGCACCAGCACCTCGCTGGGGACCCCCAGCTCCTCGCGTGCTGCCGCGACCGCGTCGAGGCAGCGCATCAGCAACTCGCGCCCGTTGGTGTTCACCACGCAGAAGGAGATCTCGACGCCCACACGCGTATTGTCGGGCTCCATGCACGTGCATGTCGTCGACCCGTCGGCCTACACGCCGCCCTACGACCACGCGCTGTGTTCCGCGCTCGCCGCCGCCGGGCTCGACGTCGAGCTCTTCACGAGCCGCTTCCCCTACGGCGAGCTCCCCGCTCCGGACGGCTACGCGCGCCGCGAGGTGTTCTACCGCTCCGCCCGCGGGGCCGCCGCCTCGCGCACGCGCCGAGCGCTCAAGCTCGCCGAGCACGTCCCCGGCATGCTGCGCTACCGCGCCGCCGCGAGAACGGCCGACGTCGTCCACTTCCAGTGGCTCGCCGTCCCCCAGATCGACGGGCGGCTGCTGCCGCGCGGGCGCCCGCTCGTGCTGACCGCGCACGACGTGCTGCCCCGCGAGGGCTCGGCGGCCCAGCGCGCCGCGCAGCTGCGACTGTTCCGCCGCTTCGACGCCGTGATCGCGCACTCCGAGCACGGCCGCGAGCGCCTCACCCGAGAGCTCGGCCTGCCGGAGTCCTCGGTGCACGTGATCGCCCACGGCGCCTTCGAGCACCTGGCGCGCACGCCGGCGGCGCCGCTCCCGCCCGAGCTCGACGCGCCACCCGGCGCGCCTGTCGTGCTGTGCTTCGGCCTGATCCGCCCCTACAAGGGGATCGACGTGCTGCTCGACGCCTGGAACGGGGTCCCCGCCGGCGCGCAGCTGTGGATCGTCGGGCGGCCGCGCTTCGACATCGCGGCGCTCGCGGCCACGGCGCCCGCCAACGTGCGCTGGGTCCCGCGCTTCGTCAGCGACGGCGAGCTCGCCGCGTGCTTCGCCCGAGCCGACCTCGTCGTGCTCCCCTACCGCGAGTCCGAGCAGTCCGGCGTGCTCGCGACCGCGCTCGCGTTCGGCTCGCCGCTCGTGCTCACCGATGTCGGCGGCTTCGCCGAGGTGGCCGCGGCAGGCGCCGCCCGGCTCGTGCCAGCCGCCGACCCGCCGGCGCTCCGCGAGGCGATCACCCAGCTGCTCGCCGACCCGGCGCAGCGCGAGCGCCTGTCGGCCGCGGCGCGGGCGCTGGCGGCGGGGGAGTGGTCCTGGAAGGGTGTGGCTGAGCGCACGAAGGCGCTCTACGGCTCGCTGCTCAGCTGACCTGCTTGATCATCTTCTGGATCTCGCTGAGCGGCGGCACCGCGGGATTCTCGGGCGCCTCGACCTGCCCCTTCGGCCCCGACACGAAGACCGTCGGCGTTCCGCTCACGCCGGCCGCGGTGGCGGCGTTGCCGTCGGCCGTGACCGCTTTGATCAGCGACTTGTTGACCAGGTTCGCCTGCCAGTCGGGCTTGTTCAGGCCGGGGATCTGGGCGGCGAGGCCCTGGATGTAGGAGAGCGTGTAGTAGGGCACCTGTTCGGAGTCGGTGCCGTTGACGGTCGGGGGCTGCTCCTCGTAGTTCAGCAGGATGTAGTACCAAGCCTTGTTCTGCAGGCCGGCCGACTTGACGGCGACCTGGCCGTTGACGAACTCGCCCTGGTTTGCGTAACCGCTCGCCGAGTCGAACGCGCGATAGACGAGCTTCGCCTTCCCCGTCTTGACCTCGGCGGCGATGATCTGCGGCTCGGACGTCAGCGCGAACGCGTCGCAGGTCGAGCAGACCAGGTCCCCGTACTCGGTGATCGTGACCGGCGCCAGCGGGCTGCCGAGGACGTTCCCGGATTCGGGGATGCCGGCCAGCTCGCGGTTGACGATCCCGAGCGCCTGCGCCTTCTCGCTCGCGGTCAGCTTCACGCTCGGCCCGCCCCCTCCGCTCTGGGTGGCGATGACGACGACCACGATCGCGATGACCGCCGCGGCGAGCACGCTGCCCAGCCAGATCAGGCGCATGCGTCGCGTCTGCGCGGCGCTCAGCTCCCGGTGGGCGGCCTCGCGCGCGGCGCGCGCGGCAGCCTTCTGTTCAGCACGACTCGCCATCGCGGGCAGTTTAGCGACGCCAATAAAACCGCGCTAAGGGCGGTGGGCCCGGGGCGTGCGGGACAATCCGCCCCACGTGAGCGCGCTCGTCGTCATCTTCTGGCTCTGCGTGGCCCTGATCCTCTACACGCACATCGGCTACCCGCTGCTGCTGGCGCTCGCCGTGCGCACCCTCCCCCACCGCCCCGCCGCGCCCGCCGGCGACAAGGCCACCACCACCGCTGCCGCGCCGCCGACCGTCTCGCTGATCGTGGCCGCGCACGACGAGGGCGCCGTGATCGCCGCGAAGGTCGCCGACGCGCTCGCTCTCGAATGGCCGCGCGATCGCCTCGAGATCGTCGTCTGCTCCGACGGCTCCACCGACGACACGGTCGCGCGAGCACGCGCCGCCGGCGCCGATCTCGTGCTCGAGCTGCCGCGCGCCGGCAAGGTTCGCACGCAGGACGCCGGCGTCGAGGCGACGCGCAGCGAGCTGATCGCCTTCTCCGACGCGAACTCCAGCTGGGAGCCCGGCGCCCTGGCGGCGCTGGCGGCAGCCTTCGAGGACCCGGCGGTCGGCTACGCCTGCGGCCAGATGCGCTTCACGCAGGCCGCCGCCGGGCCCTCCGCCGACAACCAGGAGGGTCTCTACTGGCGCTACGAGATGGCGGTCCGCGCCGACGAGTCGCGCCTGCGCTCGGTGACCGCCGGCAACGGCGGCATCTACGCCGTCCGCCGCGCCGCCTATCTGATCGTCGACGAGCGCATGGGCCACGACCTCAGCTTCCCGTTCAACATGGTCAAGCGCGGCTGGCGCGCCGTCTACGTGCCCGCCGCGCGCGCCACCGAGAAGATGGTGCCCTCGATCGACGGCGAGTTCGCGCGCAAGCGCCGCATGCACAGCCACGCCTGGCCGATCGTGCTCCGCGGCGGCATGCTCTCGCCGCGCGGCTACGGCCTCGTCTACGGCTGGATGATCCTCAGCCACCGCGTCCTGCGCTACGCCGCGCCCGCCCTGCACGTGATCGCGTTCGCGGCGAACGTGGCGCTGGTCGGTCAGGGCCCGCTGTATGTGATCTGCCTCGCGCTCCAACTGGCGCTGCTGCTCGGCGGCTTCTTAGGCGCTCGCTCGAGCTCGCGACCGTTGCTGCTGGCCCGCTATTACGTGCTGATGAACGCGGCGCTCGCGGCCGGACTTTGGGACTACCTGCGGCGGGGCACGCCGGCCGGCTGGGAAGCGCCGGAGGGAACCCGTTGATCCGCCGCGCCGTCGACCTGGCCGTCGCGGCCGGCGTACTCGTGCTCGCCTCGCCGCTGCTCGCGCTCGCGATCGTCGCGATCCGCCTGGAGTCGCGTGGCCCGGCGATCTACCGCCAGCGCCGCGTGGGCCTGCGTGGTCACGAGTTCGACGTGCTCAAGCTGCGCACCATGGTCGAGGGCGCCGAGCGCATCGGCTCCGGGCTCGCCGTCGACGAGGGCGACCCGCGCATCACCCGCGTCGGCGCGCTGCTGCGTCGAACGTCCCTGGACGAGCTGCCGAACCTCTGGAACGTCGTGCGCGGCGAGATGTCGCTGATCGGGCCGCGCCCGACGGTGCCCTCGCAGGTCGCCCTCTACGACGAGCGCCAGCGCGGGCGCCTGGCGGTCAAGCCCGGGATGACCGGCTGGGCGCAGGTCAACGGCCGCGCGTCGCTGCCGTGGTCGGAGCGGATCGAGCTGGACCTCCACTACATCGAGCATCGCTCGCTCGCGCTCGACCTGCGCATCCTCGCCCGCACCGCGCGCGTGCTCGCGGGCGGCGGCGGCGTCTACCGGGGCGAGACCGGCGGCTGGGACGGCTCCGCCGGGCGCAGGTAGCGCACCAGCGCGAGGCACAAGAGCAGCGTCATCACGATCGCGCTGCTGACGCACCACTCGCAGATCTCCTTCAGCGTGAAGACCTCGCGGTAGGTGAGATACGCGCTGAAGCCGAAGCCGAAGACGGTCACGATCACCGCGCCGAGACGCGTCAGCTCGCGCTCGGGCGCGAGCAGCGCGCCGAGCAGCGCGATGTAGCCGATCAGCCCGAGCAGCGCGACCGGGATGCCGGCGATGTGGGAGTACACCGACGTCTGCACCTGCTCGCAGGAGTTGTGCTTGGTCGTGCACGGCACCACGATCCCCCCGTAGTGCGCGATCGTCAGGAACGTCGCGATGCCGAGGCCGATCAGTGCGAGCACGATCATCACCCGGCGTGTCGTTCGCGCGCTCATCGACGCCTGCCCGTGTTGCCCGCCATCGGCCTCGCAGCTTACGCTGAACGACGGCGCAGAAAGATGAGCACCCAGCCTGAGATCCTCCGGGGCACCGCGCGCCTGCGCGCGGTGATCACCGCTCCCGGCGCGATCCCGCTGCTGCTCGCCCGCACGCTCGGCTCCTTCCCGGTCGGCATGGTGCCGCTCGGGATCATCCTGCTGCTGCGCGCCGACGGTCGCTCCTACGGCTTCGCCGGCGTCGCGGGCGGCGCCTACGCCCTCGGCGTGGCGGCGGCGCAGCCGCAGCTCGGCCGGCTGATCGACCGGGTCGGGATGGGCCGCGTGCTGGCGCCGCTCGCGCTGATCTTCCCAGCCACGCTGGTCGCGCTGGCACTTGTCGGCTCCGGCGGCGCGCCGCCGGCCGTGACGGTGGCGGTGGCGCTGGTGAGCGGCGCGACGCTGCCCCCGCTGGGGGCGTGCATGCGCGCGCTGTGGCCGTCGCTGATCGCCAACCCGACGCTTCGCTCGAGCGCCTTTGCGCTCGACGCCGTGCTGCAGGAGCTGCCGTTCGTGCTCGGTCCGCCGCTGCTGGCGCTGCTCGTCGCCGTCGCAAGCCCGAGGGCCGCGCTGTTCGCCGCCGCCGCGGCCGCCGCGATCGGCGCCGGCGTGTTCGCGGCGCGCGCCCGCTCGCGCCATGTGCCGACCGCCCG
Source organism: uncultured Solirubrobacterales bacterium (assembly GCA_963830975.1). Lineage (GTDB taxonomy): Bacteria > Actinomycetota > Thermoleophilia > Solirubrobacterales > Solirubrobacteraceae > Palsa-513. The sequence continues at coordinate 524,323 of CAWHOI010000005.1, forward strand.
CGCGAGCGGCGCGCTGCGGTCGTCGCGCGTTCGCCGCCTGCTGGCGATGAGCGTCGTGCTGGGCGGAGCGTTCGGCGCGACTGAGGTTGCGATGCCCGCGTTCTGCGAGCTCCACGGCGCGCGCGCGGACGCCGGACTCGTGCTCGCCGCGCTGGCGCTCGGCTCGGCCTGCGGCGGCGCGATCTTCGGCGGCCGCGCGCCGAACGTGCCGCTCGCGCGGCGCCTGCTCGTCGCGCTCGTCGGGTTCGCGGTGCTGCTCGTGCCGCTGCTCGCCGCGCCGAGCATCGCGGCGATGGCGGCGCTCGCCTTCCTCGGCGGCATGCCGATCGCGCCCGTGTTCGCCGGCGCCTATCTCCTGCTCGACCGCTTCAGCGTCGCCGGCGCGGTGACGGAGACCTTCGCCTGGAACACGACCTGCATCTTCGCCGGCGCCTCGATCGGCACCGCCGTGGGCGGCGCCCTGATCGCCTCGGGCGGCGGCTACCGCGCCGCGATCGCCCTCGCGATCGTCCTCGCACTCGCCTGCGTGACGCTCGTCGCCGGCTACGCGCGCGGCAGCGTGTTGAGCGGCGGCGGCCCGCGGGCGCACTACGATCCGGGTGATGACGGCGGGAGCGCAGGCGCCCTCGGGCTCGACTGAGCCGATCGTCCTGAGCGCGAACCTCGTGCTCGAGGGGGACTGCGAGCACGTGCTCCCGCGACTGCCGGACGGCGCCTTCGAGCTGATCTACGTCGACCCGCCGTTCAACACGGGCGCGCGTCGCACGCTCCGGCGCCTCTCGGTCGCGCGCGACGACGCCGCCGGCGACCGCACCGGCTTCGGCGGCCGGCGCTACCGCACCGCCACCGCCGCCGGCGCGATGTCCTACGACGACCGCTTCGAGGACTACGTGGCGTTCCTGCGCCCGAAGCTCGAGCGCGCCCGCGAGCTGCTCCTGCCGCAGGGCACGCTCTACGTGCACCTCGACTACCGCGAGGCGCACTACGTCAAGGTCGCGCTCGATCAGATCTTCGGCCGCGACTGCTTCCTCAACGAGATCATCTGGGCCTACGACTACGGCGCCAAGCCGGCCCGCCGCTGGCCGGCCAAGCACGACACGATCCTCGTCTACACCCGCACCCCGGACGGGCACATCTTCGACGCCGACGCGGTCGAGCGCGAGCCCTACATGGCGCCGGGACTGGTCGGACCCGAGAAGGCCGCGCGCGGCAAGCGCCCGACCGACACCTGGTGGCACACGATCGTCGCGACCGGCGGGCGCGAGCGCACCGGCTACCCGACGCAGAAGCCCGAGGGCGTGCTGAGGCGGATCGTCGCAGCCTCCTCGCGCCCGGGCGGCTGGTGCCTCGACTTCTTCGCCGGCTCGGGCACGCTCGGCGCGGTCTGCGAGCAGCTCGGCCGCCACTACGTGCTGGTCGACTGCAACCCGCAGGCGATCGCCGTGATGCGTGCCCGGCTGGGCGCCGCCGCCGACCACCGCTCCTAGGCGCCCGCGCCGCTAAGGTGCCGCCGTGCTCCCGACGCGTCACCTGCTCGAGTTCTTCGTGACCGTCTACGTCGTGATCCTGATCCCGGGGCCGAGCGTGCTGTTCATCGTCAGCCGCGGCATCGCCCTGGGCCGCCGCGCGGCGCTGGCCACGGTGCTCGGCAACAGCAGCGGCTTCGCCACGCAGCTCGTGCTCGTCTCGCTCGGCCTGGGCGCGATCATCGCCCGCTCCGACACCGTGTTCCTGGTGCTCAAGCTGCTCGGCGCGGCCTACCTCGTCTACCTCGGGGCCCGCAACATCCGCGACCGCAGGGCGCTGGCGGGGCTGCTGCGCGTGGGCGAATCCGAACCGAAGCCGCTGCGTCGGATCATCCGCGAGGGCTACATCGTCGGCGTCACGAACCCCAAGGGCCTGATCATCTTCACGGCGATCCTGCCGCAGTTCGTCGAGCGCTCGCAGGGCCACGCGACGCTCCAGCTGCTCACGCTCGGCGCGATCTGCATCGCGATGTCGATGCTCTCCGACGGCGCCTGGGGGATCGGCTCCGGCAGCGCCCGCGCCTGGCTCGGCCGCTCGCCCAGGCGGCTCGAGCGCCTCAGCGCGACCGGTGGGGTGATGCTGGTCGGCCTGGGTATCGGGCTCGCCGTGACCGGCCGCAACAACTAGGACGTCGCGCGCGCCCGGCGTTCCTTCATCGCCTCGAACGTCTTCTCCCAGTCGTTGTGGCGCCGCTTGGCGTCGCCGATGAACGGGGAGAACGCGATCGCCCACAGCACGGCGGCGTTCAGCCAGCGCGCCGGGGCGCGCAGCGGGCGCACGAAGTCGACGAACAGCACGACGCGGGTGCCGTCGGTGTCGTTCCAGGCCTCGTGCTCGTAGGTGTCGTCGAAGATCATCGAGGCGCCCTCGGACCAGTGGCGGGTCTCGGTGTCAACGCGGATGCCGCACTTCTCGGCCGGCTCGGGGATCAGCAGGCCGAGGTGGTAGCGCATCACGCCCTTGTAGGGGCCGCGGTGCGGCGGCAGGTGCTTGCCCGGGGCGAGGATCGAGAAGAACGCGGTCTTCATGCCGGGGATCTGCGCGCACAGCCGCGCCGTCTCGGGGCAGCGCGCGCAGTTGGCCTCCGAGCGGAAGCCGTAGCCGTAGAGGAAGTAGGTCTTCCAGCGGTCGTCGGTCGTCATCGTCGCCTGATCGACGGAGATGTCCTGGAAGTTCGGCAGGTGCTCCTGGTCCTCGAGCACCGCGTCGAGCTCGGAGCGGATCGAGCGCCACTGCGCCTCCAGCGTCCTCGCCCAGGGGAACGTCTCGTTGTCGAAGAACGGCCGGTCGCCGACCAGCGACGAGCGCCCGAGCCAGCGCTCGAGCGGCGGCAGCGTCTTCTCGCCAAAGCCCACCGTCAGCTCGACGACCCGCTCGCGTAGCGTGCTCATGCGCGGCCCATCCTAGTCGTTGTCGGAGCGGCGGCCGCTCCGGCTACGGCCGCCGTCGCCGCAGCGGCGGCCGGGGCGCGAGCCTGCGCGCCGCACGCTCCTCGCGCGCGCGTTCGTGGTCCTCGCTCAGGCCGACCTCGAGGAACACCAGCGAGACGATCGCGATGCCGCCGATCGAGGCGAGCGCGATCGCCACCGCCTCGCCGGTGATCCCGCCGATCAGCGGGTCGGCGATCGCGCCGAGCACGATCAGCAGCGCCGACCCGCCGAACGAGAGCAGGCGGGTGTGCGGCTTCATGCGCGAACAGTAGGGGCTGCCGGCCGCGTGGTCACGCGGCGCGCGTCGGCGGCCGGCCGCGGCGCGGCACGGGGGCGGCGCGCTGGGGCATCCGGCCCGCGTCGGCGAGCGAGTTCCGAAGCAGCATCTCGACGTGGGCGTTGAGGCTTCGGAACTCGTCGGCGGCCCAGCGGGCGAGGGCGTCGTGGACCGCCGGGTCGATGCGCAGCAGCACCGGTTTGCGTTCACCGCTCACGTATAGAGCGACCCGGTGTTGACGACCGGGGACGCCGGTTGCTCGGCGCAGAGCACGACCATCAGGTTGCTCACCATCGCCGCCTTGCGCTCCTCGTCGAGGTCGACGATGTTGCGCTCGTTCAGCCGGGCGAGAGCCATCTCGACCATCCCGACCGCGCCCTCGACGATGCGCGAGCGTGCCGCGACGACGGCGTTGGCCTGCTGGCGGCGCAGCATCGCCTGGGCGATCTCGGAGGCGTAGGCGAGGTGGCTGATGCGCACCTCGACGATCTCGACCCCGGCGATCGAGACCCGCTGCGCAACCTCCTCGGCGAGCTCGCCGGCGACCACGTCGGTCGAGCCGCGCAGCGAGGTGCCCTCGTCGGTGGGGTCGTCGTAGGGGTGCGTGGTGGCGACGTGGCGCAGCGCCGACTCGGCCTGGACCTCGACGAAGTTGACGTAGTCGTCGGCGGCGTACACGGCGCGCGCGGTGTCGGCCACCTGCCAGACGACGATCGCGGCGATCTCCACCGGGTTGCCGTCGGCGTCGTTGACCTTCAGGTGGTTGGTCTCGAAGTTGCGCACGCGGATGCTCAGGTTCCGGCGGTCCGCCAGCGGCACGATCCACCACAGGCCGGAGCGCCGCACGGTGCCGACGTAGCTGCCGAAGAACCGCACGACCTTCGTGTGGCCCGGCTGCACCATCACCAGCGACGTTGCGATCAGGAAGGCGACGGTCGCAAGTGCGGCCGCGATCAGCTCGGAGTGCTGCGCGACCAGGTAGGCGCCGACGCCGCAGGCGGCGACGGCGAGCACGCCGAACCAGCCGCTGATCGCCCACGCGGGGCGCTCCTGGATCTCGACGCGCGTCCCCGAATGTCCGACCGGGGTCGCCTCGGGTTGACGGTATGGCTGGACGGCCTGGCTCATGGGTTCCTCCCGTGGGACGGTGCCCTCAGAAAAGTGTTATCAAAGAGATATCACTTTTCGCGCGGCTCCGCAAGTGGTGCGCGGACGGTGCGGCCAGCGATAGGATGCGCCGCTATGCACGCCCCGTCCTGGTCGAGTTGGACGATCGACCCCGGCCTGATCGCCGTCCTGGTGGCCGCCGCCTGGCTCTACTCGCGCGCGTATGCGCGCGCGAAGCGCCTCGCCGACCGCGGCCCCGGCGTCAGCCACTGGCTGCCCTACAGCCTCGGCCTGGCGATCCTCGCGCTGGCGCTGATGTCGCCGCTTGACGCGATCGGCGACGGCTACCTGCTCTCGGCCCACATGGGGCAGCACATCCTGCTCTCGGACGTCGCACCGGCGCTGCTCGTGCTCGGCCTGCGCGCGCCGATCCTGCCGCTAGGGCTGCCGCGCGGCGGCCTGCGCCTCGTCGCGCCCGGCGGCCGGCTGGGTCGCGCGATCGCGCTGCTCACGAGCCCGTACGTGGCGATCCCGCTGTGGGCGGCGGCGACGTGGATCTGGGCGATCCCGTCCGTCTTCGACTACTCGGCCGGGCATCCGCTAGTGCACGCGATCGAGCACGCGACGCTCTTCTACACCGGCCTCGCGATGTGGTGGCTGATCATCGACCCGCTGCCCTCCGCCCGCCGCGAGCCCGGAGCGCGCCGCCTCGCCTACCTCGGCTTCACGCGCCTGGCGAGCGCCGGCGTCTGCCTGCCGCTGACCTTCATGACGGCCACCGCCTACCCGCGCTACGTCGCCGCCCCGCGCGCGTACGGCCTCTCCGCGATCACCGACCAGCACCTCGCCGGCGCCGGCATGTGCTTCCTGGAGTTCCTGATCTTCGGCATCGCGATGGCCGCCGTGTTCCTCAACTTCCTCGTCCGCGACGAGCAGCGCGCGGCGGTCGAAGACCGCATCGCCGGCCGCCTGCCCGCCAGTCTCTGAGGGTTTTTCGGCTGGGTGCATGCACCCAGCCGTCGGGATGGTGCATGCACCATCCCGCGGGGCGGCGCATGCGCCGCCCCGACAGCTACGGCTTCGTGATCGCACTGCCCGCGACGCTGACGACGAACCACTTGGCGCCGAACAGCTTCAGGTTCTGGCTGTTGGTCTCGCCCGCCTTCGTGTCGCCGCTGTAGAAGTAGAGCGCGTGGCCGGCGTAGGTGACCTGCCGGGTCGAGCCGCGCGCGATCGTGCCGAGCAGGCTCGCCTTCACGCCGGGGCCGGCGAGCGGGCGGCCGGTGGTCGTGAGCGGCGGCCAGGTGCCGGCGCAGGGGCCGGTGCAGGTCGACTGGTTGCGGCCGTCGGCCTCGAACAGGTAGAGCGTGTGCCCGCCGGCGACCAGGAAGGTGCCGAGCGCGGTGTGGCGCGTGGCGATCGTGGCAGGGGCGGAGCCCGCGGACGCGCCGGACGCGCCCGCGGCGCCGAGGACGCCGAGCACGCTGACGGCGAGGAGCAGGATGACGCGCTTCATGGGTTCCTCCGATCGGCGACTGTTTCCCGCTGATACGAGCGCGGGGCCGGATCGGATGACCCGCCCACAGGTGGGCGGACCCTGGGGGAGAGGATCCGCCCACCTGCGGGCGGGCCGCGGCGGGGGACGGCGAGCGGGCCTCGGAGGCTTGCGACCCGCTCGCCGTCAGGCGATCACCAGCCGGAGCCGCCGCTGGAGGAGGAGCCGCCGCTCTTTGAGGAGGAGCCCTTGGTGCTCGCGGTCATCGCCGAGCCGGAGGGGCTGACGGCGTACCACTTCTTGCCGTTCAGGACGATGCCCTCGCCGTTTGTCTGGCCGGCCTTGCTGTCGCCGGCGAAGGTGTAGAGCGGATGGCCGTCGTAGGTCACCTGCGTGCCGGAGCCGCGCTTGACCGTGCCGAGATCGGACGCCTTGGCGCCGCCCTTGGCGACCCCCGTGCCGGTCAGCGGCGGCCAGTCGCTCAGGCAGTCGCCGGAGCAGCCGAGCTTCTTGCCGCTGTCACCCTCGAAGAGGTACAGCGTCAACCCCTTGGAGTTGACGAGGACGGTGCCGAGCGAGGTATGGCCGGTCGAGACGACGCTCTTGGAGGAGCCGAGCGCGCTTGCCGCCGCGGCGGCGCTGACCAGGACGGCCAGCAGGACTGCGAGTTTCTTCATCGGAGTGCTCCCAGGTCGGGTGGGGTTCTCCCTCTAGGACCCCGGCGCGAGGCGATCCTTCCCGGCGTGCCGGGCACGGCGTCTATAGTGGCCGCTGGCATGGGGCGCAAGGTCGGCACGCGCTGTGAGCTCGCGCTCGCGACGGCGGCGCTGTGCGCCACGCTCGCCGCCGGCCTTCCGGCGCTCGCCGCGGCCGGCACCGGCTCGCTCGGCTGGGCTCCCGCCGTCTCCGTCGACCGCGCCGCGAACACCACCCACCCGGTGACGGGACTCAGCTGCACGCGCGGCGGCTTCTGTCTCGCCGTCGACAGCGACGGTCGCACGTTCGTGTGGACGGGCGCGTGGCACGCGGCGCCGTCGATCGACCGCTCCGTCGGCTACGTCAACGGGCTGTCGTGTGCCAGCCGGTCGTTCTGCGTCGCGATCGGGAGCACGGCCAGCTCGTCGGTCACCTCGAGCTACGCGGTGCGCTGGAGCGGCGCCGGATGGTCCGCGCCGATGCGGCTCTACTCAGGCCGGGGCGAAGCGGCGCTGTACGGCACCGTGCAGTCAGTCTCGTGCGCGAGCGCGTCGTTCTGCGTCGCGGTCGGGGCCCAGGTCGGCTCCGAGGTGTTCGACGGCGCACGCTGGGTCAGGCACGCCGGCGCGACCTCCGGGACCGACGGCCAGGGATCGGTGGGCTGCGCGTCGAGCGACTTCTGCGTCAACTTCCACGACGGCGACGCCAACTACTGGAACGGCTCCGCCTGGCGCTGGACGCCCGCCAACAGCGGGGTCTTCAGTGGCGCGGTGCCCGGCGTGACGAGCTTCGTGTACGGCATCTCCTGCCTGTCCGCCGGCTTCTGCGCCGCGGCTGATCTGAACGGGCCGCCGCTGATCTGGAACGGCCGCCGGTGGCGCACGACCCACACGCGACCCCCGGGCGGCGGCGGCTTCGGATCGGTGTCGTGCACGAGCGCGTCCTTCTGCGCCGCCGGAAGCCAGGACGGTCGCCTGGCGAGCTGGAACGGGAAGGTCTGGACGGTCGCGTCGGGGCCCCGGCTTTCCAACGCGCCGGTGCTCGTGTCCTGCAGCCGGACCGGGGTGTGCGTCGCGCTCAGCTCCGACGGCGCCGGCACCCGCACCCGCAGCTAGGGGCCGCGAGCCCGCTCACAGATTTAGCTGCCGCGAAGGCGCGCGCGTTAGAACTCGCTCATGCGTGCCGACATACGTCGGGCAAGCCCCGTGGTGGTCGTCCTGCTGGCGGCCGCGGCGGTGGCGGCGATCGTCGTCGGCGTGCTGCTGGTCGGCCCGCCGAGCACGAGCTCGAGCACCGAGATCCGCCTCGCGGCGGTGCAGCGCGGCGTGGTGCAGACGACCGTCACGGCGAGCGGCAACCTCGAGCCGGCGACCGAGGTCGGACTGAACTTCAAGGCCAGCGGCATCCTCACCGAGCTCTACGTCCACACCGGCGAGCACGTCAAGGCCGGGCAGCTGCTGGCGGAGATCGATCCGACCTCCGCCCAGGTCAGCCTCGAGCAGGCGCAGGCGTCGTTGAAGTCGGCCGAGGCGAACCTGGCGTCGGTCGAGGCGAACCCGTCAGGCGCCTCATCCTCATCCTCGGGCTCGAACGCGCGGGCGTCCGCGGCCGCCGTTACCGCGAAGGCGGCCCAGCCGGTCGCGACGGCGGCGGCGTTCGGCGGAACGGGCGCGAGCGGGGCCGGCGGCGGCGCGAGCGGGGCCAGCGGTGCGACGGGCGCGAGTGGGACCACGGGCGCGAGCGGTGCGACGGGGTCGAGCTCGCCCTCGGGTGCGACCTCGGGCGCCGGCGCGACCTCGGGCAAGGGGTCGACGTCCGGCAAGGGGTCGACGTCCGGTAAGGGGGGCGGCTCGACGACGGGCACGACCTCCGCCACCGGCTCGAACGGCGCCGGGAGCTCGACCCCCTCGCGCGGGACGACGTCGACCACCGGCAGCACCTCGAGCACCGCCGCGACGGTCTCCCCGGCGACGATCGCGGCGAACCTCGCGCAGGCGCAGGCATCCGTCGCGAGCGCCCAGCTGACCGTGAAGAGCGACGAGACGGCGCTGGCCGGCACCAAGCTGTACTCAACCGCCGCGGGCACGATCGCCTCGATCTCCGGTCAGGTCGGCAGCGCCGTCACGGCCGGCAGCGGCGGTTCCTCGAACAGCGGCAACTCCGGCTCCGGGTCCTCCGGGGCGTCGGCGTTCGCGGCGGCCAGCTCCTCGAGCTCGTCGTCCAGCTCGAGCTCGTCGAGCGCGTCCGGGTTCATCGTCCTGGCCGACCTCAGCCGCCTGCAGATGGTCGTCTCGGTCAGCGAGTCCGACATCGGCTCGGTCCACGTCGGCCAGCCTGCGACCGTCAGCGTCGACGCGCTGCCGAATCTCGAGCTGGCCGCGAAGGTGACCGCCATCTCGGTGCTCCCGACCAGCTCGAGCGGCGTCGTCAGCTACGACGTCACGTTGCTGCTGACCCAGGGCGACAGCGCCGTGCGCCCCGGCATGTCGGCCAGCGCGACGATCGTCACCGCCCAGGCGAGTGGCGCGATCACCGTCGACAGCGCCGCCATCAGCTCTCGCGGGACGAGCTCCACCGTGACCGTCGACGACAACGGCAAGATGACCGTGACGGCGGTCATCACCGGCCTTGTCGGCACCTCCGCCACGCAGATCGTCGCCGGTCTGAAGGTCGGCCAGGAGGTCGCGATCCCGATCACCACGCGCCTTGCGACCGCCACCGCGAGCACCGGGACCGGGACGCTCGGCGGATCGAGCGGACTCGGTGCAGCGGCGCTCAGCGGCGGCGGCGGCGGCGGTTTCGGGCGGTTCTTCCGGGGAGGCGGCGGCTGATGGTGGCGCCAAGGCGGCCCGCCGCGCCGGCGATCGTGCGCCGGCGCCGGCGCATCGCCCAGTTCGGCGCGCCCTCGGCGGCGACGCAGCCGCGCCGGCGACCGCGCCGCGTGATCGACCTGCGCGACGTGACGAAGACGTTCGACACCGGCGTCGTGAAGGTGCGCGCGCTGCGCGGCGTCTCGGTCGAGATCGAGCGCGGGGACTTCGTCGCGATCATGGGCAGCTCCGGCAGCGGCAAGACGACGCTGATGAACATCCTCGGCTGCCTCGACGTGCCCTCGACGGGGGATTACCTGATCGACGGCGTGGACGTTCGCAGCATGGACGAGGACGACCTCTCAGATCTGCGCAACCGCAAGATCGGCTTCGTCTTCCAGAGCTTCAACCTGGTGCCGCGCACGAGCGCGCTTGCCAACGTCGAGCTGCCGCTCGCCTACGCACGGGTGCCGCGCGATGTGCGCCACCGCCGCGCGAGTGCCGCGCTGGTCGAGGTGGGGATGCGAAACCGCGCGCACCACGCGCCGTCAGAGCTCTCGGGTGGCCAGCAGCAGCGGGTCGCCATCGCGCGGGCGCTGGTGACGAACCCGACGCTGATCCTCGCCGATGAGCCGACCGGCAACCTCGACTCCCATTCGACCGCCGAGGTGCTCGCGATCTTCGAGCGCCTGCATGCCGAGGGGCGCACGATCGTGATCATCACCCACGAGCCAGACGTCGCCGCGCACGCCCGCCGGGTCATCCACCTGGCCGACGGGCGCGTCGACGGCGACGAGGAGCGCTGGCCGCTGGCGGGCGAGCGGAGCGCAGCCTGATGGGACTCGAGACGCTGCGCCTGGCGTTGACGGGCATCTTCGCGAACAAGCTGCGCTCCGGCCTGACGATCCTCGGCATGACGATCGGCGTCGCCTCGGTGATCGTGCTGATCGCCGTCGGCAACGGCTCCTCGAAGGCGGTGCAGTCGAGCATCCAGGCGCTCGGCTCGAACGTGCTGCTCGTCGAGGCCGGCTTCAGCTTCGGCGGCACCGCGGTCAGCGCGGTGACGGCGCCGGTCTCGCTGACCGTCGCCGACGCGAACGCGCTCGCGGACAAGGTGCAGGCGCCCGACGTGGCGGCCGCCGCCCCGGCCGTCGACGCGAGCCCGACGCTCGTCTACGGCTCGACGACCTACTCGCCGTCGCAGTTCGTCGGCACGACCCCGGCGTACGCGACCGCCCACGACTACACGCTCCAGGCCGGCACGTTCTTCAGCTCCCAGGAGGTCAAGCAGCACGACCGCGTCGTCGTGCTGGGGCCGACCGTCGTGACGAACCTGTTCGGCGGCGCCGACCCGGTCGGCGACACGATTCAGATCAGCGGCGTCAGCTACCAGGTGATCGGCGTGACCACGCCGAAGGGCACGAACGGCGTGACGGACGAGGACGACATCGCGTTCGCGCCGATCACGGCCGTGCAGGACACGCTGACGGGCTACGGCTCGGTCAACTCGATCACCGTTCAGGCGCGATCGGAGGCGGCGCTGAACGCCGCCCAGGCCGAGATCACCTCGATCCTCGAGCAGCGCCACCAGATCACCGACACGACCAACCCCGGCTTCCGCGTGATCAACCAGGGCTCGCTGCTGACGGCGTCGAGCGCCTCGAGCAACGTGTTCACGACGCTGCTCGGCGAGGTCGCGGCGATCTCGCTCCTGGTCGGCGGGATCGGCGTGATGAACATCATGCTCGTGAGCGTCACCGAGCGCACCCGCGAGATCGGCATCCGCAAGGCGGTCGGCGCCCGCCGCAGCGACATCCTGCGGCAGTTCCTGACCGAGGCGGTGCTCGTGTCGGTCTTCGGCGGGCTCGCCGGGGTCGCGCTCGGGGTGATCGGCAGCCAGTTCACGATCGCCGGCGTGCATCCCGCGATCGCCACCTATTCGATCTTCCTCGCCTTCGGCGCGGCCGTGCTGACCGGCCTGTTCTTCGGCACCTACCCGGCGGGCCGCGCCGCCGCCCTTCGACCGATCGAGGCACTGCGCTTTGAGTGACACGACCCCCCACGACACGACGCCGGACGAACCCCGGCAACCACCGCTGACGCAGGACGAGGGCTGGTACGACGAGGAATCGGACGAGCTGCCCCCCCGGCGTCGCGCGCGTTTCCTGACGCCGCTGACGGTCGTGCTGATGCTCGTCCTGTTCGCCGCCTGCGGCTTCATCGGGGGCGTGCTGGTGCAGAAGGGCCAGAACGGCAGCTCGACGGTGGCCGGCACGGCCGCGAGCTCGCGCTTCGGCGCCGCCGCGACCGGCGCGAGCGGCGCGAGCGGCGCCTCGGGCGCGGGCGGGTTCAGCCGCCTGCGCTCGCTGTTCGGCGGCGGCACGGGCGCGCTCGGCACGGTCGGAACGGTGAGCAACATCAGCGGCAACAAGCTCTACGTGACGACCGCGGCCGGCACGATGGTCGAGGTGGTGGTCCCGTCGGTCGCGAAGATCACCAAGTCGCAGTCGGTCGGTGAGAGCGCGATCCACCCGGGCGACTCGGTGGTCGTCGGCGGCATCACCGCGAGCAACGGCACCGTGACCGCGAGCACCGTGAGCGACTCCGGCGCCGCGAGCAGCTCGACCGGCACGGGCGGTCTCGCATCCCTCTTCGGCGGCGGCACAAGCACCGGCGCCACGTCATCCAGCGGCGGCTCGGCCAGCCTGTTCGGCGGATAGAGACAAAGGAGAGCAGATAGTGAGAAGCACACGCATCCTCGCCGTGCTCGGCGCCGTTCTGGCGGTCGCCGTGCTCGTTGGCGCCTGCGGCGGGAGCTCGCCGTCGAAGCCGGCGAGCAGCGCCGCCGCCGCGACCGGCTCGACCGGCGGGGCGGCCGGGATCACCGGCGCCTCCGGCGCCGCCGCGCGTCGCACGCAGCTGTCCGCGTGCCTGAAGAAGTACGGGGTGACCCTGCCGGCGCGGTTTGGCGGGACCGGCGCGTCCGGGCCGTTCCGCCGCTTCGGAGCAACGGGGGGCACGGGCCGCTTCTTCGGTCGGACGGGCGCGAGCGGGCGCGCCTTCGGCGCCACCGGGGCCACTGGTCGAGGGTTCTTCGGCGGGGGTGGCGCGTTCTTCGACAACCCGAAGTTCGCCGCCGCGATGGCCAAGTGCGGCGGCTTGCTCGGCGGCTTCGGAGGCCGCTTCGGCGGGGCCGGCGGTACGGGCGCCCGCGGAACCTTCAATCCGTCGAGCACCGCTCAGCGGGCCGCGATCACGAGCTACGTGGCGTGCATGAAGCGCAACGGGTTCACGCTGCCGACGCCCAACTTCAGCGGCACCGAGCCGGTCTTCGGCACGCACGTGAACCGGACCTCGACGGCGTTCATCTCGGCGAACGCGAAATGCTCGAGCCTGCTGGGGTCGCTCGCCCCGACGCCGCCCCCGGGCGGCGGCGCGCCCGGCACATCCGGCGGCTGACGCGCGTAAACAAGCTGCGGTGGGCGGGCGGCCGTGTCGCGCCCGCCCCGCCGCCCTGTTGATTCGAGGAGGTCAGGGCCGGCGCCGGAGGCTTCACGCCGGATGCGCGAGATCCGCGCTTTCGGTGTCCGGGAGTCGCGCGGCGCTACCGGTGTCGGGAGGGTTTCCCACTTCGGTCGGTCGCCCGGCTACGCTGGCGCCGTGAGTGCGGAAGACGCCGGGAGCGCGGACGAGGTCGGGAGAGTGGGAGACGCCGGACAGGCTTCGCCCCCGCCGGTCATCCTCGTCGTCGATGACGACCAACCGGCGCTCGAGCGGATCGCCGCGGAACTGGCGCGCTCCTTCGGTGCCGACTACCGCATCCTGTGCGTCGCGTCCGGTGAGGAGGCGATGGCCATCCTCGACACTCTGCGCGCCGAGGGTGTCGGAGTCGCGGTCGTGCTGGCAGCTCAGTGGCTCCCGGGCGTCAGCGGCACCGACCTGCTGGCGCACGTCGTCAGCGTCCACGGCGATGCCAAGCGCGGCCTGCTGATCCGGTGGGGGGACTGGGCGGATCGGCCCACGGCCGACGCCATCGTGCGGGCGATGGCGCTCGGGCACATCGACTACTACGTGCTGAAGCCGTGGCGCTCGCCGGACGACCTCTTCCGCCGCACCGTTGCCGAGCTTGTCCATGAGTGGTCGCGCACGCATCCCTCGGGTGGCGGCCCGATCACACTCGTCGGGCCGCGCCGCTCGCCGCGCGTCAGCGAGGTGCGGAGCCTGCTCGCCCGCAACGGCGTGCCGCACTCCTTTCACCTCGACGACTGCGACGAGGGTCGCGCGGTCATCGCTCGGCACGGTGTCGGTGCAGGCGCGCCGCTGATCGTCGGCCTCGACGGCCGCGCCGTCGCCGACCCGACCAACGATCAGGTGGCCGAGGCGTGCGGGCTGCCCACGACGCTCTCGCGAACGGATTTCGACCTGCTGATCGTGGGTGCCGGCCCGGCCGGCCTCGCGGCGGCGGTGTACGCGGGCTCGGAGGGGCTCAGCACGCTCGTCGTCGAGCGCGAGACGATCGGCGGTCAGGCGGGCAGCAGCTCGTTGATCCGCAATTACCTCGGCTTCGCCAGGGGAGTGAGCGGGGCCGAGCTCACGATGCGGGCCTACCAGCAGGCCTGGGTCTTCGGCGTGAACTTCCTGATGATGCGCGAGGTCGCCTCGCTGGCGGCGTCCGGGGAAGGCGGGTTCACCGCCTCGCTCTCCAGCGGCGAGACGCTCACGGCCGGGGCCGTCGTGGTCGCGACGGGCGTCGCCTATCGCCGGCTCGAGAACCCCGAGCTCGAGGCGCTGGCCGGCACCGGCGTGTTCTACGGCGCATCGGTCGCCGAAGCGCCGGCGCTCGCCGGCGAGCGCGTGTACGTGGTCGGCGGGGGGAACTCGGCCGGGCAGGCGGCGGTTCACCTCGCCCGACACGCGCGGCAGGTCACGATGCTCGTGCGCGGCGGCTCGCTTGCGGCGAGCATGTCGCGCTACCTCATCGATGTGCTGGGCGCAGCGCGCAACATCGACGTGCTGTTTGAGACCGAGGTCGTGGGAGGAGGCGGCGACGGGCGGCTCGAGCGCCTCGTCCTCGCCGAGCGCGGCAGCGGTGAGCGGCGGTCCGTCGAGGCCGCCGCGCTCTTCGTTCTCGTCGGCGCGAAGCCCTTCACCGACTGGCTGCCGGACTCGGTCGCGCGCGACGACTGGGGGTTCCTGCTCACAGGCGCGGATGCGATCGAGCGACAGGACGGCCAGACGGGGCCGCTGACGCGGTCGCCGCAGCCGCTCGAGACCAGCCTGCCCGGCTGCTTCGCGGTCGGCGACGTCCGCCACGGCTCCGTCAAGCGCGTGGCCTCGGCGGTGGGCGACGGGGCGGTCGTCGTCGGGCAGGTCCACGCGCACCTCGCGCGCGGCGGCGGGAGTGATCCGGTCGATCTGGCCCCGAAACCGGCGTTGCGGTCAGGCGACGGCGGCGTGCTTGGCGCCCCATAGGGCCGCGGCGGCCCGGGGCGCGGCGACGCGTTCGCGGTTTGTGGTTCGTATGCTGCGCCGGCGGGTCGTGATTGACACCGGCCGCGCGGGGGTCGTGCGAGCGGCCACGGGACTTCTGGACGAGCCGAGGAGGGACGATGCGCAGAGCTATCGGGTTGGGGGCCGCGGCGGCCGCGGCGTTGGCGCTGTGGAGCGGCAACGCGCTGGCGAGCACGACGTTCCACCCGCGTGTGGGCGGGGCGCTCGGGCTCTTCCCCTCCTATGCGAACACCGACATCGCGACCGGCGCTCAGACGGCCGTGGACTACCACGGCGGCACGGTCATGGCCGCGAGCGTCACCGTCCACACGATCTTCTGGGCGCCGGCCGGCTACTCCTTCAACACCGGCTACGAGGCGCTTGTGAAGCAGTTCGTGACCGACGCGGCCGCCGCGAGCGGCGCGACGAGCAACGTCTTCTCGGTCCTGCGCGAGTACGGGGAGCAGACCGGCAGCGCCACCGCCGTGCCAGGGAGCTACTCGATCGCCTACGACCCGACGAGTGACTCGATCGACGACGTCAACGGCTATCCGTCCTCAGGCGGTTGCGCGTCACCAAACGGGGTGCCGACCTGCCTGACCGATGGCCAGGTACAGGCCGAGATCGACGCCGTCGCGCCGACGAACGAGCGCGGCCTGGGCAACATCTGGTTCGTGCTGCTGCCGGCGAACGTCGATGAATGCATCACCGCCGGCGCCTGCGGCACGAACGACTTCGCCGGCTACCACGAGGCCATGGACCGTGCCAACGGGCTGACGATCTACGGCGTGATAATCGACCCGATCGTCGAGTTCGTCTCCGGGCCCGGCGGCGATCCCGAGGGGAATCCCGACGCCGAGGCGACGATCGACACCGTCGCTCACGAGACCGTGGAGGCGATCACCGATCCCGAGGGCACCGGCTGGTTCGACCCCGACGGATTCGAGGTGGCCGACAAGTGCGAGAACGGCCCGCAGATAGGGAACCCGCTCGGCTACGCCGCAAACGGCTCGCCCTACGACCAGCTCATCGGCGGCCACGAGTACCTGATCCAGGAGATGTGGTCAAACGACGACGGTGGCTGCGTGCAGCGCACCACCCAGACCACGTCGCCGCTGCCGCTCCCGCAGATCAACCTGACGCAGTTCAGCAGCACGGTGAGCGGCAACATCGGCTCCGACACCGCCGGTGTGAAGGTCACCATCGCCGTATATCGCGAGCGGCGCGGTTCGGTCGCGACAAAGCAGGCGGGCTCAGGTGCGACTGCGCCGACGAGCTCAGGCTCGACCACGCCGCGGATTGCGCTCGCCACGAGGGTGATTCAAGCGTCTACGACCACCGGCTCGACCGGGGCGTGGTCGCTGTCGCTGGCGCCGTTCGCCGTCGGCGACGACCGCGACCTCATCACCGTGACCTACTCAGGCACGCCGCTGGCTGCGGACTTCATCACGACAGGCGACGGCGGCAGCCCGTTCGCGGAAGGCGGGTGGACCGGCTGGTCCGACCTCGACAACGGCGCCGACGTCAGCAACAGCAATGGCGGCTTCGTGACGTTCGGTCCGTGCTTCCAGACGGGCGTGCTCACGCTCGACGTCGGCGGCACCGACCACTCGGCGACCGACGCCTGCAACACCCAGACGGACACCGCGACGATCCCAACCGGCCTGATCTCCGCCGGCGAGGAGGTCGCCATGAGCTCGCTTGACAACCGCGCGTTCACGCAGCCGCAGCCGCTTGGGCCGTCGCTCGACCCGAAGGGCAACGAGGCGGGGGCGCTCGTCAAGCTCACCGTCAAACTCGGCGAGCCCGGCGCGCTGTCGACGTTCACCAGTCCGCTCGATGACGTGCTGCCGCTGCAGCGGCTGACGGGCTTCCCCACCTGCACGGCTGACCTGCAGTTCGGCGCGGCCGTCTGCTCGGGCCTGGTGGCCGGCGAGCGCTACAGCGTCAAGCGCGCGCGGGGCGACGACACGCTCTCGGGCCGTGCCGATGGCACGGGAACGCTCGTCGTCGGCCCGTTCGCTGGGGCGCCGCCCATCGCAGGTGGCGACGTCCTGACACTGAGCAACGCGGGAAGGGTGCTGACCACGCTGCACGTGGCCCACCTGCGAGCCGTGATCGACGGCGAGCAAACGGTGCTCGGTGCCGGCAGCAGCTGCCAGCCCGGCCTCTACTACGGTGCGCCCCCGTCGACGCCGTCCCCTCCCAGCTCGGTCGCTGGGCTGACGGGCCAGAACGGCGCAACGCTGAGGGGCAGGATCTGCCCGGCGAGCGGCTCGGCGGAGGGCTTCTCGAACGCGGCGGTTGAGCAGGCCGACGACCGCAGCGGTGGTCTCACCGAGACGGAGGTTCCCGACATCTCGACCACCTCGCCGATCGACGGCGAGACGGTCTACGGGCGGTTCACCGCGCGGGCGCAGGCGACCTTCCTCGGGCCCAATGACGGGGTCATCCCGAGCCGTTATCCCATTTCGCTCGCGATCACGCCGGCGAAGCGCGCCAAGCCGGCGATCGTGCTCAACGACGTCAACACCGCGTCGGGCACGCCGGTGACGCGACTGAAGCCGGGGAGCTATGAGGCGATCTGGACCTGGCGCGACTTCAACGGCGATTCGCACACGATCGCCACGAGCTTCGTGGAGGAGCCGGCGAACGTATCCGCAGTCCCCGTGAGCGCTCCGGCCGAGCGGACGGTCAGGTGCTCACTCGCCAGGAGCGCGATCTGCGATGCGGGCAACGCGTTGGGCTTCACGGACGACCTCCGCCTCGCGTTGCCCGACCTGGTCGGCCTCGACGCCGCTCACACCTCGAGGCGATGACGGAGCGGCCCTACACGACAGCCCTGCTCACTGAAGAGACCTGGGAGGACTTCGTCGCCCTTGTGGAGGCGAACAACGGTGTGTGGGGTGGCTGTTGGTGCATGGGTTTTCACCCCGAAGGGCTCGACAGAACCAGCGCACGGCATAACCGCGAAAACAAACACACCCATGTGCGACAGGGAACGGTTCACCAGCTCCTTGTCTATGACGGCGAAAACTGTGTGGGTTGGTGTCAATACGGTACCCCGGCCGAGCTTCCGACGATCAACAACGCGAAGGCGTACAACAGGGAGCTCATCGAACTGCCGGACTGGCGGATCGGATGCATCTTTACGGGCAACGGCTATCGTCGCAAGGGGGTAGCCCGAGCAGCCGTGGGCGGTGCCCTCTCGGCTATCGGCGTGGCCGGTGGCGGACTCGTAGAGGCCTACCCTGAACAGGTCGAGGGCCGGAAGCCACAACGAGGCGCCTACTTTCACACCGGACCGGAAGACCTGTTCGAGGAATTCGGCTTCACCCGGGTGCGTAGGATCGCCAAGTGGCGCTGGGTGATGCGATGCGACGTCCGCTCCTGACCCCGCCGTCTATCGCGGTGGCGAGCATGTCGAGCCCTTCGATGTGCTCCTCGGCGAGATATACGTGTGGGGCCAGACTCGTCAATGCGCCATGGACGCGGCCCACTCTTCGGCGGAGAGCACGGTCGCCATCGCCGGTAAGACATCCTCCATGAGCAGATCATGGGTGTCCGTCCGGGCGTCGAAGCACGCGTCGCTGAGAACGTGAAGCCCAAGTCCATGTCGGCGGCAGCCATCGCCGTCCCGAGGACCGCCGTGCTCGTCGAGACTCCGGCAAGGACCAGATAAGTGACGCCTAGCGACGACAACACCACGTCGAGCCCGCTTCCCACGAACGAGCTCACACGGTGCTTGGTCAAGACAATGTCTCGCTCCTCGGGCGCGAGCGATGGATGGATCTCGAGTCCAGGCGCACCCTGCTGCAGGACGCGCTGGAGCCGGGTTAGGCGCTTGTTGCGACGGGAGACCCCTACGTGGCCCGGTCGAAGCGCACTCACACGGTTCTACGAAAGCCACGAGCCGCAGTCGAGCGGTCGAACGTCGATGGAGCTAGGGGGACTCGAACCCCCGACCTCCTGGGTGCGATCCAGGCGCTCTCCCAACTGAGCTATAGCCCCATTCGCGCCGGTCGGCGGCGCGCGCGCTGCGAAGTCTAGATGGTGAGGGAGGCGTTAGGCTGTGGGCGATGGGAGATCTCGATGAGGCTATCCGCGAACACCTGGAGCTGAAGCGGCGCCGCGGAGCCGACCCCGCCGAGGTCGCGCGGGAGGAACAGGAGGCGCTCTCTCCGGTGACGCGCAGCCACGCGATCATCGCGCCGGAGGCGCTCCAGCACGAGGGCGACGAGCACGCCGAGCCGTTGGCGAACGGCGATGCGCCGACCGGTGACGAGGTTTCCGAGCACTCGCCGCCGGTCGAGGATCTGGGCGACGCGACCCAGGAGTTTCGCGTCGTGCACGACGCCGACGATTGGCTCGAGGACGACGAGGGATAGCCCGAACGCTACGCCGGCGCCGGGGCTTCGTCGGCGCCCGTATCTTCCTCCGCGGCACCGCCGCGGTCCTCGATCGAGTAGACCGCCATCTTGTTGACGCGACCGCGGATCTCGAAGTGGTCGACGAAGACCATGTCACCCGGGACCTGCCCCATGCGCTCGCGCGTGGTCTCGGAGATGAAGAGCATGTGCGGTGTCCCCTTGGTCATGCCCTCCAGCCGAGACGCCGTGTTGGTCGTGTCGCCGATCGCCGTGTACTCGACGCGCTGCTCGGAGCCGACGTTGCCAGCCATGACGGTGCCGCTGTTGAGGCCGATGCCCATCCGGAAGCCCGTCTCGTGGCCCTGCTCGCGCAGCCAGTCGTTGAAGCGCCGCAGCCGCGGGCCCATCATCTCGCGCGCCGCCGACAGCGCTCGCTCGGCGTGGTCGGGCTGGTCGATCGGCGCCCCGAACAAGGCCATGATCCCGTCGCCCATGTAGGCGATGAGCGTGCCGCCGGCGTCGAGGATCGCCTCGGTCATCTCGTTGAGGTAGTAGTTGACGACCTCGATCACCTTCGCCGCGGGCTCTGACTCCGAGAAGCTCGTGAAGCCCCGCAGGTCGCTGAAGAGGACGGTGCAGTCACGCTCCACGCCGCCGAGGCGGAAGTCGTCGTCGGTGCGCGAGAGAACCTCGTCGACCACTCCCGGCGGGACGAAGCGGGCGAAGATGTCGCGCGCGTGCTGGCGCTCGAAGGCCTCGCCGAGGAGGACGATCGTGAGCGTCGCGATGATCGCCAGCACCAGCGCGAGCAGCGGATAGGTGAAGGCGATGATCGTGCCGCCGTCGAACGCGAGCTGGGTCGCGAGCGTGAAGAGGACCGCGAGCACGAGCGCGCCGACAACGGCCCGCCAAAGGCGAACGCGGATGCTGGCAAGCGGCAGCCCGGCCCCGAACAGCACGATCAGGGCGACGTTCAGCCAGCCCGGGCCGCTGCGCAGCGGGATGCCGGCGAGCACCGTCCCGACCGCGTTGGCCTGCAGCTCGGGGCCGTCCATCACGCTCGACCCGGACGTCGGCGTGGTGTGAACGTCCTGGAGGATCGGGTCCGAGGCTCCGACGATCACGATCTTGCCCCGCACGGCGGCGGCCGGGAACCTGTTGGCGTAGACCTTCCAATAGGAGATCTCGGGCACCGTGCCCGGCGGCCCGGCATAGTCGATCGGCACGGGGTTCTGCGCGCCGCCGAAGGGCTCGGGGCTGATCTCGTGCCCGCGATAGTCGCTGGCGATCGCCACGGCGAAGGTGTCGATGCTCTGGAAGGAGTGCTGCATGTCGCGCTGGACGCCCTGGGAGTCCGGGATCACGGTCGAGTTGCCGGCGCGAGCGCCGACCTCCTTCAGCACGGCGTTGCCGCCGAGCACGTTCGTCTGTCCCGTCCTGTTGACGGCATTGGTTGCCAACACCATGTTGTGCGCGCGGTCGATCGCCTCGATCAGCGCGTTGTCATCGGTGGGGTCGGTCGGCGCGGTGAACTGGATGTCGAACGCGATCACACGTGCCCCGGCGGCCAACAGGTGCTCGATCACGACCGCGTGGTAGCGGCGCGGGTACGGCCAGTTGAGGTTGTAGAAGTGGTTGAAGGTCGCCGGGTCGATCTGCACGACGACGAGCTTGCTGACGAGCGAGGGGCGGTTGCCGCGGATCGAGAAGCGGGCGTCGATCGACTGCGCCTCGAGGGGGTAGAGCAGCCCGACGGCGTAGGCGAGCAGGCCCAGCCCGACGGCGCCGGCGGTGACCGCCGCCAGGAGCAGCCGCTTGCGTCTCTGCCAGGCCCGTCGGCGCATCGCCGCCGCGATGCTAGTGCAGCGCGCCGCGCGCGGGATGCGCCCGCGCGCGGCACGGCCGGGCGGTCAAGCCCGGGGCGTCAGACGGCGGCCGTCGTGTCGGCGATCAGCACCGAGCAGGGCGCCTTGTGTGCCACCGAGTTCGGGACGCTGCCGAGCACGCGCCGCACGCCCTTCATGCCCTTGTTACCGACCACGATGAGATCGGCGTCCACGCTCTCGGCGATCGCGACGATCGCGTCGACCGGGTCTCCCTCCGCGGCGTGCACGATCGGCTCGAGGCCCCGTTCGCGGACAAGTTCGGAAAGACGCCGCAGCAACGACTCCGCTGGATGATCGCCTGAGTAGCGCAGCTCCTCGGGGAGCGCCTCGAGACGAACTGACTTCGGATCGTAAGCGGTGACGATATGCAGGGTGCTCCCACCGGCCCGGGCGACGTCCGCGGCGATCACCACAGCTTCGCGCGCAGTGCTCGAGTCATCGGCTCCAACGACGACGGTGCTGAACAAGGCCTTCTCCTTCCAACATCGATTCCCGCGGCCCGGCTGGGCGCGCGGATCCTACCCTTCGGTGCTCCGCGCCGTGACATCGGTCTGCGGGCTCGCCACCAGCTCCGCGAGCAGACCGCCGCGCACCGCTGCCGCTTCGCGCAGGGCGTCACCCGGCACGGTCAACAGCCGACATTTCGTCTCGGCGATCACGCTCGCTGAGCGTGGTATGCGATGCAGCACCGCGATCTCGCCAAACCCGTCCCCGGGCAGAAGCTCGCTGCGACGCTCGTCGCCGACGGTGACCGCCGCCCGTCCGGCGAGCAGCACGCGAAAGCTGTCGTCGAGCTCGCCCTCGCTGACGATCGCCGTCCCCTCGTCGACATCGCTGGCGACCGCGTGTCGCGCGAGCGCGGCGATCGCCCGAGCCCCGATCCCCTGGAGGATCGGGATGCGCGCGAGTACGTCGACGTGATCCTCATCAGCGACGTGGCTCGTGTCGTCCGGCGCGCGCACCTGAAGGCCGGCGCCGGCGACGGCGTCCAGGAACGCGTCGCGCTCGAGCGACTGCAGGGCGACGGCGGTCAGCGCCCGCACGGTGGCTGAGCGCGGCCGGTCTCGAAGCAGCGCCAGCTCCCCAAACCCGTCGCCCCGCGTCAGCTCGTTCACGACGAAGCCGTCGATCAGCACCGCGAGGCGGCCCTGCTCCACGAGGTACCACCCGCCGTGGTCGCGGACTCCCTGGGTGACCACCTCGTGCCCGGCCTCGAAGCCGAGCGGCTGCAGCTGGGCGACGACGCCCTCGAGCAGGTCGACCCGCATCCGCCGGAACAGGGGAACCCCGGCCAGCAGGTTCACGATTTCCACGCGCCCCACTGCGCGCGCGTCGATCCGAGCGAAGGCCCGAGCTCCTCCGCCGACGACGAGCGGAACGGCGAGGCCGACGACGAGCAGGGAGTCGCGGATCCCCATGATGGCCACGAGGGCGGGAGCCAGCAGGCACGCGCCGCCCTCGAACAGCAGCTTGCCGCTCTCCATCAGGCCGGTCACCGAACCGATCGCGCTTGGTGTGACCACACGGTTCAGCACCGCCTGGCCGGCCACGTCGGAAACGGCCATGCCCATACCCCAGCCGACCATGAACGCGATCGCGGGGATCCCGGCCGCCGCCCCGCCGATCGCGGCGATCGGGGCGCCGCACATCAACAGGGCCGCCGCGAGCCAGCGCGCCATGCGCCGACGGCCGATCAGCAGCGCGCTGATCGGTATCGCGGCGATCGCGCCCGCTCCGGCGGCGGCCATCAGGAGGCCGAAACCGGCCTTGCCGAGTCCGAGCAGCTTCAGCGACGCGACGACGCCGAGCGCGATCCACAGGCCGCGGATCGCCGAGCGCAGGCACGCATAGGCGACGATCTCCTTGGCCTCGCGGTCGCCCCCGATCGCCACGGCACCGTCGCGCATCCTCCGCAGTCGCCCGGACAGCCCGATGCCTCCTCGGTCGGGCGGCGCGGTCGCCCTGATTCCGGCCGTCGCGAGCGCCGAGAGGAGGTACAGCGCGGTGGCGGCCAACACGGCGATCGGCACCGCTACCCCCGCCACGAGCAGGCCGCCGGCGAGCGCGCCGAACATCTGGCCCGAAGATTTCGCATGGGAGGCGAGCGCCGTCGCCGCCGTGAACTCCGTCGGCGTGTGAACGACCGCCGGGAGCAGGGTCGCCTGGGCGGGCCGGTAGGCAGAGCCCGCGGCGGCGTCGAACCAGACGAGCAGGAGCGGAACGACGAACGGAACCTTCAGCCAGAGCGAGAGGGCCACCAGCGCGCTGGCCACCGCCCGCGTGACCGCGGTCGCCGTGAGCACCCGCTCTCTCCGGTGACTGTCGCCAAGCTGAGCGGTCACCAGGCCCGCGATCGCAGCGGGCATGAAGCGGAACCCCACGAGGCCGACGAGCAGGGCGCCGCCAACCGAGTAGGCATGGATCGCCACGGTCGTGCCGAGCACCCATTCGCCGATGGTCAACGCGGCGAAGGCCGCGACCAGCCGCTGGACGGCCACATTGCGGCGTGCAGTGTGGGCCAGCCCAACGTCGACGCTGTCCCTCTGCCGCATTCGGCCCGAGACAATATGCGTCGCGTGTTTCCGATTCGTAACGATTTTGTAGCGACGAGCGGGCCAAGCGACGCGGGGGCGCGTCGACCGGGACGGCCGATGCCGTGGCGGCGACCTCGCTCATGGGGTCGCCGATCTCGTTGCGGTAGACGCGCACCGCCAGAAGCGGGCGGCGCTCACAGGTCGTCTCCCGCCCGGTGAGTGGTGACCGCGGCGGGGCGCATACTTCTCGGGATGAGCGACACGCTGACGTTGACTGCCGTGTTTACGCCGGACGAGAATGGCTGGACGATGGCTCAGCTGGCCGAATGGCCGGCGGTCGTAACGTGCGGGCGGACCGTCGAGGAGGCGCGCGAGATGTTGCTGGATGCGGCGCGCGAGATGATCGCCTCCTACCGCGACGAGGGCCGCGAACCGCCGATCGGTGGCGGGCACGTCGAGCCGTTGACGATCAGCTTGGCCGCTTGACGCGGCGCGAACTCGAGCGCCACCTGCGAGACAGCGGTTGCGTTCTCCTGCGCGAGGGCGGGAATCACGCGATCTGGGCCAACCCCGACCGCGACCTGCGAGTTCCGGTTCCGCCCCACCGCGAGATCCCGTTTGGCACCGCCCGGGCGATCTGCCGTCAGCTCGCGATCCGATTGCCTGCGGGATCACGCTGAGAGGCACAACCTTCCAAACCGGTGAGCATCTGAACCGATCCGCGCTGTAACGCGCTGGCGGCCGACGTTAAGATCCAGCGCGAGGGGCCATAGCTCAGCTGGGAGAGCGCCTGCTTTGCAAGCAGGAGGTCGCCGGTTCGATCCCGGCTGGCTCCATGGGGGAAGTGGCTGCAAAGCCGCGCTTTTGACGCCGGTCAGGCGGTGCGGCGTGGTGTGGGCGGCGATGTCCAGTGCCTAAACCTCGGTCGAACGCACGAATGCGGTCGCTCCCGCGCCTCTGGCGCGGCCGCGCAGGTCTCCGCAAGAGCTGGCCGCCGTGGTCCTGTGCGGGGGGCTGGAGCCATCTCTCTCGAGCGCACACGAGAGATCGCGACTCCTTTTCAGGCGCAGCAGTCGCGTAGGTCGATCGAAGCTGGCTTTCGCTTGGCCTGGCGCAAGCGACAGCGAGCCCCCGGGTCGTCTACGCCTCGATTTCGTCCACTGCATGCGTCTCGTCCCGGTCCAACGACGCGCCTGCTATTGGCGAAAAGCGAGACGCAACCGTCTACGGGGCCCAGACCTGCATTCGCGTCGGCGCGTGTACCCGAAGCCGAGCGGTCGCCGTGGCTGGTTGTGTCCGGTTCCAGCAGCGCGGCCCGTCGGCGCAGATGCGCGGAACTGGGTATCGATCGTTCCAAGACCACGCGGCGTCAGTTTGGATTGACAAACGTCTGCTGTCAGTTTAGACTGACGGCCATGAACGCTGAAGACATCGCCTCCGCGATCGCGTCCAACGACCCGTCGCTGGGGCTCCGCGCCTCGTTGGCGCTCCATCGCCTGGCTGAGAGGGTCGAGGCGGACCACGTCCGGTCGGCCCGGGAAAAGGGCTGGTCGTGGCAGCAGATCGGAGACGCCTTGGGCGTCACCCGCCAATCCGTGCACACCAAATACAACAAGGAGTCTTCATGACCACCGAATCCGTTGTGCCGGAGGTGCTTCACGCCTGGGCCATCTATCTGCAGGCCACTGAGGAGGCTCGACGCCGAGGTGATCGCCGAGCGGGCACCGATCACGTCTTGCTCGCCTTGTTGGAGGATCCCGCGATCGAAGTCCTGTTGGGCGTGAGCCTCCAGCAAGCTCGCGAGGCCCTTGAGTCGCTCGATCACCAGGCCCTGGGCGCCTTGGGCCTGGGGTCCGGCACCGACGCTCCCCCACTGCCGATGCGCGCCGTGCCGAAGAAACCGACGATCAGAGACATCATGCAAAAAGATCGCCTCCGCATGACGCCCGCGGCCAAGAAAGTGCTTGAGGAAGCGTCTAAGCCCAACCGTCGGAGGCTCCAGATCACGGCCCAGCAGGTGCTGGCCCAGATCCTCACTCTCCAACCGCCAGATCCTGCGGCGGTGCTGCTGGGCGCTCTCGGCGTCGACCGCGCGGCCGCGCGGCAACGATTCGGCGTAGGACACGCTGCAGCGTAGGCAAACCGGCACCGAGCAGCGAAGGCCGCAAGCGAGTCGCTGAGGCAGCCATCGGGTGCGCCCCGAGGTCACTGCCGCTTGCGCCGTGTGGAGCGGAAGCGCGTGACCGACGGAGACCTGCATCCATGGCGACGCGGGCCCGCCTAGGGAGCCGGAGCGACCAGACTCGCAACGCGAGGAACTCCGGGGCTGTGGTCTAGTCGGGTAGGAGGGAGGCGCCTGGATAGACAGGGTGATCGGCGTGCTCGGGTCAACGGACCGCTGATGCGCGTTTGGGGCGACGGCGGGTTGTGTGACGTTGAGCGCGCGCGGTCGGGGATCGCTCCCGGGCAGCGACGCCGGCCTTCGACCGCTCGAGCTTCTCGAGCAGTGCCGCAAGTGTTCGCACCTCCTCGGGTGTCCACTTGGCCACGAACAGCGCAAACCGACCCAAGCCGACTTCTCGCAAGCGCCGCTGCTCCTGGACGCCAGCAGGTGTGAGCGACACCAGCAGCGACCGCGCGTCATTCGGGTTGGCGCTCACGTTCACGTAACCCGAGTCCTCGAGTTCTTGGATCTGGCGGGTGATCAGCGACGGGTGCACTCCCAGGTGCTCCGCGAGATCCGAGGGGCGCAGGCCCTCGCCGCCCGCCAACAATTGAAGCAAGCTCAGGGTACTGGCGCCCTTGCTTCGCCGCCGGGCTCGGTCAAGCCCGGCGTTCATCGTGAACAGGGCAGCCACCATTCGCTCCACGTCGCTCTGGCTGGGCTCCATGCGAGGAGTATAGTTGCTAGATTCAATCAATAATGGCCGGCAAGGAGCCTCACTGATGAGCGACGCCGCGCAGCACAAACCCGCCTCGACAACCGGTCGCCGCCGACGCTGGCTGCTTGCTCTTGACCCTGTATTCGAGGGCGGGCGCAAAGGCAAGCGCGCGCAATCCTGGGACGTTGAGGAGGAGCTGATCGCCGTGGCCTTGCTCGGCGACGTGACGATCGATCTCTCCGACACCAAGAGCGTCCCGCCCGAGGTTCACATCGAGGCGTACGCGATCCTCCGCGATGTCGACGTGCTCGTTGGCGAGGGAACCCATGTCGAGCTCGGCGGAGGCGTGCTGCGAGGCGACCTCTCCAACGACGTCCCGGCGGTGCCCGAGAACAAGCGTACCGGCACCGTTTCGATCAACGGCCACAGCCTCATCGGCGACGTCACCGTCCGCGTCGCAGGCAGCTAGAGACCAGCAACGCCCCTCACCGCCACGCGGCCCTGCATCGATGGCGACTGGAGCATCTCCCTGACAGCAGCGTGTTCCCTGCAACGCGCGGAAAGCGAGTGTTTAGACCGACGCCGGGTCGCGACCCCCTTGGACGAGGAACAGGCGCCATTCGGGCTGACGGGCACACGCTCGCTTCCGCCCCGCAAATGGAGGGTCGCTTGGGTGCCGGCCTGCGCGCCGGAGCGCAGCAGCGACCTCGTTTAGGCACCAGTGCCTTAATCCCCGGCAATTCTGCGCAAAGGTCGCTAATCCGCCGCCGCGCCGGAACTGCCCAAATCGCCCGAAACCTCAGGCGTTTCAGCCGCATCGGGGCGCTCGGCCGAGCTGCTTTGCAAGCAGGAGGTCGCCGGTTCGATCCCGGCTGGCTCCATAAGGGAACCGCCCGCCGCGTCGCGAGCTATGGCCAGCCCGGGCGGTGCGAGCGACTGGTTTCACGCGCGAGCAGCACTCATGGGGCAAGAACCTTGCGCCGATAGCGACCTATGGGCCACCACCATTCTCGGCGTCCGTTGACGGCGGTCCTTGCCGGCCTCGTCACGCTGGTGGCCGTGTGCGCGGGAGCGCCAGCCGCAGCGACCGCCACCGTCGCGCCGAGCGCTGCCGAACAGATCCGGGCGGTCGTCAACCCCTGGGAACTCGCCGTCGCCGGTTATGGGCGCTCGAGTGATCAGCTTCTCTGCTCGATTACGACTTCGACGTTTCAGCAACGCATCGAGCTATTGGCGAAGATCATCGGGGGTCACAGCGTCCCGTGCGGGAGAGCGTTGAAGCTCGTGTTGTCGACGGCCTCGTCGGACGCTCACCACTATTCGCTCACTCGAATCCGACAGGACATGGCTGCACAGCCGATACGGATCGCGGGCAACGCTGCGACCGTTACGGTGCAGGCGGTCGCTTTTGGCGGCACCGGCCGCTGGCTTCTCGCACGCGTGAACAGCCGCTGGCTCCTGTCGTCCTTCGACGGTTGACGCTGTCCTCGCGTAACCTCAACGCCGTCGATCGTCGAGTGTCGGCTTGCGCGACAGGCGACACCGCGGGCGGGAGCCGAGTTCACGCGAGGGCGGCACTCCGGGTTGTGGCTCAGGCAGGAGTCTTGGCGGAGTGCCGAGCGATCCCGATCACAGCCATCACCCGGTGCGCAAGACGCGACCCGCTGCGTAAGACGCGGAATGGCGGCTCATGGGTCTTCGGGGTCCTCGGGTGGCTTTTCGTGGTTTCGGCGTTGTAGCTGCTCGGTGATCTGGTGGCCGATGCCGAGGTTCGCTCCGCCGACGAGTTCCCATGCGCGTGAGATCCCGATCAGAAAACAGACGATGACGAGCACGCAGATCGTCTGCAGGTCGCTGCTGTCGCGGCCGTGTGCATCGAGATCAAGGCCCGCGACCAGCTGAATCACGAACACTGCGAGGAGTCCCGTCAGGAAGGCGAGGTCCCGGAACCCAAATCGGCTGGCTTGCCAAGCACGACCGACGCGGACCAGCGCACCGATGACGAACAGCAGCCCGACGATAGCGACGGCTTCGGCGACGCCTCCGACGTTTATCCGCGGTACGAGACCGAACAGAGCAACTGTGAGAGCGTTCGTGAACGCCGTCAGAGCCGCCGCAGCGCGCATTGCGCGCACCTCGGATGCGCCCGCGCCGACGATGCTCTCGCGGTTGACGGAGATGGCGACGAACAGGAGGCCGATGAGGGCGCCCGCCACACCCGCACTGGCAAGGAAGAACTCGTGCGCGGACGCAGACGTCACGGGGACATTGTCCCGCAGCACGGGACCCTGCCGTGGCGTCGCGTACAGGTGCGTTGACAGACGGTCGCTGACGCGACGCTGCACCGGGCACAGGCCACGATCCATGCGCAGTACCGCCGCGTAGACGCCTCGCAACGGTCACCGCCGCGAGTGTCGCCCTGCGCGATGAGGAGCAGCGCCGAGATCACCCGCGCACCCTCGGTGCTGCCGATGCCAAACCCATAGAGCACGCTCAGGCGGGGTTGAACTTCTGCAGCACGTCCTCGACGAAAGCGCCTTTCATGGTGGTGTATCGCTCGTAGCTCTCGCCGTCGAGACGCAGCTTCAGCGCGTTGTACTCGGCGAGAAGCGCGGGGTCGGCGATCAGCGCGTCGCGAAACGGCCCAAATAGCGCATCGGACGCCGACCCGGCCACGACGAGTTGGACGCCAACGGGCGGTGCGCCGCTCGCTGGATCGTTGAAGCTCGCGAGGGTCGGGGTCCAGTTGTGTGGCTGGTGGATCGTGTACGCGTTACCGAGCACTGCGACGGCGTGGGCGAACTCGCCTGCGTGCACTCGAACGAGCACGTCGAGGTCGCCCTTCGTCAGGGCGCCCGGCACGGAGGTTGCTCCGACGTGCTCAACCTCGGCCTCGGGTAGGAGCCGTAGCACCTGTTTGCGGTGGTGGTCAAACGCCGCTCGCGCGGCCTCCGCCAACTCCGCGCTGGGTCGAATGCGGACGGATTCCATTCCTCCGATCCTACGCGCCACGCTGCTGATCCGGGCGCCGCGCACCTCGCCCGGGCGGGACACCACGAGACGGGCTTGCACGCTGTCGCTCGGCGCGACGAGCAGCAGCGAAGCCCGTCGCGCCAAATGCGGTCGCTCGCTCCTGCGGACCGGGGCGCGCAGGTCCTGTTGGGCCGGATCAGAGCTGCGGCGAGCTCGCCAGAGCGGGGACGCACCGCTCGGTGACGGACACCCGGGCTGCGATCACCTTCAACGCCACGCGGGCGCCGACCTGCAGCATGGGGCCGTGGCTCGGTCCCTCAGCCAGGAGCTCCTGGCCGTCGTCGAGGCTCACCATGAGTCGCACCGCCGACCCGAGAAACGTACGATCGACGATCTCTCCAGGCCCGCCGGAGTCGAGCGTCGCCACGAGAGCCTCGGGTCGAAGGAGCGCCTCGACGGCGGTGCCGGGTGCGTAGGCATCGGGCTTGGAGTGGGGTACGCGCTGGCCGAGCACGACGACCTGGCCGTCGTCGGCGATCCGGCCGACAACACGGTTCGTCGCGCCGACGAACTCCGCCACGAACGGGGTTGCCGCGTGGTGGTAGACGTTCTCGGGAGTGTCGATCTGCTCGAGCTGACCGGCGTTCATGACGCCGACGCGGTCGGCCAGTGACAGCGCCTCCGATTGGTCGTGGGTGACGAACAGCGCGGTGATCCCGAGCCGCTGCTGGACCTGTCGGATCTCGGCGCGCAGCTGGTGGCGGACGCGGGCATCGAGAGCCGACAATGGCTCGTCGAGCAACAGCACGGTCGGCTCGACTGCCAGTGCCCGGGCGATGGCGACCCGCTGCTGCTGGCCACCGGACAGCTGATACGGGTAGCGGTCACCGACGTCCCCGAGGCCCACGATGTCGAGTAACTCGTCCGCGCGGGACAGCCGATCCGCCTTCGCCCGGCCGCGCATCCACGGGCCGAACGCGACGTTCTGGCGTACCGGCATGTTCGGGAACAGGCTGTAGGCCTGGAAGACCATGCCCATGTCCCGCTTGTGCGCCGGAACCTTGGTGATGTCGCGTCCGCCGACGGTGATCGTTCCGGCATCCGGCCGGTCGAAGCCGGCCAGCAGCCGCAGGGCAGTGGTCTTGCCGCAACCCGACGGACCCAGCAGGGCGACCAGCTCTCCGGGGTGTATCTGCATGTCGAGTCCCTGGAGCGCCGTAACCGCGCCGAAGTGGCGCTCGACACCCCTGAACTCGACCCCCACGCCGCTGCCCGCTGGGGTAACCCGCAACGGCACGGTCAACTGCGGATCGAAAGGACGAGCGGAGTTCTCAGTGGTCATCAGGTCACTCGTGCCGTTCTGCCACCGCGACGGCGCGCGACAAACGACAGCATGAACAGGAGCAGGAAGGTGAAGAGCAGGGCGGTCAGCGTCATCGCGACCGAGATCCCCGGCGCGTTGTCCTGCGAGGCGAACTGGATCATTTGGAGCGGGAACGTCAGTGAGCTTTGATCGAGCTGATTGGCGATCACCACCTCGCCGAGGACCAGGGCGATCGTCAGGAACATGCCGCCCAGCACGGCGGTCTGGGCGTTCGGCAGAACCACGCGCCACAGCGTGGTCGGCCAGCCGGCGCCGAGGCTGCGTGACGCGTCCACCATGGTGTGCAGATCGATTGCCCGCAGGCCGGTGTCGATTGCGCGGTACATCAGCGGCATCGCCAGGACCACGTACATCGGCGTCAGGATCGTCAGCGGATGGTTGAAGAACGCGTTGACCATCCAGAGCGGCACCGTCTCCTTCATCTGGAGCAACCCGGCTGCCAGGACGACCGGAGGCACCACGATCGGCAGGATCGTAACCGCCTCCATGAGGATTGTCAGCTTCGGCAGTTTCAGCCGCACCAGGACGGTGGTCGGGAACACCAGCAGCACGGACACTGCCGCGGTGATCATGGCGATCTCGAGTGACAGGATCAGCGCGGCGCTCAACGCGCCGTTGTCGACGATCGCCGTGTAGTTCTGCAGCCCGTAGCTGCCCTTCTGGTTGATCAGGCTGAACTTGACTGAGCAAACGATGGGCAGCACGTAGAAGACCGCCATGGCGACCAGGATCGCGGTGCGCCAGACCCGCAGCCGGGGACGGGCCGCCGTGCGTTGCCGCGGGCCTTGGCGGCGCGACAGTGTGGCCGCTTGGAGGGGCTGGCCGACGGCGCTCATCGAATCCACCTTCCGGCGCGTCGCTGAACCCTCCAGTAGACGAGCATGACGATCCCCACCACGGCGATCATCTCCGTGCCAAGGGCGAGTCCGAACGGGATCGAGTTGGTCAGCACGTTGTTGGACATCTCGAAGTAGATCTTGCAGGGGACGACCACCTGCGTGCAGCCGTCCAGCGCGAGCATCGTGGCAAAGGCAGAGAAGGCGGAGCCGAACAGGATCAACCAGGCGGCGATGAAAGACGGCGCCAGCACCGGCCCCGCCACATGGCGTATGTAGGAGAAGCGGGTCGCGCCGAGGTTCCTGGCCGCCTCCTCCCACTCGGGTTTGAGGCCCTCCAGCGCCGGCGTGATAAAGATCACCATCAGCGGGATCTGGAAGTAGAAGTAACAAATACCGACGCCCAGCTGCGAGGAGATCTGGAAGTGCTGGCTGAGGTCATAGCCGAGCGAGCTCTTGAAGAAGGTCGTGATCACGCCGAGCGTCCCGAGGGAGGCGATCCAGACGAACGCCAGGGGCGCGCCGGCGAAGTAGGCAAAGACTCCGGACGCGCTCGAGACGACTCGACGCAGCACGCTGTCGCGTGGACCGGCCACCACCGCCGCGGCGAGCGCGAGCCCGATGATGGCAGGGCCGAGCGAGGTCCACAGCGACAACAGCAAGCTGTTCTTCAGCGGGATCAGATACTGGGATTGGCTGAAGATCGTCGAGAAATTCGACAGCGTGAAGTGGCCATTCGACGTCAGCGCGCCGTGGATCACCACGTACAGCGGCACTCCTAGGAACACGACCATGTAGAGCAGGAACGGCACCATCCCGATCCAGGCGAACGGGATGCGGCGAGCCCCGCGGCGCCGGGGCGCCGCGGGGCTGGTCACTGCAGACATCGCCGCCGTACTCGTGATGGCTAGGAACCCCAGCCGTTCGCGATCAGCGTCGCCGCCGCGGTGGACTCTGCCGGGGTCGGCAGCACCGGCGTGCCGGGAACGGGCGGCAGCGCCTTGTAGGCGGTTTCGTCAACCGTCTTGTTCGCGACCATCGCCGCCAGCTCGACTGGCCGCGCGTAGCCCTTCAGGAAGTTGTTCTGACCCTGTGTCGAGTACAGGAACTCCTCCCACAGACGGGCTGCGGCGGGGTCGGGGGCGGTCTTCGAGATCGCCTGGGCGTAGAACTCACCGAGCGGCGTGCCGGTCGGGACGACGACCTGCCACTTGGAGGTCGACGGAAGACCCCAGGCACCGGCCACGTTGAGGAAGTCCCAGTTGATGATGATCGGGCACTGTCCGGCTTCGATCAGGGACGAGGAGTCGCAGTCAGTGGAGTTGAAGTTGCCATCCGACTTGAGCGTGCTGAAGAACGTCAAACCCGGCTGCGCGTTATTGACACTGCCGCCGTTGTTGATGGCAGCAGCGAACACAGCGCCGGTCGCCGCGCCGGCCTGCCCCGGGACGCCGTTTAGAGCGACCGCGTCCTTGTAGGCCGACCCTTCGAGACCCGCCCAAGTGGTCGGGCAGCTCTTGACGACCGAGAGGTTGCAACCGAAGGAAACGTATCCGCCGTAGTCGTTGTACCAGTCGCCGTTGGAGGCCTTGTTGATGGCGGGGATGTCGCTCCACGTCGCGACCTTGTACGGCGCGAACAGGTTGGCGTCGGCAACCGCGAAGCTCTCACCGACGTCGACAACGTCCGGTGCCGTGGAGCTGCCGCGTCCGCTCTGGATCGCCTGGATCTCCTGAGCGCTCGAGCCTTCGGGGATCGCGTCGGTGATGTGGATCCCGTACATCGCGTGGAACTCCTTCATCTGAGTCCCGTAGTTGGCCCAGTTGGCCGGCAGCGTGATCACGTTCAGCTGGCCTTCCTTCTTCGCGGCGGCGATCAGCGCCGCCATTCCGCCGCCGGCCTTTGCCGAGTGGACGGTGTTCCATTTGACGCTCGCCGCATGGGCCGTGGGGCTCGAGCTGCCACCCCAGGCGCCCAAGGCCGCCGCGACACCGGCGGCAGCTATGAGGACCGCAGCGGGCCGGAGTGTCCGCCTCCCAAACGCCCCGTGCATCCGAGTACTGATCGTGCTCATTGTTCCCCCTTTTCGGGAGTCGAGGTGTACACCGGATACCGCGCTCGCCGGTACGGCGCAACGCCCAATCCCGGTCGGCGGCAAACGTATTGCCCGCTCGGCGGCCGCTGGTTACCGGTATGTGAATACCGGCTCTGGACACATTTCGGACACAGTTCAGTTACATCTCGACTACATTTCGGCTGCCTGGCTCACGTCACACAAGCCGCGCGGATCGGTCACACAAACCGCGCGGGTCGCCCACTCGGCCGGCACTGGATCCGGGCGTGAGCAGGAACCTGGATCACTCTGCGACAGCGCCGACGAGCAGTCGGGTGATCGTTCCCGGCAGCCCGGCGAAACACGCGCCCCCGTGATCCGCAGGCACCCAGCCGCGCTCGCCACTCCAGTCCGCCGGGGTCACGCCGGCGCGCGCTCCAGTTCATCGAGCACCGCGCCGGCGTGTCCCAGAGCCATCGTCATGCCAAGGCCCGACGTAACCTCGACGACCCTCGCCCCGTCGAACGGGGCGGTCACGACGAAGTGGTCACCGGCCGTCGCAAGGTGGCCGCCGGCGCTCGTCGGGTAGATGCCCAGCCAGCGCTCGCGCACCTCGATGGCGTCGACGCCCAGCAGGCGGCCGGCCTCGGCGAGGAGCAGCTCGTCAAGACCCTCATCGCGGAACGGCGAAGGCGTATCGCCGTAGTCGTGCGTGTCGCCGACGATCAGATCGCCGTCGGGCAGTTGCGTGATGATCAGGTGGATGCCCGCCTCCACCAGTTCGGGGCGTTCGGAGAGCAAGCGCCGCCGTACGTGCTCGGACTCGCGCTGCGCCGTGAACGCCGGATAGCGGATCGTGCTCAGGCCGGTCACGAGCGCCGGCGGGTACACGCGGTTGCCCGGCGCCGCGACACGCAGCATCTGCAGCTTGCAGAGTGTCAGGTCCTCCAGGCCGTCGCGCGTGGCGGACGGCAGCACCGCGTAGCCTGGCCCCGGGCAGATCACGATTCGCGGCGCCCGGACCGTGAGGCCCCCGGCGCTAGCCTGCCCAATCCCGATCTCTTCTACCGGGGCGCACCACTCCAGGTGCGCCTCGCCGTCGTCCTCGAGCAGGCGCGCGAGGCCGGCAACCGCGGAGCGTGGGTCGACGCGCAGGTCGAGCGTGCCATGCAGCGCGCCCAACACGTCCGCCGTCGGGATCGGCGCCAACCGACCTGCCTGGGCGGCGCTCAACATCCTCGCGCCGCGTCGCGGATTGGCGGCGGCGCCTTCGAGGACCGCGAGCTCGTCCTGCGCGCGCGCGACGACGAGTGTGCCGTCATCCCACAGCGGTATGCGGGCGCGCTCAGCGAGTTCGATCCAGCGCTCGCGTGCACGCATCGCGCACTCGAGGTCCTCGCCGTCCCCGACGCCCGCGAAGAAGGCGTGGCCAAAGTTGCGCACGCTGGCGCCGACCGCGCGCCGCTCTCGCTCCAGCACGGCAACGCGTAGTCCTCGCCGCCGGCCCTCGAGCGCATGTGCCAGGCCGACGATGCCCGCGCCCACCACGCACAGATCGGCGTCGACCGTCCGGCGGTCGCGAGTCTCGCTATGCGACACGCCGCAATGCAAGTCAATCCGCGAATGCAGGATGTTGCCATCGCGTGACCCTTCACCGCGGCTCGTTTGCCAGCCATCTGACCGCTTGTAGAGTCAGCGCCGATGACCTCGACGTTCGTCGCGAACGACCGCAGCTACGGCGTGCCGCCGCGGTCGGTCCTCGCGATTTGCGCCGATGGCTGGGACCCCGACTACGTCGACGACGCGCTCGAGCGCTCGCTGATGCCCCGACTCGCCGAAGCGCTCGCGGCTGGCGGCACGTACGCGCTCGGCCGGGCCCAGGTGCCGACCTTCACCAACCCGAACAACATCACGATCGTGACCGGCGTCAGCGCGGCCCGTAACGGGATTGCCGGCAACCACTACCGCGACGAGTACGGCGCGGAGGTTCAGGTGACTGACGCCCGCTTCCTGCGCGCGACCACGATCCACGCCGCCGCGCACGGCGAGGGGATCGGTGTGCTGTGCGTAACCGCCAAGGACAAGCTGCGTGCGCTGCTCGCCTCCGGCGGCGTCCCCGCCTTCAGCGCCGAATGCGCCCACGAGCAGTCGCTGGCGGACGGAACTCCGGTGACGGAGATCGCCGGCGCGCCGAACCCCGACATCTACGACTGGCGGCTGTCGCCGTACACGATCGACCTGGCGGTGGCGCTGGCCGCACGGCTCGAAGCGAAGATCGTCTACGCGTCGCTGACCGACTTCGTCCAGCACGCGGCAGCGCCGCGCGACGCGATGGCCGACGCGTTCTATCGAGCGATCGACGAATCGATCGGGCACGCGCTCGACGCCGGCTTCGTCGTCGGCCTCGCCGCCGACCACGGCATGCGCGCCAAGGCCCATTCCGACGGCAGCCCGAACGTTCGCTTCCTCGACGACGCGCTGTCCGATGCAGGGGTCCGGGGCGCTCACACGCTGTGCCCGATCACCGATCCCTACGTCGTTCACCACGCTGCGCTCGGGTCGCTCGCCTGGGTCCACCTCGACGACCTCGACCAGCGTGACCGCGCGCGAGGCGCCCTGGCGCAGCTGCCGGGCGTCGAGGCCGTGCTCGACCGCTTCGCCGCCGCTGATGCGTTCGAGCTGCCCGCCGACCGGATCGGCGACCTGATCGTGCTGGCCGACGCCGACACCGTGCTCGGCAAGTCAGCGGCCGCGCACGACCTGAGCGCGCTTCGCGGGACGCTGCGCTCG
The DNA here is from genome assembly GCA_963830975.1 of uncultured Solirubrobacterales bacterium. GTDB lineage: Bacteria > Actinomycetota > Thermoleophilia > Solirubrobacterales > Solirubrobacteraceae > Palsa-513. The sequence continues at coordinate 560,863 of CAWHOI010000005.1, forward strand.
CACGGGGGCCTGCACGAGCGGACCGTGCCGATCATCGTCACTCACGCGCTGGCCGAAGGCGCGCTGGCCGGTCGCGATCTGCGCAATCGCGACCTCCACGACCTGCTGCTCAACCAGCTCGCCTGACCAGCATGACCGCGCTCGCGACGCTGCCGGTGCACTCGCCCTATACCGGCGAGCTGGTCGGCGAAGCACCGCTCACCGACCGCGCCGCCGCGCAGGCGATGCTCGATGCCGGCGCTTCCCACTCGGACCGGCGCTCGCGCCACGAGCGCTCGGAGATCCTGTTCGCCGTCGCCGAGGCTCTCGCGAGCCGTCGCGAGGAGCTGGCGGCCCTGATCAGCGCCGAATCGGGGCTCTGCCTCAAGGACACCCGTCACGAGGTCGGCCGCGCGATGGACGTCTTCCGCTTCGCGGCGATCGAGGCGCTGCGCGACGACGGCGAGACCTTCGCCGGCGACGTCTCGGCTCACGGTCGCGACCGCCGGGCGCACACCATGCGGCTTCCGGTCCGTCTGGTGGCGGCGATCACGCCGTTCAATCACCCGCTCAACCAGGTCGCGCACAAGCTCGCTCCGGCGATCGCGGCCGGCGCGCCGATCGTCCTCAAACCGTCGGAGAAGACGCCCCTCAGCGCCCTCGCGCTGATCGGACTGATCCACGACGCCGGCCTGCCCGACGCGGCCGCGCAGGTCGTCTGCGGCGATCCGGCCGAGATACTCGACGCGTTTCTCGCCCACGACGCGGTCGAGGTCATCTCGTTCACGGGAGGGGTTGCCGTCGGCAAGTCGATCGCCGCGCGACTCGGCTATCGGCGCGCGGTCCTGGAGCTGGGCGGGAACGATCCGCTGATCGTCCTGGCCGACGCCGATCTCGAAGAGGCGGCGGATCTCGCCGTCCGCGGCGCCTTCCAGAACTCGGGCCAGCGCTGCACGGCCGTCAAGCGGATCATCGCCGTTGCGGCCGTGGCCGACGAGCTGGCGGCGCGCATCGCCGCCGGCGCCGCGGCGCTGAGGGTCGGAGACCCGGCCGATCAGAGCACGGACGTCGGCACCGTCATCGACGAGGCTGCCGCGACGCGGATCGAGGGGCGGGTGCGTGCCGCCGTGGCCGGCGGCGCCGAGCTTCTCTACGGCGGCGAGCGCGACGCCGCGCTCCTGACACCGGCGGTGCTCGACCGCGTAGCGCCCAGCGCCGAGCTCGTCGTGCAGGAGACCTTCGGTCCGGTCGCGCCGATCATTCGCGTCGCCGACCTCGACGAGGCGATCGCCGTCGCGAACGCGACTCCCTACGCGCTCTCGAGCGGCGTCTGCACGTTCGATTGGCGCGCGATCGCGCGCTGCGTCCGCGAGCTGCGCGCCGGGACCGTCAACATCCGCGAGGTTCCCGGATGGCGAACCGAGTTGACGCCGTTCGGCGGTGTCGGCGACAGCGGCCTCGGCGTCAAGGAGGGAGTCCGCGAGGCGATGCGCGCGATGTCCTTCACCAGGCTCTACACGCTCCCCTGGTCATGAAGACAGCCGACGTCGAGGCGACGGTGGAGGAGATCGTCGCCGCCTGCGCCTCGATGCGCGGGCTGCCCTACGACGGCGAGCCGGTCGACCAGCTGGAGCACGCGCTCCAATGTGCCTGGCTGGCTCGTAACGAGAGTGACGACGACGAGTTCGTGGTCGCCTGCCTGCTGCACGACATCGCGCGCGCGCCGGCGGTCGCCGGCATCCCCTACGACGGTCCGCGAGAGCATCACGGCGAGGCCGGCTCCCGCTGGCTCATGCCGCGCGTCGGTGCGCACGTCGCCTGGCTCGCCGAGCAGCACGTCCCCGCCAAGCGCTACCTGGTCGCGACCGATCCCGGCTACCGCGCGCAGCTCAGCAACGTCTCGGCGCGCACGCTGCAGGCGCAGGGCGGAGCGATGAGCGACGCGGAGGTCGACGACTTTCGCAGCCGTCCGGGGTGGGAGTGGGCGGTGTCGCTGCGACGCATCGACGACCACGGCAAGGTCGTCGGCCTCGAGGTCCCGGGACTCGATGCCTACCGCGACGCGCTCACGCGGGTGGTGGCGGCCAGCGCCGTGGCGCCTTGAGCGCGCGCGAGCTGCCGGCGCCAGCGAGTCGTATCGGTCGCTGTGCCCGGGCCGGTCCTGAGCACGTCATTCGATCGGGCTCCTGCGTCCGCGCCCCTACCCCACACCCCCAAAGTACTGCTCGACCGCCCGAGCGATCCCGCCGGCGATCACCCCCTGGTCGCGCACGCTGTCCGCGATCGAGCCTTCGAACGGGTCGGTGATGAACAGCGGCTCGATGAGCGCCCCGGGCATCGCGCTCGGCGTTGAGAAGAAGCCGGGGTCCGCTGGACCGAGCAGCAGCAGATGACCGTAGGACTCGGCCTGGCCGGCCAGCGCTGAGCCGGCGACGCTGACCGACCCGAGCTTGCTGTCGGGCTGCACTCCGCGGTCGGGGATCTGCCACCCCTGAGCGTTCATCGCGGCGAGCACGTCGTCCTGGAGGAGCCTCGCCAGCCTGAGGTTGCCGGCGGCGAACGGGCGGTCGAGGTCGTAGGCGGTGAGGCTGCCGGCCGCGCCGGCTCCCGCGTCCATGTAGATCCCGACCAGCAGGTTGGCGCCGGCGTCGTTGGCGCAGATGTCGCGAGCCGCGACGTCGTTGTGCACGCCTTCCGCGGTCAACGTCCCGCCGGACTCGTCGGCGCGCGTCAGCCGGGCGACCGACTCGGCGCCCGTGCGCGAGACGACCACGCGGAAGCCGTCGGCCCTCAGCAGCCGCATGGCGTCGAGCTCGATCGGGAGCGTCACGTCGGCCTCGTACACGGTCTGGCCGGACTCGCTGACGCCGACCGCGCCCGGGTCGATCCCTCCGTGCCCGGCGTCGAGGAAGACGGTCTCGGCGCGGTCGCCCGCGGTCGGCGGGTAGGCGACGCATGCGCCCGAACTGAACACGGCGGCGTCGATCGCCCGCGGCCCGCCCGGCGCAAACACCGTGTGGACGAGCGCGACGACGACCGCGAGCACGAGCAGCACGGTCCAGGGAAGCCGGCGACGGGAGGAGTACACGGGAAGGGCGGCCGTCTAGCCTACCCGCCACCGGAAGAACCAGCCCCCTGCCAACTCCTCCCAGCAATGCAACCTCATCAGCCCCCGATCGCAGCACACGGCTTCGGCCTCGAGCGGCTGCGCGTGCGCGGCTTCCGCTCGGCGCTCGACGTCTCGCTCACCCCGGGCCCGCTGTGCGCGTTGATCGGGGAGGCCAACGCCGGCAAGTCGAATCTGCTGCTGGCGATCCACGCCCTGCTCGATCCGTCCGCGGCGACGCGGCTCACACCCGCGGACGTCGCACCGGCGAGCGACGGGCAGATCGCCATCGCCGGCACCCTCGCCGGCTCCGGCGAGCTGACCCTGACCGCCCGCCCCCCGGCTGCGCCCCTCCACGGTGGCCCGTCCCCGCCCGCGGTCGCGTTCCTCCCCGGCGAGCTGCGCACCGGCGCGGTGCTCGCCCCCGACGGTGGCGACCAGGATCACTCCAGCCCCGCGCTCACCAACTTCCGCCGGCTGCTCGCGGAGCAGCTTGACAGCGGCGTCGCCGACGGCTCCGCCACCGGCCCTGCGGTCTCGTTCGTCGACGCGCTCGAGGCGTGCGCTCGGACCGACATTCGCGACCTGGTGCTGCTGATCGAGGAGCCCGAGCTCTACCTGCGCCCGCAGGCGCAGCGCTACCTCTATCGCCTGCTGCGCCAGTTCGCCGACGCCGGCAACCAGGTGATCTACTCGACGCACTCCCCGAGCTTCCTCAACGTCGCCCGCCTGGAGGAGCTCGCGCTGGTGCAGCGCCACCCGCGCAGCGGCACGAGCGTCGTGCAGCCGCGGCCGATCACGCCCGACGACGACTTTCGCGTGCTGACCGAGTTCGACACCGAGCGCAGCGAGCTGTTCCTCGCGCGCGCCGCGCTGCTGGTCGAGGGGCAGACCGAGAAGCTCGCCTTCCCGTTCGTGTTCGCCGCGCTCGGCCACGACCTCGACCACGAGGGGATCTCGATCGTCGCCTGCGGCGGCAAGTCGAACATCCCGCTGTTCGCGCGCGTCTGCGAGGCGGCGAACGTGCCGTTCATCGCCGTCCACGACCGCGACGCGCCGCCCGGGCGCCGCCCGACCTACGCGGCGAAGCGCCTCAACGCGCTGATCGCCCAGACCGCCGGCCCGCAGCGGGTCGTGATGTTCGAGCCCGACTTCGAGGCGGCCGCCGGCCTGCGCAGCCACCACCACAAGCCCGAGCAGGCCTGGCGGCACCTGCGCTCGCTGCGCCCCGAGCAGATGCCGGCGCCGCTGCTCGAAGCGGTCCGCCGCGTCCTCGCCCTCGCGCGCGACGGCTGACGCGCATGCGCCGACCCGACCAGCATCGACGTCCTATGCTCCGGGCGTGCCGTGGATCCAGCGCCGGATCGAGCTCGCTCCGCGCCCGCGCGGCTTTCACGTCGTCACGGGCGAGATCGTCGACGCGCTGCCCGAGCTGGGCCGCCTGCGCGTCGGCCTGCTGCACCTGCTGATCCAGCACACCTCGGCCTCGCTCGCGCTCAACGAGGACGCCTCGCCGGCCGTCCGCCGCGACTTCGAGAGCTGGTTCGACGCGGCGGTTCCCGAGCAGGCGCGGCTGTGGACGCACACGCTCGAGGGCGCCGACGACATGCCGGCGCACATCAAGGCGGCGCTGCTCGGCCCGTCGCTGACGCTCCCGATCGCCGGCGGACGGCTTGCGCTCGGCGCCTGGCAGGGGATCTATTTGTGCGAGCACCGCGACCACGGCGGGCCGCGCTCGATCGTCGCGACCGCGTGGGGGGAATCGGCGGAGAGCGGGAGCGCCTGAGCGCGCGCCGCTCAGTTTCGCCGTTCGCGCCCGTAGAGCAGCAGCAGCGCGAGGATAGTCACGCCGTAGACGATGCTGCGTCCGTACTCGGGGATGTTCTCGGCCTGCAGCAGCGTCACCAGCGCGGTGAGCGTGATCGCCCCGGCGGCGGTGCCGAGGTAGGTGCCGCGCCCGCCGAGGATCGACGCGCCGCCGATCACGACCGCGGCGATCGACTGGAAGAGGTACGGGTCTCCGAGGCCTAGCGACGCCTGCCCGCCGTAGGAGACGAGCATGATGCCGGCGAGCGCGGAGAACAGCCCGCTCAGCATGTAGAGGACGACGGTCACGCGCCTGACGCGGATGCCGGCCAGGAACGCCGCCGTCGGGTTGTTGCCGATCGCGTAGGTGCGCCGCCCGAACGCGGTTGCGCTCAGCACCACCGTCACCGCGATCGTGACGACGATCCACAGCACCACCTGCTCGGGGATGCCGATCACGTTGTTCAGCTCGATGTGCTGGAGCAGCGACGGCGCGTAGGACGTGCACGCCTGGCAGGTGAGACCCTGGCTGAGCCCGAGCGACAGGCCCTGCATCACGCCGTTCATCCCGAGTGTCATCACGACCGCGGGCACGCCGATGTAGGCGACGCCGACGCCGTTGGCGAAGCCGACCGCGAGCCCCATCGCGAGCGTCAGCGCCAGCGCCTCCGGCAGCCGGCCGTTCTGTCCGAGCCCGGTCGTGACGACCAGGATCGCCGCGCCGTTGAGCACCCACGGCACCGACAGGTCGATGCCGCCGACCAGGATCACGAGCGTCTGGCCGGCCGCGACCAGGCCGACGAACGACGCGACCAGCAGGATCGTGCGGATGCTGTCGCCGCTCGCGAACCCCGGGTGCAGGACCTGGCCGACGAGGAAGATCGCGATCGCCGCGCCGTAGGCGTAGATGACGCGCCGGCGGATCGGACCGAGCTCCGCGAAAGCGTGCGCGACGGCCGTCATCGACCGACCCTCGCCAGTCGCGCGATGCCCGCCCCCAGCACGATCGCGGTGATCAGGAACAGGCCTTGGTAGAACTGCTCGTACAGCGGGTTGATGCCGGCGAAGAACAGCACGTTCACCAGCAGCGTCAGTGTGAACGCTCCCGCCACCGCTCCCACGCCGCTGCCGCGCCCGCCGGCGAAGCTGATGCCGCCGATCACGATCGCGGCGATCGACTGCAGGATGTAGACGTCTCCGGTGGTCGCGTCGCCGGCCGTCGCGCTGGCGGCGAGGAACAGCCCGGCGATCGCCGCCAGCATGCCCGCGAGCATGTAAACGGCGACCTTCGTGCGATCGACGGGGATGCCGCGCGCGCGCGCCGAGTCCTGGTCGTTTCCGACCGCGAATGTCGCGATCCCAAACGAGCTGCGCCGGAACACGACCCAGCCGACCAGCACCACGGCCACGAACGCCAGCGAGGTCGGCTCGTTGGGATTCGCCAGCACGTTCGTGTACGCGTTCGGGATCGCGCCGCCCGGCTGCGGCAGCACGGCGATCGCCAGGCCCTGAAAGATCGAGAGCGTGGCGATCGTGACGAGGATCGGCTGCAGCCGCGCGTAGACGACCAGCAGTCCGTTCAGCAGCCCGCCGGCCGCGCCGACCGCGATGATGATGACGCTCCACAGCACCTCGCTGCCGAGCGAGCCGTGCATCTCGGCCGCGGCGAGGCTGTTGGAGAGGTCGATCATGCCGCCGACCGAAAGGTCGATGCCGCGCGTGAGCACGACGACGGTCTGGCCCATGGCCACGAAGATCAGCGGCAGCGTGGTGTTGACCAGCGAGGTCAGCTCGAAGCTGCCCGGCAGCCCGCCCGTGTTGCTGTTGAAGAAGATGACGTAGAGCCCGCTCGTGCCGACCAGGATCAGCAGCGCCAGGATCAGCGGCGCGTTCTGCAGGCTTATGTGGCGCCAGGCCAGCCGACGGTCGGGGCCTGCTGTCGGGATCGCCTGCTCAGCCATCGCCGTCGAGTTGCTCCTTGATCGACGCTGCAACGATCGCCTCCGCGTCGAGCCCGTCGCCGTCCAGCTCCGCCCGGAAGCGCCCCTCGCGCAGCACCAGGACGCGGTGGCACAGGTGCGCCATCTCCTCCGTCTCGCTCGAGTACAGGACGATCGCCTTGCCGTCGGCGGCGAGCTCGGCGATCAGCTCGTAGAGGTCGTGCTTGGTCGCGATGTCGACGCCGCGGGTGATGTCGTAGAGCAGCAGCACGCTGGGGGTGGCGAGCATCGATCGCGCGATCAGCACCTTCTGCTGGTTGCCGCCGCTGAGCTTTCCGACCTCCTGCGTCATCGGGCGCGTCGTGCGGATCTGCAGCCGCGTGAGCATGTCCGTAACCGCTTCGCGCTCGAGCCTCGGGCGCAGGAAGCCGCCGCGGCTGAAGCGGCCGAGCACGGCGAGCGTCAGGTTGTCGCGCACCGACATCGGCAACAGCAGCCCCTCGGTCTTGCGATCCTCGGGCACGAGCGAGATCCCGATGCCCGCGGCGATCGCGTCGCTGGGCTTGCGGATCCGTCGCAGCGTGCCGCCGACGTGGATCGTCCCCCGCTTCGCGCGCCTCGCGCCGAACAGCGTCAGGAACAGCTCGCGCTGCCCCTGGCCGGCGAGCCCGCCGATGCCGAGGATCTCGCCCGCCCGAACGCCGAACGAGCAGCCGTGCACCCCGTCGGCCTCCAGGTCGCTGACCTCGAACGCGTCGTGCCCGCCCGGGCGCGGCGATCGCTCCGGGTAGATGCGGTCGATCGTCCGCCCCGTCATCAGCGTGACGGCCTCGTCCTCGCTGACCTGCGCGCGGGTCGCGACGTGCTCGCCGCTGCGGAAGATCGTGACGCGATCGGCGATCGCCTCGATCTCGCGCCATCGATGCGATGTGAAGATCACGCAGGTGTTCTGATCGCGCAGCTCGCGCACCAGCCCGAACAGCCACTGCACCTCGTGCTGCGAGAGCGTCGAGGTCGGCTCGTCGAGGAACAGCACCTGCGGCTGCTCGAGCAGCGCGCGCACGATCTCGACGCGCTGCTGCTGAGCCAGCGACAGGCGCGAGGCGAGCTCGCGCGGGTCGATCCCCTCGATGCCGTAGCGGGCCAGGACCTCCGCCGCGCGCGGCCACAGCTCACCGCGGCGCACGAGCCGCACGCGGTTGCGTGGCTCGTTGCCGAGCAGCAGGTTCTCGGCGACCGTGAGCCACGGCAGCAGCGTCAGCTCCTGGAAGACGGTCGCCACGCCCAGCTCGCGGGCGCGCCTCGGGCTGAGCAGCCTCACCTCCGTTCCGCGGAGCTGGATCGTCCCCTCGTCGGGGCGCAGCACGCCGCTGAGGATCTTGATCATCGTGCTCTTGCCGGCGCCGTTCTCGCCGACCAGCGCGTGCACCTCGCCGAAGTCGGCGGAGAACGACGCGCCCTTGAGGGCGTGGACGCCGCCGAACGAGTGCGATACGTCGGCCGCCTCGACCGCCCGCTCGCGCAGGTACGCGGCGGTGCCGCTCGCGCTCTGCTCGGCGGCTGGGAGCATCAGCTCCGCGTGCCCGACCGCGGACCGTCCTGCGATGCGGGCGCCGGCCTCCGGAACTGCCAGTCGGTCTCGAACAGGTCGAAGTAGGCGTCGCTGCGCGGGTACTCCTCGACCGCCGCCTCGTTGAGCACGACGCCGAGCCCTGGGCCGGCGGGAAGCGAGAAGTGCCCGTCGACTACGCCCGGGATGCCTGGCGCCGCGAGCGTGATGAAGTCCTCGTCGAAGTCGTTGAAGTACTCGAGGATGCGGAAGTTGGGCGTCGCAGCCGCGAAGTGCAGCGCCGCCGCCGTCGAGACCGGGCCGCCGACGTTGTGCGGCGCCACGACGACGTTGTAGACCTCGGCCCAGGAGGCGAGCTTGCAGGTCTCCCGGATGCCGCCGAACATCGTGATGTCGGGCTGGATCACATCCACGCAGTCGAGCTCGAACAGCTCGCGAAACTCGTGCCGCGTGTGGATGCGCTCGCCGGTCGCGACCGGGCAGCTCACCTTCGCCGACACCCTCGCCAGCGAGCGCGGGTTCTCCGGCGGGACCGGCTCCTCGATCCAGGCCGGGTCGAACGGCTCCAGCTCGCGCGTGATCGCAACCGCGGCGGCGGGTGTGAAACGGCCGTGCATCTCGATGAGCAGCTCGACGTCGGGTCCGACCGCGCCGCGCACCGCCTCGACGAGTCCGACTGAGCGCACCAGCTCGTCGCGCTCGAGGCGCGTCGTGGCGCCGCCGAACGGATCGAACTTGAGCGCGTGATAGCCGCGCGCGACCGCGGCCGTCGCGGCGTCGGCGAACGCCTGCGGTTCGCGCGGGACGCGATACCAGCCGTTGGCGTAGGCCTTGACGCGGTCGCGCACCGGGCCGCCGAGCAGCTTGTACACGGGCTGGTTGAGCGCCTTGCCGACGATGTCCAGGCAGGCCATCTCGATGACCGCGATCGCCGACATGGTGATCTCTCCCGCACGCGCGTAGTCCCGCCGCCACATGCGTGAGACGATGTCCTCGGTCGCGAACGGGTCGGAGCCGAGCACGTGGTTGGGCACTGCCTCGTTGAGATAGCCGAGCAGCGCGTCGGTGTGGTTCACCATCCGCACCTCGCCGACGCCCTCGAGTCCTTCGTCGGTCTCGACGACGACGAACGTGAGGTTGCGCCAGCCGGCGCCCATCACGAGCGGCCGTACGCGTGTGATCTTCATCGGCAAGCCTCCAGGTTTGAACTGGGCGAGATCATTCCCGGTTCGAGCCCGCCGCGCTGTCCCCGGCGGAGTGTCTGCTGCTCCGCCGGGGACAGTTGCGACAGGTCGACGTCCAGGAGGTTGGGACGGCGACTACGGCAACCTGACGTTCAAGCTACGGCAACCTGACCGTCAGGGTCCCGGGGCAGGGCGTTCCGTGCAGCGCTGCGTTGACGCAGATCTCCACGGTTGCCGTCGGGCCCGAGTCTGTGAATGTGGCGTAGAAGCTGTCAGGCAGGTTCGGGAAGACCGTCACGCCCGACTTCACCGTCTGCGTGGTGACAACGGGGGCCGGCAGGGTGACGTTCTTCTTCGTGTACTTGCCGAGCAGCGTCTGCTGCGCGAATCCGAGTGCCGCGAGCGACAGGAACGGCGGCGTGCCCGATGACTCACCGTCGACCGGCTTCTGGCCCTCGTATCCGAGCATGAACTTGCGGAAGCCGTTCTCGCCCTCACCACCGGTGACCGGCAGCGGCCGCTTGGCCTGGACGAACGCCTTCAGCACGCCGTCGGTGCCGCCCGAGACCCACACGCCGTTGATCGTCGGCAGCGAGGCGAGCGCGGCCGCAACCGAACGCTGGGCGATCGCCGAGTTCCACATGCCATCGATCGTGGAGACGATCTTGATGCCCGGGTACTTGGCGAACACCGCCTTGACGGCGGCGTTGCGGTCGGTGTCAGCCTGGGTTCCGGCGACGCCCGTGACCATCATGACGTTGCCCTTGCCGTGCAGCTGGTTGGCGATGAACTGCGCCGTCACCGTGCCGAACTGGGATTGGCTGATCGACACCTGGTAACCGCACTTGTTGGTCACCGTGTTGTCGAACGAGACAACCTCGATCCCCTTGCTGCAGGCCTGTTGGATGATCCCGTTCAGGCCGGTCGGTGAAGCCGCGTCGACGAGAATCGCGTTGACGTGCTTGGCGATCAGGTCGGTGATCTGCTGGATCTGGGTGGCGACGTCGTTGTTACCGGCGTTGTAGACGGTGCACTTCACCGTCGTCTTGAAGGGCGGCATCTGGCAGCCGGCCTTGAAGACGTTCTCCATCTCGATCCGCCACTGGTTGCCGACGAACGAGTTCGACAGCGCGATCTGGAGCGGCGCTGCGGCGGTGTGTCCCTTCGAGGCAGCCGTCGCGCCGGTCACGCTCAGCGACAGGGCGACAACGAGGGCGACGACCGCCGCCGGCACTCCGAACCAAACGAGCTTTGCTTTCCTGAACCTCACTTGTTCTCTCCTCTTTAGTGCTTCACTCGGGGTGTGATGGGTCCGCGTCAAGGTGGTTGCCGGGCGCCAACATCGCCGAGGGCGGCAGCGGCGCCGCCGTGATCGGCTCCTTCGTCGGCAGCCGGCGTTGGAAGATCTCGAGCGCCCGGTCGAGGCTCTCGCCCATCAGCGTCCGCAGCGTCGCGATGTCGCGCCGTTCGGCCGCCTCGAGGATCTCGCGGTGCTCGCGCACGATCGAGCTGACATCCGGGTTCTCGATGTCGGTGACCTCGATCAGCACGCGGAAGGTCCGCACCAGGCCCTGCCACGTCCGCAGCAGGCGGCGATGGCCGGCGCGCTCGTAGAAGGTCGAGTGGAACTCCATGTCCGCCTGCGCGAAGTCCGCCATGCGACCCTCGCCCATCGCGCTCTCCATCGTCGCGACGAGTTCGCGCAGGTGGGAGAAGTCGTCGGGCTGGAAGCGCTCGACGGCGAGGTCGAGCGCGACCAGGTCGAGCGCGGCGCGCAGCGTGTAGAGCTCCCAGACGTCCTCGCGGGTGAGGCCGGTGACGAACAGGCCGCGGCGGCGAGCCTCGACCAGCCCCTCGTTCTCGAGCTCGCGCAGGGCGTCTCGGATCGGGCCCCGGCTGACGTCGAAGTCAGCCGAGAGGACGCTCTCGACGAGATGCGTGCCGGGCGTCAGCTCGCCGACGAGGATCGCGCGCCGCAGGCGATCGGCGACCTCGTCGCCGAGGCGAACCTGATCGATCGCGCGGATGTTGTGGATGGTCGCCGGCGGCTGCATCGGATATGGTTGACCGCTGACGGTTGACCGTCAACCGAACTATCAGTACCAGACCGCAAACGTGAAAGTCAAGGGCTCTCAGCTGACGTGGCTCGGCCAGGCAGGCTTCCTGCTGGAGACCGACCGCCGGCGCGTGCTGATCGACCCCTGGATCAGCCCCCACGAGGGCAGACTGGTCGACCCGCCGCGCTTCGAGCTGGTCGGCGAGCGGATCGACTGGGTGCTCGTGACCCACGAGCACGAGGACCACCTCGACCTGCCGTTCCTTCGCCGCCTGGCCTCAAGCAGCCCCGGCGCGCGCCTGGTCCTGCCCGCGCCGATCGCCTCGCTGGCCGACGGCGTGCTGCCCCTGCGCGGCGTGCTGCCGGGCGAGAGCTTCGAGCTCGACGAGCTTCGCGTGCAGGTCGTCCCGGCCTGGCACGCGGTCAACGTGTCCGACGGATACTCGGACTGGGGCGGTCGCTTCGTCGGCTACGTGATCGGCGGCGCCGGGCCGACGATCTACCACGCCGGCGACACGATCGCGAACCCGGGGCTCGCCGGCGCGTTGAGCGGCAAGGGCGTCGAGATCGCGCTGGCGCCCGTCAACGGACGCGACGGCGCGCGCGAGGCGCGCAACATCGCCGGCAACCTGAACGCCCGCGAGGCGGTCGAGCTCGCCGGCGCGATCGGCGCGCGCACGCTCGTGCCCTACCACTGGGACGCCATCGCCGGGAACACCGAGAGCCCGGGCCGCGCGGCCGAGGAGGCCGCCGCCGCCGGCTCCGCCGTGCACGTTCTGGTGCTCGCCCACCACACCCCCTACGAGCTGGCCTAGATGCGCGGCAAGGTCGCCGTGATCACCGGAGCGAGCCGCGGCATCGGCGCCGCCAGCGCTCACGCGCTCGCCGCGGCGGGCGTGCGGCTCGCGCTCGGCTCGCGCTCGGGTGATGACCTCGGCCTGGAGGGCGTCCTCGCGTGCAGCTGCGACGTGCGCGATCCCGCGCAGGTGGAGGGCCTTGTCGAGGCCGCCGTCGAGCGCTTCGGTCGCCTCGACATCCTGGTCGCGAACGCCGGCGTCGGCTCCTACCATCCGTTTCTCGAGACGCCGCCGGAGCACGTCGAGGAGATGGTCGACGTCAACCTCAAGGGAACGATCTACGCCGTTCGTGCCGCGCTGCCCCATCTCATCGCCTCCGGCGAGGGGGACATCGTCGCGATCGCCTCGGAGGCGGGCCGCCGAGCCGCGCCGAATCAGGCCGTCTACTGCGCGTCGAAGTTCGGGCAGGTCGGGTTCATGCGCGCGCTCGACCACGAGCTGCGCGGGCACGGCATCCGCTGCACGAGCGTGTGCCCCGGCGGTGTGGCCACCGATTTCGCGCTGGGCGACGGGTACGGCCGCAGCACCGACGTGCTGGAGGGGATGATGCGGCCCGAGGACGTGGCGGAGGTCGTGATGTTCGTGCTGACGCGCCCGCGCCACCACCGGATCCTCGAGACGACGCTGCGCCCGATGAAGGAGGCCTCGTGGGGGTAGGGCAGACGCCCGAGGCGCTCCTCGGGGCTCGCGCCGAGGCGGGCGCGGGCACGCGGCCGCAGGTGATCGTCGCGCTCCTCACGCCGTTCGCCGGCGGCGGACGCCCGGACCTCGGCGCGCTCGAGGCGCACGTCGAGTTCCTAGTCGCCGCCGGGGTGGATGGGCTGATGCCATGCGGAACCACCGGCGAGGGGCCGCTCCTCTCCGACGAGGAGCTGGTCGAGGTCGTGGCCGCGACGGTCGCCGCCGCCGCTGGGCGCGCCCGCGTGCTCGCGCACGTCGGGCGCATCTCGACGCCCGCCACGGCGAGCGCGGTCCGCGCCGCGCTGGCGTCCGGCGCGGACGCCGTCTCCGCGGTCGTTCCCTACTACTACCCATACGGCGACGCCGAGATCGTCGGCCACTACGGCGCGGTGATCGAGGCCGCCGCCGGAGCCCCCGTCTACGCGTACACGATCCCCGCCCGGACCGGCAACGAGCTCTCGAGCGCCGCCCTGCGCACGCTCGCGGCCGCCGGCCTGCGCGGCGTGAAGGACTCGACGAAGTCGTTCGAGCGCCTGCTCGAGTACCTGCAGTGCGGCGTCGAGGTGCTCATCGGCACCGACGCCTTCGTGCGCGACGCATTCGCCGCCGGCGCCGCCGGCTGCGTCTCCGCGCTCGCCAACGTGCGCCCCGACCTGTTCTGCGCACTGCGCGACGGCGCCGACGTCCAGGGGGAGATCCTCGACCTGCGCTCGGCCCTCCCGTTCGGGGGACTCAAGCGAGCCGTCGCCGAGCTCGTCGGCGGCTACCCGACCGCCTGCCGCGCGCCACTGCCGTGAGGGTGCTGACGGTCGGCGAGACGCTGGGCCTGTTCGACCCCGCCGAGAGCGGGCCGCTGCGCCTCGGCATGCCGCTGACGCTGCGCTTCGCCGGGGCCGAGTCGAACCTCGCGATCGCGCTCGCGCGGCTGGGCGTCGAGGTGCGCTGGATATCGCGGCTCGGCGAGGACCCGATCGGCGGCCTGATCCTCACCGCCCTCGGGCGGGAGGGAGTGGACACGAGCTTCGCCCGCACCGTGCCCGGGCGCACGGGCGTCTTCGTGAAGTGGCGCGAGGAGGGCCGCACCAAGGTCCTCTACCACCGCGCGGGCTCCGCGGCCAGCACGCTGGGGCCGGCGGACGTGCCCGACAGCGCGCTCGACGGCGTGGCGCTCGTTCACCTCACGGGCATCACGATGGCGCTGTCCGAGAGCGCCGCCGAGCTCGTCAGCGACCTCGTGCGCCGGGCGCGCGAGCGTGGCATAACGGTCGTCTTCGACCCGAACTTCCGCCCGGCGCTTCCCGACACGCCCGCCGCGGCGGCGGCGCGTCAGCGCTCGCTGGTCGAGCACGTCGACTGGTATCTGTGCGGACTGGAGGAGGGCAACGCGCTGTGGGGGACCTCCAGCGAGGCCGAGCTCGCGCAGGCGATACCCGTGTCGTCGGTGATCCGTCTCGGCGCCGCCGGAGCGCTTGTCGGCGGCGAGCGCGTCGCACCCGCGGCGGCGCTCGCGGTCGCCGACGAGGTGGGGGCCGGAGACGCCTTCGCGGCGGGGTTTGAGTTCGGCCTGCTGCGCGGATGGGAGCCGCCGGCCTGCGTGCGCGCGGCAAACCTGCTGGCTGGGCACGCGCTCGCGGGGACGGGCGACTGGGAGACGCTGCCGCTGCTCGCCGACGTCGAGTTCCAACTCGACGCGCTCGGCTGACCTGATCCACGCACGCGCGCGTGCACGAGCCGCGAGCCCCGCGCCCCCTCAGTCGCCGGCCGGGCTGTAGCTCTTCAGGCGCGCGCGCGCCGTCGTCGACTGGCGCTCGATCAGCTCCGGCTCGAAGCGGATGTCGCCGTGGCGGTGGTCCGGGTCCATCGTCTCGGCGATCAACAGCTGCGCCGCGGCGCGACCGAGCTCGTACTTCGGCTGGCGGATCGACGTCAGCGCCGGCGAGATCATCGCGGCGAACTCGACGTCGTCGTAGCCGACCACGCTGATGTCGCGGGGCACGCGGACCCTCCGCTGTCCGAGCGTGCGCAGGACCGTGAACGCGATCTGGTCGTTGAAGCAGACGACCGCCGTCGGGCGGTCCTCGAGCGCGAGCAGGTCGTCGACGGTCGCCTCGGCCTGCTCGAAGGCCGTGACCGGGTCGATCGTGTACTCGATGATCGTCTCGGCGGCGTCCAGATTCGCGGCGCGGGCGGCACGGCGCATCCCGCGCTGGCGCTCGGCGCACTGCGACAGATGCAGCGGCCCGTTGATGAACGCGATCCGCCGGTGGCCGAGTTCGAACAGATGATGCGCGGCCAGCTCGCCGCCGTGGGCGTGGTCGACCGAAACCGAGCACATGTCGCCGTCGCCGCTGCGGCGGTCCAGCAGGACGACCAGCGTGCCTCGGTCGCGGAGCGTCTGCAGGTGGCGGATGCTGCGGGTCGCTGGCGTGATCACGATCCCCTGCACGCGCTGCTCCTCGAGCAGGCGCAGGTAGCTGGCCTCGCGCTCCGCCGAGCCGTCGGTGGAGCAGACGTAGACGGCGCAGCCGTGCTCGTGCACCACGTCCTCCAGTCCGCGCAGCGTCTCGGTCGAGAACGGGTTGGCGGCGTCGAGCACGACGGCCCCGAAGCAGCGGCTGTTGCCGCCCCGCATCTGGTGGGCGGCGGAGCTGCGCACGAAGCCCAGCCGGTCGATCACCTCGAGCACTCGCTCGCGCGTCGCCGGGGCGACGCGGTCCGGGCGGTTGAGCACGTTGGAGGCCGTGCCGAGCGACACCCCGGCCTGCTCCGCCACGTCGCGGATCGTCACGCGGCCGACGACCGGAGCGCGCGCGGCTACCCGCCCGCCGTCCGCGGCGGGGCGCGGCGAATCGGATGCGTCCTTGCGGCGGGGCGTCAACGGTTTCCTCCCACTGGGCATCTCATCTCACACGCGACGCCCGACGCACTTCTCGATGACGCCTGCGGCAAGGATAGCGCCGCCAACCACGCCGCCCCGCAACGCCCCGCGTGGCAGGGAAACGACTATCTATGCGGCCCTTTCGGGCCGGGGGTCCCTAACGGGACGGTGTCCATTCGCGGTCGGGCGTGCGGCGGCGCGCCGGCACCTCGATCAGCTCGACGATCACGCCGAGCGCCTGCAGCGAGTCCAGGTAGACGAAGCCGCCGTCGCCGTCCAGGCCGTAGCCGCCGCCGCTCTGGCAGACGGCCCACCCGCGCGCCTCGAGCGAACCGACGTCGGCCGCCAGGTCCGCGCTGAAGTGGCCGATGTGGTGGAAGCCCAGGCCGCGCCGCTCGATCCACTCGCTGTAGATGCTGGGTCCCTCGAGCGACTGGATCAGCTCGATCTGGGGGTCGGTGTCAGACAGCGCCACCCAGAACGCGAAGCGCCCCGGTTCGCCGCGGTAGCTCAGCTGCGGGACGGTGTCGGGCGCGTAGCGGTAGCCGCGCCAGTGCGTCGCGCCGAACAGCTCCGAGTACTCGTCGATCCGCGCGTCGATGTCCTCGACCAGGAAGCAGAGCTGGTCGACGCGCCCGATCACGTGAGCCCCATCGCCTCCAGCCGCGCGGGTGAGGGTTGCAGCAGCTCGAGTGTGATCCCGTCGGGGTCGTGGAAGTAGCAGGCGTAGCCGCCCTGGTTGGCGCCGGCGGTGATCGCGACGGGCGGGTTGCGGAAGATCACGCCCTGCTCGCACATCCGCGCGTGGCGCTCGTGGATGTCGGTCACCATCAGCGCCAGGTGGGCGCAGCCGACGCTGTTGGTCGCCAGCTCGCCGAACGCGGCCCCGCGCGGCGTCACGTACTCGACCAGCTCCAGCATGTGCGTGGAGCGGGCCGGCGGCACGCCCGGGACCGCGAACTGGGCTACCTCGAGCACCGCGCCGGGGATCCCGACGAGGATCTGGGTGTACTCGTTCTCCTGGCGCTGGCGGTGCACGAGCTCCAGTCCGAGCACGCGTGTGTACCAGTCGATCGAGGCCTCGATGTCGCTGACGGTGAAGGAGAAGTGCAGGACGTCGGCGATCATCGGCCCCTGTCTCAGTAGGCCAGGGTGGTCCGCGCGGCCGCCGCGATCCGCTCCGCGCTCGGCAGCCATGCCGCCTCGAGCTCGCCCGCGTAGGGGATCGGCGTCTCGTCGCCGCCGACCAGGATCGGCGGGGCGTCCAGCAGCTCGAACTGCTCGGCGACCAGTGACGCGATCACCGTGGCGCCCCAGCTGCCGCCCGCAGAGCACTCCTGCACGCAGATCAGCCGGTTGGTCTTCGCGACGCTGGCGATGACCGTCTCGAGGTCGAACGGAACCATCGTGCGCGGGTCGATCACCTCCGCCGCCACGCCGTCTGCCGCGAGCAGCTCGGCGGCCTCGAGCGCGCGATGGCGCATCAGCTGGCTCGCGACGAGCGTGATGTCGCTGCCCTCGCGGACCACCGCCGCCTTGCCGATCGCCACCGGCTCGCCGAGCTCCAGCGGGCCGGTCATGTTGTAGAGGTTCTTGTGCTCGAAGTAGAGCACCGGGTTGGGCTCGCGGATCGCCGCGCGCAGCAGGTGGTAGGCATCGCCCGGCGTCGCGGGCGTGACGATCTTCAGCCCGATGATGTTGAGGAACCAGTTCTCGACCGACTGCGAGTGCTGCGCGCCGAACCCGCCGCCGGCGCCGTTGGCCAGTCGCACCGTCAAGCCGACGCTGACCTGGCCGTCGGTCATGTAGCGGTACTTCGGCAGCTCGTTGGCGAGCTGGTCGAAGCAGACGCCCGCGAAGTCCGCGAACATGATCTCGATCACCGGGTGCAGGCCGCGGATCGCCGCGCCGATCGCGCAGCCCACGATCGCCTGCTCGGAGATCGGCGTGTCGAGCACGCGCTTTGAGCCGAAGCGCTCCTGCAGCCCCTCGGTCGCCTTGAACACCCCGCCGGCCGCGCCGACGTCCTCGCCGAACAGCAGCACCCGCTCGTCGGCCTCGAGCTCGTCGGCCAGCGCCTGCGTGATCGCCTGCCTGTAGCTGACCTCGCTCATGCGTAGATGCTCTCGAACCGGCTCTGGGGCTCCGGATCGCCCCACGCCTTCGCCCGCTCGAGCGCCTCCGCGACCTGGGCTGCGACCGCCTCGCGCCGGCGCGCCAGCTCATCCCCGGGCACGCCCAGCTCCCCGAGCGCGCGCTCGAGCAGCACGATCGGGTCGCGCGCCAGCCACTCATCGAGCTCCCCCTCGGGGCGGTACTTCGCCGGGTCGGAGCGCGAATGCCCGACCTGACGGTAGGTGAGCGACTCGATCAGCGTCGGTCCCTCACCGGCCCGCGCCCGCGCCGCGGCCTCGCCGGCGATCGCGTGCACCGCGAACACGTCGTTGCCGTCTACGACGACGCCCGGCATGCCGTAGGAGGCCGCGCGGTCAGCGAGCCGCTCGATCGGCGTCGTCAGGCTCTGCGGCGAGTACTCGCCGTAGCGGTTGTTCTCACACACGAAGATCGTCGGCGTCTTCCACAGCGATGCGAGGTTCAGCGCCTCGTGGAAGGCCCCGATGTTGGTCGTCCCGTCACCGAAGAAGCAGACGCTGACCGCGTCGTCGCCGAGATAGCGCGACGCGAACGACAGTCCGACCGCGATCGGCAGGTGCGCGCCGACGATCGCGAAGGAGCCGTAGGCGCCGACGCGCACGTCGGTCAGGTGCATCGAGCCGCCCTTGCCGCCGCACAACCCGTTCGCCTTGCCCATGATCTCGCCGAACACCGCATCCGCCGGTGCTCCCATCGCCAGCACCGCGCCATGGCCGCGGTAGGTGCAGGTCATCGTGTCCCCCTCGCGCAGCGCCGCGCAGACCCCGACCGAGGAGGCCTCCTGACCCTGGCAGAGGTGGGTGGTGCCGCGAACCAGGCCCTGCGTGAACATCCGCTGCACCTCGTCCTCGACGCCGCGGATCAGCAGCATCCGCTCGAAGCAGCGCAGGCCGAGCTCGACGTCGCGCTTCGGCGCGGTGGCCGCCACCGCGCTCACGCCCCCCGCAGCATCGCCAGGCTGCCGGCCGCGCCGTCGCGGGCCGCGTCCGCCGCCGCGCCGCGCGCCTGGCGCAGCAGGAACTGGCGCTCCGCCCGGAAGCGCTGGGAGGGCGCCGCCACGCTGATCGCCGCGGCAACCGATCCACCCTCGACGATCGGCACCGAAAGGCACGCCAGCCCGTCGGCGAACTCCTCGTTGTCGGTTGCGTACTGCGCCGCGCGGATCCGCTCCAGCTCGGCGTTCAGCCGCACGGGGCTCGTGATCGTCTTGGCGGTCAGCCGCGTCGGCGGGTGCAGCGCGAGGTAGGCGAGACGCTGCGGCGCCGGCGCGAGCGCGAGCAGCAGCTTGCCGGCGGCGCGCGCGTGGGCGTGCGCGTAGGAGCCGATGTGGATGTCGGGCACGCGCACCGCGCGGCTGCCCTCCACGCCGGCGAGGATCCTGATCTCACCATCGCGCCAGGCCGCCAGATGCGCCGTCTCGCCGGTCGCGGACGCGAGCTCGGCCAGCGCGCGCTGCCAGCGGCTCGGCACGCCCTGCTCGCGCACGAACGAGCCCGCGAGCACACCGACGTTCGGGCCCATGTGGTAGCGGCGCCCGGCGTCCTTCTCGAGCAGCCCCTCCTGCGCCAGCGTGCTGAGCACGTGGTGCACGGTCGGGAGCGGCACGTCGAACTCGCGCGCCACGTCGGTCGCCGTCACGCCCTCGTGCTCGGCGATCCACAGCAGCCAGCGCGCCGCCCGCGCGACGGAACGCACAGAGGTCTTGGCCGGCGCCGCGGCGGTCAGCGTGGTCGACATCCGCGGCGAGTATAGCCATCGGAATGGTGAAAGTGATTCCAGATGGTGAAAGCTCTGCGCCCGTCAGCGCCCACCGACCACAAGCGCCACCGGCTAGGTCCCGTGGTTGCGGGCGTAGGCCTTGGCTTCGCTCTGGACGAGTGCGACGGTGTCGCCGAGGGCGAGGTTGACGTCGAGCGGGTGTAGGCCCCACAGGCCGGCCAGGGCGCCGCTGGAGAACAGGGCCGGCGCGCCGTTCACGGCCGTCACTTCGAGGATGTGGTTGCCGTTGGACTCCTCGCAGTGGGCCCGATACGCGTCGTCGTACTCATACCACGGCGTCGCCGTCTTGGACCCCGGCTTCTCCGACGGGGGGATCGCGTTGCCGACTCCAGGCGGGAACGAGAGCGGGAACACGGAGTCGAGCAACGCGGAGCCCCCGCCGAGTGCGGCCGGGTTGGTGCACAGGATCTGCTGGCCCGGCAGCAGCGGCAGTTGGGCGTCGGTCGGGCTCGCGGTGGTGTGTCCGAACACGCTGTCGACCGGAGCCGGGCCGCTGAAGGAGGAGTAGGAGACGACGCAGTGCAGCTGGGTAGCCGAGGTGCAGCCCGGGATGTGCTTGAAGTCCCCGCCGACCAGCTTTCCGGTCTTCACGACGACGCTGCCGCCGAACAGGATCGCCGAGAGCATCTGGCGGCGCAGCTTGGGGTTGGGGTCGATCACCAGGCGGATCAGCCGACGCAGCGTGAATGCGCCCTGCGAGTGGCCGATCAGCACGAAGGCGCGGCCGTCGTTGTAGTGCGCGAGGTAGTAGCGGAAGGCCCACAGCACGCTGTTGAACTGCTCGTGCAGGTCCGCGAGCGTGAGCAGCGAGAGGTACCCCGCCCCCAGGCTCGTGACCTGGTGATACATCGGCGCATACATCCGGCAGGCCCGCTGGTAGTAGGCCGCCTGGTAGAGCGCGACGTCGGTCTCGGCCGGCTGGATCTTCAAGTCCGACAGCATCACCGTCTCGGGGCTGACGGTCGGGTAGACGTAGAAGCAGTCAACAGGCGGATCGGCCGGGCCCTGCGGCGTGAAGACGCGTTCCAGCTTCCCGGTCGCCGAGTACACGCCGGTGCGCAGGCTCGTCACGCACGGGTTGTGCGCAAGCCCCGGGCGGCACAGCCACACCGGGTGGTAGCCGCTCGGGTAGCCCGGGTTCGCGGCGCCGCCGCAGGCGCCGAGCACGACGCCGGCGACCAGCGCGCCGAACAGCGCCCACCACGCCGCGGCCGGCTTCGCGCGTGCCCACGTCACGGCGCTCACGTGTGCCTCGAGTCGGCCGCACGCCGCGGCGCCGCGTAGCCGACCGGGTGACCGCCGGGCAGGCACGCAGCGCCGTAGCGGTCGTGGCGGGCCCCGAGCAGCCCGCAGACCCTGCCGCCGCGGTAGGTGATCTTGATGATCGGGCTGTCGACCGGGAGCGCACCGGCGGCCAGTGGGAGGTCGCGAAGCTCGGGGTCGGCTGAGCGCTCTCCACCGGTCACGATCAGGTAGGCCCCCTGCGGGCCAACCGTCGCCTGCGTGTAGGAGTGCCCGTCGAGTGTGTAGGTGACGCTGGCGGCGTCGGGGCCGAGCAGGCCGTAGATCAGCGTCCGCTCGCTGGCGGTCGGGCACAGGTCGCTGTTGGCGGGCGCCCGTTCCAGCAGCTCGAGCAGCGGATGGGAGAACGCACGCGCGGAGACGCAGCCGCCGGGCACGAAGAACGTGCCGCTCGCGGTGCCGACGGCCGAAGCGACGTTGTAGAAGAGCCGGCCGGCGCTGTCGAGCCGTGTGCAGGCGGCGGTGTCCTCCGCGTCGATCACCGGCACCGCGTGGAACTCGCCGTCGTCGTTGAACGACCCGTCCTCGCCGATCCCGCCGAAGCGGCCCTCGAAGATGCGACCGACCTCGATGCAACCGTAGCCGCTCGGCGTGCTCACGGTGCGCAGACCCCACGGCGGTCCGCCCTGGGGATCGGGTGCCGCGACGGCGAGCAGGTGCACCGCTCCGCGCCCCCCGAGGTCGGAGAGGTTCACGCCGAGCGGGTCGGGGTTTCCGAAGCGAAACGGCGCGGCTGGCGCGCCGATCGCGATCACGCCGGTCGCGGCGGCGGCCGCGCCGCCCGCGAGAACCAGCGCGACCGGAAGCGCAAGCGTGAGCAGCCGGCGGTGCCGGCGACGGCGGCGGCGCGCACGGGCACTGGGCGCATCGCCGCGGCGGTCGCTGACGTCCCGCCACACGCGGGCGCGGAAGTCCTCGCCGAACTCGAGTCCGCCGGCCGGATCGGCGCCGCCGAGGCGCCGGTCCAGATCGTCGTCGCGCACGCTCACGTCAGCGACCTCAGCGGGAGGACGTCGATCGCGCACTTCTCCTCGCGCCCGAGCAGTTGCGCGAGGCGGCGGCGAGCGCGATGCAGGCGCACGGTGAAGGCGCCTGTGCTGCAGCCCATGACGATCGCTGCATCGCGGTGCTCGAGCCCGTCCCAGGCCACGAGCATCAGCGCTTCGCGGTCACGCTCACCGAGCAGCGCCCACGCAGCGGCGAGCGCCGGGCCGGCGCCGGAGACCTCGCCGGCGAAAGCGGGCACCGCGGCGCCGTGCAGGCGCTCGAGCAGCGCCCGGCGCCGCGCGCCGGCGCGGCGCTGGTTCGCCGCGACGCGCCGGGCGATTCCAAGCAGCCACGGCAGCGCCTCGCCATCCAGCTCGCCGTAGCGGCGCCAGGCGACAAGGAACGTCTCTGACACGACGTCCTGCACAGCCTCCGGCGCCACGCGCCGGGCGGCGTAGCGCGCGACCGCCTCGCAACACTCGTTGAAGGTCGCCTCGAACGGTTGCGGTTCCGCGCTCACACGCAGTGGTTGTCCGCCACCGGAGCCGACATTACATGGGCCTGGTCAGTCGGCGAGCGCGCGCGCCAACTCGCCGAGCACCGCCACCATCGTCACGTCCTCGTGCGCCAGGTGCTGGAGCATCGCGCGCTCCACGCCGACCGCCTCGTATTCGCGCAGCTTTTCGGCGACCTGCTCTACGGTGCCGGCGAGCTCGGGCTTGTGGTCGAGCTTCGAGGAGGCGTCCCACGCGCGCAGGCGGTCGCGCACCTCCGCCTCGTCGCGGCCCACCACGCAGGTGGTCATCATCGAGAAGCGAAGCGGCTCACGCCCGGCGGCCGCCGCCGCGGCGCGCACCACCCCGCAGCGCTCGCGCGCCTGCTCGAGCGTCGGGACGACGGTGTTGTACTCGTCGGCGAAACGCACGGCGGCGCGCACGCTGCGCGGCTTCGCGCCGCCGCCGACGATGATCGGCGGGCGTGGCTGCTGCAGCGGCTTCGGCCAGATCTCGGCAGCAGTCGTCCACTGGCGGTTGATCTCCTCCAGCTGGCGCTCGAACTCTTCCATCCGCTCGCCCACGGTGCCGAACGGGAACCCGTAGACGTCGTGGTCGGGTTCGAACCAGCCCGCGCCGATGCCCAGCTCCACCCGTCCGCCCGAGATGTGGTCGACCGTTGCGACGTTCTTGGCGAGCACCGAAACCGGCCTGAACGTGGTCGGCGAGACCAGCGTGCCGAGGCGGATCCGCTGCGTCCTCGCCGCCAGCGCCGCGAGCGTCGCCCAGGCGTCGAGCGAGCCGGCCGGATCGCCGCGGTGGATCGAGCGGTAGTGGTCGGAGCGAAACAGGCCGTCGAGCTCGGCTTCCTCGGCGGCCAGCGCGAGCGCGAGCCATTGCTCCCACGTGACGCCCTCCTGCCCTTCGATCATCAATGCGATCCGCACCGTCGCCTCGCTCCTCGTCTATGGCTGCTGCAGTGGCGCCAAGGCCGGATAGAGCATCCTGTAGCGACCGTAGCCGTGCTCGTAGGCCGCCATCCAGCTCTCGTCGGGCTCGATGGTGTCGCGCACGCGCACGCAACGGTCGACCGCCTCCTGCGCGTCGGCGAACACGCCGGCGCGCACACCGGCCAGCAGCGCCGCGCCGAACGCCGAGCCCTCCTGGGATTCGGTGCGCTCGAGCGGGATGCGCAGCACCGAGGCGACGATCCGCGACCACAGCAAGCTCGCGCTGCCGCCGCCGGTGAGGCGACCGGCGCGCGCGTCCACGCCGAGCTCTCGCAGCAACTCGAGCGAGTCGCGCAGGCCGTATGCGACGCCTTCGAGCGTCGCCCGTGCGAGGGCGCCGCGGTCGTGGCGCAACGTCAGCCCCGTGAATGCCGCCCGCGCGTCGGGGTCGGCGTGCGGGGTGCGCTCACCGGCCAGATACGGCGCGAACTGCAATCCCTCGACGCCCGGCTGCCAGCGCGCTGCTTCCTCGTCCAAAGCGCGGTAGTCGCCGCCGAGCACGCCGCGCAACCAGGCAAAGGAGCCGGCCGCGCTGAGCATCACGCCCATCGCATGCCAGGTCCCCGGCGCCGCGTGGCAGAAGACGTGGACGCGCGCCTGCTCGTCGGGGGCGTAGGCCGGCAGCACGGCGAACACGACACCGGAGGTGCCGAGCACGACTGACACCAGCCCGGGGGCGACGATTCCGACGCCGAGCGCCGCGGCCGCCTGGTCGCCTGCGCCGGCGATCTGCGTCGACTCGAACACCTCGGGCAGCCAGTCGAGCGGAATCGCGAGCGCCTCGCAGACCTCCTGGGACCAGCGCCGGCCGGCGACGTCGAACAGCAGTGTTCCGGACGCGTCGGCGACGTCGATCGCACGCTCTCCGGTCAGGCGAAAGCGAACGTAGTCCTTCGGCAGCAGCACGTGGCGGACCTCGCCGTAGAGGTCGGGCTCGTGC
Organism: uncultured Solirubrobacterales bacterium; assembly: GCA_963830975.1. Lineage (GTDB taxonomy): Bacteria > Actinomycetota > Thermoleophilia > Solirubrobacterales > Solirubrobacteraceae > Palsa-513. The sequence continues at coordinate 585,586 of CAWHOI010000005.1, forward strand.
TCGCGCAGCCACAGCAGCTTCGGCGCCGTGAAGCCCGTCAGCGCGCGGTTGCCGGTCAGCGCGATCAGCCGCTCGAGACCGACGAGCTGCTCGATCTGCTCGCACTGCGCCTGCGTTCGCTGGTCGTTCCAGAGGATCGCCGGGCGCAGCACGCGATCGTCGGCGCCGAGCACGACGAGCCCGTGCATCTGTCCCGAGAAACCCACCTCGCCGGCCGGCAGCACCGCCAGGCACTTCTGGGTCGCGCGCCACCAGTCCTCAGGGTCCTGCTCGGACCAGCCGGGCTGCGGCGTCGAGAGTGGGTAGGGCTCGGTCGCGCTCGCCAGCAGCTCGCCGTCAGGGGAGATCGCGATCCCCTTGACCGCGGTCGTGCCGACGTCCAGGCCGATCAGCGTCACGCGGCTGGAAGCGCCGGCGCTGCCGGCGCGAGCGCGTCGACGGTGGTCCGCTCGCCGCTCTTGGAGTCGAAGAGCAGAATCGATTCCTCGCGCACGCGCAGGTGGATCCGTTCGCCGCTGCGCGGAGCGCTGCGCGGCTCGACGCGGGCGATGATGTCTGAGACGGCGGTGACGGAGCGGTCGAAGTGCGCGGCGAGCTGCGCGTAGACGTAGGCCTCGGCCCCCAGTTCCTCGACGAGGTTGACGACGGCGGGGATGCCGCGCCCCTCGGTCGTCAGCTCGAGCGACTCGGGGCGCAGCCCGACGGTCACGACGGCGCCGTTACCGCCGGCGGCCTGGTGCAGGGCGGCCGGCAGCGGGATCACGGTGTCGCCGAGCGTGACGCCGCCTTCGGCGAGGGTGCCCTCGACCAGGTTCATCGCCGGCGAGCCGATGAAGCCCGCGACGAACGCGTTGACCGGCGAGTCATACAGCACGCGCGGGGTGTCGCATTGCTGCAGCACGCCCTCCTTCATCACCGCTACGCGGTCCCCCATCGTCATCGCCTCGACCTGGTCGTGGGTGACGTAGACCGTCGTCACGCCGAGCCGGCGCTGCAGCGCCGCGATCTGACCGCGCGTGGCGACACGCAGCTTCGCGTCGAGGTTCGACAGGGGCTCGTCCATCAGGAACACGCGGGGCTGGCGCACGATCGCGCGACCCATCGCGACGCGCTGGCGCTGGCCGCCCGAGAGCTGGCCGGGCTTGCGCTTCAGATACTCGTCGAGGTCGAGGATCTTCGCGGCCTCCTTCACGCGCGACTCGATCTCGGCTTTCGGCAGCCGCGCGATCTTCAGCGCGAACCCCATGTTCTCCGCCACGTTCATGTGCGGATACAACGCGTAGTTCTGGAACACCATCGCGATGTCGCGGGCCCGCGGCGCGAGCTTCACGACGTCCTTGCCGTCGATTCGGATCGTGCCCTCGTCGACGTCCTCGAGCCCCGCGAGCATCCGCAGGCTCGTCGTCTTGCCGCAACCCGACGGTCCCACGAGCACCAGAAACTCGCCGTCATTGATCTCGAGGTTCAGCCGATCGACCGCGCGACGCGTCGTCTTCGGATAGATCCGCGTCGTGTTCTCGAACGTTACAGTGGCCAAGGGTGGATCCTTTCTATCGAGCCACGCGAACTCGTCGCGAACGGCCTCGTGCGTGAACAGCTTCGTGTGATGGTGCTGCCGTCGGGCGGCGCTGCGCGCGCCGGCACCCGCTAAGTTCTCGCGCGTGGAATTCCTCGTGGAGATCGAGATCTCCTTGCCGCCGGAAATGGAGGAGCAGCGCCGCGCGGCGCTGCTGGCAGCGGAGTTCGAGCGTGGCAGCGCGCTTGCACGCGAAGGCGTGCTGCGCGCGATCTGGCGCGTGCCGGGGCGTCTCGCGAACCGCGGGATCTGGTCGGCGCCGGACGCCACCCAGCTGCACGCCGCGCTCACGAGCCTGCCGCTGTGGCCCTACATGGACGCCGTCGTTACGCCGCTGGCCCGCCACCCGCTGGCCGAGTTCTGCTCGGGCGCCGGGGCGGCGAGCGGAGACTGAGCCGACCGCCACGCGCGACCATGCGCCGGCCTCGCAGCGGGGGGCGCTAGTTGGCTGTCGCGACCGAGCCATCTGCGCGCAGCAGCCTCTCGCTTGACAATGGACGGTCGACGACCGGCGCGATCGTCGCGTAATCCTCGACCAGGCTGACGCCCAGGCCGGGCTCGGAGGGCACCTCGCAGTAGCCGCCGTTGCGCACGACGCTCGTCTGGAACGCGGCCGACGAGGTGCTCGGGTCCTCGTCGTTGGGCAGGAACTCCATCGTCACGAGGTTCGGGATCGTTGCGCAGAGCTGCAGCGTCGGAGCGGTGAGCCCGGGGCCGAGGAAGTTGTGCGGCGCGACGCCGCAATGGTGCGCCTCGGCGATCGCTGCGATCTTGCGGCACCCGGACAGGCCACCGGCGAGCCCGACGTCGGGCCGCACGAGTATCGCGACGTTGCGCGAGAGCAGCTCCTCGAACTCCCAGATCGAGCTGAGACGTTCGCCCATCGCGATCGGCGCGTCGATCCGCTTGGCGATCTCGGCCTGCGTTTCGATCGAGTCGATCTGGATCGGGTCCTCGATGAACAGCGGGTGGTACTGGGCGAGCGCGTTGCAGACGACGATCGCCTTCGTCGGGTCGAGTTTGCGGTGCAACTCGAAGATCAGGTCGACCTCGTCGCCGCCCGCCTCGCGCGCAGCAGCCGCCATCGCGCAGGCGACCTTCACGAGCTTGCCGATCGGCAGGTCCTCGTAGCCGTGCACGAGCGGGTCGAACTTGACCGCGGTGAAGCCCTCCTCGACCGCCCAGTTGACCGAGGAGCTGATCTCATCCGGCGTGCCGCCGCCGACCAGCACGTGCAGGCGTACGCGGTCGCGAGTGCGCCCGCCGAGCAGCTCCCACACCGGCAGGCCCAGCGCCTTGCCCTTGATGTCCCACAGCGCGAGGTCGATCGCCGAGACGGCGGCCGCGAGCAAGTTGCTGCGAAACGGACGCGCGCGATAGGCGAGATGCCAGATGTGCTCGATCCGGAACGGGTCGGCGCCGATCAGCAGCGGCGTCAGCTCGCCGAGCACGCCGGCGACGCCCCTTGGGTAGCCCCAGCACGCGGACTGGCCAAGGCCGGTGATCCCCTCGTCGGTGCGCAGGCGAACGAACGTGTGCTCGCCGGTCAGCTCGTTGCCGACGCCAAGCACCTCGACCGACGCGATCTTCATCTGCCCTCCGATCTCCGCACCGCGCACAGACGGTAGCGGGCCGGGCGACCCGATGCGCCAGCGTGTCGCTGCCTCTACCACCGCGGCGCTCCGGGGCCGAGACGGGCGGCAGGCGGCCCCCAGCCACAGACGACGGTACGCCGCGGCGATCCGCCGGCGCGCGCGCGCCGACGCGCTCGCAAGCCGGCTTGCAGCGCGTTCGCCTCCGCGACCGTGATCAGCTGTGGCAACTGCCTGTCCTTCCCTCTCCTGCGCCGCAAAAAGCCGCCGGCGGCGCGGTTGCGCTCGCAGACGGCCGGTTGATTTCGAAGCTCCCGCCGCTGCCTGGACACGACGGTTCGCGCTTGACAGCCGCACCGGGGTTGGTGTAGCTTCGCCGAACGCTTCACGTTGAAACATTACAACAGACGGCGATCGCGGACCCTGACGGCTGGGGAAAGCGCGCTTCAAGCAGCACGAGCACCGCAGTTGTCCATCAGACGCTTGGTGCGTGAATCCACCGCCCGGCGCCCGACTTTGTTGGGAGAGGAGATCCGAATGACAGTTCCCGAGCCTCGCTTCGAGGCTGAGAAGGGCCGTGCCTCACGGCTCGGCAGGAAGATCGTGACGGGCGTGGCGGCATGCGCCCTCGCGACCGCTGTGATCGGCGTCGCGGCCGGCGCGGCCAACGCCTCGAAGGTGAAGGCAGGGCTCAGCGGCACGCTGACGATGAACGTCTTCACGTTCTCGGCCGGCGTCATGAATCCGGTCATCGCCGGGTTCGAGAAGGCCAACCCGAACGTCCACATCCAGGCAGCCGTCGTCAGCAACGACAACACCTACGTCCCGCGGCTGCAGACCGAGAAGTTGGCCGGCGACGAGCCCGAGATCGACGAGACCTACGACGTTCTGACCCCGACTCTCGAGGTCGATGGTCTGGTCGGCAGCCTGTCGGCTGATCTCAAGAAGGGCGACCCGTACCCGCAGAACTACTGGTACCCGTCGTTCCTGGCCTCCTACATCCCGCCGGCCGGTGCGCCGACCGGTGTGGGACAGGTCTTCGCGCTGCCGAACGAGGCTGACGCGACCGTGCTGCTCTACAACGAGAGCGAGTTCAAGAAGGCCGGCGTGCCGTTCCCGAAGGACGGCTGGACCTGGAGCCAGATGCTCGCCGACGCCGCGAAGCTGGGCGTGGGCTCGGGTGCGTCGCAGACGCAGTACGGCATCTGCGAGCGTCCGGACTGGCAGGCCGAGTACAACCCGGTGCTGAAGGCCTTCGGTGTGACGGCATTCACCGAGACCAAGGCGTCGATTGACTCGGGTCCGGCCCAGAAGGGCTGGAACCTGATGATCAGCCCGATGAACCAGGGCCTGGCCGTGCCGCAGGCACAGCTGAACGCCAAGGGCGACAACGGCTGCGAGCCGTTCTTCGAGTCCGGCGAGGCCGCGATGTCGATCGAGGTCCGCGGCAACCTGCCGGGTGTCCAGCAGGCTGTCGGCAGCTCGTTCGCCTACAACGCCGTGACGATGCCGACGATCCCCGGACCGAACGGCAAGCCGGTCTATCCGACGGGCGGCGGTAGCGTGGGCTGGTGCCTCGCGCCGAACGCGACCAACAACAAGCTGGCCCTCGCGTTCCTGAAGTACCTGTTCTCACCCGCCGGTCAGGCGATCGGTGAGAAGACCGGTGGCGTCATCCCGGCCGAGCCGTCAAACAACGGCCCGAAGGCCCTGTGGCGCACGCTGTCGGGCATCGGTCCCGCGAACACGCAGGCATTCATCACCGCCGCCGCAACGGCGACGATCGCGCCGCAGACCCCGGGTACGGTGTTCAACGACTCGAACACCGACGTCCCGATCGCGGTGCAGCAGGCGACGACGGGCGGCAAGAGCATCGCCGCAGCGTTCGGCAACCTGCAGAGCCTCATGAACGCGGCCTACGCTCAGAACAGCTAGGCACGTAGGAGAGTAGGACGACAACGACAGCGGCCGGCTCGAAGCTGAGCCGGCCGCTTTCGTCGCTTCAGGCGCTTTTCGGGCCAAGGAAACCGTCGAGGTCCTATCGTGGCGACCCAGATGTCTGACACCTCAATCGCAAACATCAGCTCCCCGTCGCTCGGCGGGCGCCACAGCCGCCGCCGCGACGGTCGCGCGGCCGCGCTGATGATGGCGCCGAACATGATCCTGTTCACGATCTTCGTGTTCGTCCCGATCATCGGCGGCGTGCTGCTGAGCTTCGCGCAATGGAACATCAGCGTCGGCCCGCCCAAGTGGGTCGGCCTGCTGAACTACAGGGTGCTGTTCGCCGACCCGCTCGTCGGCCAGGCGGTCGAGACGACGCTGAAGTTCCTGCTGTTCGGCGTCGTGCCCACCGTGATCATCTCGCTCGGCCTTGCGGTGCTGATCAACGTGAGGTTCCGCTTCGTCGGGCTGGTGCGAACCTTCTATCTGATCCCCGCCGCCATGTCGTTCGCCGCCTCGGCGCTCGTCTGGCGCTACCTCTTCCAGGACGGCCCGGGCTACGGCGTCGTCGACTACGTGATCTCCCTGTTCGGCGTCAGCAACCCGCCGGACTGGCTCGGCGGCAGCACCACCTGGGCGCTCCCGGGCCTCGACATCATCACGATCTGGCTCAGCCTGCCGACCGCCACGGTCCTGTATCTGGCGGCGCTGCAGCGGATCCCGGACTCGATCATCGAGGCCGCAACGCTCGACGGCGCCGGCCCATGGCGGCGCATGCGCTACATCATCTGGCCGGGCGTGCGCTACATGACGGTGCTGGTCGCGATCGTCGCGCTGCTCGCGTTCAGCAACGGCTCGTTTGACCTGGTCCAGATCCTGACCAAGGGCGCGCCGATCTATGCGACGCAGACGCTCATCTACTACATCTACGTCCAGGCGTTCGACTACGGCAACTACGGCTACGCGGCGGCACTGTCGGTGCTGCAGATCGCGCTGCTCGGCGGCATCCTCGTGATGCTGCGCCTGCTTTCGAAGGTGGTCAGCCGATGATCGTGTTGCCCAAGCGGGTGCGCCGCGGAATTCGGATCTTCTTCGCGACCGCGGTCGGTCTGATCATGATGGCGCCGCTGCTCTACATGGTGGCGGGCTCGCTGATGTCAAACCAGCAGCTGCAGGCGAGCACGCTCCCGGCGATCATCCCCAACTCGCTGCACTTCGAGAACTACGCGCACGTCTTCACGGGGCTCTACCAGACGATCCACATCCGCAACTTCATCAACTCGATCGTCTTCACGGTGGGCGCCGTCGGGATCCAGTGGACGCTGTGCATCAGCGGTGGCCTGGTGATCGCGAAGATGCGCTTTCGCTCGCGCACCTTGATCACGGTGATGCTCGCGATCTCGCTCTTCATCCCGCTGGTGACGACGCTGATCACGACCTTCGTCGTCACCTTCAAGCTCGGTCTCGACAACACCTACGCCGGGCTGATCCTGCCGATCGCGGCGCAGACCGGCTTCGGCACGCTGCTGTTTCGCCAGTACATCACGCAGATGCCCGAGGAGCTCTTCGACGCCGCGCGCATGGACGGCGCAAACTGGTGGGTGCTGCTGCGGCGACTCGTGATCCCGCTGGCGCGCCCGGCGACCGCCGCGTATGTCGCGATCTCGGTGCTGACCGCGTGGAACATGTACCTGTGGCCGCTGGTCGCCGCGACGAGCGCCGACCTGCAAGTGCTCACGCAGACGATCGTGGCCGTCGGCAATCCGGCTGAGGGCCAGATCACGCCGCAGAACGTGCTGTTCGCCTCGGTGGTCGTGACGACCCTGCCGATGCTGCTCGCGTTCCTGATCGTGCAGCCCGCGTTCGTGCGCGGCCTGACCGGCTCCGGGGTCGAGTGACGATGCGCGGGGCGCGGGCATGAGCGACGTCTGCGAAAACGGGTTCGCCGGCGCCACCGCCGTGGTGACGGGCGCAGGCCAGGGCATCGGCGCCGCGATCGCCAAGGGCCTGGCCGCGAAGGGCGCTCGCGTGATCCTGACCGGCCGGCGTGCCGAGAAGCTGCAGGCGGTCTGCGACGAGATCCTCGCCGACGGCGGTTCGGTCGAGTGCCGCGCCGGCGACGTGACCGATGTCGAGCATCTCGAGGCGTTGATGGCGCTGGCGGCGGGTGAGCGCGGAGCGTTCGAGATCCTCGTCAACAACGCCGGCATCGCCGGCCCGACCGCGCCGCTGGTGGACGTCAGCCTGGCGGACTGGAACGAGACCGTCGCGGTGAACCTGACCGGCGTCTTTCTCGCCTGCCGCGCCGCGCTGCCCTACCTGGAGCGCGCCGAGCACGCCAAGATCGTGAACATCGGCTCGGTCACCGGCAAGCAGCCGCTGCTGAACAGGACCCCCTACGCCGCCGCGAAGCTCGGCGTCGTCGGGCTGACGCGCACGCTCGCACACGAGGTCGGCCCGCACGGGATCAGCGTCAACGTCATCTCACCGTGGCTGGTCGACGGCGAGCGCCTGGAGACCGTGATCGTCACGATGGCCAAGGAGCGGGGTCTGAGCACGGAGGAGCTCCGGGCCGAGATGACCGCCGGCACGGCGTTCAAGCGGACGGTCACCGAGGAGGACGTCGTCGAGACGGCTTTGTTCCTCTGCTCGCCGGCGGCCAACAACCTCACCGGTCAGGACATCAACGTGTCGGCCGGCGCGGTGATGTACTGATGCAAGTGGCGCGCCGCGGGGCCTGAGCGTCGGGTGGCGCCGGTGAACGGTCCCGCAATCGGCCTGGTGGGCTGCGGTGGCATGGGCCACCGGCACCTGCGCGCCTACGGCGCGCTGCGCGCCGTCGGAGCCGACCGCTTCCAGCTCGCCGCCGTCTGCGACCCGCGCCGCGAGGCGGCCGAACACGCCGCCGAGTTGGTCGCGGAGCTGCTCGGGTCGCGACCGACTGTGTTCGAGAGCGCCGAGGAGCTGATCGCGAGCGGCGCGGTCGAGGCGATCGACCTCGTCACAGAGCCGTCGATCCATCACCTGATCGCGGTGCCCGCGCTGGCCGCCGGGATCGCCGTCCTGAGCGAGAAGCCGCTTGGCGTGACGGTGCGGGCCTGCCGCGAGATGGTCGACGCGGCGGCGGCGTCAGGGGCGATCCTGGCGACGGCCGAGAACTACCGCCGCGACGGTCCCAACCGGCTGGCGCGCGCGGTCCTCGACAGCGGCATGCTCGGCGACATCCACCTGATGGTCGAGAGCAACATCGGCGGCGACGACTCGGTCCTGATCAGTCCGTGGCGCCACCTGCGCGAGAAGGGATCGATCGCGCTGGACATGGGCGTCCACTACACGGACATCTTCGCCTACCTGCTCGGCGACCTCGAGCGGGCGTGCGGGGTCGCGTTCATCGCCGAGCCCGGTCGCGTGCTCGGACCCGGGATGACCGCCGGAGGCGAGGTGGAGGAGCTGGCGCCCGGTGTGATGCGGGCGACCGGCGATGACTCGCTCGTCGCGATCTTCGAAACCGCGGGCGGTGCGCTGATCCAGCTCAGCTACCTGCCCTCCGGCCCCGGCCGCAAATGGATCCAGCGCAGCCTGCACGGACGCAACGGTTCGATGAGCGTCCCGTTCGACCGCACCGGCGGCGCCGTCGTCGTGGAGGTCGGCGAGCGCAGGCTGAGCGGCGCCGAGCTTCGCGCCGAGCTCGGGGACTTTCGCCTCCAGGGTGTGGCGGCGGAGTTCTTCGGTGCCGAGGGAACCGAATACGACCTGCCATTCGCCGAGGTCGACGCGGCGACGATCGCGATCGAGCTCGATGACTTCATCGGCGCGCTCATCGAGAAGCGCGCCCCCGAGGTCGACGGGCGCGGGGGCCTGCTGGCGGTCGCCGGCGTATGGGCCGTCGCCGAGTCCCGCGCGACCGGCGGCTTCGTGAAGATCGCGGAGGTCGCCGACGGCACGATCTCCGCCGCACAGGACCCGATCGACGCAGCGATCGGTCTGCCAACGAAAGCGAGCTGACGCACCATGTCCGACGACGCCTCCCCGTTCCTGGGGTCCCCGATCAAGCAGTGCGCGATCGTCGTGCACGATCTCGACGAGGGGGTGCGCCGCTTCACGGCCGAACTGGGCATCGGCCCCTGGACCGCCTATCGCCTGGAACCGGGAGTGCTGAAGGAGATGCGCTTCGGCGGCCGGGAGGTCGAGTTCTCGCTGCGCCACGCGCTCGCCTGGCAGGGGGAGCTCCAGTTCGAGCTCGTCCAGCCGCTCGAGGGCCCGAGCATCTTCGCCGAGCATCTCGAGGCCCACGGCGAGGGTCTCCATCACGTCGGCAAATACGTGCCCGACCACCCCGCGGCGGTCGCGCAGGCGCTCGCCGCGGGTTTCGTCGAGCTGCAGAGCGCGCGCGGGTTCGGCGCCGAGGGGGACGGCGCCTTCGCCTACTTCAAGCGACCCGACGTGCCGCTGATCGTGGAGCTGATCTCGGCGCCCCGCGTCCGGATCGAGCCGGAGTTCGTCTACCCTCCAGCTGGCGGCTGAGGCGGGCTCCCCCGTCGACCGCGAGGAGCGAGAAGAAGCCATGCGCATCGAGTTGGTCGAGGCGATTCCCGCAGGCAGCGCCTGCTACGTGCGCGTGACCGCGCAGGATGGCACGACCGGCGTCGGCGAGTCGACCTTCTTCGGTTGGCCGAGCGCGGTCGCGGAGATCGTCCGCTCCTTCGGCGACTACCTTCAGGGCCGCGACGCGCTCGACGTCGAGCACCACTGGCTCGCGCTCTACCGCGCCTTCAGCTTCCGTGGCATGGCCGTCACCGGCGCGATCAGCGCCATCGACCAGGCGCTGTGGGATCTGCGGGGCAAGCACTTCGAGGTGCCGGTCTGGCAGCTGCTGGGCGGCCGGGCCCGCCGCGCGGTGCGTGCGATGCGCGTCGTCGACACCGGCACGCTCGAGCAGGTCGTCGAGGCCTCCCGCCGTGCGGTCGAGGACGAGGGCTACACGGCGCTGAAGGTCATCCTCTTCCAGCACGACCATCACGCGGGACGGCAGGCCTCGCGCATCGCCGACCTCGTCGCGCGCTTCGAGGCGATCCGGGAGACCGTCGGCTGGGGGATCGACCTCGGCGTCGAGCTGCACCGCAACATGAGCGCCGGCGACGCAGTGCTGCTGAGCGGCGAGCTCGCCCGCCTGCGGCCGCTGTTCGTCGAAGATCCGGTCCCGCCCGACAGCGTGATGGCGATGCGGAACTTCGCTGCGAAGGTCGGCGTGCCGGTCGCGGCCGGCGAGCGCAACACGACGATCTGGGAGTTCGCCGAGTACCTGGAGCGCCCCGGCGGCGTCAACTTCATCCGCCCCGACGTCGGCGTCGCGGGCGGCATCACGCACGTCAAGAAGATCTGCGCGCTCGCGGAGTCATTTCACGCCGGCATCCTGCCCCACGCTGTGCCTTCGGGCCCCGTCGCGGTCGCCGCTCACGTCCAGCTCGGGATGTGCGTGCCGAACTGGGAGGTTCAGGAGCACGTGCCCCAGGACGCGCCGAAGTGGACCGATCTCGTCGACGCGGTGATCGAGGTGCGCGACGGCTACCTGATCGCGCCCGAGCGGCCGGGCCTCGGTATCGAGCTCATCGACGCGGGCCTCGCCAAGCACCCGCCGGTGTCGGTCGACCTCTCCGACCCGCCGCTGCGCGAGGACGGCTCGGTGGCGATCCGGTGAGCGGCGCCGGCGAGGCGCCGGACGGCGCGCCACGCAGGCAGGTCGGCCTCGCGTCAAGCGAGTACGTGCACGAGCGCTTCATCGACGCCCGCGACGTCGCCCGCCTCGCGCCCTGGGCCGATTTCTCATTCCACGCCTTCTCGGTCGCCTCGGACCTGAGCGGTCCGGCGCCGCGCGACGCGCAGGCCGAGGCGGAGCTCGCGCGGTTCGCGGCGGGACTCGACGCGCTGGTCGTCTGCCACGGCGCGCCGTTCGTCAGCGCTGAGGTGCTCGAGTCGGCGCCGCGAGTGACCCTGCTCGGCGAGCTCGACGGCGACCGCTTCGGCTACCGCCTGGACGTCGCCGCCGCGCACGCGCGCGGCGTGAGGATCGTCGACACGACGCACGGCTCGTCCTGGCCGACGGCGGAATGGGCGCTCGGTCTCGCGCTGATCGGGCTGCGCGACGCCGGCGCCGACTTCCGGCGGATGATCGCCCACGAGCCGAGCATCCCGCACGCCGAGCGCTCGGGTCCCGGCTACGACGGCGCCGAGCTGAGCGCCAAGCGCGTCGGCATGCTGGGCTTTGGGCACCTCGCGCGCGATCTCGTGAAGCTGCTGCGCCCGTTCGGAGTCGAGATTCGCGCGTTCGATCCGTTCGCCCCCCGGGCGCTGGCCGAGGCCTACGGCGTCGATTTCGGGCCGCTGCCGGCGATCCTCGACGCCGATGTCGTCTTCGTGCTCGTCCCGCACACGCCGGCGACCGAGGGAATGCTCGGCGCCGCGGAGCTCGAGCTGCTGCGGCCGGGCGCCGTGCTCGTGAACGTCTCGCGGGGGAAGGTGATCGACAGCGCGGCGCTGCTGGCACGGCTGCAGCGGGGCGACGTGATCGCCTGCCTCGACGTCTTCGACCCCGAGCCGGTGCCGCTCGACTCAGCGGTGCGCGATCTGACGAACGTCTTCCTCACCTCTCACATCGCGGGCTACACCGAGGAGAGCCGCCGGCGCTTCTTCACGCTGATGGTGGATGAGTGCGTGCGCCACTTCGCCGGCCTCGAGCCGTGGGCGGAGCTGACGCCCGAGAACGTCCGCGCCCATCCAGCCCGCGGGTAGCAGCCGACCCCGACCCGCCGTCGGCGCGCTCAGTCGAACGCGCCGACACCGCTCGCTGCGTCAGCCGCCGGCCTGGCCGGTCGCGAGCAGGCCGCGCAGGTTCCCGCCGAGCACGAGCGCCAGCTCGTCGGCGTCCAGGAACGGGCAGTGCGAGCGCACGACCTCGAGCGACTGACGGAACGTGCAGTAGCGGGTCGACGCGGGAAAATCGGAGCCCCAGCACAGGCGCGCCGGGCCGTATGCGTCATGGATGCGCTCGAGCGCGGCGACCGCGTCGGGCCAGGGGTAGTCCCAGTCGCGCGCGGCGCAGTAGTGGAAGCCGCAGACCTTGATGTAGACGTTGGGGACGGCGGCCGAGGCGAGCACGTCGGCCAAACCCGGCGAATCGAGTCCCTCGGCGGCGCGGATCACGCCGAGGGCGTGGCATAGCACCGGCACGCTGGGGTGGCGGGCGGCGAGCGCGCGAAGGTCGGCCTGCCACGACGGTCCGCCGCCGAAGCTGACGATCAGCCGCCGCTGCGCCGCGAGCTCGAACAGCTCGTCGGCCTCTTCAGAGCGCAGCCAGCCGTCGTTGTGGTCGGCTGTGTAATGGGTGAAGCCGACCAGCTCGTGGCGCTCGGCCAACGCTCGCAGGCGGTCGGGCGCGCCCGCCGCGTGGTAGGTCTCACTCCACGTGCAGTCGAGGTCGGCCACGACATGCAGGCGCTCGGGGTGCGACTCGCGCGCGCGAGAGACATACTCGACGTTGTCCTCGTTGTGATCAATCGCGGCGCACACGACCAGCGCCCGCTCGACCGCGTGGCGATCCATCTCGAACAGCAGCTGCTCGATCGTGGCGCGGCTGTCCTCGTCGGGGACGGCGGGCTCGTATGGCCAGCGGCGCCAAGCGTGGGTGTGGCAGTCGAGGATCGCGCCGTGGTCGCCGGCGGCTTCGGCGTTCGCCATCGCGGCATCCTACGCCACGCCGCAGGAGCGTAACTTGACGAGGGTGATGTTGCTCGACTACGGTTGTTTTGTGAGGGACAAGGCCTGTTTCGAACGAAATCGACCCTCACACGGGGCACCGTCGTGACCGCCACCCGGTCCTTCGCGGCGGTCGACCTGGGGGCGGACAGCGGGCGGGTCGTGCTCGGCCGATTCGACGGCAGGGCGGTTTCGCTGGAGGTGGTGCACCGCTTCCCGAACCGGCCGGTACGCCTCTCGGACGGTCTGCACTGGAATCTGCTCGGCCTCTTCGCCGACACGCTCGACGGTCTCTCGCGGGCCGCCGCGAGCGCGCCGCTGGGCGGAATCGGCGTGGATTCCTGGGGCGTCGACTACGCCCTGCTCGACCGCTCCACGCGGCTGCTCGGCCTCCCGTTCCACTATCGCGACGAGCGCACGCGCGGGATGATCGAACGCGTGCACGAGCGCGTCAGCCGCGCGGAGCTCTACGCCGTGACCGGCATCCAGACGATGCCGATCAACACGATCTTCCAGCTGATGGCCGAGGCTGAGCGCCCGGCGGCGGCGCTCGCCTCGCACATCGCCCTGGTCCCCGACCTGTTCGGATTGTGGCTCAGCGGGCTGCTGGCCAACGAGGTCACGGCCGCATCGACCACAGGACTGCTCGACGCGAGCAGCGGTCAGTGGGCGCGCGAGCTCGTCGCGCGGCTCGGGTTTCCCGCCGCTCCCTTCAGCGGCGAGCCGGTTGCGCCCGGAACGCTGCTTGGGGGGGTGCTCGATCTGCACGCGGACGCCGCCGCCGGCGCCGCCGGCGTGCCGGTTTGGACTGTCTGTGGCCACGACACCGCGAGCGCGTACGTCGCGACGCCTGTGCGCGGCCCGCGCGAGGCCGTGCTCTCCTCGGGCACCTGGTCGCTGCTCGGGCTGGAGGTCGGCGCCCCGTTCCTCGGCCCCGACGCGGCCGCCGCGAACTTCACCAACGAGCGCGGCATCGACGGGACGATCCGGCTGCTGCGCAACGTGATGGGGCTGTGGCTGCTGCAGGAGTGCCGCCGCGCCTGGGCGCACGCAGGCACCGAGTGGAGCTACGACGAGCTTCACGCGCTCGCCGCGGCCGCGCCAGGCCGAGGTGGCGCTTTTCGACCCCGACGATGAGGCGCTGCTGCGTCCGGGCGACATGCCGGAGCGGATCGCCGCGCTCTGCCGCGCCGGCGGCCAGACGCCGCCGTCCACGCCAGGCGAGACGGCCCGCTCGATCCTGCTCTCGCTCGCCTGCAAGTACCGGCTGGTACTGGACCGCCTGGCGGCGGTGACGCGCTCGAGCATCGAGTGCGTGCACGTCGTCGGCGGCGGCGCGCGCAACGCGCTGCTCTGCCAGCTGGCCGCCGATCTGACCGGGCTGCCGCTGCTGGCCGGCTCCGACGAGGCGACCGCGCTCGGCAACGTTCTGATCCAGGCGCGCGCGGCCGGGGAGCTCGGTGACTCGCTGGCGCAGCTGCGCGAGGTCGCCGCCGCCTCGACCGCGACCGTCAGCTACGAGCCCGCCGATCAGGGGCGGGCGTCCGAGACCTACGCCCGCTTCCTCGCCGTGACCGGCCTGCACGCGGAGATCCCCGAGCCGACGGCAGTCGGCCCATAAATTGTCGAAAGGGAAGCTATGAGCACGCACGAGAGCCACGACTACGAGCACCTCGCGCATCGGCTGCGCGAGAACGGCTGCGACGTCGACGCCATCGAGCGAGAGCTGGCGGCGTTCGTCGTCGAGACGCCGTCGTGGGGCTACGGCGATTCCGGCACGCGGTTCGGCACGTTCCTGCAGGCGGGCCGCCCGCGCGATGTGTTCGAGCGCCTCGACGACGCCGCCGAGGTGCATCGCCTGACCGGCTCCGCGTCCGCGGTCGCGCTGCATTTCCCGTGGGATGCGGTCGATGACCTCGGCAAGTTGAAGGCCCACGCCGCCGAGCTCGGGCTGAGCTTCGGCGCGGTCAACCCGAACGTGTTCCAGGACCCCGACTACCGGCTCGGGTCGGTCGGCAACCCCGACCCGGCGATCCGCCGCAAGGCGGTCGCGCACCTGCTCGACTGCGTGCAGATCGCGACCGAGCTGGGCTCGACCGCGCAGTCGCTGTGGTTTGCCGACGGCACCAACTACGCGGGTCAGGACGACCTGGCCGCGCGCCACGAGCGCGTCGTCGAGTGTCTGAGCGAGCTTTATGCGGCGCTGCCCGCCGAGCAGGAGCTGCTGGTCGAATACAAGTTCTTCGAGCCGGCCTTCTACTCCACCGACATCCCCGACTGGGGCACGGCGATGCTGATCTGCCAGCGGCTCGGCGAGCGAGCGCGGGTGCTGGTCGACTTCGGCCACCACGCGCAGGGCACCAACGTCGAGCAGATCGTTGCGCTGATCGCAGCGCAGGGCCGGCTCGGCGGCTTCCACTTCAACGACCGCAAGTACGCCGACGACGACCTGCTGGTCGGCTCGGTCAACCCGTTCGCGCTGTTCCTCGTGTTCTGCGAGCTGGTGCTCAGCGGGCGCCCGCTGCCGCGGCTGACCGTCGACCAGTCGCACAACGTGGAGGGGAAGGTCGAGGCGATGGTCCTGACCGTCGTCAACCTCCAGGACGCCTACGCGAAGGCGCTGCTGCTCGACACGGCGGCGCTGCGGGTGGCGCAGCTGGCCGGCGATGTGCTCGGCGGCCACGAGCTGCTGCTGCGCGCCTACCAGACCGACGTGCGACCGCTGTGCGCGAAGGTGCGCGAGCAGGCCGGCGCGGCGGCGGACCCGGTGGGCGCGTTCCGCGCCTCCGGCTACGTGGCGCGGACGGCGGCAAAGCGCGGCGGCCGCGGCTGAGGCGGATGTGGCGCAGGCGCCGGCGTCGCCGGCGCCGGCGTTGCCGCTACGGCGCCGGCGGCTGGGGGCGCTCGTCGTCCGGGCGGACGATCCGCACCATCGTGCCCGCCCGCCCGAGCGCCAGGGCCTGATCGGCGGTGATCTCGGCGGCCAGCGCGAGCGTGATCTGCGAGAGCGGCGCGATTGCGATCAGCCCGCGCTCGGCGAGCTTGGAACCGTCGATCAGCAGCACCGCCTCGCGCGCGTGGGCGATCATCGAGCGCTTGACGTCGGCCTCGAGCGGGTCGGCGTCGGTCAGCGTGTCGCCGTCGACGACGCCCTTGACGCTGAAGAACAGCCGGTCGGCGTAGTGCTCGTTGACCGTTCGCGTGGCGCCGGCGCCGACGAAGGAGCGGGTCAGCGTGCGCAGCGTGCCGCCGACGCCGATCAGCTCCACGTTGGGGCCGCCCTCGCTGGCGAGCAGGGTCATGATCGGCAGGCTGTTGGTCAGCACGGTCAGCGCGATGCCGGAGCCGGCGATCTCGCGCGCGACGAAGTAGCTGCTGGTCGAGGAGTCCAGGAAGACCGTCTCGTGCGGGTTCAGCAGGGCGACCGCGGCCCGCGCGAGCATCCGCTTGGGACCGGGCGCGACGTTCAGCCGCCGGTCGAAGGAGTCCTCGTGCCCGGCGGCGTTCGGTAGCACGGCGCCGCCGTGGGTCCGGCGCGCCAGCCCGCGGCGCTCGAGCTCGCCGAGGTCGCGCCGCGCGGTCATCGCCGAGACGCCGAAGCGCGTCTCGACCTGCGAGACCGTCACCGCCCCGGTCGCCACGAGCAGCTCCGCGATCGCGCGGCGGCGATCCTCCGGGATCGCTCCGCGCTCGGCCGGCTCGGCGGCGAAGTCGAGCGCGTGCCGCCCGGCCTCCACGACTGGCGCATCCCTCGCAAGCGGGTCCGAACTGGACTCGGGAACCCCTTGCTCGGTTGTCGTGTGGGTCATCGGATGACAGTCGACCGGCACGAGCTGCTCGCCGCCCGCGACGGGCCGTTGAGACCGCTCGATCGCGTCACGTGCGAACCGATCTCCGCACACAGTCTAGCCCGATTGAGACGAACAGGCCATCTCGACGCGAACGAGCGTCGGTTTTTCCCGCCACTGCTCGCGTTTGGCCGCATGAGGTGAGCATACGCACCAAAGTTGGCGACGTTCGGATATGATCGTCCTGCGTGTTTGGTCACTGCACTCCACTAAATCTGAGCGGTCGAATCTGTCCGACGGAGTGGTCGGATGGGGGTCGCCGCCGCGGCGCGGTGGGGGTGCTGATTGATGGGGAGAGGAAGCTGGCGGGAAGTGGGGAGGTCCCGGCGGCGGGTTGCGGTGGTGTCCTCATCCAGTCGGCTGCCGCCGGCGCGCGCCGAGGCGTGCGCGACGCGATGCGCTGGCGAGACCGTGGCGCGTTGGGGCGCCTGCGGCTCGTCATGAGGTCCGAGGTCGTCTCACCATGAGCACAGTGAGCGCTGACGGTCGTCGTCCCCACGTGACAGTCCCCAACTCAGCATGTCGTTGCATCCAACCGGCCGCCGGAGGCTCGCGACGGCCGAACGACCTGCGCTGAGTTCAGCCAGGGAATCGATATTCCTTCGAAAGGATCAGATGTCATGACGTCTCGCTTGAGCAAGCGCACAGTGGCGCTCATCGTTGCGGCGCTGTGCGGTCTCGGACTCGTCGGCGGCGTGGCCTATGCGGCCTCGTTGAAGACGGGCCTGAAGGCCTATGTCATCCCGAAGAACCTCGGCAACTCCTATTTCACGACCGCTGACAGCGTCAAGACGGGCGGCGCTCTCGCCGCTCTGAAGACGCTCGGCGAAGTCGGCACGGAGACCAGCGGCAGCGCGGCCACGGCGGCCTCGGAACTGCCGGCCATCCAGGCCTCGATCGCCAAGGGCGCGAACATCCTGATCGTGTCCGCAACCGATCCAACGGCGCTGTGCCCGACGCTGAAGTCGGCCATGGCGAAGGGCATCACTGTCGTGACATACGACTCCGATGCGCCGACGTGCCGTGACATGTTCATCAACCAGGCCTCGACCGCGAACATCGGCGAGAGCGAGGTCGACGCGGTGGCCAAGGAGATCGGTCCCGCCGGCGGTCAGGTTGCGATCGTCTCCGCAGCCGCTTCGGCGACCAACCAGAACGCCTGGATCTCCTACATGCACACCGAGTTGAAGAAGTATCCGAAGGTCAAGCTCGTCGCCACGGTCTACGGCAACGACGACCCGACGACGGCGACCCAGGTCACCCAGGGTCTGCTGCAGAAGTACCCGAACCTGAAGGGCATCATCTCGCCGACCACGGTGGGCATCCTCGCGGCCGCACAGGTCGTCGACGCTGCGCACGACATCGGCAAGGTGTTCGTGACCGGGCTGGGCACGCCGCTGGAGATGAAGAAGTACATCCTCAACGGCACCTCTCCTGAGGTCATCCTCTGGAACCCGGCGAACCTCGGCTACCTGGCCGCGTACGCGGCAGTGAACCTCGCGTCCAAGACGATCACCAACGCCACGGGCCAGTCGTTCACCGCCGGCAAGCTCGGCAAGTACACCGTGGGCGCAAACCACACCGTCCTGCTCGGGCCGACGACCGTCTTCACGAAGGCAAACGTCGGTCAGTTCAGCTTCTAGAGCCGGAAGGCGACAGAGCAACCAGTAACGATTGAACGAGTAACGCCCAAAGGGTCGCCGGCACGCGCTGCCGGCGACCCGCCGGGCCAGCGGGCGGCGGCGGGCGCGATCGCGCCGCGGCGCCGCACCGAATCCAATCCGGCGCCGCAAGGACAGGACTGCGAGCCTCGTGTCAGAAGCAACGGACCAGGGGAATCTCAAAGACGAGGACGCCGCCGGGCCTGACGGCCCCGACGCACCACCTCGCGACGGCGGCCCGCTCCCGCCCCCCGCACCGACCGCCGAGCGGCCGCTGATCCTCAGCCTCCGCGGCGCCAGCAAGACGTTCGGCGCCGTGCACGCGCTCGAGGACGTCTCGATCGACCTCTACGGCGGCGAGGTGCACGCCCTGGTCGGCGAGAACGGCGCCGGCAAGTCCACGCTCGTCAAGATCCTCGGCGGTGTCCACCCGCCGGACAGCGGCGGAATGCTCGACGCGGATCGCCACCCGCTCGTGCTGACCGGGCCGGCCGCCGCGCGCGAGGCCGGGATCGCGATCATCTTCCAGGAGCCAACGCTCTTCCCTGACATCTCGGTCGCCGAGAACGTCTTCATCGCCCGCCAGCCGCTGCGCGCCGGTCGGCGCATCGACCACCGCTCGATGCAGCGCCAGACCCGCGCGCTGTTCGCGCGCCTGGGCGTGCCGATCGACCCCGACCGCGTCGCGCGCGGGCTCTCGATCGCCGAGCAGCAGATCGTCGAGATCGGCAAGGCGCTCTCGTTCGACGCCCGTGTCGTCGTGATGGACGAGCCGACGGCGGCGCTTTCGGCGACGGAGGTCGCGCGCCTGTTCGGCGTCGTCGAGAGCCTGCGCGAGCACGGCGTGGCCGTCGTGTTCATCTCTCACCGCCTCGAGGAGGTCTTCGCGATCGCCCAGCGCGTGACCGTCCTGCGCGACGGCCGCCGCGTGCTCTCGCAGCCGATCGGCGAGTTGACGACCGGCGACCTGGTGCGTGCGATGGTCGGCCGCGACATCGCCGCGCGCGAGCACGAGGCGCACCCCGCGGGCGAGCCGATCCTGCGCGTGTCGGAGCTCTCACGCGCCGGGATCTTCCAGGACATCTCCTTCGAGGTGCGCGCCGGCGAGATCGTCGCCCTGGCCGGCCTGGTCGGCGCGGGTCGCAGCGAGGTTGCGCGCGCCGCGTTCGGGATCGACATCTACGACTCCGGCAGCGTGTCCGTCGGCGAGCGGCCGCTGCACAAGGGGCTGCCGATCGACGCGATGCGCGCGGGCGTCGCGATGGTGCCGGAGGACCGCCGCCAGCAGGGGCTCGTGATGGACATGTCGATCGCCGACAACGTCTCGCTCGCGTCGCTGCGCGGGCTGACACGCCACGGCCTGCTGTTCGCCTCGGTCGAGCGCAAGTTCGCCTCCGAGTGGGCCGCCCGGCTGCAGGTCCGCTACAGCCGCATCACCAACCCGGCGACCTCGCTCTCCGGCGGCAACCAGCAGAAGGTCGTGCTCGCAAAATGGCTGAGCCGCGAGCCGAAGGTGATCATCGTCGATGAGCCGACGCGCGGGATCGACGTCGCGACCAAGTCCGAGGTGCACCGGCTGCTCGTCGAGCTCTCGCGCAGCGGCGTGGCTGTGCTGATGATCTCCTCCGAGCTGCCCGAGGTGCTCGCCGTCGCCGACCGGATCCTCGTCATGCGCGAGGGCCGCCTCGTCGCCGAGTTCGCCCACGAGGACGCCTCGGAGGAGAAGATCATGGCCGCCGCGACCGGTCAGGCCACGGTCCCCGCGATCGCGGCGGAGGTGAGCACCGCGTGAGCGAGACCGCGCTGACACCGGAGGAGGAGGCGGAGCTCGCAAGCCCGCGCCACCTCGTCGACATCGTCCTGCGAGCGCGCACGTTCGGCATCATCGCCGTGCTCGGCGTGCTGGTCCTGGTCTCGGCGCTGATCCAGTCGCGCTTCGTCGGCGGCGGCGAGATCCGCTTCATCCTCAGCCAGACCGCGCTCTACGCGCTGGTCGCCGTCGGCGAGGGCATGGTGATCCTGACTCGCAACGTCGACCTGTCGGTCGGTTCGGTAGTAGGCCTCTCGGCGTACGTGTCGGCGAACATGTTCGGGACCCACCCGGGGATCCCGATCGTCGCGGTGTTCGCGGTCGGTCTCGGCGTCGGCCTGGCCTGCGGCATCGTCAACGGCGCGATCATCGCGGTCGGCCGCGTGCCGAGCCTGGTCGTCACGCTGGCGATGCTCTACGTCATCCGCGGCATCGACACGATCATCGTCGGTCCCGGTGTGGTCGTTGCGAGCACCGAGCCCAACTCGTTCCTGAATCTCCCGCAGGACACCGTGCTCGGGATCCCGGAGCTCGCCCTGGCGGTCGCCGTGGTGGTCGGAATCGCGGCCTACTACCTGAACATGTTCCGCTCCGGCCGCGATCTCTACGCGATCGGCTCCGATCCGGACGCGGCCCGCCGCGCCGGGATCCCGATCGCCAAGCGCATCTTCACCGCGTTCGTGATAAGCGGCGCGGTGTCCGGTCTGGCCGGCGTCGTCTGGGCGGCGCAGTACGCGACGATCAACTCGACCGCCGCCAACGGCCTCGAGCTCCAGGTGATCGCCGCCGTGGTCGTCGGCGGCGTCGCGATCTTCGGTGGCAGCGGAAGCATCGTGGGCGCCGCGCTCGGCGCGCTGCTGTTGCAGACGATCAACTCCTCGCTCAACGTGATCGGCATCTCGTCGATCTGGACCGAGGCGATCTCGGGCCTGCTCCTCGTGCTCGCGATCTCGCTCGATCGCGGCATCCAGCTGCGGCTGGCCGCCGCCCTGCGCAAACGGAGGGTTCGCCTTGGCGCCTGAGGTACCGGAGCTGACGCCGGCGGCGGCGCCCGAGTCGGCGAAGATCGAGGCCGGCGCCGGTGGCGCCGGATCGCACGACGCTCCCGACGGGCGTGGCCGTGCTCCGGGGACCGCGCCCGGTGGCGGCGGTGCGCTCTCGGTGCTGGGCCTAGGCGTGCGGCGCTACGCCAGCTGGGAGGCGGCGCTGGCGATCTCGCTGGTGCTCGTGGTCGTCCTCGGGGTCGAGTCCTCGAGCTACTTCCTCTCGAACTACAACCTCTTCACGCTGTGCACGAACATCGGCGATCTGGCGCTGATGGCGCTGCCGATGACGCTGATCATCATGGTCGGCGAGATCGACCTCTCGGTGGCCTCGACGCTCGCCCTCTCCGGCGAGACGCTCGGCTATCTGTGGAGTCATCACTGGCCGATGGGGCTGATCTTCCTCGTCGTGATCGGTCTCGGCGTGGTGCTGGGCGGGATCAACGGCTTCCTCGTGACGAAGGTTGGGCTGCCCTCGCTCGCGGTCACGATCGGCACGCTGACCCTCTACCGAGGGCTCGCGAACGTCGTGCTCGGCCCGCTGACGATCTCGAACTTCCCGTCGGCCTACACGAACGTCGGCGTCAACGGCGTGCCGGGCCTCCCGTTCATGTCCTACTCGGTCGTGATCTTCATCGTGCTGGGCGTGATCACGGGAGTGGTGTTGCACAAGACGCCGTTCGGGCGCTCGCTGTATGCGATCGGGCTCAACAAGGAGGCCGCGCTGCACTCCGGCATCCGCGTGCAGCGGGTAAAGATGCTGCTGTTCGTGCTGTCCGGCGTCGTCTGCTCGCTGGTCGGCATGCTGTACACCTTCGAGCTCTCATCGGCCGGCGAGAACATCGGCATCGGCTTCGAGCTGAAGGTGATCACGATCGTGCTGCTCGGCGGCGTCTCGATCTTCGGCGGCAAGGGGAAGATGATCGGCGTCGCGCTCGCGGCGTTCGTCTACGCCGGCCTGCACAGCGTCCTGCTGCTGAGCAGCTCCTTCAACGACAACGACTTCCAGGTCGTCTCGGGCGCGCTGCTGATCCTCAGCGTGCTGGTGCCGAACGGACCGGAGTTCGTCCGGCGCGGACGCGAGCTGCTGCGTCGCCGCGCGGCCCGCGGCGGCGCGGCAGCGCTCGAGCGGCCCGGCTAGCGGCCGGCTACAAGGAGAGCCCGCATGACCCAACGAACAGGCTTCGTCCTGCACGTCCGTCCCGAGCGGATCGACGAGTACGTCGCCGCTCACAGCAACGTCTGGCCGGAGATGCTGGACGCCCTGCGCGGCGCAGGCATCCGCAACTACACGATCTTCCGCGCCGGAACCAGCGTGTTCGGCTACTTCGAAGCCGACGACCTCGAGGCGGCCGCACGCTACCTCGAGTCCCAGGAGGTCAACGCCCGCTGGCAGGATGCGATGGCCGAGCTGCTGGCGGAGCGTGTCCCGGACGGCGGGCCGCCCGCGCTGGAGGAGATCTTCCGGATGGAGTAAGGGCGGTCGCGGCGCCCCGGGGCGGCTAGATGCCCGTGGCGAGCTGGAAGAGATCGAAGATCGCGAGCAGGGTGCAGGCCATCGTCAGCGTGATCACGATCATCGCCGTCGTGCGGTCGCTGCGTTCGCGCCCTGGCGCCCGGGCGGCGGCCGCCGGCGGGACGTAGCCCGAGCCCTCCGGGCGGATCCACTGGATCCGCCCCTCGCCGCTCCCCGGCGCGTACGGGGCACGCCTCGCCGCCTGCGCGCTTGACTGGGTCTCGGTCACGGGCTCAGGTGGCCTACGCCTGCGAGGCGGAGCCGTGTCCGTCGCCGGCGCCGGGCCCGAGGGCAGCGTCGGTGAGCTTGGTGATGAGATTCGCGCCGCCGTCGTGGTTGCCGGGCGCGAGCAGCTCGATCAGCGCGAGAGCCTGGCGGATCAGCACGAGCGCGATCAGCGCGAACGCCATGATCCAGGCGGCGTGGTCGATGTGGTCGCCGAGCCGACTCTGCACCGCGAGCACGGTGAGCGCGACGAGCACGGGGACGATCGGCGCGACCAGTGACGCGAGCGACGGCCGCGAGCGCGCGCTTTCGCCGCGGACTCGCACGTCGCCCTGCCTCGAGCTGAAGGCCGCCAGGCCGATCACCAGGTAGGCCACCACCCAGCCGGTGTCGATCAGCCCCGGGCTCGTGTAGTTCGAGGTGTTGCTGAGGTAGGTGAATCCGCTGTCGGAGAGCGCCATTGCGAACAGTCCGGCCAGCAGCCACCACAGCGGCAGACGCTCCCCGCTGGTCATGCCGCGGATCGCGAGCACGATGAAGAAGATGATCACGACGTCTCCGAACGGATAGGCGACCGAGACGATGCCCCCGAGCGTGCCGAGGTCGGTCGAGCGCCACACCGCGCCGAGCACCAGCGTCCAGCTGAGGAACAGCAACGAGGTGGCGACGAGCAGGCCCTCCAGGATCGAGCGCGCCGTGCGTGCCCTGTTGCCCCGCGTCGCCGGATGGGCGATCAGCGCCGCCACGGCGAGCGGGATCGCGCCCAGGTAGCCGACGTCGGCCCAAGAGGGAATCGGCACAGCCCGGGCGAGGACCAGTGCGTAGTAGCCCCAGATCAGCTCGGCCACCGTCCAGCTCGCCGTCGCGGCGGCCAGCAGCGTCCAGAAGAGTCGCATCTGGCGCTCGCCGCGAGCTCGCGCGGCTACGCACAGCACGCACGCGATCAACGCCGCCAGCGGCGTGGCCGTGTCGTCGAACCAGAGGGTGGCCTCGTGGCCACCGATACCGAGTCCGACCCAGACCGCGAACACGGCGGATGCGAGCGCGACTGCGGCTGTTCCCGCGGTGAGCCGGCCGCGGCTGAGAGCGTGGTCCACGGCACCGACGTCGGCAGGAGCGTCGGTGAGCTTGACGAAGTCGCGTAGTTTTCCGCACCCGATCTGAGCGCCGTCGGCGCGTCCGGGGCGTGCGGGGCCGGAGCCTGTGGCAACCTGCGCGTGGTGACCGGACCGCGATGCCTGGCCTGCGGCGGCGAGCTGGCTCTTGAGCCGGCGCTCGTGGCTCGCGATCTGCTGCACGGCGTGGGGGGCACGCATGCGATCCACATCTGCCGAGCCTGCGGCAGCGGCACGACGCTGCCCCTCGCGGACACCGGAGCGCTCGGAGCGTTCTATCCGCCTGCGTACGCGCCGCACATGGCTCCCGCGGGCTCGCTGGCGCGGGTGATGGCGCTCGTGCAGCGCGCACGCATGCGCGGCTGGCCGCTCTGCGAGCTGCGCTCGCCGGGCCGCGCCCTCGACGTCGGATGTGGTCGCGGCGACCTTGGCGCCGCCCTGCTTGCGGCGGGCTGGAGCGTCGACGGCGTCGATCCGTCGGCCGAGGCCTGCGCCGCGGCGCGACGGCGCGGCATCGATGCGCGCGCCGGCATCCTCGCCGAGGTCTCGCTGACGCCCGCAAGCTACGACGCCGTCGTCTTCCGCCACAGCCTCGAGCACGTTTGCGATCCGCGCGGCGATCTCGCGCTCGCCCGCGGGCTGCTCCGGCCGGGAGGACGCGTGATCGTCACGCTCCCCAACTGGGGCTCCTGGCAGCGCCGGAGTTTCGGCGCCCGTTGGTTCCCGCTCGAGCTCCCGCGCCACCGCACCCACTTCACGCGCGCCGGCCTGCGGGCGGCGCTCGAGCAGGCCGGCTTCGAGGAGCCGCAGCTTCGCAGCAGCAGCTCGTTCATCGGCCTGTGCTGGAGCCTGCAGTACGCGCTGTTCGGGAGGTTGCTCAGCGACGAAGGGCGGCGACTCTGGCTCGGCTACGCCGCGAGCGCCGCGCTCTGGCCGGCGGGGTTCGTCCTCGATCGCGCGCTCGGCGACGGAGACTTCCTGCACGCGGTGGCGCTCCGCGCCTGATCGCGTGTCATCGGGCGGCCCTCGGATGACAGCGCGGCTCACGCCGCTGCTGCCGCGCCGCTCGTCGGGCCGGCCTTCGGCCAGATCGCGCTAGCGCCCGCAGAGCTGCCGGGCGCGGAGGCGCAGCAGCTCGACCAGCTCCGCGGTCCGCCAGAACGGGTCGGCGATCACGCGCCCGTCACTCAGCGAGAGCGCGGCGACGGCGCGCTGCCTGACGACACCGAGCAGCACCGGCTCGGCCGGCCGTTCGGCCTGCTCGAGCTCGGCAAGCCGCGCCAGCGCAGAGCGGTCGGCGCTGGTCGCCAGGCGCAGCGTCAATCCCTCCCATGAGAGCTCCGGCTCAGGCCGATCCTGGTCGCGACCAGCGCGTGATCCGCGACGGCGCCGGGTGGCCCGGTCGATGAACTCCGAATGCCTGGCCTGGGAGAGCGCGAAGCTCAGCTGGGGACTCATGACCGCCTCCTTCTGAAGGACCTGGGGGGAGTAACTACCTTGCAGTATATGCCGGTTACCATCACCAGTCAAGCCCTTTCAGTGGTTTGCGCTCCGCGGTACAATCGGGGTATGGAAGCCAGCCCGTCCACGACGCCGGCCGCGGCCGAAGAGGAGACCTCCGCCGCGGATTCCCCGCGCGCCGCCCCGGGGCGCCTCGAGCTCGTACGACTGTTCCTCAACACCGCCGACCTCTATCCCGACCACGAGGATCTCATCGACGTGCAGGCGCTTCAGGCATGGCTGCGCGAGCACGGGCTGATCGCCGCGCGAGAGCGACTCGCCGCTGGCGACCTCGAGCGTGCGCTTGCCGTGCGCGAGGCGCTGCGCACGCTGCTCGAGGTTCGCGACCGCGACGGCGCAGTTGACGCCACCGCCGTCCGCACCCTCAATGCGCTCGCGCCGGCGGCGACGCTGAGCGTCGCCTTCGATCGCGGCGACGGCGTGCCGGCGCTGCGACCGGTGGCGGCCGGGTTCGACGGCGCGGTCGCGGAGCTCCTCTCGATCATCCAGCTCGCCGCGGTCGATGGAAGCTGGTCGCGGCTGAAGGTCTGCGCTGACCACGAGTGCCGCTGGGCGTTCTACGACCAGTCCAAGAACCGCTCGCGCAGCTGGTGCAACATGGCGGTGTGCGGCAACCGGGCGAAGGCTCGCGAGTACCGCCGCCGGCACCGCTCTACCGCGACGAAGGGGGCAGGGCAGTGAGCGAGATGAAGAAGACGCTCGACGCGATGCGAGTCGAGCCCGGCAAACCCGCCCACCTCGACCGGCGCGACCCCGCCTGGGACGGTGGTCGCGGGTTCGACCACCTCTCCGGCGAGGAGCGCAAGGCGCGGGCCGAGGCCGCGCTCGCTGAGAGCGTCGAGCAGCTGGAGGCCGCCCACGAGCTGCTCTGGGCGAGCGACCGCTACGGGCTGCTGATCGTCCTGCAGGCGATGGATGCGGCAGGCAAGGACGGGACGATTCGCCACGTGATGTCGGGCGTGAACCCGCAGGGGGTGGACGTGACCTCCTTCAAGCAGCCCTCGGCGGAGGAGCTCGGCCACGACTTCCTCTGGCGCGCGAACAAGGCGCTGCCGGCCCGCGGCCGGATCGCGATCTTCAACCGCTCGCACTACGAGGATGTCATCGCCGTGCGGGTGCATCCTGAATGGCTGGATCGCCAGCACCTCGCGCCCGGACCGCGCGGCGCCGAGTTCTGGCAGGGGCGCTACGAGTCGATCAACGACTTCGAGCGCCACATCGCCGGCAACGGAACGAAGATCGTCAAGCTCTTCCTGCACGTCTCCAAGCACGAGCAGCGCAAGCGCCTGCTGGCCCGCCTGGATCACCCCGACAAGGAGTGGAAGTTCAGCGCGACCGACCTCGCCGAGCGAGGGCACTGGGACGAGTACATGCAGGCGTTCGAGGACGCCATCACGGCGACCTCGACGCCGTGGGCGCCCTGGTATGTGATCCCGGCGGATCGCAAGCCGCTGCTGCGCGCGCTTGCCGCCGCCGTGATCGTGGAGTCGATCTCATCGCTCGGCCTGAGCTGGCCGGAGGTCTCGGATGAGCAGCGGGCCGCCAACGCCGCGGCGCGCCAGGCGCTCGAAGCCGAGCCGGACTGAGCGCGACGAGGCTAGGTGCGGGGATCGGCGACGGCGATGCTGCTCCGCCCCGCCGCTTCGTCGGCCTGCGCCGCGGCGCGCGCCCGGCGGTACTCGTCGACCACGATGTCGGTCAGCTCCTCGACGGAGGTGTCCTTCGTGGGCTTGTCGAGAGCGATGATCCCGTCGGTGATCATGTTCACGCGGTCGCAGCTCTCGAGCACGTGGACATAGTTGTGCAGGATCATGATCATCGAGAGGTTGCCCTCCTGCTTGAGGCGGGCGATCAGCTCGAGGATCATCGCGCCCTCCTTCGCTCCCATCGCCGCGAGCGGCTCATCGAGCAGGAGGATGTCGGCCTGCGAGTAGACGCCGCGCGCCACCGCAATCGACTGGCGCTGCCCGCCTGAGAGACGCGCGACCGGCACGTCAAGTCGGGGCAGGTTGATCCCGATGTCGTCGAGCGCCGCGCGAGTCTCCTTCTTCATCCGGCGCTTGTCGAGGAACGGCAGCGCGCCGCGGCGCTGCTCCCGGCACAGGAACATGTTCTCGAACACGCTCAGGTCGTCGATCAGCGCGAGATCCTGGTAGACGACGTCGACGCCGAGTTGGCGCGCGTTCTCCACGCCCTTGGGTTCGTAGGGCTCGCCCTTCAGCCACATGCTGCCGGAGTCCTGCTTCTGGAAGCCGCAGAGGATCTTGATCAACGTCGACTTGCCGGCGCCGTTGTCGCCGAGCAGGCCGAGGACCTCTCCCTTCTTGAGGTGCAGGCTGACATCGCGCAGCGCTGTGACCGGGCCGAAGCTCTTCGCGATGTGCTCCACGCGCAGCACGTCGTCGCTGGCCGAGGTCGGCGCGACGATGTGCTCGCCGGGTAGTGCCTGGTCAGCCAAGGCCTGATCCCTTTCGAACTCGGCCGACGTAGGTGTTGATCGCCATCGCCAGCAGGATCGCGAGGCCGAGGTAGAAGTCGAGGTAGTTGGCGTTGACGCCCTTGATCGCCAGCGCATCCTGCAGGATGCCGAGGAACAGCGCTCCGACGAGGGCGCCGAGGACCGTGCCGGCGCCGCCGATCAGCAGCGTGCCGCCGATCACCGCGCACGCGATTGCCGACAGCGTCAGCACACCGGCGCCGGAGGGGTCCGGGGTGATCGAGCTGGTGCGGATCGCCTCGAGGATGCCCACGATGCCGGCGAATGTGCTGCAGACCATGAAGTTTCGGATCACGACCCAGCGCACGCGAACGCCGGCCTCGGCCGCGCCCAGCTTGTTCGAGCCGACCGCGACCGTGTGCGTGCCCCAGCTCGTCTGGGTCAGCACCACGTGCATGATCCCGACGATGATCACCGCCCAGATCAGCTCGGAGTAGGTACCGGCGCCGAACACGCTGGCGAAGCTCGAGAGCGAATTGCTCGTGGCCGATCCGGCGAGCTGCGAGCCGGGCGCGGTGACCTGTTGTGCGTGGGAGATGATCAGCGTGAAGCCCTCGAGCGTGAACAGCGTCCCGAGTGTGGTGATGAACGAGCTGATCCCGACGATCATCGTGATCAGGCCGTTGACGACGCCGACCAGCGTGCATGCGGCGATGCTGATGAGCACCGCGATCAGCAGCGGTGTGTGCGCGGTCGCCAGCTCGTAGTAGAGATACGGCGCGAACAGGTACACGCCACCGATCGAGAGGTCGATCTCGCCGTTGATCATCAGGAAGACCTCGCCGACGGCGAGGATCGCGTACGGCGCGAAGTAGGGCATCAGCGCCTGGATGTTCGCCGTGCTCGTGAAAGCCGACGACAGCGTCAGGACGAAGTACACGGTCAGCAGGACCGTGACGACGGTGATGCTCCCCTCGCGCGCGATCAGGAAGCGCCGAACCAGCGCAAGCGGTGCAGAGCCAGCACCACGGGGGGCCCCACGCTGTGGCGCGGGGCCCCCTGTTGGAGCGGCAGCGGGCGTGCTGCCGCTGTCAATCGTGCTCGACATCGCTAACTACTGCGAGCCGTTTGTCCTTGCCTTCCTGCTCAGCCCTTCTTGACGCCCGGCTGTGAGCCGGTGCCCTCGAAGCGGCTGACGGTGCTGCTGTACGGCACGACCGTCTTGTTGGTCAGGAACTTCAGGCCCGTGTCGACGTCGGCGATTCCGCTCAGGCCACCGGAGGCCTGATAGAGGAACAGCTCGAGGATCGGCAGGAAGCCCTGCAGGTACGGCTGCTGGTCGATCGTGAACTGACCGTAGCCGGCTGCGAGCAGCTCCTCGGTGATCGGCGTGAGGTCGTAGCCGCCGCACATGACCTTGCCCTTCAGGTTGTACTTCTTGATCGTCTGGAAGCAGCTCTGCGTGCTGCCGCCGTCGACCGCGAAGATGCCCTTGTAGGTCTTGTGGCCGGGCCAGAAGGCCTCGATCGTGGTCAGCTCCTGCGGCACCGCCGCGCCGGTCGCGGTCACGGTGAACTTCGTCGAGGTGCCCTGCAGCACTGACTTGGCACCGTCGATACGCGGCTGGATGTTGGCCGAGCCCGGGGTCGCAATGAACAGCGCGACCGTTCCGGACGGCACGAGCGCGCGAATGTGCGCGCCCATCTGCTGGCCGGACACAAACAGGTCCTGGCCGATGTAGGCCAGACGCCCGTTGGGCTCATCCGCGTTGTAGGACACAACCGGGATGCCCTTCGCGAGCGCGTTCTTGGTCGGACCCGTGAACGCGTTCGGGTCGATCATCGCGCAGCCGATGCCGTCGACGCCCGCGGCGATCGCCGTGTTGAACGCCGAGACCATCTGCGGCACGCTGCTGGACGCCGAACCGGTCCACTGATACGTGCAGCCGAGCAGCGAGCACGCGTCGGACGCGCCGTACTGGGTCGGGGTGAAGAACGGGTTCGTCGTGACGTGGTTGACAAGCGTGAACTTGTACGCCTTCGTCGTCCCGAAGATCGAGGATGCGTCGGCCGCGCGAGAGGTCGTTGACGCAAACGCGGAGACCGAGTTGCCGAGCGTCAAGCCCGCAAGCGCGCCGGCGCCGGCGGTCAGAGCCGTGCGGCGGGTTACCGCGCGCGCCTTCGAATGCGCGGTCTCGGGCTTCTTGGAGTCCAGCCACTCGAGTCGCTCGAGTGCCTCGCCCGCTACATCTTGGATGTCAGACATAACTTAACTTCTCCTCCTCAACGCCTGAGCGTCGCTAACCGGGGCATCCCGGTGGGGATATTCGACTTGCAAATCGCGGCCCTGCTTCCCCCTGCTCCGTGCGGGCCTGACACGGTTGTTGCCTTCACTGCCAGTCTATGCGCCCGACCGCGGTGTGCGCGCCGGTTGTGCCGGCGCTCGTCGCATCGCGATCCGAGCGCATTCGCGCACAATCGCACAAATCGCTTGCAATCGCTAGGTCGTAGGAGCCGTGCACGCATTTGACAGACCCGCGGGATGATTCGCGAGGTCGCCTTGGAGCATCACCCGAGGGCCGCGCGGGGGCATCCGTAATAAGGCGCAGCGCCGATGCGGGATCTCCGCACGCCCGGCCTTGCTGTTACGCCTATGTTCGGTGGCGCGGTCGGGCAGGGTGTTCGCGCCGCCCCGCGCGGGGCTGGACGGCGGCAGTCGGCGTGCGGCGGCTACAGTGAGCGGCGATGAGGATCGTGGTCACCGGTGGCAGCGGAAAGGTTGGTCGTGCGGTCGTGCGCGAGTTGCTGGAGCGCGGTCACGATGTGCTCAACGTCGATCGCAGCGCACCCGACCCGTACGGGGGCGCCGGCGGCGCGCCGTTCCTGCCGGCTGACCTGACCGCTTACGGCGAGACGCTCGAGGCACTCAGCGGAGCCGAGGTGCTGTCGGGGGTCGAGGCGGTCGTGCACCTGGCGGCGATCCCGTCGCCGGCCATCGCGGTGGGTTTTTGGCAGTCGCCCAATACATTTATTTTCAAGACCCGCACAGGCAATGTCGGCCTGCTGCAAATCATCGGCTTCACCAACAACTATCCGCGGCAAGGCGTGAAGATTCGTTACAAGCTGGTGCAGCCGATTCAATCCGGCGGCAATGTTTCCGCGCCGTTAAACCCCATCCCGCCGGAAGCATCGGTTTTATTGGCGGCATTTAAGGCGGATTCGGAAGCTTTTATGGCAAAACATGACATCAAAGACACGAACGCGATGGCGCAGTTCCAAAAAGACATGAACCCGCGCCAGAAGGAAATCCTGAAGCTGATCGAAGGAACAATTGCCGAGCCATTGGTCAAGACGCAGGAGGATTTGATGAAGGCGATGGCCGAACAGGCAAAGCAAAATAAGGGATCTGTGGATAACAAATTGCTCGCCCAACTTGAGGCGGTCGGCAAGCAACTTGATGCGATGGTCATGGCGGCAACCCCGGCAACAAACTCACCCTTGCTGGCCGAGCCTCCCAAGCTGCAATTTCTCGCGTGGCAGGATGAATGGCGGACCAATCAACCTGGCGCAGCACGGCATCCCGATGGTTCGCCGGTGACGAATGCGGAGGAATTGAAATGGCTGCGGAACATTTCAGCAGGCAGCTTGGATGTAAGCAACTGGCATTTGTCCCCAGAACCGCGTTTCCTGATGCTCTGGTTTTCAGACCCGCAGTTTGACCTGGGCAGTTTCAGCGAAGTCGCATTGCTCGATGACCGGAACAATGTCATTCCCCTCGGCGCACGAGGTTCAATGCAGGGGGCGGCGCAGGACGGAAATGATCGGGATGGAAATCTTGGCTGGCAGATAAAAACTTTCAGTCCAAACGAAGGAACCGACCTGCCGCCGCGCGTCACCGTGCGGCTGCGCTATGCCGCCGGCCCGCTGGAAGAAACTCAAGAGGTTCCCGTCGTGCCAAACCATGGCATTTCGATAGCCTGAAAGACGGCAGCATGCTCAATGGCATAGGCCAAAATGCGGATGGCAACGCATTCATCGCCATCGCCGTGCATACGCGCACGCCTGTGACGTGGCGGCTCGGAGTGGTGGCGGTGACGAAGGACGGACGCGAATCTACCACCGCTCCCAGCGAGAGCGGTTTTGCCAACGGCACCGGCGCGAGCATGGCGAAGTCGCGGTTGGCGTCCCGCTGGCCGACGTGGCGAAGTTCATCATCGGCACACGCCCCATCCGCACGAATGAATGGAATAACGTGATCCTGCCAAAAAATTAAAGCCCAGATGGGCACAGATTCGCACAGATGGTTTCAGAATCCGTGTTTCATCCGTGAAAATCTGTGGCCAGGATAAAATGCCCGCCTTCAAACCCATCCCCCCGCTCCTTCGTTGAGCCGGTTTGCCTGGCGCTGGCGGGCGTCATTCGCGACTGGCGGCAGCAGGCGGGGCTGTCGCTCAACCAGCTCGCGGCGCGCACGGGATTGTCGCGGCAGATGTTGAGCTTCATCGAATCGCACCGGCGCGTGCCGTCGGCGGACACCCTGGCGCGCATTCAGCCAGGCGCTGGGCGATACGGGCGGCCGGTGTATTTGCTGCGGAACGGCGGGCGCGCGCTGGCCGGAACGCTGCGGGAGGTGAGAAGATAGTTGCATGGCGCAGGGACGGCTTGTTTGGTGGAATCGGCTCCGTGGTTGCCTTCGTCCGGCGCACTGACGCGGCGGGCTTCGGGCGGGCCGCAAATCAACCAACAAAAAATCATGCCAAACGATAATCAAGTCTCCGCCGTCCTCGCCGACCAGAATGTCGCCGACATCCTCGGCCACATCACCGCCCTCGGCACGTTGCTGCCGTTTCTCATCAGCCGGCCTCCCGGCGACGACAACGTGATGCTGGGCGACAAGTCGGTGGCCTTTGACGAGAAGTGCGCCGGTTACATGACAAGCAACCCGGAATTCATTCCCGGCTATGTTGATCCCGCCGAAGTGCTCAAGGACCGGGCGTTGCGGGCGCAGTTCGGCAAATTTCTGCCGCAGCTCCAGCTTCTCGCCGCCAAGGCCGCAGACACAAACGACGTGGTGGGCAATGAGATCATGATGGCCGATCTCGCCTATTACGGCGGCACCGGCGACGCGGCCAAACGCGGCAAAACCAGCGCCGGCGACATCCACGATGACCTGTCCACGCGGTATCCGGGCCGTCCCAGCACCAAAACCCCGCAACCGGCTGCAAAAAAGGTGGTTGCGTAGGGAAACGAGGAGGTTTCCGGGGGAAACACAGCCCTCGCGGAGGGGTCCATTGCCCTCGGCGAGGGCTATTTTGCAGGTCGAAAGGGAAACGGAGGCCAACGCGAGGCCTCGCGAGGCGGTCGGATGGGCAACTTAACCCGCGTCGAGGCCTCCCAAGGCCAAGCGCCGGGAAACGGAGGCGGTTCAAAGGCCAATGTCTCCCTCGCCGACGCCTCGTGAGGCTGGTCGGACGCCTTCATTGGCCTCGCGACCCTCGACGTTGCCCGCGCGAAGCAACTCCCTGGCCGGCAATCTGTCGGCGACGGAGAATGAAACCACGAATGAGGAGAAATCAATTTGGACTGCGCCGGCAAAGCGGAGCGGCGACGGCGCTTTCAGACCGGCGACAACTAACAACTGCGGGTTGAATTTCAAAAGCGGTGTCGCGCTCGCTTGCCACGCAGTCCAAAATCGCTCGCCGCCCCGTCCATCCGTGTTCATACCGTGTTCAATCCGAACATTTCACGAAAGCCTAACCGTGCCGGGCGGCATCTTTGCCATGACGTCACAAATTCCGGCGGCGATTGGTTTTGACGCTTTGCCTTGGTTCGCGTAGCGTGGCGGACGCTATTTTTCGCGAATTGTCATGACCGGGCTTATTAAAATGATTTTCGGGTCGAGGAACGACCGCGAAGTGAAAAAACTCTGGCCGCTCGTCAAGCAGATCAACGAGCTTGAAGCCGGCCTCCAGAAACTTTCCGACGACGAACTGCGCGCCAAGACCGCCGCGTGGAAGGAGGAGCTGGCCGAAATCGAGGACAAGGATGAACTCGCGCAAAAGCTCAACGAGATTTTGCCGGAGGCGTTTGCCGTCGTCAAAAACGCCTGCCGCCGGTTGCTGGGCCAGGAAATCACCGTGCGCGCCCTGCCGCAAAAATGGGACATGGTCCCGTTCGACGTGCAGCTCATCGGCGGCATCGCCCAGCACCAGGGGAAGATCACCGAAATGGCCACCGGCGAAGGCAAGACGCTCGTCGCCACCATGCCGGTTTATCTCAACGCGCTCACCGGCCGCGGCGTCCACGTCGTGACGGTGAACGATTATCTCGCCGCGCGCGACGCGGAATGGATGGGCGCGATTTACAAGTTTCTCGGCCTGACCGTCGGCGTGATTTTGCACGACCAGTCGCCGCGCGTCCGCCGCGAGCAATACGCCTGCGACATCACCTACGGCACGAACGCGGAGTTCGGCTTCGATTACCTGCGCGACAACGGCATGGCCACGCGCAAGGAGGAGCAGGTCCAGCGCGGACATTATTTCGCCATCGTGGACGAGGTGGATTCCATCCTGATTGACGAGGCGCGCACGCCGCTCATCATCAGCGGCCCCTCGGTGCACACGCACGACGAGCAATTCGCGCAATGGAAGCCGCTGGTCGAGTCGCTCGTCCGCGCGCAGCAGCAGTTGTGCGGGCGCTTTTTGGCCGATGCCGAGAAGCTGATCAAAAAATTGCGCCCGGAGGACGGCTCGAATGTCCAGGATGCCGCGGCGTTGGAACATGAAATCGGCCTGCTGCTGTTCCGCGTCAAGACCGGCCAGCCGAAGTCCGAGGCGTTGATGAAGATTTTGGAGAATCCGGAGAACGCCGGGTTGATGAACCGCGCGGAACTGGAATTGCACAAGGACCAGAAAAAAGTGGACCTTTACCGCGAGAAGGAGGAACTGCTTTTCGCGATGGACGAAAAGAGCCAGGAAGCCGACCTCACCGAGAAGGGCCGCAATTTCGTCAGCCCGAAAGACCCGGAGGCGTTCGTGCTGCCGGATTTGACGACGCAGTTGCATGACGTGGACGCGGGCGCGGAAACCGACGCGCGCAAGCGTCTGGAGGCCAAGACGAAGTTGCAGGCGGACTTCGAGGCCAAGGCGCAGAAAATCCACGCCATCTCGCAATTGCTCAAGGCGTATTCGCTTTACCAGCTCGACGTGGAATACGTCATCCAGGAAAACAAGGTCATCATCGTGGACCAGCACACGGGCCGGCTCATGCCGGGCCGCCGCTGGAGCGACGGGTTGCATCAGGCCGTCGAGGCCAAGGAAGGCGTGGCGATTGAGCGCGAGACGCAGACGCTGGCGACGATCACGATCCAGAATTATTTCCGGCTTTACGAAAAACTCGCCGGCATGACCGGCACGGCGGAAACCGAGGCGACGGAATTTCTCGACATTTACAAGCTCGGCGTGATCACGATTCCGACGAACAAGCCGAACATCCGCAAGGACGGGCACGATTCGATTTACAAAACCCGGCGCGAAAAATTCAACGCCGTCGTCAAGGAAATCAAGGAACTGCACGCCAAGGGCCGGCCGATTCTCGTCGGCACGGTTTCCGTCGAGACCAGCGAAATGCTGTCGCGGATGCTCAAGCGCGAAGGGCTGATTCATTCCGTGCTGAACGCGAAATATCACCAGCAGGAGGCGGAAATCGTCGCGCGCGCCGGCCAGCGCGGCGCCGTCACCATCGCCACGAACATGGCCGGGTCGCGGCACGGACATCAAACTCGGTCCCGGCGTCGCCGGACGTCGGCGGCCTGCACGTGCTCGGCACGGAACGGCACGAGGCGCGGCGCATTGACCGGCAGTTGCGCGGACGCTGCTCGCGCCAGGGCGACCCCGGCTCGTCGCACTTTTTCGTTTCGCTGGAGGACGATTTGATGCGGCTGTTCGGCTCCGACCGCATCGTGAAGATGATGGAGAAAATCGGCTTCGAGGAGGGCGACGAATTGAAGCATCCGTGGCTGAACCGTTCCATCCAGAGCGCGCAGAAGAAGGTCGAGCAGCACAATTTCCAGATCCGCAAGCGCACGCTCGAATACGACGACGTGATGAACAAGCATCGCCAGGTGATTTATGATTTCCGCAACGACATCATCAATGGCGAGGACGTGCGCGACCGGCTGATGGACATCATGGAGGAGGTCGTCGTCGAAAAGGTGGTGGAATTCACGAACACGGACACCGATCACACCGAGTGGAAACTCCGCCCGCTGGCCGACTGGGTGAACTTGAATTTTCCGCTCGGGATGCCGGAGGCCGAAATCGTCAAGGCCGCCGAGTCCGGCAAGGAAAAGCCGGTGGCCGGTTCGCTGTTCGACGGGTTAAGCATGGCGCAGTTCGCCGTCTGCAATTTCATTTCCGAAAAAGTCCGCAACGCTTACGACATCAAGATCAGCTTTGAAAATCCCGACGCGCTGAAGGAAGTCGAGCGGTTCACCATCTTGAGCGCGATTGACCGGCTCTGGCAGGAGCATCTCTACGAAATGGACAGCCTGCGCTACAGCATCGGCCTGCGCGGCTACGGCCAGCGCGACCCGCTGGTGGAATACAAGGCCGAGGCGTTCAAGATGTTCGACGAGCTGATGGTCAACGTGAAGACGCAGATCTGCAACAACATCTTCCGCAGCGCGTCGTCCATGGCGGCGTTTGAAAATTTCCTGCGCAACGTGCCGCAGCAGACGATGCACCAGTCGGTCAGCGCGTTTGGCGGCACGACAACCGCCAGTTCCGGCGGCGCGCAGCCCAAGGCCAGCGATGTCGTCAGCGAAGCAGCGGCGGCGAGTGTCAGAAAAAGCCAAGCCCGTCCGCACCGGCCCGAAAGTCGGCCGCAACGACCCTGCCCCTGCGGCAGCGGCAAGAAATACAAGCAATGCTGCGGACGGTAAAGCGGCGCGGGCATTTCGCTGCGCACACAAATGACTTGCAACTCACCGGGCCGCGCCGGCTTTGCAAGGTGCGATTCACTTCCAATAATTCCAATCCACGTCCGGGAAAAGATTGTCGCGCGATTCGGCTTCGGCCAGCCATTTCTCGTCCACGCTCGTGGCGGTCAACTGGTCGTGCAGCGCGATGAAGCGGAGCAAATGGTCCTTCACGCGGCGGCGCGCGTAATCGGGACTGGTTCCGGCGCGCAAAATGAACGGCCAGTCGCTGGCCTGTGCCAGCAGCAGTTCGCGCGCGGCCTGTTTCAACGCGCGCTTCTGTAGTTCGGTGATGGATTTCCTCTTGGAAAATTTCTTCGCCAGCGCGCTCATCCGCTCCTGCGCGACCTGCAAATGCGGATAAATCCATTCGTTTTTGTCGTTCAGCCACGCGCGCAGGTAGCCTTCCTCGCCCCAGCTTGACGCGCTCGGTGTGGCAATCTGGTTGGTCGGATGCCGCGTCAGGTATTCGCCGGGCGTGATGAGCGAAATGACTGTCTGATCGTAACAAAGTTTGCGCGCGAGGTAGTCCAGGAACTCCGGCCCTTCATACCACCAGTGGCCAAACAACTCGGCGTCATACGGCGCGACGACAAGCGGCGGACGGTCCAACAGGCCGGCCATTTGCGCGCCTGCTCTGCGCGGCAGTCGAGAAAATGTTGCGCGTGACCGCTCGCGGCCTGCAACGCGGCGCTCCGGTCGTAAATCTGTTTTTCGCCCGTTCCGCCCGTGATGCGGTAATACTTCAGGCCGGTGAATCCGCGCGCTTCCGGCGACGGCAGGTGCGGCTTGACGTAATCGAAATCCAGATCGAAGCCGATGTCGCGGTAAAAATCGCGATAGCGCGGGTCGCCGGGATAGCCTTCGTGCTTGCTCCAAACCTGACGCGAGGAATCGTAGTCGCGCCCGAACGCGGCGATGCCGTTGGGCGTGTAAATCGGCGCGAAGGTGCCGTAGCGCGGACGTGGGCGGGCGTGCAAGACGCCGTGCGTGTCGAGGATGAACCAGCGGATGTTTGCCTCCTGCAAAAAAGTTTCGATGCCGGAAATGTAGGCGCATTCCGGCAGCCAGATGCCGCGCGGGTCGCGCCCAAAGCAGCTCCGGTAATGGTCGCGCGCGGTTAAAATCTGCCCGCGAACGGACGGCGGATGGCCGGCCAGCAGCGGCAGCAATCCGTGCGTCGCGGCGGTGGTGATGATTTCGACGCGGCCTTCGTCCTGAAATTTTCGGAACGCGCCAACGAGGTCGCCCCGGTGCGCATCCCATGTTTCACGGATGGTCGTCAGCCGGTGATGATACATCCACGCAAGTTCGCGGAAGGCGCGATCCCAGTGCGTGCGGTGGATTTCCTTTTCGGCGAGGTCAATCAGGCTGTTCAGGTGCCGCTCGTAGCGTTGCTGGAGCAGCGGATCGAGCAGCATCGAACAGAGCGTCGGCGAAAGCGAGAGCGTGAGCGGCGCGGCCATGCCATCACGCCGCCAGCCTTCGAGGATTTGCAGGAGCGGGATGTAGGTTTCCGTGACGGCCTCGAACAGCCAGTTTTCCTCCAGAAATTTTTCGTGTTCCGGATGGCGCACAAACGGCAGGTGCGCGTGCAGAACGAGTGAGAGATAGCCTTGCATGACCCTGGTAAAATTATTCCAGCTTTTCGGAAATCCAGTCCGCGACGGCTTTGGCCTTGATCAAAATGACGACGCCGGCCAGAAATAAAATGATCCACAGCGCCGAAAAGAGGGCGTTCACCGGAATCTGGCGGAATTCTGTATTCGGCCCAATACAGGGAAAGTTCCACCACGCTCATGCCCATGAAACAGGCGGCGACAAAGCGGACGAACATCAAGGCTCCCCGGGGTGGCGCGTCCATGGCAATCACAGGTTTTCCGGCAGCGGAGATTTCAGCGACGGATCCTGCGGATGCGCGCCGACGTCGCCGAGGTATTCCGTCTCGCGGCTGAATTTGAGGTTCGCCGCGCGCCCATCCGTGCCGTCGGCGGAAACGGCGACGGCGGGCAAATCGTATTTTCCGTCCGGCAGCGCAAAGCGATAGCTGAACGAGCCGTCGGGGCGCAGCTTGATTTCGTGTCCGCCGAGCGTGACCTTCGCGTTTGGCTCGGTCGCGCCGTAAATGATGAGTTCCGCGTTGACGTTGAACCAGAATCCCTTCGCCTGCTCCGCGCCGCCGAACGGACTGGAAAGGCTCGAAACGCCGAAGGAGGACACGCCGAACGAGGAAACTTCGTGCGTCAGGCGGCGGCGGATGAGTTCGGTGATTTCGAGCGAGCCCATCCAGACGCGGCGCACCTCGTCAATTCGGACGATCTTCGCCAGCGCCTGTTCCTGCTGCGGCGTCCATTGGCACGGACGGGGCGGAAACACCGCGCGGCAATTCCGGGTGGCCGCCGCGCCGGAGTTCCTCGACGGCCTTTGCCAGCGGCAGGTTTTCGCACACGGCGGCTTTGATGATTTCCATCAGGCGCGCGAAGGGAAATTCGACCGGGATCGTGGCGAATTCCGTTTCGGCTTCCGCCGCCGCCGCGTCGGGCGGCGTGATGGTGGCGGAGGAGGTTGCAATCCGCATCCAGCGGCCCACCGGGGTATAATAACCGAGTTCGGCGGCGTAGGAATTTCCGGCGTGCTCGACGTGCAGGAACCAGTGGCGCGACTCCGGATGCACGTGAACCTCGTGGAGCGGATGGCCTTCCAGCCGGTCCGGATAAATTCGCAGGACAAGGTGGCCGTCCGCCGGATTTCACGTTCAGTTTCGCCTGCTGGTCGCGCGTCAAATCCCAGTGCGCGTAAAGCCAGTGCGGGTCGCGCGCGGTGAGGGAAAGTTTTTTGGTGCCGTAAGCCTCGGGCAGTTCGGTTTCCGTGGTCTCAAAATGCTGTGCGGGCGGCGTGGGGCCGAGCGAAAATTTTTCGCCGGGGCCGCTGGCAGGCAGCGGCGCGGGCTGGTCGCCTTCCAGAAGAATCGGCGGGACTTCTATGGTTTTGGGCCGGACCGGGGAACGCCGGGGTTTCAGGATTTTTTTGGCCGTTTTCACGACGCGGGCGAGCAGGGTTTTTCGTCTGGGTTTGGCCTCCGGCGCGGCGGCGGCGGTTTTTTCAAGCGATTTTACGGCGCGACGCCGGCTTGTCGCGCTTGCGGCCTTTTTCGGATTTGACGCTGGCATTATTTTTTCTTTCATAACCGCAACAGTCTGTCCTTGCATTAACTCCCCTTTTGCCTGGACAAATTTACGGCAGGTAGGCGACGGGCGCAATGGAAATATCATACCAGTTTCAGTTTGAAATTGCACTGTAGCGGCGCTCTATGAGCGCCGTTTCGTTGGCCCATCGGCGGTCACAGACCGCCGCTACAATTGGCAGCAAATGGTGCAGTCTCAAACCAGAGACGTTATTACGTATTTGCCCGAAAAACCGGGTTCAATTGCCGGATGGCCCGCAAATGGCGGATTTTGGCTTGGCCGTG
Organism: uncultured Solirubrobacterales bacterium; assembly: GCA_963830975.1. Classification (GTDB taxonomy): domain Bacteria; phylum Actinomycetota; class Thermoleophilia; order Solirubrobacterales; family Solirubrobacteraceae; genus Palsa-513. The sequence continues at coordinate 626,068 of CAWHOI010000005.1, forward strand.
GTTGTGAATAATTTTCGCCGAAACAGGCTTGCAAACCACCCGGAGCGGGTGTTTGATTTTATTGCTTTGGGCATGAGCTTCACCAAATCCAGTCAAAACGGCGGTTCGGCTGCCACGATTTTTGTGGTGGACGACGAGCCGATGCTGCTGGAACTGGCCGCGACCATTCTCCAGCCTTTGGGTTTTGACGTGCGGACGTTCCAGGACCCGAAACAGGCGCTGGCGGAATATCCGGCGTCCGGGCCGGCGGTGGTCGTGACGGATTACGCGATGCCTGGAATGAATGGACTGGATTTGTTGCGCGAATGCAGGCTGATCAATCCGCGTCAGAAGGCAATCCTCTTGAGCGGCACGGTGGACGAAAACATTTATGCCGGCGCGCAAACCAAGCCGGATTGTTTCCTGCCCAAGCCGTATAAAATCGGTGATTTCGTCGAATCCATCCAGGCGCTCGTGAATGCCTGAAAAAGGGACGCTTTGAAAAATGCGGGGAACAACCGGCCCCGGCGGTAGTTGCGTCATCCCGTGCCGGCAATTTGTTTCTTTCCGCGCCGCCCCGGATTTGCTAGAAAGCCGTCCAGATCAGCCGTGAACATCCATCATCTCGAACTTTTTTATTACGTCGCGAAGCATGGCGGCATCATGCCGGCGGTGCGCAACATCCCCTACGGCATCCAGCAGCCGGCGGTCAGCTCGCAAATCGCGCAACTGGAGGAATTCCTCGGCATCAAACTGTTTCACCGGCAGCCGTTCGCGCTGACGGCGGAAGGCGAAAAACTTCACCAGTTTGTCCAGCCGTTTTTCTCAAACCTCGAAAAAGTGGCGGGCGAACTCCAGGGCGGGCACGCGCGGCGCATCCGCATCGGCGCGGCCACGATTGTGCTGCGCGAGCATCTGCCGGATCTGTTCCAAAACGTGCGGAAAAGATTTTTCGGGCTGAAGCTGTCGCTGCGCGAAGGCTCGCCGGCGGAACTGGAGGCGCTGCTGCAACGCGATGAAATTGACCTGGCCGTCACGGTGATGGAACGGAAACCCGCGCCGGGCATCCACGCGCTGGCGCTGCTGGAACTGCCTCCGGTGCTGCTCGTCCCGAAGGACAGCAGGGTGAAAGCGGCGGACGAATTGTGGCGGCGCGACACGATTGACGAACCGCTGATTTGCTTCCCGCCGGGCGAGCCGTTGAGCAAAAATTTTCAGGCCCGGCTCAACAAACTCGGCGTGGACTGGTTTCCGAGCATCGAGGCCGGCTCGGTGGACTTGATTGAAACCTACGTCGCCAGCGGCCTGGGCATCGGCGTCTCGGCGGCGATTCCTGAAAGAGCATTTTCGCCGAAGGTGCGCGTGCTGCCGCTGGACGGGTTTCCGCCGCTGGTCATCGGCGCGCTGTGGCGCGGCCGCAAGACGCCGCTGCTCGGGGCGTTTCTGGATGAAATGCAATTGCGCGCCCGCCGGTTTTCGGCGCGGTGACAGGTGGTTTGATTACTGGTCCAGTGTGCTGCCGTCGGGCGTGTTGAATCTTGTCAACGGCGTGGGCGGAAGCAATGCGGCCGGGTATGGCGGATTGGGGTGTTCATCAGCACGGCGCGTTGCGCTTCGATCACGATGGCCGTTTGTTCCTGCGTCATGTCTGAAGCTTCCGGTTGATAAGTGCGCCCTTGCGTGGAACCTCCGAAATTCAAGCCGCCGGGCGCGCCGGGCGCGCCGGTTCCGCCGCCGCCGTTGGGATTATTCGCGCCGTTTCCCGCGCCGCCGCTGCGTCCGCCGGTTCCCCCGCCAAATCGGATGATGCCGCCGGGGCCGCTGTTGATGCTGGCGACGGGCACGCCCGGCACCGTGCCGGGATTCCCCGCGGCGGGCGAGGCCGCCGCCGGCGCGCCGCCGGAAGATGGCGCGCTGACGAGGGGCAATTCCTGCGTGATGCCGTGGTTGCTGAATGTGACAATGTTGTTCTTTTCGTCAATTTTTGTGACCTCGATGTCGTCCTGCCGCTGGCCCTGGCTCAAAATATAAAACAGATCCTTGGCCGGCTGTCCCGGCTTGGCAGGAGCGCCGGCGACCTTGAACAACGCCTTCACATGGCCGTAGAAGGACTGGATGCCGGTGGGCGTGATTTTGGGCAGATTTTTTGCCGCGTCAATGGAGGGATCCGGCGGCGGCGGCGGCGCAACCAGGCCAAAACATTTCGAACCACAATCGGGGCGTAAGGATTGTCCGGCAGCGGATTGTTGGTTGGCGAATCGGTTGACGCAACGCCAACCGCGCGCAGACCGGCGTTCAACGCCAGCCAGCACGCGAGGCATACCGCGATTTTCCCGACTCGCATCATGGTTTCAATATACCGCTTCAAACACCGGCGGCAAACAGAAGTTGCGCCGCGCGTGTTTGAATTTCGCAGGAAGATTTTGCCGGCGAATATGTGAGGAGACTCAAAATGCCTCTGAAAATTTGAATTTGGGTCTCGTTACCTCAACCCCCACAAATTCGACTTAATCCGCATATTTCACGCTGCAGCCGTAAGGCTTGGTCTGTGAAACTTCGATGGGTTTTCCGGCGACCAAATCGTCCACGGCTTCGCGGACGTAATTGCGCGCCTTGGTCGGGTCATGAAACGGGTCGGGCTGGTTGTCAATCGCGCCGTCATAAACCAGCGCGCCGCCCTTATCAATGACGAACATATGCGGCGTTGTTTCCATGCCGTAAAGATGGCCGATGGCGCCGGAGCCGTCGTCAATCCACGCCGTCACGTCCATTTTTTCCGCGGCCATTTCCTTCCGCGCCTGCTCCGGTGTGCGATGGCTGAAATTCTTCGGGTTCACGGAATTCACCAGCAGCCACACGACGCCATTGGTGGCCAGTTCCTCTTGCAGCGCCTGCATGGCACCGGTCTTGTATTGGTTGTGACAGAACGGGCAGTCGGAATTGTAGGACTCGATGACGACAATTTTCCCGGCGTAATCGCTCAACTTGACGGGCCTGCCGGCGATGTCCGTGCCGGTGAAATCCGGCGCGGGCTTGCCGGTCTCCACCGCGAACGCGGCGGCGGCGAATGTCATCGCAGCCAGTAAAACAAATGTCTTTAACATAATTTTAGTTAATAGTTTGAATTTACCACACTGTTTCAGACAAGCAAGGCGAAATTGTGTTCAAGCGGGACGCCCGCGTTTTACTGCGCCGCGCGGTTCAGGGCGTCGAGCACAATCCCCGGCGTCAGGATTTGCGGCAGGACGACGGCCGGCGCGCCGGCATTTTTCGGATAAACCAAAACCAGCGGCACGCCGGCGTGGTTGTAGCGGTTCAATTCCGTGCTGATGGCGTCGGGAAAATGCGTGTAATCGCCGGTGAGCGCGACGGCGTTGAGTTCCTTGAGCTTCGCGCGCACGGACGGGATTTCGATGGCGAGCTTTTTGTTGACCTGGCACGTCAGGCACCAGTCGGCGGTGAAATCCACCAGCACCGGTTTGCCGGCGGCGCGCGCCTGCGCGACGGCTTCGGGACTCCATCGCTGCCAGTCAATGCCGTCCGGCGACTCTTTCAGCGAACCGGTTGCAGTTGTATCCGGCATGGCTTCGCGCCAGTCCAGTTCCTTTTCCAGCGCGAAGGCGTAGCCGCCGATGAGCAAAATCAATGCGATAATTACGGCAATGGTTTTGTGGTTGCGTCCTCGCTGGGCGAATTCGCCGAAAATCCAGGCCGCAAACGCGACGATGACGAGAAAGACGCCGAGCCACAAAACATTTTTGCCGTAGCTGCTGGAAGCGACGTTGAAGAGCCAGACGGTTGTCGCCAACATTGGAAAGCCCATGGCGATCTTGAATTTCTCCATCCACGCGCCGGGCTTGGGCAGGAATTTCAGCCACGCCGGATTGCAGCTTAACAAAACGTAAGGCGCGGCGAGGCCAAGTCCGACAAACAGGAAAACGAAGACAATAACCGATGCGCTTTGCGCGAACGCGAAACCCAGCGCCGGCGCCAGAAACGGCGCGGTGCAAGGGGTCGCAAGTGTGGTTGCCAGCGCGCCGTTGAAAAACGCGCCCGCCGCGCCGTGCTTCGAGGCGAGTCCGCCCGCCGCATCCAGCGCGCGTCCGCCGAGCGTGACTTCAAACACGCCGAACAGGTTCAGCGCCACGAGCGTGACGAGCGTGGTGAGGCAGACGACGAAGACCGGGCTGCCGAATTGCATTCCCCAGCCGGCGTGGTGTCCGGCGGCTTTCACGCCGATGACGACAGCCGCGAGCGCGAGAAATGAAACGAGCACGCCGAGCGCGTAAATCAAGCCGAGATAGCGGACGCGGCGCGGTTCGCTTCGCGCCTCGCTGACGAAGCCAAGGATTTTGAGCGCGATGACCGGCAGCACGCACGGCATGATATTCAGAATCAATCCGCCGATGAAGGCGTAGAACAAATATTTGCTGAACCAGAGAAAGTCGTCCCAATTGTCAAAGTCAAGAATGCCAAGCGGGTCAGGCGGAACTGGCTGCCATGCAACCAATCCGTTTGTCGGTGCGGTTTCGCTGACGGGCAGCTTGACGTCATAGGCGATGATGTATCGGAAGCCGTTGGTCAATGCGGGCGCATTGGTGCTGAGCGGCAAAACGAGCAGGCCGGAAATTTCCTTCGGCCAGTCACCATTGTATTTTTTTACGAGCTTGCGCAAGCCGACGTTGCCGCTTTTGGTGGCAAACATTTCAGTCGCACCCTGAATTTCAAAATGCTCGCTCGCATCGGGATAAAAATCCGTCTGTCGCTGCGGCCCGGCCCATTCGATGACCAGCGGTCGCGTGTCGGCGGCAGTCGGCTTTTCCCACCACGCGCGAACATCGCTTCCGAGATCGCTTTCAAGCCAATGTTGCGGAAGCGGCGTCGAATGTCGCCACATATTAACAACACGCGCGCGTTCCGGATCGGCGGCAAGGTTCTCGAAACCGGTTTTAATTTTTTCGCCTAAATTGGCGACGTTCAGCGTTGCCTCGACATCCGCGCTGGCGGGAATGCAAACGTCTTTGCACTCCAGCCAGGAAACGTGGGCTTTAATTTTCACCTGTCCGGGCGGGAAATTGGAGACAACTTCCAAAACAGCAGGCAGGACAACTTCGTCCTCGTAGCCGTAAGTGGTCACCTCGACGGGCGGAAATTTTTTTGGCACGGGCCAGCCGGAATCGGCCACGGTGATTCCCGGCGGCAATTCCCATTCGATTTTTGTCGCCAACCCTGCGGCGCCTGGATTTTTCCAATAGGTGTGCCAGCCCGGCTCCATTTTCAAATCCACAAGTGCGCCAACCCTGCCACCGGGGTCGGGATAGCACGCATCCATGCTTAAAACCAATTTCGCCTGCGTGTGATGCGCGGCCAGCGACGAGCCGCCGAGCAACGGCAGCGCCGTTTGCGCCTGCGCATCGCGGCTGGCAAACGCCGCGAGGCACAGGAAAATCACGATGAGCCGGTTCAACCCGAATTTTGAAGTTGGAACACGCGAGGGATAGAACTCCGGGGGAGCGCACGCCGCTGGCGTGCGATTTTCGGCGGCCCGCCGAGAATTTCGTCCAACCCATTTTTGCCGCCAGCGCCGACCGGCGAAAGCGAGGAACGATGGTTTGGGCGGGCCGCCCAAACCAGCACGCGAGCCGCGTGCGCTCCCCATCTCGGAATTCGGATTCAAAACGCCTTGCACATAGGTATAGATGCCTGAAATCGGGAAACGTTGGAACTTTTTTCGGCAGGCTGGCCGTCCGGTTAAAAATCTGCCATGCTGAACCAGCTTAATACGTCAATCATGGCCGAATCCAATTCCACCTGTAACTGGCTTTGCACGGGGGACGAGGTCTTCCCCGCGATGCTCGCGGCGATTGACGCTGCAAATAAATCGGTCAGCCTGGAAATTTATATTTTCACGGACAGCCCGGTTGGCGCCCGTTTTCGCGACGCCCTGGCTCGCGCGAGCCAGCGCGGCGTGAACGTCCGCGTGCTCGTGGACGCGGTCGGTTCTTATTTTTTGCCCGCCCATTTTTGGGATTCTCTGCGGAGCGCGGGCGGCGAAATCCGGCAGTTCAATCCGGTCACCTTGAAACGCCTGATCATCCGCAACCACCGCAAGCTGCTGGTGTGCGACGGGCGCGTGGCGTTCGTCGGCGGCTTCAACATCGCGACGGAATACGAAGGCGACGGCGTCAAATCCGGCTGGTGCGACGTGGGCTTGAAAATCGAGGGCGCGCTGGTGGCGCAACTGGAGGAGTCGTTTGATGAAATGTTCGGGCGCGCGGACTTCCGGCACAAACGTTTCATGCCCCTGCGTAAATCCCGCGCAAAACGAGTCGTCGCGCTGCCGGAGGAACAACTGTTGTTCAGCGGGCCGGGGCGTGGACGCAACCCATTCAAACGCGCATTGCACACGGATTTGAAGCGCGCGAAAAATGTCCAGATGATCATCGCCTATTTTCTGCCGACGTGGCGGCTGCGGCGCGAGTTGATGCGGGTGGCGCGGCGCGGCGGGAAGGTGCAATTGATTCTGGCCGGCAAATCTGACGTGCTGCTTTCCATGCTGGCCGCGCAGGGCCTGTATCGCCGCTTTTTAAAGGGGAATATCGAGATCTACGAGTATCAGCCGCAGATTCTGCACGCGAAACTGATTGTCGTGGACGACATCGTGTATCTCGGCTCCGCCAATCTCGACACGCGCAGCCTGCGCATCAATTACGAGCTGATGATCCGTTTCGAAAACAAAGCCATCGCGAAGGAGGCGCGCGAAATCTTTGCAAAAAATCTCAAGCACTGCCACCGCGTGACGGCGGAGGAATGGCGCAAGTCGCGTTCCTTCTGGCGGAAACTGAAACAACGCTGGGCGTATTTTCTGCTGAACCACCTCGACCCTTATCTGGCCCGACGTCAATGGCGTGATTTGCCGGATTGATTTTCGTGCTTTCAAAATCGTTTCCGGCAGGGTGCGTGATTGGGAAAAGGTGAGGTGGCAGCGGACATGAGTCCGCTCAAAATTATCATTAGGAAAATGCGCTTGACTATGTGCCGGGATAAATCAAAACTCCACCGTCCTCGAACTGGCTATGGGAATCGGATCTTCAATAGGCAAGTTCAACGGCCTGACGACCGCTGGTGGATTCGTGTTGTTTGATGCCGGCCCGCTAATCGGCAACCCCAATGCACTAATCCACAACCCGGACGCGCCAAGTGCCGACCCGGAAATCTTAAGTTTTGACCCGGATGCGTTAAGTCGGGACGCGGACACCTTAAGTTGCGACCCGGACGTGCTAAGAATTGACCCGGACGCGCTAAGTTTTGACCCGGAAACCTTAAGTTTTGACGTTTTTCGCCAAAAACGAGGCGCCAACGGCCTGATTTTCAGTTACTTGCGGGGAATTGCCCCAAAATCTTCAAAATCCCCCTTTCCTGAACATTCAACATTCAACATTCAACATCGAACATTGAACTAACTATGAGTGAACCAACACCAACACCAACCCCCGCGCCCAAGGCTCAACGCCAGCGCCACACCATCAACCAGAAACACCTGGGCGAAATCACCAATTCCCGCGCCGTGGCCAAGGCCGCCCTCGACCCCGCCAATGCCGCCACCCTGGCCGGTGTGGAATTCGACGCCACGCTGCCGGGGCAGATCAACTCGCTGGCCGACAGCACCGAGACCGCCATTGGCAAGCTCTCCGGCACACGCGTCCAGAAAAACGAGCTGACCGCCGAGGAAAAAACCGCGCGCAACGCTTTGATTGCCGCCATCGCGCCCATTCAAACCGCCGCCCGCCGCAAATACACTGGCGACCAGGCCGAGATGCGCCACGCCTATTTCATCGGCGAAGACCTGCACAGCGACACACTCCACGAGGTTCAAGCGGCCGCCATCGCCATTCGCGACCGGCTCACTGGCACGCCGCCAAAGGATGTTTTACCCGGCATCAAGGCCGCGCAAATCACCGCGCTGTCCGGTGCCATCACCACCTACGCATCGGGCGTGACCGCGCCCGTTGAGCAAACAAACCAAAACCAGGGCGCGCTCAATGCCATCGTGGCGAACATTGGCAAGCTGGCCGGCCTGCGGCATCAGGTGCAACTGGCCGCCGAGCAGGCATTCCCCTATCGCAATGCTGGCGTGGCCAGCATCCGCAAATCATTCCTCCTGCCCACCGACAAGCCCATGCGGGGATGATGTATCAAATCATGCGAGCGGCCTCCGGAAACGGGGGCCGCTTCTTTATCAAAAACTCCCGACTTAGGTTGGAATCGGGCGAGTTTAGTTGAAATTCACATGAGCAATCTTTCCAACAGTGACGGGCTTCCCGTTCGCGTGAGCGGCGAATGGGCCAGGCGCAAGCACCACTATCTGAACAATTATTGCGGCATCACCACCGTTTCCATGCGCGACAAGTTCAAGCTGGTCTATCTCGATGTCATGGCCGGGCCGGGACGCTGCAAAATCGAGGAGACGGGTGAGGAATTTCCCGGCTCGCCGCTGGTTGCGCTGGAGCACGATTTTTCTGAATACATCTTCATCGAAGAGGAACCGGCGCTGGCTGACGCATTGAAACAACGCGTTGCCAAACACCCCAAACTGGACAAGATCAAAATCATTCCCCAAAACTGGATTGACGTCGCCGAATCCAGCCGCCGGTTGAAGTTCGACGATTCCACCCTCGTCGTCGCATTCATTGACCCGACTGGAATATCCCAAGTGCCCCTGTCAGCCATGAGGCGGCTGGCGGCAAATCCACGGATTGACCTGCTGGTCACCATTCAATACCGGCTTGGCATCGTTTGGAATGCCCCTCAATACCGCAAGGCCAGGGGCAGCCACACGGCGCTCGACGAATTTCTTGGCGAGCGCACCTGGAGGGACTGGACCACCAAGGACCCCAGCGAATTTGGGCCGGCTGTCGGTCGAATATTTTTGCGGCAAATTTCAGCACGAGGAACACTTCATTGGCACGCGCCATGTTTCCATCCCGGAAAACAATCCGCTTTATCGCTTTACACTGTTCAGCCGCAACGCCCGCGCCAAAGATTTCTGGAACAAAATATTGAAAATCAGCGAAACCGGGCAGCGACAGTTGCTGTGAAAATAATTCGCCTTGGACAGCATTTGTCCTATCGTTTGTGAGAGACTGTTTGCGATGAGCGCCAATTCAAAAATCGAGTGGACGGATGCGACGTGGAATCCGGTTCGCGGCTGCACCAAGATCAGCCCCGGCTGCCTGCATTGCTACGCCGAGACGTTTGCCGAGCGCTTTCGCGGCGTGCCCGGCCATCCGTTTGAACAGGGATTTGATCTGCGCCTCGTGCCGGAAAAACTCGGCGACCCGCTGCGCTGGTCAACCCCGCAACGGATTTTCGTCAACTCCATGAGCGACCTGTTTCATCCCGGCGTGCCGGATGAATACATCGTCAAGGTGGCGCGCGTGATGAAGGCCGCCAACTGGCACACCTACCAGATTCTCACCAAGCGCGCCGACCGGATGCAGAAATTGTTAAAAGGCAAATTGAAGTTCGCGGCGGAGCAGACGCACATCTGGTGGGGCGTGAGCGTGGAAAACCGCCAGCACGGCCTGCCGCGCATTGATTTGCTGCGCGACTCGCCCGCGCAAGTCCGTTTCTTGAGCATCGAACCGCTGCTGGAACATCTCGGCCCAATCGCCTTGCACGGCATTGATTGGGTGATTGTTGGCGGCGAAAGCGGGCCGGGCGCGCGGCCAATGGCTGCCGACTGGGTGCGGGACATCCGCGCGCAATGTCACCGCGCCAAGGTCGCCTTCTTTTTCAAACAATGGGGTGGCGTTCGCAAAAAGGAAACCGGACGTGAACTGGACGCCCGCACCTACGATGAATTCCCGGAACGCCCGCAAGTTCGCGTGCCCGGTTTGGAGTTCCGGCGAAACACTTTGGAGCGATTGGAATTGGTTTGATAAAACTTCTCGACACGGTCCGGAAATAGGCGTATTCAACAGCCAATTGAAAATCAGTTCTTGATTGTTTTGAAACTATGAGAATGCTCGCATTTCAAATTCGGGATTTTCGTTCTATCAAAGATACCGGTGTTTGCACTGTTACCGGGGATAACATCACGGTTTTAGCTGGACAGAATGAAGCCGGCAAAACTGCTATTTTGATGGCACTTCGCGACTTCGACCTATTGGAAGGCAAAGCACCGCTGACACCAGATTACTTGCCGGAGGGGAATCTGGAAGCGCAACCAAAGGTTTCCGTCTTGTTTGAAGTCAATGCTGACGATTTCAACCTTAACCTACAGGCGGAAAAGTGTGCTTTGCCTGAAGTCTGTTTACAAATATTTAAAGGAAAAAGGTCAAATCTGGATCACTCGTGATTTTCTTACAGGAAAGTTTTCGCCAGACCAAGAAATAATTGATTTGTGGCGCGAAAACGAAGCACCAGCATCAACACCGCCGATTGCGGATTCTCCACAAATAGTTCCAAAATCTTAGCCGCCGATACTTCAATTAAAAGATTTTGGAAGTAAGTGCTGGCATCTTTGGCCGTTCTTCGTGTTCTTCGATAGCTTCCAAGACCAACTACCAAAACAAATAGCAGTTGAAGCACTTCATCAGTTTTTCCAGGCAAGAACAGCAAAGCAGTCGCTTCCTGCAACGCAGGCTGGGCAATCTTCAGTTGAGGATTTCCTCATGCTTGCTGAAATTGATTTAAACTTAGTTGTGAAGCAAAAGGACAATGAAAAGTCTCTTGGCAACTACCTCAATGGGCGAACAGCGGCGATTACTGGAGATTTTCTCGCATATTGGAAACAGGCTGTGGATGGGGAGCAAACGGTAGAACTTCAGGTAAGGCACACTCGAAACGCGCAGGGAGTGCTCCAATTCTCTTTCTTCGTGCATGATGGTGTCGACCAATATCCTGAACAGAGAAGCAAAGGTTTTGTGTGGTTTTTAAGCTTTTATCTGAAGCTTGCTGCCGAAGAAAAGCGTAACCCAAATCGAATGCGAGTTCTGCTGATAGACGAACCGGGACCTATCTACACGCAAAAGCGCAAAGAGATGTCCTGCACTTAATTGAAGATAAACTGGCCACAAAACAACAAGTTATCTACTCAACCCATAGTCCATATTTGCTGCCGATAGATAAATTGCATCGCTTGCGAATTGTGCTACGACATGGTAATGAAGGAACGATTATAGTTGATCGCTTAACGCATCCAGCTCTTCGAACGGAAGAATTCTCGGACACTCTGTCTCCCATTATTATGGCAATAGGACTCGATTTGCGTGAGCGCATTAGTGTGATTGGAGATAAGAATTTGCTGGTCGAGGGATTGAGTGATCACACATATCTAACAACTTGGGCTGGGTTCATTAAATCTCCGATTCATGGAAAAGTTTGCATTTTCCCCGGCACAGGTGCGCCGTCGTTGGCGACTCTCGCATCGCTCTGTATTGGATGGGGGCTTCAATTTTCTGTTTTAGTAGACCGTGATGAAGAAGGAGAAAAAGCAGCGAGGAAGTTTGAGCGTGAATTTGGTCTTAATCCAAATCGGATAATTCACCCGTCTAACGCGATAACAATAGAAGACCTATTTGATCCAACTGATTTTCAATTATTGCTAAATCATATAGATAAAAGCCTAAGATTGGAGTCGGGAGAGTCTCCTTCTAAAGCAGTAAAGCGACTCGGTCTCGATAAAATTCTTTTGTCTCGGAAATTTGCGGAAAAACCTGCTTTGTATTCTAAAAGCCAACCAGCATTTTCTCGGCTTCTGAATGATATAGAAAAATCATTTGGTAGTTAAATACCATGAACCGACTCCTGTTCGGCGACAATCTAAAGTGGCTGCGCGATGCGAAGGTGTTTCCCGACGCCAGCGTGAATTTTATTTCGTGACCGTTCCCCAGCCATTTCAATATCAAGGCAGCAAGCGGGCGCTGGCTCCGTTGATTCTGCAATATCTGCCCATCTGCACCACGCGGCTGAACTACTTCAGCAGGCTCGCGGCGTCCGCATAACATTGGGCGACAAATTCCATGGTCGGCCTTTGTTCGGGCTTTTTTTCCAGGCACGACATGATGATGGCCGAGATGTTGCGGAGGACATCAAACCCTGCCTGGATCGGCGTGGGCGGCGTTGTTTCCCGAATCTGTTTCTCGATCCGGGCCGGCTCCGCGTCAAAGGGATGTTTTCCGGTGGAGGCGTAATAGGCCATTACGCCAAAGGCAAAGACATCGCTTTTGAAACCGTTCGCGTAGTCGCCGTCCCATTTCTCCGGCGCCATATACCTGGCCGTGCCCACAGGCTCTTGTTTTTTATCCGTGATGAATGGGGGCAGATAACCGGCGAAATAGGAGTGGGAAAAATCAATCAGGATGCCTTCCGCCGGAGAAGCGAGCGGCACCAGCACGTTCATGCTTTTCAAATCATTGTGGACAATCGGCCGGTCGCACAGGATGCCCGCGTGCATATCCGCCACCGTCTCCACCACGCATCGCAGGATTTTGTGGGTGCGGCTCTGGTCCTTGACGGTGACGCCTGTCTGAATCAGTTCATTGAGGGTGACGGCCTCGACATACTCTAGAAAGAGGCGATGTGTCGCCGCATCATACGCCAGTTTTGGCCGGACGCGGGGATGCGTTATTTCGTCCAGCATATAGGCTTCATTTGCGATGAAGATTTCATCCCAGAAATTCCGGGGTTCTTTCAGCAAGGCCGGATAGGGATTTCTGGCAAACTCCACCTTGGAGAGCTTTGAAATCCCGGCTTCCACCTGCAATGGTTCCTGTTTGTTGATGACTGGTATTTTCATATCGCTTCAGTAAGAGTTCGACGGCCTCAAATTCCACCGGTTCAGCGGGTCGCCAGGCAGGTTGCCCGCCATTCTGCATGGCACAGCCGCCGCAGTCCAAATCAAGCCAAAACCAAACCGTGCGGGGTGAAGGACTGGAAATCCGCCGCGTTGATGGTCGCCAGTTTCGCGCCACAACGAATCGCCACCGCGGCAATCATGCAATCGGCCAGCGAGCGGGAACGGCGTCCGGTTTGGTTGAACAAACGCGCGGCTAAAACCGCGTCGGGTTCGGTGAAGATTTCCAGCGCCGGAAACATCGAACGCGCCAGCGCTTCGCCGGTCGGATCCAGCGGGCCGCAAAGATACTCCGCCCGGCCACTGAACTGATGCCAAAGGACTCATTGGCGGCGGACCATTGCTGAAATTCCTTGTGCGCGGGCGAGCCGTCCTTGGCCGCTTGAATCAGAAAGTTGGTGTCGAAATGAGTCATGCCTTAACGACGGGCATCGCGGACTGCGGCCATCCAGACTTCAACTTTTTTATCATCCAGTTGCAGGTGTTTTTGCAGGGCTTCGAGGGCTTCGAGCGGGGTCCGTTTTGGCGGCGCGCCTGTTTTCTGTGCGGCATCGGGCAGGATAGTGAGCAGCCCTTTGCCGTTTTCCGGCAATTGCCTTGGCTCGGACGGAATAACGCGCCCGTGGTCAATTTCCACTTCCAGCGTGAGATAACTCATGGAAATAATGTAGCGGTTTTGGCGGGAATGGCGAATTAAATTAACGGCGGAAGAAGCATTGCATTATCTATTCTCCGCGCCGGCGTTCACTGATAAGAATTCGACGGCCTCAAATTCCACTGGTTCAACAGGTCGGCGGGGATTTCCGCCAGGAAACGCGACGGCTGCTGCATGGTTTCGCCGCCGGGTTTGCTGAAGCTGGCCCGCTCCTGCGGGTAACAGAGATAAAGCTCGTTCCGGGCGCGCGTGATGGCGACGTAAAACAGCCGGCGCTCCTCCTCCTCGCCCTCGCCGCTTTCCATCGAGCGAGCGGAAGGAAACAAACCGTCGCACAGCATGATGGTGAACACGACATCGAACTCCAGGCCCTTCGCCTGATGGATGGTCGAGAGCTTGATTTTTTCCGCGTCGTCCTTCGCGGCCTGGTCGTCCTCGGCCTCGACATTGGTGAGCAGGGCGAGTTGCGTCAGGAAATCCTCGGTGGAATTGAATTGAAAGGCGAACACGGCGAGCTGCTCCAGATCTTCCAGCCGGTTGCGATAGTTGGCGAAGTTTTCCTTGAGGTAATCGTCGTAGCCGGCGTCAATCACCAGCCGCAGCATCCTGGCCGCGCTCTTGCGGACGGTCTCGTCTTCGAGCTGGGAAATCGTCGCGACAAATTGCGCCCAAGCTGAACCCGATTTAACGCCGATGCTCTTTGAACATTTTTGAAGCGCGGTTGCAATCGGGCGTTTTCGTTCAGAGTTCAGAGTTTGCGGTTCAGGGTTTTGTATTTTCAACCCTGAACCCTGAACCCTGAACCCTGAACCTTCCGTGCCGAGCTGCGAACTGAAACCTTTCCAGAGTTTGTCCGCGCCTTTGGCCGCAATGCCGGGCAGCAATTGGACAAGCCGCTTGAATGAAACCTCGTCGCGCGGATTGGCGACAAGTTTCAGGAACGCCGTCGCGTCCTTGATGTGCGCCTGCTCGAAAAACCGGATGCCGCTGGTAATGGAAAATGGAATGTTCCGTTTGGTCAGTTCAAGCTGCAATTCCAGCGCGTGGAAATGCGAGCGGTAAAGCACGGCGACTTCGTTCAGGTTCACGCCTTCCTCCGGCAGTTCCGCCACGCGCTGCGCGATGAATGCCGCCTGTTGCGCGGCGTCCACGCACGCGACAAGCGCGGGCTTGAGGCCGGATTTGCGCGACGGCGCGAGCGTCTTGGTGAATTGGTTCACGTTCGCGGATATGGCGGCATTGGCCACCTTGAGGATTTCCGGCGTGCTGCGGTAATTGGTTTCGATCTTGAAAACCTTCGCGCCGGGATAACGCTTTGGAAATTCGAGGATGTTCGCGAAGTTCGCGCCGCGCCAGGCGTAGATGCTCTGCGCGTCGTCGCCCACAACCGTGACGTTGTGGTGGCGCGCGGCCAGCAGGTCAATCAAATCGCTCTGAAGCCTGTTCGTGTCCTGATACTCGTCCACGAGGATGAACTGGAACCGGCGCTGGTAATGTTCGCACACCTCGGCGTGTTCCTGAAGCAGCTTGAGCCAGAGCGCGAGCAGGTCGTCAAAGTCCATTGCATTCGTGGCGCGTTTGCGTTTGGCGTAAAGCTCGGCCAGGCGCGGAATTTCCTCATCCAAATCGCTGTCGCCCTTGTGCCGGTCAAACAAATAAACGAACTGCTCGTTCAAAAGGTCGCGAACGGATTTGTGCGTGTTGACGGCAAGTGAGAAGATTTCATTGAGCACCTCCGGTTTGGGGAAGTGCGTGCCTTTCGTCTCAATTCCGGCGTCCGCAATGCAGGCCTTGATCAAATCCTTTGAGTCGTCGCGGTCCAAAATCGTGAAATCGCGCTGGTAGCCGAGCAGGTCCGCGTGCGAGCGGAGCACGCGCGCGCCGATGGAATGGAAGGTGCCGCCCCAGAGCGAACGCAATTCCTGGCCGAGCAAATCGGAGACGCGCCGCATCATTTCGCCGGCGGCCTTGTTGGTGAACGTCAGCAGCAAAATCCGGTCGGCGGGAATGCCCTGTTCGAGCAGATAGGCGACGCGGTAGGTGAGCGTGCGGGTTTTGCCCGAACCCGCGCCGGCGATGACGAGGGCAGGGCCGGGCGGCGCGGTGACGGCGGCAAGCTGCTGCGGGTTCAGCTCGCGCGCATAGTCAATGTGCGGATGAAACTCCGGCTTCAGATTTTCGATGACATAATCGCGCGACATGGGGCGCAATTGAAACGGCAAACGGCGGCGGGAAAAAGAAAAATCGCGCGCAAATGTTTTTAACCACCGATGGACATGGATTTTGGGCTGCGCGGACATATCCGCGTTTTCAAAGCGGCGATATGTCGCCGCACTTCAAATTCAATTAACCAACATAGCACCGTCGCAGGCGCGAATGGCCGTGGCCGGTTTTCATTGTTGAATTTTCCCGCATATATTCTAAATTCCTTGGCATGGATGATTCGCAGCCGTCGCAATTGGCGCAATACATACCGGTTCTGTTTCTGCTGGCCGCCGCCGTCGGCTTCGCGGGCGGCACGCTCGTGATTTCCGTTTTGCTTGGCAAATTTGGCAAACGCACCCCGGCCAAGGACACCGCCTACGAATGCGGCAAGGAACCCATCGGCGAGGGCAGCTCGCGCTTCTCGGTGAAGTTTTATCTCGTCGCGATGCTGTTCATCCTGTTCGACATCGAGGTCGTCTTCATGTATCCGTGGGCCGTCGTTTATCGGCAGATGCTCGCCGACCACGCCACGCGCAACATGATTCTCGCCTCGATGATTTCGTTCCTCGGCATCCTGTTTGCCGGCTACATTTACGCGCTCAAGAAAAAGGCGTTCGACTGGAAGAGTTGACAGAATGCAGAATTTTGAATGTGAATCATGCAAGTCTGGTTTCCACATGCTTGCTCGACTCTGTAACATTCAGACTCAAAAAATTTCTATGGCTTCAATCAAATTCGGCACCTCCGGCTGGCGTGAAATCATCGCGCGCGATTTCACCTTCGACAACGTCCGCCTCGCCACGCAGGGCATCGCGGACTATTTGAACTCCGAACTCCGCAATCCGAACTCCGCACTCCCCGGTCGCAAGCCCGTCGTCATTCTCGGCCACGACACGCGGTTTTTGGGCCGCCATTTTTCCCTCGCCGCCGCCGAGGTTCTCGCGGCAAACGGCATCGAACCGCTCCTGTGCGACCGCGACACGCCCACGCCTGTCATCGCCTACGCCATCCGCCATCGCAAGGCCATCGGCGGCATCAACATGACCGCCAGCCACAATCCGGCGGAATATCAGGGCCTGAAATTTTCCACGAGCAACGGCGCGCCCGCCACGCCCGACGTGACGAAACAAATCGAGGCGAACATCGTCAAATTGCAGGCGGCGAATTTCTCGTTCAAGGGCGCGGTCATCGGCACCTACACCTGCAAGACCTTCAATCCGCAGCCGGACTATTTCAAGCAACTGCACCGACTCATAGATTTTTCCGCGATCAAAAAAGCGAAGCTCAAGGTGGCCGTGGATATTTCCTACGGCACGGCCCACGGCTATCTCGACGTGCTGCTCGAAAGCGTCGGCGCGAAGGTGACGCTATTTCACAACGAATTGAATCCGCTCTTCGGCGGGCATCATCCCGAGCCGAATGCCGAGGGCATGGCCGACGCGGCGAAATTTGTCCGCAGCGGCAAGGCGCAAATCGGCCTCGGCACCGATGGCGACGCCGACCGCTTCGGCATCGTGGACAAGGACGGCACATGGCTGACGCCCAATCAGGTTTTGACGCTGGCGCTGTATCATTTGAAAAAGAACCGTGGCTGGACCGGCGCGGTCGTCCGCACCGTGCCGTCGAGCCATCAGGTGGACGCGGTCGCGAAAATGCTCGGCGTGAAGGTTTATGAGACGCCCGTCGGCTTCAAGTATATCGGCGCGCTGATGGAGAGCGAACCCATCATCGTCGGCGGCGAGGAATCTGGCGGCTTGAGCGTGAAAGGCCACGTGCCGGAGAAGGACGGCATTCTCGCCTGCCTGCTCATGGCCGAACTGGTCGCCACCGAGAAGAAATCGCTCGGCCAGATTCTCAAGGAACTTTCCAAACAGATCGGCGACTTTTACACCGATCGCATCAACGTCAGCTTTGCGCCGGAGAAAAAGGACGCGCTGCTCGCCAAGCTTGGCGGCGGCCTGAAAAACATTGGCGCATTTCCGGTGGAAAAATTCATCACCACCGATGGCTACAAATTTCTTCTGCCGGGCGGCGAATGGGTGGCCTTCCGCGCGAGCGGCACAGAGCCGTTGATCCGCTGCTACATCGAGGCCAAGTCCAGGGCGAATTTGAAGAAGCTGCAATCCGCCTGCCGCGAAGTGCTGGCGGTGTGAAAATTCCGGTTTCCGCGATTTTGGCCGCCGGCCTCGTTGCCAAGGAAAAGGAAATCACCCTGATTCCTGCCATTTTCATCGGCAATAAACGTCCAGACTTTGCCAAAAATGGTATGGCCGGTTTCGCCGACGGGTGGAAGCTTAAATTCAATGCTTATGAAAAAACTCACATTGCTCGCAATTCCGGCGGCGCTCGCGCTCGCCTTCACCACAAACGCTTTTGCCGCCGACGGCAAGGCGGTCTATGCCGACAACTGCGCCAAATGCCACGGCGACGACGGCAAAGGCCAGTCGAAAATGGGCCAGAAAGTCGGCGCCCGCGATTACACCGATGCCGCGGTGCAGGCGTCGTTCACCGATGCGGATGGCATCAAGGCCGTCAAGGAAGGGTTCAAAAAGGACGACAAGGCCGTGATGAAACCTTTCCAATTGTCGGATGACGACATCAAGGCCGTCATCACCTACATGCGGACGTTCAAGAAGTAATTGCCGCGCGGAAACGGAAGTGCACTGTCGCGCCATGGCGACTTGCTATGGCGTGGTGATTAGTCGCATCGTGACGGACTAAAGACGGAAGCGATGGCGAAAGCTAGTGCTGTCAAGAGCATGTGCAGCCTATTCTCACATTAGGCAGCAACGTCGTCATGCCTTCAATCTCGGAATGAGAACAACAATCCCCGTCAGAGATGCAGCCAAAACCAACTCAACCAAGAGTCGCCCGCTGTCAACCTCGACCAAATACCCCAAATTCGGATCCATATCCGGCGCCCGATAGACATAGAAATCATCTGAAAAGAAATATGCGTGCGGCACCTTTCCGCGCTTCGTGTTGTGATCATAATCCTGCGGCAAAATCGGGCGTCTAGGTGGAAACAGGGCGCAGACCGCACAAAGACAAATGCCGATGAGCAATATAACTGTCTGGTGTCGTGTTTTCATAAAGCGTGTCTTGCTGCCTAACAGATAATCGCCGGCGCGGCTTGCCGCCTGTCCATTTTCGCGTGCGGTTCATTCCGTTTCACGACAGGCATTGAAAGCCGGACTGGAATAGTTGTCCAGCGCAAAACAGCTTGGCGGCTTCCTGGCAGAGAGCCGTGATTTCCAATTTTCCGGGAACTGCGGCGGCCTGCCGGCATGCCGCGACGCAACGCAGTTCAAGATTGCTTCACGCCGGAACTTTTTCCATTGTTGGTGCGGCCAGTTAATGGAATGAAGAAGAAATTGAAATGGATTTTCGGCGCGCTCGCCGCGGTGTTCGCCCTGCTGCAATTCACAAACCCGGCGCGAACCAACCCGCCGGCGCCGCCGGGCGGCGACATCTCCGCCACCAATCCGCCGCCGCCGCAAATCGCCGCGCTGCTCCGCGCGTCGTGTTACGACTGTCATTCTGACGAGACCCGGTGGCCGTGGTATAGCCATGTCGCGCCGGTGTCGTGGCTGGTCGTCGGCGACGTGAACGGCGGGCGCGAGCGGCTGAACTTTTCCGACTGGCCGCACGCGCTGCCCGAACGCGCGGCGAAACGGCTGGAGCGGGTCAGCGAGGAACTGGATTACAAGGAAATGCCGCCGAAGAAATACACACTCATCCACGCCGGCGCGCGGCTCACGGACAGCCAGCGGCAGGAATTGATTCATTGGGCGGATCAGGAGGCGGAAAGATTGAATCCGGCAGGCGCAAATCCTTAGGCATGGAGACAAGCAATCCGTCGCTCTTCAAACTCCGGTGAATGATGCCGGACACTGTTTGGCCGGCGCAGTTTCCATAAGCCGGCGGAGAGATGTTGTCCAAGTTTTTTTTGCAGCCGGGATTCGCTTTCTACTGAATGAACATGGGACTTCCGGCTGTTTGTATTTCGTTCCACGCCAATGAATTGTGAAAAATAAAAAAAAAGCTTGATTTTATTTCTCCTTTATAAGAAAACAGAGTCTGGGTGAGGCATATTAACCAAGCTTCAATACCAAGCACAAATACCAAGCATAATGGAGTCAGAACTATGAAAACGAATACACACGCATCCCATAACGTGATCACGGCGGGATAAGACCGCTCGGATTCCTCGGGAACAGGAGGTTGCTCTGGAAACACGCGTTGGGAGTTTTTAAGTGTTTTACATTTTGGGAGATTTGGTTTTTATGCGGGTCCGCTGGCTGTCCCACAGCGGTTCAGGCAAAACCCGGCAAATAGGCCTGCTCCGGTCGTGCCAGATAACGGAAGTGACCCTCGGCTGTCCCATAGCGGCGCAACAAGTGCAATGCATCCCATTTTTTCCACAACGCCACGCGCACCAAAGTAAAGAGCCGGCTAAAGCTGTGATTCCATTCCGACAGGAACGCCAGATACCGTAACAACAGATAAACCAGCAGGGCCGTCCCACACCTGCCAGCGCACGGCGTTGGCGCTGGTGCCCAGAAAGTCCGCCAACTGGAGCGTCTGCTTGATCTGTTTGAAGAACACTTCGATCTGCCACCGGCAACGATATAATCCGACGATGCTGGTGGCGCTCCATTCCAGATTGTTGGTCAAAAACACCATGGCAACTTCCTGACCGTCCACTTCCACCAGCGCCACGACCCGGCGCAACAGTTCCGGATAATCCTGCCGGGAAGCCGGGGTCGCAAGCCGGATCAAATCATCCCGCACAATTTTACCAGCCGCCCCCCGTTGGTAACGATGGATGACCTTGAACTGCATATTATCCTTGGCGCGGGTGACCCAGAACACCTCCCGCATGGCGAGGGAGGCCAGATGTTCGAAGTCCACATAAGCCTTGTCAAAGATGACGATTTCACCGGCCTTGATCCCGGCACACAGTTCCCGCGCGCGCCTGGCATCGTTGTGCCGGGCGGTGTCCACAATGGCAAAGCGGGGCAGGAAGCTTTGCAAATCCAGCCGCAGATGACACTTGGCCGCCGCCTTGCGCCGCCGATGTTTGGCCCAGTCCATGCAGGAGGCGATCAGCGGGATGGTGGTCGAATCCGCCAGATGGATCAGGCGCTTGAACTTGCCGGCAAATCGCTTCCGGCCCGCGCCGCTGACGAAGTCCGGGGACAACAACCTCAAGTGTTCAAAGACAGCCCAGAAGAGTTTCTCGGCCATCTCGGCTGGACGCACTTTGTCCGCATGGGAAAGCGTGTTGCGGGTCGGCGGCGTCGCCCCACGGATGCTGGAGAGCGGCCCGGATTGCAGGCGCAGGGCATCACACACGTCGTTGAGCCCGATGCTGTGGGTGAGCTGCGCGTAAACCAGCGCCACCACATGACTCCATGGACTGAAGGTGCGGGCTTTTTCAGCCGCTTTGGTTTCCCGGGCGAGCCTGGCCACCAAAAATTCGGGAATGAAGTTGCAAATCTGCCGCAGAAGATTCAGTTTTGACGGCGCTGGAACGGTTGGTTTTTTATTCATCCCTGCCGTGTGGCAGGGCTAAACAAATTGTTCCAGCACTTTTTTCAAAAATCCTGTGGGATGCGTGTGAAACGAATATCATGATTGAATGGCGTGTTGGACAGAACTTGTGGCGCCAAAGCGCGATGGGCGGGTTGCTGTTGACGTTGCTGGCGGCCCTTCCTCTGACCGGACTGGGGCAGGGCTATGGCGTGATCAGTTCAGGCTCCACCAGCGGCGACAACTTGAACACGCTTTTCCTTTCGCCCACAAATTCTGTGCTGGTGAGAGTTATTGCCAACGTAAACAATACCTCCAGCGGATCAGACGCCATCACGGGCGGCACTTATGCTTGGAGCCTGACCAACAATGGCGTGATCCGCGGCAACGTGAACGGCATTGACTTCACCGCTGGCGGCAGCGTGTCGAATAATGCCATTATCACAGGCGGCCAAAATGGTGTGTCCATCACCGGCGGATTGGGTTATGTGGACAACGCCTCACTGTTCACGATCAGGGGCACCAACAACGACGCCATTTATCTGGGCAGTGGCGGTGTTGTGGTTAACGAAAACCTTTCGAGCTTGCACGGTGGCGTCAACGGCGTGGAGATCCAGGGCGCTTCCGGTTCTGTGACGAACACCGGCGGCATTCACGGCGGCACAGACGGCATTCACTTGGGTGCCGGTGGCAGCGTCTTGAACAACAGCTCGGCAAACATCTTTGGTGGACAAAATGGCGTGGAAATGTCCAGCGGCGGCTCCGTCGTCAACGCAGGCGGGATCGTTGGCACCAACTCTGCCGGTATCTTGGTCTCCGGCGGCGCAGGCAATGTGATCAATCAGACCGGTGGCTCCATGTCGGGTCTTTACAATGGTGTTTGGCTGCAGGCGGGCGGAACAGTGAGCAACAAGGCTGGCGGAACCATTACGGGAATAGATTATAGTGGCGTGGATGTTCAGAACCAGTCCGGCACCGTGGACAATGCCGGCACGATTACCGGCGGCGCGCTCGGCTACGGCGGCGTTTATCTGGGTGGCGGCGGCAGCGTGGGCAACCAGTCCGGCGGAATTATTTCGGGATACAACTATGGGGTCTACATTACCAACGGCGGCTCCGTGCTCAATGCCGGCACCATTTCGGGCCAGGGCAACGATGGCGTTTACATTGATCCTCCTGGCGGTTCCGGAGTGACCAATTTGGCGGGTGGCAACATTTATGGAAACATCAATGGCGTGGAAATCGTGGGTGGCTCGGGCATGGTGCTCAATGCCGGCACAATCTTTGGCACCAACAATGATGGCGTTCTCCTCGGTGCTGGCGGCAGTGTGAACAATGCATCGGGCGGGTTGATTCAAGGCAATCAGAACGGGATTGAAATTCAAAATGGCGACGGTTCGGTTCTCAATGGCGGCACCATTCTGGGCGGCAACGATGGCATCTTGATTGGCGCGCTCGATCCCGGTGTGACCAACTCGGCGGGCGGAGTTATTGGCGGAAACAACAATGGCGTGGAAATCAATAGCGGCGCTGGAACGGTAATCAATTCAGGCACCATCATTGGCACAAACAACACCGGCGTTCTTCTGGGTAACGGCGGCAGTGTGAGCAATGCTGGGACGGGAATAATAATGGGCGGCGCGGATGGAGTTCTTTTCGGCGACAGCGGTTCATTGGTCAATGCCGGCAGAATTACTGGCTCGGGCCTTCCGGATGGCTTCGGCCTAAGCTTTGGAGTTATTTTTGATTATGATGGCACTTTGACCAATCTCCAGAGCGGCAGCATCGCGGGTGGCGACTACGGCGTATTGATCGGACAATATGGCAGTCTCCCCGGTGCTGTGGTCAATGCCGGCTCCATCGTCGGCACGAATTATACCGGTGTCATATTGGGTTGGGGTGGCAGCGTGAACAATTTACACTCGGGAACCATCACGGGCGGCTCGGATGGCGTTGATATTTTGTTTGCCCCCGGTTCGGTGCTCAATGCCGGCGTGATCTCGGGAGAGGGCAATCCCAATCCCACCATCTACTTTCAATCTGCTGGCGATGGCGTTTTCATGGGCAGTGGCGGCAGTGTGAGCAATCTGGTGGGCGGCTTGATTGCGGGTGATCAAAATGGCGTGGATATTACAGGTGGTTCTGGCTTGGTGGTCAACAGTGGCCTCATTATCGGCACGAACAACGACGGTGTTCTCCTGGGCAACGGCGGTAGCGTCAACAACCTTTCAAGCGGGCTCAATGGCGGGAACATTATCGGAAACAATAATGGCGTGGAAATCAGTGGCGGCCTTGGCGCTGTTGTCAATGGAGGAACCATCATCGGCACGACCAATGACGGCGTGTTGTTGAGCGACGGCGGAACCGTGAGCAATTCGTTCACCAGAACAATTTCGGGTGGCAACAACGGCGTGGAAGTTCAAGGTGCTTCGGGATATGTGGCCAATGCCGGCAGCATTACCGGACTTAACGATGGCGTTCACATGGGCGCCGACGGCACCGTGAACAATATGTTGAACGCAACGATCACAGGCGGCAATGATGGCGTCTATATTCATGACGCTTCGGTGATCAATGCCGGCACAATCACCGGCATTGGCAACAATGGCGTTGAGCTGGTTGGCGGCGACAATGTGAACAATTTGACCACCGGAACCATCGTCGGCGGCAACAACGGAGTGGATATTTCCGGCGGCCTCGGTTCGGTGCAGAACAGCCATTCCATCGTTGGCAACAACAACGGCATTGTCATGGGTG
The DNA here is from genome assembly GCA_963830975.1 of uncultured Solirubrobacterales bacterium. Classification (GTDB taxonomy): domain Bacteria; phylum Actinomycetota; class Thermoleophilia; order Solirubrobacterales; family Solirubrobacteraceae; genus Palsa-513. The sequence goes on from CAWHOI010000005.1 coordinate 650,058, forward strand.
ATGGCGGCGTCGTGGTCAATTATTCAGGCGGAACCGTTTCAGGCGGCAACAACGGCGTGGATATCGCCGGCGCCTCCGGTTCGGTGTTGAACGCCGGGGGAATCACGGGCAACGCCAACACGGGCGTTCTCCTGGAACAAGGCGGCGTGGTGTCCAATTACACTGGCGCGACCATTTCTGGCGGTGTCAATGGCGTGGATATCGCCAGCGCTTCCGGTTCGGTGGTCAACCAAGGTTCAATCAATGGCATTGGAAACAATGGCGTCGGTCTGGAGCAGGGCGGCTCGGTGATTAATTACTCGGGCGCGAGTATCTCCGGCGGCAATAATGGCGTGGATGTCGCCGGCGCTTCCGGCGTAGTGCAGAACTGGGGTTCAATCGTCGGCACGGCCAACAACGGCATTTATCTGGAAGCCGGCGGCATGGTGACCAATACCGGAACCATTTTTGGCGGCGCAAATGGCGTTCAAAATGACGCCAGCGGTTCGGTGGTCAACGCCGGGAGAATCACCGGCGCCAGCGGCACGGGCATTGATTTCACAAGTTATGTCACTCTTGGCAGCGTGAATAATTCGGTCGGCGGAATCGTCTCTGGCGCACAGAACGGTGTTTATTTCCAGGGAGACGGCAACGTGATGAATGGCGGCACCATCACTGGCGGAACCGGATATGGCATTTACATACATGGCGACATTAACCCGGCGAATGACTGGGTGGAAAATCTGCAGGGCGGCATCATTCAAGGCGGTTTGGATGGTGTTAATATTGGCTGGCCCGGTAATGTGACCAATTCCGGCTCAATCACCGGTGCCAGCCACGATGGTGTTTATATTGCCAGCTATGGAACCTTGTTAAATCAAACTTCTGGGTTGGTTGCAGGAAATGACACCGGTGTATTTTTCGTACCCGAAGGCACGGTGTTCAACTACGGCACCATCGCGGGCACCAACGGTGCCGGCGTCCAATTGGGTAGCGGGCACCGTGTTCAACAACACCGGTGCGACCATCTGGGGCGGTGAGTATGGCGTGGTTGTCACTGACGCCTATGTAACCAATGCCGGGACGATTTCGGGCCTCACCCGCTCCGGGGTCAGGTTCTACAGCGGCGGTCGGGTGGACAACGCCAGCATCGGGATCATCGGCGGCGGCAACAATGGCGTGCATATCTCCAATGACACGGGTTATGTCAATAATAATGGCATCATCGCGGGCACCAACCGGGCCGGTGTCCGGCTGGATTACGGCGGCAATGTGTTCAACAACGGTGGCGCGACCATCTGGGGCGGCCAATATGGCGTGGAAATCAGCGGTGCGCCGGGTTATGTGACCAACGCCAGCACGATCTCGGCCCTCACCCGTTCGGGCGTCCGGTTTCGTGACGGCGGCAACGTTGACAATATCGGGACCATTGGCGGCGGTGACAACGGCGTGCACGTCTCCGGCGGCACGGACCCGAGCTTTGTTTACAATACCGGCGTCATCGCGGGCACAAACGGGGCCGGTGTCCGGCTGGATTACGGCGGCAATGTGTTCAACAGCAGTGGCGCAACCATCTGGGGCGGCCAATATGGAGTGGAAATCAGCGGTGCGCCGGGTTATGTGACCAATGCCGGCACGATCTCGGCCCTCACCCGCTCTGGAGTCAGAATACGCGACGGGGGATCCGTGGACAACGGCATCGCCGGGATCATTGCTGGAGGCGATAATGGCGTGCATCTCTCCGGTTATACGCCCGGTGGGACTTATGTGAACAATTTCGGCGTGATCACTGGCACCAACGGAGCCGGTGTCAAATTGGATGACGGCGGCGTGGTGAACAACACGGGAACCGGTTATGAACCGTTAATTTCCGGCAGCTCAAATCCGGGGAGCATTGAAGGCGGACAGTATGGCGTGGAAGCCAGTGGTGGTAACGCCAATGTGTATAATGAATCGGGTTCGATTATAGGCGACACCCGCGCCGGCGTCCGGTTGCGCGCCGGCGGCTACGTGTATAACGATTATGCTTCAAGCATTTGGGGCGGCACCGAAGGTGTGAAAATCAGCGGTGGTTCGGGTGAAGTGGAAAATTTTGGCTTAATTACTGGCAACACCCGCGACGGCGTGGAAATGCAGGATGGCGGCACCGTTTACAACTACGACGGCGCAAGCATCACCGGAGGCCGGTATGGCGTGGAGATCAGCAGTAATTCAGGTGACGTTTACAATGAATATGAAGCCTCCATCACCGGCAACGGGCGCGCCGGTGTCAGGCTGCGCGCCGGCGGTGATGTCTATAACGAGTATGACTCATCCATTTGGGGAAATACCGAAGGCGTGAAAATCAGCGGTGCCTCCGGTTATGTGTATAATTATTCCTCCTCCATCACGGGTAATACTCGCGCCGGCGTTGATATGCAGGCTGGCGGCGAGGTGGATAACTACAGCGGCATCAGTGGTGGCACTTATGGCGTGGAGATCGGCGGTGGCACGGGTAGCGTTTACAACGAATACGATGCCTCCATCACCGGCAACGGGCGCTCCGGCGTGAGGCTGCGCGACGGTGGTAATGTCTATAACGAGGATTACTCATCCATCTGGGGAAGCACCGAAGGCGTGAAAATCAGCGGAAATCCGGGTTATTTGTTAAATTACGAGCACAGTTCGGTCACGGGCAACACCGGTGCCGGCGTGGAAATGGATAACGGCGGCGTTGTAATCAACAAATGGGAGTCTTCGATTCAGGGAGCCACCGATGGCGTGTTGATCAGCGGCAACACAGGCTATGTGACCAATGGCGACACGATCACCGGCGGAACCGGAGCCGGTGTTGATTTGCAGGCCGGCGGAACCGTGCTGAACAAGAAACGGCACTCCGACATTACGGGCAATATCGGTGTGCAGATCACCGGCGGCGCTGGCAATGTTGACAATTACGGCACAATTACGGGAACCGGCGGCACGGCGATCTCGCTGGGGACTTACAACGACACGGTGACGCTGGAGTCCCGCTCGCATACTTATGGCAACATTGAGGGCGGCGGCGGCTCGGACACGGCGTATCTCATCGGTCACGGTGAATACGATGGCAGCTTCCTCGACTTTTCGCAGCTATACGTGGACGCCAGCAATCGAGGCCGGGGCTGGAACCTGACCGGCAACAACGTCTTCTCAAACAGTGTTGACGTGGAAAGCGGCATCCTGCGAAACAATGGCACCCTGACCAGCTACATGGTGACGGTGGATGACGGGGCCAGGTTCGGCGGCACGGGCACCATTATCGGCAACTTGCAGAATCTGTCCGGCGGCTTGCTAACTCCCGGCAATCCCATCGGCACCATCACCGTCCTCGGTAATATGACCAACTGGGGCGATTACTATGTGCAGATTGATGATCTGGCGACAAATTCGGACAAGATTTTGGTAAGCGGCACGGCCAAACTCAATGGCGGGGAAGTTATTGTGCCGATCGAACGAAAAATCTACGGCAACGAGGATTACCTGATTCTGGCGGCCACGAATGGAGTCATCGGGCAATTTGACGGCAGCGAATTCACATATTGTTCTCCAATATCCATATTCCTCTCAACGGTGCTGGTTTATTCGAACAACGCCCCCTATGACGTTTATCTGGGGATGCGGCGGGCTTCCTTCGCCAGCGTGGCGGATACGTTCAACGAAAATTCCGTGGGGCACGCGCTGGATCCGGTGGCGGATTGGGCGCGATTTGGCAACGCCCCGGGCATGTCCAACCTGGTCAGCGAGTTGCTCTGGATTGATTCTGCCGCCGACGCACGGAAGGCGCTGGACAGCATGAGCGGTGAAATTCACGGCTCCATGGGGTTGTTGAGTGTTCTGCAGCAGGGCGCCTTCAACAACACAATGGCGCAACGCACGGGCCGCATCAGTGTCGGCGGTGGAAGCGGAGAATTTGCCACCAGTTGGAAGCCCGTCCTGCTGGCCAGCGCCGGTTCAACGCCGCCCCCGATGCCGGAGCAGCAAGTGAACCAGCCTTTTGACTTATGGATGCAGGGCATCGGCTCGTTCGGCCAGTTGAAAAACGATGGCAACGCGACGGGCGGCAACTACACCATCAGCGGCATGAGCGGCGGCATGGACTATCGTGTGAGTCCCAAATTGCTGCTGGGTCTGGGCGTGGGTTATTCGCATGACAATGCGGGCGTCGGCGGACCTGGCGCAAACGGGACGGTGGACGCCTACCAGATCGGCGGCTACGGCGGATATGTGAGCGGCCCGTGGCACTTGGACAGCATTTTGAGCTACGGCTTTCTCAATACGTCCACGAAGCGGTTCATCAATGTGGGATCCATCCATCAGGAGGCCGATGGTTCCTACGACGGCAGCGTGTTTTCCATGTCAGCCGAGGGCGGTTACGCCTTCAAGTTCGACTGGCTGACGGTTGAACCCACCGTTGGGCTGGACTACGCGCACCTGTTCCAAGGCGGTTTCGCTGAAACCGGAACCGCATCTGATGGCAATAATTACGGCCTGAACGTGAAACGCGTGAATATGGACAGTTTCCGCTCCGAATTGGGCGTGCGCCTGGCCGCGCAGTTCGGCAAGCCGGATGGCGTGCGATTTATTCCCGCGTTGAATGGCGTTTGGAAACATGAATTCGCGGACCGCTACGCGGATCTGAATGCCAGCTTCGTTGGCGGAAGCGGCGACTTTGTTGTTCGCGGCGTGGAACTGGGTGCCGACACCGCAGTCGTGGGTGCCGGCCTGACCGTGGAGTTCAACAAGACAGTCCAGGGTTTCGCGAACTATAACGCCAACCTGAATTCCAAGAACGAGTCCTCAACCATCTCCGGTGGATTGAGCATTTCCTGGTAAAATTCGAAATGCAACGGCATTGGGCCGTTGTTTGAAGCGCATCTTCGCCTTCCCTTCGTTCGCGAGGGGAAGGCCTTTGATTTTTGATTTGGAAAGAAAATGAGGGAAATTTTCTTGTTGCATTAGTGTCGTCAGCGGTTAGACTGCGGGGCTATTTTTAATGAACGTAATGAACGCTGAACTTTGCAAAAAAGCCGCCGAGAAGGTCGGCAATCCCAACGTGCTGGTGAACCTCATCTCGCGCCGGGTGCGCCAGCTCAACGCCGGCGGCGGCGGTCTGGGCCGTCCGCTCGTGGACGTGCCCGCCGGCACGGGCATGGCGGACATCGCGCTGCGCGAAATTCTGGAGGACAAAATCGGCTTTGAAATGCCGGAATTGACCGAACTAGTCCGCCCGCAGCCAAAGAAGCGCCGCAAAAAGTAATGCAGAAGGCAGAATGAAGAATGAAGAAACGGTTCATTCTGCCATGACGGTCGGTTTCTTAAAATGTCCCGCTTCGTTCGTTCAGTCGAATGAAGCGGTTTTTGTTTCTACATTCTGCCTTCTTCCTTCTACATTAGATGCATGGCCGACATCGTGACCAACCACAAAGCCCGGCGCGATTATCATGTCCTCGAAACCTTCGAGGCGGGCATCGTGCTGCACGGCACGGAGGTCAAGTCGCTGCGCGCCGGCAAGGGGCAAATCGCCGACGCCTTCGCGCGCGTGGACAAGGACGAGGTCTGGCTTTACAACGCGCACATTGACGAATACTCGCACGGCAACCTGCAAAATCACGAGCCGAAGGCGCCGCGCAAACTGCTCCTGCACAAATCGGAAATCCGGAAACTGTTCGGACTGGCGGCGGTGAAGGGCAACGCGCTGTTCCCGCTGGCGTTTTACTGGAAGAACGGAAAAGTGAAAGTGGCGCTGGGCGTCGGCAAGGGCAAACAGACGTTTGACAAGCGCGAGGATTTGAAAAAACGCGAGTCGGACAGGGAATTGAAGCGGGCGACGATGAAATGGAAGAAGGGGAAATAAAACCGCGGATTACGCGGATTTTTCACGATTGCTTTGCCGAAGTGGGTGAAATAGTCTGCCGCAAATTCGGCGAAAGAAAATCTATGAAGGCACATCAACTGGCGACGCTGGTTCTGCGGTTGCTCGGAATTTATTGTCTGATTGAATTTATTCCATACATCTCCGTCTATGGCAGCGCCATTTTCTATGAACGAAGAGACCTTGATTACACCGTCAATTTTGCGACCATCATCGCGATTTTGCCGTTTGCCTTTTTGCTTGGTGTCGGGATTTCGCTGATCGTTTATTCTGTGCCGTGGGGCCAGAAACTGACTAAAGATTTCGCCGAATCAAACGTCACGACGCTTCCATTTGAGCAGATTCAGGTGCTTGCGTTTGCAGTTGCCGGGATTTTGATCCTGGCTGGATCGCTGCCGCAGCTTTTCAACAACATTTATTCACTTAGTCACCTTGCCGAAGAAGAGAAGTATGCCGGATTGAAACCCGCAAAAGTCGTTGTGTGGCACACAGTTTTACCTGCGGTTGGAACATTTTTGAAAGCAGGACTCGGAATCTGGATGTTCTTCGGCGCGCATGGATTTGCGAATTTTTGGCGTTCAATGCGAAATTTTGGAACGCCCAAACCGCCGGCAAATTGATAATTTTCCCCGGAAAACAAACGGAGGATGTCGCTTTCGCGCCATCCTCCATCCTCAATTCTCCATCCTCGTTCGATTAAGCAGCAGTTTTCGCGACTTCCGCTTCCGGTTTTTTCCAAGTGCGCTTGGGCGCCTTGGTGACAAGCCCCTTTTTGATGGCGGCGGCGGAGACGCGGATGTAGCGGATTTCGCCGTTGGGCATTTGCGCCTTCACGCGCTGCAAGTTCACATGGAACTTGCGCTTGGTGATGGCGGTGATGTGCGTGCCGATGCCGCCGCTTTTCTTGGCCTTGCCCGAGCGCCAGATGATGCTGCCCTTCATCGGGCGTTTGCCGGTCAGTTCACAAATGCGTGCCATAAAATTCTTTCGTTAAAGAGCCGTGAAGGATAGCCGCCGGATTGCCGGTTGCAAGCACTATTTCGGCGAATTCTGCGTGCCACGGGCCGGATTCGTCCTTATCTTCACGCCGAAATCATGGCGGCAAATTCAAAACTCCGACGCCTGGCGAAAACAATTTTGCGCCAGCCGGAATGGATTTTGGCACCGGCCATCAGTCTGGCGGCTGTCTGGCTGCATTTTTTCTTTCTGCGTCACGCCGGCGGTTTCTGGCGGGACGAGGTCAATCTCATCAACTTGTCCGGCCGCCATTCTCTGGCCGCGATGTCGCAGGATTCATTTCCGGTGCTGATGCCACTGCTGGTCAACGGCTGGACGGCCATCGGGCTGGGGCAAACTGATTTGAGCCTGCGGCTGCTGGGCGTTTTGATCGGGCTGGCGCTGCCCGCCGCGCTGTGGCTGGCCGTCTGGAAAATCCGCCGCGCGCCGCCGGTGCTTGGGCTGGTGCTGCTCGCGCTCAACAGCACGGTGATCATTTTCGGCGATTCGTTGCGGGCGTATGGCCTTGGCAGCGTGACCATTCTCCTCACGGCGGCGGCGGCTTGCCTTTTTTTGAAGAACCCGACGTGGCCGCGCGCGGGCTGGCTGGCGGCGCTGGCGGTTTTGAGCGCGCAGGCGCTTTATCAAAATGCCATCCTCGTCGCGGCGATTTGTTTCGGCGCATGGGCGGTTTGCGCGCGGCAAAAAAACGGGCGCGCGGCGGTGAAAATTCTTTTCGTAGCCGCGGTTTCGGCGGCGTCCCTGCTGCCGTATTGGTCGCGCATCGTTTCCATGCCGGATGCGGCGGCCTCGCTGCGGGTCGGATTTGATCCCGGACTGGTGAAAATCAATCTGGACAACGCGATGGGATTTCCGCTGGCGCAATACGTCTGGGTCTGGGGATTTCTGGTGGTGGCTGTTGTCGTTTGCGCCGGCACAACATTGCTTCGCAGCCAGCCGGAAACCGGCGGCGCGCGGGCCGAATCCGGCTCCTTCATCAGCATCGGCACGCTGACGGTGGCGCTGGCGACAGTGGCTGGTTTTTTCTGGTTCGCCGCCATGCCAAAATCGCATTGGTATTTCTGGCTGTTCCTGCTGGTGATGGTTGCCGTTTTGGACTCGAACCGCCTGTTCAAACGGATGTTTCCGCGCGCGGCAGCGCCCGCCAATGATGCCGTCGCGAATAACCTGGCGTTGTTCGCCGGGGTGACGCTGCTGACTGCCATCGTGGGCTTTGGCGGATTTCTCTGGTTCGCGGCGTTGAACACCGAGCCGTGGTATTTTCTTCCGCTGATGGCGCTGGCGGCGGTTTGTTACGAAATCGGCCTGCCGCTGTCTGGCCGCCACGCGCGCGCGGCGGTTTTCGGTTTTGCCGTCACCACAATCATCATTGCGAATCATCCCGAACGCGAGGATTTGAGCCAGCGCTTCACGAACCTCGACCTCATCGCGCAACGCCTGACGACGGAAGCCGGGCCGGATGATTTCATCATCGTCACCCCGTGGTATTGCGGCATCAGTTTCGATCGGTATTTCAAAAGTTCAACGCCGTGGGACACGCTGCCGCCCTTGCGGGATCATTCCACGCACCGCTACGATCTGGTCCGGGAAAAAATGGAAACGCGCGACGCCATCCAGCCCGTGCTCGCCCAAATGGGCGCGGCGCTTCAATCCGGCCACCGCGTCTGGGTTGTCGGCCGGATCAACATTCCCGTCCCCGGCAAGCCGCTGCCGCCGGATTTGCCGCCGCCGCCCTTGAAATATTCCAACTGGTCGGACCAGCCGTATAACCGGAACTGGGTCGCCCAGGCCACCGGCTTTTTGAGCAATCACAGCCGCCAGTTTCAGCAGGTTTATTATTCGACCAATCTGTATGTCAGTTTCACCGAAAATATGCAGTTGAGCATGGCCGAGGGCTGGCAAGGCCCGGCCAATTTGACGCCGCTGCTCCGCACAAACATGGATGCGCCATGATTGCTCCGAAGTCGCGCGATTTTCCAATTGGCCGGCGACGTATTCACTTGCTCCCGGAAGATGAATTTGCAGAATGCCGCACATGACGGAACCGTCTCCAGCCGCAACGCCCGCCAGCACCGGCCATTTCAACCGGCATTGGACGTGGTGGTTCATGATCGCGGTTCTGGCGCTGATGGCGGCGGTGCGTTTGAGCCTGCTGAATTTTTCCCTGGAGCGCGACGAGGGCGAATACGCCTACGCCGGCCAGCTCATGTTGCAGGGCATCCCGCCTTACCATCTCGCGTTCAACATGAAATTTCCAGGCACTTACGCGATGTATGCGGTCATCATGCGGCTGTTCGGCGAGACTCCGGCGGGAATTCATTTCGGATTGACAATCACCACCACGCTGACGGCGCTGATGATTTACTGGCTCGGCAAAAAAATGCTCGACCAAACGGCTGGCATGGTGGCGGCGACCAGTTATGCCGTCCTCGCGGCCAATACCGCCTTGTTCGGATTGGCGGGCCACGCCGCCCACTTCGAGGCGTTTTTTGCGACCGCCGGTTTGTGTTTGATGTGGAAAGCCCGGCAGACGGCGCGATGGCAGCCAGCCGGGGCCGCGGGAATCCTGTGCGGCATGGCGACGCTGATGAAACAACACGCCGCCGTCATCGCCGCGTGGGCATTCGGAGTTTTTCTTTGGGACAGTTTCCTCAAAAATCGGATCGTGGGAATTCGCTCGTTGCGGATTCCGTCGGCGTTTGCGGTCGGGGCCGCGCTGCCGTTGGGTTTGTGCTTTCTGATTCTCTGGTGCGCCGGGGTGTTTCACCAGTTCTGGTTTTGGACGGTGGATTACGCGCGGCAATATATTTCAATCGTGTCCATTTCCGACATCGGCTCGCAATTCTGGTGGAGCGTCCGCTCGATGGCTTCGGAGGATTTCTGGCTGTGGCTGCCGTGCCTCGCCGGATTGGGAATGATCTGGTTTGACGAACGGCTGCGGCAAACGCGCGTCTGGCTCCTGGGATTCACGCTGGCGGCCTTTCTGACCACGGTTCCGGGTTTTTATTTTCGGACGCACTATTTTCTTTTGACGCTGCCGGCTCTGGGGCTGCTGGCCGGCTGCGCGGTGAGCGGGGCGTGCGAGCTTTGGCGTCGGAAAATGGGCGCGACCCGGTTCGGCCAGTGGCCAACCGGCGTTTACGCGCTGATCCTCATTTTTACCGTCATCAAAACCAGCGACGTCTGGCGCGTTTTCGCGGCGCAGGGGGCGCACGCGTTGTATGGCGCCGAACTTTTTCCCGAGGCGGAAACCGTCGCGGCATTCATTGACAAACACTCGCCACAGACGCGCAAATCGCCGTGCTGGGGTCCGAGCCGGAAATCTATTTTCTCTCCCACCGCCATTCGGCCACCGGTTACATTTACGCCTATCCGCTGATGGAGCCGCAGCCGTTTGCCGCGAGATGCAGCGTGAAATGATCCGCGAAATCGAAACGAATTCGCCGGAATTCATCGTCTTCGTGAACCAGAATTTGTCCTGGGTGCAGGCACCCCAATCGGACGTGACGATTTTCAGATGGTGGAATGATTACAAGACCAATTACGCCACGGTCGGACTGTTGAGGAGAACTGGCCGTATCCGTCGCAATTCTATTGGGGCACAAATGCCATCGCCCACGGAAATTGAGAGACATAGGCTTGGAAATTTATCAGCGCAATGGATCCCGCCCTCCTCCGGCGTTTTCACAGACAAGTGACAGCCGGAGCGGGCATTGGAAAATCACCTTCAAACAACAAATGGACAAAATGAAAAATCAACCGAAGCCGGTCTGGCTGTTCCTTGCGGTCATGATTGCCGGAGTTGCCGCGAGACTGCTGGTGGCTACCCTCGGCTACAATTACGATTTTGATTCCTGGCAAATCATAGCGAAGCTGGTGGAGCATGGGGACAATGTCTATGCCAGCACGGGGCGCTACAATTTTGCGCCGGGCTGGTTCCTCATCCTGCACGCCCTCGACGTGCTGTCCGGGCATAATCCCCATGTCTTCCGCTACATGGTCTCCGGTTTTCTTGGTCTGGGAGACGTGGGAATTTTCTGCATCTTGTGGCGCAGGTTTGGGGTGCTGGCGGGCTGCTGGTTTATTCTCAATCCCATCTCGATCATCATCAGCGGCTACCAGAATAATTTCGACAACCTGGCGATTTTTCTGGGTCTGGCGGCGGCGCTGTTGATGGGAGACGACTTTGACCGGCCCGTCGGCCGGCGAAAATTTTTTGGCCTGTTCGTTCTGGGGCTGTCGCTGATGGTAAAGCACGTGTTTTTTGCCTTTCCCTTCTGGCTGGCCGTCAAGCAAAAGGGGCTGTCGCAAAAACTGGCGGTCATTTTGATTCCCGTGCTCATGTTTGCCTTCAGTTTCGTTCCCTGCTGGTCCGGCGGCAGCCAGGGCATCCTTCAAAACGTGTTCCAGTACTGGGCCGTGGACACCGCGTTTTTCTACCACATGTTTGTGCCGCCACTGGTGCAATTCATGTTTGGCAGCCAGGCGGTGTGGTTTTTCATGATGATCCTCTTTGCCTTCATTTTTCGGAAAAAGAACACGGTCGAATTTCTGCTGCTCTACACCTGCGTGCTGGTGGCGGCGGCGCCGGCCAGCGTCAATGAATATCTGGCCATTCCCGGCGCTTTTGTGGCCACGCACTTGAACCTGCTGACGATCCTGTTCACGGCTCCGGCACCGCGCACCTGCTGGTGGCGATCAACGGCCCGCTGGGTTCAACTTCATTCACCGTGAAAGGATTCGGCGCCGCCTATTTGCCAGGCAACGGCCTGCATCTGACCGGCTTGTTCGGGCTGTCATTCATTGACATTGCCATCTACCTGTTGTGCCTGGCTTTGATATGGGTCACCTGGCGTCAAATCATCGTGGCCTGGTTCAAACAATTGTTGGAGTGGTGCGTCTCGAAAGTGAAAAACCAGTTGGGCCAAAATAGATAAATCCCCCGCCGTCCGCGCGCGGCTTGACGCGACGGCTGATCGCTGCGAATTTCATGTCGCTTGGCGCAAAACGCGGCAGCGTCGGCGGCAGGCAACTTGTTCGCCGACATCACGCAGGCTCCCGCCGTGCAATCTCTCGCGCGGCGCGTGGAGCATGGCGGAGCGCTGTCTTGCGCCGGCGTCTGTCCGTCCGCGCAGCCATTTTTCGCCGCGCTGTTGCAAAAATTTTTTCCGCTCCGGCCAATCGTCATCGTCGCGCCGGATTTGAAATCACAGGAAAATTTCCAGCAGGACGTTGAAACGTGGCTGGCGATTGAGTCCAAAGTCCAAAGTCCAAAGTCCAACGCCGAGGTTCCCCAACTTCCAACTTCCAACTGCCAGCTCCTATTTTATCCCGCTTGGGAAGTTCTTCCGCACGAAGGCAAACTCCCGCACGCCGACGTCATCAGCGACCGCCTGCAAACGCTCGTCGCGCTGGCCAATCAATCGGAGGGACGAGTTCCACGAGTCCCCAACTTACTCGTTGTCACGTCGGTTGCCGCGCTGCTGCAAAAAACCTTTCCGCCCGGTGAAATCCAAAAACGCACCCGCGCGCTCGCTCGCGGCGACCAAATTAACCCGCTCGACTTGATTGAATTTCTCGAAGAACAAGGCTGCGAGCCGGAAGCGCAGGTTTCGCAGAAGGGCGAAATCTCCCTGCGCGGCGGCATTGTGGATGTCTGGCCGCTCACCAGCCCGTTGCCCGTGCGGCTGGAATTTTTCGGCGACGAACTGGAATCGCTGCGTTACTTCGACCCGCTCACGCAAATCTCGCGCGAGGAGATTTCCACGGTCACATTGCCGCCCGCAGGCGAATTGGGGATTTTGAAGTCCAAAGTCCAAAGTCCAAAGTCCAAAGATTCCGAGCTGGCAACACTGC